>NZ_PTIX01000010.1 GCF_002934265.1 Actinokineospora auranticolor
ATCAATTCATCTCAAAGGAACCCACATCGGGGTTCTATCATTCAAGCTCTACTGGCTTAAATCGGCACACTGTTGAGTTCTCAAACAACACACGCTCATCGTACTCGACCGCCGGAAGGGCGACCTCATCCGAGGCTGGTTACTCGCTAAGTTCTTATGTCTCGCTCTGGCCCGGTTTTCCCGGCCCGTTCCGCTGACAGGAAGAAAGTTACACGGGTGCCAACCCGGGATCAAATCGGGGGTGCACTCGCGCACAATTCCAGGCAAAAACCGTTGCGGCACAACGGTTCCACGCGGGAGGTCCGCACACCGCCGTCGATGGTCGCACAACGGCCGTGAACGCGCCCGACGAACGGGTTTCCGCTGATCAAACCCCCTATCGACACCCCGTCCGTTCACTTAGCCGACCCGCGACACCTGGGAAAGTCAATCCCTGTGATCGCGGTCACTATTCCGTGGGAATGAACTACGCACCGAGTACCCCTAGTCACGGGATGCCACCCACCGGTGGGCACCCCGCTTCACCCTGCGGCAGGTTCGACGTCGTCGCCGTCCCTTCGGCGTGGCCAACCGCGTGGCAACCATCCGGGTGCGGCCCGCTGTCCCGGCGGGCCGCGGAACAACCAGGAGAACCCCATGCAACGACGGACTCTCGCGCTCGTCGCGGCCAACGCCCTGGTGGGCGCCGCCGTGGTGCTCGGCGTGGCCGCCCCCGCGAACGCCGCGCAGGACAGCGCGGCGCTGGTCACCAACCTGACCTACAGCGACAGCGGTGCCAGCCAGTACGCCTCGGAGATCGCCCAAGCCGCGTCCATCTGGAACTCGGCGGCGCCGAACGTGCGCATCACCAAGGCGACGGCCGGTCAGCGGGTCAACATCCGCATCGTGTCGGACCCGGGCTGGCCGCAGGCGCAGCTCGGCCCGGTGCGCTCCAGCCAGACGCTGCAGATCTGGTTCGGCAAGCAGGCGGTGGACCAGGGGTACAACAAGGTCCGGATCATCACCCACGAGATGGGCCACACCCTGGGCCTGCCGGACCGCCGCACCGGCCTGTGCTCGGACCTGATGTCCGGCAGCTCGGCCCCGGTGAGCTGCGCCAACGCCCAGCCCAGCAGCGCCGAGCGGTCCCAGGTCCAGCGCAACTACGCCAACGGCCTGGCCCAGCAGGAGGCCCCCTTGACGGTCATCATCAAGGACGCCGCCTAACCCACCCCCCGCGGCGGTCGGCCCCTCCGGGGACCGGCCGCCGCGGTCTTTCCGCACCCGGGGGCCATCCACATACCCCTCCCTCGGCGCTCCACTCCCCGGACCTCGCGCCAACCACCGCTCACGCCCTCCCCTGGCTCCGCACCGCCCGCCTGTGGGCCCGGCCCGACGGACCGGAAGTCCGTCAGAGAGACTGGGGGCCAGTGCCCGCCCTCTCGACCTGGAGCGTTTTGATGCCGCAAGGGACCGTCCGTTGGTTCGACGTCGAACGGGGTTTCGGCTTCCTCGCCCCCGAGGACGGCTCGCCGGACGTGTTCGTGCACGCCTCCGAGATCGTCGAGGACGGCGGCGCGAAAGTGCTCCGCGAGGGTCAGGCCGTCGTGTTCGAGGTCGGCGAGAACGACCGCGGGCCCCAGGCGCTGCGCGTTCGCGTCACCGCCGACGCGGCCACCGGCAGCGCCGTTGGCCTGCTCGGCACCATCAACTGGTACGAGCCGGGCAAGGGGTACGGCTTCGCGTCGCCGGACGGCGGCGGCGCCGACATCTTCGTGCACAGCTCCGCCATCGTGACCGGCGGCGTGGTCACCGAGGGGCAGCGGGTGGCCTTCCTGATCGTCGACGGTGAGCGCGGTCCGCAGGCCGGGTACGTGATCCCGCTGGCAGCGGGGGCAGGCTCACCCGCCGCGGCCGGTATCGGGGACGGTGCCGACGGCACGGTGGCCTGGTACGACGAGGACAAGGGCTTCGGCTTCATCAACCCCGACTCCGGCGCCGGGGACGTCTTCGTCCACGCCCGCGCCCTGGCCGAAGGGCTGACGTGGCTCGCGGAGGGCGACCGCGTCGCCTACGAGGTGACCAGCGGCGACAAGGGCCCACAGGCCCGCGACGTGCACCTGGTCCGGGGCGCCGAACCCCAGACACCGCCCCGGCGGCCGGCACCCGCCACGACCGCGGGACCCGCCACGCGGGACGTGCCCGCACGAGGCGGCGAGGGCGTCGTCGCGCGCTACGACGGCGACCGCGGCTTCGGGTTCATCACCCCGGACGCGGGCGGCGACGACCTCTTCGCCCACGTGTCCGTGATCATGGGGTCGGAGCCGCTGCGGAAGGGTGACCGGGTCCGGTACGCGGTGCGTCAGAGCGACCGGGGCCCGCAGGCCGACCGCGTCGAACGCCTCTGAAGCGGCGGCCCCACCGATGGCTGATCACTTCCCGGCGAAAAGACCTTCGCGTGGGCTCGGCGCGAAGGGTGAGGTCAGCGGCGTCGAGGAGTAGGCGGGCGCGCTGCCGGGGCCACGGAGTGCCCTCGCTCAAGTGCGGGTTCGGTGGTAGCCCCTGCTCAGGCGCCACGTGAACCGGCACACCCGCCGGACGCACCGCGAGGAACTTCGAGCTCGGTTGAACCGGGGCGGGCCCCGGGCCGTGTGGGAGTCAACCGATTCCCCAGGAGGCCCCCGTGAACCGCAGGTCCGCCCTCGCCGTCTCCCTGCTCGCCGCCGGCGCCGTGCTCACCGCCTGCGGTGACGCGCAGCTCCCCGGTACCGCCGACGTCAAGCCCGCCAGCGTCCAGGTCGGTGGCGACGCCAAGGCGGTCGACTCCGTCGCCACGGCCCTGACCGACGCCATCCGGGCCATGCCCTCGCCCGAGTTCGGGAAGTTGGTGGTCGACGGCGACGGCCGCACCATCTACCGCTTCGACAAGGACACCGCCAAACCCCCGACCACCAACTGCACCGGCGACTGCGCCGCCGCCTGGCCGCCCGTCCTGGTCGACGACCCCGCCGCCGTCCAGGCCACCGGGGTCGACGCCACGCTGCTCGGCACCGTCGAGCGGCCCGAGGGCGGCAAGCAGCTGACCATCGCGGGCTGGCCCGCCTACCGCTACGCCAAGGACACCGCTCCCGGCGACGTCAAGGGGCAGGGCGCGGGCGGCAACTGGTTCGCGTTCACCCCCGAGGGCAAGAAGGCCGCGGCGGCGAAGTCGGGCACGGTCGGGGTCGCGGTGATGAAGGTCGGCAAGCTCGGGCAGATCGTCACCGACCGGGAGGGCATGACGCTCTACCGCTTCGACAAGGACTCCGCCAAGCCGCCGACCACCAACTGCAAGGGCGACTGCGCGAAGAAGTGGCCGCCGGTCCTGGTCCCGGACGGCGCGAAGGTCGAGGGGCTGGACTCGCTGGGCACCGTGGACCGCGGGGACGGGACCCGCCAGCTGACCGTCGGGGGTTGGCCGGTTTACCGCTTCGCCGAGGACAAGGTTCCTTGCGACACCAAGGGTCAGGGTGTCGGGGGCACCTGGTTCGCGCTCAACGACACCGGCGCGAAGGTGGGCGCCTGACCGGAGGAGGGAGACGGCGGGTGCGTCCATCCACAGGGGACGTACCCGCCGCCCTCGTCGTCACAGGGTTTTCGCCACCAGCGTCAGCACGTCGTAGCGGGCGACGCTGACGCCGTCCTGGTTGCGGACGTCGGCGTCCCACCGGACCTCGCCGTAGTGGGCGTTCTCCCGCGGGGTGATCTGCTTGGCCGTCAGCGTGACGGTGATCGAGTCACCGGGGTGGACCGGGGTGGTGAAGCGCAGGTTCTCCAGCCCGTAGTTGGCCAGCACGGGCCCGGGTTCCGGGGAGACGAACAGGCCCGCGGCCAGCGAGATGATCAGGTAGCCGTGCGCGACGATGCCGCCGAAGAACTCGTTGGCCGCCGCCGCTTCCGGGTTGGTGTGGGCGTAGAAGGTGTCGCCGGTGAACTCGGAGAAGTGGTCGACGTCGGCCTGGTGCACCACGCGCGGCCCGGCGGTGACGCTGTCGCCGACGCGGAGTTCGGCGAGGCTCTTGCGGAACGGGTGCACACTCGTGTCGGCGACCGGCGCGCCCGCGGTCCACTCCCCCGTGACCTTGGCCAGCACCTTGGGGCTGCCCTGCACCGCGGTGCGCTGCAGGTGGTGCAGGACCGCCCGGATACCGCCGAGTTCCTCGCCGCCGCCCGCGCGGCCGGGGCCGCCGTGCACGAGGTTGGGCAGGGGGGAGCCGTGGCCGGTGGACTCGCCCGCGTCGTCCGCGTCGAGCACCAGCAGCCGCCCGTGCCAGGGGGCGAGGCCGCCGACGACCTCGGCGGCGAAGTCGGCGTCGCCGGTGACGATCGACCCGGTGAGGCTGCCGAGGCCGCGCGCGGCGAGGTCGATCACCTCGTCGGTGGTCTCGTACGGCATGAGGGTGCTGACCGGCCCGAACGCCTCCACCTCGTGCGGCTCGGCCCGGTCGCCGTCGGCGCGCAGCAGGATCGGGGACAGGAAGGCGCCGCGCTCGGCGTCGGCGTCGACGACGTCCACGCGGGTCGGGTCGCCGTGGACGACGTCCCCGGCGTCGGTGAGCGCCTTGAGCGCGCGGCGGACCTCTTCGCGCTGTTCGAGACCGGCGAGCGAGCCCATCCGCACGTCGGGGTTGGCCGGGTTGCCGACGGTGACCTTGCGCAGGCGGGCGACCACGGCCTCGGTGACGGGGTCGGCGAGCGCGGCGGGGACGAAGGCGCGGCGGATGGCGGTGCACTTCTGGCCCGCCTTGACCGTCATCTCGTTGACCAGCTGCTTGACGAACAGGTCGAACTCGGCGGTGCCGGGACCGGCGTCGGGTCCGAGGATGGAGCAGTTGAGCGAGTCCGCCTCGGCGTTGAAGCGGACGGCGTGGCGCACGACGGTCTCGTGCACGCGGAGCTTGCGGGCGGTGGCGGCGGACCCGGTGAAGGAGACCAGGTCCTGCGGGGTGAGGTGGTCGAGCAGGTCGCCCGCGCTGCCGCACACCAGCTGCACGCTGCCCTCCGGCAGCAGCCCGGTGCCGATGATCAGCTCGACCAGCTTCTCGGTGACGTACGCCGTGGGGCTGGCGGGCTTGACCAGGCTGGGCACGCCCGCGAGGAACGCGGGGGCGAACTTCTCCAGCGGCCCCCAGACCGGGAAGTTGAAGGCGTTGATCTGCACGGCGACACCGCGCAGCGGCACGGCGACGTGCCTGCCGACGAAGGTGCCGCCCTTGCCCAGCGGCTCGACCGGCCCCTCGGGCAGGACCTTGGCGTTGGGCAGTTCGCGGCGGCCCTTGCCGCTGTAGGCGAACAGGACGCCGATGCCGCCGTCGACGTCGACGAGCGAGTCGCGGCGGGTGGCGCCGGTGCGGGTGGACAGCGCGTAGAGCTCGTCCTTGGCGTCGGTCAACCGCAGGGCGAGTTCCTTGAGCAGCGCGGCCCGTTGGTGGAAGGTGAGTTCGCGCAGCGCGGGACCGCCGACCCGGCGGCCGTGGTCGAGCGCGGCGGCCATGTCCACCCCGGCCGAGGAGATCCGGGCGATCTCGGCGCCGGTGACCGCGTCGTGCAGCGGTGCGCCCTCGGTGTCGGGGGTGTGCCAGTGGCCGCGGACGTAGCTGCGCAGCAACGCCATGGGGGTTCGCCCTCCTAGAGGCTCGCTCGGGCGCGGCCGCGTTGCCGCCCCACCTGAGGATGTTAGTGCCGCCCGACCCTGGCCACGCGCGCGCGAAACCGATAAAGCAATTCAGGGCAATCCGGGGGTCGTCGTTACCATTTACCACGCCCGCGGAGTGGGAATGTTATGGCGACAGGACACTCTTGCGAATCGCGACATTTGGGTGAAAAAGTGGGTTCTCGACGGCGTGACCGCCTCGGTGCTCACGGTTGCCAGGACTAGCTGACCTGGGGTTTCTCCGGGCTCCGCGGTGCGCGCGTTGTCGTTTTTCCGCATGGGCCGACCATGCGGTCTTCCCGATTCACCCCTGCCGCGGCTTCGGCCGCAGAATCGAGAAAAAGTATGAAGATGACCAAGCTCGCCGTCGCTGTCGCCGGCGTGGCGGCGGCCATGGTCGCCGTCGCCCCCTCCGTGCTCGCCGCCGAGTCGGCGCCGGGTTCGGGGCAGTCCCCCGCGATCATCGGCGGCGGCACGGCCAGCAACGCCCCGTGGGCGGCGCGGCTGTTCGCCAACGGCCAGCAGTCCTGCACCGCGACCATCATCGCGCCGCAGTACGTGCTGACCGCCAAGCACTGCGTGGCCAGCGGCACGATCAGCTTCCGGATCGGCAGCCTCGACCAGACGACCGGTGGCACCACCGCGAACGCCTCGCAGATCTACCGGCACTCGGCCTCCGACCTGGCCATCGCCCGGCTCGACCGCAGCGTGTCGGCGACCTACTCGCCGCTGGGCACCACCGCGGACGCGCGCGCGGGGCAGCAGGTCCAGGTCTACGGCTGGGGTGCGACCTGCACCAACCAGTCGGAGATCAACTGCCAGTCGCGCTACCTGAAGGTCGCGACCGTGCAGGTCAGCTCCACCAACGCGCGGGACGCCTACAACGGTGTCGCGATCCAGGCCCGCCGGGTCAACGGCATCACCGCCGGTGGCGACTCCGGTGGCCCGATGTTCGGCAACGGCCGCCAGATCGGCGTCGCGTCCACCAGCGACCGGTCGAGCGTGACCAACTACACCAGCGTCGGCCAGTACCGCAGCTGGATCCAGAGCATCGCGGGTGTCTGAGTTCTGACTGTCGCTGAGGACGGTGGAGCGGGTCGTGGCGGCTTTCGCCACGACCCGCTTTCCGCTCATGGGCAGGTGTTGAGCATGCGGGTCAGCTCGGCGAGCTCGGCGTCGTCGACCGAGAGCTTGTACTTGGTCTTGACCGCGACGTAGGCGGTGGCGTAGTCGCACCAGTACTCGCGGGCCGGGCGCCACTTGCCCGGGTCCCCGTCGCTCTTCTGCGTGTTGGACCGCGCGGAGACGGCGATGAGGTTGGCCGGGTCGTTGTAGTAGTCGGTGCGCTGCTGGCGGGTCCAGTCACGTGCCCCGGAGCGGTTGGCCTCCGCGATCGGGACTATGTGGTCGATCTGGAGGTCCTTGGGGTCCTTGGACTTGACCCCGTCGTAGTGACTGGTCCAGCAGGACTCCTTGGGGCAGGACGGCCTGCACTGCGAGTCGACCGCCTCACCGTCACCGTCCCGGATGAGGACGCGTTCGCGGGTGTTGCACTTGGACGCGGAGTCCTCGCGCCAGTCACCCCAGTCGTCGCGGTCGTAGTGGGCACCGGTGTCCTCGGGCCGCGGTTGACCGAGCGCCGCCAGCGCCTCGGCGTGCGGACCACCGATCGCGGGCCCGGGGACGTCCGCCCCGCTCGAGCCGCCACCGGCCCCGCTGTTGATGTCGACCTTGCACCCGGCCAGCGGCAGCACGGCGAGCAGGGCGATGGCCGGGACGAGCCGTCGGGAAGCCATGTTCTCTCCCTTATGCATGAACTACTGCATAGACTCTCCTGATCATCACTCGTTCGTGGGACCCACGCCGGACGAGGGCGGGAGACCGCGCCCACAGACAGCAATGGCCCCCTACCGACCGGGCGGTGGAAAGGGGGCCATTCGGAGTAGCGGGCCTTCGTCTCGAGCAGGATCGCCGCTAGTCGATCCCCAGCAGCCGCGCGCGCAGGAGCCGGGCAACTGCCAGTGCTCGGCCACTCGTGGGGCGTCCCACCGAGAGATGGCGCCTCGGCCAGGTCACAGCGAGCAGGCCGAGCGGATCGGTTCGCCCGGCCTGTCGCTCTTCCGGCCCGATCAGCCGTGATCCGCGGTGGTCAGTGTTCGACCGCTTTCTCCGCGCCCGCGCCCGTCAGGGCCCGGACCTCCATCTCCGCGTACTTCGGGCCGCTGCGCTCCTTCGACAGCACCGTCCCCAGCCACCCCAGCAGGAACGCCAGCGGGATCGACACGATGCCCGGGTTCTCCAGCGGGAACCAGTGGAAGTCCACCCCGGAGATCATCGACGGGGTCGACGCCGTCGACGGTTTGCCCGACACGGCCGGGGAGAACACGATCAGCACGATGCTGATCGCGAGGCCGCCGTAGGTGCTCCACAACGCGCCCTGGGTGTTGAAGCGCTTCCAGAACAGCGAGTACAGGATGGTCGGGAGGTTCGCCGACGCCGCGACGGCGAAGGCGAGTGCCACCAGGAACGCGACGTTCTGCCCGTTCGCGACGATGCCGCCGACGATGGCCACGATCCCGATCACGACCGCGGTGATCCGGGCGACCCGGACCTCCGCGTTCTTGTCCGACAACTCGCCCTTCTTGATGACGTTGGCGTAGATGTCGTGCGCGAACGACGCCGACGCCGTGATCGTCAACCCGGCCACCACCGCGAGGATGGTGGCGAAGGCGACGGCCGCGATCAGTCCCAGCAGGACCGGGCCGCCCAGGGCCTGGGCCAGCAGCGGCGCCGCCGAGTTGCCCTTGCCCGGCGCGGCGCGGATCGCGTCCGGGCCGACGATCGCCCCGGCGCCGTAGCCCAGGACCAGGGTGAACAGGTAGAAGATGCCGATCAGCCAGATCGCCCAGACCACCGAGCGGCGGGCTTCCTTGGCCGTGGGGACGGTGTAGAAGCGCATCAGGATGTGCGGCAGGCCCGCCGTCCCGAGCACCAGGGCGAGGCCGAGCGAGAGGAAGTCGAGCTTGCTGGTGCCGGTGGCCCCGTACTGCAGGCCCGGTTCCAGCACCTTCGCGCCCGCCTTGGTGTTCGCGTCGACCGCGCCGCCGAGCAGCTCCGAGAGGTTGAAGCCGAAGCGGGCCAGTACCCAGATGGTCATGGCCAGCGCACCGGTGATCAGCAGCGCGGCCTTGATGATCTGGACCCAGGTGGTGCCCTTCATGCCGCCGACCAGCACGTAGACGATCATGATGACGCCGACCACGGCGATCACCACGGCCTGCCCGGCCTTGTTGGTGACGCCGAGCAGCAGCGCGACCAGGCCACCCGCGCCCGCCATCTGCGCCAGCAGGTAGAAGAACGACACGACCAGCGTCGAGGTGGCGGCGGCGGCGCGCACCGGCCGCTGCCGCATCCGGAACGCCAGCACGTCGCCCATCGTGTACTTGCCGGTGTTGCGCAGCAGTTCCGCGACCAGCAGCAGGGCCACCAACCAGGCGACCAGGAAGCCGATCGAGTACAGGAAGCCGTCGTAGCCGTTGAGCGCGATGGCGCCCGCGATGCCCAGGAACGAGGCGGCGGACAGGTAGTCGCCGGAGATCGCCACGCCGTTCTGCGGGCCGGTGAAGCTGCGGCCCGCGGCGTAGTAGTCGGCGGCGGTCTTGGTGTTGCGGCTCGCCCGGAACACCACCACCAGCGTGATGAGCACGAAGGCGGCGAAGATGCCGATGTTGAGGGCGGGGTTGTTGCCGGTGACCCCGGCGGCGATCGGGCTCACCGGTCACCACCTTCCACGGTCTCGCGGATGCGGGTGGCCAGCGGGTCGAGCTTGCGGTCGGCGTAGCGCACGTACCGGCTCGTGATCACGAAGGTGGAGACGAACTGCAGCAGTCCGAGCAGCAGCCCGACGTTGAGGTTGCCGACCAGCCGGGTCGCCATGAACCCGTGGGCGTAGTCGGCGAGCAGGACGTAGACCAGGTACCACACCAGGAACAGCACGGTCATCGGGAACACGAAGCGGCGTAACCGCCTGCGCAGCTCGACGAACTCCGCGCTGGCGTGTACCTCCTCCCAGGTGTCCTCCCGGATCTCGCGATCCGTCGGGTCCGGGGCCTTGGCAGTGCCCATCCGACGCCTCCTCTCCAGCGGCAGGGGTGTTCCGCGTCACGTTAGGGAGGAGATGCTCGCCGTCGGGGGATCAGCGGCTCAATCGACGGATGATGCGACGAACGGCGGACGAGCGGCGCGCCGACCAGGACGAGTGGCCCAGGTCACGCCCGCGGTCGCGGGTGGGCACCGACGTGCGGCGTTCCACCAGGTGCAGCCGCAACATCGCGGCCGACGACCAGGCAGGCGGACGGCCCAGCAGTGATACCGCCACCATGGTGCCGAAGGCCAGCGGGACGGACCAGGGCGCGGGCTGCGCCACCAGTATGGCCAACCAGCCGGACACCGGCGGCCCGAACAGCGTCGCCACGATCGCGCCCGCCGTGCCGAGCAACCCGGCGGCGACCCCGGCGATGGCGCCGGGCGCGGTCAGCCGGGGCCACCAGATGCCGAGCACCAGCAGCGGGCAGAACGTCGACGCGGCCACGGTGAAGCCCCACGTGACCAGCACACCCGCGTCCAGCCGGGCCGACGGCAGCGCCAGCAGCACGACCGCCGCCGCCGCGGCGACGACGGTGAACCGCAGCCGGGCCAGCCCGCCGGGCACCAGGTCGTGCGAGATCGCGCCCGCCACGACCAGCAGCAGCCCGAGCGAGGTGGCCAGGAACGCGGCGAAGGCGCCCGCGGTCAGCAGGGTGGTGAACACCGTGCCCGCCGCTCCGCTGTCCACTTGCGACGGCAGGGCGACGACGGCGGTGTCGGTGGCGCCGGAGAGGTAGAGCTGCGGCACCAGGACCTTGGCGAGGGTGCCGTAGACGCCGGGGAAGAGGTAGAAGACGCCGAGCAGGCCGACGGTGATCGCGGCGGTGCGGCGCGCGGCGCGGCCGTCGGGGCTGGTGTGGAAGCGCATGAGCACGTGCGGCAGGCCCATGGTGCCGAGCATGGTGGCCAGCAGCACGGCCCAGGTGCCCAGCAGCGGGTGGCCCGCGTCCTGCAGGTCGAGCAGCGGCCGCTGCCAGTCCGGTCCGCCGGGGGCCGCTCCCCCGCGCACACCGGGCACGGGCGCCCCCGCCGGGAAGACGAGGGTGTCGCCGTCCTCGACGCGGAACTCGCCGGGCGGGATGGTGAAGACCCGGCCGTCGGAGGCGCGGACGGTGGTGGGCTCGTGGACCTCCAGCGTGACCTCGAGTCCGAAGTCGACCGGGGTGTCGCGGGCGAAGTGGGTGAACTCGACCGGGTGCACGGCCTCGTGCCGCACCGCGGGCCCGGCGGAGAGCAGCAGCCAGATGGCCGGGACGATGAACAGCACCAGCTTGAAGCAGAACTGGAAGGCCTGCACGTACGTCGCCGCGCGCATCCCGCCAACGGCCAGGGTCACGCTGACCACGACCGCCGCGATCACCACGCCCACCCAGTACGGTCCGCCGCTGACCACGCTGAGCACCAGGCCCGCGGTGCGGAACTGCGGCACCAGGTAGAGGCCTGCGATCACCAGCACGGTCACCGCGGCGAGCTTGCGCAGCGGGGTCGAGGCGAGCCGGGCCTCGGCGAAGTCGGGGACGGTGACCGCGCCGGAGCGGCGCATCGGGGCGGCGACCAGGACCAGCATCGCCACGTAGCCCGCGGTGAACCCGACCGGGTACCACAGCGCGCCCACGCCGTCCTTGACGACGAGCCCGGCCACGCCGAGGAACGACGCCGCCGACAGGTACTCCCCCGACACCGCCGCCGAGTTCAGCAGCGGCGACACCCGGCGGGAGGCGACCAGGAAGTCCGAGGTCGTGCGCATGGCCGCGACCCCGCGCAGGCCCACCAGCAGCGTCACCAGCACGACCGGGGCGACGGCGAAGAACGCGATCACCCGCCGGGTCCCGGGGTGCCCGGCTCGGAGTCGTCCTCCACGCGCTCGGCCCGGCGCAGGTGCCAGTGCGCGATGGCGACCATGGCCGGGAACGGGACCGCGACGAGCGCGACCCACGACACCGGCACGCCGAGCACCCGCGCGTGGTCGAGCCACGGCGCCAGGCTCAGCACGACCGGCAGCCCCAGCAGCAGCACCGACAGCGCGCCCAGCGCCACGGCCGCGCGGGAGCGCTGCGCGTGGAAGACGCGCACGGCCTCGTGCACCTCGGCCGGGTCGAGCGTCGGCGGGCGCCACGCGGTGCGGTGCCTGCGGCGGGCGTGCGCGAGGCGGGTCTGCGGGCTGGTGACGGCGACGCGGCGGTGCGGGCTCACCGCTTGCCCAACTCGCCGCGCTGGGCCGCGCGCAGCAGCCGTTCCCGCAGTTCGCGGGCGTGCCTGCGGCTGACCGGCACGTCGCCGAGGTCGGTGTGCGCGAGCATGCCGCCGACGGAGTCGCTGCGCAGCTCGCGCACCGCGTCCAGGGCGACCAGGAAGCCGCGGTGCACGCGGGCGAAACCGGAGCCTTCCCAGTACTCCTGCAACCGGGAGATCGGCATCCGCACCAGGTGCACGCCCGCGGTGGTGTGCAGGCGCACGTAGTCGCCGTGCGCCTCGGCGAACTTGACGTCGCCGCGCCGCACGTAGCGGGTGCGGCCGTCGGACTCGACCGGCAGCGCGGGCATGGCGTCGGGGCTCGCGGCCTCGGGTTCGGCGGCGGCCTTGCGGGACTCGGCGATCCGGGTGACCCGGGCCAGCGCCTCGGCCAGCCGCTCGGCGCGGACCGGCTTGAGCAGGTAGTCGACGGCGCCGATGCCGTAGGCGGTGACCGCGTGGCCGTCGAACGCGGTGACGAACACGATCACCGGCGGCTCGGTCAGCTTGGCCAGCAGCGAGGCGAGTTCCAGGCCGGTGAGGCCCGGCATGGAGATGTCGAGGAAGACCGCGTCGAACCGCTCGGCCTGCAGGATCCGCAGCGCGCTGACCGCGTCGCCCGCCGCGCGCACCTCGGCCACGCCCGGGGCGTCGCGCAGCAGCCTGCACAGCTCCTCGAGCGCGGCGCGCACGTCGTCGACCGCGAGAACCCGGACCCCGTTCACGGCACCACCCCCGGTGCGAACATCGGCATCCGGACGACCATCCGGGTGCCCGCGTCCCGCTCGGTCTCCACCACCAGCCCGTACCAGGGGCCGTAGACGGTGCGCAGCCGCCGGTCGACGTTGGCCAGGCCGACGCTCTCGGCCGGGCCCTTGCCCGCGAGGATCGCCTCGGCGCGCGCGGGCGCCATGCCGACGCCGTCGTCCTCGACGGTGATGACGCAGTCGCTGCCCTGGGCCTCGCCGCTCACCTGCACCAGCCCGCCGCCGGGGCGCGGCTCGACGCCGTGCCGCACGGCGTTCTCGACCAGGGGTTGCAGCACCAGGTAGGGGATGGCGACGGCGAGCACCTCGGGGGCCACGCGCACCTGGACGCGCAGCCGGTCGCCCAGCACCGCGCGCTGCAGTGCCAGGTAGGTCTCGATCGCGTGGAACTCCTCGGCCACAGTGGTGTATTCGCCGTGGCTGGCCAGGCTGTATCGGTTGTAGTCGGCGAAATCGAGCATCAGTTCGTGCGAGCGGTCCGGGTCGGAGTGCACGAGCGAGGCGATGACGGTGAGCGCGTTGTAGACGAAGTGCGGCGAGATCTCGGCGCGCAGGGCCCGCAGCTCGGCCTGCGCGGCGTACTCGGCGGAGGCCTCCAGCCGGGCCCGTTCGAGGGCGGCGACCATCCAGTCGGCCACCTCCCGGATGGCCCCGGACCGGGTGCGGCCCGCGACGACGAGGACGCCCGCGAGTTCGTCGTGCACGTGCAGCGGGACGGCGGTGAGCGGTGGTCGACCCGCGCGGGTCTCGGTGTGCAGGGCGAGGTCGAGCAGGGCGAGCCAGCGGGTGCCCCGGGGGACGGCGCCGGACCAGGTGGCGGTGCCCGCGAGGTCGACGACCCCGACGGCGTCGGCGCCGAGCAGCGCCCGCACCCGCCGGGCGGCGGCGCGGACACCGGGCCCGGCCAGGCCGTCGGCCAGGTCCTCGCCGATGCGCCGGGCCATGGCCAGCACGGCGGTGGGGTCGCGCCGGGCGGTCTTGGACGACCGGAAGCCGAGGCGCGCGCCCCCATCCGACGGCGCGTCCCCCTCCGACATCTCGTTCGACCGCGGCATCCGCACAGTCCCTTCGGCGGCTGCCCGCATCGTAGGCCGCGACCACACGAAGGGGTGAAGGTAGTGGACGCCCACCACGGGCGGTCATGCGGTGGCCCGGTGGGCGTCGTCCGATCAGGGTCTGGCGGTGCGGATGGGGGTGAGGATCCCGGTCATCGCGGCGAGCCGGGCATTGGCCCGGCGGCGGAGCAGGCGCCCGAAGTCCGCGGGCACGGCGGATCGCCCGACCAGCTCACCCGCCGCCTGGTACACCACGGCCGTGACCACGTCGGCGGCCACCGTGGGGTGCGCGAGGGCCAGCGCCTGCCGGACGGCGTCGGCGGTCTCGTTGACCGCGCTCGAGGGGGGAGTAGGCATTGGTCCAGCATGCCGGATCGGTAAAGTCGCCCGGTTGCCGTAACGGGACGCGCCGAACATCGTTCCGATGTCCCGCAACCCCAGGCAATCCCCGGTGCGGACGGGCGCAGGCCCCCTCGGGGGCGCACTGTCCTTTCCGGACTGACGGGACGGACTTCACTCGATCGGACGCCCCCGGAGCGGTGACCACACCCGCGGAACCTGACGAAGTCCACGATCCGGAACACGTGCTGAACCAGCGCTTCCCCGGCCCGCTCCCCTTCCTTAGGCCCCACTCCCCGCACTCCCGCACAACACCTTCCGCCGCACCACGTCCCCTGCACCTCTCGGGCGGATCCTCCGCCCCTCCCCTCCCGCATCCGGGACCTCTACGCCCGCGAGGGGTCGCCCGCCAAGGGGAACCCCTTGTTGTGACTCCACTTCGCGGTGCCGGGCGAGGGAAGCGGGTGACGTCCTCCTGTGGACAACTCCGGACGCGTGTGGGGAAGCAGCGGGAACCCGCCGTCAGCAAAGGCCTGCGCTGCGGAACCCCGGCTCGCACGAACAGCCAGGCAACACCCGTCGCCACGAGCCTCACACAGCAATGGAGCGGATTCGGCAGCCCCGACCACAACATGTGGATCGCATACCGCGCCACCACCGGGTGACAATCGCCTCGACATCGCCTACGCCGCCACCCCAAGGCAGCCAACCCGCCCACGCAGCCAGCACCCCGGCTATTTCACCGCCCCGGCCCCCAAAAGACAGCCCCCGCCCACCTCGGGGGACAGCCCTGCTCCATTGTCGCCGAGCCAGGTGCTGGGCTCTCTGTGGGAGTTGCGGTCGTCGAGAGATCGTCGGCCGCGGGAATGCACTGTTCGAGCACGCCGGCCAACAATGGTGTCATCGCCGCGATCACCCGACTGATCGTCGGCTGTGACACCTCGAACGCTTCCGCCAACTCCGCTTGCACTCGATTCCGCCGCAAGTACGCCAACGTGACCACTACGGACCGATGTAAAACCAGAACCGGCGGCCACCGGCGAATCGATTCGCTGGTGGCTTCGTGGATCAAAGCGCACAATTCCTCGACACGGCCTCGGGTGAGGCCGGTGATATGACACATGAAGGCGGTCCGTTTTTGAGAGTGATGTGCGGTAACTGAATTCTCCCAAACGGGCCGCCACCTCTTACTTTCGGATACTCACCCCGGGGTTGTGAATAAGCCTCTGTGGACAACTCCGAGTTATGTGAAGGAAAGCGAGAATCGGCCATCAGGCCACGGCGGGTTGATCTTCACTGGCGAACTGCGTCCGGTACAGCTCGGCGTACCGCCCACCGGCCGCCAGCAGTTCCTCGTGTCCGCCGCGCTCCACCACCTGGCCCGCTTCCACGACCAGGATCAGGTCCGCCGCGCGGATCGTGGACAGCCGGTGGGCGATGACCAGGGCCGTTCGGCCCTCCAGCGCCTCCGCGAGCGCCGCCTGCACCGCCGCCTCCGAGGTGGAGTCCAGGTGGGCCGTGGCCTCGTCGAGGATCACCACTCGGGGGCGGGCCAGCAGGAGTCGGGCGATGGTGAGGCGCTGGCGTTCACCGCCGGAGAGCCGGTAGCCGCGTTCACCGACGACGGTGTCCAGGCCGTCCGGCAGCGACCGGACCAGGTCTTCGAGCCGGGCGCGGCGCAGCGCGTCCCACACCTCGGCCTCGGCGGCCTCGGGGCGGGCCAGCAGCAGGTTGGCCCGGATCGTGTCGTGGAACAGGTGCCCGTCCTGGGTGACCATGCCGAGCGCGTCCCGAATGGACTCCGACGTCAGCTCCCGCACGTCCACACCGGACAGCCGCACCGCACCCGTGTCCACGTCGTAGAGCCGGGGGGTGAGCTGGGCGATCGTCGACTTGCCCGCGCCGGACGACCCGACCAGCGCGACCAGCTGCCCCGGCTCGGCGCGGAACGACACGTCGCGCAGGACCTCGACGCCGCCGCGCGTGTCCAGCGTCGCGACCTCCTCCAACGACGCCAGCGACACCTTGTCCGCCGACGGGTACGCGAAGCCCACCCCGTCGAACTCCACCGACACCGGCCCGTCCGGCACCGCCCGCGCGTCCGGCGCGTCGCTGATCAGCGGCGGCAGGTCCAGCACCTCGAACACCCGCTCGAAGCTGACCAGCGCGCTCATCGCCTCCACCCGGGCGCCCGCGAGCGCGGTCAGCGGCGAGTAGAGCCTGGTCAGCAGCAGCGCCAGGGACACGACCGCGCCCGGCTCCAGCGCGTCGGTGATCGCCAGGTAGCCGCCGAGCCCGTAGACCAGAGCCAGGGCCAGCGCCGACACCAGGGTCAGCGCGGTGACGAACACCCACTGCACCATCGCCGAGCGCACGCCGATGTCGCGCACCCGCCCGGCGCGCAGCGCGAACTCTCGCGACTCCTGCGCGGGCCGCCCGAACAGCTTGACCAGCGTCGCGCCCGGCGCGGAGAACCGCTCGGTCATCTGCGTGCTCATCGCCGCGTTGTGCTCGGCCGCCTCCCGCTGCAGCCCGGCCAGCCGCGCGCCCATGCGCCGCGCGGGGATGACGAACACCGGCAGCAGCACCAGCGCCAGCAGCGTCACCTGCCACGAGATGCCGATCATCACGACCAGCGTCAGGGTGAGCGTGACCAGGTTGCCGACGATCCCGGACAGGACGTCGCTGAAGGCCCGTTGCGCCCCGATGACGTCGTGCCCGAGCCTGCTGACCAGCGCCCCGGTGCGGGTGCGGGTGAAGAACGCGACGGGCATCCGCTGCACGTGGTCGAACACGCGGGTGCGCAGGTCGAGGATCAGGCTCTCGCCGATGCTCGCCGACAGGAACCGGCTGACCAGGCCGAACCCGGCCTCGAGGACGGCGGCGACGGCGATGACCGCGGCCAGGCCGATCACCACCCCCGGTGATGATCGCTGGACTATCGCGTCGACCACCCACCCGGCGAGCACGGGCGTGGCCACGGCCAACGCCGACAGCACCACGCTGACCAGCAGGAACCGCACGATGCGGGATCGGTGCGGGCGGGCGAAGACCAGGATCCGACGCAGCGTCGCGCGGGTGAGCGTCCGCTGGTCCTGCTGGGCGTGCATGGTGCGGTAGAGCGTGCTCCACGCGGTCATGTTCATGTCCATCGGTGACTCCTGCCGTCGGGGGTGCGCGGGCGACAGTAGGAGCTAAGGCGAACTGGAGGTCAAGTCGATTTGTACGATTCCCGTCGTGATCACTCCCCTTCGCGACTTCGGTGCGGGCGTCGGCCTGCTGGCCCGCGGCTTCCGGCTGGTCCTCAGCGACCGCCGCCTGCTGGTGCGGGGCGCGCTGCCCGCCCTGGTGACCAGCGTCCTGCTCTTCGCCGCGCTCATCGGCCTGGCGTTCTCGGTCGGCGACCTGGTCGCCTGGGCGACCCCCTTCGCCGACGACTGGGCGGCGCTGTGGCGGACGCTGCTGCGCGTGAGCGTGGGCATCTCGGTCGTGGTGGGCGCGATCGCGCTGTCGCAGGTGCTGTTCTGCGCGCTGACGCTGATCGTCGGCGGTCCGTTCTACGAGAGCATCGCCGAGGAGGTCGAGGACCGGGAGCTCGGCGGTGTGCCGTCGGCCCAGGAGATCGGCTGGGGGCGGGCCGCGTGGATCGGGCTGCGCGACGCGGTGCTGCTGGTCGTGCGGGGGCTGCTGTGGGCCGTCGTGCTGTTCGCGGCCGGGTTCATCCCGGTGGTGGGGCAGACGGTGGTGCCGGTGCTGGCGGTGTGCGTCGGCGCGTGGATGCTGGCGATCGAGCTGACCGCGATCCCGTTCGTCCGGCGCGGCGTCAGCCTGCGGGCGCGGCGGCGGGCCCTGAAGACCCGCCGCGCGCTGACGCTGGGGCTGGCGGTGCCGGTCTACCTGCTGTGCCTGGTGCCGCTGGCCGCCCTGTTCGTCTTCCCGGCGGCGATGGCGGGCGGCACGCTGCTGGCGCACCAGGTCATCGACCGGGTCCCGGCAGCAGCGGGCGCGGGTCGAAGGTGACCCGGATCCGGGTGATCAGCCCGTCCACCACGTGACTCCAGTTGGCGGTGGGCACGGGCGGGGCGTCGGCGGTGCGCAGCTCGAACCAGGTGAGGACGTCAGGCCCGTCGACGAAGCGGTGCACGACGTCGATCCCGGTGACGATCTTGGAGAGCCCTTCGATGCCCGCCCGTGCCTCGTCGGCGTTGTCGGCGGTGCCGAGGGGCCCGCGGAAGGTGACGTCGTCGGCGAGGACGGACCGGAACCGCGCGAAGTCCCGCTCCCGCCACGCGTCGAAGTAGGTCTCCACGGCCGCACGGGGTGTCTTGGTCATACCCCGAGTCTGTGCCGCGTCGACCCATAAGTCGAATAGCGGCTCGTTGCTGATGCTAGAACTGACGCTTATGGAACTACGGCAACTGGAGTACTTCCTCGCCATCACCGAGGAAGGCGGCTTCACCCGGGCGGCGGCACGCGCGCACGTGGCGCAGCCCGGGGTGAGCGTCCAGATCCGCCGCCTGGAGCGGGAGCTGGGCCAGGAACTGTTCGACCGCACGGGCCGCACCATCCGCCTCACCCAGGCGGGCGAGGCCCTGCTCCCCTACGCCCGAGCCGCCCTGAGAGCCATCGACGACGGGCGGCTGGCGGTGGACGAGTTGGCGGGGCTGCTGCGGGGGCGGGTGACGGTCGGGATGCTGACGGCCACACCCGCCGACAACCTGATCGACCTGCTGGCGGACTTCCACACCGCGCACCCCCGGGTGGAGGTCAGTCTGCGGGAGGACACGTCGGACAACCTGGTCGAGGGACTGATCACCGGAACCATCGACCTCGCCTGGGTCAGCACGGCGGGCCGGACGCCGGACGGTCTGACGGGGGTTGTCGTGACCGATGAGCCGCTGGTCGCCGTCGTCATCCCGGATGACCCGCTCGCGACCCGCGCGTCCCTGCCGTTGGCCGCCCTCGCCGACCGCGTCCTGGGCAGCCTGCCGCCGGGGACGGGCCTGCGGGCCGCACTCGAGCAGTCCTGCGCCACGGCAGGCTTCACCCCGCGTATCGGGTTCGAGGCGAGCGCCCCGGAGGTCCTGGTCAAGCTCGCGGCTCGCGGCATGGGTGTAGCCGTCGTCCCCGCCCCCGTCGCCGCCCTCCACCCGACCACGACCCGCCACATCCCCTTGACCGACCCCGAACCCCGAGGCCGCATCGAACTCGCGTGGCGCGCCGAAGGCCCCCTGAGCCCACCCGCCCAAGCCCTGATCACCGCCGCCCGCCGCGCCCCCACCCCCGGACACACGACCCACCCCCAGGCATCCGCCATTGCCGGTGCACACGAATGATCCGGGTCAACACGGCCGAGGCGCCCGGCAGGGGCAGGAGGTCTGGCCGCCACCGGCAGCCGTTGCCCGCCGCCGGTTCGACAGGCCAGGCGCCTCGGCCAGATCCGGCACTCCCACCTCGACCTCCGGGCCGGAGGCGAAAAGGCGCTCTTGGCACACACCGCACGGAGCCAGCGGGCCCGGCCGGAGCGTCGACCACGCACACCGACGCCACAACCCGACCGTCGACCTCGTACGCCTCGCAGATCGCCCCGCCCGCGCACCGTCGTCCGCAACCCCGAATCTCTTGCGCATCAACGAGATCGCGGCGTTCACGAGCTCCACATCGACAGCCGCGAGCGGTCAGCCCACCGCGCCTCATAGCGGCCTACATCCACTGAATACAACGCTCGAGCCCAAGACCGGATTGACCTCCCTCCGCACCTCCGCCAAGCCGCGTGCGGCGGCACCAGACCGGCAAATTGCTCCACTGTGGACAAATCGCAGGCATGGGGACTACTCCGAGCTGAAATCGTTACGGGCGAAGCCAGTTGTCCACAGCCTTGATCAACTACGGCCGGAACTGTCGGTGTGCGCCGGTAGCATGGACACCGGGGGCCGGAGGCGCGCCTTGATCATCAGGGCACGCTGGGCAGTGGGTCAGCAGCAGCGCTCGCCCCGCCAAACCGTGCGCCCCTCCACCACCGCCGCGATCGCCGGCCCGACCACCGGACCCGCCCTCACCAAACCAGGCACGACCCACCCGGACCCCGATGTCCACAGCACCACCTCGGTCGCGCAGGCCACCGAGGTGTCCACAGGCTTGATCGTCTTCGCTCAGCACTGTCGGTGCCCGCGACTAGAATGGAAACCGGGGGCCGGAGGCATACCAAGATCAGCGCGAGGCGGATGACTGTTGAGCCGATCCACTGACAGGCGAGCGCTCCGAGGCCAACGACACCTGGGCAACGAGCACGACCCCGCGCGAATCAGGGCTTCTGCGCGAGCGCGCCCAGCATCAGGTGGTTGAGTTCGCACAGCGGTGTCAGCCGGGGACCGTCGGGCCACCACTTGTGCAGCAGCACCAGGCCCGGCTCGATGAGCCGCAACCCCTCGAAGTACCCCTCGATCTCCGGCCGCTCCCGGAACGACGTCGCCACCGCCGTCCCCATGAACTCCTTGAACAGCGTCCGCGCCAGCACGCTGTGCACGCTGCCGTCGGCCGGGTCGTACTGCTGGCTCAGCACCAGGTACGAACCCGACGGCAGGGCCTCCACCCAGCCGCGCACCAGGGCGCGGACCACGTCGTCGTCGAGGATGTGGCCGGTCACCGCGCACAGCAGGACCGCCATCGGGCGGTCGAAGTCGACGCACTTGCGCAGGCCGGGGTCGGTGGTGACCCGGTCCGGGCGGGTGATGTCGAAGTCGAGCATGTGCGTGTACTCGTTCTCCTCCAGCAGCGCGCGGCCGTGCGCGAGGACGACCGGGTCGTTGTCGATGTAGACGACCTTCGCCTCGGGGTTCTGCCGCTGCACGATCTGGTGGGTGTTGTCGCCGGACGGCAGTCCCGAGCCCAGGTCGAGGAACTGGTCGACGCCACGCCGCGTGACCAGCAGCCGCAGGACCCGACCCACCCACTCGCGGTGGTCGCGGGCCATCTGCTCGACGCCGGGGGCCATCGCGGCGAGCCGGGCGACGACCTCGCGGTCGGCGGCGTAGTTGTCCCGCCCGCCGAGCAGCGCGTCGAACAGCCGCGCCTGGTTGGGCGCGTCGAAGTCGAGGGAGGCCCCCGGCGGGCGGGGGTCCCACGGCGAGCGTTCGGCAGCGGACATGTGACGGACTCCACAGGAGCGGCGACGGACGGTGAACAGGGTAGGACACCGGGTGGCCATCGCGGACAGCCCCCGTCGTACGTCGTACTCGTTCTCCGCTGCGTTCGCGCCCCGTCCGGTCATCGTCACCCGGAAGTCGGAGGCCCGCTGGTACGTGTGGGGTACGGCCACTGCGCCCGGTGACGGTTTGTAGCCCACCGTGCGCGACTAGGGCAACGCGTCGACCGCGGTCCCCAACTCGGCGAGCGAGGGCGGGTCGGCACCCGCGCGCGTGCAGGTGGTGGCGGCGACGGTGCACGCGAAGTCGAGTGCGGTCGCCAGGTCGAGGGTGCTCGGGTCGGCGCCGGGCCCCAGCAGGCCGGACCGGGAGAGCACGCACAGCAGGCCCGCGGTGAACGCGTCACCCGCGCCGACGGTGTCGACCGCGGTGACCTGCGGGGCGGGTCGGGTGAGCCGGGTGTTGGCCGTGATCGCGTGCGCACCCCGGGAACCGAGCGTGACCACCACCAGCCTCGGCCCCCGACCCAGCCACTCGTTGGAGTGAAACACCGGATCGACGGACGGGTAGAGCCAGGCGAGGTCCTCCGCGCTGGCCTTCACGACGTCCGCCAGCGCCACTTGCCGCGCCACCCGCGCCCGCTCGTCCGCCACGGCACCCGCGAGGGACGGCCGGATGTTCGGGTCGTAGGACACCGTGCGCCCGGCATCGCGCGCGGCGCGCATCGCGTCCTCGACGGCGCGGGGCGACAGCGCGGCGGCCAGCGACCCGGTGTGCAGGCAGGTGGCGCCCTCGACGGCCGGGACGCGGTCGACGTCCCAGCCGATGCGGAAGTCGTAGGCGGCGACGCCGTCGAGGTCGGTCGAGGCGAAGGCGACGCTGGTCGCGGCGGTGTCGAGGGTGCGCAGGGAGACCTCGGCGAGGTGTTCGCGCAGCAGGGCACCGAGCAGGTCGTCGCCGATGCTCGTCGACAGCGCGACCGGCACCCCGAGCCGCGCCAGCCCCACGGCGACGTTCGCCGGGCTGCCGCCGGGGTGCGCGGTGAACACCCGGCCGTCGGCGATCATGTCGACCAGGGCCTCGCCGACGACGCTGATCACTGGCGCGGGAACGGCAGCTGCGGTTGGGACGCCTGGTCGCCCGCGACCGCGGCGGCGCGGGCCTCGGCGGAGGCGCGGCAGTGCCCGCAGTTGACCGTCTCGGCGACCGGGTGCAGCTCGCCCGCGCCCGCGCCGGACCAGCCCTGGCCGCAGGCGGGCGCGGGCATGGTCAGCCCGGACACCCACGGCACCATCCGCACGGCGTGCACCACCGGCGACCGCCGCACCCGCAGGTTCCGGTCGGCGAACCGGGCGGCCTCCTGGCGCGCGACCGACGACAGCGCCGCGTACAGCGGGTCTTGCTCGGCGGCCTGCGGGAACAGCGGTTCCATGGTCACGAGCCCAGCATGCCGCACGGGACCGACAACCGACAGTTCAGTGGATGCTGTACGGTTTCCGCTGTGCTGAAGTGTGAAACACGGGAGGACGCCCTCGCCCGCCTCGGCAAGGCGCTCGCCGACCCGACCCGCTGCCGGATCCTGGTCGCCGTGCTGGACGGGGTCAGCTACCCCGCGCACCTCGCCGACCACCTGGGCCTGACGCGCTCCAACGTCTCCAACCACCTGTCGTGCCTGCGCGGCTGCGGGCTGCTCGTGGCCACCTACGAGGGCCGCCAGGTGCGGTACGCGCCAGCCGACGAACACCTGGCGCGGGCGCTGGGCGAACTGGTCAAGGTGGTGCTGGCCGTGGACACCGATGAGACGTGCCTGAACGGATGAGCACCGACGCGTGTGCGTGTTGCAACACGACCGCAGAACGCACAACGTTGCTCACCCGCCGGGTCCGATGGCTGGTCGGTGCCACCATCACCTACAACGTTGCCGAAGCGGTCGTCGCAATCACCGCAGGCGCGGTCGCGTCCTCAACGGCGCTGATCGGCTTCGGCCTCGACTCGGTGATCGAGGTCGCCTCGGCAACGGCCGTCGCCTGGCAGTTCTCCGGCACGGACCACGCCAAGCGCGAACGCGCGGCCCTGCGGGTCATCGCGGTGTCGTTCTTCGCACTGGCCGCCTACGTGGCGATCGAATCCGCCCGGGCGCTGGCGGGTGGGGAGGTCGCGGCCCACTCGACGGTCGGCATCGCACTGGCGGCGGTGTCGTTGGCGGTCATGCCGTTCCTGTCGGCGGCGCAGCGGCGGGCGGGGCGGGAGCTGGGGTCGGCGAGCGCGGTGGCGGACTCCCGGCAGACGTTGCTGTGCACGTACCTGTCGGGGGTACTGCTGGTGGGGTTGCTGCTCAACTCGTGGCTGGGCTGGTGGTGGGCAGACCCGGTGGTCGGCCTGGCAATCGCGGCGGCGGCGGTGAACGAGGGCCGCACGGCTTGGCGGGGCGAGCACTGCTGCTGACCCGCAGCCCAGCGGCCCCTGATGATCAAGGCGCGCCTCCGGCCCCCACTATCCATCCTAGCCAGGGCGACCGACAAAACCGGAAGATCAACAGCGAGCCTGTGGACAACTCCGCCTAGCGGCCCCAAGCCCAGCGAAGGCCGTAGCGGCCCTGCAAGTCAGTCGCGTAGGCGTGAGCCGTGTGCGCGGAGTCCAGATCAACAGCCCGAACCTGTTCTCGACCCCCGATCTCCGAGTACTGGACGCAGTACCTCGGCAGCGCCCGCGGATCGAACCGAACCTCCAACAGATACCCCCGCACCGGCAGCCTGCTCACCCTCTGGTGCCCGAGCGCGATCGGACTGGGCTGAGGAATCCGGTACTCGTGCTCCACGATGATCGTCTCCCGGCGCGCCAGGGTGTGGTCGAAGAGGAGTTCCGCCGCGATCTGGCCGCCCGTGCGGTCGATGTTGACCCGACCGACGGTGCAGTTGCGCAGGCCCGTCACCGAAGGTGGCGGACCTCCTCGGCGCTCCGCCCAGCTGGTGACCACGATCCGGTCCACACCATCACGTTCCGCGCGCAATACCTGGCGGGTGCGCTGGACCCTCTTGACCCGGTCGGCGCCGATCTCGATGTGGTCGTGGGCGCTCAGCCTGGTCAGCAGGGCATCCTGGCTCAGGTCCAGCTCCGCCACCAACCTGCGGAACTCCCCCATGTCCGACCACGGCGCCGACACGGCCAGCGGCTGCGGCACGCGGCGGGCCGCCCGGCCGCGCGGCTTGGGGGCCTCCAGCAGCGACCGCAGCGACCCGGGCGCCAGGCCGAGCAGCGCCTCCAGGTGGTCGAGCGCGGCCAACGACCGGGGGCGTTCGGGGCGGCTGCGGCCGGTCTGCCAGTAGCTCAGGGTCGCCAGGCTGACCGGCGTGCCGCGGGCGCGCAGTTGCTCGGCGAGTCGCTCCAGGGTGGTCTCGCGGACCTGGATCGCCGCGCGCAGGGCATCGGCGAAGCAGCCGGGGGCCGGGACGGTCACCTCCCGGAACGTAGCTTTCCTCGCCCGTTCGTGGGAAGAGGCGGTTCGTTGCGGCGGCCCTGCCATGCGCGGTCACAATCACCAGAACGCTCACGGAAATCGACGTCCTATTCCCTGATAGGCCCGTACGCGACCCGATCCGACTAGGGTTTTCCCGCCGCGTCATGACTGAGGGAAACCGGGCCCGGGCGAGTCGGACGATTCTCCGTCACGTTCGTGGCGTGCGGGTTTCATCTTTACCACCGAGCGGCGATCGCCCAGCGTTACGTCGCTGACCTGCTGATAACCCGATTCCACACCCGCGCATCGCCCTGTTGGGTGATTCCCAATACGCAATTCTCGACTGGGAAAGATCCGGCAACATCCCATCGGGATCCTCCCCTTGCCGCACCCGGACCCGTCGGGCCAGTATTCGCCGGGTAACGCGGTCGGCGGGTGTTCCGGGTGAGGGTGCGCGCGCGCCGACGGCGTGCCGTTCCCTCCAGCGCCGTCACCGGCGCTCCCTGCGGGAGGTACCTTGAAACGCACTCGTCTTTCCCTGCTCGCCTGCGCGCTGACCGCCATGGTCGTGGTGACCACGGCGGCACCGGCGACCAGCGTCGCCACGGCCGCGGCCGCCGAGCCGCGCGCGACCGCCGAGTACACCGTCAGCGGTGTGCGCACGGTCGAGCAGCGCACCGCCGTCGCGGCCACCGGCGCCGCGATCAACGGCCGCGAGGACAGCCGCACGCTGATCACCGCGACCCCCGAGGAGGTCGCCCGGATCCGCGCGCTCGGCTTCACCGTGACCCCCGACGCCGCCGCGCCGACCGGCCGCGGGCTCGCGAACCCGCTGGACTTCCCCAGCGCGGACTCGGGGTACCACAACTACGCCGAGATGACCGCCGAGATCGACAAAGCCGTCGCCGCCTACCCCAACCTGATCACCAAGCAGGTGGTCGGCAAGTCGTCGCAGGGCCGGGACCTGTACGCGATCAAGATCTCGGACAACGCGGCGACCGACGAGGACGAGCCGGAGGTGCTGTTCACCCACCACCAGCACGCCCGCGAGCACATCACCGTCGAGATGGCGCTGTACCTGGTCAACCTGTTCACCGGCTCCTACGCCACCGACAGCCGGGTCAAGGCGCTGGTGGACAGCCGGGAGATCTGGATCCTGCCCGACCTCAACCCCGACGGCGGCGAGTACGACATCGCCACGGGCTCGTACCGCAGCTGGCGCAAGAACCGCCAGGCCAACTCGGGTTCCACCGCGGTCGGCACCGACCTCAACCGCAACTGGGACTTCAAGTGGGGCTGCTGCAACGGTTCCTCCACGAGCCCCTCCTCCGACACCTACCGCGGCACCTTCGCCGGGTCGGCGCCCGAGGTGTCGTCGGTGCAGAACTTCGTGAAGAGCCGCAACGTCGGCGGCAAGCAGCAGATCACCGCGGCCATCGACTTCCACTCCTACAGCGAGCTGGTCATGTGGCCGTTCGGGTGGACGCAGTCGCAGGTCGTGCCGGGCATGACGCAGAGCGAGTACAACACCTTCCAGACGCTGGGCCGCGCGATGGCGCAGACCAACGGCTACACCCCCGAGCAGGACTCGGCGCTCTACATCACCGACGGCGCGATCGACGACTACCTGTGGGGCGTGCACAAGATCTGGGCGTTCACCTTCGAGATGTACCCGACCAGCTCGGGCTCCGGCGGCGGCTTCTACCCGCCCGACGAGGTGATCGGCCGGGAGACCGCGCGCAACAAGAACGCCGTGCTGCACCTGCTCGACTACGCCGACTGCCCGCCGCGCGCGACCGGCGGCACCTGCGGCGGCACGAACCCGCCGGGTGGCAAGGTCTTCGAGAACACCGCCAACGTGGACATCCCGGACGCGGGGGCGGCCGTCTACAGCGACATCGCGGTCACCGGGGTGCCGGGCAACGCGCCCGCGACGTTGAAGGTGGACGTCGACATCAAGCACACCTTCCGCGGTGACGTCGTGGTCGACCTGGTCGCCCCCGACGGCAGCACCTACCGGCTGAAGAACTCCAGCACCAGCGACTCGGCCGACAACATCCTCGCCACCTACACCGTGAACGCCTCCTCCGAGGTCGCCAACGGCACCTGGCGGCTGAAGGCCCAGGACACCTACCGCTCGGACACCGGCTACATCGACGGCTGGAAGCTCTCCTTCTAGCTTCCAGGTAGCCGGACGTCACCCCCGCCTAGGTCGGTCAGGCGGGGGTGACACTTATTTTTCGCCGTCCGCACACCGGGCGAACAGCGCGAATTCACCCGTCTAGCAGCGGTACTTCGACGGCCAAGCAGTAAACGGGTGAACTGTGCGGGTTTGGGCCGTACGGCGTATAGCCCTGGGCCATCTCACCGGAGCAGCCTGCTGAACATGTCTCAACTCCCTGCTCCGCGCCGCGTGTTCCCCGCGGCGCTGCTGCTCCTGGCGCTGGCCCCGGTGGCCGCGCCCGCGTCGGCCGCGGACGACCGCGGTCCGGTGCTCTCCGCCGCTCCCCTGCCCCTGCCACCCGGCCACACCAGCGCCGACGCGGTCGCGCTCAACGAGCGCGGCGAGATCGTCGGCGGCAGCCGCGGCCCCGGGGCGTCGCGCGCCGTGCTGTGGCGCGGCGCGACCGTCACCGACCTCGGTCCCGGCGCCGCCACCGGGATCAACGAGCGCGGCCAGGTCGTGGGCGGCGAACAGGTGTCCGGGTCGGTCGGCGCGTACGAGCGCACGCCGCGGCTGTACTTCCGCGGCACGTCGACCGCGCTGCCGCTGCCCAACCGGGCGTTCGCGATCACCGGCCCGATCGCCGACGACGGCACCGCGCCGGTCGCCTTCCCCAGCACGACCCAGAGCTACCACATGGAGCGCGTCGGCTACTGGAAGGACGGCGCGTTCGTCGGCCTGCCCGTGCCGGGTCCGCACCTGAGCCTCAACGCGGTGAACAACAACGGCGTGCTGGCGGGCGCGTACGTGCCGCAGTTCGGCAACCACCCGTACGCGTTCCGGTGCCAGGGCGCGACGTGCGAGGAGCTGGCCTGGCTGCCCGGCGCGACCGGCCTGGCGTCGGTGTCGGCGATCAACGACCGGGGCGCGATCGTGGGCACCATCGGCACCAACGCGGTGCGCTGGGACGGCGCGGCGGTGACCGGGCTGCCCGCGCTGCCGTCGGCGACGTGGTCGTCGGTGTCGGCGAACCGGCAGGCGGTCAACGAACGCGGCGACATCGTCGGCACCTCCGGCAACCGCGCGGTGCTGTGGCGCGACGGCCGGGTGGTCGACCTCGGGTCGCCGCTGGGCGGGGCGAGCGGCGCGGTGGCGGTCAACGACCTCGGTGACGTGGTCGGCTGGAGCGAGACCCCGGACTACTCGCGGCGGCAGGCCTTCCTGTGGCGGCAGGGCCGGGTCACCGACCTCGGCACGGCGGGCGCGCCGAACTCGACCAACGCGATGCCGACCGCGCTGAACAACCAGGGCGTGATCATCGGGCGGGCGGTGACGCCGCAGTGGGAGACCGTGCCGCTGCGCTGGACCGTCCGACCGCCGCGCTAGTCCACTCTTCGTCCACTGTGGAGCCTCGGGCCCGGCCCGGGGCTCCACCCGGGAATATGTTTCCCGGCACCCGGACTCGATCAAGGCACTAGGGTGTCGGGATGGCACACCTGTTAGGGCCGGTCGGGCTCAACGAGACCGACAACGCGGTGTACCTCGCCCTCGCCACCACCCCGCGCGGGACGGCGCAGGACATCGCGGAATCCGCCGAACTCGCGCTCCCGGCCGTCCGCCGCGCGTTGCGCACCCTCACCGAGGCCGGGTTGGTCACCACCCTGCTGGCCCGCCCCATGCGCTACGTCGTGGCCCCGCCGGAGGTGTCCATCGACGCGCTCGTCTCGCGCAGGCAACAGGAGTTGGAGGGGCTGCGCGCCTCGGCCAGGGAACTGGCGCTGCGGCTGCGGGAGACACCCGCGTCGGCCGAGACGGACGTGGTGGAGATCCTGGAGGGCAACGACGTCATCCAGCACCGGTTGGCGCAGATGCAGTTGAGCGCGCAGGACGAGGTGCTGATCATCGACGCGCCGCCGTACCTGCACGGCACACCGGTGCAGAACGACCAGGAACTCGTGACCCTGCGGCGCGGCGTGCGGTACCGCTCGCTCTACCACGGACCCGCCTTGCAGTTGCCCGGCCACTACGAGCAGATGATGGCCTGCATCGCGGCGGGCGAGCAGGCGCGCACACTCGCGTCGGCACCGATGAAGATGCTCATCGTGGACCGCCGCGTCGCGCTGATGCCGGTCTCGTTCGCCGCCGCGGAAACCAGGACGCGTCTGCTGGTGCACGCCGCACCGCTGGTCGAGGGCCTGGTGGTGTGCTTCGAGGCGCTGTGGGAACAGGCCGCGCCGGTGCACGGCGGCAGCCAACCCCCGCGCGAGGGGCTGTCCGACCGCGACCGCCAAGTGCTGTCCCTGATGGCGGCGGGCCTGAAAGACCAGGCCATCGCCCGCGCGCTGGGGGTGGCGCAGCGCACGGTGGTCCGCCGGATCGCGGAGATGATGACCACCCTCGGCGCCGACACCCGGTTCCAGGCGGGCATGCTGGCGGCCCGGCGGGGGTGGATCTAGCAGGGGAAGTGGACAGCGGGTCACCGACCGATCACGTTCGGTCGAGCCGGTGGTCACCCGGGCCGGGGGTTTGAGTCCGGGGGCGGAGGGCGTAGCGTCGGGGTTGTCACGATCACGCTGTCACGATCATCCGGTGACGCCGCGTCGGAGATGCCATTCGGGTGTCAGACCGAACTCGGACTACATTTTCTTCGTGGCCGCCCCGACACCTGGGAGCGCCACATGAGGTCGACCCCTCTGGAACTCGCCATCTCGCACGACCGCAGAGCCCCGGTGCTCCGGTTGAGCGGGGACATAGACCTGGCCACCTGCCCCACCGTGGAAGCCGCCCTGGCGGTGCGGCTGCGCCGGGCGCCTGCGCTCTTGGTCGTCGACCTGGGGGCGGTGGGGTTCATCGGGTCGTGCGGCCTGGAGTTGCTGGCGGAGACGCGGCGGACGGCGTTGGGGAGTGTGCGGGTGGCGGCGTGTGTGCCCGCGGTGCTGCGGGCTATGGAGGTCACGGGCACCATCGAGGCGATCGCGCCGTATCGCACCGTCGCTGACGCGTTGACGGTTGACGCCTGATCTCTTGAGGTTGTCCACAGGCTTGATCATCTTTGGGCGGTTTTGTCGGTCCTCTTGGCTAGGATGGATAGTGGGGGCCGGAGGCATGCGTTGATCATCTTGCGGTCTGCGGGGTGCCGGTTGCGGGCGTGGCCGGGTTGATCGCTTTGTGGCCCGTGGGGTGTCGCTGGGGCCGGAGGCGTGCGTTGATCGCCTTGCGGCCTGCGGAGTGCCGTTGGGGCCGGAGGCGTGCGTTGATCGCCTTCTGATCTGCGGGGTGCCGGTCGGGGCCGTGGCCGGGTTGATCGGTCCGGCTGTTCGCGGAAAAGCTGGGAGGCCCCGATTGGGCGAACTTGCTTTGCGCGGGGCCCCTACGAGCCTGCGGTGGGGCAAGAGCGGTGGGGAGGGGCAAGCCCCCACCCGCAGGAGAGCTTGGCAGGCCCGTCCCCCCACACAAAGCAAGTCCACCCAATCAAGGCGAATGGCAGGGGCGCGTTGCGTCAGGCGGGGCTGGGCTCAAGCGGCGGTTATGGGGTGGGTCCGGTACAGCCGCATTGCGTTCTGTGTGTGGTGGGTGGGTGGGATCCCGCGGCGGTTGCGGGGTGGGTCCGGTACCGCCGTGTTGCGCTGGGTGGGGGCTGGGATCCTGCGGCGGATTCGGGGTGAGTCCGGTACAGCCACGTTGCGGTGCGCGAGGGCTGGGATCCTGCGGCGGTGGTGGGGGTGGCTGGGAAGAGAAGGGTGTTGCTGGGCCGGGATTCGGGCGCGGGCGTCTGGGGGTGGTGGGGCGCCTGGGCAAGAAGGACGGCAGGAGCGGCAAGATGATCAACGCGTGCCTCCGGCCCCCGGTATCCATGCTAGCGAGAGGGGCCGACAGTTCCGGGCGAAAATGATCAAGGCTGTGGACAACTCTGGGCGCGTGTGTGAAAACGGCTCGGACGATGTGGTGGGGGCGCGTTGGGTCGGGCAGGAAGCGGGCTTTCACGGCGGTTTCCGGGGGGCCGAGGAGGAATCGAAACCCACCGATGACGTGACGGGGCGTGTTGGGTCAGGCTGGGATTGTGCGGCGGGGTGCGCAGTCAAGCGCTTCGGGTTGGTGCTGGGTGGCGGTTGCGCGTCCGGCATAGCGCGGCTGGGTGGAGGTCGGGGCTGGGTGTCGATCGTGGGGCGGCCTTCGGGGCAGGCGGTTGGCGTGGGCGGCACAGGCCAAGCAGGCGGGGCGGTTGTCCACAGGCTTGATCGTCTTCGGCCGGAACTGTCAGCGCTCGCCGGTAGATTGGATACCGGGGGCGGAGGCGCATCCCCCTGCCTCAAGGGAAATCTCGGCGGGCGGGCCTCAGCGGGTGAACGGCGCGCGGTCGATTCGGGGGTCTTCGGCCACCGAGCGGATCGGTGTGATGGTCGGGTGGCCCGCCGCCAGCAGGGCGGCGTCGGTGCCCGGGGCGGGTTCCGCGTCGCCCGCCACGGTGGTCACGCCGATCGCCCCGTCGTCCAGGCGGGTCACGGAGCTGCGGACCGAGCCGAATTCCGACAGGTCGGCCCACTTGAGGGTGGGCAGGTGCGCGGTCGGGACATTCGGGACGTTGACGTTGAACACCGTGCCCGGCGGGCAGTCGCGCAGGAGGTCGAGGACCTCCGGCACCAGGCTCGCCACCGTCTCCCAGTGCTCCACGGTCCCCCGCGCGGGCCACACGTCGAGGGAGAAGGCCGCCGCGCGGATACCCGCGACGCTCGCCGTCAGGGCCGCCCCCGCGGTGCCGGAGTGCAGGAGCGCGCGGCCGAGGTTGGCGCCCCGGTTGATGCCGGACAGCAGCACGTCCGGTCGTTCCCCGAACGCCCCCTGACAACCCGCCAGGGCGATCAGGCCCGGGTGGGCGCCGACGCCCAGTGCCGGGAGGCCGTCGAGGTCCACTTCCCGCGTCACCACGCGGCGGTGGCTTTCCGCTGCTCGCAGGCTCGCGCCGGTGCCGCTGGCGTCGGTGAGCGGGGCGGCGACCGTGACCCGCAGACCGGCAGCGAGCGCCGCGGTGGCCAGCGCGCGCAGGCCGGGGGCCTCGACGCCGTCGTCGTTGGTGATCAGGGCCGTACCGACCATGCCACCAACCTACCCGGGGATCACACGTGGAAGACGATGTTGCGGGGGTGCATGCCGGGCGCGCGGTGCTGCCGGTAGCCCAGCGGCGCCAGGCGTTCGGCCAGGTCGGCGCGGGCGTAGCCGGTGGGGGCGTCGACGACGAGCAGCGGGCGGTCGCGGGTCAACAGGGTCGTGGCGCCGCGCAGCACGTCCGGTTCCGCGCCCTCGACGTCGACCTTCACCGCGTCGACCCGCGGCCAGCCGCGGTGCGCCCACAGCTCGTCGAGCGGGAGCACCGGGCAGCGCACCTCCCCCGTCTCCGGCAGGGCGCCGCGGACCGGGTCGATGTCGGACTGGTGGGCGAAGCTGCTGTCCGGGTGCGTGGTGAACCAGGCGGAGGCCCGGCGCGGGCCCGCCGCCACCCGGATCAGCTCCACAGTGGACAGACCGGACGCGGCCAGGTTCGCGCCGAGCGCGTCCGCGGTCAGCGGTACCGGTTCCAGCGCCCACACGAACGTGTCCGGCCGGTGCGCGGCGATCAGCAGGCTCAGCCACCCGACGTGCGCGCCGACGTCGACGAACACCCCGCCCGGCCGCAGCGCCGCCGTCAGGATCTCCGCTTCCCGGTGCTCGTGCCCGGCGGCGACCACCGCCGTCCTGGCCAGCGCGCCCTCGACGCGCAGGGAGACCCCCGGCGCGAGCGTCGCGGCGACCGGCGGTAGCGGACCGCGCGGCAGCACCCGGTCGAGCACCGCCAGCACCGGCGAGCTCAGCGACCCGCGGGTGATCCGCGCGTGCGCCCGCGCCAGCCCGTGCGCCAGCCCCACGCGCACCGGCGCGGGCCTGCCCACCCGCAGCGCGGGCCTCGGCAGCGTCGCGCTCCGCGGCCCGGTCACGCCGCGCGCTCCCGCGCGGCAGCCGTCCCACGCGCCTTGGACCACACCAACCCCTTGCGCCACAACGATCCGTTCCCAACCATTGGAGTCCACAGTGGATTTTCCGCACCGCGGCGGGTGGCGACCGGTCTCCACTCCGGCGGGCGGGTCCAGGGGCGCGGGGACACCGGCGGGCTCCCATCCTTCGATACGGCGAACATCGCCGTCCCGTGGGGCGGCGGGGGCTCGATTGTGGACGTTGCGCGTGCCGGTCGGCGGGAACGCCACGGCGAGACAACCCGATCGGGTGGCGATCCGCCCACGACGACCGACGGTGCGCCACCCGCGCCGGGCCGAGAGCCCACCTCGGCACCGCGAAACCCACTCGATCGTGCTAACGGAGACCCGTAACGCGCCCGCTGCCTCTGCCCTGCATCGCGGGCCGTCACCACACCCGACGGTCGGCTCACTCGACTAGCGGATCTAACGCGACCACCAACCGGCAGTACGCCCACTGCGAGTGGGCCCCCACCCGGCCCTGCCACGGCGCCCGGCGCGGCGACACCGCCGGACGGGGGCGATCCACCCGGTTACCTGCCATCCTGGCCGGGGCCGACGGTGATCAACGCGCGGGTGCGCGCCGGGCGGACGGTGATCACCGGCAGCCGACGCCGCCCGCGCAACGGAAGGGATCGCCATGCGTGCCCCGGAGCTCACCCCGGACGCCCGGATCTTCGTCGCGGGCCACCGCGGCCTGGCCGGGTCGGCCCTGTGCAGGCGCCTGCGCGCGGCGGGCTACGAGAACCTGGTGCTGGCCGAGTCGTCCGAAGTGGACCTGCGGGCGCGCGGGGCGACCGCGCGGTTCCTGGCCGACAACGCCCCGGCCGCGATCGTGCTGTGCGCGGCGCGCGGCGGCGGAATCGCCGCGGAGGCCGCCCAGCCCGCGGACTTCCTCTCCGACAACCTGCGCATCCAGCTCTCCGTGCTCGACGCCGCGCGGGCGCTGCGGGTGCCGCGGCTGCTGTTCCTCGGCTCGTCGCGGCTGTACCCGCGGGAGTCGCGGCAGCCGATCCGGGAGACGTCGCTGCTGTCGGGCCCGCTGGAACCGGCGAACCACACGTACGCCATCGGCAAGTTCGCGGGCATGGCGCAGGTGCGGGCGGTGCGCGAGCAGGACGGCCTGCCGTGGATCACCGCGCTGCCGACCAACCTCTACGGCCCGGGCGACAACTTCCACCCCACCGACTCGCACGTGCTCGCGGGGCTGATGCGCCGCTTCCACGAGGCCGCGCAGACCGGTGCCGAGTCGGTCGCGGTGTGGGGCACCGGCACCCCGCGCCGCGAGTTCCTGCACGCCGACGACCTCGCCGACGCGTGCATCACCCTGCTGTCGCACTACGACCGGGCCGAGCCGGTGAACGTGGGCACCGGCCGGGACATCAGCATCGCCGACCTGGCCAGGATGATCGCGGACACGGTCGGCTACCAGGGCGGCATCACCTTCGACCCCAGCCGCCCGGACGGCACGCCGCGGCGGGTGCTGGACATCGGTGTGCTGACGGCGCTGGGCTGGGCGCCGCGGATCCGGCTGCGCGCGGGGGTGGCGTCGACGTACCAGTGGTACCTCAACAGCCTGGCCCTGCCGCGCCCCCGGATGGCGGTGCGCGGCCACGAGGTGGTCCGCTGATAGGTTCGACCGCGTCGGTTTCCAGGCGGGCCCGGGGAGGGGGTGGCCGCGCTGGGTGCCTCGGCGTGGGGACCCGGGCGGTTGGACCGCGCGCGGTCGGTGCCGCTGTGGTCGCAGTTGCGCGCGGACCTGCTGCGGCGGGTCGACGCGGGCGAGTTCGACGACGCGTTCCCGGGTGAGCTGGCGCTGGCCGCCGAGTACGCCGTCAGCCGCAACACCGTGCGCGAGGCCCTGCGGCGGCTGCGCGCCGACGGGACCGTGGTCGCCGGGCGCGGGCAGCCGCCCAGGCTGGGCCGGTCGACGGAGATCACGCAGCCGCTGGGCGCGCTGTACAGCCTGTTCGCATCGGTTCAGGAAGCCGGGCTGACGGCCCGCAGCGTCGTGCTGGTGCTCGACCGCCGCGCCGACGGGGTGGTGGCGACCCGGCTGGGCCTGGAGGAGTCGACCCCGCTGCTGTACCTGGAGCGCCTGCGCCTGGCGGGCGACGCGCCGCTGGCGGTGGACCGCGTCTGGCTGCCGTACGCGCTGGCCGCGGGGCTGCGGGCAGCCGATTTCGCCGAGACGTCGCTGTACCGGGAACTGGACGAGCGGTGCGGCCTCCGGTTGACGGCCGGGCAGGAGCGGATCCGGGCCGTGACCCCCACCCCGGGCGAGCGGCGGCTGCTGGCCGCGCCGGTGGGCACGGCGGCGTTGGCGGTGGACCGGCTCGGGCTGGTGGACGGGACGCCGGTGGAGTGGCGGCACACGGTGGTGCGCGGGGACCGGTTCAGCGTGGTCGCGGAGTTCTCGGCGCGCGCGGGGTACCAGCTCGGCGTCCACTCGGGACAGTGGGAGTGAGTTCGCCGGGAATAGGTGCTCCGCAGTGGACTGCGGCACCCGGGGCAATCATCGGATGCCCCGACGAGTGAACAGAAATGGCAACTGGTAAGGACTTCTGACGCAGGACGGGGCGCCGAGCCCTGCTGTGCTCGGCGCCCCTACCCCCGTGGCCGTTCCCCGGCCGGTCCGACCCGGGGGCGACCGCGAGTCCGACGGGACGTGCTGCTGTGCGGGCGACACCTGACCCGACGCGGGCGGTGGCGGGGCGCGAGGCGTAGGTGCACGGTCCGCCTTCGGTTTTCCGCCGCGTCGGGTGGCGTCGTCCGGGTGGGCGGGTCATCGCCGTCGGACGTCTCTTGGCCCCCGCCACCCCACCGGGACCCGGCTAGGGTCCACAGTGGAGTGGTGGTGGTGTCACGCGTCGTGCCTGATCAAGCAGGGAAGTTGATCAGGCAACGTTCAGCACGAAGTCGAACGTGGCTTCCTTCGCCGACCCCACGGTGCGGACGTTCATCAGCAGCCGCCGGTCGTAGATGGTGTCGGTGTTGTTCCTCGGCTCACCCGGGAAGTACGTCTGGGTGGTGAGGATCCGACCGCCGGGGTTCTGCACCTTGACGTGGATGTGCCGGGTGCGGCCGGGGTACAGGCCGGGCACGATCGTGGTCAGGGTGTACTTGCCGCTGGCGTCGGTGAACTGGTGCCCGCGGAAGGTGTAGCCGACGTTGTCGTAGTTGCCGCCGTTGTCCGCCTGCCAGAAGTCCAGCTTGACGTTGGCCAGCGGCTTGCAGGAGCGGCTGAACACGAAGCCGCTCACGGTCAGCCGGGTGCCCTGGGTGCCGGGCTGGACCAGGCTGGTGCGCTGCGGGGAACCCGACTTGAAGTACGGGCCCTCCGTCTGCGCGATGGTGGTCTGCTGGCCCGGGGTGCAGGCGAGCAGCTCACCGTTGACGTTCGGCGCGACCTCGGGGGTGGCGGCCGACGCGGTGAAACCACCGGCCGCCGTCACGCCGAGCACGCCCGCGGCGGGCACGACGAGCGCGCCGAGCTGCAGCAGGCGCTTGCGAGTGATGTTGCCCTCGCCCGCGAGTTCGTCTTCGACCGGTGGGAGTTCTGCAGTCACTTGGGAAGTACCTCCTACGACGAGATCACCGGGTCGGCGATCGTCACGGATTGGCACAACCGATGCTGTTGCAGTGACAGGTTCGTTGCAATCCGTGGTGATACGGGCTTAACTCAGGCGCTACCGTGAGCGGAAACGTGGTGAACGCACGGCATCCGGCCGGCGCGCGGTCATCCGAGGTATGAGGACGCAGCATGGAAACCGGTCCCCTGGGAACCACAGTGGACAGATCTCCCCCGGCGGTCGACCGGCCGCCGCTGGTGGGTCGCGCGGCCGAACTGGCCCGGCTGTCCGCCGTTTCCGCCCCCGCGCTTCTGCTGGTCGCGGGCGAGGCGGGGGTCGGGAAGAGCCGTCTGGTCAGCGAGTTCCGCGACCGCCCCGACGCGCGCGAGGGGCACTGGTTGGTCGGTGAGTGCCTGCCGCTGCGCGAGCCGTTCCCACTTGGCCCGGTGCTCGACGCGCTCAAGGGGATCGACGTGTTCACACCCCCGGTGGGAAGGGTCGACCGGGTGGACGTTTTTCCCAGAATTCGCGCGGGACTGGCGGAACTCGGTCCCGCGGTGCTCGTCGTGGAGGACCTGCACTGGGCCGACGAGGCGACGTACGAGTTCCTCCGGTTCCTGTGCCGCGGGCTGCCGCCGAAGCTGCGCGTCGTGGTGACGTACCGGCCGGAGAGCGTGCGGATGGAGCGCCCCGTCGTGGATCTCGCGGGCTACCTGCCGCGGTGGGCGCGCGCGGTGGAGACGACCGTGCGACCGCTGCGCGCGCGCGAAGTCGGCGAACTGGCGGCGAGGTTGTTGGGACTGACGAAAGTAACCGACGAGTTCGCCATCCGGTTGCACGAGCTGACCGGCGGTGTTCCGTTCGTGGTCGAGGAAGTGGCGCGCGCGCTGCCCGCCGAACCCGCGCCCCGGCTGGCCGACGCGCCGCGCTCGGTGCTGGACCGGCTGACCGCGCCGGTCGCGCTGCGCGGCTCCATCGCCGAGCGGCTGGCCACGTTGCCGCCCGCCGTGCGCGAGGTGGTCGGCGCGGCGGCGGTGCTGGCCGCGCCCGCCGACGAGGAACTGCTCGGCCGCGTCGCGGGTCTGGACGCGGAAACCGCCACCGACGCCATCGACCGCGCGCTCGCGCACGGCCTGCTGCGGCAGGGCGGTCCCGGGATGCTGGCCACCCGGCACGCGCTGGCCACCCGCGCGGTGATCGACCTGCTGGCCCCCGGCGACCTGCGCCGCGCGCACCGCAACGCGGCCGCCGCGCTGGCCGGTGCCGACCCGGTGCCGCACGCCCGGCTGGCCCGGCACTGCCGCCACGCGGGCCTGGTGGAGGACTGGGTGCGGCACGCCGAGGCCGCCGCCACCCGCGCGATCGCGCTGGGCGACGGCGACACCGCCGTGGACCTGCTGGCCGACGTGGTGGCCGCGGCCGGCGTCGAGATCGACGTGCGGGCCAGGGTGGCGTCACTGCTCAGCCGGGCCGCGCAGCCCGGTCTGCGGCACGGTGAGGCGGTGTCGGCGCTGCGCGCGGTGCTGGCCGAGGACGACCTGCCCCCGCGCAGGCGCGGCGAGATCCGGTTCGGCCTGGGCATGCTGCTGATCGCGCAGTCCGGCGAGGCGAGCGCGGGCCGCGGCGAGCTGCGGGCGGCGGTGCCGGAGCTGCCCGACCGCCCCGACCTGGCCGCGCGGGCGATGGCGGCGCTGGCGATCCCGTCGGACAGCTCCGGCACCATCACCGAGCACCTGGCCTGGGCCACGCGCGCGCTGGACCTGCTGGGCTCGTTCGACGACCACGCGGTGCACACGGCCGTGCACGTCAACCACGCGTCGGTGCTGCTGTACTCCGGCGACCCGGCGGGCTGGCCGGTGTGGCGGGCCGCGCTGGCGCGGGGAACCACGCCGGAGGCCCGCCTGCACCTGCTGCGGGGCGCGAGCAACGGTGCCGACGCCGCGCTGTGGCTGGGCCACGACGCGCGCGCACGGGAGCTGCTGGAGCTGATCCCGACCCTCGTCGACGAGGACCCCGCCCTCTACACCGTGCGCCTGCTCGACGGTGCCCGGCTGCGCCTGGACCTGGCGGCGGGCCGCTGGGACGGCCTCGCCGAACGCGTCGCGAACGTGCGCGCGGGCGCGGGCGCGCACCGGTTGCCGCAACTGGACGTCGAGGCCCGCCTGGTGGCCGCCGAGCTGGCGCTGGCGACGGGGTCGCTGGCGGACGCGGAGGTGGACCTGCGGACGGTGGCCGAGACGGGCGCGTCCCTGCAGATCCCCCTGATGACGGCGGCCGCGGCGGCCCGCGCGCGGATCGCGCTGTCCGGCGGGCGCGCGGACGAGGCGCTGGCGTTGCTGACCCCGGCCCTGGATGCCGTGCGGCGTCAGGGGAACTGGGTGTGGGCGGCGGCGGTGGTGCCGTTGACGTGCGCGGCCCTGGCCTCGCTGGGGGAACGGGTCCGGGCGTCCCACGCGCAGGCGGAGTTCGCGGAAGCCGTTGCGGGACGCGACGCGCCGCTGGCGGACGCCGCGGTTCGGTTGGCGGCCGGTCACGTCGCGCGCAAGGCGTCTACGGGGGTAGACGAGTTCGGTGCCGCGGCGGCCCTGTTCGACGCGATGGGGCGCCCGTACGCGGCGTGCCAGGCGCGGGAGGAGACGGCCGCGGTGCACCTGGGGTCGGGGGACAAGCAGGCGATGCTGGACGTGGTGGCGGTGTACACGGCCCTGGGCGCCCGCTGGGACGCCGCGCGGTGCGCGCAGGTGCTGCGCAAACACGGGGTGGCGCCGCGGCACCGCGGGGGCAGGCGGGGGTACGGGGACGCGTTGTCGCCGCGCGAGGAGGCCGTCGCGCGGATGGCGGCTCGGGGGAGCACGAACAAGGAGATCGCCGAGGCGCTGTTCATCTCGGTGCGGACCGTGGAGGACCACGTGGCGAACGCGCTGCGCAAGTGCGGGGTCCGCACGCGCGCGGACCTGCCGTGGGACTTCCCCCGCTCGTCGTGAGGTGACGGCCGGTGCGCCGACGCTCCTGAGGGCACGCGGCGCGGGTGGTGGGTGTGGGTCGGGCCGGCCCCGCTGGTGGGTGCGCTGGGCCGGTGGGTCCTGTCGGTGACGCTGCCGGCGGGGTCGGCCAGGGCCGATGCCCGTCCCCGTCGCGGGTCTCGTATCGGCGACCCCCGAAGCCACTCCCCCGCCGACCAGCGGACCACTGTGCCGGTGCCCATGCTGTTCACCCTCACCGGTTGGGATCCGCCACCGCGCGTCCGGCTTTCGGACCCGCGTTCGGGGTCGCCGCCGGACTCGCGTTCCGGCACGCCACCCTCCGAGACCGCCTCACCGCGCACCAAACCTGCCCAGGTCCGAGGGAGGTGGGCCTGGGCAGGTCGGGTGGTGGAACCGACTAGCTGGTGACCAGGGTCAGCCGGTAGACCGACAGGATCTCGCCGATCGGCTGGAAGTACGTGGTGCCGCCGGACGAGCAGTTGCCCGACCCGCCCGACGTGACGCCCTGGGCCTGGTTGCCGCTGAGCCACGAACCGCCCGAGTCGCCGGGTTCGGCGCAGGCGTTGGTGCGGGTCAGGTCGGAGACGGTGCCCTGGGGGTAGTTGACCGACTGGTTCTTCGACTGGACCGTGCCGCACTTCCAGCCCGTGGTGGAACCCGAGCGGCAGATGGACGCGCCGACCGCGGACTCCTGGCTGCCCTTGACCGCGACGGTCTGCGAGCCGCTGTAGCGGTTGACGACGCCGCGCGGGGTCCACTGGGCGTTGGTGCGGACCCATGAGTAGTCGTTGCCGGGGAAGGACGAGCCCGCGAAGGTGCCCTGGGCCTGGCGGTTGGAGCCGGTGGTGGAGGCGCCGGTGTTGCCGCAGTGCCCGGCCGAGACGAAGCCGCCCTGGACCGAGAAGCCGATGGAGCAGCGGGAGCCGGAACCGATGTAGTACGCGTCGCCGCCGCGGACGTCGGCGAGGGTGCGGGGGGCCTCGGTGGACTCGACCACCGAGATCGCCGAGCTGATGGTGGACGCGTACTTGGTCGCGGCCTCGGTGGCGCCCTTGGCGGCGGTCAGCGTGACGGTGTTGCGCTGCACGTCGACGTACCAGCCGGTCACGCCCGCGGGGGCGGTACGGGCGTTCAGGGTGTCGGCGACCCGGTCGAGCTCGGCCGCGCTGTGCTTGACCAGGGTGGCGCTGCCGCCCTGGGCGCGCACCGACTCGGCGCGCGCGGCGTCGGTGACGCCGACGACCAGCTTGGCCGACGCGGCGTCGTAGTAGGCGCCGCCGAAGGTGTCGCCGAGCGAACCGCGCAGGCTGGTCTCCAGCTCCGTCGCGGCCTTCTCGCTGCCCAACCGGGCGATGGCGGCGTCACGGGACAGGCCGAGGTCGCGCTCCATCGCGCTCAGCAACTCCGGGGCGACGGCGTCGGCGGCGGCCGGGGCGGGTGCCGCCTCCTGACCGGCCCAGGCGGGCAGGGAGGCCACGGCGGCCGCCGAGGCGGTCAGCAGCGCGGCGACGACGAGTGAGCGTTTCACGAGGTTGTCTCCATCGGTGCTCGATTGCAGGGAAGTGGCCGCGGCACCCATAGGCACCGACGACCGCGATTTCACCGAATCCGCAAAGGGCCCTCACCAGCGACAATCCGGTGATACCGCATAAATAGTGCTCACCTCGACGCGCGCACCACAAGGGGAACTTGTTACCGGATATCCATAATCTGGTAAAAGATCGCCCGCTACGCGCGGAAACCCGACTCACATTCGGCGACACCGCAGCTCGGCACCAGCACCGGCGGCCAACACGAGCGGCTGTTAACTGTGGAAAGGTGATGATTTAACAGTTGCGCGCGCAGCTTTCCGGCGCGGCGCGGACCCTACCAACCTCGGGCGTAAGGTGATTATTCGAAAGCAGGGTCCGCGCCCGCCCCGGGTGGCATAGGCTCCCGGAGCCGATAATGGTAGCGACACCCCACTCGCGGTTTCCGCAGGGGTTTTCCGGTCACCGCGCGCAGCGCCACGACCAGCGGGGAAGGGGTGCCGGGCACCCCTCCCCCAGCACGGTCAGTCCCGCTCGATGACGTGGCCGACGACGTCCGGTCCCGGGTGCGCGGCCCCCGAGCCGTCGCGGCGGGGGTCGGTTTCGGGGAGCTCGACGGCCGAGCCGGACTTGTTCGCCCCGGCCGGGCGCGGGCCGACCCAGGCCAGGATCAGGCCGCCCTCGCCCTTGAGGAAGCGGTGCGCGCGGACGCCGCCGGTCGCGCGGCCCTTCGCCGGGTACTCGATGAACGGGGTGACCTTGACCGTCTGGCCCGTCGACGTGACGACCATGGGCTCGCCGTGGTCGGGGTCGTCCGTGCGCACCGCGCCGAAGAACACCGCCGTCGACGCGCCCGGCAGGGTGATGCCCGCCATGCCGCCGCCCTTGAGGCCCTGGGGGCGGACCAGGCTGACGGAGTACCGCAGGAGAGCGGCCTCGGAGCTGACGAACACCAGCGTCTCCGTGCCGTCGGTCAACCAGGTGGCGCCGATGACCTCGTCGCCGTCCTTGAGCGTGATGACCTCGAACTCGTCCGAGCGGACCGGCCACTCCGGGGCGCACACCTTCACCACGCCCTGCCGCGTGCCCAGCGCCAGGCCCGGCGAGCCCGCGCCGCGCTCGCCCAGCGGCGCGATGCCGATCACCCGCTCGTCCTTCGCCAGCGGCGCCAGCTCGCTCGCCGCCATGCCGCCGCTGAGCGACACCGTGCCGCTCTGCTCGGGCAGCACCGGCAGCGGCAGCACGTCGGTCTTGAAGGCGCGGCCGCGGTTGGTGATCAGCAGGATCTGGCCGCGCGCGGTCGAGTGGACCAGCGCGGCGACCGTGTCGTGCCGGGCCCGGCCCTTGCGCCTGCGGCCCTCGGCCGACTCCTCGGACTCCGCGGCCGTGCGGGCGACCAGGCCGGTCGCCGACAGGATGATCTGGCAGGGGTCGTCGGCGACCTCCAGCGGCCCGGCGGGCTTGGAGGCGGCCAGCACCTCCTTGAGGTCGCCGTCGATCAGCGCGGTGCGGCGCTCGGCGGTGTGGTCCCTGGCGACCTTGGCCAGCTCGTTCGACACGACCCGGCGCAGCACCTTGTCGTCGTCGAGGATCTTCGCCAGCTCGGCGATCTCACCGAGCAGCTTGTCCTGCTCGGCCTCCAGCTCGATCTTGTCGAACCGGGTGAGCCTGCGCAGCGGGGTGTCCAGGATGTAGGTGGCCTGGATCTCCGAGAGCTTGAACCGGCTCATCAGGCCCGACTTCGCGGCGGCGGCGTCGTCACTGCCGCGGATCAGCCGGATGACCTTGTCGATGTCGATCAGCGCCCGCAGCAGGCCCTCGACCAGGTGCAGCCGTTCCTCGCGCTTGCGCTTGCGGTACCGGGTGCGGCGGGTGACGACCTCGTAGCGGTGGTTGAGGAAGACTTCCAGCAGCGCCTTGAGCCCGAGCGTGCGCGGCTGGCCCTCGACGAGCACGAGGTTGTTGATGCCGAAGGACTGCTCCATCGGCGTCAACCGGTACAGGTCGGCCAGCAGCGCCTGCGGGTTGACCCCGACCTTGCACTCGACGACCAGCCGGGTGCCGTTCTCCCGGTCGGTGAGGTCCTTGACGTCGGCGATCCCCGTCAGGCGCTTGGACTTGTTGACCTCTTCGGTGATCTTCTCGATGATCTTCTCGGTGCCGACCTGGTACGGCAGCTCGGTGACCGTGATGGCCTGGCGCCCCCGGCTGCCCTCCAGCGGCCCGATCTCGACCTTGGCCCGCATCCGCACGACGCCGCGGCCGGTCTCGTAGGCCTTGCGCACCTCGTCGAGGCCCAGCAGCATGCCGCCGGTCGGGAGGTCGGGGCCGGGGACGAACTCCATCAGCTTGTCGAGCGTGGCGTCCGGGTGCGAGATCAGGTGCCGCGCGGCGGCGACGACCTCGCCGAGGTTGTGCGGGATCATGTTGGTCGCCATGCCGACGGCGATGCCGGAGGTGCCGTTGACCAGCAGGTTCGGGAACGCGGCGGGCAGAACTGTCGGCTCGAACAGCGACCCGTCGTAGTTCGGCCGGAAGTCGATGGTGTCCTCGCCCAGTTCCCCGACCAGCAGCATCGCCTCGTGGGACATCCGGGCTTCGGTGTTGTGGTTGACGAACCCACCCGCGAGGAACGAGTGGTCATCGGACGCCACCCGCAGCGAGTACACCTCCGCGGGGTCGTCCGCGACGACCTCGGTCACCGACTCGAAGCGGTACCCGGAGTCCATCACCGGCAGGATCGTGGCCAGGACCTCGGGTTCCTCGATCCGGTCGATGATGCGCGAGCGCTCGGTTTCCCAGCGCTCGACCCGGTCGAAGTCGTACTGGGTCAGCCGGTCGAGGGAGTCGCGCACGTAGTTCGCGACGAACGGCACGGAGTCCGAGCCGGGCAGGCGTGGCGAACGCGCGCGCAGGTCTTCGAGCTCGGCCTGCTTGGTCTCGAGGAATCCCACGCGCTCGGCGAACGCGCGCACGTCGCGCGAACCCGAGATCAGCAGGCGGTGCTCGACCACCCCGCTCGCCCCGGCGCGGTCCTGGCGCGTGGCGATCACGCCGAACTCGGCCAGCATCTCCTGCAGCTCACGAGCCAGCCGCGCGCTGCCGGTCGAGCAGTGGACGGTCAGGCCGTCCTCGGTGACCCGCGACCCGCCGTCGCCGTCGAACACGGCCGCGAGGAAGGCGCGCTTGGCCTCCCAGCCACCGGTCCAGACGCACTCCGGGATGAACTCCTCCCCGGCACCGACCACCTGGGCGCCTGCCGCGGGCGCCACCTGCGTCCAGGCGTTGCGCGCGATGCAGACGGTCATCCCCGGGGTCAACTCGTCGAGCCTGCGCCACTGGAAGAGCGGGACACCGGCGGGCGCTTCCAGGCACAGCACCAGGTGGTTCTCGCTGCCGCGCAGCGAGAAACCCGACGTAGTCGACATGCGCAGCGTCGGGTGCACACCGGAGTTGAAGACCCGGTTCACCCGCACCGACTTGCCGTCCTTGTCCAAGACCTCGAAGTCGGCGTCGGCCTCCGAATCCGCGGGGAGGTCGACCAGGTCGGCGATCCGCGGGCTGGAGCCGTCGGGGAGCCGAACCCGGGTCTCGCCCACGACGCAGTAGCGGCTGGCGGCCGGTCCGTCGTCCGGGGAGCCGAAGTTCCCGTGCCCGTCGATGAGCGGGGCGTTCAGCGAGAAGTCCTGGGCCAGCCGGACCATCGCGTCGTAGATGGCCGTGTCGCCGTGGGGGTGGTACTTGCCCATGACGTCGCCGACGACCCGGGAGGACTTCACGTAGGCCGACGTCGGCCGGTGGCCCTGCTCGTGCATCGAGTACAGGATCCGCCGGTGGACCGGCTTGAGGCCGTCCCGGGCGTCGGGGAGCGCGCGGGAGTGGATGACCGAGTAGGCGTACTCCAGGTACGAGTCCTCGATCTCGGTCTTGAGCGAGTTGTCGAAGACCTGGGCGCCCGGCTGGTCGAACGCGGCGGGGTCGACCTTGGTCGAGGGGGCCTTGCGGCGGGCCATTGCTCAGCGCTCTCTCTCGTGGCGGCTTCGATGACTCAGGCGTCGATGGCCGACTGGTCCACCCGGGCGGCGGACTCGACCAGCCAGTTGCGGCGGGGCTCGACCTTCTCCCCCATCAGCAGCTCCAGCGCGGTCTCGGCGGCCTCGACGTCGTCGAGGGTGATCCGGCGGACCGAGCGGGTGGCCGGGTTCATGGTGGTCTCCCACAGCTCGTCCGCGTCCATCTCGCCGAGGCCCTTGAACCGCGGCACGGGCGTGACGACCTGCTTGCCCGCCTTCTCCAGCCGGGCGAGGGTGGTCTCCATCTCGCGCTGGGTGAAGGTGAAGATGGTCTCGGCACCGCGGCCCTTGGTGGTGATCTTGTGCAGCGGCGGCATCGCGGCGTAGAGCCTGCCGTCGGTGATCACGGGGCGCATGTACTTGGCGAACAGGGTGATCAGCAGGGTCCGGATGTGCGAGCCGTCGACGTCGGCGTCGGCCATCAGGATGACCCGGCCGTAGCGCATCGCGGGCAGGTCGAAGGTGCGGCCGGTGCCCGCGCCGAGCACTTGGACGATGGCGGCGATCTCGGCGTTGCGCAGGGTGTCGGCCAGGCTGGCCTTCTGCACGTTGAGGATCTTGCCGCGCAGCGGCAGCAGGGCCTGGTACTCCGACACCCTGGCCATCCGCGCCGAGCCGAGCGCGCTGTCGCCCTCGACCAGGAACAGCTCGCTGCGGGCCAGGCCCGTGGTGCGGCAGTCGACGAGCTTGGCGGGCATGGCCGCGCCCTCCAGCGCGGTCTTGCGCCGGGCGGCGTCCTTCTGCTGCTTCTGCGCGATCCGCACCCGGCCCGCGTCGACGATCTTCTGCAGCACGACCTTGGCCTCGGCCTTGGTGCGCCGGTCCTCGGTCCACTCGCGCAGCTTGCGCTCGACCACGCCCTGGATGACCTTGGTGATGCCCGCGGTGGACAGCTCGTCCTTGGTCTGGGAGGTGAACTGCGGCTCGGGGATGCGCACGTGCACGACCGCGGTCATGCCCTCGAGCACGTCGTCGAGCGTCGGCGGGTCCTCCTTGGGCTTGAGCAGGCCGCGGGTCTTGGTGATCGCCTCCTGCAGCGCCCGCACGGCGGCCCGCTCGTAGCCGCGGCGGTGGGTGCCGCCGTGCATGTTGCGGATCGTGTTGGTGAAGCACTCGACGGTGCGCTCGTAGCCGGTGCCCCAGCGCAGGGCGACCTCGACCTCGGCGCGGCGCTCCACCTTGGACCGCATGACGCCGTTCTCGTCGGCCGCGTTCTCCTGGTAGGTGCCCTCGCCGGTGATCAGAATGGTGCCCGAGACCGGCTTCTCGCTCGACGGCGCCAGGTAGTCGACCATGTCGACCAGGCCGTTAGGGAAGTGGAAGGTCTCGGTGTCGAACTTGTCCGGATCGTCCGCGCGGGGCACGCGCAGCGCGTAGGTGACGCCGGGGACCAGGAAGGCGGTGTTGCGCATCTTCGACCGCACCGCGTCGACGTCGAGGGCGGCGCCGTTCTCGAAGTAGCGGGCGTCGTACCAGTAGCGGATCGAGGTGCCGGTGGACTCGTTGCGGCGGGTCTTGCCGACGACGTCCAACCCGGACTGGCGGGTGAACGGGGCCTTGGGGCCGTCGCCGTCGAAGACGCCGGGGGCGCCGTGCGCGAACGACATCCGGTGGACCTTGCCGTCGCGCTTGACGGTGATGTCGAAGCGGTGGGACAGGGCGTTGACCGCGGACGCGCCGACGCCGTGCAGGCCGCCGGAGGTCTTGTAGCCGGAGCCGCCGAACTTGCCGCCCGCGTGCAGCCGGGTGAGCACCAGCTCCACACCGGACAACCCGGACTTGGCGTGCACGCCGGTCGGGATGCCGCGCCCGTCGTCGTCGACCTGCACGCTGCCGTCGGGGTGCAGGGTGACCTCGACCCTGGTCGCGTGGCCCGCGACGCCCTCGTCGGTGGAGTTGTCGACGATCTCGGAGAACAGGTGGTTGATGCCCCGGCTGTCGGTGGAGCCGATGTACATGCCGGGCCGCTTGCGCACGGCCTCCAGACCCTCCAGATGCGTCAGGTCGTCGGCCCCGTAGAGGGTCTCGGCAGTCACTGGGTCGCTCTCCTGGATTCTGGTCCGTGGTGCTGGTCGAACAGGTGTCCCAAGGTACCGGAGGGTATCCGGCCGACCCGACGGCCAGGCGTAAGCGCGCCGGTGCGGGTCGGGATCGCGCCCGCCGCGGGCGCCCGCGGGGCGAATAGTCGGATTCGATGGTGGGCATTGGTCCAGTCCGGGCGGCCCGGTCCGCCGATGCGACCGAACGGTCGCCACCGGGAGGCCGGTTGGCGGTCCACAGCGGCCCCACTGGTGATGACATGCGCCGTACGGTCCATTGACCGGGGCTTGAAACATTGGCAACGATATGTGAATTTACCGCCGCGCGGCCGGTAGTCGTCGTCTTGACGGGTGATCGAGGCCGCGTTTATGGTCTAGACCACAGCAACACCAGTTTCACCCTCCGGCGTCCGGGTCCGGCCGTACGCCCGACGGGAGGCGAGCGTCCCCTTGCTCCCCGTTTCCCCCCTGCGCCGGTCGCTAGCCGCGACCGGCGGAAACGCCGTCCACACAAGTGGAGGAGCACTGAATATGAAGCACACGCGCAAGATCGCCGCGGCAGCGGCCGGGGTCGGCATCGCACCCCTGCTCATGGTCGCCCTGCCCGCGGGCCCCGCGTCCGCGCACGGGTACATCAGCTCCCCGCCCAGCCGCCAGGCCAACTGCGCGGCGGGCAAGGTCAGCAACTGCGGCCAGATCATCTACGAGCCCCAGAGCGTCGAGGGCCCCAAGGGCCTCAAGAGCTGCAACGGTGGACTGTCCCAGTTCGCCCAGCTCAACGACGACTCGAAGGCGTGGCCCGCGGCCTCGGTCGGCAACTCGGTGGACTTCACCTGGACGCTGACCGCCCGGCACGCGACCACCACCTGGGAGTACTTCGTCGGTGGCGAGCGCATCGCCGTCTTCAACGACGGTGGCAAGCAGCCGGGTGCGACCAAGACGCACAACGTGAACCTGGGTGGCCGCAGCGGCCGCATCAAGCTGCTCGCGGTGTGGAACATCGCCGACACCGCGATGGCGTTCTACAGCTGCGTCGACCTGCAGGTCGGCGGCGGTGGCCCCACCACCCCGCCCACCACGCCGCCGACGACCACGACGCCGCCGACGACGACCACCCCGCCCACCACCACCACGCCCCCGACCACCACCACGCCGCCGCAGACCGGCACGTGGGCCGCGGGCACGAGCTACGCCACGGGCGCGACCGTGACCTACAACGGCGGCAGCTACCGCTGCCTCCAGGGCCACACCGCGATCGCGGGCTGGGAGCCCAGCACCACGCCCGCCCTCTGGGCCAAGGCGTAACCAGTGGCAACCCGGCCCGGGTCTCGGCGGGCCCGGGCCGGGTCCCCTCATGAGGAGGCACGCATGAGACGTCCGCTGGTAGCCGTCGCCGCCTGCGTCACCCTGCTGGTCGCGGGGTGCGGCAGCGACAGCCACGCCGGACACGCTGATCCTGCGGGCCACGCCGGTCATGGCGCCGCCACCACGTCGAGTTCCCCCGCGTCGCCGTCGGCCCAGGCTCCGGCAGGTGGCGCGGCGAGCGCGAGCGCGGCGGCGGCGCCTGCCGTCGGCGGTGACTGGAACCTCGCCGACGTGATGTTCCTGCAGATGGCGATCGCCAACCACAAGCGCGGCATCGAGCTGGTTCAGTTGGCCGACAAGCACCAGGTGCGCGCCGACGTGCGCAACCTGGCCGACGCCATCCGGCTGACCCAGGAGCAGGAGGTGAGCCAGATGAGCAAGTGGCTCACCGACTGGAAGCAGCCCGTGGAGGTCAGCGGCGACCCCAGCGCGCACGCCCACCACGGCGGCATGCCGCTCACCGACCCCCAGACGATCGCCGAACTGGACGCCCAGCCGGACGGCCAGTTCGAGAAGCAGTTCGTGACGATCCTGACGGGCCACCAGCACAACGCGGTGGAGTTCGCCCTGACGGAGAAGAAGGACGGCGCGAACGCCGACGTGAAGGCGTTCGCCGACAAGGTCGTGAAGTCCCGGACGGCGCAGATCCAGCAGCTGCTGAACTTCTCGCAGTAGTCCGGTCCAGGATCAGCGGTGCCCCTGTTCTGTCGAACAGGGGCACCGCTGTCATTTCCGAGCTGTCACATCCGGTTGAGCGCGATCACGCCATTCCCCGGCCACCGGCGGAACCGGGCCCGGGAGCAGGACCGGTCCGTCCGGCTGAGCGCGGGCGAGGCCGGGAATCAGGCGGTGATCTGGTCGTAGGTCGGGAAGTTGTGGGCGATGGAGTTCTCCACGAAGTCCGCCACCCAGCCGTCGTCGTCGTGGAAGAAGCGGATTGACACGTAGTCCGGGCGGGTGCCCATGTCGAACCAGTGCGTCGTCTTCGCCGGGACGCTCAGCAGGTCGCCTTCGGTGCACAGCACGGCGTGGACCTTGCCGTCGATGTGCAGGTAGAAGATTCCCGAACCCCGCGCGAAGAACCGGTCCTCGTCATCGTCGTGGGTGTGTTCCGAGAGGAACTTGGCGCGGGCGGTCGCGGCCTTCGAACGCCATTCCGCGGAATCCTCCGGCGTCATCGTGACCGCGTCGACGAAGGTGTAGCCCTCGCGGTCGTTCACCTCGTCCACCCGCGCCTGGTAGGCCGCGATCACCTCGTCCGAGGTCGGGTTCGGGGGCAGGTCGACGACCGGCCACCGCGAGAAGCGGACGCCGAGGGCGCCCAGGGTCGCGGTGATCTCCTCCACATCGGACGTGCGGGTCAGCTCCACCCCGGGGTCGTCGTCGGCCCAGATGGTCAGCAGGGTCATCACCGGCCTCCTTCGATCGCGGTCTTGAAGCGCAGCAGCCACTCCAGGCACTCGGCCCGCCACCGCGCCTCGAGCAGGTCGTCCCCCCACACGTACACCCCGTGCCGGGCGACCACCAGTGCGGGGGTCGCCGGGTCGTACCCGGCCTCGAACGCGTCCCCCAGCACACCCATGTCCTGCGAGTTCGGCACGACCGGGACCCGCACGAGGTCGTCGTGGGCGGCGCGGCCGAAGCCCTTCAGCATCTCCAGGTCGCGCAGTTCGATGCCGTCGGGCCAGCGCTCAGCGGCGACCACGGGGGCCAGCACGTGCAGGTGGACCACCGCGCCCGCACCCGCGACGCGGGCGATGCGCGCGTGCAGGCCCGCCTCGGCGGACGGGCGCAGCCGCTGGCCGGGCAGTGCCTCCCCGGCCTCGTCGACCTCGACGACGTCGTGCGCGGTCAGCTCGCCCTTGTCCAGGCCGCTGGCCGTCACCGCGAGCCGCAGGGGGTCTCGGCCCAGGGTGACCGACAGGTTGCCCGACGTGCCGCGCATCCAGCCCAGGTCCGTGTAGCGGGCGGCCTCGGCGGCGAGGGCTCGGCCCACGGTGACCAGCGCGGTCATCCGGGCACGACGCGGAACTCGTCGAAGGACTTGGCGACCCGGTGCGCGCCGAAGTCGGCCGACGCGTACGGCTCGCCGTCGCGGGCCAGGCCGACGGTCTGCCAGCCCGCCTCGGCGGCGGCGTCGAGTTCGGCGGGGACGTCGGACAGGAACACGATCCGGGACGGCACCGGTCCGCCGATGCCCTCCGCGATGGCCGCGTACGACGCGGACTCGCGCTTCGGGCCCGCGTTGACGGTGTCGAAGTGGTGGCGGAACAGCCTGGTCAGGTCGCCCTCGGTGGTCGTGGAGAACGACGCGATCTGGCCCGCGACCGAACCCGACGAGAACACGGCCAGCTTGAGGCCCGCGGCGTCCCAGGCCCGCAGCGCGGGCACCACGTCCGGGAAGTACTCGGAGACCAGGTCGCCGCGCGCGTAACCGTCCTGCCAGATCAGGCCCTGCAGGTCCTTGAGCGGCGCGGCCTTGCGGTCGGCGGACATCCACCCGTGCAGCACGGCGACGACGTCGGCGGTGGTCGCCGAGTCGGGCAGCCCGGCCTCGGCCTTGGTGCGGGCCACGGCCGAGCGCACGGTCGGGTCGTCGGGGTGGGCATCGATCCACGGACCGAGTCGGGGCCGGGCGTAGTCGTAGAGGACGACGTGGACACCGGCGGTCGGCATCAGGGTGCCCTCGATGTCCAGGACGACCCAGTGGGCGGACAGCGTGTCGGTCACGGTTGCTCTCTCCGGTTGTAGACGGCCGAGTGGTAAGCGGCCAGGGCGTCGGGGGCGAAGGGCCCGCGGTCGGTGACGACGGTGCGCACGAAGCGCGGCGGCGTGACGTCGAAGGCCGGGTAGAAGCCGCGCACCCTGGCGCTGGCGGTGCGCGCACCCAGCGTGTGCTTGACCTCCTCGCCGTCGCGGTGCTCGATCGGCACGTCCGCCGCGGTCCGCGCGGCCAGGTCCGGGGCCTGCACCTGCGCCAGGAACGGCACGCCGAACGCGTGCGCGGCGACCGCCAGGCCCAGCGTGCCGACCTTGTTGACCACGTGCCCGTCCATGGTGACGCGGTCGGCGGCGGTCAGCAGGACGTCGACCATCCCCGCCGACAGCACGGACGCGCCCATGCCGTCGGTGATGAGCGTGGTGTCGACGCCCATCTCGGCGAGGGTCTCCGCGGTCAGCCGGGCCCCTTGCAGGTAGGGGCGGGTCTCGGTGCAGACGAAGGAGACGTCCTTGCCCGCCCGCTGGACGGCCGCGACGGTCTCGATGAGGTACGCGTCGGCCCAGCAGTGGGTGAGGACGCGGGCGCCGTCGGGCAGCAGGGCGGCGCTGTGCTCGCCGAGCGCGCGGCTGTCGGCGCGGTAGCGCGCGTCGCCCGCCTCGGCGCCCCGGGTCGCGGCGGCCACCAGGTCGTCGCCCGAGTCGACCTCGGCGAGGACGGCGGCGACCGCCTTGCGCAGGTGGTTGTTGGTGGGCCTGCTCGCGATGAGCCGGTCGCCCGCGGTGCCGAGCGCGGCGCGGGCCGCGGCGGCGGGCAGGTGGGCGTGCGCGCGGGCGGCGAGGACCATGGCGTAGAGGGCCGCGTAGTAGGGGCCGGAGGACTGGGTGACCATGTCCTCGATGGCGACCGCGACCTCCTCGGCGGTGGCGCAGCGCACCCAGACCCGCTCGAACGGGAACCGGCGCCGGTCGAGGATGATCACGGCGTCCTCGGTGAGGCGGACGCTGCGGTCGAGGGTCGGGGACATCAGCTGTACCCGCTGGGGGCGGGGAACTCGCCGGTGAGCAGGTGCCTGCCGACCTCGGTGGCCTTGTAGACGGCCGGGTCGTGCAGGGTGAGCGTGCGGGCGTTGCGCCAGAACCGGTCGAGGCCGTACCGGGCGGCGGTGGCGCGGGCGCCAGTCAGCTCGAACACCCGGCTGCCGATCTCGGTGGCCAGTTCGCTCGACACGACCTTGGCGGCGGAGATCCGCACGGACGTCTCGCCGCGCCGCTCGGCGCCGAGGTCCGGGTCGGCCGCCGCGGCCTCGAACGCGCGGGCCGCGGCGTCGACGAGGAGTTCGGCGGCGTCGAGGCGGGCGGTGAGGGTGCCGTACGCGGCGAGGGTGTGCGGGTCGTCGGCGGCGCGCTCGACACCGGAGGCGGGCCAGGCGCGGGAGACGTCGCGGGTGTAGCGGGCGGCCTCGGCGAGCGCGCCACGACCGACGGCCACCAGCACGCGGCTCAGGACGAGCTGGAACCCGAGCGCGGCAAGGGAATCGCGGTTGGCGCGGGGCTCGCCGGGCGCAGGCTGGGCGCCGAGCACGGCGGACTCGGGGACGTGGACGTCGGTGAACTCGACGCCGCCGCTGGCGGAGAGGCGCTGGCCCAGGTTGTCCCAGTCGCCGAGGTACCGGATGCCCGGCGCGGCGGCGTCGAGGGTGAAGGTGAGCTTGCGGCCACTCGCCTCGTGGTGACCGCTGACCACGAGCCGGTCGGCGACGCTGGCGCCGGTGGCGAAGAACTTGCGCCCGTTGACCAGGTAGCCGCCGTCGTGAGTGGACAGCACGAGCGCGTCGTCGCGGGGGTTGGCGACACCGGCCCAGAACCAGCCGTGCGCGGCCGTCGCCCGGTTGGCGGCGGTGGTGGCGTCGGGGCGGTCGAAGAGGGTGGTGCGCCAGACGTGGAGGTAGTGGTAGCCGAGCAGGTGCCCGACCGACGCGTCGGCGGCGGCGACCTCGGCGAGGACGGCGTGCGCGGTGGTCCAGTCCGCGCCGTGCCCGCCGTCGGCAGTGGGGATCATGAGGGGCAGCAGGCCGGACTCGCGGAGCAGGGCGACCTCGGCCACGGGCTCGGCGCCCTTGGCCTCCCGCTCGACCGCGTCGGCGGCCAACCGGGCGGCGACGTCCCGCGCGACCGCCACCCACCGCTGTCGGTCCGCCACGCCTTCGCTGCCAGTTGTCACCAAGGCAGTATGCCGGGCGACGAAGGGGGAACCGGCATGTGGGATGGGGGAAGGACGGTGTGACCCGAGTTGTATGGCGGTGGGATCTCGCCATGCCGCGCCACACGCGAGATCGCGCCGGTTTCCGGGCTGACCGGACTCGCGGACCCGAGGGGGATCCGGTTCCAGGGCCGCCGCGGGGCCGTGGCACAACTCCCTAGCCGGTCAGGGCCAGGTCCGCGCCGCGGTCGCGCCACCAGGAGTCGTACGCCGTGCTGCAACCCTGGCGGCGGCGGTAGAAGGCGAGGACCTGTTCGTTGATCTCCTCGATGTGCGCGGCCACCGAGGTGCCCTGGCGGTAGAACAGCCGGAGTTCCTGGTGCATCGGCATGTCCTCGATCGGGCGGATCACGATCGACCCCGGGTGGTCCCGGCTGGTCGCCAGGGCCGGACCGACCGCCAGGCCCGCGGACACCAGTTCCAGCATCGTGGCCAGGCACTGGGTGCTGTGCGGTTGGTCGAACACGACGCCGTTCTCGTGTGCCACCTGGGTGACGAAGGTCGACCAGCGCGTCGTGCCCGGCGCGTCGTCGATCCACGGGTGTTCGGCGACGTCGGCCAGCTTGAGGCGCGCCTGCCCGGCTAGCGGGTGGTCGTGCGCCAAGGCCACGAACACGGGCTCCGCCGGGTGCACGAGCACGCTGGAAACCCCTGGGGGCACGGTGATCCCGGCCAACGGCGGCCGGTACACCAGCGCCAGGTCCAGCGCCCCGATCGCGACCTTGTCGACGCTGATCCGCTCGTCGATGTCCTCCTGCACGCTCACCCCGGAGCACCACGACTGCTCCCGCAGCCACCGGCACACCACGACGTGCAGGAAACCGCAGTAGCCGCCGACCCGCAGGGGGTCGGACGGCAGGCCGCGCCTGGACCACTCCCCCACGCGCTCGGCGATGGCGGACATGCCGCTGAGCACGACGCGGGCCTCGGTGAGCACCTCGGCGCCCAGCGGGGTGGGCAGGCAGCCGTACTCGGCGCGGAAGAAGAGCCTGCCGCCGACGGTGCGTTCGATGCGTTGCAGCAGACCGGAAAGCGCGGGCTGGGACATGCCGAGCCTGCGCGCGGCCTGGGTCAGGCTGCCGGTGTCGTCGATCGCGGCCAGCGCGCGCAGGTGGCGGATCTCTAGCTCCACGGGGTCCTCCATCCCCGCCGGACCGCGAGCGACCGGCGGTTCAGCGACGGTACCTCCGGTGCGCGCGCGCTGGGAAGGGGCCCGCGGTCCGCGGGCCCCTCCGGTCGGTGAGAGGTCGACTAGGGGGTCTTGGCCTCCAGCGTGTACGCGCCCGAGCCGCGGTAGGCGTTGATCCGCCAGCGGTAGCGGCCCGCCGTGCCGGTGTAGTCGACCTTCTCGGTGGCACTCGGCCCGGCGCTGGTGGCGACGGTGCTCCACCGGGTGCCGGACTGCTTCTCCAGGTACAGGTCGAAGTCGCTGCCGGACGGGCCCGCCAGGCACGCGGTGTGCTTGCCCGCGGCGGCCTGGTACGAGCCGGTGGCGCGCGGTTCGTAGACCGTGCCGCCCTGGTTCACCGAGCCGGTGGTGGCGGTGCCGCACTGGCCGCCCGGCGGCTCACCGGGGCCGTCGGAGGTCAGCAGCGTGACGTTGTACCTGCTCAGGATCTCCGGCACCGGCTGGAAGTACGTCGTCGCCGCGCCGCCCTTGCAGTCGCCGGACCCGCCGGAGGTCACGCCCTGGGCCTGCTGGCCGGAGATCGCCGAGCCGCCGGAGTCGCCGGGTTCGGCGCACGCGGTGGTCTCGATGGCCTCGTAGACCTTGCCGACCTGCGAGCCGTAGTCGACGGTGGCGTTGCGGTAGCGGATGGTGCCGCAGTGCCAGCCGGTGGTGCCGCCGGAGCGGCAGATCGACGCGCCGACCGGGGCCTCCTGCGCGCCCGCCACGGCCACCCGGCCGCCGCTGTAGTCGTTGACCGCGCCGATCGGCGTCTCGCCCGCGCTGGTGCGGATGAACGCCATGTCGTCGACCGGGAAGGTGGAGCCGTCGAACCGGCCGCCCGGCTGGGTGGTGGTCTCGCCGACCTTGCCGCAGTGCCCGGCGGAGATGAAGCCGCCCTGCACGGAGAAGCCGACCGAGCAGCCGTACTTGCTGGTCCAGTACCGGTTGCCGCCGACGACGTCGATCAGCGGACGCGCGCGTTCGGTGCTCGACTCGTACCGCACGGCGGACTGGTCGACCCCGGCCGCGCTCACCCAGGCCCGGGCCTTGGACTCGGCACCGGGCGCGTGCTTGACCACGACCGCGTTGCGCTCCTGGTCGACCCGCCAGCCCGGCAGCGCGGGCGCGCCCGCGGCGGCGGCGTCGAGGCGGGTCTTGGCGGCGTCGAGGGCGGCGGCCGACCGGGCGAGCAGCCGCGGCTCGGCACCGACCGCGCGGACCTCGGCGAAGGCGGACGCGCTGGTCACGCCGACGACGAGCCCGCCGCGCGCGGCGTCGAACCAGGTGCCCGCCAGGTCGCCGCCGAGGGTGGCGCGGACCTGGTGGTCGGCCTTGGTGGCGGTCCGCTCGGCGTCGAGCCGGGCGACCGCCTGGGCCGGTGCGAGGCCGAGGTCGCGGGACAGCGCGGTGAGCACGGCGGGGGCGGCCGCCAGTGGTGCCGCGACGGGTTGCGCGGGTTGCGCGGCGTTGGCGGTCGTCAGGCCGACGACCGTGATCGGGACAGCCAAGACCACCGCGATCAGCGGTGATGTCCGTGGTCTGCGCATGGCTGGGTGACTCCTCGGTGCAGGGTTCGGGGGGCTCGCCCCGACCGCCGGGGACGCGGCGGTGAACCAACGGTAAATGCGGCGTGAGCAGGGCAGACAGATCACAGATCCCCATAACGATTCCCAGCTCCACGCCCTGACACGTTCGGAGTAGGCGGACGCACCCGGTGCGGCCGGCGGAGATCATCCGCACTAGCCTGTTCAGGTATGGCGGGTGTGGAGGAGCTGCGTTCGTGGGTCGCGGTGGCGACTCAGCGGACCCAGGGCGCGGTCGCGGCGGTCGCGCAGGCGTCGTTGCAGCTCGAGGAGGCGCGGACCGCGCTCGTGGCCGCGGGCTCCGCGATCGGCACGGGGTCGGCCGAGCTGGACCGCTCGTCCGGGTTGCTCGACGAGGCCCGGGCGTCGCTGGCCGAGGCCCAGCGCGCCGCCATGGCCGCCGTCTCCACCGCCGAGGCGTACGCGGCCCGCCGTTGACACGCGGTGCGGGCGCGCCGGGTAGCGGGACGCGCGCACGGGTAGCCCGTCCGCGGGTAGCCACTGTCACGAGGAGAAACCCCGATGCTGGGTAGGCGGGAGCGCAGGGATCGCGCGACCGAGGCGTTCAACCGGCTGCGCACCGTGTTGAACCGGGCGTTGGGCGCGGCGGCGGGGGCGCGGGAGCGGGCCGAGGTCCGCAAGCGGCAGCTGGAGTTCGAGCGCGAGGTCCAGCGGGTCGGGCTGGGCGCCGCCGCGCTGGACCCGGAGCTGGCGGAGAAGCTGGCCGACCCGGCGTTCGCGCAGGTGTGGGCCCGGATCAACGCCGAGCGCGACGAGAGCTACGTCGAGTGGCGGGCCGAGGGCCTGGGCGCGGTGCGGGAGCTGGTCGCGGCCGAGGCGTGGGGTCCGGCGGGGGCGCACTGGGAGCACTGGCTGGGCGCGATCGGGCAGGACCCCGGGGTGCGCTCGCCGCGGCTGTGGCGGATCGGGTCGGCGCAGGTCGAGCACGCGTCGCCTGCGGACGGGTTCCCGCTGGCGGTGCCGTTGTTGGACCAGGGGAACCTGCGGTTGAACTCGGTGCCGGAGGCGCGCGCCGCGGTGGACTCCATCGTGGAGACGCTGCTGCTGCGGCTGCTGAGCACGTTCACCCCGGGTCTGGTGCGGCTGCACCTGTGGGACATCGGGCACCTGACCGGTCCGCTGCCGAACCTGCACCCGCTCACCGCGGGCGGGCTGCTGGTCGTGCACGACCCGACCCGGCTCGACGACCTGCTGGGCCTGCTGGCCGGGCACATCCGGAAGGTGCACGCGAACGCGTTGCGCGCCTCGGGCCGCACGACGCTGCGGGAGGCCTGCGAGGTGGCCGGGCGGCGGGTGGAGCCGTGGCGGGTCGCGGTGCTGTTCGGCAACGGCGAGCGGCTGGCCGACGAGCAGTACCGGGAGCTGAACCGGGTCGCCCGCACGGGACCGGACGCGGGGGTGCACCTGATCCTGGTGGACATGCCGGTGTCCGCGAGCAGTCCACTGGAGACGGTGAGCTTCACCGACGCCGAGCGGGCGACGGCGAGCATCACCGGCCCGGGCATCGTGGTGCGGGCCGACCCGCCGATGCCGCCGGGGATCGTCAGCCGGGCCGCCGCGGCGATCCGCGACGACGTGGTGGTGCGCCGGGGCAGGCCGCGCTCGTTCGTCGACCTGCTGCCGGACGAGCTGGGCCGGGGCAGCTCCCGCGAGGAGCTGCGCACGGTCATCGGGTTCGACGAGGGCGAGCCGGTGGAGGTGGTGCTGGGCGACGCGACCCCGCACGCGCTGGTCGCCGGGCCGAGCGGGTCGGGCAAGACGAACTTCCTCTACGCCATGCTCGGTGGCTTCGCCGCCCGGTACCCGCCGGACGAGCTGGAGCTGTACCTGTTGGACTTCAAGGAAGGCGTGTCGTTCGCGGGTCTGACCCCGGGCCGCAAGGACCCGAGTTGGCTGCCGCAGGCGCGGCTGGTCGGGGTGAACGTCAACACCGACCGCGAGTTCGGGTTGGCGCTGCTGCGGTACCTGACCCGTGAGCTGGCGCGGCGCGCGGAGGCGGCGAAGCGGCAGGAGGTCACCAAGCTGGCCGAGCTGCGCGACGCGGAGCCGGAGGCGCGGTGGCCGCGGATCGTCGCGGTGATCGACGAGTTCCAGGCGCTGTTCGGCAGCCGCGACCAGATCACCCAGCAGGCCGCGGCGCTGCTGGAGGACGTGGCCAGGCGCGGCCGGTCCCAGGGCATCCACCTGGTGCTGGCCAGCCAGGACATCGCCGGGATCGAGGCGTTCTGGGGCAAGCCCGCGGTGTACGACCAGTGCACGCTGCGGATCGCGATGCCCAAGGCGAAGCGGGTGCTGACCGACGACAACTACGCGCCGGTGAGCCTGCCCCGCTGGCACGCGGTGATCAACCACGATTCCGGTGTGCCGCACGGCAACGAGGTCGCGCACGTACCGGACGCGTCGAGCCGGGGCACCTTCGACGAGTTGCAGCAGCGGCTGTGGCGGGAGCAGGCGGGGGCGGTGCCGCGGCTGTTCGACGGCGCGCACCAGCCGGACCTGGCGTCGGCGCCGGAGTTCGCGCACCCGTCGGGTCCCCTGCTGGGTCAGGTGATCGCGGTCGAGGACAGCGCGGCGACGCTGCGGGTGGAGCCCGCGCCGGGCCGGAACCTGGCGGTGCTGGGCACGGCGCAGAACGACGCTTTGTCCATTTTGGACAGCCTGGCGCTGTCGCTGGGCAAGATCCACCGGGGCGAGAACTGCGAGTTCCACCTGTGGTGCGCGGTCGCTTCGCTGAACGAGCACGTCGCGCTGGTCCAGCACGCGCTGGAGGACATGGGGCACCGGGTGCACCCCCGGTTCGACAGCGTGATCCCGGACTTCCCCGACAACGGCGTGCCGCAGTTCGTGTTCTTCTACGCGGTGGACGCGGCGCACCCGGTGTTGGAGGTCAAGGAGGGTTTCGGCCCCAGCGGCCTGGACCGGCTGCGGGCGCTGCTGAAGAACGGGCCCGCCAACCACGTGCACACCTTCGGCTGGTGGCGCGGGGTCGGCAGGCTCAAGGACACCCTGGGCTTCGCGGGCACCGACGACGTCGGCGCCTGGGTGGCGCTCGACGTCCAAGGCGCCGAACTGAACGCGTTGGCGGCCGGGCAGATCGTGGACTGGTCACCGCGCCCGCACCGGGCGATCTTCTTCGACCGGTCCACGCACAGCAGACCGGACGTGCTGATCCCCTTCGACACCACCACCGCGCTGCACCCGGAGGAGTCGTGACCGATCCCGCCGCCCGCTACCGCGAACTGCTGGACACCGCGCACCGCGCCGCCCGCAAGCACACCGACCACGAACGGCGGCGGCTGATCGACTTGGTCGCCGAGATCCACGCCACCGATAAGGAGATCCACGCCGCGACCGAGGCGGAGGCCCAGGTCGTCGGCGAGATCAACGGCTGGTGGCGGCAGGTGGTGAACTCGGTGGAAGGCCAGAGCTGGCTGGTGACCACCCCCCGCCCGGCCCCGGACACCACCGCGCGACCGGAGAGCCTGCGGGAGTACCTGGCCCAGATCGAACCGGCCACCAAGGCGTTCCGGACCGCGTTGCGGAAAGCGATGTGGCCCCGGCGGCCGTAATGGGGATTTCACCCGTAGCGGTATTTCTTCTCCCGGTTAACGAGTTGCGCCAACCGTACAATTGATCGGTTGCGCACTTCTGCCGTGGGGGAAATCTCAACCGTGAACCAGCCCGTCCTCGAACCCGAGATACGCGCCGAGCGCGACTACATGGACCTGTGCCGGGTCACCCTCACCGCGATGCGCGAGGAGGTCGCGGCGATGCTGGCGACCGGCGCGGGCGAGGGCGACGCGGTCGTCGACAAGTACCTCAACAACGCGCTGCGCGAGGTCCGGGTGCGCGCGCTCGAGGAGTTGGCCGACCTCGACGACGTGCCGCTGTTCTTCGGGCGCCTCGACTTCCCGCCGGGCGAGGTCCACGACGGCGACGTGGTCCGCGCCGCGGGCTCGCCGACCCACCCGCCGGACCGGGACCTCGTCTACATCGGACGGCGCGGTGTCCGCGACGACGACGGCGAGCCGCTGGTCATCGACTGGCGCGCGGCCGTGTCGCGGGCGTTCTACGAGGCGGCCCACCAGGACCCGATGGGCGTGCGGGTCCGGCGCCGCTACGGGTTCGACACCAGGGGCCTGGTGACCGCCTACGAGGACGAGGCGCTCACCCCGCGGGCAGCGGCGGGCGGGGACGGCCTGCTGGCCGCCGAGATCGAGCGCCCGCGCAAGGGCCCGATGCGCGACATCGTCGCCACCATCCAGCCCGAGCAGATGCGCTTGGTGCGCGCGCCCCTGGGGGACACGGTGTGCGTGCAGGGGGCGCCGGGAACGGGCAAGACGGCGGTGGGGCTGCACAGGTTGGCGTACCTGCTCTACGCCGAGCGGGACCGGTTGCGCCGGGACGGCGGGGTCGCGGTCATCGGGCCGAACCGGGCGTTCCTGTCCTACATCCGCAACGTGCTGCCCGCGCTGGGCGAGGTGGAGGTCGCGCAGACGACGATCGAGGAGGTCACCGGGGCGCGGCTCGCGGTCGGCCGGGTGGACGAGCCCGACGCCGCCCGGGTCAAGGGGGACGCGCGGATGGCCGAGGTCGTCCGCCGGTACCTGCGGTCGCGGATCCGGCGGCCGGTCGACGGGGTGGAGGTCAAGCGGCAGAACCGGGTGTGGCGGGTGCCGGTGGAGTACTTCGCCGCCGAACTCGACGCCGTGCTCGCCCGGGACCTCGACTACGGCCCGGGCCGCGACCTGCTGGCCAAGCGGCTGGCGCTGCGCGTGCTGCGGCGGATGGAGTTGTCCGGTATCGGCTCCTCGTCGGTGGAGGCGCTGGCCCGCGACCGCGGCATCGACCGGGCCCTGCGCGCCGTGTGGCCCGCCGTCAACGCCGCGCGGGTCGTGTTCGACCTGCTCACCGACGCGGCCGTGCTGGCGGAGGCGGCGGACGGGGTCCTGTCCCCCGACGAGCAACAGGTCGTCCTGCGCACCCCCAAGCCCAGGTCGGTGAAGGCGATGACGTGGAGCAGCCTGGACCTGGCGCTGCTCGACGAGGTCGCGGGCAGGCTCGCCCGACCGGCCCGGCTGGGGCACGTCGTGGTCGACGAGGCCCAGGACCTGAGCCCCATGCACCTGCGCGCGATCGCCCGCAGGCTGGCGGGTTCCTGCACCGTGCTCGGCGACCTGGCCCAGGCGACGAGCCCGGCGGCGGTGTCGGACTGGGCGGCCGTGCTCACCCACCTCGATCGCGCGGACGGGCGGATCGCCGAGCTGACCCGCGGCTACCGCGTCCCGGCCCAGATCATCGACTTCGCCGCCCGCCTGCTGCCGCGCATCGCCCCGGACCTGCGCGGCCCGGCGTCCTTCCGCAGCAGGCCGGGTGCGCTGAACCTCGAGGAGACCACCCCCGAGAAGCTCGCCGCGACCATCTCCGCGACCTGTGCGACGGCCCTGGTCGAGGAGGGGTCCGTCGCCCTCATCGCGGCCGACGCCGACCTCCCCGCCATCGCCGAGGCCTTGGCGGACGGCGGGTTCCGCTACGTCGTGCTCGGCGACGACGCCGACCCGGAGGCCGAACGCCTGGCACTCGTGCCGGTGACCCTGGCCAAGGGCCTCGAGTTCGACACCGTCCTGGTCGTCGAGCCGTCCCGCATCGCCACCGCGGAACAGCGCGGCCTCCAGCGCCTCTACGTGGCCCTGACCCGCGCGGTGACCACCCTGCACGTCATCCACGCCGACCCGCTGCCGGAGGCGCTGCGGTTCTAGAGCCAGTCCTTGCGGCGGAACATGGCGTAGAGGCCGCCGCCGATGGCGATGATGGCGGCGGTGGAGGCCCAGAAGCCCCAGGGCTGGTCGTAGCCGGGGTAGGGGACGTTCTGGCCGTAGAAGCCGGTGATGGCGGTGGGGATCGCGATCACCGCGGCCCAGCCGGTGACCTTCTTCATGATCATGTTGAGCTGGTTGCTCTGGATGTTGAGCTGGGTCTCGCGCAGCGCGGTGATGTGGTCGCGCAGGGACTCGGTCCACTCGGCGGCGTGGGCGACGTGGTCGCGGATGTCGCCGAAGTAGGGCTGCAGCTCGGCGTCGACCAGGTTCTTGTCGCGCGGCAGCTCGGTCATGATGTCGCGCATCGGCAGCACGACCCGGCGCAGGCCCGCGAGGGCGCGGCGCACCCGGACGGAGTGCCGCTGGAGTTCGCGGACGTCGGGGCGCTCCTCGAAGACCACGCCCTCCAGATCCTCGATCAGCTCGTCGAGCCGCGAGGTGGCCTCCAGGTGGCCGTCGACCACGATGTCGAGCACCGCGTGCAGCAGCACCCCGACCCGGTCGCAGGGCAGCGCGGAGGCGTCCCAGCGGCGGGTCACGGCGGCCATGTCGAAGCCGTCGCGCACGGTGACCAGGGTGTTCGGGGTGACGAACATCGACAACTCGTGGCACTCGAGGGTGCCGTCGGCGGCCACGGACACCCCGTAGACCGAGACGAACTGGTGGGTGCGGTAGTGGTCGAGCTTGGGCCGCTGGTGGCGCTCCTGGCTGTCCTCCAGCGCCAGCTCGTGCAGGCCGAGCTCGCGGCCGACGACCTCCAGCGCCTTGTCGTCGGAGATGTCGACCCAGGCGACCCCGCCGCCCGCCAGCCGCTCCGCCAGCTGGTCGAGCGGGAAGTCCTCCTCGACGGAGCCGTCCCGGTACAGCCGCGTCCGACTCACGCCGACCGCCTCAGCAACACCGCGTACAGGGTCAACCCCGGGCCGAACGCCATCGCCACCACCAGCTCTCCCGGCCGCGCGGACAGTTCGCGCAGCACCAGCAACACCGTCGCCGACGAGCAGTTCCCGCGCTCGGCGAGCACCCCTCGCGAGGCGGCCAGCGCCGCGGGCGGCAGGCCCAGTCCGGCGGCCACAGTGTCCAGCACGCGCGGCCCGCCGGGGTGCACCGCCCAGCCCGCCACGCCGTCGACGTCGGCGCCGTGCCGGGCCAGCATCTTCTCCACGACCGGGCGCACCGCCACCGCCAGCACGTCCGGCACCCGCGCGGACAGGCCCATCCGGAAGCCGTGGTCGGTGATCCGCCAGGTCATCAGGTCGCGGGTGTCGGTGTCGGTGTGCGACACGACGTCGAGGACCTCCCAGCCGGGCGCGTCGGGGTGCACCACGGCCGCCGCCGCGGCGTCACCGAACAGCGCGTGCGCCACCACCTGCTCGGGGTCGCGGTCGGGTGGCTGGATGTGCAACGACGTCAGCTCGACGCACACGAGCGCGGCGGGCAGGCCGCGCGCGGTGGCGAAGTCGGACACCGCGCCCAGGCCGGGCAGCGCGGCGTAGCAGCCCATGTGGCCGATGGCGAGCCGTTGCGCGTCGGCGGCCAGGCCGAGGTCGGCGGCGAGGCCGATGTCGAGGCCGGGGGTGCCGTAGCCGGTGCAGGACACGACCGCGACGAGCCCGAGGTCGCCGGGGGCGAGGTTCGCGTCGTCGAGCGCCTCGCGCAGGGCCGCCCGGGCCAGCGGTGGGGCCTCCCGGTCGAACCGGGCCATCCGCTGCGCGGTGGACCACCCGGCGACACCCTCCGCGAACGGGTCCACGACGGTGTGTCGCGAGCGGACACCGGACCCGGCGAACACCCGCCGGGCGAAGCCGCTGTCGCCGAAGTGCGCGCGGAAACCGCGCTCCCACAGGGCTTCCTGGTCCACCGACCGGGGCAGTGCCGTGCCGAGCCCGGTCACCGCGGCCATCGGGCCTCCTTCGTGCCGGTCCCCTGGAACAGGACCGCGGTCGTCGGGACGGGCCGCAGGCGCACGTCCCGGCGCAGGCCCAGCGCCCAGCCGAGCAGGTCGGCCGCCGACGGGCGGATACCCCGCAGCCGCAGGCGCACACCTCGCCGGGCGCACTCGCGCACCAGCAGCGCCCGGTCCACCAGCAGACCGGGCTCGTGCACGCCGCGCGGCACGCCGGGCAGCCGTTCGGCCACCGTGATCGCCAGGAACCGGCACAGCGCGGTGTTCGCCAATGTATCGATCACCAGGAGGCCGCCCGGGCGCAAGAGTCCACAGGCTTGTTCCACGGCGCGGGGTAGGTCCGGGACGTGTTCGAGGATTTCTCCCGCCACCACTACGTCCGCGCATTCGGGCCGTAGTGGCACACGCAGTACATCGGCCCTGACCGCGTGGACACCGTGCTCGGACGCTAAGCGTGGTCCGGTTAGGGATAGATCGATACCTATGTGTAGGTAGCCTTTTCGCGCTATGTGCGGCGCGAGAAGGCCCCCGCCGCAACCGAGGTCCACGAGCACCGCGCCTCGACGTGGCGCGGGTGGGACGAGCCGCGCGCGGGCGGCGGCGAGCCAGTGCAGCATGGCGAATGGCCCCCTGGGCTGCCACCACCGGTCGGCCAGGTCGTCGTAGATCGCGGTCACGCACCGAGGCTGGCACAGCGCGGCGGGCTCCGCCGTAGGCTGGACCGGTGACGCCCCTGCTGCGCGCCTCGCATCCGGAGCCCGCCGTCGCGGTGACGGTCGCCGCCGTGGCCTTGGCTCTCGGGCTGGGGCAGACGGTGTGGGGCGGGGTCGCGGTCGGGACGGCGGTCCTCGCGGGGCAGTTGTCGGTGGGGTGGCTCAACGACCTGGTCGACGCGCCGCGCGACGCGCGTGTGGGGCGGGCGGACAAGCCTGTCGCGTCCGGGAAGGTCTCGGCGTCGACCGTGCGGCTCTTGGTGTTGGTATCCGGTGTACTCGCGGTGGGGCTGTCGTTGTTGTCCGGGATGGTGGCCGGACTTATGCACGTAGTGGCTCTTGTGTCGGCGTGGGCCTACGACGTGAAGGTGAAGGAGACCGCGTTCTCGATCGTTCCCTACGCGGTCTCGTTTGGACTCTTGACGGCATTCGTCACTCTTGGGCTTCCCGACCCGTATTGGCCACCGTGGTGGTTGGTGGCGACCGCGTCCCTCTTGGGCAGTGCGGCGCATTTCGCCAACACGCTCCCGGACTTCGCCGACGACCGCGCGACGGGTGTCGTGGGGCTGCCCCACCGCCTCGGGGAAGCCGCGTCACGGGCCGCCGCCGCGCTGTTGGTGCTGGCCGCGTCGGCGACCCTCGTCGCGGGGCTGCCGGGGCCGCTCGCCTACGCGGGGTTGGCGGTGGCACTCGCGGTGACCGTGGTGGGACTGGTGCTCGGCAGGCGCCCCGGCTCCCGCGCCGCGTTCCACGCCATGCTGGTCGTGGCGGTCATCGACGCCGGGGTACTCCTCGCCGCGACCCTCTGACGGGTGACACGGCCCGCTTTCACCCGATCGGCGGCGGCGTCACCGATAGCGGCGCACCGGCCACCCCGCTGCGTGTGCACCTGCCCGTGCTGTCCGGTGCCACACCACGCGAATGGGGCTGACCAGCGGTTATGCGGGAACGGATGCGCTGAACTGCTTGCGGAGTCACACAAGGTGCCGGGCTGGTCACGGGCCGTTGTCGCTGCTAGCTCTAGGGCAGCCCGAGTACCTCGTTGACCGACCAGAAAGGGCGCCCCTTGAAGAGGACCCCGCTGCCGCGCACCGCGACGGCCGTGCTCGCCGCCGCCGTCTCCGCGCTGCTGATCATCCCTACCGCGACTGCCGCCGAGGCGAACCCGATGGACCGGCTGACCGCCATCACCCACGAGCTGACCGACGCCGAGTCGCCGGGCGAGCTGCACCAGGCCCTCGCCGACCTGCCCCCGGTCCTCGAGGACCTGCGCGGCCTCACCGACAGCCAGGGCGTCCTGCACCTGCTGGTCGACGCCCAGGCGCTCGCGCACTCGGCCGCCTCCGCGCTGTCACCGCAGATCGCGGCCGCGGCCCTGCCCGGGCTGCTGAACCTCATCCGGCAGCTGATGACCCAGCAGTCCGCGCCCCAGCGCCCGCTGCTCCCCCAGCTCCCCCAGCTGCCCCTGGCGATCCCGTAGCCGACACCGGTCGTCGCCGGAGCCCTGACCCCGCCCCGACGACGACCACCCAGGGCCCCGCGACCCCGATGCTCCCGGTCGACTCGCGGGCCCACCGCCCCGCTTCCGGCCCCCGGCCCGGGAGCGGGGCACTTTTTCGCCCGGGAGTCCCAGCCCCGCCCGGGGTCGCGCCGCGGGCTCAGGAAGTCGACCTCCGCGTCGAGGCACGAGCACCTTCGCGATCGCCCCTCCGCCACCTCCCTACCCACCGGGCACCCGAACCGCTCCCGGCAAGCCACTTTCGAGTGATGCGCCCGGGTGGACTCCGGCGTTTTACTGGGGGGCCATCCGGTAGGCTGGCGTCCGATGCCGAGAGGCGCTGCGACGGGCCACGGCGGCCCGCCACGCTCGGCTCGCGACGACTTCCAAGGGCGCCTCCGGGACAACTGGAGGTGTGCGTGTCGGCTCGGACCGATGACCTGCGGCGGCTGCTGGACGAACGGATCGTCGTACTCGACGGCGCGTGGGGAACCATGCTGCAGAACGCCTCCCTGCGCCCCGAGGACTACTACGACGAGCGGTTGGCGAACCACCCCAAGGACGTCACCGGGGACCCCGACCTGCTCAACATCACCCGCCCCGACGTCATCCTCGACGCCCACCGGCAGTACCTGGCGGCGGGGGCGGACATCACGTCCACCAACACCTTCACCGCCACCGCCATCGCGCAGGCCGACTACGGGCTGGAGCACCTCGCGGCCGAGATGACCCTGCGCGGCGCGCAGATCGCGCGGCAGGCGGCGGACGAGGTGGGGGCGTTCGTGGCCGGGTCGGTCGGCCCGCTCAACGTGACCCTGTCGCTCTCCCCCAAGGTCGAGGACCCGTCGTACCGGACGGTCACCTTCGACCAGGTGAAGGCCTGCTACGCCGAGCACATCGGGGCGCTGGCCGAGGGCGGGGTGGACATCCTGCTCATCGAGACGATCTTCGACACGCTCAACGCCAAGGCCGCCATCGCCGCCGCCCGCGAGGTCGCCCCGCACCTGCCGCTGTGGATCTCGGTCACCATCGTCGACCTGAGCGGCCGCACGCTCTCCGGGCAGACCGTCGAGGCGTTCTGGCGCTCGATCGAGCACGCCGAGCCGCTCATCGTCGGCGTGAACTGCGCGCTCGGCGCCACCGAGATGCGCCCGCACGTCGCGGAGCTGAACAAGCTGGCGGGCGTCTACACCGCCAGCCACCCGAACGCGGGCCTGCCCAACGCCTTCGGCGGCTACGACCAGACCCCGACCGAGACCGGCGAGCTGCTGGCCGCGTTCGCCCGCGAGGGCATGGTCAACATCGTCGGCGGCTGCTGCGGCACCACGCCCCCGCACATCGCCCAGATCGCCGAGCGGGTGCGCGGCATGGCGCCGCGCGCGGTGCCGACGATCGAGCCGAAGACCCGGTTCAGCGGCCTGGAGCCGTTCGCCATCGGCGCCGACACCGGCTTCGTGATGATCGGCGAGCGCACCAACGTCACCGGCTCGGCCAAGTTCCGCAGGCTCATCGAGGGCGACAACCACCAGGCCGCCGTGGACGTGGCGCTGGACCAGGTGCGCGGCGGGGCGAACCTGCTCGACGTGAACATGGACGCCGACCTGCTCGACAGCGAGCAGGCCATGACGACCTTCCTCAACCTGATCGCCACCGAGCCCGAGGTGGCCCGGATCCCGATCATGGTCGACAGCTCGCGGTGGAGCGTGCTGGAGGCCGGGCTCAAGTGCGTGCAGGGCAAGGGCGTGGTCAACTCGATCAGCCTCAAGGAGGGCGAGGAGCAGTTCCTCGCCCAGGCCCGCCGGATCCGCGACTACGGCGCCGGTGTGGTCGTCATGGCCTTCGACGAGCAGGGCCAGGCGGACACCACCGAGCGCAAGGTCGACATCTGCGCCCGGGCGTACGACCTGCTGACCCAGGAGGTCGGCTTCCCGGCGGAGGACATCGTCTTCGACCCGAACGTGCTCGCGGTCGCGACCGGCATCAGCGAGCACAACGGGTACGCGAAGGCGTTCATCGACGCGCTGCCGCTGATCAAGCAGCGCTGCCCCGGCGCGCGGACCAGCGGCGGCATCTCGAACCTGTCGTTCTCCTTCCGCGGCAACGACACCGTGCGCGAGGCGATGCACTCCGCGTTCCTGCTGCACGCCGTGCGCGCGGGCCTGGACATGGGCATCGTCAACGCCGGTCAGCTCGCGGTGTACGAGGACATCCCGGCCGACCTGCTGGAACTGGTCGAGGACGTGCTCTTCGACCGCCGCGAGGACGCCACCGACCGGCTCGTCGAGTACGCCGAGACGGTGAAGGGGTCCAAGACCAAGCGCGTGGTCGACCTGGCGTGGCGGGACGCGCCGGTCGCCCAGCGGCTCTCGCACGCGCTGGTGCACGGCATCGTCGACTACATCGAGGCCGACACCGAGGAGGCCCGCGCGGTGGCCGCGCGGCCGCTCGACGTGATCGAGGGCCCGCTGATGGACGGCATGAAGGTCGTCGGCGACCTGTTCGGCTCCGGCAAGATGTTCCTGCCGCAGGTGGTCAAGAGCGCCCGCGTGATGAAGCGGTCGGTGGCCTACCTGGAGCCGTACATGGAGGCGGAGAAGGAGCGGCTGCGGCTGGAGGGCAAGGTCGAGACCACCCGCGGCCAGGGCAAGGTCGTGCTGGCCACGGTCAAGGGCGACGTGCACGACATCGGCAAGAACATCGTCGGCGTGGTGCTGGGCTGCAACAACTACGAGGTCATCGACCTGGGCGTGATGGTGCCCGCGTCGGTCATCCTGGACACCGCGGTCGCCGAGGGCGCGGACGTGATCGGCCTGTCCGGGCTGATCACGCCGTCGCTGGACGAGATGGTCACGGTGGCGACCGAGATGCAGCGGCGCGGGCTGAAGCTGCCGGTGCTGATCGGCGGCGCCACGACGTCGCGCCAGCACACGGCCGTGCGCATCGCGCCCGTCTACGACTCGACGACCGTGCACGTGCTCGACGCCTCCCGCGTCGTCGGGGTCGTCTCGGACCTGATGGACCCGAACCGCGCCGAGGAACTGGACGTGCGCAACCGCGCCGACCAGGAGGTCCTGCGCGAGCAGCACGAGAACCGGCACGCCAAGCCGCTGCTGTCGGTCGAGGCCGCCCGCGCCAACCGCGAGGTCGTCGACTTCGCCGACCTGCCGACGCCCGCGTTCACCGGTGTCCGGCAGGTGGCGCCGACGCTGGCCGAGCTGCGCGCGATGATCGACTGGCAGTTCCTGTTCCTGGCCTGGGAGGTGCGCGGCAAGTACCCCGCGATCCTCGACAACCCGGTGGCCCGCGAGCTGTTCGACGACGCCAACGCGATGCTCGACGAGATCGGCCACCGGCTGGAGTTCCGCGGCGCGTACGCGTTCTGGGCGGCGCACGCCGAGGGCGACGACATCGTGCTGCCCGGCGTCGACGCGCGGTTCCCGATGCTGCGCCAGCAGACCGAGAAGCCGGAGGGCAGGCCCAACCGCTGCCTGTCGGACTACATCGCCCCGGCGGGCGACCACCTCGGCGGCTTCGCGGTGTCGGTGCACGGCGCGGAGGAGCTGGCGGCGGAGTACGAGGCGGCGCACGACGACTACCGCGCGATCATGGTCAAGGCCGTCGCCGACCGCCTGGCCGAGGCGTTCGCCGAGTGGATCCACCTGCGCGCGCGCCGCGAGTGGTTCGAGCCGGACGCCGACCCGGCCATCGAGGAGCTGCACGCGGAGCGCTTCCGCGGCATCCGCCCGGCCCTGGGCTACCCGGCCAGCCCGGACCACAGCGAGAAGGACACCCTGTTCGACCTGCTGGGCGCCAAGGACCTGGGCATGAACCTGACCGAGTCCTTCGCGATGATCCCGGCGGCCAGCGTCAGCGGCCTGATCTTCGCCCACCCGGCGTCGCGGTACTTCACCGTCGGCAGGCTCGGCAAGGACCAGGTCACCGACTACGCGACCCGGCGCGGCATGACCGTCGAGGACGTCGAACGCTGGCTGCGCCCCACGTTGGCGTACGAGCCGGGCCAAGACTGAGCTGTGCTCCACCTCCTCAGGGTTTCCCGAGGAGGTGGAGCACCGACTCGGTGGAGCGGACGTCGCCGAACGAGCGGTAGACGGTGTGCAGGGTCGCGTTGTGGTCGGCGTCGCGGCGCGCGGCGTTGGCGTCGGCGACCATGACCACCCGGTAGCCGAGGGTGGCGGCGTCCCTGGCCGAGGACTCGCAACAGACGTTGGTGACCGTGCCGGTGATGAGCACCGTGTCGATTCCCTTGTCGCGCAACAGGTCCGGTAACGGGCAGTGGCCGGGGAAGAACGCGCTGTACGCCGTCTTGTCCGCCACCAGGTCGCCCTCTTCGTGCCGCAGGCCCGACCACAACCGGTCCGCGGGCGCGCCCGCTCCCCCGGACGCCGCCAGCACCCGCGCGACCCGTTCGCCGTAGAAGTCCGCGGGCATCGGCGACCGCGGTCCCGGCAGCACCCACGCCACCACACCGCCCGCCGCCCGGACGCCCACGGCCAGCGCGTCGATGTTGGGCACGATGCCCAGGCCGTAGCCGCTCTCCGCGACGAAGAACGGCACCATGTCGATCACCACCAGCGCGGTCTTCGCGCCGTTCAGGCTCGGGTAGGCGTAGCGCCTGCCACGCCGCTGCTCCTGTCGGGCGTACTCGCGATCCTCGATGTGCCACCGGTGCTTCCTCGGTTCCACCACCCACCGATCATCTCGGCGGGCGCAAGACCGTCAGTCCGGCAGCATCGGCATCTCGATGCCCGGGGACCGGCCGAGCAACGTCGCGCGGGTGACCGAGGTGGCGCCGAAGCGTTCGCGCAGGGAGTCCAGGGTCGCGTCGAGTGCGCGCGGATCCGTTCCCTCGAAAGGGAGTTCCAGCTGGAGCGGGCCGTCGTCATCCAAATTGGACAGTGAAAGGCCGATCAGCGTGACACCGCGGTCGGTGATCATCGGCCAGGCGTCGGCGAGCAGGGACCGCGCGGTCGCCAGCACGTCCTCGGTGGCGGTCGTCGCGCGGCGCATCGTCCGCGCGCGGCTGGCGCGGGTGTAGTCGGCGAAGCGCAGCCGCAGCGTCACCGTCCGGCACCGCCGATCGGCCGCGCGCAACCGGCGGGCCAGTCGGTCGACCAGCGCCGCGACCGTCGCGTCCAGTTCCGCCAGCGTCCGACGGCGCGACCCCAGGGCCCGTTGCGCGCCAAGGGATCCGCGCCGCCGTCCCACCCGGACTTTCCGGGGATCGCGGTTGTGCGCCAACGCGTGCAGGTGACGACCCGCGGCCACCCCCAGCATCGAGACCAGTTCGCGGACGTCGAACGCCGCGACCTGGCCGACGGTCGCGATCCCGTACGCGCGGAGCTTGGCCGAGGTCACCGCTCCGACGCCCCACAGGCGTTCCACCGGGAGCGGGTGCAGGAAGTCCAGTTCGCCGCCGTGCGGCACCACCAGGAGCCCGTCCGGCTTGGCCACACCGCTGGCCACCTTGGCCAGGAACTTGGTCCGCGCGACGCCCACGGTGATCGGCAGGCCGACCCGGTCGACCACCGCCGCGCGCAGCCGGGCCGCGATCTCCGACGGGCTGCCCGCGATCTTGCGCAGCCCACCCACGTCGAGGAACGCCTCGTCGATGGAGATGCCCTCGACCAGCGGGGTGGTGTCGCGGAAGACCTCGAAGACGGCCTTGGAGGCCGCCGAGTACGCCGCCATCCGAGGCCGTACGACGATCGCCTCCGGGCACAGCGCCCGGGCCTGGCGGCCACCCATGGCCGTGCGCACGCCCCGCGCCTTGGCCTCGTAACTGGCCGCCAGGACCACGCCCGTGCCCACCACCACCGGCCGCCCCCGGAGCGCGGGGTCGTCGCGCTGCTCGACCGACGCATAGAAGGCGTCCAGGTCGGCGTGCAGGATCGGACCCTCGTTCGACACGAACACATGTTCGCATCGATACCGGTCTCCGCAGGTCACGATGTCGCACGCGCGAAGGTCCGGCGGGTGGGACGCCCCGCCGGATCCTCAACACCCGATTACGGCGCGTAGACCTGCGTGCTCGCGACGGACTGCGCGATCCGGCCGCCCGCGAACAGCTGGTTCACCCGACTCGCCTCCTGCGAGTTCGGGTTGGGGTTGCGGCACGAGGTGCCCGCGCTGCCACCCGACATCAGGTAGGAGCAGACGCCGTTGTAGTTGTCGGGCAGGCCGAGGCCGTGGCCCATCTCGTGGGCGACGATGCGCAGCGCGTCGTTGCCCGCGGCGACGTCGCGGGTGTCGATGTAGATGGTGGCGCAGCCCAGGCCGCAGGGGTAGGCCCGGGAGCCGCCGCCGGTGGTGGCGGAGATGCGGATCGTGGCGCTGCCGCCGCGCACCAGGCGCAGGTTCGGCACCCGCGAGTTCCAGATCTGGGCGGCCTGGTCGGCCTGGGCCGAGTAGCTGGACGCGCTGTAGTAGACGGTGCGCGCCGCCGCGGCGGCCGGGGCCGCCTCGGGGGCCGCGTTGGCCGCGGTGGCCGTGCCCGCTAAGCCGAGGACGAGCGCCGCACCCATCACCAGGGCGCGTGTGTAACCGCGCAAAGACATAGAATCTCCTTGCTGTGCAGGGTTTCCGGTGGCTTCGCGTTCACCGGTAGGCCGAGTGTAGGCAGCGCTATCACACTCAGATATAAGACGGGCACATAAGGTGACCTTATTGCCGTGCGCAACACCGGTATCACCGCAGGTAAGGGTGTGAAGTCACCAGATGAATAACCCATTAAGTGGGGATTTCCCAGATTTTACCTTCGGTTGTCCGGTGCCGGACGGGCGCTAGCCGGTCTCCGACGAGCGGGACTGCGCCGCCAAGAGCTCGTCGCCGTGCTCGTCGATCCAGTCGGCGAACGCCAGCAGCGGCCCGTCCACCAGGCTCTGCCCCAACGCGCTCAACCGGTACTCCACCCGCGGTGGCGAGCCGTCGCGCTCGATCAACCCGTTGTGCGCCAACCGGCGCAGCGACTCGGCGAGGACCTTGTCGCTGAGGCCGCCGATGGCCGCCCGCAGCCTACCGCGGCGCAGCGGCCCGGCCATCAGCCCGGCCAGCACCACCGGGTCCCAGCGGTGGGTGAACAGGTCGGTCGCCGCGCGCACCCGGCAGTCGGCCAACCACTCCTCGCCACTCATGGACCCCATTGTGGCCCCCAATCGCCTACCGAGCGGTGCGTGTCCACTTCTCTACCGTTCCAGCGGGATCGGAACTCTCGAGTTGGAGGCAGGATGCGGATCGGGGTCATCGGCGCGGGCAACGTGGGCTCGGCGCTGGCGGCGGTGTGGGCGCGGGCCGGGCACGAGATCGTCGTCGGCAGCCGCACGCACGACCGGGCCAAGGAAGTGGCGGAGCGGGTCGGCGGCACGGCCGTACCGGTGCGGGAGGTGGGGGCGGCCGGTGACGCGGTGCTGCTGGCCGTGCCGTGGGCGAGCGTCGACGAGGCGCTGGCCGCCGCGGGCGCGGCCGAGGGGGTGTTCGCCGGGAAGCCGCTCATCGACCCGACGAACGCGGTGAACCACGGCAAGGGCGAGGTGCTCGTGGAGTCGGCCGCCGCGCACGTCGCCGGGATCGCCACCGGCGCGCACGTGGTGAAGGCGTTCAACCTGCTCCCGGCCGCCGCCTGGGGCACCACGGCGCCGGTGGTCCCCGTCTGCGGTGACGACCCGGCGGCGGTCTCGACCGTCCTGGGGCTCGTCGGCGACGTCGGTGCCACCGGCGTGCACCTCGGTGGTCTGGACCGGGCCCGGCAGGTCGAGCAGGTGGCGGGGTTCGTCATCGGCCTGATCTTCCAGGGCATCGACCCGACGCGCGCGCTACCCCGGGAATAGACCGTTCCCCCCAGGAGTGGAGCCCTTGGGGGGAACGGTGGTTGGACCGCGGTGCGGCCGCCGGGCCGGGTACACCGGCGACCGCTCCGCGTGGTCTATTCGGTTATCGGTTGTTCAGCCGACTCAGCACGGGCCGAGGTCGGTCCAGACGCCCCACTGACCGCTCAGGTCCGGCCGGTCGCCCTGGGTCCACCACTTGTTGCGGTACTGCCTGCCGTTGTAGGACACGGTCTGGCCACCGTTGTAGACCTTCGCGGCGTCCCACGGAGCGGCGGTGCAGTTGCTCGGCGGGGTGCTGCTGCTGGGCGGGGTCGACGAGCTCGGCGGGGTCGACGAGCTGGGCGGCGTACTGCTGCTCGGCGGCGTCGACGAACTCGGCGGGGTGCTGCTGCTCGGCGGGGTGGTGCTCGACGACGGCGGCGTGGTGCCGCCGGTGCCGCGCAGCCAGTCCTGCTTCGCGGTGTAGCTCTTGCCGCCGAAGGTGATGGTGATGTTCGACGGGGTCGCGATCGGGAGGTAGTAGGAGAACTGGACCTCCGCGCTGGCACCGGGGGCCAGGCTCTGCCACGAGGGCAGCTTCAGCGAGAACCGGTGCAGGTCGCCCTTCAGGCCACCGATGTTGTTGCCGCTGTGCTCGGTGGAGATGGTCGACAGGCTCCAGCCGGACTGCTGGCCGATGGTCGGCGGCGCCGAGGTCCCGTAGTCGAACTGGAGCTCGGTGCCACCCGGCAGGGTCTGGGTGGAGTTGTTGATGACCTTGGCCTTGGGGGTGATCGGGTAGTTCGAGTCACCCACCGGGAAGCCGCCGAACTCGAACTTCACGTCCAGCACGTCGGTCGGCATGGTGCGCTTGGCCTTGGTGTTGCCGTAGGGCGCGGCGGTCTTGAACTTGTTGTACAGCAGCGTGGTCAGGGTGTCGCCCATGAACCACTCGCCCTTGGTCTGGTCGTAGGCGTAGTCACCCGCCAGCTCCCAGATCATGATCCCGCCGAGGCCCTTGTCGGCGACGTACTGCGCCTTGGTGCCGAGCGACTGCTCGTCCTCAGTGGACAGGAAGACCTTCTTCTCGGCGTTCCACAGCCACGGCGCGACCAGCGTCGAGTCGTAGTTGCGGGTGTAGGTGCCGGTGACGCGGTCCGCCGGGTTCTTCACCGGGTCGAGGCCGTAGGAGGCGGCGTAGCTGCCGAGCTTGCCCTCCTGCAGGTTCTTGGTGTGCCACAGCGGGTTGGAGCCCGCGGGCACCTCGGAACCCTTGGTGTCCTGGTCGTGCCAGAGGTTGTCGGCGCCGATGGCGCCGTTGCCGCAGGAGACCTTGGAGCCGACGGTTCCGCCGGTTCCCGGTGGGCACTTGGTCTGGTCCGGCAGTGGCGCCGAACCCCAGAGGCCGTTGGTGCCGCCGGTGACGCCCTGCCAACCGCGGGTGTAGTACGGGACGCCGAGGTTGATCCGGCCCGCGCCCATCGCGCCGCGGAAGTAGTGGTACGCCCAGTCGCTGTTCAGGTAACCGAGCTGACCGTATTGCGCGGTGGTGTAGTACTGCCAGAAGTTCAGCTCCGCGTCCTTGCCGTCGTCGTAGAGGGCGGCGTTCGGACCGACGAAGTTGTTCCACGCACCGTGCAGGTCGTAGGTCATCATGTTCAGGTAGTCCAGGTACTGAGTGACCTGGTAGGTGTCCATGCCGCGCAGCATGTAGCCCGAGGACGGGGCGGCGACCGACAGCGAGTAGTACTTGTTGTCGGCGACGGCGGCCGCGTCCAGCTTCTCCCGCAGCGTCTTCATCAGCGTGACGTAGTTGGCCATCAGCTTGGCGCGGCGCGGGTTGGAGATGGAGAAGTCGTCCGGGTTGCCGGAGTTGTTCATCGACGTGGCGTACTCGTAGTCGATGTCCACGCCGTTGAACCCGTACTTGCGGATGAAGTCGACCGCCGAGTCCGCGAAGGTGTTGATCTTCGCCGGGCTGTCGGTCATGGTGTAGAAGCCGCCGTCGGCCACGCGCTTGCCGTCGTCACCGATGTAGCCACCGGTCTCGGCCCAGCCGCCGATGGAGATCAGCGTCTTCACGTTCGGGTGCTGCTTCTTGTACTTGTTCAGCAGGTTGAAGTGACCCTTGTACGGCAGCGTCGGGTCCATCTCGGCGCCGGGGATGCCGGGCCACTCCATGCCGGTCGCGGCGTTGTCGGGGCCGTCGCCACCCACCGAGACCTTGCCCTGCCCGTCGATGTGGGCGAAGGCGTAGTTGATGTGGGTGATCTTGTCCCACGGGATGTTGCTGGCCAGGTAGGCGGGCTGCCCGTTCTTGCCGGTGCGCCAGCTGGTGAAGTAGCCGATCACTCGGCGGGGGTGGTCGGCGCCCATCTTCTCGCGGCCGTCGGTGTCGTACGCGAGGCAGTAGGGGACGGCCAGGTTGCCGGTCTGCGCCAGGCCGTCGGGACGGCACTGGGAGTTGTCGGCGGCCTGGGCGGGGTTGCTTGGCGACGCGGCGATTGCCACGGTGATGCCGGAGAGCAGAGTCAGCAAGAGGAGCAGGGGAAGGCTCTTTCTGACCACGCTTCACCTCCTGGGGGACAAGTGGAGCCTGGGACGCAGGGTTGAAGAGGATCGTAAGTGGTCTAAACCAACTAACTCAACCGGTCTAGACCAATTATTCTTTCCCACTCTGACCGGACAAACGTCCCACGATCACCTGAATGGCCGCACCGGAGCACTCCCCAATAGTCCTAGATGGACGATCAGCCCGGGTGATCGCGGCACCCGGCAGCGGCCCCCGACGAGCCCTGATCCCAGTTTTCCCAAAGGATCCATAGGAACTCGCTATGCATTGTTGGGATGGGTGGAGACCGGATGGCGTAGGGCACGCTCTGTGAGTTCCGATCGCGCGCTGTGCACCGCGGCGCGCGCACCGATCAGCGGCGATCGGGCCCACCCTGCCTCGGGCTCGGCCGTCGCGAACCGCGAGGAGGTGCGAAGGGTGACCATCACCCGCCGCTCCGCGCTGGCGCTGACCGCGGCCGTTGCCGCCGGGTCCGCGCTGTTCGCCGGAGCACTGCCAGGGGCCACCGCGGCCCCGTCCCAGCCGTCGCAGGCGGTCGCCGACCAGTCCCCCGGCGTCGTCTACCGGGTCGCGGGCGGCGCGCTGCGCGCCGAGGCCCTGCTGCGCGCCGGGTACGACGTGCTGGAGGACCGCGACGGCGACGACCTGTTCGTCCTCGGCCGGTCCGACACCGCGAACCGGTTGCGCGCGGACGGTTTCCGCGCGTCGGTGGAGTCCGTGCTGCCGCCGCTGACGTGGGCCCCGCCCGCGCGCAGCGGCCAGGCCGCCGTGCTCGACGCGGCGGTCGCCGAGGAGACCTACTACGGCGGCTACCGGACCGTGAACGCCCAGTACGCCCACCTCGACCAGGTGGCCCGCGACCACGCGGCACTGGCCACGGTGGTCGACTACGGCGACTCGTGGCGCAAGTCCCGGGGGTCCGGCGGCTACGACCTCAAGGCGATCTGCCTGACGAAGAAGAACGCGGGCGACTGCGCGCTCAACCCGAACGCGCCCAAGCCCCGGCTGTTCGTCATGGGCCAGCTGCACGCCCGCGAGATCACCACCGGTGACGTGGCCTACCGCTGGATCGACCACCTGACCGACAACTACGGCACCGACGCCCAGGTGACCCAGCTCCTCGACAAGATCGAGGTGTGGGTGGTGCCGATCGCCAACCCGGACGGCGTGGACATCGTCCAGCGCGGCGGCGGGCGGCCGTACCTGCAGCGCAAGAACGGCAACAACACCAACGGCGCGGGCTGCGGCACCACCGGCGGCTCCAGCCAGGTCGGCATCGACCTCAACCGCAACACCAGCTCCGGCTTCGGCACCGGCAGCAGCACCCAGCCGTGCTCGGAGACCTACCGCGGCCCCAGCGCCAACTCGGAGGCGGAGACCAAGGCGCTGCAATCGCTGTGGCGCTCGCTCTACCGCGACCGCCGGGCCACCGGCACGTCCGCGCCCGCACCGGCGGACACCACGGGCATGGTCATCAGCATGCACAGCTACTCCAACATGGTGCTGTTCCCGTGGGGCTTCAACTCCTCGGTGAAATCGGGCAACGACACCGCGCTGCGCGGCATCGCCAGGCAGATGGCCTCGCTGGCCGGTGGCTGGCAGTACGGGCAGCCCGGCGAGATCCTCTACAACGCGGGCGGCGCCACCGACGACTGGGTCTACGACGACCTGGGCGTGTCCAGCTTCGTCTGGGAGATCGGCGGGTCCAGCGGTGCGTGCTCCGGGTTCACCCCGGCCTACTCCTGCCAGACCAGCACGTTCTGGCCGAAGGTGAAGTCGATGCTGACCTACGCCGCCACCAAGGCCCCGGCGCCGTACGGGAGCTGAGGCGAGGCGAGAAGTCCCATCGGATGGGGAGCGGGTCGAGACAGGGGCGCCCGCTCCCCCACCTCCACGCGGGCGATGCCTGCGTCCGCGCGGAGGCCCCGGCGGGGGCCGGGCGCACCCTCACGCGCCCGGCCCTCGCGCTTTTCCGAAGTTTTTTCTCCACACGCGTGCCCGCAGCCCTTATGGTGTACGCGTTCGGCGGGTCCCAAGCCCTCGCTGTGACCCGCGAGCCGCCGGGCTTGGCCGTGTCGTGCAGGGGCGCGGCCAAGCCCCGCGGCCGGTTGACCGGTCGTCCGGGGTTTCGCGCACGGGATCCGGCGAGCGCGGTCGCGGGGCGTCACTGTGCGACAGTGGCCCTGTGGACACCCTTGCCGTGGACCTCGCCACCGGTGGCGGCCCCTGGGACGCCGTCGGCGTGCTGTCGGCCGCCGCGGCGGTCTCGTCCGGACTGGTCGCCGGGATCTTCTTCGCCTTCTCCGTGTTCGTGATGCGCGCGCTCGGCGCGGTGCCCCCGGAGTCGGGCGTGGCCGCCATGCGGTCGATCAACCGGGTGATCATCACACCGCTGTTCATCGCCGTGTTCCTCGGCGCGGGCGCGCTCGGCGTCGCGCTCGCGGTGCTCGGCCCGTGGCCGCACGCGGTCGCGGCGGCGCTCTACGTGGTGGGCGTGTTCGGCGTGACCGGCGCGCGCAACGTGCCGTGGAACAACGAGCTCGACGCGCTGACGCCGGGCACCGCCGAGGCAGCCGCGTACTGGGCGGGCTACCTGCGGCGGTGGACGGCGTGGAACCACGTTCGAACGGTCGCCTCGACAGGAGCGACCGTGCTGTACGTGATCACGTGACCCACGATCAGATGACTATCGGACACCCCGGTGCCAACCGGAAAGCCGCAGAGCGAAACGCCTGACCCCCAGGCCCCCGCGTTCCCCCACCGGGCGCAGTGGACCACCCCGGTCGGCCCACACCCGCTCCGGCTCGCTCAGTCGCACTCGATCATCGGCGGCGCCGCGGGCGCGGGCACCCGGCGGGCGTCGCGCAGTCTTCGGCACAGCTCCTCGACGAGGTAGTCGTTCGCGTCGTGGTCGTTGACGTCGGCGTTGGCGAGGAAGAACCCCAGCAGCGCCTCGGCCGCGTCGTCGCGGTCGACGATCACCGGGTCGGCGACCGATCGCACGGAGCCGGAACCGAACTCGGCGGCCCGGTAACCATTCTCGTACATATCCCCCACCCCCTCACGGTGTGACCGTGTGGCGGTCACGGTTCCAATATGCCACCCAAACGCCAGTCCGTGATCACGATCGGGTGAATTAGCCCGCACTTTTTCACCACCGGGCCGGAAGAACCGGCGACGTTGGCCCGGTTCCCCGGCATAACGCCGCCAAACGGGGCATCACCCGGCTATTTCGCAAACACTGATCTGCAACTTGCAGATTTACGTTCTCGCAGCTCAAGTCCATGACGAGGGCATAACGTCAGGTCATTACGCCGGTGGTATACCCGGAACGCAACGTCGGATCCGACTGTCCGGACACCGATATCCGAGAATCGTGCGCGCGGACCGAACCCTCCAAGAACCGACGGCGGGACGAATCACACGCGCCGCATACCGAAACTCGCGATGACCGCGACGGACGTATCCGCGAAGAATAGCGTCAGCCAAAAATGGCAAACGGGTGATCGAAATACACACCCGGGGGAACCAGCGGGTTGCGGACGGGCGAAGACTTCCTGCCCTCCGCGACCGCTGCTAGCGTCGAACCACCCGCCCGCACGAGGAGGTAGCTCCATGCACGGGACCGGCGAACCCCTGTCCGGGGACTGGTGGCGCGACGCGGTGCTGTATGAAGTCTACATCCGTAGTTTTTCCGACGCCAACGGGGATGGCGTCGGCGACCTCCCCGGACTCCGTTCCCGCCTCGACCACCTCGCTGACCTGGGCGTGGACGCCCTGTGGGTCACCCCGTTCACCACCTCCCCGATGGCCGACGGCGGGTACGACGTGGCCGATTACCGCGACGTGGACCCGACTTTCGGTTCGCTGGACGACGCCAGGGGCCTGGTCGCCGACGCGCACGCGCGCGGGCTCAAGGTCGTCGTGGACCTGGTCCCCAACCACACCTCCTCGGCGCACGCGTGGTTCACCGAGGCACTCGCCGCCGGTCCGGGCTCGCCCGCGCGGGCGCGGTACGTCTTCCGGGACGGGCGCGGCCCCGGTGGCGAGCGCCCGCCCAACGACTGGGAATCGGTCTTCGGCGGCCTGGCCTGGACCCGCGTCCCGGACGGGCAGTGGTACCTGCACCTGTTCGACGTGACCCAGCCGGACTTGGACTGGACCAACGAGGAGGTGCGCGCGGAGTTCCGCGCCATCCTGCGGTTCTGGCTGGACCTGGGGGTGGACGGCTTCCGGGTGGACGTCGCGCACGGCATGGTCAAGCGCGACGGCCTGCCCGACGTCGGCGCGGCGGGCCAGCACGGGCTGCGGCACACCCGCGAGCTGCCGTACTGGGACCAGGACGGCGTGCACGAGATCTACCGCGACTGGCGCAAGGTCCTCGACACCTACCGGCCGCCGCGCGTGGCCGTGGCCGAGGCGTGGACCACCGGCGCCGACCGCACGGCCCGCTACGTGCGCCCCGACGAGCTGCACCAGGCCTTCAACTTCCACTACCTGACCGCCGAGTGGGACGCCGCGGCGCTCCGCGCGGTGATCACCGGGTCGATCGCCGCGATGGCCCCGGTCGGCGCGCCCGCCACCTGGGTGCTGTCCAACCACGACGTCACCCGGCACGTGACCCGCTACGGCGGCGGCGCGACCGGGCTGCGCCGGGCCAGGGCCGCCGCGCTGCTGACGCTGGCGCTGCCGGGCTCGGTCTACCTCTACCAAGGGGAGGAGCTCGGTCTGCCGGAGGTGACCGACCTGCCCGACGAGGTGCTGCGCGACCCGACCTGGGCGCGCTCGGGGCACACCGACCGGGGCCGAGACGGCTGCCGCGTGCCGCTGCCGTGGGACACCGGGGGCAGCGCGCTGGGCTTCGGCCCGGACGGGTCGACGCCGTGGCTGCCGCAGCCCGCCGACTGGGCCGGGCTGTCCGTGGCCGCGCAGAGCCGTGAGCACGGCTCGACTCTCGAGCTGTACCGGGCGGCACTGCGGCTGCGCCGGGAGTCGCCGGAGTTGCGCTCGGACACGCCGCTCACGTGGCTCGACGCGGGGCCGGAGGTGCTGGCGCTGCGCCGGGGCGGGTTCGGCTGCGCGGTCAACCTGGGCGCGGCACCGGCGCGGATGCCCGCGTCCGGTGTGCTGCTCGCCTCGGGACCGTACACAGTGGACGGTCCGGACGTGGTGCTGCCGCCCGACACCGCCGTGTGGTGGCGCGCCGGGTGACCGGCCGACGTTCCAGGATGCCCCAGGTCCCGCCGCCGCACCAGGGTGGTTGATCTCTTTCCTGGGAAAGCGTCATCCGGTTGTCGCACTGGGCGTCACGAAACAGTAACAACGTGCCACGGTGCATGTTCACGGCCCGGGCCGGGCGAGAACAGTTCGACCATCACCTAGCCCACGCCCACGGCGAGCGGAACCCGGGGCGCGGCAACGCTTTCCGGGAGGCGTCGTGGCAAGGCAGGGTCTGATCGGCCGCATCGGCATCGCGGCGGTACTGGTGCTCACCGCGAGCGCGTGCGGGACCGACTCCGGTTCGCGCCCGACCCCCCCGCAGGCCGCGCTCGACGGTGTCGGGCCGATCACCCTGGCGACCGGCAAGGACACCTCGGGCAACCTGCAGAACCAGATCGACGGCTGGAACTCGGCGCACCCGGACCAGCGGGTGAGCCTGATCGAGCTGCCGGAGAACGCCGACGCGCAGCGCCAGCAGATGGTGCAGAACGCGCAGACCCGCTCGGACACCTACGCGGTGCTCAACCTCGATGTCATCTGGACCGCGGAGTTCGCCGCGAACCAGTGGGTGGTGCAGCTGCCGGAGGCGGAGTTCCCGCTGGACAAGCTGCTGCCCGCGACCGTCGAGACCGGCACGTACTTCAACCGGCTCTACGCGGTGCCGACCAACTCCGACGGCGGGTTGCTCTACTACCGCAAGGACCTGCTGGACGCGGCGGGTCTGACGCCGCCGAAGACGTGGGCCGAGCTGTCGGCGGCGTGCGCGAAGGTCCTGCCCGCCAACCCCGGGACCTCCTGCTACGCCGGGCAGTTCGAGAAGTACGAGGGCCTGACGGTCAACTTCTCCGAGGCGGTGAACTCGGCGGGCGGCGCGGTGGTCGGCCCGGACGGCAAGCCCACGCTGGACACCGAGGCCGCGCGCAAGGGCCTGGAGTTCCTGGTGAACGGCGTCAAGTCCGGCGAGATCCCGGGGAAGGCGCGCACGTTCAAGGAGGAGGAGGGGCGGCGCGCGTTCCAGGCGGGCGAGCTGGTGTTCCACCGGCAGTGGCCGTACCAGTACCTGAAGGCCGCCGCGACGGACGGTTCCTCGGCGGTGGCGGGGAAGTTCGCGGTGGCGCCGCTGCCGGGGCTCACCGGTCCCGGGTCGTCCACTTTGGGCGGTCACAACCTGGCGGTGAGCGCGTTCGCGAAGAACAAGAAGACGGCGCTGGAGTTCATCAAGTACCTGTCCAGCGAGGAGCAGCAGCGGGCGAACCTGGAGAAGTCGTCGCAGGCGCCGACCTGGGCCGCGCTCTACGACGACCCGGCGCTGACCGCGCGCTTCCCGTACCTGCCGACGCTCAAGCAGAGCATCCTCGGCGCCAAGCGGCGGCCCGCGGTGGTGAAGTACCAGGAGGTGTCCACCGCGATCCAGAACGCGGTCTACGACGCCATGGGCGGGAAGGGTGACGTCGGTGGCGCGCTGACGGGTCTGCAGGCGCGGCTGTCCGAGCTGACCAAGTGACAGCCGTCGCCGACCCACCGAGATCCCGTCGGCGCGCGGGGACCGGGCGGCTGGCCGCCGCCCTGGTCTCCCCCACGCTGGTCGTGCTGGGTCTGGTGGTGGCGTACCCGATCGTCTCGGCCGTCCGGCTGGCGTTCTACCAGCGCAACGACGGCGTGGACCCGGAAACCGGCCTGCTGGAGACCGGCTACCGGTTCGTCGGCATCGACAACTTCGCCGACATGGTCACCGGCGCCACCGCGGGCCGCTTCCTCAACGCGCTGTGGAACACCACGACGTTCACGGTGGTCGGGGTCGCGGTCGAGGTCGTGCTCGGTGTGCTGATGGCCCTGGTGATGCACCACGCGTTCCGGGGCAGGGCGCTGGTGCGGGCGAGCATCCTGGTGCCGTGGGCGGTGCCGACGGCGATCGCGGGTCTGCTGTGGAACTGGGTGTTCCAGGCCGACGGCGTGGCCAACGACCTGCTGCCGGGCCCGGCGATCCTGTGGACCACCGACGGGCTGCAGGCGTGGTTCGCGGTGATCATCGCCGACACCTGGAAGACGGCCCCGTTCATCGGCCTGCTCGTGCTGGCCGGGCTCCAGGTCATCCCCCAGGAGGTCTACGAGGCCGCGCGGCTGGACGGGGCCTCGCCGTGGCGGCAGTTCTCCTCGGTCACGCTGCCGCTGGTGCGGCCGACGCTGCTGGTGGCGGTGCTGTTCCGGATCCTCGACACGCTGCGGATGTTCGACCTGCCGTACACGCTGGTGGGGCCGGGCAAGGACGCCACGGACACGGTGACGGTGCTGGCGTTCGAGGAGGCCGTGCGGTTCGGGCGGTACGGCCCGGCGTCGGCGTACGCGGTGTTCCTGTTCCTGTACGTGGCGGTGGTGGCCTTCGTGTTCGTCCGGCTGCTGGGCGCGGACGTCGTGGGGGCGCGGGTGGGGAGGAACCGGTGAGCACCCGTCTGCGCTCGGCGCTGCCGTACCTGGGGATCGCGGCGATCGTGGCGTACTGCCTGGCGCCGTTCTACTGGATGCTGGTCTCCAGCCTCCGCCGCACCAGCGACATCTTCGACTCGGGCCCCATCCCCTCCCCACTCTCGTTCGAGTCCTACACCGCCGCCTTCGACGACCGCAACGGCTTCCTGCGGTCACTGCTGAACAGCTTCATCGTCGCGGGCGCCACCACGGTCCTGGTGCTGCTCTTCGCCACCTTCGCCGCGTACGCGTTGGCCCGGTTGACCTTCCGGTTCAAGAACGCGGTGCTGGCGCTGATCATCGCCACCAGCATGTTCCCGGGCATCTCCCTGCTGATCCCCCTGCTGGACCTGTTCTCGGACATCGACTGGATCAACACCTACCAGGCCATGATCGTCCCCAACGTCGGCTACGTCCTCCCCCTCGCCGTCTGGAACCTCACGGCCTTCTTCCGCCAGATGCCGGGAGAACTGGAGGAAGCGGCCCAAATAGACGGTTGCACCCCGGCCCAAGCCTTCCGAAAGGTCATCCTCCCCATCGCCACCCCCGGCGTGTTCACCACCGCGATCATCACCTTCATCGCGGCCTGGAACGAGTTCATCATCGCGCTGTCGGTGGTGAACCGGGAGGAGCTGAAGACGGCCCCGGTCATCACGAGCCAGTTCACCGGGACGACGCAGTTCGACTCGCCGTTCGGCACGCAGATGGCGGCGGGCGTCATCGTGACGATCCCACTGGTGATCCTCGTCCTGCTCTTCCAGCGCCGCATCGTGGCGGGCTTGACGGCAGGAGGGGTCAAATGATTCCACGGAAGGTATTGTGAGCGAGAATACACTAGTCACAATCGGGCGCTTCATCACTCACTGCCTACTGCCGAACGGGTACCATTTTCCGGAAGAGTTCGGGAAAGCGATCAACCTTACCCCAACCGGCTCCGAGATCATCGGCCAGATCGCAGGCGAGCACCCGGACTTTCTTGACTCCGACTTGAAGGCAGCAGCTTTGGGCCGATTCACGGCCCGCAATTCACTGCTTATCGATTGCGACCGAAGCGGCGCAGCTGCCGCCCTTGAATCCATCAGTGTAGAGGTGGCCGAAAAACGGATTAGATACCCGTGGATTTTGGGCCAGGGCCTCGACCAGAGGTATGCGAAGCTGTACAGCACCGACCTGATACAGGAGTCACTTCCCCCGATACAGTCGTATCAGCTGCTGGACCCACTACCACAGGGAGTGTTCCAACTTCGCAACCTGGTGTGCGGACCATTCGGGTTGCAGGAGTCGGCGTCGGCACGCTACTTCGCACCTCTGACCTGCGGCCCAACCTATCTGTGCCCCCGAGTCGAGTGCACCACAGGCCACCACGTCGGCCTGAGGACGGGCGACACCGACGCGGGCCAGGCGTGGCAGATCATCGAACGGCGTTACCCGACCGGCGGCGTACTGTCGAACCACGTCATTGACATCCTTCGTCCAGATGATGACTACTACGACGTGTTCAACGCCGACAACCTCCCGTGGCTCGTCGGCAACGGATTGACGCCCGACGAACAGCGCACCCTGGTCCAAACTCTGATCCGCAAGGATCGACTGATGATCACCGACCGGCTGTCCGGGGCGCACGGGATGCCGACCAACAAGAATGCCGTGATCAAAATGATCACATCCTACGACGACGCGCGTTGCCTTCAACTAACCCTGCTCTACCCCACTACCGATATCGTCGAGGCGATTGAAGAACTCGTGGACGACGACGCGATCCACCTGACACCTACCGAACTCAGAAAGGCTGTCGCGGTACGCCACAAGGCGGGTGGATCGTTCCATGTGGAGCAGGAACTGAGCCGGAACGGAATCCGCTTCACCGGGAACACTCAACCGCTCAACCTGCGAACGTTTCTACAGTCGATCTACGCGACCGAAGAGCAGCGAGAAGAGCTCGGCTATTTGTTGCGCGAATACCAGAGCGGCACCCCCTACGACAAGCTCGACTACTTCCTGCGCGATGCCGACGAGAACGAACTGCTGAGTCGGCTGGTGCTTTCCACACGTGGCTCCTTGATGCGCTCGTTCAAGGAGTTGAGGTACGGCAGGTTCGAGGTGCCCGCAGGTCCGGAGGACGAGCAGAGACTTCGCGGCCGGTTGCTGTGGAAGTTGGGGCGCACCCAGGAGCCGCCGCCCAGCAATGACCAAGCGGTGTTGCGCCACATCGATCGGATACGGGAGGTGGAGAACGTCGAGTACGCCGCCGGCACCGAGTGGGCAACCGTCGCGCGCAGCGCCGGGCTCGACCTCTTCGTCGAAGCGGAGTCGTTCCTGGCGTCGGCGACCGAGTTCGCCTGCTGGCTCCTCACCAACGATCACTGCGGCCGCAAGGAGGAGCTCTTCGTCTACAGCAGAGCCAAGTCGAGGGCGTGGAGCGCCTCGGTCCTCTCCCAGGAGTCCGACAACTTCACCTACGACCCGGCGGGCCGGAACTCCCTCGGGGTGCTGATCGAGTCTTTGCTCCGAGTCGCGCAGGTAGCCGAACGGACAGTCGAGAACGCCGACATGTACGTCAAACAGTCGGACGGCCCGACGTACAGCAAGTACACGCAGTTGCGCATCTACCCGTTCAACCACTCACGAATGGTCTGCGACCTGACCCGTCAGAGCCAGTCCACCCTGATCGATGCCTTGCGCGAGGCGCACTCGACGCTGGTGCGGGCCAAGGTCGCCGAGGTGCGCAACCGCCTGGGGCACGCCCCGTCGACCTTCCCGACATTGACGGACCTCATCCGGGCAGCGGAGGGTGTCTCAGCCGCGGCGACCACCCTGACCTCCGCCGGCCTCACTCCCACGGTGTTCGGCTTCGAGTCCTCGCTGCGCACCGCGTCAGGCAGGACGAAGAAGACCTATCGCGACGGCAGCAACCGGGAGGCCCACCTCTACCTGCCGTCGCCGCTCACCGGCACGGGCATCCCCGACGGCGACCACCAGATGATCATCTGTGGTTCCGCCATCGTCGCCAACACCACCGAACCGCTTCGGTTCCTGGTCGAGGAGGACACCGTGTTCGCCGACTACTGGCGTGGATACCGTGACCGCGACACCAGTGGCCCCGCGGCGCATTCGACAGGCGCCCGCTAGGCGGCAACCGTTCTCGGTGCCAACCACCGCTCAGGAGAAGCTCGCCAGCACCCGCTCGTACGCGGCCGGTTCGGCCTTGAGCTGGTCCAGCCCCAACCGGGCCGCCCCCAGGATCGGCGGGTTCCGCGCCACGTGCAGGCGCGCGCGGGGGGCTCGGGTCGCGTAGCCCGACTCCACGGCCGCCATGAACCTCGGCGAACCACCCGTCAGCACCCCACCGCCCAGGATCACGTCCGCGGGCGTGTCCAGGAGGTCCAGGCGGTCCAGGATCGCGCAGCCCAGGAGGCAGGCCTCCTCCGCCATGCGGGCCGCCAGGCCCAGGGCCACGGGGTCCGACGACTCCAGCAGCCGCGGTGCCAGCTCACCCAGCCGGTGCCGGGGGATCTCGCCGTTGTGGATCGCCACGGCCGCCGCGGTCGCGCTGGGCGTGTGGAAGTGGTCGCACACCAGGGAAACCAGTTCCGTCGGCACGCCCCGGCCGTCTTCCGCGCGGACCGCGTGCCACAGCGCTTCCTCGCCCAGGTGCTGCCCGCCGCCCCAGTCGCCCGTCAGCTTGCCCAGGGCCGGGAAGCGGGCGACGCGCCCGTCCGGGCCGATGCCCGCCGCGTTCACGCCCGCGCCGCACACCACCGCGACGCCCCACCCGCGCGTGGTTCCCGCGCGCAGCAAGGCAAACGTATCGTTGCCGACCTCCACCGACGGCGCGATCCCGCGCCGCAGGAACTCGTCGCGGAGGGCGGTTTCCTCCTCCGGGAGGTCCGCGCCCGCCAGGTAGGCCGCGACGTGGTCCGCGTACGGCGGCGGGACGCCGAGCATCTCCGCCGCCGTACGGGCCACTACGTCCACCGCTGCCTCGACACCGACGGTCTGCGGTTCGAAACCGGCGCCGCGGCCCCGGGCGAGGACGGTGCCGTCCTCGCGGACCAGGGCCACGTCGGTTTTGCTGTTCCCGCCGTCGATGGCGAGGACCGTCCTCATCGGACGGAGGCCCACGGGAGGAAGTCGCGGTTGACCTCGATCAGCCTGCCCGCCAGCCGCTCGGCCACCGAGATCTGGCCGACCAGCGGGTGCGCCAGCAGCGCCTCGGTCACCAGGTCCTCGCCGCCGGTGATGGCCGCGCGGACCGCCAGCGACTCGTACGCCGACACGTGCCCGATCAGACCGGCCAGCAGCGGTGAAACCGGTGCCACGGGCCAGGTCTGGGCGCCCGCCGAGGTCACCGTGGCGGGTACCTCGACGACGGCGTTGTCCGGCAGGAACGGCAGGGTGCCGTTGTTGCGGACGTTGACCACGTGCACGTCCCCGCCCTCGCCGAACAGCGACGCGAGCAGCGCCACCGCGGCCTCGGAGTAGAACGCGCCGCCGCGGCTGGTCAGCAGGTCGGGCTTGGTGTCGACGCTCGGGTCGGCGTAGAGCTCGAGGAGCTTGTCCTCGACCTCCTTGACCGCGCTGGCCCGCGACGTCCCAACCTTCTGCTCGGCGACGACCGCGTCGTGCTCGTAGTAGTACCGCAGGTAGTACGACGGCACGACGCCCAGCCGGTGCAGCACCGGCTCCGGCAGCCCGATCTGCTTGGCGATGGCCTCGCCGTGCTGGTCGATCAGCCGGGGCAGGACGTCCTCGCCGCGCAGGTAGACCGCGCGGATCCAGGTCAGGTGGTTGAGCCCGACGTGGTCGAGGGCGATCCGCGACGGTTCGACGTCGAGCAGCGCGGCGAAGCGCCGCTGGAAGCCGATCGCCACGTTGCACAGGCCGATCGCCCGGTGCCCGGCGTCGAGCAGCGCCTTGGTGACGATGCCGACCGGGTTGGTGAAGTCCACGATCCACGCCTTCGGCGCGACCGCGGCGACCCGCTCGGCGACGTCGAGCACGACCCGCACGGTGCGCATGGCCATGGCCAGGCCGCCCGCGCCGACGGTCTCCTGCCCGACGCACCCGCACTCCAACGGGACCGTCTCGTCCTGGTGGCGCATGGCCTGCCCGCCGACGCGGAGCTGGATCAGCACCGCGTCCGCGCCCGCCACGCCCTTCTCCAGCTCGGTGGCGGTGGACAACCGGGCCGGGTGGCCCGCGCGGTTGAGGATCCGCGCGGACACCCCGGCCACCAGGCCGAGCCGGTGCTCGTCGGTGTCGATCAGCACCAGCTCGGTGACCGGCAACTCGGCGCGCAGTCTGGCGATGCCGTCGACCAGCTCCGGGGTGTAGGTCGAGCCTCCGCCGACGACCGCGAGTTTCACTTGAGCGCTCCCGAGGTGAGCCCGGCTTGGATCTGCCGCTGGAAGATCAGGTAGACCACCAGCGCCGGGATGATCGTCATGGTCAGCGCCGCGAACAGGCCCGGCCAGTCGGCCTGGTAGCCGGCGTTGGTCGAGATGTTCGCGATGCCCTGGGTCAGCACCCACTTCTTGTCGTCGCCCGCGAGCAGCACGATCGGCAGCAGGTACTGGTTCCACTGCCCGATCACGTTGAAGACCGTGATGCTGATCAGGCCCGGCTTGGCCATCGGCACCATGATCTGGAAGAACGTGCGGGTGTGCGACGCGCCGTCGATCATGGCGGCCTCGGCGATCGGCACCGGGAGGGTGCGGAAGAACGCCGAGAGGAAGAACACCGTGAACGGCAGTGAGTACGCGATGTAGACCAGGATCAGGCCCAGGTGCGTGTTCAGCAACCCGAGGTTGCGGACCACGAAGAACAGCGGCACCAGGGCCAGGAACACCGGGAACACCATGCCGGAGACGAACAGCGTGTAGATGAACCGGTTGCCCCGGAAGGAGAACCGGGACAGCACGTACGCCGCCATCGCCCCGAGCAGCATCGTGCCCGCTGTGCCGCAGGCGACCACGATGACGCTGTTGAACAGGTAGGTCCCGACGTTGGCCTTCTCCCACGCCCGGCCCCACGAGTCCCAGCTGATCGAACTCGGCAGGCCGAGCGGATCGGTGAAGATCTGGGTGTTCGTCTTGAACGAGGCCAGGAACGTCCACAGGATCGGCAGGATCACGGTGAGCGCCCAGACGAACAGCGCCAGGTGCGAGAGCCCCTTGAACGCGGGGTTGCCCCGGTCGTGCTTGTTGCGGCGCACCGGGGGCGGACCGGAACCGTTGTCCGGTCCGCCTTCGGTGCGCTCGACGGTGAGGTTGGCGCTCATCAGTACTCGATCCGTTCCCGCCTGGTCACCCGGAGGGTGAGCACGGCGAAGGTGAGGCTGAGGACGAACAGCGCGACACCCATGGCTGAGGCGTAACCGTACTTGGAGAAGGTGAACGCGTTGCGCCAGATCTCCAGCGGCAGCACGGTCGTCGAGCCGTCCGGGCCACCCCGGTCGACCGAGAGGACCTGCACGATGGCGAACCCGTCGAACGCGGCGATGCCCAGGTACACCCAGGCGACCTGCATGGTGTCCCACAGCAGCGGCAGCGTGACCTGGAAGAACATCCGGCCCTTGCTGCAGCCGTCGAGCTGCGCGGCCTCGACGATCTCCTTGGGGATGGAGGCCATGCCCGCGGCGAAGAGCACCACGTAGAAGCCGACCGCCTGCCACACCAGCACCGCGATCAGCATCCACAGCGCCAGGTTCGGCTTGGTGAGCCAGCCGATCGGCTCGACGCCGACCAGGTCGAGCAGGCCGTTGAGCACACCGCCCTTGTCGGGGCGGTACATGGCCTGGAACAGCACGCCGATCACGGCGACCGCGAGGACCTGCGGGAAGAAGAACACCGCCTGGTAGAAGCGCGATCCCCGCACGCCCTTGGTCCCGGCGCCCATGTTGAGCAGGAACGCGAAGAACAGCGCGATGATCAGCGTCACCAGCGGCAGCACCAGCAGCAGGATGCCGTGGTGCAGCACCGCCTTCCAGAAGACGCTGTCGGAGAACAGCACCTCGAAGTTCTTGAAGCCCACGAACTTCGGGGAGGCGGTGATGCCCTTCCAGTCGGTCAGCGCCAGGTAGAACGCCTGCAGGTACGGCGCGATGACGAAGATGACGTAGATGATGATCGGCAGCGCCAGGAACGAGATGACGAACCTGGCGCCGCCGCGGGGCATCCTCATGAGGTGCGGTTCTGCTTGGTCACCGCCGAGTCGTTGCGCACGGCGTCGGCCTTGGCCTGCACGTCCTTGCAGAACTGGTCGGGGGTGATGCGGCCGAACATGAGCGCGTTGGTCTTCGCGCGCAGCTCGGTCTCGAACTCCTTGTACCAGTCCTCGAACAGGTTGTAGGTGATGATGTTGTCACCGGCCTTGTTCAGGGCGTCGTTGCTGGCCTTGGTGCCCGGCGACAGCGGGAGGCCGTCGGCGGCGCCCTTGACCACGGTGATGTTGCCGGTCTTCTCCGAGAAGCCGCGCGCGCCTTCCTTCGACAGCATCATGCGCATGTACTCGAGCCCGCCCTGGGGGTTCTTCGCCTTGGCCGGGATGATGTACGCCTCGCCCGCGGCCGCGCGGACGGCGCCGAAGGGCAGCTTGTCCGAGGAGGTGACGCTCGGGGTCGGGGTCAGCCCGTACTTGAACGTCGCGGGCGTCTGCTCCTTCTGCTCGTTCTCCAGCCACGAACCGCTGGGGTAGAAGCCGATCTGACCCTGGTTCTGCGCGGTCTGCACCTCGGTGTGGGTCAGGCCCTCGAAGGACGGGTCCAGGTACTTCTTGCCGATCTCGGCCCACGCGGTGGCGGCCTTGAGCACCGGCTCGGAGGTCCAGACGCCTTCCTTGAGGTTGTCCATGTCGATGAGCACCTGGTTGCCCGCGATCTTCGCGGCCGTGATGGCGATCATCCAGTACTGGTAGTACGAGGCGTTCTTGCCCGCGTAGGCGTAGGGCTTGAGGCCCGCGGCCTTGATCTTGCCGAGGAGCGCGTCGAACTCCTCGAACGTGGTCGCGGGGGTCCAGCTGTTCTTCTCGAACAGCGCCTGGTCGTACCAGAGGCCGTACACGGTGTAGATGTACTTCATCAGGTACGGCTTGCCGCTGAGGATGCCCGCCTCGACGGTGCCGGGGAGCAGGCCGTCGCGGACCTTGCCCGAGCCGCCGATGGCCGGGGCGTCGAACAGCGGGGTCAGGTCCAGCAGCTGGCCCTCGCTGGCGAGCGCGCCGTTGTCCATCACGTCGCTGCCGGAGTTGGCGATCACGTCCGGCACGTCGCCGCTGGCGAACCGCGGCTGCATGGTCTGCGAGATCTGCTGGGTCGGCATGTGCTTGATGGTGGCCTCGGGGTAGGCCTTCTTGTACATCGGTTCGTGCACCTCGGTGGCGTACGCGTCACCGAGACCGCCCTTGAAGATCACGACCTCGAGCGGCGCATTGGCCGCGACACCCAATGGGTTGTTCGCCGACACCGTGCCGGTGGGGCCGTTGTTGGCGGGCTTGTCATCGGAGCCGAACGCGCAGGCGGACAGCGGGCCGGCCGCTAGCACGGCCATTCCGAGCCCCTTGAGCACTGATCGGCGACTGGGGTTCTGCGGAAGCGCAGCGGACATGTGGAGACTCCTTCGACCGTCACGCGACCGGTTCGCGAGGCCCGCCCACTATCGGCGCGGAGCCCTGAGCCGGGCAATCGGACAGATGGGTGATTTGGTCTAGACCATACTCCGGCGATATGCCGCTTGGCCAGCACTGATACCGAACTCGATCATGGCAGATTTGGGCCTATAACGATGTGGCAGCCCTGCTCGATCCACCCTTGACCGGACTACCCCGAGGTACCAGAGTTGCCCGGTTTGGGGGTCGGGACCGGGAGCGCTCCATGTCCGATTCGCACCGGCGACCCCACCAGGGCAACGATTTAGTTTGTACGGGCAACCGCGATGGTACGGAAGGGCAAAAGCAAAGGTCGAGACGAATAGTGATGATGTCCGACCCGCGGCGCCGCGATTACCGGACACCACTTCGCGGCGCGCCTATTGCCCTGAAACGCTCCAGCCTGATAATGCGAGCCCGGCACGCGTTCGCCCTCGCCGCGCGACACGCCGGTGGTGGCACCCGCACGACCAAGATCCCGAGTTGTGCACAGGGCTCTCGGGTGAGTTGTCGGTTTTGTCGGTCCCCCGCAGCAGCGTGGAATCTCGGGGGATCCCCGGGCCCGGGCGGGGACGTCGCCGGTGGGCTGCGCGGGGCGCGGCGGCCCGGAGCAGTGGGTGAACGCGGGCTCACCCGCGGTGCGGAACGACCTGGGGTCGACCGCGCGCGGCCGCTGTTCGGTGACGCCATGAGCCGACGCTATATGTACTGTGCCCGCGCGATATGTACTGTGCCCGCGCGCAGGCGGACCGGGTGGCAGGGGCGGGGACGCCGGGTTAGCGGTCCACTCCGGACAGTGCGCGGGCCGCGCCGTCGACGTTGGTCTCACCCGCGACGGTGAGCGTGAGGTGGGCGAACGCCGGGGCGAGCGCGGTCAGCGCGCCGATCGGGTCGTCGGCCTCGTGGTCGTTGACGCGCAGGGCGCCGAGCGTGAGCGTCGCCAGCTGGGGCACGATCCGGGACTCGGCGAGCGCCCGCACGGTGGCGAGGTCGCTCGGGTCGAACTCGGCGCGGCTCAGGTCGAGGTGGCGCAGCGCGGGCCAGCCCCGGGGGCCGAGTTCGGCCAGGTGGTCGACCGGGCAGGCGACCCCGAAGACGTCCGTGCCGCTGTCGACGACGAGCGAGACGACCCCGGGCGCCTCGTGCGGGAAGACGGCGCCGTCGGCGAGGACCGCGCCGCGCAGCCGCAGGTCGGTGAGCGCGGCGCCGCCGATCTCGTCGAAGAGCAGGCCGCCCTCGGCGGTCAGCTCCCGCAGCGCGGGCAGCGCGGCCCACAGGCCGTGCCGGATGTCGTCGGCGAAGCCCTCGTGCAGCCTGCTCAGCGGGTCGAAGCGGCCGCCGGTCGAGGTGTGGGCGTCCTCGTAGAGGAACTCGAAGTCGTGGCCGAAGTACAGGGTGGTCAGCCGGTCGCGGCGGTGCGCGGCCAGCGCGGCCGCGGCGCGGCTCGCGGAGTGGTGGAAGTCGGTGAGGCGCAGCTCCAGTCGACGCAGGTCGGCCGAGGCCGGGTCGGTCAGCACCGCCTCGACCAGCGCGGACTCCCACCGCTCCGGGTCGGTCGGGTCGGCCCCGAGCCGCTCGACCAGGTCGCGGCGGTCGGCGGCGGTGTCGGGGTCGAGCCGGAACACGGCCTCGTCGAGCCGCCCGTCGGTCCAGGTGAGCTGCCAGGAGCGGTCGGCGCGCAGGGCCGCTGAGTCGATCACAGCGGGGATGATAGGCAGTGCCCATGACACCTTCGGGCGAAGGCGCCCCCCTGGCGGAGGACGAGGCGCGGCGGGTGTGGGGCCTCGACAGCCGTGCGCGCAAGGAGTACTTCTTCGCCGCCGTGGCCGCGACCGGGGTGGTGTGGGCGTGGGACGAGTCGACCGTCTTCCAACTCGACGACGACGTCACGCAGGTGCCGCTCTGGCCGCACCGGCGCTTGGCGGAGCTGTCGGCGGAGGCGATGGAGTGGGCCGAGCCGCCGGTCGCGATCGCCGTCGACGACCTGCTCGACGAGTACTTCGAGCGCTACGACCTGGAGAACCACGAGATAGCCGTGCTGCCGACCGACGGCGCGTTCACCCCGTTCCTGTCTCTCGAGCGGTTCCGCGTCGAGGTCTTCGAGGCCCGGCTGCTGCTCCGCGCGGAGGGGAGGCCGGACTCGTACCGCCGCGCGGAGCGCGAGGCGTTCCACGAGGACTGCCGCCGCCGGGCCGACGCGCGGCTCGGGCTGGACCCGGCTGCCCGCCGTGACCTGGCGGCTCACCTGCGTGCGCACCTCGCGGAGTGCGACGACCGGCTCCCCCTGACCGGGCAGTGGGCGGCGAGCCGCGATCTGCCGTGGCGGCGGTTGGCCCGGGCGCTGAACGTACTGTCGGTCACGTGCGACTGCGCGGCCCGGGAGTACTTCTGAGCGCCTTGCGGAAGATCGTCGTCGGCTGGCGGGCACCGGCCGGGTCGAGCGCGTGGTCGGGCACCACGCCGACTTCCACCCAGCCCGCCGACCGGTACAGGTGGTCAGCGGGACTACCGGATTGGGTGTCCAACAGGAGAAGGGTCATGCCGAGTTCGGTCGCGGCCTGTTCGACGGTCGTGAGCAGGGCCCGCCCGAGCCCTCTCCCCCGGGCGTCGCGGTGCACGAGGAGCTTGGCGACCTCGCCGCGGTGGCGCCCGTTCTCGTAGTCGGTGCGCCGCAGCTGCGCGGTCCCCACCACGCGACCCGCGTGGCGGGTGGTCCAGAGCAGGAGGCGCCCGGTGGCCAGGTCGGGTTCGAGGGAGCGCCACCACTCGCGGGCCCGCGCGGCGGCCAGAGGATGCAGGAAACCGACGGAGGCCCCGCCCGCGACCGCGTCGACGAGGAGGTCCGCCAGGTCCGGCACCAGGGCGGACAGCCCGCGGGCGTCGACGCGTTCCATGCCGCCGATCATCCACTAGGGAACGGCGCCCCGTTGGCCCACAACGGTTACACCCGTGTTTCGTGTGGCACGGTAGACGCCGTGTGGAGAGAAGCAGCCGCCGTCGCGGCGGGTGGTGTCCTCGGTGCCGTGGCCAGGTACGGCATCGGCACCGCCTGGCCCGGCGCGTGGACGACCCTGGTGATCAACGTGGTCGGCTGCTTCGCCATGGGCTGCCTGATGGTGACCGAACTACACAGGACCACCCAACTCTTCCTGGGCACCGGCGTCCTGGGCGGCTTCACCACGTTCTCGGCCTACACCGGCGACTTCCAGCACCTGGTCACCACCGCGCCCGTCGCGGGCATCGCCTACCTGGCAGGCACCCTCGTCGCCGCCCTGGCAGCCGTGACCACCGGCGCCACCCTGACCCGACGGCTGACCCGGTGAACGGCGTACCGCCCGCGGCGCTCAGCCTGCCCTCAGCGCCCAGCCCACGAAACCACCCCGGGGCAGGTAGTCCGATGATCGGCGTTCACCTCGCGGCGCTCGGCCAAGCGGCCACCCCGACCCGCGCCCACCCGCACCACGGTGGCGGCGGCCCGCCCGCCGCACTCGACCCGCGAAACCACTCCGGAGCAGATGCTCCGGTGAACGGCTTCCAGCGCACCGCACCCAGGCACGCGGCCACCCCAGCTCACCCTCGAACCGCCCGCGGCTTCCAGCTCATCGCGTCCGGCTGCGGAACCGGGCCGGGGCGGGTGGCGCGGTGAACGGCGTCCTGCTCACCGCGCTCGGCGCGGCCGTCGGGGCGCCCGCGCGGTACCTGGTCGACCGGGGGATGCGGCGGTGGCTCGGGGAGCGGTTCCCGTGGGGGACGCTGGTGGTGAACGTCGTCGGCAGCCTGGTGCTCGGCGGTGTCGTGGCGGCGGCCGGGCCGGACCTGCGCGTGCTGCTCGGAACCGGCTTCTGCGGTGCCCTCACCACCTTCTCCACCTTCTCCGCCGACACCCTCCGCCTGGTGGAGTCCGCGCGGCGCGGGGCGGGGGCGGTGTACGTCGGGGTGTCGCTGGTCGCCGGGATCGGGGCATTCTGGCTGGGACTGGTTTGCCTGGGCTGAGGAGCGAGATGAAGGTCTACGCCGAACGCGCCGCCCGCCGGGGCAGGCAGTTGGTGGCGGACGTCGTCGCGGGGGCGGTCGCGGTGGGCGCGATCCTGGTGGCGCTGCGGGTACGCGATGTCGTGCTGGGTCTGCGCGCCCCCGGCGACCGCCTGGTCGACGCGGGTACCGCGTTGCGCGGCACCTTCGACACCGCCGCCGCCAAGGCCGACGGCGTCCCGCTCGTGGGCGACTCGCTGGCGAACGCGCTGCTGTCCGGCTCGAACGCGGGCATCCGCATCGCCGACGCGGGGTGGCGCCAGATCCACGCCGTGGAGAACCTGGCCACCTGGCTCACCAGCGTGCTGATCGCGGTCCCGCTGGCCTTCCTCCTGGTGACCTGGTTACCCCTGCGGGTCCACTACGCCCGCCAGGCCACCGGCGCGGCGCGCCTCCGCGACCTCGGCCCGGCGGGCCACGACGTCCTCGCCCTCCGCGCGCTGGCCACCCAGCCCCACACCCGCCTCGCCGCCACCGGCGCCACCGCCACCGCCTGGCGCGACGCCGACCCGGCCGCCGTGGCTCTGCTCGCCAACCTCGAACTCCACCGCCTCGGCCTCAACCCGACACCCCCGCTGCCGCGCTGACCCCGCCGCCTCAGCCCCGCACCAAACACCCCCGCTGCCGCTGACCCCACGCACTCCCGGCACCACCGCCAGCTCCAGGCCACCCATGCCCACCTCGCCCCGCCCCGGCCCGCCACCGCGCAGCCACGCTGACCCAGCGCTTCAGCCCCGCACCAGGCGCCCACAGACGCGCTGATCCCTCCCACCCCCCGCACCACCGCCACCTCCGCACACCTCGCCCCCACCCGACTTCCCCTCAGCCACGCTGACCCCCATCACCTCAGCCCGCACCAGAACCCGTACTTCCGCCCTGGTCACTCCCGGCACCACCGCCGACTCCCGCACACACCCGGCACCACCGAAGTCGCTTCGCCCTCCGCCGCACCGGTACCGACGCGGACTCCGAGCCACGGCGGGATCACCGCCACCAGCTCCGCGCCAGGCAGGCCCGCACCTCGAACCTCCCGCGCTTCGCAGGGGTCCCCTCACCGCTCTGGCCACCCACACCCGCCTCGCAGGCACCGGTGCCACCGCCTGGCGCGACGCCGGCCCGGCCGCCGTGGCACCGCTCGCCGACCTCGAACTCCACTACCCCGGCCAGAGCCCGACTCCCCGCTGCCGCGCCCGGCCGACCCAAGCCTCGAAAGTCCCGCGCTTCGCAGGGGTCCCCTCGCCGGGGGAACCCCTGTTTTCCACGCTAGGGATGTCTCGTAACTGATGTTGTGGTTGGTTCCAGTGGCTCGGTGTTCAGTCGGTGATGGTGAGGTTGTGGCGGAAGGCGATGCCCGCCGCGGTGGTGGCGAGGGTGTGGCCTGCGCGGCGGTAGTCGCGCAGGATCTTCCAGTTCTTCATGCGGGCCAGGGCGTGTTCGACCCGGGCTCGGATGACGCGGTGAACGGTGTTGAGTTGTTGTTGCCACTCGGGCCGTTCCCGACCCTCGCGGGGTTTGCGGTAGGGCATGATCACCTCGGGATTGCCCTGGTAGCCGCTGTCGGCCATGACCGGCCGCCCGGCGAGCGTGTCGGCGATGCCGGAATCGCGGTAGGCGGTGCAGTCATTGCGGTTGCCCGGCTTCGGGTCGCCGGTGGCGAGCACGAGTCGGGTGTCGGCGTCGATGGCGACCTGCGGGTTGGTGGAGTAGCGGCAGTTCTTCGACCGTTCGGCGACGCGGTGGTCACGGGTCGGGACCAGGGTGCCGCCGACGATCGCGACCTGGTCAACGCGGCGTTTGCGCACCGGCGCCAGTGCCGGCGGCGGGCCCAGCGAATCCACCACGCGGTGCGCGGCGGAGTGCGAGACACCGAACAGTGGTCCGATCTGGCGCATCGTGAGGTTCGTGCGCCAGTACACCGCCACCAACAGCACCCGGTAACGAGACATCCCTTAGTGGACCGCGGCGCGGGTTTTCGTGGCGTGTGTGGGGCTGTGGACAGGTTCGCGGTATGGGGATGCGCTGGCCGAGCCGCCATCGGCTGGGCTGTGGACAACCTCGCGGTATGGGGAAGGTGCCGTGTGGCGGGGCGACTGTCGGCCGGTCGGGGGACCCCGCCGGTCGGCCCTATGCGGTGGGCGGCGGGGCGTGGTTCGGTCGAGGGTCGGCGGTGGCGGACCGGTGCGGGAGGTTGGCATGGGGCGGGGCTGGCTACTGGGCGCGGTGATCACGTTGGCCCTCGCGGTACCCGCGCCACCCGCGGCCGCGACCCCATCAGCCACGCGGCTGGCCGTCGGGGACGTCGTCGACATCGCGCCGGGGGTTCGGGGGGATGATCGGTGGTTGGCGCGGGGGGCGGTGCGGGACGACCTGGTCGGGGAGCGGTTCTACTTCGTCATGCCGGACCGCTTCGCGAACGGGGACGCGCGCAACGACCGGGGCGGGTCGGGCGAGACCGATCGGTTGCGCACCGGGTTCGACCCGGCCGACAAGGGGTTCTACCACGGCGGCGACCTGGCGGGTCTGCGGTCGCAGCTCGGGTACCTGCGGGACATGGGCATCACGGCGATCTGGATGACACCGATGTTCGCCAACAGGTGGGTGCAGGGCATCGGTGCGGATGTGTCCGCCGCGTACCACGGCTACTGGACCACCGACTTCACCCGCCTGGACCCGCATTTCGGTACCACGGAAGAGATGCGCGGAGTGATCGCGGAGGCGCACCGGCGCGGCATGAAGGTCTTCTTCGACATCGTTGCGAACCACACCGCCGACGTCATCGACTATGCGGAGGGCAGCCACGAGTACCGCAACACCCGCGCGTACCCGTACCGCGATGCGTCCGGCAACCCGGTGGACATCAAGGCGCACGCGGGAAAGCAAGACTTCCCGCGAATCGCGACGTTCCCCTACACCCCCGTGGTGACCGACCCGACCGCCAAGTCCCCGACCTGGCTCAACGACCCGACCCTCTACCACAACCGCGGCGACTCGACCTTCACCGGCGAGTCCACCGAGTACGGCGACTTCTCCGGCCTCGACGACCTGATGACCGAGGACCCGAGGGTCGTGGCCGGGATGCGGGACATCTTCACCAGCTGGGTCGACACCCTCGACATCGACGGCTACCGGGTGGACACCGTCAAGCACGTCAACCTGGAGTTCTGGCAGGCGCTGGCCCCGCACGTGCGGGCGTACGCGAAGGCGCGCGGCAAGAAGGACTTCTTCGTCTTCGGGGAGGTGTACGACGCCGACCCGGCGAAGACCTCGACATACACGACGACCGGCCGCATGCAGGCCGTGCTGGACTTCCCGTTCCAGGCGGGTGCGCTGGACCTGTTGTCCGGCAAGGGTTCCACGACCATCGCCAACGCCCTGCTGGCCGACGACCGCTACACCGACCCCGACTCCAACGCCGCCGCCCTGCCGACCTTCCTCGGCAACCACGACATGGGCCGCCTCGCCTGGCTGATCCGCGACCGCCGACCGGGCGTCACCGACACCGAACTCCTGCGCAGGCTGGAGCTGGGCAACGCGCTGATGTACCTGTGGCGCGGCAACCCCGTCGTGTACTACGGCGACGAGCAGGGTTTCGCGGGCACCGGCGGCGACAAGCTCGCGCGGCAGGACATGTTCGCCAGCCGGACCCCGGAGTACGCGGCGGAGGTGTTCATCGGTGCGGGCCGGACGGGCGCGCAGGACAACTTCAACCGGAACCACCCGCTGTACCGCCAACTGGCCGACCTTGCGTCCTTTGTCGACAAAGACCGCGTCTGGTCCGGTGGCGCGCAAACGCTTCGCTACACCTCCGGCGACGTCCTCGCCTTCAGCCGCACCGACGCCCGGGACCGCCGCGAGCACGTCGTCGTCGCGAACGCGGGCACCACCGAGACCACAGTGGACATTCCGGTGAGCGCGGGCCGCTACCGCGTCGAACTGCGCACCGCGGCGACCGCACCCGGCGGCACCCGACCCGGGCCGACCGCCCCGCACACCGGAATCGCGGAAACCGACCCCGCAGGCCCCGACCACACCCGACCCGGCCCGCAGCGCGAATCCGCGACCGAACTCGAATCCGGGGGCACGAAAGCCACAAATCCCGCAGGCACCCTCGGCCGAACCGCGCCCGCCGAAGCTGACGCAGGGGTCCCCGACCAGGGGGAACCCCTGATTTCAAGTCTAGTGGCGGAGGTGGGCGGGAATCGAGGGGCGACGGCCGGGCCTGTGGATAACTCACCGGTAACCCGAGGTCGGTCGGTACGGGTGACGGTGCCCGCGCTGGGGGTCGTGGTCCTGCGCGCGGACGAGCGGCTGCCCGCGACGACGCCCGCGCCGCGGCTGGTGGTGCCCGGGGTCGGGACCGCGCTCGACGGACGGGTCGAGCTGCGGGCCGAGGGGGTCTCGACAGCGTTCGCGCAGGTGAGCTTCGCGGCGCGGGTCGCGGGGAGCCGGCAGTGGACGCCGCTGGGGACCGACGACGCGGCGCCCTACCGGGTGTTCGCCGACGTGGGCGCGCTGCCCGGCGCCGGGGTCGGCAAGCGGGTGGAGTTCCGGGTCGTCGCGCGGGACGGGGGTGGGGCGCTGGGGGCCGACGGGGCGGAGATCGGGCTCGTCGCGGCGCCGCCGCCACCGGTCGGGCCGGACTGGCTGGTCGTGCACTACAACCGACCGGCGGGCGACTACGCGGGGTGGGGTCTGCACGTGTGGGGTGATGTGGAGTCGCCGACCTCGTGGACGTCGCCCCTGCCCTTCGCCGGGGAGACGCCGTACGGCCGGTTCGCCTGGGTGCGGTTGCTGCCCGGCGCGCGGCAGGTCGGGTTCATCGTGCACAACGGTGACGAGAAGGACGGCGCCGATCGCACGGCCGACCCGGCGGCGCAACCACAGGTGTGGCTGAAGAGCGGTGCGCAAACCCAGTACTCGTCGGAGATCGAGGCCACCGGCACCGCAACGGTGCACTACCGCACCGCCGACACCACCGGCCTCGCGGTACGCGTGCCTGGACGACCCGACGCACCGATGAGCACCGAGGACGACTTCGGTGTCTTCGCCACGGTCCCCGCCGCACCGGAGGTCACCATCGTCCGCGACGGCGCAACGGTGCGCACCGTGCGGGTGTCGTCGGCACGGCTGTGGGTACGGGAAGGCGACCAGGCCGTGTACGTCTCGCGGGCGGCGGCCGACAACCGCGCGGTGATCCACTACTCGAGACCGGACGGCGCCTACGCGGGGTGGACGCTCTACCACTGGGCTGGATCACTGGAGCCGAGCCCGAGCTGGCAGGAGTCACGCCCACCCGACGGTGTGGACACGTTCGGGGTGTACTGGTCGGTCCCACTCACGCAGGGTGCGGGCGGGCTGAGCCACATCATCCACCGCGGCGACGAGAAAGACCCCGGCAACGACCAGTTCCTCGACGTCAACGCGGTCGGCCACGAGGTCTGGTGCACCTCCGGCGCCACTCACCCGGACGGCTCGGCGTCCTACGTGCTGCCGAACACCTGACCCGTCAGGCGTGGTCAGGGCGGATTGTGGGTACTTCCGCAGGCGCGCACCCTATGTGAGGAGCCCGCCGAAGGTGAAGACCGATCCCCACGCCCTGGCCATCACCCGCCGCGACGACGGCGGACTGTCCCTGCGCGGCGACCTCGACTACACCACCGCCCCCGAGTTCACGGCGGCGCTCGCCGCGTTGCCGCTGCCCGAGGGCGCGACCCTCACCCTCGACCTCGGCGGACTCGGCTTCTGCGACTCCAGCGGCCTGTCGGTGCTGCTCAACGCCTACAAGAAGGCCAGCGCCGTCGGCGGCACGCTCGCGGTCAGCGCGATCGACCCCAACCTGGAGCGGATGCTGATGATCACGGGCCTGGCCCACCTGTTCCTGCCCCAGCACCACGACGCCTAGCCCGTACAGTGACCCGCGTGCGGGTCGAGCCGTCGAGGACGCTGGTGCGGTGGGCGCTGCTGTGCGCCGTGGCGTTCGGCGTGCTCGGCATGCACCACCTGCCCGGCCCCGTGGGACACGGGCCCGCGGTCAGCGTGTCGGTGGAGCACCACGACGCCCCCGCGCACGACGGCGACCTGTGGGGGCACGCGTGCCTGGCGGTGCTCGTCGCCGCCGTCGGTTTCGGCCTGCTGGTCCTGCTGGGCCGTCGTCCGGCGCAGGAAGCACGACCCGGCGGGCAGCGGGTCGTCGCCCACGGTTCCCCGCGTTCGCCACCACGTCCTCGGTTGGCCATGCTCTGCGTGCTGCGGCAGTGATCGGGAGCCGCTCCCGCACCCCGTAGGCAACCACCCGAGGAACCACACCATGACCAGGAAGAACCTGGTCAGGTCGGCGCTCGCCGTCCTGACCTCATCAGTCGTGCTCGCCGCGTGCGGCACGGCGCACAACACCGCCGACGTCACCTTCGCCCAGGGGATGGTCCCCCACCACCGCCAGGCCGTGGCGATGGCCGAGCTGGTCGAGGGTCGCGGGGCGGGCCCGGCGGTCGTCGACTTGGCCGAGCGGATCAAGCGGGCACAGGCCCCGGAGATCACCACCCTCACCGAACGGCTGAACGCCTGGGGCGAGCCGACCGAGCACCCGGCGGGGCACGGCGGGTCCGAGATGGCCGACCTGGGCACCGCCACCGGCCCGGACTTCGACCGGCGCTGGCTGTCGATGATGATCACGCACCACGAGGGCGCGGTGCGGATGGCCGAGACCGAGCTGGCCGACGGGGCCGACCCCGACACCAGGGAATTGGCTGGGCGGATCGTCGCGGCGCAGAAGGCCGAGATCGACGAGATGCGGGCTTTGCTGCCGCGGAGCTGAGCACCGGGGGTGTGTCCCGGGCGTCCGGGGCACACCCCTCCCGCGCCGGTTCCGTCGCCCGGCCAAGATCGAGGGAATCAAGACATGCGAGGCAGCGAGGTGATCACCGCATGCCTCCGGCCCCCGGTATCCATTCTACCGAATAGGGCCGACGGTTCCGGGCGGAGATGATCAAGCCTGTGCACAACCCGGCTACTGGCTGAACAGGCCCGAAGGTGGCACCGGCGGCGGTGTGGGGTCGTTGTCGGTCAACGGGGTCGCGGGGCCGACCAGGGCCCTCAGCTCCGCCGCGGTCACGCACCGCGCCGGGAACGGCGCCGCCGCCTCCTTGGCGGCGATCTCCGCCACCGGCAGACCGGTCGCCGCGGCGGCCAGGACGATGTTGCCGTGCCTGCGCCCCCTCAGCACCGGGGGTTCGGCCAGGAGGAGGACCGAGCCGAAGACCGCCGACAGGGTCGCCACCGCTCGGCTGGTGAACTTCAGGTCCGGGCCGTCCGACAGGTTCGCCATGTACAGCCCGTCCGCCCGCAGCACCCGGGAGATGTCACGGGTTGCCTCCAACCCGTAGAGCGCCCCGGCGAGCGTCCCCCGCTCGAACGCGTCCACCACCACGACATCCGCCGACGCGTCCGGGAGGCAGGAGACCGCGGCCCTCCCATCCGCCACCGTCAACTCCAGGCCCGGGATCGAGTCCACCCCGAACTGCCCGCGGACCAGCTCCACCATCCCCTCGTCGGCGTCGAACACCCGCTGACGGGACCCCGGCCGGACCGCCGCGATGTACCGGGGCAGGGTGCACGCGCCGCCACCGAGGTGCACGGCTTCGACCGGCGTGCCCGGCTCGCCGTGGCTGTCCACCACCTCCGCCAGCCTTCGCACGTAGTCGAACTCCAGGTGCCGGGGGTTCGCCGTGTCCACGTACGACTGGGCAACCCCGTCGACGCTCAGCAGCCAGCCCGTGGGGTGGTCGAGGTCGCGCAGGATCTCGGCGGTGCCGAAGCGGACGGGGTAGCGGCCCTGGGTGGGGTTCACCCGTCAAGCAGACCACGCCGGTGGTCAGGGTTCGGTGACCAGGTGGACGGTCAGCGCCGTCCACGCACCGAGGAACACCCGGTCACTGTCGCGCAGTTCGACGGGGACCTCGGCGGGGATCGGGTTCGCGCAGTCGTTGACGTACGTCCGGTTCGTCGAGCGCAGGTCCACCACCGCCCACGTGCCGTCCCCCGTCGGGACGAACATCGCGTGCGCCCGCCCGATCGCCCGGTCCTCCGGTGGGCCCGTCAGGTCGATGTCCGGCGCTATCCCCCGGTTCACGTCCGCCCGCCCCACCAGCACCGACTCGCCCCGCAGCGGGAACCGGCGCGGGGGTAGGAAAAGGGGGTAGTCGATGCTCAGGTCCTCCGTAGTGGCCCGGGTGACCTCGTAGTACTCGCGGTCGGCCGCGACCGTGATCGACCAGCCCTTCTCCCCTACCACCGGTGCCGACAGGTGGGCGTCCAGGTGCGAGTCGTACCCGTCCACCTCGCAGTAGCGGCCGACCTGCCCGGGGTGGCCGTTCGGGCAGTCCCACGGTTCGGTCACCGGTCGTCCCGGAGCCGGGTGGTGAGCTTGGACTCGATCTTGGCCATCTCCGCCAGGTAGCCCGTCATGTCCCCGTCGCGCACGCGGACCGTGCCCGCCGGGTCGGTGTCGAGCAGGTTGCGCAGGTGGGCGGCCGCTTTCGCGTTGCCGTGCGCGTCCGCGACGGCGATGGCGCGGTCCAGCCGGTCGGTGGCCAGGCCGCGGTCGCCCGCCGCCACCGCGCTCAGGCACTCGTCCAGCAGCTCCGGGACCCGGGACTGGCCGGCGTAGTGCGCGACGTTCTCGTTGATCGACGTGGCCAACTGCTGGTCGTCGGTCCACTTGACGTGCACGGTCCGCTCCGCGGAGCGCTCGTCGCCGACCGCCATGTGGACGCGGGCGGCGATCAGGCCCTTGTCGCCGACGCGGCCCGCCTCGACGCGCACGCTGAGGTGGTACTCGCGGGCCTCGGCGGACCAGTTGCCGGTCGGGTGGGCCCGCACCCGCGGGGTGACCTGGGTGCCGCGGCCGGTGAGGTCGACGAAGCGCGGGAAGACCTGTTTGAAGAACCGCACCTCGGCGTGCGCGGGCGTCCACAGCAGCAGGTCGGCGTCGACCGCGGCGGTGCCCATGAGGCGCTCGGTGACCTCGCGGAACTCGGCGGCCAGCGCGGCCGGGTCGGGCAGGCCGCGGGCGGCGCCGAGCAGGCCGTCGGCGACGCGCTCGAGGGTGTCGGCCTGCCAGGTGCCTTCGCCGACGCCGAGCGCGTCGCAGGTGAAGGCGCCCTCGCAGTCGCGCACCACCTCGGCCAACCGCTCCGGGGTCTCGTGCTCGTCGCGGCCGTCGGTGAGCAGCAGGGCGTGGCGCACGGCCGCGCTGTGGTCAGCGAGCAGCCGCTTGGCCAGGGCCAGCCAGCTGCCGATGGCGGTGCCGCCGCCCGCGCCGAGCCTGCGCACCGCGTCCTTGGCCTCGCCGCGGGTGCGGTCGCCCGCGATGGCCAGTTCGGGGGCGACGGGGTAGACCATGCCCGCGACGTCGGTGCCGCGGACCACGGCGAACGCGGCACCGTCGGGCAACGCGTCGACGAAGGCGGTGACGGCCCGCTTGGCCTGGGTGAGCCTGCTGCCGGACATCGAGCCGGAGCAGTCGAGCAGCACGACCCTGGCCACGCCGCGGTCGCGGCCGGTGCTGCCGGGGTCGTCGCCGGTGAGGCGGACGGTGATGATCGCGTCCATCACCCGGCCGCCCGCGGGCAGGTACTCGTTCTGGTCGACGGTGATCTCGAAGCCGTGGCCCATGGTTGCCTCCTTCACCCTTGCGCGACGGCGATGGCCGCCACGGTGACGTTGTCGTGGCCGCCCGCGGCGAGTGCGCGGCCGAGCAGGGCGCGCGCCGCGGCGGCGGGGGCGGCGCGGTGGTCGGCGGGGGCGACGACGCCCGCGTCGAGGTAGTGGGACAGGCCGTCGCTGCACACCAGGAGCAGCCCGGGTGCCGCCGGGTCGACGCGCACCCGGGGTTCGACGGGGCCGGAGTCGGCGCCGAGCCAGCGTTCCAGCGCGTGCGCGGCGGGGTCGGCGAGCCGGGGGTCGTCCGGCTCGGCGCCGTCGGCGGCCAGGCGCCCGGCGGCGGAGTCGTCGACGGTGAGCCTGCGGGCACCGGTCGGGTCGACCAGGTAGGCGGGGCTGTCGCCGACCCAACCGACCACGGTGGCGTCGCGGGTGACGACGGCGGAGACGTAGGTGCAGCAGGGCGGGTTGCCCGGGTCGGGCGCGGACACCGCCGTCGCGGCGGCTGCGGCGGCCAACGCCCCGGCGGTGGTCGCGGCCACGGCGTCGTCGCCGCGGTCGAGGGCGGCGAGGAGGCCGTGCAGCCCGGCCACCGCGGCGTCGGTGGCGGCGCGGGCGGACCCGGGGGCGGACGCGACCCCGTCGCAGACGACGGCCGCCGCGACGTCGCCGAGCACACCGATGGCCACGGCGTCCTCGTTGCGCGGGCGCCGCAGCCCCCGGTCGGTCACGGCCGCGACGACCCCGAGGTCGAGGTCGTCGGCGGACTCGGAGGTGCGCACCCGGGCCGCGCCGTCGGCCCGGGCGAGCCGGTCGGCGCCGCAGCCCTCGCAGAACCGCCAGCCCGGTTCCAGCGGTACCCCGCACCGCGCGCAGGGGCTCGCGGGGTCGGCGGCGGGCGGGTTCGGCTCCACGGCGTCACACCAGGGTCCACGGCCGGACCTCGTTGGCCCGGTCCACCAGGGCGGAGCGGGTGTCGCGGTCGGGGGTGAGCTTGGCGAGCGCGCGGTAGGCCTGTTCGAGGCGGCGGCGCAGGGCGGTCTCCGCTTCCTCCTCGGCCGCGCCCCGGTGGTCGGTCGGGTGGTCGGCGCGGGCGGCGAGCGCGGCGCCGTGCACCTCGATGTTGAGCCGGGCGGTGCGCTCGGCGTCGAGGGTGAGCGCGTCGAGCCGGGTGGCGGCGTCCGGGAGCAGGTCCGCGCGGACCAGGGCGCGGATGGCGGCGACCTGGGCGGCGGTGTGGTGGTTGGAGCTGTCCGGGACCTGGTCGAGCACGGCGACCGCGGCCCGGTGGTCGTCCTGGGCGGCGTGGGCGCGGGCCAGGCCGAACGCGGCGCTGACGTAGGTGCGGTCGGTGTCCCAGACCCGGGCGTAGAGGGCTCGCGCGCGGGCCGGGTCGCCGGTCCGCTCCACCGCGGCGGCCAGCGCCAGTTTCGCGGCGGGTTCGCCGGGCAGCGCCGAGTAGACCGCGTCGAAGCGGTCCGCGGCGGCCGCGGGGTCGTCGGCGATGGCGGCCAGCCCGAGGTACCAGTCGGTGCGCCAGTCGTCGGGCAGCGCCTCGGCGAACTCGGCCAACACCGCGCGCGCCGCCCCGGGCTCGCCGGCCAGCACGTGCGCCTCCGCCAGGCGCAGCAACAGTTCCGGGGTGCGTTCCCCGGCGCCCAGCAGGGTCTCGACCAACCGGTCCGGGGCGACGCCCGCGAGGGTCGCGAGGAACCCCGCCGCCGGGTCGGCCGGGTCCACCAGGGGGCTGGGCAGGCAGGCGGGCACCTCCCGCCACTCGACCGCTTCCGCCGCCACCGCGCGCACCACGCCCGCGCCCGTGCCGAACACCCGGCGCTCACGGGTGAACAGCGCCGAGTTCACCCCGTACGGCTCGGCGTCGGCGCGCGACAGCGTCTCCGCGAGCACGCCGACGACCTGGTCGCGCATGTCCTCCGCCGCGGTGAAGCGGGCGCGCGGGTTCGGGTTGGCCGCGCGGCGCAGCAGCCGGACGAACGACTCCTCGCCTGCCAGGTACGGGATGTCGGCGGGCAGGCGGTGCCGGTAGGCGTCGGAGAAGCCGAGGAACGGGAACGTCAGCGCGGCCATGGTGCGGCCGAGGGTGTAGAGGTCGGAGTGCGGGGTCGGCTGGTGCTCGCCGGTCTCCACCTCGGGCGCCATGAACCCGACCGTGCCGTAGGAGGCGGTGTCGCTGTCGGCCCGCATGACGGCGCCGAGGTCGATCAGCTTGACCCGCTGCTCGACCTGCATCACGTTGTGCTGCTTGAGGTCGCAGTACACCAGGTCGCGGCGGTGCAGGTAGCCGAGCGCGTCGAGCAGGTCGTCGGCGTAGCGCAGCACGACCGGTACCGGCAGCGGTTCCGGCTCGGCCGGGTCGACCAGCACCTGGTGCAGGGTCCGGCCCGGCAGGTACTCCATGACGATGTAGCCCGCCACGACCCCGGTGCGCGGGTCGGTGTGCTCGACGAAGTCGGAGATCTGGACGACGTTCGGGTGGTCGACGGTGACCAGGTACTGCCGTTCCCTGGTGGCCGCCGCCACCGCGTCCGGGTCGTGCGAGTTGATCAGTCCTTTGAGGACTACCCAGCGCTCGGTGCGGTCGTCGCCCAGGTGCGAGTCGCGGGCCAGGTAGATCCAGCCGAGCCCGCCGTAGGTGAGGCAGCCGAACACCTCGTAGCGCTCGACGTAGGCGTGCCGGGCCAGCGCGGGGACGTAGGAGAACGGCGTGCGGTCGCGCGGGCAGAACCCGCTGTCGAGCCCGGGCCGGTCGCCGCGCGGCTGCCCGACCGGCTCACCGCAGTTCGGGCACTTCCTGCGGTGGTATGGGACCTTGGGGTCGGTGAGCACCGCGGCGGCCGGGTTCGGCACGGCGATCGGCGGGAGCGTGACCCGGTCGACCACGGTGCGCGCGGCCCGCGTCCGGTTGCCGGTGGAACGCCCCGATGGCATGGGCTCGGTCCGCGCGGAGGCGGGCGGTGCCGCGGGCGGTGTCGCCTCGGACGCGGTCGGGGCGAAGAAGCCGCACTCGTCGCAGGACCCGTCCGGCAGGTAGGTCCCGTCGCACCCGTCCCGCACGCACGCCGTCATCCGCGCCTCCGCCGCACCGCGTCCTGGTAGGCCTCGACCGCCGACGCCGCCGCGGCCAGGTCGCTCGGCGCCGTCCACAGCAGCCCGTGCGCGCGCCGGTGGCACGCGACCGCGTCGGGGTCCTCGGCCACCCCGAGGCGCACCGCCATCGCCTGGTACGCGTCGAGCCGACCGCGGAGTTCGGCGCGCTGCTCCAACAGCCGGGCCGCCTCCGCGCGCAACGCGCCGAGTGCCTCCACGGCCGCGTTGGCGTCCTGGTCGATCACCGCCAGTTCCTCGGCCACGGCCGTCCACTGCCCGGCGACGGTCCGCTCCCCCAGCGCCGCGAGCCGCCGTCGCAGGTCGTCGGCGAACCCGGGCACGACCAACCCGTCCGACCCCGCGACCCGGATCCGGACGTCGGCGACCGACCGTGCGGTCGTCGCCTCGTCCTCGGCGACCATGGCCAGCCAGGCGTCCGCCTTGGCCAGCCGCGACCGCAGGTCCAGCACCCGCTCGGCCTGGTTGCGCAGCAGCGGCGCGGTCGCGATGCCGCCGTCGCGGACCGTCGCGCCTGCCGACCCCGCCACGACCTCGGCCAGGTCCGCCAGGGTGAGCACCGGTCCCCGGCCGGGCAGGCCGTCGCGCAGGGCGGCCACCAGCGCCGGGGTGTGCCCGGGCGCGATGAGCACGAACGCGCCGTCGACGTCGAGCCCGGCGCCGACCAGGTGGCCCGGCAGGCCGTCGACGAGCAGCACGCGGGTCGCGGCCTGGCCGCGGCGCAGCACCCGGCGGAGTTCGGCGCACGGCAACGCGGTCGACGACACGTACCGCGCGTCGGTGCCTGCCGTGGCCAGGTAGGGCTCGCCGCCGTCGTCCGCGCACAGCACGCGGCCCGCGTAGTGCACGAGCAACAGGTCCTCGGCCGCGGTGGCGGCCTCGTCGACGGCGTGGACGACCTGCGCGGCCGAAGACGGGTCGGTCAGCACCTCGCAGCCCGCGACACCGAGGCCGTCCGGCGAGGTGACCACGGCGCGCAACGCGGCCAGGCGAGCCGTGGCGGCGGGCAGCGGCGGCAGGGTCGCGTACCGGCCGACGCCGACCAGCACGGCCCTGGACCGCGCCGGGTCCGGTGGGGTGAGCGACCGCACGGCCGATCACCCACCCTCGTAGTCGGCGGGCGGCATCCGCCGCGTGGTCGCCTGCCCGAACCACTTGCGGTACAGGGCGTCCATCTCGCCGCGGCGCATCCGCTCCAGCACGGCGTTGACCACGCGCAGCAGGTCCTCGTCCTGTCGGGCGACGGCGACGGCGGCCACGTCGACGTCGTCGACGAACCCGGGGAAGATCTCGGTGTTCGGGTCCTGGTCGTGGAAGCCCTCGAGGATCACGTCGTCGGTGGACACCGCCTCGACCTGGTGGCGCTGCAACTGGACCAGGCAGTCGGTGGTGTCCACGGCGGGTACGGCGATGCCGCCGCGCTGGGTGATCCGGTCGATGTTGATCGTGCCCGCGCCGGAGCAGACCCGCTTGCCCGCCACGCCCTGGCGCGGGTCCCACACGCCGTCGGTGCCGCGCCAGGTGAGCAGGCCCTGCCGGGTTTCCAGGTACGGCACGGAGAACCGGGCGCCGTAGGTGTCCACGCGCTGGCAGGTGACGCTGGCGTCGGCGACGATCATGTCCACGGTGGCCACGGTGGTCGCGGACGGCGCCCGGTGGTTCTCGTCGGTGTCCAGCGCGATGAACCGGTCCCTGGTGGGCATGGCGATGTACTGGATCTGCGCCCGGACCTGGCCGGGGTCGCGGTCGGGCCAGATCGCGCGGGCGATCTCGAAGGCGATGTCGGCCTCCAGCCCGGACACCTCGCCGGTCTGCAGGTTGCGCGAGCTGAGCCTGCCCGCGGTCTGGCTGACCCCGACCCGCAGCCCGCGGGCGCGGATCTCGGCGACGGTGGTGCCGCTCGGGATCCCGGTCAGCTCGGTGCCGGTCGGGCGGATGGTCTTGGTCGTGCCGCGGCAGGGCTCCGGGGCGGGCGCGGGGGCCGCCGAGGTGAGCGTCGGCATCTGCGGTTCCGGCGCGGTCGGCCGGGGCAGCGCGGCCCTCGGCGCCACGGCGCAAGCGCTCGCGGCGAGCGCGCACAGCAGCGCCGCCAGTCGGCGCGCGGCCGTCACCGGTACTCCGCGATCCGGGGCCACAGGCCCGCCACCCCGGCCAGCGCGGCCAGGGCCATCAGCACGACGACCCCGGCGCCGGTGCCGGACACCGCGGTGCGGGCGTCCAGGATGGACCCGTCGACGTCGGCGCCCGCCTGCGCGATGACCGCGTCCAGGGTCTCCTTGAGCTCCTCGTGCGCGGTGATGTCGGCGGCGATCTCGCCGTAGCCGGGCCGGTCGGGGGAGAAGTCGCGCTCGATCGAGCGGCGCCAGTCGGTCACGGTGCGCGCGGCGCCCTCCAGGGTGCGGGCGGTGCCCGCGTCGAGGTCGCCGCCGCGCACCTGGTTGAGCTTGTTGTCGATGGCGTCGAGCTTGGCGGTCAGCGTCACCGTGTCCCCGATCAACGGGAAGATCAGCGCGCGGGCCTCGTCGCCGTCGAGGCCGCGGGCCTCCGCGCGGACCTCGGTGAGCGGTTCGAGCAGCCGCGCCGACCGCTGCGCGCTGGCCGTGGCGTGCGCGGCGGCCACGGTCGAGGCGATGAGCAGCCAGCCGAAGGCGACGGCGGTGAGCGCGGTGGCCGCGACCATGCCCGCGTTGAACCGCCTGCGGGTGCGGCGGGCCAGGAACCGCTGGCACCACAGCAGCACGGCCAGCACCAGCAGGCCGACGGTGGTGGCGAACCACGGGAAGTCGTTGACCCCCGACGGCGGTTCGGCGTCGCGCAGCCGCTTGGCGATCTCCAGCATGGTGCCGCGCACCATCAGCGACGCCTCGTTGAGGTACGACGTGCCGACGGGGTCGACGCGACTGGTGTAGACCCACCCGGACTCGACCATGCCGGTGTAGATCGGCAGCAGGCTCGACAGCACCGCCAGCGCCTCGGACGGGGTGAGCGCCGCGGTCGCGAGCTGACCGCGGAAACCCTGGCTGGTCAGCTGGTTGAGCCGGGTCACCGGGGTCACCTCGGGGACGACCTTGGCCGCGTAGTCCAGCGCGGCGGTGGCGGCGACGACGTCGTCGCGGAAGGCCTGCCGCTGCACCGCGACCCGCTCGCCGGTGACCAGCACGACGGAGAACGCGGTGGCGTCGGCGTCGGCCAGCGCCCGGTAGACCTCGCCCGCCGCGGTGTTGAGGCCGCCGCGCCGGTAGGCCATGTCGTCGAGCAGGTCGGCGCGGTCGTGGGCGCTCAGCGCCCCGGTCAGGCCCGCGACCACGGCGCAGACCAGCACGCCCACCACCACCAGGGTCAGTTTGCCCTCGGTCCGCCGGAAGTGGGCGGCGACCGCGGACCGCCACGACGACACGCGCGTTCGTCTCCCCTCCCGCCCGGGTTCCCGGGCGACCACCCTCGCCCCGGGTGATCGCTCGGTCACGGCGACGGTGTTATCCGAACACGCCGGTGATCACCCTTTCGGACGCTTCGGCGGAAAAGGCGATTTCCCGCTATTGGCCTCTGCAAATAGCGGACGGGCCGCGCCGAAAGGACGACCGGGGCACGGACGGGGTTGATCGACATTCTCGCGGAATTGTCCGGCGAACGGCCGAACGGCCGGTCCCGCCCGCGCCCGGTGGGCGGAAGTGGAACCGGCCGTTCGCCGGGTAGTGCGCGAGCTCAGCCCGAGAAGCTGGCTTTCTTCACCTTCGGGGCGCGCCGCGGCTTGGCCGGGGCGGGCTCCGGCTCGGGCTCCGGCACGGCGTGCGCGGCCTCGAACGCCTCGACCACGGCCGAGGGGATCCGGCCGCGCTCGGAGATGTCGTGGCCGTTGCGCCGCGCCCAGTCCCGGATCGCCTTGGTCTGCTCCTTGCTGCGGCCCTCCGGCCGGGCACCCGCCGGGAGCACGGGCCGCTTGATCCGGCCGCCGGTGCGCCGCGCGGCGGCCACGAAATCGGCCAGCTCGTCGCGCAACCGCTGGGCGTTGGTCTCGGTCAGGTCGATCTCGTACTGCACGCCGTCCAGGCTGAACTCGACCGAGCGGATGTCATCGCTGGTGGAACCGTCGAGGTCGTCGTAGAGCTGGACGATGGTCTTCTGAGCCATGCGGCACCTCATTGCACAACGGGTTGCTGTTTGCTGGTTGGCGTGGAAGTTAGCAGCCCGAAGCACCGCGCGCGGAGCGACCCGGCCACGTGTCCACAGCGGATCCGAAAAAGAACGCCGCGGCGACCGCGGCGAATCGGCTCCGATGTGGACCCGGGTCAGGCCGAGCGCCTGCCCGTCACGCCCACCGGCCACCAGTACCGCCGCACCGGCTCGAACCCGCTGTGCTCGAACCAGCGCTCCACCTCCGCGGTGGTGTAGGTGTCGCGGTGACGGGGGGAGAGCACGTCGAACCAGGTCAGGGTGAGCTCGTCGTAGGCGCGGCGGCGGGTGAGGATGCGCGCGTGGGTGCTGCGGGCGGCGAGCCCGCGCACCCCCGGCAGGGCCGCGACCGCGTTGAGCGCGCGGACCCCGACCAGGGTCGGGAACGACAGCGCCCGGCACACCCGGTACACCGTGCGGTGCGACCAGCGGTGCAGGCCGAGGGGCCGCAGCAGGTCGCGCACCAGCACCAGCGGGCTCAGCTTGCGCTGGTACACCCAGACGAACAGCTCGCCGCCCGTGCGGACCAGCCTGGTCAGCGCGGCGAAGGCGATCTCGGTGGCGCCGGTGTGGTGGATGACCCCGTTGCACCACAACCGGTCGACGCTCTGCTCCCGCACCGGCAGGGCGAACACGCTGGCCCGGACCACGTGCAGGTTCGGCAGGTCCCGGGCGGCGCGGGCGACCTCGGCGATGGCCGGGTTGACGTCCACGGCCAGGAAGGTGGTGCCGGGGTGGCGGCGGGCGAGTTCCACGGTGAGCTTGCCGCTGCCGCAGCCGATGTCGGCGACGACCAGGCCCGCGAGCGGGTCGGGGGGCAGCGTGGCGGTCTTGGCGGCCGCCCCGCCGACCGCCTTGCCCGCGGCCTCGCCGACCGGCTTGGCGGCGGCCCCGGTGGACCGGTTGGTCTCCGGCCGGACACCGAAGACGTCGTGGAACTGGGCCACGTCCTCGTCGATGGTGCGGCCGAAGACGGTGTCGGACTCGAAGCCGCCGTCGTGGAAGGTCTGCCACTCGAAGCCGAAGCTGGCCGCGACGTGGCTCTCGCGCTCCCGCGCCGAGAGCAGCTGCGGCACCCCGTCGGCGATCGGGTACTCCAGCGCGCAATCCACACACAGCAGCGCCCCGGAGGTGACCTCAGCGGGCACGTCGTCGCGGGTCAGCCGCAACTTTCCCCCGCACGACGGGCAGACCAGCATTTCGATGAGACAGGTACGCACAACGACCCCCTCGAAAACCATTGCGGGACAAGGGGTCCGTACACCGGTCGCCCCCGTTCGCCCCACGGGTGAGCTACGCCTTGGCATCCGTATCGCGTACGTACCGGCATCGTGTCACCACGCTGCGCGACACCACCCGATAGGAGCACCCGACCGGTCCACTCCCCCGGCCGATCGGACGCGGCGGCTGGGGCGCACGGCGTCAGCAGGATCACGTCCCGGCGGGCGCGCCGCGGCCGCCCCGGCGGGTGAGGATGGTGCACCGGCCGCCGCGGTCGGGGCGGGACCGATCGGGAGGCAACGGGTGATCGTCAACCACGAGGTGCGGGGGCGCGGGCCGGTGGCGGTCGTGCTGGCGGGGTCTGTGGGGACCGACCTCTCGCTGTGGGACGCGCAGGTCGACCCGCTGGTTGACGCCGGGTACCGGGTGATCCGCTACGACCACCGCGGCCACGGCTCCTCCCCGGTGCCCCCCGGCCCCTACCGGCTCGCGGACATCGCGGGGGACGTGCTCGCGCTGCTCGACCACCTCGGGGTGCGCACGGCGTCGGTGGTCGGGGTGTCCCTCGGCGGGATGGTCGGCATGTGGCTCGGCACCCACGCCCCGGAGCGCGTGCAGAACCTGGTGCTGTGCTGCACGTCCGCGGACCTGGGCCCGTCGGCGAACTGGCAGACCCGCGCCGACCTGGTGCGCGCGGAGGGCATGGCGTCGGTCGTCGACCAGACGATGGGGCGGTGGGTGACGGCGGGCTACGGCGACGACAGCGCACTGCGGGAGATGCTGCTGCGGGTGCCCGCGGAGGGGTACGCGGGGTGCTGCGAGGCGATCGGGTCGATGGACCTGGTCGGCGGACTGGGGCGGATCGCGGCGCCGACGCTGGTGGTGTCGGGGGCGCAGGACCCGGCGACCCCGCCGGAGCAGGGCGCGCGGATCGCGGCGGCGATCCCGGGGGCGCGGCAGGCGGTGGTCCAGGGGGCCGCGCACCTGGGGGTGCTGGAGAAGCCCGAGGAGTTCACCCGGCTGATCCTGTCGGGGCTACCCCCGGCCACCGGCGACGCGATGCGGCGGTCGGTGTTGGGGGATGTGCACGTGGATCGGACGCGGGTGACGGAGTTCAACCGGCCGTTCCAGGAGTACATCACGGACTCGGTGTGGGGTTCGGTGTGGACTCGACCCGGCCTGGACCGCCGCACTCGTAGCGCGATCACGTTGGCGGTGCTGACTTCGCTGCGCGCGCACGATGAATTGACGATGCACGTGCGGGCCGCGCTGCGGCACGGGTTGAGCCGGGAGGAGATCGCGGAGGTGTTGCTGCACACGGGAGCCTATGTGGGCGTCCCGGCGGCCAACGCCGCTTTCGCTGCCGCGCAACGGGTTTTCGACGAGGACGACGCCTAGATCCACAAAGGACGCGGCCGGATGGTACGGCCGCGTCCCGGGAAGTGCTTGTCGGAGGGGCCGTTCAGACGGCCAGGTCGGCGAGTGTGTTCCAGAACATCAGCTCGTACCCCTGCAACAACCGCCCGTAGCCGATTGACGTTTCCGGGGTCCAGCCGGCGTCGAGGGCCTGTTGGAGCGCGACCACGTACAGCTCTTCCAACTCCGGGACCGGGGTGGCGAAGAAGTCGAAGAAGCCCGTGCCCACCTCGTCGAAGCCGTAGTGCTCGCGCAGGCCCGCCGAGATGGTGGCGCAGTAGCCGCCCCAGGCGGCGAAGTTGGCGAGGATCGCCAGGAGGGCGTCGCGGGGGTTGCCGTTGAGGGCGAGCCAGGCCAGGTAGGCGGGGTAGGCCTGGCAGCCCGGCTGGGGGCGGTAGGCGCGGATGTCGTCCTCGCTCAGGCCGCAGGCCTTGGCGAAGTCGCCCAGTTTGGCCAGGGCCAAGCCCTCGCCGGTGCCCAGCGAGGTGAAGACCTCCCGGGCGGCGGGGTCGACGGCCTGCGCGGCCAGGGTCAGGAAGGTGCGCCAGTCGCTGGCGATGATGCGGTGCTGCTCGGCGGCCAGCGCGCCGAGCACGGCCAGCGGGGCCTCCCCGCAGGCCACCAGGGGTACGAGTCGGTTGTCGTGTTCGCCGGGGAGCAGTTCGCGCTGCACCCGGTCCAGCAGTTCCTTGGCCGATTCGGCCATCACGTTCCTCCTTGGACGCCAGGCGGACCCGGCGGTCAGCGTAGATCATCTCCAGTCGGCGGGCGCGCGCCCGGACCGCCCACCGGCGGGCAGTGGTCTAGACCTTGACGCCGGTTGGCCCATCGGCTTAGGTGATTTTCACACGCGTTCCCGGGTGTCCCGGGTTCCGCGCGACCCCTGCACGCCGACCTCGTCCCCCGGTCGGCACCGAAGGAGTGATCACGTGTCGAGGAACCGCATCGTGGCGGCGGTCGCCGCTGCGGCGGCCGCGGCCGGGCTGGCGTTCGTCCTGCCCTCCGTGACCGCCGAGGCCGCGGCCGACTGCGCCGCGCCGTGGGCCAGTGCCACGGTATACACCGGCGGCAAGACCGCCTCGTACAACGGCAAGAACTGGCAGGCCAAGTGGTGGACCCAGGGCGAGACCCCGGGCGGCGCCCAGGTCTGGACCGACCAGGGCGCCTGCGGCGGCGGCACCCCGCCGACCACCACCACGACCCGCCCGACGACGACCACCCCGCCCACCACCACCCTCCCCCCGGGCGGCTGCAACTACGCGGCCTGGGTCCAGGGCAAGAACTACGTCACCGGTGACATCGTCAAGTTCACCGACGGCAAGTTCTACATCGCCGAGCACGACAACCCGGGCTACAGCCCCGTCGTGAGCACCTGGTACTGGGACCCGTACACCTGCGGCGACACCCCGCCCACCAGCACCACCTCGACCCCGCCCACCTCCATCCCGAACACCGGGTTCGTGGTGTCCGAGGCCCAGTTCAACCAGATGTTCCCCAGCCGGAACGCCTTCTACACCTACAAGGGCCTCACCGACGCGCTCGCGGCCTACCCCGGCTTCGCCAACACCGGCACGGACACCGTGAAGCGGCAGGAGGCGGCGGCGTTCCTGGCCAACGTCAACCACGAGACCGGCGGCTTGGTCTACATCAAGGAGATCAACGAGGCCAACTACCCGCACTACTGCGACGCCACCCAGTCCTACGGCTGCCCGGCGGGCCAGTCCGCGTACTACGGCCGCGGACCGATCCAGTTGAGCTGGAACTTCAACTACAAGGCCGCCGGTGACGCGCTGGGCATCGACCTGCTGCGCAACCCGTTCCTGGTCGAGCAGGACCCGGCCGTGGCGTGGAAGACCGCGCTCTGGTACTGGAACACGCAGAAGGGCCCCGGCACCATGACCCCGCACGACGCGATGGTCAACAGCCGCGGCTTCGGCGAGACGATCCGCAGCATCAACGGCGCCCTCGAGTGCAACGGCGGCAACCCGGCGCAGGTGCAGAGCCGGATCAACGCCTACCAGAAGTTCACCCAGGTGCTGGGCACCACGCCCGGCAACAACCTGAGCTGCTGACCAGCTCAGGAGGCCGGTCGGGGGCGCGGCACACGCCGCGCCCCCGACCGGTACCCGAATGGCCCAACGACAACAGCCTGCGCCCCGGTCGGAATCCCGCTATGCCACTCTGTCCGGGTGGTCGACTTCGCCGCATGCGCCCGATATCGGCGCTCCGCAACCGGATCCCGCGCCCGGGATCGACTACGGGCGGAGACGGCGCGCACCGGATCCGGGGTGGGGAGCGGGGATGGCTGAGCCGGTCGAGCCGGGGAATCCCGCCCCGCGCTGGATGTGGCCCGCGTACCTGGCGGCGGGCGCCGCGCTGGTCGTCCTCTACTACCTGGCACCGGTGACCGCGGGCGGGTTCCCGCTGCGCGTCGTGCTGTACTGCCTGGTCAGCGCCTCGGCGGCGGTGGCGGTCTGCTACGGCGTGGTGCGCAACCGCCCGCAGCCGCGGCTGCCGTGGGTGATGATCGCGGCGAGCCAGCTGGTCTACGCGCTCGCCGACGCGATCTTCTACATCTCGCACTACGTCTTCGACGTCACCGCGTACCCGTCGCTGGCCGACCCGTTCTACCTGGCGCACTACCCGCTGGCGGTGGCGGGCATCGTGATGCTGATCCGCCGCCGCACCCCCGGCCACGACCTGTCCGGCCTGCTGGACGCGGCCACCCTGGCCGTCGTCGCGGCGATGCTGTCGTGGCTGTACGTGATCGGCCCGCAGACCCGCAAGGGCTCGCCGCTGCTGGTGGAGCTGGCGTCGCTGGGCTACCCGGTCATGGACCTGGCGCTGCTGACCGTGGCGCTGGGTCTGGTGCTGGGCTCCGGCGCGCGGCCGCGGGCGTTCTTCCCGTTCATCGGCTGGCTCGCGGCGATCATGACCGCGGACACCATCTACGTGCTCCAGCAGCTCAACGGCACCTTCCAGGCGGGCAACTTCCTGGACGCGATCTGGCTGGCGGGCAACCTGGCGCTGGGCGCGAGCGCGCTGCACCCGACCATGGCGCGGCTGGCCGAGCCGTCACCGGTGCCGGACGCGCCGCTGAGCCCCGTGCGCATCGCCGGGCTGTCCGCGGCGGCGCTGATCGCGCCGGTCGTGCTGGTCGTGCAGTGGGCCGAGGGCACCGTGCGGGACGTGCCGGTGGTCGCCGGGGCGTGCGCGGTGCTGTTCGGGCTGACCATCGCCCGGTTGGCGGCGCTGGTGTCCGACCAGCGCAGGCTCGCCATCACCGACGCGCTGACCGGCCTGCACACCCGCCGGTTCTTCGAGGCACAGCTGCCACTGGAGATCGCCAGGGCGCGGCGCGCCGGGACGACGGTCGCGGTGCTGATCGCCGACGTCGACCACTTCAAGACCATCAACGACCGGCACGGGCACCCCGCCGGGGACCAGGTGCTGGTGGAGATCGCGAGCAGGCTGCGCGACGCGGTCCGCGCCGGGGAGGTGCTGGCCCGCTTCGGCGGCGAGGAGTTCGCCGTGATCCTGCCGGGCGCCACCGCGGCCACCCTGCCGCTGATCGCCGACCGGCTGCGGGAGCGGGTCGCCGGTCAGCCGATCGAGCTGCCGGGCGGTCGGTGGGCGTCGGTGACGGTGTCGGTGGGCACGTCGGTGTTCCCGACCCACGACGACAACCCGGACGACCTGGTGTCGATCGCGGACCGGGCCCTGTACGCGGCGAAGGAGGCGGGCCGCGACCGGGTCGTCGTGGGACCCACCCGGGCGGCCGCCGCGCCGCGCGTGCCCTCCGGCGTGGAGTACCTGCAGCAGGCGGCGGACGAGGTCGACAGCCGGTTGTCCAGCCACGAGCACAGCCGCGCGGTCGCCCGCTGGGTGCGGCTGCTGGCGGTCGAGGCCGGGCTGGACGCCGACCGGGTGCGCACCGCGGAGCTGGCCGGTCGGCTGCACGACATCGGGAAGATCGTGGTGCCCAGGGAGGTCCTGGCCAAGCCGGGTCCGCTGACGCCGCGGGAGTGGGAGCTGATGCGGGCCCACCCGGACCACGGGTCCCGGATGGTGTCGGTGGTGCCCGGCTACTCGACGGTCGCCACCGTCATCCGCCAGCACCACGAGCGCTGGGACGGCGGCGGCTACCCGGATGGGTTGGGCGGCAACGACATCCGGGTGGAGTCGCGGCTGCTGGCGGTGTGCGACTCGTGGGCCGCCATGCGCTCGGACCGCGCGTACCAGCGCGGGTTGTCCGAAGAACAGGCTGTGGCCGAGGTGATACGGGGCCGGGGTTCGCAGTTCTGCCCGGACGCGGTGGAGTTGTTCCTGAGCCTGCATTCGCGCGGCCTCATCGGCGAACTCCGGGTCGTGCACCCGACCGGGATCCTGCCCGCCACACCGTGACGCCGGGCCACCCCTAGGGGTGGTTCCCGGGGCGGGCATCGGGAATGCGCACGATGCGGTCGCGCGGGTGCGCGCGGGACGGTCGGGGCCATGAACGCCAAGGGTTCCGTGGTTCGCTGGCGGCGGTTGACCGTCTGGTTGCACGTCATCACGTCCGTCGGGTGGATGGCGCAGGCGCTCACCCTGGTGGCGCTCATGCTCGCCGGTCGCGCCAGCGCCGTCCCGGGGCGGCGGCACGCGCTGCTGGAGGTGGCGCACCTGATCGATGGGGTCCTGCTCGCGCCGTTCGCCAACGCGGCGGCGGCTACCGGGATCGCGCTGGCGGGGGCGACCTCGTGGGGGTTCTTCCGGCACTGGTGGGTCACGATCAAGTTCGGGCTGACGCTGGTCCTCATCGGGCTCGGCATCGCCGTGCTGTCCTCCGCGCTGCGGCAGGCGGCAGCCGATGATCGGGTGTCCGGTGCCCTGGTCGTCGGGTCGGCGGCGATGGTGGCGGCCATCGCCGCGCAGGTGTGGCTGTCGGTGGCCAAGGCGGGCGGGCGGACGCCGTGGGCGGGGCGGGTCAAACCGGGCACCGCGCCCGCGTGGGTGTTCGCCGCCGCGGTGCTCGCGCCGGGGGCGGACATCGTCGTGTCGTGGGTCGTCGGGGTGCCGGTGCCCGCGCTGTCCCTGCTGCTCGTGGTGGTGGTCGTGGTGGTGGTCGTGGTCACCACCGCCCAGCGGTCCACTATGGACCGCACCGGGGCGGAACAGGGGGTCTAGGCAGGGGTCCAGGTAACAGCCGGGGCACGACTGTGTCAAGATCGTTGATCTGCGGTCGCGCTGGGGGACCCCCGGGTGGACGCTCGCGCAGCGCGTCCGACAAAGTGCAACCACCCACGGCTCGAGATCGACCGCGTCATCCGCTGCCAGCCCGAGGAGGACCGCGCAGGTGAGTCCGAAGATCGACACCGACCCCACGCACACGGAGGCGCTGACCGCGCTGGCCACCCTGGCGGACAAGATCCGCTACGCGTGCGAGAACGTCGACCCACCGACCACCCTCGGGGTCAAGCAATGGCTGGACGCCTACGGCATCCACGTCACGGCCACCTACGCCACCGGCATCATCAACACCTGGCGCGGCGAGAACAAGATCGGCGACACCGGTGACCTGGTGGCGCTGAGCCCCGAGCTGCTCGCCGAGCTCGACGCGCTGCGCTCGCACGAGAGCGCCACCGACAGCCACGCGACGGCCGACCGGGCCGCCGCCGACGCGCCCACCGCGGTCATCCCGGCGGTCACCGCCGACGGACCGGCCGCCCCCACCCCGCCAAGCTCGACCGGATCGGACACCGACGCGAACACCGTGGACACCGACAGAACCGCCAGCGCCGCCGACTCCGGCGCCGTGGCCACCGAGACCCCCGCGGCGACCGAGTCCGCCGCCACCGCGACCCTGGTCGCGGACCCCGCACCGGACGCCGACACTGACGCCGACACCGACGGCGACGTCGTGGACGCCGACACCGACGAGGTCGGGTCCACGTCCAGCGCCGTCGTGGTCGCCGAGCAGCCGACCGCGTCCAGCGCGGGTACCGCGCTCGACACCGTGCCCTACATCGAGGCGCGCGCCGAGCGGGTCGTGCCGCCGGAGGCGGAGCGGTCCGAGCCGCTGACGCCCCAGGTGCCGACCGTGCTGTCCTGGTCGGCGAACATGGCCTGGATCGTGGTGCTGGTGGCCGCGATGGGCATCTCCTGGTGGTCGCTGTTCGAGTACGCGCGCGCGTTCAGCATCCCCACCCCGCTGGCCGCCGTGGTGTCGCTGGTCTTCGACGCCTCCGCGCTCATCGTCGCAGGCCTGGCGCACCGCTACGCCCTCTCGCCCTACTCGGGCGCGGGCCCGAGGTTCGCGCTGCTGGCGCTGCTGGCGGGCAGCGTGTACCTGAACTGGGAGCACGCTGCGGGCAAGGGCTACGGCATCGAGGCGTCGATCATGTTCGCGGCGCCCGCCGCGGTCGGCATCCTGCTGTTCGAGCTGCACATCGGCTGGCACTCGCGCAGCGAGCGCCGGGCCCGGGGCCGGGTCGCCCGCTCGCTGCCGGTCATCGGCGCGTGGGGCTGGTTCCTGCACCCGCTGCAGAGCGTGACCACGCTGTGGCGGGTCACCCACGCGCGCGGGCACTCGGTCCGTGAGGCCGAGCTGATCAGCATCGAGCAGCTGCGGCAGAGCGGTACCCCGGTCTAGGCGAGCCCTGCGGGGAGTTGGATCGAGCCCGGGCCGAAAGTGGTCCGGGCTCACCCGTACGCGGCGGTCGTATGCCGTACGTGGTCGGGTACGGTGTCCCCTGGAGGCGGAGAGGAGCACGATGGCGCCGACGCGGCTCGGACCGACCCACGGGGCGGTCCCCCCGAGCACCCCACCGTCCACACAGGACTCAGCGACCCGCGGTGGGGCCGGGCTGCCCGGTGGCCGCCCATCGGCACAATCCGGCAAGCCCGCCGGCGGACGCCACCACGACGACTCCGGCAAGCTGGTAACACCCGAAGGCGCACGCGCGGACCGCAACCGTGGCGATCACCGTACGACGCCACGGCCTGGGGGGCGAGACGAGATGAGGCAGCGGCTCCGCCGCCGCGGCGGGTCCACGGTCCACACGCGAACGCGCCGTCCGATCACGGTCGGTGACCCGACCGGAACCGAAGTGGCCCGGGCCGGCGAGTCCGCGACCACCGCGAAGCGGACCAGTTAGGATCGGGCCACCATGGCAAAGGACGCGACGAAGGACCACAGCGGGGGCGGTGACCCCACACGCAGCCTCATGCTGCTGTGGCGCAAGCAGAACCAGGCGCCGGTCCGCAACGGCAGGCGCGATCTCAGTGTCGACCGCATCGTCGGCGCGGCCATAGAGGTGGCCGACACCGAGGGCCTCATCGCCCTGTCGATGCGCCGGGTCGCCGACAAGCTCAACGTCGGCACCATGTCGCTCTACACCTACGTGCCGGGCAAGGCCGAGCTGATAGACCTGATGCTGGACACCGTCTACGCCGAGACCGCGAAGTCCGGCGACGGCGCGGAGCCCGGCGGCGCGGGTTCGGGCGCGGGCGACGCGGCGGCACCGGGCTGGCGGGGCGAGCTGCACCGGGTCGCCCACGCGAACTGGGCGCTCTACCACCGGCACCCGTGGATGCTGCGGGTCGGCGTGAGCAGACCGCCGCTGGGCCCCAACGTGATGGCCAAGTACGACCGGGAACTGGGCACGATCGCCGACATCGGGCTGACCGAGGTCGAGATGGACACCGTGCTGAACCTGGTGATCGGGCACGCGGAGACCACGGCGCGGCGGGCGCTGGAGGCCACGGCGACCGAGAGCGACACCGGCGTCAGCGACGAGCAGTGGTGGCAGGCGCACAGCCCGGTGCTGAACACGCTGATGGACGCGAGCCAGTACCCGAGGGCGGCGGCGGTCGGCGCGGCCGTGGGCGCCGTGCACGGCACCGCCTACGACTCCTCGCACAACTTCGAGTTCGGCCTCGCCCGCATCCTCGACGGTGTCGAGGCACTGGTCGCCTCCCGCAAGTCGGAGTAGCGCCCCGAGCGGCTTGCCGGGTGTCCGCCCGGCGGGCTTACCGGGTGTCCGCCCAGCGGCTTACCGGGTGTCCGCCCAGCGGCTTACCGGGTGTCCACTGTGGTCACTCGGTAAGCCCGCCGGGCGACGCCGACGGCGAACAGGGCTGCGCGGCCGGGTCGCGAGCGGGCAGCATGGTCCCATGACGGCGACAGCGGAGCGGGACCCGGGTTTCGGCGGCGAGGTACCGGACTTCTACCACCGGTTCCGGCGCGGTTACCCGGACCGGGTGGTCGACGTCGTCGTGGCGGCCTTCGACCTCACCCCGCTCGACGCGGTGGTCGACCTCGGCTGCGGCACAGGTCAGTTGACCCGACCGCTGGCACCGCGGGTCGGCAGCGTGCTGGGCGTCGACCCGGAACCGGACATGCTGGTCCGCGCTCGCGCGGTCGAGGAGAACCCGGCGAACGTCGGCTGGTTGCTGGGTTCCGACGCGGAATTGTCGGGGTTGGCGGCGCTGCTGCGGCCGTTGGGCGCGATCACCGTCGGTCAGGCCCTGCACTGGATGGACCGCACCAGGCTGTTCGCCACCGCGCACCCGCTGCTGCGACCGGGCGGCGGCGTCGCCGTCGTCACCAACGGCGTGCCGTTGTGGCAGCAGGACAGCGACTGGTCGCGCGCGCTGCGCGGACACCTGTCCGCCTGGCTCGGCAAACCGCTGATCGACACCTGCGGCACCGACCCCGACAGCCAGCGCCGGGTCCGCGACGACCTCCGCGCCGCCGGGTACGCGATCGGCCTACAGGTCGTCGGCTACGCGGCCCACCCGACCGCCGACGAGATCATCGGCGGCGTGTACTCGGCGCTGCCCCACCAGCTCCTGCCCGCACCCGCCGACCGCCCGGACTTCGACGCACGGCTGCGCGCGGTGCTCGACCCGTTCGCCCCGTTCACCGAGTACGTGGAAGTCACCATCCTGACCGGCGCGCGCCGGTGATGGGCCGGGCAGCCGTCACCCCCCTGCACTAGCCTCCGTCGGGTGAGCACCGAGCCGAGCGCCCTCCGCCTGCGGATCTTCACCGAGCCGCAGCAGGGCGCCACCTACGACGACCTCCTGCGCGTGGCCCGCCACGCGGAGGAGACCGGCTACGACGCGTTCTTCCGGTCCGACCACTACCTGAGCATGGGCTCGTCGACCGGTCTGCCCGGTCCCACCGACGCGTGGACCACCCTGGCGGGTCTGGCCAGGGAGACCACCACGATCCGGCTGGGCACGCTGATGACGGCGGCCACCTTCCGGCACCCGGGTCCGCTGGCGATCTCGGTGGCCCAGGTCGACCAGATGTCGGGTGGCCGGGTCGAGTTCGGGCTGGGCACCGGCTGGTACGCCGAGGAGCACACGGCCTACGGCATCCCGTTCCCGAGCCTCGGTGAGCGCTTCGACCGGTTCGCCGAGCAGCTGGAGGTCATCACCGGCCTCTGGTCGACCCCGGACGGCGAGAAGTTCTCCTTCGACGGGGAGCACTACCGGCTGGTGAGTTCGCCCGCGCTGCCCAAGCCGACCCAGCGCCCCGGCCCGCCGATCCTGATCGGTGGTGGGGGCCGCACCCGGACCCCGCGCCTGGCGGCCCGCTTCGCCGACGAGTTCAACGTCCCGTTCGTCCCGCTGGACGCGGCGGCGGAGCAGTTCGCCAGGGTCAGCGCGGCGTGCGCGGAGATCGGCCGCGACCCGTCGGAGATCATCCGCTCGGCGGCGCTGGTGGTCTGCGTCGGCCGGGACGACGCGGAGATCGGGCGCCGGGCGGCGCGCATCGGCCGCGAGGTCGACGAGCTGCGCGCCAACGGGCTCGCGGGCACGCCCGCCGAGGTCGTGGACCGCCTCGGCACCTGGCGCGAGCGCACGGACATCAGCCGGGTCTACCTGCAGGTGCTCGACACCGATGACCTCGACCACCTGGACCTGATCGCCGAGCAGGTGGCCCCGCGGCTCTAGGGGCGCTCCCCCGGCCGGTCGGCCCGATCGGCCGGGACCAGCGCCGCCAGCCCCCGGAGGATCACGTCCAGGCCGAAGGCGAACCGCTCCTCCCTGCTGCCCCTGCCGAGCGCGTCCCCCAGGGACGTCGTGGCGGGGAACTCCTCGGGGGGCAGGCTCGCGAAGAAGCGGCAGACCATGCCGTAGTACTGCTCCGGGTCACGGCCTTCGCGGGCCAGGTCGACGGTCACGGCGTTCTCGATGGCGCTCGCGCTGACGTACATGCCGACCACGTCGATCGCCCAGGCCGCCGCCTGGTCCGGGATGCCCGCGCCGCGCAGGAGCGTCAGGGTGAACTCGGACATCCGCATGGCGTTCGGGCCCATCGGCACGCGGCCGAGGATGACGCGGGCGATGTCGCCGTTGCGGCTGAGCGCCTCGTGCCCGTCGGTCCACAGCCTGGTGATCTGCTCCCGCCAGCGCGCCGGGTCCGGTTCCGGCAGCGGGACCTCGCCGACGACCTCGTCGAAGAGCAGTTCCAGCAGCTCGTCCTTGTTCGCCACGTGCGCGTAGAGCGAGGCCGGTCCGGTGCCCAGTTCGGCGGCGACGCGGCGCATGCTCACCCCGTCGACGCCCTCCGCGCGCAGGATCCGCACCGCCGCGGCCACGATCGTCTCCCGGCTCAGCGAGCGCCGCGCGCCGCTCTTGCGGGGGGTCCACCACGGGGGTTCGAGCCGCGCTGGGTCCGGGTCGCTCTCGGCTGCGGTCATATCGGTCACCCTAGTTGACACGAACGGTGTTCGCCAGTAGAACAGTGTTCGTTAACGAACGCTGTTCGAGGGGGAGCTGAGATGACCGCGACGACGACCACGGCCGGGGAAGGGCTCGACACCGCCTACCGATGGCGGTGGTGGGCGCTGGTGGCGGTGCTGACCGCCGAGATCATGGACCTGCTGGACGCGACGGTGGTGAGCATCGCCGCCCCGTCGATCCAGCAGCACCTGGGCGGCGGCAGCACGATGATCCAGTGGGTGGCCGCGGGCTACACGCTGGCGCTCGCGGTGGGGCTGATCACCGGCGGCCGGTTGGGCGACCTGTTCGGTCGGCGGCGGATGTTCCTGATCGGCCTGATCGGCTTCATCGTCACGTCCGCGCTGTGCGGGCTGGCGCTGTCGCCGGGGATGCTGGTCGCCAGCCGGGTGCTCCAGGGCCTGTTCGGCGCGGTGCTGATCCCGCAGGGCTTCGGTCTGATCCGATCGATCTTCCCGCCCAAGGAGCTGGGCGCGGCGTTCGGCGCCTTCGGGCCCGCCATCGGCCTGTCCACCGTCGGCGGACCGATCCTGGCGGGCGCGCTGATCGGCTGGAACCCGGGCGACGCGGGCTGGCGCGCGGTGTTCCTGATCAACGTGCCGATCGGCCTGGCCTGCTTGGCGCTGGCCTGGAAGGTGCTGCCGGAGTCGCGGGCGGAGGACGCGCCGCGGCCGGACCCGGTCGGCATGCTGCTGGCGAGCACGGGTCTGCTGCTGCTGGTCTACCCGCTGGTGCAGGGCCGCGAGCTGGGCTGGCCGGGCTGGTGCTTCGCGATGCTGGCCGCGTCCGTGCCGATCCTGGTGGCGTTCGGCGTGCACCAGGTGCGCCGCAGCCGCGCGGGCCGCGCGCCGCTGGTGGAGCCGGGGCTGTTCCGGTCGCGGGCGTTCAGCGGCGGCATGGTCGTCGGCCTGATCTTCTTCAGCGCGATGACCGGCGTCGGGCTGGCCCTGAGCCTGTACGTCCAGTTGGGTCTCGGGTTCACCGCGTTGCAGGCCGGGTTGTCGCAGGCGCCGTGGGCGCTGGGGCTCGCGGTCGGCGCCGGGTTGTCGGGGGCGGTGCTGGGGCGCAAGTTCGGCAGGCCGGTGCTGCAGATCGGCGCGCTGGTCATGGCCGCGGGGCTGGTCGTGGTGATCGCGACGGTGGCGTGGTCCGCGGAGCCGGTCACCGGCTGGGACCTGGCGCCGGGCCTGGCGGTCTGCGGCATCGGCATGGGCCTGCTGCTCGCGCCGTTCTTCGACATCGTGCTGGCGGGCGTGACCCAGCCGATGGTGGGCTCGGCGTCGGGGGTGCTGAACGCGGTGCAGCAGCTGGGCGCCGCGACCGGCGTCGCGGTGCTGGGCACGGTGTTCTTCCAGTACTTCGAGGGCGGGCGGCACAACGACGCGCTGCTGGTCGTGCTGTGGGTCTCGGCGGGTCTGGTGGTCGCCACGGCGGCGTTGGCCTTCCTGCTCCCCCGCTGGGCCCGCCCGGAGGACGCCCAGGCCTGACCCCGGTGGAGGGCCGCTTCGGCGGCCCTCCGGCGGTCAGACGGACGTGCGGGACAACCAGGTGTCGAGGACCGCGCGGTCGCCGAAGACCTCCACGTGACCGTCCGGGGCGAGGCGGCGCATGAGGACGAGGAACAGGTCCACCGCCGTGCCGACCACGGCGGTGGTGGCCTTCGCGTGGCCGTGTGCCCACTCGACGCCGGGCCGGACGATCCACTCGCCCCGGTCGCCCAGGTCCTCGGTGACGTGCAGGTGGAGGGTGTCGTCCCCGGCGAGCGGGGACTCCCCCAGGGGAAGCGCGACCCCCAGCGAGAGCCACTCGGAGATGCCGTCGGCGGCGACCTCCGGGTCGAGCGCGTAAGGGGCGCCCAAGGCGATGGCCGCGTCGGCGTGGTGCACGACGGTCTCGTAGAGGCGGCGGCGCAGCCACCAGCCCGCCAGGAGCGGCCCGGCGAACCCCGCGCGCGGGGTGTCCGCGCCGACCGCGGCCACCGCGTCGAAGAGCACGGTGGTCCCTGCGCGAGCCAATCCGGCACCTCGGACCAGTCGGGGGCGGGTAGGCCGGGGGTGTCGTCGGGGCGGGTGAAGACACCGGTTTCCACCACGCGCGCGGCCCAGCGGTCGCCCCGACCGACGTGCTCGGCGAGGTCGCGCAGGGTCCAGCCGGGGCAGGTGGGGACCTCGCGGGTCGGGTCGGCGTCGCGGATGAGGTCGGTGAGGCGGCGGTTGTGCTCGTTCCAGACCGCGGTGGTGTCCACGGCGCCAACCCTAGGCGCTGCCGCCCGCGCGTTTCAGCGAGTGACAATCAGTTGCGAACCTCGGACGGAGGTCACACCAATGGACCATGGCGTCGGCCGTACGATCACTCTGTGATCGACCCGGACACGCTGCCCGACCCGCAGGCCTGGCCCCGGTGGCTGGCCCGGGACGCGGAGCGGCGCAAGCTGGTGGACCAGGCCGACCTGGACCGCCTCGCGCAGGCCGTGCGCGACTTCCCCGCCGCCGCCTTCGCCGAAGGCTTCCTGCCCGAACCGCTGCCCGTGGAGCGCACGGAGAAGCTGTCCCGGGGGGACCACCGGGAGACCACCGAGGGCGCCAAGGTCCGGCACCGGGTGCTGGCGGAGCCGGGCGAGGTGCGGGGGTGGAACCTGGGCAACGGGGTGGTGATCAGCATGGGTCAGGCGACCGTGCGGCCGGTCTACTCCCCCGTGGCGCGCGGCGAGAACGCCGCCCTGCGCGCCGACGGCACGGTGACCCGCACGATGATCACGTCCTGGGAGCCGTACCCGGCGCCGGTGGAGGTCGAGGTGGACCCGTCGCGAACCATCCCCCTGGACGACTACCTCCGCCGCGCCCTCACCGATTTCGAGCGCCCCTGACCGACCCGCGACCACCGCCCCGGGTCGACCACAATCAACCTCGAACACCAAGACTCACGACCGCGCAGCCGGGCACCGCGTCAGTCGGTCACCTGGCTGCGGTTCTGGTAGGCCAACTCCAGGTACTCCGGGTGCCGACGCATCCAGGCGGCGATGAACGGACAGGTCGCGAGGACCGGCAGCCCCCGCTCCCGAGCGTCGTCCAGCGCCGCGCGGGCCAGCGCCCCACCGACGCCGTGGCCTTCGAACGACGAGTCGACCTCGGTGTGCGGGTAGACCACCACCGTGTGGCTCCGGATGTACTCGGCGTACCCGGCGAACCGGCCGTCCACCGTGGCCTCGAACCGGTGCCGCTCCGCGACGTCGGTGACCTCCACCGCCATGGCGACCTCCTCCTGGTGTCACCGCCAGCCTAGCCGGCGCCGGCCATCACTCGGGGTAAGGAAATCCGAGCGGTTTCCACCTTCGTGTCCGGAGGAACCTCCCGAACAGACACGGCAGGTAAAGGAGCCCCCGGTGCGCACCACGTCCGACGCGGAAGAGACCCCCAAGGAGCGGCTGGACCGCAACCTCGGCGAACTGCTCCAGGAGCTGCGCGTCGCCCAGGCGGGCGTGCAGATCCTGTTCGGCTTCCTGCTCTCCATCGCGTTCACCGAGGTCTACGTCCGCGACGCCAACGCCTTCGAGCGCGGCACCCACCTCGTCGCTGTGCTGTTCGCCGTGGCGTCCGTCGGCCTGCTCACCGCCCCCGCCGCCTGGCACCGGATCCTGTTCCGCCGGGGCAAGCGGCAGGAGATCATGCACCTCGCCACGCGGACCACGATCGCCGGTCTGGTCTGCCTGTCCCTGGCCTTCACCGCCGCGGTGCTGCTGCTCGCCGAGATGGTCATCGGCGGGTGGGCGGCGTTCGTAGTTGCCGGGGTGTGCGGTCTGTTCATCGCCGCGCTCTGGTTCGCCGTCCCACTACGGGAACGCGAATAGCGGACGGCCCGGTCGAGTGACCGGGCCGTCCCCTTACCCCCTGCGACTCACTCGGTGGTCAGGCGGAACTCGACGCCACCGAGGTCCTCGCCCTTCTCATCGGTCTGGTTGACCCACACGACCGCCCGCGCCTGGTCGGCCGTCGCGGTGAAGTCGATCTTGGTCTCGAACCGCTCCTTCGGGTCGATGGCCAGGCCCGCGAGCACCGCCCGCTTGCCGTCGACGATCTCGAACGCGGTCTCGCCGACCTGCCGGATGCCCTCGGCCTTGCCGCCCGACTGCTTCCACCGCGCCGCCAGTTCACGGCCCAGGTCGATGGTCACCTTGCCCGCGAACGGGCCCTCGGGCGCGGTGAAGACCAGGTTGGTCAGCGCGCGCGGGTTCGGGTTGGCCAGGGTGAACGGCCGGGTGGTCGGCGTGCCGGGCTTGACCCGCACGGTGTCGACGTTGCGCCACGCGATGTTGTTGTTGTTCCGGGTGTTGGTCAGCGTGTTCGGGCCCTCGGCGAAGGTCATCGGGTCGGTCGCCGACACCCACCGCGCCAGCAGGCAGAAGTGCCCCGGGCCCGGCACGCCGTTCCACGGGATCACCACGTTGGTCGTCCCGGCGGGCACGGTCACGTTCGTCGCGGTGTTGATGTGCGTCCAGTGCGTCGGCCAGATCGCCGCACCGCCCTGCGCGGTGTAGTACAGCTTGAGGTCACCGGTCGCGGTGCCCGCGCCGTTGGGGCCGGGGTTGTTGAGTTTGACGTGGATGTAGCTCGTGCCGCCGACCACCGGGTTCGTGCCCGCGCACGGGGCGGGCGACGGGCAGACGGTGATGTCCGGGCTGGTCCAGATCGGGTTCAGGCCGTGCGGCTCGACTCCGGTGTCCGCGGCGTGGTCGCGGACGAACACGTCCGTGCGGCGGCAGTTGCGCAGGCTCTGCTGGATGGTGGTCGCGGTGTTGGAGCCGTTGGCCGCGGTCTGGGTGTAGACGCCGCCGGTGGTGGTGGCGTAGTCCTGCATGATCGTCACGACCGGGGCGGACACGCCGCCGGTGGGCACGTAGACGCTGTTGATCTTGATGTTGTTCTGCGCCTGCAGCGCCCGGGTGTGCGCGTTGGCGACGTCGACCGCGGTGTGCGTGTCGTCGAAGCCGCCGGGCAGCGCGTCGGTCACCAGGATGATCATCTTGGTCGCGTTGCTGCGCCACACGCCGGAGAAGTTGCCGGTCTGCGGGCGGCCCGCGGCGGGCAGGTTGTTGACCGCGGTGTTCAGCGCCTCGTCGGAGGCCTCGGGGCCGCCGCCGCCACCGCCCGCGACAAGGCCGTTGACCCCGGCGGTCACCGCCGCCTGGTTGCCCGCGGCCAGGTCGTTGAGGACCTTCACGTCGTCCTTGAAGGTCACCAGACCGAGCTTGAAGTCGCCGCCGGACAGCGTCGACACGTCGCCGATGATCGTGTTGATGCCCGCCTTGATGTTGGCGATCGCGCCACCCATGCTGCCGGTGTCGTCGATGACGAACGTGACGTCCAATGGACCGCACGGGCCTGCTGCGGGCGGCTGCGCGACCGGCACGACGGCGGGCGCCGCGGCGGCCGGGATGGCGGGTAGGACGGCCGCCACCAGCGCGGACGCCGCGGCCACGAGGGCTCTGCGGCGGGCTGGGACACTGCGGTGGAACATGGTGATCTCCTCGCCGGAGGGGCGTACAGGGTGTGACCCGAAGCGTGTCGGCGACCGGTTGTGGCATGGTTGTCGCGGAACGCAACCGAAGTTGGGGGTTTGGCCGCACGCGGCTCAGCCGGTTGGGTGTTTGCGCACCGCAGTCGGGTCGTTACGCTCCCTTTACCGAGCTGCGCGGAAGGAGCTGGGGGTGAGCGGACCCGGCGAGCTGCGCGTGCTGGGACCGGTCGAGGCCGTCGGCCCGGCCGGGCGCGCGTTGGTGCACGGCACCCGCCAGCGCGCGGTGCTGGGGGTGCTGGCCCTGCACGCGGGCACGGTGTTGCCCGCGTCCCGGTTGATCGACGTGCTGTGGGGCGAGAACCCGCCGCGCACCGCCGTGAAGACGCTGCACAGCCACGTCGCCCGCATCCGCCAGGCCCTCGCCGCCTGCGGTTTCCCGACCGTCCTGCGCACCCGCGAACCCGGCTACCTGCTGGCCGTCGAACCCGAGTCGGTCGACGCGCTGCTGTTCGACCGGCAGGTCCGCGCCGCCCGCGAGCACCTGGCCCGCGACGAGGCCGACCGGGCCGCCCAGCAGCTGCGGGCCGCGCTCGGGTTGTGGCGGGGCGACGCGTTCGCCGACGCGGCGCTCGAGGGCTGGGGCTGCGGCGAGGTCGAGACCCTGCACGAGCAGCGGCTGGCCGCGCTGGAGGACCTCTGGGACGCCGAACTGCGCCTCGACCGGCACGCCGACGCCGTCCGGGAACTGCCGCGCCTGGTCTCCGCGCACCCGACGCGGGAGCGGTTGGCGGGCCTGTACATGCTGGCCCTGCACCGCTGCGGCCAGCACACCGAAGCGCTCGCGGTGTTCCGCGCGTTGCGCACCCGGCTGACCGACGAGTTCGGCGTCGACCCGGGCCCGGAGCTGCTGGCGCTGCACACGTCGATCCTGCGGCGCGACCCGAGCCTGGACCCGCGACCGGCGGTGCGCGGGCCCGCGCAGCTGCCCGCGCGGGTCGGGCACTTCACCGGCCGGGTCGCGGAGTCGGCCGCGCTGGACGCGATGCTGGCGGACCCGTCCGACGAGCGGCCGGTCGTGGTGATCTCGGCGGCGGCGGGGATGGGCAAGACCGCGTTCGCCGTCCAGTGGGCGCACCGGGCCGCCGACCGCTTCCCCGACGGGCAGCTGTTCCTCGACCTCGGCGGCCACGACTCCGGGCGCGCGTTGTCGGCGTCGGACGCGCTCGCGCACGTGCTGCGGGCACTGGACGTGCCGGATGAGCGGATGCCCGCCGAGCTGCCGGAACGCGCCGCGCTGTACCGGTCGCTGCTGCACGGCAGGCGCTGCCTGGTGCTGGCGGACAACGCGGGCGACGTCGAGCAGGTGCTGCCGCTGGTGCCGGGCAACGGTCGGACGCTGCTGGTCGTGACGAGCAGGCAGACGCTGGCCGCGCTGGGGACCCGGCACGCCGTGCACCCCGTGGCCCTCGACAGCCTCGGCCACGCGGAGTCCCTCGAACTGCTGACCAGGGTGCTCGGCGCGGACCGGGTCGCGCGGGAGCCGGGCGCGTCGGCCCGGCTGGGGCGGCTGTGCGGCGGGATGCCGCTTGCGCTGCGGCTGGCGGCGGCGCGGCTGGTGTCCTTACCCGGTCGGACGGTGGCGGAGTCGGCGGCGGAACTCGTCGGCGCGGGTCGGTTGGACACGCTGGCGGTGGAGGGCGACTCGCGGACGGTGCGGGCGGTGTTCGCCAGCGCGTACGAGCCGCTGGAACCGGGGCGGGCGCGGGTGTTCCGGCTGCTGGGGCTGGCGCCGGGCACGTCGGTGAGCGCGTGGCTGGGCGCGACGCTGTGCGGGGTGCCGCCGGAGCGGGCGCGGGAGTCGCTGTCGGCGCTGGCCGCCGCGCACCTGGTCACCGAGACCGAGCGGGACCGGTACCGCTTCCACGACCTGGTGCGGGAGTTCGCCGCCGGTCGGGTGGAGCGCGAAGAGCGGGCGATCGCCCTGTCCCGGCTGGTCGACTGGTACCTGGTGGTCGCCGACGAGGCGAACAAGGTGATCGATCCCAACCGGGACCTGGTGACGCCGTCGCTGCGGCACCCCCGCTGCCGGGTCCCGTTCGACGACCGCCACGGCGCGCTCGCCTTCCTCGACGCGGAGCGGGCGAACCTGCGGGCGGTGGCGCAGTGCGCGCGCGAGTTGGGCAGGCTCGACTCGGCGTGGCAGCTGACGTACCTGCTGACCAGCTTCTACGACGCGACCGGGCACTGGCACGACCGGGTCGAGCTGTGCCGCCAGGGCGCGGCGGCGGCCACGGCGCTGGGCGATCCCGTGGCCGAGGCGGAGATGTTGCGGGCGCTGGGCGTCGCGTACTTCATGACGCGGCGGTTGAAGGAGGCGCTGGAAACCAACCAGCGCGCGTTGAAAACGGTGCGCGCGGCCGGAGATCTCGCGGGCGAGGGCCACGTGCACAACAACATCGCCAACGCGTACGCGGAGTTGCGCCGCTTCGACGAGGCGATCGCCGCGCACCGGCTGGCCGTGGCGCGGTGCGCGGAGGCGGGCAGCGACCTGGGCCGCGCGTTGTCGCAGCGCAACCTCGGGCACACCTTCGTCCGGATGGGCCGGGCGGAGGAGAGCCTGACCCCGCTGACCGACGCCCTCGCCACCTTCCGCGGCCTGGGCAACGCCCGCTTGGAGGCCGCGACCCTGGACACCCTGGGCGAGGCGTGGTTGCAGCGCGGCGACCACGGCGCGGCGCTGGCGCACCTGCGGGAGGCGGTGGAGGTCAGCCGCGCCATCGGCGACCGCTGGCTGGAGTGGGAGTCGTTGCTGGACACCGGCCGCGCCCACCTCGACTCGGGCGACGTGCGCGCGGCGGTGGCGCACTTCAGCGCGGCCCTGGACCTGAGCCGCGAGGTGGGCGACCGGCACGGCGAGTCGTCGGCGTTGAACCAGCTGGGCCGCGCGTACCTGGCGGCGGGCGACCTGGCGGCGGCGCGGGAGAACCTGGAGCGCAGCCTGTCGATCCGCACGGCGGTGCCGGACGACTACGAGTTGGCGCACCTGCACCGCGACCTGGGGGACCTCGAGTCCCGCGCGGGCGACTCGACCACCGCCACCCGGCACTGGTCCCGCGCCCGGTCCCTCTACAGCCAGGCCAACGCGACGACGGAGGCGGAGGAGCTGTCGGCGCGGCTCACACCGTGAGGACCGTCTTGCCGCCCGCGTGCCGTTCCCGCATGGCGTCGGCCGTGTCGGACAGGGGGTGGAGCCTGCTGATGACCGGGGTGAGCTTTCCCTCCGCCACCAGGGTTGCGAGGGTTCCGAGGATCGCGTTGTCGCGTTTGGACGACAAGATCCTGAGTTTCTGGGGGACGAAAGGGTTTGCGGTGAGGGTTTTGAGGAGCCTGGGGACCGGGCCGAGGGTCGGCCCGCCTTCGCCGGTCGTGCTGACGTAGACGCCGTCGCGGGTCAGGACCCGGCGGATCGCGGTGACGCGGTGACCACCCGCCACGTCGACGACCGCGTCGTAGCGCGTTGTCGCCTCGGTGAAGTCTTCCTTGCGGTAGTCGATGACGTGGTCGGCACCGATGCTTCTGGCGTGGTCGACGTTGCGCGCGCTGCACACCGCCGTGACCTCCGCGCCCTTGATCTTGGCGAGTTGCACGGCGAACGTGCCGACACCGCCGGACGCGCCGTTGACCAGGATGTGTCCACCCTTGCCGGCTTGGGCCATCTCGACGGCCTGGTAGGCGGTGGTGCCCGCGACCGGCAACGTTGCGGCTTGCTCGAACGTGATGCCCCTGGGTTTGCGGACGAGGTGGGCGGCAGGGGCGGCGACGTACTCGGCGAAGCCGCGCTGCTCCATCTCCCCCAACACCTCGTCCCCTTCCTCGAACGCGGTCACACCCGCGCCTGTCCGCACAACGGTGCCCGCGATGTCGCGGCCGAGGATGGTGTGCTTTGGCTTGGTCAAGCCGAAAGCGAGTCGCCCGATCCGGGGGATGCCGCTGAGCACGGCCCGGTCGGCGAAGTTGAGGGAGGCGGCGCGGACCTCGACGAGGACGTCGTCGGGCCCGGTGTCGGGTTGGTCGACGTCGGCGTATCTGAGGACGTCGGGGGTGCCGTAGGTGTGGTGGACGATGGCTTTCATCGTTGGTCCTTAGCGTTGCTGGGCGGCCTTGACGCCCTCGATGACGGTGTGCAGGTAGGAGACGCAGGCGAGGATCGTCAGTCCGGTGTGGACCGCGTTGACCAGGTCCGGTTCCCAGACCCCGGCTTTGACGACGTGGTCGGTCGAGGCCAACCAGAGCAGGATCGTCGAGCAGGCGACTTCCGTGGCCGCCCGCGCCACCGCGAGGGGGATGCTCCAGCGGGCGTAGTGGGCGGCGAAGGAGAACCCGAGAGTGGCGATGACCAGGGCCATGAACAGGTAGAGGACGGAGTTGAAGCGGGGGTCGAGCCATTCCCTCGCGTACAGGAGGAAGGCGACGAACCAGACGGTGATGGCCGTCTGGGTGACCAACTCGGTGTAGCGCGCCCGACGGGTCGGCTTGGCAGGCAGTTTCTCGGGCGCCCACGACCGCGGCTTGCAACTGATGAGCGCGAACACAAGGGTAGTCCAGAATCCGATATGGACAGTCGTGTGCAACGCGGCCGTAAGTGACTCCACCACGAAAGTCTTGTCGCTCAACGCCCGCATCAGACCCACGGCCACCGCGACCCCGGGGACCACGGTCACCACCAACGCGGTCAACAACCGCGTGTAGTCGAGGTAGACCTCGGGCCCGATGAGCCGCAACGGCCGATCGGCGTAGCCCGCGGCCAGGCGAACGGGGTCACCGAACTCGGTCAACACCTCGACCTCGCCCCCACCTTCCCCTCCCTCCACCCGCATCTCCACCGCGTCGGCTATCGAAGCCCGCAACTCGCGCTCGATGTCCACCCGCTGCCCCTTGGGCACCCGGGTCACGACGGCCTCGACGTACCGGTCGACCAGTGCGCTCACAGCTCCCCCTTCAACCCGCGAAAGGCCAGGTCGAGCCCGACCCAGTCCCGCGCCAACTCCCCCGCCATGACCCCACCCGCCTCGGACGTCCGATAGAACTTCCGCGGCCGGGACTCATCGGTGTTCCACTCGCTGACCAACAACCCCTGCTTCTCCAACCGCCGCAACAACGGGTAGAGCGTGTTCGCGTCGACCGCGAACCCCCGCCGCTCCAACACCTCAAGCAGCGCGTACCCGTAGTTGGCCTCCCGGAGCACCAGCAGACAGGCCAGCACCACGGTCCCCCGCCGCAACTCCTGCAGGTGCGTGGCCAACAGCTCCTCATCCACACAACACACAATAGTGTGTGCCACACATTATTGCCACTGCCATCTGCCCAACCTTGGAGAACCTCTCAGCCACAGGCTCCAGCCGCACCTTCTCGGCACGGCCGCGGCTGCTCGCGGTTCCGGAGCCGCGACCGGCGGGGCGATACCTGGAGGACCTGAAGGGCGGAGGCGGCGCCGAGCAGGATGCGGGGATACCGGGCGTCGAGGTCAGGACCCCGACAAGGGGGCGCGTCGGGTATCCCCTCGGTCTACTCAGCGGCGTGTTTGCGTTGCTGGACAACGGTTCAGTCGCGGTCGGACGGTGTCCGCGGCCGCGGTTCCCGGGACGGCAGTGGTCTGTCTGCCCCAGGGCGGTCACGATCGCCTCGACCAGCCGCTCGTCCACGCAAGGCGCGCGGACCCTCGCGATCGCGGTGAGTCGACGGCAGCCCGCTTCGCGATGTCGGCCTGCCGCAGCGGGAGCGGGTGTCCAGCGCCGCCGGGTGGCTGACCTCGGGTCCGATCGCGTTTTCGACGGCGGGATGAATGCCGGCGAGCAGCCCGCGGATGCGGTTGCCGGCCCGGGTCACCTCGCCGGCGGGGTCGTCGGCGATGGTGAACGCATCCCGAGCGTCGGTCTTTCGCGCGGCCTGGGCAGGGTCGGCGATGCGGCTCATGGCCAGGCCAGGTAGGCCACGAGAGGGCCGGTCGTGACCAGCCGGTCGACTACGACCAGCGGGGTTCCGTACCGGGCGAGCTTGTCGAACGACGCCCGCGGCATTGGTCCGCTGTCGGGCAGCCGCTTCCCCGCCGGATCGGCGTCGTGCACGGCGGCTGCGCACTGGCGGCCGAGGCCTCGCGGGCCACGCGCTGGTCACGCGACGGCACACCCGTGCTCCTACCGACCCTCGGCGGCGACATCGTCCGGGCCGCCACCGAGCGCGGTGTGCTGGTCGGGGCCAGCGGTGCGGGTGCCAAGATCCTGGTCCGCTGGAACCGCGACGACACGCTCACACGGCTCTCCGGCATCAACGGCCGCCACCCGCGTCACGACAAGACCTACCGATCGGTGGCCGTGTCCCCGTCAGTGGTGCCTCGGTGCCACCGGTCGGCGCCGCCCGGATCACGCGTGCGACATAGCCATACCGGCCCCCGGCGACCAACAATCCCGGCTGTGTGGATAACCCCGATGTGACAAAGCCGCAGATCAGCGGCGGAGTGGGGTGGATGGACTACACCCGATCCGGACGCCGATGGGGTTGGCACGAGGCGGGAGCCCCGGACGCGCGGGACCGGGCGATGATCGCCGAGGGTGCCGCGCCGGCGCCCTCGGCACTGGCCGGTGGGCCACCGCGGAGTGGTGGCGCCCGGGTTGGTTCCCTGCCGTCGGCCTTGCGGGTCAACCGCCATGGGACCGGTGCGGGCAAGTGGCGCGATGACCAAGCCCCGAAACGTGGCAGTTTCCTGGTCAGGCGGGCGATCGTGCCGAAACCCTGGACGGTGGTGGGCCTGTTCGACTGGCCCGCCCGTGCTTGAAGACCCTGGAGCGCAACGCGGACTCGGCGGTCTTGGACGATGAAGAAGCCCGCGCCCGCCTTGACCCGGTCCGGGGTTGGACGAACGTCGGGGGACCTGCCCGCCCAGGCAGGTCCCCCGACTCGATCCCCCTGCGGTCAGCCTCGCGACCTCACCGTCACCGGGACTTTCGACAGGCCGATGGTGCCCGCCGACGGGTTGAAGATCTCCAGCACGAACTGCTCGTCCGGCAGCTGCTCGTCGGTGAACAGGCGGACCTTCGCCACGCCCCGGGTCTCACCGACGGGGATGGTGACGACGCCGTCGCGCACGGGGTAGTAGCCCGGTTTGCCGTCGCCCACCTGGATGGTGCGGTAGTGGATGGTGATCGGCGCGCGGGCCGGGGCCGACGTGTGCAGGCCGATCTCGGCGGTGCCCTGGGAGCGCCAGCAGATCTTGCCGCCGTCGAGGGACGTGTCCAGCGGGGGCCGGTCGTCGTCGATGATCTGGCCGACGCCCAGGTTGTCCGCGATCACCAACCCCTGCGGCGAGTGCAGGCGGACCGCGAAGGTCTCCTCGTACTCCGGTGCCGCGTCACGGGCGATGGTGACCGAGACGGTCTTGGTGTCCGTCGTGCCGTTCCAGGTCAGGGTGCCCGAGGTCGGCGTGTAGTCGACGCCGGGGGTGGCGGTGCCGGGATCGGTCGTGTAGTCGACCGACCCGCTGGCCGCGCACCCGGGTGGGGCGGTGACGGAGACCGAGAAGCTGAACGTGGTCGTCCCGGCGCCGGTGCCCTCGTACTGGCGGTAGTCACCCACCGCCACACTCGCGGGCGCGCAGCCCGAACCGCTCGCGTACGCCGGTACCACCGGCAAGGCCGCGACCACCACCGCCGCGGCGAGCACCATTGCCCTCATGGACTCGATCCCTTTCGTGTAGCCGCCCTGGGACTGGGTAGCGCACCCCGGTTGTGGATCGGTTGTGGCGCCGCCACCGGCGGACCCGTTCACGGGGCCGACCAGCCGTGACGTCGAGGCGGCGGTGGACGTCCCGGAATGTTCACCGGACCGCGAACAAGCCGCGCCCATCGAACGACCTCGCCACGAGGAGACCGGCCGGCAACACGGGCGCCGTGCCAGAAGCCCCCCATGCGCGCGCGTTGTGGCGCCACGAGCTGCTACGGGAACGATGGGAGCAGGCACGGCACCAACGGCCGAGGCTTAGCGGGCTGTGCCGCAGCGGAGTGCCGCGCGAACGGTTGCGGCACGAGCACCCGACACCCCGGCAGCGAGCCATTCGGGTGCGGACCACGGTCGGCGGCAGCCAGCCGAAGCAGCGCCCGCCTGGTCAGCAACTGTTTAACCACCCCGCCCAGACCCAGGACAGCCCCCGCCCTCCTCCGGGGGGACAGCCCTGCTCCAGTCTATCGGCGCGAAGACTGCTGGGAAGGGGCCGCGATTTCCTGTGGATGAGCGGCGGGGATGTGGACAACCGCACGAGGGCGGATCCGGGCGCGACCAAGATCAAGAGCGGGGCCACCGAGCACCGAGCACCGAGCACCGAGCACCGAGCACCGAGCACCGAGCACCGAGCACCGAGCACCGAGCACCGAAGCCAACCCACCCCTATCTCGATAGTGGATTGTGGGTAGTTCGACAAAAGTTATGCGAAAGTGACACTCGAGGATCGTTCGCGGCTCCGCCCGACCTACCCGGGCGGAGCCGCGAACCACCTAGTTGAAGTCCTTGCCCAGCCGCAGGGCGTCGACGCTGATGCGCTTCATCTCCTGCTTGTGGATCTCCGGGTCGGGGTCCGGGCTGGCCGTGTCCGACTCGGCGATGATGACGTCCCGATCGAGTGACATGGCCGAGAAGCCGCCCCGGCTCAGGCGGGCCAGGCCGGGGACCACCACGCGTTTCTCGCGCAGGAGGTCGTTGACGCTGCCCGTGTCGTCCGAGCGGACGAGCAGTTCCAGTTTCTCGGCGGCGGCCCGGTCCGGCATGCGCACCACGCTGACGCTGGTGTACACCGTTCGACCGTCATCCATCGGGGTGATGAAGACGGCGCGCGACAACTGCCTGCACTGGTTCTCCACCAGGAACTGCTTGACCTTGCCGTACGCGTGCGCCGCGCAGTCGCTGTCCCGCAGCGGCTCGACGGTCTCACCCATCCGCTGGAACAGGAACTCACCCTGCACGGGGACGGGCGCGGGCGGTGGTGGCTGTTCGTCACCGGAGGTGAGCACCAGGACCAGCCCCGCCACCACCGCGGCGACCACCGCACCGGCTGCGGGCAGCAACCACCGCGGCCGGGCTTTCGCGAGGACGAGCGCCAGCAGGCGCGCGCGGGGGCGCGCGGCGGGGGCGGGCTCGGGCTCGACGGGGGGCTCTATCACCTGGGTGACGGCGAACGGCTGGAACGGCGGCTCGAACGGGGCCTCGACGGCCCCCCTCGGCGCCTTGGCGCTCCAGGGCAACTCGTCCGGGAGCGTGCTCACGATCACGGCAGGCGCGGGGGCCGGTTCGGCCGGGCGCGGCGGGAACTTCGGCAGCTCTCGCATCCCCTGATCGGGTGAAGGTAGATGATCCGACACGGGAGCAGACAGTAGCGTAATCCGCTCGTTATACAACGATCGTGGCGATAGACACACCGTGCAACCGATTTGGCCGCTTCCCCGCAGTTAGTGGTGAGGACTACTCAAATCGCGCCGTGTCGCCCGCGCCGCGCCGCACGATCTCCGGTTCGTCCTCCGAGAAGTCGATCACCGTGGTCGGCACCGTGCCGCATTCCCCGGAGTCGATGACCGCGTCGACCACGTGGTCGAGGGCCTCTTTGATCTCCCAACCGGACACCATCGGCTCGTTCTCGCCGGGCAGCAGCAACGTACTGGACAACAGCGGTTCGCCCAGTTCAGCGAGCAGCGCCTGGGTGACGGTGTGATCGGGGATGCGAACACCCACCGTGCGCTTCTTCGGGTGCAGTAGCCTGCGGGGCACCTCCTTCGTGGCAGGAAGGATGAACGTGTAACTACCCGGCGTCGCCGATTTGACCGCACGGAACACCGCGTTGCCAAGATGCACGAACTGGCCCAATTGAGCGAAATCCTGACACATCAGGGTGAAGTGATGCCGATCATCCAGACCGCGGATCTGCCGGATCCGGTCGATGCCGTCGCGATTGCCCAGCGCGCAGCCGAGCGCGTAGCAGGAATCGGTGGGGTAGGCGATCAGTCCGCCATCCCGCACCAGGTCCACCACCTGCAGGATCGAGCGCCGCTGCGGGTTGTCCGGGTGCACGTCGAAGTACTTCGCCATGGCGGGAGTCTACGGAGCCGCGCCCACCCCGCCGGGAAACACTGTCCAGGCAGGAGCGATCCTGAGTATGGACACGAACGGGTGAACAACCGGGTGACAAGTCGGCAGCGGGGAGTGACGTGACACGGTGGAGTCTGGGGGTCGACCTCGGCACGAGCTTCACGTCCGGGGCGGTCGCCACCGCCGACCGGGTCGAGGTGCTCGAGGTCGCCGGTGAGCGCCGCATCCCCTCGACGGTGCTGCTCGACGGCTCGGGCAAGCTCCTCGCGGGTGGCGTGGCGCAGCGCATGGTCGGCCGTTCACCCGATCGTGCGGAGCGCAACCCGAAGCGGTACGTCGGCAGGCGACCCATGGTGCTCGGCGGCGAGCTGATCACCGCGCAGCAGGCGCTGGGGGCGCTGCTGGGGCAGTACGTCGACGCCGCGCGCGCCCGGTTCGACGGGTCCGCCCCGTCGGTACTGGTGCTCACCCACCCGGTCGCGTGGTCGGAGGCCCAGCGCACGGTACTCGGCGAGGTCGCGGAGCTGGTGCTGCCGGGGGTGCCGGTCGAGCTGGTGGCCGAGCCGGTCGCCGCGGCCGTGCACTACGGGGCCACCTACGGCCACCCACGATCGGGTGATGGGCAGGACAGCGTCGCGGTGTACGACCTGGGCGGCGGGACCTTCGACACGGCGGTGCTGTCGTTCACCGAGTCCGGGTTCACCGTGGTGGGCGCACCGGCGGGTGACCCCGAGATCAGTGGCGAGACGTTCGACGAGCGGGTGTTTCACCACTTCGGGGAGCAGCTGAGCGCGTTGAACCCCCAGTGGTGGGAGCAGGTGAGCACGAGCGGTGACCGGCGGTGGCTGGCCGCGGCGACCGACCTGCTGACCGACGCCCGGCTGGCCAAGGAGTCGCTGTCCGAGCACGACGACGCCGGGCAGTACGTGGTCGGCGCGGACGCGGACGTGCGCATCACCCGTCCGGAGTTCGAGGCGCTGATCGCCGACGACGTGGCGCGCACGACGGCGCTGCTGGCCAAGAGCCTGGCGGAGAGCGGGCGGTCGCCGGAGCAGCTGCGCGGGGTGTTCCTGACGGGTGGCGCCAGCCGGATCCGGCTGGTGGAGGAGACGCTGCGGGCCAGCTACAACGACCTGGTGCGGACGGTGCACGACCCGAAGGCCGTGGTGTCCCTGGGGGCGGCGCGCTGGGCCCAGCGGTCACTCAAACCCGCCCCACCCACCCCAGTGAGTGACCCCGGTGTGGGTGAGAAAACCCAGGTGGTGCGGATCCCGTCACCGAACGGACCGTTCCCGGTGCTGGCCACGGGCGTGCTCGAGGCCGTCGCGGCCAACGGCGTCCTGTACACGTGGGGCGTCGGCGAGGGCGGTGGCCACCGGGTCCGCCTGCTGGACGGCAACGGCCGAGTGGAGCGCGAGCTGCCGATGGCCCGGATCGTCGGGTGGGCCGTCGCCGAGCACTTGGTGCTCATCGCCGAGCGACGCGGCACGGCGGTGCGGGTGCACGCGCTGAGCCCGGACCTGATCATCCTGAACACCGTCGACCTGCTCACCCCGCACGATCCGTGGCTGATCGCCCAGGCGGGCACCGGCTGGGTGTTCCTCCGGGGGACATCGACACGCCCAGTGAACAACGCCGACGGCCTCCCCTGGGGCGAACTGGCCGACCCCGCCTTCCTCGTCGTCCGCCCGACCACCGCCTTCACCCCCGTGACGGCCCAGCCCACTCCCCTGGGCCCGACCGCCACCTGGTTCATCAACGAAGACGGCACCCGGCGGCGGCTCCTGGACCCGTCCATGCCCAGTTCGGTACCACCCACCCCCTTGGGGGACGGCCGTTCGTGCGCGCTGATCCTGGGCCGCACCAGCCGCCGCCGGACCGGACTGCGGTCGCGGGCCATTGTGCCGAGCCAAACCCTGGCCACGCTCGACGCCACCGGCGAGTTGTCCGTGGTCGCCGAACAACAGGACACCACGGGATTGTGGGCGCACCAACTGCTTTACAAGGACAATTGGTTCCTGGCCACCAACCTGGGCTTAGAAACGTTCGAGGGAACAGACCGCCGCTTGTTCGTGGAACGCCCACCGGCAGGCACCGCCCGCTGGATAGCCACCGCGACCCACCTGTACGGCCTGGTACAAGACTCCCTGATCCCGAACCGCGGCCTGTCCCTGCACCTATACGACGAAACCCGCCCGCGCGTGTTGGGCACTTTCCCGGGCCTGTTGGGAAACCTCGCCTCGGTCGTCCCCACGGAATCCCCCAGAATCCGCGTGGACGGCGACCGGATCTGGCTGGCCACCAGAACCAGCGAAAACGCCTCCCAGGTCCTCCTGGTCGACGGCGACCGCGTGGAGAAGGTCACCACCGCCCCGGGCTGGCTGGAACCCCTCGGCCAGGGCTACGCCCTGCACACCCCGAAACCCCCACCCGGCGACGACCGAACCACCCCCACGGCCCTGGTCCGCCTCCCCGGCTAGGGCAGGCTCGGCTCGACCAACTCGGCCACGGTCTTGGCCTGAGGACAGAGCTCACTCGTACCAGTGCCCACGATCAGCACATCCACGCGCGAGGTCTGCGTGATCCCGAGCGAGACAATGCACCCCACCTTGTTGGTGCCCAACGCCTGAACACCCTCGTGCCTTCCGATCCGCACCGGAGTCCGCTCGCCCTCAGCGACCAACTCTTCGACTCCGCGCTCCTTGTAGTAGGTGATACCGATTGTGAAGCTGTCGGCTAGACGCTCCTTCGACACCCTCCACTCGCAGGAGGTATAGCTCTTCGTCTCCTTCTGCTTCGGCTTCTCGGATGTACCGAACGTCCGCAGGTCGGATTCCGCAAGCCATCCACACGGCTTGAGAGCGGACGTGTTCGATTCCGATGGGCCAGTGGTGGTCTTGTCGGCTCCGCCGCTGGTCGGAGGCGTGGATGACCCCTCGGTGTTGGCTTGCCCACCCGTGGTCGTCGTACACCCCGCGAGAAAGGCAACCGACACTGCTGCTTGGGCCCACCAGCGTGAACGCTTCACCGGGATCTAACGACCTTCCGAGTTGAGACTGGCGTTGGTCTGCTCGACCTCAGCATAGTTCGCCATGGCGGCCTGGATGGCCTCATCCGCCTTGATCAGCGACTCGCGCAGCTCCAAGACCCTTGTGACAAAGCCGTTCGCGTCACCAGCCACCTGTTGCATGAACGGCTTCATGATCTCGGCGTTGTTCGAGCTGCCCAGCTTGGGCACCTGCTGAAGCTTCTCGAACTCGAACCTCTGGCTATCAATCCACGCGACCATGTTGCGGATGGCCTGTCGCAGGGCCTCGCCGCCACGGGCGTTGACGGCGAAGCCGCCTTGGTTGGCGGTGGACAGGAAGCTGTCCACCGATGCCGCGGAGAGGGAGCCTCCGCCGCCGTCTGAGTCTCGCATGGGGCCTCCGCCGAAGGGGTGAGTCGGGGGTACGGTAGCAATGTTGCCGTCACCGCAACGGGGGAATCCCGGGCTTGGTGGAGAAGTCACATCGGGTGGGTTAGGCCCAGGTCAGGGGCTTGAGTTCGTCCCCCACCGCGATAGTGCCCGGGGTGGTCACCGCGTACTTCGTGCCGAAGGCGATGCCGTCCGGGGTCCGGCGGTAGGTGGCGAGGGTGCGGAGTGGTTCCGGGCCCTCACGAGTTCCGGTGCGCTGGTTGACCACCGTCACGGCACAACGGATCGCGGGCTTCGTGTACCCCAGGGCGACATCACCGATTCGGCAAGTGCGCAACGAGTCCTCGGCATAAGGGAAAACGCCCGTGATGACTATGTTGGGACGGAAGCGATCGAGGGGCACAGCGGGCAAGCGGGTGCGGAGGTCGTCGTAAGACTCCAGTGACAGCAGGTGGATCGCGCTGCTGTCGGCGAAACCGGAAGTACCCGGGGTTTCTCCCGTGGCGACCCGGTCGTGGTCCAACGGTACGCGCACCAAGCGGCTTGGGGATCCCAGGACGTCGGTGAACCAAGCCGCCGCGTCGTCGCCTTGGTCTATGGCGCGGTAGGGGTCTCCGAACATCGTTACCGGGCGCGGAGGAGACAGCAGGTCGACGGGCACGGTGATCTCGCCGTGCGAATGGGCGCGCAGGACCAGTTTGTCCGCCGTGGCCTCGGGGTGGATCACGGCCAACCGAGGGTCTCGGCGCTGCGACCGGGACACACCCGACGCGTCCACGACCATGAACGCCCGGTCGTGCGCCAGGCCCGCCGGGCCCACCGCGGACTCCGCCAAGGCCGTCCCGGCACAGCCCTTGACCGGGTACGCGTGCAATCCGGCAACTGTGATCACGGCACCGACGCTACCGGGGAGTGCGGCCCCGTCAAGGCTGATCGGGGGGCTGTCAGAAGACTTGGCCGGGGCCGCACTCACGACGTCGCCCCGCGCGACGCCGGTGTTACATCACCACCCCCGACCGCTCCCCGCGTACACCACCGCCTGGTCCGCGCCACCGAGCTCGAAAACCTCGTGCAGCGCCCGCACGGCCCGGTCCAGCTCGCTCTCCCGGCACAGCGCGGACAGGCGCAGTTCGGACGTGGCGACCTGGGTGATCTCCACCTCCAGCGCGGCGAAGGTCTCCCAGAACGCACCGGTGGCGGCGCGGATGCCCGACCCCACCAGGGAAATCTTGCCGATGCCCACGTCGACCGACACCGATTTCAGGCCCAGCTCGGCTTCCAGCAGCTCCGCGGTCGCCACCGCCGACGAGCGCGGGACGGTGAACGAAAGGGCAGCCCCTAAGGCGGGCATGTCCACCTCGACGCCCGTACCGGCCAGCACCCGGAAGACGCGGGCGACCAGCGCCGGGTCGTCGGCCACCCCGGCGACCGTGACCAGCGCGCTCGAGCGGTCGTGGGCGATGGCGGTGACGGTTTCCTTCTCCATGTCCCTCTCCACAACCTCTCCGGCGGGCTCGGCCACGATCGTCCCCGGCTCATCGGTGAACGAGGACCGCACGTGCAGCGTGACGCCGTGGCGCCGCGCGTACTCGACCGAGCGTGTCATGAGCACCCTGGCCCCGTTGGCGGCCAGTTCCAGCATCTCCGCGTAGCCGACGCGGGGCAGCAGCCGCGCGGTCGGCACGACCCGCGGGTCCGCGGTGCACACGCCGTCGACGTCGGTGTAGATCTCGCAGACGTCGGCGCGCAGGGCGCCCGCGATGGCGACCGCGGTGGTGTCGGACCCGCCGCGGCCCAGGGTCGTCACGTCGTCGGTGTCCTTGCACAGCCCCTGGAAGCCCGCGACCAGCACGATCCGGCCGCGGTCCAGTTCCTGCCGCACCCGTGTGGGCAGCACGTCGACGATGCGCGCGCTGCCGTGGTCGCCCGTGGTGAACACGCCTGCCTGCGGGCCGGACAGCGACGTCGCCGGGTGCCCGAGGTCGGTCAGCGCGATGGCCAGCAGCGCGTTGGAGATCCGCTCGCCGGAGGTGAGCAGCATGTCCATCTCGCGCGGCGAACCGGGGGTGCGGGACACCCGGGCGGCCAGGTCGAGCAGTTCGTCGGTCGTGTCGCCCATGGCGGACGCGACGACGACCACGTCGTGCCCGGCCTCCTTCGTCGCGATCACCCGCCGGGCCACCTCGGTGATGCGCTCGGCCGAACCGATCGAGGAGCCACCGTACTTCTGCACGACGAGTGCCATGTCAACCCCGCTCCCCCAGTCCGAGCCGACCGAGGACGCCGATCAGGATGTCGCACGCCATGTCCACGACCTCGGCGGTGACGTTGAGCGGCGGCAGCAGCCGCACGACGCGGTCGTCGCGGCCGCCGAGTTCGAGGATCAATCCCTCGTGCAGCACCGAATCCCGTACCTTGGCGGCGAGTTCCGGCGCGGGTGTGCCGTCTGGCGCGTCGGTGAGTTCGATGCCCCACATCAGGCCGAGGCCCCGGATGTCGCGCACGGCCGGGTGCCACGCGATTTCCGCGAGCCGCTTGGAGACCTGCTCGCCGCGTCGGCGGACGTTGCCCAGCACGTCGTCGCGCTCGATGACGCGGACCGCCTCGACGCCCGCGGCGAACGCGAGCTGGTTGCCGCGGAAGGTCCCCGTGTGCGAACCGGGTTTCCACGCGTCGAGCTTGCGGTCGTACAGGATGACCGCGACCGGCGCGCCGACGCCGCTGAGCGCCTTGGACGCGACGACGACGTCCGGTTCGATGCCGTACTGCTCGAACGCGAACCAGGTTCCGGTCCGCCCGCAACCGGTTTGCACCTCGTCGACGATCAGCGGGATGTCGAGTTCCGCGGTCAGCGCACGGACCCGGCGGACGAACTCCGGCCGCGCGGGGATGACGCCGCCCTCGCCCTGCACCAGTTCGAGGATGACCGCGGCGGGCAGCGGCAAGCCGCCGTTGGGGTCGCGCAGGGACCGTTCCAGGTACTCGACGCAGTTGGTGGCGCAGGTGTCCGGGCGCAGCCCGAGCGGGCAGCGGGTGCAGGACGAGTAGGGGAAGAAGTGCACGCCCGGCAGGCCGTTGGCCACCGGGCTCTTCTGCGCGACGAGGCCGGTCAGCGCCATCGCGGTGGCGGTGGCGCCGTGGAAGCCGCCCTGGAAGGAGACGACGTCGCCGCGGCCGGTGGCGGTCTTGCACAGCTTGATCGCGGCGTCGACCGCGTTGGCCCCGGTCGGACCGCAGAAGTGGATCTTGGTGCGTTCCCGCATGGTGGGCGGCAGCATCGCCAGCTGCGCCTCCACGAAGGCCGCCTTGGCCGGGGTGGGGAAGTCGAGGCCGTGGGTGAGCACGCCGAGTTGGTCGACCATGGCCGCGACCAGCTCGGGGTGGTTGTGCCCCAGGGAAAGCACACCCGCGCCCGCGAGGAAGTCGATGAAGACGTTGCCGTCCACGTCGCGCACGAAGCTGCCCTGGCCGCGCTCGATCGCGATCGGCAGACCGCGTGGGTAGCTGCGGGCGTTGGATTCGGTCTGCTCCTGGCGGGCCAGGTACCGCGCCGAACGCGCGCCCGGTAGCGCGCCGTCGACGTGCGGCAGGCTCATCGCCACGATGAGGTCGGTCATTCGCTCACTCCTGGTTCCTTAACACCGTGTGTCGTGGTGGGACTTTCGGTGAGTCCGGCGGCGGGGGTCGCCCCGCCCTGCCGGGCGTCGCCTCCGCCGTGCCGCGGTTCGGGAGGAGTCCATTGTGGTCGGTGCCGCCGCCGCGGACCGGGCCGGGGCGGATCGACGCGTTCGGATTCCGACTGCGCGCATTAACAGTTTCACCGTGGCACTGGAGGCATGCGAAACATAACTGTTGCTAACTATCCCCACCTACGCCCTTCGGGGTAGAAGAATTCACAACCTATTACCCAAAAGGAGTAGCGTTCCAATGTTCTTTGCCATTCACTCAGGTGACATGTGAACGTTTGCCCACCAAAGTCTCGCCAGTCAAGCCGTTGACAACGTGATAGGTACATAACGTTCGACCATAGCGGGCATCAATTCAGTCTCAAGTATGCGAGACGGAAGGTCGTGCCGGTCCGGATGCCGCACGGACGTGGGCCGTACGGGCGAAGACTGCAAATTGCAAGGGCCTGCCGAAAAGCGGGTCGTCCTTACCGACGAGTGAGATTGCGGACTTTAACACGCACCCGATGAGCGGATGTGAGGTGAATGTGGGACGATGCGCGGCCCCAGTGCGTCAATAGCCGGCGGGCACGAAGGGTGATCGGGTTGATAACCCGACCGGACGCTTTGCGAAAGGTTGATACGCGCTTGAGTAGAAAAAGGGGACGACATCGGCGGGAACGACCGTCGTCCGGGTGAATCCCGCTGTCGACCGCACCGGCGGCTCGACCGACCTCGTTCCGGGCGCGGTGTTGGCGCACCCGCTCGGACGGCGACCGGAGCGGGGAGGCGGTCGCGATCGGACACCTGGCCCTACTCGCCGTGCTGCGGACGGTCGCACCGGCCGTGCTCCTGGTCGACCAGCGCGCCGCGGGCGCGGTTCACGATCCGGGACTAGGCCGGTTCCGCCGGGGCGGTCGCTCGACGTACCAAGTGTCCGACCACTCCGTCCGCGAGCGCGCGGGCGGCCCCTGGAACGGCGGAGCGCCGGAGCGGGGCACGGCCCCCGCGAGGGGGCGTGCGGTGCTCCGGCGCTCCGGCGGACGCGCGGGTGGGCCCGCTCAGTACTCGTCGCCGCCCCAGAAGATCTCCTCCAGCTGGTCGCCGGTGCCCGCGAGCAGCTCCAGGGGGTCGGTGAACTCGTGGATGTCCAGGTCCTTGAGCGGCAGCGAGTGCCGCAGGACGACGTGGTCGCCCATGATCGCGGCGCCGCAGGCGATGCTGGAGTGGCCGATCTCGGTGAGGACCGCCTTCAGGTCCACCTTGTCCGCCAACCCCAGCGGCGTGGCGATTTGCACCCATTCGTGCTTGCTGTCCAGGATCTCCAGGGCGACGATGACCACCTGGGTGCGCTCGTCCTCCTCGTCCTGCTGCTCGAAGTTGACCAGGATCCGGAGCTGGTCCTCCTCCTCGGAGATGACCTCGTACTCTTCGCGGACGTACTGCGCGAGGTCGCGCCATGTCGACATGCGCACAGCGTAGCGGGGCGAACACGCGATCGGATCCGGTCGTGTGCGTATCCACCGCCGACAGGTGAACTCCCGCAACCCCCGTTCCGGGGACTGGTCTCCTGCTCCACGCCGCCCGGACCGGGCAGGCGCGATGCCAGACGAGACCCAAGAGACCCGGCCGCCGGCGGTCACGACATCAACTACGGGATGCGGCACATCAGCGCCAGGCACGGCAACGTCACGTCGCGGGCGCAGCGGAACCACCTGGTGGCGTGCGTCCGGCGGGTGCTGACCCAGGGGACGCCGCACCTCTTGGCGGACGAGAAGCAGTGCCAGGTCACGTACCAGGCCGGGGACGGCCGAACCTGGATCATGTTCGTGCGCGACCCCGGCTACCTGGACGACCCGGCGAGCCGGTGGGGCGTCGCGACCGTGTACCCGTGGCGGGCGAACCGCCCCTGGCTGCGCTGCACGGCCTGAAGCGGAACGGGGTGGCGACCGGCGACCGGTCACCACCCCGCCGCACGGCGCTGCCGCTAGTCGACGAAGGCGATCGTCGGCAGGTCGACGGAGCTGGCGCCCGCGTCGGCCGTCACGACGGCGCCGCTGACGATCGCGGCGTCCTTCGACGCCAGGAACGCGATGACCGACGCGATCTCCTCCGGCTCGGCCGGGCGGCCCAGCGGGCAGTTCTCCGTGACGACCTTGTACGCCTGCTCCCGGTCCAGGCCCTTGCCCGCCCCGAACGCCGCCATCTGCTCGTCCGCCATCGGCGTGCGCACCCAGCCCGGGCACACCGCGTTCGCGCGGACGCCGTCGCGGCCGTAGTCGCGGGCGATCGAGCGGGTCAGGCCGATGAGCGCGTGCTTGGTCGAGGTGTAGCCCGCGACACCGGGGCCCGCGAACAGACCGGCCAGCGACGAGACCAGCACGACCGAGCCGCCGCGCACCCGCAGCGCGGGCAGCGCCTCGCGGATGGTGACGAAGGCACTGGTCAGGTTGACGTCGAGGGCCAGCTTCCAGCCCGCGTCGTCGGTCTCCAGGGCGGTGCCGAGGCCGTGGCCACCGGCGTTGGCGACCACGCCGTCGAGCCTGCCGAACTTCTCCAGCGTCGCCGCCACGACGGCCTTCATGGCCGCCGAGTCCACCGCGTCGGCGGGCAGCACGAGCGCGCTCTCCCCCAGCGGGTCGGCGACCTCGCGCAGCGGGGCCTCGCGCCTGCCGGTGAGGACGACCTTGCCGCCCTCCTCGACCAGCCGGCGGGCCGTGGCCGCGCCGATCCCCGTGCCCGCCCCGGTGATCAGGGTGACCGTGTCCGCGAACCTCATGCGACCGTTCCTCTCGTCTTGATCGTCTGTCCACTCAGGTGGGCGCCGTCCGGCCCGAGCAGGCCGAGGACCGCCGCGGCGATGTCCTCGGGGACCAGGAAGTCCGTGCACCCCGGGGCGACCGCGCCGACCCGGATGCCCAGCGGGGCCACGTCCCCGGCCACCGCGGCGGTGAACCCGCGCACGGCGCCCTCGACGGCGCTGTGGTGCGCCATGTGCCCGCAGTCCGCGACGATCGTGACGATCGCCCCGCTGCCCTGGCCCTTCATCGCCCGCAACGCCGCCCGGGTCCCGTAGAACGTGCCGTCGAGGCGCACTCCCAGCGCCTCGTGCCACTGCTCGTCCGTGATGTCCATCGTGGACCCGGCGGCGGCCGGACCGCAGTCCCAGCCGCCCGTGTTGGTGACCAGCACGTCCAGCCTGCCGAAGTGGTCGACCACCGCGCGCACCGCGCCGTCGACCTGCACCGGGTCGGAGACGTCGGCGCTGACCACCATGCCGCGCCGGAGCCCGCGCGAGGCCAGCTCCGCCCCGGTCGAGTCACCGTCGAGCACCGCCACCGTGGCGCCCTCGTCGTCGAGCATCCGCGCGACCGCGATGCCGACCCCGGAACCGGCCCCGGTGACCAGTGCCACCTTGCCGTCCATGCTGCCCATGACCGGGCACGCTAATTCCCGCCATGAGCGGTTACCCAGAGCCAGAACCCACTAGTGCGCAGCCGAACAACGATCGTTCGCTTCGAGGCAACTAGTTGGTCACGGCATGGGACAACCGGTGGTCCGACTTGCACCGAAGCCGGACCACCGGTTGGGTCTTTTTACTTGCCAGCCTTGCCGAACTGCGGCGTGTGCAGGTCGCCGACGGCCACGTGGATGGCGCGCACGTCGCTGTAGAAGTCGATGCTGTGCACACCGCCTTCCTGGCCAACACCACTGGCCTTGATGCCGCCGAACGGGGTCCGCAGGTCGCGCACGTTGTGCGAGTTGATCCAGACCATGCCCGACTGCACCGCGCGCGCGACGCGGTGGCCGCGCTGCAGGTCACTGGTCCAGACATATCCGGCCAGCCCGTACTTGGTGGCGTTGGCCAGCTCGATGGCCTCCTCCTCCGTGTCGAACGGCGTCACGCCGACGACCGGGCCGAAGATCTCCTCCTGGAAGATCGTGGCGTCCGGGCGGACGTCGGCGAACACGGTCGGCTGCAGGAAGTTGCCCTCCGGCAGGCCCTCGGGGCGCACGCCACCGGCCACCAGCCGGGACTCGCGCTTGCCGATCTCGACGTACTCCATGACCCGCGCGTAGTGCTCGGGGTGGATCAGCGCGCCGACCTCGGTGGTCGGGTCGGCGGGCAGGCCGACGCGCACGGCCGCCGCGCGGGCGCCCAGCGCCTCGACGAACCGGTCGTAGATCTCGCGCTGGACCAGGACCCGCGAGCTGGCGGTGCAGCGCTCGCCGTTGAGGGAGAACACGCCGAACACGGCGGCGTCCACGGCCCGGTCGAAGTCGGCGTCGGCGAAGACCACGCAGGGCGACTTGCCGCCCAGCTCCATCGACACCTCCTTGAGGTTGTCGGCCGAGGAGCGCATGATGATCTGCCCGGTGCCGCTCTCACCGGTGAACGAGATGCGCGGGACGTCCGGGTGCGACACCAGCGCCGCACCGGCCTGCTCACCGATGCCGTGCACCAGGTTGAACACGCCGTCCGGCACGCCCGCCTCGGTCATGATCTCCGGCAGCAGGCTCGCCGACAGCGGCGACCACTCGGCGGGCTTGAGCACCACGGTGCAGCCCGACGCGAGGCTGGGGGCCAGCTTCCAGGTCTCCAGCATGAACGGGGTGTTCCACGGGGTGATCAGACCCGCGACACCGGCGGGCTGGCGCACCGAGTAGTTGACCTGCTTGTCGCCCACGACGTAGGCCTCGTCGTGGATGGCCACGATGACGTCGGCGAAGTAGCGGAAGTTCTCCGCCGCGCGGTGCGCCTGGCCGCGGGCCTGGGTGATCGGCAGACCGGTGTCGAAGGTCTCCAGCTCGGCCAGGCGCTCGGCGCGCACCTCGATGCCGTCGGCGATCTTGTTCAGGATCTTGGCGCGCTCGCGGGCGCTCAGCCGCGGCCACGGGCCCTCGGTGAACGCGCGCTTGGCGGCGGCCACGGCGAGGTCGATGTCGGCGGCGTCACCGGCGGCGACGCGGCCGTAGACCTCGTTGGTGACCGGGTCGGCGACCGGGAAGGTCGCACCGTCCACACTGGACGCCGGCTTGCCGTCGATGAAGTGCCGCAGGTCGCTGGGCAGGTCGGCAGGGCGGGGGACGACTGGCTCGGTCATGCTTGTTCTCCTTGGCGGGTCGGCGGGGGCGTCAGTTGGCGGGGCGGACGAGCAGGTGCTCGGCCTGGGCGCGCAGGGCGTTGATCTTCTCCAGGCCCTTGGCGGTCGGCTCGATCAGCGGCGCGCGGACGAACCCGCTCTCGATGAGGCCGAGGTTCTTCAGGATGTGCTTGGCGGGCGCGGGGTTCGTCTCCACGAACAGCAGCTCCACCAGCGGCGCGAGCTGGTAGTGCAGGTCGATGGCGCCCTCGTGGTCGCCGGAGACGTAGAGCTCGTACATCCGCGCGACCGCGGCGGGCGCGATGTTCGCCAGCGCCGAGACGAAGCCGATGCCGCCGATGGCCAGCAGCGGCAGGCACAGCAGCTCGATGCCCGACCACATCAGGAAGTCGCGCCCGCACTTGTGCAGCACGTGCGAGAAGTGCTCGAAGTCCTTGGTGGTCTCCTTGATGCCCACGATGTTGTCGTGGTTGCGGCGCAGCGTCGCCACGGTGTCCGGGGCGATGTCCAGCGCGGTGCGCGAGGGCACGTTGTAGACCACGATCGGCAGGTCGGGGAACTCCCGCGCCACGGTGCCGTACCAGGCGATCAGGCCCTCCTGGGTGGGACGGCTGTAGTACGGGGTGATGACCAGCGCGATGTCGGCGCCGAGGTCCTGCGCGGCGGCGGTCAGCTCCAGCGTCTCGTCGAGCTTGGTGGAGCCGGTGCCCGGCAGGAACGGCACGCGGTCGTCGATCACCTCGGCCACGGCCTTCATCGCGGCGATGCGCTCGGCGATGGTCTGCGCGCTGGGCTCACCGGTGGAGCCGCCGATGGAGATGCCGTGCGAGCCCGAGTCGAGCTGCCAGCGCACGAGGTTGCGCAGGCCGTCGAGGTCGACGGCGCCGTCGGCGGTGAACGGGGTGACCACCGGGGCGATGGAGCCCTTGACCGCGGCGGGGGTGGAGCGGAACTTCATTGCTTCTCCAGGATCAGGCGCGGGTGGAGACCGCGGTGACGGTGTTGAGCTTGTGCTGGCGGGCGAAGGCCTCGACGTCGGCGGCGGGCGCTCCGGTGCGGAGCAGGCGTAAGAGCTCGTCGTGCTCCTCGACCGACTCCCTGGCCCGTCCGGGGATTAGGCTGAACGTGGAGCGGCGCAGCACGTCCAGCAGGTTCCACTCGCGGGTGATCAGGTCCCGCAGGTGCGGGTTGGGGCAGCCCCCGCACAGCAGGAGGTGGAACTCCCGGTTGAGCCGGGTGAAGCCCAGCGGGTCGAACTCGGTGAGCGTGGCCCGCATCCGGTCGTTGAGCTTCTCGGCACGCGACAGCAGCGTCGGGGTGGCCTTGGCGGTCGCCATGGCGTGGCCCTCCAGCAGCGCCAGCGTGTGCATGGCGTGCCGGTACTGGTCCGGGTCGACGCCCGCGACCTGGGCACCGACGTTGCGCTCGAAGATGACCCAGCCCTCGGCCTCCAGCCGCCGCACCGCCTCGCGGATCGGCACGGCGCTGATGCCGAGGTCGCGGGCGATCCGGTCGAAGACCAGCCGGGTGCCGGGGCCGTACCAGCCGTCCACGATGCGCTCCTTGAGCGTCTCGTAGGCGTACTGGGTCTTGGAGCGGCCCGCGAGCGCCGGGATGGTGACCGAGGTGGTCATCGCCCGTCCCACTCGGCGTACTTGGCCTTCCAGGTCGCGTTCATCGGGTACAGGCCGTCGACCGACTCGCCCTCGTCGACGCGGGCCAGGATGAACTTCTCCTGGCGCTCCATCTCCAGCGCGTCCTTGGCGACCTCGTCCACGATGGCGGGCGGGATCAGGATGACGCCCTCGCCGTCGCCGACCAGCACGTCGCCGGGGCGCACCAGGACGCCCGCGCAGGCCACGTCCACGCCGATCTCCCACGGCACGTGCTTGCGGCCGAGGACCGCGGCGTGCGCGCCCGCGGAGTAGGTCGGGATCTCCAGTTCGCCGAAGGACGGGCTGTCCCGCAGGCAGCCGTCGGTGACGATGCCGACCGCGCCGCGGCGGGCCGCGCGCAGGGCCAGGATGTCGCCGATGGTGCCCGCGCCGTGCTCGTCGCGGCAGTCGATGACCAGCACCTGGCCGGGGCCGATGGCCTCGACGGCGCGCTTCTGCGCGTTCATGCCGCCGCCGCGCTCGTCGAACATGTCCTCGCGCAGCGGCAGGTACCGCAGCGTGTGCGCGACGCCGACCATCCGCAGGTCGGCGCGCGCGGGGGCGAGTCCGGTGAGGAAGGTGTGGTTGAGCCCGCGCTTGCGCAGCTGGCTCGACAGCGTCGCGGTGGACACCGCGTTGAGGGCGGCCTCGGTCTCCGGCTTGATGGACGGGACGTCCTTGCCGAACGCGATGCCCTTGTCCACGGCGGTCACCTGGGGGCGGGCGCCGGGCTTGGGCAGCTCGTCGTCGGCCTCGACGACGGTGTTGACCAGGCGCTCGGCGTCGCCGATGGCGACCTCGACGACGTCACCGGGCTCGACGACGGTGGCGCCGGTCGGGGTGCCGCAGAGGATGATGTCGCCGGGCTCCAGCGTGATGGTGCGGGAGAGGTCGGCGACCAGGTAGCCGAAGTCGAACAGCAGCTCGTCGACCTTGGCCTCCTGCACCAGCGTGCCGTTGACCCAGGTGCGCAGGGTCAGGTCGGCGGTGCGGGGGTCCAGCAGGGCGGAGCCGACGGGGGTGAAGCCGTCGGAGCCCTTGCTGCGCAGGTTGGAGCCGCGGTCGGCGTAGCGCAGGTCGTGCACGCCGAAGTCGTTCGCGGCGGCGACGCCCGCGATGTAGTCCAGGGCGTCCGAACGCTTCACGTTCTTGGCGCGCTTGCCGATGACTACGGCGATTTCGCCCTCGAACGCGGAAAGGACGGTGCCCTTGGGACGGACGAGGTCCTGGCCGGTCGCCGCGAGTGACGACGGCGGCTTGAGGAAGTAGGACGGCTCCTCCGGGAACCGGCCCCGCTCGGCCGCGCGGCTGCGGTAGTTCAGGTGCACCGCGATGATCTTGGTCGGCTGGATGCCCAGCGGGTGCGCGCTCACGCGGGCACCGGGAAATCAACGATGACCTGGCCGGTGCCGGAGCTCGGGAAGTAGTCGCAGAGCTGCTCGCCCTTGCCGGAGTAGTCCTTCCACCCGAGGAGGCCGAACATCATGGCGGTGTCGGCCATGGCGGCCTCGCCGGTGCAGCGCTCGTTGTAGGTCGGGAGGGTCTCGAGGAACTCGGCGATGCGGCCCTCGCGCCACTGGTCGAGCACGATCCGGTCGGCCTGCTCGTTGAACGGGTTGGAGATCGTGTTGAGGTACTGGGAGGAGATCTCGTTCGTGGGGAACTGGTGCGACAGGGACCCGCTGGCCAGGAACGCGACCTTGCGGTCGGAGCGCTTGATGGCACGCAGCATGGCCTCGCCGACGCGGCGGTTCTCGTCGATCGTGGAGTAGATGTTGCAGCCGATCGGGAGCACGTCGAGCTGCCGGGCGCCCTCGGTGTTGTCGGGGCGGTTCATGAAGTGCATCGGGACCAGCGTGGCGTACTCGAGGCCGAGGTCCTTGACGTCGTGGACCAGGGCTTTCTGTCCACCGGCGTTGATCTCCTCGCCGATGAGCCGGGCCAGGTCGGGGGCGCCCGCGTAGTCGTACTCCAGGTCGGCGATGAAGTGCGGCAGCTCGTGCGAGGCGTAGCTGCCGTGGTGCTGGGCCTTGCCGTTGAGGTGGAAGCCCATGCTGTTCATCCAGTGCGAGTCCGCCACCAGGAAGGTGTCGGCGCCGCGGTCGCGCGCCCGCTTGCCCACCTCGGCCAGGCCGAGCTCCGCGGGCCTGCGGATGCCGTGGTTCTTGCCGGGCTGGATGGACAGCCAGATCGACGGCACGTGCGTGATCTTGGCGGCCAGGACCAGCTCACCCATGGTGACCTCCTCCATAGAGGGAATCATGTAGCGGATCGCATATGATTCGTACTCCGACGGCGGCACACGCCACCGATGGGAACAGGTGTACCCCCTCGGAGCGTTGATTCCTTGGCGGGGCGTGCACTCCGGTTGACCGGGAGCGCATCGCAACATTGCGGGTAGGACTCGGTGCGAGGCCGAGCCTTGACGGGAACGGGCGTGAGGGAACAGTGTTCCCAGTCACGCAGGGTCACTCTGGCAAGGAGGTCAGCGTTGACGTACTCGGTGACGACGGCGGGCGCGCCGGCGGCGCAGCAGTTCGACCTGTGGGAGTCCGCGGTATCGCAGACCTTCGTGCCGCTGGAGGCCGCGCCGGGCGAGCGCTCGGCGTTCCGGGGCAGGCTGCGCGGGCAGAACCTGGGTAGCGTCGCCGTGTACGAGGCGACCGCCGACGCGCACACCGTACGTCGGACGCAGCGCGCCATCGCCAAGGGCAACCCCGAGGTGTACAAGCTGGGGTTGCAGCTGCACGGCTCCGCGCGACTCAGCCAGGACGGCCGCCAGGCGGCCTTGGACCCCGGCGACTTCGCCATCTACGACACCACCCGCCCGTATACGTTGGCCTTCGACGACGTCTCGTCCACTTTGGTCCTGATGTTCCCCCGCGACATGCTGTGCCTGCCATCCGGACACGTCGAACAGCTGACGGCTACACGCTTTAGTGGTGGATCCGGGGTGAGTGGGATCGTCAGCTCGATCCTGGTGCAGCTGGCCCGCAACCTCGACGATCCCCAGGTGTACGGCAGCGTGCGGCTGGCGAGGAACGTCGTGGACCTCCTGGGGACGGCGCTGGCAGACCGGGTGGACTACTCGAACGTGCCCGCGGAGTCGAGCCGGGGCGCGCTGCTGGTGAAGATCAAGTCCTATGTGGAGACGCACCTCAACGACCCGGCCCTGAGCCCCACGGAGATCGCCGCCGCACACCACATTTCGACCCGCTACCTGCACAAGCTCTTCAGCGACGCGGGCGTGACGGTGTCGGGGTGGATCCGCCAGCGGCGGTTGGAGCGGTGCGGTCAGGACTTGGCGGACCCGAGCAAGCAGCAACTGGCGATCGGAGCCATCGGAGCCCGCTGGGGCCTGGTGGACGCGTCATACCTGAGCCGGGCCTTCAAGACGGAGTACGGCCTGAGCCCTTCCGAATACCGCCAGCGCAGCGCCACTCACCGCAGCGACTAGCCCTCCCCAACGCCACTCCTCGCGGTGACCAGACCGTCACCCACCGTAGACAAACCGGCGATTCCCCACACTCCGTCACCCCTCCCCCGGTAGCATCGCGCTGACGGGGAGGAACACAACCATGCGCGATTCCGACGGCGGCGGCGGCTCCATCGCCCCGGACGTCTCCAACTTCCTGGGCTCCGCCCAATCCGGTGGCTTCGCCGTCAACGAACGCGGCGGCCAGGCCCTGCTCACTGCGATCGACAACATGACGTCGTGGATCGACGACAACGTCGTCGGCTGGGAGAAGCTGGCCCGAGAGCCCAAGCTGGGATCGACCAACAACGCCCAGGTGATGAAGCCGTTCATGGTGGCGGTGGCGAGCGACGATCGTGGGTTCATCACGCAGATGTCCGCGCTCCGTGAATCCCTGCTCAGCGCACGAGAAGCGATCGTGGCGGCCATTGCCAACTACAAGAACACTGAAGCGCGAGCAATGTCGAGCTATACCCAGACATAGGGCAGCACAGCTACCAAGTACACCACTACCGGATAGGACCGGCAGGCACATGCGCGCCAAGTCAAGCGCCGTACTCCTGGCAATACTCGCGGCAGCCGGCGTCTCCGGTTGCACGACATCCGCCACCGGGACTGCGACAACCCAACCCGGAACCTCACCGATTAGTGCGGGCACGTCGACCTCGTCCCTTCCCGCCAAGACATCGTCGAAACCCACGAGCTCAATGGCCGATATCGAGCCTTGCAGCGTACTCACCCCATCCATGAAAACGCAATTGCGCGTCACAGACGCGGGAAAACCCAGCGACATCGGTTCAGGGCGTTCTTGCGATTGGCACACAGCAGGGGAAAAGCGCCCTTGGGTGATTAGTGTTGTACTGTACGACAGCCTCGCGGTTGACGAAGTGCCCGATACCGCGAAAACCAAGCCCCTGCCGGACATCAACGGACGGAAAGCCATCCAGATAACCGGTGGCACCGCATTCAAAGCTTGCACGGTATCAATGGCGGTTGCCAAGAAGAGCAGTGTGGCCGCGATCGTCATGGCGGACAACGATGAGACCAAAGGGTGCGAACTCGCTCGCACCATCGCCGAGTTGATCGATCCCACCCTGCCGCGCGAGTAGGAACTGCTATTCAGCATTCCCAAGCACATTGCCACGATGGCCTGCTGGCCGATACCGACATCGCGGACTTGGCCAGTGTCGGGGCAGGAGAACCGCCCGTACCAATCCGTCGAAGAGTTCGGTACGTGTTCGATCGACATGGCGGTGCCCAGACAGTCCCGCACCGCCGTATCCGTAGTAGCGGGTACGCGCCCAGGTCAGAGCCTGTCAGCTCACGGTAGGCGAGGCCAAGGCGATTACAGGGGAGCCGATGCGCAGCGAGAGCCTGTACATCGCCGGGGTGTGGGTTCAACTGGCCGGGGCTGGGGAGTTCACCAGTCTTGACCCCGCTGCCGGGACTCCGATCGCCACGTTGGTGGACGCGGGCGCGGCCGAGGTGGACGCGGCTCGGGCGGCGGCATCGGCGTCCGCTGGGGTTTGATGGACGCGTCATACCTCAGCCGAGCCTTTCAAGGCCGAGTACGGCCTGAGCCCCTCCGAATACCGCCAACGCAGCGCCACCCACCGCAGCGACTAACCCTCCCCAACGCCACTCCTCGCGGTGACCAGACCGTCACCCACCGCAGGCAAACCGGCGATTCCCCACACCCCGTCACCCCTCCCCCGTAGCATCGCACTGACAGGGAGGGAAGAACCACACCATGCGCGACTCAGACGGCGGCGGCTCCATCGCCCCCGACATCTCCCACTTCCTGGGCGCCGCCCAATCCGGCGGCTTCGCCGTCAACGAACGCGGCGGCCAGGCCCTGCTCACTGCGATCCGGAACATGATCGACTGATCGACGCGAACCGGGCCAACTGGGCGATTCTGACCTATGCGCCGAAGCTGGGATCCACGAACAATGCCGAAATTATGAAGCCTTTTATGATCGCCGCGGCAAGCGATGATCGAGGCTTCGTCACCCAGATGATGGCATTGCGTGAATCGTTGACCCAAGCTCAAGAGGCAATCACCACCGCAATGGCGAACTACCAGCATAAAGACGCCCAAAATGCCGCAGAGTTCCCCCAGGCTTGAGTCGTCGCAGCCATCGATGCTCCCGAAGAGGATCCCCACCATGCGCATCAAACTCGGCGCGGCGCTGGTCACCGCCGTCACGGTGGCAACCGCAAGCACCGCGTGCACAACCACGACCGACGGCACCGCGACCACTTCGCCTGCCACGCCGACCGGTACCACGACGACCGTCGGTAGGAGTTCCTCAAAACCGACGTCCACATCGAGGAAAGCGTCAGGCCCACTCGCTGATTTGCAGGCTTGCGAGATGCTGTCGAGCGCCGAGCAGGCCCATTTCGGCATCACCGCGACGGGCAAGAGCAGCGAACTAGGCTCGGGGCGCTTGTGCACCTGGCAGGTCCGAGGCCAGGAATACACCTCCATATTGAACGTCATTCTCTACGACAGCGCCGGTCTCAAAGACCTCTCTGACACGCTGAACAAAAAGCCGATCGCATCGATCGGGAATCGGCAGACGATCCAGGTCATCAATGACGTGGAGAAAAACTGCGCCGTGATGATGGCGGTGACCGACACCACCAGAGTCGCGACGCAGGCCACAGTCGGGGTCGACGTGGACAAGGCGTGCGAGATGGCGCTCGAGTTGGCCCGGGTCGTCGAGCCGAAACTGCCCCGCGGGTAGCGACCGGAGGTGCCTGCTCAGGTCAGGCGCCGGTGGGCTGGTTGTCGTACGCTCCCGGTGCGCCGACAAAACGGACAGGGGTGGGGTCCGGGGGTGTCGGGGCTGGGCACGTCTGGTCAATGGCCATGCGCTGACAGGCAATCACGGGGTGGGGGTGTCGGTTGACACTTGCTTCCGCGTTGGTCCAGTGGCGGCGAGGAAGGGGAGCCGATGCGCAGCGAGAGCTTGTTCATCGATGGGGAGTGGGTTCGACCGGCCGGGGCTGGGGAGTTCACCAGTCTCGACCCCGCTACCGGGAACCCCATCGCCACGTTGGTGGACGCGGGGGCGGCCGAGGTGGACGCGGCGGTTGCCGCGGCTCGGGCGGCGCTTCCGGCGTGGGGGCGGGTGCCCGCCACGGAGCGGGCGAGGATCTTGTGGCGGATCGCTGATCTGCTGGAGGCCAATGCCGAGGAGCTCGCGGCGTTGGAGACGTTGGACCAGGGGCAGCCGCTGGGGGTGGCCAAGGCGGTCAGCGTGACGGGGGCCGTGGAGCACTTCCGGTACTTCGCCGGGTTCACCACCAAGATCGACGGTGCGGTGCGGCACGTGTCGTTCCCCGACACGCTCCAGTTCGACCAGCGGGTGCCGGTCGGCGTGTGCGCGCTGATCGCGCCGTGGAACTTCCCGCTGATGATCATGGTGTGGAAGTTGGCCCCGGCGCTGGCCTGCGGGAACACCGTGGTGCTCAAGCCCGCCGAGCAGACCTCCCTGTCCGCGGCCTACCTGGTGCGGCTGTGCGAGCAGGCCGGCGTGCCCAAGGGCGTGGTCAACCTGATCACCGGTGGGCCCGAGGCCGGTAAGGCGCTGGTGCGTCACCCAGGCGTGGACAAGGTCTCGTTCACCGGCTCGACCTCGGTCGGCAAGGACATCGTCGCGGCCGCGGCCAACGACCTCAAGCGCGTGACGCTGGAGCTCGGCGGCAAGACCCCGACCGTCGTCGCCCGCGACGCCAACATCGACGCCGCCGTGGCCGGTGCCGTCGCCGGTGGCCTGCTCAACAGCGGCCAGGTGTGCGCGGCCTTCGCCCGCCTCTACGTCGACTCCTCCCGCGTGGACGAGTTCGCCACCAAGCTCGGCAAGGCCGTCGACGGCCTCAAGCTCGGCCCCGGCTCCGCCGCCGACACCCAGCTCGGCCCGCTGGTCACCGCCGAGCACCTGGACAAGGTCGACTACTACGTGCGCAGCGGCGTCGACCAGGGCGCCCAGCTCGTGGCCGGTGGCGCGCGCGCCGACGGCGACCTGGCCGCGGGCAACTTCTACCGCCCGACCGTGTTCGCCGGGGTCAACGACGACATGAAGATCGTCCGCGAGGAGATCTTCGGCCCGGTGCTGACCGTGCTCGACTACTCCGACGAGGACGAGCTGCTGCACCGCGTCAACGACTCGCCGTACGGCCTGGCCGCCTCGGTGTGGACCGACGACGTCCGCACCGCGCACCGCCTCTCCGACGGCATCCGCGCGGGCGCCGTGTTCGTCAACATGCCCTGCATCCCCGACGCCGCCGCCCCGTGGGGCGGGTTCAAGTCCAGCGGCTGGGGCCGGGAGATGGGCCCGTACGCGATCGAGGCCTTCACCGAGATCAAGGGCGTGTGGATGCACTACGGGGCTGCTCAGTGAGCACCCCCTACTGGGTCGCGGGCAAGCCCCGCACCTCCGACTCCCCGGTGACCGTGCGCAGCCCGTTCGATGCCACGGTCGCCGGGGTCACCAGCAACGCCACCGCCGCCGACATCGAGGAGGCGGTGGCCGCCGCGGCCGCCGCCCGCGACGAGGTGGCGTCCGCCCCCGCGCACGTGCGCGCCGACGCCCTCGACCACGTGTCGCGCCGCCTCGGCGAGCGCCTCGACGAGGTCGCCGCGCTGATCACCGCCGAGTCCGGCAAGCCGATCAGCTGGGCGCGGGTCGAGGTCACCCGGGCCATCGCCACCTTCCGCTGGGGCGCGGAGGAGGCCCGCCGGTTCTCCGGCAGCGTGCAGCGGCTGGACACCGACCCCGGCTCGGAGGACCGCGTCGCGCTGGTGCGGCAGGTGCCGCGCGGGCCCGTCCTGGGCATCACGCCCTTCAACTTCCCGGTGAACCTGGTCGCGCACAAGCTGGCGCCCGCCATCGCCGCGGGCTGCCCGGTGATCATCAAGCCCGCCCCGGCCACGCCGCTGTCCGCGCTGCTGCTCGGTGAGCTGCTGGCCGAGACCGACCTGCCCACGGGCGCCTGGTCGGTGCTGCCGATGACCAACGAGCAGATCGCCGAGATGGTCGGCGACCCGCGGCTGCCGGTCATCTCCTTCACCGGCTCCGACGCGGTGGGTTTCCGGATCAACGACGCGAACCCGCGCAAGCACGTGCTGCTCGAACTCGGCGGCAACGCGCCGGTGCTGATCTGCCCCGACTGGTCCGACATCGAGGGCGCGGCCGCCCGCGTGGCCACCTTCGGCACGCACCAGGCGGGTCAGTCGTGCGTGTCGGTGCAGCGCGTGTTCGTGCACACCGACGTCTACGACCGGTTCGTGCCCGCCCTGGTCTCGCACGTGCGCGGCCTGGCCAACGGCGACCCCGCCGACCCGAACACGCACGTCGGCCCGATGATCAACGCCGACGCCGCCCGCCGGGTGTCCGACTGGGTGGCCGACGCGGTGACCCGCGGCGCCACCCTGCTCGCCGGTGGCGGCGGGACGGGCACCCTGCTGGACCCGGTCGTGCTGGCCGACGTCCCGCCGACCTGCGCGGTGGTGACCGAGGAGGTCTTCGGCCCGGTCATCGTGGTGCAGCGGGTGGAGTCGGTGGACGCGGCCATCACCGCCGCCAACACCTCCCGCTACGGCCTGCAGGCGGGCGTGTTCACCCACGACCTGCGGTTGGCCGCGCACGCCACCGCCAAGCTCCAGGTCGGCGGCGTCGTCATCGGCGACGTCCCGACCTACCGCGCCGACCAGATGCCCTACGGCGGCATCAAGGACTCCGGTGTCGGCCGTGAGGGCGTCCTCTCGGCGATGCTCGACCTGACCGAGCCCAAGGTCATGGTCCTGACGGAGTTCGTCTCCTAGACGCGGGGCCCAGTGCTGCCCGGAGCCCCGAGGGGGCTCCGGGCAGCACTGGTTTTCGGCCCGGCGGCGCGGATCGGGAACCGCTGGTCCTGCTCGGCGCGCGGTTGCCCCCGCACCCGAGCGCGGCAGCCTCCTGGGTGTCCGAAGTGGACTTCCCGGGCGCGGGCAAGACCGGGTCGCGTGGTGCGGGACGGGCATCTCGTACCTCCTGGCGATGTCACGCGGAACCGACCGGCTCCGCGTGAACCACTATGGAGGTCCCGGCGCACCGGCGCAGAAAGTTGTCCACAGCCCTGATCGAGTGACTTGACGCCGGGAAATCTAGAGCCAGGTGGGTTCGGAACCCCTGGTGAGCCGGTGCAGGTCGCCCACTCCCCCACCGGGCGTCGGCCGGATGATGCCCGCCCGCGCGGCCACCCCCGCCGCCTCCCCCCGGGACTGGCAGTCCAGCTTCCCCAGCAGCCGCTCGACGTAGGTTTCCACGGTTCGGCGGCTGACGACCAGGTTCTCGGCTATGGACTGGTTGCTGAGGCCCGCGACGATGCCCGTGGCCACGTCCACCTCGCGGGCCGTCAGGCTCAGGGCGTTCTCGTACGGGGCCGACGCGACGATCACGCCCGTGCGGACGCCGTCGATGACCCGCAACAACCGGACCCGGTACCAGCCGTCGGGGCCGGGCCACAGGAAGGCGACCGTGCCGACGTCCAGGTCGTTGAAGGCGGCGCTGAGGGCCTGGATCCTGGGGTCGTCGGCCAAGGGGGACGGCAGGCGGTCCGCCAGGGGTAGTGGCGCGCCGCCGGGGACCAGGTGGCTGGCCGTCCACTCGGGACCGAACCAGGCCTCGAAGCGGGGGTTGCGCAGGGGGTCCACGCGGCGGGCGAGGGTCTTCTCCAGTTCGCCGATGAACGCTCGCGTGCGTTCTCCGAACGACTTCTGGGTGGACGCGTTGAGGTGCAGGATGCCGACGACCCGGTGGGTGCCCAGGCGCAGGGCGGCGGACAGGCCGTCCTCCAGGCCCGCCGGGCGCAGGTTCTCCTGGTAGTGCGGCGAATCCCGGAAGTTGTGGGGGGCGTCGTCCATCAGCAGCGGCACGTCCGAGTCGAACAGCAGGCCACCCCAGCGGGTGCGCGGCAGTTCGTGCGCCAGGTCCTGGGAGATCGACCGGGTGTAGCCGCGCTCGGCCAGCACCACGAACCCGCGGGCCACCGGGTCCCAGCCCGTGACCTGGGCGGCGCAGGTGTCCGGCACGGCACTGGTGATCGCGTCGAACACCTCTTCCCACTCGACGTCCGCGCTGGTGCCCAGCGCCGCCCCGATGCGCACCGCCGAGGAGACGAACGCCGGGTCCATCGCACCTCCTCGCCGACCCCGAGGACCGGGAACCTACCCGGACCGGGCAGTAGTTTGGCAGGCGAGGAGCCCGCAGCGCACGGAGGGCGTGCGCTGCGGGTCAACGGGTGTTCGCCCGCGACCAAGATCGCGGCGCCGGGGGCCGAACAGGACGGTCGTGGTAGGACTCCCCGGCGTCAGGCCCGGTCCAGGTCCAGTCCCTCGGTGAAGACCCGGCGCAGCGCGTCGATGGCCCGTTGGTGGGCGACCGCGGAGATGCTGAGCTGGTCGACCAGCAGGGCGAAGAAGCCGTGGATCTGGCCGTGGTACCGGATCAGCTCGGTGGGCACGCCCGCGTCCATGAGCCGGTGGGCGAACTCCTCGCCCTCGTCGCGCAGCGGGTCGTACTCGGCGGTCATCACCAGCGCGGGCGGCAGGCCGGACAGGTCGGTGGCGTTGAGCGGGTTGAAGTACGGGCTGTCCAGGTCCGCCTTGTCGCCGGGGTACTGCTCGAAGAACCACTCCATGTCCGCGCGGGTCAGGAAGTGGCCGACGGCGAAGTCGACGTACGAGGGCCGCTCGTCGGTCGGTGGGGCGATGACCGGGCAGGCCATGATCTGCAGCCGGGGTAACCGCCCGCCGCGGTCCTTGGTCATCAGGCAGGCGACGGCGGCCAGGTTGGCGCCCGCGCTCTCGCCCGCCACCGCGATCCGCTCGGTGTCGATCCCCAGTTCGGCGCCGTGCTCGGTGATCCAGGTCAGTGCCGCGTACGCGTCGTCGGCGGCGGCCGGGAAGGGGTGCTCGGGCGCCAGCCGGTACTCCACCGACACCACGATCGCCTCGGCCTCGTTGCACAGCGTGCGGCAGGCCTGCTCGTTCTCCACCGCCGAGCCGACCACGAAACCGCCGCCGTGCAGCCACAGCACACCGGGGAACGGCCCCTCACCGGTGGGCTCGTAGACGCGCGCGGCCAACTCCCCCGCGGGACCGGGGATGGTGCGCTCGTAGACCCGGCCGACCGGGTCCAGGTTCTCCGGCATGGTCCAGTTCGCGGCGAAACCCGCCCGGACCTCGGCTGCCGAGAGGCCCGCGGGCAGGAGTCCGCCCGCGGCTTCGGTGGCCGCGATGACCGCTTTGGCTTCAGGGTGCAGGGTCAACTACAACTCCTTTCCGTGCCGATCGGCGCTGAAGGAGCGCAGCACGGCCGCGGTGAGCCGGGAGACGTCGTTGGCGTCCCCGCGGTGCGGCAGGGCGGCGCACCAGCCGATCGACCCGGTGGCGAACACGGTGCCGCCGCCGGGGGTGTCCAGCAGGGTCAGGTCGGACCGGCGGGGGTCCACCGGGTCGGCCAGGGGGTGGGGCGTGGTGGGACCGGTGTCGGCCTGCATGTAGGACTCGCCGAGCAGCGCCCGGCCGAGCAGGCGGGTACCGGGTGGGGTGCCGAGCAGCGCGTTGGTGGCGTCGGTCTCGAAGGACGCGGCACCGCCGAGCAGCGCGCCGAACTCCCCCAACGGTACGCCGCGGTCGATGCCGTGCAGCAGCGAATCGACGGCGGGGTCGCCGGTCGCGGTGGTCAGCTCGTAGGAGCCTCCGGTCGTAAGACCCGCCGCGGTGGTCCCGATGCCGAAGAGGCGGTGGGGCGCGCGACCGCGCTCGGCCCACAGACCGCCGGGTTCGCCCGTGCAGGCCAGGGTGAGCTCACCGGGCTCGCTCTCCCACATGCGCACACCGGAGTACCCCCGGCGCAGTTCGGCCACGTGCGGCTTGGCGGGGTGGATGGCGGTGACCCAGTACGCGCCGTTCCCGCCCAGGTACGCGAGACCGCCGCCCCCGTGCAGGTGGGTGGTGACCGCGTCGAGCATGGCCCCGGTCCAGTACTCGGGGTGGCTACCGGTGATGACGCCGTGGTAGCCCTCCAGCGCCGCCGCGCCCTCGGCGTGCAGGTCGTGGTCGGTGATGACGTCGTACTCGAAGCCCTGCCTGCCCAGCCAGCCGACCAGGTGCAGGTCCTCGCTGTACTGGTGCGGGCCGCTCGCGTGCCGGAAGACGTGGTCGTCGCGCAGGCCCAGCAGCGGCCTGCGCAGGGACGCCGTGGCGGCACCGGCGCCGTCGCTGTGCCGGTCGTAGAGGCTGTGCAGGTCGTTGGCCCGGGCGAACGGCGCGGCGACCTCGGCGGGGTCCTCGGGCAGGAACGCCATGTGCACGTGTTCCAGCGCGTACGCGAGGTAGCTCAGCGTCGGCACGAGGAACACCAGCGGCGCCTTGGGCGCGCCCTCCGGCGGGCGGACGAAGAACGGCAGCCGGTCCGCGCCCGCGCTGGAGGTCAGCTCGACGGCGTAGCAGCCGCCGGGCAGGTCGATGGGCAGGTCGACGGTGAGCACCGGCGCCCAGCCGACGTCCTCCATGTCGCTGGCGTGGAAGTGCACCGCGCCGTAACCGGTGTCGGCGAAGCGCCAGTCCAGCACCTCACCGGTCCAGTCGTGCGCGGTGACCCCGCGCAGCGGCCCGTTGTGCAGGGTGCCGTGCCGCCCGTCGACGAGGTCGAGCAGCCGGTCGCCGGAGATCTCCTGGGCCAGGTCCCACTGCGCGGCCGCGCCCCGGTGCCAGGCGCCGGTGGTGTCCGCGGCCAGTTCGGCGACCTGGGCGGCGTCGAGCGCCCGGTCGAACAGGCAGGGGGCGCTGAGCTTGCCGTCGAGGTTGTCCTCGACCACGCCGTCGGCGAGGCGCCCGGCGAACACCAGCGGGGTGTCCGCGGTCGCCAGCACGCCGCGCGCGGGTGCCACGACGACGGTGGACGGCTTCTCGGCCGCCAGCGGGTCGCGGGGCCGGACCTCCAGGCGCGCGCCGCGCTCGGAGTAGGAGCCGGTGAGCAGGTACCAGCGGCGGGGGTGCAGCGCGGCGGACGCGGTCACGGTGACCACGCCGTCGTCGGTGTGCACGGTCAACTCCGGGCGCCCCTGCTCGTCGAGCGACAGCCCGGCCACGGACTCCTGGGTGAGCAGGGCCTGGCGGCGGCCCGGCGGGGTGGTCGGCCAGACCCAGGTGGCGAAGGTCGCCGCGCCGCCGAACGCGGGCGGGTTGGGCACCAGGCCGTAGGAGCCGTGGCGCAGGTCCTGGTGCGGCACGGTGATCCGCTCCGGCAACCCGGCTTCCACCGGCACCCGGACGGACTTCGTGCCGTCGTGGTCCACCAGCACCAACCGGACCCGCACGTCGGGCTCGGTGGAACTGGCGTGCACGGTGATCGACTCCCCCGGTCTGGCGGAGAGCCGGTCGGTGTATCCCGCGATGGGCGCGTGGGTGTGGTCGACCGGACGACGGGTCACGCTGGGCTCTCCCCTTCAGGAGTCTTCAGGAGTGTGGTGCTGGGCAAGCGGGGCGGGCGGCGCGGCAAAACCGCGTCCACCCGCCCCGCCGTTCTGGAAGGCGTAAGTCGCCCTCGCGGTCACCCACCAGGGGTCAGACCGCTTCCGCGATGATCACTCGCGGCGAGCCGGGAACCTCGCGGGTCTCGACCCAGCGCCAGCCGGTGGCCTCGAGCCAGCCCTTGACCTCGTCCTCGGGGTACACGACCGTGCCGTCGATGACCAGGTACTCGCCCGCGAGCACGGGGTCGAGGCGGCGGCCGTCCGAGGCGTCGAGCAGGAAGTCGAGCACCAGCAGCGCGGCGCCCGGCTCCACGGCCGCGCGGGCCTTGGTGAGGATGGTCTGGTTGTCGGCCGGGGTGAACCGGTGCAGCACGTGCTCCAGCAGCACCGAGTCGTACTTGCCGGGGACGTCCTGGGTCAGCGGGTCGGCCTCGTGGAACTCCACGAAGTCGGTGAAGCCCTCGGGCGCGCCGCCCTGGGCCATCTGCAGCATCTCCGCGGTGCTGACGAACGCGCCGCGCAGGTTCGGGTTCTGCTTGTGCGCCTCGTCGAGGAACGCGGTGGACAGACCCGCCAGGTCGAGCAGGTTCTGGTGCTTGGTGAAGTCGTACACCGCCGCGAGCTGCTCGGCGTGCAGCGAGTTGTAGGTCTGCACACCACCCATGAAGGTGCCCATGCGGTCACCGTCGAAGCTGAACGGCTGCGGCTCGGCGCTGCGCATCGAGTCGGTGTAGCCCAGCCAGTGCGGGTAGCTCAGGTTGTCCCAGAACGCCAGCCACGGGCGCAGGTCCAGGCCCTCGCCACCGGCGAGGTACTTGGCGGTCGCGGCCGTGTTGGTGTACTTGCCGTCGGCGTAGGTCAGCAGGCCGAGGCCCACCATCGCGTCGGACAGGATGCGCGCCGTGCGCTCCGGCAGGCCCGCGGTCTCGGCCACCTCGGCGGAGGTCTTCGAGCCGTCGGCCAGCGCGGCGAAGACGCCCAGCTCGCTGGCGGCGAAGAACTGCTTGGCGGCCATGAAGCCGGACGCGACCGCGGCCAGTGGGCTCGGGTCGACGTGGTTGGTGGTCATCCGGAGATCTCCTCAAGATCGAGAGCTGGGTCGACGACGGCCTTGACCGCCGCCATGGACGCCATGTCCTGGATGGCCTGGCTCGCACCTGCCAGGCCGACTGGCTCACCGAACATGGCGTCCCAGTCGAAGCGGCCCCTGAACGCGCTCAGGAACCTCAGCGATCTGTCCAGGTCGGACACATCGCCGTTGAGCGAACCGATGACCTGGATCTCGCGGCTCATGACCACGTCCAGGGGCACCGGCAGCGCCTTCGGGCCGGCGAAGCCGACCACGATGTGCTTGCCGCGCGGGCCGCACATGAGCACGCCCTCGCGGTTCACCGACGGGGATCCGGCGAAGTCGAAAACCAGGTCTGCGCCGCGGGCCTCCGTCAGCTCCTCCACCCGCGCCACCCGCTCGTCGGGGTCGGTGACCTCCTCAACGGAGATGGTCACGTCGGCCCCGAAGCGCGCGGCGATGGCCAGCCGGTTGGCCGGACCGCCGATGGTGATCACCCGGCCCGCGCCCGAGGACCTGGCCAGCGCGGTGCCGACCAGACCCAGCGGGCCCGCGCCCTGGATCACCACGGTGGACTCGGGGCGCACGCCGCCCGCGTTGGCGAACGCGCGCAACGCGGTCTTCACCGCGCAGCCCGCGGCCGCCGCCCACGTGTCGGGTATGTCGTCGGGCACGACCAAACGGTGCGCGCCCGGCGGGAGGTAGGTGTACTGCGACAGGCCGCCGATGACGAATGGCCACTTGTCAGCCCGTTGGGTGAAACCATATCCCCGGTTCGCGCACAGAACAGGCTCGCGGAGCACGGTGCAGGCGTGGCAATGGCCACAGACGGACTCGGACCAGACCAGTCGGGTGCCGATCTCCACGGGCCGCCCCAGGGCGTCCTGCCCCGCGTACGGGCCCAGCGCGACGACCTCGCCGACGATCTCGTGGCACAGCACCAGGGGCGGGCTCGCGAACGGCAGCAGGCCCCGCCAGATGTGCGCGTCGGTGCCGCACAGGGTGGCGCGCAGCACGCGGACCAGCGCGGCGCCGGGGGGCAGGTCCGCGGGCAGCGGCAGCTCCTCCAGCTCCAGGGGCGCGCCGAACTCGCGCAGCACCGCAGCCGCGGTGACCCGGGGTCGATGCGTCACACCGGCTCCTTCACCGTGAAGGAAAGTGTGGGACGCGCCGCGGCCTGCCCGGCGCTGGAACGGGATCCAGCGGCGGACAGGCCGGTCAGCGGTGCCGGTGGGCGGGAGCCCTCGGCGTGGCACATCTTCTCCCCCTTGCGTCGCGTCCGGGTACATCCGACCCCGAACGGCCCCCTTTGGACAGTCGATCTAGGACGGCTCGTCCCAGCGGTCACCCCGCCGGGTCCACACGAGCACGACCAGGATGACCACGAACGGCAGTACGCCGCGGTATTGCTTGAGCGCGTCGATGCTGCTGGCCAGGCCCTGCAGGACACCGAGCGCGAGACCACCCACAAGGGTGAGCGGGAAGCTGCGGAACCCGCCGATCAGCACCGCGGCGAGCGCGGGGGTGATCAGCGCGGCCTGCGAGCCGAAGTCGCTGGCCAGCTGCGGCGCGATGATCATGATGGCAAGCGCGCTGGCCGCGCCCGCGATCGCCCAGACGATCATCGACAGCCGGGGCACCCGGACGCCGATCAGCTCGGCGGTGGTCGGGCGCTCGGCCTGGGCCCGCAGCAGCAGGCCCACCCGGGTGTTGCGCAGCAGCACCGCGGGCGCGGCGGCGAAGAGCACCGCCAGGATGATCGTGACGATGGTGGTCCAGGTGATCACCACGCCGCCCAGGGTGAACGCGGCGGCGTCGAACGGGCTGGGGAAGCGGTGGGGGTGCTGCGCCCCGAACAGGCGCAGCCCCACCACGACGAGTCCGGTGTAGATCGCGATCGTGACCGCGGCCTTGACACCCTCACCGGCCTCGGAGAACCACCGGACCATGATCGCTCCCAGGCCGCAGTGCAGCAGCGCGCCGACCGCCATGCCCAAGGGGATCGCCAGCACCAGCGGTAAGCCGCCCTCGTACAGGATCACCATGACGAACGCGCCGAACGCGCCGACGGCGGCCTGCGCGAAGTTGACCACCGCGACGAGGCGGTAGGTCAGCAGCGTGGACAGGCCCATCAGGGCGTAGGCCCCGCCGGTGACCAGTCCGGCGATGGCCGCGGACAGTTGGAGCACGACTGCCTCCGGATCAGGAGTTATCTAGGTAGCTGGGTGGATCAGGAGGAGGTCGGGACGGTGATGAAGTCCCCGATGGGGGACCACGCGCTGTCCTTGAGCTCGACCATCTTCGAGGCCTGGTTCGGCGCGTGCCGGTCGCCCTGACCGAACACGAACGGGGTACCCACCATCGGGTCGGAGATCGGCGCCATGTTCTTCAGCGCCTCGTTCACCGACTCGCGGGTGACGTCGCCCTTGATCGTCTTGAGCACGTCGACCATGAACCTCGCCGCCAGGTAGCCGCCCTGGGAGAAGGCGGTCGGCGAGGCCTTGGCCCGGGTCACCGCGTCCTTCCACGGCCGGTTGGCGTCGCTCTCCGCGGTGAACGGCTCGAACTCCGAACCCGCGTAGACCTTCAGGCCGAGGTCGCCGATGGCCTTGGCGACGCTCTCGGTGTACGCCGGGGCCAGCAGCAGGAAGTCCACATCGGACATGCCCTGGGTCTGCGCCGCCTTGAGGAACGGCACCACCATCTGCTCGCCCGGGTTGAACAGGATCGCGTCGCAGCGCTCCTGCTTCGCCCGCAGCAGGTACGGTGTCAGGTCGCCGCTCTGCTGCACCGCGGTGTCGTTGACCACCAGCTGCTTGCCGGTGATCTTGGACCACTGGCCGAGCGCGTTGTTCACCGCCTCCTCGGAGCCGGGGAGCATGACGGTGAAGTTGCAGATCCGCTCGTTCTTCAGCGTCTCGGAGGCGAACATCAGCTCCGCGGTGATGAGGGTGAACGGGCCGACGTTGACCGGGGCGATGTTCGGGCTCTGGTAGCACTTCGGGCTGGCACCGACCGCCATGATCGAGCTGATCTTCTGCTGGCGGTAGTAGGCGTCGTTGACGTCGCAGTCGGTGAAGCTGCCGGAGGCGGTCATCGCGACCACCTTGGCGTCGGCCAGCTCCCGGGCGACCTGCGCGGTGCGCTTGGGGTCACCGGCGTCGTCCTTGACGATGAACTCGATCTTCTTGCCGTTGATGCCGCCCTGCTCGTTCGCGTCGTCGAACACGCGCTGGGCGGTCTTGACGACCTCTTCGGTGATGAAGTTGCCGGTGAGGCCGGCGATCGCACCGATCTTGATGGTGTCGCTGCTGGTACTACATCCCGCGATCAGCGAGGAGGTGATAACCGCCGCGCCGACAACACCACCGATCTTGACGAACGCTCTCTTCATTACTACTCCAGGGAATGGCGGGGATTTGCGTCGAGGAGTCGTGCATATGCGTTGATCAGTGCGTCGCGTCGCCGAGGTAGGCCGCGATGACGGCCGGGTCGGACAGCACCCGCGCGGGCGGGCCCGAGGCGATGACTCGACCGAAGTCGAGCACCACGACCTGGTCACAGGTCGCTCGGACCAGCTCGATGTCGTGTTCGACGAGCAGGAGCGAGGTGTCGAAGCGTTCCGGGATCTCCGTGATGCGTTCGACGAGCAAACGGGTTTCGTCACTGGAGTGGCCCGCCGCCGGTTCGTCCAGGAGCAGGACCGGCGGGCGGCCGGCCGCGAGGCCCGCCACTTCCAGCAAACGTCGGGTGGCCACGTCCACGGCTTCCATGGGCGTGGCGGCGGGTGGGAGGCCGAAGAGCCGCAGCTGCTCGTCGGTCTCCCGGTCGGTGAGCGTCTTGCCCGCGGCGACCTGAAGGAACATGCCGACCGAGATGGAGGTCGGCACGCGCAGCTGCTGGAACGAGCGGCGCACGCCCGCGCGGGCGCGCTGGTGGGCGGGCAGGTGGTCGATGCCCTTGCCGTCGAGCAGGACCTTGCCGGTGTAGCGGCTGGTGAAGCCGGTGACGGTGTTGATCAGCGTGGACTTGCCCGCGCCGTTCGGGCCGACCAGGCCGACGATCTGGCCGCGGGGCAGGACCAGGTTGACGTCGTCGACGGCGACCAGGTTGCCGAACTGCACGCGCAGGTTGCGGACCTCGAGCGCGGGCGGGCCCTTGCGCGGCTGCCGGACCGGCTTGGGCCGGGGGAACACCGACACCGGCGGCGCCGCGATCGGCGGTACCTTGGCGGCCTGCTTGCGCCGGTACTGGGTGCGCACCAGGTCGGTCTGGCTCATGCCCAGGCGCAGCACCTGCACGGCGCCGACGCCGAACAGCAGCGCGGCGAGGTCCTGCGGGATGCCGATGCTGTCGATGATCACCGGCATGAACGCGCCGAGCAGGCCGCCCGCGATGGCGCCCTCGGCGTTGTTGGTGCCGACGAACAGGGCGATGGCGAACATCGACACCGAGGCGATGGCGGAGAAGTTGGCCGCGCTGACCACCGACAGCTGCCCGGCCATCAGACCGCCGCCGATACCGGCGACGAACGCGCTGAGCGCGAACGCGGCGAGCTTGCCCCGGGTGACGCTGATGCCGTGCGCGGCGGCGGCCCGCTCCGAGTGCCGGATCTCCACCAGCGCGCCGCCGAGGCGGCTGCGGTCGAGGAAGTAGAGGCCGACGAAGATGAGGCCCGCGACGATGGCGCAGAAGACGAAGTACGCCTGGTCGGTGTCGAACAGGTCGGGCCGCTGCACGTAGTCGCCGGAGTCCTGGCCCGGGTAGTTCAGGCCGCCGAACACGACGTCGAGCGCGATGGCGAAGGCGAACGTGGCGACCGCCAGGTTGACCCCGCGCAGGCGCAGCGCGGGCAGGCCGATGAGCAGACCCGCCACGACCGCGGCCAGACCGCCCAGCAGCAGCCACACGTAGAGGCCGCCGGGGACGTCCGCGGTGTTGGCCCAGCCGACCACCCAGGCGCCGATCGCGGCGAAGGAGAGCTGGCACAGGGAGATGACCCCGGCCCGACCGGTGATCAGGCCGTAGCTCTGCATGAACACGACCGCGACCGCGGCGCTGGTCAGGTTGAACAGCGTGGAGCTGTCCGAGACCGCGGAGAGCACGGCGACGGCGATCGCGCCGACCACGATGCCCAGCGGCAACGGCTTGCCCAGGGGTCCGGCGGCGGCCAGGACGCCGCTCACGCCGCCACGCGACCGGGAGTGCGGTCGGCTCTTACGCGCAGTGTCCACTTGCCTGTCCACTTGTCTCAGGACTCCAGTCGCGGGATGGGAAGTTGTGGGGGTCAGCGGTGGGTGTCGCCGAGGTACAGCGCGCGCAGCAGGGCCTCGTCGCCGAGCAGCGCCCTGGGCGCCCCCGCGTAGACCATCTCGCCGCGGGCCATGACGTAGGCGCGGTTGGCGATGCGCAGCGCGAGGGTGGCGAACTGCTCGACCAGCAGCACGCCGACGCCGGTGTCGGCGAGGTGGCGCACGGCGCGGGCCAACCGCTCGACCACGATCGGCGCCAGCCCCAGCGACATCTCGTCGACCAGCAGGACCTTGGGCCGCCCGAGCAGCGCCCGGCCGACCACCAGCATCTGCTGCTCGCCGCCGGAGAGCAGGCCGGCCGGGGCGGAGATCTGCTTGCGCAGCTCCGGGAACAGGTCCAGCACCTCGTCGATGGTGTCGCCCTCGCGGCAGGCCGCGCGCAGGTTGTCCTCAGTGGACAGGTCGCGGAACACGGTGCGGTCCTGCTCGACGTGCGCGAGCCCGGCGCGGGCCCGCCGCCACGCCCGCAGCTTCTCGATCCGCGTCCCCCCGAGGCGGATCGCCCCCGACGCGATCGGGATGGCCCCCGAGACGCCTTCGAGCAGCGTCGTCTTGCCCGCGCCGTTGGCGCCGAGCAGGACGGTCACCTCGCCCGCAGCGACCGAGACCGTCGCGCCGCGCACGATCGGCAGGCCCGACCGCTCGACGGAGACGTCCTCAATGGACAGAACACTCACAGGGAAACACCATCCTTGGGGATAACGGGGGGTGGCGGTGTGGCGAACAGCCTGCCCTGTGGGGTGGGCCACGGTGTCCGTAGAAATACCGAAAAACGGCGGGAGTTGTGGACAGTCCGGCGGCGGTCGTGCGATTGCACGCGAACTCGGACCCGCCGAATGTCTAGTATGGGTAACGTTCCCGTCGCTATTTCGCGAGTTCGGTAACCATTTGGTGCGCGCGCCGCGGTTCGCGGGGCGGACGTCTGTGCACTCTACCGGTGATATGCCCCCCGGTGAACCTGCTTTAGCAGAAAGCTTCACCGGGAAGAACTCCGGGGTCATAATATAACAGCGGTGCCCGCTCGGACCACCTGTCCGAACGGGCACCGCTGTCGTGTTCTCGGTTGTCACACGGCCGTCACGGGCCGCGTGGGTGGGGTCAGTGGCCGCAGCCGCACTGGCCGGGCGGGCAGTGCGCGCAGCCCTTGGCGCCGTCGGGCAGGTCCAGGGCCGGGTTGCGGTCGCAGAAGCCGTGCGGGCGCAGCGTGAAGCCGCTGTAGTCCACCGGCATGACCGGCCAGTCCTCCGGCCGCGGCACGTGCGTGGGGCCGAAGACGTGCCAGAGCACGACGTCCTCGTCCACCAGGTCGCGGTCGGCCTTGGTCCACTCGGGCAGGCCCGCGCCGCCGGGGTGCTGGTTCGGGAAGTCGCCCGCCGGGTAGCGCTGCTCGTCGGTGTGCTTGGTGACCCACAGGTGCTTGGTGGCGAACGCGGCGCGCGCGGACACCGTGGCGTCGGGCTGGGCCAGCAGCGTCGGGCCGACGTGCGGCATCAGCTGGTAGGCGCGCGGCTTGCCGAGCCGGTTGGTGCTGTCGGCGCTGCGGATGATCCAGCTGCGGCCCTTGGTCGCGTCGGCCACCCGCTGGGCCTGCGACTCGCTGGCCAGCGGCGTGGTCGTGGTGGTGAAGGCGTTGCCGTGCGGGTTCTGCGGGCCGGTCGGGATGCCGACCACGTCGACCTCGTCGACGGTATTGCGCTCGCCGCCGACCTCCATGTCCAGCCGGGCGCAGAACAGGTGCTGGTGCACCGGGGCCATCAGGCCGGGGGCGATCTCCGCGGCGTACGGCGAGGTGGTGCCGGGCTCGGCGGAGCCGCAGAACACGACACCGGTGGCCTTGGCCTCCAACTGGATCGTGCCGTCCAGGTAGAAGTACCAGAAGAAGCCGTAGTCGTAGTTGCCGATGGTGGAGAAGAAGGAGACCACCAGGCGCCGGGAACGGCGGACCTCGACGGCACCGGTGAGGATGTTGGTGTGCTTCCAGAGGATGCCGTAGTCCTCTTCGTGCATGCAGATGGCCTGCGGGATCGTCACCGGGTTGCAGTTGTCGTCGGCGACCACGGCGTCGAAGTAGTGGATTACGCCGAGGCAGTCGCAGCCCAGCTTCAGGGTGTTCGCGTTCTTGCCGAGCAGGTATTCGCCTGCGTCGAAGTACGAAATCCAGTAGCGCCACGGGGCCGGGTCGCCGTAGGGGACGACCATTTCCGCCATCGATGCCCGGTTCGCGATGGGGCGGTACTCGCCGCCGTTCTCGGCGAACTCGACGCGGTGCAGGGTCAGGCCCTCGCGGGCGTTGAAGCCGACCCGGAAGCGCCAGCCCTCCCAGGAGACCTCGCCGCCGTCGACGGTGAAGCTGACGCCCTCGGGCTGGGTGATCTCGATGGGCTTGAGCGTGGTGCGCGCGGTGCCGACGTGCGCGGCGTCGAAGTTGCCGTGCTCGGCGGGCACCGGGACGTCGCCGACGTCGTCGACCGAGATGACCTCACCGGTGATCAGGTCGACCTTGGCCAGCAGGCCCTCGACCGGGTGCGCCCACGGGCTGTCGTCGACGTGGTCGCGCAGGAAGGTCAACGCGCGGAGAACGCGGCGGCCCTTCTCGTCCGGGTAGTCGAAGTGCCCGGGCGACAGCGGGCCGACGAAGGCCAGCGACAGGTCCTCGACGCCGCGCCTGCGCAGCGCGGCCTGCCAGCGCGGGTCGGCGCGGACCAGGTCGGCGCTGCGGTCGTACTCCTCGAACAGCACGGCGGGCTGGCCCTGCTCGGCACCCAGCTCGCGCCACTCGGTCAGCTCGCCCGCGACCAGGTCGACGAACGCCTCGGCGGCCGCGCCGGTCGCGATGTCGAGCACCACCGCGACCACGCGGCGGCTGAACGGCTGCCCGTCCGACCACGCGCGGACCTCCGCCTTGGGCGGGTCCAGCAGCAGCACGCTGGGGAAGCGGGTGGTCTCGCCCACCCGGCCCGCCTCGACCAGCACCTGCCGGGTGCGGGCGATCTCCTCGCCGGACAGTTGGTCCAGGGGGTGCCGGACCTGGGGTGTCGTCGCCGTCATGTGCGCGAGTATCCGCCCCCACCCCGGGACCCGGTCTTGCCACGGGACGTACAGCGGTTGACCCGCAGGGAACCGTCACCCACCCGTGCGCCGTGGGGCAACGGGTGGGCACCCGGGGTCAAGCAGGTCGGCGGCGGGTTGTGGGCTCCCGCCCGCCCTGGCGGAAGGAAACACCATCACCACCGGGTAAGTCCAGCACCGGTCTCCGTCGCGATGAGTAGTCGCGCTCAGCAGCCGCGGCGGCCGGTGAACCGGAACCGGGCCAGCGGGGTGATCATCGGGGTGACGCCCGGGCCGCTCGCGCGCGTGAAGAGCTGGGCCACCGTGGCGGGCTTGCCCGCGTTGCGCCACAGCAGCGTGTCGACCAGCGCGACACCGATCGGGGTGCCGCGCCGGATCGGCCCGCCCAGGGCGGCGCCGTAGAGCCGGGCGTCGGGGAAGCGGGCGGCCAGCGCGGCGAGTTGGGCGCGGGCGTCCGCGGCGGCCTCCACCTCGGGGTCGACCACCAGGGTGTAGCCGGGCGCCGGTCTGCCGACCTCGCGGACCTTCTCCGCCCTGGCCCAGGCGAGGTCCGGTTTGCGCAGCCGGGACATGGCCAGCACGCCCGCGAAGGCCGGGAGGTACGGCCACAGCCGGGGGCTGCGGACGACCGCGCGCAGGTTGCCGCCGGTGCTCACCGACGGCGAGTCGGGCAGGGCCGCGTTGCCGTCGCGCCAGCGCCGCACCACGCGCACCAGTTCCCGCCCCTCGGGGAGCACGAGCAGGAAGGCGCCCTCGCTCAGCACCTCGCGCTCGTGGCGCTGGAACAGCATGCGCACGTAGGCGTCGTCGGCGACCAGGGGCGGGAAAACCGACCAGCGCGCCCGGCCCGCCGCGCTGACCGCGTAGCAGCCCGCGCCGACCACGTCGTCGGTCACACCGGGCAGCCGCGACCACACCTCCGAGTAGCCGCGGGCCAGCAGCCCGGTCGGGCGGACCAGCAGCGGCCGGGGCGAGACCAGGCGCGGCAGCGGGGTGTCCAGGGCCATCGACAGCGCCCGGGTGGTGCCGGGGGTGAGCACGGTGTCCGCGTCGAGGAACACCACCGCGGACTCCTCGCGGCACCGCCGCAGACCCGCGTTCAGCGCCGCCGCCTTGCCCGGGACCGGTGTCTCGAAGACCTCGGCACCCGCGGCCCGCGCCCGCTCCGCGGTGTCGTCCGAGCAGCCGTTGGCGACCACGAGCACCCGGACGTCGACCTCCTCCGCGCCCGCGAGGACCCCGCGCACGCACGCCCCCACCAGCGCGCCCTCGTCGCGCGCGGGCACCACGACGTCCAGCGGCGCGCCGCTGCCCGCGTACAGGTTCACCTGCCCCACCTCCCGGACACCGCGGCGGCGGCGTGCACGGTCAGGAACACCGCGGCGGCGGCCGGGCTGCGCACCAGCGCGCCCGCCGCGCCGCGGAGCCTGCGGTCGCCGTCGCCGTGCGCCATGGCCATGCCGTCGAGTTCGTCGTTGCCGCGCTGGTAGCGCCGCCGCGCGCGGACCAGTTCCCGCACGCCCTGCGGCACGATCACCTCGTAGGAGTCGTCGGCGAGCACCACGCGCTCGGGTGGGGCGAAGTGCCAGCGCACCCACTTGTCGTCCGAGCGGACCGCCGCGAAGCGCCCCCACCTGGCCCGGCCCGCCGCGGAGACCGCGTAGGCGCCCATGGTGACCGGGGACTGGCGCACGTACGGCAGGGCCCGCCAGGCGCGGTAGTAGGCGCGGGTCGCCACGCTGCGGGTTTCCGCGATGCGGACCGCCGGTACCGCGAAGTGGACGCCGGTCCCCGGGGCGAGCGCGGCCTCCAGCCCGCTCAGCGAACCCGGGGAGAGCACGGCGTCCTGGTCGAGGTAGAGCCGGGGACCGTTGGGCAGCAAGGCTTCTGCGGCCTCGATGGCGGGGACCCGGCCCGCGGGCGCGGCGATGGCGACGCAGCGGGCACCGGCGGCGCGCAGCTCGGGGGCCAGGTCGTGCGCGGCGCGGAGGGTGGCGCCGTCGCCGTCGTTGACCGTGAGCACGACGTGCAGGTCGCCATCAAACGTTTGCGCGGCAAGGGATCGGATGCTCCTGGCGAGCACGTCGGCGCCGCGGTAGACCGGGATCACCACGCCGAAGGGTGCGCGGGCGCGCAGCGGTCCGGGGAGCAGGTCGGGCCAGCGGCGGGCGAGGACCTCGGTGGCCATCGCCATGTTGCGCGGGCGGTCGTGGCCGCCGGGGAGTTCGTGGCGCCCGACGGTGCGCAGGTTCGGCTCCACGCCGAGGCGTTCGGCCATCCGCGCCACGACGTCCTTGGCGGTCAGCACTTCCGGCCCCGCGACGTGCACGACACCGCGGGCTCGTCGTCGCCCCAGGCCGATGACGGTGTCGGCGGCGTCGGTGAGCGTCAGCGGTGTGCGGAACTCGTCGACGCAGACGGGTATCTCATCGCCGCGCTTGAGGGCGGCGGCCAGGCGGGTCCAGGTGGTTTCCCTCGGGCACAACGGATCACCGTGCAACAACGAGAAACGAGCGACCACACCGGCGTCGCGCTGCAAGACGGCCCGCTCACCACCGACCTTGGTCCACGCGTACGCGGTGTCCCCGTTCGGCCGATCGGACTCCCGGTAACGCCTGCGCGCGGTTCCGTCCCAGACGAAATCGCTTGACGGGTAGAGCAACCAGGCGCGCTCGCGGTGGGCGTACTCGGCCAGCCGCTCGGCGGTCTCGGCGTTGAGCGCCCAGCCCAGCCCGGGGTCGCGGGCCACCGCGCCCGGCGCGGAAACCGCGGCCAGGTGGGCGATGTGGGTCGGCCGGTAGCGGCGCAGGAGCGCGGCCAGGTCGTGGTGTCGGCGCAGGTCGAGGGTGACCGTCGCGCCGTGCGCCGCACGGCAGGGGCGGCGGGCGACGCCGAGGACGCGCGCGCCGGTCCTGGCGAGTCGGTCCGTGACGTGCGCCCCGAGTTGGCCGCAGGCCCCCGTGACCAACCAGCGCTGCGCGGAACCGGACACCAGCATCGCCCCCTCCATCACCACCCCGTCTGGAAATCGCGCGCGCCCGGACCGCCGATACTGCGCCGATCGGGTACACGCCGCGCCCGCATCCCCTGCGCCGCACGCATTTCGTGACCGGGGGCGAACCGCGCGCCCGGTCCGCTTATTCCGCCCTTCCCACATCCCGGACAACCCTCGTCGCCCGGGTAGCGTCGGCCGAGTACCCCGTCGGGCGCAGTCGAGGAGGGGGCTCCCATGCCGACCCCACTGTCTATTTTGGACTTGGCACCGGTGGTGTCCGGTCGGACCAACCGGGACGCGATCCGCGCCACCCTCGACCTCGCGCGGGCCGCGGAGCGGTTCGGGTACCACCGGTACTGGGTCGCCGAGCACCACTTCGCGCCGGGCGTGGCGGCCGCGTCGCCCGCGGTGCTGGCCGCGCTGATCGCCGGGGCGACCGACCGGATCCGGGTGGGGTCGGGCGCCGTGCTGCTGGGCTACTACTCGCCGCTGTCGGTCGCCGAGCAGTTCGGCACGATCGCCCTGGCCCACCCGGACCGGGTCGACCTGGGCCTGGGCCGCTCCGGTCTGGTCCGCGCCGCGGACATCGCCGCCCGGTTCGACCGCGCCTCGGGCCCCGTCGAACCGGGTCGCGTCGTGGACGGGCTGCTGATCCCGGGCAAGCCGAAGTCGGCGCTGAGCGAACCGGACGTGATCGCCCGCCTCGACACCCAGCAGCGGCTGGTGGGGGTGCACGAGGGGGCCGGGGAGTACGTCGACCAGGTGCGGCAGATCCTGGACTACCTCGGGGACGGGTACTCCGACCCGGACGGGCGGCACTACCGGGCACCCGCCGCCGAGGGGTCGGGCGCCCGGGTGTGGGTACTGGGGTCGAGCGCGGGGGCCAGTGCGCGGGCGGCCGGAGAACTGGGGCTGCCGTTCACCGCGAACTACCACGTGAGCCCGACGTCGGTGCTGGAGGCGGTGGAGGGGTACCGCGCGGCGTTCAAGCCGTCGGCGGACTTGGCGGAGCCGTACGTGATGGTGTCGGCGGACGTCGTGGTGGCGGAGGACGCGGCCACGGCCCAGGAGTTGGCGTCCCCCTACGCGCGCTGGGTGTTGAGCATCCGCAGCGGTGCGGGAGCGATCCCGTTCCCGTCGGTGGCGGAGGCGGCGGCGTTCGAGTGGACCGACGAGCAGCGGTCCTTGGTCGTGGACCGCGTGGAGACGCAGTTCGTCGGGACGCCAGGAGATGTCGCGGAGCGACTCGACACCCTGCGGCGGGTGACGGGGGCGGACGAGCTCATGGTCACGACGATCACCCATGGGCACGAGGACCGGGTGCGGTCGTTCGAGCTGCTGGCGAAGGAGTGGGCGGGCTGAGGCGGGGCCGGCCGAATCGGTGCCGGCCGAATCGGGGAGCATGCCTCCGGCCCCCGGTATCCGGCCTAGTGGCGGGTACCGACGATTCCGCTGAGCCGATCATGGCGGCTGTGCACAACTCGGCCGGATCGCCACTCGATCGTGGATCCGTTCTCGCAGTGCGGAACCGCCGCCCTGGTTGTCCACAGGCTTGATCGTCTTTCGCCGGGACTGTCGGTCCTGCTCGGTAGAATTGACACCGGGGGCCGGAGGCATGCCCACCGGGGTGGGCGGGGTCGTGCGGCGGCGATGTCAAGGCGGAGCTGCCTGGTTCGCGGACCGCGGTGAACCGGGGCAGGCGAACCCCCGGTCAGGCCGCGATCAGCTCGACCGTGGGTGTCGACAGCTCCACCACGATCGCGGTCGCGTTGTCGCTGCCGTTCTCCGCGGCGCGGACCAGGGCCGCGGCCGGGTTGGTCGCCGTGCCCAGGATCTCCGCGATCCGCGCGGCGTCGAGGCGCTTGTGGATGCCGTCGGTGGTCAGCAGGAGGGTGGCCGGGCGGTAGTGGTCGACCTGGCCGACGGCGCCGCTCTCCCCCGCCGTGCGGACGCTGGAGGTCACCACCGCGTCCAGCCGCGGCGCGACCTGCACGCCCCGGTCGCGGAAGTACTGGCCGACGGTGTGGTCCGCGGTCAGCTGGGTGAGGGTGCGGCCGTCCCAGGTGTAGGCGCGGGTGTCGCCCGCCCACGCGATCCGGAAGCCGTCCGGGGTCGACTGGGCCACGACGAGGACGCAGTCGCCCGCGGCCAGGGTGCGGACGGCGTCGCGCGCGGCCAGGACGGCCTCGCGCGGGGTGCCCCCCGCCAACACGGCCGTGGCGGCGGCGACCCGGGCCGCGCGGGCGGCAGTGGGGTCGTCGCCGATGCCGTCGGCCAGCGCGAAGGTCATCTCGCCGTCGGGGGTCCGCCGGGAGGCCGCCGCGTCGGCGTTGACGTGGCGGTGGCCGAGGGTGCCCGCCACGTGCCAGATACGGGTGTCCGCCATGACCACCGCCTCCTCCAGGTCCGCTGCCTACCCGAACCAGGGTCGGCCCGGAGCCTGTGGAAACCCTGTGGGTCCGCTGACCCCTCCCTTTGAGAATGCGGACCGGCGGGCTAGATTGGGGTCGCCTCCGCCGCCAGGCCCACCAGGGGCAGCTCGATCCGGATCGTCGTGCCGCCCGCGGCCGAGCGGGTGAACGTGATCCCCCCGCCGTGCCGCTCGGCGATCGCCCTGGCCAGGGTCAGGCCGAGGCCGGAGCCGATCAGCGGGTCGCCCTCCGCGCCGCTGCCGCCGTCCGGCATCGTGGTGAACATCCGGCTCGCGGCCACCGGCAGCGGGTTCTCGTCGGTCACGTCCAGCGACCACCGCTCCGCGTCGACGTGGGAGGTGACCCGCACCGTGGTCGACGGCGGCGAGCTGCCGATCGCCGCGGCCACCACGTGGTGGATCATCCTGGCCAGCAGGTCCCGGTCCCCCGTGAGCACCGTGACGGTGGGCGGCGGCCGGTGCGCGACCACCACCGACCGCGCCGCCGCGTGGCTGGCCAGGATGGCGATCTGCTCCAGCACCAGGGTCTCCATCCGGGTGTGGGTGATCACCAGGCTCCGGCTGTGCGACTCCAGCCCGGCCAGGAACAGCAGCGTCTCCACCAGCGTCGCGAGCCGGTTGACGTTGCGCTGCACGGCCTGGCCGAGGACCCGGTCCCCCGCGCCGTCGGCCAGCATCGGGGTCAGCGACGTCAGCGTGGTCAGCGGCGTGCGCAGCTCGTGCGACACCGTCGCGATGAACTCCGTCTTCAGCGCCGCCAGCCGGGACAGCTCCTCGTTGCGGCGCACCAGCGCGGCCTGCAGCTCCACCTGCTCGGTGACGTCGCGCATCACCCACAGCGCGCCCAGCCGCAGCTTCCCCACCCGCACCGGCACGAAGTCCAGCTCCACGACCTTGTGCGGCCCCAGCCCCACCATCGCGCCCCGCACCGGCACGCCGTCGGCCATGCAGCGGCGGGCCAGGTCGTCGAGCTCGGTGTAGTACGCGGGCGGCAGGCCGCGCAGCCGGTGGATGTCCTCCCAGCTCAGCCCGGCCAGCTCGGCGGGCGGCTTGCGCAGGTCCAGCAGCGCGGTGGCGGCGGTGTTGGCGATCAGCAGGACCCGGTCGGCGTCCTGCAGCAGCACGCCGACCTCCAGCGAGTCCACCAGGATCTTGAGCTGGGTGGCGATCAGCCGCAGGGTGCTCTCGGTCTCGTGCAGGTCGGTCACGTCGCGGCCGTAGGCGATCAGGCCGCCGATCAGCGGGTCGTCGTAGCGGTCGAAGATGTCGATGTCCATGACCATCCACCGGTCCTCCGGCAGCCGCACGCGGGCGGTGTGCCGGTCGTGGCCGCCGGGCTCGCGCTCGTGCAGCGAGGACATCAGCGACAGCAGCGTGCGCTGGTCGTCCGGGTGGACCATGCCCGAGATGGCCGACGTGTTCGTCTCGTCGTAGCGCACCACCGTGCCGTCCGGCCAGTGCGTCATGTTGCCCCAGCGCAGCCCGCCGTCCGGGGCGAACAGCGCGATGAAGCTGGGCGACTGGGACAGCACCGCGTCCCGGAAGTCGACCGCGCCGCCGTCGGCGCGGCTCGCGTCCAGGGTGGCGGCGACGGTGTCGACCAGCGGCGCCAGCCGCGGGTCCGGCTCGCCGTCGCAGCACACCGACAGCGCGTCACCGGTCCGCAGCGGGATGACCACCGCCGCGCCGTCGACGGGCGCGCCGACGACCGCCTCGACCACACCGGGCAGCCCCCGCAACAGCGCCACCGCGACGGGCACGGCTTGTCCGGACCGGTCGGCCCAGCTCACCGCGCGCACCGCTGCCGCGCAGTCCCAGCGGGGAACCGCGTTCGGGTCGGGCATGTGTCCTCCTCGTCGTGATCCAGTGTGGCGAACGCGTCCACCCGGACCCCGGCAGCGACAACCGTTCCGCACCGCATTCGCTACCACCGGCCACTCGTTGGGGTGAAAAACGTCCCGAGTGGACCGGATCCGCGCGCGGTCGGCGGGTGCGCTCGTAGTGTGGCGCCGGGGACGCCCCGTACCGCCAGTGGAGTGAACTGATGACGGACCAGGCAGGTCAGCGAGCTCGGCCCGCGCTCGCGGGCCTGCTCGACGAGGCCGCGCGCCTGCTGTCCAAAGACGACCCGGAGCAGGTCGCGTCCCTGTTGGACGAAGCCGCGAGAGGCGGGCTGGGCGCGGACGACGCGGCGGTGCTGCGCTCGGTCATCGCGCTGGTGCGCGCCTTCGGCGACCGCGACGCCGCGGTCCCGCAGCCCCGGCTGGGCAACCACCCGGTGGCCGACCGCGCCCTGGTGGTCACGGTCAGCTCCGACGGCACCATGGTCGCCGCGCCGGAGGCGGTGCGCGACGTGCTGGGCTACCCGCTGGGCACCGTGGTGGTCAGCCGCTTCCGCGAGCTGATCCACCCGCACGACCTGGCGCCGCTGCAGCGGGCCTTCGGCGCGCTGATGGCGTTGCCCGGCAACCAGATCGAGCTCGACGCCCGGGTCAGGCACGCCGACGGGCGGTGGCTGGTGCTGGCCGTGTCGATGATCAACCTGATGGACATCGCGGGCATCAACGCCGTGGTCGCGCACGCGCACAACGTCACCGAGCGGCGGGCCGCGGAGGCCGCGGTGGCGCTGGAGCGGGCCCGGCTGCGCGAACTGGTGCTGCACCTGGCGGGTGGCGTGGTCGTCGACGACGGCCACCAGGTGCTGATGGACAACGCGGCGTTCGTCCGGCTGTTCCACCCGGACCGCGACATGACCGGCGCGACGGTGACCGACCTGGTGGAGCTGGTGGCCGCCGAGTGCGCCGACCCGACGGCGGCCTGGGACATGCTGGAGCGGATGGTCGTCTCCGGGCTCACCCACCGCGCGGTGCGGCTGGCGCTGGCGGGCGGGCGCACGGCCACGGTGGACATCGTGCCGCTGCGCGCGGACCACGCCGCGGGCACGCTCTGGTACTTCCGCGACATCACCCGCGAGTCGCTGGCCCGCAGCGAGCTGGAGGAGACCAACCGGGCGCTGGAGGAGGCCGCGGCGCTCAAGGGCCGGTTCGTGGCCACGGTCTCGCACGAGCTGCGCACCCCGCTGACCGCCGTGCTGGCCTTCGGCGAGATGCTCGCGGACAGCTCCGAACCGCTGACCAAGCACCAGTCCGCGCACCTGGAGGTGATCAACCGCAACGCCGCCCGGTTGCTGCGGCTGGTCGACGACCTGCTGCTGCTGTCGCGCCTGGAGACCAACCAGCTGTCCATGTCGTTCGCCGAGGTGGACATCGCCGACCTGGTCACCAAGGCCACCGAGAACCACACCGCGCTGGCCGCCCGGGAGCGGATCACCATCACCTGCGCGGTGCTGCCCGGCCCGGTCATCACCGGCGACCCGGCCCGGCTGACCCAGGTGCTGGACAACGTGATCAACAACGCGCTCAAGTTCACCCCGGCGGGTGGTTCGGTCCGGGTCTCCGCGCACTCCGACGCCGCGGCGTGGACGATCGCCGTCGCGGACACCGGCATCGGCGTGCCCGCCGAGGAGCTGCCCGGCCTGTTCGAGGCCTTCACCCGCGCGTCCAACGCGGGTGAGGCCGGGATCCCGGGCAGCGGACTGGGGCTGTCGATCTGCAAGGAGATCGTCGCGGTGCATCTGGGCTCGATGACCATCGAGAGCACGGAGGACGAGGGGACCACGGTGCGCATCACGCTGCCGCTGCGCGGTGCGCAGGCATGAGTCGGGGAGGACACACATGAGCTCGGTGCTGGTCGTCGAGGACGAACCCGACATCGCCCTCGCGCTGCGGGTGATCCTGGAGAAGGCGGGCCACGAGGTGACCGTGGCCCCCGACGGGAAGCAGGGTCTGCGCGCGCTGCACGACTACAAGCCCACCCTGGTGCTGCTCGACATCGGCCTGCCGGTGATCGACGGCTGGGCGGTGCTGGAGCGCATCCGGGACGTCTCCGACGTGCCGGTGCTGCTGCTGACCGCGCACGGCATGGAGCAGGACAAGGTCCGCGGCCTGAAGGGCGGCGCGGACGACTACCTGACCAAGCCGTTCTCCACGGTGGAGCTGCTGGCCAGGATCGAGGCGATCCTGCGGCGCACCGAGCAGTCGGGCGGCAGCGCGCAGAGCGAGGTCTACGACGACGGCCTGGTGCGCATGGACCACCGGTCCCGGCGGGTGTACGTGGGCGGGGTGGAGGCCGAGGTCAACGCCACCGAGTACCGGCTGCTGGCGACCTTCGTGCAGCACCGGGGCGCGGTGCTCTCGCCGCGGCAGCTGCTGAAGCTGGTGTGGGACGACCCGACCGGCATCGGCGCGGACCGGGTCAAGTTCGCCGTGCTGCGGCTGCGCCGCAAGCTCAACTGGTCGGCGGAGGACTCCCCCATCAAGGCCGCGCGCGGCATGGGTTACCGCTACGACCCGCCCAAGTCCTAGGCGATCGTCACCCTCGGTAAATACCGACAATTAGCACAATAGTCACCTAAGGCCCCAATTCACATTTTCCGGCACCCCCGGCCAAGCTGGTCGGGAAACAGCCCGGAAAGAGCAACGCGGATGGCCGATACAGCGAATAGACGGAGCTCGACCGATTCCGGGTGGGCCACCCGTCCGCAGTGTTTAATTCCCATTTTCTCCAGTGTGCTCCAGGTCACCCGCAGCGCCGGTCCGCGGTGTTAATCTGCCCGGCCTTGCGTCTCTGGGCAGCGGTGCCCCGAGCGCGTGTCGGTGAGTCCTGGACCGACCTGGAGGGGCCGTGGCAGGCGAGGAGTCCCGTGACCGGGGCCAGTGGCCGGAGTTCGGCAGGCGGATGCGGCAGTGGCGCAGGCGCTGCGGGCTCACCCAGGCCCAGCTCGGCCTGCGCGTCGGGTACCACCACAGCCTGATCTCCAAGCTGGAGAGCGGGGTGCGGGTGCCGCCCGCGGGCCTGGTGGACGTGCTGGACGCGATCCTCGGCGCCGACGGCGAGCTCGTCGCCCTGGCCTGCGAACCGACCCGCGAACCGGACCCGCCGCAGCGCACGCTGCTGTCGGTCTTACCCGGCGCGGCCCCGCTGGCCGCCCCGCTCGCCGTGCGCGCCTGGCCCACCGCGCTGCCGCCCGACGGCGTCGCCTGCCCGCTGCACGGCTCGGCCGGGTGCGCGGTGCCGGACCTGGAGACCACCCGCGACCTGCTGGCCCTGCTCGCCCCGCACCGGACCCCGCCGCGCGGGCTGGAGCCCGACCTCACGCACGTGTTGGCCGCGCTGCTGGCCGAGTACGCCAGGCTGAGCCTGGAGAGCGGCTCGGCGGGCATCCTGGACGCCGTCGAGTGGCTGCTGCACGCGCTGACCAGGCTCGGCGACGCCGACGAGCCCAACCCGGCGCACCAGCGGCTGGCCGCGCACTTCGCCGCCATCGCGGGCAGGCTGCGCATGCACCGCGGGCAGACCGCGCTGAGCATGGCCTGGTTCGGCCACGGCCTGGCCCGCGCCGACCTGACCGGGGACGTCGGCGCCCGGGTGCGGTTGCTGGCCGAGGTGTCCACCCTGGCCCGCCTCGACGGCGACGCGGGCACCGCGCTGGCCTGCGGCCGGGCGATGGCCGCGGCCGACCCGGACCGGGCGTGGACGCACACCCTGGCCGACCTGGCGCTGGCTCGCGGGTACGCGCTGACCGGGGACGACGGCGCCTGCCTGCGGCACCTGGACGCCGCCGAGTCCGGGCTGGTCCGGCTCGGCGACCGCGACCACCTCGAGGTGCCCTGGCTGACCGGTGACCTGGGCGGGCTGCGCGTGGCGTCGGCCAAGGGCGCGGCGCTGCGGGACCTGTCCGCGCGCACCGGCGACCGCGGGTTGGCCCGCCGCGCGGTGCGCGCCGCGAGCCAGTCGGTCGAGCTGGTGCCGGAGCGGATGCGGCCCGCGTACCTGCTGCTCGCGGTGCGGTTGGCCGACGCGCACGCGTGCGCGGGCGAGCCGGACGCGGCGGTGGCCACCGCCGAGCCGGTGCTGGCCGAGGCCGAGGCGGCCGGGCGCACGACCATCACCGCGGAACTGGCCGGGCTGCGCGGGCGGCTCAGCGGCCGGTGGGCGCGGGTCGGCGCGGTGCGCGCGTTCACCGAACGCGCCTCGGGGGCATACGACGACCCCATAGCGAAAGCGCGTCCGAAAATCGAACAAGGGTGAATGCGCCATTAACCAGCCTGGACGGTGAAATAGCCGCCGGGCAGACGTCCGGACCGATTTGCCGGATGTTGACAATCCCGCGTTCCCACTCACCACTCCATTGACTGTCACATGGCGATATCTGAATGCTTCGCTGCGCTCGGTGACGTTCGTGTCCCATCCCACGAGGCGGCACGACCACACCGGGCACCACCCTGCCCACAAGGAGCATTCGATGAAGCGCAGAACGATGGCGGCCGGGGTATCCCTGGCCGTCTTCGCCGGCGCTGCGGTCGCGTTGACCGTCAGCCCGGTATCCGCCAGCCAGCAGCAACAGCCGGGCCAGAGCCCGCAGGCGCTGGCTGTCTCCGCGGCCGACCTCGCCGCCACCAGCGGCCTGGACGCCCTGGCCAAGGGCCCGGACGAGAGCTACGCGCGTGACCTGGTCACCCCGTACCTCAACAACCTCTACTCGGTGAGCTACCAGCGCAGCTACCGCGGCCTCCCGGTCGTGGGCGGCGACGCCACCGTGCTCGCCGACGGCGAGGGCAAGGTCCGCTCGGTCATCGCCGCGACCGGCGCGAAGGTGGCCGTCCCGTCCACCAGCGCGCGGGTCACCAAGGCCGCCGCCGAGGCGACCGCCAAGGGCCTGCAGGGCAAGACCACGAAGGTCGAGTCCGCCCGCCTGGTCGTCAAGGTCACCGCCGACAAGCCCGCGCTCGCGTGGGAGCACCTGCTGATCGGCAACACCAAGGACGGTGGCCCCAGCCACCTGACCGTCTGGGTCGACGCCACCACCGGCGCGGTCCTGGACAAGGTCGAGGACGCCGCCCACGGCACGCTCAACAGCGAGTGGAACGGCAACGTCACCATCCAGACCAGCCAGTCCGGCAGCTCCTACCGGATGGTCGACACCACCCGTCCCGGCCTCCAGTGCTCGGACTACAGCGGCGGTGTCTTCACCAAGTCGACCGACACCTGGGGCACGGGCAGCGGTTCCAGCAAGGAGACCGGCTGCGGCGACCTGATGTACGGCGCGCAGCAGGAGTCGAACATGCTGCGCGACTGGCTGGGCCGCAACGGCCACAACGGCTCCGGCGGTTCGTGGCCGGGCAAGGTCGGCCTCGACCAGCTCAACGCGTACTGGGACGGCTCGACCATCACCATCGGCCACAACTCGGCCAACAAGTGGATCGCGGGCATGGACGTGGTCGGCCACGAGTACGGCCACGGCCTCGACCAGAACACCCCCGGCGGCACCTCCTCGGAGGCCGGGCTGGGTGAGGGCACCGGTGACATCTTCGGCGCCCTGACCGAGGCCTACGCCAACAACCCCAAGGACACCCCCGACTACACCGTCGGCGAGATGATCAACCTCCAGGGGTCCGGCCCGATCCGCAACATGTACAACCCGTCGTTGGTCAACAACGACCCGAACTGCTACAGCTCCTCGATCCCCAACACCGAGGTGCACAAGGCCGCGGGTCCGATCAACCACTGGTTCTACCTGCTGGCCGAGGGTTCCGCCCCCGGCGGCGGCAAGCCGAACAGCCCCACCTGCAACAACACCACCGTCACCGGTGTGGGCATCCAGAACGCGGGCAAGATCTTCTACGGCGGCATGCTGCTCAAGACCAGCGGCATGACCCACCGCAAGTACCGGGTCGCCACCCTCACCGCGGCGAAGAACCTGGACTCGACCTGCAACCTGTACAACAAGACCAAGGCCGCGTGGGACGCCATCTCGATGCCCGCGCAGACCGGTGAGCCCACCTGCACCGGCACCCCGGGCAACGACTTCTCGGTCTCGCTGAACCCGTCGTCGGGCTCGATCGCCAAGGGCAGCTCCGGCTCGTTCTCGATCGGCACCCAGACCACCTCGGGCCAGGCGCAGAGCGTCACCCTGTCCGCCTCGGGCCAGCCCAGCGGCGTGACCGTGTCGATCAACCCGACCTCGGTCCAGACCGGTGGCTCGGCCACCGCGTCGGTGAACGTCGGCGCGAACGTCGCCAACGGCACCTACACCGTCACCGTGACCGCCACGGGCAGCGCGACGCACACCGCGACGTACAGCCTGACCGTGACCGGTGGCGGCGGCGACCCCGACCCGGGCGCCCCGAACATCGACGTGAACGCCGTGCAGGGCCACCTGACCCAGCTCAACTCGATCGCGTCGCAGAACGGCGGCAACCGCCGCGCCGGTAGCGCGGGCTACACCGCGTCCGTCGCGTACGTGAAGGCCAAGCTGCAGGCCGCGGGCTACACCCTGTCCGAGCAGGTCTGCACCGGCTGCACCTACCGCTCCAACAACCTGATCGCCGACTGGCCCGGTGGCGACGCCGCCCAGACGATCATGTTCGGCTCGCACCTCGACAGCGTCGCGGCGGGCCCCGGCATCAACGACAACGGCTCCGGTTCCGCGGTGCTGCTGGAGAACGCGCTGCAGCTCGCGGCGCGCAACCCGAAGATGGCCAAGCACGTCCGGTTCGCCTGGTGGACCGATGAGGAGCAGGGCCTCAACGGGTCGAAGTTCTACGTGGGTCAGCTGACCGCCGCCCAGCGGTCGCAGATCAAGGCGTACTACAACTTCGACATGATCGGCTCGAAGAACGGCGGCTACTTCATCAACAACATCACCACCGCCGCCGCGCAGCCGCTCAAGGCCTACTGGGACACCCTGAACCTGTCCCCGGAGGAGAACGTCGAGGGCGCGGGCCGCTCCGACGACTACTCCTTCCAGCAGGCCGGTATCGCCTCCTCGGGCTACGCGACCGGTGCCTCCGCCCGCAAGACCTCGGCGCAGGCGCAGAAGTGGGGCGGCACGGCGAACGCCGCGTACGACTCCTGCTACCACTCCGCGTGCGACACCACCAGCAACATCAACGCCACCGCGCTCGACCGCGGTGCCGACGGTGTGGCGTACACGATCTGGAAGCAGGCCGTCGACTCCACCCCGCAGCCCGGCAACGACTTCTCCGTCTCGGTGAACCCGGGCTCGGCGACCGTCCAGGCGGGCAACAGCACCACCACCCAGGTGTCCACCCAGACCACCTCGGGTTCGGCCCAGAACGTGACCCTGTCGGCCACCGGCGCCCCCTCCGGCGTCACCGTGTCCTTCAGCCCGTCCTCGGTCCAGACCGGTAGCGGCTCGACCGCCACCATCTCCGTCGGTTCCTCGGTGGCCACGGGTACCTACCCGATCTCCATCTCGGGCGTCGGCTCGGTGTCCCGCTCGGCGACCTTCACCCTGACGGTCAACGGCGGCGGCGGTGGCACCTGCACCGGCTCCGACGTCATCCAGAACGGCGGCTTCGAGAGCGGCACCGCGCCGTGGACCACCACCTCGGGTGTCATCGACGCCTCCGCCCAGGAAGCCCCGCACGCGGGCAACTACAAGGCGTGGCTGAACGGCTGGGGCAGCCCCCGCACCGACAGCGCGCAGCAGACCGTCAGCATCCCGGCGGGTTGCTCGAACTCGACGCTGACCTACTGGCTGCACGTCACCACCGCCGAGACCGAGCAGGTCGACTACGACACGCTCACCGTGACCGTCAACGGCACCACCGTGGCCACCTACTCGAACACCAACGCCAACGGCGGCTACGAGCAGGTGTCGGTCAACGTCGGCCAGTACGCTGGCCAGTCGGTGACGATCAAGTTCAACGGCGTTGAGGACGCCAGCCTCCAGACGAGCTTCCTCATCGACGACGTCGCGCTGCAGACCAGCTGACCGAGCTCGACCGTCCCAACTGAATAGTCAGACGAAGCGGGGTGGACCACCAGGTCCACCCCGCTTCGCTTTTACCCCTCGACCAACCCGCTCAGCGCCGGGGGCAGCTCGCCGCGGTGCAGCACGCCGAGCCGCTGGGTCGCGCGGGTGAGGGCGACGTACAGCTCGGCCGCGCCGCGCGGGCCGTCGGCGAGGATCCGCTCCGGGTCCACGACCAGCACGGCGTCGTACTCCAGGCCCTTGGTCTCCGACGCGGGCACCGCGCCCGGCACGCCCGGCGGCCCGATCACCACGCTGGTCCCCTCGCGACCGGCCTCGGCCAGGGTGAACTCCTCGACCGCGGCGGGCAGCTCCTCGTCGGTGACCCGCCGGGCCCAGGGCTGGACGCCGCAGGCGCGCACCGAGTCCGGCGGCTGCGTGGTCGGCGCGAACTCGGCCAGCACGGAAGCCGCCACGGCCATGATCTCCGCCGGGGTGCGGTAGTTGACCGTCAGCGAGCGGTAGACCCAGCGGCCCGGCACGTACGGCTCCAGCATCTCCGCCCACGACCGGGCCCCGGCCGCCGTGCGGCGCTGGGCCAGGTCACCCACCACGGTGAACGAGCGGCCCGGGCAGCGCCGCATCAGCACCCGCCAGTCCATCTCGGACAGTTCCTGGGCCTCGTCGACGACGACGTGCCGGTAGGTCCAGTCCCGGTCCGCCGCGGCGCGCTCGGCCAGGTCGCGGGTGTCGACCTCGACGAACCGCTCGGCCAGGTCCTCGGCGTAGAGCAGGTCGCTGGCGAAGAGGTGGTCCTCGTCGTCCATGTGGTCGGCGCGGCCGACCATGCTCTCCAGGACCTTGGCGGCGTAGGCGGCCTCGATCCGGCGGTCCCGCTCGGCGGCGCTCTCCACCACCTTCGCCGCGGCCTTGTCCTGGCCGAGCACGTCGACCAGTTCGTCGAGCAGCGGCACGTCGGAGACCGTCCAGCCCTCGGGGTCGGCCCGGCGCAGGGCCGGGTCCGCGCCGTGGCGCTCGGGGTCGGTGTAGAGCGCGGCGAGCACCCGCTCCGGGGTCAGGACGGGCCACAGCGCGTCGAGCGCGGCGGTGAACCGGTCGTCGTCGGCCAGCTCCTTGAGCAGCGCCGCCCGCGTCTGCTCCCAGGTCTCCTTGTCGTCCCGGGACAGCCAGCCCTTGCCGATCCGGCCGATCACCCGCTCGGTGACGACGTAGGTGATGATCTCGGTGAAGGTCTCGCGGGCCTCGTTGTGCGGCAGGCCGCTCGCGCGGGCCTCGTCCCGCGCCCACTCGGCGGTCGCGGCGTCGATCCGGGTGGTGACCCGGCCCAGCTCGACCGGGATCGGCTCCGCAGGCAGCCGCTGGTGGCCCGCGATCACGGCGCCGAGCGCGTCGAGGATCTTCAGCGAGCCCTTGAGCCGCGCCGCTTCCGGTGTGTCCTCGGCGGTGACCCGGTAGCCGGGGAGGAGGCCGCCGGTGGTCGTGAAGACCACATCGGACTCGCCGAGGGACGGCAGCACGCGGCCGATGTGGTTGAGGAAGGCCGGGTTCGGGCCGACCACCAGGACGCCGTGGCGCTCCATGCGCTCGCGCTGCGTGTAGAGCAGGTACGCGACGCGGTGCAGGGCGACGACGGTCTTGCCGGTCCCCGGGCCGCCCTCGATGACCAGGACACCGGGGTGTTCCAGGCGGATGATCTCGTCCTGCTCGGACTGGATGGTGGCGACGATGTCGCGCATGCCCTCGCCGCGCGGGGCGTTGACCGCGGCGAGCAGCGCGGAGTCGCCCCGCTGCGCCGCGCCGGGCCTGCCGAAGACGTCGTCGGTGAAGTCGACGACCCGACGACCGCGGGTGTGGAACTGCCGCCTGCGCCGCATGCCCTCCGGGCTGGCGCCGGTGGCGGTGTAGAACGGCCGCGCGGCGGGCGCGCGCCAGTCGAGCAGGGCCGGTTCGTAGTCGTCGTCCTCGTCGAACAGCCCGATGCGACCGATGTAGGACGTTTCACCCGAAAGTGAGTCCAACCGCCCGAAGCAGAGCCCGTTGTCCGCCACGTCGAGCCGCTTCGCCTCCCTGGCGAAGGCCCGCACCTCGAAGTCGCGTTCCATGACCGTGCCACCGGTCCCCCGCAACGCGGACCGGAAGGCCTCGGTCACCCGGGCCCGCTCGGCGTCCAGCCGGTCGTACAGCCCGGCCACGTACTCCTGCTCGGACCGCAGTTCCGCGTCGTACCCCTGATCTGCCACAAGCCCCTCACCACATCGCGGTCCCGTGGTGGACACCCACCACGAGTAGCGATTGTGCGGGACGGGCGGGGTCTTGCGGCAAGTCCCCCGGTGCGCTATATGTTCAAGTGGGCGGAAGAGTGAATCCCGCTCCGGGTCTCCCGCGGCGCCGGACGTCACACGGCTCCGGGACTCGCGGCCCGACTCCCCCAAGACTTTTGGTTCCACCCCCGGCCACCGGGGCGGCTCGGTGACCGGGGATGGTAACCCCACTCTCGGCACCGCCCAGGGCGCTCTGAGGCCGGTCAACCCACATGCACCCCAGGACGGCGCTTGGGGTCCGGTTCGGCGGCGCGCAGGATCTCGCGGGTCACCGGGGCGGTGTCGCCCTGACCGAGGATCAGGTAGCGGAACAGGTGGGTGATCGGGTTGCCCTCCGACCACTCGAAGTAGCAGCGGGGGCGGACGCCGGTGGCGTCGCGCAGGGCGAGCAGGACGGCGGCGATGGCGTTGGGCACCGCCGGGCTGTCCGCGCGCAGCACGCGGTGGCCGCCGATCTCGACGCCGCGGACCCGCAGGACGTCGGAGAACTCCGAGGGGTCGATGACGTCGATCTCCAGGAAGATGACGTCCGCGGTGCCCGGCACCGGGTTCAGGCCGCGCTGCTCGACCTCCTTGTCGTCGTACTCGTCGACGTCGCCCGCCTGGCGCTTGTTGGCGATCAGGTTGATCCTGCCGTCGTGCGCCAGGGAGTCGGTGATGAAGCCGCGGGCCGCGTCGTCGAACTCGATGCGCTCGGCGCGCAGCTCCGTGGTCCGGGTGACGCGGGAGATCAGCGAGATGACGATGATCCCGGCGACGAAGACGGCCGAGATGGCGATGCCGTCCGGTTTCTCGATCACGTTGGCCACCAGCGCGTAGAGCAGCACCAGGGTGAGCACCGTGAACCCGGTGGCCGACGCGCGCGCCCGCCGCCGGATCGCGGAGACCATGACCGCGAACGCACCCGACACCATCATCGCCAGGATGCCGGTCGCGTAGGCGCCCGCCTGGGCGTTGACGTCCGCGCCGAAGGCGATGGTGATGACGACGCAGATCGCCGTGTAGACCAGCACCACCGGCCGGACCGCGCGGCCCCAGTCGGGGGCCATGCCGTACGAGGGCAGGTAGCGCGGCACGATGTTGATCAGACCGGCCATCGCCGACGCGCCCGCGAACCAGAGGATCAGCACGCTGCTGATGTCGTAGACCGTGCCGAAGACCTCACCCAGCCGGGTGTGCGCGAGGTAGGCCAGCGCGCGGCCGACGGCCGCTCCCCCGTCCTCGAACTCCGCCTTGGGGATCAGCACCGTCGTGATGAGACTGGTCGACACCAGGTAGACCGACATGATGACCGCGGCGGTGGTGAGCAGCCTGCGGGTGTTGCGCACGCGCGACGCCAGCCGCTCTTCCCGGTCCGCGCCCTTCGCGGCGACCAGCGGCATCATGCTCACACCGGTCTCGAACCCGGACAAACCGAGCACCAGCAACGGGAACGCCAGGATCGCCGGTCCGGCGATCCCACCGATACCCCCCGAACCGGACAGCGCGCTCCACCAGTCCGCGAACCGCGCGCCGTGGGTGAACAGCTCGCCGATGCCCTCCACCACGATGACCGCGTTGAGCGCGAGGAACACCGCGACCAGCGGGATGGCCACGCTGACCGCCTCGCTGAAGCCCAGCAGGAACACCCCGCCGAGCACGAGCAGCAGCACGACGGTGACGATCACTTCGCGGCCGTGCAGGAACGACGGGAAGAACGGGTTCTCCACCATGTGGACCGTCGCGTCGGCCGCGGACAGGGTGATCGTGATGATCCACGACGTGGCCACGAACCCCAGCAGCACCAGCACGAACACCTTGCCGCGCCAGAACGGCAGCAGCTTCTCCAGCATGGCCACCGAGCCCTGCCCGTTCGGGCTCTCGTGCGCCACCCGCCGGTACATCGGCAGCATGCCGAACAGGGTCAGCGCCACGATCAGCAGCGTGGCCACCGGGGACAGCGCGCCCGCCGCCACGGCGGCGATCGCGGGCAAGTAGGACAAGGTGGAGAAGTAGTCGACGCCGGTGAGGCACATGACCTTCCACCACGCCTGCGGTTCGCCGTGCTCCTCCTCGCTGGCCCGGCCCACCGGCTGCACGCGGTGTTCCATCAGCCAGCGGTTCAACCGACCGCGCGGTGGTCCGCCCCGGGTGGGTGATTCCACCGCTGCCGGGATGACGAACTCGGTCGTGCCCATGCGTGCCCCTCGCTGATCCCCGTGTGGTCGCACCGCGAAGCATGCCGCACGCGCGACCACCCGGTCGGCGGAAACGCCGACCGGGTAGGCGGTCTCACTCCTGGGGCTTGCGCGGACCCGCCGCCGGACCCGGGCCCGGTCGCGGACCGGGGGCTCGGCGGCGCAGCGCGTCGGAGAGCAGGGCGGCGCCAGCGTCCGCGGTGCGCGCGGCCTGCTCGTTCTCCTTGCGCAGCTCGCGGTAGACCTCGTCGCGGTGCACGGCGACGGAGCGGGGGGCCTGGATGCCCACCCGCACCACGTCGCCGCGGATGTCGAGCACGGTCACGGTGACCTCGTCCCCGATGCGCACGCTCTCACCGGTCCGGCGGGTCAGCACCAGCACGCGATCACTCCTCCCCCGCCGGACTAGGCGGGCAGCAGCCGGGCACGAATAGGCTGATCCTCCTCCAGGATGACCTGCGCCGCGCGTCGAGTGCTCCGGTCGACGATGACCGGGGCCAGCAGGTTGGCCGTGGCGTCGCCGACCGAACCGGACGCGGTGACCACCAGCAGCACCAGCAGGTCGGCCGGGTCCTCGGTGCCGAGTTGCTCCAGCACCTGCGTGCCGACCTGGGGCGCGTAGTCCGGGAAGAACGGCGCGGGCGGCACGACCAGGAACCTCAGGTCCGGGTCGTCGACCGAGCGCAGGGCGAACAGCGGGCCGTCCTCGGCCACCGCGACGAGCACGAACTCGCGGTGGTCCGGGAAGCCGGGGATCGGGACCCGGAACTCGATGACGGGCAGGGCCACGTCGTCCTCGGTCGCGGTGGTGTTCACGGTCGTCACGTCGGTCGCCGCGCCTCCTCGGGCCAGGGTGGCCGTCATCGCAGGAAGTCCAGGAGCGAGGGCTGCACGATGCGCGCGGTCGCCGCCAGCGCCGCGTTGTACCCGGCCGTCTGCGTCTGCAGATCGATCACCGCCTTGGCCATGTCGATGTCCTCGATGCCGGACAACCGGGAGGTCAGCGCCACCACCTGGGTGTCGGCCGCGTCCTGCGCGGACGTGAGCTGACTGTATCGGGTACCCACCGACGCGAGTTGGGTGTTGACCCGCGACATCGCCGAATCCAACCGATTGAGGTCACTCGACAGGTTGACGGTGCCGGGGCCGCTGAGCGCGGTGGAGAGGTCCTTGAGCACGTCGAAGACGTTGCCCGAGGTGGTGCCGAAGACGTCCGCGGAGACGTCGACGCGCACCTGGGAGCTGTCGCCGACGCGGCGCATCACCTGGCCGTCGTCGCCCTGGTAGACGCCTTGGTCGTCGAACGCGCGCGGCTGCGCCGACGTGCCGCCGAAGACCGGGCGGTCGAGGTAGGTGGTGTTGGCGACCGCGATCAGGTTCTCCCGGATGGAGCTGAGTTCGGTGGCGATGCCCGCCCGGGCGATCGGGTTGCTCACCGCGGGCTCGGACATGCCCTGCAGGGTCAGGTCGCGGGCGCGCTGGAGCAGGTCCGACGACGAGGAGAGCGCGGTCTCCGCGGTGCCCAGCCGGGCGATGCCGTCGGTGGCGCTGCGGGTGTACCGGTCGCGCGCGGCGAGGTCGTCGCGCACCTGCATGGCCGAGACCACGCCGGTCGGCGAGTCCGACGGCTTGGCGACCTGCTTGCCCGAGGTGATCTGCTCGCGCAGCCGGTCGAGGTTGTTGGAGCTGGTGCGCAGTCCCGCCAACACCCGGGTCTGGGTGGACTGCTCGGTGATCCGGAAGCCTGCCACGGCTTACGCCCCCATCCGGTTGATCAGGGTGTCCAACATGGAGTCGACGGCGCTCATCACCTTGGCCGCGGCCTCGTAGGAGCGCTGGTAGGAGATCATCGAGGTCAGTTCCTCGTCCAGGTTGACCCCGGACGCGGCCTGGCGGGCGGCGTCGACCTGGGTGGTGATGGAGTCCTGGGTCGCCGCGGCCTGCTCGGCCGAGCGCACCTTCATGCCGATGTCGGCGACGTTGGTGCGGTAGATGCCGTCCGCGGTGCCGATGCTGCCGAGGCGGGCCATGTAGTCGGCGTTGTCGCCGTTGTAGGCCTGGAGCTTGTTCGCCGACGCGGCGATGGCGGCCGGGTCGCTGGTGACCACCGCGATGGTCGCGGCGGTGGTGCCGGACAGCAGCGCGCCGCCCGCGGTGCCGGACGTGGTCCAGCCCGCGGCGTTGGCGGTGTTCACCTGGTTGGCGAGCGCGGCGGCGACGTTGTTGAAACCGGTCAACTGTCCGGGGAGGACGGTGGTGAGCGCGTTGGTGAGCGCGCCCGCCTTGCCGGTCACGCCGGTGGTGGCCGTGTCCGTGTCCACCCACTTGACGGTCACCGGGTTGGTGGTGGCGGTGGCGATGTCCGTGGTACCGGTCACCTTCAGTGCGCGCGCGGTCGATCCACTGACCAAATTGGACCCACCGAGGGACACCGTGTAGGTGCCGTCGGCGGCCTCGGACACCTGCGCGCCGGTCTGCTCGATGAGCTTCATGGCGACCACGTCGCGCTTGTCGGACAGGTCGTTGTAGCTCACGCCCGCGGCCTTCGCCCGCAGCACCGCGCCGTTGAGGTCGGCGAGCTGGGCAGCGGCCGAGTTGACGTCGTTGACCGTGCTGGCCAGCTCGGTGCGCCGGTTGCCGAACTGGCCGGACAGCTCGGACGCCGCCGAGTTCAGCCCGGTGGCCACCGTCTGCAAGCGGGTCAGCAGCTGCGTGCGCGCCGCGCTGTCGCTGGGGTTGTCACCCACGTCAGTGAAACCCGCCCACAGATTCGTGAGCTGGGCCTGCAGGCCGTTGGCGCCCGGTTCGTTGTAGACGTTCTCGGCGTCGACCAGCACCTCGTGCGCGGTGGAGGTCGTGGCCTGGCGCTCGTGCTCGTAGCGGGTGCGCGCCTCGACGTAGGCGTCCTGCAGCCGGTTCACCGAGGTGGTCTGCACGCCGCCACCGCTGGAACCCACCGGCTGGGTGGACCAGAACGCCGGGACCGCGGACCCGCCGATGGCGGTGGTCTCCAGGCGCTGGCGGGTGTAGCCCTCGGTGCCCGCGTTGGCGATGTTCTGACCCGCCAGCTCGAGGCCCTGGCGCTGCACGCGCAGCGCGGTCAGCGCCGTGTTGATGCCGTTGAAACCCATTACAGCGCCTCATCCACGAGTCGGGCGCCGACTGCGGCGGGAGCGGTGCTCCCGTCGGCGCGGTAGAGGGTGTCACCGGTGGCGTCGCCGCGCACCACGCGCAGCGCGTCGGCGACCGCCCGCCGACCGGAGGTCAGCAGGTCGCGGTTGGCCTCGACGGCCGCCTCGATCTCGGCGGAGAGGGTGGCCAGGGCGGTCCGGTGCTCGGAGAACACGGACTTCCACGGGTCGTCCAGCGCGTCGGTGAGCGCGGCCAGGCTGGGCCCGGGCAGCAGGCCCAGGCTCTCGGCCAGCTCGTCGACGGCGGCGGCCCGCAGCAGTTCGGTGTTCTGGATGCGCTCCAGCATCAGTTCGACCTCGTAGGTGGCCGATCCCAGCCAACGGGTGCGCCCGGCGGCGAGCAGCAGGCTCTCCACTTCCAGCTTGAACAGCAGCAGGGACAGCAGCTCGCGCTGCCGCCACAGGATCGCCGACGTCTCCACGGGGTTCATCCGCACTGCCTCCGATAGGCGGGCCAACGGGTTCTCACCTGGCCTATCGGCCCGCGCGGGGTGAGCATGAGGAAACCGCGAAAACCACTTGCGACGGTCGCACCCGAGACGCACCCGTAGGGCACTTGGCACACACCCAGGGGCCATCACATTTGTCCATAACAGAGCAGCCCACCTGCTCAAGCAGTCTCAGATGGACGAGCGGCGGAGGAAGAAATGTCCGAGAGCACCGGCACCACCCGCACCATGGACACCGACTCGCTGATCGCGGCGAACCTGCCGCTGGTCGGTCACGTGGTGCGCGAGATGCTCGCTCGGGTCCCCGCCCACGTCCGCCGGGACGAGCTGTTCTCCGCGGGCTCCGAGGCGCTCGTCGCCGCGGCCCGCGCCTACGACCCCGCCCGCGGCGTCCCGTTCCCGGCCTACGCCGCGGTCCGCGTCCGCGGCGCGCTGCTCGACGAGTTGCGCGGCCAGGACTGGGCCAGCCGCTCGGTGCGCGGCAAGGTCCGCAAGCTGGAGTCCGCCCGCGACGCCTTCGTCGCCCAGCACGGCCGGGTGCCCAGCGACACCGAGCTGGCCGAGGTGCTCGACACCGACGTCCGCTCCGTCATCGCCATCCGCGACGACGTGCAGCGCTCCTTCGTGGTGAGCCTGCAGTCGGTCGTCTCCGAGGGCCCCGAGGCCACCGAGATGGTCGTGCCGGACGAGAGCGGCACCCCCGAGGACCTCATCATCGAGCGCGAGCGGGTCGGCTACCTGCGCGACGCCGTCGAGGTGCTGCCGGAGCGGCTGCGCGTGGTCGTCGAGGAGTACTACTTCAACAACCGCCCGATGGCCGAGATCGCCGAGCGGCTCGGGGTCACCGAGTCCCGCGTCTCGCAGCTGCGCGCCGAGGCCACCGCCCTGCTGCGCGAGGGCATCAACGCCCAGCTCGACCCGGAGCGCATGGCCGCCGCCGACAAGCCCGAGGGCTGCGCCGCGCGTCGCCGCGCCTCCTACTACGCGGCCGTCGCCGCGCAGGGCTCGCTGCGGACCCGCCTGGCCAAGACCACGTCCTACGGCGTCCCGGTGGACATGTCCGCCTGATCCACCCGCGTCACCCCGGCCCGCGCCGACGCGAAAGCGCGCGCGTTGTGCCTGCTCAGCCCCGCTTTGCCCGGATCTTTCCCAGATCCACCAACAAAATCTTCTCCGGGAAGCTCAGATAGCCCCCGGGGTCGCCGAACTACTCGGTGCCTGCCCACGGAAGGGCGGGAAATAGAATCTTCAAGGAGGAAACCATCATGTCTCTGCGCATCAACTCCAACATCGCGGCGATGAACGCTTACCGCAACCTGTCGGTCAACGACAAGCAGATGTCGAGCTCGCTGGAGAAGCTCTCGTCTGGCCTGCGGATCAACCGGGCGGCCGATGACGCCGCCGGCCTGTCGATCGCTCAGGGCCTCCAGGCCCAGATCGGCGGCCTCAAGGTCGCGACGCGCAACGCTCAGGACGGCGTCAACGTCGTTCAGACCGCCGATGGCGCCCTGAACGAGTCGGCCGAGATCCTGCAGCGCATGCGTGACCTGTCCGTGCAGGCCGCCAACGGCGGTTCGCAGGACACCAACGCCCAGGCGGCGGCTCAGACCGAGTTCGGCCAGCTGCAGTCCGAGCTGGACCGGATCGCGAAGACCACCTCCTTCGGCGGCCAGAAGCTGCTGGCCGTTGGCACCGCTGGCGGTACCGCTTACACCGGTTCCTTCCAGGTCGGCGCCAACAACACCACCGACGACCGCATCAACGTCGCGCTCGACGCCTCGGTGTTCGGTGCCGCCGGTACCAAGGCCAGCAACACCCTCTCGGGTACCTTCAGCTCGGCCCTGGACACCGAGACCGTCACCGCATCCATCGGTGGCAACGGTGCCACGGTCACGCTGAACAGCCCGGCCAACCTGGACGACGTTGTCAACCAGCTCAACAACAACAGCAACTTCAGCGCCACGTTCGTCGCCACGAAGGCGGGCGCGGACCTGAAGATCTCGTCCAAGGTCGCGCAGAACGAGACCATCACCGTCTCGTCCTCGGCCTCCGGCCTGACCGCGGGCACCGCGGTCGCGGGCACCACCGGCTCCACCGCGACCGGCTTCGACTCCGCCGGCCTCGGCGTGGGCACCGGTGTTTCGCTGAGCAACACCACCAACGCCCGCAACGCGATCGACGCGGTCGACACGGCCATCAAGAACCTGTCCACGGCCCGCGCCCAGCTCGGTGCGTACCAGAACCGGTTCGAGCACACCATCAACAACATCAACGTGCAGGTCGAGAACCTGTCCGCGTCGAAGTCGGCCATCACCGACACCGACATGGCGCAGGAAATGGTCAAGTTCACCCGCTCGCAGATCCTGTCCCAGGCAGGCACCGCGATGCTGGCCCAGGCGAACCAGGCGCCGCAGTCCGTGCTGCAGCTCCTGCGTGGCTGAGTGATCAAGGCCCGGGTACTGGTCAGCCGGACCAGTACCCGGGCCTTTCTCAGGTCCCCCCTGACCCTCTTGCCAGGCCCCCGATCGAGGAGAAGACTCCGAAATGACAAGCGCCGTTGACGGTCTGGTCTCCGGACTGGACACCAGCACCATCATCTCGCAGCTCATGTCGATCGAGGCCGCCCCGCAGACCCGGCTCAAGACCAAGGCCAGCCAGCAGCAGACGCTGACCAACGCGTACCAGGCGATCAACGCCAAGATGCTCGCCGTGCAGAACGCGGCCAAGGACCTGGCCACCTCGACCACGTGGACCGCGGTCAAGGCCGGCTACACCTCCTCGGCGGTCTCCGTCGCCGCCTCCACCACCGCGCTGTCCGGCACCGCCACCTTCGAGGTCGCGTCGATGGCCACCACGCACGTGGTGACCTCCGCGGTCCCCCAGTCCGGCACGCCCGCCTCGGGCAGCTCGCTCGGCTTGGTGTTCGCGGACAAGACCGTCAACGTCAACGTCACGACCAACACCCCGCAGGGCGTCGCCGACGCGATCAACGGCGCGAACGCGGGCGTGCGCGCCACCGTGGTGACCACCACCACCGGCCAGGTGCTGCAGTTCTCCGCCACCGGCTCCGGCGCGGCCAAGTCGTTCAGCGTCACGGGCCTGGACCAGCCGACCACCGTGATGACCCAGGGCGCCGACGGCGTGGTCAACGTGGGCAACCCGAACGCGGGTGGCTACAAGCTGACCAGCGCCGACAACGTCTACACCGGCCTCATCCCGGGCGTGACCGTGACCGCCCTCAAGCCCGAGGCCAACATCACCGTCTCCACCACCGCCGACTCGAGCAAGGCCGCGACCGCCACGCAGAACCTGGTCGCCGCCGTCAACTCGGCGCTGTCCACGATCGACGCCGCGACCGCGTACAACCCCACCACCAAGGTGTCCGGTCCGCTGGCGGGCAACGCCCTGGTGCGCAGCCTGCGCGAGCAGTTGCTCGGCGCGGTCAGCCAGGGCAAGGACAACAACGGCGGCGGCTTCAGCACGGCGGGCATCAGCCTGGACCGCACCGGCGCGGTGAAGTTCGACCAGACCGCGTTCCTCGCGTCGGTCGGCAAGGACCCGGCGGGGACGCAGGCGACCGTGTCCACCATGCTCGGCGGCCGGTTCACCGCGATCGCCGACGGCGCCACCAACAGCACGACCGGCAGGCTCACCCAGGTCATCCAGGGTGGCGACAGCAACCTCCGCAGGCTCAACGCGGAGATCACCAACTGGGACTCGCGGCTGGCGGCGAAGAAGGTGTCCCTGCAGAAGCAGTACACCAACCTGGAGACCGCGCTGGGCAAGTTGAAGGACCAGGCGAACTGGCTGTCCGGCCAGCTCGCGGGTCTGTCGAGCTGAGAAGGAGGAACCCGATAATGTCGAGCCCCGCACTGCGCCAGCGCTACCTGGCCGACTCGGTGTCCACCGCGACGCCCGGCCGCCTGCTCGTGATGCTCTACGACCGGCTCTGCCTCGACCTCTCCCGCGGTGCCGACGCCCTCGACGGCGGCGACCGGGAGACCGCGTCGTCCATGCTGGTGCACGCCCAGGACATCCTCTTGGAGCTGCAGGGTTCCCTGCGCGCGGAGGAGTGGGAGGGCGGCCCCGAGCTGGCCGGTCTGTACGCGTTCCTGCTCAGCGAGCTGATGCGGGCCAACATCCGTCAGGACGCGGGCACCGTGCGCGCCTGCCTGGCGGTGGTCGAACCCCTGCGCGACGCCTGGCGCGAAGCCGTGGACGGGATGCCCGCCACGAACGGCAAGTCGTGAGCACGGCCGACCAGTGGCACGTGGCCTGGGCCGCGGCACTGGACCGGCTGGAAGCGGACGTCGACTCGGCCGAGGCCCTGCTCAACGACGAGCACATGCTGCGCGAGCTGCCCAAGTTCGATCCCTGGAACCCGCCGCAGGGCTTGGGCCCGCTGCCGATCGACCTGCGCCCGCGCGCCGACGCGGTGCTGCGCAGGCAGTTGGAGGTCGCGTCCAAGGTGGCCGCCGCGATGACCAGCGCGGCGATGCACACCCTGGTGCTGGGCAAGATGAGCGGTGACGCCAAGGACCCGGCGCGCCCGAGCTACGTCGACGTCGCCCTGTAGGAGTTCCGTTCCTCGGCTGACACCTCAGGCAGTTCCGTGTGGACCCCGGTCGCGATCCGCGGCCGGGGTCCACACGCGTGTACGGGCGTCCACCCGCGACCCCGCACCGGGCGCACGGCGCGTTTTCCCTGGTCCGGCAAGGCAAAATTACACAGAGCGTGACCAATCTCCCCTAAAGGTGCCGATCGGTTGCAGCCGATCTTCATCCCGACAACCGTGACACAACCATATTTGTAGGCGCCGACACACCTTCTGGCCTGCGAAAACCTTATGCCCGGTGGTCAACCGCCGATGAACGGTCTGAGCACGGAACGCTCACCTTCACCCGCCACGGATCGGCGACCCAACCGGCAAGCATAAGGAGCTCCGGTCGTGTTCGACGATCTCGCCTCGCAGGCCATCCGGGCCTCGCTCGACGGTCTGGCCATGCGCCAGCGGGTGCAGGCCAACAACATCGCCAACATCGAGACGCCCAACTTCAAGGCCAAGCGCGTGGAGTTCGAGACCGCGCTCAGCCAGGCGATCGCCGCGGGTGACGGGACGAACGTGCACGCCACGCTCTCCACCTCCAACCTGGCCGCCCGCCAGGACGGGAACAACGTCAACCTCGACGAGGAGACGTTGGGCTCGACCGAGACCGGGCTGCGCTACCAGACCATGCTGCGCGCGATGGACGACCGCTTCGGCCTCGTGAGCGCGGTGCTGAAGGGCGTGCGGTAAGCCATGTTCAACATCATCGACACGGCCGCCAGCGGCGCCTCGGTCCACCGCAAGTGGCTCGACGCGGTCTCCGACAACATGGCCAACATCAACAACGCCACCTCGACCAGCAGCGACGCCTTCCAGGAGCGCTTCGTGGTGGCCAAGGAACTGCCGACCCACAACGGCACCGTGGTCTCCGAGATCAAGTCCGGGGACACCACCGGCCGGATCGTCTACGAGCCGACCAACCCGCTGGCCGACGCCCAGGGCTACGTCAAGTACCCGGACATCAACCTCAGCGACCAGATGGGCTACCTGATCATGGCCCAGCGCGGGTACCAGGCCAACATCGCCGTCGTCGAGCGCGCCACGAACGCCTACCAGGCCGCCCTACAGCTAGGGAAGAACGCGTGACCTCCCCCATCAGCGCGGTGACATCCGCGATCGCCCCGCCCGCCGTCGCCGAGCCGATCGCCATCGGCGACACCTCGGCCGCGACCTCGGCCTCGGGCCTGAGCTTCGGCTCCATCATCGGCAGCGCCCTGGAGAACACCGAGAAGGTGCAGGACCGGGCCAGCCAGCTCGCCATCAAGGCGGCCACCGGCAACGAGATCGACGTGCACAACTACCTCGCCGCGGCCACCGAGGCCAACCTCACCACCCAGCTCACCGTGCAGGTCCGCAACAAGGCCATTGAGGCCTTCAACGAGATCATGAGGCTGCAGGGATGAACCAAGACCGGATCATGGTGCTGCTACGTCGTGTTGGCAGCGGCTTCAAGGCCTTCTCGGTCGGCCAGAAAGCCGTTGTGGTGGCGGGAGTTCTCGTCGCGGTCATCGGGGTCTGGGTCTACTTCTCGTTCGTCTCCACCACCAGCTACTCGCCGCTGTTCTCGAACCTGGCGACGAAGGACGCGTCGGCCATCACCGACGAGCTGACCACCAAGGGCGTCAGCTACGAGCTCGCCGACAGCGGCGCCACCGTCATGGTGCCGACCGACCAGCTCTACCAGCTGCGCCTGGACATGGCGGCCGCGGGCCTGCCCGCCTCCGAGGACACCGGCTACGCGCTGCTGGACCAGCAGGGCGTGACCACCTCGGACTTCATGCAGCAGGTCACCTACCAGCGCGCCCTGGAGGGCGAGCTGACCAAGACCATCAAGTCCATCAACGGCGTCACCGCCGCGTCGGTGCACCTGGCCATCCCCACCAAGGACGTCTTCTCCGACGCCTCCGCCAAGCCGACCGCGTCGGTGATGGTGTCGACCGGCGCGGGCAAGAAGCTCTCCGACGACCAGGTGCAGACCATCATCCACCTGGTCGCCTCCGCGGTGGAGGGCATGGACCCCACCAACGTGACGGTGGCCGGTTCCGACGGCACCGTGCTGGCCGCCCCCGGCCAGGGCTCGACCGGCTCCACCAGCGCCCGCCAGCAGGAGACCGCCGCCTACGAGCAGCGCGTCAGCACCTCGCTGCAGGCCCTGCTGACCCAGGTCGTCGGCGCCAACAAGGCGGTCGTCAAGGTGACCGCCGACCTGGACTTCGACACCTCGGAGACCAAGAGCCAGACCTACACCAAGTCCGACGCCCCGGCGCTGTCGGAGAGCACCACCAACGAGGCCTACTCCGGCACCGGCGCGGGCGCGGCGGGCGCCAACGGCGGCGTCCTCGGCCAGACCAACGGCCTGACCACCGACACCACCACCACGGACTCGTCGTCCACCACCTCGTCCTCGACCGACGGCAACGGCTCCTACAAGCAGGAGAAGGCCGTCCGGGACAACGCGGTGAACAGCGTCATCGAGACCCGGCAGAACGCCCCCGGCCAGGTCCGCAAGCTCGGCGTCGCGGTCCTGCTGGACCAGTCGACCGCCGCCGCGGCCAACCTGGAGCAGATCCGCCAGCTCGCCTCCTCGGCGGTCGGCCTGGACACCACCCGCGGCGACACCATCGCGGTCAGCGCGCTGCCCTTCGACCAGAGCGCGGCCAACACCACCGCGCAGGAGGTCGCCGCGCAGCAGGCCAGCGACCAGAAGGCCGAGCAGTTCACGCTCATCAAGCAGGGTGCGGCCGCGCTGGCCGTCCTGGTCCTGCTCGTGGTGACCTGGCTCGCCACCCGCCGCCGCCGCAAGAACGGCAACGTCATCCGCACCGCCGAGCTGGAGCGCCTGGACGCGATCAAGGCGGAGCTGGAGCGGACCCGCCAGGCGGCGCTCGACACCGCCGACGAGCGGGCCCGGCTGGAGGCCGCCGCCGACCGCGCCGCGCTGAGCGCGGGCATCAACGGCGACAACGGCCCGCAGGAGCAGAAGCTCAAGGAGATCGAGGCACTGGTCGACGAGCAGCCCGATGAGGTCGCGCGGTTGCTGCGCGGCTGGCTGGCCACGAAGGGAGCGTGACCTGACATGACCGAACTGATGGGCGGGCACGAGGGGCTGCGCAAGGCGGCCGTACTGCTCCTGCAGATGGGCAAGGACGGATCGGCGAAGGTGCTCTCCAAGCTCCGCGAGGCCGAGGTGGAGGCGCTCTCCGCCGAGGTCGCCCGGCTGGGCGCGGTGGAGTCCAACTACACGACCGCGGTGCTCGACGAGTTCCACGCCATGGCCAAGGCCCGCAAGCACGTGTCGCACGGCGGCATGGACTACGCCCGCGAGCTGCTGATCGAGACCCTGGGCCACGACCGCGCCGACGAGATCGTCGACCGCATCGGCGCCACCATGCTGGACGTGCCGTTCCGGTTCCTGCAGCGGGCCGAGCCCCGCCAGGTGCTCTCCTTCCTCCAGGAGGAGCACCCGCAGACCGTGGCGCTGGTGCTGGCGCACATGCCCGCGAACCTGGCGTCGGCCGTCCTCGGCGGGCTGGTGCCGGACCGGCAGAGCGAGATCGCGCTGCGGGTGGCCACCATGGGCCGCACCTCCCCCGAGATCGTGCGCAAGCTGGAGAACCTGCTGGAGCGCAAGCTCTCCTCGCTGCTGCAGCCCTCGGACGTGTCGACCATCGGCGGCGTCGGCCCCCTGGTGGACATCATCAACCGGTCCGACCGGGCCACCGAGCGGTCCATCCTGGACGGCCTGGCCAAGCGCTCCCCGGAGCTGGCCGACGAGATCCGCAGCCAGATGTTCATGTTCGAGGACCTGGTCGGCATCGACGACAAGTCCCTGCAGCTGGTGCTGCGCAACGTCTCCGGCGCCGACCTGGCCACCGCGCTCAAGGGTGTCCGCGACGACGTCCGCGACAAGATCACGCGCAACCTGTCCGAGCGCGCCTCGGAGAACCTCATCGAGGAGATCGAGGTCCTCGGTGCGGTGCGGCTGCGGGTCGTCGAGGAGGCCCAGGCCAAGATCATCAGCGAGATCCGCTCGCTGGAGGAGTCCGGTCAGATCGTGCTGCGGCGAGGGGACGACGATGAGTTTGTCGCCTGACCACGTGGGCACCGTGCTGCGCGGGGACTCGTCCCTGGACGCGGTCACGCCGTTCCGCCTCGGCGGCGGCGAGCAGGCCAGCGCGCGGGCCACCGCGCACGCCGAGGGCTACGCCACCGGCTGGGCCCAGGGCATGCGCGAGGCGCGCACCGCCACCTCCGCCGCCCGGGCCCGCGCCCAGGCCGAGCTGGACCGGCTGCTGGCGATGCGCACCGAGCAGGCGGGTGCCGCGCTGACCGCGGTGGACACCGCCGCCCGCCAGGTGCAGGCCACCTCGGTGCGCCGCGCCGAGGACCTCGCCGAGCAGGTGCTGGTGGCCGCGATCGACCTGGCCGAGGCGATGCTGGGCGCGCAGCTGGCCACCGCGGTGGCCGACAGCGCCCGGGCGGGTCTGACCCGCGCCATCGCCGAGCTGCCCACCACCACCTCGGTGGTCGTCCGGGTCAACCCGGCCGACCACGTGGAGCTGACCTCCGGCGCCGACCCGGTCCCCGGCCGGTCGGTGACCCTGGTCGCCGACCCGGGCGTGGCCCGCGGCGACGCCATCGCGCAGACGGCGGTGACCACCGTGGACGCGACGCTGTCCGGCGCGCTGGCCCGGGTGCGGGCGGAACTCGCTTCGTGACCGCTGTGGCCCAGGACGCGCCCGTCCGGGTGGTGTCGACGCGGTCCGCTCAGGGGTATCCGACGACGTCCGAAGGGAACGCCATGCTCTCCGACCGGATCTCCGAGTTGTTGCCGGTGGCGCGCCCGCGACGCACCGGCGCCGTGGTCGGCGTGGTCGGCCTGGCCGTCACCGTGGCGGGTATCGCCGCGCGGATCGGCGACATGGTCCGCATCGGACCGGCCGCCGAGCCGCTGCTGGCCGAGGTCGTCGCGCTCGACGGCGAGCGGGTCGTGTGCCTGCCGCTGGGCCCGCTCGGCGGGGTCGGCGTGGGCAGCCCGGTGGTCAACACCGACAGCCCGCTGCGCATCGCCGTCGGCGAGCAGCTGCGCGGCCGGGTGCTCGACGGCCTGGGCCGCCCGATGGACGGCGGTCCCGCGCTGGCGGGCCTGGAGCGCGTGTCGGTCGACATGGCACCGCCGTCGGCGATGGAGCGCTCGCTCATCGACGCGCCGCTGCAGCTGGGCGTGCGCGCGCTGGACACGATGGTGCCCTGCGGGCACGGGCAGCGCATCGGCATCTTCGCCGGGTCCGGTGTGGGCAAGTCGAGCCTGCTGTCGATGATCACCCGGGGCACCCAGGCGGAGATCACCGTGATCGCGCTGATCGGTGAGCGCGGCCGCGAGGTCCGCGAGTTCCTGGAGAACGACCTCGGCCCCGAGGGCCTGGCCCGCTCGGTGGTCGTCGTGGCCACCTCCGACCAGCCGCCGCTGGTCCGGCTGCGCGCCGGGTTCGTGGCCACCCGGATCGCCGAGTTCTACCGCGACCAGGGCAAGAACGTGCTGCTGATGATGGACAGCCTGACCCGCATCGCGATGGCGCAGCGCGAGGTCGGCCTGTCCGCGGGCGAACCGCCCGCCACCCGGGGCTTCCCGCCCTCGGTGTTCGCGCTGCTGCCCACGCTGCTGGAGCGGGCCGGGCCCGCGCCGGTCGGCGGCATCACCGGGCTGTACACGGTGCTGGTGGAGGGCGACGACCACAACGAGCCGATCGCCGACGCCGCCCGGTCCATCCTGGACGGCCACGTCGTGCTCGACCGCAAGCTGGCCACGGCCGGGCACTTCCCCAGCATCGAGGTGCTGGAGTCGGTGTCCCGGGTCACCGGGGCGATCACCACGCCCGCCCAGCGGGCGGACGCGAGCACGCTGCGCAGGCTGCTGGCCGCGCAGCGGGACGTGCGCGAGTTGGTGGAGATCGGCGCCTACGTGCCGGGCACCAACCCCGACGCCGACCGCGCGCTGGAGCTGAAGCCGTTGATCAACGACTTCCTCCGCCAGCGCATCGATGACCAGGTTTCCGCTGACCAGGCGTGGCGGCAGCTCGCCGAACTGCTGCACGCCGGAGGACAGGAATGACGATCCGCACGAGGTTGGCGTCGGTGCTGCGCGCCCGCAAGGCCCAGGAGGACATCGCGCGCGGCGCGGTCACCCGGGCCAACGCCCGACTGGCCGACACGGTCGCCGAGGCCGCGGCCCGGCACGACTCGATGGAGGGCTGGGCGGTACCGCGCGGCGGGGACGCGGCCAGCTACATGGCCGCCATCGCCGCGGGCCGCGCGCTGGCCACCGCGCTGAGCGAGGCGCGGGCGCTGGAGCGCGTCGCGCGGGCCGAGACCGACGTCGAGGTGGAGAACCTGCGCGAGGCCGCCAAGCGCAGGCGCAGCGTCGAGAAGCTCGTGGAACGCACGATCGAGGCACAGCGGGTGAAAGAGCTGGCCGACGCCCAGCGGGCGGCCGATGAGGTGGCCGGACAACGTGCGGCGGGCGGGCGGGGAGAGACTCGATGAACGGCATCACCGCGATCATGAACCGGATGGCGCAGATCGACGCCATGCTCCCGGTCCGGCAGGCCCCGGCCGCCCAGGCGTCGACCGCCTCGGGCACCGACTTCGCCTCGGCGCTCTCCGATGCGATGGGCGGCTCGGCGACCGGGTCGGCGACCGGCTCGGACGCGGTGGCCGCGGCGAAGAAGTACCTCGGCGTGCCGTACGTGTGGGGCGGCACCAACCCGGCGACCGGGCTCGACTGCTCCGGACTGGTCCAGCAGGTCTACTCCGACCTGGGCGTCGACCTGCCCCGGGTGAGCCGCGACCAGGCCAAGCAGGGCACCGCGGTCGCCTCGCTCGACCAGGCCAAGCCCGGTGACCTGGTGGCCTTCGGCTCCCCGGTGCACCACATCGGCATCTACCTCGGCAACGGCCAGATGATCCACGCGCCCGAGGCTGGCGAGGACGTGAAGATCGGCAAGGTCTACGAGACGCCGACCGCGATCCGCCGGATCCTGCCGGACTCGTCCTCGTCGTCGTCCGCGCTGAGCGGCCTCGGCACACTGAGCGGCCTGGCCCCGATCGGCACGAACGGCGCGGGCACCTACAACGTGACCGCCGCGACCGGCGCGACCGGGTCGTCGAAGTACGACAACCTGTTCGCCGCCGCGACCGCCAAGTACGGGCTGCCCAGCGGCCTGCTGTCGGCGGTGGCCAAGGCCGAGTCGAACTACAACCCGAACGCCGTCAGCGGCGCGGGCGCGCAGGGGCTCATGCAGCTCATGCCGTCGACCGCGGCGGGCCTGGGCGTCGACGCGCTCAACCCGACCCAGGCCATCGACGGCGCGGCCCGGTTGCTCAAGAGCCACCTGAACTCGTTCGGGTCGGTCCCGCTGGCCCTGGCGGCCTACAACGCGGGCCCGGGCGCGGTGCGCAAGTACGACGGCGTCCCGCCCTACAACGAGACCCAGAACTACGTCCGCAAGATCATGGCGAACCTCACCGCTGGAGCGGCGGCATGACGATCCCCGGTTTCACCCCCACCGCGGCGCGCACGGCCGCGGGGACCGCCACCGCGGCGGGCACCGACGCCAACCCCGAGAAGGCGGGCGGCCAGGCCGCGCCCGCGTTCGCGGCGTTGTTCCAGTCGTTGGCGGGTGTTCCCGCGCAACCGCAGACCGCCGGTCAGGCCGTTCCCGGTCTCGCGGTCGGTGTGGCGGGCCAGTCCGAGCAGGACACCGCTGATTCCGGTGTGGACACCGCGGTCGACCTCGCCGTGAACACCACCCCGGACCTCACCGCGCTCGCTTTGGCGAACGCGGCGGTCGTGCTGCCGCAGAACGCCCCTATCGCGCTCCCCGCCCTGACCACCCCGGTGGCGCCCACGCCCACCGCCGCGCCCGAGAGCGCCCCGGAAGCCCCCAGCACGCGCGTGAGCGCGCTCACCGGGCTCGGCGCGGGCGCCGACATCGTCCTCCCGACCGCCGCCGGTTCGCCCGTCGCGGCCCCGAAGGCAACCGCCGGGGCAACCACGCCGGGCACCACCGCCCAGGCCGTCAGCGGGCCGCTGAGCGCCCCGACGGCCGGTGCGGCCGGTGTGGCGGAGGCCACGGCCATCGATTCCGCGCGTATTCCGGAGGTCCGGCCCTCCGCTGCCGACAACACCGGCGTGGGATTCGTGACCACCGCCTCGGCCGAACCGGCCGAATCCGCTGCGACCACCCCGGCCGACGGCCAGGGTCGGTTCGCCGCCCCCGCCGCGCCGGGCACCGCCCCGGCGCCGACCGGGGCTCCGTTCGCGACCACCCCGATTGTTGGCAACGGCGCCATCACCGCCACCCCGGTGGCGCAGGGCGCGGGCACCGCAGACATCAACGGGGATGTCGCAGGCACCGCCACGGTGCCCGCGCCGACCACTACGACCACCACGACCACCGCAGCGGCCCAGGCCACCGCGACCACCCAGGTCGCCGTCGCCGCCCAGGCCGCCGCCACCCAGGTCGCCGAGGCCACCCCCGGCAGCGCGACCCCGGTGAACACCAAGACCTCGTCGAACACCGAGCCGTCGACGGCGACGAGCACGGCCACCTCGACCGCGAGCACCGCGACGACCGCGGCGCAGGCCCGCCCCGCCCCGGCGGACAAGGGCGGCGAGCGGCACGAGTCCAAGCACGGCAAGGACGCCGAGCAGGACACCGCGCCGACCGTCCCGACCGGACTGGTCACCCAGTCCACGCGGTCCACCCCGGACACCGCCGTCCAGGCGAACGCCCCGGTGGACGCGGCGATCGCGCTGCCCGCGCAGCCGACCGCCGTCGACGCCACCCCGACCGCGATCCCCGTGCACACCGGCGACCTGCCGGTGCCCGCGGTCCGCGCGACCACCGAGGTCGCCGCGCCGCAGCAGCCCGCGGCGCACCAACCGGCACCGACGCACAACGCGCACCGGCTCGCCACCGAGCTGTCGCCGCTGCGCGGCTTCAACGGCGAGCACACGCTCACCGTGCACCTGCACCCGGTCGACCTCGGCCCGGTCACCGTCGTGGCCCAGCTCCAGGGCGGCGACATCCGCCTGGACCTGGGCGGGGCCACCGAGTCGGCGCGCGAGGCGATCCGCGCCGCGCTGCCCGAGTTGCGCAAGGAGCTGGAGACCGCCGGTTTCTCGTCCTGCCTCGTGGGAGATGGCAGCACGGGCGCCGGAGCGCAGGCCGACCAGCGCGCCCAGCGGGCGCAGTGGGACCAGTGGACCCGCGCCACCGGTCGCACCGACCAGCCCGAGGCGCACGAGACCCCCGCCCCAGCACCGACCCGCACGCCCTCGTCGGGCGTCCTGGACCTGCACGCCTGAGCGGCAAGGAGACCCATGACCACCCCCATCTCCGGCAGCACGTCGAACAGCGCCGCCGGCCAGTCCAAGACGACCACGACGAACCCGCTGACGTCCCTGGACTCGCAGGCGTTCCTCAAGCTCCTGGTCGCCCAGCTGCGCTACCAGGACCCGAGCAGCCCCACCGACCCGACCGCGTTCATGCAGCAGACCGCGACGCTGACCCAGGTGGAGAAGCTGACCAACCTGGCCGACGCGCAGACCAGCCTGCTCACCTCGACGCTGAGCGCGCAGGCCAGCGCCCTGGTCGGCAAGTCCGTCACCTACAAGACCTCGATCGACGGCGCGACCCAGACCGGCACCGTCACCTCGGCGACCTTCGGTGCCAGCCCGACCGTGCGGATCGGCACCTCCGACGTTCCCCTCTCGATGGTCACCGGTCAGCGCGAAGCCGCGTAGCGGCTGCTGACCTGACCGGCTCGACCACCCAAACCCCCCAGAGAAGACACAAAGGCGGTATTCACATGTTGCGTTCCCTGTTCTCGGGCATCAGCGGCCTCCGCAGCCACCAGACCATGATGGACGTCACCGGCAACAACATCGCCAACGTCAACACCAGTGGCTTCAAGAGCTCGGCCGTCGTCTTCGAGGACGCGCTCAGCCAGAGCATCCGCACCGCCGCCGCGGCGGGCGCGAACACCGCCGCGCAGAACCCGGCGCAGGTCGGCCTCGGTGTGAAGACCGCGGGCACGAGCGTCAACTTCACCCAGGGCAACAGCCAGCTGACCAACCGCACCGGCGACATGCTGATCCAGGGCGACGGCTTCTTCATCATCGACAACGCGGGCCAGCAGGCGTTCACCCGCGCGGGCTCGATGGCCTCGGACTCCGCGGGCCGCCTCACCTCCGCCGACGGCGGCCTGGTGCAGGGCTGGATGGGCACCGCCGGTGTCATCGACCAGACCCAGCCGACCGGCCCGCTGACCATCGACTCGACCACCTACGCCAGCTACTCGCTGTCCCCGGACGGCACCCTGGTCGGCATCCTGGCCTCCAACGGCCAGCAGCAGAACATCGGCCGCATCGCGATCGCCAAGTTCTCCAACGTCACCGGTCTGGAGAAGGTCGGCGGCTCGCTGTACCGGGCCACCGCCAACTCCGGTGCCGCCCAGGTCAACGCGCCCGGCTCCAACGGCATGGGCGTGCTGGTCTCCGGCGCGCTGGAGATGTCCAACGTGGACCTCGCGCAGGAGCTCACCAACCTGATCATCGCCCAGCGCGGGTTCCAGGCCAACTCCAAGATCATCAGCACCTCGGACGAGCTGCTCCAGGACCTGATGAACCTCAAGCGCTAGTAAACCCGAAGTGGTACTTGACAAATCTCAATAGATAACCACGACCAGGGCAGGCGGTTCACCTCAACCAGGTGGGCCGCCTGCCGAATATCAGGCCACAGGCGCCCATGGAGGGGCTCCTACAGGCACCCCCCAAGGACGGACGCTGTGATACTGCTGAACCGACTCAACGGCCAGCCCTTCGCCTTGAACCCCGACCTGCTCGAGCGCGCGGAAGCCACCCCGGACACCGTGATCACGCTCGTCAACGGGGCCAAGTACGTGGTGGCCCAGTCCCTCGACGAACTCGCCGCGCTGGTGTCCCAGCACCGCGCGCTGATCCTGGGCCAGGCCCAGGGCGCCGACCACGACCACGGCCTGCGCGCGGTGCCCGGTCACGGCCCCGGACCGGAGGTGGCCGCCGCCAAGGCCGCCGAGGCCTCCACCGCGTCCGAGGCCACCGAGGCCACGCTGCTGCACCTGCCGGAAAGGGGGCGGTGATGGATCCCGCCAGCCTTGCCGGCATGGGATTGGCGCTCGTCGCCATCTTCGTCTCCATGATCATGGAGGGCGGGGATCCCATGTCGATCTTCCTCCTCCCGCCGATCATCCTGGTCATCTTCGGCACCCTCGGTGCCGCGATGGCGGGTGGCATCCTGAAGGACACCATCGGTCTGGTCGGCCTCATCAAGCGCGCCACGCTCAGCCCGAAGATCGAGAGCGGCCAGATGATCGACGTGGTCGTCCGCCTGGCCGACCGCGCCCGCCGCGAGGGCCTGCTGGCCCTGGAGGACGAGGCCAAGAAGGTCGACGACCCGTTCCTGCGCAAGGGCCTGGAACTGGCCATCGACGGCACCGACTCCGACGAGGTCCGCGAGATCCTCGAGAGCGAGATCGAGACCAAGCGCAAGTACGACAAGGTCGGCGCCAAGATCTTCACCGACATGGGCGGTTTCGCGCCGACCATCGGCATCATCGGTACCGTGCTCGGCTTGGTGCACGTGCTGGAGAACCTGTCCGACCCCAGCTCGCTCGGCCACCTGATCGCGGGCGCGTTCGTCGCGACCCTGTTCGGCGTGCTCACCGCGAACGTCATCTGGCTGCCCATGGCCAACCGGCTCAAGCGGATCAGCGAGCTGGAGTGCGAGCAGATGCAGCTCGCGGTCGAGGGCGTGCTGGCCATCCAGGCCGGGTCCAACCCGCGCTTGGTCGCGCGCAAGCTGCGCAGCCTGGTGCCGCCCGAGCCCGAGCGCAAGGCCGCCTGATGTCCGGGCGGCGCAAGCACAAGGGCGGTCACGACGAGGAGCACGAGAACCACGAGCGCTGGTTGCTCACCTACTCGGACATGATCACGCTGCTGATGGTGCTGTTCATCGTCATGTTCGCCATGTCCACCGTGGACGCGAAGAAGTTCGAGCAGCTCAAGGAGAGCCTGGCCGGTGCCTTCGGCGGCAGCCAGACGCTGATCTCCGGCGGCGCGTCGGGCTCCCCCGACACCTCGGGCAGCAGCCAGGACAAGGTCAACCTGCGCTCGGCCGCGGGCGGCGAGGGCGCGGACATGACGACGCTCTCGCAGACCGAGGCTCAGAAGGCGGTCGCCGACGCCGATCGGAAGAAGGCCTCCGAGAACCTGAAGAAGGCCGAGGAGGAGCTGGCCAAGCTGCGCGAGATCCAGAAGCAGATGCTGGAGCTGTTGCAGAAGGCCGGTTTGCAGGACAGCGTGCAGTTCACCATCGACGAGCGCGGCCTGGTGGTCACCATCATCACCAGCTCCGTGGTCTTCGGCGGGGACAGCGCGGTGCTGCTGGCCCAGGGCAAGACGGTGCTCGACGCCATCGAGCCCTCGCTGCTCCAGCTGTCCAACCACCTCGAGGTGGGCGGGCACACCAACCAGCTGCCGGTGCCCACGGTGAACTACCCCAGTTCCTGGGAGCTGTCCACCGCCCGGGCGTCCGCGGTGGTGCGGTACCTGCTCGGCAAGGGCGTCCCGGCGAGCCGGATGACCGCGGCCGGGTACGCCGACACCAAGCCGCTGTACCCGCCGAGCGACCCCCTGTCCGTGACCCGCAACCGCCGTGTCGAGGTGGTCGTGCTGTCCGATCAACCAGCCGAGGTCCGGGCCCTGCTGCCCACCTTGGCCGCGCAGAAGTGAACCGGAGGGAGGAATCATGAGCAAGGACGAGAAGAAGAAGGACGACGCCAAGCCAGAGGAGGGCGGCAAGAAGTCGAAGAAGAAGCTCCTGCTGATCGTGGCACTCGTGGTGCTGCTCGCCGGTGGCGGCGGGGCGTACTTCTTCCTCTTCAGCTCCAGCGAGCCCGCGGCCCCCAAGCCGGGCACCGTGGTCGCGCTCGACGCGATCACCGTGAACCTGACCGACGGGCACTACCTGAAGCTGAAGCTGGCGCTGCAGGCCACCGCCGACGTGACCGAGAAGCTCGACGGCAGCAAGGCGCTGGACCTGGCGGTCACCCAGTTCAGCAACCGCACCGTGGCGGAGCTGTCCAGCAACGAGACCCGCGAGGCGCAGAAGACCGAACTCCAGGAGAAGATCGGCAAGGCCTACGACGAGGAGGTCATGGGCATCTACTTCACCGAGTTCGTCATGCAGTGACCGGCCCGGATGAATTGATGCACCAAGTCAGGGAAGGACGCCAAACGTCCCGAGTGGACGCATAATCGAACAACCTCGGGGATGAGGAATCGGGTGTCACCCGATCGGTCGATATCGGCAGGCTCCTCGCTCAGGTGCCCGGTGGTCCGGTCGATGACCACGACGTGCAGAAACCGTCGTCGTCATCACCGGGCCGCCGCGCGGGCGGTTCGAAGGCGGGCGGGCTGGTCACCGACCAGCGCCACCTGTCGAGCTATGACTTCCTGCGCCCGGCCAAGTTGCCGCGCGAGCACCTGCGCACCCTGCAACTGGCCTACGACACGTTCTCGCACCGCCTGGCCATCCTGCTGACCTCCCAGATGCGCGTGGTCTGCCGCGTCTCGGTGTCCACCGTGGACCAGCTCTCCACCGACGAGTACCTCGCGCGCGAGACCACCCCCGTGGTCGTCGCGCCGCTGCGGCTGGACCCGCTGCCCGGCACCTCGCTGCTGGAGCTGTCCCAGAAGATGTCGCTCACCTTCATCGACCACATGCTCGGCGGCGCGGGCGGCTCGCAGCTGGAGCGCCCGCTGACCGACCTGGAGACCCCGCTCGTCCGCGACCTCCTCGGCGACGTGCTGACCGAGTTGAAGATCGGGCTCGCGGAGTTCGTCAAGGTCGACCCGATCCTCGGCTCGCTGGAGTACAACCCGCAGCTCATGCAGGTCGGCGGCCCCACCGACGTGCTGGTCTCGGCCACCTTCGACCTCACCGTCGGCGAGGCGCAGAGCGAGTTCACCCTGACCGTGCCGCTGCAGTCGCTGCTGCCCTCGTTGCAGCACTACCACCAGCGCTCCGAGGTCAGCGCGGGTGAGCGCGCCGCCCAGCAGGCCGCGCGCGACCTGCTCACCCAGGGCCTGCGCGAGGTGCCGGTGGAGATCGCGGTGCGCTTCGCGCCCGCCCGGCTGCGCTCCGACGACCTGTTCGACCTGCGCCCCGGCGACCTGCTGTCGTTGGGCCACCCGGTCGACCGCCCGCTGGACATCACCACCGCGGGCCGCGTGTTCGGCCAGGCCGTGGCGACCAAATCCGGTGCCCGCCTGGCCTGCCAGGTCGTGGCCGCGAACAAGGAGGAGTTCCAGGCATGAGCACCCCCACCGACACCGCGCCCGCGCTGCGCGCCGCCGCCGAGGCCGCCCTCGCCGTGCTCCCGGTGACCGAGGCGCTGACCGTGGGCGCCGCCGGGGGCGACACCGGTGCCGTGAGCTTCCCGGGTGCCGCGGTGGCCGCGGACCTCACCGGCCAGACCACCGGCACCCTGGCCATCCTGGTCAACCAGGAGCTCGTCGACGCGCTGCGCGGCAGCCCGCTGGGCGAGCTGGACCTGGGCGCGGCCATCGCGCCCGCGCTGGAGGCCGCGGCGAAGGTGCTCGGCTCGGTCGCGGGCCCCGGCAGGCAGACCACCACCGAGGCCGCGCTGGCCACGCTCGGCGCGGGCGGCGCGCTGACGATCGTGCCGCTGTCCGCCGACGGCGCCGCGCAGGCCGCCGTCGTGCTGGGCGGTTCCCGGGCCGTGGACACCGGTGGCGCGGGGGCGCGGGGGCAGGCCGCCCAACCCGCCCGCGGCGGCGCGGCCGCCATGGAGCTGCTGCACGGCGTGGAGATGGAGGTCACCGTCGAGCTGGGCCGCAGCCGGATGACGGTGCGGGAGCTGCTCTCCCTCGGGCCGGGGTCGGTCATCGAGCTGGACCGGGCCGCGGGCAGCCCGGCCGACGTGCTGGTCAACGGCAGGCTCATCGCTCGGGGCGAGATCGTGGTCATCGACGAGAACTTCGGCATCCGGATCACCGAGATCCTGGGCAACTCCCCGGCGGACGCGCTCTGATGGAAGCCCTCCTGCGGGTTTTCTTCGCGCTGATCCTGGTCTTCATCGCGCTCTGGGTGGTCGCCCGGCTGGCGCGCAGGCCGCTGCGCGGGCGCCGCGCGGGCGGGCTGGACGTGCTGGCCCGCACGCAGCTCTCCCGCGGCGCCAGCGTCACGGTGGTCAAGGTGGACGAGACGGCCCTGGTGCTGGGCGTCACCGACGCCGGGGTGAGCCTGCTGCACACCGTCGACGCCGAGGTGTTCGACCACTCGCCCGCGCCGGTGCACCGCACCGCGACGACCACCGGCCCGGACGCCGCGCCCAAGGCCGGGACCGGGTCCTCCGTCGCCGAGGGCGGGGCGCTCACCGGGTCGGCGCTGTCGCCGCGGACGTGGAAGCAGGCCATCGAGTCGCTGCGCGAGCGGTCGGTCCGGCGATGAACGACCGGGCGCGCGCAACGGCGGTGGCGCTGTCACCGGTGTTCCTGCCCGCGCAGCGGTCGGTGGGCGCGCTGCTCACCGCGCCCCGGCCCGTCGTGCTCGAAGCGCCGAAGCCGCCGGTGGAACGCGGGCCGCGGCGCTCGACCAGGGCCGGTGTGCTGGCGCTGCTGGTGGTCCTCGTCGGGCTGCTCGGCGCGACCGGGTCCGCGACCGCGGCGGACGACCCGGCGCACCGGCAGGCGAGCGCCGTGGCCGCCGCGCAGCCCACCGGCCCCACGGGCCCGACGGAGCCGGGCGGGGTCACCATCGAGATCGGCACGCCGGACAAGCCGAGCGAGTCGGTGACGATCCTGCTGCTGCTGACCGTGCTGTCGGTCGCGCCGTCGCTGCTGCTGCTGTGCACGTGCTTCACCAAGATCTTCGTGGTGCTCAGCATCACACGCAACGCCCTCGGATTGACCAACGTGCCGCCGAACCAGGTGATGGCGGGCCTGGCGCTGTTCCTGAGCCTGTTCATCATGGGTCCGGTGGTCAGCGAGGTGAACGCCCAGGGCGTGCAGCCCTACCTCGACGGCTCGAAGACCCAGTCCCAGGCCTTCAACGACGGGATCAAGCCGCTGCGGGAGTTCATGCTCAAGCAGACGCGGCCCGAGGAGATCGCGCTGTTCACCAAGGTGGCGGGCGCGGACAAGCCCGCGAACGCCCAGGACGTGCCCAACACCACGCTGATCCCCGCGTTCGTGCTCTCCGAGCTGCGGGCGGCGATGCTGATCGGGTTCGTGCTCTTCATCCCCTTCCTGGTCATCGACATGGTCGTCTCGGCTTCGCTGATGTCGCTGGGCATGATGATGCTGCCCCCGGTGACCGTGGCGCTGCCGTTCAAGCTCTTGCTCTTCGTGCTCGCCAACGGCTGGGGCCTGCTCATCACGGCCCTCGTCGGCACCTACCAGTAGTCCCGGCCAGACCCTCCCGGATTGAGGAACCGCCGTGAACGACACCACGATCATCGAACTGGGCATGCAGGCCATGCTGGTGACCGCCAAGCTGGCCGCGCCGATGCTGCTGACCGCGCTCGTGGTCGGCTTCGCCATCTCGCTGTTCCAGTCGGTCACCCAGATCCAGGAGGTGACGCTGTCGTTCGTGCCCAAGGCCATCGGCTGCGCCCTGGCGCTGCTGCTGTGCGGCAGCTGGATGCTGCGGGAGATCGTGAACTTCACCGGCACCCTGTACGAGCGCATCCCGGCGCTGCTGCACGGCTGAGCGCGCCGCACCAGCCGTCGTGGGGACGCTGCTCTCCTCCAGCACCCTGGTCGCCATGCTGTTGGCGGTGACCAGGGCCGCGGCGTGGCTGCTGGTCTGCCCGCCGTTCAACGGCCGGGCCATCCCGGTGGCGGTGAAGGGGATGCTGGCGGTGGCCATGGTGCTGCCGGTGGTGCCGAAGCTGTCGACCAAGGTCCCGTCCACCGGGGACTGGACCCTGATGTACGCGGCGCTGGAGCAGGTCGTGATCGGCGCCGGGCTGGGCTTCCTGACCGCCGTGATCTTCGCCGGGGTCCAGGCCGCGGGCGACCTACTCGACGTGTTCGGCGGCTTCTCCCTGGCGTTCGCGTTCGACCCGCTGTCGTTCTCCGGCAACAACGCGGTGCTGGGCCGCTTCTACGGCCTGACCGCCACGGCGCTGATGTTCGCCACCGACGCGCACCAGCTCGTCATCCGCGGCTTCACCCTTTCGTATGAGGCGGTCCCCCTCACCGGTGCCTTCTCCTTCGAGCGGCTGGGCGACGGCCTGGTGACCGGTCTTGGCCGGTTGTTCCTGGCCGCGGTGCTGATCGCCGGGCCGATGATCGTGGTGCTGTTCTGCGTGGACATCGGCCTGGGCCTGCTCAACCGGATCGCACCCGCGCTGAACCCGTTCCAGATCGGTTTCCCTGCCAAGGTTGCGTTGACCCTGGTGATGGTCGGCATGGCCGTCACCCTGCTCCCCCAGGCAGTGCACAGCATCGCGGAGGAGGCCACGAACGCCGTGCTCAAGGTGATCGGGCGATGAGCGGTAACAAGGACGCAACGGAGAAGCCGACACCGAAGCGGCTCAAGGAGGCGCGGTCGGAAGGCCAGACCGCGCGCACCCAGGACCTGGGTGCCTGGGCCTCGGTGCTGGTCGCGACGTGGGTCATCCCGATGACCCTGACCGACCTGTTCGACAGCAGCTCGGGAGTGCTGCACAAGATCGCGAAGTTCATCGCGGCCCCGGACCAGGCCGACGCCCTGCGGCTGCTCGGCGAGGCCTTCCAGGGTGGCGCGCTGGCGGTCGCGCCGCTGCTGGGCGCCACCCTGCTCGCGGTCCTCGCGGCGGCGGGCGCCCAGGGCGGCCTGCGGCCCGCGATGAAGCTGCTCAAACCGAAGTTCAGCAAGCTGAACCCGCTCAAGGGCATCAAGCGGATGTTCGGCCCGCAGTCGCTGTGGGAGCTGGTCAAGACCCTGCTCAAGACGGGCATCCTGGCCGCGGTGCTGTACACGGCGGTGAAGGACCTGGTGCCGGTCATCATGGGTTCCGGCTCGCTCCCGTTGCAGTCCCTGGTGGACACCCTGGGCAGCACGGTGCTCAAGCTGCTGCGCCTGGCCGCGGCCGCGGGTCTGGTCATGGCGGTCGCCGACTACATCGTCGCCAAGCGCCGGGTCGGCAAGGAACTGCGGATGACCAAGCAGCAGGTCAAGGACGAGCACAAGAACGTCGAGGGCGACCCGCAGATCAAGGGCCAGATCCGGGCCAGGCAGATGGCCATGAGCCGCAACCGGATGATGGCCGACATCGCCACCGCGGACGTCGTGATGGCCAACCCGACCCACGTGGCCGTGGCCCTGCGCTACGACCCCGCCCGCGGCGCCCCCCGCGTGGTGGCCAAGGGCGCGGGCGTCATCGCGGCGAAGATCCGCGAGAAGGCCACCGAGCACCGCGTGCCGATCGTGCGGGACGTGCCCCTGGCCCGGGCCCTGTACGCGGGGTGCGAGGTGGGGCAGGAGATCCCGGTCGACCTGTTCGCCCCGGTGGCCCACGTGCTGGCGTTCCTGCACCGCCTCCGCTCCCGCGGCAGCGCGGCGGGCACCCACACCATGCCCGAGTCGGCGAAGGCGGCGGCGTAGTCCGTGGACGTCGGAAGGGGCGGAGCACTCGGTGCTCCGCCCCTTTCCGCGCGCCTCGGGCGGTGGCCTGCCCCGCCACCGCCCCGGCGGGGAATCACCGCCGCCGGAACCTGCGCGCGGCCTGACGAGCCCGCTCGCGGTTGCGCGGGTCTCTGGCCAGCGCCCGCGCCTTGGCCGACAGCTCCCGACCGCGCGGGCTCCGCAGGAACGTCTTGATCCGGTTCAACAGGCCGGCCATCAACCTCTCCCTTGGTCGACTTCGTTGCCCCGGACGTACCCGGCTTCCCCGAGAACCAACCACCCCCGGTTCAGTCGAGGGTGGCCCGGAGCTCGCGGAGCACCCGCACCATCCCGTCGCGGTTCTTGGCGGCGGTCATCCAGGCCGGGAGCCGCGCGAGCATGCTCAACCCGCCCCCGGGGTGCTCCCGCAGCCGCGCGGCGATGTGGTGTTCGAGCAGGTCGAGGTGGGTGCGGTTGAGGGCCCACAGGGTGTGACCGCGCCAGGGCGACCGCAGCCACAGCGGCGTGTCGAAGAAGGGGTCGCACGGCCCGCCCCAGCGGCTGACCCCGGGCTCCCAGGTCTTGCCGTAGGCGCAGTGGACGCAGGTGAGCGTCCGGGGCCACCGGAAGACGAACTCGCCGTCGACGGGCCGGGGCACATCCACCGCCCGCTTCCCGCAACGGGGGCAGACGACGTCGATGGCCTCCCCCGCCAACGAGTAGAGGCTGGTCATCGGATCCCGGAACCGCTCCCCCGCCATCGCCCCTCCCCGCTCGCGGGCGGAAGTCGACCACCCGGGCGCAACGGCGCGCAAGCGGGTTAACGCCGAACGGGCCCGCACTCCACTGTGGAGTGCGGGCCCGTCGGGTGCGCGCGGGGTCAGTCGTGGGGGCGGTCGGTGCGGACGGCACCCGCCTGGACGAGCAGGGACTGGAGTTCGTGGTCGGGCTGACCGGCGTTGTAGCGGTTGAAGATGGCCCTGGGGATGGCCAGCAGGATCGCCGCGAGCGGGACGGCGATCAGGAAGCGGATGACGGCGTCCACCGGGTCCAGGCTGCCCGAGACGAAGGCGCCGTAGAGGGCGGGGGAACTCATGACCAGCGCGGCGGCCAGGGTGGAGAAGCGGAACAACGGGGCCTCCCGAGGGGCGACGTGTCATGGCCCCACCGGCGGGAGTGGCACGCTGGTGGAGGGACGCTTTCCCCTGTGTTCGGCACTCGCCTGCCGCAGCTGAGGGGTTTTCAGTAGCCGGGGCGGCGGTTGGGTCCCTCGGGCGGGTAACCGTCGATCGTGAGGATCGGCAGGCCGAGTTCGCGGACCGAGTCCGGGTCGACGCTGGCGGCGGTGCCGTACACGGCCAGGGCGTCGACGCCGCCGAGGGCCGCCAGGTGCCTGCGCAGGTCGGCCGTCTTCCGGGTCGCGTCGACGGCGGCGACGATGTGCTTGGCGCCCAGGGCCGCGGCCACCGACCCCGCCCACCGGCCGCCTTCCGGGTCCTCCACGGCCGCGTCGATGGCCACCACGGACGGGACCGGCTTGCGGCGCAGGTCCTCCGCCAGGTCGGCGGCGTGCTCCGGGCCCAGCACCCGGCCGCGGCCGACCACGTCCGGGCCCGCCGCCATGACCGCGCCCGGGCCGAGGCGCAGCTTGGCGCAGATCCACTCGGCGGCGACGGCGGCCTGCTCCAGCGGCCCGGCGACCACGATCACCTTGCCGGGCAGGGCGACCAGCAGGTCGGTCGGCACCGGGGTGTCCCAGCGGCGTTGGCGGCCGGTGGCCGTGTCCGCGTGCGGGGGCTCGTCGGTCGTGGGCCACGCCGGGTCGTCGTCATCGTCGTCCGGGAGCGCGTGCCGGGCCTTGGAGCGCAGCCGGGGCGCGATCAGCTCCTCGTCGACGACCCAGGACGCCGGGTCGTCGACCGGCTCCTCGACCGGGGCGACCTCCTCGACCAGGCTCCGCTCGGGCTCGACCTCCTCGACGGGCGCCTCGACCGACGGGGCCAACGGCATCGGCGCGAACACCTGCACCGACGCGGGCGCGAGGACGGACGCGGGCGCTGGGACGGACGCAGACGCCTGGACGGGCTCCTCGACCTGCTCCTCCTCCGGCGCGTCGACGGAGTGCGCGGTGAACATCCGCCCGCCCTCGTCCGGCCGCTGCACGGACGGGAACATCGCGGGCAGCACCGCGCCCGCGGGCGCGGGCGCCTCGACGGGGTCCGGCAGTGCGACTGGAGCAGCAGGCGCCCTCAACACGTCGGCAGCACCCTTCTCGGTGTCCACAGTGTCCGTACGATCAGGACCAGTCTCCGGCTGCCGCACCCGACCCCGCAACCCGGCCATCCCCGCCCGGGCGCGCAACGCCGACGCGACGTCCGCCTCCAGCCCCGCCACTCCCCCGCCGAGGTCCGCCGGGTCCACGGCGGGCTGCGGCGCCGCGCCCACGCGCGCCCGCAACGCCGCCACCGGGTCGTAGCCCGGGTCCGGTCGCCGGACCGGCGCGTCCCCGCGGGTCTCCAGCGGCTCGGCCCCGAGCCGCCCCTCCCCGTTCACCGGGGGCGGGTCGTCCGCCGTCGCCGCGGAGAAGAACTCCGCGAACGGGTCACCCCCGACCGGCGTGTCGCCGGTCGGGGGTTCGTCGCCCTCTCGGGGCTCGGGCACGCGGGTGGTCGCCACGGCACCGTCGTCCTTGTCGGCCAGCGCCAGCAGGTCCGAGACGGACAGCACCTGCTCCTTCGGCACCGTGGGGTCCCCCGGTTCGGGGACCTCCACGCCGATCTCGAACCACTGCTTGGAGAAGAACCCGGCCACGCCGCCCTTGCGCAACCGGTCCGCCGAGACGATCCGGGCGTGCGCCCCGTGCTCGTTGCGGACCCGGTCGAGCAGCTCTTCCAGGTCAGGACCCTCAAGCAGCAAGCGTGTAGCCACTGTTCACCACTCCGACAGTCTCGATCCGGTGGGTACCACCGGACAGTTCGGAATACGACAGCACGGCCAGCCGCGGCACGGCGGCGTGCACCAGGCGGTACAGGGGGGTGCGCAGCCGGGGCGCGCACGCCAGCACGGGCGCGTAGCCCTGGCTCTCGGCGCGGCTGGACAGGTCGGCGATGTCACCGACCAGCGCCTCCAGCGACTGGGTGTCGATGGCCAACCGGTCGCCCTGGTCGGTCACCCGCACGCTCTCCAGCAGGATCTGCTCGACCCGCGGGTCCAGCGTGATCACCGAGAGCACGCCGTCCACCGCGAGCCGCGCGGCGATGGCCGGGCCGAGCGCGGACCGGGCCGCCTCGACCAGCCGGTCGAGGTCCGCGCCCGACTTGGCCGCGGGCGAGAGCGCCTCGTAGATGCCGACCAGGTCGCGGATCGGCACGCCCTCGTCGAGCAGCCGGTGCAGCACGCGCTGGATCTCGCCCAGGCTCAGCAGCGCCGGGGTCAGCTCCTCGACGACGATCGGGTGGGTGCGGCGCACGACGTCGGTCAGCTGGCGCACGTTCTCGCGGCCCAGCAGCCTGCCCGCGTGCGTGCGGGTGACCTCGGCGAGGTGGGTGACGAGCACGGAGGCGCGGTCGACCACGGTGGCGCCCAGCGCCTCGGCCTGGTGCCGCAGCTCGGCCGGGATCCACTTGCCCGCCAGGCCGAACACCGGCTCGGTGCCCTCGCGGCCGGGCAGCGCGGCCAGGTCGTCGCCGATGGCCAGCACGGTGCCGGGCGGGGCGAAGCCGCGGGCCACGTCGGCACCGTTGATCCGGATGACGTAGGAGGACAGCGGCAGGTCGAGGTCGTCGCGGGTGCGCACGGGCGGCATCACCACACCCAGCTCCAGCGCGATCTTGCGGCGCAGCGCGCGGACCCGGTCCAGCAGGTCGCCGCCCGCGGCGTCCACCAGGTCGACCAGGTCGGTGGCCAGCGCCAGCTCCAGCGGGTCGACCCGCATCTCGGCGATGAGCGTCTCGGTGGCGTCGGGCGCGGCGAGCTCGGTGGACTCGGCGGTCTCGGCGTCGGTCTCGGGGGTCTCCGCGCCCGGCTTCGGGACGCGGCTGGAGGCGAACAGCAGGCCGCCGCCGACGAGCAGGAACGGCAGCATCGGCATGTTGGGCATGAGCGCGAGGCCCAGCAGCGCGACGCCACCGATGCGCATGGCCATCCGGTTGGCGCCGAACTGGGAGGTGACCAGGGAACCCATGTTCTGGTCACCCGCGGCGCGGGTCACGATGAGGCCGGTGGCCACCGACAGCAGCAGGGCGGGGATCTGGGAGACCAGGCCGTCGCCGACGGTCAGCAGGCTGTAGGAGTTGATGGCGTCGGTGGGGGACATGCCCTTCTGGATCAGGCCGACGGAGAAGCCACCGATGAGGTTGATCAGGGTGATGACCACCGCGGCGATCGCGTCGCCCTTGACGAACTTCGAGGCACCGTCCATCGCGCCGTAGAAGTCCGCCTCGGCGGTCACCTCGGCGCGGCGCTTGCGCGCCTCCGGCTCGTCGATGAGCCCGGCGTTGAGGTCGGCGTCGATGGCCATCTGCTTGCCGGGCATCGCGTCGAGGGTGAACCGGGCGCCGACCTCGGCGACCCGGCCCGCGCCGTTGGTGATGACCGCGAACTGGATGACGATCAGGATGAAGAAGACGACGAGGCCGACCACCAGCGACCCACCGACCACCGCGTGGCCGAAGGCGCCGATGACGGCCCCGGCGTCACCATCGAGCAGAACGAGTCGGGTGGCGCTGATGTTCAGCGCCAACCGGAACAACGTGGCCAGCAGGAGGATCGACGGGAAGACCGAGAACTCCAACGGCTTGCGGACCTGCATGCTGATCAGCACGATCAACAGCGCCAGCGCGATGTTGAGCACGATGAACAGGTCGAGCAGGAACGTGGGCATCGGCACGACCATCAGCACGATGATCATGATGACGCCCGCGGGTACCGCGAACTGGCTCAAACGCCGTGAGTTCATCGCCCATCCCGGAATAGCCGGTCGTCGGCCGATCCCTGGCCTCGCGTTGCCTTCCTGGCGTGTCGCTGCCGTCCTCATCGGCAGGTAACCAGCTTTACTGAGAAGTCGGCATACCGCTTATCGATTCCCCCTATCAGGGGGTCGCGACCACGGAGAGCATGCCTCCCTTGTAACCACCGGCGATGTCGACCTTGAGGTCGAGCCGGTTGCCCAGGGCCGCGAGGTGCGGGCGGATGTCGCCCGTGATCGCGGCGGCCGGGGTGTACAGGGCGTTGAACTTGACGTGCGGACCACCGTCGCGGGTGAACAGCACGGTGAGGATGTTGCACACTTCCTTGAGGATGTCCGTCAACAACCCGCTGAGTTCGCCGTCCTCGACGCATGCCTCCGCCCCGCCAGGGGGCACCAGCCCCATGGCGGCGGCGGCATTGGCGGCGAGTTGCAGGTCGAACCCGATGACACCGTGCAGGGTCATGCCCGGGTCGCGGGTGTACACCGCGACCGCGGACACGTCATCGGCCGACGGCACGTCGGCGATGTTCACGGTGACATCCTTGTTGAACAGGTCGGACAGGACGTCGCGGACCTGTTTCGGAACCGGCAGCGCCTCTGTCATGACCTCACCCCAGGATGTCGTTGAGCCGCTCGCGGAAGGTCTCCGCGGTGAACGGCTTGCTGATTAGGAACAGTGCCCCGCCAGCCTCGGCCTTGGCCTTCATCTCGTCCGAGCACTCGGAGGTGACGAAGGCGAAGGGGACCGAGTTGCCGCTGCTGCGCAGGGCGTGGAGCAGTTCGATGCCGGACATGTTGGGCATGTTCCAGTCGGACAGCACGAGGTCGGGCTTCTCGGCGGCGACGCTGGTCTGGGCAGCGGCGCCGTCCTCGGCCTCGACGATGTCGTGGTTGTCGAACCCGGCCTGGCGAAGAGTCCGGATGACGATCTGGCGCATGACCCTGCTGTCGTCGGCGACCAGGATCTTCATGCGGGCACCTCCTGAGTTTTGTGGACGGCGTGTCCACCGCTGAGCAGCGACACGACGAAGGGCTCGCCGCGCCAGCTGACCACGGTGCGGCAGACCTCGACAGTGCCCGGCCACCGCTCGTGTTCGGTGGCGGAGACACGGGGGAGAGAGAGTTGCGAAGGCGACGGCAGCACGGACTTGACGTTACCGCCGAGGACGTTGGCTAGCTCGCCGAGCGCGTCGCCGATGTCGTCCTGCGACACCTCGTCGGCCTCCATCGCGAACAGCACGGAGGCCACGTCGCGGGACGCCTTGTGCGAGCAGGACACCACCAGGTGACCCTCGTAGGCGCCGACCATGGCGACCGAGGCCGCGAGGTCCGCGTGCGAGCCCTTGTCGTCGGCGGCGAAGATCGCTTCGTCCTCGCCGCTGTTGAGGAACGCGGACCACACCTGCTCCGCGATGATGTCCAGGTCGACATCAACGTTCATGGCAACATCGTTCGTCATCAGAGGACCCCCACCGGGACCAGGCCGAGGAGGGCCAGCTTGTCAATGATTCCGTCACGGGTGAACGGCTTGATTACGTACTCGTGAGCACCGGCGGCGAGGGCGCGGACGATCTGACCGTGCTCGCTCTCGGTGGTCACCATCATGAGGGTCATCTGGCGCAGCTCGGCGATCTTGCGCGCCTCGACCACGAACTCCAGACCGGTCATCACGGGCATGTTCCAGTCGACCAGCGCCAAGTCCGGGACGCGACCGGTGCTCTGGAGCAGTTCCAGCGCCTCCTGCCCGTTGCCCGCCTCCAGCACCTCGAACCCGAGGTCGGCCAGCAGGCCGCGGAGAATCTTGCGCATGGCCCGGGAATCGTCGATCACAATCCCTAGCACTGCGTCACCTCTTTCACCTTTAGGCGTTCTTGGGCAGGCGCCCGATAGATGGCCGTCCTGCCGACGGGCACCCGCTCGAAGACGGAGTCGATGCCGACCGTGCTCTCGGCCGCGCCGAGCAGGAGCCAACCACCGGGGTTGAGCACCTGGCGGATGCGGTCCAGCACGGCGCGCTTGGTCTCCGGCTCGAAGTAGATGAGCACGTTGCGGAGGAAGACCACGTCGAACTTCTGCATGGGCGGCAACGTCGTGCAGAGGTTGACCCGCTGGAACGACAGGTTCTGCCGGATCCTCGGGATCACCTCCCACTCCGCTCCCGCGCGCTGGAAGTAGGTCACCAGGTCGGTCGCGGGCAGGCCGCGGTTGATCTCGAGCTGGTTGAACCTGCCCGCGCGCGAACGCCGCAGCATCTCCTCGGAGAGGTCGCTGCCCATGATCTGGTACTTCCGGCCCGGGGGCAGGGCCTTCTCCAGGGTGATGGCGATGCTGTAGGGCTCCTGGCCGCTCGAGCAGGCCGCCGACCAGATCCGCAGTGGACCGGTGGTGTTGCGGGCCAGCACGTCCGGCAGGATCGTGTCGGTGAGCGCCGAGAACGGCTCCCGGTCACGGAACCAGGACGTCTCGTTGATCGTGAGCGCTTCCACGACCATGGTACGCAGGGAAGTGGATCCCGTGCGCAGTGCGTTGGCCAGTGAACCAACCGTGGCGTGCCCGGTTTCCTTGGCCACTGGCTTGAGCCTGGACTCGACCAGGTACTCCTTGCCGGGTCGCAGGACCATGCCCGCCTCCCGGTAGACAAGATCCGCCACAAAGGCGAAAAGCGCCGGGGTCATTTCCACCGCGCCACCTCCCTTCCAATTGCCGCCGCCTGCGACGACACGCGTGCGACGATGTTCTCCGCGATCTTCCCGAGCGGTAGGACCGCGTCGGCCAGTCCCGCGCTGACGACTGCCCCGGGCATCCCCCAGACCACCGAGGTGGCCTGGTCCTGGGCGATGACCTCGGCACCGAGGGCGGCCAGGCCCTGGGTGCCGAGCTTTCCGTCCTGGCCCATGCCGGTGAGCATGACGACCAGGGACCCCGATCCGTAGACCCGCGTCGCGGAGCGGAACAGCACGTCCACCGCCGGGCGGCAGTGGTTCTCCATGGGGCCGTCGTGCAGCCGGACGCGGGACCCGCCCGCGGCCTTGACGACTTCCATGTGCCGCCCGCCCGGTGCGATGTAGACGCACCCGGGGCGCAGGGGCTCGCCGTCGGAGGCCTCGACCACGCGCAGGGCGCTTTCCTGGTCGATCCGGCGGGCGAGCATGGTGGTGAACACAGGGGGCATGTGTTGCGCCACCAGGATCGGAACCGGCAGGGATGCCGGAAGTTTGGTGAGCACTGTGCGCAGCGCCTCGGGACCGCCGGTGGACGATCCGATGAGGACTGCCTGCGCGGGCTTGCGCGGTCCCGCGGGGACCTTCTTGACGGAGTCCGGGGGCCGCGGCGGGGGCGGCGCGTAGACCGGCTTGCCGCACAGCGCGTGGATGCGCGGCAGCAGCTGGTCCCGCACCTCCGTGACCGCCTTGTTCAGGCTGCCCGCGTTGGCGGGCTTGGTCACGTAGTCCGTGGCACCCGCGGCCAGCGCGGCCACGGTCGCCTCGGCACCGTCGCTGGTCAACGTGGAGAACATGATGACCGGCAGGGTGGGGTGGGTCTTGCGCAGTTCGCGCACGGTCTCGACCCCGTTGAGCACCGGCATCTCCACGTCCAGCGTCACCACGTCGGGCTTCAGCTGGGCGATCTTGGCCAGTGCGATCCGGCCGTCCGGGGCGGTGCCAACGACGCGCACCTTCGGATCGGACGACAGCACATCCGTGACGAGCCGGCGGATGACCACCGAATCGTCCACCACCAGCACCGAGATCACAGAGGGCCTCCGGGGTCGGCGGCGGAGGCACCTGACCTCCGCGACAACTGCTGCATCGGCCGCCCACGGGCGCTCCTGAGCCCTCGATTAGTGGAGTTCTCACCCGGCTCACAGTTTTTCGGTGCCGTTGAGTTGTCGCATTGGTCCGATCGGGTTCACTCGAATGAGAAAGGCCCGTGTCCACCGGAACCGGTGGACACGGGCCTCGTCGAACCCCTGTGACGCCCGTCGCAGGATCGGCGACGTCGCCACCTGTCGGCCAAATGTAGGCCCAAGTGGACTGTCCCGAGTGGATCAAGGGGGGACTGGACTTGCGGTTGTGCGGTATATATATGTGGTGAGCGGTTACGCGCTGAGCCAGTCGGGCCCGAAGGCCGAGAGGCAGGGGACCAGGAGTTCCTGCGCGGAGTCGGAGTCCACCAGGTCGCGCACCATCAGGGCCTGGACCGCCCCCGCGAGGACGTTCCACACCCCCGCCGCGCGGTCGTCCACCGAGATGCCCGCGGTGTCGACGGCCTTGACCAGCAGCAGCTGGGCCGCGGCCGCGGCCCGGATGCGACCGGCGACGTGCACGCCCCACGCGGCGGAGTGCATCGCGGACGACCAGCTGACCTGGCCGACGCGCATCCGCTCGGCGGCCACGCCCAGGGCGCGGACCTCAGCGGGGTGCGCGGAGCGGACCCGGTCGAGCAACCGGTGCACCGGGGCGTGCGCGGGGCCCAGGTCGGGGGCGGCGGCGGAGAGTTCGCGGCGGGCGGTGAGCCACGCGGCGGCGAGCACCCGGCGGTCCACGTCGGTGAGCGACTCGCGCAGGTAGGTCGCGCAGACCGCGTCGGTGACGATGGCCACCGCGCCGTCGGGCGCCTCGGCGACTGTGCCCGGCGGGACGTTGTCCCGGTCGGGCACCAGCACGTCGGTGCGCACGCAGTGCAATAAGGCGGCCAGGGTCCCGATCGGCGCCCGCTGCAGCAGGCTGACCGCGGAGGGACCCGCGAGGTCGCGGACGGAGGGCTTCTCGGTCGCCGCGCGCAGGGCGTGCGAGCGGGCGAGGGCCAGGGCGGGGGTTTGGGGAGAGGCGCGGCGCGCGAGCGCTTCGATGTCCCGAGTGGACTGGGCCAGCAGCGTCAGCAGGATGTCCGCCGTCGCCGGGCCGCCCTCCAGGCGGGTGAGGTCGAAGCCCAACACGGGGGCGCTGACTAGGCTGTACACCTGGACCAGTATGCACCCGTGATTACCGAACGAGTCCATATCAGACGGCAATAGCACGCAGAGCGACGGCCCTGCCTCAAGCGGGTGAGAGATTACGCCTGTTTGATGTAGCTTCCCTGTTACCGCACGGGATCTTGGTACACAGCGTAGATGATCCACTGTGGACCCCGGCAACCGGGTAGTCCGATCAGGTGGTGAAGCGGTTGACCTGCGTCTGCAGCTCCGCGGCGAGCCGGGTGAGGGTCTGCACCGACTGGTTCGAGGCGCCGATGCTGGTGGTCGCGCTCGCCGCACCTGAGGCAACTCCCGCGATATTTTGTGCGATCTCGGACACACCGGTCGCGGCCTCGCCCACGTTGCGGTTCATCTCGCTGGTCGTGGCGGTCTGCTCCTCCACCGCAGAGGCGATGGTCAGCTGGAAGTCGTTGATTCGACCGATGATCTCGGAGATCTCGTCGATCGCGTTCACCGCGTTCGCGGTGTCGCCCTGGATCATCTCGACCCGGCGGGAGATGTCCTCCGTGGCCTTGGCGGTTTCCTGGGCCAAGTCCTTGACCTCGTTCGCGACGACGGCGAACCCCTTGCCCGCGTCACCGGCCCGAGCGGCCTCGATGGTCGCGTTCAGCGCCAGCAGGTTCGTCTGCTCCGCGATCGAGGTGATCACCTTGACCACGTTGCCGATCTCCATCGACGACTCGCCCAGCTTCGCGACCGTGCTGTTCGTGGTGGCCGCGACGGTCACGGCCTGACCGGCGACACCGGCGGCCTCGTTCGCCGACTGCGCGATCTCCCGGATCGACGCCGACATCTCGTCCGCGCCGGTGGCCACGGTCTGCACGTTCCTGGCGACCTGCTCGGCCGCCGCGGCGACCACGCCCGCCTGGGCGCTGGTCTCGCCGGTCGCGTCGGTGACCTGGCCCGCGATGCCGGACATGTCGACGGTCGCGTCCTCGAGGTCGCTGATGCTGTGGGCGATCGCCGTCACGGTGTCGTGCATGCTCGAGGTGGCCGTGTTGAGCGCGGCGGCCATGGTGCCGATCTCGTCCGCGGAGCGGACCTCGACCTTGCGGGTCAGGTCACCCTCCGCGACGGACACCAACACGCTGGAGACGCCGCGAACCGACCGGGTGATCCCTCGGATGATCAGCCAGCCGACCAGCGCGGCCAGCAGCAAACCCGCGCCGAGCAGGGTGAGGGTCGTCCAGCGCGCGGTGGCGCTGGCCGAGGCCGCGTCGGCCACGCCGACCTGGACATCGGCCAGTTCGAGCTGCTGCATCCGGGCCAGGCCCTCGCCCATCTCGTTCATGATGGGCTCGCCGAGGTTGTTGAACCGGATCAGCGCGACCTCGGAGCGGCCCTCCCGGGCGGGCGGGAACACCTGCTCGCCGACCACGCCGACGAGCTTGTCCAGGCCCGCGACGACGCCCTCGACGACGTCCAGGGGCACCGCGGAGAAGTCCGGGTCGGCCTTGATGCCGTCCTCGAACTTCACCAGCGCGGCGCGCAGCGCGCCGATGGCCTCGGTGGCGCCCTTGATCTCGGTCTCCACGCGACCGGTGTCGCTAGTGATGAACGAGGCGTACAGGTGCGACGTCGCGGTGATCGCGACGGAGTTGAAGTTGCTGATCTCCCCCACGGCCGCGGCGTTCTTGCCGAGCCGGGTCGAGGTGTCGGCACCCTGGTCGGTGACCACCATGCCCTGCACGCCGACGCCGATCGCGACCACCGCGGGCAGCGCGATGGCGGCGAAGATCTTGGTGGCCAGCGAGCGGTCGGCCAGGACCCTGCCGAGGAGGCCGCGGCGGGTGCTCGCGGCCGGAGTGGACGACTCGGACATCAGCGCTGTTGCCCTTCGACGGGTCTGGGTGCGGGGCGGCGGGGAGGAGCGGGGGATCCGCGCGAGGCCCCCGGGCGTCGGGTGACGCCCGGGGGCCACAGCGTGGTGGTGTGGAGTTGTTCGCCTGCCTGCTACGCGACCGTGGCTTCGCCGCGCACCGCCGCCCGCGCGTCCAGCGCGAGCATCAGGCGGTCCGCCAGCGGGAACGCCGCGGTGATCAGCTCGCGGGCCGGGCCGCTGAGCGTGTCGGGCACCGGCTCGGCGACCGTGTCCTCCAGCTCGACCACATCGCCGATGCGGTCCACGAGCAGGCTCACCGACTCGTCGTCGGTGCGGACGATGACGTTCATCGCCGGACCGGTGCGCTCCACCCGCGGCTCACCGAGCCGGACCCGCAGGTCCAGCGCGGCGATGACCTGGCCGCGGAGGTTGAACAGCCCGCCGACGTGGCCGGGGGCCAGCGGTACCGGGGTGTACTCGGAGAAGGCGAGCACCTCCTGGACCTCGCTCACCTCCAGGCCGAAGAGCTGGCCTGCCACCTCGAAGGTGGCGTACCTGACGGTGCTCACGACGACGCCTCCACGAGGTAGTCCGGGGTCTCGTACTCGGGCAGCTGGAAGTCCGGGTCGGCGGCCATGATCGCCCGACGCATGTCGAGCAGCTCGGTGACCTTGTCGTCGATGACGGTCGAGCCGGAGAGGCCGTCGCCGTCGGCGGGACCGTGCGGCGCGGTGTCGTCGACGATGTCGAGGATGCCGTCGACCGCCAGGGCGACCGAGTGGCCGCCGGAGGAGTAGACGACCGCCGGGACGGTGTCGGAGACGTCCTCCGACCACGAACCGAGCAGACCGGACAGGCGCAGGACCGGCAGGATCTGGCCCCGGTACTGCACGACCTCGCGGCTGCCGACGCGCTCCACCGCCGAGACGGGGAACTCCTCGAGCCGGGTGACCATGCTGAGCGGGATCGCGACGCGGCGGTCGCTGACCCGGGTGACCAGCAGGCGGTCGCGGGTCTCGGCGCGCTGCGCGGCGGCCTCGGCCAGGGCGGCGGCGGCCGCGGCGGCGCGCTCGGCGGAGCCGAGGTGCGCGTTGCGGGCCAGCGCCAGCACGTCGAGGATCAGCGACACGCGGCCGTCACCGAGGATGGTGGCACCGGCGTAGCAGCCGACGTCCTTGAGGTGGCTGGCCAGCGGCTTGACCACGACCTCCTCGGTGGTGAGCACGCGGTCGACGACCAGGCCGAACTCGTGGCCCTCGCCGTTGAGCACGGCGATGTAGATGGCCTCGCCGTTCTCCTCCGGGCGCTCCGCGGGGCCGCCGAGGGCCTCGTTGAGCCGGACCAGCGGCAGCAGTCGGCCGCGCAGGCGGCAGACCGGGGCGCCGGAGACGTACTCGATGCGCGCCGAGGACTGGCCCTCGACGCAGACCAGTTCGCGGACCGACATCTGCGGCAACACGTAGCGCTCGTTGGCGCTCTCCACGATCAGCGCCTGCACGATGGCCAGGGTCAGCGGGATGGTCAGGCGCCAGGTGGTGCCCTTGCCCACGACCGAGCGCAGGTCGACCGCGCCGCCGATGGCCTCGAGGTTGGTGCGCACGACGTCCATGCCGACACCGCGGCCGGACACGTTGCTGACCTTGGCGGCGGTCGAGAAGCCGGGCCGGAAGACCAGGCGCAGCACGTCGTCCGGGTCCATGGCCGCGACCTGGGCCTCGGTGAGCAGGCCGCGCTTGACCGCGGTCGCGCCGATCAGCTTCGGGTCGACGCCCTTGCCGTCGTCGGCGACCTCGACCACGACGTGGCCGTGCTCGTGGTAGGCGCGCAGGGTGAGCGTGCCGTCGGGGGTCTTGCCCGCCTTGACCCGGTCGTCCGGCGACTCGAGACCGTGGTCGACCGCGTTGCGCACGAGGTGGGTCAGCGGGTCCTTGACCGCCTCCAGCAGGCTGCGGTCGAGCTCGGTCTCCGCGCCCTCCAGCTCCAGGTTGACCTGGCGGCCCAGCGAGTTGCTCAGGTCGCGGACGACCCGGGGCAGCTTGGACCACAGGTGGCTGATGGGCTGCATGCGGGTCTTCATGACCCCTTCCTGCAGCTCACTGGTGATGATGTTCAGGCGCTGCGCGGCCCGGCCCAGGGTGTGGTCACCGTTGTGCTCGGTGGCGCGCACCATCTGGTTGCGGGTCAGCACCAGCTCGCCGACCAGGCGCATGAGCTTGTCGAGCAGCTCGACGTCCACGCGGACCGAGGTGTCGGCGACACCGCGGCGGCTGAGGATCGGCTCCTCGGCCGAAGCGGCCTCGGCGGCCGGGGTGGCCTGCGCGGGGGTCTCGGCGGGGGTCTCGGCGGGGGCCTCGGCGACCTCCGCCTGCTCCACGGGAGCGGCCTCGGCGGCGGGCGCCTCGGCGGCGTCGGCCTTGGGGGCCTCGGCCGGAGCCGCGTTACCGGCGCCGTCGGCGGCGGGCAACGGGGCGGGCTCACCGGCGATGCAGGCCTCGACCTCGACGACGGTGTCGCGGATGTCGATGTCGCCCTCGCGGCCGTCGCGCTCGATCTCCGCCAGCAGGGCGCGGACGACGTCCACGACGCGCAGCAGCACGTCGGCGCCGCGGCGGTCGAGGGTCTGCACACCGTCACGCAGGCGGGCCAGCAGCGACTCACCGGCGTGGGTCACCTGCTCCAGCTTCGCGAACGCGAGGAAGCCAGAGGTGCCCTTGATGGTGTGAATGGTGCGGAACACGCTCGCGAGCCGGTCGCGCGCGGTTGGGTCGCGCTCGAGCGCGACGAGGTCTTGGTCCAACTGGTCGAGATTCTCGTAGCTCTCGACCAGGAATTCCTGGACCACATCATCGAAGTCTTCCACGCTCCACCACGCTTCGCTTCCAGGTCAGGTGTCGCCCAATCCCATCGGCGCGGCCGGGAGGCGCATGAGGGATTGGAGCCGGGTTTTCCGAAGACCCCCCAACCGGGGGTTGTCATCCGGCGTTCCACCGCAGCTCCCGCGACGTTCACCGGGCCCTGCGACGTTCCAGCGACCCTTTCGGCGTCGGGACGGGAGACTTGAGGGACATGCCTGGTGCGCGCGCTCCGGTCGCGCTCGCGGTCGTGGTCGGCACGCTGGTCGGGAGCGCGGTCCCGGCGGCGGCCGACGCCGAGTTCGTGGTCACCGTTTCCGACGGTGACCTGCTCATCTCCGTCGACCGGGAGCGGGCGGCGCTGCTCCCGTCGGTGCTCGCCGGGGCCCGGTACGCGGTGACCGGGTCGCTGGGCACGCTGACCGTCGTCGACACCCGGGTGGGTGACCCGGGGTGGAACGCGGCGGGCCAGGTCAGCTCGTTCGTCACGGGGTCGGGCGCGGTCCCGGGGTACCCGCTGTCCTGGACCCCCGAGGTGCTCGACCACTCCTCCGTGCAGGTGCTGACCGTCGGGTCGGTCGTCCGCGGCCTGGGCGCGAGCCGGGTGCTGGCGGTCGCGGGTCCGGCGGCCGGGCGCGGCACCGCGCGGCTGACGGCCGGGCTGGAGGTCCTGCTGCCCGATCCCGGCGAGACCGCGGCGGTCCTCACCATCACCGTCATCTAGCGGGCGCGTGTGGACGCGCGGCGAGGGGAGCCCCCGGTTTCGGGGCTCCCCTCGTCATCCGTGCCCTCCCGAGGGCCTTACGCGACCACCTCCACCACGTCCCCGGGCGCCAGGCCCCGGTAGAAGGCCTTGGCGGCCGCCTTGGACAGGTGGACGCAGCCGTGCGAGAGCTGCTTGAGGCTGCCCTGGTGGAAGGCGACACCGCTGGTCGTGAAGAACACCGAGTACGGCATGGGCCCGTTGAAGGCCCTGCTGTAGTGGTCGATGTCCTTGTAGGTCACCTTGAACGAACCGGTCGGTGTTTCGTGACCGGGCCGCCCGACGGTGATGGGCACCGAGCCGTAGGTGACGGCACCGCGGTTCATCAGCCACGCGGCGTTCGCGCTCAACGACACGCACGCCTTGGCCGCGGTGCTGCAAGGGGCCTCGGCCGCGCTCGCCTGCGGCGCGACCAGCACCCCCACGGCTCCCGTGGCCGCCGTAGCGGTGACCACGCCCAGCACGCGCCCGACCGTGCGCTTCGATCCCAGCCTCGACCTCACTGTGGGCCTCCCATCCGCCCTGTCCGTGCTCCGGGCTCGTGTTCGGTTCGCGATCGCCTCGCGGTATCGGGTAGCGCTTAAGTACCACCAAACCCGGCGGCCCAATCGGGTAATCGTTCCCGACCGAATCCGATTCGATTTCAGGACGGGTTCAGCGCCCTTCCAACATCCGAGAAACGCCCACCTCCCGAGGTCTGAGCCGTCAGACTTCCGCCATGGGACATGAGGAGCGCATTCACCCGGTCGTCGGACGACCGGGGCGCCGCGGACTGCTGCCCCTGGCGCTCGCCGCCCTCGGGGCCGCGCTCTACCCGCACCCGGACTTCCGCTGGCCGCAGCACGCGGACCGCGCCGCGCCCGGGGTGGCCCCGGCGCACGGCCACCCGGAACGCCTCGGCACACGGCCCACGAGGGCCGAACGGGCACTTTTCCGCCGATGGTCCATCGGGGCCTGATCGAAGGGTTTACGGTTTTCTCCTGACCGCGGTCCGCTTCGCGGTCGAGAAAGCCGAGGAGGTCCCCATGGCCACGGTGTCCCCACGCGATGGGCTGGTCCATTCCTACCTTTACCTGCGGCGCGCGATCGGCGTGCTCGGCGTCGCCCTTCCGGTTCTGCTGATCGTCGGCAACCTGGTCGCCGACGACGGCATGCGCGACTCGATCAGCGGCTACTACTACAGCGACGTGCGCGACCTGCTGGTCGGCACCATGTGCGCGGTAGGCGTCTTCCTGTTGTCCTACCGGGGCTACGACTCGGCGGACGACATCGCGGGCAACATCGCCGCCGCGGGCGCCGTCGGGCTCGCGGTGTTCCCCACCGCGCCGGACAACCCCATCGGCGGGGACACGGTCATCGGTGTGCTGCACGCGGTGTTCGCGGTCGTGTTCTTCCTGACCCTGGCGTACTTCAGCGCCGTGCTGTTCCGCCGCAGCGACGATCCGAACCCGACACCGCGCAAGGTGGCGCGCAACCACGTGTACCTGGTGTGCGGCATCGTGATCGTGGTCTGCCTGGCGCTGGTCGGGGTGTGCGGGTTCCTCTTCGAGTCCCAGATGGCCGCCGCGCGGCCGGTGCTGTGGCTGGAGGCGCTGGCCATCTTCGCCTTCGGCTTCTCCTGGCTGACCAAGGGTGAGGCGATCCTGGGCGACCTCGGCCCGGCTCTCGCGCCGCGCGGTGTGGTCGCGGGCGAAAGCGTTGCCGGGTAACGATTTCCCGCCGAATCGAGCACGACCCGCGATCCTGCCGGACCGAGGGCGGCCTGCGGTCCGTCCCGGGGAACGACGCGGCCCGCGGTCGGGGCGCAGCCACCGTCCTGGCTGCGGGTCCCGACCACGGGCCGTGGGGCGCCGGTGTCGCGTGCTGTGTCGATGCGGCGCCCCGGTCCTCGTGCCGACCGGCTAGCTGCCGATCTGCTGGCGGATCCAGCTCAGGTGGTAGGCGATGCCGGTGTAGAGGGTGGTGGTGGCGCACTCGCCGCCGTTGTCGCCGGGGCCGTGGGTCTCGCCGACCAGCGTCCAGTTGCCGCGGGTGCCGACGATGGCCGGGCCGCCGGAGTCGCCGTGGCAGGCCGAGTGGCCGCGGTCGCCGGAGACGCAGATGTCGTTGGCGGTACCGCCACCGGCCCGGCAGCGGCTGCTGGCGAGCAGGGTCAGGTCGATCTCCTGCAGCGTGTTGGGCTGGCTGCAGGACGGCCAGCTCGTGCAGCCCCAGCCGATCAGCCGCACCGAGCCGCCCGCGGCGGGGTTCGAGGTGGCCATCTTGACCGGGGTCTGGCGGGACGCGGTGGTGGTGTGCATCACCGTCAGGTCGGTGCCCGGCTTGGTGATGCGCCGGTCGATCCGCAGCACCTCACCACCGGAGCTCTTGGAGATCGAGCCGACCCGGCCCGACGACGCGCTGCCGCAGTGGTTGGCGGTCACGATCCACTGAGGGGCGACGAGGCTGCCGCCGCACCCGTTGCTGAGCGAGACCATCCAGGAGTAGGTCTCGGTGGCCCCGTGGCCACCGATGATCGACGGCTGGGCCTCGCCCGCCGACGCCGAACCACCGGCACCGGCCACGACCGAGAGCACCACCGCACCGACCCCGAGCAGGGCCGCGAGAAATCTACGCATAGGAGTCTTCCAATCGGCGGATCAACTCCGCCAGCAGGGTTGACAAAAAGGGCAGGAGATAATCGCGAAATGCCGGCGACAGTGGGGACGTACGCACACCGGACAACTTCGCCCGTTGAATATGCACCGATTCGTGATCAGGGCGCAACCCCGACACTTCCAGACTTCGAGACGATTATTGCCAGATTAACTGGCATAGCCAGGATTTATCGCGCCACTTTATGGCCAGGGCGATAGATCCGATTTGCCCTCGATGTCGAATATCCTACCGAAGTATCGGTGGGAATTCACGCCCGCACGGCGACGGCGGCGGCCGGGGCGAGCGGCAGCAGCGGGAACAGCGCGGCCTGGTAGGCGTGGTAGCTGTCGGGCTTGCCGGACCAGACGGTGCTCGCCCGGACCCCGCCCGGGGTCACCTCGTGCCACCAGCCGCCGTGCTCGGCGTCCACGTGGTGCCGGACGGCGAAGTCCCAGAAACCGGCGTACCAGCGGTCGTACCCGGGTTTCCCGGTGCGCCGGGCCAGCGCGGACGCGGCCAGTACCGCCTCGGCCACCACCCAGTGCATGCGCTCGCGCACCACCGGCCGGTCGTCCCAGTCGAGGGTGTAGGCGAAGCCGGGGTGCCCGTCGACGGCCCAGCCGCGCCGGGTCGCGGAGTCGAACAGCGCGGCGGCGTCGGCGACCAACCAGTCCGGTGCCGCGGCGCCGAGCGCGGCTTCCAGGTGCAGCAGCAGCCGCGCCCATTCCAGCCAGTGCCCGATGGTGCCGCCGTAGGGCCGGAAGGGGTGGCGGGGGTCGTCGCGGTTGTAGTCGAGGTCGGGTTCCCAGTCGGCCGTGAAATGCTCGGGAACGCGCCAGTCGTGCGCGGCGGACACCTCGTGCGCGATCCGCGTCGCGATATCCAGCGCGCGCCGGTGCCAGATCCGGTCACCGGTCACGTCGCCCGCGGCCAGGAACGCCTCGACGAAGTGCATCGCGCTGTTGGCGCCCCGGTAGTCCTCGGTTTCGGTCCAGCCGCGGTCCCAGCTCTCCAGCGGCAGCGAACCGTCCCAGAACCGGGTCTCGACGACCTCGCACGCCTCGGCCAGCAGCGCGTCGGCGCCGGACCTGCCCGCCGCGTGCGCGCCGCAGGCGGCCAGCAGGACGAAGGCGTGGTCGTAGGCGGCCTTGCGCGGGTCGGCGAGCGAGGCGAACCAGCCGCCGTGCTCGGCGTCGCGCAGCGGGCCGCGCAGGGCGGCCACGCCGTGGTCGACCAGCGCGGCGGCGCCCGGGTTCCCGAGGCCGTCCTCCAGCGCGAAGACGTGCGTCATCCGAGCGGTGATCCACGTGGCCACCGGCTGGTCCGGCTGGTGCCCGCCGGTCGCGTCGAGCCAGCGGAACCCGCCCGCCGGGTCGGGGGAACGGGCCGCGAACGCCGCCAGCGACGCCCGGTGCGCCGCCAACCACTCGGCGTCCGGGGTGAAGCCACCAGAACCAGGGAACTCGCGCACCGGCCACCCTCACCTGACTCGACTACGTCGGGACACTGCGCCCCATTCTCCCCGGTGTCGCGGCTCGATGAGCGCCCCGACTCCCGGGCGGGTGGGTGCGGCCAGGCAGAATAGTGCGCCGGTGCTCCGGTCTACCGGTACGCCGAAGCACCGGTACGCGAACTGGGAGGCAAGACGGTGGGTCAGGGTGAACTCCGGGGCGTCGTCGCGATGGACGGGCCGTCGGGCACCGGGAAGTCCACCGTGGCCCGCAGGCTGGCCGACGCGCTGGGCGCGGCCTACCTCGACACCGGCGCCATGTACCGGGTGGTGACGCTGGCGGTGCTGCGCGCGGGGGTCGACCCCGCCGACGCGAGCGCCGTGCTGCGCTGCGCCGAGTCAACCGACCTGCGCATCGGCACCGACCCCACCCGCGCGGACGTGCGCATCGGCGACGAGGACGTGGCCGCGGAGATCCGGCTGGCGCCGGTCACCCAGGCCGTGTCGGCGGTGTCCGCGGTGCCGCGGGTGCGCGAGCTGCTGGTGGCCCGGCAGCGCCAGGTGGTCAGCGAGGCCCGGGGCCGCAGCGGCGGGATCGTCGTGGAGGGCCGCGACATCGGCACGGTGGTCGTGCCGGACGCCGAGCTGAAGGTGTACCTGACCGCCTCCGCCGACGCCCGCGCCGCGCGCCGCTCCGCGCAGGACGCCGCCGCGGGCCGGTCGTCCACCGTGGACGCCACGAAGGCGGACGTGGAGCGCCGGGACCGGCTGGACTCGACCAGGGCGGCGTCGCCGCTGCGCCCCGCGGTGGACGCGGTCGAGGTGGACACCACCGAGCTGGACATCCCCGGCGTGCTGGACCGGCTGCTCGGCATGGTCCGCGAGCGCGGCCTCGACCACGCGGTGGCCGGTCGGTGAGCCTCGACACCCGCCCGACGCACCTGCCCGAGGGCGCTTTACCCTGGTTGCACGAAATCGGCAGGCTCATCGGTCGGTGGGCCCTGCGCCCCGCCTTCCGGCTGCGCCTGCGCGGCCTGCACCGGGTCCCGCGCACCGGGCCGGTGGTACTGGTCGCCAACCACAGCTCCATGGTGGAACCGCAGGTCATCTTCGGAATGCTGCCGCGCAGGGCGGTGTTCCTGGTCAAGGCCGAGATGTTCACCGGCCTGGCGGGGCGGGGGCTGCGGGCCATCGGCCAGATCCCGGTGCGCCGGGGCGAGGTCGACCGGACGCCGCTGACCACGGCCGTCGGGGTGCTGCGCGCCGGTGGGCTCGTCGGGGTGTTCCCCGAGGGCACCCGCGGCGCGGGGGACGTGGCCGCGGCGGAGCAGGGCGCGGCCTGGTTGGTGCGCTCGTCCGGTGCGGTCGTGCTGCCGGTCGCCACCCGCGGCACGCGCAGGCCCGAGGGGTCCGGCAGGCGCTTCCGCCCGGTGGTGGACGTGCTGGTCGGCGAACCGTTCGAGCTGCCGGTCGGCAAGGGCCGCACCGGGTTGACCGAGGCCACCGAGGCGCTGCGGGCCCGGCTCGCGGACCTGGTGCGCGAGCTGGACGCCACGCGCGGCCCCACCCGGGCCGCGATGGACGAGAAGGACAGTGGAAGTCATGACTGAGCTGGACGGACCGCTGGACGGCACCTGGTCCGACGAGTCCGAGTGGGCCGCGATCGACGAGGCGTTCGCCGCCGCCGACGACGCGGGTGCCGCGCCGCAGCCGGTGCTGGCCATCGTCGGTCGGCCCAACGTCGGCAAGTCGACGCTGGTCAACCGCATCCTGGGCCGCCGCGAGGCGGTCGTGCAGGACACCCCGGGCGTCACCCGGGACCGGGTGGCCTACGACGCGCTGTGGAGCGGTCGGCGGTTCACCGTGCTCGACACCGGCGGTTGGGAGCCGGGCCTCGAGGGCCTGCCCGGCGCGATCGCCGCGCAGGCCGAGTACGCGATGGCGCACGCGGACGCGGTCGTGGTGGTCGTGGACGCCACCGTCGGCGCGACGGCGACCGACGAGGCCGTGGCGAAGGTGCTGCGCCGGTCCAAGCAGCCGGTGATCCTGGTGGCGAACAAGGTCGACGACGACCGGCTGCTGGCCGACACGGCCGCGCTGTGGTCGCTGGGCCTCGGTGAGCCGTTCCCGGTCAGCGCGCTGCACGGGCGCAACTCCGGCGACCTGCTGGACGCGATCCTGTCCGCGCTGCCGACCACGCCGCGCGAGAACTTCGGCGCGAACCGCGGCGGCCCGCGCCGGGTGGCGCTGGTCGGCAAGCCGAACGTGGGCAAGTCGAGCCTGCTCAACCGGCTGACCGGCGAGAACCGCGCGGTCGTCGACTCGGTCGCGGGCACCACCGTCGACCCGGTCGACTCCCTGGTGGAGCTCGACGACCAGGTCTGGCGGTTCGTGGACACGGCCGGTCTGCGCAAGCGGGTCAACTTCGCCAGCGGCACGGAGTACTACGCGTCGCTGCGCACCAAGGCGGCCATCGAGTCGGCCGAGGTGGCGATCCTGCTGCTGGACGCGGGCCAGCCGCTGGCCGAGCAGGACCTGCGGGTGCTGTCGATGGTGGTGGACTCGGGCCGGGCGTGCGTGCTGGCCCTGAACAAGTGGGACCTCGTCGACGAGGAGCGCCGCCACCAGCTGGAGAAGGAACTCGAGCGCGGCCTGGTCCGCGTGCCGTGGGCCGAGCGCGTCAACGTCTCGGCGCTGACCGGCCGCTCGGTGCGCAAGCTGGCCCCGGCCCTGCGCACGGCCCTGGACTCGTGGGACACCCGCGTGTCCACCGGCAGGCTCAACGGCTGGCTGTCGGACCTGGTGGCCGCCACTCCCCCGCCGGTGCGCGGCGGCAAGCAGCCGAAGATCCTGTTCGCCACCCAGGCCCAGACCCGGCCGCCGACGTTCGTGCTGTTCACGACGGGCTTCCTGGAGGCGGGCTACCGCCGGTTCGTCGAGCGCAAGCTGCGCGAGGAGTTCGGCTTCCGGGGCAGCCCGGTGCGGATCTCGGTGCGCGTGCGCGAGAAGAAGGCCCGCAAGGCCTAGGCGGACCCGCGGCCGATCAGCCAGTAGACACCGCGTCCGCTGGCCAGCAGGACGTAGAGGCCGAGGCTGGGCAACGCGCCCCAGAACCCGATGTCCCCGGTGATGCGCGTGCCGGGGATCTCCTCGGGCCCGACGGCCTGGTGGGGATCTATCTCCACGCCCATCCGGCTGCCGACGGTGCCCGCGGCCTCGGGGTGGGAGTAGGAGGTCGGGTAGCCACCGGCGCACTCGACCTCGTGCTGGTACTGCTTCTGGACCAGGTCGTCCTGGACCCGCACGTCGGCCCCCCGGCTCACGTCCAGCACGGTGCACTGCACCGTCTCCACCCGGGACAACACCACCCACGACGGCGCGCCGATGAGCGCCGCCGCGAGCACCCCGATGACCAGGGCGAACCCGCAGACCCAGGCCAGCCCGGCCACGTCGTCGGCGTCGGCGGGCTCGCGTTGGAACATGGTGAAGACGCCGTAGAGGGATAAGCCGCCGAGGGCGAGGGTTGACAAGGCCCCGACCACGACGACCGGCCAGGTCCACCCGCGCAGGTCGGCGAACGCCACCAGCAGCGAGGCACCGGTGGCGACACCGACGGTCAACCCGGGTAGGACGAGCCCGATCAGCAGCACCCGCGCCATCCGCCCGACCATCACCATGCCCACATGATCGCGTATGCCCGATTCACCCCACCAGCACGCCCTGTCCCGAGATGCCCGAACCGGGACCTAAGACCGGGGCGACCGCCGGGAACGCGCGGTCGGCGCTGGTGGCCGGGCGCGGGTCAGCGGCCGTGCCAGGAGTGCCAGAGGGTGGCGTAGGTGCCGTTGTCGGCGAGGAGGGTGTGGTGGGTGCCCAGTTCGGTGATGCGGCCGTCCGCCATGACGGCGATGCGGTCGGCGTCCTCCGCGGTGTGGAGGCGGTGGGCCATGGCGATCACCGTGCGGCCCCGCAGGACCGCGGCCATGGCTCGCTCCGCCCGGCGGGCCGTGCGCGGGTCCAGCAGCGACGTCGCCTCGTCGAGGATGAGGGTGTGCGGGTTGGCCAGCAGGACCCTGGCGAGAGCCACCTGCTGGGCCTTGGCCGCGTCGAGGCGCGTCGGGTCGAGGTCGGTGTCGAGGCCGTGGGTGAGGGCCCAGTCGGCTTCCACCGTGGTGAGGGCGGCGCGGATGTCGTCGTCGGTGGCGGTCGGGGCGGCCATGGCGAGGTTGTCCCGCAGGGTGCCGACGAAGACGTGGTGCTCCTGCGTCACCAGGACGACCTCCCCCGGCGGTAGCTCCGCCACGTCGACCCCGCCGACGCGGACGGTGCCGCGGTCCGGTCTGTCCATACCGGACAGAACCTTGCCCAGCGTCGACTTCCCCGCCCCGGACGGCCCCACCACCGCGAGGCGCTGCCCCGGCTGGACCGTCAAGTCGATGTCCCGCAACACATCGCGCCCCGGGACGTAGGCGAAACCGAGGCCGCGCACCTCGATCAGCGGGTGCTCGGGGCGCTTGCCCGCCGGTGGCCCGTCGTCGGCGACGAGTTCGACTCCGACGACCCGGGCGAACGACGCGGCGCTGTTCTGCACCTGGTCGAGCCACATCAGCACCCGGTCGAGGGGCGCGATGAGCTGCCACAGGTACAGCGCCGCCGCGACCACCGCGCCCAGCGCCAACTCCCCGCGCAGGTACGCGAGCCCGCCGACCACCAGCACGACGGCCAACGGCAGCGCGTGCGAGAACTCGGCGACCGGGAACAGGACCGACCGCAGGTTCAGCGTCCGCACCCGGGCCCGGTACCCCCGGTCCACCGCGTCGTCGGTGACCCGGACCCGCCGCCGCGCCAGGTCGTACACCTCGACCGTGCGCGCCCCGGCCGCGGTGTCCGCCATGCCGCCGATGGCGGCCGCGTTGGCCGCGCCCTCGGCGAGGTAGGCGTCGCGGGCCCGGCGCAGGTACCAGCGGGACACGAGCACGATCCCGGGCAGCGACACCAGCCCGCACAGCCCGAGCAGCGGGTCGAGCAGGAAGACCGCGCCGAGCAGCAGCAGGGCGTGGACGGTGGAGAGCAGCACCTCCGGCAACGCGTCGCGCAGGGTCGTGCCGACCGTGGCGACGTCGGCGGTGGCGCGGGTGACGAGTTCGCCGGTCCCCACCCGCTCCGCGACCCGCGCGGGGAGGGCGAGCGCGGTGTCGACGAACCCCTCCCGCAGCCGCGCCAGGGTCCGCTCCCCGAACCGGTGCGCCGCGTACCGCGCGGCCCGGTTGAGCAGGAGTTGGACGACGGCCGCCCCGACCACCGCCACCGCGATGGCGTCGACGGTGCCCGGGGTCGCGGTCCCGGCCTGCACCCGGTCGATGATGGTCCCCAGCAGCCGGGGCCCGACCAGCCCGGCCACCGCCGCGGCCCCGCTCAGCAGCAGGAGGACGACCACGGCCCGCCGGTCCCGCCGCAGCAGGTCCCGGATACCGGTCCGCACCCGGGCGCTGTCCGCGATCGGCAGCTGCGAACTCACGGTGCCTCCTCGACGCCGCGCAGCACCAGGTCCCGGTATTCCGGGTCGGTGGCCAGCAGCTCGGCGTGCGTCCCGACCCCGCGCACCCGGCCGTCGACCAGGTGGATGACCTGGTCGGCCTCGGTCAGCAGCAGCGGGGACGTGGTGACGACCAGGGTCGTGCGGTCCGCGCGGGTGGCGCGGAGTCGGGTGGCGATGGTGGCCTCCGTGGTGGCGTCGACGGCGGAGGTGGGCTCCACCAGCAGCAGCACCTCCGGGTCGGCGAGCACCGCGCGGGCCAGGCGGAGGCGCTGGCGCTGGCCGCCGGAGAGCTGCCGGGCCTGGCTGCCCAGGTCGGTGGCCAGGCCGTCGGGCAGCCCCGCGACGACGTCGTCCGCGGCGGCCGTCCAGATCGCGTGGTCGGGGTCGGGTGATCGCAGGGTGTCGTGGACCGTGCCCGCGAACAGGAAGGCGTCGTGGTCGGCGACCAGGACGCGCGCACGCAGCTGCGGCGTCGCCACCTCGGTCAGCGGGACCCCGCCCCAGGTGACCCCGGGTCCGCCGTCGAAACCCAGCCGGTCGACCAGCTCGACCACCGAGTCGGCCGTGGCCAACGCCGTGAACTCCCCGGCGGGCACCCGCACACCGGAGGTCGGGTCGACGAGATCCCCTGGCCCGTGCGGCCCGTCCAGCTCACCGGACGGCCGCGGCGCCACCCGCAGCACCGCGATCACCCGACCGGCGGCGACCAGTCCGCGCGCGAGGTCGTCAGCGCCTTCGACCAGGGCGGACACCGGGACGACCAGTACCGCGACGTACCCGTACACGGCCACCATCTCGCCCACCGTGATCGCGCCGGACGCGGCCATCCGGGCGGCCAGCCACACCACTGCGGCCAGGAACAGCGCGGGCAGCACCCCGCCCACCGCCTGCACCCAGCTGTTGGTCGCGCCGACCCGGTAGCCGTGCCCCAGCAGGGTCCGCGACCGCTGCCCGAACCGCTCGCGGAACGCGGCCTTCCCGCCGATCCCGGACAGCACCCGCAGCCCGGCCGCGATGTCCCCGGCCCGCGCCGTGACCGCCGCCTGCTCCTCCCGGTACGCGCGCTCCACCCCGCCGAGCCGCCGCACCAGCGGCCCGACGGCGAGCACCAGCGCCGGGATGCCGAGCAGCACGACCAGCGCCAGCGGCCAGGAGATGGTCCACAGCAGCACGGCGGTGGCCCCGTACGCGATCACCGCCCCGATGCCCGGCCCGACGATGGTCATCGTCCGCGCGATGTGCCCCATGTCCGACGACTGGACGCTGACCAGCTCCCCGGCCGACACCGACCGGGGGAACGCCGCGCCGAGCCGCACCACGTGCCGGACCACGAGCTGCACGACCCGGTAGGAGGCGTCGGTCCGCACGAAGGTCATCGTGCGGTGCCGGTACAGGCCCAGGGTCGCGTTGACGACCCCCATCAGCACGATGGCGCCGCTCCACCACAACAACGCGGATTGGTCCCGCGCGCGCAGGCCGTCGTCGACCGCGCGCGACACCAGGTACGGCGGCACCATGAGCCCGGTGGTCCAGAGCGTAGCGAGCACGCTCCCGCGCAGCGACCGCCGCCACTGCGCGAGCGCGAACCAGCACAGCAGCCGCAACGGACTCCGGACATCCGGGTCACCGGGATCGTCGTAGGGCACCCGCGCACCTGCGGACAAGCTCCCACCCCCCGGGGTTCGCGGAACCACGTCAGTCCACAGTACACACACGCGGTCGGCGGTCGGCCCGGTGGCACCGGTGGGCCGTTCGGAGCAACGCGGGGTGCAGCCACCTGTACCGGGACCGGGCGGATACCGGACGACGGATTCGGGGGTTCGCGGGATGGGCGCGAGGGTGCGGAATTCGTAGATTTCTCGGCGTCAGGGGAGTCGAATTCAGGAGGGGATCCCTTGCACGTCTGGAAAACGCGAAGACTGCTGATCGCAGCGGCGTTGGCCGTGGGAATACTGGCCGGTACAGCGGGAACCTCGAGCGCGGCGGCAGGCGGCGGCCACGAAGTTGCCCGTGCGCTGGAGAACGCGATCCGGGGCGATGGCGTACCCGGTGGCCAGGTGGTCATCACCCAGGACGACCGGAGCGGCCGGATCAGCGCAGGGGTCGGCGATCTGCGCACCGGCAGGCCGTTCCCGGATCGGGCGTCGGTGCGCATCGGCAGCAACACCAAGGCTTTCGCCGCGACCGTGGTGCTCCAACTCGTCGCCGAGCAGCGGGTCGACCTCGACGCGCCGGTCGAGCGGTACCTGCCCGGTGTGGTGCGGGGCAACGGGAACGACGGCGCCCGGGTGACGGTTCGCCAGTTGTTGCAGCACACCAGCGGCCTGCCCGACTACCTCCGGCTGCGCGACCCGCTCACGAACCGCTGGAACCACACCACCCCGGTGGAACTGGTCCGGTCCGCGATGAGCCTGCCGCCGGACTTCCCGCCCGGCGCGGGGTGGCGGTACTCCAACACCAACTACGCGCTCGCCGGGATGATCATCGAGCGGGTCACCCACCGTTCCGCCGGCGACGAGATCAACCGCCGGATCATCGAGCCGCTCCGGCTGGCAGGCACCTACTACCCGGCCGAGTACGAGGTCGGCATCCGCGGCGCGCACCCGCGCGGCTACCACACGGTCGACGGCAAGCGCGTGGACTACACCCACCTCGATCCCTCGTGGGCGGGTGCGGCCGGGGCGATGGTCTCCACCGGTGAGGACCTCAACCGCTTCTACACGGCCCTGTTGCGCGGTCGCCTGCTGCCGGAGGCGCAGCTCGCCGAGATGAAGCGGACCGTGCCCGCCGACGTCTACCCCGGCGCCGGGTACGGCCTGGGCCTGGTCCGGATCCCCACGAGCTGCGGCAAGGAGTTCTGGGGCCACGGCGGCTCGATCCCCGGGTTCCGCACCCGGGGCGGGGTCACCGCCGACGGGCGCGCGGTGACCGTCACCACCAACGAGGTCGCCGACAGCGACACCCGCGTCATGGCCGTTGTCGATACAGCCGTGTGCGGAAACCACTGAGGAGCAATGATGAAAACCCTACTGGCCGCCACCACGATCGCGGCGACCTTAGCCACCGGCATGGGAACCGCCGCCGCCGCACCGGCCTCTGTGGACAGCGCGAACCGCTTCCACAGCCAGCGGCTGAACTGGAAGCCCTGCGACGACGCGCGGCTTGACGCGGCGGGAGCCAGCTGCGCGGACGTCACCGTGCCGTTGGACTACGCCAAGCCGGACGGGCGCACGATCACCGTCGCGATCTCGCGGATCAAGGCCACCGACACCCGGAACCGGCGCGGCATCATGCTCTCCAACCCCGGTGGTCCCGGCGGCCCGGGCCTCGACTTCGCCCTGGACTTCCGCGACGCGCTGGCCCCGGACGTCCGTGGCCGCTACGACCAGATCGGCATGGACCCGCGCGGTGTCGGCCGCTCCACCCCCGTCGACTGCAAGTGGCCGGTCGCCACCATGCTGCGCTCGGCGGGCCTCGACCGCGCCGCCTTCACCGAGACCGCGCGCTTGGAAACCGATCTGGCGCGCCGTTGCCGCGACACCGTGGGCAGCGCCTACCTGCGGCACATCACCACCCGCAACACCGTCCGCGACATGGATGTCATCCGCGCCGCCCTGGGCGAGAAGAAGATCAGCTACTTCGGCGTCTCCTACGGCACCTACCTCGGCGCCGTCTTCACCCAGATGTTCCCGAACCGCACCGATCGCATCGTGCTCGACAGCGCGGCCGACCCGGCGCGGTGGGGGGTGGCGACCTTCCAGGCCATGGGTCCGGCGAACGAGGCCGCGTTCGACGACTGGGCGGCGTGGGTCGCGGCCCGGGACGGCGAGTACCACCTGGGTGGCACGGCCCACGAGGTCCGCGCGCGCTTCCAGGGCCTGGTCGCCCGGGCCGCGCGTCAGCCGATCAAGGTCGGGGCGTACGCCGTCGACGAGCACATGCTGCCGATGGTGCCGTACGTGCTGTTCGACGACCACCGCAACAACGGCACCCTCGCCGAGGTGGTGCGGCAGTTGACCGACGCCGCCGACGGGAAGGCCGTTCGGCCCCACCCGGCGCTGGAGGGGGTCTTCCTCAACCTGACCAGCTCCGACCCGACCCGGCAGAACTCGGCGCAGACCGCCGTCATCTGCGGTGACGCGGCCATGCCGCGCGACCCGCAGTGGTACTGGCGCAACATCCAGCGCAGCCGCACCACCCAGCCGCTGTTCGGCCCGGTGGCCAACAACATCCTGCCCTGCGCCGCGTGGGCACCGCCCGCCGAGCCGACGACGGTCGTGCGCAACTCCGTGCCCGCGCTGATCGTCCAGTCCACAGGGGACACCCGCACCACCTACGCGGGCGCGGTCGACCTGCACCGGGCCATGACCGGCTCGAAGCTGGTGACGCTCAAGGACACCCGCGTCCACTGGGTGTTCGGCCGCTACCCCAACACCTGCGTGGAGAACTCCGTCAACACCTACTTCCGTGACGGAACCCTCCCCGCCGCGGACCGGGCCTGCCGCTAGTCGCGAAGAGGTGCTCGGGGCGAACCGCCCCGAGCACCTCGACTCACCTGAACTCGTGCACGACCTCGATGGCCCCGACCAGGTGCGCGTTGAACTCGTCGAGTTCCTCGGCCGGGACCCACAGTTCCAGGATCGTCTTGCCGCCTGCCTGCCGCACCGGGTAGCGGCGCAGGAACTCCGACTCGACGTGGAAGCGCGTGACGTAGCCGACCCCGTGGTGCGGCACGTTCCAGTCCCGCGCGATCTTGATCGCGTAGTCCTCGTCGAGCACCGGGTAGAAGATCGGCTGCTCGGGCAGCCTGGGCGGCCAGGCGCGCCAACCGGACTCCCGGACGAGTGCCAACTCCTCGGGGCCCGTCGGCCGCCACAACGCGGTGGTCGCCTCGTCCTGGACCATCGCGCGCCTCCCGTGCTCAGTCGGGTGGACCGTCCTCCCTGCGCCGGAGCGTACCGAGGAGGACGATCGGCCCACCACGCGATTTCACGCGGTCACTTCTTGCGCCACACGGAGACGTGCGCCTCGAAGTAGTCGTACTCGCGGGGGTTCTGGCGCAGCACCCCGGCCTCGTCGCCCTCGCGGACGAGGTCGAAGCGCGGCGCCAGCCGCGCCTTGAGCGCGGTCTCGCTGCTGGTGCGCGCCGACGCCGACCCCAGCCAGGTGGTCGGGTCGCTGTACTCCGGGTACCAGGACCACGGGCACGCGATCATCAGCAGGCCCCCCGCGCGCAGCGTCCGCTCCGAGGCGCTCAGCTGCTCCAGGCAGGCCACCGGGTCCGGCACCCGGTCGAGCACGTTGGACAGCAGCACCGCGTCGAACACGCCGTCCACCTCGTGCAGCGCGGTCGCGTCGCCGACCCGGAAGTCCACGTTCGCGCGCCCCTCGGCGGAGGGCAGCCGGACCTGCACCTCACGGGCGAACGGCCCGAGCTGGGCGACGCAGAACACGCCGCCGTTGCCGACCGAGACCGCCCGGGCGACCTCCACCGCGCGGGGGCTGATGTCGATGCCGACGACCTCGTCGCGCACCCAGGTGCTCAGCGCCTGGGTGACGCCACCGACGTTGCAGCCCACGTCCAGTGCCGTGCGCACGTCGACACCCGTGCGCGCGGCGGCTTCCCGCAGCGTCTCCGAAAGCCGTGTCGGGTAGCCGTGTGCGGCGGTTAAGGGGTGGTCGGGTCGGTCGAAAACGTCCTCTGTGGACCCGTAGTGCATGAGCAGGTACTTCGAGATCTCCCGCGCGCGCTCGTACTGCGAGGTCGCGGCGTCGGCCTCGAACAGTTCCTCGCTCTTGAGCAGGACCTCGGGTGCGAACACTGGCACTCCTTCTCTCGGTTTCGACGTATCGGGTCAGCGGTCCAGGCCCACCCCGGTGCGCCGGGTCAGCGCCGGGCGGCGGCGCGGCGACCGGGTGGGCCGCTCCGGCCGGTCGGACAGCCGGGCGACGCTGGGGTGCTGGAAGAGGGCTTGGACGGTCAGGTCGGTGTCGAGGGTGGCGTTGACGCGGTTGACGAGCCGGATCGCGAGCAGCGAGTGGCCGCCGAGGCGGAAGAAGTCGTCGTCGACCCCCACGCTCGGCACGCCGAGCGCCTCGGCGAACAGCTCGCACAGGATCTGCTCGCGCGGGGTGCGCGGCTCGCGGCCGGTGGTGTCGTGGGCCGGTGCGGGCAGTTGCGCGCGGTCGAGCTTCCCGTTGCCGGTCAACGGCCAGGTGGGCAGCGGGATGAGGTGCTGCGGGACGAGGTAGTCGGGCAGCAGCCCGGTGAGCGTGTCGCGTAGTGCGGCCGAATCGGCGACGCCGGTGTAGTAGCCGACCAGTTGCTTCTCGCCGTTGGCCGCCGTGTGGACCGTGACCGCCGCCTGGGTGATGTCCGGCCGCGCGGTCAACGCCGCCTCGACGTCGGCGGGCTCGATGCGGAACCCGCGGATCTTGACCTGCTGGTCGGTGCGGCCGTGGAAGGTCAGCGTGCCGTCGGGTTCCCAGCGCGCGAGGTCTCCGGTGCGGTAGACCCGGTCCCCCGGCGCGCCGAAGGGATCCGCGACGAAGCGGGACGCGGTCAGCGTGGGGTTGCCGGTGTAGCCGCGAGCGAGTCCGGGGCCCGCCAGGTACAGCTCACCGATCACCCCGGCGGGCGCGAGGTTGAGGTACTGGTCGAGCACGTACAGCCGCGACCCGCTCATCGGCCCGCCCAGCGGCACGGTCGCGGGGATCTCGTCACCGGAGCGGAATCCCGTGTGCGTGGCGCACATGGTGATCTCGGTCGGCCCGTAGGTCGTCCGCACCACGGTGCTCGGGCACGCCGTCAACACGGCCCGCACCGCCTCCGGCGAGATGACGTCACCGCCGGTCGTGATCTCCGCCAGCCCGGCGAACAGCCCGGGGTCGCCTTCCGCGACGACCCGGAACAGACCGGCCGTCAACGACACCCGCGTGACCCGCTGCTCGGTGATCACCCGGCGCAGCGACTCCGCGTTCGCAGTGCCGAGACCGGCGACCACGACCGTCCCACCGGCCAGCAGCGGCGCCCAGATCTCGTAGGTCGACCCGTCGAAGGCGTGCGGCGCCTGGAACAGGACCCGGTCGCGCGCGGTCACCTCCCACACACCGTCCAACGCCAGGTCGACAACTCCCCGGTGGGTGACCGTGATGCCTTTTGAGCGCCCGGTCGACCCGGACGTGTGCATGACGTACGCCGCCTGGTCGGGACGGACCGCGGGCAACGCCACGCAAACGCTTGCCGGCACCCGGTCGTGCGGCCGCACGATGCCGCGGAGCGCGGCCTGCTCCTTGGCGAACGGATCGTCCACATGCGCGTCGTCGACCACCAGCAGCGGCGAAACGTTGCCTGCCACGACCTCGGTCAACCGGCTGTGCGGCGCGTCGGTGTGCAGGGGCAGGTAAGCCGCCCCGGCCTTGACGATCCCCAGCAGCACCACGACCAGGTCGACACTCCGGTCCATCAGCACCGGCACCACGCACTCCGCGCCCACTCCACGCCAGGCCAACAACTCCGCGAAGGCCGACGACCGCGTGTCCAGCTCCCGATAGGACAGTGACACCACCCCATCGGTCACCGCCTCGGCATCCGGCGCCGCGACCACCCGCTCACCGAAGGCGCTCACCACGGTCCCCGGCACGTCCGGGCCGTCGCCGATCCCCCGCGCCAGCAGCACGTCCCGTTCGGTGCCCGACAGCACGCCGATGCCGCCGACCCGCACCGCCGGATCCGCCACGACCGCGCGCAGCACCGCCGCGAGCCGCGAACCCAGGCACGCGATCGTGTTCTCGTCGAACAGGTCGAGCGCGTACCCGAGCCGCACGAGCAGACCGGTCTCGGCGGCGCTCACGGTGACGTCGAGGTCGAACTTCGCCACGTCCTGGGGCGCGCCGAGCGGCGCGCTCCCCGGCAACACGAGCCCGGCGCCGTCACCGGCCATCGACACCATCACCTGGAACAGCGGGTGCCGGGCCAGCGACCGCGCGGGCCGCAGCCGCTCGACCAGCGTGTCGAACGGGACGTCCTGGTGCGCGTACGCGGCCAGGTCGGCCGCGCGGACCCGGGCCAGCAACTCGGCGAACGTCGGGTTGCCGGAGGTGTCGGTGCGCAGCACGACGGTGTTGACGAAGAACCCGACCACCTCGTCCAGCGCCTCGTCGTCGCGACCGGCCACGACTGTGCCGAACGGCAGGTCGGTGCCCGCGCCGAGCCGGGTCAGGGTCAGCGCCAACGCGGCCCGCACGACCATGAACAGCGTGGCGTCGTGGTCCCGTGCCACCGCCCGCAACGCGTCGAGCACGTCGACGGGCAGGTCGACCGACACCGCGCCACCCCGGTGGGTCGGCCGGGCCGGACGCGCGCGGTCGACGGGCAGGGTCAGCTCCTCCGGCAGCCCCGCAAGCGCTTGCCGCCAGAACTCCACCTGCCGCGCCAACACACTGTCCTCATCGGACAGCTCGCCCAGCACCTCGCGCTGCCACAGCGTGTAGTCCGCGTACTGCACCGGCAGCGGCGTCCACTCCGGCGCCGCACCCGCCACCCGAGCGGCGTACGCGGCGGCGAGGTCCCGCACGAGCGGCCCCATCGACCACCCGTCGGCCGCGATGTGGTGCACGACCAGCACGACGTGGTCCCGCACCACCGCGACCCGCAGCGGCGGCTCGGCGGCCAGGTCGAACGCGTGCGCCCGTTCCCGCGCCACGACGGCGTCCACGTCCTCCGGCGCGCACGGCACCCACTCGACCGGCGCCTCCACCGACCGCAGCACCCGCTGCACCGGCACACCGTCGACCTCGGGGAACACCGTCCTCAGCGACTCGTGCCGGGCCATCAGGTCCCGCACGGCCAGCCGCAACGCGTCCGCGTCCAGCTCCCCGGTCACCCGGCTGGCCAGCGAGATGTTGTAGGTGGCCGCCTGCTCGTCGAGCTTGCGCAGCAACCAGAGCCTGCGTTGGGCGGACGAGACCGGCACCTCCTCGGGACGCGGGTCGAGCGCGATCAGCGGCACCGCGGCACCGGCCGACGCGTCGAGCGCGCCGAGCAGCCCGGCGACGGTCGGGTGTTCGAAGATCGTGCGGATCGACACGGACTCGCCCAGGGCCGTGCGGATCCGGTTCGCCAGGCGGGTCGCGAGCAGGGAATGACCGCCGAGGTCGAAGAACCCGTCGTGCACGCCCACATCCGGCAGGCCGAGCAACGCGGCGAAGATGCCGCAGAGCAGTTCCTCGCGGGGCGTGCGGGCGGCCCGGGACGTGCTGTCGTGGCTGGGCGCGGGCAGCGCGTCGCGGTCGAGCTTGCCGTTGGTGGTGACCGGCAACGCGTCCAGCACGACCAGCGCGGACGGCACCAGGTAGTCCGGCAGCCGGGCGGCCAGCGCGCGGCGGACCGCGTCGGGGTGGGCGGTGCCGGTCAGGTAGCCGACCAGGCGCCGCTCCCCCGGCCGGTCCTCGCGCAGCAGCACCGCGGCGTGCTCGACCCCGGGCGCCTCGGTGAGCGCGGCCTGGACCTCGCCGAGTTCGACCCGGAAACCGCGGATCTTGACCTGGTCGTCGGCGCGGCCGACGAACCGCAGCCTGCCGTCGGTGCCCCAGCGCACGACGTCGCCGGAGCGGTACATGCGGGTGCCCGCCGGGCCGAACGGGTCGGCGATGAACCGGCCCGCGGTGAGTCCCGGCCTGCCGATGTACGCCCTGGCCAGCGCGGTGCCCGCGATGTACAGCTCCCCCGCGACCCCGGGCGGGACCGGCTGGAGCGCGTCGTCGAGGACGTAGACGTCGGTGTTGGGCACGGGCCCGCCGATGGTGACCGGGTCACCCGCGCGCAGCGGACCGCCGGTGGCGCAGATGGTGGTCTCGGTGGGGCCGTAGGAGTTCTGCAAGGGGTGGGTGGCGGCCCATCGGTCCATGAGGGACTGCGGGCACGACTCGCTCGCGGTGACGATGACGGCGCCGTCGGGCACGGCGTGGTCGGGCAGCGCGGCCAGCAGCGACGGCGTGACCAGCAGGTGCGTGACGTCCGGCGCGGCGCCGGGCGCGGCGGTGAGCAGGTCCTCGGGCTCGGCGATGACCAGGGTGCCGCCGAGCAGCAGCGCCATGGCGACTTCCCAGACGGAGCCGTCGAAGCCGATGGAGGCCAGTTGCAGCACGCGGTGCCCCGGCCCGCTGACGAACTCGCGGTGCCGCCGGGCCAGGCGGGTGAGGCCGGTGTGCGGGAGCGCGACGCCCTTGGGGGTTCCGGTGGAGCCGGAGGTGTAGATGACGTAGCAGAGGTGCCGGTGGTCGAGTCCCGGGTTCAACGGCTCGTCCGGGTAGCCGGACAGGTCCGTGTCCGCGAGGACCAGGGTCGACAGGCCGAGGTCGCCCGGCGAGTCGGCGATCAGCAGCACGGAGCCGCTGTCCGTGGCCACGAACTGCTTGCGCTGTGCGGGATACGCCGGATCCACCGGCACGTACACCCCGCCCGCCTTGCTGACCGCGAGGAACGCGACGACCCAGTCGATCGAGCGCGGCAGCGAGACCGCGACCGGCACCTCGGGGCCCACACCGCGCTCGGCCAGCAACCGCGCGACGCGGTTGGCGCGGGCGTCGAGTTCGGCGTACGTGAGCGATGCCCCGGCGTGCTCGACGGCCGGGGTGTCGCCGTGCGCGGCCACCTGCTCGGCGTACAGCTCGGGCAGGGTGCGCGGCGGCACCTCCGCGGTGGCGTTCCAGTCGACCAGCAGCCGCGCGCGCTCGTCCGCGCCGAGCACGTCGACCCGGCCGATGCGCGCGCCCGGGTCGGCGGCGACGGCGTCGAGGAACCGCGCCAGCCGGTGACCCAGCCCCGCGACGGTGACCTCGTCGAACAGGTCGGTGGCGTAGGTGAGCGTGGCGGTCATGCCGCCCGCGTCGGCGCGTTCGACCACGCCGATGAGCAGGTCGAACTTCGCCGGGTCCAGCGGCGCCTTGCGCGCGGTCGCCCCGACCCCGGCCAGCCGCAGGCCCGGGGCCTCGTCCTCGACGCCGAAGGCGACCTGGAACAGCGGGTGCCTGGCCAGGGTGCGGTTGGGCCGCAGGCGTTCCACGACCCGGTCGAACGGCGCGTGCTGGTGGGCGTACGCGGCGTGGCCGTCGCGGCGGACGCGGTCGAGGAGTTCGGTGAAGGTGGGGTCGCCGGAGGTGTCGGTGCGCAGCACCAGGCTGTTGACGAAGAACCCGACCAGGTGGTCGAGCGCGGCGTCGGCGCGGCCCGCGACCACGGTGCCCAGCGGCAGGTCGGTGCCCGCGCCGGAGCGGGTCAGCACGGCGGCGATGGCGGCCTGCACCACCATGAACGGGGTGGCGCGCCGGTCGCGGGCGAGCGCGCGGAGCCGGGCGTGCGTGTCGGGTCCGATGTCGACGGTGACGACCGCGCCCGCGTGGGAGGGGCGGGCCGGTCGGGGCCGGTCGTAGGGCAGCGCCAGCTCCTCGGGCAGCCCGGCCAGGTTCGCGGCCCAGAACTCGAGGTCGGCGTCGTGTTCGCGGTCGCCGAGCCAGAGTGCGTAGTCCGCGTACTGCACGGGCAGCGGGCTCCACTGTGGACTCCGTCCGGCGGTGCGCGCGGCGTACGCCGCGGCGAGGTCGTCGAGCAGCACGCCCATGGACCAGCCGTCACCCGCGATGTGGTGGACGACGAGCACCAGCACGGACTCGTCGGATCCGGTCCGCGCGAGGTGGGCGTGGACCGGGTGCTCGGCGGCGAGGTCGAACGGGTACGCGCAGTGCTCGGCGACAACCCCGTCGAGGTCAGCGGGTGCGTGGGTCGAGACACCGAGGTCGACTGACACGACCCCGACGACCTGAACAGGTTCGCCGTCGTGCTCGGTGAAGGTGGTGCGCAGGACCTCGTGCCGTCCGACCACATCGGACAGCGCGCGGCGCAGCGCGGGCACGTCGACGGCACCGGTCAGGTGCGTGACGACCGGGATGTTCCAGTTCGCGCTCGGCCCTTCGAGGCAGTGCAGGAACCAGAGCCTGCGCTGGGCGGGCGAGAGCGGCACGCGGTCGGGGCGCGGGTCGGCGGCGACCACCGGCGGCGGTGCCTCGGCGGTGTCGAGCCGGGTGGCCAGCCGGGCGACGGTGGGGTGCTGGAACAGCGTCTGGATGGTGGCGGCGGTGTCGAGGGTGGCGTTGATCCGGTTGGTGAGCCGCAGCGCGAGCAGGGAGTGGCCGCCGAGGTGGAAGAAGTCGTCGTCGATGGTGACGGTGTCGACGCCGAGGGTGTCGGCGAACAGGTCGCGGAGGATCTGCTCGCGCGGGGTCCGGGGCGCGCGGCCGGTGGTGGTGTGGGTGGGCGCGGGGAGCTGGGCGCGGTCGAGCTTCCCGTTGCGGGTCAGCGGCCAGGTGGCGAGGGGGACGAGGTGGCGCGGGACCAGGTAGTCGGGCAGGACGGCGGCGAGCGCGCCGCGCAGGTCGGCCGGGTCGGCAGTACCCGTGTAGTAGCCGACCAGCTGCTTCTCGCCGTTGGCCCCCGTGTGGACGGCGACAGCGGCCTGAGTGATGTCGGGCTGCGCGGTCAGGGCGGTTTCGACGTCGGCCGGTTCGATGCGGAACCCGCGGATCTTGACCTGCTGGTCGGCGCGGCCGTGGAAGGTCAGCGTGCCGTCGACCTCCCAACGGGCCAGGTCTCCGGTGCGGTAGGCGCGGTCCCCCGGCGCGCCGAAGGGATCGGCGGTGAATCGGGTGGCGGTCAGCGCCGGGTTGGCGGTGTAGCCGCGGGCGAGTCCGGGGCCTGCCAGGTACAGCTCGCCGATGACGCCGCCGGGCACGGGGTTGAGGTACTGGTCGAGCACGTACAGCCGGGTGCCGCTCATCGGGCCGCCGAGCGGGACCGTCGCGGGCACCTCGTCGCCCGCGCGGAACCCGGTGTGGGTGGCGCACATGGTGATCTCGGTCGGCCCGTAGGTGGTCCGCACGATGGTGTCCGGGCAGGCGTCGAGCACGGCCCGTACGGCCTCGGGTGAGATGACGTCGCCGCCGAGGGTGACCTCGGCGAGCCCGGCGAACGCGGCCGGGTCGTGCTCGGCGATCACCCGGAACAGACCCGCGGCCAACGAGACCCGCGTGACCCGCTGCTCGGTGACCACCCGGCGCACCGATCCGGCGTCCGTGCGCCCCGACCCGGCGACCACGACCGCGCCGCCGATCAGCAGCGGCGCCCAGATCTCGTAGGTCGACCCGTCGAAGGCGTGCGGCGCCTGGAACAGCACCCGGTCGCGCGCCGTGACCTCCCACGCGGGGTCCAGCGCCAGGTCCACGACTCCCCGGTGGGTGACCGTGATGCCCTTGGACCGCCCAGTCGATCCGGACGTGTGCATGACGTACGCCGCCTGGTCCGGCCGCACCGGCGGTAGCTCGGCGCCGGTTCCGTCCGGGGCCCGGTCGCCGGGCAGCGCGATCCCGCGCACCGCCGCCTGTTCCCGGGCGAACGGGTCGTCGGCGTGCGCGTCGTCGACGACCAGCACCGGCGACGCGTTCCCGGCGAGGACCTCGGTCAACCGGGAGTGCGGCGCGTCGGTGTGCAGGGGCAGGTAAGCCGCCCCAGCCTTCAGGATCCCCAGCAGCACCACGACCAGGTCGACACTCCGGTCCATCAGCACCGGCACCACGCACTCCGCGCCGACACCGCGCCAGACCAGCAGTTCCGCGAACTCGGACGACCTCGCGTCCAGCTCCCGATAGGACAGTGACACCACCCCGTCGGTCACCGCCTCGGCATCCGGCGCCGCGACCACCCTCAGCCCGAACGCGCTCACGACCGTGCCCCCGACCACCGGACCATCGCCGATCCCCCGTGCCAGCAGGGCATCCCGCTCGGACGCGGCCAGCACCGCGGCCTCGCCGACCCGTACCTCAGGGTCCCCCGACACCTCGCACAACACCGCGACCAGCCGCTCACCGAGTGACCGGGCCGTGGACTCGTCGAACAGGTCGTGCGCGAACACCACGCGGATGTCCACGCCGTCGCGCGTCCCGTCACGGCCGAACCGCTCGTCGACGTCGACCTCGAGGTCGAACCGGGACACGACACCCCCGCCCGGCACGGCGGCGCAGTCCAGGCCGGGCAGGGTGATGTCCGGGCCGGAACCCCTGCCGAGCGACAGCGCGACCTGGAACAGCGGGTGCCGGGCCAGCGACCGCGCGGGCCGCAACCGCTCCACCAGCGTGTCGAACGGGACGTCCTGGTGCGCGAACGCGGCCAAGTCGGCCTGCCGGACGCGGCGCAGCAAGTCCGCGAACGTCGGGTTGCCGGAGGTGTCGGTGCGCAGCACGACGGTGTTGACGAAGAACCCGACCAGGTCGTCGAACGCCTCGTCGGCGCGCCCCGCGACCACGGTGCCCAGCGGCACGTCCGGGCCCGCGCCGAGCCTGGTCATGGTCAGCGCCAAGGCGGCCTGGACGACCATGAAGAAGGTCGCGTCGTGCTCGCGGGTCAGCTCGTGCAACCGCTGGTGCACGGTGGAGTCCAGGCTCAGCGCGACAGCCCCGCCGAGGTGCGACGGGCGCGCCGGGCGGGTGCGGTCGACCGGCAGCACGAGTTCCTCGGGCACCCCGGCCAGGTTCTCCCGCCAGAACGCGACCTGCCCGGCCGCCACACTGTCCTCATCGGACACGTCACCGAGCAGGTCCCGTTGCCACAGCGTGTAGTCGGCGTACTGCACCGGCAGCGGCACCCAGTCCGGCGCGGCCCCGGCGGCCCGCGCGGCGTAGGCGCGGCCCAGGTCGCGCACCAGCGGTCCCATCGACCAGCCGTCCTCGGCGATGTGGTGCAGCACCAGCACCAGCACGGCCTCCTCCGGCGCGTACCGGATGAGCGCGGCGTGCACCGGGGACTCGTTCTCCAGGTCGAACGTCCGGGCGCTCTCCCTCGCCACCACGGCGTCGACCTCGTCGACCGCGCAGGTCAGCAGGCGCAGGAAGTCGGTGGACGGCAGGACCCGCTGCACCGGTTCACCGTCGACCTGCGGGAACACCGTGCGCAGCGGCTCGTGCCGGGTCGCCAGGTCGGTCAGCGCGGCCCCGAGGGCGGCGTCGTCGAGCGCCCCGCGAATCCGGGTCACCATCGGCACGGTGTAGGTCCGGCTGGGGCCTTCCACCTGGTGCAGGAACCACAGACGCCGCTGAGCCGGGGACAGGGGCACGGTCTCCGGCCTCGGCACCACGGCCGTCGGCGGCACCCGCCGGGTCGAGCCGGTCGCGCCGAGCCGGGCCGCGAGGCCGGTCGGGGTCGGGGTGTCGAACACCGCGCGCACGTCGAGGTCCGCGCCCAGGACCGCGCGGACGCGGTTGACCAGGCGCGCGGCGAGCAGGGAGTGGCCGCCGAGTTCGAAGAAGTCGTCGCGCGCGCCGACCTCCGGCAGGCCGAGCAGGGCGGCGAAGAGGCCGCAGACGATCTCCTCGGCGGGGGTGCGCGGCGCGGTGCCGGTCGCGCGGGCCCCCAGGTCGACCTCGGGCAGCGCGGCGCGGTCGAGCTTGCCGTTGGTGGTCAGCGGCAGGTCGTCGACCACGACGAACGCGGCGGGCACCAGGTAGCTGGGCAGCGCGCGCACCACCTCGGCCTTGGCGGAGGCGACCAGCGCGGCGGCGGTGAGGCCGCGCAGCGGGTTGTTCGTGTAGGCCGACAACGGCGACCCGGTGTCGGCGGGCCGGTAGAGGTCACCGGTCGGCGCGGGCGCTGCCGGGTCGTGGAAGACGACGTCAAGCGCGCCCTCCACAGTGGACCAGGTGGCGAGTACCCCGAGCCCGAGGTCCGCACCGATACCGTGCAGTGCTTCGGGATCCGGGACGGAGTCGTCCGGCGCGGAGTCCAGCAGCGCGGCCGCCGCGGCGGGCTCGGCGTCGGCGAGCAGCGCGGACCGCGCCGCGAGTTCCCCGCGCAACCGGCCGTTGGGCACACCGACGACCCGCATCGGCGCGCCGTCCAGCAGCGCATCGCGGAGCCCGGCGAGGTCGTGGACATCGGTGCCCCACCGCAGTTCCGGGACCGCGTGGGCCACGGGCGCCGCGTCGCGACTCAGGACGACGTCGTAGCGGTGCCGGGTCATCTCGTTGTGGTGCGCGCCCCGCTGCACCTGGACGTCCACGCTGCCGATGCGCGCGTCCAGTTCCCGGAGCGCGCCGAAGAAGTCCGGGTGGACCAGCAGCTCCTCCTCGCCGCGGGCCAGCCGGTCGACGGCGTCGCGGGCGGCCCGGTTGTCGGCGGGCAGCGGCGCGCGGCCCAGGACGATCGCGGAGTGCAGCACCGGCAGCAGGTCCGGGTGGCGCAGGTCGCCGAGGAACAACCTGCCGTGCGGGGCCAGCAGGTCGAACGCGGTGCGGACGAACGCGGCCAGGTACTCCGCGTCCGGGAAGTACTGCACGACGGAGTTGATGACGACCGTGTCGAAGTAGCCGCGCGGCAGGTCGTCGAGTTCGTGGGCGCCCGCCGTGCTCAGGCGCACCCGGGTGGCCAGTTCCGGCACGCGGGCGACCTGCCGGGACAGGTGCTCGACCGCGACCGCGGACAGGTCGGTGCCCCAGTACTCGGTGCAGTGCGGGGCGACGCGGGACAGGATGAGCCCGATGCCGACGCCGACCTCCAGCACGCGGCCGGGGCGGGACTCCAGCACCCGCTCGACGGTGGCCGCGCGCCACTCGCCCATCTCGTCGTCCGAGAGCGGTTCCCCGGTGTACGCGCTGGTCCAGCCGGTGAACACGTCGCCGAAGCCGGTGTCCTCGACGGTGCGGTAGTGCGCGTCGTTGGTGTCGCGCCACTCGTCGACCTGCTGGTCGCGGTGGCCGCTGTCGGCGCCGTCGGGCACCAGGTAGGCGACCAGCCGCTTCTCGCCGCGCTGGTCCTCGCGCACCACCACGGCCGCGCGGTCGACCCCGGGCACGTCGGTGAGCGCGGCCTCGACCTCGCCGGGTTCGATGCGGAAGCCGCGGATCTTGACCTGGTCGTCGGTGCGGCCCAAGAACTCCAGCCTGCCGCGCGCGTCCCAGCGCACGACGTCGCCGGTGCGGTACATGCGGCCACCCGCCGGGCCGAACGGGTCGGCGACGAAGCGGGACGCGGTCAGGCCGCGGCGGTCGATGTAGCCGCGCGCCAGGCCGGGACCCGCGACGTACAGCTCACCCCCGGTGCCGGGCGGGACGGGTCGGAGCACGTCGTCGAGCACGTACACCCGGGTCGCCGGGACCGGGCCGCCGACGGTGACGGGCTCGTCCGGGCGCAGGGAGCCGCCGGTCGCGCAGACCGTGGTCTCGGTGGGCCCGTAGGAGTTGACCAGCCGGTGGCGCACCGACCAGCGGTCGACCAGCGCGCGGGTGCACGCCTCGGACGCGGTGATGATCGTGGTGCCGTCGGCGAACGCCTCGGTGGGCAGCGCGGCGAGCAGCGACGGCGTCACGGTCACGTGCGTGGCGCGCGCGGCGGCGGCGTGCCCGGCCAGCACGCCGTCGGGGTCGCCGATGACCAGGGTGCCGCCGCTGAGCAGCGCCATGGTCATCTCCCACACCGAGCCGTCGAAGCCGATGGAGGCCAGCAGCAGCACGCGGTGCCCGGAGCCCTCGGTGACGTAGTCGGCGTGCCGGGCCACCAAGCGGGTCATGCCGGTGTGCGGGAGAGCGACGCCCTTGGGGACCCCGGTGGACCCCGAGGTGTAGATGACGTAGCTGATGTGGGTGTGCCGCAACGGCGCGAGCCGGTCGGTGTCGGCGAGGTCGTGCGACGCGCGGGTGGGCTGGTCGAGGTCGGCGACCAAGACCTCCTCGACGTCCGGGAGCCTGCCCGGGGTGTCCACGAGCGCGAGCAGCGGCGCGGTGTCGTCGAGCATGAAGCGCTTGCGCCGCACCGGGTAGGTCGGGTCGACGGGCACGTACGCGCCACCGGCCTTGGTGACCGCGAGGAACGCGGTGACCAGGTCGACGCCCCGGTCCATCGACACCACGACCGGGGTGTCCGGGGCGACGCCGCGGTCCACCAGCGACCGGGCCACCCGGTTGGCGCGGGCGTCGAGTTCGCGGTAGGTCAGCGACCGGGTGCCGTCCTCGACCGCGGTGGTGTCCGGGTACCGGGCGACCTGCTCGGCGAACAGCTCGGGCAGGGTGCGCACCGGCAGGTCGGGCCGGGTGTGCCACTCCCCCAGCACGGTCCGGTTCTCCTCGGGCAGCAGCAACGACAGCCGGGCGAGCGGCCCGTCGGGTGCGTCGAGCAGCCACGCCACGGTCAGCGCGACCCGGATGTCCAGTTCCGGCGGCACGGGACCGTCGCACGCGCACAGCTCGAACCCGGTGACGGTGTCCGTTCCGGTGTCCATGAGCACGACGTCCGGTTCGCCCACGGTGTCCCGCGCCGCGCGTACGGCGTCCACAAAGGACATCCGCGCGGTCTGGGTGACGGCCAGCGCGCCGTCCGCGCTGCCGACGCGCACCTCGGACCGGGCGAGCAGACCACCGACCGCCACGCCGATGGCCACCGCGGTGACCCGGCGCGCGGGCAGGCCGAGCCGGGCGGCGAGCCGGTCGATGCCGTCGCACACGGCGCCGGGCAGCTCCACGACCTGCGGGGGCGCGGCGGGACGATCGGACACCATGTCCTCCTGGCGGTGGGGCGCGGGTAGACGGCGCGGCGAGACGGCCGCGGTGGGTGGCGAAAGGCAAGACCCGGCCCGATCGTATGGAATGGATCGGGGCTCGGGAACAATTCGCGGCCGTGTGGCAGCATCCTGCCGCACGATCCCGGTCGGTCCTATTCCAGCGGCAGGATCCTGACTGACCGAAACCACGCACTCCACTATCCAGCGCGAATGTGGTCGGGTGGGCGACAACGGCGTGCAAATGCGATACCGAGGAGACACCCGTGTCCGACGTCGAGGTGAACCCCGACCTCCGTGACGACGACCCCGGCCGTGATGACCCCGGTCGGAGCAGCCCCACCCGAGCCGACACGGTCCGTGACGACTCCGGACCGGCGACCGCCGTGCCGCTGCGCCGGAACGGGCCATTCCAACTGTTGTGGACCGGCGCGGCGTTCTCCATCCTCGGGTTGGAGGTCGCCGCCCTGGTGTTCCCGCTGGTCGTCCTGATGGTCACCGGGTCGCCGGGCGCGGCGGGCGCGGTCGCGTCGGTGGAGATGATCGCGGGGCTGGTGCTCGGCCTGCCCGCGGGCGAGCTGGTCGACCGGCACGACCGGCGCGTGGTGCTGATCCTGGTCGAGGTGGGGCGCGCGGTCGGCGCGGCCAGCGTGGTGGTCGCCCTCGCCCTGGACGCGCTGACGCTGCCGCACCTGCTGGTCGTCGCGGTGGTCATGGGCTCGATGCGGCCGTTCAGCGCGACCGCCCGGATGCTGATGATCCGCGCGCTCGTGCCGTCCGAGCAGCTCACCGCCGCGCTCACCCAGGAGGAGGCCCGGGTCAGCGGCGCGTCCCTGGTCGGCCCGCCGCTGGGTGGCGCGCTCTTCGCCGTCGCCGCCGTGGTCCCGTGGCTGGTCACGACGGTCAGCTCGCTCGTCGCGGGGGTCTGCATGGCGCTGGTCCGCGTGCCCCCGGCGGCGAAACCGGAACCGGCCCCGACCGCGGACGGCGGCTCGATCGCGCGCCGCATCGCCACCGGCCTGTCCGTGCTGTGGAACCAGGCGACCCTGCGCCGGACCACCCTGTTCACCGCCGCGATGAACGCGGCGTCGGCGCCGTTGGTGCTGGTCACGGCCGTGTACCTGACCGCGCAGGGTGTCTCGTCCGAGCAGATCGGCATCGCCACGGCCGGGCTCGCGGTCGGCGGCCTGCTGGGCACGCTGCTGATCGGCAGGCTCAACCGGCTCGCCCCCGGCGTCCTGATGCTCGGTCAGGCCGCGTTCCTCACCGTGCTGCTGTGCGTGCTCGCGCTGCCGTTGGGCCCGTGGGGCGCGGGCAGCGCCCTGTTCCTGTCGATGCTGGGTGTGCCGACGATGCGGGTGCTGGTCGACATCGTGCTGTTCCGGCAGGTCCCGGACGCGCAGCGGGGCCGGGTGGCGTCGGCGGCGATGACGCTGTGGGGCGCCAGTTCGGCGCTGGGCACGCTGGTCGTCGGGCTGCTGCTGGACGTGGCGCCGGTGTGGGTCGTGCTGGTGGGCCTGGCGGGCGCGCTAGCCCTCGTGTTCGCCTTCGGCCTGCTCAACCCCGTCTTCCGGCGCACCGCCTGGCCCGCCGAGACCGCATGAGCCCGCGGTTCGGGGACCGGGGGTCGCGCGCGCGGCGTGCCTGCGGGCCAGGTCGGTCAGCCCGATCTCGGACAGCCGCATCCCGGCCTCGAACCGCGAGGTCACGTTCAGGGACTTGAGGATGCTGGCCACGTAGCGGCGGTAGGTGCGCACGGACACGCGCATCTGCCGCGCCGCGCTCTCGTCCTTCATCCCGGCGCACAGGCGGCCCAGCACGTCGGCCAGCGAACTGGGTCCGACCAGGGCGATCACCGCGCCGGTGAGCTCGGTGAAGTCGACGGCGAGGTCGCGCAGCGTGGCGTGGGTCTGGCGCAGGGCGCGGACCACCTCGGGGGTGCGGACCAGGGTGCCGCCGCCGGTGTCGGCGGGCAGCAGCGCCACGTCGTCACCGACCAGCACCGCGCGCGGCAGGGTGCGGGCCAGGACCCGGACCTCGGCGCCCGCGGCCACCAGACCGGCGAGGGTGTGCTGGTCGGGCGCGGCGAGCGCGGCCAGGTCGTGGTGCAGCAGCGTCAGCCGGTGGCCGCGGTCGAGCACCTCGGCGCGCAGGAACTCGCACGGGTCCATGCCCAGCGGTTCGGTCAGCTCGGCTTGGGCGGAGCAGGCGACCAGCACCGAGGTGCCCGCGGGCCGCGCGCGCAGCTCGGCGCGGAGTTCGGCACCGGCGTCGCGGGGTTCGGCCGCGGTCCGGCGCTGCCCCATGGACAGCTCCAGCGCCTCGATGAGCAGCCGCCGCGCGCCGTGGAACGCGTCGACCCCCTCGCCCTGACCAGCGGTGGCACCCCCGGTGCCATCCCGGCTCGCGCGCGCCTGCGGCACCGCCGCCCCGACCGCGTTGATCACGAAACTCCCCCGCGTTTGTTACCGGTTGCCCGACAGGCCCCCCATCCGGGCTGTCGCTCACCATGGCATGCCAATTGGTGACCGACAAGCAGCACGGAGTAGTTGACGCTGTTCGGCCGCACCCGCTCCGCTGAACGGAACGAAACCGGCTGGTCACCGTAGGTATGGGAGCGGTGTCCGCGACCGCGCTGTCCACTTCCTGCGGGCCGGGCCCCGACGCGGCACACAATCGAGCCACCGGCCGTGTCACCTAGCTGCCAATGCCGGGGAGCGCGACCACCTTGCCCGGCCGCGCGGGCGACTCATAAGCTGGCCGGGAATTGGGTTCGACCCGCCGGGGTCCCGGCATTTCGCCGGACGATCAACCCCGAGTTCACCCCTATTGCCGGCAATGCCACGAGTACGGGAGCGCATTCGACGTGACCAATCCATTTGACGACGAGAGCGGCCGTTTCCTGGTGCTGGTGAACGACGAGAACCAGCACTCGCTGTGGCCGTCGTTCGTCGACGTGCCCGCCGGGTGGACCGTGGCGCTGGCGGAGACCACGCGCGCGGAGTGCCTGGCGTACGTGGAGCGGAACTGGACCGACCTGCGCCCGGCGAGCCTGGTGCGCGCGATGGGCGAGCGGTGACCGGGGTAGCCGAGTCCGCCACCGGGTCCGCCACCGAGCTGCGCCAGGCGGAGCTGCACGCCTCGCTCGGCCACCCGCTGGCGGAGTCGATGGACTTCCTCAACGGCGTGGCGCTGCGCTACCCCGGCGCGATCTCGTTCGCCGCCGGGCGGCCGACGGAGCGGTTCCTCGACCTCGACGACGTGCACCGGCACCTGGACCTGTTCCACAGGCACCTGGTGGAGTCGTACGGCGGCGACCAGGCCCGCGCCAACCAGCAGCTGCTGCAATACGGGCGCACCAAGGGGATCATCCACGACCTGGTGGCGCGCAACCTCGCGGCGGACGAGGACATCCACGTCGACCCGGAGTCCATCGTGGTCACCGTGGGCTGCCAGGAGGCGCTGTTCCTGTGCCTGCGCGCCCTGCGCCGCACCCCCGACGACGTGCTGCTCGCCGTCCGGCCGTGCTACGTGGGCGCGCTCGGCGCCGCGCAGCTCGCGGACATGGCGGTGCTGCCGGTGGCCGCGTCCGGTAGCGGCATCGACTTCGCCGACCTGGAAGCGCGGCTGGCCGCGGCTTCGGCGGCCGGGCAGCGGGTGCGCGCGTTCTACCTGGTGGCCGACTTCGCCAACCCGACCGGAACCAGCCTCGACACCGCGGCCCGCACGCGGCTGCTGGAGTTGGCCGCGCGCCACGACTTCCTGCTGCTGGAGGACAACCCGTACGGCCTGTTCCCCGCCGACGACGCACCCCGGCCGCCGACGCTGAAGTCGCTCGACCGCGACCACCGCGTGGTCTACCTCGGCTCGTACGGCAAGACCGGCCTGCCCGGCGCGCGCGTCGGGTTCGCCGTGGCGGACCAGCCGGTGCGCACCCCGGACGGCCGCGCGGAACTGCTCGCCGACCAGCTCGGCAGGCTCAAGAGCATGCTCACGGTCAACACCTCGCCGCTGGCCCAGGCCGCGATCGGCGGGAAGCTGCTGGCGAACGGGTTCAGCCTGCGCGCGGCCAACGACCGCGAACGCGAGGTGTACCGGGGCAACCTGCGCCGGACGCTGGCCGGGTTGACCGAGCGGTTCCCGCCGGGCGGCGGCCACGGCGTCTCGTGGAACACCCCGGGCGGCGGCTTCTTCCTGGTGCTGCGCGTGCCGTTCGCCACCGACGACGCGCTGCTGGAGCTGTCCGCGCGGTCGTTCCGGGTGCTGTGGACGCCGATGCACCACTTCTACGGCGACGGCGTGCCGGTGGCCGAGCTGCGGCTCTCGGTCAGCAACCTGACCCACGAGGAGATCGACACCGGTCTCGACCGGCTGGCCGCGTTCATCCAGTCGCAGACCCCCTGAGACCCCTGAGACCAGACCCACCGCTGAAAGGGCCGCCGATGTACCCGCTGTCCCCGGCGCAACGCCGGTTGTGGTTCGCGCACGCGCTGGAGGGGCCGAGCGCGACCTACAACATCCCCGTGGTGACGCGGTTGCGCGGCGAGTTCGACCGGTCCGTGCTCGCGGCGGCGCTGTCGGACGTGGTGGCGCGGCACGAGTCGCTGCGCACGGTCTACCCGGCGCGCGACGGCGAGCCCGCGCAGGTGATCCTGCCCGTCGAGCGGGCGCGGGTGTCGGTCGGGTTGACCGAGTGCGCGGAGTCGGAGGTGGCCGACGAGGTGGCGCGGCAGAGCGCGCACCTGTTCGACCTCGCCACCGATCTCCCCCTGCACGCGCACCTGGTGCGCGGCGACGACACGCGGTTCGTCCTGGTGCTGCACCACATCGCCGCCGACGGCTGGTCCATGGGCCCGTTCGCGGCGGACTTGGCGCACGCCTACACCGCGCGGCTCGCGGGCACGGCACCGGAGTGGGCGCCGCTGCCGGTCCAGTACGCGGATTACACGCTGTGGCAACGGGATCTGCTGGGCGAGGAGTCCGATCCGGACAGCGAATCCGCGGTGCAGCTCGCCTACTGGCGCACGACACTCGACGGACTGCCGGACGAGGTGACCATCCCGTCGGACCGCTCGCGTCCCGCGACCCCGACGAACCGGGGCGGCGTGGTGACGGTGTCGGTCGACGCGGAAACCCGGGACGCGGTCAAGGCCTTGGCGCGCGGGCTTTCCGCCACGCCGTTCATGGTCGCGCAGGCCGCTCTCGCCGCGACCATGACCCGGCTGGGCGCGGGCACCGACATCGCGCTCGGCACGGTCGTCGCCGGACGTCCCGAGGAGGCCTTGGCCGACCTGGTCGGGTTCTTCGTCAACACGCTCGTCCTGCGCACCGACACCTCCGGCAACCCCACCTTCGCCGAACTCCTGGGCCGCGCGCGGCGGCGGGCCGTCGACGCGCACGCGCACGCGGACCTGCCCTTCGACCGCCTGGTGGAGGACCTGCGGCCGGACCGCGAACTGGGCCGCCACCCGCTGTTCCAGGTGCTGCTGACCTGGGCAGACGGCGGGCAGGGCGCGCTCGCGCTGCCGGGGCTGGACTGCGCGGTGGAGCCGACCGGGCTGCTGGTCGCGAAGTTCGACCTCGACGTGACGCTGATGGACCTGCCCGACCGGTTGGACGTCGTGGTCGAGTACGCGGCCGACCTGTTCGACGAGTCCACCGCCCGGTCGCTGGCCGCGCGCCTGGCGCGGGTGCTCGCGGTGGTCTCGGCCGACCCGACCAGGCGGATCAACGACCTCGACCTGTGCTCCCCCAGCGAGTCCGCCCTGCTGGCCCGCTGGGGCCGGGGCCGGGTGGACCCCGGACCGGGGACCATCCTCGACACGTTCGCGGCGGCTGTCGCCGAGGCGCCGGACGCCGTCGCGGTGACCGACGGGACCACCACGCTCACCCGCGCCGAACTCGACGACCGCGCCAACCGGTTCGCCGCGGGCCTGGTGCGCGCGGGCGTGCGTCCCGGGGAGGTCGTGGCGAGCGCGCTGACCCGCTCGGTCGCCTCGATCGTCGCCGTGTTCGGGGTGTTCAAGGCGCGGGCCGTGCACCTGACGATCGATCCCACCGAGCCGCCCGAGCGCATCCGCGCGCTCATGGCCGACAGCGGCGCCGTGCTCGTCGTGCGGGACGGGGACGTCCGCCACCTCGCTGAGTCCACTGTGGAGCGCTTACCCGCGCCCCGGCCGGACGACATCGCGTACCTGATCTACACCTCCGGTTCGACCGGCCGCCCCAAGGGTGTCCTGGTGCAGCACAAGGCATTGGCGAACCTGGGGCACCACCACGCCATCGACACCCTGCCGCTGGTGGGCGGCGCGCCGCCGCTGCGGATCGGCCTGACCGCGAGCCTGACCTTCGACGCCTCGCTGGACCCGGTGGTGTGGATGGCGGTGGGCCACGAGCTGCACGTCGTCGACGACGACACCCGCCGCGACCCGACCGCGCTGCTGCGCCGAATCCGCGACGCCCGCTTCGACATCGTGTCCACGACACCGTCCTTCGCGCGCGGCCTCGTGGAGGTGGGTCTGCTCGACGGCGGCTACACCCCGGCGTTCCTCGACGTCGGCGGCGAGGCGGTCGAGGACGACCTGTGGGCGCTGCTCGGCGCGCAGGACTTCCTGTGCCTCAACACCTACGGCCCCACCGAGACCGCCGTGGACGCGACCATGGCCCGGGTCGCCGGACCGGTCGCGGTCATCGGCGGCCCGATCACCAACTACACGCTGCGCGTGCTCGACAGCGCGCTGCGGCCCGTGCCGCCCGGCGCGGTCGGCGAGCTGTACGTCGGCGGCGCGGGTGTGGCCGTGGGGTACCTGGGCAGGCAGGCCGAGACCGCGTCGCGGTTCGTCGCCGACCCGTCCGGCCCGCCCGGCTCCCGCTGCTACCGCACCGGTGACCTGGTGCGCTGGCTGCCGGACGGTTCGCTGCGCTACCTGGGCCGCGCCGACGACCAGGTCAAGATCCGCGGGTTCCGCATCGAGCCAGCCGAGGTCACCGCGGCGCTGGCCGCGGTGCCGGGGGTCGAGCGCACGGCGGTCGTGGTGCGCGAGGACCGGCCGGGCGAGCGCCGCCTGGTCGGGTACGTCAGCGGCCCGGTCGACCCCGAGTCCGCGCGCCGGGCCCTCGCCGAGCGACTGCCCCGGCACCTGGTCCCGGCGGTCGTGGTGCGCTTGGCCGACTGGCCGGTCACCAGCAACGGCAAGCTCGACCGCAAGGCCCTACCCGCGCCGCAGGCCACCGGCTTCGAGCACCGGGCGCGCAGCCCGCGCGAAGAGGTGCTGTGCGGGGTGTTCGCGGACGTGCTGGGGCTGCCCGAGGTCGGCGCCGCGGACAGCTTCTTCGACCTGGGCGGCCACTCGCTGCTGGCGACGCGGCTGGTCAACCGGATCCGCGCGGCGCTGGGCATCTCGGTCGACCTGCGCTCGGTGTTCCGCCACCCGTCCCCGGCCGACCTGGACCGGTTCCTGGCCACCGCGAACGGCCCGGTCGTGCCGCTCGTCGCGCGACCACGACCTGAGCGGCTGCCGCTGACCGCGGCGCAGCGGCGGCTGTGGTTCCTCGACGCGATCGGCGAGGACACCGCGACCTACACGCTGCCAACGGTTCTGCGGGTCCGCGGCGACCTGTCCGTCGACGCGCTGTCCGCCGCGCTGACCGACGTCGTCGCGCGCCACGAGTCGCTGCGCACGGTCTTCCCGGAGCACGACGGCGAGCCGTACCAACTCGTGCTGCCCGTCGAGGCGGCTCGCGTCACGGTCGGCGTCGTCGAGTCCGTCGACACCACCCACCACTTCGACCTGGCCCGCGACCTGCCGATCCACGCCGAGGTCGTACTCGGCGACGGCGAGGCGACGCTCGTCCTGGTGCTGCACCACATCGCCGTGGACGGCTGGTCGATGGACGTCTTCGCCCGTGACCTCGACGCCGCCTACCGCGCCCGCCGCGACGGCACCGCCCCCGAGCTGCCCGCGCCGCCGGTCCAGTACGCGGATTACGCGCTGTGGCAACGGGAAGTGCTCGGCGACGACCGCGACCCCGACAGCGTGCTCGGCGCGCAACTGCGGTTCTGGCGCGAGGCGCTGGCGGACCTGCCGGAGTTGCTGGTGCTGCCCACCGACCGGCCGCGGCCCGCGATCGCCTCGAACCGCGGCGCGGTCGTCGACCTCGACCTCGACCGGTCGGTGCACGACCGGGTCCGCGCGCTCGCCCACGAGAGCGGGGCCACGGTGTTCATGGTGCTGCACGCGGCGGTCGGCGTGCTGCTGTCGCGGCTGGGCGGCGGCGACCGGATCCCGGTCGGCACGGCCGTCGCGGGGCGCGGCGACCAGGCGTTGGACGAGGTGATCGGGTTCTTCGTCAACACGCTGGTGCTGCCGGTGGACGTCACCGGCGACCCGACGTTCCGGCAGGTGCTGGACCGGGTGCGGGAGGCCGACCTGGCCGGGTACGCGCACCAGGACGTGCCGTTCGACCGGCTGGTCGAGGAGCTGAACCCGGCCCGGTCGCTGGCGCACCACCCGCTGTTCCAGGTGCTGCTCTCGGTCGGCGGCGCGGAGTCCGACGAGCTCCGGCTGGGCGACCTCGACGTCACCGACCTGACCTCCGGCACGGCCACGGCGAAGTTCGACCTGTCCTTCGCCGTCGCCCAGCGCCCGGACGGGCTCGGTGTGGCCATCGAGTACGCCACCGACCTGTTCGAACCCGAGACCGCCCAGGTCATCGGCGACCGCTTGGCCCGGCTGCTCGAAGCCGCGCTGACCGACCCGGACCGGCCGGTGTCCGGGATCGACCTGATGAGCGCGGCCGAGCGCGAGGACGTGCTGCGGACGTGGAACGCGACCGACCGCGAGGTGGCGCCGGAGACGCTGACGGCGCTGTTCGAGCGGCAGGTCGCGCGGGTGCCGGACGCGGTGGCGGTGGAGTGCGACGGCGTGGTGCTGACCTACGCCGAGCTGAACGCGCGCGCGAACCGACTGGCCCGGCACCTGATCGGGCTGGGCGCGGGGCCGGAGTCGATCGTGGTGGTGGCGCTGCCCCGGTCGGCGGACGTGGTGGTCGCGGTGCTGGCGGTGCTGAAGTCGGGGGCCGCGTACCTGCCGGTGGACCCGGCGCACCCGGCGGACCGGATCGCGGCGGTGGTGGCCGAGGCGTGCCCGGTGGCGACGCTGACCGCGGTGGACGTCGAGGTGTCCGCCCGGTACTCGTCGGTGGACGTCGCCGACGACGAGCGGCGCGCGCCGCTGACCCCGGCGAACACCGCCTATGTGCTGTTCACCTCGGGGTCCACCGGCCGACCGAAGGGTGTGGTGGTCGAGCACCGGTCGGTCGCGCTGTACCTGGCGTGGGCCCGCGACCGGTACCCGGCGGTGGCCGGGCGGGTGCTGCTGCACTCCCCGGTGACCTTCGACCTGACCGTCACCGGCCTGTTCGGGCCGCTGACCTCGGGTGGTCTCGTCCACCTGGCCCGGCTGTCGGACGACGCGACGCTCGATCCGGCGGCGCGGCCGACGTTCGTGAAGGGCACGCCGACGCACCTGGAGCTGCTGTCCGCGCTGCCGCCGGAGTTCTCGCCGTCGGAGCTGCTGGTGCTGGGCGGTGAGTCGCTGCTGGGCGAGCCGCTGCGGCGGTGGCTGAGCGCGCACCCGGGCGTGACCGTGGTGAACGAGTACGGGCCGACGGAGACGACCGTGGGCTGCGCGGAGTACCGGATCTCGCCGGGTGACGTCGTGCCGGACGGGGTGCTGCCGCTGGGGCGGGCGGCGTGGAACACGCGGTTCTACGTGCTCGACCGGGCACTGCGACCGACGCCGACCGGGGTGCTCGGCGAGCTGTACATCGGCGGTGACCTGGTGACGCGCGGCTACCTCGGGCGGCCGGGGCTGACCTCCGGCCGGTTCGTGGCGGACCCGTTCGGCGCGCCGGGTGCGCGGATGTACCGGTCCGGGGACATGGCGCGGTGGAACCGGGCGGGGCTGCTGGAGTTCGGCGGGCGCACCGACGACCAGGTGAAGGTGCGCGGCATCCGGATCGAGCCGGGCGAGATCGAGTCGGTGCTGGGGCGGCACCCGGCGGTCGCGCACGCGGCCGTGGTGGTGCGCGAGGACGTGCCGGGTGACCAGCGGATCGTCGGCTACGTCGTGCCCGAGCCGGAGGCGTCCCTCGATCCGGACGAGGTGCGCGAGCACGCGGCGGCCACCCTGCCCGGCTACATGGTGCCCGTCGCGATCGTGCCGCTTCCCTCGCTTCCGTTGACGTCCAACGGGAAACTGGACGTCCGACTGCTGCCCGCACCGACCAGGGCGTCCATCGGGCGCCCGCCGCGGACCCCGCGCGAGCACGTCCTGTGTGGACTCTTCGCCGAGGTGCTCGGCGTGGAGTCGGTGAGCGTCGACGACAACTTCTTCGACCACGGCGGCCACTCGCTGTCGGCGGTGCGGCTCACGAGCCGGGTCAACGCGACCCTGGGCACACGGGCGACGGTGCAGACGCTGTTCCAGAACCCCACGGTCGCCCGGTTCCAGCTCGCGGTGACCTCCGCCGGGGCGGACGAGCTGGCCGACGTGCTGACCTACCGCGCGCACGGCGACCGGCCGCCGATCGTCCTGCTGCCCGCGGTCAACGGGCTCGGCTGGGCGTGGTCGTCGCTGGTGCGCCGGTTGCCGAGCGGGCACCCGGTGTTCGCGCTGCAAGACCGCAGGCTGCGCGGTGACGTGCCGGAGCGGTCGGTGCGCGAGCTGGCGGCGGAGTACGCGGCGCGGGTGCGCGAGCTGTGCGGCGACGGGCCGTGCGTGCTGGTGGGCTGGTCGTTCGGCGGGACCGTGGCGCACGAGGTGGCCGCGCGGCTGCCGGGGACCGCGCTGCTGGTCATGCTGGACTCCTTCCACGGACCGGACCCGGCGGGCGAGCGCACGGCAGCGGACGTGCTGCCCTCCGCGCTGGACGGACTGGTCCCGCCACCGGGCAGCGAGTTCGACGGTTCCGCGCTCCGCCGCCTGCTGTCCGATGCAGACAGTCCATTGGCGACTCTTCGCGAGGCGGAGATCGGCGCGCTGGTCCGGGTCGCGATGGCCAACGCGCGGGCGCAGATCGCGCACGTCCCGGCCGTCGTGCAGGCACCCGTGCTGTTCCTCGACGCCAAGGCCGAGGCCCGCGCGTCCGACCAGTGGCGCTCGGTCACCACCGAACCGGACGTCCGCGCGGTCAGCGCGGGCCACCTGGAGATGCTGCGCGCCCCGGCCGTGCACGAGATCGGCGCGCTCGTCCACCGGAAGATCGCTGACGTGTTCGCTCCCGCAGAAGGCCAGGTGACCCGATGACCGCGTTGATCGACCTGCCGCACCCCGGCGCGCTCCGCCCCGACGCGGCGGGCCCGCGCACGGCGACACCACCCGCCCGGCTCGTCGGGATCGGCACCGCCACCCCGCCGACGTCGTACTCGCAGCGGGACCTGCTGGACATCTTCGGCATCTCCGATCCCCGCGTGCGGTCGGTGTTCCTCAACAGCGCCATCGAACGCCGATTCCTCACCCTGCCCCCGGAAGCCCAGGACGGCTCCCGCTTGTTGGAGGAGCAGGGCGCGCTTCTGGCCAAGCACAAGCGTCAAGGCGTCGAGATGGGGCGACGCGCGGTCGAGGCGTGCCTCAAGAGCGCGGGCGCGGACCTGGCCGACATCGGCTACCTGTGCTGCGTGACGTCCACCGGCTTCCTCACCCCGGGCTTCAGCGCCCTGCTGATCCGCGAACTGGGCCTGGACCGCCACACCAGCCGCCTGGACGTCGTCGGCATGGGCTGCAACGCGGGCCTCAACAGCCTCAACGCCGTCACCGGCTGGGCGCTGGCCCACCCGGGCCGACTGGCGGTGATGGTGTGCGCGGAGGCTTGCTCGGCGGCGTACGTGTTCGACGGAACCATGCGCACCTCGGTGGTCAACAGCCTGTTCGGCGACGGGTCGAGCGCCGTCGCGGTCGTCGCCGCCGACCCCCGCGACCGCCCAGGTCCATCGGTCCTCAAGTACGCGAGCTGCATCATCCCCGAAGCCGTAGACGCGATGCGCTACGACTGGGACGACGACGCGGGCCGCTTCAGCTTCTTCCTCGACCCCGAGGTGCCCTACGTGGTCGGCGCCCACGCGGACCTGGTGGTGTCGAAACTCCTTGCGGGCACCGGCCTGCGCCGGGCCGACATCGCGCACTGGCTGGTGCACTCCGGCGGTAAGAAGGTCATCGACTCGGTGCGGATCAACCTTGGCCTGACCCAACACGACGTCCGCCACACCACCGGCGTCCTGCGCGACTACGGCAACCTCTCCAGCGGTTCGTTCCTGTTCTCCTACGAGCGGCTGTGCGACGAGGGCGCCGTCCGCCCCGGTGAACTCGGTGTCCTGATGACCATGGGCCCTGGCTCCACCATCGAGACCGCGCTGGTCCGCTGGTAACACCCCCTCCCAACACGCGAAGGACCCCATGAGCACCGACACCACGACCACGCCGCACCTGACCATCGACGGCACCCGCCCGCCGAGCCGCGACCTGGTAGCCGACCTGCACGCCTTCGCCGACCGGGTGGAGGACACCCAAGCGGCCGTCGCCGTCCTTCACCTGACCGGCGGCGCCACCACCGAGCAGGCACCACTGGACATCGCCCTGGTCAACAAGTGGGAACGCGCCCTACGCAGGCTTGAACGCCTCTCAGCCACCACAGTCGCCACCGTCCACGACGAATGCGGCGGTGTGGCCTTGGAGGCCCTACTGACCACCGATTACCGCATCGGCACCCCCGACGTCACCCTCCGCCTCCCCTCGGGCAGCGGCCCGTCCGCGGCCTGGCCGGGCATGGCCTTGTACCGGCTCGCCAACCAGGTAGGCGTAGCCCGAGTCCGCCGCGCCGTCCTGTTCGACGTCCCGGTCACCGCCTCAACCGCCGTAGAACTCGGCCTGCTGGACCAACTCGCCCCGTCCCTGGACGCGGCCACCCACCTGGCCAACACCTTCACCCCCACTCCCGCCTCAGACGTGGCAGTCCGCCGCCAACTCCTCCTGGAGGCCACCACAACCACCTTCGAAGACGCCCTAGGCAGGCACCTGGCCGCCTGCGACCGCGTCCTCCGCGGCGGCGCCGCATGACCCTCTTCCCCGACCTCCCCTCCTTGTCCACCCTCTCCGCTCTGGCCCGCACTTCCGAACAGCAGCTCCTCTCCCTACCCGAGCCCGCAGACCGAGGCCCGGACGACCGCGCCACCGCCGCGGCCATCCACCAAACCCTCCGCGCTGCCCGCTCCCACTACCTCTCATCCCACGTCGACACCATCTACAACGCGGTCACCGACAACCACCGCCTCCCCCTGCGCCTACCCGACCTCCTGGAATCAATCACCACCGCCTACCCCGGCATCCTCCCCAGCCCCCACCTCTTCACCCTCGAATCCGGCCGCGTACAAGCCGACAAAGAGGGCTTCGAAATCGACCAGGCCATCCTCCTACGCGCCGTACTGCGCTCTCCCACCTCAGGCCCCCACCTCCTGGAGTCCATGCTCCGCCCCACCCCACGCTCACTGTCCCTTTTAGACACGTTCCAAGCCACCGGCGACCTACGCCTACACTCTGTCCACCTATCCCGCCAAGACGGCATCACCCACCTGACCCTCATCCGCGAAGACTGCCTCAACGCCGAAGACTGCCAACAGGTCGACGACATGGAAACCGCGGTCGACCTAGCCCTCCTGGACCCCACCACCCACGTAGCCGCAGTCCGCGGCGGCCACATGACCCACCCCCGCTACAAGAACAAACGGGTCTTCAGCTCCGGCATAAACCTGAAACGCCTACACGCAGGCGACATCTCCCTGGTCGACTTCCTACTCCGCCGGGAACTGGGCTACATCAGCAAGATCCTCCGAGGCACCACAACCGACACCGACTGGCGCTCCCCCACCGTCGAAAAGCCGTGGCTCGCAGCCGTAGACACCTTCGCCATCGGCGGCGGCGCCCAACTGCTCCACACCTTCGACCGCGTGATCGCCGCCTCGGACTCCTACTACTGCCTCCCGGCGGCCCAGGAGGGCATCGTCCCCGGCATGGCCAACCTCCGCCTGACCCGCTCGGTCGGCGCCCGCGTGGCCAGGCAGATCCTGTTGTGGGGCCGAACCATCCACGCCACCGACCCGGAGGCGAGTCTCCTCTTCGACGAGGTAGTCCCCCCAGACCACATGGACACCACCGTCGCGGAAGCCGCCAACCGCCTGGACAACGCCGCCGTGCTCACCAACCGCAAAATGCTCAACCTGGCCGAAGAACCCCAAGACACCTTCCGCCACTACGCAGCCGAATTCGCCCTACAACAAGCACTCCGCATCTACAGCCAGGACGTCCTCACCAAAGTCAGCCGCTTCACCACCGCGGGCCGAAACCCCTGACCCCTACCCGCCCCGCACTCCGAGCCACTGCTCGGCCCCGACCTCCTCAAACCGCGCCACCTCGACAAAACCCAGCCGCGCCGCCAACCGCATCGACCGCTCGTTGGCCACCCGCGTGCAGAGCACCACCGACTCCCCCGGCAGCGCGCCCCCGAACCACTCCAGCGCCGCCGCACAGGCTTCGGTGGCATACCCATGTCCCCACACATGAGGCAAGAACAGGTAGCCGAGTTCGAACTCCCCCACTTCCCCGTGCCGGACCCGTTCCACGTCCCGCCGCTCAAGCGTGACCACCCCGACCATCACCCCGGCGACCTCGACCACCAGCACCCCAGGTCGCTGCCCCGGCACCCGAGGCACCTCCCCCTCAAGCTCCTCCCGAGACCGCCCGCCCCCGATGAAGGCCCCCACCTCCACCGACGCGAACAACTCGATGAACACCTTCCGATCCCGCCCCTCGGACGCCCGCAACAACAGCCGCCCCGTCGCGATCGGAACCGGCGGCCAGGCAACAGATCTCGGCTCGCTCATGCCGGGCAACCTATCGCCACCCGACACAGGCGATCGAGGTCGTCCCGCCTTGTGACAGCCTTGTTGTGGTCTTTTCTCCGCCGCCTCAACTCGGCACGCACGTCAGCGATCCGACCGGCTACCCGCTTGTCTCCGTACCCCAGCCACCCAAACAACCGGGTCGTCCAATCAGCGCTACGGTTCTGCTCCCGAAGCCCCTTTCGAGCCTCGTCCTGTAGCTCGCCGAGACCGGGCAGAGCGGCTTCGACCTCGTCGAGTTCGTTCTTCACCGCACGGCACTGTTGCGGCCTCGGTGCCTTCGCCATTGCTTTGCCGCATTCCGCCCCACCCCACCACCCCCGCTCGCTAGCATCGATCCCCGAAGGCACACCTCAAGGAGGCGCCGAGTGGCGCGGATCCCGATCACCTGGCGCTCCTGGACCTGGATCGCCGCCCGCTTCCTCCTCATCCTCCTGGTCCTCCCCGCCCTGATCGCCGCCATCACCGCCTTCATCGCCTACGCCGACCACACCTGGCTGCACGGCCCCGCGGGCGTCTTCATCGACGTCCTCCTCTGGACCGGCCTCGTCGGCGTCTGCGTCCTCGGCACCCTCGGCTCGATCCACTTCTTCCAGCGCCCCCACAACCACGACCACGAGATCGGCCGAGGCACCGGCGCGATGGTGTTCACCTGGCTCTTCTTCTTCGTCGGCGGCGTCTTCCTCATCACCCCCATCTACGTCATCCCCGCCCGCGGCGAACTCGTCAGCTGCACGGAAGCACTCAGCACCCCGCTCCCCCTCACGGCGGAGTGCGAGACCATCCACCGCTCCAGCACGGCCCGCACCGACCGCGTCTACATCGACACCGTCGGCACGATCCGGGCCCTCCCCGTCGACGACGTCGGCACCAAGCGCGGCCAAGCGGGTTACTTCGTGATCGTCGGCTACGCGGGCATGGTCCTGACCGCCCTCATCAGAACCGGCCAGGCCATCTACGTGCGCGGGCACTGCGACAACGCCTGTCTCGCCCAACGCGACCCCGGGCGGCTCACTCGCTGGCTCCGCGCCACTTTCCGACCGGAAACCTGATCGACTGGCCCTGCGTTGGTCGACAGCGCATCCTTCTTGTCCGGTGCCGCACGAGCCCCGACCGCCCCGTTCCGCCAACGCGCGGAGCAGCCAAGACTGCCGGAACGGAAAGTGAGACCGCTCACTTTCCGTGCACGGACGGTCGCTCAGCGCCGCCGCGTGTTGACCGCACTGTGACCACCCGGGAGTGACCCCTTGGCCGCCGACCTCATCCTGACCAACGCCACCGTGTACACGGTGGACTCCGCGCGCCCGTGGGCCACGTCGGTGGCCATCAAGGACGGCCGCGTGGTCGCCCTCGACGACGACGCGCAAGAGGCGACCAGGGTCGTCGACCTCGGTGGCGCGTTCGTCATGCCCGGTCTGGTCGACGTGCACAACCACCACGCGCTGGCGGGTCGGGCCGCGCTCTTCGAGTTGACCTTCGGCGGGGAGGCGGGCTTCGACGACATCCTCGCCGCCGTCCGCGCGTGGGCGAGCCGCCTCGGGCCGGACGAGTGGGTGGTCGGCGGGGCGTGGGCGTCGACGCTGGTCGACACCACCTCCCGGGAGTCCGCGCGGCGCGCGCTGGACGAGGCCGCGGGTGGCCGCCCGGTGGCCCTGATGGACGACAGCAGGCACAACCGCTGGGTCAGCACCCGCGCGCTGGAGCTGGCGGGCATCACCAAGGACACCCCGGACCCGGACGGCGGCGTCATCGTCCGCGACCAGGCGACCGGCGAACTGACCGGCGTCCTGCTGGAGGCCGCGGGGGTGCCGGTCGAGCGCGCGGTGCGCGAGTCCGGCGCGATGACGGTCGAGCAGCACGCCGCCGCGTCCCGGCACGGCATCGGCACCCTGCACTCGTTCGGCATCACCGCGTTCCAGGACGCGGGTGTCTCCGTCGACATCCTCAACGCCCTCAAGACCCTCGACGAGGCCGGTGACCTGCACGCCTGGGTCGTCACGTCGCTGCTGGTCAACGACCCGATCTTCGGTTTCGACCCGATCGGCCGACCGCTGATGGCCCTGGGCGCCCAGTACCGCAGCGCCCACCACCGCCCCGAGTTCATCAAGATCTTCCTCGACGGCGTCCCCCCGACCCGCACCGCCGCCTTCCTGGAGCCATACCTGCCCGACGAGGCGCACGGCGCCTGCTTCCACGGCGCCACCACCATGAAGCCCGACGAGCTCGTGGGCTGGCTGCGCGACGCCGCCGCCGCCGGGTTCGGCGCCAAGATCCACTGCACCGGCGACGCCGCGGTCCGCGCGACCCTCGACGCCGTGCGGACCCTGCGCGGCGAGGGCTTCGCCGACACCCGCTTCCAGGTGGCGCACGGTCAGTTCGTGCACCCCGACGACCTGGCCCGCTTCGGCGAGTTGGGGGTCGCCGCGGACATCTCGCCGTTCCTGTGGGTGCCGGGCGTCATCCCCAGCGCCATCGCGAACGTGCTGCCCGCGGAGCGCTCCGCGCGGATGCAGCCCAACCGGTCGCTGCTCGACAGCGGTGCCCTGGTCGCGGGCGGTTCGGACTGGCCGGTCAGCGAGTCGCCGAACGCGTGGGAGGGCATCCAGGGCCTGGTCACCCGCCAGGACCCGACGGGCGAGTTCCCGGGCGCGCTGTGGGCGGAGCAGGCCATCACCCTCGCGGAGGCGGTCGAGGCGTTCACCCTGTCGGGCGCCAAGGCCATGGGCGTGGACGACGTGACGGGTTCGCTGGCGGTCGGCAAGTCGGCGGACTTCATCGTCCTCGACCGCAACCCCTTCGAGACCGACATCGCCGAGGTCCACCAGACGGTGGTCACCCAGACCTGGTTCGCGGGCGAGCAGGTCTTCCAGCGCTAGCCGACCGGTCCCCGCGCGCCCCGCAAGGCGCGCGGGGCTGTCGGACCTGTGTCGTATTGTCCCCCGCGTGAGTACGCGGACTGTGACGTGGGACGAGGCCGTCGCGCTGTTCGAGGAGCGCGGGCTGTCCGAGGAAATCTGGCAGAACCTCTACGAGGGCGAGTACGTCCTCCACACCGGCAGCGCCGACATCGACGGCGGCTTCCCCCTGAACGACGGTGAGGACCACCCGTGGGAGGAAGAACGGGACATCGGCTACATCGTCGACGGTGACCTGACCCTCTCCGGCCCCCTCTACGACTTCGACGACGGCGCGGCGGCCCTGGTGGTCCTGGGCAACCTGAAGGTCAAGGCCCTGCACACCACGTGCGACTCGAAGATCATCGTCACCGGCCACACCACCGCCGAGGTCATCTACGCCGAGTACTCGGACAAGTACCTGGTCTTCGCGGGCGACCTGCGCGCCACCGTGCAGCTCTGGCTGAGCGAGAGCACCCCCGACCACATCGGCGGCACGTTCGCGGGCAGCCTCGTGCACATGGGCTACGACCGCGACTACCCGATCGAAGCGGGGAAGGTGGAGCTCTCGCCGGTCCCGTTCAGCGAGCTGCTGGTCCCCGAGGTCCTCGAGGACGGCGAGGTCGACAGCGAGGCCCTGCTCGACCGCATGACCTCGGGCGAGCCACTCCTCCGGTCCTGACACCCACCCGATCCGGCCCGCGGCGAGCCTTCGCGGGCCGGGTCACTCCCGCACGGGCACCAGCGGCCCGATCCGGGACCGGTGCCAGTGCGCCAGGTGGCTGATGAACCCGATGGAGTCGACCTCGGACAGGGCCGCGGCAGTGAGGTCGTCGGCCAATCCCCGGTACGAGCGCACGTGCTCCGGCCGGTGCACCCAGACCGGCGACGGCAGGCACCCCGTGACCACGATGCGCAGCTGACGGCAGTCCAGCAGCGTCGACTCGGCGTGCAAGTCAGGGTGCGCGTCGAACCCGCTCGGCACGATCCGCAGGCTCACGTTCGGCCGCCGCGCCATGTCGACCAGGTGCCCCAGCTGCGCGAGCGCGGCCCTGGGCTCCCCGAACGACTGGCGGACGGCGGAGTCGCCGATGAACGCGGTGACCGCGGGCGCCTCGTGCCCGACGGTCAGCCGTTCGCGCCTGCCGACCACGGCCTCGACCTGTTCGGGGATCATCCGCTCGGCCACCCCGCGCGCCCGCTGGGCGGCGGCGATGGTGGTGGGGGTCTGGAGCAGGTCGGGGATGCGCAGCAGGGAGATCAGGGTGATCGCCGCAGCCTCCTGCTCGAAGTCGACGTAGGCCCGCCGCTGCCACTGGCGCTCGGTCTCGTCGAAGGCCACCCACGAGGGCGCTTTCGCGTCCCGGACCAGCATCATGATCCCGGAGAAGCGCTCCTCGGCGACGCCCAGCGTGCCCAGGACCCGCCCCAGCTGCTCGGCGGACGGGACCCGGTCCCCGGTCTCCCAGCGGGAGAGGGTCGGTTCGTCGCGGCTGATCATCCCGGCGAACTCGCGCAGGCTGAAGCCGCGCGCCTCGCGTTCTTGGCGCAGGGCGCGGCCCAGCGCGACGGCCCTCGGAGTCCTGGCCATCGGTCACCCCTGGCTTGTCTGTGGCGGACAGTCACAGAGGACGGCAGGCCCTCTGTATGCAAGGATGCCTCCGCGAAGGCGAGTACGCAACCGTTGAGTTAGACAACGTGGCACTCGCCCCCCGCTTGAGGACCGGACACGCCACCGGCCACACTTGGTGTGGCCCCACCGAAGGGGTGAGGAAGGATCGACACCGTGCCGCAGAAGAAGCAGCCTCCCACCGTCCGGCTACGCCGGTTGGCGGCCGAGCTGCGCCGCCTCCGCGCGCAGGCGGACCTGAGCTGGGAGGCCGTCCACGAGCGGACGGCGATCAACAAGACGACGCTGTACCGGATCGAGAAGGCCCAGGCCCGTCCGCAGAAGCGTACGTTGCTGACTCTGCTCAGCCTGTACGAGGCTCCCAAGGACGAGCACGACTACCTGGTGGACCTGCTCAAGGACGCGAGCAAGCAGGGCTGGCTCCAGCCGTACCATTCGGACTTGCCCGAGGAGTACACGGCCTACATCAGCTTCGAGAACGAGGCGGCCTGCGTCCGCAACTATGAGGCTTCGTTCATCCCCGGGTTGCTGCAAGGTGAGGACTACGCCCGCGCCGTGATCACAGGGGTCCTTCCAGGCGCGACCGACGAAGAGATCGAGAACCACGTCCGGGCTCGGATGGGTCGCCAAGCCGTACTCACCAAGGACAAGCCGCTCAAGTTTTGGGCTGTCATCGACGAAGCCGCACTCCACAGGGACGTCGGCGGTCCGGAAGTCATGCGGGCGCAGCTCCTGAGCCTGGTCAAGGCTGCCAAGGCACCGAACATCACCCTGCAGATCATCCCGTTCGGCGCTGGTGCCCACCCAGGCATGTCCGGACAGTTCGTCCGGCTTGAGTTCGCCGACGCGATGGACACCGACCTCATCTACATCGAGAGCATGGCCGGTGAACTTTTTCTGGAGTCGGAAGCGGACATCAGCCGCTACCGCTCCATCTTCGACCACTTGGTGGCGATGGCGCTGAGTCCCAAGGAATCGGTGTCGCTGCTCATCGAGGAAGCCCAGGGCTAGGCCGAGAAGAAGGATAGGACACTGTGGAAAAGATCGACACCTCGACATTGAACTGGGTCAAGAGCAGCTTCTCCGGCAGCGGCCAGTGCTGCGAGGCAGCACACCTCAACAACGGCACCGCCTTCCGCGACTCCAAAAACCCCAACGGCGGCACCGTCATCTTCACCCACGGCAACTGGAAGACCTTCATCAACGGAGTCAAGCTCGACAAGTTCAACTGACCAGGAGGCGCAGATGGGCACCACCCAGCTCAACTGGATCAAAAGCAGCTACTCCAGCGGCAACGGCCAGTGCTGCGAAGCAGCCCACCTCGCCAACGGCGGCACCGCCCTCCGGGACTCCAAAAACCCCGGAGGCGGCACCATCGCCTTCACCCGCGGCGAGTGGAAGACCTTCATCAACGGAGTCAAGCTCGACAAGTTCAACTGACCAGGAGGCGCAGATGGGCACCACCCAGCTCAACTGGATCAAAAGCAGCTTCTCCAGCGCCAACGGCCAGTGCTGCGAAGCAGCCCACCTCGCCAACGGCGGCACCGCCCTCCGGGACTCCAAAAACCCCGGAGGCGGCGCCGTCACCTTCACCCGCAACGAATGGCGGGCCTTCCTCAACGGCGTCAAGCTCACCTGACCAGGAGGCAAAGCATGGACATCCCCAAGCTCCACTGGATCAAGAGCAGCTTCTCCAGCGGCAACGGCGCGTGCTGCGAAGCGGCCCACCACAGGACCGGCACCGCCTTCCGCGACTCCAAGAACCCCGCCGGCGGCACCCTCCACTTCGCCCGTGGCGAGTGGCGGACCTTCCTCAGCGCCGTCAAGCACGGCCGGTGAACCCGGGAGAAGCCCGTCCTCGAAGCTCCACCCGAGGACGGGCTTCCTCGTCCCTACTCCCCCACCGTCGCCTCCGCTGACGGCCTGGCACCCAGGTCCTCCAGCTTGTACCCCGTCGGATGCGACTTCATCTCCCCACCCGGCGTGAACGACGACTCCGCGCGCGGCGACATCGTCGCCACCACGCGAGCCCGCAAACGCAATCCCCGGCGCACCGCGAACGCCGCCAGCCGAGGCGGCGTCGCCACCCCCAGAGCCCGCCGCATCGGGGGGTCCATCAGGGACGGCAGCATCTGCCGGGCCAGCGGCGCCGCCCAGCTCGGGAACCGGTCCACGATCAACTGACTCGACGCCCCGATCAAGCGCGCGGCCGCGGGCGTCGGCGCGAAGTGCTCGGCCTCGTACGCGTCGAACCAATCCTCGAACTCCGCCAGGCTCCCCGGGATCTCCTTGATCGCCATGTGCTCCCCCACCTCCCGCCAGAAGTGGTAGGCCGCCTCGCGCTCCGCCGGGTCCAGCGGTCGCCACCCGTACCGCTCGATGTGCCGCAGCGGCACGATCAGCAGCGACCCCAACACATACACGTAATCGTCGTTGGAGATCTCCCACCGGCGGTGCATCTTGTTCATGGACCGCAGCACGTGCCGGGCACGCGGATCGTCCAACCCGTGCTCGACCATCTCCGCGATCATCAGCCCCGTGTCCTCCGCGCGCGCCACCGGGTCCGCGACGATGTGACCGGTCCGCCCCAGCAGCCCGCCGATGCTCGGCACCCCGTACGTCCGGAAGAACGCCAGCTGCAACGACACCTGCCACTCGAACGGGAACTCGAACAGCGTCGTCAGCCGGTGGATGGCCGCGTTGTCCGCCACCGGGTCCAGCCCCCGGATCGTCGCCAGGTGGGTCAACCGGGACTCGTCCAGCCGCCCCAGGAAACGGCTGCCGGTACGGACAACGCGACGCATCAACGGACTCCGGGTTCTCACAGGTGGGCGCGGTGCGGGGCGAGCAGCGGGGACCGGCTGAACGCGCGGGCCGCCGCGCGCCAGCGGACCAGGTCGCTCGACAGGTCGGGGGCGAGGTCCGCCGAGGTGGCGACGAGGTCGGACGTCGCGTCCGTGGATTCCGCGCGGCTGTGCGCGGGCAGCCCGAACGCGAACACCGCCGCGTCCAGCACCGCCACGACCGCGCCGTCGTCGAGCCCGCGGCCGCGCGCGTCGGCTTCCAGGTCCCGCAACCGGTCCTCCGGCACCAGCGGCCGCAACGTCCGATAAGCATCCCAGATGTCGATCACGCCGCGGTACAACAACTTCGCCGGGTTGACCACCGGCACCCACTCCCGCAACGACGACAACCCGGAAGCCCGCCGGTGCTCGGGCATGTGCCGCCGCACCTCAGTCCACAGTGGACGCAACGCGCGCACTCCAATCGCCGCCCGCTGCCACTCGGCGACCGCGCGGGCGGGGGTGGTCAACGCCGTCGACTTGATCGTGGCCATCGACACCCCGGCCAGGCACAGCGCACACGCGAGCGGCGCGGCGACGTTGCCGATCATCGCCTCCGGCCACGGCGGCACCACCCCGCACAGCAGCGCGATCTGGAAAACCAGTTTGTTCGCGCAGTACAGCAGCCCCACCGCGTCCCCGGCGGTGTTGAGCCGCAACGCGAGCCGCAGCCGCGGCAACACCCCCGCCTTGCCGGACCACCGAATCGACAGCCGCGCGATCTCGGCGAGCGCAAGCCCCAGGTAGAGGCTGTACGCGATGAACGCCCACGCCGCGACCGGATCCCCCGCCCCACCGGCCTCCGTCCGCCCGGCAGGCCCGTACACGAAGTCCGGCGCACCGGGCGCGAGGTGGAACAGCACCAGGATCACCGCGATAGTGACAATCGGCAGGATCGCCCGCCGCGCGGTCCCCCGCGCGGCCTCATCGCGATCACCGGTGAAGGAGTACAGAAAGAAGGTCTGAACCAACCAAGCCGCAAGAATCACCAGCGTGTGCTGCGTCGGCCAACTCAGGTTGAACCCGGCGATCCCATCGAGCCACCGCCGCGGTGGACCGAGTTGCAGGGTCAACGCCAACGCCAACGCCACACACGCCAACGCGTTCGCCCGCCGCGCCGGCCGATCAGCCGTGCGAACATGCCGACGAACACGACTCATCACCGCGAGCAACGCCACAACCAGCGCCAAGACGGACAGCGCCGTATACATCACGACACCCCCGGTTCCGCACCGAAGCGCCGACGCACCACCAAGCCCCCGCGCCCCAACAACAACGACGGCTCCACCACACCGAAGGCGCTAAGGCACGTCATCACCGTGCACATCACAACGCCCCCGGCACCGAACACCAGGGCGAAACGCCGAAACACCCCCAGGCTCTCGGGTCCCAGCCGTCGCAGCGGCTCCACCACACCGGAAGCTCCGCGGCGCCCCATCACCACCAGCACCGTGTACCTCACGACAACCCCACCGTGGCATCGAACGCCACGAGCAAGCGCCGAGACACCTTCGAGCCCGCAGGCCGCGACCACCCGACCCCGGAGGTGCCGCGGCACCCCACCACCGCGAACAGCCCCCGGGCCGACACCACCCCGCGAGTCACGACGGCCCCAGCTCCGCGCCAAACGCAGCGGCGAGGCGCCGAAGCACCTCAAGCTCCTCAGGGTCAAGACGCGGCGGCGGCTCCACCACACCGGAAGCGCAGTAGCGGAAGAACAGCTCCTCCGCCGCGATCTCCGCCTCCCGTTCCTGCCGAGCCGCGGCCTCATCCGGCGGCGCCGCCGTATCTCCCCGACAACGCCCACCAAGCACCGCGCGGCGCACCATCACCGGGTCGAGGTCCGGCATCGATGCCAGCAGCACGGTCCACTGCGCCGCGTCCAGCCCACCGCTAACACCGTGGTCAAGCAGCATGTGGCCGAGCTCGTGCAGGATCGAGTGCTGGGCGAGCAGCGGCGCGGTCCCATCGTCGTAGAGGATGAAGTCGCGCTTGCGGGTGCCGACCCACAGCCCGGTGAACGACGGCCGCTGCCCCGCGGGCAACACCCGCCCCATCGGCACCAGCCGCAGCGGTTTGCCCCGGTGGCGGGCCACGGCGGCGCAGAACCGGTGGACGTCGAACGGCCCGTCGACCCGTTTGTCCGCCTCGATCGCGGACAGGATCGGCCGCAACCGCGCCAGCACGTCCCGGCGCAGCGCCCGCCCCCCACCGGATTTCACCGTGGCTCGTCTCCCCCGTCCTCGTCGTCGAGCGCGTCCTCGCGCAGCAGCGCGGCCACGACCTCCCCGACCATCCGCCGGGTGCGCGGGCTGGCGTCGTTGAGCGCCCGGGCCAGCGCGACCACGTCGGGGCCGACTCCCACCAAGGTTGCCAGGGTATTCAACTGGGTGGTCAGGGGGCGGTAGTCCTCAGGGTCGCCGAGCAGGTACCTGGCGGGCACGGAGAAGAAGCCCGCGACGGCGCGCAGCACGTTGATGCCCACGTCGTGCGCGCTGCCGTCGCGCAGCGAGCGGATCTCCTCGGCCGTCGAGCCGACGGCGGCGGCGACCTCGGCGTCGGTGTACTCGTGTCCGTTCTCGGCGCGGAAGACGGTGAACAGCCGGTTCAGCCGGACGTCCAGGGATTCCTCGACGGGCCCGAGCGCCTCCAACGCCTCCGCGCGCGAGCGCTCCCGGTGGCGGCGCCACTCGGCCAGGTGGTCGGCGAGGGTGCGACCGGGCTGCACGTCCTCGACGAGGAAAGCCAGCGGCACCTCGAAGATCCGCGCGATGCCCTGCAACACGTGCAACGACGGGTTGTCGCGCTGACCGGCGCGCAGGAACCCGAGGTAGATCCGGGTGCAGCCGCTGACGTTGCGGTCCTTGAGCGCGCGCTCGAACTCGGCGTTGCTCCAGGAGCGCCACTCGCGCGGCAGGTCCGGGTCGCCCGCGGCGCGGCAGGCCGCCGCCTGCTCCTTGTCCGTGACCGGGCGCCGGACCGTGGTGAACAGGAAGTCCAGCCGCGCGGCGAGCGGGTATCCGCCGCTTTCGGACCGACCCCCATCGAAGTGCCGGTCGGCGCCGAACGCCCCTTGACCACCATTGAACTGTTGGCAGCCACCGAACTCGTGCTGACCACCGTCGGAGTTCCGGTCACCACCGAACCGGCCGTGACCTACCTGCGCTATCGGCTCGTCGCCCGCCATGCTCGAACCCCAGAGTCCATCACCCGCCAGAGGGGTGTAACTGATCGCGTGCCGACATTAACCCACCTTTACCGCCGCCGGCGTACGCGATCGCCGCACCACTCGAATGCAGCAGTGTTTGATCACACTGCGTAGCAAGTTGATCTATCCGAGTGAAAGGTGCCTGCAACCGGCCTGGGTCAAGGGAAACCGACCTAGCCTCTGAGTGGAAGAAAGGCACAATCTCAGTTACACGTCGCTGAGAGTCAGCGGTTCGGGTCGGGGGGCACGAGATGCGGCTTGGGGGAGTTCGCGGATCCGGGGGAGGACGGCGTCGGCCACGCTGGGGGTGCGGCCGACGCCGCCGGCCCCGCGCCGGGGCACGGGGTGAGGAACCCGACGGGGTAGGAGATCTCCTACAGCTCGCGGTCGCCGCACATGGCCTGCCTCCGATCACCCTGGGGAGAAGTGGAATGGCTGACGCCCTGACGACCTGGGGTCGCCGCGCACCGGCACGGCGGCCACCTCCACACCAGGTCGACGAGACCCCAACCGGTCGAACGCCCGCGGACACCCGCCCGGTGCCGCCTGACCGGACCAGTGTGGCGGGTCGGGACCGGTGGTGGAACCGCCGGGTGCCCGTGCGGGACTGGACCTTGTGGACACGCCCCGTCGCGGCGGTGGTGTGGCTGCTCGGACTGGACACCGCTGTCGCGGTCTGGACGGTCGCGGCGGGTTGGGGTGAGCGGGTTTCCGGCTCGGACTGGGTGCGCTTCGGCACGCTGGCGGCCATCGCCGTGGCGTACCTGGCGCTGACCCGCCAGTGGGAGGAGCGCCGCAGACTGGCCGACAACCAGGGCGAACACGTCGACCAGACATCGGTTTTCGTGTTCAGCGCGGCGCTGCTGCTGCCGGTTTGGCTGCTCTTCGCCCTGATCGCCCTGCTCCGCCACCGCCGCTTCCTCATCGCACGCAAACCACCGCACTCGTTCCTGTTCACCACGGCAGCCATCACCGCGGGCGCGCTGGGTGTGCACGCCGTCGCCGAGTCGACTCCGCTAGGGGAGCGCCTCACCGGGGCGCTGCCCGCCGTGCACGACGTGTTCGCCCTGGACTCGGCGCTGGCCATGATCGCGGCGATGGCGGTGTACTTCGTGGTGCAGGGCGCCTTGATCGGCGTCGCGCGTGGACTGATCAACCGGACGTGGTCGCCGCGGGAACTGCTGGGCGAACCGTCGGCCAACGTCTACATCGTGTCCACACTGGTCCTCGCGGTGTGCCTGAGCGTGCTGCTCTCGGTCAGCGTGGTGCTGGGCGCCGCCATCCTCCTGGTCATCGCGCCCCTGGCCCGCATGCGGCACCAACTGGCCCAGGCCACCGCCGACCGCAAGCGACTCCTGCACGACGCCCTCACCGACCCGCTGACCCGCCTCCCCAACCGCCGCGGCTTCGAACCCGCGGCCCAGCTGGCCCTCGTCGCGGACCAGGCGGCCCGCCGCCCCACGGCGTTCCTGTACGTGGACGTGGACCGCTTCAAGGAGTGGAACACCCGCATCGGCCACGCGGGCGCGGACCAGTTGCTGGCGGCCATCGCGGCCGTCCTCCGCCACCAGATCCGCGGCGACGACCTCCCGTGCCGCTGGGGCGGGGAGGAATTGTGCGTGGTACTCCCAAATACCACGTTGCCACAAGCGATCGCCATCGCCGAGCGCATCCGCACCGGCGTCCGCGACCTGGACCTCACCATCACCCGACCCGCGGGCGGCACCAACATCCGCCTGGGCCACGAGGCCCCGCCCTGCACGGTCTCCATCGGCGCCGCGGTCACCCCGACCTGGGACGCGACCCTGCCGGACCTGGCCGAACTGGCCGACGAGGCCCTGTCCACCGCCAAGGCGACAGGCCGCAACCGCGTCATCGCCGCGACTTCACCGGCTGAGATCCACTAACCCACCCCACCCCACCCCACCCAAGCCGCGCCCGCCCACCCGGCCCAGGCTGTCTCAAACCCCTGCACCCCCGCTGGAACAGAAGGGGCCCTCGCAGCACCCCGCGAGGGCCCCTCCACCACACCCGACTACTTCTTCACGTCATACCGGTCCAGGTCAGCGACCTTGGCCCACGCCGCCACGAAGTCGCGCACGAACTTCTCCTGCGCGTCCGAGCTCGCGTACACCTCGGCCACGGCCCGCAGCTCCGAGTTCGACCCGAACAGCAGGTCCACCCGGCTACCGGTCCACCGCACCTTGCCCGTGGCCCGGTCGCGGCCCTCGAAGCTCTCCGAGTCGGCCGTGGTCGGCTTCCACTCGGTGGCCATGTCCAGCAGGTTCACGAAAAAGTCGTTCGTCAGCGTGCCCGGCCGGTCGGTCAGCACACCCGCGCTCGACTGCTTGTGGTTCGCGCCGAGCACCCGCAGACCGCCCACGAGCACCGTCATCTCCGGCGCGCTCAGCGTGAGCAGGTTCGCCCGGTCGACCAGCAGGAACTCCGCCCGCAGGCGGTGGCCCTTGCCCAGGTAGTTGCGGAAGCCGTCGGCGGTCGGCTCCAGCGCCGCGAACGAGTCGGCGTCGGTCTGCTCGGCGGTGGCGTCGGTGCGGCCCGGCGTGAACGGGACGACGACGGTGTGGCCCGCGGCCGCGGCGGCCTGCTCCACACCGGCGTTGCCTGCGATCACAATCAGGTCGGCGAGCGAAACCTTCTTGCCACCGGCGTTGAACCGCTCCCGCACACCCTCAAGCGCGCTCAGCACGCCGGAAAGCACCTCGGGCTCGTTGACTTCCCAGCTCCGCTGCGGCTCCAGGCGGATGCGGGCACCGTTCGCCCCACCGCGCTTGTCGCTGCCGCGGAAGGTCGACGCCGAGGCCCACGCCGTGCTCACGAGCTGGGCGACGGTCAGACCCGAGTCCAGGATGTCCCGCTTGAGCGCGGCAACGTCCGATTCGGACACCAGCTCGTGGTCGACGGCGGGCACGCGGTCCTGCCAGATCAGCGCTTCCTGCGGCACCTGCGCGCCGAGGTAGCGCTGGATCGGGCCCATGTCGCGGTGCGTCAGCTTGAACCACGCCCGCGCGAACGCGTCCGCGAACTCGGCGGGGTTGTCCTTGAAGCGGCGGGAGATCGCCTCGTAGATCGGGTCGTACCGCAGCGACAGGTCGGTGGTCAGCATTGTCGGCGGACGGGTCAGCTCGCCGGACTCCGGGTCGGGCACGGTGTTCGCGGCGGCGCCGTTGGCGGGCTCCCACTGGTGCGCGCCCGCCGGGCTCTTGGTCAGCACCCACTCGTGCTCGAAGAGCACCTCGAAGAAGGTGTTGTCCCACTTGGTCGGCGTCGGCGTCCACGTGGTCTCCAGACCACTGGTGATCGCGTCGCGGCCCTTGCCGGAGCCAAAGCTGTTGCGCCAGCCCAGGCCCTGCTCCTCCAGCGGCGCGCCCTCGGGCTCGGCACCGACGTGCTTGTCCGCGTCACCGGCGCCGTGCGCCTTGCCGAAGGTGTGACCACCGGCGATGAGCGCGACGGTCTCCTCGTCGTTCATCGCCATGCGGCCGAAGGTGTCGCGGATGTCGCGCGCGGCGGCCAGCGGGTCGGGGTTGCCGTTGGGGCCCTCGGGGTTGACGTAGATGAGTCCCATCTGGACGGCGGCCAGCGGGTTCTCCAGCGAGCGGTCGCCGGTGTAGCGCTCGTCGCCGAGCCAGGTGCGCTCGGGTCCCCAGTAGACGTCCTGGTCGGGCTCCCACACGTCGGCGCGGCCACCGGCGAAGCCGAAGGTCTTGAAGCCCATGGTCTCCAGCGCGCGGTTGCCCGTGAAGATCATCAGGTCGGCCCAGGAGACCTTGCGGCCCCACTTCTGCTTGACCGGCCACAGCAGGCGGCGGGCCTTGTCCAGGTTGCCGTTGTCCGGCCAGCTGTTGAGCGGGGCGAAGCGCTGCATGCCCGCGCCCGCGCCACCGCGGCCGTCCTGGATGCGGTACGTACCCGCGCTGTGCCAGGCCATGCGGATCATCAGCGGGCCGTAGTGGCCGAAGTCGGCGGGCCACCAGTCCTGGGAGGTGGTCAGCACGGCGTCGACGTCGGCGGCGAGCTCGTCGAGGTCGACGGTCAGGAACTCGGCGGCGTAGTCGAAGTCCGCGTCATTCGGGTTGGCGACGGCCGAGTGCTTGCGCAGGATGGCCAGGTTCAGCTGGTTCGGCCACCACTCGCGGTTGCTGCCGCCCTCGGTCGGGTGGTTGATCCGCCCAGCCGACACGGGGCACCCACCGGCGCCCCCTTCGTTCATCTCACCCACGACGGCGTTTGGCTCGGACACGCGATTCCTTTCGGAGAACTGCACAGACAAGTCATCAAGCTCGGGAACACCCGGGGCACAGACCCCGGTAGACGACCTCGGCCTCGTCGATGACGAAACCGTTCGCGTCGGAAGCGGTCAAACAGGGCGCGAACCCCACGGCACAGTCCACATCGGCGATGACACCGCAAGACCGGCAGACAACGTGGTGGTGGTTATCCCCCACCCGAGCCTCATAACGAGCCACCGACCCAGGCGGCTCGATACGACGCAACAACCCGGCCCCGGTCAACGCCCGCAGCACGTCGTAGACGGCCTGGTGCGACACCCCACCGAGCTCACCCCGAACAACCCCGATGATGGAGTCCGTATCGGCATGCGGGTGCGCGTGCACGGCGGACAGCACCGCGAGCCGGGGGCCGGTCACCCTCAGTGACGCGGCCCGCAGCAGCTGCCGGAAGTCGGAGGCCGTGGGCACGCGGGCAGTCTTACGGGTTTTCTGGAATTAATCAAGTTAACAGTGGCTGACCACACGCCCCACGCTGCCGGCCACCCACCGCCCCGACACACCCGCGCACAGCACGCACCCGGCCACCCTCGTTCAAGATCATCTTAGCCCCACCCCCACGCCCCGCCTCCTCCCGGTTATCCACAAGCATGATCATCTTCGGCCGGTCTTGTCGGTGCTCACCACTAGAATGGATACCGGGGGCCGGAGGCATACCCTCCCCACCCCGAGGACCTCGCACACCCCACTACGCCTCACCCACACCCCAACGCGCCCGACTCCCGGCCGACAACGCCCGAGTTGTCTACAGGGGGTTATTCAGCGGTGTAGAAATAGAGGCCGATAACGGCCGAGATGGTGTCGGTGAAGGTGTTGATGGGGCGCCGGTAGTCGGCGTGGAGAACGCGCCAGGTCTTGAGTTGGGCGATGGCGCGTTCAACCACGACACGAATTGAGTTGCGCTGTCGGTTGAACTCTTTTTCCCAGTCGGACTGTCGCGGTTTCGGGTTTTTCTGATCGGGATGAGGATGCCGCTGCCGATGTAGCCCTTGTCGCCAAGCCAGGTGCCGGGGTCTCGTCCGTCGTGAACGTGCGAGGCTTTCAGGCCCACGATGTCGTTCCGGGATCCCGATATCGGATCCGATACCCATCTCAGGCGTCCGTCCGGCGTGCACACGACCTGGACGGTGAGTCCGGTCGTGCAGTGCTTCCCGGAGAACAACTCCGGATGATCGACGAACCGAGCCTTCGGTCGCTTCGCGGATCAGAGCGCACAATTCCTCAACACGGCCTCGAGCGAGGCCGGTGGCATGATGCATGGAGGTGATCCGTTTGAGAGACCTAAGTGCGGTAACCAAATTCTCGCAAACGGACCGCAACCTCTTGCTTCGGGGTGATCATCGCGGGTCGTGAATGAGCCTCACAGGATTGATCATCTTCGACCGATCTTGTCGGTGCCCACCGGTAGCATGGAACCTGGGGGCCGGAGGCGCAATGCCACTAACTTAGGCTAGGTGCGAGGATTCTGATGGTGGCCGGACCCTGATGTCGAACGCCTTGATGTTTGCCCTTTTTGGTGGGGTAGCGTTTATGGCGTCCACGTTTGGCCACACGGGGGTACGTTCGGTGCCTTCGGGCCGCGAGGTGTCTCTCGTTGATTTCCGCGCGGGTCTCCGATAACGCTCTCGCCTGGCGCTCAGGGGGAAAAATCCGC
>NZ_PTIX01000011.1 GCF_002934265.1 Actinokineospora auranticolor
GCGATCGCCACCCGCTACGACAAGACCGCCCTGTCCTACCAAGCCATGATCGACCTCGCCGCCCTCACCCTCTGGCTTTGAGGACAGGGCCTAGGGAATCCCCAGCCAGCCCCACACCACGTTCCCAGTCAACCCGCGGGCGGGCGCCCACACTTACCACTGATCGCCGTCCCCCTCCGACGCACGCCAAGGGATCAGCTGACTTTCTCCAACGCCTGCGAACCGTTCGGGGACCCATCGGCGATGAACAGGTCCGGCACCGTGCCGCCGGGGCCCAGCCGCCCCTCCCCGGACACGGTCACCTCGATGGGGTCCAGCGCCCACCCCGGCACCACCTGACTCCCGGGCTCCCGCGCCCACCGCCCGGTGACCGAGGCGAGACCGAGGCGAGGAGGTGCGCGTCACGCCGCCGGGGACGCACGGTCGTGAAACCTCGGCCGACGGGGAATTGCGCGGCCGTCCGGGGCGTTGAGCAGGACAAAGTCCTGATCGTGGGAGGTATGTGGTGGCGCTGGACCCGGACGACCTGGTCGAGATCGACTCGGATGTCCCCGACCTGGCCGGGGTCGTGCTGCTGCACCACGTCGACGGCTTCATGGACGCGGGCTCCGCCGGGGCGACGGTGGCCGCCCACCTGCTGGAGACCCACGAGCACCGGGTCGTGGCCCGCTTCGACGTCGACGACCTCATCGACTACCGCGCCCGCCGCCCCGCGATGACCTACGACACCGACCGCTGGGTCGACTACGCCGCCCCCGAACTGGTCGTCCACCTCCTGCACGACGCGCTAGGCACGCCGTTCCTGCTGTTGGCCGGGCCCGAGCCGGACCGGGGTTGGGAGGCCGTCGCCGCGGCCGTGCGCGGACTCGTCGAGCGGTGGGGGGTGCGGCTGACCATCGGTTTCCACGGCATCCCGATGGGTGTGCCGCACACCAGGGAGCTGACGGTCATCTCGCACGCCACCCGGCCCGAGCTGGTCACCGACAAGTCCCCGTTCAGCCGGGTGCAGGTGCCGGGTCACCTGTCGGCGCTGCTGGAGTACCGCCTCGGACAGGCCGGCCACGACGCAATGGGCCTCGCCGCGTACGTACCGCACTACCTCGCCCAGAGCACCTACCCGGCCGCCGCCCTCAAGCTCCTCGACGCCCTGACCTCCGCCGCGGGCCTGGTCACCACGACCGACCCCCTGCGCGAAGCCGCCGCCCGCGCCAACGCCGAGATCGCCAGGCAAATCGCCGACTCCGACGAGATCACCGAACTGGTCCACGGCCTCGAACAACAGTACGACGCCTTCACCAGCAGCCCCGAAACCCTGCTCACCGACACCGAACAAGTCCCCAGCGCCGACGAACTGGGCGCCGCATTCGAACGCTTCCTGTCCGAACAACCCCGCGACAACTGAGCCGCCGCCGGTCGTGGCCCGGACTTCGACGCAGGCGAGGAACCAACCGAGACCGATCGACTTCCAGATCAGTCGGCTGGTGCAGCGGGCCTCGACCAAGCATCGGTAGGCGGCGTGCGCGTCTCCCGGGACGTCCTTTGATTCGGTGCCGGAGGACGCGAGTGTTCTGCAGCGGGCCGATGTGCATCGGGACGCTCTCGTCACCCCGGCGATGGCGTAAGCGCCTTCGCTATGCCGGTTCCTTGCCGACAACGGTGGTCAGGCGAACCCGGTGTTCCTGCGGACCGCGGCGATGAAGCCGGCCACCGGCGAGGCGGCCCGGGAGCGGGACCACCACGTGCAATGGCCGCTCGACCGTCGGTCCGCCTGTCGAGGCGGCCAGGCCAGGAATACCGCACGAAAGCCTTCCGGTTTCGAAGCAGAGGCGGCGTGCCGGAACCCCGGTTCGGCTGTGGCTTCGTTCCGGTCACCCGCCTGGGAACGACACCCGGGTGGTCGCGGCTGGCCGGTCGAGGTCACTGTGGTGCGCATGGCAGCGGTAGCTCGGTCCTCCGGGGACGAACACCTCACCGAAGGCGGTGGTTGCCTTGCCCGAGCGGTCCCAGCGGACGGACTTCCCCTGACGTGCGCCTCGAACTCGGGACAGCGCTCCACCGACGCCAGATCACCGGCCGCCGCTGAGGCCCGCGAGATCCACGAGTGTCCTGTATACGTCCAGACCGTCGTAGCTTCGCTGATCCCAGGTCGCGGCCGTGAACAATACGTGCCGCTGTCCGTTCCGCACGCGCGGGAGGAGCACTTCCAGATACGACACGACGACGTCTTTGATACGAGAGGGCGGCCACGCCTCAGCGAGAACCAGCATTTTCGGGATCGTGACATCACTATCCTCCACCATATGCGCACCAGTCGCGGGCAATCGCTGGTCAAGCAGGTCGATGCCGCCACGGAAAGCGACTCCGACCAAGGTGGCAGCGCTGAAGTCGTTACGTTCGAAACGGTTTCGACCGCCACGCCGGGCCGCGGTGAAGTTTACCTCGCTAATCCGCCCGGTAAATACACAGTCGACAAACTCGACCGACTCGCAAAGCCATTTCGACAACTTTGCGTCCCGGAAAGCGCAACGCTCGAACCGCGCCACGCCGGGCGACGGGGCACTGATGTGCGCCCCGTCGAACGTGCAGTCAACGTACTCGGTGACCTCGGTCCCCGACCCGAAGCATGCTCGACGGATCCTGCTCTTGTCGAACGCGCAGCGGTCGAACCGTGCCGACATCGCGTCGAAGTAGTCCAGTTCGAGCCCCACGAAGGACTCGTCGACGTGAACGCCTTCCAACTCCAAACGCCGCACTGACGACACGGTCCGACTCCTGTTCACCGTTGTGAGGCCATCATGTTCAGATTGTAGGCCACGTAGGCGGTGTCCTTATACGCACCACCCCTCTGGTAATGGGCCGTGACCTGCCCACGAGTGGTCAACTCGACGTGCGTGTTGTTCTGCTTGTCGAAGTAGTCCGGTCCACGAGACGCGTTGTACTCGAACCGTTTCGGGAAGAGTCTCGCCAAAATCTTTTCGGTGGCCCGGTGCACCGCTGTGCCCGCGAACATCCGGGTAAGCATCGGCTTCTCCCTCATGACCCTGATCTCGGCTTCCGACAGGTTTTCCTCGATCAGGGTCTCCATCGTGTTCTCCGTGAGCACCTGCTCCGTAGCCGAGCGCACGATGTCAGCGGACTCGAACTTCTTCGTGCCGACACCGATCGGAGCGGCGACAAAGACCGTGGCCGAGGCGATCTCGATCCCGATGTCGACGCAGTTCTCCTTGTAGGACTTGCACAGCTCCGAGTGCAGTTCCTCCCGCATCGCCTCCTGGATATGGGAGGGCGCACCGTTGTCGTAGTCCAGAAGTTCGTCATAGGACCTGCCGTCGGCTACCCGCTGCGCCACCTCGGCCTTGACGCGCTCCATGTCCTTCGCCCACGGGCGCGGTTTGGGCTTCGGGATCAAGGCTCGTTGGGTCGCGCGGTTCACCGCTGCCTGCCAACGGTCCCGCTGCGCGGGTTTCAGGTATGCCTTCGCCGCGGCGGCGGTGATCGGGCTCAAGCCGTTGGCTTCGTAGAGCACGTTGTCATAGCCGTAACGATCAGACGCGCATCCGCAGTCGGAGAAATCGCCACCGGGGTCGCTCAACGTAACGGGATTGCCGTTGCCGTAGGCATACCCGTTCATCTGCTGTGGATCGGTGACGTCCAGAACCGGGTCCACCGAGATGAACCGGCCGACCGCCGGGTCGTACTCACGCGCGCCGAGGTGGACCAGACCCGTACTGGCGTCGGTGGTGCCGTTCACGAACGAGCGTTCGCCGGGCCACACGCCGGGCGCGGCCCCACGACTGCCACCGAACGGGAGATACCGCTTGCGCTGGACATCCAGGGTGACCGCGTCGATCGCGAAGTGGCTCGTGCCGTGGTGGTCGGCGGAGAACCACGTGACACCGGCGGCGGTCCTCGCGCCGATGACACGATCGGCGAACGTGTAGTAGCGAGTCCCCGTGACAGTGCCCGCGGCTCGGTTGCACCGCAGCTCCGTGTCACCGAGGTACAGAGTCGTGTGGGTCGGGTCACGACGCAGCAGTCGCTCCCCCTCGGCGGTGTAGAGGAAGGTCGTGGTCTGCCCACCCGCGGTGTCCGAGGCGAGCGAGCCTTCGGCGTCCCAGGTCAGCGTGTGTCCCGGTTGGCCTGCCACATTCCTCGTGAGGGTGTCACCAGCGTCGTTGTAGGTGAACGCGTCGGTGGTCGTCGGCACACCGGGCTTGGTCGTGGTGACCCGGCTGAGACTGGTCGGCCTCGGCTGACCGGTCGCCGGATACGTGTATGTCCTGGTCGTGTCGCCGGCCGCGGCATGTTGCGTTTCGCCGGTCCTCTTACCGATCGCGTCGTAGGCGTAGGACTGCCAGTACGGAGCCGGACCACCGAGCCCGCCGACGGTCGGGTTGGTCGCGCAGTTGTCCGTCGAGGGAGTCCAAGCCTCGGTGATCCGCTGCTGGCTGTCGTGGCGGAAGCACTGGATGTCCGACGCGAGCCCGATCGGCAGGTCCGCGATCCGCTTGACGTTGCCCGCCTCGTCGTAGGAGAAGTAGAGATTTCCCTGGTTCAGCCCGGTCGCCTGGCGGTCGAGGCGCAACTGCGACAACCGCCGCGTTCCGCGCTCGTAGTAGAAGGTCTGGGTAACCTTCTTGCCTGTCGCCGCGGTCGAGGTGACCAGCTGGCCGAGTTCACCGACGTCGGTGTAGGTGGTCTGTTTGACGTAGCTGCTCGCTCCGGTGAGGGTGTCGGGCAGTCCCAGGGCGTTGTAGCCGATCGCGACGGTCTCACCGGGAAGTCCGCCGACCGCGGGGTAAGCGAGGCTTTCCAGACTTCCGTTGGGGCGGTACGCCGCAGTGGTCGAGTACGAGCCCGCAAGTGCACCTTCCGCCGCGGGGATGGTGACCGTGGTGCCGGTCGACCTGCCGCCGGTGTCGTAGCCGTTGATTGTCGTCGTATAGGCGTTCTGGTTGTCGAAGCGCGTACTCGACGCGGCCATGCCGATGCCGTTTGCCGCAGTGTCATATGTCCACGCCGCGCGCTTCGTGCCGATCAGCGAACCGTCGTAGACGGCCTTCTTCCTGGAAAGCTTGTCGTACTCGTAGGCGAGGGTGACGTTGCGCGCGTCCGTCGAACTGCTCAGGCGGCCGGCGTCGTCGAAGGTGTAATTAGTCGCCCCCTTCGCTGGGTCCTCTTCCCGGGTCTTGAAGCCCCGCAGGTCGTAGTAGTTTCGCCACACGCTGCCTGCGGGGTCGGTGACCGTGGCCAGTTCCGCCGCATGGGTGTAGGTGTAGGTCGTACTCTGGTACGTCCCCGTCGGAGCAGAGCCGAGGTAGTGCCGCAGCTCCGTGGTCTTGCCCCTGGCGTCGGTGATCGTCGTAGTGGGGGTGGCACCCACGGGCGGGTCCACGTGCACACGGTCGCCGCCGTAGGTCGACGTGGTCCGCCACTTCTCGGCGCCCATCTCTCGGAGGATCTCGGCTGTCTTTCGGCCGACCCCGTCGAACTCGGTCACCGTCTGGTTGGGGACATCGTTGTCATTGACCGGCGTGACCAGGGTGTAGTCCGGAGGAGCGCTGTTGTAGAACGGCCCATTGCTCTTGAAGGCCGAACCACGTGCGTCGTAGTGGACCTCACTGATGACTCGACCACCGGCGACACCAGGCGACGGCGCCTGAGTCTGGCGAGGCCTCAGGAGACCGTCGTAGAAGGCGTAGGTGTAGGTGTAGGTGCTGCCATCGACCCGTAGGGACTTGGTGGCGACGTAGTTGGCCGCACCGGTCTGCAGCACGTATTGGTACTCGATGCTGGCACTCAAGGTGATCGGCCTACCCGGCAACCACACCTTGGACAAACGACCGAGGGCGTCGTACTGCACATCGGTTCGACGCGCATTCGCGTCACTGACCGATACAGGGGTCCCCCAGGCGGGCTCGACACCGGTGGTGATGGCGTGGCCGAGCGGGTTGGTGATCACCGTCTGCGTCACCGGCCCGCCCGTGGCCGGGGTGAACGCCATGGTGCTGCGCTCGCCCGCCGCGTCCCATGACTCGACCGCACGGCCGTATTGGTCATGGGTCGCACGGTCGCTGACCACATAGGCGGGCGCGGATCCACCCCACGACTTCGCGACCTCTGTCTTCGTGATGTTCCCCTTTGTAGGGGGCGTGCCGTGCACGGTCGCACCGTCGTAGTAGGTACGCTTGTCGGAGACCAGGTCCGCGGGATACGAGGCGGTGCCGGTGCAGGCGACACCCAAGATCTCCTGGCGACTCGGGTAGGCGAGCAGCCACGCTGTGGAATTGACCGCGTAGGTCGTCTTCGTGCACAGGTCGTCGGTCGATGTGGCGACGTCCCCGAGGTCGGACACGGTCAGCGGCTGCCCGCTGGTCTCGTCAACGGTGGTGTCGACGCGGGTGTTGCGCCAGCCGCCCGCGTCGAGGGCAGTCCTGGTTCGGACACTGGTGTTGGTGACCAGATGTGCCGTCGTGGTGCCCCAAGGACGGACATTCGTGGCCTTGGCCGGGGAGATCCACGGATCGACCACCGTCGCGGAGATCACGGTGTTGTCGGTAGCCGACCTGTAGGTCACGGTCTCGCGGGTTGAGGCCGCGAGCACGTTCTTGTCCTCGATGGTGCCGCCCGCGCCGTCGGCGACCCAGATGTCGCGGCGCGTGCCGTTGGCGAGTTTGTCATCGTCCATCCCGCGCAGGTAGGTGGTGACCGTGCGGGTCTTGGTGACGGTGGAGTCACCGACGATGACGCCGACCTGGCCGTAGCCGCGCCACTGGGACCACGTTTTGCGCGAGGCGGGGACGAGGCCGTCCTCGTCGTCGTAGTGCCAGGCGGGGGTGTTGATGTACTCGTAGCTGGTGAGGACCGGGCGGCCGCCGGAGGTGTTGTCGGACTCGGTGACGCTGGTAACGACGTATTTGTGGAACCAGTCCAGCAGCTGGGGTTGGCCGTCGGGGGTCCAGTAAGTCGGGAAGCAGCGTTTGGTGTTGGAGTCCGGTGAGGTGGGCATGGCGCCGTTGCGGTTGCACTCGCGGTCGGAGTAGGTCACGGCGATCTGGCCGCCGGTCTCGTTGGCGATGGACGAGATGCGGTAGCGCACCAGCGGCGGCAGGGTGTCGATGCCGTCGACGCGGTTGCTGAGCGGGACCTCGTTGAAGTTGACCTCGGGCACGGTCGCGGTGCCGCCGACCAGGCCGGTGTGCTTGATCGACTCCAGCCACAGGGCCGCGCTGGTGCTGTCGCCCGGGTCGAGGTAGCGGTGGTCAAGCGTCCAGGAGTCGACGTCGCGGTAGGCGGTGCCGCCCCAGACCTGGGTGGTGATCTTGTTCAGCCGTTTCTGGGTCCAGAAGGTGGGTGAGACCTTGCCCGCGCAGGTGCCGCTCGCGCAGTTCTGGTCCCAGGGCACGTCCGGCCAGTTCGACGGCGTCGAGGACGTGCATGTGGCGCCCGCGGTGACGCAGCGGTCGGCGGCGGTGAACTGCACGCGCATCGGGGCCTGGGCGGTGGTGACCGCGTTGTTGGTGCCGTAGTCGATGCGGTCGAGCCAGCCACCGCGGTGGTAAGTGGCGCCGGCGGAGGCGAGGTTGCGGCCGTAGAGGTTGGACTCGGTCTGGTAGGTGTAAACGGTGGTATTGCCGTTGGGATCTACCACGTAGTCGAGGTTCCAGCGGTAAGCCTGCTGGCACCACGAGGTCGCGAACGACCCGGTGACGTAGCAGTCCTCACCGGAGTTGTTGCCGAACACCGGCACCGTCCACACCGAATTCGACGTCGCACGGGTGCCGAAGTGGTACTGGGTACCGTCGACGGTGGTGATGCGCCAGGATTCGCCGTTGTTGTCGCCGTTGCCGGAGGTGGTGGTCTTCTCCACGCGCGAGCCGTCGTCGTTCTTGAGCTTCCACACGCCGTCGGCGTCGTTGCGGATCAGCTCGCTGGCCTTGCCGCCCAACGTGACGTACGCGTTCTCGGTGCCCCAGCACAGGTCACCGGTCTTGGTCTGGCCGTTGTTGCCGCCGAGGTCATCGGCGCAGGCCTTGTACCGGCGTTCCACATGGCCGCCGACGGACAGCTCGAAGCCCTCACCGACCCACGACGGCTGGTTGTTGGTCGAAGCGGTGCGACCGTCCACGCTGCCCGACGAGTACGCCAGCGACACCTGCGGCGCGGCGCCACCCAGCGTCGGAGGTACCCGCATCGGGTACGACCAGGTGAACTCGCCCGAGGAGCCGCCCGCGTTCCAGGTGGACGACGGAGCGAGCGCGCTGGCGCCGAAGTCGCCACCACCGCCGGAGGGGCCGGCTACGAGAGCGTACATGCGGCCATCGGCGACGCCGTCCGTGGCGATCGTCCCGGCCTTGGTGTCGTTGGTCGAGGCGACCTCCGTCGGCGCGCACTCCTGCTTGTCCGGAGTGGACAGAGCGCACTCGGGCAGGCGCGCGAGCCGTAGCCGCGACGCCCAGTCACCGCCGAAAGCCGAGCGGAACCGGCCGTAGTCGACCGACACCCGCACGCCCGGCTTGGTCTGACCGCCATCCACCCGGAAAGCCAATGAGCCGGGCGACTTCGTCTCCACGGAGCGAACCCGAACCTTGCCCGGTGCGGCAAGGCCCGCCTTGGCCGCCTGTGGCCTGCTCACCGAGAGCGGCGATTGGGCCGCCTTGACCAAGCCGGTAGTGGCGCCGAGGTCGACCTCGGTATCAACCCCATTGGGCCATGCCACCGCCGGTGTGGCGCCCAAGGCGTGCTTGGGGGCGGGGTCGGTTTTGATCGGGGCGTCGGCCAGGCGCACCGGTACCGAGAGTTCCCGCTGCGGGGCGGGGAGCGCGATCTCGCGGTCTCGCTCCGGCGCGGCGGCGGCGACCGATTCCGGCATCGCACCCGCGGCCAGGGCGGCGATCGCCGCGACCGCCGTCAGGCGTAGAGACAGTTTCCATTGAGCTGCGGGCATGGCTGATCTCCCCGAGTGCCGGATGTGGCCGTGCGGACGGAAGCGGTGTGGGTCAGAAGTACCGGGTGCGGGTGGAGTCGAGTCCGTTGTCGCCGCTGTTCCACTTCTCCAGCGGTGCTCCGTACGCCGATCCGGTGGAGTAGTTCAACCACAGCGCGGTGCGCCGGTTGGCGTACTGGTAGGCGAAGCCGATGTCGCCGTCCCCGTCGCCGTCGACGTCACCCGCGAACGGCGTCATGTTCGTCCACTCGGCGTTGCCCGGCGGATTGTTCCACCAGACGGTGGGAGCCAGCGCTCCGGTCGCGGTCGACTTGAACGTGAACACGCTGAAGGTGGCGTTGTAGTAGTTGTAGAACGCCACGAGGTCGTCCTTGCCGTCACCGTTGGCGTCGGTGACCACGTACTTGCCCCGGCCCATACTCCAGTTGTTGACACCGCTGTCCCAGGCCATGACGCCGCCGCCGAACGCGGTCCCGGTCGAGTACTGGTACCACAACCTGGTCTGCGCGTTGCCGTAGTCGTAGGTGCAGCCGACGTCGTCCTTGCCGTCACCGTTGAAGTCGCCGGAGATCACCGACAGGTTGGCCCACTCCGCCGAGCCCGGCGGGGTGTTCCACCACGTGGTGGGTGCCTGCGCTCCGGTCGCGGTGCTGAGGAGGGTGAAGATGGAGAAGGTGGCGTTGAAGTAGTTGTAGAACGCGATGACATCGTCCTTGCCGTCGCCGTTGACATCGCCGATGGTGGCCTTGACCCGGTTGAGGTCCCATCCGTTGGGACCGCTGTCCCAGGCCGGAGCCGAGGGCGCGGTGTAGCCGAGACCGTTGCCGTAGAACACCCACAACGTCACCCGGTAGCCGCCGTCGTCACGCAGTACCAGCAGGTCGCTACGGCCGTCGCCGTTCGCATCGCCCTCCAGGACCTTGGTTCGGTCGGGCAGGAACGCCGTGTTCGGGCCGCTGTACCAACTCTGCGTCATCGGGTAGAGGCCGGTGCCGGAGGAGGTGAAGCTCAGGAAGTCGGACTCGTCGCTGTCGAGCTGGCGCATCGCGGCCACGTCGGCCAGACCGTCACCGTTGACGTCGTGCTTGACGTGCGAGGTCGACGCGGGCTCGTCGGGGTAGAACGGATACGCCCGGTAGGTGTCGGACCTGTTGCCCGCCTTGTCGATGCTGTAGACGTACAGCGTCAACAACGTGCTCGACGGCGCGACCACCGGCACCGTCGCTGGGCGTCCGGTCCCGGGGCCTGCGGCAACGAAGTACGTCGTGTTCTCCGTTAGCCCATAGCGGTAGCCGTAGACGTCCGGGTCTGCCGAGGTGAAGGTGAACTCGCCCCGCGACCCGGCCGCGATGCCCAGGTCGTTCTCGGGGAACGACGACGAACTCACCCCCGGAACCGCGGTGGGTCTGGTGGTGTCGTAGCCGAACTCGCAGTACCCGCTCCACGGGCCGGACACCCGGCTGTCCGCCCCGCGGACGCGCCACTTGTACGCGACTCCGTCCGCCAAGCTCGAGGTCGGGATCACTGCGGAGAACCGGGTTCCCGAGGCCAGAGCCGGCGTCGTGTAACCGCCCACCGCGGTGCCGTCGAGCTTGGCCCACTCGAACTGCAACTGCACGTTCGCGCTGTCGGGATCGGTGCCCGTGGCGAACAACGTGGGCGAGGTGTTCGTGACCGGCCGGTTGACGCCCGAGGCGCACGGCAGGTTGATGTCGGCGTAGAGCGCCGAGGGCGTGTCCGGGGTCGAGTTGTACTCGATCACCAGCTTCGGGTCGGAGCTGAACTTCTTCCACGACTGCGTGTCGTTGGCGTTTTCGCGGTCCACCGGTGCCTGCAGCGACAGCACGGTGTTCGCGTAGTTGTTCGCCGCCGCCTCCACGACCGCGGACTTCGCGTCGAACTCCACGATCCCCGGGGCGCAATCCCCGGTCCCACCGGACTTCTTCGCCGCGGTCACCGAGGTGATGTAGCGCCGCCACGGCTGGTTGTTCCACGTCGTGCCCGGGCCGATGTCGCCACCGGCCCACAACTGCGTCTCGGTCTTCGCGCACGACCAGCTGTGGTACATGTTCGCGCGGAAGGTCGCGCTGATGATGTCCTTGCCGTTGACCGCGCTCGTTCCCATCCGGAAGTACGCCCGCTGCGTCGTGCCGTCGGTCGACTCGTAGCCCGAGTTCGTTCCCACCTCACGCCCGGACGACCAGTACGACTGGTTGGGGAACTTCCTGTTCACATACGTCCACGCCCACGTGTCCGCGGTGAACCACGGGTCGATCGACACCGGGTACACCGTGTCCGGCGCCGAGAGCAGCTCCGCGTCCGGCACGACCGCGAGCTCGGCGCGGTCGAGCCGCACCGGCATCGCCGCTTCCTTGCGCGAGGGCCCGTCCTCCTGCGAGACCTGAGCCCTCCGAGCTGCGGGCTGGGCGTCGCTCGAGTCCCACATCACCGGTGTACCGGCCGCGAACACGACCGCACCCGAGTCGTCCACAGCCGACACCGCGCCCGAGCCGCCCTCCTGGCGCAGTCGCAGACCGGAAACGCTGTAGCGGTACCGAAGCTCCGCCAACTCCGGGTTCGCCGCCGCTTCACGGTCCTTCACCACGACCAGCAACCGCGCACCGCCGGCCTCCGCGCGCAGCTGCAGGTCCACGCCCTTCAACACCTCGGGATAGGTCGCCGTGTCACCGGAGAGCACCGGCGCCGGGAGCACACCCGGCCACGACAGGGCCATCCGCTTGCCGTTGCGACTGAACGCCATCAACGGCGATGAGCCACCGGGCGAAAAGCTCACGTCGACCGCGGTAGCGCCCGCGACGACCCGACCACCGTCGAGCCGCAGAGACGTGTCGATGTCGACCCACGCCCCGTTCTTCCTGGTCCGCACTGGCTTCCCGGTCTGCTCGAGTGTCAACGACCCCGAGGGGTTGACGAATACCTGCGCCGACTCCGAACGCTGGTCGAGAACCTCGACCCGCCGACCCGACACCCGCGCGGCCACCCGCGCGGCCGATTCCGTCGCAGCCTCGGTGACCGCTACCACCGGTTGCGAAGATCGCTGCGCGGCGGCGGGAACTACCGGCAGCACGACCACCGCGGTGCTGAGTGCGCACGCGAGCACGCCAAGTCGTCCGAACACGGATACCCCATCCATTCACCACGCGCGCTCCCCAGAAGCGCGACCCCAGTCGACGCACACGGGACTATGCAGCCTGGAGAGATCGACAACAAGAGGCAATCAACCCCACGGGCTCAACAAAACACCTGATCATGACACCAGCTAGCGAGAAAACGACCAACGAGAAATTCGCTCTGCCCGTGAGGCGGACACCGACGCATCATCAACAAGGGACACCACCTGGAGACCCTTCCCCTGCGCTCTCCCACGCGCGGGGATGCCCCCACCGCCGGACGGCGGACGGCACCTCGCCAATCACGTCCCTGTGAGGGACAGAACACAGTGGTGACCGCACCACCCGCCACTAAGGAACAGACTGCACAACGCCAGAGGTTCGGGACGCAACACGAGCGGCGCCGCCTCCAATCACGAACGAGCACCTGATGGTCGAACTGGGTCCGGCATGGACACGACCGAGAACTCGGAGCCGGCGACTGGCCCGACGGTCTGGGCGAGCAACTCGTCGCGCAATTGCCGAGCCGCGCCAGGGCGCATGAGGAATACCCCGCCGTCCTGAGCGCCTCGGGCGCGGCAGGGCTGGTGGCCGCGAACCGGTCATGGCCGTATTGGATGGGTTGGGCGAGATTCCCACGGCACTGATGCCCTCGGCGCTCGCCGCGATCGACGCGGCGAGCGAGGGCCTGTAGGTCGTGCTGACCTGCCGAAGCGCGGAGTACGAGAAGCTGAACACCGAACACGCGCCGCCGAACCGAGCTGCCGTGGTGGAGATCAAGACGATCGAGCCCCACGACACCGGGTTCTACCTGCACGACAACAAGGCCGAAGGCGAGCTAACCCTGGCTCCCGGTCGTCAGCCGCATGCACGCCGACGACGGCAAGAACCCCGCCGGGGCCCTGTCGATACCGCTGATCAGGGCGCTGATGCGGTGAAGCGTCGAGTGCTCGTAGAGCTCCTCCCAGCGGTCTATGCCAGGACCGAGGCGGGCTGGCGCGCATACCCGGCCGAGAAGGCCGACCGGTTGGAACGCCCGTTGTATTCCCGTTGAGGTTCCCCCGGTAGCTCGGAGACTTTCAAGCATGGTCCGATAGGATCTGAAGGGAGTCGTCCGTGGCAGCACCGAAGAAGTACCCCGATGAGCTGAGGGCTCGTGCGGTCCGGCTGTATCGGGAGTCGGATCCCAAGCCGGTAGTCCGGCGGCTGGCCGAGCAGCTCGGGGTGCGTCTCGAAGCACTGCGTAACTGCTCCGGCAGGACGAGGCCGACTGCGGCGAGCGTGACGGCCGGTCCACGGCCAGTGAGTCCGACGAGCTGCGAGGGCTTCGGCGGGAGAACGCGGAACTCGACCCGGCGACGGTCGTGACGCTCGTGTCACAGCTTCGCGGCCGCTTCGGGGTCGAGCCCATCCTCCGGGTCCTCGGTATCGCCTCCTCCACCTACTACGGCTGGGTCCAGCGCCAGGCGGACCCGTCACCGCGGCAGCGTCAGGATGAGGAGCTGGTGGCCGAGATCGTGGACATCTACACCACCTCAGGCGGCACCCTACGACAGCCCGCGGGTGTACGCGACCCTGCGCCGCCACGGGACCGGGGTGTCGCGCAAACGGGTCGAACGGCTGATGCGCGGCCATGAGTCGCAGGGCGCGTTCCTGCGCAAGAAGTGGCGAACACCCTCGACCCGGCGTGATCCACGAGCCACACCGGCGCCGGATCTGGTCAACCGGGACTTCACCGCCCCGGCCCCGGGACCGGCTGTGGGTCGCCGACGCCACCCGCATCCCCACCGGCGAGGGCGTGTTCTGACCGGCCGCGGTCCGGGACGCGTTCTCCAACCGGACCGTGGGCTGGAAGACCAGCGACGGCCGCGACACCACCCTCGTGCTCGGCGCCCTAGAGTACGCGATCCGGTCCCGGGATGTCCGTAAAGGCGAGTTGATCCACCACAGCGACCGCGGCTCGACCACCTACACCTCGATCCGCTTCGCGCAACGCCTGGCGAACAACGGGATCCCGCCGTCGATGGGGTCGGTCGGCGACTCCCACGACAACGCGCCGATGGAGAACTTCTTCTCCACACCGAAGATCGAACTCGCATACCGCAAACTCCTGGCGCACCCGCGACGAGGCCGACCACGCGATCTTCAGCTACATCGACGCCAGGCACAACACCCAGCGCATCCAGAAAGAGCTCGGCCGGCTCAGCCCCGACGAGTACGAGACCGCCCGGTACGCCGACCAACTCGAGCCATCCATCATCCCGGCATCCCCAACCGAAGCCAGGCAACCACCCCTCTGAGTTTATCGGGGAACCTCATTGGTGGGTCTCGTCGTAACGTGGGTGCCGGCGCTCGATGCCTGATCGGTGACCACGACGCGGCGAACGAACGGCATGGGGAATGAGCAGCATTTTCAGCGTGTTCCTCGGCTTGGACGTCGGTAAGGACAACCACCACGCGGACGGCAACCGCTGCACGACGCCCCGCTGCCCAACACCGAACCCAAACTAGAAGCCCTGTTAGAAGCTCGCCGCTCACACAACACTGCTGGTGGTGGTCGACCAGCCCGCCACGATCGGGCGTTGCCGGTAGCGGTCGCCCGCGCCGCCGGTCACCGGGTGGCTTACCTGCCCGGCCTGGCGATGCGCCGTATCGCCGACCTCTACCCGGGCCGGGCCAAGACCGATGCCCGGGACGCGTTCGTTATCGCCGACGCGGCCCGTTGCCTGCCGCACACGCTGCGCCCGGTGGATGTCGGTGACGAGGCGCTGGCCGAGCTGGAGGTGCTGGTCGGGTTCTACGACGACCTGGCCGACGAAGCCACCCGCATCTCCAATCGGATCCGCGGGCTGCTCACCGGGATCCACCCCGCTCTCGAACACGCCATCGGCCCGCAGATCAGCCACCCGGCCGTCCTGGAGGCACTCTCGCGTTGCGGCGGACCGGCCAGCATCGCCAAGGCTGGCCGCCACAAACTCGCCGCCATCGCGAAAGTCCACGCGCCCCGCCTCGGCGACAAGCTGGTCGAGGCGATCATGACCGCCCTCGGCGAGCAGACGGTCACCGTCCCGGGCACCGCCGCCGCCGACACCGTCCTGCCGCGCCTGGCGGACAGCCTGAAAACCATTCTCCAGCAACGGAAACAGGGTGCCGAGCAGGTTGAGAGGATACTTGATGCACACCCTCTTGCCGGGGTCCTGACCTCGATGCCCGGCATCGGTGTCAAGACCGCCGCCCACATCTGCTCAAAGTCGGCGACGCCTCCCATTTCGCCTCCTCGAGGCATCTGGCGGCCTACACCGGCATCGCCCCGGTCACCCTCAGCTCCGGCACCAGCATCAAGGGCCAACATCTCGCCCCGAGCGCAGCCGCCAGCTCACACGGACGTTCGTCCTCGCCGCCTTCGCCGCCCTGTCCGACTGACTCCTGGCCGGGCGTTGGCCAACACCACGCCGTACCGCCGCGGCGCGGGTGGGGTCTTACACGGCGCCTGATCGTCCACCTATTGCTCGAAAACCGACAGCGGGTGGACGTTCCCGCTGTCGGCCCGGTTGCCCCTCCCCCATCGAACTGACGCCAGCAGGTCGACGCCTGTTCCGTGAACATGGCTCCTCTTCGATCGCCGATGCTGCCTCGCTCACAGCAAGTCGATACGCCTGGACATCCGACGTTGGTAGACCAATTCAGTGCGCTGCCTCTTCCTCGCACACCACTTGTAGACCACCATGGTGCCTCCGTTCCGCCAGTCGCCCACACGGACAGCGCACAGCACCTCACGTGGAAAGACCGCAACCACGTCCAAACCGGCCCCCTCACAAGCCCGACACCGACATGCGCACATATCATCGAGACGCCCCTCACCCTCAACACAAAGTGAATAAGAAACAGCGTTACGGTCCACAGTGCCGCAGGTCAATAAGGGTCGTCCCCGCGCGAGCGGGGCTGTTCGCTCCCGGCCCCTCTCAGGGGCGCCGTCTCGCCAGTAGTCCTCGCGCGGGGACTGCTCACCCTCACCGGCAACGTCATCGTCTCGCCGGAAACAGCCCTGCTCGACGGGACAGGCGCTGATCAACAGGGCTGGCGACCGGCCGCCTGAATACGACACACCGCTCCTGACCACGCTGCTCCCGAGCTGTACCGAAACCTGCTGCCACCACCGCATGACGGACCCGCCCGGATCTGCGCCGCCACCCCTCAGGTAAGAGCCGGCCATCAAACGTTCCCGAGGCGCTGGCTCTCCAATCAAGGCCGTGACATTGAGTCACACCCACGGCAGGGTCAAGGTTCCTGCCAGGCCTCTCAACGGTCCTGACAAATTCAGGACATGATCATCCCAACACGGAGCGTCACACTCCGAGTGGGGATGGATCCCGCGTTTGCGTGTTGGAGGACCACCACCGGACTCCTCCACTTCGTCGGTGCACTAGCGCACTCTGAACTCCCGGCAGGCCGCCCAGTGGCATATCCCCATGTCCGAGATCAGGAGTTCACTCAACTGGGCGCGCTGGCCCACCGTGTACGACCCGGACGCGATGTTGAGGTTCTCCGGCGGCAGCAGCGTGTAGTTCGGTACCCGGTCACCCGGTCCGAACACCTCCGCCGGCTCCCCGGAGTACGTGCCGAGTTCGACCGCCAGCCCGTCCGCGTCCTTGAGCTTCTCGCCGTCTTGGACGTGCATCTTCAGCGTAGTGCCCGGTGGGACGTCACCGTCACCGTCACCGGCCTAGTGCACACCGTGACCGGCGAGGACCGTCTCGCCGTCGGCCCGAGCCCGTGCGCGCCTTGGGGGTGTCCTCTCGCCGTTCGCGGCGCGGCTTGTGCCAGCTCTCGGCTGGGCGGGTTGGTGCGCGGTGGCCTACTCGCGCAGTGAGCCCGGGTAGAGGAACCGGTCGCTGGGCTTGGCTGCCTTGTGGAACCACTCGGTCAGGAACGCGGTCTGGTCTTGGCCCGCGATGTCGTTGACGAGTTTCTCCAGGTCGGCCCAGTTGGCGTTGCCGTCGCGGTGTTCGCTGGTCCAGCGTGTGAGGAGCTGGTCGAACTTGGCCTCGCCCAGGGTGCGGCGCAGGGCGTGCATGGCGAGCTTGCCCTTGTCGTAGACGGCGGTGAACTCCTTGCCGGGGCCCATGTCGAGCAGGGGGCGGTTCCAGAAGGCGTCGTCGGCTTTGGCGACGGCTTGGCGGTAGGTCTCGTCCAGGTCGGTGTCGTTCTTGGCCTCGTCCCACAGCCATTCCGCGTAGCTGGCGAAGCACTCGTTGAGGCAGATGTCGGACCAGCGGTTGAGGGAGACGCTGTTGCCGAACCACTGGTGGGCCTGCTCGTGCACGACGATCCCCAGGTCGTCCTCGGTGCCGTAGATGGGGCGGGTCTGCAGTTCCACGGCGAAACCGATGTCCTCGTTGATGAAGATGCCGCCCGCCGCGTCCTGCGGGTAGGGGCCGAACTTGCTCGCCAGGAAGTCCAGGACCTCGGGCAGCCGGGCCTCGGTGGCCCGCTGGAACTCGACACCCGGGGCGTAGGCGCTGACCAGCGGGAGCCCGTGGTAGGTCGACCGGTCGAACGTCCAGTGATCGATGCCGACCGTCGTCAGGTACGGCGCGATCCGGTTCGCCTCGACCCAGGTGTAGGTGGTCCAGCCGTCCGCGCTGTACGGCGGTTCCTCGCGGCCGTTGCCGATCACGCTCCACCCGTCGGGCACCCGGGCGGTCAACCGGAACGTGGCCTTGTCCGACGGGTGGTCGTTGACCGGGAACCAGGTGCTCGCCGAGTGCGGCTGCCCGGCAACGAACACGCCGCCGGACCGGGCCTTGCGCCAACCGTCGCCGTCCGTCGACGGATCGTCCTCCCCCTCAGGGGTTCCCGAGTAGGTGACCCTGGTGCGGAAGGTCGCCCCCTTGGTCACGGTCGCGGGAGGGGTGATCACCAGCTCGTGCACGCCCGCGCGGGCGAACTTCGCGGGCTTGCCGTCGATCTCGACCGCGCCGACCTGGAACCCGATGAGGTCCAGGTTGAACCGGCTCAGGTCGGCGGACGCCACGGCGGTGACGGTCGTGTCACCGCCGAACTCGTCCGAACTCGGGTCGTACCGGATCGCCACGTCGTAGCCGAGGACGTCGTAGCCCCCGTTCCCGTCCTCCGGGTAGTACGGATCGCCGACGCCCGCCGCGCCGGGCAGGCCGCCGGTACCAGAAGGTCCCGGCGTGCGGCTGGGATCCGCGGGCCCCGGCGACGTGGTGCAGGCGCCGACCGCGGTGACGGCGAGCAGCGCCCACACGACTCGAGCACGGGACATGACCCATCTCCCACCGTTTCGAGGCAACACGATCATGAACGCGCGACCTCGCCGTCGAGTTCCGTCGAGCACCGGTCAGCGTTTGGCGCGCCATTCGTTGGTGAGGAGCCAGATCAGGTAGGCGCCGCCGAGTGCCCCTGTGGTCAGCCCGACGGGGAGTTGGACTCGGGGGACGAGGTGTTGGCCCACCTGGTCGGCGGTGACCAGGAGCAGGGCGCCGGTGAGGCCCGAAGTGGCCAGGTTGGCACTGCCGGAGCGGACCAGGCCGTGGGTGATCTGAGGGGCGACCAAGGCCACGAAGGTGATGGGGCCCGCCGCGGCGGTGGCCAGGGCGGTGAGGCCGACACCGGCAAGGACCAGGTAGAGGCGGGAACGCTCGACGGGGACGCCGCGGGAGAGGGCGGTTTCGTCGCCCAGTTCGAGCATGGCCAGCCGCCTGCCCAGCAGGAGCGCGAGGGGGAGCAGGACGGCCAACGCGATCCAGGCGGGAGTGGCCTCGTCCCAGCCGCGGCCGTTGAGGCTGCCCACCAGCCAGAGTTGGGCGTTGCGGGCCTCTCGCAGCGAGGCGCGGCTGAGGAGGAAGCCGTTGGCGGCGAAGAGGACGGCGCTGACGCCGATACCGACCGGGATCAGGCGGGTTCCGTGGATGCCGTTGCGGTAGGCGAGCAGGTAGACGAGGACCGCCGCGGCCAGGCCGCCCAGGACCGAACCCAGGGGTACGCCGATGGGGCCGCCGCGCCAGAAGAGCAGGACCAGGAGGGCGCCGGTTGCCGAGCCGGTGGTGAAGCCGATGATGTCGGGGCTGCCCAGGGGGTTCGCGGAGACGCTTTGGAATATCGCGCCGGCGGCACCCAGGGCCAGGCCGACGGCGATGGCCACCAAGAGGCGGGGCAGGCGGGAAGCGGTTGACCACCAGTTCCAGTCCGCGTGGGGCCGTCGCCGAAGAGGGTTCGCAGGATGGTGCGCCGATCAGCGCCATGACGATCCCGACCTCCACCTCGCCCGGCGCCGACACCACGCCCCCCCAGGACGCCCGCGCCCAGCACCAGGACCGCGCCCAGCACACCGGAGTAGGGCAGCACCCACCGGTTGTCCGGGCCGGTGACCACACGGGCGATGTGCGGGACGGTGAGACCGCCGAACGCGACCGGACCCGCCGCCGCGGTGGCCGCGCCGCACAACAGGGTGACCGCGACGGCGCCGCCCGCGCGCAGGGCGGTGACGTTCGCGCCGAGAGCCCGGCCGGTCTCCTCCCCCAACGCGATGGCGTTGAGGCCGCTGCCCATGGCCAGGGCGCCGAGCGCCACCCCGGCACGGTCCCACGCCGCGTCACCGCCCTGATGACCACCGACACCCGCCGCCGCTGGCCCGCGGTGCTGCTCCCCCTCCTGGCCGTCGCCACCACCATCTGGACCGGCGAGTGCGTCTACGACCTCTTCGAACTCCTGGCCGCCGCCACCCCTGACCGATAGCCGCGCAGGGGACTCAGAGTTCGCGGACAGGCCGAGCGGGGCTCCCGACGGCGAGGGTGCGGGCCGGGATGTCGCGCGTGACGACGCTGCCCGCGCCGATGACGGAGTCGGCACCGACGGTGACACCGGGACAGACGATAACCCCGGCGCCGAGCCAGGTGTTGTCGCCGATGGAGACGGGTTTGGCCTGCTCCCAGCCTTCGCGGCGGCGTTGGTGGTCGTCGACGGGGTGGAGGGCGGTGGTGAGCTGGGTGCGGGGGCCGATGCGGACGTCGTCGCCGATGGTGATGGGGGCGTCGTCCATGAGCAGGACGTCGGTGTTGATGAAGGTGTTGGCGCCGAGGCGGGTGTGGGTGCCGTAGCTGATCTGGAGCCCGGGCATGACGACGGTGTCGGGGCCGATGCGGCCGAGGAGCTGTTCGAGGATGTGCCTGCGTTCCCTGTCATCGTCGGGACCGGTGGCGTTGAAGCGGTTCTGCAGGTGCCAACAGCGTCGTCGGGCGGCCACGAGTTCGGGGCCGTCGAGGTACCAGTCGCCGCGGCGCATGCGGTCGAGGGGGTCGGTCATGGTGTGGCGTCCTTTCTGTGCTCGTTGCGGAGAATCGCGGTGGGCGTGCACACGAATCCGGTCGACGCAACGCGTTCCGGACCGCGGTAACGCGCCGTGGGAGGGTAGCGATCTTGGTCAGGTCGCGGTGAAGGGTTGCGTGATCGATGACCTTGTTGCACGGAGCAGGCGCCAGGGCTGTGTTGATCGGCACCGGTGGGCACGTGCCGGGGTCCGGGCTCCCGGACATCGCGGCCGTGCCCGAGACCGTCGCCGACCTGACGCGGGTGCTCGTCGACCGGTGCGGCATGCTCGCGGAGAACATCACCGTCGTCTCGGTCGCGGCGAACCCGTCCGAGATGGGGCTGGCCCTGGCGGACGCGGTCGAGCACGCCGAGTCCGCGCTGCTGGTGTACTACGTCGGCCACGGCCTGCTGGGCTCCACCGGTGACCTGTACCTGGCGTCCCGCGCGGGCGACGGTGGTGCCCTGCGGTTGCCCGCGACAGCGCTGCCGTACACCGAGGTGTGCCGGTACCTCTCGGAAAGCCGGGCGCGGCACCGGCTGGTGGTGCTGGACTGCTGCTTCTCCGGTCGGGCGATACCGTCGCTGGCCGACCCGGCGGTCGCCGCAGTCGCCGCGCACCCCGGCGGGACGTTCGTCATGGCCTCCGCCGCCCGCGACGAGGTCGCGCTCGCCCCACCGGGCGCCCGGCACACCGCGTTCTCCGGCGCCCTGATCGCACTGCTCGACCAAGGCGAACCCGGCGGCCCGGCCGAGCTGACCCTGGAAGACGCCTACCAGCACCTCGACCGCGTCCTGGCGGCCCGGCGGCTGCCCCGTCCGCGCAAGAGCGCCACCCAGTCGATCGACCGGTTCGTGCTAGCCCCGAACCTGGCGTGGCGACCGGAGGACGACGACGAGGTCAACCCGGCGGTCGCGCCCGCCGACGGCGCCTGCCCGTACCCGGGCCTGGCGTCCTACGGCGTCGACGACGCGCGCTGGTTCTTCGGCCGCGCGGCGGTGGTCGACCGGGTGCTCGACCACCTGGCGGACCGGGTCGCGGACCCGGGGCTGCTGGTGGTGAGCGGCCCGTCCGGGGTGGGCAAGTCGTCACTGCTGCGGGCGGGGGTGGTCCCGGCGTTGGCCCGGGGCGCGCTGACCGGTTCCCAGGGCTGGCACCCGGCCGTGATCACCCCGACCAACGCGCCCCTGGCCAGTCTGCGCGCGGCCACCGACCAGGTCCCCGACGGGCGCAGGCCGCTGCTGGTGGTCGACCAGTTCGAGGAGCTGTTCACCCTCGCGGACGAGCCCCGGCGCGCCGAGTTCGTCCAGGCACTGCACGCGTTGACCGCGACGGCGTCGGTGGTGCTGTGCGTGCGCGCGGACTTCCTGCCGCACTGCGCCGTCCACCCCGCCCTGGTCGACGCTGGGTCGGGGGCAGGTACTGCTGGGCGCCATGTCGGCCGCCGACCTGCGCGTCGCCATCGAGCGCCCCGCCCGGGTCGTCGGGGCGCACCTGCAGGCGGGGCTGGTCGACCTCGTGCTGCGCGAGGTCGCGGCGCTGCCGCCGGACTCGCCCGGCACGCTGGCCCTCGTCGCGCACGCCATGAACATCACCTGGCGCCACCGGGCGGCCCGGGTCCTCACCATCGCCGGGTACGAGCGCAGCGGCGGCATCGGCGGGGCGGTGGCCGCCACCGCCGAGTTCGTCTACGAGCAGTTCGGCGCCGAGGACCGGGAAACCGCCCGCGTCCTGCTCATGCGCCTGGTGCACATCGGGGACGGCACCCACGACGCCCGCCGTCGCCTCGACCGCGAACGCCTGCTCGCCACCGCGCCCGCGGCGGCGGCGCGGGTCCTCACCGCGCTGACCGACGCCGGGCTGCTCACCACGGCTGACACCACCGTGGAGATCGCCCACGAGGCCCTGCTCCGCGCTTGGCCCCGCCTGCGGTCCTGGATCGACGCCGACCGCGCGGGCGCCGTGGTCCACCAGGCCCTCATCGAGGCCGCCGAGGTCTGGGAGCGCGGCGGTCGCCAACCCGGCGACCTGCACACCGGCACCCGCCTCCACGCCGCCACGGACTGGCTGGCCGGTTCGAACACCCGGCTCGACGACCGCACCGCCCGGTTCCTCGCCGCCTCCGACAAGCACGCCGCCCGCCAGCGGGACGGTTCGCGGCGGCGGACCCGGAGGCTGCTGGTGCTGTCGGCCGTGCTCGGCGTGCTGCTCCTGCTCACCACGGCCGCGGGCTACGTCGCGGTCGTCCAGTGGCAACGCGCCGACGCGCTGCGGGCGGCCGAGGCCGACGCCAGGCGGTCCGCGGCCAACCAGGTCAACGCCCGAGACGCCCTGCGTGACGCGGTGCGGCTGGTCGACCGGGCGAGCGCGCTGAACCTCGCCCTGGCCGCGCACAGGATCTCGCCGAGCCCGGACACCATCGGAACGCTGACAGCCCTGCTGCGCAGACACGCCCCCGTCGACTACACCGCGCCCCAGCCGGAGCTCGAGCTCACCGCGGTCGGTGTCTCCACGGGCCTCGGGCAGGTACGCGCCTTCGGCGGGGACACCGTGGTGGTCTGGCCGGTGGGCTCGCACGACCCGCCTGCGCGGTGGACGGCACCGGTACCGCTGGCCGACGTGGCATTGGAAGCCGACCAGCCCGTCGCCATCGGCAAGGACGGCACCGTGTGGGACACCACCCGCCCATCCGCGGCGGGCCCCATCACGAGGGCGGTCTTCCCGAACAAGCCGGATCACCCAGGGGTGACCGCCGACGGTCGGTGGCTCTACACCTCCAGCGACGCCCCGGACGGGCCCTATCCCTACCGGAGCGTCGTACAGGTGTGGAGCCTCGCGAACCGATCCGCATACCTGGCGACTTACGGCGGGGTCTTCTGCTTCGTGCCGGGCAACTTCCCGTGCCGCGAGTTGCCCGGCGTGCACAACGACCGCTCCAGGTCACTCCCGGCGATCCCACGGCCGGTGCTCCCGGTCCTCAGCGCCGACGGCGCCCTCGCCGCGATCAGCGACGGAGCTGAGGTGACTTACAGCTCGCTGGACGACCCCGCTGTCCCCAACACCGAAGCCTTGCCACACCGGGGAGGCGTTCTCGAGGGCGTGGGGCCACTGCGAACGATGACCATGTCCGCAGACGGAACCAGACTCGCGACGTCCGGGGTGGACGGCACGGTCCGCGTCTGGGACCTCACCGACCCCACCCCGCGGCTGACCACCGTCATACCCGATGCCGACCTGGCCGGCCGCGATTTCCGGTTCTCCCCGGACAACCGACAACTGCCGCAACCGGCCAAAGGCGGCGTGCGCGTGTGGTACCTCGACCCCGGTGACGTCATCTCGCAGATCTGCACCCTGAGCATCACCACCATGGGCGAGTCGACCTGGAAGCACTACTTCCCGGAGGAGCCGTACCAACGTCCGTGCAGCTGACCGCCCAGCGTCGGAGTGAGTACTCACTTCTTGATTGACGGAGTGAGTGCTCACTCCGTACGCTTGTCGGCGTGACACCGAACGCACCGCGCAAGCGCGCGCCGGGGATGAGTCCCGAACAGCGCCGAGAGATGATCGTCCGCACCGCCCTCCCCCTGGTCGCCGAGCACGGCGCCGCGGTGACCACCGCGCAGGTCGCGCGCGCCGCAGGCATCGGGGAGGCGACGGTGTTCCGGGTGTTCGCCGACAAGGAGGAACTGCTCAGCGCGTGCGTGGCGGAGGCACTGCGCACCGACCACGTGCTCGGCGAGATCGCGGCGATCCCGTTGGAGCAGCCGCTGGCGGAGCGGTTGGTGGAGGTGGCCTCGGCGATGGAGGCCTACCTGGGGCGGATGGGGCGCGTGCTGGGCGCCCTGCACGCGTCGGGGCACCGTGGCGCGGGCGGTGGCCGCGCGGAGGTGCTGATGACTCGCCTGCGCGGCGCGGCGGGCGGCCCGGGTGCGCCCGCGCGGTCCGATGCGGACAGCTCGGACTCCGGCCCCGCGATGTCGGATCGGGAGGCGGCGCAACGGCGGACCAGCGCGGCGGTGGCGGAGTTGTTCGAGCCGGAGCGGGACTCGCTGCGGCTGCCGCCGGAGACACTGGCGACGATCTTCCTGGCGATGCTGTTCTCCCGCACCCGGTCCGCGGGCGACGACCTCTCCCCCACGGTCGAGCAGTTCGTGGACGTCTTCCTCCACGGCGCGCTCGGCGGACAGCCCCGGTGACCTACGACGAACTGACCCCGCGCAGACGCCTGCTGGTCACGATCGCGCTGCTGGCGTGCGCGTTCCTGGCCATGCTCGACGGCACGGTCATCGGCACGGCCCTGCCGCGCATCGTCGACCAACTGCACGGCGGCGACACCTGGTACACCTGGTTGGTCACCGCGTACGTGCTGACCTCGTCGATCAGCGTCCCGATCTACGGCCGCTTCTCCGACCTGCGCGGCCGCCGCGGACTGCTCCTGGTGGGCCTGGTCCTGTTCCTGGCGGGTTCGGCGGCCTGCGGCTTCGCCGGTTCGATGACGGCGCTGATCGTGGCGCGGGCGGTCCAGGGCCTGGGCGCGGGCTCGTTGTTGACCCTGGGCATGGCGTTGGTGCGGGACCTGAACCCACCGGGCCGCGAGGACGGCGTGGTCCGTATGCAGACGGCGGTGGCCGTCATGATGATCCTGGGCTTGATCGGCGGCCCGCTGGTCGGCGGCGTCCTGACCGACCACGCGGACTGGCGGTGGGCGTTCTGGGTGAACCTACCGGTGGGCATGGCGGCGGCGGCCGTGATCGCGTCGGCGCTGCCACCGAGCAAACCGGAGCCACGGTCAGGCCGATTGGACGTGGCGGGCATCGCACTGCTGAGCGCCGGGTTGTCACTGGTGCTGATCGGGTTGAGCCTCAAGGGCACCGGCGACGCGCGGTGGCGCGACGCGGAGGTGCTGCTGCCGCTGGCGGCCGGGGCACTGCTGTTGGCGGCACTGGTGCCGGTGGAGCGGCGGGCGTCGACACCGGTGTTGCCACCACACCTGATGCGACGGCGGACGTACGCGGCGTTGTTGTCGGGAGGTTTCTTCTTCCAGATCGCGGTACTGCCGATCGGCGTGTTTCTGCCCCTGTACTTCCAACACATACGCGGCTTCTCGGCCACGGCGTCGGGCCTGTCGGTGTTGCCGCTGCTGGTGGGCATGGTGACGAGCAACCGCCTGACCGCTCTCCTGATCCTGCGAACCAGGCACACCCGACCGGTACTGCTGGCCGGAGCGGCGGTGACCACCCTCGGCGCGTTGGGGTTCTTCACGCTGGGGCCGTCGACATCGGTGGTCATCACCGGGGCCTGGCTGCTGCTGACCGGCGTGGGAGTCGGCCCCGCGATGGGCGGCATCACCATCGCCACGCAGAACGCCGTGGACCGCGCGGACATGGGCGCGGCAACCGCCGGATCGGTGTTGGCCAAACAGATCGGCGGCGCGGTGGGATTGGCGTGCGCACAGACCGCCGTGGGCACGGTAAGCGGCGAGTCGATCGGCGCGGCCGTGGGCTGGATCGGCGGCGCCGCGGGATTGCTGGCGCTGGCATCGATCGGCCTGATGCGAGACGTGGTGGTGGGTGCCGCTCCCCCGGTGCCGGAAAAGCGCTCCGTACCTGCCTAGCAGCGGTGGCGGGATCCCGGTGATCAGTCCACTGGGGAGGGTGCGTTGTTCTACTACCGCGTGACCAAGTACGACCCGGCCGACCGCGCCGATGACGGCTCCTACCAGGGCACCGTGCCCGCCGAGAGCGACCGGGGCCTGCTGGAGGCGGCGTACGTGGCCGCGGCGGTGGACTTCGCCGTGGACACCGGGGTGTCGTGGGTGGAGATCCTCGACCCCGCCCCCGACGTCAGGCGGTCGCTGGACGACCCGATATGGCACCCGGAGTTGGTGGCGTTGTTCGGGTCGGACCCGCGGGGTCTGTACGACGGTGCTCGGGTGTCGCCACGGGCGGCCTCGGAGCTGGTGCGCCTGATGCTGCGGAGCGCGGAGGAGTGCGGGCGGTGGCGGCGGCTCGGGCCGCGGGGCTGTTCCCCGAGCGGCGAACCGAATCACCGTACGAGGAGCGGCGCTGTCCGTCGAAGGCGCGGCAGGCCGATGAGGGGTTCTGGGCCGAGGTCGCCGAGTTGGTGGCCCAGCGGGGCGCGGTGCTCGTGCAGGAGTCTTTCGGCGCGTCGCGGTGGTTCCGGGTGATGTCGGATGCGGACCTGGAGGCGGTGCGGGCGCGGCTGGCGCCCCGGTCGCTGGTCGCGGTGTGGCCGGACCTGGCCGACGCGCTGAGCGGACCGCAGCCGGAGGGCACACACCTGCGGATCGTGTGGCAAGAGGGCGACCGGATCCACTACATGGTCGTCCTCGACGACGAGTTCCCGGAGGTCGCGGCTCGGCTGGGACCGGTGCCGTCGGTGGTGCTCGACGAGCGGGAGCGGCTGGTGGCGGCGGTGCTGCCGGACCCGGACGGGTGTGGTCTGGTCACCGTGGGAGCTGTGACGCCGCTGGTTGGGGTCGGCCAAGGACGGTGAGCGGACCACGTCGGCCCGAGGTCGCCGGGGGCCGTTGGAGGCGGCGTATGTGGCGGCGGTGCTGGATTTCGCCGAGGACGCGGGAGAGTCGTGGGTGCAGGTCTTTCGTCCCAGCGTGGACAGCGGGTGTTCGCTGGACGACCTGGTGGCGCATCCGCTGCTCGCGCGGTTGTTCGGGCCGGACCTGCGGGGCCTGCGCGACGGCGCGCGGGTGTCGCTGCCCGCGGCCGCGGAGTTGGTGCGGTTGATGTTGCGCGGCGAGGGGCTGCACTGCTTCCTGAGGACACCGGACGTGTTCACCGTGGACGTGGGCAAGGGGCAGGACATGCAGGTGAGCAGCGCGGAGGAGTGCGTCCGGGCCGTGGCGTCGGCCCGGGCCGCTGGGCCGTTCCCGCAGCGGTGGTGGTACACGCCGTATTGGCCGAGTTGTTGTTCGAGGGTCCGACCGGCCGACGAGGGGTTCTGGTCCGAGGTCGCGGAGTTGGCGGCGGGGCGGGGGACGGTCTTGGTGGAGGAGCGGTTCGCGGACGACCTGACGCGGTGGCTCCGAGTCCGGACGGCCGAGGACGTGGCGGCGGTGGCCGCGGGGATGGTGGAGCGGTCGTTGGTGGGGGTGTGGCCGGATCCGGTTGTCGGGCGGCCGTCCGAGGACGAGGACTCCGCCGGGGTGCAGGCGCGGCTGGGTTCGGTGCCGGTGCTGGTGCGGGGCCCGCTGCCCGGGGTGGACTACGACCAGCGGTTGGCGGTGGCGGCGGTGCCGGACGCCGATGGCGTGGTGCGGTCGCCGTGGAAGCCGTGATTAGGCTGGGTGGGTGAGGCGCAAGCTCCGTTCCCCCCTCCCCCAGCGGCACGGCCTGGACGCGGCCCGACTGCGGCTGCCGGACGACGGCCCGTGGTCGACGGTGCGCGAGCACCTGGTGGAGCGGCTGCCGAGGGTGGCGCCGGACCGGATCGACGAGATGCTCCGCGAAGGCCGGATCGTCGGCCTGGACGGCCCGGTCGGGGTGGACGCGGCGTTCGTGCCGGGGATGTTCGTGTGGTTCCACCGCGACCTGCCGGTGGAGGTGCCGGTGCCGTTCGAGTTGGCGGTGGTGCACCGCGACGACGACGTGGTGGTCGTGGACAAGCCGCATTTCCTGTCGTCGATCCCGCGCGGCAAGCACGTGGTGGAAACGGCGTTGGTGCGGGTGCGGCGGGAGTTGGGGATCCCGACGTTGAGCCCGGCGCACCGGCTGGACCGGGTGACGGCGGGGTTGTTGATGTTCGTGGTGCGGCCGGAGGCGCGCGGCCGCTACCAGACGCTGTTCCGGGACCGGCTGGTCGTGAAGGAGTACGAGGCGGTGGCCCCGTTCGACCCGGCGGTGCCGCTGCCCGCGGTGGTGCGCAGCCGGATCGTCAAGGAGCGGGGCGTGATCACCGCGTTCGAGGTCGAGGGCGAGCCGAACGCGGTGACCGGCGTGGAGGTGCTCGAGGCGCGGGACGGCCTGGCCCGGTACCGGCTGCGCCCGCAAACCGGCCGCACCCACCAGCTGCGCCTGCACATGGCGGGCCTGGGCCTGCCGATCCTGGGCGACGACTTCTACCCGGTGCTGCGCGACAAACCCCTGGACGACTTCACGCGTCCGCTGCAGCTGTTGGCGCGGGTGTTGGAGTTCACCGACCCGTTCAGCGGGGAGCGGCGCCGGTTCGAGAGCCGCCTGTCGCTCGCGGCGTGGGATTCGCCGGGTTCGTGGTGAGCGCGGCGTCGACGTCGGCCCTGTGGGACTCGGCCCAGTCCTTGAGGTGCCGGATTGGCTCAAGCAGGGACTGTCCGAGCGAGGTGAGCTCGTAGTCGACCCGCACCGGCACCGACGGGGTGAAGGTGCGGGTCAGCAATTCGTTGCGTTCGAGGGTGCGGAGGTCCGCCCCCTCTGTGACCCGCACCACTATCCATTACAGTTGTCGACAATCGACAATCGACCTACGGTGGAAGCGGCGAGTGGAGGAGGGCCGATGGACGGGCTTCGGGTTGCGGTGATCGGGGCCGGGCGGTGGGCGCAGTGGGCGCACCTGCCCGGTTGGGCGCGGGACGACCGGGTCGAGGTGGTGGCGCTGGTCGACACCGACCCGCGGGTGCTCGGCGAGGCGGCGGAGCGGTTCGGGGTGCGACGGGCCTCGACCGACTACCGGGAGGTGTTGGACGATCCCTCGATCGATGTCGTCGACGTCGCCACGGCCAACTCCGCGCACTACGAGGTGGCGGCGGCGGCGATCGAGGCGGGCAAGCACGTGTTGTGCGAGAAGCCGGTGCACCGGGATTTCCGGCGGACGCGGGCTCTCGCCGAGGCGGCCAGGGCCAAGGGGCTCAAGACGAAGCTCGGGTTCACCTTCCGGTACGCGCCCGCGGTGCGGTACGCGAAGAGCCTCATCGACGCCGGGTTCATCGGCACGCCGTACGTGTTCAACGGGTTCGAGCAGAACAGCCAGTGGATCGACCCGGCCACGCCGATGCGGCAGGTCGACCCCGACGCCGACCCCGCCGTGCTCGCCACCTCGTCCATCGAGGGCTACGGGGCGCCGATCATCGACATCATGCACTGGTGGGCGGGTGGGCGGTTGACCTCCGTCGTCGGGACGATGCGCAACTTCGTCCCCGAGCGGGTGGTCCAGACCACGGGGCGCAGGCAGCGGCTCAACATCGACGACGGTGACATGTGGATCTGCGAGTTCGACAACGACCTGATCGCGTCCATCCAGTCCTCCTACGTCACGGTCGGCAACCTGCCGGGGATCGAGGCCCGCCTCTACGGCTCCGAGGGCGCGCTGATCGTGCGGCTGGTGGAGGAGTTCGGTGTCTGCCAGACGATCCGCACCGCCACCAAAGACGCCGCCGAGTACGTCGAACGCGAGGTGCCCGCCGAGTTCTTCCCCCCGGGCGGCGCGTCCACAGAGGACTGGGGTGCCCTGTTCTACGCCAACCTCTGCGCCGATTTCGCCACCGAACTCCTCGACGGCGGCGACACCAACCAGGGCGATTTCGAGCAGAGCGCGCTGGTGCAGGAGACGATCAACGCGTTCGAGGCGTCGTTCCACCGCCGCGCCTGGGTGGACTTCCCGCTCGGCGGCGCGGCGTGAGCCCGCACGGGTGGGGTGCGCTGGCCGACGACGCCACCGCCGCGGCGCTGGTGGAGGCGGCGTTGGACGCGGTCGACGGTCGGGTCGAGCACGCCGACGTGCGGCTGGTAGAGGCCGAGGAACTGCGGGTGTACCGGCAGCGCGGTGCGGACGTGGACGAGCGCGTCGAGCACACCCTCGGCATCGGCGTCCGCGTGCTGGTCGACGGCGTCTGGGGATTCGCCGCGCGTCCGTTGGCCGACAGCGCGGACGCCGTGACCGCGGCGCGCCGGGCGCACGCGCTGGCCGTGGCGGCGCGGGGCGCGTCGGAGCCGGTGCGGCTGCCGGAGCTGGAAGTCCACAGCGGACGGTACGAGACGGTCGTCGAGCAGGACCCGTTCGCCGTCGCCGAGCACACCCGGCAGGCGCTGCTGAGCGAGGCGCTGGACGCTGCGTGCGTGCCGCGGGAGGTGGTGTCCGCGCAGGTGGGGGTCAACGCCAAGCGCCAGCACCGGCACTTCGGCAACTCGGCCGGGTCGCGGCAGCACCAGCACTTCCTGGAGACCGGGGTGCTCGTGCTGGTGCTGGCCGCCGGGCACGGTGACGTGCAGCGGCGCAGCTACCCGAACTCCTTCCACGGCGACACGGCCGCGGCCGGGTGGGAGTTCGCGCTCGGGCGCGATCTCGTCGCCAACGCGGCCCGGGTGGGCGAGGAGGCGGTGGCGCTGCTGACCGCGCCGGTCGCGCCCTCGGGCACCGCCGACGTGGTGCTCGGCGGGCAGCAGATGTCGCTGCAGATCCACGAGTCCGCCGGGCACGCCCTGGAGCTGGACCGGATCCTCGGCGACGAGGTCAACTTCGCCGGTACCTCGTTCATCGGCGTCGGCGACGTCGGCTCCCTGCGCTACGGCTCCCCCGCCGTCACCATCACCAGCGACCCGACCGTCCCGGGCACCCGCGGCAGCTTCGCGTTCGACGACGAGGGCACGCCCGCTCGCCGCCGCACCCTGGTGGGCGGGGGAATCGTCCGCGACACACTCTCCACACTGGACTCCTCAGCGCGCGCGGGCCTGCCGCTCACCGGCGCCGCGCGCTCCGACGGGTGGGGCTGCACGCCGGTGTGCTTCGCCACGCACGTCTACCTCGAACCCGGGACCGGCACGCTCGACGAGTTGTGCGACCGCCTGGGTGAGGGCTTCTACGCCGAGGACAACCGGTCGTGGTCCATCGACGAGCGCCGGTGGGACTTCCAGTTCGGCACCGAGGTGGCCTACGAGGTGCGCGGCGGGAAACGCGGCAGGCTGCTGAAGAACTTCTCCTATGGCGGGACCACCCCGCGGTTCTGGGGCTCGGTCGAGGCAGTCGCCGACGACCTGCGGATCTTCGGCTACCCGTGCGGCAAGGGCGAGCCCAAGCAGTGGGGTTTCCTCAGCCACGGCGCGCCGTCCACGCTGGTGCGCGGCGTGCGGATCGGGGTGGCGTGATGGGCTTCGCCGCGCCCGTCGACCCCGCCCGCGCCACCGAGCTCCTCGCTGCGGCCGTGCGCGGGGCCGCCGCCGACCACGTCGAGGTCGCGCTGCTGGCGCGTGCCGGGGAGTACACCAGGTTCGCCGGTGAACGGGTCCACCAGCCGCAGGACATCACCGAGCAGCAGGTCGTGGTGCGCGCCGTGGTCGACGGGCACGCCGCGCGGGTCGCGACCAGCGCGCTCGACCGCGTGCCCGACGCGGTCCGCCGGGCGACCGCGATCGCCCGCGACCTCGGCCGCTCGGCGCGCGGTCCCGGCTCGGCGTGGACGCCCGAGAACGCAATCAGCGACGATCACCTGCTCTGGCACGAGGACACCGCCGCCTTCGACGCGCCCGCCCGGGTGGCGATCGCCGCGCACGCCATGGCGTCGGCGCGACAGATGGGCGCCACCGCGGCGGGCATGGTCGGCCGGGCCGTGACCCAGCTCGCCGTGGCCTCGAGCACCGGTGCGCTGCGGCACGTGGTGGCGACCGAGGCCACCGGGAGTCTCACGGTCGGCGACGGGGACGGCTCCGCGCACTGGGCGAACCTGCACCGGTCCCGTGACGGGCTGGGGCTGACCCCGGCGACGGTGGCGGACGTGGTGGCCCGCGCCGTGCGCACCCGCGGCAGGAAACCGCTGCTCGACGGCGTCTACACCGTTGTGCTGGGACCTGAGGCCACCGGGGAGCTGCTCGGGTTCCTGGGGGTGCTCGGTTTCGACGGCGGTCTGGCCGAGGCGGGTGTCGGCGTGGCCACCGGGCCGGGGCGGCGGGTGGCCTCCGAGCTGGTCACGGTGGCCGACGACGCGTCGCACCCGTTCGGGCTGCCCATCCCGTTCGACGTGTCGGGCACGTCCAAGGCCGTGGTGCCGCTGCTGACCGCCGGGCTGGTCGGCGCGGCGGTCGGCGACCGGACCGGCCACGCCCATGTGGCGCGGGAGTCGCTGCCCGCCCCGGTCGCGGCGAACGTCGTGATGGCGCCCGGTACCGACCACGACCTGGTGGCGGGTGTGGCCGACGGGCTCTACGTCGAGCGGTTCTGGTACACCCGGCTGGTCGACCGGCAGGCGAGCACGATCACCGGCGTCAGCCGCGACGCGTGCTTCCGGATCGTGGACGGCACGCTGGCCGAGCCCGTGCGGGGTGCCCGGTTCACCCAGTCCGTTTTCGACCTGCTGACCACGGTGGACGGTGTGGGCGCGGAGTTGCGGGCGCAGCCCATCATGAACGTGTGGAACGGGTCGGTCACCGCGCCCGCGATCCGCGCGCACGGCTTCCGGTTCGGCTCCCGGTGATCCCGCGCAGCAACGCCGATCGGCTGCTGACCCAGGTCCTGGTGGGCGAGGTCTGCCCGCCGCTGGGCGACCGCTTCGGCTACCGCGTCGACGCCGAGGGGCGGCCGTTCCTGCTGCCCGGTATGGGCGGGGTCACCCTCGGTGTGCGGGTCGGCGACCCGGCCACGGGCCACGCCGCCGACCACCTCGAGCCCGGCCTGTCGGTGTGGCACCCAGACCCGGCGGCCAACCACGCGCTGCAGTACCTGACGTGCGTCGGCAACGAGGTGACCGTGCTCGTCGAGGGGCGCCCGAGGGGACGGGTCCTCGGCCAGCACGCCTATGTCCTGGTGGACCTCGATGACGCGGCGGCGGTCGCGCCGGGCGACCGGGTGGCGATCCGGGCTCGCGGGCAGGGGCTGCGACTGCTGGACCACCCCGAGGTCGGCGTGCGGAACCTCGACCCGGACCTGCTGCCGCGACTGCCGGTGGAGACCGCGCCGGACGGGCGGCTGCGGGTGCGGGTCGCCGCCCGGGTGCCGTCGTCGGCGGTCGGCGCGGGGGCGGGCATGGTGTCGGAGTTCGCCAACACCGACCTGATGGGCCGCGTCGACTTGCGGATCGGTGATCTCGTCGTGCTGCTGGACCAGGACCACCGCTTCGGCCGCGGCCACCGCGCCGGGTACGTGGCGATCGGGGCGATCAGCACCGGCGACTGCCGGTTGTTCGGTCACGGACCAGGACCCAGCACGCTGCTCACCGGCCCCGCCGCGGCCTTCGACCTCGTCGACGACCCCACCGCGAACCTCGGAGCCGCCTGGTGAACACCCTGGTCCGGACCACGTTGCTCGGTGTCGTCGAGACGCCGCGCCTGGGCGCCACCCCGTACCTGATCGACCGCGACGGCCTGCCGTACGTGCCGACGGCGACCGGCGGCGTCGTGCTGGGGCTGCGCCTGGGCGACGGCGTGTTCGACGTCGACGCCGACCACGCGGCGCCCGGTGTCACGCTCACGCATCCCGACCCGGCCGCCAACCACGCGCTGACGGCGTTCGCCTGCCTGGGCAACGCCGCGGTGGTGCGCACCGGGGACGCGCGCGGCGCGACCGGGCGGGTGCTGGGCAAGCGCGAGGGCCGGGTGATCGTGGTGTACCCGCAGGACGTGCTGGCGCGGATGGTGCCCGGCGACCAGGTCGCGGTCCACGCGCACGGCCAGGGTGCGGTGGGTTCGCTCAACGTGGACCCCGCGCTCCTGCCCGCCCTGCGCGGCCGGTCGGTGCGCGCTCGCGTGCCCTCCCACCTGGTGGGCAACGGGTTCGGGCGCCCGGCGCACCAGTGGGACCTGGACCTGCAGGTGGGCCCGGCGGAGGCGGCGCACTGGCGGCTGGGTGATCTGGTATGCATTGACGACGTCGACGTCCGGCACAACGCCGGGCGCAGGGAAGGGTGGTCGACCGTGGCGGTGCTGGTCCACGCCGGGAGCCCGCTGCCCGGCCACGGTCCCGGCGCGATGCCGGTCCGGTGCGGACCGACGGCGGAGATCGACGTGCGGGTGGACCCCGTCGGCCATGTGGGAGTGACGCCGGAGCTGCTGGGGTGCCCCGGTGCCTGACCTGGAACACCTGTCGCTGCCCGACACGGTGCACCGGCTGCTGCGCACCCGCATCCTCAACAACGAACTGCCCTCGGGCACCCGCCTCATCGAGGCGTCGATCGCCGAGGAGCTGGGCGTCAGCCGCGCGACGGTCCGCGCCGCCCTCGCCCGGCTGGCGGGTGAGGGCCTGGTCGAGATCAGCCCGCGCAGGCACAGCATCGTGACGCGACTGTCCCACGAGGACATCCAGGACGCCTGCTACGCCCGCTATGTGCTCGAAGAGGGCGCGGTGCGGGCCGTGCTGGCCCACGGCGCCGCCGAACTGGTGGACCCGCTCACCGAGTTGGTCGCGCGGATGGAGCACGCCGCGCGCGACCGGGACCTGGCGGTGATGGTCGACCTGGACACCGCCTTCCACGGGAGTCTGGTGGCTGCCGCCCGCAAGCCGCGGTTGGCCCGGTTGTTCGCGGGCATGGACGCGCAGATGGGCGCGGTGATGCGGTCCTCGCTCGAGGAGCAGCACCTCGACCTGGCCGAGATGCCCCGCATGCACCGGGACCTGGTGGACGCCTTGGCCGGCGGCGACCCGGCACTCGTCGCGTCCACGCTCTACCGGCACTACCTGCGCGAGGACTACGTGCTCTGAGTCGCTGCGGTCGGTCGGAGCGGGCACCGGGTCGTCGCACGGCACCAGCGCGTCAACGGTCGCTCGGGGTGCGTCGGTCCCGCTGCGAGATCGTCCCATCGAGGTGGGCACTTCCGCCCACCGCCCCTGTTCGCGCAGGTACCGGCTGAGAAGAGCCCGCACCACCGCGCGAGTGTCCGCTGTCGACTCCGACTGTTCTCGGGCGAACTCGCGGAGCAGGTCGTGGAAGCGGTATCGGCGTTGTCCCGCCGAGTCGGACTGCCCATGGCCATCTTCCAGGAGTTGCGCGTCGACCAGTCGGTCGATCACCGCGCGACCGCCGCTGCCCGACGTGACGCCGAGCGCGACAGCTGACCCGCGCGTCATCGCCGCTCGCCGCGCTCAGTACGTCCAGCGGCCGTTCCCGGCGTGGCTGGTCGGCCAGCCGGGCCTGCGACTGCCGGGGCCGTGTCGCCAGGACCGCGCCCGCCATCCGGATGGTGATCGGCAGTCGGCAGGTGGCCGCAGAGCCGGGCGGAAGTCGGGGAGTGTGGTGGACGTGCGGGGTGCCCATGGCTAGTAGCCCAGATCCGGCCGATACACGTTTCGCAGGGGTGTGCCGTCCAGCCAGCGGCGGAGGTTGTCGCAGAACAGGGTGGTGATGAGGGCGTTCTCGTTGGCGGCGGTGGAGGCGGAGTGCGGTGAGATCACGACGTTGGGGAGAGTCCACAGTGGCGAGTCGTTCGGCAGGGGTTCGACGGTGGCCACGTCCAGCACCGCGCCGCGCAGGGCGCCGCCTGCCAGGGCGGTGGTCAGGGCGAGCTCGTCGACGACTTGGCCGCGGGCGATGTTGACCACCACCGCGTCCGGCTTCATGGCGGCGATCTCGGCGGCACCCAGGAGGCCCTCGGTGGCCGGGGTCAGCGGGCAGGCCAGGACGACGGCGTCCACAGTGGGCAGCACCGGGCCGATCGCGTCGAAGGTCACCACCGCGGAGACGCCGGGGGCGGTGGCGGTACCGCCCGGGCGGATCGCGCCGATCACCTCGACGCCGAGACCTGCCAGCACCGCCGCGGTGTGGCGGCCGACCGCACCCAGGCCGACCACCAGCACGCGTTGGCCCGCGAGGGTCCGGCTCGTGTAGCGGGTCCAGCGGCGTTCGGCCTGCCACGCCTTGAGCCGGGGGATGTCCTTGACGAAGTGCAGCAGGCCCGCCAGCACGAACTCGGCCAGCGGCACCGCGTGCACCCCGGCGGCCGTGGTCACCACGACCTTCGACAGGTCCAGCGGGTACCGGTCGGTGAACCGGCCCAGGCCCGCGCTCGTGCCCTGCAGCCAGCGCAGGCGGGGGAAGTCCTCGTTGACCCGGTCGGGGGCGCGGCGGTCGAAGTCGAAGGCCACCTCGGCCGTGGAGGTGAGGTCGAACCACCGGGCCCGCTGCGCGCCGGTCAGTTCCGGCAGGACACCGACGTGGTCGCCTTCGTAGCGCGGTACGGGCAGCAATTCCGGTTCGTACAGCACTTCCACCCGAGGGTCGACCGCCGCGATGCGGGCGACCAGGTCGGGTTCCAGCGGTGAGCAGATCACGACCCTGGTCACGAGGTCACCGCCGCGTCGCCGAGCGCGTCGACCATCCGGTCCAGGGCCGCCGCCCAGCCGGTCTCCTCGCGGGCGTAGCAGACCCGGAACCGGCCGTGGCCGGACGGCCCGAACTGGTACCCGGGGCTCACGACCACCCCGGCCCGCTCCTGCAGCACCCGCGCCACCCGGACGTCGTCGAGGCCGAGTGCGGAGACGTCCGGCCACAGGTAGGCGGTGCCCGCGCCGGGCCGCACCACCAGGCCACCGACCCGGCGCAGCCGCCGCGCGCTCAGCTCCCGCAGAGCGGCCAGTTCGGTGACGCGGGCGCGGACGAACTCGACGTCGTCGACCAACCAGTGGGTCAGCACGTGCTGGGAGTACGCGGGGGCGCGCAGGCAGGAGATCGCCATGACCTGCTCGATCGCGTCGACCACGGGGGCCGGGCCGATCGCGACGCCCACCCGGTACCCGCTCAGCGACTCCGTCTTCGAGCCGCCGAGCAGGGTCACCGTCCGCTCCCCCATCCCCGGTTCCGCCGCGAGGTGGGTGAACGGGACGTCGTCGTAGACCAGCCTGCAGTACAGCTCGTCGACGACCACGAGGAAGTCGTGCCGCACGGCGAGCGCGGCCAGCCCGCGCACCGTCTCCGGGGTGTACACGGTGCCCGTGGGGTTGTTCGGGTTCGAGGTGAGCACGAGCTTCACGCCCGCGCGGGCCGCGGTCTCCAGCGCGGCCAGGTCCAGCTGCGGCCCGGCGGGGTGCTCGACCATGCCCACGCGCACCACCCGGGCGCCCAGGAACCGCAGCATCCGTTCCACGAACAGGTACTCCGGGTCCGCCAGCGCCACCACGTCGCCCGCGTCGACCAGGGCGCTGAGCGTGGCGAACAGGCCGCCCTGGGTGCCGGTGGTGATGATGATCTCGCGGTCCGGGTCGACGTCGACGCCGAGCAGCCCGGACACCGACCGCGCGCACGTCGCGCGCACCGCCGCGTTGCCGCGGTAGCCGGTGTAGGCGAGTTCGCCGTCGCTTGCCGCGGCGGTGAACGCGGTCAGCGCCCAGGGCGGTGGGGGGAAGCGGACGGTGTCGAAGTGGGTGGTGTCCAGCAGCCCGTGGCCCGCGCCGTCCAACCGCAGTCCCAGGTCCGCCTCCCGCACGGACATGCCGAGCGTGTCGGCCCGTTCCGGCAGGTGCGTGCGCAGCACCCGCCGGGATTCCACGGTGTCACGGGTTGCCGCCATGTCGGTGTCTCCCTCTGCTGTCGAGTGGTCCAGGTGGTTCACGGCCGCGCCCAGTGGCAGGCCACGCCGTCCAGCAGCGCGGGCACCTCCCCGGCGCACCGGGCGCGTTGCGCGTCGGTCAACCCGCCCAGGTACTCGGGGCACCGGGTGCGGAACCGGCAGCCCGACGGCGGGTCCACCGGGCTGGGTACGTCGCCGGTCAGCACGATCCGCTCGCGGGCCCGTTCCTTGCGCGGGTCGGGCAGCGGCACCGCCGAGACGAGTGCGCGCGTGTACGGGTGGCGCGGGTGGTCGAACACCGCGTCGCGGTCCCCGGTCTCCACCACCCGCCCCAGGTAGAGCACGGCCACGCGGTCGGCGATGTGGCGCACCACCGACAGGTCGTGGGCGATGAACAGGTACGCCAGCCCCAGCGCGTCCCGCAGGTCCTCCAGCAGGTTGATCACATCGGCCTGCACGGACACGTCGAGGGCGGACACCGGTTCGTCGAGCACCAGCACCCGGGGCCGCAGGGCCAGGGCGCGGGCGATCCCGATGCGCTGGCGCTGACCACCGGAGAACTCGTGCGGGTAGCGCTCGGACCCCGCCCCCGACAACCCCACCGACCGCAGCAGCTCCAGCGCCCGGACCCGCGCCTCGCGGCGGCCGGTCCCGTTGACCCGCAGCGGTTCCGCGACGAGGTCGGCCGCGGTCATCCGCGGGTCCAGGGAGTTCATCGGGTCCTGGAACACGATCTGCAGGTCCCGGGCGTGCCCGCGGCGCGCCAGTGGTTCACCGTCGAGCAGCACCCTGCCGCCGGTCGGGTCCTCCAGGGACATCAGCAGTCTCGCGATGGTCGACTTGCCCGAGCCGGACTCGCCGACCAGCCCCAGCGTCTCCCCCGTCGACAGGTCGAACGACACGTCGCACACCGCGTGCAACTCGCCCCGGTCGCGGCGGAACAGGCCCGCGCCGCGCACCCGGTAGTGCTTCACCAGCCCGGCCGCGGTGACGATCGGCGTGGCCTGCTCGGCCACGGGCGTGTCCGGCGGCAGGGGCGCGGGGCGCGGTGGGAACACGTCCTCCGGGCGCCTGTCGACGAGGTCGGCGCTGAAGTGGCAGGCGGCCAGGTGTTCGCCGTCGACCGGCGCCAGAGGTGGCTCCTCGGTGCGGCACAGATCGGTGGCCAGCGGGCACCTCGGCGCGAACGCGCACCCCGTGATGGGCCGGTCCAGCGCGGGCGGGGTGCCCGCGACGGGGGTCAGCCGTGCGTCCCGGGCGCCGTCGAGGCGGGGCAGGCTGCCCAGCAACCCCAGGGTGTACGGCATGCGCGGGGTGTAGAAGACCTCCTCGACCGTGCCGGACTCCACGACCTTGCCCGCGTACATCACCACCACCCGGTCGGCCTGCCCGGCGACCACACCGAGGTCGTGGGTGATGAGCACGGTCGCCGCGCCGGTCTGCTCGCGGGCGGTGCGCAGCGCGTCGAGGACCTGGGCCTGGATGGTGACGTCCAGCGCGGTGGTGGGCTCGTCGGCGATGATCACGTCCGGGTCGTCGGCCATGGCGATGGCGATCACCACGCGTTGGCGCATCCCGCCGGAGAACTCGTGCGGGTAGTCCGCGACCCGGTCGCGCGCGTTGGGGATGCCGACCAGCTCCAGCAGCGCGATCGCGCGCTCGACGGCCTCCTCGCGGCCCAGGCCGGGGTGGTGCGCCCGCACCGCCTCGGCGACCTGGAACCCCACCGAGTAGACGGGGTTCAGCGCGGAGAGCGGGTCCTGGAACACCATCGCCACGGACCGGCCGCGCACCGCGGCCAGCTCGTCGTCGCGCAGCCCGAGCAGTTCGCGGTCGCGGAACCGGACCGATCCGCCGACCCGCGCGCCGTGCGGCAGCAGCCCCATCACCGCGAGCGCGGTCGCGGACTTGCCGCACCCGGACTCGCCGACCACGCCGAGCACCTCCCCCGCCCGCAGCGACCAGGACACCCCGCGCACGGCGGTCACCCGGCCGCGCTCGTCGGGGAAGGACACGGTGAGGTCGTGGACGCCGAGCACCTCGGTCGTCGCCTGCCGGGTCATCGCCTGCTCCGGGACCGGGTGTTGTCGAAGGCGTCGCGCAGCCCGTCGCCGATGAAGTTGACGCTCAGCGCGATGAGCACGATGAACAGGCCGGGGAAGTAGAACAGCCACGGCCGGGTGGCCACCGCGGTCTGGTTCTGGCTGATCAGCAGCCCCAGCGAGGTGTCCGGCGGGCGCACCCCGAAGCCGATGAACGACAGCGCCGTCTCGGCCAGGATCGCGACCGCCACGATGATGGTCACCGCGACGATGATCGTGCCCAGCGCGTTGGGCAGCACGTGCCGGAAGATGATCCGCCACGAGCCCGCGCCGAAGGTGCGCGCGGCGGCGATGAACTCGCGCTCGCGCAGCGACAGCACCAGGCCGCGCACCAGCCGGGCGACGTAGGGCCAGGTGAGGGCGGCCAGCACCAGGCCGATCAACAGCCAGCCCTGGCTGGAAGCGCCGACGTTGTTGGCCAGCACGGCCGCCACCGCGATCGCCGGGAAGATCAGCACCAGGTCGGCGACGCGCATCATCAGCGTGTCGACCTTGCCGCCGTGCAGCCCGGCCACCGCGCCCCACACGCTGCCGAACACCCCGGACACCGCGGCCACGAACAACGCGATCTCGACCGACCGCTGCGTGCCGCGCAGCACCTGGGCCAGCAGGTCGTAGCCGGTGGCGTCGGTGCCGAACGGGTGCTCGAGCGACGGCGGGTGGGAGTTGTCGGGGGTGTACACGTCGTAGGAGTAGTGCCACAGCGCGCCGCCGACGAACGCCAGCAGCACCAGCAGCAGAAAGACGACCAGGCTGGCGGTGGCGAGCCGGTGGCGCAGGAACCGGCGCGCCACCAGCCGCCACCGGGGGGTGGCGACCGGCACGTCGCCGCCCGCCCGCGTGATCTCAACCAAGGCGAACCCTCCTGTCCAGCACGGCGTAGAGCAGATCGGCGACGAGGTTGAACACCACGACGATCACCGACACCAGCAGCAGCCACGCCATCACGGCGTAGATGTCCTTGTCCCGCACCGCGGACAGCAGGAACGAGCCCATGCCGCGCCACTGGAACACGGTCTCGGTGACCACCGCGCCGGAGAACAGCACGGCCAGGTCCAGCGCCACGACCGTGGTCAGCGGCACCAGCGCGGTGCGCAACGCGTGGCGCACCAGCACTTTTCGCCGCTTGATCCCCTTGGCGCGGGCCAACCGCACGTAGTCGCTCTCCTGCACCTCGATCATCGAGGACCGCACGAACCGGCTCCACGGCGGGAAGGCGGTCATGGCCAGCACGATGGTCGGGAGCACCAGGTGGCCCAGCACGTCCGCCACGGTCGGCCAGAACCCGGTCGGCGGTGGGATGGAGGCCTCGCCGACCGTGTAGACCAGGGTGGACCCGGTGGCCTGGTTGAGGTCGATCGCCTGCTGCTTGAGCAGGATCGCGAGCCAGAACGCGGGCATCGACAGCAGCAGGAACCCGATGGCGGTGAACGCGTAGTCCACCGCGGAGTACCGCTTGACCGCGCTGACCACGCCGACCACCAGGGCCAGCGCCAGCGCGAGCAGCACGGCGAGGGTCACCAGGCGGGCCGAGACCCACAGCCGGGGCCAGATCTCCGCGCCGATGTCGATCTTCTTGACCGACGGGCCCCAGTCGCCGCGCGGGATGCCGGTCAGCCAGTGCCAGTACCGTTCCAGCACCGGCTGGTCGAGCCGCATCCGGTGCGCCTCGGCGTCCAGCACCGCCCTGGGCACCGGCGGCTGCTTGGCCTTGAGGTCGCCGAGCGGGTCGCCGGACGCGCTGACCATGACGAACGTGATGAACGAGCCGACCAGCACGATCGGGACCGCGTGCAGCAACCGCCGCAACACGTAAGCCAACATCGCTGCCTGCCTTCCCCTGGGGTGGCGCGGGTCGGGCGACCCGCGCCACGCGTCAGCCGGTGATGCCCCACTCGCCGCCGTTGTACGGCGGCCCGAAGTAGGTGCCGTTGGCCCGGACGTTGACCAGGTTCGCCTTGTACACCAACAGGTCTGGCACCTGGTACAGCGGCAGGATGTAGGCGTCCTCGGTCAGTTGCGCGTCCACCCCGTTGAGGAACCCGGCGACCTGGGTCTCGTCGGTGGCGCGCAGCGCCTTGGTGAGCAGGTCGTCCACGACCGGGCTGGAGTAGCCGCCGAAGTTCAGGCCCGCCTTGGTCATGAACGCCTGCGAGTACTGGGAGGCCAGGAACGTCTGCCCGATCCAGCCCATCGCGAACAGGTCGAAGTCCTTGCCCGCCTGGTGGGTCACGGTCGCGCCGACCGAGTCGGTGGTCTGCACGTCCACCGTCACGCCGAGCTTCTTGGCGGTGTCGGCGAACAGTTGGCACACCGTCTGCAGGATCTGGTTGTTCTGGATGTAGCGCATCGTCAGCGGCGGGACCGGCGTGCCCCTGGGATCGATGAGCCTGCCCGCGTCGATCTTGTAGCCCGCGTCGGTGAGGATCGAGGTGGCCTTGGCGACGTCGCCGGTGCCCAGCGTGCCCAGGTTGTCCTTGTAGCCGGGCTGCTGCGGTACGTAGATCCGGTTGCGCAGCGGCCGGGCGTCGGAGGTGAGCTGGCCGACGGTCTTGCCGATGGTCTGCCCGACGTCCATCGCGGTGAACAACGCCTTGCGCAGTACGGGATCCCGCATGGCGGGGTTGTTCAGGTTGGGCAGGATCATCTGCTTGCGCAGCCCCTGCACGAGTTGGTACTTCACGCCGCCGAGCGCCTGCACGTTGCGCAGCAGGTCGACCTGCGGGTCCGGGTTGATGATCTGGACCTCGTTGTTCTGCAGCGCGGGCACCTCCTGCGAGGTGTCGGTGATGACGCGGAACACCAGGCTGTCCACCGTGACCGGCTTGCCCCACCACTTCGGGTTGGGCACGAGCGTGGCGGCCTGGTTGGTCTCCCAGGACTTGAACATGAACGGGCCGCCGGACCAGTCGGGGAAGGAGTCCTTGTAGCGGAACCCGTCGTTGAACGAGGTGGCCAGGCCCTCGGGGGTGCCGTCGTCGCCGAGTTTTCGGGCGACGTGCGCGGGCAGGATCGGGCCGAACAACGACTTCCAGTCTCCGAACGGCTCGCTGAGGGTCACCGTGACCGTGCGCCCGTCGTCCGTGCCGACCAGGGAGGTGATGTGGTCGTAGCCCATCGTGGAGGCGGCCTCGCACTTCGGGCACAGCTTGGGGTCGGAGGCGCGCCGGACGTAGTCGAAGTCGGCCGCGGTGATCGGGGTGCCGTCGTTCCACACCGCCTTGGGGTTGATCTTGTACACCAGTGTCTGCGGTGCTGTGCCGGTCTGCTCGGCGCTGACCAGCAGGTCCTTGTTGAGCTCGACGGTCTTCAGGTCGGGCAGGGTGACGAACGGGGCCGGGTCGTAGACGTCGGCGACCAGTTGGGTGGCCACGCCGATGTCGGCCCCGAGCGGGTTCCAGTTGACGATGTTGCGTTCCAGGACGTAGGTGATCGTGCCGCCCTGCTTCGCCGTGCCGGTGTTGACCGTGTTGGGATCACCCGTGACCAGGTTGCCCGTGTCGGCGCCGCCCCCCGGGGTGCCGGTGGAACAGGCGGTCACCACCGCGGCGACGGCGAGTACGGCGGAAATCTTTCGACCTTTCATGCTGCTCCACATCTCTCAACGATGGGGCGGATCGAGGTCATCAGAGTGAACAGGCGAGTTCGCGGGAATGGCAAGCAACAATCGGTGAAGCCCCCCGTTAAGACCTGCTAATCGCGGTCCGAGCTGGGGATGTGTGCGTCAAGCAAACGTAACCGGGCGCGTTGCCGAACTCTGTCTTGTGCTCGGCGATCGGGTCTGCACAGAATCCGTCGACCGAATGTTGCGCGCAATGGACATCAGGAGGGAAATATGCCGACACTCGCGGAGACGATCGAGTGGAACGATCACCCGGTTGCCTCGTCACTGGCCTACGGCACCGTCGACGTGCGGATCGGGACGGTCGGGCACGGCGGCCCGGTCGGGTTGGTCGTGGCGAGCGTGCACGGCGACGAGGGCCCCTGGGGCACCCTCGCGGTCAACCGCCTGCTGGCCTCCGTGCGGCGGGAGGAACTGCTCGGCACGCTGCGGGTCGTGCCCGTGGCGCACCCGCTGGCGACCGAGGCCGACGCCCGCCAGACCCACCTGGACCTGCTCGACCTCAACAGCTCCTTCCCCGGCGACCCCGGCGGCTCGCACACCCAGCGACTGGCCGCGGTGCTGGCCGAGCACGCGGTCGACGGCGCCGACGTGGTGCTCGACGTGCACGGCGGCGGCAGCTGGAACATCAACTGCTTCACCTACCGGTTCCCCGGCAGCGAGCACGTGGCCGAGTGGATGGGCACCCCGCTGATCCTCGACGGCCCCGACCGCGCGTCCAGCCTCACCGGGTACGCCCGCGTGCGCGGCGCGGTCGCGGTGTGGATCGAGATGGGCGGGCGCGGCGAGTTCGAAGAGGACAGAGCCGCCACCGTCACCCGCGGCCTGCGCCGGGCCCTGGGCAAGGCAGGCGTGCTGACCGAGGCCGACCTGCCCGACGAGCCGGGCACGCCCGCCACCGGCAAGCTGCCGCTGTCGACCTCCCGGCCGGGCATCTACCAGCCGGTGCTGCGCGAGTCCGCGCTCGGCACCGTGGTCGAGGGGGGCACGGTCGTCGGCCACCTGCTCGACCCGGTGTCCAACGAGGTCCTGGAGACCTTCCGCGCGCCGTTCCCGCGCACCGCGCTCGCCCTGCTGCGCCCCACCCTGGCCCGGATCGAGTCGCCCGGCCAGGTCGTCGCCCTCGTCGCCGAGATCGTTTAGGAGAACCAGGATGATCGACCCCACCGGCCGGTTCGCCATCGTGGCGGGCAACGCCGAGGACATCGGCCACGCCGTCGCCCGCGAGCTGGCCGCCGCGGGCATGACCGTGGCGGTGCTGTGCGACCAGGCCGACGCCGTGCGTGCGCTGGCCGAGGAAGTGCCGTCCGCGCACGCGTTCGTCACCGACTTCACCGACGCGGACGCGCTGCGCGCCGCCACCGAAGAGGCGGTGCGGCGGTTCGGCACGCCCCGCCTGGTCGTGCACAACTCGGCGGTGTTCCGCGAGGTCCCCGTGCTGGAGCTCGACGTCGCGGCGTTCAAGGCCGAGTCCGACAGCATCCTGCAGAGCGCGTTCGTGCTGGCCAAGGCGGTGTGGCCGCACATGGTCCAGGCGCGGGACGGCAGCATCGTGTTCGTCTCGTCGGGCTCGGCGCTGTCGGGCTTCGCAGGCGAGGCCGCCTACGTCGCGGGCAAGCACGGACAGGAAGGGCTGATGAAGGTGCTCGCGCTGGAGGGAAAGGAGTACGGCGTCGCCGTCAACACCATCACCACCGGCGCGCCCATCGACGGCCCGCTGGCCTACACCTACACCGATGCCCTGCGCGCGGTGATGGTGCCGCCGTCGCGACTGGCGCCCGCGTTCGCGTTCCTGGCCGGGATCGACGCCGACTTCGCCACCGGCCAGCGGTTCAACGCCTTCCAACTCTCCGAAGCCATCCGAACCACCCGGGAAGGGGTGTCCGCGTGATCGACATCAACGGCAAGGTCGCCTTCCTGACCGGTGCCGCCGAGGGGCTGGGCCGCGAGATCGCGCGGGAGCTGGTCGCGGGCGGCATGCGCGTGGCGATGGTGGACGTGCAGGGCGAGAAATTGACCGCGCTGGCCGAGGAGTTGCGCGCCGACGGCGCGGACGTGCTGCCGCTCGTCGTGGACCTGGCCGATCCCGTGGCCGCGGCGGACGCGGTCGAGCTGGCACTGGCGCACTACGGCACGCCCCGGGTGCTGATCCACAACGCCGCGGTCCTCAAGGAAGTGTCCATGTTGGACGTGACCTTCGAGGACTGGCGGCGCGAAGTCGACATCATCCTCGGCGCGGCCTACGCGCTGACGAAAACCGTCTGGCCGCACATGGTCCAGGCGCGGGACGGAAGCATCGTGTTCCTGTCCTCGGGGTCCGCGCTGTTCGGCTTCGTCAAGGAGACCGCGTACACGCCGGGCAAACACGCGCAGGAAGGGCTGATGAAAGTACTGGCGCTGGAGGGGAAGGAGCACAACATCGCGGTCAACACCACCTCCACCGGCCGTCCCATCGACACACCCATGTCGGACTCCCACTACACCGAGGAGATGCGGATCGGGATCGTGCCGCCGTCCCGGCTGGCGCCCGCGTTCGCGTTCCTGGCCGGGATCGACGCCGACTTCGCCACCGGCCAGCGGTTCAACGCCTACCAGCTCTCCGAGGCGATCCGGGTGACCCGCGGATGATCCCGCCCGCGGGCCACTACCAGCCGTTCGTGCGCGCGGGCGACACCGTCCACGTGTCCGGACAGGTGCCGCGCCTGCCGGACGGCGGCTACGAGCCCGCCGACGTGGCCACCGAGACCGCGCTGGCACTGCGCAACCTCACCGCGGTCGTGCGCGCGGCGGGCGGCGACCTGACCGACGTGGTGAAGGTGACCGCGTACCTGACCGACGCGGCCGACTTCGCCGAGTTCGACCGGGCCTACGCCGCCCACTTCGGCGAGTGGAAGCCGGCCCGCACGACGGTCGTCGTCGGGCTGCGGTCGGTGAAGGTCGAGGTGGACGCGGTACTGCACTTGCCGTTGACGATCGATGGCGGTGCGTGACAGTTGCCCGGATCGTGCCGGTGTTGTGCCAGGATGACCCCTGGCGGCGGGTACGGAGAGTGAGGTGACGCCGGCGTGCTGACGGTGAGCCTGGCGGGACTGCGCGCGATCGACGCCCTCGCCACCCACGGGTCCATGACGGCCGCCGCCAGCGCGCTCGGCTACACCCCGTCCGCGATCTCCCAGCAGATCGCCCGGCTCAGCCGGGACGTGCGCCAACAGCTCGTCGAACACCAGGCGGGCCGCACCACGCTGACCCCGGCGGGCCGGGTCCTCGCCGAGTCGGCCGGGCGGATCGTCATCGAGCTGGAGAGCATGAACGCCGAACTCCAGGCGCAGGCCGAGACCGTCACCGGCACCCTCACCATCGCCGCCTTCCCCACCGCCGCCCGCGGCGTCCTGCCCGCCGCGCTGCGCGAACTCGCCGACACCTGGCCCGCCCTGTCCCTGCGGCTGATCGAGGCCGACTCGCACCGCGCCGTCGAACTCGTCGCCCGCGGCACCGCCGACCTCGCCGTCGCCCACGACTGGATGGCCATCCCGCTGGCACTGCCCGAGGGCCTGCAATCCCGGCACATCGGCGACGACCTGTCCGACGTCCTCGCCCACCACGCCCACCCCCTGGTCGACCGCCCGTCAGTCGACCTCGACGAACTCCGCGACGAGTCCTGGCTGCACGAACCCGGCTCGGTCGCCCACGACTTCCTGATCAACGCCTTCCACCGCACCCCCAGCCCCACCCGCTTCACCCACATCGTCAGCGAGTACGCCAGCCAGATCCAACTCGTCGGCGAGGGCCTCGGCCTGGCCCTGGTCCCCCGCATGGGCCGCGGCACCCTCCCCCCGACCGTCCGCCCCCTCACCATCCGCTCACCCCCCATCCGCCGCATCTACGGAGTCTGGCGCCTGCCCACCGGCCGCCGCCCCGCCATCACCGCTGCCCTCACCGTGCTCCACTCCGTCTGCACCCGCCAGGAACACGACTGAGCCGGCCGCGCACCCACGCGGCGCGGACCGGGCAGACGACCGGGGTCCGCGACTCCGGCGTGCGGCACACCGGGACATCAGGCGAAATGTCTGGTTGATTCCCTGGTGCGCGGGTACCAGAACGGCATGACCGAGCACGAACTCCTGTCCGCGGCGGCTGCGTTCCCCGAACTGTCCGACGAGGTGAAGGTCAGCTTCACCGACGGCGAGGAGCCGGAACTGCTCCGTCCGGACGGGACGGTGGTGGACACCTGGCGCGAGAACTACCCCTTCACCGAGCGGCTGGGGCGCGCGGAGTACTCGCGGGCCAAGCGCCTGCTGCACATCGAGATGCTCAAGCTGCAGTACTGGGTGAAGGACACCGGGCAGCGGGTGGTGATCGTGTTCGAGGGCCGCGACGCGGCGGGGAAGGGCGGCACGATCCGGCGGTTCACCGAGAACCTCGACCCGCGCGGCGCCCGGGTCGTCGCGCTGGGCACGCCGTCGGAACGCGAACGCGGGCAGTGGTACTTCCAGCGCTACGTCCAACACCTGCCCACCGCGGGCGAGATGGTCCTGTTCGACCGCTCCTGGTACAACCGCGCCGGGGTCGAGCGGGTCATGGGCTACTGCGACGACGAGCAGTACCGGCGATTCCTCCGCCAGGCCCCCGACTTCGAGCGGATGCTGGTCGACGAGGGCATCATCCTGGTGAAGCTGTGGTTCTCGGTCTCGCGCGCCGAGCAGCGCACCCGCTTCATCACCCGCCAGGTCGACCCGGTCCGCCGGTGGAAGCTCAGCGCCAACGACCTCGCCTCCCTCGACCGCTGGGACGACTACACCCAGGCCAAGGTCTCGATGTTCCGCGCCACCGACATCCCCGAAGCCCCCTGGACCGTCGTCAAGAGCAACGACAAACGCCGCGCCCGCCTCGAAGCCATGCGCAGCCTCCTGGCCAGGGTGGACTACACCGACCGCGACCTCGACGTCGTCGGCACCCCCGACGGGCGCATCGTCGGGGCGGCCAACACGCTGCTGGAAGAAGGTGAGGACGACACGTCACTCAGCCCCACACCCCTGGCCCCGGACCTCACCGACGAGCCGGGCCTGCACCCGACGTAACGCCCCCGCCGCCACGACCTACGCCCCGAGACCGCGGCGGAGCTCGTCCGACATTTTCCTGAAACCGGATACCTGCTTCCTGCGCACGCGTCCGGACCGCCGGAGAACACGACGAAAGCACTCCCGCCAGGATCCCTTTTGTCCCCGACCGACCAACCCCGATCCCACAGCGCGGTCGTCGCTGGGGCGACAACGCGCCACCCGCGTTGTCGCGCGGCCGCGAACCTGGTGTCCAGTCCGGCTGCTGTACCGCCAAGGCTTGACGGACAGCGCATCTAGCGCGCCGCAACCATCCACCTAGGACGATTCGCTGTCATCCCGCGTGGCCGCCTGAGCCACGTTGCGTACCTCCGACACCGTTCGGTGGCCTCGACTGTCGGTGGCACGACTCAGCGGTGACGACGCCCGGCCTTCGTACCCGCGGAGAACGCGGCGGCCGAACCCGAGGCGGGCGCCCGGGTGTCGCGGCCCTCCGGTCGCGCCGCCCGCGCCGTCCGTGTGGCCGAGGCGCGCCGCTGACGCCGACCGCGGTCCTCGGGAGGCGCCGCGGCCGACGCGGGGACGAGAACGCGTTCGCCGGGCACGAGTTCGGCGAGCAGCGGATGGCCGGGCAGCAGCCGGGTGATGGTCGGCGTGATCCCGGCCTTGCGGCTCAGCTCGCGCGCCCCCGCCACCTGCTCGTCGGTCATCAGCGTGATGACCGTGCCCGCGGCGCCCGCCCGGGCGGTGCGCCCCGAGCGGTGCAGGTATGCCTTGTGCTCCTCCGGCGGGTCCGCGTGGATGACCACCTCGACACCGTCGACGTGGATACCGCGGGCGGCGACGTCGGTCGCCACCAGCGTGGTGACCGACCCGCCCGCGAACGCGGCCAGGTTGCGGGTCCGGGCGTTCTGGCCGAGGTCGCCGTGCAGCTCGACCGCGGGCACCCCGGCGGCCACCAGCCGACGCGTCAGCCTGGTCGCGGCGCGCTTGGTGCGGGTGAACACCAGGGATCGCCCCGGCGCCGAGGTCAGGTCGACCAGCACCGGCATCCGGTCGTCGGCGCGCACGTGCAGCATGTGGTGCGCCATGGTGTCGACCGGGGACTGCGCGGAGTCGACGCTGCGGGTCACCGGATCGTGCAGGTACCGGCGCACCAGGACGTCCACCCCCGCGTCCAGGGTGGCCGAGAAGAACAGCCGCTGACCGTCGCTCGGGGTCCGGTCCAGCAGCCTGCGGACCACCGGGAGGAAACCGAGGTCGGCCATGTGGTCGGCCTCGTCCAACACGGTCGTGCGCACCGCGTCCAAGCGCACGTGGCCCGCCTCCACGTGGTCGACGAGCCTGCCGGGGCAGGCGACCACCAGGTCGATCCCGGCCCGGAGGGCGGTGATCTGCGGACCGGGGCGCACTCCGCCGAACACCGCGAGGACGCGCAGGCCGAGCGCGCGGGCCAGCGGGGCAGCCGACGCCTCGATCTGGCAGGCGAGTTCACGGGTCGGCGCGAGCACCAGCGCCCGCGGTCGGCCGGGCGCCCGCCGCGCGGGCTCCGCCGCCAACTTGGCCAGGACCGGGATCAGGAAGGCGTAGGTCTTGCCGGAGCCGGTCCGACCCCGCCCCAGGACGTCGCGTCCGGCGAGGGAGTCCGGCAGGGTGGCGGCCTGGATGGGGAACGGCCGGTGCACACCCGCGCCCGCCAGCGCCTGGACCAGGGCGGCGGGCACGCCGAGCGCGTCGAAAGAGGTCTGGCCGGTGTCGGCCGCAGGGGTGGTGAGGCGGCGCGCCGCCATGGAGTTCTCCGAACGTGGAAGGGCGTCCTGCCCGGCGCATCGGGCCGCGGCGCGTGGTCGCCGACTCAATGGGACCCGCGGCAGAACCAGGCGGGCCCTGGACCTGAAGCGTAGCACCCACGCCACCGCCACGCGCCCACGTTCGGATCCGGCCCGCGTGTCGCGCACCGCCGGACCGGTTCCGACCGCGCGCGGAGCCGGTCCGGCACTCCGACCATTGTGGACGGATGTGGGTCGGTCGGGGGTTCAGCGCGGAGAGCGGTCAGGTTCAACGGCGCCAAGGGTTTCCGCTTCTCGGACTCCGGTTTCCGGCGCACAGGACGATCCGGGACTGGGACATGTCGCGGCCAAGCAGGCCCTCGACCGAGGATCGTGTCGGGGCGTTGTCGACGCGGTTCGCGCGGATCCGTTCGCGCATGCCCGGTGCCGCCGTGCTCCCTACGCCGGGCGGGCGACCATGCGCCCAGCCAGGGCGCTCCGATCGATCCGGGTGGGTGTGGGCCCTCCGCCGCCGTACCGGTGGCCGCCGACGACGTCGCTGACGAACCGCGCGACCGAGGCGGGTGCAGGTGCGATCTCGGCGCCGAGGTGGCAGATCACGGGGGGTTGGTCGTTGCCGCACGGCTCGATCGCGATGGACCAGCCGAGTCGTTCGTCCCAGACGAGCATGAGGTCGCGCAGCGGGAGTGCGGCGACGCGGGCGGTGAGTCCGATGTAGGCGGTGGCCGTGTCGGTGACCTCGTGCGTCACCGCGTCGGAGGGCACACCGATCCGCTCGGCCACCTGGCGGACGTACACCGCGAGGGCGGTTTCCAGTTCCCGGCTCCCGGCGTCCGCAGCGGACTTCGGGTCGGCGCCGGGCACCGCGTGCATCTGGTCGCGCCGGGCGGGGCGCAGCAGCGCCACCGCGCGGGTGGCGCCGCCCGGCGCCCGCGACGAACGCGGGCGCACCGGCGGCGTGGTGGTGCTCAGAGGACCGACACCGCCGTGGCCTGCGGGCCCCGGTTGCCCTGGCCGACGTCGAACTGCACCCTGGCGTTCTCGTCCAGGCTGCGGAAACCGCCACCGGTGATCTCCGAGTAGTGGACGAACAGGTCGGCGCCACCGTCGTCAGGGGAGATGAAACCGAACCCCTTCTCCGAGTTGAACCACTTCACAGTGCCCTGGGCCATGGAATCTCCTTGCCGCTGTAACATGTGCCCACCTCGGCCGAGGTGGGCGGGCTGCGAGCGCGGGATCAAGAGGCCCGGATGGGCACCGATGCGACGCTCGCCAAAAACCTCTGCGGGCGTCGATGATCAACGAACACAAAAATCTTCAACCGGTCCCAGTGGAACACACCCGCGCGGGGCGGTCAAGGAATGGCCCACCCTTCACCCACGTGCGGTGGTGGTTGTCCACCGGAGCGCGTAGCGTCCGTACTGCGGGTTCGCGCCGAACTTGCCAATCCGGGTGATGAGGACCTCGACGACGCCACCCGGCCGATGCCGAACCCCACCCGACTCCGGGGCCCCGGCTGGGCGCTCAACGCCGCCGGCCCCGCTCACCCCTCCGCCTGCGCGATCCGCCGCAGGCCAGTCCTGAGGAGTTCCCTTGTCACACCCACGCGCGGGCTCCGCGCGCCCGCCGGTCTCACCAGTCGTGTTCAGCCATCCCGCGGCCGAACCGGCCCGCCATACCCCGACCCCCGCCGACCAGCTCCGCTCACGCGAGATCGGGTTCTCCGCGGCGCGGCGCCCGTGAGCGCGGGCACGCTCGACACCGCCACCTACGCCCACCTGCTCGCGCAAGTGCGCGACGCCGGGCTCCTGCGCCGAAGGCACGGGTACTACGCCGTCGTGATCACCGCCAACCTGCTCGCGTTCGCCGGGGCGTGGGTCGGCTTCGCCTTCCTGGGCGACTCGTGGTGGCAGCTGCTGATCGCGGCGCTGCTGGCCGTGCTGTTCGCCCAGCTGGCATTCGTCGGGCACGACGCCGGGCACAAGCAGATCTTCCGCACCCGTCGACCGAACGACGCGGTCGGTGTCGTGCACGGCGGTCTGGTCGGCATGAGCTACCAGTGGTGGGTCCACGGGCACAACCGGCACCACGCCAACCCCAACCACGAGGAACACGACCCCGACCTCGACATCTCGGCACTGGCCTTCACCGCGGGCCAAGCCAGCGGGAAGCGCGGGTTGCTCCGCTGGATGGCCAAGCACCAGGCCCTCCTGTTCTTCCCCCTGATCACGCTCGAGGGGCTGAACCTGCACGTGTCGGGGGTCGGGGCGGTGTGGCGCGGTGAGACGAGGGCGCGCCGGCTGGAAGGCGCGCTTCTCTCCGCGCACATCGCCGGTTACCTCACCGCGGTGTTCATCGTGCTCTCGCCGGGCGTCGCGGTGCTGTTCATCGTCGTGCACCAAGCGCTCTGGGGTGTGTACATGGGGTGCGCGTTCGCACCGAACCACAAGGGGATGCCAACCGTGACCGGGGACCCGCCCGACTTCCTGCGCAGGCAGGTGCTGACCTCGCGCAACATCCGCGGCGGAAGGCTCACCGACTTCGTCCTCGGCGGCCTGAACTACCAGATCGAGCACCACCTGTTCCCGAACATGCCCCGCCCGCACCTGCGCCGCGCCCAGCCGATCGTGGAGGAGTTCTGCCGCGAGCACGGCATCCCGTACACCCAGACCGGTCTGCTGGACTCCTACCGGCAGGTACTCGGCCACCTGCACCGGCTCGGCGCCCCGCTGCGCACTGCCACGTCGACCTGAACAGCGTCCTGCTGGAGCAGAACCACGCCCGCGCCCCGAGTACCGCACAGTCCGCTACGGACGTCCGCGGGCACCTGCCCGAACTTCTCGAGCACCGCCGCGAGCCGGGCCCTGGCGTGCCGCGGGCTCGGCGGTGCCGACGGCTACACCGCCCCAGCCGAGTTCAAGGCCGTCCACCGGCCGCTGCAACGCCGACAACCGATCCCCGCTCCTGCCGGCGGCACGCTGTTGGTCACCGCCCTGTCCGGCGCGCTGCTGGCTCTCACCTGCGGCACCTGGCGGGAGAACTCCCGGGAGGTGCCGTTCACGCTGTGGGGCATGGTGGACAGCATCGGGTTCGAAGCGCTGCTGGTACTGGTGTTGGTGGTGGTGCCCATGCCACGGCGACAGCGTTGTCCGGACAACCGAAACCGCACTGCGGTCTCATGTGGACACAAGGTACGTGGAGTGCTCACCGTCGACAACGCGCTGACCGCAGATCGGGTACAGGCACACCCAGGAGAACAGCGGCTGACCCGCGTTCCTGGCCCGACCGGCCAACGCCACCAACTCCCCCACCACCGCCGCCACATCCGGCACGTCGGCGATCGCATCGCGCACCCGGGAGGCACCTCCAACACCCTCAGTCCCGCAGCCCACGGGTCATCCTCCTCCGGGTAACCCGCGGGCTGCGGGGTCATCGTCCGCCCCGGCCCCAGCTCGGGAAAACGGGACGCTTCGGCGATCACCAAACGGCGCAGGGCGAGTACGCGGGGTTGGAGCACGGCGAGCCGGTTGAGGTCCGCGGCTAGGTCGTCGCAGGCGCCGAGCTGCTCGATCCCGGCGGAAAGGGCGTCGGCCACCGCGTTGACGGCCCCGCAGACCATCTCGGCGAAGAGTCACTCCTTACCGCCGAAGTGCTGGTAGAGGGTCTGTTCGGCGACGTACGCGGTGCGGGCGATCGCGTCCATGCTGGTCCCGCGGAACCCGTTGTCGAGGAACGCTGTGGCGGCCGCCTCGAGGATCGCCGCCTGCCTGCGGTCGGCGCGATTTCCGCCTGGAGGCTACCGTGGTCGTTTCGCTCCCCTCCCCGCAGCTGTTCACCGGCGGCATGGTGCCCACCCCCGGCGGCCCGACCCTGGTGGTCGCCGAGTCCTTCGCCGGACGACTCACCGCCTTCGACATCGCCGCCGACGGCACGTTGTCCGGCCGCCGCGCCTGGGCGGAAGGCCTGGGGCCCGACGGCATCTGCGTCGACGCCGATGGCGGCATCTGGTGCCAAACCGCCGACACCCGAGCACACACGGGAAGCGGCCCCCGCGGGGGCGGTGACATCACCCACCACGTCGAGACCGATCTGCCCTGCTCCTCGTGCGCGCTCGGCGGCCCCGAGGGGCGGCACCTTTTCCTGCTGTGCAACGAGTTTGACAGCGTCGACCAGCTCCAAGCAGTCCTCGCCCGGCGCAGCGCACGCGTCTACGTCACCGAGGTGCCGCGGTAGAGCGCCGCTATTCGTCCCGGTGCCCCGGTTGGTCGACGAAGGGGAAGATCGTGCCGCGCCCGCTGAGGTCGAGCACCCGCCGCACCGGGTCCGCCGGGGTGGCGGCCACGACGAGCCGCCGCCCGGTGGCCGTGGCGCGTCTGGTGGGGCGCAGCAGCACCGACAACCCGGCCGAGTCCGTGGACGTCACCCCTGTGAGGTCCACGTCCACCGGCGCGGACCCGTGGTCGGTGGCGAAGGCGGCGTCGAGCGCGTCGCGGAGCTCGCCCGCGCCGAGATCGTGCGGATGTGGCGATCGCCGGGCGCCCCCAGCATGTGTTGGCGGAGCGCACCCGGGCGGGCCGCCACGGGGTGTCAGTCCGGTGGCGTCGCCTTGCTCGGGAGGCAGTCGTCGATCAGTGCGAGTAGGAGCGGGTGGTGGGCGTACACCGCGGTGAAGCGGCTCCTGACTGGTTCGAAGTCCAGGCCTGCCCGGTCGTGCAGGAGGGCCGCCTCGGCGAGCAGGCCCGCGGCGCGCGCGAAGCCGAGGTGGCCGCTGCGGTGGTCCACCGTCTGCACGGCGGCGTGGAGGATGGTCGAGATCGCCTCCGCCGGGTGGGTGGCGGCCCGGCGGCGGGCAAGGGCGAGCAGGTCCGCGCTGTCGAGACCGAACTCGCGCGCCGCGGCCCAGGCTCCCGCGATGTCGCCACCCGCGACCAAGTGGTCGACCAGGGGTGTGCACGCTCTGGGGCCCGGTCCCGCCGCGAGTTCGCGCAGGTGGGCCAGGACTCGACCGGTGGCGTAGGTCTCTGCGCCGAGCGGGGCCGAAGCGGCGAGGAGTTCGCGGTAGCGGCGTTCGTCCGGGTGCCGAGTGAACAGGTCCCAGCACCGACGGGCGTGCTCCCGGTGATCGCCGCGCCGTGCCATGGCCCTCGCGTGGCGGCTCGGGTCGTCGTGCACGTCGGGGTGGAGCTCGTCGTGGAGGTAGCGGATGGTCCGCGAATGGTCGTCGTCATCGTCGGTGACGCGGCGGCGCGCTTCGTTCACCAGGTGGCGGTAGGACACCAGACCGTCCTCGCCCAGGATGTCGACGACATCGGCGAGCTCCAGCGCGAACAGCGAATCCGTCTGTGTCTGGAGGTCGATCACCCATTCGGCGAGCTCGTCACCGCGCGCTGGTTCGGCGCGGCACGTGTCGGTGAATCCCGCGATGACCCGTTCCAGGCTGCGCAGAACGGATTCCTCCACTTCCTCGGAGTCGACGTAGACCTGCTGGCGCACCAAGACCCCAAGCAGGTCCTGGTAGCACGGCCGAACGAGGGCGGGGTAGCCCTCCTGGCTGGATACCTCCAGGTCGGCCAGCAGTGCATCGAGCAATTCCGACCACCGCGCGAGGTTCGTGCTCGCGATCCTGCCGAACCGGCCCAGATCACCAATCCGATGCCGCAGCGACACGACGTCCGGCGGCCCGAACTGCGCGAGCGCGGACAGGGCGGTGGCGGTGCAGTGCGCGCAGAACACCCCTGCCAGGCCTGCTGGGCACGTGCACGAGTGGTCCATTCCGCCGTCGGCCTTGGCCAACCGGACTCGCTCGTCCGTGCCGACGACGTCCGCGACCAACTCGTCCCGGGACAGAACAGGGTCGGCGAGGTAGAGGTACGGGTAGGCGAGCTCCCTGTACCCGGGGCCGGCGAGCCGGGCGACGTCGTTTTCATCGAACCAGAGCACTCACCGATCCAACCAGACACGCCCACCCGGGTTCGGTGACGTCTGACTCGATCCGCGACAGGACGGCCGTCCCGGTCCACTCCCGCCGGTTCGGGTCCGCGTCACCGATGATGGTGAGGGTTACCGAGACGACGATCAGCGTCACACCGATCACGGCAAGCGCCCACACCACTATCGTGCCCGGGTCTCGTCGTGCGCTCATTGCGGCCTCTTTTCCCCTCGGCAGTCGGATAACGGGCTCGGGGTGGAGTCGTCGCGTCGGTGGCGTTTCACGAGCGCGCCGACGATCAAGCCCCCTGTCAGACCGCCGACCATGCCGCCGATCCCGGGCACCTTGTCGTGCAGGAAGGTCATCGCCAAGACGGCCGCGACGAGGTAGATCGCGACGAAGACGACGGTTTTGGCGGCTGGTGGTTTCGCCGTCCTCACCCCCGCTTCCCGGGTGCGCGCGGAGACCTCCGCCGCCACAGGGCGCCGCCGATGACGATGGCGCCGAGACCCTCGGTGTGTCGGACGTGCATCTGGACCACCAGCAGCACCCCCAGCGCGTTCGCGACGCGTTTGATCATGCGGGGATTGGGCGGGACCAGGTCCGCGTAGGTGTGCGGCAAGTGGTCGCCGCGCGCCCGCAGGGCCTCCGGGGTGGCCTCACTGCGCACGTACCCGAGTTGTTCCCGCGTCCAGCGGCGCAGCCAGGCGACCATGCCAGCGAGGGCAACCAGGGTCGCGGGCGACCGCAGCGTCCGCGCCACCACCGACCACGCCTGCATGACGACGCGGACGACCCGTGGCCTCGACCGGCGCACCTCCCGCTCGATCGCGGCGCCCAGCGACCACCACTCCGGCGCCACCGCGCCGTCCCGCCACGCCTCGTAGTCCCCCACGACCGGCGGGGTCCAGGACGGGCCGTGCGTGTGCTCGTCGTGCAGGGGCAGCTTGACCAGCGTGCTCTTGCCCCCGCCCCACGGCCCGTCGACGTGCACCACCGCGTTGGTGCTGTCGGAGTGCGCGGCCAGCTGACCCAGCAGCCCCTCCAGGTGCGCGGCGAGAATCCGTCGGCCGAGCTTGTCCTCGACCCGGGCGGAGTCGATCTGCGCGCGGACGGACACAGCCGGTCGCGCGTTCCAGGGCGTTGCCGCGACAGTCACGGTGATGGCCAGGCCCCATACCGCGCCGCTGCCGTGCTGGCGCACCGACCCGATCGGCTGCCCGTCTCGACGTCCCACTGGCGGATCGTGCCGTTGGCCGAGCCGGTCACCAGGGTGGGTCGGCCATCGGCCAGCGGACCGACCGCCATGGCCCGTACCGCGGCGGCGTGGTCACTGAACGGCTCACCGACCGGTTCGCCCGTCTCGACATCCAAGCGGTGGATCCGGCCGTCGTCCTCGCCGGAGAACAAGACCGTCGAGCGCCTCGGCAACGCCCCAGGCGGATGCGGATGTGCCCGCGGCGTATTTGTTACCTCGTCCTGTGTTGTACCGCCGAACGAGCGGGTCAGGCCCCCTGTGACCAGGATCTGCGCGGCTCGACCCCGCTGGTACCGCTCCGGCCGTACGTCGTGACCCGGTGAGTGACGCTGCCTCACCCACACGGCCGAGTCCGGGATGATCGCGGCCCACGCGAGGTATAGGTCACGATGTTCTGGCGGCAGTACGACGGAAGAGTGTGTCAGGGCGGAAACATCGTCGAAGTCCTCGCGGACCGGAGCCCACGCGGCTGCCGACTATCCGGTTGACCGGAATCCCCACTCCCTGTGCCCGACGCTACCGATGTCTCGATGCGGTCATGAAACTCGACTTCGCGCAACGTCGGCCGTGCTTGGACGTCGCCCGGTGTGAAGGTCCCGGTGATCAGAGGGCCCCGCACCGCGCCCGCGCCGCCCTGGTGCCGCCTCGACTGACCATTGTGGACATTGGTCTACGGCTACGAATCGAGGGGAAGAGGATGACCGACAGACAACCACCCCGAACAGCCGCCATCGCCTGTCTGCCCTTGGTGGCAACCCTTCTGCTGGCGGTTGCCACCACTGCGTGGGCGGATCAGGGGACGACCGAACAATCCACGACAGCCACAACCACAACGTCCGATGTCCCCACGACCACGTCCGGTCCGACAAGCCCGACAACGCAACCACCCACCACCCACGCGCCGGAACCCACCGCAACAACGCCAACGATCACAACCCCGCCCACCGCAGTCCCGGCGCCCTCGAAGGTGAGCGGTGATTCCGCCGAAGAGAAATCGGATCTTCGGGTCACCCTCGAATTCCTCCAGCCCGCCTACGACATCCGCGACACCGCGCAGTTGCGCCTTTCGGTGACCAACACCGGAACCGCGCCTGCCCACAACCTCACCCTCACCACCTCCGGCCCGCTGACACCCACGTGGTACCCCCTCCCGTCCCCGTGGACGATCGAGCCCGACGCGTCCATCGAGGCGACCGCTGCGATGGACCTGTCCCGGCTCGCAGGCGCGGGGCCGCTGACCATCACCGCCACCGTCCTCGCCGACACTCCCGACGCCGACCCGTCGGACAACACGGCGAGTGCCACCGCCACGGTCACCCAGCAGCGTTCCGCGTACACCGGCACCGTCTACGGCGACGCCAATGCCGATAGCGTGCGGCAACCGGGTGAGGAGTTGGCGAATGCACTGGTGACCGTATCCGGTGGTACCCCTGCGGGCACCTATCGGACGCGCACCGATACCGATGGGCACTTCGCCTTTCAAGACCTACCGGTGGGCAGGTACGAGATCGGTGTCGAGGCCGCATCCGATGGCTGGGTCTTCCGTAGGAACTCCATCGACACCACCGCGGACCGGGAAACCGTCATGGACCTGTTCGGGGTACGCGACCTCACCGGTGCCTTCACCGCGTCGATGCGCTTCGACAACAATCTCAACCGCGCCGCGGAAACCGTCCCTCTGACGATCCGGCTGACCAACCTCGGCGGGACGCCGATCACCGGCCTGCACGCGTGGTGCGAGTCCGGGGGACCGGAGGGCGACGACCTCGGCGGACTCGGGACCTACACCGGAGTGAGCATCGCCGCCCGCTCAACGGCGGTCGTGCACGCGCGAACCACGATTCACCGGTCCACGGAGCCGGGAACCAACTACGTGGTCTCGTGCCATTTCGGCCTCTTTTCCGGTTTCCCCGGTGTCGTCGACGCCCGGGCGGTGACGCGCGTGGCGCCCGGCTACGCCACCCTCTCCGGCTTTGTGGTCGTGCTCGACGGCTACACGTCCTGCTACCCGGTCATCTTCCCCCGCTGCGGTGGCCCGCGCGCACGCGGCCAGGCAGGCGTTCCGGTGTACCTCGCCGACTCGACGGGTCGTGTGGTGGTCCGCACCGTGAGCGGCGAGCGTGGGGAGTTCGCGTTCGCGCCGGTGATAGAGGGGACCTACAGCATCGGCGTGGCGGGCCCGTGGCGGATCGTGACGACGCGGACCGACCGGCCCTACCCGTTCCGGCTGCGACCGGGGCCGGACCTCACCCGCGTGTGGGTCGAGCCGGGCCCCGAGCAGCGAGAGCCGACTCCGCCCCCGACCCGCCCGGCGCCGCCCGTGGTGCCGCCGCGGGGCGTGCAGGTCGCGCACCCGGTGCCGGTGACCCGGCCGGGTGATCTCGCCCAGACCGGGGTGGACCCGGCGTGGTCGGTCGTGTCCGGTCTGCTGGCCGTGCTGCTCGGCGCCTTCCTGATCCGCCGAAGCCGCCGCCCGCTGCGCTGATATCGCCGGGTGCGTGTGGCCACCGTCGCGGTGGCCACACGCACCGCAGTCGGTCCATCCGGACGACACCGTCGGGGCCGACCGAACGGGTCACCACCGGGTCAGCTCGCCGAAGAAGTCCGGGATCTCCACCGCCTCGCCGCGGGCGCGGGCCACGGTGAGCACGTGCGCCCCGACCGCGATGTCGAGCACTCCCAGGCCGAACGGGGAGAACACCACCGGGCGGTCCGGCGTCAGCTCCAACTCCCCGGCGCGCACCTGTGCGAGCGTGCCCGCGATGAAGTCGCGGTGGCCCAACAGTTGTTCGGTCAGGTGCGGCGACGTGTTCGCCGTCAGGCAGTGCTCCACGTCGTCGACGACGTTGTGCGCGGCCAGGAGTACCTCCGGCGGCAGGTCGCGCAGGGAGATGTCGAGCACGAGCTGCCCCGGTGCGAACGGCTCGCGCACGTGCGGCGCCGCCGCGGTCGTCGCGAACACCACGACGTCGGCCGCCAGCACCGGGGTGGGATCGGCGTGGAACGTCGCCGGGGCGACCGAGCGGGCGTGCTCGGCCAGGGCCGTTCCGGACCGCTCGTCCAGGTCGTGCACGCGGACCGCGGACGGTCGCACCCCGGCCGCGACCAGGTGGTCGAGGATGGCGCGGGCGATCACCCCGGCGCCCACCACGCCAACCACCGGCGCGGGCGCCGATCCCAGTGCCGCGGCGGCCAGCGCGGCGGAGGCGGCGGTGCGGGCCGAGCTGATGGTGGCCGCTTCGAGCAACGCGATCGGGTAGCCGGTGGCGTAGTCGTTGAGCACCAGCACGGCGGACGCGCGTGGCAGGCCGTCGCGGGTGTTGGCCGGGAAGCCGGCGATCCACTTCAGACCGGCCAGGTCGACGTCGCCGCCCGCTTAGGCGGGCAGGGCGATGATCCGCGCGTCCGGCTTGTCCGGGAAGCGCAGGAAGTAGCTGTCCGGATTGACCGTCACGCCTTTGTGGCGCGCGCGGTAGGCGTCGTCGACGACCCCCTGCACGGCCGCGCGGTCGGCGTCCAGGATCCGCCGCACCACCGCGCCGGGCACCACGTCGAACGTCCGGGACATGTCAGACCACCTCTCGCGGGAGCGCGGCCTACCACCGGCGCGCCACCCAGTCGTCGTACCCGCTGTCCAGGTGGCGGTCCCCGAAGATCCGGGAGGCTCGCCACCACCACACTCCCCGCACGCTGGTCCACGCCGTGCGGCGATGGCTGCGACGAGTTCGTCCAGAACGGCCCGCTTGCCCGGACCCGCTTCCCGCCCGGCGACGGCGCGGAACTCGTCGCCTGTGAGGGCGGTGTCCCGCGCGTCACCGGAGAACACGAGCTTTTGACGGTCTTGGGGAGCCCGCTTGGCCGGAGAACTCGTTGCGCACAGGAATCCGACCCGGTCACGGTATGGTCTGAGCGCGGTCAGCGGCCGCAACTCGACGGTACACGTGCGTGCCTTCGTCCACGCCCCGCCCAAGGTCGAGCTGCACGTCCACCTGGTGGGTTAGGGGGTGGGCACCGTTCTCGCCGTCGCGCACGGCACCCGGGTGCGCGCTACGCCGAGGCCACCGTCACGCCCTACAACCACCTCCTCGATGGCGTGCCCGGCGACGAGCTGCTCACCGGGCATGCCGAGGGCCGTGCCGCCGCGGCCGCCGAGCGGATCGGCCACGGCACCAGCCGCGCCACGGACCCGGCTCTGATGGCGCACCTCGCCGAACACCAGATCCCGCTGGAGGTGTGCCCGACCTCCAACGTCCGGACCCGGCAGGTCGACTCGATCGCCACCCACCCCGGTCCGGCGCATACTCGACCACGGCTTGGTGGTCACCCTCAACACCGACGAACCGCCCATGTTCGGCGCCACCCTGGAGGGCGAGTACCTCGCGGTGGCCACCGCACTGGACCTGCGCGCGGTTGACCTGGCACAGCTCGCGGGCACCGTGGTGACCGCCTCGTTCCTCAACGCCGCGAGCGGGTCCAGGCTGCTCGCCGAGATCGACTCGGTCGTCCGCGGCCGACTGCCCGAATGCCGTGTCAGCGACATCTGACCGCCATCCCCCGCACAAGCTGGGGAACCCGTACCCGGGATCGACCGGCCCGCGCCGCGGATCGCTGCCAACGACTTGATCAACCCTGTCCGGTCGCCCGGGAGCAGGTCGGATACTCCAGACATGTGGAAGATCGTTCCGGCCGCTCGCTGGCTCGCCGCCGCCCTCCTGGTCGTAGGTCCGCTGGTCGGGTTGTGGTTCGGGGTCGGCCACCTGCTCGGCTACCCCAAGTGGCTTCCCCACGACGGGTTCCTGATCGTCGACCGCTGTGACGAGGTGATGGGATCCTGGCAGTGCAACGGCGCCGTCGTCCCGGCGGACCCCTCGAAGACGGGGCGCATCAGCTACTACACGGTGGACTCGCTGCCCCAGTCGTTGCCGGAGGGGACACGGCTGCCAACGCAAATCCGCTCCGGCGACACCGGGGACATGGTCACCGGCCTGACGAGCACGGCCTTCCTGTTCGCCGTCGCGGTACCGCTGGTCGTGTGCGGGGTGATGCTCGCGCGTACCGCGGCCGGACACCGCGTGCACTTCGACGCGGGCTTCCCGACGCACGTCCTCTTCGGCGTGACGTTGGCCGCCGGGTTGGCACTGGCCCTTGTCTCCGGAATCGTCATCGAACTCCTGGTGTGACGGCGGGGCGGCCTTCGGCTCCGACCGGCTAGGGGCGGATTCCGACGGTCACCTCGTCCATGACCTGCAAGTCGGGCCCTTCCGGAATGCGCTGGTAGTTCCTGGGGTCCTCGCCCGGGTTGTCCGCGCCACTGTTGATCTGGTCACGCATCGCGCCGTGGATCAGGCTCGAGACCAGGGTGAGGGGAACCGTTCGGCGCGCCTGGACGACGTAGATCCGCACCTGCCGCGGATTGTTCATGGCTGGAGCCCAGTCGCAGTACCAGGTTCGGCCGTTGTCCGTCACCGGACACGGTCCGTCCTGCAGGTAGAAGACGCTCGAGTTCCCGCCGGAGGGTGGCACGTTGCCGATGAAGAACCAGACCGAGTCACCGGGAGGTAGCGTTTCTTCGATCCTCCCCGAGATCCGCGTCCGTCCCTGGACGACCTCGTCGTCGCCGGGGAAGAGGATCGACAACCTCCCTTCACCTGCCGACACGGTCCTGACCGCGGGTGTGCCCGCGGGAAGGAATATCAATGTCGCGGCCAGAGCCGCCCCGATGACGACGAGGGCAGAGCTGGAAACCGCGAATACAAGCGACGGTGACGAGTTCTTTACCTGAGAATACGACATGATGGCGCCCCCGATGACCATCATCGCGCCGACAGAGATCCCGAACCACCGTGCTCCACCGAAGATGTTGTGAGTCAATGACAAAATACCGACAACGGCCGACACGACAGAGGCGCCCGAGACCACGAGCGTCTTCAGTGAGCTCATGCCGGGCATGCTAAGTCTTGACGGTCTCTTGCGGCGCGTTCGACGGATCTGGCCCCGCGTGTTGGAGCGAGGTCCTGCTGGGCCGCGATGACCGGCGCCTACACTCCGCGTTGTCATCCAGGTGGGCAATCGGGGGCTGCGGTGAGTGGTAGCAGGGTGTTGGTGGCGGGGACGAGTATCGCGGGGCCCGCGTTGGCGCATTGGTTGCGGCGGCGGGGAGCCGAGGTGACCGTGGTGGAGCGGGCGCCCGGGTTGCGGCCGGGTGGGCAGGCGGTGGACGCGCGCGGGGTGGCCAAGGAGGTCATTCGGCGGATGGGGTTGGACGCTGCGGTGCGGGCGGCCTGTACGGACACCGAGGGTGCGCACACCGTCGACGTCGACGGGAACGTGCTGGAGACCTACCGCGCCGAGGACGACGGCGGGGACGGGCCCATCGCGGAGATCGAGATCCTGCGCGGGGATTTGTCGCGGGTGCTGTATGACGACACCCGCGATGGCGTGGAGTACGTCTTCGGTGACCGGATTGTCGGGCTCACCCAGGACGCGGACGGGGTCGACGTGACCTTCGACGGTGGCGACCGGCGGCGGTTCGACCTGGTGATCGGCGCCGACGGGCTGCACTCGTCGTTGCGGGCGATGGTGTTCGGGCCGCGTGAGGGGTTCATCCGGCACTTGGGGCTCGTGTTGGCCTTCTACAGCGTGCCGAACGAGTTCGGGTTGGGTCGCTGGTTCATCGAGTACCGGGACCCGGGGTCCGCGCGGTCCGCCGGGCTGCGGCCGATCAAGGACGCGACCCAGGCGATGGCGGTGTTCGCCTTTCCCGCGGCCGACCTCGAGGTCGACCACCGGGACGTCGAGGGACAGAAACACCTGCTGCGCGAGCGGATGTCCGGCCTGGGCTGGCTGACCCCGCGCATCCTCGCGCACTTGGACGACGCACCGGACTTCTACCTCGACCAGGTCGCCCAGGTGGAGATGGACCGCTGGTCCGACGGCCGCGTGGCGTTGATCGGCGACGCCGCGTTCAGCCCGTCCCCGATGTCCGGGGCGGGCACCGGGCTGGCCCTGGTCGGCGCCTACCTGCTCGCTGGGGAGCTGGCCGCCGCCAAGTGGGACCCCGAAGCCGGGTTTGCCGCCTACGAGGCCCACATGCGCCCGTTCGTCGACGCGAACCAGGAGATCGGCAGGCTGCACACCAGCAGCCAGGCCTCCCCCGGGACGGACGCCGAGGAGCCCGACATGGAGGCTCTCATGGCCCTGATCGACCGCGCCCTCAACGGCGTCGACCTGCCCGACTACGCCGACTTGCCCGACTCCGGGCCATCGGAGTCGGGCAAATCGTAGAGAATTCCGACTTCTGCCAAGCCTTGCCCCGCAGACAACAGCAGGGACGCCGGGCACGCTGATGTGCTGTCGCGATCCGCTTCGAGCGCCACAGGCAGACGCGCGTCCAGGTACTTCGTCCACCTCGCACACCGGGCTGCGTGAAAGCGAGCCCCGCCACTCCTTGGTGGGCTGGGCTCGCTGAGTCGCTGGACCAAATCGGTGGCTCTATGTCACACAATTCTCACTATCTGTCATCTCACGCCTCTAGGCTCACCCGTCACCCTTCTTCCCAGCGTGATCGGCCGCCCGATGAGTGGTGACTCCAGACCGGACATGCCACAAGATCAACCGTGGGCCGAGGAAATCCCAACGCGCTTGTCCACTCGAGCGAGTTGACGCCGGTGTGGTGGCACTCGCCTGCCAGACCGCGGCTGTCGGGTTCGCCCGTGGTCTCGACGGAGTCGGCCCGGGGGCATCGTCCTCTGGGACACAGGTTTCAGCACGGGCCGAGCGCCGGCGATGGCCGCCTGCGATGTAGGGCCGTCGGGGCCGTCTCGGTGATCATGGAGGTACGTGATAGTCCTTCGAGTTTGTGGGCATGTTAGGGAATGATGAGCGGACATTCCTTCTTGCAGGCGGGCAAGGGTGCGGTCGCGGCGGTGGTGGCGTGGCTGCTGGCCGACGGGTTGTGGGATCTACCGCAGCCGTTCCTGGCGCCGTACGCGGCGGTGTTCATGATCGAGTCGACGGTGTACCGGTCGATCCGGGGGTCGGCGCAGCAGTTGGCCGCGGCGTCCACCGCGGTGCTGGTGGCGTTCCTGGTGCTGCGGTTGATCCCGGAGCACGCGGTGGCGCTGGGTGTGGCGGTGGCGGTGGGGTTGTTGGTGGGTCGGTGGTCGGTGTTCGGCGAGAGCGGCAAGTGGATCGGGGTCACCGTCGTGCTGGTGTTGACGGTGACCGGTGCCAGCCAGGAGGTGATGTTGCTCGACCGGTTGCTGGAGACCGCGTTGGGTGCGGTGACCGGCACGCTGGTCAACAGTCTGGTGTTCCCGCCGACCTACGACCGCTGGGCTCGGCGGACCACCGCCGAGCTGGGGGCGGAGCTGCGGGCGGTGCTGGTCGAGCTTGCGGACGCGCTGCGCGCCGAAGGTGGACCGCGTGACCCGTCGGGGTGGGTGCGGCGGACGCGCGGGTCCGAGGAGTGGGTGCGCCGCGCCGAGGAGGCTGTGCGGTGGAACGCCGAGGCGATCCGGCTCAACGTGCGCACGCGGCCCGGTCGGGCGGGTGGTCGTGCCGTGAACCTACGGGAGGCGTGGCCGCGGGTGGTGCAGATCGCGGAGGCCGTGCAGTCGTGCGCGGATGACGGGCCGGTGACCCGTTACCCGTCGCCGCGTTCGCGTGCGGACTACGCCGCGCTGCTGGACGAGCTGGCGGCCGTGATCGACACCGTCAACGGCCCCGAGGACGACCTGGTGGCCGCGGTGGACCGCGCCCGGGAGCGGATCGCCGCGCTCGACTCCCGGCTCACCGGCTCGGTGGAGGAGTCCGACGCCAGCCGCGGGCTGGCCGCGATGCTGCTCCCGGCTCGTCTGGTGCTCGACGCGCTCACCCGCCGACCGACGCCGACCACGCGGTGAGTTCGCCGCTGCGCCTGCCCGGCCCGGCTGGTGTGCGCCCAGGTCATTGACGCCTTCATCGAGCCGACCCCGGCCCGGGACGACATCGCCCTGCTCGTCGCCCAGATCAGGTGGTGACCTTCGACCGCCCGGGCGAGAGGCCGGACCGTCATGGTGGGGTCGGTCGAGTGCCGAACTCGACGGTCGTCGTGGTGCCCGGCGTGCCGCGGTCGACGTGGACGACGTCGGCCACCGCATCGATGATCTTCAATCCTCGACCTCGCAACGGCACGGCGTCGGTGTCCGGTTCGGGGGCTCGCCACTGCCCGCGGTCGGCCTGGCCCCCACCTGACGGCCACCCACAACGGTGAACGAGCGCGTCAGTCGGGCAGGGTGACGGTGGTGCCGAAGAACTCGTCGATCTTGCCGACGATGGTCATGAACTCGTCGAGGTCGGTGGGTTTGGTGACGTAGGCGTTGGCGTAGAGGTTGTAGCTGGCCAGGACGTCCTCCTGGGCGGCGGAGGTGGTCAGCACGACGATCGGGATAGCCGTGAACGCCGGGTCGTTCTTGACCTCGGCGAGGACTTCGCGGCCGTCCATGCGGGGCATGTTGAGGTCGAGCAGGATCAGGTCCGGTCTGGGGCCTCGGCGTAGCCGTCGGCGCGTCTGAGGAAGGCCACGGCCTCGATGCCGCCGTTGACCACGTGCAGGCGGGCGCCCGGCTGGCGTTGCTCGAACGCCTCGCGCACCATGATCACGTCCCCTTCGTCGTCCTCGACCAGCAGCACGTCGATCACCGCGCCGGTCTCGGTCATTCGGCCGCGCGAGGTCGTCGGGTCGGACATGGGTGCTCCTCCAAGCGCCGCCGCTCGACGCCCGAGGGGACGTCACCGGGTGATCGTGTCACCTCGACATCACCCGGCGCACCGAGGCAGGCCGCGCACCCGACACGCCCGAACCCTCCACCCGTCGCGCGGCTCCGCGCGGCCGACGTCCGGACAACAGGAGCGGACCGGACGAATGGCCCCTTTGCGCAGTACAGGAGGGATTCAGGGTGATGTCGTCGGTGTAGCCGGACACCCTGGTCAGCAGCTCCAGGGCCTGCGTGGTGACCCGCTCGACCGGAACGGAGTACGGCTCGCGCAACGCGCGGTCGGCGGCGATGTCGGTCGCGGCGGCGGCCAGCTCGACCGTGGCACCGGCCAGGTCCCGCCAGGGGCGTTCCAGGATGCCGTCGGTGTAGAGCAGCAGCATGTCCGCGTCGTCGAGTCGATCGCGCGCGGTGCCGAACCGGCCCTCGCCCACGCCGAGCGGCGCCGCCCCGGTGGGCGGCAGGTACCGGGCCTCGGCCCCGGCGGGCAGCAGCAACGGTGGCGGGCGCCCGGCGGTGCAGTACTCCACGACACCCGTGGTCGGGTTCAGCAGGGCGACGCACACGGTCGCCGCGTGGGCGCCCGGGACGCGGGTCGCCGCCGCGTGCAGGGCTCGTAGGGATGTGGTGATGTCGCCGGTGGTGACCAGGCGTTCGTGGAGCAGGACCCGCAGTTGTCCCATCACGGCCGAGGCGGACACGCCGTGCCCGACCACGTCGCCGACGACCAGTCCGACCCGCCCGTCGGGGAGCGCCACCGCGTCGAACCAGTCCCCGCCCGCCGCGGTGTCGGCATCGGCCAGCAGGTGGCTGGCCGCGATTCGGACTCGTGGCAGGACCGGCACGCCGCTGGGCAGCAGCTCCTCCTGCAGGGTGGTGATCACGTCCCGGGCCTCGGCGTAGCGCTGCTCCGCCCGCGCCGCCCGGCGCTGCGCGTCCCGGGTTTCCCGTGCCCCAGCGGTGACGTCGCGGACGACGCCGATGATCCCGGTCACCGCGCCGTCCGAGCCCCGGGTGGGCATCAGGTCGAAGTCGAAGAACACCTCGAAGCGCTCGCCACCCTCCGGTTCCAGCTGGCCCCGGAAGCCCCGCTGGCTCAGCGGCTCCCCCGTGGCGTAGACGCGCTCGTGCATCTCCACCACCTGCTGACCCGCGAGATCGGCGAACGCCTCCCGCAACGGCAACCCGATCAGGCTCGACCGGCCGACCAGCGCCCGGAACGCGCTGTTGGCGACCGAGATCCGCAGGTCCCCGCCTGCTATCGCGAGCACGATCACCGCCATCTCGTCGAACACCCGCCGCACCACGGCCGCGTCGCCGACCAGACTCGACAATTCGCCGTCGTCGGAGTCGCTGTGCACGCCCATCCTCCCGGTCGCGCGAACGGGCCGCGACCACCCGCAACGCCGTCGTGATCACCGGGACGCCACCCGCACGCCGCCGCGCCGGGTCGAACGCGTTCCCGTCGAAGCGTACCGGGGGAGGCGCCGCAAGATCTTACTCCACTGTGGACTTTCTCTTCCGCGCAGGTGAGCCCGGCGCGGAGCAACGGAGCGCCTCGTGGTCATCGCCGGGTCCCGCGCCGCTGCGCTCGGACCTCCGCTCCGGTGCGTTCGGCGGCGCTGTCGTCCTCCCCCTCGACGCGGCCGACGAAGTCGTGGCCGTCGGTGCCGGTTTCGCGAGTGCTCGCCACGCCAGGGTCGGATGCCACGTCCTGCTCGGCCGGGCCACCCGGTTCGCCCACGGGCTTGCCGCCGCCCCAGCGGGTCATCCCGAGGACGACGAGCACCACGATCCCGCCCGCGATCCCCGCGGCGATGAGGAAACCGATATCGGTCAGCAGACCGACCAATGCCGCCGCGACGGCCACCACCAGCAGTCCGATCGCCGCTACGGTTCGGGAATCGCGCATCAGTGCCTCCCTGGACATCCACAATCGGCTACCCCCCTCGCCCGCGGGCAAACACGTCTCAGGTGATCGGTGATCCGCCGGTCACGGCGGTGGTCTCGCCGGTGGTGTAGCTGGATTCCTGGGAGGCGAGGAACACGTAGGTGGGGGCGAGTTCAGCGGGTTGGGCGGGGCGGCCGAGTGGCGCCTGGGCGCCGAAGGACTCCACCTTGTCCGGGGGCACGGTGGCCGGGATGAGCGGTGTCCACACCGGACCCGGGGCGACGGAGTTCACCCGGATGCCGCGGTCGACGAGGTTGAGCGCCAAGCCCTTGGTGAAGTTCACGATCGCGCCCTTGGAGGCGGCGTGGTCGAGCAGGTGCGGTGACGGCTGGAACGCCTGGATGGACGACGTGGTGATGATCGCCGACCCCGGCGGCAGGTGGGGCAGCGCGGCCTTGCGCAGCCAGAACAGGCCGTAGACGATGGTCTTCATGACGCGGTCGAACTGCGCGGTGTCGATCTCCGACAGCCCGGCGTCCTGCGACATCTGGTACGCGGCGTTGCACACCAGCACGTCGATGCGCCCGAAGGCGGCGACCGTGCGCTCGACCACCCGGGCGTTCTCCGCTTCCACGGTCAGGTCGCAGACCACGACCTCGGCCCTGCGGCGCGCTCACAGCTACGCAACCGTCATCCGTCGAACGGCACCGGCGAGGCGTCCAATCGCGCTCGACGCCCAGTGCGGCCGCCGGGCCACGTCAGGCTTACGCTGGCGGGTATGCGACTGCGGAGAGTGGTGGACCACGCGCGGCACGGCGCCTTCGCCGACCGCGTGTGCCGGCTCTACCGCGACCGGGCCGAGTTCGCGCGCCGGTCGCGGGAGTCCCTGGCCGAGGGGATCACCACCGGTCAGCAGGTCTGGTGCATCAGCCCCGGCGCCCCGAACGCGCTGCCCGCCGAACTCGCCGGGCTCAGCAGCCGGGAGGCCGCGTCGCGCGACGGCGGTGCGCGGGTGGTGTCGCTGGGCAGCGCCTACCCCGCCGGGACCGCGGTCGACCCCGAGTCCCAGGTGCGGGTGTGCGCGGAGGCCACCGAGGCCGCGGTCGCCGCCGGGTACCGGGGTCTGCGGGTCGCGGCGGACCGCACCGCCCTGGTCGCGACACCGGAGCAGTTGGCCGCGTTCGTCCGCTACGAGCACAAGGTCGACCGGTACATGGCGCTGCGCCCGTTCACCGCGATGTGCGCCTACCACCACTCCGTCGGCGAACACGCCTCCGCCGTCCTGGCCACCGTGCACCCCGCCGACAACACCGACGCCACCGGCTTCCGCTTCTCAGACGACCCGGTCACCGCCTCCGCGCTCTCCGGCGAACTCGACCTCGCCAACGGCGAGCTGTTCGGCGCGACGCCGCGCACCGTCGACCCCGTCCTGGAGGCGGGACAAATCGTCATCGACGCAACCGCGCTGGAGTTCATCGACCACCGCAATCTGCCGCGGCCGGCCGAGCACGCCGTCCGCCACGACAGCGAACTCGTCCTGCGCGGGAACCGGGCAGGACGAGCCCGGTTGCGGCAGGCCTTGGAGCTGCACCACGTCCGCGTGGAGCCCGCCGCGTGACCAGCACTCACTCGGCCGTGTTCTACCGCACCGACGCTGACTACCTGCGCGCCCTTGTGCCATTCGTCGTTGAGGGGCTGGCCGCGGACGAGCCCGTCGCCGTCGCGGTCCCCGAACCCCGGCTGCGGCTGCTGCGCGACGCCCTCGGCGCCGACGCCGATCGCGTCACCTTCATCGACATGTACCGGGCGGGCCGCAACCCCGGCCGCATCATCCCCACCGTGCTGCACCGCTTCGCCGACTCCCACCCCGACCGGCACGTCCGCATCATCGGCGGACCCGTCTGGGCGGGCCGCACCCCCACCGAGTACCCCGCCTGCGCCCAGCACGAGGCGCTGATCAACCTCGTCTTCACCGGGCGGCGCGTCACCATCGCCTGCCCCTACGACAGCGCGGGCCTCGACCCGCTCGTCGTGGCCGACGCGCGCCGCACCCACCCCCAACTGTGGGACGGGCACCACCGCTTGGCCAGCCCCGACTACGACCCCCACGCGGTCATCAACGCCTACAACCGCGCACTCACCTTCGACAACGCCACGGCGATGCGGTTCCGGGTCGCTTCCACCGGGGGCATCCGCGCCGCCCGCACCTGGGCGACCACCCACGCCGAGCGGATCGGCCTGGGTCCCGCGCGCGTCGCCGACCTGGAACTGATCGTCTCCGAACTGACCACCAACAGCCTGCTGCACGGCGGCGGGGACTGCCTGCTCGCGCTGCACGACCACAACGGGCACCTTGTGTGCGAAGTCGCCGACGCGGGCCACCTCGCGAACCCCCTCGCCGGATACCTACCAGCCACCCCGGGCTCCCTGGGCGGCCACGGACTGCTGCTGGTGCACCAACTCGCCGACCTGGTCCACACCCACCGCACTCCCCGTGGCACCACCCAGTACGCGTTCCTGGCGCTACCCGCGGCGACCACCGACCGCAGCCCGGCGCCCGCCACCTGACCGATCACGAGACCTTCGCGGGTCGGGACCAGCGTCCTGCGACGTACCTGGTCGAATGGGGACTCGACCACGCTCTGCTCGACGGCGTCCACCGCTACGCCACAGAGCACGGCCACCCCGTCCACGTACTCGAGTACCCCACCCCGATGCGCTGTCGGCACCCGTGGCCGATCTCTACCAGCAGTGCCTCGACCGGCCGGGAACACTCGACCTCGACACCACACTGACCTACCCGGCAGACCGGATCGGCGACACCACACACCGAAGTCGGGACAAGTCGGAGTGACCGACAACCCGAATCCGCTCCACGAGCGGTCGCCCAGTCCGCATCGGTCGAGGTGGTCAGGTTCCCAGGAACGTGGTCTGTCCGATCGGGACGGTGAGGCTGGAGAGGCCGCCGAGGGCGCAGCCGAGGTTCGGGTTGGCCGCGGCGACGGTGAGCGAGGTGGTGCCGTTCAACGGGCCGCTGGTCTGGGTGGTCTGCAGGGCGATGAGGCCGTTGAGGGGGTTGGTGTTGACGGTGAAGTCGAACGTGGTGTGCTCGCCCGTGGGTGACCAGTCGATGGTGGCGCTGCCGGTGATGGTCGCGAGGAGGTTGCAGGGGACGCCGCCGAGGCTGGTGATGGTGCCGGTGGCGTCGCTGACCGATCCCGCCTGGAGGTCGTTGTGGTTCCCGCTGGGCGACAGGCAGTTGACGACCGTCGCGACCGCGACCACGTCCGCGGTGGTCTGCGTGGCGGTCAACGCCGGACTGAAGCTGAGATGGACGTTGACGTCGCACGTCAGCTCGATCACCGCGGCTTGAGCGGGGGCGGCGACCGTGACTGGGGCAACCAGCACGAGTACCACCGCGACGACCGTCGCTCGGACCGCACGCAACCTCGTGCCCACCGGAAGCCTGCGCACACTGCCGATCATGACCACTCCTGTCTCGGGTGCGATCGAGCCGTCCGTCCACGCTGCGCCCTCGGGGCGCAGATGACAATCCCCCCAACGCCGCTGCCGCGAACCACCACCCGAATCCGAGGACAACAGCCACCCCGCGTGATCACCAACCGGGCCACACCAGCGCGAGCGGACGCGAATCATCGCCCGGATGCGACCGTCGAACCCGTCCCGTGCGTTCTGACGGGCGACGAAGCGCCGAGGGCGAAGGTGATCGTCACCAGTCGGGTGATCGCGGGACGCAGCCGGGACGCCCAGGGTCGCTGGTAGACGGACCTGGGAGGCGTTGATGCGCGCAGGGGTTCGGGTAGTCGCGGCGCTCGTCTTGGTGCCGGGGTTGGCGCCCGCGCCGGCGTGCGTGGTGGGGTCGATCACCGAGTACGGGAGGGTGGCCTCGTCGCTGCCGGTGGGCGGGGTCTGCGAGGTCGAGTTCGACCACACCGGAGCGCTGCGGGTCGAGCAGTACCTCAGCAGCCAAGTGGCGCGGTTCGACCCGGCGACCGGGCAGTTCACGAACTACAGCACGCCCATGCCGCTGTCGTTCCCCGTCGGCGTCCGCACCGCCGCCGACGGCACCATCCGGGTCGCCGAAGCGCTCGGCATGAAGATCGCTCGCGTCGATGCCGCCACCGGCCGGATCACCGAGTACCCCCTCCTTGGGGTCAACGGCCTGCTCACCGGCTGATAGGGGACGAGGGTGCGGAGTCGGTCGCGCGTGGACGCGCGAGACCCACGGGATTTCCGAGTCGTCGACCCGACAGGGAGTTTGGTCGGGGTCCGGCCGGGAAACCGCACCGCAACCAGTTCATCGAGGAGGTCACCGGTGTCGAACAAGCTCGGTGGTGCCCTGTGCGCCACACTGGCCGCGGTGCTCTCGGCCACCGCTGTCGTCACTTTCACCACCGGCGGATCGATCATGCCCGGTGCCACCGACGACGGCGGTGTCGGCCTGTTCGGCAATCCGCTGACCGCCACCATCCACCTCGCGTTCGCCGTGCTCGCGCTGGCCGGGCTGCTCCGGCGGGGTTTACGCAGGCTGCTCGCCCAGCTCGGATCGCTGGCCTTCCTCGGTTTGACCGCCTTCGACGTGGTCGCGCTGCTGTCGCCGGTCGGTGAGGATGAACCACTCGGCGTCCGTTGGCCGCTCTTGGTCGTCGACCTCGTCGCGTTGGCTCTGTGGTTGGCGACGGTCCGATCCTCCCGACCCGCCACCCCCGCGTCGTCGACGCAACGCCGCGGGCAGTCAGAGGCGTAGATCGCACCGGCGACTCACCGGGCGACCGGTGGCGCGGCCATCCGGGCCGGGCGCGGGGAGTGGTCCAGGCGCGAGAGGTCCGAGCGGGAGTAGTGGCCGGACACGTCCAGGTCGAGGTAGGCACCAGCGAGCAGATCGGGATCCACGTCGGCGACCAGCAGGTCCGTCCGGCCGAACACGGGACCGGCCGGCAGCCACCCGAACGGGTCGACGGCGCGGTTGCAGCCGTTGATCATGGTGTGCCCGGGCTCGACCGGTTCGCCGAGCGGTAGTCGGCGGGGTAGTCGCGGCGGGTGGCGAACCGGTTGGCGGCGAGCACGGAGCAGCGGCCCCGACGGCGATGTCGGAGCCGTCGACCTAGCCTCAGATCAGGCGTTCGACGCCGGTGGGCATGAGCCTGTGGTGGTGGCCGATGAGGGTGCCCGCCGGGTCGAACAGCAGCGACGAGCAATAGACGGTGTGTACGTACCGTTCCACTACGCCTATCACGACCAGGCGCCCGGCCCCGGCCACCGCAGCGCGCCCGGTCGAACGGCTCACCGGGGGCTTGGAAGGCCGACCGGCGGTACCGCTTGAACAGTGCGCGCCTTTCCAGCGACGGTCGCACCGCGGAGGACGCGCCCTTGGGATACCCGCCGAGAAAAGCGCCGGGAACTCGACCAATTCGGTACCGGACTCACGGAGCCTGGCGAAGCAGGGTCTCGAAACGTTCGAGCCCGCTCGACAACTCGAACAACGGCATCACTGCCTGGACCACAGCGACCCGTACTCCCCCTCGTACCCTGCCGGAGTCGCATCAGGCCGCACCAGTCGACAAGTGCGATTCTGGTGGTATGGCAGAACCGGAGCGCACACCCGACGGGCGCTACGTGGTGGTCAACGGCAGGCGTTGGCGGGCAACCGATCCCGCGATCCCGGCCGAACCCGCGGCCGAGCTGCGCAAGCTGCTGATGCGGGCCCGCCGCGATGTCGGGGTCGCTCTGCGCGAGCAGGACGCCGAAGCGGAACGGGAAGCCCGGGCGCGGGTGCGGGACGCCAAGGTGGCACTGGGCGAACGCGGGACACCGTGGTGGGAGCAAACCCCCGACCAGCGCCGAAACCGCTGGCAACGCGGACTGGCCGCACTGAGCTGACGCCGACCGCCACCGGCAGCATCCGGGCGCCGGTTGCCCGGACCCGGTGCGCGGGGGCACCGGTCCGCCCCTCCGGGGAAACGGTGGCACCGCGCGGTTCTCGGCTCGCGGCCTGGGCCGTGAAGATCGAGTCAGGCCGGACCGGGTATCCGCCGACCGAGCGGAGAACGCCGCCGCACCGAGGGGGTCGCCGCCTCGCACAGCGGCGCAGCGCGTTCTCGGTGCGTCCGGACGGGACACTGTGCTCGGCAGGCGGTTGAGGTGACCCTGGTGTCGACGGTGGCGCGCTGTCCCGCGGGTGGGCAAGCCGGCTGCCGGGCGGCTTGCCGTCGGGAGTTGCTAACGGGTGGGCCACCCGTCGCCTGCGTGCGGCGACCCCGGTAGCAGGTTCTCCGCGGCACGCGGCGACCACTCGACGAGTACCAACGTGGCGTCGTCCTGGAGGACGCGGTTCTGGTGGTCGAGCACCGCTCGGGTGACGCGTCGGAGGGTTTCGGGTGCGGGCAGACCCGCGGCCTCGTGCTGCTCGGTGAGTGTGACCAATCGGTCGACGCCGAAGAAGGTGCCGTCGGGGGCGCGGGCTTCGGTGACCCCGTCGGTGTAAAGGAGTAAGCGGTCGCTCGGGCACAGGTGCTCGACACCCACCCCCGACACCTCGGTCGAGTCCTGGCGGGGCCGCATTCCCAGCGGAACCCGCGGTCGGGTGTCCAGCGATCTCACGACGCGCCCGCCGCGGAGGAGGATGGGGGGTGGGTGGCCCGCCAGCAGGTAGCGGAGTTCGCCGGTGGTGAGGTCCAAGTCGGCGAGGACCGCCGTGCACACGCCATCGGTGGGGTGGCTGTCGAGGACCTCGTCGGCCGCCGCGGCCATGGCCGTCAGGTCGCCGCCCTGCCTGCGGGCGTTGCGGGTGGCCGCCAGCACCATCGTGGTGATCAGCCCGGCGGCCAGGTCGTGGCCGGTGGCGTCGAAGACGGCGAAGTAGGCGCGGGTGTCGTCGACGGCGTAGTCGTAGCCGTCCCCGCCGACCCGGTCGAAGGGCTCCATCGTCGCGGACACCACCAGGTCGCCGCTGGCGAAGGTCTGCGGCGGGAGCAGCTGCCACAGCAGCTCGCTGGCCACCGACAACGGCTGCGGTCGGCGGACGGTGTGCAGCAGGTCGCTGTAAGCCCGCTTGGACATCACGAGGTGTCCGACCAGGCCCGCCAACGTCCAGCACCGCTCCCGCACCACGACGTCTTCGGGGTCCGTGTCCAGCGGCAGCGACAACGCGAGCACGCCCAGCCGTTCCGTCCCGTTGACGATCGGGACCCACAGCACCGGCCGCTCCCCCGCGACCCCGGTCACCGCCATCTCGGCGGTCCGGAACGCCCGTCCCCCTGTCGTGTCGTCCACACCGAGTGCTCGCCCGGCCGGTTCGCTCCGGGCGGGCAGCGGGTGCAGCCGCCGCTGGGCCATGTCGACCACGTACAGCCACGCCCCGACATCGACCCGAGCGCACGCCGAGACCACCACGTCGACCAAGTCCGACGCGGTGGCCCGGTGCGCGGCGTCGATGACGCGGCTCAGCAGCTCGTGCCACGAGCTTGTCCGCAGGTCCACGCAGGCAGCCTAGACGTCCCCGGGACCGGCGGACCGGAGCAGGTCGTGGGCGGGGTCGAACTCCACCACACCGGCCACCGCGAGGTCTTCGAGCCAGTCGCGCATGGGCCAGTGGCCGTGCCTGCGGTGGAAGGTGTTGGCGTTGCGGACGATCTCGGGGGCGCGGGCGGGCTCGTGGCGACTCGGCGGGTGGTACTGGTGGTAGGCCTCGGCGCCGCCGACCCAGTGCAGCGTGGCCCCGGCGACTCTGCTCGTCAGGGCGAAGTCGGTGTCCTCCGCGCCGTAGCCGGAATAGTCCTCGCAGAACCCGCCCAGGGTCGCCCACGTCGACGCGGTGGTGGCGAAAGACAGCGACCAGAACAGGTCGAACCGGTCGTCGGCGACGATGTCACCGGGTGCCGGGACGGGTCGTGCCGGGTGCATGGGGGCGTCGAATCCGCTGATCGGGTAGCCGTCGGCGGGTGGGGGCGGGAGGTAGGCGACCGGACCGCAGAGCAGCGCGGGTGACGGGATCCGCCCGGCGGCCGCGGTGTAGCGGGAGACCAGGTGGCGACCGGGGACGCAGTCGACGTCCAGGAAGACCAGCACGTCCGCGCCCGCCGCGATCGCCGCGGCGGCGCCGCGGTTGCGGGCGCGGGCCAGCGGCAGCCCGCTCCCCCGGCTCGACACCGCGAGGGGGGTCACCGGGGCGGCGCCGGGGATCGGCCGCACCCGCGGAGTGTCGTCCATGCCGACGATCACGTGCAGGTCCGGTGGCTCGGCGGCGAGGCCGACGCGTTGCCGGTGGAGGTGGTCGTCGCGGCGGTGGGTGATGGTGACCACCGCGGTGCGGGGCGCGCTCATGTGGCCAGCGCGTCGAGTTCGGCCGCGGCCCGCGCGGCGCCGTTGCCGGGTGACCAGTGCGCCCAGCGCGCACCCCCGCGCTCCCGTGCCCGGCGCAGCAGGTCGGGCCAGCGGTCGGGGATGGGCCAGCGCGGCGCGACGAGCGCCAGGCGGTCGCGCAGCAGCGCGGCGGCGGTGGCCCGCTGTTCAGCGAAGGGCCGGTCCTGGGGGATGACCACGGCGGCCCGGCGCGCGGCCGCGACCTCGGCCACGGCGTTCTGGCCGCCGTGGGTGACGACGACCTCGGCGGCGGCCAGCGCGTCCCACGGGTCGGCGACCCAGCCCGCCCAGCGCAGGTTCGCCGCGGCGTCGACCGGCTCGGGTCCGAGCACGGTCCACGCCCAGTCGGGGGTGGCCGCCGCGGCGGCGCGCAGGTGGACCGGGGTGACGTCGAGCCCGCCGGAGCCCCACATCGCCAGCACCCGGCCGGTGGCGCGGGCGGGTTCGGGTCGTCTCCCGTCGAAGCGGGACAACCCGCCCAGGTGGACGGTCTTGGCCAGCCAGCGCGTCGGCCAGTCCGGTTGCGGGCGCCGCGGCCACGGGGCGAGCAGCCGGGCGGCCAGGTCGTAGGCGAGCCGGTGCGGTCGATCGGTGCGCGAGCCCGGTTGGGCCATGATCACCACGGGCACGCCGTGCAGCCGGGCGAGCAGGGCGACCTCGACGGAGACGTCGCTGACGAGCACCCGCGCGCCGTCGGCGAGGACCTGGCTCACCGCGCTCATGCGTTCCCGGAGCCCACCGTGGTGGCGGGGCGCCCAGTGCAGCGTGCCGTTGGCGGTGACGTCGTCGGTCGCGGGATCGGCGCCCGCGTCGTCGGCGAGCCGGATCCAGCGGCCCGGCCAGTCCGCCGGGCGCTGCGCGCTCGACAGGCCGATCACCGGTGTGCGCGACCGCGCGGCGATGGCGCGGGCGCGGTGCAGGTGCCCGGAGCCGTGGTGGTGGATGTAGTAGGCGATCACGGTGCCAGTTCCCGGTAGAGGCGTTCGTAGCCGTCGACCATCGCGTCCAGCGAGCACGTGCGTTCGGCGTGCGCCCGCACGCGTTCGCGGTCCAGCGCGGCCGCTCGGGTGATGGCGGCGGCGAGGCCGTCGACGTCGCCGGGGTCGACGAGCACGCCGGTGTGGTCGTCGAGCAGTTCCGGGAGCGCACCGCGGGCGTAGCCCGCGACCGGGGTCCCGCAGGCCAGCGCCTCGGCGACGACCAGGCCGTAGGGTTCGTCCCAGCAGGGGGAGACCACCGCGACCGCCGCGGACCCGACGAGTGCGGCCAGGTCCCGGTGGGCGAGGTGGCCGACGTACTCGACGCCGTCGCCGAGCAGGGGCCGCACCCGCTCGCGGTAGTAGCGGGTGTCCGGGATCGGACCGGCCAGGCGCAACCCGCGGCCCGCCCGGCGGGCCGCGTGGATCGCGTCCTCCGGACCTTTCTCCGGCACCAGCCTGCCCGACCACACCGGTACTCCCCCGCCCGGCCCGGGAGTCCACATGTCCAGGTCGACACCATTGTGGATCACAGTGGCCGCGGGGACGCCCGCCCGCCACTGGTCGGCGGTGTGCGCGCTGACCGCGGCGAAGTGCCCGGCGGGGCCCAGCGCGATGGCCGACTCCAGCCAGGGGGTCGGCGGGGTGTGCAGCGTGGTCAGCACCGGCGCGAGCAGGTTCGCGGCCATGGCGACGGGCAGGTAGTGCAGCGAGTTGTTGTGGACGACGTCGTAGCCGCCGTCGCGGGCCAGCTCCAGCATCACCCCGAGGTAGGCGTGGTGTTCGGCCATGAAGTGGCCCGCGGGCATGCTGGTGTCGGCGCGCGCGTGCTCGGACAGGGCGGGACGGGTGTCGAGGACCCGGACCCGCAGCGCGGGGTCCGAGCCGGGACCGCCGAACACCTCGACCGCGTGCCCGCGGGCGCGCAGGTGGCTCGCGAGCTGCCAGGTGTGCGCCTCCAGCCCGCCGGGGAAGGGTTGCCGGATGGGGTACCTGGCCGAGGCGATGAGCACGATCCGCAGCGACCGCGCGCGGTCCGGGCGCGGGGGCGTGCCCGGCGATCTGGCCAAGGGGTCTCCCGGAGTCGGGGCGGCGTGCCTGCGGTTCGGCGCTGCCGCGTTCGGCGAGGGGCGGATACCCACCGCGCGGCGGTTCAACCCGTGAGTCGGGTGCTGTCAACTCCGAAGATCGTTGCGGCGCAACGGTCCGCGGGGCACCGGGGTTTGCGGGCGGGGTCGGCCGGGCATCCGCGCCCGTGCCCCTAGCTTGTCCACTGCGCGTCGCGTCCGTTCCCGAACAGCACGTGTACGTCCGGCACCTGTCGGCGCCGAGCGGCGACGCACGGGTGGTCCGGCTCGCCGACGTGGAGGTACCCGGCGCCCCGGCCGGGAGGTGGTGGCCACCGCCCATGCTGGACCCCGCCTGGGTGCTCGGCCACGCCGCGGAGTTCGACGTCTTCCACGTGCACTTCGGCTTCGACGACCGCTCGCTTGCGCAACTGCGGGACCTGGTCGCCGCCTTGGCCGCGACGCGGCACCCCCTGGTGCTCACCGTCCACGACCTGCGCAACCCGCACCACGACGACCCGGGCAGGCACGCCGCGGCGCTGGACGTGCTGGTACCCGCCGCCACCCGGGTGATCACCCTGACCGGCGGCGCGGCGGCGGAGATCGCGCGCCGTTGGGGGCGCACGGCGGTGGTCGTGCCGCACCCGCACGTGGTCGGAGCCGCCCGCGCCGCCCTGCCGCGACCCCCGCGCGCGGGTTTCGCCGTCGGCCTGCACGTCAAGAGCAAGCGCGCCAACAGCGACCCGGTCCCCGTCGCCCGCGCGCTGGCCGCGGTCGTCGCGGAACTGCCGGGGGCGCGGCTGCTGATCGATGCGCACGACGACGGGGGCGGCCGCGCGGTGGCGGCCCGGCTCGCGGACCTGGGTGTGCGCGTCCACCGACCGTTCTCCGACGACGAGTTGTGGGACTACCTGGCGGGGCTGGACCTGTCGGTGTTGCCGTACCGGTTCGGCACCCACTCGGGTTGGTTGGAGGCCTGCCACGACCTGGGCACGGCGGTGCTGGTGCCGAACTGCGGCTACTACGCCGAGCAGGCGCCCTGCCTCGTCTACGGCCACGACGAGTCCGGGTTGGACCGCGACTCGCTCGCCGCGGCGGTGCGCGCCGCCCACCGCGACCGGCCGTCGTGGCACGCCCGCCCCGAACACCGGGCCGCGCAACGTCGCGCGATCGCCGACATCCACGCGCACGTCTACGCCGCGGCCTTGGCGAGCACGCGGTGAGGGTGCGCGCGTACGCGCCGGGCCCCAGCGGCCACGGCGTGGTCCGGCACGCCGCCCTGGTGGCGGACGCGGTGCGCGAGCACGGTTTCCACCCCACCCACTCGGACGCCGACCTCACCCACGCACAATTCTCCGATTCCCTTTATGGGGCCGGCATCGCGCAGGCGACGCGGTCTTTCCTCGACTGGGCCGCCACGGCGCCACGGCCGCTGGTCGTGACCCTGCACGACGTTCCCGGCGGTGACCCGGACGCGCGCCGCGACCGGGAACGGATCTCGGGGTACCGCGAGGTGGCGGGCGTGTGCGACGCGATCCTGGTCTCCTCCCGACACGAAGCGGTGAAGGCACGTGCCTTCACCGACCGGCAGGTTCACGTCATCGACCTGCCGCTGCCGTCGCTGCCCGCGCCCGGGCCCCGGCCGTGGTGGGCCGACCAGCCGGTGCTGGGCGTGCTGGGTTTCCTCTACCCCGGCAAAGGCCACGCCCGCGCCATCGACGCCGCCGCGCGCAGCCCGCTGCACCCCCGCGTCGTCGCCGCGGGCAGCACCAGCCCCGGGCACGCCGACCTGGAGCGGTCGCTGGCCAAGCGGGCGGCAGACCTCGGGGTGGACCTGGTGGTCACCGGGACGCTGTCGGACGCGGACATGGCCGCCGCCGCCGCGGCGATCACCGTGCCGCTGGTGCTCCACGACCGGGCCAGCGCCAGCGGAACGCTGCTCACCTGGTGGGGTTCGCGCCGCCGCCCGCTCGCGGCACCGGGCGACTACGCCGTGGAACTGCACCGGCGCCACCCCGGCTCCCTGGCCCTGTGCGCCGATGATTCCGCGCTGGACCGGGCGGTGGCCGCGGCGCTCGACTCGGTCGGGTCCACGTGGTTGTCGAGCACGCCGCCGTGGCCCGATGTCGGCGCGGCGCACGTGCGGCTCTACCACGCACTCTGCGGGGTCGCCGCGTGAGCACCGACGCGTACGTCCCGCACAACCGCTGGGACCTGCTCGGCACCGACCCGGTGCCCGCGCCCGCGGTCAGCGTGGTGGTCACGCACTACGAGCAGCACGCCCAGCTCGCACTCGTCCTGGCCGCGCTGCGGACCCAGACCACGCCTGCGCTGGAGGTCGTCGTGGCCGACGACGGCTCGGCCCACGCCCCGGTGTGTCCCGACGCGACCGTCCTCACGCAACCCGACCTCGGCTTCCGCGCAGCGGCGGCGCGGAACATGGGCGCCCGGGCCGCGCGGGGGGAGGTCCTGGTGTTCCTCGACGCCGACACCGTCCCCGGACCCGGTTTCCTCGCCGCGCTCACCCGACGGGTGACGCGCTGCCGCGATGTGCTGGCCGTGGGTCGGCGCGCGCACGCCGACCTGAGCGCACTGCGTCCCGGGGACGACCCCGCGACGGCCCCGGCGCTGCCCGCACCCGACTGGTTGCGTGCGGGTTACCGCGCCACGGCGGACCTGCTGCGCGCCGACGGCCGCAGCTTCCGCTACGTCATCAGCGCGGTGCTGGCGTGTCGCGCGAGCCTGTTCGCCGACCTCGGCGGGTTCGACGAGCGCTTCACCGGCTACGGCGGGGAGGACTGGGACCTGGGCTACCGCGCCTGGAACAACGGCGCCGTGCTCGTGCACGAGTCCGACGCCGTCGCCTGGCACGACGGGCCGCCCTGGGAGGGGCGCACGGGCACCTGCGACCTGGACGCCCAGACCGCGCGCCTGGCCGCGTTGATCCCCGAACCCGCGACCAGGGGCGCGCCCCTGCCCGCGGCCGTCCCCGACGTGCTGGTCGACCCGGCGCCCGGGGCGGATGTCGTCCGCGTCACGCATTCGTTGCTGCGCCAGGACTTCCGCGACCTCCGGGTCCGACTCCCGGCGCGGTCGCGGGTCGGCGGGCTCTACGCGGGCATCGCCGACACCCGCGCCTGGTCGTCGGATCAGCGGCACCGGGCCCGGGCGCACCTCGTGGTCGACCGGCCGCTGCCGCCGACCGCGGTCACCGCGGCGATGACGGCACTGGTCGAGGACGACCTGGGCCAGGTCCTCATCACCAGCGACGGGCAACCCGCCGCGGTGTTGCGCAGCACCCGCGCACTCGGGCGGGCGCGGCGGTGGTCCGGTCTCCTCGGGTTCGACGAGGTCGTATCGAGTTTCGGCACGAGAACCGTCGAGGTGGGCGGCAGCCCTGACCGGTGCGACACCCTCGACGGGTTCTTCGCGCGCGGTTGACCGCGATCGACATCGACACCGGCACCCGGCTCAATCGCACGGGATCCACGACCGGGATGGCGCGGGCGGGGTTCTGTGGAGTGCTCGGGCGCGGCTTGGACCGATCAGGCGCGCGGGGCGGTGTCGGCGGTGCCGCAGCGCGGGGACGCGGCCGGTCAGGTGAGCCGTTCGAGCGCGTGGGTGAGCGAGGACAGCGGCGCGGCACCGTCCGCGGTGGTCCATCCCGGGCCGGCGAGGAGGAGTGCGGGGTGGTGGGGTGGGCCGGTCCGCGCCGACTCCCGACGCTGGGACCAGAGCACGACGGCCTCGGGACGGGTCGTGTCGATGGCGCGTGCCAGGCTCTCGGCGGGGACCGCCGGGCCGAGCAGGCGGACCGGGACGCCGCGTTCGACCAGTGCGGCGCCCAGCGCCTCCACGGGCAGGGTGTGCTGCTCGCCGTCGGTGCAGGCGAGCAGCACGGCGGGGCCGCGATGGGCGCTGCCCTCGGCCGTTCGGCGCCGCAGGGCGGTGGAGGTGGCCCAGGACAGCACGTGCTCGCCCGCGACGCACCCGCCCGCCGCGCCCCGCGCCGCGTCCGCGCTCTGGTCGGCCTCGACGGCGGCGAACGCCGGTCGGCACAGCCGCTCCCATGCCGCGACCACGCCACTGCCCGCCAGCACGCGCTCCAGCAGCGCAAGGCAACGCCCGCCGTCGAGGTCCCTGACGGCCGCCAGCAGGGCGGGCAGTGATTGGCTCGGATCGAGGTGGTCCGGTTCCCCAACCACCACGCGCGCGGCGTCCGAGGGCAGGACACCGCCGCGGACCAGGTCGCGCATGCGTTGCAGGCGGGCGAGGTCGTGGTCGGCGTAGCGCCGGTACCCGCCGGGGCGGGCGGGCGCGGGTCCCAAGCCGTAGCGGCGGTGCCAGGCGCGCAATGTCGACTCGGCGACGCCGAGCAGCCGGGCGACCTGCCCGGCTGTGCGAGTCACCTGCTCTACCGCCGCCCTATCGGTCACGCGGAACATCCTCGCACCACCGCGGTCCACCGCGAGTGGGACGGCGCTGGATGGGTAAGCCGTTGGAGAACCGATGCACACCCGATGCAGGATCACCCGAACGGTGGCACGATGGTCCCGTTCGATCACGCCGCGCAGACTCGAGAACCAGGAGCGCCAAGGTCCGTGAGCACCGCGATCCGCGCCGAGGTCCCCTCGGAGGCAGCCCGCTGGCAGGCCCGAGTGCGCGTCGAGGTGATGCGCGAGGTGGGTGGCTTCGTGGCCGCTCGGTGCGCCGAACACGTGGCGGTGCCGGACGCCGGGGAACTGGCCGCCGTGCTGACCGGCTTCGCCGCGGGCGGCAAGTACGTCAGGTCCGCGTTCTTCCTGGCGGGGTGGTCGTGCGTCGCCGAACCCACTCCGGCCGCGGTGCGCGCGGCGGGCAGCCTGGAGCTGCTGCACTGCTTCGCCCTGTTGCAGGACGACGTGATGGACGGTTCCGCGCTGCGCCGCGGGCGGCCCGCGGCGCACGTGGTGTTCGCCGAGTGGCACCGCCGGGAGGGTCTGTCCGGGTGCGCGGACAGGTTCGGCGAGTCGGCGGCCGTGCTGGCCGGGGACCTGTGCCTGGTGTGGTCGGAGCAGATGCTGCGGGAGAGCGGCGTCGACGGTGCCGCGCTCGGGAGGGCTATGCGCCGCTACGACCGGATGCGCAGCGATTTGGCGGTGGGCCAGTTCCGCGACCTGGTGAACGACTCCCGTCGCCTGCCCGCCCTCGACGACGTGCGCGACGTCGCACGGGCCAAGTCCGGTGACTACACCGTGCGCGGCCCACTCGAACTCGGCGCGGAGCTGGCGGGGGCTGCGGAAGGCCAGCTCGACGCCCTCGGGCGCTACGGACGCGTCGTGGGTGAGGCGTTCCAACTGCGCGACGACCTGCTCGGCCTGTTCGGCTCGACGGAGGTGACCGGCAAACCGGTGGGCGAGGACCTGCGGGCGCGCAAGGCCACCGCGGTCGTGGTGCTGGCCAGGGAACGGGCCGATCCCGCTGCCCGTCGCGAACTCGCGCGGCTCGACGGCCTCGACCGGCTCACCGACGACGACGTCGAGCGCTACCTGCGGGTGCTGGCGGCCACCGGCGCGCGCGAATGGGCGGAGCGCCTGATCGGGCAGCGGCTGGCCGAGGGGATCGCCGCCCTCTCGCGGGTGCCTCTGCCCGACCCGGCGCGCGATCGTCTCCTCCACCTGGCGCACTCGTGCGGCAGCCGAAGCCACTAGGGAGCGTCGACGTGCGGACTGTGAGCGGGCGGACGGATCGCGTGGTGGTCGTGGGAGCGGGTCTCTCCGGGCTCGCCGCCGCGCTGCACCTCGCCGGTCGGGGCCGCGAGGTGGTGGTGCTCGAGCGCGAGGACGTGCCCGGTGGGCGCGCGGGCCGGGTCGACGTGGACGGCTACCGGCTCGACACCGGCCCGACTGTGCTGACGATGCCGGACCTCGTGGCGGACGCGCTGGGCGCGGTGGGCGCGGCGCTCGAGGATCACCTGTCGTTGATCCCGCTCTCCCCGGTGTACGACGCCCGGTTCGCCGACGGGAGCGGGCTGGCGGTGCGCAGCGACGCCGAGGCGATGGCCGAGGAGGTGCGGGCGTTCGCGGGCCCGGCCGAGGCGCGCGGCTACCTGCGCCTGCGCGACTGGCTCACCCGGCTCTACCGCGTCGAGTACGACCGGTTCATCGCGGCCAACACCGACTCGCCGCTGTCGCTGCTGTCCCCCGCGCTGGCGCGCTTGGTCGCCATGGGCGGGTTCGGCAGCCTGGAGCGGCAGGTCGGGCGGTTCATCGGCGACGACCGGCTCCGCCGCGTGTTCAGCTTCCAGTCGCTGTACGCGGGCGTCCCGCCGCGGCGCGCCCTCGCGGTGTACGGCGTGATCGCCTACATGGACACCGTGGCCGGTGTGTTCTTCCCGCGGGGCGGTGTTCGCGCCCTGCCGGACGCGCTCGCCTCCGCCGCCGCGGCGGCGGGGGTGCGGTTCGAGTACGGCGCGCCGGTCACCGCGCTGGAGCGGCGGGGCGATCGGGTGACCGCCGTGCGCACGAGCCGGGGGTCCCGGGTGCCGTGCGACGCGGTGGTGCTGACCACCGAGCCGCACGTCGCCTACCGGCTCCTCGGCGGCGCGCCGAGGCGGCCGGTGCGGCTGCGGCCCGCGCCCTCGGCCCTGGTCGTGCACCTCGGGGTACCGCGCCGGTGGGACACCGGCCACCACGTGATCAGCTTCGGCGCGGCCTGGCGGGAGACCTTCCGCGAACTCATCGACCAAGGGCGGACGATGACCGACCCGTCGCTGCTGATAACCCGGCCGACGGCCACTGATCCCGACCTCGCCCCGCCGGGCCACGACCTGCTGTCGGTGCTGGCGCCCGTGCCCAACCTCGACCGCGGCCGCCTGGACTGGGACCGGCACGGCGAGTCCTACGCCGCGCGGGTGCTGGAGGTGGTCGAACACCGCCTGCTACCGGGCCTGACCGGCGAGGCGGAAGTCCTGCACACCACCACGCCCGCCGACTGGGCGCGTGGTGGCCTCGTGGCGGGCACGCCGTTCAGCTACGCGCACACAATGGCCCAGACCGGGCCGTTCCGCCCGGGCAACTTCCCCCGGGCCACCGCCAACGCGGTGCTCGCGGGCTCCGGCACGGTTCCGGGGGTCGGGGTACCCACGGCGCTGATCTCCGGTCGGCTTGCGGCCGACCGGATCACCGGTGAGCCCGCGACAACGCGATCACGCACCACCGCGGTGGGGCGGGGGCCGCGGTGAGTGCCCGGGAACTGGACGCCGCCGGGATCACCGATCCGGCGCTGCGGACCGCCTACACCCGGTGCCGCGCGCTCAACGCCGCACACGGCCGCACGTACTTCCTCGCCACCCGCCTGCTCGCTGCCCGGCAGCGGCCCGCGGTGCACGCGCTGTACGGGTTCGCCCGCTGGGTCGACGACCTCGTCGACGTACCCGCCGAAGGCGCGACCCCGGACACCGTGGGCGCGGCCATCGACCGCGCCGAACGGGAGTTGTCGTTCGGGCTCGCGACCGGGCTCGGCGACGAGCCGGTCGTGGTCGCCCTCGCGCACACGGCGCAGCGCCACGGGATCGACCCGGCGCTGTTCACCGCCTTCCTCGACTCCATGCGGATGGACCTGCGCGTGCGGGACTACCCCACCCGGGCGGACCTGCGCCGTTACACCCACGGTTCGGCCAGTGTGATCGGCCTGCAGATGCTGCCGGTGCTGGGCACTACCGCCGACCCCGCCGAGGCCGCGCCGCGCGCCGCGGCGCTGGGCGAGGCGTTCCAACTGACCAACTTCCTGCGCGACGTGGCCGAAGACCTCGACCGCGACCGGGTGTACCTGCCCGCCGACGAACTGGCGGCGGCGGGTGTGGACCGGGAACGCCTCGCCTGGTGCAGGCAGCGCGGCGCGGCGGACCCGCCGGTGCGCCGCGCGGTCGCCGAGCAGGTCGCACGCACCCGCACCATCTACCGCTTCGCCGCGCCCGGCGTCGCCATGCTGCACCCGGGATCCCGGCCGTGCATCGCCACCGCTTTGACCCTCTACTCCGGGATCCTGGACCGAATCGAGGCGATGGACCACGACGTGTTCGCGGGCCGGGCCGCCGTGGGGCGCGCCAGGAAGGCACTCGTCGCCGCACCGGCGTTGACCCGGGCCTGGTGGGCGCGGTGGCGCGCCGAGGCCGCCGCCGCGCGGGCCCGCTAGCTGTTGCGGGTCATCGGGACGCGCAGGGCGTAGCACCGCTCGGCGTAGGCGAGGTCGTCGCGCCACAGCCTGGCGGCTGTTCGCCGCATGAGCGGCCGCAGCACCGGCGCGAACCGGCGCGCCGCGGCGAAACCCGCCCGGTCGGAGGTGGCGATGGTGGCCTCCACCACCGCGGTCCGCGCCCGACCGTCCGCGCCCGGGGACAGCGGCGTGGCGTGGGTCTCCACCACGCTGCCCGCCCCCTCCCCCTCGGTGATGCGCATGACGACCGTGCGGGGCCCCGGGCAGGAGAACTCCGCCCGCACCGGCACCCCGAGGCGCGGCGCGACCCGGAACGTCACCGCGACCACGAAGCGGTCCTGCACCGCGGGCAGGTCCATGGTCGCGTCCGGGGCGGATTCCACGGTGAGCCGGGTGAACGAGTACGGGTGGAACCAGGCACCGTGCCAGGGATCCAGGCGGTTGGCGACGACGTCCTCCGGCTCGCACACCCCGGTCAGCGTCGCCACGGCGGCGATCGACGCGTGCGGATCCGGGCGGTGGGGCAGTACCGGCGCGGGAGTCGGCGCCTCGCCGCCGACGTCGTCGAGACGCGCCCAGGCGAGCACACCGTCGTCGTGGGCGGGCAGCGGCCGCCAACCGGGGCCGCCGCTCGCGTCGAGCGCCAGTCCGTGCCAGCGGCAGCGCAGCACGCCGCAGTCGACCCGCCCCGCGGCGAGCGGGGCCCCCAGGTGCGGGCACACCCCGGAACCGACCACCAGCGCGCCGTCCGCCGCGCGCCAGGCGACCAGCTCGTGGCGTCCGACCGAGGTCCCGAAAGGACGGTCAGCGCGGATGTCGGCGCTCGCGGCCAGGACGAACCAGTTGCCCGACGGGCGGGTCGCCGCCCGCTTCGCCGCCGCCCCGATCACCGCCGGGCTCGCCTGCGCGTAGGTCGGGGTCTGCTCCCGCCACCTCTGCTCGGCCAGCGGCCGCACCGGAATCCCCGCGGGCCAACGGTCGCGGATCCGGTCGAACAGCGTCATCGGGGGTTCCCCTTCTCACATGGACCGAGGCGGAGCGCGCGCTCAGGGCGACCCGATACCCGAACAGCAGCACGAGGTGCAACAGGAACAGCCACAGCGCCGACGCGACCACGGCGCCGACGACCGGCAGACCGCCGAAGGGCAGCGACCAGTCCACGGGGATCGCCAGGAACAGCACGTAGCCGTGCAGGAACCCGGTGAGCACCGCACCGAGCCAGAACGCGGTGACGGCGACCGCACGAACGGACAGCGCCGTGGGCCCGATACCCGCGAGCACCAGACCCACCACCGCGCACACCGGCACCAGGTCCAGGTGGAACGACAGCACCACTCCGAGCACCGTCGACCAGCCACCCGCGGCGTACAGGGGCGCGACGACGGGCGCGAACACCAGCGGGAGCGCCACCAGCACCGGCGCGGCGAGGAGCACCGGCAGGAACCGCAGCCTGCCCACCCACCCCGTCGACCCGCTGACCGGACCGCCCGTGACGGCGATGAGCCCGCGCCGCAGCCCCTCCCCGTAGAGGCTGGCGGGCAGCACAGCCGCCACCAACACCGGCCAGGAGGCACGCACCGCCACGTCGGCGAGCGCCGTCAGCGCCGGACGGGCGTCGTGCGCCGCGGGCAGCGACTCCCCCAGCAGCCGCGCTCCGTCGACCACCAGCGCGGGACCGAACGCGGCGGCGGCTCCCCAGAGGGCCGACATCAGCAGCGGGACGACGGCGAGGACGCCGAAGAAGGTCAGCCCAGCAGCCCACAGCACGAGGTCGCGGCCCCGCAGAGCCCCGCGCACGTCGACGGCGGTGGCGCGGACGAGCGCGAGCGGGGTGGGGCGGGACACGGACCCGGGGTACCCGCTCGACCGCGCCCCCACCCCTTCCGTGACGCGCGTGACCGGCGGCGACTCGACTGGGTTCGCGCCCGCTCTGCCCCATCCAGCCTTCCGGGGCGCCAGGCACGCCACCTTCGGGATACGGGTACATCCAGGACTCTCGACGACCCAACGCCCACTCGACCACCTCCGCCCGGTGACAGGCGCGCAGACGGGCTTGTAGACGAACGACGACGACGCAGGCCTCAAGGAGTTCACCAGCCCACTCCCAACGATCGCGCATGTGCGGCACACACTCCCAAGTCGGTAGACCCTTCGGGTCGACAGGGGCGACGGTGGTGATCGGTACGGCGCGGCATCCCCGGCCGCTGGCTCAGCAGGCGGTCATCGTGTGGGTGTCCTGCGCCTCGTGCGTCGGGAGAGAGCGGAGTTGACCTCGGAGACCAGGGTGGACGGGCGGCCCAGGGCTCGCTGAGCCGTTGCTCGGATCGCACCGTCTCGGCTGCGGCGTCGTCGAGCCAGGTCAGGTCCAGCACCGGGCCGAACCAGTCGACCTGATGGGACCGGAGGGCCGGATATGCGTCGGTACCCTCCGGATCCTCCGCTTCCAGGTGCTCCCATTCGCTGTCGTCGTCGCGATGGGCGAAAGTGAGGTTGACCGCGTGGTCATCCCCGACCCGGTGGACGCGCACCCACAAGTACCCCACAGGCGTCCCGTCCGAGGCTGCCGAGGCGACTCGGTTGTCGAAGTCCTCCAGTGGTGTCATCGGAACCCTCCGGGTGTCGGACGTGGTGGTCGACGGTCATCGTGCCCGAGTTTGGTCGTGGCGGCGGATGCCTGCCCGGGTCGAAAAAGCTGTCATCGGCTGTGAGCCGGGATTCGGCAGCCGGTTCGGGTCGTCGCCGGGTGCGCGTGGTTCCACGGTGTGGCTTGGGGTTGGCTGGTGCCCTGGCGCTCGACGCAGGGGCAGTAGCGCTGGAGGTGGCGGCCGAGGGTAGTCAGTCAGCTGCTTCTACCCAGCCGTCGTACAAGGCGCGGGCGGGTGTGGTGATCGCCGCGGCTGTCGCGCTGGTGCTCGACGCGCTCACCTGAGTGGTGCACCTCGTGCTGCTCGCCCGCATCCGTGCCACCGACCGGGGCGCGGCGGTGTCCGCTGACCGAATCTGGCCGTGCCGCTGTGGCTCTACGGCGTGCTGTTCGCCGTCAGCGGGCTGGTCGGTCTCCTGGGTTCTCTCCTGTCCGGGCGCATGGTCCGGCGACGGGGTCTGCGGTGGACGGCGGTCCTGGGCAGCATCGGCGCTGTGGGGGGCGGCGTTCGTTCTGCCGCTCGCCCGCAGTCCGCTGCCCGTGGCGCCCGGCCTGGCCGTGCTGGGGTTGGCCATGACCGCCGCTTTCGGCGCCATCGCGAGTGTGGGCTGACCGGCGCGATGACCGACCTTGTTCCCGAGGACATCCTCGGCCGTGTGATGGCCACCCTCCGCACGGTCACCACAGCCGCGCAGGCCTTGGAGCCCTCGCCGCGGGCCTGCTCGGCGACACCCTCGGCCTCCGCCCCACCGTGTGGCTGTGCGCGGCCCTGTCCCTGCTGGGTGTCCTCCTGGTCGGGCATTCGTTTACCGCGGCGCGGACACCGGAACCCGTGGCGGTAGCGGCGTGACGCCGTTGGGCTGACCGGCGCACTGGTCTCCCTCCCCACCCGGGTCCGACGCTGACGTAGCGCTGCTCGCCGCGCGACTGGTCGGCCGGCCTGCGGGAGCCGACCCGGTTCACCAACCCCCTGGCTGCGCGGGATCCCGCTATCGGGCCACCGGTCGCGGCGGCGAGCAACGCCTCCCGCACAGCGTCCTCGTCCGCCGCGAAATCCCGGTGCGGGCGCGCGGGCAGCCGGGAGCCGCGGCGCGCGCAGGTGCAGCGGGGTTCCTGTCCTCGGGGTCGCTGCGGATCAGCAGCAGGTCCTCGCCGCGTCCCTCCCGCACCTGGCTGGGCGCGGGTCGCGGTTACGCCGACGGTCCCGCGACCCCGATGACGTTGCCCTCGGGGTCGGCGAATCGCCCGACGGTGAAGTCGCCGGAGCTGGGCTCCGGTCCCAGCAGCCGCTTGCCGCCCAGGCTCTCGGCCTTGCTCAGCGCGGCCTCCACGTCGGGCACGCCGACGTAGAACAGCACGCGGCGCTCGAAGCCGTCGCCGCCGCCGATCCCGCCGTTGATGCCATTGCCGTCACCGGTCGCGCCGCCGTCCACGAAGTGGTACTTCCCCGGCTGCGAGACCTTCTCGGTGGTGGCGTCACCGGTGCTGAACCGCCAGTCGAACAGCCCCGCGTAGTAGTCGCGCAGCGCGTCCGGCGCGGTCCCGATCACCTCGAAGTGCACTACGGGCAGACCCATGCCCACGTCCTCTCGTCGCGTCGTCGGGTGCCCGGTGCGGGCACCTCCACCCCAGAGGTCGAAGCGGACCGGCCGGGATCGACATCCGGCCCGGGTGCTCGACCCCCGAGCGCTCCACCACGGGGACTGTGTCGCGGGCGGCGGAGGTACGCAAGTGACAACTCGTTCGCCAGGTCGTCTGCGGTCCATACCCGTCCGGTCCGTCCGGTGCTCACGAAGACCTTCCGCCACCCAATCATCGGGGGAGATCACCGTCGACCGCGGCGCACTCACCCTCGCCTGCTCGTCTCGACGCGGTGCGATCGAGACCGGATGGTCGGTCGCTGCGGGTTCGGTGCAGTGGCAAGGCCGCAGCGGCCACCCTGCCACGGGGAAGATCCGGCGGCGAGACTAGGCCGTTCGGGTTACGGTCGCCTGGCGGAGTGCAGGCTACCGGGAGGTGATCGCAGTGGTGCGAAAGGCCTCCGGTCGGGTGCCCGGCTGGGTGGAGCCGATGCTGGCCAAATCGGACGCGGGCAGGTTGCGGTCGGGCCCGGAGTGGGTCTACGAGTACAAGCTCGACGGCTACCGCTGCTGCCTGCGGATCGCCGCCGACGGAACGACGGTGTTGACGAGCCGCAACGGCATCGACTTCACCGACGAGTTCCCCGAGCTGGCCGAGGTGTACGAGGGCGGCACCGGGGTCGGGGCGGTGGTGTTGGACGGGGAAATCGTCACCTACGACGAGCACGGCCGGGTCGAGTTCGCACTGCTGCAGGAGCGGCGTGGCCGCTACCGCGCCCACGCCGCCGCACCGAAGCGCGAAACCCGGTTCGACGACGTCGCGGTGCGGTTCCTGGCTTTCGACCTCCTGCGCGAGGGCGACACGCCCCTGTTGCACCGGCCCCTCGTCGAACGTCGAGAGCGGCTGGCCGAGATCCCGATGCCCGACCCCTACCGGGTGGCGGTGCTGCGGGCGGTTGGGTTCGACGAACTGGCCGCCGACCGGCGGACCCCGCAAGACCTGCTCGCCACGGCCGCCGCCGATGGCGCGGAGGGTCTGGTGGCCAAGCTGCGGGACGCGTCGTACTCCCCCGGCAAGCGCCCGGGCGCCTGGCTCAAGCACCCCCTCGTGCGGACCCAGGACGTAATCCTGTGTGGATGGCGGCCCGGCCGCAACCGGCTCACCGGCTCCCTCGGCGGACTACTGCTCGGCGCCCACGACCCCACCACCGGTGACCTGGTCTACCTGGGTGATGTGGGAACCGGGTTCAGCGAACGCGAGCGCCGCGAGCTGCCTGCGCGGCTGCAGCAGCGGGCCACGCACCCGTTCGCGGTCGCCCCGCCGCGCGAGGACGTGCGTGGCGTGTCCTGGGTGGAGCCGGAGTTGGTGGGTGAGGTGGTGTACCGGCAGTTCACCCGCGGTGCGGGGCGGCTGCGCCACACCGCTTGGCGCGGCCTGCGCGACGACCTCGACCCCGCCGAAGTCGCCGCGCCCAGCACCGCGGCGCGCTCCGCGCAGGCACGGGTCGAACGGGACGAGCCCCCGGTGGGGACGGCGGCCCGGGTCACCGTGCAGGTCGAATCGCGTCGGTTGACGATCTCCAACCTGGACAAGCCGCTGTACCCGTGTGGGTTCACCAAGGGCGAGGTCATCCACTACTACAGCCGCATCGCGCCCATCCTGCTGCCGCACCTGGAGAACCGGCCCGTCACGCTCATCCGCTACCCCGACGGCGTGGGCGGCGAGCAGTTCTACGAGAAGAACGCGCCCAACGGCAAACCCGACTGGCTGCGCACCGCGCACCTGCCGAGCACCGGCTCCCGCAGCGGCCGGGGGCCGGGCGTCATCGAGTACCTGCTGCTCGATGACCTGCCCGGGTTGGTGTGGGTGGCCAACCTGGCCGCGCTGGAGCTGCACGTACCACAGTGGGCAGTCGGCGGCGGAGACCGACGACTGGCGCCGGACCGGGTCGTGTTCGATCTCGACCCCGGACCCGGCACGACGATCGTGGAGTGCGCCCGCGTCGCCGAACACCTCCACGACGTCCTCACCGCTGACGGCCTGGGCCCGGTCGCGTGCACCTCCGGTGGCAAGGGGATGCAGATCTACGCCGCGCTGCACGCCGATGATCCCGCCACGGCCGCCGCCTACGCCAAGACCGTGGCCGAGCGGTTCGCCGCCGAGTCCCCGGACGCGGTGACCGCGAAGATGACCAAGGCCCTGCGGACGGGCAAGGTGCTCATCGACTGGAGCCAGAACAACCCCGCCAAGACCACGATCACCCCCTACTCCCTGCGCGGACGCGAGCAGCCGACCGTGGCCACCCCACTCACCTGGGACGAGGTCAGGGCCTGCCGCCATGCCGACCAACTGGTCTTCGCCCCCGAGGACGTCCTCGACCGCGTCGAGCACCACGGCGACCTCCTCGCCCGCCTCGCGCATGGGGCCGCGCTGCGAGCCCGCTGACGTGGCAGGCCGCGAGATCCGCAGTGCACGCCCGCACCGACCGAGTCCACCGTGGACGATCACCCGCCGCGATGATCTCGCAGTCCTCCTCCGCTGAACGAGGACGTATGGCGACACAGGTGGACCATGAGCAGAAACCTACTGCCCGCCCATCCTCGAACACGAGGATGGGCGGGCAGTTGACGCTCTGCCAGGCGGCCCTACGTCGCGCTGCGGACTTCCTTCGATGCTGCTTTGGCTTCGTCCGAGACGTTCTGGGCCGCATCGGTCGCGGCGGACTTCACCGATGCCACAGCCTCCTGAGCGGTTCGCGAAGAGCCTCCCCCGTCTGCTGAGCCACCTGGCTCAGGTGCTCGCCGAGGGGGCCCGCGACCTGGTCCTTGACCTTCTCGGCCGCCTTCTGCTCGGGTTCGCTCGCCGGGGCGAGCGAGGCGACCAGCCACCCCGCACCGAACGCGATCAGGCCCGCGGCCAACGGGTTGCCGGTGGTGCCGCGGCGGATCGCCGCGGGAGCGTCCTGCACCGCCTGGGTCGCGTTGGACGCACCCGTGGTCACCGTGTCGGCGACCTGGTGCAGCGTCGACGGCTCGTGCTGCGTCACGTTCCGACGCGGTGACGGGGTGCCCATCACGGAGTCCCTGGCGCTGGAGATCGCTCGCCGGAAGCGGTTGACCCGCCGGTGCACCACCCGGCTCGGGGTGACCTTCTCCGCCAGAGCGTCGACATCAGCGCCGAGGGCGCGCTGCGTGCCCTCGATCTCGTTGCGCAGCTGAACTGGATCTCTGCTCACGGTCGTGGTTTCCTCTACTACTGGGGCTTGAGGGCGTCGGGGACCTGCTTGAGGGTGTCCACGGTGCGTTCGGGCACCGGGTCCACCGTGCGGAGCGCACTACGGCCGCTCACATACAGGGCGGCACCCGCGAGGAAGGCACCGGGCTTGCGCCTGGCGAACTCCCGCACCTCCTCGACCAGGTCGCCGGGCTCGCGGTCTTCCAACCACGACGCCACCTTGCGCGCCCGGTGCGCGATCTCCCGGACGACATCGTCCGCGACACCGGACTTCTGGGAGTTCTCCGACATGTCTTCGAGGTGCCCGGCGGTGGTGTGCAGACCGCGGGCCACTTTGCGCTGCGTTCCGCGTGCCTGTTCGTTCAATCGGGCTAACCCATGGTCGAGTAGGTCACTCACCTGGGCACGCGCCTGCCCGGTCACTTCCTTCAGCCCGTCCGCGGCGGTGTCGCCAGTTCGTGAGCCGCCGGAGACGATGACTTCCCGGATACCTGGATCGGCGGGACCGCCGCTTCCGGGGTGGGGCGGCGCATAGCGGCCGGACTGCTGTGTCACCCGTCCTCCTGGGGACGGGGACGGTGTATGCAGAAGAGCTACCCGTAGCACCGCCGGGAAAACGCCTGGACGGCATGCTGTTCCGCAGTCTCGTCCAAACGCCTTGTCAGCAAAAAGAATCATTCGGTTCCCGGACGCACGACGTCCGAAGAGGACGTCACCGCACAGCCTGATCCCGCTGACCCGAAGTCGACAGGGTTCGTTTGCGGGACAGCGACTTCGTTTGGCGGCACTGCATGACAAGGGCCCGGCACACCAGGCGCCGGACCCTCGGTCGTCACGTGTCGCCTCAGTCGACAGCCGGGCCGGATTCACCACTCCCGGACAACTCCTTGATGAACTGGTGGCACTTGCGCGCCCGATCGGAGTCCTGGTTCATCACGTCGCTGAAGAAAGTCCGCGATGTCGTCCCGGCCCGCATTCCGCGCATCACGCACATACTGGCCGTAATCGTGCCCGGCTTTGAGGGAGTGGTACTGCACCGAGACCAAGTCGAAGGTCACGTCATCGAAACCGATTTCACCGGTGGCCATATCGTCCTCCGGTAGGACTGCGTGCCGAACGTTGGTCTTGGTGCCTTCACCCGTCCGGGCCGAACTCATGCACAAAAACGGCTCGCGTTGGAAGAATCCCCCCGTTCGTGCGTTGTGCAACGGTGGTGTTCCTCGCCCGCTGTCGCGGGTCAGCTTTCGACGTGTTCCTTGAGTGCGTCGTAGAGCAGGTGCAGTGCGTCCGCCCCCGCGACGACGGTGAGGCCGGTGGTAACGAGCCGGGCGGGGCGGGGCGCGACGACGTGGCAGGCCAGCAGTGCGGTCGCCGTCCACACGGCGGCGCAGAACGGGCAGGTGAGCAGTTCACCCACAGCGTGGACGTGGGCGCTCGCAGTGGGTGCGACGACCTCGTTCACCTCACCCGCGCCAGCCGGTCCCTCGTGGCGGGTGAAGGGCGCGCGCAGCGGGCTGAGAACCGCGTCCTTGGTCAACATCCTGCTGCCCCGGTGGGTGGCCACGACGAGCAGCACAGTCTCGGCGAGGGTGAATCGGTCAGGCAACCGCGCGCCGCGGAGCCGACCGACCCCGACCGCTCCGGCGACCGCTGCCGCGTAGGTGGCGAGTGCGCGCACGTAACCGGCCAGTGGTTTGTCCGAGCCGTTGAAAGACCGGCCGGTTGACATCAGCGACCTGCCCGCCTTGGACGCTGTGCTGCTGTCACACCTGCGCCCGGTCGTCGGCCTCCTGACCAAGCGGACCGGCCGAAGCGCGGCGCCTGCTGGTCAGCGCGGAGCAGGTAGATCGAGTGGGGCTTGACGGTCGCACCGAGCATGTCAGTGGCAGGCAGGACGCTGTCGGTGCCGGTAGCAGCCCGGGACCTGCCTCGGTGAGCGGCCCCAGGTGCAGCGGCCGGTCGAGGGACCGAGCCACTGGACAGCGACAAACCCGACGGTTCGGACGGCCACGGGTCGCGGATCGTCCCGCGGGGACGTGACGTGTCCGACCACCACTACCCGCCCGCCGTGCCGGGGTCGGTGTTCTGTTCGGGGACGTTGCTGTGCCCCGTCCTCGCGCGCCACGCGACCGCGATCCACACGACCGCGGTTGAGACGAGCAGTCCGGCGAGCGGTTCGTCGTGCGCGCCGGGTGGGGCGGGCGCCGCGAACGGCCGCCACACCAGGGGGAACGCGATGACCGCGAGTACCGCGGTGGCGGCGAGACCGCGCTTGGCGGGGAGGGCTACGGGGGCGGGTAGGAAGTCGAGGGCACGTGCGGTGAGTCCGATGGCGGGGGCGATGAGCGCGTCGTGGACGAGCGGGCAGGCGATCAGCCAGAGGACCGCCGAGACGGAGGTCCAGGACAGCGGCAGCGCCCAGTCGGCGAACAGCGTGACGCCCCATCCCAGGGTGGCGAGACCGCTGATCACGAGCAGGGCGCGGATCGCGGTCATGCCGTCTCCAGGCGGGAGACCCACTTGGTCTGCAGGACGCCGGGCCGGTTGGGGGCGATCACCCGGCAGGGATAGCCGTGGTCCAGGTCGAGCGGGGCGCCGTTGAGGTCCAGGGCGAGCACGGTCAGCGGGTCGGCGGTGTGCGTGCCGGGTAGGACGCTGGTCGAGTAGATGCCGGTGGTCTCCAGGGAGGAGACCCGGACCTCGCTTCCCGGGCGGGCGCCGATGGCGTGGAGCAGGTCGGTGAACGCGACACCGGTCCACGTTGCGGTGCGGCTCCACCCCTCCACGCACGCGATGGGGAGGTCCACTGTGGTCTGCGGGAGGGCGGCGAGTCCGGCGCGAGACAGCGATGTGGTGCCCGCGGGAGTCGAGATTTCCAGTCGCCAGTCCGGGTCGGTGGCCGCTGCGACCACCCCGGCGGCCGTGGCGGTTCGGTTGACGGGCAGGCCCCGGCTGCCTTGGTCGGATCGCCACTTCAGCGGGGAGACGTGCCGCAGGGCGGGAATGGTGGCTCCCGCGGTGGCCAGCACGGCTACGCCGGTCGACGTGGCCGTGGTACGCAGGAAGGCGCGTCGGGACACGGTGGTGCCCACGGGCGCGACGGGGTGCTCCGGAGCCAGGGCGGCGCGCGCGACCGGGAGTTTCAGTCCGACATGGAGGATGATCGACCCGACGGCGATCCACCCCACGGCGTAGTGCACCGGGGGGAAGAAGAACGGCCACGGGTAGTTCTGGGTGACGTTGAGCAGTCCCGTCACGAGCTCGAACAGGGCACTGCCAACCAGTGCGAGGACCGACAGGCGTTCCAGCGCGTGGGTCGCGGACCGCAGCGCGGGGCGGGTGAACAGCTCGGGGTAGACGCTCCAGAGTTTGGCGGCCAGCAGCGGGATGCTCGCGATGCCGCTGATCACGTGGGTTCCCTGGGTGAGGCGGTAGAGCGAGACCGGGCGGCTGGGCCAGGTGAACCAGTGCGGCGGGTGCTGGATGAGGTGGCTGAGCAGTCCGGTGAGGAAGCAGAGGCCGAAGGTGACCGCGAGGGCCAGTCCCACCCGGGTGGCGACTCGCGGCGAGTGCGCGGCACCGCGGAAGTCCGACTCGCGGGGAAGGCGCGGCTTCACCGGCGCGCCAGTGCGACCACCCAGCGGTGGTGGTCGTGGTCGAGCCTGCTCAGCCGCAGACCCGCCCGGGTCGCGACCTCGGCGACGGCGTCCGCGCCGAGCCAGGCCCAGGGGAACCACCGGGCCGCGGCCCCGGAGGCGGGCCGCAGGCGGACCCGGTCGCGGCGCAGGCCGGTGCCGGGCGGGTCGATGTCGGCCACGACCGTTCCACCGGGGGCGAGCAGGCTGGTTACGCGGCGGAGCAGGGTGACCGGGTCGCCGCCGATGCCGATGTTGCCGTCGGCCAGCAGGGCGTGCGACCAGCGCCCTTCGCCGGGCAGCCGGTCGAAGACGTCGCGGCGCAGCGCGGCGCCGCCGCGGGCGCGGGTGAGGCGGACCGCGACGGGCGAGGTGTCGATGCCGAGCGCGGGGATCCCCCGGCTGGTCAGGGCGGTGGTGAGCCTGCCCGGCCCGCAGCCGATGTCGACGGTGGGTCCGGCGCAGGTGTCGAGCAGCAGCTCGTCGCCCGGCGAGACCGCTCCGCGCCAGCGGTGCACCGGGAGTTCGACGCGGTCGCCGCCGGGGCGTTCGAGCCAGCAGCGGGTGCCCAGCAGGCCGGGGTCGAACTCGGTTCCCACGGGCGCGGTCACGTGGGCACCACCACGGCGCGGACCGCCTCGGCGAAGCGGGTGTCCGGGCAGTCCGCCGCGACGGCGAGGGCGTCGGGCATGGTGTCGACGTCGACCAGGACCGCCGCGGTGCCCATCGGTTCGCCCAGGGCGAGGCGGGTGCGAGCGGCGGTGTCCGCGCGCGACATCGGCACGTCCGCCAAGGCCCTGGCCTGTCGCGGGTCGCGCAGGGCCAGCGCCCACCAGCCGCCGTCGGCGGCGGGGCCGAGCACCGCAGGCGCCGCGCCGGTGAGGACCGGCCGGGCCGTCGCCGCGAGCAGGGCGGGGGTCACCTGGGGGGTGTCCATGCCGATCTGGAGCACGGGCAGTCCGGGGAAGCGGTCGGCGGCGTCCTGGTGGGCGTTGACCAGTCGCTCGGCCAGGCCGTCGCCCCGCTGCGGGTGCACCGTGAGGGGTTCGAGCGCGGACCGGACCTCGTGGGCGCGGACCCCGGCGGGGACCGATCCGGTGAGGGCCACCAGCGGGATCGCCCCGGGGGTCGCGGCGGCGGCGTCGAGGGTGTCCAGCAGCGCGGCGGCGGCGATCGCCGCCGCCTGGTCGGGGGTGGCGGGCGGGCACAACCGGGTCTTGGCCAACCCGGGCACCGGGGCTTTGGCCACGACCAGTAGGACGAACTCCGGTTCGCTCATCGCAGCGCCACCCGCCCCACGTCGCGCACCGCGCGCAGGGTGCCGCGCAGCGAGCCGGACACCTTCGACCGGGTGCCCGCGGCCCGCGCTCGGTAGACCACGTCGAACTCGTCCACCCGCCACCCGGCCCGCTGTGCCCGGATGAGCAGTTCCAGCGGGTAGCCGAAGGCGCGGTCGGTGACGCCGAGCGCGAGCAGGGCCTCGCGCGGGCAGGCGCGCAGCGGGGCGATGTCGCGCACGGCCAAGCCCCGGCGGCGCAGCAGGGCGGCCAGCAGCCGGTTGCCCGCCCTGGCGTGCCAGGGCCACACATCCGCTCGTTCGGGGACCCGGCGCCCGACCGCGAGGTCCGCGCCGCCGTGGACGGCGGCCACGAGGGTCGGCAACTGGCCGAGGTCCAGGGAGCCGTCCGCGTCGGCGAAGCACACGACGGCCGCGGTGGCGTGCTCCAGCCCGGTGTGCACCGCGGCGCCGTAACCGGTGCGGGGCTCGGTGACCACGGCGGCGCCGTGCGCCGCCGCGACCTCGGCGGACCCGTCGGTCGACCCGTTGTCGACCACGATGGCCCGGTACCCGGGCGGCAGGGCGGCCAGCACGCCGGGCAGGGCCGCCGCCTCGTTCAGACAGGGCAGGACGACATCGACGTGCCCCGGGATCGGATCATCACTCACGCGGTCGACGCTATGGCCATCCCGGAAGGTCGGGAACCCTTGCGGTGCTTACGAAATGCTGACAGCAGCCGAGTTCTTACCGACCGGTGACGGTGTGGTCCGGGAGGTGTTCGCCGCGCTCACCGCGCGGCTATCGTGCCCCGGTGCGAACGCGCCCGCCGAATCCGGAGAGGATCACCGCGAAGGGATGCCGCGCCGCTGTGGCGGCCGCGGCGGTGCTGGTGGTGGCGGCCGTCGGGACCGGCGCGTACCTCAACCGCCCCGGGTCGGGGGTGTCCATCCACGCGCCCGCCGCTCCGCTGTTCGCCTGGTGGCTCCCGCACATCGGACCGGGAACGCCCGCGGCGGTGGTCGTGGCCGTCGTCGTGGTGGCCTGGGGCCCCGCGTTGGCCGGGCGGGCGAGGTGGCGCGTTCTGCTTCCCGCGGCCTATGTGGCCGCGGTCGCGTGGACCTTCGCCCTGGCCCTGGTCGACGGCTGGGACCGCGGGGTGGCCGACCGGTTGACCACTCGGGACGAATACCTCCACGAGGTCCCCGGGATCACCGACGTCCGCGCCGCGCTGCGCGGTTTCACCGACCGGATCCTGGACTTCCAGCCGGGTTCGTGGACCACGCACGTGTCCGGCCACCCGCCCCTGGCGACGCTGGTGTTCGTCTGGCTGGACCGGATCGGTCTGGGCGGGGGCGCGTGGGCGGCCGTGCTGTGCGTGGTCGTGGGCTGCCTGGCGGCGGTCGCGGTCCCGGTGGCGCTGGTGCTGCTCGGCCGCGCCGACGCGGCGCGGGCGGTGGTGCCCTTCGCGGTGCTGGCGCCAGGCGCGGTGTGGGTGGGCGCGAGCGCCGACGGGGTGTTCGCGGGTGTGACCGCGTGCGGCGTGGCCCTGCTGGCCCTGGCCGCCCGGCGCGCCTCGGCGGCGGTCGCGGTCGCCGCGGGGGTGGTGCTCGGGGCTGGGGCCTTCCTGTCCTACGGGCTGGTCCTCATCGGATTGGTGGCACTCGCCGCCGTGGTGTGCGGTCGTCGGTGGTCGGTAGCCCCGTGGGCCGTCCTCGGAGCGGTGCTCGTGGTGGTGGTGTTCGCGGTGGCCGGGTTCTCGTGGTGGGACGGCTACCACCTGGTGACCGTCCGCTACTACCAGGGCATCGCCACCGAACGGCCCTACTGGTACTGGGCGTGGGCGAACCTGGCGGCCACTTGCGTGTGCGCGGGGCCCGCCGTGGTCGCCGCCCTGCCCGGGCTGCGCCGCGGCGTACGATCCCGGTGCGATCCGGTCCTGGTGTTGGTCGCCGCCGCCGCGGCGGCGGTGCTCGTGGCAGACCTGTCCGGGTTGTCCAAGGCCGAAGTCGAGCGCATCTGGTTGCCTTTCGTGGTGTGGCTGTGGCCTGCGGTGTCGCTGTTGCCCGGCAAGCAGCGGGGTTGGCTGGCCGCGCAGGCGGCCACCGCACTCGTGGTGAACCACCTGCTGATGACGAACTGGTAGGGAGGGCGCCACGTGCCACGCGAGACGGGCTCGGTGCTGGTCGTCGACGATGACGAGACGGTGCGCGACGTCGTGCGCCGCTACCTGGAGAACGCGGGCTACGCGGTCACGGTCGCCGGGGACGGGACGGAGGCGTTGCGCCGGTGCGCCGCCGCCCGGCCGGACCTCGTGGTGCTGGACGTGATGATGCCCGGTCCGGACGGGGTGGAGGTGTGTCGCAGGCTGCGCGCGGCGGACGGCCCGGCAGTCGTGCTGCTGACCGCGCTGGGCGAGGAGGAAGACCGGGTGGCGGGCTTGGAGGTCGGCGCGGACGACTACGTCACCAAGCCGTTCAGCCCGCGCGAACTCGTGCTGCGCGTCGGCTCGGTGCTGCGGCGGATGCGCACGCCCCCGGTCGCGACACCGGTACCCGACCTGGTCGACGACGACCTCCTGCTGCGCCCGACCGCCCGCCGCGCCCTGCTGGGCGGTGTCGAGCTAGCGCTCACGACCCGCGAGTTCGACCTGCTCGCCTTCCTGATGGCCCACCCGGGGACGGCGTTCACCCGGGCGGAGCTGCTCGCCGAGGTGTGGGGCTGGGACTTCGGCGACCAGGGCACCGTGACCGTCCACGTGCGCAGGCTGCGGGAGAAGCTGGGGTCCGACCCGTCCCGGCCCGCCCGCGTGGCGACGGTGTGGGGCCACGGCTACCGCTACGACCGGCGCGCGCCGTGATCGAGTCCGACGAGACCCTGGCCGCCATCCTGGGCCACGCCTGGCACGTGCTGCCCCTGGCGCTGCTGTTCGCCCTGCCCGTGGCGCTCGCCGGTGCCCTGGCGCTGTACCTGCTGCGCCACGGCTCCCTGGCGGCGGTCATGACCGTGCTGGCCCTGGCCCCGGTGCTGGCCACCCTGGCCGGGGTGCTGGGGATCAGCGGGTTCATGTTCACCCCGACCCTGACCACCACCCTGCTGGTGTGCCTGCTCGTCGCCCTGGTCACCGTGCCCGGTGCCCTCGTCCTCGGCCGCGGCTTCGCCCGCCGCGGCCTGGCCGAGCGGATGGCCCGCGACCGCGAGCGCGCCGCCGAGACCGCCCGCCGCGACCTGGTCGCCTTCATCAGCCACGACCTGCGCAGCCCGCTCACGGCGATCGCGGCCATGGCCGAGGCGGTGGCCGACGGCGTGGTGGCCGACCGGGCCGAGGTCACCGACTACGCCACCCGCATCGGCACCGAGACCCACCGGCTCTCCGGCATGGTCGACGACCTGTTCGAACTGTCCCGCATCGCCTCCGGCGCACTGCGCCTGACCATGACCGCCGTGCTGCTGCCCGAGGTCGTCGGCGACGCCGTCGCCGCCCACTCCCCCGTGGCCGAACGCCACCGCGTCCGGCTGCTCGCCCGCGCCGAGGCCGACCCCGTCGTCTCCGGCAGCGACCCCGAGCTGGCCCGCGTCGTGCGCAACCTGGTGGCCAACGCCATCCGGCACACCCCACCGGAGGGCACGGTCGCCGTCGTGCTCGGCCTCGACGGCGACCACGCGCTGCTCACCGTCGCCGACGGCTGCGGCGGCATCCCCGACGACGAGATCGACCGCGTCTTCGACGTCGCCTACCGCGGCAGCACCGCCCGCACCCCGGACCACACCGGCACCACCGGCGCCGGGCTCGGCCTGGCCATCGCCAAGGGGCTGGTCGAGGCGCACCACGGGCGCATCGGGGTGCGCAACCACGGGCCTGGCTGCCGGTTCGAGGTCCGGCTGCCGCTGCTCACCCGCTGACGACCGCAGGCGCCCGCAACTCGGCCGTGGCGAACTCGGCCACGCCCTCGGCGAACCCGGTGCGCGCGGTGTAGCCGATCAACCGCCGCGCGTTCGCCGGGTCGGCCACCACGTGCCGCACGTCCGCGGCTCTCGCCCCACCGACCACCCGCGGCGGCGGGCCGCCCAGCGCGCGCGACAACTCCTCGGCCAGCTCACCGACCGTGTGCGGCTCTCCCGAGCAGATGTTCAACGGTGTCAGCGTTCCCGCCCGCCCGCCCTCGCGCAGCGCCAGGACGTTGGCACGGGCGACGTCGCGCACGTGCACGAAGTCCCGTCGCTGCCGTCCGTCCTCCAGGACCGTCGGTGCCTCACCCCGCTCCAGGGCGGAGCGGAACAGCGACGCCACACCGGCGTACGGGGTGTCCCTGGGCATCCTGGAGCCGTAGACGTTGTGGTAGCGCATCGCCCACACCGACCCGCCCGTCTGCCGCGCCCACGCCACCGCCAGGTGCTCTTGGGCCAGCTTCGTCGCCGCGTACGTGCTCACCGGGCGCAGTGGAGCGTCCTCCGGCACCAACCGCCACTCCAGGGCCGCACCGCACAACGGACACGTGGGTTCGTACCGGCCCGCGGCCACGTCGGCGGCGGCGCGCGGCGCGGGCGGCACCACACCGTGCACGCCGCAGGCGTACCGGCCCTCGCCGTAGACCACCATCGACGACGCCATGACCAAAGTGGACACGCGCGAGCGGTGCATGGCGGCCAACACCACCGCCGTGCCGTAGCCGTTGTGCAACGCGTACGACGGCGCGTCGCCAGGATCGATGCCGTGGCCCACCACCGCCGCCTGGTGGCACACCGCGTCCACCCCGGGCAACACCCGGTCGAGCAGCGACCCGTCCGCCACATCGCCGATGACGGTCTCGTAGTCCTCCACGTAGGCCGGTGGGCCGCCGCGCCCGTGCGCGGTCGGCAGCAGGCAGTCCAGGATGACGGGTTCGTCGCCCGATCGCGCCAGTTGGTCGGCGATGTGGGATCCGATGAAGCCGGCCCCGCCGGTCACGAGTACACGCACACCGCGAAACTAGGACGCCTGGGCATGCCGTGGCGGGGTGTGGTGCGTGCCGTCATGGAATCGTCAGATCGGACCACCACCAGCGGCCCGTGCGCGGGCCCGGGGGTCGGGAACTGCCCACGCCTGTTCACGACCGGCGGTCGCGTGCACGGCGCGCGCCGCCACCAGCCGGGCCCGCGAACCACCGTGGCGGGGTGTGGTGCGGCAGCGTCGGGCGGCGAGCCGTACAGCGTTCTGCGAAACTGGTCGCGTGCGCCTGTTCGATGACCTTGTTGCCGAGGCGACCGCGGCCGACACCTCGGGTTCGGACTACTCCTGGCTGGACGGGCGGGCCCACGAGCAGCGGGCACCCTGGGCGTACACCCGGATCCTGGCGAGCCGGATCGGGGAGTCCGACCGCGTGCTCGACGCGCAGACCGGGGACGGGGCGGTCCTCGCGGGCGCGCTAGCCCGCTCACCACGGCTGCTGGCCGCGACCGAGAGCCGACCGGAGCTGCTCCTCCGCGCCCAGCGCGACCTCGCGAAGTTCGACGGTGCGGTCGTCGCGGCCGAGGACGGCACCCTGCCGTTCCGCGACGACACCTTCGACCTGGTGGTCAGCAGGCACCCGCGCATCGGCTCCACCGACTGGTCGCAGATCCGCCGGGTACTGCGCCCCGGGGGCACCTACCTCGCCCAACACGTGGGCTCCGGATCCGGCCGGGAACTGGTCGAGGCGATCCTCGGCCCCCAGCGGGCGCGCGGGGACTTCGCCGAACGGGAAGCCGAGGCCGCCGAGAGCGCCGGGCTCGAAGTGCTCGACCTGCGCAAAGCAGGATTACCGGTCACATTCGACGACATCGGGGCCGTGGTCTACCTCTTGCGGAAAATCGTCTGGTTCGTCCCCGACTTCGCCGTCGCCCCATACCGCGACCGGCTCATCCTGCTCGACAAGCACATCCGCGCCGAGGGCGCCTTCCACACCCTCGCCCACCGCTTCCTCATCGAGGCGCGCAAGCCGGGCTGAACGCCGCGGGTTCGGTCAGGTCCACCATCCGCCGGGCTTGGACGCTCCCGACGACTGTGCTCACCTCCAGTTCGCTGTGGACACCTCGACGGCCGCGCTGGTGTTGAGCATGCGTTCCGCACCGCTAGGGCTTGCCGATCCCCCGTCCGCCCACGGGGTTGCGACTGCGCTGTATCCACTTCTCCAGGGTGTTGCGCAGGACGACCGGGTCCACGGGTTTGGTCACGTAGTCGTCCATGCCCGCGTCGAGGCAGGCTTGCCTGTCCTCGGCCAACGCGCCCGCTGTCATGGCGATGATCGGGGGGATCTCACCCGCCCCGCCGCGGCTGCGCAGTTCGACGGTGGCAGTGAGGCCGTCCATCTCCGGCATCTGGCAGTCCATCAGGATCGCCGCGTAGGGCTTGGTCCCGACCATGCGGAGCACTTCGAGTCCGTTGTCCGCGACGTCGACCTGGTAGCCGAACCTGGTCAGGATGCCGACCGCGACCATCTGGTTGATCTCGTTGTCCTCGGCGAGCAGGATCGTCTCCCCGCCGCCCTCGGCGCGGCCGCGCTGGACGGGCAGGGGCGTGCTGCCGGTGGCAGGCCCCTCAGCGGGGGCGAGCAACCCGACCAGGCAGGTGTGGAGCTGGGCGGGGTTGATCGGTTTGGGCAGCACCGCGCTGGCGCCCGCTGCGATGGCCCGCTGGTCGTCCTGGTAGGACCCGGAGGTCAGCAGCACGGTGTCGATGTGCGCCAGGTCCGCGTCGGCGGCGATCGCGGAGACCAGGTCGAGCCCGCCGCGGTCGGCCACGTGCTGGTTGATCACGACCAGGTCGAAGGGCTCCTGCGCCTCGGCGGTGCGGAGCCGGTCGAGCGTGGTGGTCAGGTCCGCGTCCGAGGTCGCGACCATGCCCCAGGCCCGGCTGTGCCGGGTGATCAGGTCACGGGTCGTGGGGTTGTCGTCGAGCAGGAGCAACCGGCGACCCGACAGGTGCCGGGACGCGGGCGCGTCCGCCTCGGGCGCGCGGCCGAACGGCAGCGCGAAGCTGAACCGGCTGCCACGACCCGGTTCGGTGGTCACCTCCAGTTCGCCGCCCATCAGCCCGACGAGCTGCCGGGTGATGGCCAAGCCGAGTCCCGTCCCGCCGTAGCGGCGGTTCGCGGCGGCTTCCACCTGGGAGAACGGCTCGTACAGCGACGGCAGGTCCGCCGCGGCGATGCCGATCCCGGTGTCCTCGACGGCGAAGCAGATCCGGACGCCGCCGTCCTCGGTGACCCCCTGGGGTTCCGCGCGCAGCACCACCGATCCGCGTTCGGTGAACTTGACCGCGTTGCCCAGCAGGTTGAGCAGCACCTGCCGCAACCTCCCCGCGTCGCCGCGCAGCCCGATGGGCAGTTCAGGGGGGTAGTGGCCGACGACCTCGATGTCCTTGTCGCGCGCGGCCTCCACCGCGGCGTGCACGACCTCGCCGAGCACCTGGTCCATGGCGAACTCGGTCTCCACCAGCTCGACCTTGCCCGCCTCCACCTTGGAGAAGTCCAGGATGTCGTTGATGATCGTCAGCAGTGCCCGGCCCGAGGCTCGGATCGACTGGGCGTAGCGCTGCTGCGAGGCGTCCAGCGGGGTGTCCAGCAGCAGCTCCGTCAGCCCGATGACGCCGTTCATCGGGGTGCGGATCTCGTGGCTGACCATCGCGACGAACTGCGACTTCACCCGCACCGCCGCCAGCGCTTCGTCCCGGGCGGCGGCCAGTGCCTGCTCGGCCTCCCGGCGCTCGCTGGTGTCGCGGATGGCCGCCGAGACCAGCACCCCCTGGTCCGTCTCCAGCGGGGCCAGGCTGATCTCGACCGGGAACTGGCTGCCGTCACGGCGCTGGCCGACCAGTTCCAGACCGACGCCCATCCCCCGGTGCGAGGGCGAGGTGAGGTACTCGTGCCGGTTGCGCACGTGGTCCCGGCGGAACTGCTCCGGGATCAGCACCTCGACGGGCTTGCCGACCAGCTCGTCCGCGCGGTAGCGGAACAGCCGTTCGGTCTGCTGGTTGACCAGCGTGATGAGACCCCGCTCGTCGACGATGACCATCGCGTCCGGCGCACCCAGCACCAAGCGGTGGAACCGCTGCTCGCCCTCCAAGGCGATCGACTCGGCGCTGGGCCGCGCCCTCTCGTTCGCGAGGGCGAGCACCGCCGCCAGCACGACCACCAGCAGCGCGGCGGCGGAGATCGCGGCGTCGACCACGCCCACCGCGGCCAGCGGCGGCCCCGCCAGGAGCACCACCGCGGCCACCGCCGAGGCCAACCTGCCCGCCGCCGTCCCGTTCGGACCCGCGAGGTTGCGGACCGACGGCCGGTCGGATCGAGCCGCCAGGACGGCCACCCAGACCGCGACGACCCCCACACCCGCCGGGAGCGCCATCGCACGGCTGTTCCCCGGGCCGTGGCCACCGGCGACCACCGCCACCACCGCCACCACCGCGGCGGCGGTCGAGAGCACGGTGTCGACATCCAAGGCGATCACCCCGCAGGCGGCCAGCGCGACCGCCGCGGCCGCCACCGCGGTGGGGGTACCCGTGCCCACCGCCCACGCCCGGATCTGTTCGTCGAACGGTACGGCGTCGGCAGGGGAGGGGTGATCGCCGACGGTCGTCATGAAGGCCACGATGCCCGTGACGGCCACCGCCGCCGCGATCGCCTGCCCCGCCCACCGCCGGGCCGGAGAACCACCGGTGGGCACCACCAGGCGCAGGGCGATCGCCAGGAGGACCAAGCAGATCGCGGTCATCAGGTCCACGGTGGCTCCGCCGGGAACCAGCGAGGCGAGAACTCTGGAGTCCACCGCGTACCCCACCAGCGCGGCGACCCCGACCGCGGTGAGGGAGGCCGTCGCGAAGGTGACTACCCGCGCCTGGTGGCCGTGCGCCGAGCTACGACCGGACTCCATACGTCGATTCTGGACCTCATTCCACTGGCGCGCCATCACCGTATCGGGGTATTGGTGCCCTCCATCGCCCTGTGGTTGGCCTGCCGCCCCGAGCAGCGTGCGGGATCGGACGACAGCGTCCAAAGTGGAGTTCGATTCGGGTGGGTCCTGGGCTCGCCTCGCAGGGGGCACGCCACGGTCACCGCAGAAGAAGAACGTCCGCGCCTGCCGCCACCGGTATCGAGCGGACACCCTGGTGCAGGACGCGGTGGTAGCCGTGCGACCGCTCCGCGGACCGGATCGTGCACGCGCAGACGAAGACAGCCACGAAACCGTAGCCACTCACCGGCTCTGGGACGCCGTAGGTGAGGGAGGTCGCCGCCAAGGCCACGAATCCCTCGGCCTGTTCGGCCAGGCGCAGCCTCGGTGAGTGGAAGGCGGACAACAGCGTGCGCAACAGCCACCCGGTGGCCAGACCCAGCACCACATCGGCTGCCAGGCGCCACAGGACATCGACCGCGATCCGGTGCCCGGCCTGGCCGAGGGCAGGACGCCGACCACGCTGACGGCGACGGCGGCGCGGGTGAAGGGAAGGCGAACACCGCCGCCCCCCAACCCCAGGAACACCACCGGCACCGGCACCGGGACGCGGTTTACCACCTGCGGCAACACCGCCGCCACTCCAGCCGCCGCGCAGACCACCGCCACAACCTCGACCTTCGCGCCTCCATTCCGGCTGCGCGTGCAGGACCTCGCCGAGGCCATCGGGCTCAACCAGAGCTCCGTGAGCAGGCTGGTCACCCGGCTGGAACAGGCCGGGTTGACCGACCGCGTGCTGTGCGCCGACGATCGGCGCGGCATCCACCCGATGATCACCGAGCACTGGCGGGAGCGCGGGTGCTCACCACCGCACTGGACCAGGCCGCCGAGGACCCGGCCGTGGCCCACCGGTCGCCCTGCTCCGCCAGGAGACGACGCACTCCGCGCGGACGACCCAGCCCCAGCAGTCGTAGGTCACCGCGTGGCGGTCCGGCGTCGCGGTGCCGGGACAGGTGTCGGTGCCGGTGTCGCGGAGGGCTCGGCCGGCGCCACCGGCGCCTGCCCCACGCAGCGTGATCGGTTGGGCGAAGCCGGGCGAGGTGGCAGTGGGCGCGAGCGGACGCGCCCCTGCGGGGCGCAAGCCACGGATGTCCACCGTCGACGCCGCGCGCGTGGCGACCGGGTCGGGCGTGACGGCGACCTGCGACGGCCTCGTCGCCCCCGCCTGGCTGGTGCCGACCAAGGTCAGGACGGCGGTGAGGATCGCCGTGGTGTGCGCCGTTCGGCTTGTCCTCCCCGAGGGTGTCGACGAACCCCCGGGGAACACCACACGAGCCCGATCGGTGGCCATCTTGGCGCGTGCTCCCCCATCTGCCGCACCCGACGCCGAAAATCAGCGCTCTCTCGCCCGTTGCGCGCCGGTTTCGGGTGAATAACCCCTATCATCTCCCGGTCACTTGACTGTTGGCACCCGATTACCCTACCCCGGCCCTCCCATTACGAAATTCGAGTGACCTTCCGGGATCATCCTACCGATTTTTCCGAGGGGCCTGATATTCCTTGTCGGGTACCCGATGAAGCCCACTAAGGAGCTCCATGCGCTCGCTCGTCAAAAGGCTGTTCGCCACCGCCGCCGCGGCCGCGGTGATCCCCGCGGCGATGGTCGTCTCGGCGTCCACCGCCTCGGCCGACACGCCGTACCGCTCGATCAGCACCCCTGCGGGCGCCATGTGCCTCGATATCCCCCGGGGGACCACCGACAACCACGCCCCGGTCCAGATCTACTACTGCAACGGCGGCACCAACCAGCAGTGGATCTACCGCCCGACCTCCGTCCCCGGCTACGGCCAGCTGGTCAACGTGGCGAGCGGCAGCTGCGCGGACGTGCCGCGCAACGACCTCGCCGACCTGGCCCCGGTCGAGCAGTACGTGTGCGGGGCGTCCTCGGCCAACCAGATGTGGAGCTTCGACCCCGCCTCCGGCCAGCTGCGCGCCCTGCACAGCGGCAAGTGCCTGACCATCAGCAGCTACGCCTACAAGAGCAAGACCTTCCAGTACAGCTGCGGCATCGCCTACTCCCAGCGGTGGCAGCTCAACGTCTGATCCGGTCGCGGGCCCGCCGTGTCGACGGCGGGCCCGCGCGCCCATTCGCCGATTCCCCCGCGACCTTGACCCCCGTTCGGGGGTCTTCGTATTTCTGATGACCTCCGAACGGGGGTCACAATTCCGATGACCCCCGTTCGGAGGTCATGGTTCGGCGATGACCCCCGTTCGGGGGTCTTGTCTCCGGTCAAAGATGTGTGACAAGAAAAAGAAAACTGGGAATTGATGGCTCTCTTTGCCCTGGCGCAAGTGATTGGCCGATCAGCCGACGGGCACGCGGCAACCGCCGTGGCGCGTCCCAGCACCCACCGCGCCCGCGGGCACCACCGCCAGGCGCGGGGTGACCCACCGGGCCGAGCCGCCCGAGCAAGGGGCGCGCCGGTGACCGGGGGCCGCCTGAGACCGCCCAGGACGGCGGCCAGGCCGGGGTTGGAGCGACGAGCATGACCAGGCCCAGGCCCGCGCGGCCGAGGCGTGACGGTGACTGACCGTGATCACCACCCGGAGCCACTGACGTTGGGGCGAGGACGGCAAGCCCGGCGCAGTCCGGTAGCCGGAGGTCGCCGCTCGATACCGGGCTTGTCATCCACCATCCGGTTCGATGAGCGGGATCGGGCTGGAAGGGCCAGGTGATTCCGCCGACCGGGGTGGACCGGTCTCACAGCGGGGACGCAGGTCGTTCCCGGGAGGCGCTCAGGTCCGGGACGGATCGTGCCGCACCCCGCCTCCGCCGCGGTCGAACCCCGGCCCGCGCCCGCCGCTCCCCCACCGCCGCTGGTCCCGGAGTTCTGCTACGTCAGCGACACCGTCCGCAGCCTCTTGGCCCTGGCCGAGCGGCCCGGCCTGCTCGGTTCGGTCAACACCGGCAGCCCGTGCTGGAGCCGGCGACGGCCATCGAAGACCTCCCCGGCACTGCGGTGACCGTCGTGCACTCGGCTCTGCCCGTCGAGGGCCGACCGGCGGGCGCCGCGGCCGCGCCCGGCGGTAGGCGGCGGCCCGGGTCTCCTGTAGCTGCGCGCAAGTGCCGCCGAGAGCCATGAGTTCGTCGTGGGTGCCTGCTCGGCCACGCGGGAGCGGTCGAGCAGCACCCGGCGCCCGGCCAAGGCGGCCGATCATGACGAACAGCTCGGCGAAGTCGGGGTTGGCGGCCAGCAGCTCGCTGGACTCGTCGACGATGAGGAACGGGGTCGGCGGCGGGTTGAGCGCGGCACCCCCTGACGGGCGCGCTCCTAGTCCACAAGAGACGAATAGTTTCCCGGCGCACGCAACAAATCCTGAAGACGCGCCATCTCGCCGTGCAGGGAGTCCTGCACGGGGGTGACCAGGGGTACCCCATCGGGGAGGTTGGTGATGGCCGCGGAGGGCCAGCGGGAGGCGGTCGAGACCGAGAAAGGTGGCGCCGCCCTTGAAGTCGACCAGGACGAAGTTGAGCAGCTCCGAGCTGCGCGTCATGGCCAGCCCCAGCACCAGGGTGCGCAGCGGCTCCGACTTGCCCGAGCCGGTCGCACCGATCAGCAGGCTGTGCACGTCCTTGCCGCCCTGCGTGGACTCCTCGATGTCAATTCCACCCAGGACCCGTCCTCGGCGATGCCCAGCGGGATGGGGAACCGTTCAGCCCCCTCCCGTTCCGCCACTACGACTTCCGTGTGGACGAGTCGAGGTCGGCGACGCCGAGCAGGCGGGGCAGCTCTCCGACGACCACCGACGCCGCCGTGCCGGACCGAAATCGACGACGTTCGCGCGATGTTCGACCTGGCCGACGCGCTGCCACCGGAAGCCCTCATGCGCACCCAACCCGCCAACGACCTCCTGCTCCACGAACGCCGCGCCAGATCCGCGCCGAAACCACCCGCCGCACCCGGACGCTGACCGCCGCGACATGACGATCAACGGAAAGCAGAAATGCACGGCACACAACCTTGGAATGCACTCGACACACTGAACATGCTCGCGTTGATCTGCCGAAATAGCGTTCCGGCAAATCGCCACGATACGCCGTAGATAGTTCGAACCGAAGGGTCACTGGTTCGATCCCAGCGTCGCCGCGGACGACCCGGTCGCACTCGTCGTCGATGGCTTCAGGATCGAAGCCGGTCGGTAGGTGACGCGGCAGGGAGTCGCGTCGTCGGGCTGCGGTGACCGCGTCCGGCGAGACCGGTGCGACTTCACGGTCTCGCCGGACGCGGCCTTGTCCCATGCGGTCCGGGCCTCTCAGGCGATGACCGGGCCGACGCCGTTGGCCCACAGCAGGGGCGGTGGCCACGCCGAACGCGGTCGCGAACTTCTTCACGTTGTCCCCTCAATGTGGTGGGGGTTGTTTCGGTTGCGGTCCCGGGAACTCCCGCTGTCTCTATGCAACACGATGCGCCAGGGCTGCCGCGCGACGAACATCTGGTAACACCGGATATGTGCAATTGATAGCATTGCCCATAAAGCGCCGGTGTTCCTCGACGCTGGCAAACGGGTCCGCTCGGGTGATCCGACATACCCGTGACGTTCGGTTTGAGGTCGTCGTTCGTACCCAGCGTCACGGTCACGACAACAGCCAACCCGGCGAGAAGGCAACAGCGCATAAGGGTGCTCTCGGCGTTTCGGGGGCGCGAATCCGGGTAGGGCGAGCACCTCAGGGTAAACCCCCGACCAAATGTCCTTCCTAGACGATGCGCTGGCGCAGCGCGAGGTCGACCGGTGTTCGACCTCGTGCGCGAACGCCTCGGCCCCCGGGTTGCGCAGGCGAACCTGGCGGGCTCGTACCTGGTCACGCTGCTGACCCTCGCGGCGGAGATCGGTGGTGTGGCGTTGCCGATCGAGCCGGCCACCAGCGTGCACCACCCGCTGCGGGTGCCGATCGCGTTCGTGATCCGGGTCGTGCTGTCGCGGATGCGGTTCGAGACCGTGGAATCGGTCACACGGCGCTGCCCTGCCCATCGCTCTGGCCCTGGGCAGGTCGGGCTTGGTCGTGGTCATCCTCGGTGTGTTCGCCCTGCCGCGACCCCGGCACCGTCGAGCGGCGGCAGATCAGGTTCCCACGAACCTGATCTGTCCGATCGGGACGGTGAGGCTGGACAGGCCGCCGAGGGCGCAGCCGAGGTTGGGGTTGGCCGCGGCGACGGTGAGGGAGGTGGTGCCTGCCAGCGGGCCGCTGGTCTGCGCGGTCCGCAGTGCGATCAGACCGTTGAGGGGGTTGGTGTTGACGGTGAAGTCGAACGTGGTGCGCCCGCCATCGGGCGACCAGTCGACGGTGCCGCTGCCGGTGATGGTGGCCAGGAGGTTGCAAGGAACACCGCCCAGGCTGGTGATGGTGCCGGTGGCGTCGCTGACCGATCCCGCTTGGCGGTCGTTGCGGTTCCCGCTGGGCGACGGGCAGTTGACGACGGTCGCGACGGCCACCACGTCCGCGGTGGTGCGCGTGGCGGTCAACGCCGGGCTGAAGCTGAGGTGGACGTTGACATTGCAGGTCAACTCGATCACCGCGGCCTGGGCGGGAGCGGTGGACGCGACGGGAACACCAGCCCCAGGAGGATCGCGACGACCGCGACCAGGGGCCTTCCCGTGCCTGGCCACCGCGATCGCGCGCTGTCGATCATGCTCGCTCCTGTCCTCGGACGTGGTCGGACCACCGAGCGACGCTGCGCTCTCGAGGTCGTCGGGCGCAACCCCTCTGACACCGTCGCCGTTGAACGCCACCCGATCGCGGGGGCGGAGACCACCTGTGCCACCAACTACGCGAGACCTGCGCGAAAACGGAGGCAGACCGCAGCCCGAGTGCGGCTGGCCGGTTCCGCCCCAGCGGTGATGATCACCCCGCGGCGGATGGGGCAGGCCGGGTCGCAGGCGACCGTGGTCGCCGCGCTACTCGCTCGTGGTGCGAGTCGTGGGAGGCGGGCGTGCCTGCGGACGGTAGTGAGGCATCGCACCTGACGTCGATCTGCGCATCGGGTCTGGTCTGACCATTTCAAGCGCTACCGCTGCCCTGGCCCTAGCGTGTCGCGCGTGGGCAGCGGTGAGCAGGAGCGGGTGGACCCGGTGGCCGGGTGGTCGCGGCTGCACGGCGAGGACGTCTCCGGCAACCGCTTGGTGGTGGGGTGGCTGCGGGTGGTGCACCTGCTCGCCCGTCCGGTCGAGCGCGTCCACCCGGACGTGCTCTCGGGGGTCGCGGTCGCGGCTGCCGCGGGCGCGGTCGGGGTCGCCGCCGCGGGTGGGGTGTGGCCGTTGGTGGCGCTGGTGCTCGTGGTGGCCTCCGGCGTGTTCGACGGGCTCGACGGGGCCGTCGCCCTGCGGACGGGGCGGGCTAGGCCGTTGGGGGCGGTGGTCGACGCCGTCGCGGATCGGCTGTCCGACCTGTGTCTGGTGCTGGTGCTGTGGGTCCTGGGGGCGCCGGGGTGGTGGTGCTCGGCGCTGGGCGCCGCCCTGCTGGTGCACGAGTACGCCCGGGCGCGGGCGCAGGCGGTGGGCATGGCGGGCGCGGGCGCGGTGACGGTGGCGGAACGACCGACGAGGGTGGTGGTCGTCGCTGTGGCGTGCGCGGGCACCGCGCTCGCTCCCGGGGGAACACCCGGCACCGGTTGGGACTGGGCGTCGGTGTCGGCACTGGTCTGGGCGGTCTGCGCGGTCGTGGGCTGGGGTCAGCTCGCGGTCGGCGTCCACCGCGCGCTGACCGGGCGGCCGTGGGTGGACCCGGACGCGTCAGGCCGGGCCGATCAGGCGGGCGACGATGGCCGCGGACATGGCGACCAGGGGTAGCCCGCCACCGGGGTGCGCCGAGCCGCCGACGAGGAACAGCCCGCGCACCCGGGCACGGTTGGCGGGGCGCAGCAGCGCGGCGCGCGGACCGTTGGAGGACGAGCCGTAGATCGCGCCGCCGACCGAGCCGGTGTCGCGCTCCCAGTCGGCCGGGGTGCGCACCTCGCGCCACCGGACCCGGTCGCGCACGTCGAGGCCGCGCCGGGTCAGCACGTCGAGGACGTGGTCGCCGTAGCGGTCGGCGAGTCCGGGCGCGGTCCAGTCCACCGGTCCGTGGCGGGGCGCGTTGACCAGGACGAACCACGCCTCGTCGCCCGCCGGGGCGACAGCCGGGTCGGCCGGGGAGCAGACGTAGACGGTGGGGTCCTCGACCGGGCGCGGCGAGCGGCCGAAGACCGCGTCGAACTCGGCGTCGTAGTCCTGGGGGAACAGGACGCGGTGGTGCCGGGGGTTCGGCGTCCGGCCGCGCAGCGCGAGCAGGAGCACGAACCCGGACAGCGACGGGTCCACGCGGTCCAGCGACCGCTGGGCGCGGCGGTCGGGCAGCAGGTCCCGGTAGAGCGATCGGGCGTCCACATCGGACACGACCACGTCCGCGCCGAGCACCTCCCCGTCCCGCAGGCGCACGCCGGTGACACCGCGGGCGTCGACCTCCACCCGGCACACCGGGGCGTCGTAGCGCAGGCGCGCGCCCACTTCGAGGCAGCGGTCCGCCAGCGCGTCGGCCAGTCGCCGCAGCCCACCGCGCACGTACCACCCGCCGAACCGCTGCTCGACGAAGGGCACCACGCTCATCAGCGCGGGCACGCGGCGGGGATCCGATCCGGTGTAGGTGGCGTAGCGGTCCAGCAGCATCCGCAACCGCGGGTCCGGGAGCCGCCGCCCCAGTGAGCGCAGGGTGCGCCACGGCGCGATCGCGGCGAGGTCGCGCACGTTCGCCGACCGGCGCACCAGGTCGAGAACCCCGCGCAGCGGGCGCTGGAGCACGGGCTCACCGACCAGGTCCCACAGCCGCGCGGCGTCGGCCATGACCGAGCCCCACTGCTCGGCGGCGGTGGGTCCGAACGCGGTTGCCAACGCGGGTCCGACCTCGGCCTCCACGTGCGGCAGGTCCAGTTCGACGCCGTCGGGGAACCGGTAGTGGCAGGTCGGGTCGACCGGGACGACCTCGACCACCTCGTCCAGCGGCGCGCCCGTCGCGGCGAACAGGTCCCGGTACACCTCCGGCAGCGTCAGCAGCGACGGACCGGTGTCGAAGGTGTAGCCGTCCCGGCTCAGGGTGCCGAGCTTGCCGCCGTGCGTACCGGCCTGCTCGACCACGGTCACGTCGTGCCCGGCCGCGCCCAGCCGCGCCGCCGCGGCCAGGCCGCCCATGCCCGCGCCCACCACAACGACCCGCGCCACCTCAGGTGCCCCCCGCCAGGTCGCGGCCCTTCCACGTGAGCGCGCCCGCGCGGCGTGCGCGCCAAGACCGCGCCACCAGCACCAGCAGCGCCCCGACCGAGACGGGGTGGGCCAGCGAATCCGGCCACGCGCGCCCGCCGGTGGCGCGGGCGCTCACGACCCGACCCGCGACGCCCGCGAAGTACCCCAGTGCGCCCGCGCCCGAGCCCGTCAGCGCGGCCAGGGGTGGCAGCACGAACAACCACGCCAGGCCCGCCGCCAGCGCGGCGGCCGCGGGCAGTGACCCGGTCGCTGACCACAGGGACTTCTCGTACCCCTGCCGCACCTCGTCCCACCCGGTGTACATGCGGCAGACCGCCAGCGCGCTCCCGTCCACCACCGCACCGCGCCCACCCGCGCGCTTGATCGCGCGCACCACGGCGATGTCGTCGAGCACCGCGCCCGCCACGGCCCGGTAGCCACCCGCCCGGTCCAGCGCCGCGGCGTCGAGCACGAGGAACTGACCGTTGGCCGCCGTCAGGGACGGCCGGGGTGAGCGCTCCGCGAGCCGCAGCGGCAGGAACACCAGCCACGACCACTGCAGCAGCGGCTGCACGAGCCGGGTGGCGACGTCGTCGGCGAGCTGGCTGGGGAACGGCGACACGGCGTCCAAACCGTGCGCGCGCAGCAGCGCGACCGCCGAGGCCACCGCGTGCGGCGCCAAGACCACGTCGGCGTCGACCATCACCAGCACCCTGCCCCGGGACCGCTCGACCAGCTGGGCGCACGCGTGCGGCTTGCCGGGCAGCCCAGGCGGCGGCGGAGCACCGGTGACCACACGCAGCCGCCGGTCTCCCCGGGCCAGGTCCCGGACCACCTCGGCGGTGCCGTCGGTGGAACCGTCGTCGAGCACGATGATCTCCAGGTCCGGTACGCCCCGCTGGGCCAGCACCGACCGCACCGCCGGTCCCACGCGGTGGGCCTCGTCGCGCACCGGCAACAACAACGACACCGGCTCCCGGCACACCGGGGGGTCGTCAGGGGGCACGCGCATGAGCCGCGCGTTGATGAGCGCGTGCACCGCGGCCAGCACCGAGGCCCCGGCGGCGGTGCGCACCGCGACAGTCCACCACCGACTCACCGCCGCCCCCGCACGAGCACGCGCAGCAGCACCACGGCGAACGGCACGGCGACCAATCCCATCAACACGCCCGCCACCAACGAGACCGACGGCCGCCCGAAGAAAGCCGCGTGCGCCCACACCGACGACCCGTAGGTCCACAGGTACAGCGCCGGGGCGGGCCCCGCGCAAAAGTCGAGCGGGGACGAATCCGGCGGTGTCCACCGGTGCAGCAGACCGACCATGACCAGTGCCACGGCGAACCAGCCCGCGTAGTTGGTCAGCGGGACCCCGACGACACCCGGCAGCACGGGCTCCGGCCGCGTCCAGACCCAGTGGCCCGCGTCGACCATCTGCGGGTCGAGGAACACGTCCCAGGAGGCCAGCGCCCACGCGCCGACCACGACGACGGCCCACCGCGCCCGCCCCGCGGCCAGCGCGCGACCGACCAGCAGCGCGGGCCAGCACATCATGATCCACGCGAGCGGCACGAGGACGGGCACCCCGAGCAGCTGCGGCCCCAGCGTCCCGGTGTAGCGGTACTCGCCGAAGGGGAATCCCGTGTGCACACCGACCGCCTCGGCCAGCAGGCCCCCTCCCCCGGCCACCAGTGCCAGCCGCAGCGCGGCGCGCGGCCCCGACCGGGCCGCCGCGTCGCACAGCGACGCCAGCGCGAACGCCACCACCGAGGCGACCGTGGTACCGAACCGCGCACCCGGGTCGGTCATCGAGTAGGAGATCTGCGCCAGCACCAGGACCGCGCCGCAGACCCACGCGGTGACCGCCACGACCCGCGCACGACCGAGCACGACGGCGGGCGTGGAGGACATGGTCGCAACCCTAGCGGCGCACCGCTCGTCCGGCAGGCCACCGGAGCGCCTGACAGCATCGTGCCATGCCGCACACCCGCGAGCCGTCCCCGGCGACACCGCTGCGCCCAGGCCGCGACCGCAGCGCCCAAGTCCTGCCGGCGCACCCGGGCCGCACCACCGCCGAGGCGGGTACCCGGCCGAGCGCCGCGGTCGTCGGCGGCGGCATCGCCGGGGTGGCGGCCGCGGTCGCGCTCGCGGAACGCGGCGTCTCGGTCCGCCTGTTCGAGCGCGAGCTCGACCTCGGTGGACGGCTGCGCGGGTGGCCGACCGGCGACGGACCCGCCGGGGGCACCATGACCCGCGGCTTCCACGCGTTCTTCCGCCAGTACTACAACCTGAGGGCGCTGCTGCGCCGCGTCGACCCCGCGCTGGGCTTCCTGCGGCCGGTACCGGACTACCCGCTGCTGCACGCCAGCGGCACCGCGGAGAGCTTCGCGGGCATCCCGCGCACGCCGCCGTGGAACGTCGCCGGGTTCGTGCTGCGCAGCAAGACCTTCACGTTCGGTGACCTGCGCCGGATGAACCCCGCCGCCGCGTCCCGGCTGTTCGACGTGTCGGTCCCCCGCACCTACGACGAACTCGACTCGATCGATGCGGCGGCGTTCCTGCGCGACATCGGCTTCCCCCCGGCGGCGCGGCACCTGGCGTTCGAGGTGTTCTCCCGCAGCTTCTTCGCCGACCCGGCCGAACTGTCCGCGGCGGAGCTGGTGACCATGTTCCACATCTACTTCCTCGGCTCCAACGAGGGCCTGCTCTTCGACGTCCCGCGCGACGCGTTCCCGATCACCCTGTGGCGTCCGCTGCGCGCCTACCTGGAGGGTCTCGGCGCCCGGGTCCACCTCGGCGCGCCGGTGTCCCGGATCGAGCGGCGCCCCGGCGGGTTGGCCGTGCACACCGGCGAACACGGCCGCGTCGACGTCGACGCGGTGGTCCTGGCGGCGGAGACCGGCGCCCTGCGGCAGCTGGTGGCCGCGTCGCCCGCCCTCGGCGACGCGGGCTGGCGGTCGCGGATCGGGGCGTTGCGCGCGGCGCCCCCGTTCCTGGTCAGCAGGCTCTGGCTCGACCTGCCCGCCCGCCCCGACCGGGCGCCGTTCCTGGGCACCAGCGGCTTTCCCCTGTTGGACAACGTCAGTGTGCTCGACCGGTTCGAGGACGGGGCCAAGTCCTGGCGCGCCCGCACCGGCGGCTCGGTGGTCGAGCTGCACGCGTACGCGCTGCCCGAGGACCTCGACCAAGACCGCGTCGTGGCCGAGCTCACCGCCCAGCTCAGAACCGTCTACCCCGAACTCGCCGCCGCCCGCGTGCGCCACGAGGAGCACGTCCTCGCCGCCGACTGCCCCCTCTTCGCCCCCGGCGGCTTCGCGGGGCGGCCCGCGGTCACCACGCCCGACCCCGATGTCGTGCTCGCGGGCGACCTGGCCCGCATCGACCTGCCGGTCGCTCTCATGGAACGCGCCGCCACCACCGGCTTCGCGGCGGCGAACACCCTCCTGCGGCGCTGGGGCCTGCGCGGTCACGACCTGTGGTCGGTGGCCAACCAGGGTCGGTCCCCGCTGCTGTCCAGGGCGGCGCGACGCGGGAACCGGGTTTCTTGACCGCAGCCGCGTCGGTCCGCAGTGCACCTGCACCTGGTACTGCGGTGGCACCCGAAGACGAAGAATGGACCACACCATGGCAACGGCACAGGTCCGCACCCCGCGTCCACCACGGCCCAGGGGACGTGCGGGCCCTGTTCGGCGAGTCCGTTGCCCTGTTCGCCTCGCTGTTGGGCCGACGCACGTGGTGGAACGGCGACCGCGACGTTCGGGTCGTGCTCGACACCGGTCCGCGGTCGCGGGAGGCGTTCTTCGACCTCACCTGCGAACCGCGCCGCGACGACGGTGGCGCCGTCGTGGGGGTCCGGGTGGTGGGCGTCGAGATCACCCGGGTCAGACACGCCCAGCAGCTGATGGCCGAGCAGCGCGCGCTGCTCGAGCAGATCGCCCGGCAAGCACCCTTGGCCGACGTGCTCGACGGGATGGCCCGCTGCATCGAGGGCCTCGCGCCGCAGGAGGTTCTCGTCTCCGTCCTGCTCGCCGACCCCGACGGCGCGCACCTCAACCACGGGGCCGCGCCGAGCCTGCCCGACTTCTACAACCGGGCCATCGACGGCATCGCCACCGGCGAGGGCGTCGGCTCCTGCGGCACCGCGGCCCACCGGCGGGCTCCGGTCATCGTCACCGACATCGCCACCGACCCGTTCTGGGACGACTGACCTGGCCGAGCGGGCCGATCTGGCCGCCTGCTGGTCCACGCCGATCCTGGCCCTCGACGGGAGCCTGCTGGGCACCTTCGGCATGTACCACCGCGTGCCGCAGGGCACCGACCTCGCCCTCGCCCGGATCTTCGCCCACACCGCGGCACTGGCCATCGAACGCCACCACAACGAACGGGCCCGTCGGGACGCCGAGGCCGAGGCGAAAGCGGCCCGCGACGAGCTGGCCCAGGCGGTGCGCGCCGAACCGGAACTCCGCAGCGGCGCGCCGCCGCGGCCGCGCAGGCCGTCGTGCCGCATCCCGAACACTGCGGACTCGGCGGGGCCGGCGCCGCCCCGACCGGGTTGAAGGTCGCCGACTCCTGTGGCGACGCGGTGTGGGGCTGCCACATCCACGCCGAGGAAGCCATCGTTACCGTGCGGTCGGCCTCCATCGCCAGCGAGGAACTCGGCGGCCTAGCCGCCTACCTCAACCGCCGCCCGGCCTGAACACGGGACAGCACCGGCCCTTCCGCCCTCCCGAGAGAAACGGAGAACCGGACGTGACCGGCCGGGAAAACGCGGTCCAGCCGGTGCTCCCAAACGGTGCTCAACCGGCTCGCCGCACCCGTATGGTGATCTTCGTCCGCGGTCCCGGGTGGAGGGGGTTCCGGTGACCGATCGCGACCTCGTCGAGGCGAGGCTGCGCTCGCTGCAGGACGGGGTCGCGCGCATGGACGCCGAGCAGGCCAAGACCGCCCGGCGCCTTCGCGGCACGCTGCTGGTCACCGCCCTGTCCGGCGTACTCCTGGCGCTCACCTGCGGGTCCTGGCGGGAGAACTCCCGCGACGTGCGTTTCACGCTGTGGAGCATGGTGGACAGCATCGGTTTCGAGGCGCTGCCGGTCTTGGTGCTGGTGGTGGTGACCGCTTTCGGGTCGATCCTGCTCGCGGCGAGCCCGGCCAGGGCCACCGGACTGCGCCGGGTCGTGGGGGCCTCGGCGTGGCGACGCGGTGCCGATCCCGTACCTGAACTCCGACTCGGTGGGCACGGCGGGTCCGCGCTCGGCTTTGGTGGTGAGCACGTTGCGCTCGACGCCGGACAGGTCGAAGGCGACCGCGAACTCGCCCCCGACGCGGATGACGGCCTGCAGGCGATGACGGGGTGGTGCCAGCGCTACCACCGGTCCGGGTCCCAGCGGGATCGTCACGCCCGCGGCGCGTCTCTAGCGTTCTCCCCGAGTCCGCGCAACCGCGTGGCGCCTCATGTGGACACGGGGTAGGGAGAATTCGATGGGCACGTTCAACCGGAGGACAGGCCTCGCGGCGGCCGGGCTCGCCGCAGTGGTCGCGGTGACCTCATTGTCCCCCGCCGCAGCCACGGCGGGGTGTGACGCGGCCCTGGACGGGTTGCTCGAGCGCGCCACGGTCGTCGACCTGCAGGCGGCCATGCACACGCGTCGACTCAGCTCCGAGCAGGTGACGCGCGGCTACCTGCTGCGGATCGAGCGGCTCAACCCCCGCCTGAACGCGGTGGTGCGGGTCAACCCGGACGCGGTCGCCATGGCTCGCCGCAGCGACGCCCAGCGGCGCGCGCACGGGGCCCGAGGTCCACTCGAGGGGATCCCGGTGCTGCTCAAGGAGAACATGAACACCGCGGACCGCCAGGGGACCACCGCGGGCGCCAAGGCGCTGCTCGACGCCAAGCCCGCCGCCGACGCCTTCCTGGTGGCGCGGCTGCGGGCCGCGGGCGCGGTGATCCTGGGCAAGGCCAACCAGTCCGAGTGGTCGAACTTCCGCGGCTCCGACCTGCCGGACGGCTGGAGCGCGGTCGGCGGCCAGACGCACAACCCGTACGTCCTGGACCGCAGCCCGGCAGGCTCGTCGAGCGGTTCGGCGGTGTCCGCGGCGGCGGGGCTGGCCGCGGTCGCGATCGGCACGGACACCGACGGGTCGGTCGTGTACCCGGCGGCCGTCACCTCGACGGTGGGGATCAGGCCCACCCTGGGGCTGGTGAGCCGCGGCGGGGTCGTCCCGATCACCGGGCGCCACGACACGCCGGGGCCGATCGCGCGCACCGTCACCGACGCGGCGTTGACGCTGTGGGCGCTCCAAGGCGTCGACCCCGCCGACCCGGACACCGCGACCGCGGCGGGCACACTGCCCGGCGACCCCCGCACGGTCCTGAACCGGGACGCGTTGCGCGGCAAGCGCATCGGCCTGTGGCGGGAGGGGCACGCCGGGGTCGACGCCGATGTGGACCGCGTCTTCGACGCGGCCGTTCGGCAACTGCGCGACCTGGGCGCCACGGTGGTGGAGGGCGCGGACGTACCCGACATCCAGGACGTGGCGAACGAGCACATGCTGCCCGCGGTGCTGACCGAGTTCAAGCACGACCTCAACGCCTACCTCGCGGCCACGCCGGGCACACACCCGAAGAACCTTCGCGAGCTGATCGACTACTACGACCGCAACCCCGACGGGTTCGACCACGTGCTCTTCGACATGGCCGACAAGACCGACGGCGACCTCACCGCTCCCGCCTACCGGGCCCACCGCGAGGCGACCACCAGCGCGGCCCGACGGGCGATCGACGACGTGCTGGCCCGATACCGCCTCGACGCGATCGTCACCCCGACCTCACTGCCCGCCCCGGTCATCGGCCGCGAACGCGACAGCGCCCCCTTCGCCAAGACCACCACCCACTCCGCGGCGGCGGGCTATCCCCACGTCACCGTCCCCGCGGGCTATTCCGCCAACGGGCTGCCCTTGGGCTTGTCCTTCCTCGGCACCCGCTTCACCGACGCCCGCCTGATCGGATTCGCCTACGCCTACGAACAGGCCACCCACGCCCGACGAACCCCGCACTACCTGCCGACAACACGCTGACCAGATGCCAGCCCCCGAAGGCGGCCTGCCGGGAGATCACCACCGCGTCGGCGGAGTTGGGCGAATCCGCACCACGGCGCCGAGGAGTTGAGTGGGGGGGAACTCTCGACATCCTCAGGTCCACGGTGATGTGGGTGGCACAGCCAGTCACGAGGACGTACCTGGCCGTGCTGATCGCGACGCGGTTCGGGGCATCGGGTAGATGCCCCGAACCGCCGCACACGTCTCGCCCTGCGATTAATGACACTTTCGACGACGCATAGTGGCGACTATTGGGTGCTGAGATATCGGATGCCGAACTCGTCCGGACCCACGAGTGTTTGCGAAGGTGCTTCATCGCCGACGGACCAGTACTCGATCAGATGCTCCTCGGCGGAAAGTCGGCCTCGCACGGAAACACGGAGTCGAATCAAGCCAGCCGGAACGGGCAGATCGACTACTTGTTCGGTGCTGTACAAGGCCTGGATGACGAGAAGGCCGTGTGGGCACTCGATGGTCCGCTCGCCGATCATGTCCCAGTCCGAGGCGGTCAATGGCGGTGCTTCGTCGTGCCTGCGGAACCGGAGGGACACCGGTCCCCAGTCGGTACCACACAGGACAGCCACCCACCGGTCGTCTCCGACGAACAAGCCGTCTTCGGTGCCGGGCCAGGACTCGCCCCCGCCCGCTTGACCGTGGATGTGGTACTGCCCCTCTCGGGCGTAAGGACCAGGTTTTGGCTATCCGACGTGGTCACTTTTCGATCGTACCAAGCAGGTCACCAGGCCGATGGGGTCCGCTGCACGAGTAGGTGACAGTTGTAGTCACGCAGCTCGGTTGGCTGACGTGGTCATGATTGCTTCGTATTCGATGGGGGTCAACCGGCCGAGAGCGGCCTGGCGTCTACGGCGGTGGTAGGTGCGTTCGATCCAGGTCACGATCGCGGTCCGCAGTTCGTCACGGGTGGACCAGGTGCGCCGGTTGAGAACGTTGTTCTGCAGCAACGCGAAGAAGCTCTCCATGGCGGCGTTGTCGCCCGCGGCGCCGACGCGGCCCATCGAGCCGGTCAGGCCGTGGCGCGCGAGTGCACGGACAAATTTCCTTGATCGAAATTGCGAGCCGCGGTCTGTGTGCACCACGCAGCCGACAACGTCGTCGCGGCGGGCGAGGGCGTTGGAGAGCGCTGTGACGGCGAGGCGGGCTCTCATCCGGGTGTCGATGGAGTAGCCGACGATCCGGTTGGAGCAGACGTCCTTGACCGCGCACAGATACAGCTTTCCCTCTGTGGTGCGGTGTTCGGTGATATCGTCCAGCCACAGCCGGTTCGGCGCTGTGGCGGTGAAGTCGCGCCGGACCAGGTCGTCGTGCACCGGCGGACCGCTTCTTGCCCGTGCGGCCGCGTTTCGTGCCGAACGCGCTCCACCAGCCCATCGACGAGCAGATCCGCCACGCGGTCCGATCCGCCATCGACCAGCCGGCGTCACGGACTTCGTCGGCCAGGAACCGGTAGCCGAACTCCGGATCATCGCGGTGAGCGTCGAACAACGCGTTCGCCCGATACGCCTGTTTGAGTTCTGTCTCGGTGACCGGCCGGGCACGCCACCGGTAGTACGGCTGTCGAGCGATGTTCAAGACCCGGCACGTCACCGCGACGGGGATCCCGTCTGCGGCCAGCTCGTTCACGAGCGGGTAGAGCCTTTTCCCGGCAGATGCGCCTGGGACAGGTATGCCGTCGCGCGGCGCAGGACCTCGTTTTCCTGCTCCAGCAACTTGATCCGCTTGCGGGCCTCACGCAGCTCCGCCAAGTCACTCCTGCTCTCACCCGGCTTCACGCCCTCGTCGGCGTCGGCCTGGCGCAGCCACTTGAACAGGGTCATCGGGTGGACTCCGAAGTCCTTCGCGATCTGCTCAACGGTCACACCGGGCTCACGGTCACCAGCGACCCGCACGACATCGTCGCGGAACTCCTGGGGTAGGGCTTGGGCACAGCGACATCCTCCCAGCTCACCATCACGGCAAGCCGACTCGGATGTCACCTGTCGGTGCAGCAGACCCTTCCTGCTGGAACGGCTCGTCGCCAACCGTGCGGGTTGTCTGCCGGATAGCTGGATGCAGGTGCGTCACCCTGTGCGGCAAGGGCGGAAGAGATCATTCGTGGTCGGGATTCGCGGTTGGTCGTCGGGCCTGGGAAGGCGTTTGGGCGGCGGGTTTTGGTCTCTTGTGGATCATTGGTGACCTGGGGTGTTCGGGGTTCTGTCAGCGATCCTTTAGATCGCGGACAGGGCTTGCCTAGTGGTTGCTCAGCACCGGCGTCAAGGCTCAGGGGGTCTTCCCGGAGGGGCTGCGCGACGAGGTAGGGAGCCGCTGATGAGCGCCGATCGAGCCGACACCGCGGGAGTGGTGGCTGGGCTGCCGGAGTTCCCTACCGCTCGAGCGTGTCCGTTCTCCGAGCCTGGTGGGTACGCCGAGTTGCGGCGGGAGGGGCCGCTCACTCGGGCGCGGCTCTACGACGGGCGCGTGGTGTGGGTCGTTACCGGGTACGACGAGGGGCGGGCGGTGCTCGGCGACCACCAGGTTTTCTCCTCCAAGCGCGCTGATCCGCGGTTTCCGGCTACCGCACCGAGGTTCGAGTCGGCTCGCAAGATCAAGAATTTTTTGGGGCTGGACCCGCCGGAACACACCCGGCAGCGCCGGATGGTGATCGCTCGGTTCACCCATCGGCGGGTCTCGGATCTGCGGCCGGAGATCGTCTCGATCGTCGACGACCTGGTTGATCGGTTGCTGGCCGACGGACCGGTGGCCGACCTGCTGCCCCGGTACGCACTGCCGGTGCCGTCACGGGTGATCTGTCTGCTGCTCGGGGTGCCCTACGCCGACCACGACCACTTCGAGCGCCAGTCCCGGCTGATCGTGGACGGCGACTCCACACTCGAGCAGAGCGGAGCGGCTTTCCGTGCCATCCGGGAGTACCTCGAAGACCTGATCCGGCTGCGCAGGCGCCAGCCGCTGGACACGCTGCTGGACGCGCTGATCGCGGACTACCTCGACGAGGGTGCGCTGCCGGTCGACGAGCTGGCTGAGATCGCTTTGTTGCTGTTGGTCGCCGGGCACGAGACGACCGCCAACGCCATCACGCTCGGTGTGCTGACCCTGATCGCGCGGCCGGAGCTGCGCGCGGCACCACCCGCGGACCTCATCGAGGAGTTGCTCCGGGTGCTGTCAATCGCCGACGGGCCGGGTCGGTTCGCCACCCGCGACACCGAACTCGCGGGTGTGCCGATCGCCGAGGGCGACGGGGTCGTGCTCGGGCTGGCCGCGATGAACCGGGATGCGTCGGTGTTCCCCGACCCGGGGTCGATCGATCCGGCCCGCGCCTCGCGACGGCACCTCGCCTTCGGGTTCGGCATCCACCAGTGCCTCGGGCAGCACCTGGCGCGGACCGAGCTGGAGATCTCCCTGGGCAGGCTCTTCGCGCGCATCCCCGACCTGCGGCTCGCCGTGGCCGAGGACGAGCTGCGGCTCAAGCACCCCGCTGGGCTGCACGGCCTGGCGGCACTGCCCGTGACCTGGTGAGCCCCGGAGGCCCCGCTGTGACCGACGTGCTGTCCACCGACCTGACCACCCTGGCCGAAGCCCTCAAGTCCGCCCTCGGCCACGGGTCGACGCCGACACCGGATGCCCCCGCCGTCGACGTCGACCCGGCCACCGGCTGGCTGACGCTGCCCGAACTGACCGAACGGGTCCTCGGCGGCGAGGGCGAGATCACCCCCGTACCGCGCGTGGGGCAGGTGCGCCGCTACCACGACGAGATCCACACCGTCGACGGCGCGCTGGTCGGCCGCACCGAGGGCAGGCTGGAGATCGTCGCCGAGCGCGCCGCGGACGGCCACGCGTTCGCCGTGCGCACCGAACACGTGCGGCTGTACGGCGAACTGTTCGTCTTCTCCGGTGTCAACGACATCACCGCGGAGTTCGCGGGCGGCTGGGTGTCCACGCCCGGCGTCGGGGTCACCGGCCGCTACCTCGGTGTGTCCGCGGTGCGCCGCATCCTGATGACGCCGACACCGATGGTCTCCCGTGTCGTGCTCTCCCTGTGCCCCTGACCCGATGGCACCACGACCGCGTCCCCACCCCGTCGAAAGGCCGACCATGTCCCCCAGCCGATCCCGTTCCGCCCTGGTCGCGGTGACCGCGCTCGTGGTCACCGGGCTCACCGGCCCCGCCGCGGCGGCGAGCCCGGAACCCGCGCGCGGCGCGCGCTGCCTGTCGCGGGAATACACCGAACCCCAGTTGAAGAACCTGCAGAACGTCGACCTGGCCGACCCCAAGGTGGGTCAGCTGGGGATCTACCACGACGAACTGGTCGACGACCGTGGCGCCTACCGGGGCACGATCATGGGCCGCTACGAGGTCAAGGCCAAGACCCCGCGCGGCGCCGTGCTGACCCACTACACCGAGGACATCTTCCTCACCGACGGCATCGTCCACGCCGAGGGCGTGGCCGACTTCCGCGACGTGCTCGCGGGTCGGTGGATCAGCTACCGCGCGATCGGTGTCGACGGTGTCTACAAAGGACTTTCCGGGCGCCGCGAGTGGCGGGTGATCGTGCCGGACGAGCCGGTGGACGCTCGGATCACCGTGTGCGGCTGAACGCGGCCGGAACGAGGAGGACAAGGATGGAGTTCCCCGACGTGCACCTGCTCTCGGCCGGGACCGCCCTGCCCGGGGCACCGGTCACCAACGCCGCGCTGGCCGCCCGGTTCGGCATGGACGCGCTGTGGGAGCAGTGGATCGACACCTTCATCGGCACCCGCAGCAGGCACCTGGCGCTGGACCTGGACACGGGTGAGCGGGTGGGTGGACTGGCCGACTTGGCGACCGCGGCCGCCGAGCGGGCCATCGCCGACGCCGCGCTGTCCCCGTCCGACATCGACCTGGTCGTGCTCGCCACCGCCACCCCGGACCGGCTGATGCCCACGACGGCGAGCGTGGTGGCCGACCGGCTCGGCATCGACGGCGTGCCCGCGTTCCAGTTGCAGTCCGGCTGTTCCGGCGCGGTGCAGGCGCTCGAGGTCGCCCGGCGGTTCCTGCTCGACGGCCGCTACCGCAACGCCCTGGTGCTCGGCGGCGACGTCGTCGCCCGGTTCTTCGACCTCACCGCGGACCTGCGCCGCGTCCCGCCCACCGAGCTGGTCGGGTTCGTGCTCTTCGGCGACGGCGCGGGCGCCGCGGTGCTCAGCACCGACCCGGCCCCGGGAGCCGCCGCGCTCCGCTCGGTGTTCACCCGCCTGGTCGGGGCGAACCGGGAACCCGGCGCCACCCTCGACTGGTACGGGCCGCACGAGCGGGCGGTGCGCGGCACCGGGGCGTCGGAGGACTACAAGGCCATCGAGCGGCACGTGCCGGACATGGCCGCGGAGGTGGTCAAGGAACTGCTCGACGACGCGGGCTGGACCGGCGACGACGTCGAGCACCTGCTGCCGCCACAGTTGTCCGGTCGGATGACCGAGCTGATCGCCGACCGGCTCGGTGTCGGCGGGCGCCGGGTCACCTGCGTGCGGGAGACCGGCAACATCGGCAACGGAATCGTCTTCTTCCAGCTGGAGCGGTTGCTGGGCGAGCTGCGGCCGGGCGAGCGGGCCATCGGCGTGTCGATCGAGTCATCGAAGTGGATCAAGTCTGGATTCGCGCTGGAGGGGGTCTAGATGACGACGGCCACGACCGCGGCGGAGGTCGCCGCGGCGGAACTGTGGGAGCTGCACGCCTCCGGTGCGGTGGCGGGTTCCTACCCCCGGGTGCGCGGGCTGCTGGCTGAGCTGTCCGGGGACGACCTGCGCCGCGCGGGCGCGCTGCTGTCGCGGGTGCCCGTGGCCGAGGTCCTGGCCGCGCACCCGGACACCGCGGTCGTCCGGGTGGCGATCACCGGACACGGCACGCTGGGGCCGCTGGTTCCCGCGCTGACCGTCGAACTGGCCCGGCACGGCGTGCTGCTGGAACACCGGCTCGGCGACTTCGACGGCTGGGTGTTCGACCTGGGCGACCCGGCCAGCGAGCTGCGCGTGTTCGGCCCGGACCTGCTGCTGTGCGTGCTGGACCCGGCGATCGCGGCCGACGAGCTACCGCTGCCGTGGACGCCGGACGACCTGGAGCGGGTGCTGGCAGCCAAGCAGGCGCTGATCACCGGGCTGGTGCGCGAGCACGTCGCGGGTGGCGCGGGCACGCTGGTGCTCAACACCGTCCCCCTGCCCGCGGACCTGGTGGGCCAGTTGGTGGACTACCGGTCCCGGGCCCGCGTCGGGGCGTTGTGGCGCGAACACGACGCCTACCTGCTCGGCTTGGCCGCCGAGCACCCGGGCGTGGTCGTGCTCGACCTCGACCCGGTGCTCGCCGACGGCGTGCCCGCCGTCGACCCGCGGCTGGACGTCTACGCCGGGGCGCACCTCTCCGTCGAGTTGTTGACCGCGTACGCCCGTGAAGTGGGGCACGTCGCCCGCGCGGTGACCGGACGCGCCAAGAAGGTGCTGGCGGTGGACCTGGACGAGACCCTGTGGGGTGGGATCCTCGGCGACGACGGCGCCGAGGGCATCGAACCGTCCGGAACCGGTCGGGGCGCGGCGTTCGCCCGCTACCAGCGGCTGGTCAAGCAGATCGGGTCTCAGGGCGTGCTGCTCGCCGCAGTGAGCAAGAACGACCGTGAGCCGGTGGCCGAGGTGCTGCGCGAACACCCGGGAATGACGCTGCGCGAGGTCGACTTCGTGCGGGTGGTGGCGAACTGGAACCCCAAGCACGACAACATCCGCGAGTTGGCCGCCGACCTCAACCTCGGGGTCGACAGCGTGGTGTTCACCGACGACAACCCCTTCGAGTGCGGCCTGGTCCGCTCGCGGCTGCCGGGGGTGGCCGTGGTGCGGCTCGACAGCGAGCCCGCCACGCACGGCCGCAAGCTGCTGCGGGACAACTGGTTCGCCGCGCTCGAACTGACCGCGGAGGACGGTGTGCGGGCCACTAGGTACCGCGACGACCTGGCGCGCAAGGACTTCCTCGACACCTTCGAGTCCGTCGCGGACTACCTCGGCGAACTCGGGGTGCGGGTGCGGCTGGGCCGGGCGGGCGAAACCGAGTGGGACCGGGTGGCGCAGCTGACCCAGCGCACCAACCAGTTCACCATGACCGCAGCGCGTCTCTCGTCCGCCGAGGTGCGGGCGCTCGCCCAGGACCCGGACGGACTGGTGCTCGCGCTGCACAGCGCGGACCGCTTCGGCGACAACGGCCTGGTCGGCGCCCTGCTCGCGCACCGCGACCGCGATGCCCTGCACCTGGACAACTTCCTGCTCAGCTGCCGGGTCTTCGGGCGGGGCGTGGAGACCGCCGGGCTCGCCGCCCTGCTGCGCCACGCCGCCGACAGCGGTGTGCGCGGTGTGCGCGGTGCATACCGGCCCACATCCAAGAACGGCAAGGTGCGCGACTTCTACACCCGCCACGGCTTCGCCCTGGCGGGGCGCGACGGTGACACCGAACTGTTCCACCACGACCTCGTCGACCTGCCCGGGGTTCCCGGTCACGTGCGACTGCGGACCGACCTCGAGGAGCTGCGATGACCCCGCGAGCACACCGCCCGGGAAGCCTGGACTCGGTCGCCGACCTGGTCGGGATCGTCCGCACCGAACTGGGCCTGCCGGTGACCGAGGAGTCCGCCTCGGTGGACTTCGACGAGGTCACCGGCTGGGACTCGCTGCACCTGCTGTCGCTGTGCTCGATCCTGGAGCAGCGCACCGGCCGGGCACTGTCGCTGGCCGACGTGCTGGAGGCGCGCACCCTGGCGCAGGTGTACGCGCTGGCGGCGGCGTGACCGCCCGGTTGCCCGCGCAGCGCAGGCACACCCTGTTTTTCCTGGACCAGGTGCGCGAGTTCGCCCCGGTCTTCCTCGACACCGAAGTGGACATGAGCGCCGTCGCGGCCAACCGGGAGGCGGCCGTCGCGCGCGGCGGGCGGTACTCGGTGGTCGCGCACGTGGTGCACGCGGCGGCGCGGGTGCTGGTGCGCCACCGCCGGGCCAACGCCGCCGTGCGGGGGCGGTTGCGGCCCCGGGTGGCCGAGTTCGACTCCGCGCACGCCAAGGTCGCCCTGGACAAGCGGATTGGTGGTGAACGGGTCGTGCTGGCCGCGGTGGTGCGCGAGGCCGACCGGCTCGACCTCGACCAGGTGCAGGCGTGGATCGACCGCTTCCGCACCGGTGACGCGGACACCATGCCGGAGTTCGCCGCGGTGCGCGGCCTGCACGCGGCCCGGTTCCCGGTGGCGCTGCGCCGGTTCCGCCGGGCGGCGCGGTCGCTGGCGCTGCGGCCCGCGCTCACCGGCACGTTCGCGGTGACCTCGTTGGGGCACCGGCCGGTCGACGGGTTCCACTCCGTCGGCGGCACCACGATCACCCTGGGGGTCGGGCGGGTGCTCGACCGGCCCGTCGTGCGCGGCGGCGCGGTGGGCATCGCCCCGGTGGCGCGGCTGAGCCTGGCGTTCGATCACCGGGTGATCGACGGCGCGGAAGCCGCCGACGTACTGACCGAGATCCGCGCCGCGCTGGAGTCGTTCCCGGTCGGCGCGGCGGGGCCCACCGAGGTGGACGCGCCGTGAACGACCTGGCCGAACTCAAGCGGTACGTCGTGGCGCACGGCCGCGCCCAGAACCTGCCGCCCGCGCACCTGGCGCGGCTGCTCGGTGGGATCGAGCGGGAGCCGTCCTGGGCCGGGGCGTGGGTGGCGGCGGGCGAGCGGCTGGAGGCCGCGGGTGATCTGCTCGCCGCCTGCGGGCACTACAACCTGGGCAGGTTCCCCTTCGTGGACGGCGAATCGCGGCGGGAAGCGCTGCGCCGGTGCGTGGCCGCGTTCGACCGCTGGCGCGCGCGGGTGCCCGGGATCGAACCGTTGGAGCTGCGGCTGCCGGGCGGCCGGGTGCGGGCGTGGACGACCGGTCTCGACCGGGACGCGCGCAAGCCGCTGCTGGTGGTGACCGGCGGCATCGTCAGCGTGAAGGAGCAGTGGGCCCCCGTGCTGCTGGAACTGGCGGCGCACGGCATGGCGGGTCTGGTCACCGAGCTGCCAGGGGTCGGTGAGAACACCCTGCGGTACGACCGGGAGGCCTGGACGCTGTACCCGGCGCTGCTGGACGCGGTCCGCGACCGCGCCGACACCGACGACGCGCACCTGCTCGCGCTGAGCTTCAGCGGGCACGCCGCGCTGCGCGCCGCCGCGCGGGACCCGAGAATCCGCACGGTGCTCACCGCGGGCGCCCCGGTGCGCGACTTCTTCACCGACCGCACCTGGCAGCGGCAGGTCCCGAAGGTCACCGTGGACACCCTCGCGCACTTGACCGGCACCACACCGGACACCGTGTTCGACCACCTGTCGGACTGGGCGCTGCTCCCGGGGGAGTTGGCGGCCGTCGACGCCGGGATCGGCTACGTGGCCAGCGCCCGCGACGAGATCATCCCGCGCGGCGAGGTACGCCACTTGCGCGCCCACGCCCGCCGGGTCCGGGTCACCACGCACGACGACGTGCACGGCTCGCCGAACCACTTCGCCGAGACCCGGCTGTGGATCCTGCTGTCCCTGATGCGGTCGCGCGGCACCTGGGGCCGCGAGCGCGTCGCCCTGGCGGCGCGCCTGGCGCTGCGCAGGCTCGGCAACCGCGCGCGGCGGGGCTAGCCCCGCGGCGACCACTCCCCCACGACCCCTCCGGGTAGACACCCGCCACGACAAGGAGCTCTGGCGCAGATGGCGCACGCCCGCGACACCGCAACCGGTTCCCCCACCGCGCCGATCGCCGTGATCGGTCTGGCTTGCAGGCTGCCGGGGGCGGCGGACCCCGAGCGGTTCTGGGACCTGCTGCGCCGCAGTGCCGAAGCGCTGCGCGAAACACCGCCGGGGCGATGGGCCGCGGCGCGCCCCCGGCCGGAGCGGGGTGGGTTCCTCGACCAGGTGGACCGCTTCGACGCCGGGTTCTTCCAGGTCACCCCGCGCGCGGCTGCGGCGATGGACCCGCAGCAGCGCTTGGCGCTCGAACTGGGGTGGGAGGCCGTCGAGGACGCGGCGCTGCCCGCCCCCGCGCTGCGCGGCACCGACACTGCCGTCTACCTCGGGGTGATCGGCTCGGACTACGCGGAGCTGTCCCAGGCCACCGACGCCGGTCCGGACACCACCGCGGGGCTCAGCCGGGGCATGATCGCCAACCGGCTGTCGCACTTCCTCGGCCTGCGCGGCGCGAGCATGACCGTGGATAGCGCGCAGTCCTCCGCGCTGGTGGCCGTGCACCTGGCGGCCACCGCGCTGGCCCGCGGCGAGGCGCGGCTGGCCATCGCGGGCGGGGTGAACCTCACCCTGGGCGAGGGCACCGCAGCGGCGCTGGCCCGGTTCGGCGGGCTCTCCCCGGACGGCCGGAGCCACACCTTCGACGAACGGGCCAACGGCTACGCGCGCGGCGAGGGCGGCGGTCTGGTCGTGCTCAAGCCGTTGGCGGCGGCGCTGGCCGACGGCGACCGGGTCTACTGCGTGATCCGCGGTGGCGCGGTCAACAACGACGGCGCCACGGACGGGCTGACGGTGCCGGACGCGCACGCGCAGGAGCGGGTCATCCGGGCCGCGCACGCCGCTGCGGGTGTCAGCCCGACCGAAGTGTCCTATGTGGAGCTGCACGGCACCGGGACCAGGGTGGGTGACCCGATCGAAGCGGCGGCGCTGGGCGCGGCGTTCTCGGGTGCGCGCCGTGCGCCGCTGGCCGTGGGCTCGGCCAAGACCAACGTGGGCCACCTCGAGGGCGCCGCCGGGGTCGTCGGGCTGATCAAGACCGCGCTGGCCCTGCACCACGGGTGGCTCCCGGCGAGCCTGAACTTCCGCGCACCCCACCCGGACATCCCACTCGACCGGCTCAACCTGCGGGTGGTCACCGAGCCGGGACCGTGGCCGGGGCCCCGGCTCGCCGGGGTCAGCTCGTTCGGCATGGGCGGCACGAACTGCCACCTCGTCCTGGGCGACGCGCCAGCACCCACCCCCACCGCGCCCACCGGGGTGGGCGGACCGGCGGTCGCCGGTCCGGTGCCGCTGCTGGTGTCCGGCCGGGACGCGGCGGCGCTGCGCGCCCAGGCCGGTCGCCTGGCGGGCGCGCTGGACACCGTCGACCTGGGCGACGCCGCGCACACCCTGGCCACCCGCCGTACCGCCTTCCCCCACCGGGCGGCGGTGCTCGCCGACGACCTCGCCCAGGCGCGCGCCGGGCTCGCGGCGCTGGCCGGGGACGGACCCTCGTCGAACCTGGTGCGCGGGCGGGCGTCCACCCACCCGACCGACGTGGTCGCGCTCTTCCCCGGGCAGGGGGCGCAGCGGCCGGGGATGGGCTTGGCGCTGGCCTCCGCCTCCCCCGTGTTCGCCGCCGCGCTGGACGAGGTCGCCCGCCACCTCGATCCCCGGCTGGACCGGCCGCTGCGGGACCTGCTCGCCGCCGGGGACGGCGCGCTCGACCGCACCGAGCACACCCAGCCCGCGCTCTTCGCGGTGGAGGTCGCCCTGTTCCGGCTGGTGGCCGCCCTCGGCCTTCGGCCCGCCCGGCTGGTGGGCCACTCCATCGGCGAGATCGCTGCCGCGCACGTGGCGGGGGTGCTGGACCTGGCCGACGCGGCCGATCTGGTGATCGCGCGCGGCCGGGCGCTGGGCGCGTTGCCCCCGGGTGGGGCGATGCTCGCCGTCGGCGCGGGGGAGGACCGCGTGCGCGCCCTGCTCGACGGGTCGGAGCTGGACATCGCGGCGGTGAACGGGCCCGCGGCCGTCGTCGTGGCGGGCGCCGAGGAGGGGATCGAGCGGCTGGCGGACCGGGCCCGCGCGGCGCGGCTGCGGGTCAAGCGGCTGGCCACCAGCCACGCGTTCCACTCGCGGCTCATGGCTCCCGCGCTGGCCGGGTTCCGCCGGGTGCTCGACGGCCTGACCTTCCGCCCGCCCCGGCTGACCGTGGTATCCACGGTGACCGGCGCCGAGGGCGGGCTGGACTCGCCCGACTACTGGGTCCGGCACATCACCGCGCCCGTGCGCTTCGCCGACGCCGTCGCCGCGGCGTGCGGCCCGGGGACCGTGGGGGTGGAACTGGGGCCGAGCGCGGTGCTCACGCCGCTCGCCCGGGACTCCGCCCCCGACGCGGCGTTCCTGGCCACCCTCCGCGCGGATCGCCCTGAGCCCGACGCGCTGCTCAGCGCCCTGGCGACCGCCTTCACCCGTGGCGTCGAACTCGACTGGTCCGCGATCACCCCTGGCCGACCGGTGAGTCTGCCCACGTACGCCTTCCAACGACGGCGCCACTGGGTCGGTGCCACTCCGTCGCCGCGGACCACCGACACCGGGCCCGGGACGGACAGCGCAGCCGAGGCGCGCCCCGAAGCCCCGACCGAAGGGACCGCCGCGCCCGTGCTGGGCTCCGCCCCGGCCAACGCGCTGCGGAGCGCGCTCGACCTGGTGCTGGCCCAGACCGCGGCGGTCGCCGGTCTCGGCGACCCCGGCGAGGTCGACCGGGACGCCACCTTCCGCGACCTCGGGTTCGACTCGATGGCCTCGGTCGAGCTGCGCGACCGCATCGCGGAGGCGGCAGGCGTCCGGTTGGCCGCGGGTCTGCTGTTCGACCACCCGACCCCGGCCGCGGTCGCCGCGCACGTGCGTGACCTGCTCGACGGCCACGCGCGGGCAGCCCCGGCGCGCACCGCCGCCACGACCGACGAGCCCATCGCCATCGTCGGCATGGCCTGCCACTACCCCGGTGGCGTCCGGTCCAGCGCGGACCTGTGGCGGTTGGTCGCCGCCGGCGCGGACGCCATCGGGCCATTCCCCGAGGACCGGGGCTGGCCCGCGGACACCCCGCTCGGCCCCGACCACGCCCGGGTTGGCGGGTTCCTCGACGGCGTCGACCGGTTCGACGCCGGATTCTTCGGCATCTCACCGCGCGAGGCGTTGGCCATGGACCCGCAGCAGCGCTTGGTCCTCGAAACCGCGTGGCAGAGCCTGGAGCGGGCCGGACTCGACCCGGCCGCGCTGCGCGGCACCGACACCGGTGTGTTCATCGGCGCGTCGGCGAGCGACTACGGGCCAAGGATGCACGAGGGCAACGAGGACGTCGCCGGGCACCTGCTCACCGGTGGCGCCGCCAGCGTGCTCTCCGGACGGGTCGCCTACCACCTCGGCCTGTCCGGCCCCGCGGTCACCGTCGACACCGCCTGCTCGTCGTCGCTGGTGGCCGTGCACCTGGCGGCGCGCTCGCTGCGCCAGGGCGAGACCGGGCTGGCGCTGGCGGGCGGCGTCGCGGTACTGGCCACCCCCGGCATGTTCCTGGAGTTCGCCCGCCAACGCGCGCTGTCCGCCGACGGCCGGTGCAAGGCGTTCTCCGCCGACGCCGACGGCACGGGGTGGGCCGAGGGCGTCGGCGTGCTCGTGCTCGAACGCCTGTCCGACGCGCGCCGCCTTGGCCACCGCGTGCTCGCCGTGGTGCGCGGTTCGGCGGTCAACTCCGACGGCGCGTCCAACGGGCTCACCGCGCCCAGCGGACCCGCCCAGCAGCGGGTGATCCGCGCCGCGCTGGCCGACGCGGGCCTGGCACCGTCCGATGTGGACGTTCTGGAGGCGCACGGCACCGGCACCGCGCTCGGCGACCCCATCGAGGCCGAGGCGCTGCTGGCCACCTACGGCAGCGAGCGCGCGCGTCCGGCCCTGCTGGGCTCGGTGAAGTCCAACATCGGCCACACGCAGGCCGCCGCGGGCGTGGCCGGGGTGATCAAACTGGTGGAGGCAATGCGCCACGGGCTGGTGCCGCGCACCCTGCACGCCGACGAGCCCACCCCGCACGTGGACTGGTCGGCAGGCGCCCTGGAACTCGCCACCGCTCCGCAGCCGTGGCCGGTGACCGGCGCGCCGCGCCGGGCCGCGGTGTCCTCGTTCGGCATCAGCGGCACCAACGCGCACGTGGTGCTCGAGCACGCGCCCGAGCCCGAGCGGACCGAGCCCGGCCCGGTGGACCTGCTGCCGTGGGTGGTGTCCGGCCGCGATGCCGAGGACCTGCGCGCCCAAGCCGCGCACCTGCTGCCCGCCGTGTCCGGTCCCGACGCCCCCACTCCCGCCCGGGTCGCCGCCGCCCTGGGCGCGCGGACCCGGTTCGAGCACCGCGCGGTGCTGCTGGCGGACACGTCGGAGGCGCTGGTCGCCGGACTCACCGCGGTGGCCGCGGGCGAACCGCCCGCGGGTGGGGCGACCGCGACGGGACCGGAACGGGCGGTGACCGCGTTCCTGTTCACCGGCCAAGGCGCGCAACGGCCCGGTATGGGCGCCGCGCTCGCCGCCCGGTTCCCGGTGTTCGCCGAGGTGTTCGCAGAGGTCGCCGCCGCGCTCGACGCGCACCTGCCGCAGCCGCTGCGCGGCGTGCTCGACGACGGGGCGGCCCTGGACCGCACCGAGTACACCCAGCCCGCGCTGTTCGCCTTCGAGGTCGCCCTGTTCCGGCTGCTGGCGCACCACGGCACCCGACCGGACGTGGTGATCGGGCACTCCGTCGGCGAACTGGCCGCGGCGCACGCCGCCGGGGTGCTGTCGCTGCCGGACGCGGCCCGCCTGGTGGTGGCCCGGGGTCGGGCGATGGGCGCCGCGCGGGCGGGCGGGGCGATGGTGGCCATCGGGGCGCCGGAGGAACCGGTGCGCGCGGCACTGGCGGGCTACCCGGGCGAGGTCGACATCGCCGCGGTGAACGGACCGGCCGCGGTCGTCGTCTCCGGGACCGAAGCGGCGGTACTGGCGATCGCCGAGCGGTTCCGCGCCGACGGCCACCGGACCACCCGGTTGCGCGTCAGCCACGCCTTCCACTCCCCCCACATGGACCCGGTGCTGGCCGAGTTCGGCGCCGTCGCCGCCGAGGTGTCCTTCGCGGCGCCGACGATCCCGCTGGTGTCCACCGTGACCGGTGGCCTGGACGCGCCCGTCGACACACCCGAGTACTGGGTTGGACAGGTGCGCGCGACGGTGCGGTTCGCCGACGCGGTGGCCGCGCTGGCCGAGCACGGCGTCGGCGTGGTCGCGGAGGTCGGGCCGGACGCCGCGCTCACGCCGATGGCGGGCCGGGTGCTCGACCCCCGGGTGACCGCGGTTGCCCTGTCTCGGGCCGGGCGCGACGAGGTGGCGACCTTCGTCTCGGGTCTGGCCGCCGCACACGCCGCAGGTGCCCCGCTGGCCGTCCCCTCCTTCACCGGCAACGCCGACGCCGCCGGCCTGCCCGCCCGCGCTTTCCGCGGACCGCGCTTCTGGCTCGCGCCCGCGCGCGCCACCGGTCCCGCTTCGGACACCGCGCACCCGCTGCTGACCAGCGGCACGGACGTGGCGGGGCGGGACGAGGCGGTGTACAGCGGCACGCTGTCGACCCGCGCGCAGCCGTGGCTGGCCGACCACCGCATCGCGGGCGGTGTCCTGCTGCCCGCGACCGCCGTGCTGGACCTGGCGTTGGCCGCGGGCAGGCGGTGCGGGACCCCCGCGGTGGCCGAGGCGGTGCTGGAGGCACCCCTGGTGTTGATCGAGGCGGACACCCGGGTGCAGGTCGTGGTGGCCGGACCGGACGCCTCCGGTGCGCGCCCCTTCACCGTGCACGCCGACAGCGGGTCGGGCTGGACCAGGCACGCGTCCGGTTCGCTGACCGCCGAGCCCGCACCGGGCCCCGGTCTGCCGCTGTGGCCGCCGCGCGGCGCGCGGGAGGTGGCGGTCGACTACGCCGCGCTGGCCGACTCCGGTTACGAGTACGGCCCGGTGTTCCGCGCCGCCGAACGCGCGTGGCGGGTCGGCGACGGCTTTGCCGTGGAGGTCGCTCTGCCCGACGGGACCACGGCTGACGGGTTCGAACTGCACCCCGCGCTGCTCGACGCCGTACTGCACCCCGTGGTCGCCAGCCCGGTCGACGCCGAGCGCATCCGACTGCCGTTCGGTTGGGCACGGGCCGCGCTGTGGGCAACGCGGGCCACGCGGCTGCGCGCGCTGATCACGCCGCTGGGGGACGACCGCTGGCGGCTGGCACTGGCCGACGGGGCGGGAGCACCCGTGGGCACGGCCGAACTGGCGCTGCGCCCGGTGGATCGCGCCGCCCTGCCGCGCTCGGCCGCGACCGGCGGTCCGCACGGCGTCGACTGGGTGCCGCTGCCAACCCCGGAGGCCACCACCCCGGACCAGGACGTCGTTGTCCTGCCCGCCCAGCCGGGCGACGCGCACAACGCGACCACCGCGCTGCTCGCCGCTGTCCGCGCGGAACTCGCGGGCCAGGCGACGATCGTCTGCGCGACCCGGGGCGCGGTGGCGGTGCTCCCGGACGAGGACGTACCCGACCTCGACCACGCGCCCGCCTGGGGCCTGCTGCGCGTGGTCCAGTCCGAGTACCCGGGGCGGGTGGTGCTGGTCGACACCGATGACGAACTCACCGACGACGTGCTCGCCGCGGTGCTGGCCACCGGCGAACCCCAGGTCGCCGTGCGGGAGGGCACGGTGCGCGCGCCGCGGTTCGCCCGGCTGCCGGAGCCGACCGCGCGCCAGGTGTTCCGGCCGGAGGGCACGGTGTTGGTGACCGGCGGGACCGCGGGTCTGGGTGGGCTGCTGGCCCGGCACCTGGCGAGCGCGCACGGTGTGCGGCGGCTGCTGCTGACCAGCCGCCGGGGCCCCGGCACCCCCGGCGTGGACGCGCTCGTCGCCGACCTCGAGGCGCTCGGTGCCCACGTCGTCGTGCGGGCGGTGGACGCCGCCGACCGCGCGGCGATGGCCGCGCTGCTGGCCGAGCACCCGGTAACCGCCGTCGTGCACACGGCGGGGGTGCTGGCCGACGCCACCGTCGACGCGCTCACCGACGAGCAGCTGGCCGCCGCCGCTCGGCCCAAGGTGGACGCGGCGCGGGTGCTGCACGAGCTGACCGATGAGCTGGACGCGTTCGTCCTGTTCTCCTCGATCTCGGGACTGCTGGGCACCGCGGGGCAAGCCGCCTACGCCGCCGCCAACACCTACCTCGACGCGCTCGCCGCGCACCGCCGCGCGGCGGGCCTGCCCGCGACCTCGTTGGCCTGGGGCCTGTGGGACGGCTCGGCAGGTGGGATGGGCGCGGGACTAGGCGCCGCCGACCTCGCCCGGTGGACCCGCGCGGGTGTGCCGCCGCTGAGCCCGGGACAAGGCCTCGACCTATTCGACCGGGCACTGGTCGCCGACCGCGCTCTGGTGGTGCCCGCCGAGTTGGTCCCGGCCCGCGTCGACGCCGCCGACCCACCCGCGCTGTGGCGGGGGTTGGTGCGGCCGACCCGGCGCGCGGCCGCGGTCCGCGGCCCGGTCGACTGGGTCGGCGGACTGGCCGCGCTGCCACCGGACGAGCGGCTCGGCGTCGCGCTGGACCTCGTCGTCGGGCTGACCGCCGAGGTGTTGGGCCACGACACGAGCGCGGCCGTCGACCCGAGTCGCGCGTTCAAGGCGCTCGGCTTCGACTCGCTGGCGGGGTTGGAGCTGCGCAACCGGCTGGCGGCGGCCACCGGCACGGCGCCCGCGCCCACCCTGGTGTTCGACCACCCGACCCCCGCCGCGGTCGCCGCGCACCTGCTCGCGGGGCTCGGCGAGCAGGTGCGCCCCCGGGTCGCGCGGGTCGCACGGGTTGAGGACGACCCGGTCGTCATCGTCGGCATGGCCTGCCGCTACCCCGGCGGAGTCCGCTCACCGGAAGACCTCTGGCAACTCGTGGCCAACGGCACCGACGCCATCACCGACTTCCCCGGCAACCGGGGCTGGGACCTCGACGCCCTCTACCACCCGGATGCCGAGCACATGGGCACCTCCTACACCCGTTCCGGCGGGTTCCTGCACGACGCGGACCTGTTCGACGCGAGCTTCTTCGAGATGTCGCCGCGCGAAGCGACCGCGACCGACCCCCAGCAGCGACTGCTGCTGGAAACCGCCTGGGAAGCCTTCGAACACGCGGGCATCGACCCGGGAACGCTGCGCGGCGGCAACACGGGCGTGTTCGTCGGCGCGATGTACGACGATTACGCCTCCCGGCTGCCGAAGGCGCCGCGCGACTACGAGGGTTTCCTGTTGGCGGGCAACACCTCCAGCGTCATCTCCGGGCGGATCGCCTACAACTACGGCTTCGAGGGTCCCGCGGTCACCGTGGACACCGCCTGCTCGTCGTCATTGGTGGCGCTGCACCTCGGCGCGCGGGCGCTGCGTTCCGGCGAATCTGACCTGGTGCTCGTCGGGGGTGCGACGGTCATGGCGGGCCCGTCGACGTTCATCGAGTTCTCCCGCCAGCGCGGGCTGTCGGCGGACGGGCGGTGCAAGTCCTTCGCCGACGCCGCCGACGGCACGGGGTGGAGCGAGGGTGTCGGACTACTGCTGCTGGAACGGCTCTCCGACGCCCGGCGCCTGGGGCACCAGGTGTTCGCCGTCGTGCGGGGCTCGGCGGTCAACTCCGACGGCGCGTCCAACGGGCTCACCGCGCCCAGCGGACCCGCCCAGGAACGGGTGATCCTCGGTGCGCTGGCCGACGCGAACCTAGAACCGTCCGATGTGGATGCGGTGGAGGCGCACGGCACGGGCACCCGGCTCGGCGACCCGATCGAGGCGCGGGCGCTGCTGGGGACCTACGGCCGCGATCGGGAGCGGCCGCTGTGGCTGGGCTCGCTCAAGTCCAACATCGGGCACGCCCAAGCCGCCGCCGGGGTCGGCGGGATCATCAAGGTGGTGCAGGCCATGCGGCACGGCGAACTGCCGCGCACCCTGCACGTCGACCAGCCGTCGCGGCACGTGGAGTGGACCGCGGGCGCGGTGTCGCTGCTGACCGAGGCGCACCCGTGGCCCGCGGGCGAGCGCGCGCGCCGGGCCGGGGTCTCCTCCTTCGGCATCAGCGGCACCAACGCGCACGTGATCATCGAGGAGGCGCCGGAACCGGAGCCCTCGCCGGACCCCACCCCACCACCCGCCGCGCTGAGTTGGGTGCTCTCCGCCCGCGACGAGACGGCGCTGCGCGCCAGGGCGACCCGGCTGCGCGAGCACCTCACCGCGCACCCGCTCGACCCGGTGGACGTCGCCCACTCGCTGGTGGCGGGTCGGGCACTGCTGCCGACCCGCGGCGCGGTCGTCGGCACGACGACCGAACGGCTGCTGGCGGGCCTGGACGCGCTCGGCGCCGGAGGCCAGGACCCCGCGGTGCTGCGCGGCGTCGGCGAGCCGGGCAAGCTGGCCCTGCTGTTCACCGGCCAGGGCGGCCAGCGACTGGGCATGGGCCGCGAGCTGCACGCCACCGACGAGGTCTTCCGGTCCGCAGTGGACGAGATCGGTGCACACGTCGACGGCCTGCTCGAGCGCCCGCTGACCGCGGTGCTGTTCGCCGAGCCCGACTCCGCGGACGCCGCCCTGCTCGACCAGACCGCGTTCGCCCAGGTCGCGCTGTTCGCCGTGGAGACCGCGCTGCACCGGGTGCTGGCGGAACGCGGGGTGCGGCCGGACTACCTGCTCGGGCACTCGATCGGCGAGGTCACCGCCGCGCACGCGGCCGGGGTGTTCGACCTGGCCGACGCCTGCGCGCTGGTCGCGGCCAGGGGCCGGTTGATGCAGTCGGCCCGCGACGACGGCGCGATGGTGGCGGTGGAGGCCGCGGAGGACGAGGTGCTCGCGGCGCTGCCCCACGGTGACGCGGTCGACATCGCCGCGGTCAACGGGCCACGCGCCACGGTCGTCTCCGGCGACGCGGACGCGGTGGCGGCCGTCGCCGCGCACTGGGCGGGCCTCGGCAGGCGGACGACCCGGCTGCGGGTCAGCCACGCGTTCCACTCCGCCCACATGCGGCCGGTGCTGGCGGAGTTCGAGTCGGTCGTGGCCGGGCTGACGGCGCACGCGCCGACCACCCCGGTCGTGTCCAACGTGACGGGCGGCCTGGCCACCGCGGCCGACCTGCGCTCGCCGGGTTACTGGGCCCGGCACGTGCGCTCGACCGTGCGCTTCCACGACGGCCTGCGCACCCTGGCCGAGCTGGGCGTCACCCGCTACGTCGAGGCGGGTCCCGGCGGGACGCTGGCCGCGCTCGCCGAGGAGCACGGCATCGCCGCGGGAGCGGCCGGTCTGGCCGTGCCGCTGCTGCACCGGTCGCGCCCGGAACCGCTGTCCGTGGTCACCGCGCTGACCCGGCTGCACCTGCACGGCGCGGCGCCGGACTGGTCCGGCGCGCACGCCGGGGCGCGCCTGCGGCCGCTGCCCACCTACCCGTTCCGGTCCGAGCGCCACTGGCTGCGGGCCGACCCGGGCGCCCACGACGCCGCGGGGCTCGGTCTGACCGGTACCGGCCACCCGCTGCTGGGCGCGGTCGTCGAGCGCCCGGACGGCGCGCTCGTGCTGACCGGCCGGATCGGCGGGACGGAGCACGCCTGGGTCGCGGACCACGTCATCGGGGGGCGCACCCTGCTCCCCGGCACCGCGCTCGTGGAGGCGGTGCTGCGGGCGGGGGCGGTGGTCGGCTTGGACCAGATCGACGAGTTGGTGCTGGAGTCCCCGCTCGAACTCGTCGGCGCGGTCCGGTTGCAGGTAGGGGTGCGCCCGGGAACGGGCGCACGGGAGTTCGAGGTACACGCGGCGGGTGCCGAAGGCGGGTGGACGCGGCACGCGACCGGATCGCTCGTCGCGGGCGACGGCGCGGGCGAGCGGCTGCCGGTGTGGCCGCCGCCCGGTGCCGAACCGGTCGACCTGGCCGGGGCCTACGAGGCGTTGGCCGACCGCGGCCACGGCTATGGTCCGGCGCTGCGCGGGCTCTCCGCCATGTGGCGGCGCGGTGACGAACTGTTCGCCGAGGTCGGTCCGGTCGCCCCGAACGGTTTCGCGATCCACCCGGCGCTGCTCGACGCCGCACTGCACCCGTTGGTCGTGGCGAGTGATCCGGGGAACGACCCGCTGGTGCCCTTCGCCTGGAGCGGGGTCCGCCTGCACCGGAGCGGGGCGGACGCGCTGCGGGTCCACCTGTCCCGGACCGGACCCGATATCTCCTCGATCACCGTGACGGACGGCGCGGGCACCCCGGTGTTCACCGCGCGCGAGGTGGCGCTGCGACCGGCCGCGGCCGCCCCGGTTCCGGTGTACCGGCTGGACTGGGTGCCCGTCGACGCGCCGGGTACCGCGGCGCCGACGCCGGTCGAGGTCGTGCGCCTGACGCCCGGGTCGGCGCGCGAGGCGGCACACCAAGCGCTCGCCGTCGCCCAGCGCGTCCTCGCCGAAGAGGACACCCACGTGGTGGTGGTGACTTCCGGCGCGGTCGCCGCGGGCACCACCCCGGTCCGGGACCCGGCGGCCGCCGCTGCGTGGGGTCTGCTGCGCACCGCCCAGCAGGAGGCGCCCGGCCGGATCACCCTGGTCGACCTGCCCGGCGGCGCGGACGACCCGGCGCCCGCCCTGGCGGTGGGCGAGCCCCAGGCCGCGATCCGCGACGGCCGGGTATTCGTCCCACGGCTGGTCCGCGCGCGCACCACCGCGCAACCCGGTGGGCCGCTCCCGGTCACGGGAGCCGGTGCCAGCACGCTCGGCGCGGATGACCCGGTACTGGTGACCGGCGCGACCGGCGCGCTGGGCGCGCTGATCGCCCGCCATCTGGTCGGTGCGCACGGCGCGCGTCGGGTGGTGCTGGTCAGCAGGCGCGGCCGAGCGGCTCCCGGCGCGGTGGAACTGGCCGCGGACCTGGCGCGGGCGGGCGCGGAGGTCACCGTCGCCGCGTGCGACACCGCGGACCGTGACGCCGTGGCCGCGCTGCTCGCCGGGTTGGGCCGCGCCCCGGCACTGGTGGTCCACGCGGCAGGCGTGCTCGACGACGCCACCATCACGGGGCTCACCCCGGACCGGCTCGACGCCGTCCTGCGCCCCAAGGTCGACGCCGCACTGGTCCTGCGCGATTTGCTGACGCCGGCGACGCGGCTGGTGCTGTTCTCCTCGGTGACCGGTGTGCTCGGCACACCTGGCCAGGGCAACTACGCGGCGGCCAACGCCTTCCTCGATGCCCTGGCCCAGCACGGCGGCCAGGCGGGACCGCGCACCACCTCGCTGGCCTGGGGGCTGTGGGCGGGGCCGGGTATGGCAGGCGCGCTCGCCGACGCCGACCGCGCCCGGCTGGCCCGGCTCGGTGTGGCCCCGCTGCCCCCTGCGGACGGGCTCGCGCTGTTCGACGCCGCGCTGGCGGGCACCGAAGCGGTGGTCATCCCCGCGCGGCTGGCGCTCGCCGAGGTGGACCGGGAGACCGCGCCGCCGGTGCTGCGCGAACTGCTCCGCGAGCGCCCCGGGGGGCGCGCGACCTCAATCCCGGCGCCCACCCCGCCCGCCTTGGCCGAGTTGTCCGGCGCGGAGCTGGAGCGCGCGGTGACCGCGCTGGTCGGTGACGCGGTGGCCGCCGTGCTGGGCCACGACGGCGACGTGGCGGGTGATCGGCCGTTCAACGAGCTGGGCTTCGACTCGCTCACCGCAGTTGAGCTGCGCAACCGGCTGCGGGCGGCGACCGGTTTGCCCATCGCGACCACCGCGGTGTTCGACCACCCCACGCCGAAGGCGTTGGCAGGCGCGCTGGTCGACCGGCTGGTGGGCGCGAGCGCGCCGGACCGGAGCGTCCCGGTGCGCCTGCCGAGCGAGACCGAGGACGACCCTGTGGTCATCGTCGGCATGGCCTGCCGCTACCCCGGCGGAGTCCGCTCACCGGAAGACCTCTGGCAACTCGTCGCCAACGAAACCGACGCCATCACCGACTTCCCCACCAACCGGGGCTGGGACCTCGACGCCCTCTACCACCCGGACCCGGACCACCCCGGCACCGTCTACGTGACCCGGGGCGGATTCCTGCACGACGCCGACCTGTTCGACGCCGAGTTCTTCCGGATGAGCCCGCGCGAGGCGATGGCGACCGACCCCCAGCAGCGACTGCTGCTGGAAACCGCCTGGGAAGCCTTCGAACACGCGGGCATCGACCCGGGAACGCTGCGCGGCAGCGCGACCGGGGTGTTCGCCGGGTCCATGTACGACGACTACGGCGCCCGCTTGCACCAGGCCCCGACCGCGCCGGAGGGCTATGAGGGCTACCTCGTCACCGGCAGCGCGGGCAGCGTGCTGTCGGGTCGGGTCGCCTACACGTTCGGACTCGAAGGCCCGGCGATGACCGTGGACACCGCGTGTTCGTCGTCACTGGTCGCCCTCCACCTGGCGGCGAACGCGCTCCGCCGCGGAGAGTGCGACCTGGCGCTGGCGGGCGGAGTCACGGTGATGGCGACCCCGGCCACCTTCGTCGAGTTCTCCCGCCAGCGCGGGCTGGCCCGCGACGGCCGCTGCAAGGCCTTCGGCGCGGGCGCCGACGGCACCGGCTGGGGCGAGGGCGCCGGACTGGTCGTGTTGCAGCGGCTCTCCGCCGCCCGCCGCGACGGCCACCGCGTGCTGGCCGTGGTGCGCGGCTCGGCGATCACCTCGGACGGCGCGTCCAACGGGCTCACCGCCCCGCACGGGCCCGCGCAACGGCGGGCGATCCGCGCCGCGCTCGCCGACGCCGGGCTCCGACCGTCCGATGTGGACGTCGTGGAGGCGCACGGCACGGGCACCGCACTGGGCGACCCCATCGAGGCCAGGGCACTGCTGGAGACCTACGGGCAGGACCGGGACCGGCCGGTGTGGCTGGGCTCGCTCAAGTCCAACATCGGGCACACCCAGGCCGCCGCCGGGGTCGGCGGCGTGATCAAGCTCGTGCAGGCCATGCGGCACGGCGTGCTGCCCAGGACGTTGCACGCCGACGACCCGACACCCGAGGTCGACTGGTCCTCGGGTTCGGTGGCGCTGCTGTCCCGAGCGCGGCCGTGGACGGCGGCCGGGCCGCGACGGGCGGCGGTGTCCTCGTTCGGGATCAGCGGCACCAACGCGCACGTCATCCTCGAACAGGCGGAGCCGGAAAGGACCGGGGCGGACGACGGCGGAGCCGACACCGCGGTCGCGTGGCCGCTGTCGGCACACTCCCCCGCCGCCCTGCGCGCCCAGGCCGCCCGGCTGCGGGCCCACCTGCTCGACCGGCCGGGCGTCCGACCGGCCGATGTGGCGCGCGCCCTCGCGGCCCGCTCGGCGCTGGCGCACCGGGCCGTGCTGCCGGTCCGCGCCCTCGACGACGCGCTCCCCCGGCTCGCCGCGCTCGCGGCGGGCACCCCCGCACCCGGCACCGCCGTCGGCGAGGTCTCCCCCGGCCGCCTGGCGCTGCTGTTCGGCGGCCAGGGCGGGCAGCGGGTCGGGATGGCGCGCGAACTGCACGCGGGCGACCCGGTGTTCGCCGCCGCCCTGGACGAGGTGTGCGCGGCGTTCGACCCGCACCTGGACCGCTCGCTGCGCGACCTGTTGCTGACCGGTGCGGACCAAGCCGCGCTCGACCGCACCGAGAACGCCCAGCCCGCGCTGTTCGCGGTGGAGACCGCCTTGCTGCGACTGATCACCGCCCGCGGCCTCGTACCGGACGTGGTGCTGGGCCACTCGATCGGCGGCATCGCCGCCGCGCACGCCGCGGGCGTGTTCGACCTCGCCGACGCGGCGACGCTGGTCGCCGCCCGCGGCGCGCTCATGCAGGCGCTCCCGCCGGGCGGGGCGATGGTCGCGGTGCGCGCGAGCGAGGCGGACCTGGTCGAGCTGATCGGCGACCGGGCGGACGAGGTGTCCGTGGCGGCGGTCAACGCCCCCGGCTCATGCGTGCTGTCCGGGACCGAGGCCGCGGTCACCGCGGTGGCCGCCGCGGTCGCCGAACGCGGCGGGCGGACCAAGCGGCTGGCGGTGAGCCACGCGTTCCACTCCCCCATGGTCGAACCGATGCTCGGACCGTTCCGCGAGGTGCTGGCCGGGTTGTCGTTCGCGGCGCCGTCGCTGCCGGTGGTCTCGGAGGTGACCGGCGCGCTCGCCACCGAGGCCGAGTTGACCGACCCGGAGTACTGGGTGCGGCACGCGCGGGCGGCCGTCCGCTTCGCAGACGGGCTGCGCGCGCTGGCCGAGCGGGGCGCCACGACGTTCCTGGAAGTCGGGCCCGCGGGCACGCTCACCGCGCCCACCCGGGAAACCCTCGGTCCGGAGCCGCTAGTGGTGCCGCTGCTGCGCGCCGACCGGCCGGAGCAGGAGACCGTGGCCGAGGCGCTGGGCACCGCCTACACCCGGGGCGCCGCGGTGCGGTGGGCTCCGACCGATGGTCCGCTGGAGCGCGACCTGCCCACCTACGCCTTCCAGTCCACGCGTTTCTGGCTGGACCGGCCTGCCGAGGCCAACCGCTCGTCCACCGGGCTCGGCCGGGCCGCGCACCCGCTGCTGGACAGCGTCGTGGACCTCCCGGACGGGCGAGCGGTGTTCAGCGGCCGGGTGACACCGGACTCCCCCGCGTGGCTGGGCGACCACCGCCTCGGCGACACCCCGGTGCTACCCGCGACCGCGCTGCTGGACCTCGCCGCCTGGGTCGGCAGGCGGTTGGGGATCGGGCGCGTCGAGGACTTGGCGCTGCCGCTGCCGCTGGCCGTGGTGGGCGCGACGCGGCTGCGGGTGGTCGTCGAGGAACCGGACGCGCTCGGCGACCGGGCGTTCGCGGTGCACGCCCGCGCCGAGGCCGACGAGACCGAGCCGTGGAGCCGGTGCGCGACCGGCACGCTCACCGCCCGCGCCACGACGGCGCACCCGGCCCCGGTGTGGCCGCCGTCGGCCGCACGGCCGATCGACCTCACCGGCGCCTATGACCTGCTCGCCGACGCGGGCCTCGGCTACGGCCCCGCCTTCCGCGGTCTGACCGCGGCGTGGGAGCGCGACGGCGACCTGTTCGCGGAGGTGGAACTCCCCGCCACCGCCACCGAGTCCCGGGGGTGGGCCGGGCCGCACCCCGCGGTGCTGGACGCGGCGCTGCACGTGCCCGCGCTGCTCGGTGCCCGGGCGTCCCGGACGCGACTGCCCTTCTCCTGGTCCGGCGCCCGGATCTCGGGCACCGCCCGGCGGCTGCGGGTGTCGCTGGTGGACCTCGGCGGTGACGCGCTGCGGCTGACCGCGGTCGACGAGGCCGGGGCCGTGCTGGTGGAGGTCGACTCGGTTGCCCTCCGCGCAGCCGACCCGACAGCCGGTCGCACCCCGCCCCGGCTACGCCTGGACTGGGTCCCCGTCGACGTCCCCCCGGCAGCGGTCGAGGCCACGACCGCGCGGTCACTGCACGCGCCGCCCGCGGTGGGCGACGTGCCCGAGCGGGTCCGACGGGTGACCGAGTGGTTGCTGCCCGAACTGCGGGCGCACGCGGCGAGCGACTCGACCGACACCCTGCTCGTCATCACCGGGGGCGCCGTCGACACCGAGGATCCGGACATCGCGGGCGCGGCGCTGTGGGGCATGGTGCGCACGGCCCAGACCGAGCACCCTGGGCGCTTCGCCCTGCTCGACATAGAGCCGGGCACCGAACTGACCGACGCGGACCGGCCCGGGATCGCGGCGCTGCTCGCCGCGGGCGAGGACCAGCTGGCGCTGCGCGGCGGCAGCCCGCGGGTCCCACGGCTCGCCCGGTCGGACGACGCGACCGCGACCGCCGACCTCTCGGGCGGGACAGTGCTGATCACCGGCGGCACCGGAGGGCTCGCCGCGCCGCTGGCCCGGCACCTGGTCGCCCGGCACGGGGTCCGCGACCTGCTGCTGGCGGGCCGTCGCGGACCCCGGGCGGCCGGAGTGGCCGAACTGGTCGCCGAGCTGGCGGCGGCGGGCGCCACCGCCCGCGTGGTCACCTGTGACGTGGCCGACCGCGACGCGGTGCGCGCGCTGGTCGACGCCGTACCGGAGGACAAACCGCTGCGGGCGGTGGTGCACGCGGCCGGTGTCGTGGCCGACGCGCCGCTGCACGCCCAGCGGGAACCCGATCTGCGGCGGGTGCTGGCCCCCAAGGTGGACGCCGCGTGGCACCTGCACGAGGCGACCGCAGACCTCGATCTCGCCGCGTTCGTGCTGTTCTCCTCGATCGCGGGGGTGGTCGGCAACGCGGGACAGGCGAACTACGCCGCGGCCAACGCCGCGCTGGACGCCGTCGCCGCGCACCGGGCCGCGCGCGGACTGCCGTCGACATCGCTGGCCTGGGGCCTCTGGGCGGACGGCATGGGCGCGGACCTCAGCGCGGCCGACCTGGCCCGGCTCCGGCGCGGCGGGATGGCCCCGCTGTCCGTACCGGACGGCCTCGCGCTGTTCGACGCCGCGCTGGGCGACCCCCGACCGCACGCGGTCCCCGCCCGGCTCGACCTGTCGGCGCTGCGGCGACCGGGCACCGCGGTGCCGGTGGTGTTGCGCGGGCTGGTCCGGCAGGCCCCGGCCACCGCGGCCGCGCCCGCCGCGGACCTGGGCTCCAGGGTGGCCGGGCTGTCCGGCCCGGAGGCCGAGCGGGTGGCGCGGGAACTGGTCGACTCGTGCATCGCGCAGGTGCTCGGGCACGAACCAGGCCGGGTGGCGATCGGCCCGGACAAGGGGCTGCTGGACCACGGGTTCGATTCGCTGACCGCGCTCGAACTGCGCAACCGGTTGGGTGCGGCCACCGGCCTGCGGCTGGCGACCACGCTCGTGTTCGACCACCCCACACCCGGCGCGCTGGCCCAGCACTTGGTGGCCGAGTGCGCGCCCGCGTCGACCGCGGTCGACCCGCTCGTCGAGCTGTCGCGGCTGGAGACGGTGCTCACCGTCGTCGAACCGGGATCGGCGCAGGTAGCCGAGATCACCGCTCGGCTGCGGTCCGCGCTACGCCGCCTGACCGCGGTCGAACAGGCACCCGCTCTCGCCGAGACCGACGACGAGCTGTTCCAGCTGATCGACAGCGAGCTGGGCACCGACTGAGTACACCGAGCCCCCACCCCGTCGAGACCAGGAAGGTCCGCATGTCCAGCGAGGCGAAGCTCCGCGACTACCTGAAGCGGGTCACCCACGACCTGATGCGCACCAAGCAGCAGCTGGACGAGGTCGAGCAGGCCGCCCGCGAACCGATTGCGGTAGTCGGCATGGCCTGCCGCTACCCCGGTGGCATCGCGTCGCCGGAGGACCTGTGGCGGGTGGTGGCCGACGGTGTCGACGCCATCGGTCCGTTCCCCGACGACCGGGGCTGGGACCTGGGCGCCCTCTACCACCCGGACCCGGACCACCCCGGCACCTCGTACGCCCGCGACGGCGGGTTCCTGCGCGGTGCCGACCGGTTCGACGCGGAGTTCTTCGGCATCTCCCCCCGCGAGGCGCTGACCATCGATCCGCAGCAGCGGCTGCTGCTGGAGGTCGCCTGGGAGGCCGTCGAACGCGCCGGCCTCGACCCGCTCGCGCTGCGCGGCAGCGACACCGGGGTGTTCGCGGGGGTGATGTACGACGACTACGGCTCACGGCTGCGACGGATCCCCCGCGGGTTCGAGGGGTTCATCGGCACCGGGAGCGCGGGCAGCGTGGCTTCCGGTCGGGTCGCCTTCACCCTGGGGCTGGAGGGTCCCGCGGTCACCGTAGACACCGCCTGCTCGTCGTCGCTGGTGGCCATGCACTTGGCGGGGCGGGCGCTGCGGGCGGGTGAGTGCTCGCTGGCGCTGGCGGGCGGGGTGACCGTCCTGGCGACGCCAACGCTGTTCGTCGAGTTCTCCCGCCAGCGCGGCTTGGCCCCGGACGGGCGGTGCAAGGCCTTCGGCGATGGCGCGGACGGCACCGGTTGGGGCGAGGGTGTCGGGCTCGTGGTGCTGGAACGGCTCTCCGACGCCCGTCGCCACGGGCACCGGGTGCTGGGCGTGCTGCGCGGGTCGGCGGTGAACCAGGACGGGGCCAGCGGGCGGCTCTCCGCGCCCAACGGCCCGTCCCAGGAACGGGTCATCCGCGCCGCGCTGGCCGACGCCGGGCTCGCGCCCGCCGCCGTGGACCTGGTGGAGGCGCACGGCACGGGCACCCGGCTCGGCGACCCGATCGAGGCGCGGGCGCTGCTGAGGACCTACGGCCGCGACCGCCAGGACGGGCACCCGCTGTGGCTGGGCTCGCTGAAGTCCAACATCGGGCACGCCCAGGCCGCGGCGGGTGTCGGCGGCGTGATCAAGGTCTTGATGGCCATGCGGCACACGACCCTGCCCCGCACCCTGCACGCCGACCGGCCGACCTCCCTGGTCGACTGGTCGGCGGGGGCGGTGTCGCCGCTGACCGAATCCCGCCCGTGGCGCACCGACGGCGGGCCGATGCGGGCCGGGGTGTCCTCGTTCGGCATCAGCGGCACCAACGCGCACGTGATCGTCGAATCGGTCGAGCCGGTCGCCGACGCCCCCGAGCCGGGCACCGGACCCGAGCCGGGAACCGCGGTGGCGTGGGTGCTCGGCGCCCGCGAGCCACGGGCGCTGGCCGACCAGGCGCGCCTGCTGCTGGCCCACCTCGACGGCGATCCGGCACCGGACCCGGCGGTGGTCGGCAGGTCGCTGGCCACCACCCGGTCGCCGCTGGAGTACCGGGCGGGCGTCGTGGGCACCGACTTGGCCGAGCTGCGCTCGGGCCTGGCCGAACTGGCGGCCGGTGGGCTGCCCGAGCGCGGTGCGCTGGCTGCGGCCGTGGACCCGGGCAAACCGGTGTTCGTCTTCCCCGGGCAGGGCGCGCAGTGGGCGGGCATGGCGGTGGAGCTGCTCGACCACCCGGTGTTCGCCGAGTCGATGGCCGCCTGCGACGCCGCGCTGCGCCCGCACACCGGGTGGTCGCTGCTGGCGGAACTGCGCTCCGGCGCGGAACCCGACCGGGTCGAGGTGATCCAGCCCGCCCTGTTCGCGGTCATGGTGTCGCTGAGCGCGCTGTGGCGCCACCACGGCGTCGAGCCCGCCGCGGTCATCGGGCACTCTCAGGGCGAGATCGCCGCGGCGTGCGTGGCGGGCGCGCTGACGCTGGCGGACGCGGCGAAGGTGGTGGCCCTGCGGGCCAAGGCGCTGGTCGGGTTGCCCCGGGGCGGCGGGATGGCCGCGGTATCGCTGTCGGCGGAGGCCGCCACCGAGCGGCTGGTGGGCCGCGGTGGCCGGGTGAGCGTCGCGGCGGTCAACGGCCCGGCGTCGGTGGTGCTCTCCGGTGACGCCGACGCGCTGCGCGAGCTGGTGGCCGAGTTGGACGCGGAGGGGGTGCGCGCCCGCGTGGTGCCGGTGGACTACGCCTCGCACTCCCCGCACGTGGAGCCGGTGCGCGCGGCGGTCGTCGACGGTTTGGCGGGCATCGTCCCGGTCGATTCCACCGTGCGATTCCAGTCCACGGTGACCGGCGAGCCGGTGGACACCTCCGGCCTCGACGCCGGGTACTGGTTCACCAACCTGCGCGAGCCGGTGCTGTTCGAGCGCGGCCTGCGCGGCCTGATCGACTCGGGTCACCGCACCTTCGTCGAGGTCAGCCCGCACCCGGTGCTGACCTACAGCGTCCAGGAGGTCGCCGACCAGGCGGGCGTGGACGTCGCGGTCACCGGCACGCTGCGCCGCGGTGACGGCGGCCGCGCCCGGTTCCTCACCTCGCTGGTGGGGGCGCACGCCCGGGGCGTGCGCGTGGACCTGGCCGGGTTGTTCGGTCCGGGTCCGGTCACCGACCTGCCCACCTATGCCTTCCAGCGCTCCCGCTACTGGCTCGAGGCCGCCCCAGAGGCAGGCGACCTGGCCGCGGCGGGGCTGACCGGGACCGGGCACGCGGTCTTGGCCGCGGCGCTGACCGACGTCGACGCCGAACGGGTCGCGTTCACGGGCCGGATCTCGGCCGCCAGCCACCCCGCGCTGGCCGCGACGACGCTGGACGGCACCGCGCTGCTCCCCGCCGCCGCGCTGCTGGAGCTGGCCGTGGCCGCCGCCGAGTACACCGGCTGCGCGGGCGTCGCCGACCTCACGCAGCGCGCGCAGGTGGCGCTCCCCGGGACGGCGGCCGTTCAGGTACGCGTAACAGTCCTCGCCGAGGCCGAGGGGCGCAGGCACATCACCGTCCACGCGCGCCTGGAGGGCGCCTCGGCGTGGACCGCGGTCGCCGACGGCGCGCTGTCCACCGCGGCCGACTCGCTCGACGCGGTAGCACCCGCGCGGTGGCCACCGGAGGGGGCGCGCGCCGTGCCGGTCACGGACGTGGTCGAGCGGACCGGTCTGGAGCTGGGCGCCGAGGTCGCCGCCGCGCTGCGCGGCGTGTGGGTCGCGGGTGACCGGACGTGGGTCGAGGTCGCGGGCGACGGCGCGGACGGCTATGTCACCGACCCGGTGCTCCTCGATGCCGCCCTGCACCCGCTGCGCACGCCCGGCCGCGGGCCGGTGGCCTGGCGCGGCGCCCGGTTGGGCGCGGGTACGGGCAACCGGTGGCGGGTACTGCTCGACGGCGGCGCCGTGACCGCCTTCGCAGACGACGGCGCGGTCGTGCTCGCCGTGGCCGCGGTCGAGTTGGGCGAGGTCGAGGTGCCCCCGACCGCGCCCGCCGCCGGTGCGGGCCTGCACGTCCTGCGGTGGCACGAGGTCACCGCACCCGCGGACGACCGCGAACCGGTCGTCGTCGAGATCGCCGAGGACACCGAGCGGGCCGCGGTCCTGCGCGCGGCGGGCGCGCTGCGCGAGTTCCTGGCCGGTCCGGTCGACCGGGAACTCGTCGTGCTCACCCGGGGCGCGGTCGCGGCGACGGCGGACGACCGGGTCCACCCGCCGTCGGCCGCGGTCTGGGGCCTGGTCCGCAGCGCCCAGGCGGAGGAGCCGGGGCGTATCCGCCTGGTGGACCTGCCGCCGGGCGCTGCGACCGCGGTCCCCGGCGGCGACGAGCCGCAGCTCGCCGTGCGCGGCTCGGCGGTGTTCGCGGCCCGGCTGCGGCCCGTGGCACCCGAACCGGGTAGGGGCTGGGCGACCGGCCCGGGGCCGGTCCTGATCACCGCCGGACAGCCTGACCTGGCGGCGCTCATCGCGACGGTCCTTGCCGTCGAGCACGGTGTGCGCGCCCTCCTCGTCGTGGGTGACGCGGGTCCGGTGGCCGCCGCGGACCTGCCCGAGGGCACCGTGGTCGAGGCCGTCGACGTCGACCCGACCGACCCGGTCGCCCTGGCGGGCGTCCTCGACCTCGGCGTCACCGCGGTCGTGCACGTCCCGGCCTCGGGTACCGACAGCCCGGTCGCGACCCTCGACGACGAGCGGATCGCCGCCGTGCTGGACGCGCAGGTACGCACCGCGTGGGCGCTGCACGAGGCGTCGCTCGCGCACGACCTGGCGGAGTTCGTGCTGTGCTCCTCGGTCGCGGGGACCACCGGCGGTGCGGGCCGGGGCGCGCACGCCGCCGCGGCGAGCGCGTTGGACGCGGTGGCCGAGCACCGCCGCCGCCTCGGACTGCCCGCGCGGTCGCTGGCGTGGGGTCCGCGTGCCGACCAACCCGGCGTCGACCAGGGTCGGGCCAGGGCGGCGGGGTGGTCACCGTTGTCGGCCGAGCGGACCGCCGAGCTGTTCACCGCGGCCGGGGCCGTGGCCGCGGTGACCGTCGCGCCCGCCCCCGTGGCCATCGGCGCCCTGCGGGCGCTGGCCAGGGCGGGTGCCCTGCCCCGCGTGCTGGCGGAGCTGGCCGGATCCACGGGCGGCGGGTCCCGGCCCGGCGGATCGCTGCGCGCGGCGTTGCGCGGGCGCCCCCCGGCCGAACGGGTCGAGTTGCTCTTGGCGGCGGTGCGCGGACGGGTCGCGGCGGTACTCGGGCACGCCACCGCGGCGCGAGTGCGGCCGGACAAGGCGTTCAAGGACTTGGGCTTCGACTCGCTCACCGCGGTCGAACTGCGCAACCAACTGGCCGCGGCCACCGGCCTGGCACTGCCGACGACCCTGGCGTTCGACTACCCGAACACCCGCGCGCTGGCCGCCCACCTGGACCGCGAGTTGTCCGGGGCGGTCGCCGACCACGAGCACCGAACCGCCACGCCGGTGGACGGGTCTGCGGACGACCCGATCGCCCTGGTGTCCCTGGCGTGCCGGTTCCCCGGTGGCGCGGACACGCCGGAGAAGCTGTGGGACCTGATCGCCGAAGGCCGAGACGCCATCGGCGGGTTCCCCACCGACCGGGGATGGGACCTCGACGCGCTGTACCACCCGGACCCCGACCACCCGGGGACCAGCTATGCGCGGTCGGGCGGGTTCCTGCACGAGGCCGCCGGGTTCGACCCGGGTTTCTTCGGCATCAACCAGCGCGAGGCCACGGCCATGGACCCGCAGCAGCGGTTGCTGCTGGAGACCGCGTGGGAGGCACTGGAGCGGCTGGTCGGCGACCCGACGGCACTGCGCGGCAGCCGCACCGGGGTCTACCTGGGCATGGTCGGCAGCGACTACGGGTCGCGGTTGCACGAGGTACCCCCCGACCTGGAGGGCTACGTCGGCACCGGAGGCGCCGACAGCGTCGCCTCCGGCCGGATCAACTACTTCTTCGGGTTCGAGGGTCCCGCGGTCAGCGTGGCGACGGCGTGCTCCTCGTCGCTGGTCGCGCTGCACCTGGCGGCGCGGGCGGTGCGAGCGGGTGAGTGCGACCTGGCCCTGGCGGGCGGGGCCACGGTGCTGGCCGGACCGGACCTGTTCGTGTGGTTCTCCCGCCAGCGCGGGCTGTCGGCGGACGGGCGGTGCCGGGCGTTCGCCGACGGCGCGGACGGCACCGGCTTCGCCGAGGGTGTCGGCCTGGTCGCGGTCGAGCGGCTCTCCCGGGCGCGGGAACTGGGGCACCCGGTGCTGGCGGTGCTGCGCGGCAGCGCGGTGAACTCCGACGGGGCCTCCAACGGCCTCACGGCCCCCAACGGCCCCGCCCAGCAGCGGGTCATCCGCGCCGCCCTCGCCGACGCCGGGCTGACCCCCTCGGACGTGGACCTGGTGGAGGCGCACGGCACCGGGACGGCGCTCGGCGACCCGATCGAGGGGCGGGCCATCGCCGCCGTCTACGGGCGCGACCGGTCCGGCCCGCTGTGGTTGGGGTCGTTGAAGTCCAACATCGGGCACACCAACGCGGCGGCGGGCATCGCGGGCGTGCTGAAGGCCGTGCTCGCGCTGCGCCACGAGACGCTGCCGCGGACGCTGCACGCCGAGACCCCGACGCCGCACGTCGACTGGTCGGACGACGGGGTGCGGCTGCTCACCGAGGCGCGACCGTGGCCCCGCGGTGACCGGCCGCGGCGCGCGGCGGTGTCGGCCTTCGGCATCAGCGGCACCAACGCGCACGTCGTGCTCGAAGAGGGCGACGCCCCGGCCGCGCCCGCCGACACCGGCGGGCCCGCGGCGCCGTGGGTGCTCTCCGCGCGCTCCCCGGCCGCGCTGCGCGCCCAGGCCGCGCGGTTGCTGCCGGTGGTCGCGGACCTGCCGGCCACTGCTGTCGGGCGCGAGCTGAACCGCCGGACCCGGTTCACCCACCGGGTGGCGGTCGCCGACGCCGCGGCCCTGGCCGCGCTGGCGGCGGACACCGAGCACCCGGGTGTGCACTTCGGCCGACCGAGGTCCGGGCGGATCGCGTTCGCGTACTCCGGGCAGGGCAGCCAGTACGCGGGCATGGCGCGCGGCCTGCGCGCGGCCGACCCGGTGTTCGCCGCCGCTTTCGACGCGGTGTGCGCGGCCATCGACCCGCACCTGGACCGACCGCTGGCCGAGGTCGTCCACGCCGAGTCGGGTGCGGTGCTCGACCGCACCGAGTACACCCAGCCCGCCCTGTTCGCCGTGCAGGTCGCGCTGACCGAGGCACTGCGGGCCCGGGGCGTGCGACCGGACGTGCTGCTCGGGCACTCGCTGGGCGAGATCACCGCCGCGCACGTGGCCGGGGCACTGACGCTGCCCGACGCGGCCACCCTCGTGGCCGCGCGCGCCCGCTGCATGCAGGCCGCCACCCCGGGCGGGGCGATGGCCGCCATCGGCGCCACCGCCGACGAGGTGCGGGCCCACCTGGTCGACGGAGTGGGGATCGCCGCGGTGAACAACGCCGCGAGCACGGTGATCAGCGGGGATCGCGGTGCCGTGCTGGAGGTCGTCGCGGTCTTCCGGGAGCGGGGGACCCGGACCACCGAGTTGCGCACCAGCCACGCCTTCCACTCCCACCACATGGAGCCCGCACTGGCCCCGTTCCGCGCGGTGGCCGAGCGGGTGCCCTGGCGGGAGCCCACCATCCCGGTGATCGGCAACCGCACCGGCGCGCCGGTGCGCCGCTTCGACGCCGACCACTGGACCGAGCACCTGCGCGGCACGGTCCGCTTCCAGGACGGCGTGCGGCACGCGGTCGACCTGGGCGCCGAGGTGTTCGTCGAGGTCACCCCGCACCCGTCGCTGACCGCGCACCTCCCGGCGGGCGCCGCGGTGGCGCACACCCTGCACCGCGACCGGCCCGACGCCGAAGCGCTGGCCGATGCGCTGGCCCGCCTGGACGTCGCGGGCGTCCCGGTGGACTGGTCGGCGCACTACCCGGCCGACTCCGCCCGCGCCGCGCTGCCGACCTACCCGTTCGAGCGCACCCGGCTGTGGCTGTCGCCCGCGCGCCCCGCGGGCGACGTGGCCGCGGTCGGTCTGGACCCGGTCGCGCACCCCGTCCTCGCCGCTGCGGTCGACCTGCCCGGCGGTGTGGTCATGACCGGCTCGCTCAGCGCGCACCGACAACCGTGGGCGGCGGACGCGTCCGCCCTGGCGGCGCTGCCGGTCGACCTCGCCCTCGTCGCGGGGGCCCGGGTCGGCGCCCCGGCACTGGACTCCTTGGAGTTGGTCGGCCCACCGCCCGCAGCGAGTGGGGGCCGGGTCCGGGTCCGGGTCCGGGTCGACCCGGGCGGCCCGGACGGCCCGGACGGCGGCCGCCCCGTCCAGATCGACACGGCGCGGGCGGCGGGGCCGTGGGAGGTGTGGGCAACCGGCACTTTGTCCACTGTGGATATAACGGACGGCGGCGGGGTCCCCGGCGCGGCGGCGGCACGGGTGGAGGTCACCGGGCCCGGGGTGGACGCCGCGGCCCACGCCGTGCACCCGGTGCTGCTGGCGGAAGCGGTGCGGGCGGTGACGGGCCCCGCAGTGGCACCGCTGGCCTGGCACGGGGTCCACGCGCACACCGCGGGCGCGGGCGCGGTGACCGTGACGACCGGCGGCGACGAGGTCGCGGCGGCGGGAGACGGCGCGCACCTGATCGGCTTGCGGCTGCACGACCCGGCGGGCGATCCCGTGCTCACCGCAGCGCGGGTGCGCCTCGGCACACCCCCCACCGCGCTCGGCGGCCCGCCGCTGCACACCGTGCTGTGGGAGCGGATCCCGCTGGGCCCCGTCGCGGGACCGGTAGCGCGCCTGCGCCCGGACCACGACCCGGCCGTCCCGCCACCGGCGGGGACCGCGGCGGCCGTCGTCGAGTTCGAGTCGACCGCGGACCCGGTGGCGGGGGCGCACGCGGCCGCCGCGCGCGCCTTGGCGCTGGTGCGCGGCTGGCACCACGGCGTGCCGCTGGTCCTGGTGACCAGGGGCGCGGTCGGTACCGGGGACCACGACCCGGTGCGGGACGTGGGCCTGGCCCCGGTCTGGGGCCTGGTGCGCTCGGCTCAGGCCGAACACCCGGGCCGGTTCGTCTTGGTCGATACCGACGGCGCCGACACCGCCCTGGTGGCCGCGGCGGTGGCCACGGGCGAATCGGAGGTCGCGCTGCGCTCGGGTGCCGCGCACGTGCCGCGCCTGCGCCCCGTGCCCGCAGGCGGCGGCGAACCGGCACCGCTGTCCGGGACGATCCTGCTCACCGGCGGGACCGGTGGAGTCGGCGCCGACCTCGCCCGGCACCTGGTGACCGTGCGCGGCGCGCGGAGGCTGGTGCTGGCGAGCAGGCGCGGGGCCGCCGCGCCGGGGGCGGCCGACCTGGTGGCCGACCTGACCGAACTGGGCGCGGATGTGCGGCTCGTGGCCTGTGACGCGGCCGACCGGGACGCGCTGGCCACGCTGCTGAGCGAGATCGACGACCTGACCGCCGTGGTGCACCTGGCGGGCGTGCTCGACGACGGGCTGGTGTCGTCGTTGACGCCCGCGCGGCTCGCGGCGGTGCTGCGCCCCAAGGTGGACGCCGCGTGGCACCTGCACGAACTGACCCGAGGGGTCGACCTGACCGAATTCGTGCTGTTCTCCTCGCTGGCGGGGACGCTGGGCGGCGCGGGGCAGGCGAACTACGCCGCGGCCAACACCTTCCTCGACGCGCTCGCCGGTCACCGGGCCGCGCTCGGCCTGCCCGCCACCGCGACCACCTGGGGACCCTGGGCGAACGGCGGCATGGCCGGGGACCTGGGCGCGGTGGACCGTGCCCGCTTGGCCCGCGGCGGGCTCGTCCCGCTGGACACCGCCACCGGCATGGCGCTGTTCGACGCGGCCGCGGCGGCGGGGCCTGCCGTGGTCGCCACCGCCGCGTTCGACCTCGCGGCGCTGCGTAGCGCGGCGTCGGCGGGCGAGCTTCCCTCGGCGCTGCGCGGGCTGGTCCCGACCACACCCGGACGAGCCGCGCGCCCGCCCGAGGCCGAGCTGTCCGCGCGGCTGCGCGGGCTGCCGCCGCAACGGCGGGCGAACGCGCTGCTCGACGCGCTGCTGGCGCGGGTCGGCGGCGTGCTGGGACGCGACGGCGCCGACCAGGTCGACCCCGACGCCGCCTTCACCGACCTGGGTTTCGACTCGCTGACCGCGGTCGAACTGCGCAACCGGCTCGGGAACGACACCGGCTTGGACCTGCCGACGACCCTGGTGTTCGAGTACCCCACGCCACGCGCGCTGGCCACGCACCTGGTCGACGTGCTGGGCGGCGTGCCGGACGCGACCACCGACGGCCTCGCCCCCGAGGCGGTGCTGGCGTGGCTGGGCTCGGCCACCGCGCGGGCCGCCGAGCTGGCGGGCACCGAGGTGGGCGCCCGCTTGGTGGCCCTGGCCGAGCGGCTCGCCGACGTGGGCCGCGCCGACCTCGACACCGAACTGCTCACCGCCACCGACGACGAACTCTTCGCCGCGCTCGACGAGGAGATCACCCGCGCGGACACCGACCCGCTGATCAGGGAGCGCTGAACGATGGTCACCCCGGATTCCCCGGCCACGCAGGACAAGCTGCGGGCGTACCTCCGGCGCGCCACCGCCGACCTGCGGGCGGCCAACCGCAAGCTCGCCGAGGAGCGCGGCCGGGGGCGCGAGCCCATCGCCGTGGTGTCCGCCGGGTGCCGGTTGCCCGCCGGGATCGCCGACCCCGAGGCGCTGTGGGACGTGCTCGCCGCCGGGCGGGACGTCGTCGGCCCCTTCCCCACCGACCGCGGGTGGGACGTCGACGGACTCTACGACCCGGAGCCGGGGCTGCCGGACCGCAGCTACGTCCGGGAGGGCGGGTTCCTGGCCGACGCGGCCGGGTTCGACCCGGCGTTCTTCGGGGTCGGTCCGCACGAGGCGGCGGCGATGGACCCGCAGCAGCGGCTGCTGCTGGAGACCTCATGGGAGGCGCTGGAACGCGCGGGGATCGACCCCTGGTCGCTGCGCGGCAGCCGGACCGGCGTGTTCATCGGCATGTCCGCCCCGCGCTACGCCCCCGACCGGGCCGAGATCCCGCCGGAACTCGACGACCACGTGATGACCGGCAACGCCGCGAGCATCGCCTCCGGCCGGTTGTCCTACCTGCTGGGCCTCGAAGGCCCGTCGCTGACGCTGGACACGGCCTGCTCCTCGGCGCTGGTCGCGCTGCACCTGGCGGCCCAGTCGATCCGGGCGGGCGAGTGCGATCTGGCGCTGGCGGGCGGCGCCACCGTGCTGACCTCCCCCGAGCTGTTCGTGTGGTTCTCCCGCCAGCGCGGCCTGGCGCCGGACGGGCGCTGCAAGGCGTTCTCCGCGCGGGCCGACGGGACTGGCTGGGCGGAGGGCGTCGTGGTGGTCGCGGTGGAGACGTTGGCGCGAGCGAGGCAACGGGGGCACCCGGTACTCGGCGTGCTGCGCGGCAGCGCGGTCAACTCCGACGGCGCCTCCAACGGCCTCACCGCACCGAGCGGCCCCGCCCAGCGCCGGGTGATCGCCCAGGCACTGGCCGAGGCCGGGCTCACCGCCGCCGACGTCGACCTGCTGGAGGCGCACGGCACCGGCACGGTGCTCGGCGACCCGATCGAGGCGCGGGCGGTGCACGAGGCCTACGGCAGCGACCGACCGGACGACCGGCCGCTCTGGCTGGGCTCGATCAAGTCCAACCTCGGCCACACCCAGGCCGCCGCCGGAGGCGCCGGGCTGCTGAAGGCGCTGCTGGCCTTCGCCAACGACACGATGCCCGCCACCCTGCACGCCGACGAGCCCACCCCGCACGCCGACTGGTCGACCGGTCGGGTGCGGCTGCTCACCCGGGCCCGGCCGTGGCCGCGCGGCGACCGGCCGCGCCGCGCGGCGGTCTCCGCCTTCGGCATCAGCGGTACCAACGCGCACGTCGTGCTGGAGGAGCCGCCTGCCGCACCCGAGGTGGGCCCCGCGCCGGAACCCGCCGGGGTGGTGCCCTGGGTGTTGTCCGCGCGCACGCCGGACGCGGTGCGCGAGCAGGCCGAGCGGCTGCTGGCCTACCTGGACCGGGAGCCGGGCGCGGACCCGGTCGCGGTCGGGCGGGCGCTGGCCGCGCGGACCGGGTTCGCGCGGCGCGCGGTCGTCCTCGGCACCTCGACGCAGGAACTGCGGGCCGGGCTCGACGCGGTGGCGCACGGGCGGCGCTCGCGCCGGGTGGTCGCGGGCGCGGCCGACCCGGGCGGACTCGCCTTCGTCTACTCCGGACAGGGCAGCCAGCACCCGGGGATGGGGCGGGGACTCTACGCCGCCGAACCGGCGTACCGCGACGAGCTGGACCGCGTGTGCGCCGAACTCGACCGCCACCTGGACCGCCCGCTGCTGCCGCTGATCCTCGGCGAACCGGACGCGCCGCGGGGTGGACCGCTCGACCGAACCACCTACACCCAGCCCGCCCTGTTCGCCGTGCAAACTGCGCTCACCGCGCTGCTGCGCGAGCGCGGCGTCACCCCGGACGTCCTCTTGGGACACTCCGTCGGTGAGCTCACGGCCGCACACGCGGCAGGCGTGCTGGACCTCGCGGACACCGCCGCGCTGATCTCGGCCCGGGCCCGGTACATGGCCGCCGCGACCCGCGGCGGGTCGATGGTGGCGGTCGACGCCGCCGAGGACGAGGTGCGGGCGGTGCTGCCCGCCGGGGTGGCGGTCGCCGCGGTCAACAACGAGCGCGGCACCGTCGTCAGCGGCGACCGGGCCGCAGTAGCCGAGGTGCGCGCGCACTTCGCCGACCGGCGGGTGCGCACCGCGGAACTGGTGACCAGCCACGCCTTCCACTCCCACCACATGGACGCGGCCCTGGCACCGTTCCGCGCGTTCGCCGACCGCCTGACCTACCACCGCCCCCGCCTGCCGATCGTCTCCAACCGCACGGGGGCCGTCTTGGACGACCTCGGCGCCGACCACTGGGTCGCGCACATCCGCGACACCGTCCGGTTCCACCAGGGCGTCGCGCACGCACGCGACGCGCTCGGCGTGACCGCCTGGCTGGAGGTCGGCCCGCACCCGGCGCTGTCACCGCACCTGGTCAACACCCTGCCCCGGGACGCGGCCGTGGCCTGCGCCCTGCACCGGGGACAAGCCGACGACACGGCGTTGACCACCGCGCTCGCCCGGCTGGCGACCGCGGGCGTGCCCGTCGACTGGTCGTGGCGCCTGGACCCACCCGGGGTGTATCCGGCCGCCCCGGTGCCACCCCTGCCGACCTACCCGTTCCAGCGCACCCGGCACTGGCTGCACCGCCGTGCCCGCCCCACCGACCGTGACGGGTCCCCCGTCGCCGCGAGCGGCGCGGCGCAGGAGCGGCGCCACCCGGAGCGGGAGCCGCGGTTGTCCGCGGCGGCGGGCACGGAACGGGTCGCGATCCTGCTCGATCTGGTCCGGGCGGAGAGCGCGGACGTGCTCGGCCACGACACCCCCGAGGCCATCGATCCGCGGGACAGCCTGCTCGAGGCCGGGCTGTCCTCGCTGACCGCACTGGAAGTGCGCAACCGGCTCTGCGACGCCACCGGGCTGCTGCTGCCGCCCACGGTCATCTTCGACCACCCCACACCCCGCCTGCTCGCCGAGTTCCTCGACGGCGAGCTGGCCGCCGCGGGCTGAGCCCCGGCACCACCCCCACCACCCTCACGGAGGACCACCTTGCGAGTCGGACTCGGCTACCTGAACATGGCACCCGCGGGCGATGCCGCCACCACCGCCGCGTCGCACGCCGACCTGTTCCACGACGTGCGCTGGGCCCAGGACAAGGGCTTCGCGGGCATCTGGATCACCGAGCACCACTTCTCCACCTACAGCCTGACCTCGGCACCGCTGCTGCTGCTGGCCAAGGCGTCCGCGATCGCGCCGGGACTGCGGCTGGGCACGTCGATCGTCGTGCTGCCGTTCTGGGACCCGGTGCGCCTGGCCACCGACGCGCTCACCCTCGACGCGCTGACCGGGGGGCGGTTCGACCTCGGGATCGGGCGCGGGTACCAGCCACATGAGTTCCTCGCTTTCGGCAAGCAGGTCACGCAGAACCGCGCCCTGTTCGAGGAGGCCCTGGAGGTGATCATGCGGGTGTTCACCACCGAGGACTTCACCTTCGAGGGCGAGCACTTCCGCGTGGACGCGCCGATGACCGTGCTGCCGCGGCCGACGCAGACCCCCCACCCGCCGGTGTGGATGGCGGCCACCAGCCGCGAGTCGCTGCGCACCGCGGTGCGCCGCGGGTTCAACCCGATGCTGCCCGCGGTGACCACGCTGCCGGAGATCCACGAGCGCAGGCGGTGGATCCTCGAGGAGGGCGGCGACCTGGACCGGGTGGAGTTCCAGGTGAACCGGTTCGTCTACTGCGGTGAGGACGCGGAGAGCCGCGAGTTGGTGGTCCGCGAGATCGCCCGGCAGCTGATGACCTCGGCGGGCCTGACCCGGGGTGTCCACCCGGTGCGCGGGACCGCGGTGACCCCGGACGAACTCGACCCGGCGTACCTGGAGAAGGCCCGCGGGCTGTTGGTCAGCGGCTCGTCCGACGAAGTGGTGGCCAGGTTCCGGGAGCTGGTGGACGCGGGCATCACCTACGTCATCGCGGGCTTCAACTTCGGCTACCTGCCGAAGGAGGTCGCGCTGCGCTCGATGGAGACCTTCGCGAGCGAGGTGCTGCCGCACGTCGACCGGCTGTCGCCGCAGACCGTGGCGGGCTGAGCCGTGCGGGTGCGCGTCGACGGTGACGGGACGGCCAGCGTGCTCGACCCCGACGACCTGGGGCGCTTCGCGGTCGAGGTCCCGGAGGGCCTCGACCTGGGTGTGGTCGGTGCGGCGCTGGCCGGTCGGGTGCGGTTCGACTCAGCCGAGCTGGCCTGGGTCGACCAGGCGTGGCTGCGCGCGACGGGCGGCTTCGACACCGCCGAGCGGGCGGGCGGGTTCACCGCGATGGTCGCCGCGGCGACCAAGCGCGGGTGGGTGGACCGCGGCAGCGGCGACATCGCGGGCCACGTCCACAGGATACCGGGAGGCGCGCGGTGACCGTCGAACGCACGGGCACCGCTGCGGGCACCCCGGACCGGTCCGCCGAGCGCGGCGGGTCGGTGGCCCTGCTGCTGATCGTGGCCTGCCAGTTGTCGGTGGTGCTCGACACCGGGGCGGTCAACGTCGCGCTGCCGACCATCCGCGACGCGCTCGGCTTCACCACGACCACCGCGGCCTGGGTGATCAACGCCGAGCTGATCGGGCTGGGTGGGCTGATGCTCGTCGGGGGCCGCGCGGGCGACCTGTTCGGGCGGCGCGCGGTGTTCCGCGCGGGTGCGGGGCTGTTCGCGCTCGGCGCGCTGCTGGGTGGCTTGGCCCCGACCGCGTGGTGGTTGGTCGCCGCCAGGGCGGTGCAGGGGGTCGGCGCCGCCCTGGCCACACCCAGCGGCCTGGCGCTGCTGGTCACCGCGTTCCCCGGCCGGGCCAGGCCGCGGGCGTTGGGCGTCTACGCATCCGTGTCGGGGATCGGCGGCGCCGTGGGCCTGATCGCGGGCGGGCTGCTCACCACGATCGGGGCTTGGCGGTGGACGCTGCTGCTCACGGTGCCCATCGGGCTGGCGGTGGTGGTCCTCGCGCCCCGGTTCCTGCCCGCGCCCGCCAAGCGCCGGGTCCGGCTCGACCTCACCGGTGCGCTGCTGTCGTCGCTGGGCATGGTGGCGTTGACCTACGGGTTGATCCGGGCCGCGGCGGCGGGCTGGGGCGATGCCCAGACCGTGATGGCGTTCGCCGCGGCCGTGGCGCTGCTGGCGGTGTTCCCGTTCGCGCAGGCCCGCGCCGCGGACCCGCTGCTGCCGCCGCGCCTGCTGGCCGACCGCACCCGCGCGGGGGCCTACGCGGTGCTGCTGCTGCTCGCCGCGACGGTGTTGAGCCAGTTCTTCTTCCTGGTCCAGTTCCTGCGGGACCTGCGGGGGCTCTCGCCGCTGGCGACCGGCGCGGCGTTCCTACCGATGTCGCTGTCGACGTTCTTGTGCGCCCGGGCCGCCGGGGCACTGGCCCGCCGGTGGGACCTGCGCCACCTGATGATCACCGGCGCGGGCGCCACCGCCGCCGCCATGCTCTGGCTGACCGGGGTGGACACCGGCACCGGCTACCTCACCGGCCTCCTCGGCCCGCTGGTGCTGTTCGGCGTGGGGCTGGGCGTGTTGCTGGTCGCCGCCACCGCAGCGGGGGTGTCCGGTGTGGCGCCCGAGCACTCCGGTACGGCGTCGAGCCTGGTGCACGTGTCGCAGCGCCTCGGTGGCGGGGTCGGGTTGGCGCTGCTGGTGACGGTCTTCGGCACCGCGGTGCGGGCGGCGGGCGCCGAGGGCGCGGACCGGGCAGCGGCGCTGGCCCGCGGCTACTCGGCGGCGTTCACCGCGGGCTTGGTGTTCACCGCGCTCGCGCTGCTGATCGCGGTGTTCGTCGTGCGCCCGCTGCCACCCGCGTGAGCCCGCGACGGCGGACGGACGAAGTGGTGCTGCTGGTCGACCGCGCCCTGGTGCGCGGCGACGGGCCGGAGGTGGTGGGGGCCGCGATCGCGGTGCGCGGCGGGGTGATCACCGCGATCGGCGGCGCTCGGGACGTGCTGGCCGACCACCGGGGCGGCACGGTCCTCGACCACCGCGGCCACACCGCGCTGCCCGGGTTCGTCGACGCGCACGTGCACCTGGTGTTCGACGGGGGCCCGGACCCGGTCGGGGCGGTGCGGGCGGCCGATCCGCGCGCCCTGGCCGCGGCCTCGGCCGCGCGCGCGGAGACCCTGGTGCGCCACGGGGTGACCACCGCCCGCGACCTGGGCGACCGGGACGGGATCGTGCGCGGGGTGCGCGACGGGATCAACGCGGGGCGCCTGCTCGGGCCACGACTGCTCACGGCGGGCAGCCCGATCACCCCCACCGGTGGGCACTGCTGGTTCCTCGGTGGTGTCGCCGACGGCGTCGAGCAGGTGCGCGCCGCAGTCCTGGCCCGGGTGGCCGAGGGCGCGGACCTGGTCAAGGTGATGGCCACGGGCGGCACGCTGACCCCGGGTGGCCCACCGAACTGGGCCTCCCAGTACGGCGTGGCCGAACTGCGCGCCGCCGTCGACGTCGCGCACGCGCACGGGTTACCGGTCGCCGCGCACGCGCACGGCTTGGCGGGCGTGGCCGACGCGATCGCCGCGGGGGTCGACACGATCGAGCACTGCACCCTGCCCGCCGGGCCGGACACCGACGCGTCGCCCGCGCGGGCCGACGCGGTGCTGCGCGCGGCGGCGAAGGCCGGGATCGGCGTGTGCCCGACCCTGCACGGCGGGCTGGCGGACCTGCCGGAACTGCTCGCCGCGCCGGGGTTCCACGCCCTGGTCGCGCGGATCGGCCGGATGCGGCGGTGGGGCGTACCGCTGCTGGCGGGCACCGACGCGGGCGTACCCGGCGCGGCGTTCGACCGGTTCGCCGGGTCGCTGCGCTGGTTCACCGAGGCCGGGCTGACCGCCCCGGAAGTCCTGCGGTTGGCCACATCGGACACCGCGGCCGCGGTCGGGGTCGGCGACCGCACCGGCGCCTTGGCCGTCGGACTCGACGCGGACATCGTCGTCGTCGCCGACGACCCGCGCGCAAATTTGTCCACATTGGATGAACCGATCCTGGTCCTCAGCCGCGGCAGGGTGGTCACCGGGCAAGCGTGAACCGGGGACATCCGGTGTGGACAATTGCCCGAGAGCACCGGATCCCCTTGTCGGACAACGATCCGAAGCGGATATGGTGGAGATCGAGAACGGTCGACCTGCCGAACGCACACCGGTTCGCCCCAGCCCGGCGCCACCACGGGAACGCGACCGAGCGAACAACCAACCGAACGACGAGGAGTCCCCACATGGCCGGAACCGGCGCGGTCGCGCCCGTTTCCCCGCACCTGTCCGTGCTCGACGTCGTTCCGGTGTGGTCCGACAGCGACGCGGTCACCTCGCTGCGGAACGCGGTGGCGCTGGCGGAGGAGGTGGAGCGGTTGGGCTACCGGCGCTACTGGGCCGCCGAGCACCACAACACCCCGAGCCTGGCGACGTCCGCGCCCGCCGTGCTCGCGGGCAGGCTCGCGGCGGCGACCACGGACCTGCGCGTCGGCTCCGGCGGCGTGTTGCTGCCGCACCACTCGCCGCTGGCCGTCGCCGAGCAGTTCGCCACCCTGGAGGCGCTGCACCCCGGCCGGGTCGACCTGGGCATCGGGCGCGCCGCGGGCAGCGACGCCAACACGGCCCGGGCACTGGGCGGCCTGCTGCTGCACGGTCCGGAAACCTTCCCGGACCGGCTCGCCGACCTGCGGACCTACCTGGACACCCCGGCGCGGGACGCGTCGCCGCGGACCATCGCCGCGCTGCCGTCCCCGCCGGGGGTGCCGTGGCTGTGCCTGCTGGGGGCCAGCACCACCAGCGCGGCGGCCGCCGCCGAACTGGGCCTGCCCTACGCCTTCGCCCACCAGTTGGCACCGCACCTGGCCGAGGCCGCGCTGGCGACCTACCACGAGCGGTTCCGCCCGTCGCCGCGACAGCGCGAGCCGTACGCCATCCTCTCCGCGATGGTCATCGTCGGGGAGACCGACGAGCACGCGCGCGAGATCGCGCAGCCGTACCTCGTGCGCAAGCTCCGCATCCAGGCGGGGGACTTCTACGGGCTGTACCCGTCGCGCGCCGAGGCGGCGGCGCACCGGTTCGACGGCACCGAGCGCGCCTGGGCGGAGGAGCACTACGAGCGGCAGCTGTTCGGCGGCCCGCAGCGGGTGGCCGCGCTGGTATCGGACCTGCTGGCGCGCACCGGCGCGGCGGAGCTGATGGGTATCACCCTGGTGCCCGAGCACACCGAACGGGTCGCGTCCTACGCGCGGTTGGCCCGGGCGGTGCGCCCGACGAGGGCGGCGGCGCACCGGTAGCGCCACCACCGATCACCGCGTGGCGACGCGAGGACCGGCAGCCTCGGCACCGTAGGCAAGCAGGAAGGTGCGCACCGCCGAGGCGGCCACCCGCCGGACCTCCGCGTCGGGCACCGGTCGCGTGCCCAGTGCCGAGCGGGCCTCCATCGGGCCGGTGAGCAGCGCGACGAACTGCTCGGCGGCCTCGTCGGGTTCGCACCGGGCGAGCCTGCCCGCGAGCACCAGCCGGGAGAACCGGTCGGCGAGCGCGCCGGTGACCCGGTTGACCTCCGCACCACCACCGAGCACGGTGCGCACCAGGTCGGGGAAACGCACCAGTTCGGCGTTGACCAGCCTGCGCAGCGCCCAGGAATCCTCGGCGCGGTAGCAGTCGAGCAGGTCGACCCCGATGTCGGTGAGCGCGGCGGCGAGGTCCGCCACCCCGGGGTCCAGGTCGCCGACCACGGCCAGGCTCTTGTCCATGGCCGCCCGCGCGACCTCGGCGACGGCCTCGCGGAACAGCGTCTCCTTGTCGCCGAAGTGCGCGTACAGGGTCGGCTTCGCCGTACCCGCCTCGGCCGCGATCTGCTCCACGCACGAACCCATGTAGCCGTGCGCGGCGAAGACCCGGAAAGCCGCGGCGATGAGATCACGACGCTTGTCGATGCGGCCACGCGGTCGTCGGGTGGGCGGGTTCGCGGTGGTCATGACGCCAGCTTACCGATGAGATCGCCAAGATGAACCACTCGGTTCAAAACAACTGACACCTGGGTTGCGCCGCAACCGTCCAGGCAGCTAATTTGAACCAAGTCGTTCAGGCCGTCGTCCTGAACCGTCCATCACCCATCGCACGTATTGGGAGTCTCCCGATGTCGACCCAGGAGGACCGGCTGGATCCGGGCCTGCGCAAACTGCTCGGGGTGGTGTTGCTCGGCGGACTGATGGGTCTGGTGGACAGCACCATCGTCAACGTCGGCATGGACACGCTCGCCGGCCGTTTCGACTCCTCGTTGGCCACGGTCGGCTGGGTGGCGACCGGCTACCTGCTGGCCGTCACCGCCGCCATCCCGCTGACCGCGTGGGCCGTCGACCGGTTCGGCGCGCGCCGGATGTGGTTGGTCGGGCTGGCGGTGTTCACCGGGTTCTCGCTGGCCTCCGGCCTGGCCTGGGACGTGCCGAGCCTGATCACCTTCCGGGTGCTGCAGGGCTTCGGGGGCGGCATGCTCGACCCGATCATGCTCACGCTGCTCGCCCGCGCCGCCGGCCAGGCGCGCGTCGGGCGGGTGATGGGCCTGATGGGCATCGTCATCCCGCTCGGTCCGGTGCTCGGGCCGATCCTCGGTGGACTGATCATCGACGGCCTCGACTGGCGCTGGATGTTCCTGATCAACGTGCCGATCGGGGTGCTGGCGTTCCTGCTGTCGCTGCCGGTCGTGCCCACCGATCCGGTGGAACGCGGCGGGGCGCGCCTGGACATCCTCGGCCTCGCGCTGCTCACACCGGGCTTCGGCGCGCTGGTCTTCGCCCTCTCCCGGGCGAGCGAGGGCACCGGGATCGGCTCCACGCCGGTCGTCGTCGCGCTCGCCCTGGGCGTGTTGCTGCTGCTCGGTTACGGCGCGCACGCGCTGCGCGCGGGGCGCGACGCGCTGATCGACCTCGCGCTGTTCCGCTCCAGGTCGTTCGCCGCGGCGGTGACCGTGATGGGGCTGACCGGGGTGATGCTGTTCTCCAGTTTGTTCCTGGTGCCGCTGTACTACCAACTGGCGCGCGACTTCGACGTGCTGCGGGCGGGCCTGCTGCTGGCGCCGCTGGGCGTGGGGTCGTTCGTGGGGATGCCCATCGCGGGCAGGCTCAGCGACAAGGTCGGTACCCGCGCCCTGGTGCCTGCCGGGGCCGCGGTGATCGCCGTGTCGACGCTGGTCCTCACGCAGGTGGACGCGGGAAGCAGCCTGGTGCTGCTGGCCGCGTGCGCCCTGCTGACCGGGCTCGGCCTCGGCTTCGTCGGCGCGCCGACGATGGGCTCGCTCTACCGGACCCTGCCCGCGGAGTCGATCTCGCAGGGCACGTCCGCGCTCTACATCGTCAACCAACTCGGGGCGTCGGCGGGCATCGCGGTGTCGGCCATGCTCCTGCAGGGCGGGGCGAGCGGTGCGAAACCGACGGCCGAGGACTTCCACGGTCCGTTCTGGTGGGTCTTCGCCGCCGCCCTGGGCGTCCTGCTCTCCGGCTTGCTACTGCCGGGCAAACCGCCCGCGGCGCCCACCCCCAGCGCCGCTGCGGCCGAGCCGGACGGGCAGCCTGCCTCGGAGGTCGTGTAGGCGCCCGCCGAGGGGTGGGTCGAACCGGTTCGACCCACCCCTCGGTCAGCCCATCCGGAACGCGCCGTGCGCGTTCCGGTCTCTTCCTTGCCCGCTTTTTCCGAATCCCTGGGGCGAGAGCCGGAAAAACCCGCTGCCAGTCACCCGAGAGATTTCCCGCGCGTACCGGGGAGCGCGCGCGGGAAATCGGCGGCCTCCCCGGTACACGCACGACGCTCAGGCGACGATCCCGACCGGGATGTCCTGATCGTCGGCCAGGATGCGCCGCTGGAGTTCGCGCAGCGTCCGACCGGGCTGCACGCCCAGTTCCTGGTCCAGCGTCCGCTCGATGAACCGGTACACCTTGAGCGCGTCGGCCGGGCGTTCCGCGCGGCACAGGGCGATCATCAGCTGGCGGGCGAACGCCTCGCGCAGCGGGTGCTCGGTGACCAGGTTGCGCAGCGGCCCGATCAGCTCGCGGTCCCGGCCCATGCGCAGGTCCACCTCCATCTTGAGTTCGGTGCACTCCATCCTGGTCTCCTCCGCCCAGGTGGCGAACTCGGCGATCATCGACCCGACGCGCACGTCGCCGAACGCCGGACCCCGCCACAGGGCCAACGCCGCGCCGAAGGCCTTCGACGCCTCCTCCAACCGGTCCCGGCGCAACGCGGAACGCCCCTGGCACACCAGGTTGTGGAAGTCCTTGGCGTCCACCGCGTCCCCCTCCCCCAGCAGCAGCGCGTACCCGGGCGCTCGGGTGACCAAGCGGTCCTTGACGCCGTCCGGATCACCGCCGATCCGACCGAGGACCTTGCGCAACTGCGAGACGTGCACGTGCAGGGCCGCCATCCACCGGCGCGGCGGTCGCGCACCCCAGATCTCGTACGCCAGCCGCTCCGCCGGGATCACCTCCTCCACGCGGCAGACCAGCGCGCCGAGCAACGTCTCGACCTTGGGCGCACCGACGACCTCCGCCCGCTCGGCTCCGACGACGCGCAAACGGCCTAAGATCTGGTATTCCACAACGACCCCCACCCAGTGGATCGGAAAGCCCCGCCGCGCGGCGGGGGCGGACATGGCGGGCGCGGTCGGTCACCGCGCGAGCGCCCCGACACGGGCACACCATCGGGCCGGAGCGGGAGCGCCCGGACCCAGCTTGGCCGAGCGCCGAGCGGAACCGCATCAGGGAAACCACGTATGGGAGACCCAGATCACCTTGACCCGCGGCGGCCCGACCTACACGCCGTCACCGGAGTCGTCAATGAACCATTCAGGCAATCCCATCACGCAAAGGCGAGCGCCCCCGATCACCTATTGTGGAAATGTCGACGCGACTGGGAACAATCGCGCAAACGGAAATGGCGTACACCGAGGAGGACCCGTACATGCGCAACCCGGTCGACGCGGGCACCGGACAGATCGTGCGCCAAGTGGAGGCGGACCGGTTGACGGCCGCGGCCACCCTCGCCGCGGCCGGGATGTGCGTGCTGGTCGACCTGGTCGGTGAACCGGGCGCGGGCAAGACGTTCCTGCTGGGGCACGCGGCGCGCACCGCCACAGCGCGCGGTATGGCGGTGGCGCTCACCCGGTGCGTGCCCGGCCGATCGACGACGCGCGGGCGAGCGCTGTCGGCCGCGGCAACCACCGGCCCGCCGCGAGCACTGCTGATCGACGACGCGCACGACGTCACCCCGACCGAGGCCGAGGCGATCGCGGAACTGGTGGCCACGCGCCCCGACCGACCGCAGCTGGTGGTGCTGGCGCGCCGCGCGCACGGCACACCCCCCGCCCTGGCCGCGCACCTGGCGCACGCGGCCGAAGTCGGCACGTGCGAGCGGTTGGGTCTGCCCCCGCTCGACGTGGAGCAGTGCGCCCAGCTGCTGGGCCGGTCCGCGCGCGACCCGGTGGCGCGCCGCGCGGCGCGTGAAGGCGACGGCGTCCCCCTCTACGTGCTGGCCTCGGCCGCCCAGCAGGTGCCCGCAGGGGACCGGGACCCGACCGCGCGAACCCGGCTCGCCCGGTTGCGCGCCCGGTTGGCCGAGGACGTCACCGTGAGCACCGACCCGGCGGTGGCCGCGGTCGCCGCCGCGGGCGCGGTGCTCGACGGGCCGTTCGACGTCGACGCCCTCGCCGAGGTGGCTGATCTGTCCGAGCGGTCGGTCCAGGAGGCCGTGGGGGTGCTGGTGGCCCGCGACGTGTTCCGCTCGGCGGGGTCCGGACCGCGGCTGTGCTTCCGGCACCCGGCGGTCGCCGCCGCGGTGTACGAGTCGATCGGCACCTGGCCCCGCCAGCGGGCGCACCGGCGGGCGCTGGCGCTCACGCGCAGGCGCGGCGCGGCGCCGGGTGTGCTCGCCGCGCACGTCGCGGGCGGGCTGGTCGAGTTGGACGCTGAGCACATCGGGTTGCTGCTGCGCGGTGCCGCAGAACGCCCGGCGGAGGCGGTCGGCTGGTTGCGGCTCGTGCTGGCCAACGCGGGCCACCTCGACGACGCGGCAGCACGGGAACTGGTCCGACTGGTCACCGAGGTGGTGGGGGCGTGGCCGGATGGCCCGCCGCCGCCAGACCTGCTGGAGGGGCTGGTGTGGCACGCCCCGCGGCCGGACCGCGCCGAGGCGGTGGCCTTCGCCGCGCTGCGCTGGGCGGTGGCGGGCCGGTTCGACACCGCGCGGGCGCTGGTGGACGACCACCTCGCCACGCACGGTCCCGACGCCGCGCTGGCCGCGCACCGGGAGTTGCTGGCGGTGCTGGAGCAGCGGGTGCCCGCCGCGGAACCGGTGGCGGCCGCCGCGGCAGCCGCCCGCGCGGCGGGCGACCACGTGGGCACCGCGTGCGCGTTGGCCCTGGCCGCGCTGGGCACGGCGCTCTCCCCGCACGCCGACGCGCCTGCCGTGGCGCGGGCCAAACGCGCCGTCGTCGACTCCGCCGCGCGGCTCGACGCGCTGCCCGATGCCGCGCTGGGCGGCGCCATCGGGTATCTGGGGGTGCTGGGCTGGGCCGAGTTGCTGCTGGGTGAACCACTGCCCGCGGTCACCCATCTTCGCCGCGGGCTGAGCCTGCTGCCCGCCACGCCTTGGCGGTTCCTGCTGCCCCACTTCCAGGTGGGCTTGGCGCTGGGCAACTCGGTGACCGGCCTGCCGGGTGAGGGGCGCCGGGTCGCCAGGCAGGTGGCCGGCGGCTCAGCCGCGGGGCCGCGCGCGGCCGGGATCGCGATCGTCGAGCTGATGGGCACCGTAGTGCCCACCCGCGTGGACGCCGACGCGGTCCCGGCCCCCCGCGAACCGGACTCCACGACCGCGGTGTCCGGCTCCGCACACCCCTTGCTGTCCCTGCTGACGGCCACCCGCTTGCGGCTGCTCGGCGATGGTGTCGCGGCGAGCGCGACCCTGCTCACCTCGGGGGGCGGACCCACCCTGGGCAGGCTGCCCGCCGTGCTGCGACCGTGCGGCTACGAACTGCTCGCCGCCACGGCCCCGCCCGGCGCGGCGGACGAGTGGGCCCGCCGGGCGGTCGCCGCGGCCGAGGGCTTGGACCTGCACGCGGCCACGGCGTTCGCGAACTTCGCCGCGGGGCACGCGCTCGCCGGGCACGACCCGGGGCCCGCCGCCCGGCGCTACCAGGCGGCGGCCTGCCTGTTCGCGCACAAGGGCATGGTCGTCGCGCAGGCGTGGGCGCTGCGGCACGCGGTCTCGCGCCTGGCGGACGCGGGCTCGGACACCGCGGCCAGGGAAGTGGACACCGTCTCCCGCGCGCTGGCCGACGGCGCGGGCGTCCGCTTCCCCGACCGAGCCGGTCCGGGAACCACGCGCGCGGCGGACCCGCTGGCGGAACTCACCGACCGCGAGCACCAGGTCGCCGACCTGGCCACCACGGGCCTGCGCAACCGCGAGATCGCCGTCGAGCTGGGGCTGAGCCCGCGCACGGTCGAGGTCCACCTGAGCCGCGTCTACCGCAAGCTCAAGGTGTCCACGCGCGTGGAGCTCGTCCGGGTCCTGGCCACCGCCCGCGCCCGCTGAGCCCGCCCCGCGAGACCGCTCAGTCCACACGCGACACGACCGCGGGCCGCGCGGGCACGGCGGCGAGCAGCTCGCGGGTGTACTCGTGCGCGGGCTCGGCGAACACCCGCTCGGTCTCGCCCTCCTCCACAACCTGACCACCGCGCAGCACCAGCACCCGGTCGCTGACTTCCCGGACAACCCCGAGGTCGTGGGAGATGAACACCAGCGCCACCCCCAGTCCGCGGCGCAGGTCCAGCAGCAGCCGCAGCACCCTGGCACGCACCGAGGCGTCCAGCGCCGACACCGGCTCGTCGCACACCAGGACCTCGGGTCCGGGGGCCAGCGCGCGGGCGATGGCGACGCGCTGCCGCTGACCGCCCGAGAGCTGCCGGGGGTGGCGGGAGCGCACGTCGTCGGGCAACCCGACCAGCTCGAGCAGCTCGCCCACCCGCGCCGCGCGGCCGGGTCCGGGCAGCGCGTCACCGATGATCCGTTCGACCCGGTGGCGCGGGTCGAACGAGCCGAGCGGGTCCTGCTGGATCAGCTGCACCCGGCGTCGCAGGGGGCGGCGATCCCGCGCCGACAGCCGCGACCACGGCTGCCCGCCAAGGGTCACCACGCCCTGGTGCGGTGACCGCAGCCCGAGCAGCAGCTCGGCCAGGGTGCTCTTGCCCGCACCGGACTCCCCCACCACCCCCAGCACCTCGCCAGCGGCGAGCGCGAACGAGACGTCGAAGACCCCCCGGCGGATCGCCGGGTCGGCACCGGGGTGGGCGAGGGTGACCTGGTCGACGCGCAACGCCTCGACGTGTTCGCGGTGCGGTGGCGGCGGTTTGGGGGCGGCGCCCGGCATGGCCGCCAGCAGCGTCTTGGTGTACTCGTGCCGGGGCGCGGTCAAGACCTGCCCCACCGGGCCGCTCTCGACGATCCGCCCGTGCCGCATGACCGCGACGTCGTCGGCGAAGGAGGCCACCAGCGGGAGGTCGTGGGAGATGAGCAGGACCGCCATGCCGCGGTCGCGCTCCTCGGCCAGCAGGGCCAGCACCTTCGCCTGCACGGTGACGTCGAGCGCGGTGGTCGGCTCGTCGGCGATGAGCACGGCGGGACCACCCGCCAACCCGGTGGCGATCAACGCGCGCTGGCGCAGCCCACCGGACAGCTCGTGCGGCCGCTGCCTGGCCCGCTCAGCCGGTTCGGGCACGTGCACGCGCGCCAGCAGGTCGACCGGCGTCGGGGCGTCCGGCCGCGGGTGGTTGCGCAGCACCTCGGTGATCTCCGCGCCCACCGTGCGCAGGGGATCCAGCGACACCAGCGCGTCCTGGGAGACCAGGCCGATCCGCGCGCCGCGCACACCGCGCCAGCGGCGTTCGGTCAGCGACCGCAGGTCGGTGCCCGCCAACTCCATCCGGTCCGCGCTCACCCGCGACCCGGGACCGACCAGACCAAGCAACGCGCGCGCGGTCACGCTCTTGCCGGACCCGGACTCCCCGACGATCGCCAGGCACCGCCCGGCCGTCAGGGTGAACCCAACACCGCGCACCGCCTCAACCACCCCGCGGCCGACGCGGAACTCGACCCGCAACCCCTCCACGGCCAGCAGCGGCTCAGTTCCCATCGGCCGGACTCCCCTCGAAACGGCGCCGCAGGTCGGCGCCGACGACGTTGACGGCAACCACGGTCGCGGTGACCGCGAGGCCGGGGAACACCGCCAGCGCCCAGGCGGTGTCGAGGAAGTCCCGGCCGTCGGCGAGCATCGCGCCCCACTCGGGGGTCGGCGCTTTCGGTCCCAGGCCGAGGAAGCTCAGCGCGGACCCCGAGATGATCGCGGTGCCTGCGGTGACGGTCGCGAAGACCAGCAGCGGCGGCACCGCGTTGGGCAGCACGTGCCGGGCGTGGATCCGCGCGGGCGAGTGCCCGAGGACCACGGCGGCGCGCACGTACCCGGACTCCCGCACGACCAGGGCCTGGCCGCGGGCGAGGCGGACGAAACCGGGCACGGTCGAGCAGCCGATGGCGATCGTGGCGTTGAGCGCGCCGGGTCCGAGGACCGCCACGACGAGCAGTGCGAGCAGCAGGCCGGGGAAGGCCAGCAGGATGTCGGTCGCGCGGCCGATCGCCTCGTCCAGCAGGCGCGGTCCGCTCGCGGAGAGCACGCCGAGCAGCGCGCCGACGACCAGGGCCAGGGACGTCGCGCCGAGACCGATCACCAGCGACCAGCGGGCACCGTGCACCACCCGGCTGAAGGTGTCACGGCCCAGCACGTCCGTGCCGAACAGGTGCGCGGGGCTCGGCCCGGCCACCGGGGCGCCCAGATCGATGGCGTCCGGCGGGTGCGTCGCCACCAGCGATGGCCACACCGCGGCCAGCACGACCAGCGCCAGCACCAGGTACGCGAGCCACAGCGCAGGCCGGAAGCCGGATCGGGCGCGCGCGGTCGGTTCCGCGGTCATCGCGGCACTCCTTCCGGCCGGGGGCTCGCGCGCCCGGCCAACCGGGGGTCGGCGACCTGGTACAGCAGGTCGACCACGAGGTTCAGCACGGCGAACACAGCGGCGGCCAGCACCACGATCCCGGTGACCACCGGCATGTCCCGTGCGGCGATGGCGGTGGCCAGCACCCGGCCGAGGCCCTGTCTGGTGAACACCGTCTCCACCACCACCGCACCGGACAGCAGCGTGCCGATGGTCCACCCGGACAGGGTGAGCAGGGGGATCGCCGCGTGGCGCAGGGCGTGCGCGCGCCGCACCGCCGCTTCCGAGCTGCCGCGGGCCCGGGCGCTGAGCACGAACGGCTCTCGTAGGGCGCGCTCGACGCCGTCGCGCAGCACCTGGGAGAACACCCCGGTGAGCCCGATCGCCAGGGTGACCGCGGGCAGCACCAACCCGGGTACACCGTCCCCGCCCGCGACCGGGAACCACCGCAGGCGGAAGGACAGCAGGCTCAGCAGCAGCACGCCGATCCAGAACGACGGGGTGGAGATGGCGACCAGTTCCAGGGTGGTCACGAACCTGCGCAAGGCGGGGCGGCGCCCCGCGGTGGCCAGGGCCAGCGGCACCGACACCACGAGCGCCAGCCCGAACCCGCTCAGTGCCAGCGCGGCGGTGGCGCCGACTTGCTCGCCCAGCACCGAGGCGACCGGTGCCTCCAACTGGTAGGAGCGACCGAGGTCGCCGCGCACCAACCTGCCCAGGTACGCGAGGTACTGCTCGGCCAGCGGCTGGTCGAGGCCGAGTTCGGCGCGGATCCGCGCCACCCGATCCGCGGGCGGCAGCGCGTCGCCGAGCATGGTGAGCACCGGGTCACCCGGCATCAGGTGCAACGCGAGGAAGGCGGCCGTGGCCGCGCCCCACACCACGAACAGGGTGAGCGCCACGCGGCGCGCCACGCCCCTCACGCCCGGCCCCGCAGGTCCACGTCGTAGAACAGCGGGAAACCCACCGGGTCCGAGGCGAGGCCGCGCACCCGGTCGGTGTACCCGACCAGTGCCGCGGGCACCCACAGCGGCAGGATCAGCGCGTGGTCGACGACGTAGCGCTGAGAGGCGGCGTAGAGGTCGGCCCGTGCCAGGGGGTCGAGTTCGGTGTGCCCCGCGAGCAGCAGCCGGTCGAGTTCCGGGTGGCGCTGGGCGAAGACGTTGCCGCCGCCGTTGTCCCGGGTCTTCCCGCTCTCCAGGAAGAAGTTGAGGATGTCGGGGTCCGCGCGGATGAAGCTGGTGGCGAACATGTCCAGGTCTCCGGTTTCCAGCAGTTCGCCGAAGGTGCCGGTGTCGACACCGGTGTAGTCCAACTGGATGCCGACCTTCTTCAGCTCGGCCTGCACCCCCTGGGCGGTGGTGACCATCGAAGACTGGTAAGTGGCCGCGTAGGGCCAGCGCAGCACCAGCCGCACACCGTCGCGGGTGCGGTAACCCCGCGCGTCCCGGCCGGTCCAGCCCGCCGCGTCCAGCAGCGCACCGGCGGCCGCCGGGTCGTGTGGCCAGGTGCCCTCCAGCCCCCGTGCGTAACCGGGGGTGGTCGGACCGAGTGGACTCCAGGCCCGATCAAATTGTCCGAAGTGGACAGATCGAACCAGTCCGTCGACATCGATCGCGCGCAGCACCGCCCGACGCACCTGTTCGTCGGCGAGCACGCCGCGCACGGGGTTGAACATGACCGCGGAAACGATGCCCGGGGATTCGGCGCGGCTGTAGCGCAACGCGTCGAACCGCTTGAGCGAGGGCACGTTCGCGGGCGGCACCTGATCGATGACGTCGACCTGGCCGCTGGTGAGCGCGCCGAACCGGGAGGCGTTCTCCGAGATCAACCGGATGGTGAGGCCGGGGACCAGCGCGGGCCCGGTGTGCGCGGCGGTGCTCGGCCCCCAGTCGTAGTCGGGGTTGCGGTCGAGTTCGATGGCGCTGTTCTTGCTCCAGCGGCGGAAGGAGAACGGCCCCGATCCCACCGGCTTGCCGCAGAGCGCACCCTTGTTCTCCCGCAATGACTTGGGCGACTGGATGCCGAGGTAGGCGGTGCTCAGCGCCTGCAGGAAGGGCGCGCTGGGCCGCTTGAGGTGGATCCGGATCTCGGTGGGACCGACCACCTCGGACCGGTCGTAGGCGTCGATGAGCCCCGCGGCGTACTGGGACTTGGTCTCCGGCGCGACCGCGTGGTCCAGGGTCGCGGCCACAGCGGCGGCGTCGAGCGGGGTGCCGTCGTGGAAACGAACACCGGGACGCAGGTGGAAGGTGTAGCGCAAGCCGTCTGCCGAGATGTCCCACCGGGTCGCCAACCACGGCTCGAACCGACCGTCACGGGTGAACACCACCAGCGAGTCGAAGATGTTGCGATCGATCGTCGCCACGATGTCCTGCGGGCTGACCTGCGGGTCCAGGCACTGCGGTGTCTGCCCGGTGGCGAACACCAACCGGTCGCCACCGGCTCCCGCGCCGCGCACCCCGCACGCCGACACCCCCACCAAGGCGATCGCCACCGCCAGCGCGGCCATCCGCTCCCGCCACCGTCTCACCCGTCGCCCTCCGGTTCCATTCGGACCGCACAAGTGGCGACAGACTCGTGACCCGTTCTAATCGATCACCAAGCATTCCCACCATGCGGGACCAACCGGCCCGGCACCCCGTGCGACGACCAAACACGTCCCCAACACCCGACGCGGTCACCGCGCGGCCGAATCGGGACGCGCCATTCGTGTCGCGCGACACCGGGAACAACCACTCGATAGGCGGAACGGGCCGGAAGGCAGGCATCCACCCGGATGAAGGCTGTCCGCCCGCGGGCCAACGACCTCGTGCTCACTGCAATGGTGGTTCCGGCTCCGAGGCTGGGCGACGACGGCCTACATCCACGCCGGGTTCAGGTACTCCTTCACGGCGAACGGATGGAGCGTCGCCGGCGGCAGTTACTCCCACGGAGAACTGGGAGGCTACCTCTTCCACGGGAGCTGGTTCTCCAATCTGAAATCCGGCGCTCGCGGTGGGTACAAGTGCTGGGGAAGATTCACCTGCTATCTTGGACCATGGGACAAGATGACGTTCATCGCAGCAGGCACCCTTTTCTACTCCGGCAGGTACGGCGTGTGGACCGCTGGGATGATCTGGTGAGTTCCTGGGTCGTGGACCTCGAAGCCGCACTCGGGCCCGAGGTCCACGACCCATTGGTGCGACCGTGGCTGGAAGAGGTGTTCGACAGCCACGGGAGCGCACCTGCCTGGTACGTCGAGAAACTGGCCGCACAACGACAACAGGACTTGGTGGCCGAACTGGTGCCCGCAGTCCTTGACCAGGCCGAGGCGGAGCTCGGGCATCGGCCGGAGATGCCCGTGGACGGCGACACCGTCGGCCACGACCAGATATGGGCGGTTACCCGCGAACTGGCCCTTGTCTCAATCGCCGACGCCATTCAGTCGCTCATCGCATCGCGCGATCGCGTCATATGGCCAGTGAGTCCTTTTCATCCTGCGGTGACCTCGTAGGTCTGTAGGACGTGGATTGCCTTGGCGAGGCGTCCGGTGCGGCGTGGGCAGCAGCGGAGTTTGCGCAGGACGCGCCAGGTCTTGAGTTGGGCGTTGGCGCGTTCGCCTGGTCCGCGCAGGCGGGCGTGGGCGCGGTTGGCGTCTTTCTGTGACTCGGGCTTGTTCCGCCCTTTATACGGTGTCATGACCTGCCGCCCGGTCGGGTCGTAGCCGTGGTAGCCCTTGTCGGCCAGGGCGAGCAGCCCGGCCTCGCGCAGCGCGGCGAGGATGTTCCAGATGCGGGCCGCGGCGGTGTCGTGGGTGCTGCCGGGCAGATCACCGGACACCCATAGGATCGTTCCGTCGGGTGACGCAACGACCTGCAGGTTCATCCCGTGGATCTTGTGTTTGCCGGAGTAGAAGGGCCGGTCGGCGGCGATGCGGTCGATCGGGATCAGCGTGCCGTCGATGATCACGTAGGCATGGCCTTGGCGTTTCGCATCGCGCAGCGCCTGCCGTAGCTTCGAGGACCGCCGGGCCAGCAGCTCGACGGTCTCGTTGACATAGCGCCAGCAGGTCGTGGTCGACACCCCGAAACCGGCGCCCACCTCGGCGAACGGCTCGCCTTTGCGCAGATGGACGAGCACCAGCAGGGCCTGGCGCCCAGGGTCGAGCTTGCGCCACACCGACCCCAACCCCTTCCGACGAGCACGGATCAGCCCGGACACGAACCTCAGGGTCCGAGGTGACAACGGCAGCGCGGCACGATAGAACAACATGTGAAGCCCCTGGCAAACAGAACATCTTGGTCGATGCCTCTGCTACCAGGGGCTTCGCCACATCCAGGCAACGCCACACCGACCGCTGTCAACCTGTGATCAACAAGAACCCTTGCACGTCAACATGAGGTTGTCCCCTTGAATCGGACACCCTGATCCCAGACAGCGGTCTGGGGAAGGATGTTCCCCGTGTCAGGCAAGTCGAAGTACCCCGAGCAGTTCCGCAAGGACGCCGTCGAGCTAGCCCGCTCGTCGGACCGGCCGTTGCGGCGGGTCGCCCGCGAGTTGGGCGTGAACCACGAGACCCTGCGCAACTGGGTCCGTGCCGCCGATCGAGCCCAGGCCGCCGCGCCGGTCGCCGGTGTGTCGGCCGATGAGCGGCAGGAGCTGCGTGAACTGCGCAAACGGGTGGCGGAGCTGGAGTTGGAGAAGGAGATCCTGCGCAAGGCGGCAGCCTATTTTGCCAAGGAGATGGGTCGTTGACCCGCAGCTACCGGTTCATCTCCGAACACCGCGCCGTCTTCGGCGTCACTCGGCTGTGCAGGGTCCTGGGCGTGCGACGCCCGGGGTTCTACGAATGGCTCGCCGCCGCCCCGGCCAGGGCGGAGCGGGTCGCGGCGGACGAGGGGTTGGCCGCCGAGATCGCCGAGGTCCACGCCGGGCACCGGGGTGCCTACGGGCGTCCGCGGATCGTCGTCGCGCTGCGCCGCCGCGGCCTGGAGGTCAACCACAAACGGGTCGGGCGGGTCATGCGCGAGCGCGGCATCGCAGGTCTCACCCGACGGCGGCGCAGGTCGCTGACCAGGCCCGACATCGCGGTGGCATCGGTGCCGGACCTGATCAGCCGCGACTTCACCGCCCCGGCACCGGGCCGACGGCTGGTCGGCGACATCACCTACCTGCCCACCCGGGAGGGCTGGCTCTACCTGGCCACCGTGATCGACCTGCACACCCGCGAGGTCATCGGCCACGCGATGGCCGACCACACGCGCGCCGAACTGGTCCGCGACGCCCTCGACCTCGCCGCCAGTCGCGGCCTGACCGACGACGGGGCGATCTTCCACGCCGACCGCGGCACGCAGTACAGCTCCGGGCTGTTCCGCCGCGCGCTCGCCTGCCACGGCATTCGACCATCGGCGGGACGGGCCGGGTCGTGCTACGACAACGCCGTCGCCGAGTCGTTCTTCGCCACCCTCAAGACCGAGATCGGCACCACCGTCTGGGACACCCGCGACGACGCCCGACGCGACGTCTTCGCCTACCTCGGCTACTACAACCACGACCGTCTACATTCGACACTCGACTACCGGACCCCGCACGAAACCCGGATCGACTACCGTCAAGGCCACACCCTCGTGGCATGAAATCCGGTGTCCGGTCTTCGCGGACAACTTCAGTCGTTAGTAACACCTCTGACCTGGCGGAGAGGGTGGGTGCCCCACACCGGGGGCAATCACATACCCGTCAACCCGAGAACGACCGCCTCAACAATCCAGGCCCGGACGTGGACCTCGCGCGGGTGGGGCTCTCCCGCGGCGGTGGGGGCCACGCCCGCGTAGACGCTGGTCACCACGTCCGTGGTGGTCACGGCCATGACCGCCGGTCGCGGCCGATCGAAGCGTTTAAGCAAGCGCACCAGCGAGGCCCAAGGGCCGCGGACGGCAGGCTCCAGCAGCCTAGGCACGGAGTGTGCTGTGGCGGACAGGCGCAAGGCTGGCGCCTGTCCGCCACAGCTTGCTTCGTCGTCACATCAGAAGCTCACCGTAGGCATCGGGCCCGACAAGGAGTCGCGGTGGTGCGTCGCCCTCTACCGGCCAGAGTTGTAGTAGGTGCTCCTCCAGCCCGTCTGGTGAGTGTTCCTTGGGGCGCCTGCTCATCCGGCCGGTGACATGGACTCGCACCGCCCACCATCCGGCAGTCGGCAGGGCGAGTTCGTGAACGAGGTCCAGCGAGGTCGTCAGGAAGTGCAGCGCTGAACTGGTGACGTGTATCCGCCGCTCAGTCACGGCCTCCCAGCCCGGCGGTATGGCTGCTGGTGCTGACTCCCGTAGGTCAAGACCGACGTTCAGCGGACCCCACTCCATCCCGGTCAGGACGGCGAACCACTGCTCTTCCCCGGTTGTCATCCCATCTTGCGGGGGTGGCCACGCATCGCGGTAGCGGACCGGGGCGGCGTCTTCGAGGCGATACTGCCCATCTGCCGAGCGAACAATGATGACATCTGGTTCAGTCACCCGCGCATTATATGTCCCACGAGCTGCTGCCGTCGGCGCGACGAGCGTAGACGTAGAAGCTTTCGTTCTTCAGGATCCGGCAGAGTGAGATGTGGTTTGCCGTCAGTCCTCCCTGCGAGCTATTCGCCGTAGGGGCGACGTACCTGGTGGAGTATGGCTTTCCTGACGCGGCACCTTCGTTGGAGCGAGCGATAGGGTATTCATCGCAGCTCTTCCCGGGAGGTGTATTGCCAGATGGGCATGCCACCGCTCGGTTCGCGGCCTCCGTTGTGTCGTCGCCGAGCGTCAACGCCGTTCCTTGAGTCAGCGACCCGGGTTTGCCCGGCAGTGACCGTTCGGCGTCATAGACGTGGTTGGCGACCTCGGTCACCAACGGATGGCTGATGGCGTTGTACCGGATGATGGCGGGTTCTTCAGCGGCGGTGCAGCCAGGGTAGGTCCGAACGACCCGGTCGCAGCGCCCGCGGACTCCGTTGTGGTCGCCGATGTTCAAGGAGAGGGTTTTTCCTGGGCTGCCAACGGGTGAGATGATAATCGAGGCGCCGATGTATCCGGTGAGGTAGACGTACGAGGAAAGCCCTTGCGATACGACGCCGGTCTCCTGTTGCTCCCAATCCTGCGTGTGGGTGACGTCACTGAGGAGGTTGATGGAGTAGGAGCCACCTGATGTCGACGTGCACACTTGCGCGTCCCGGTCGCAGCCAGTGCCTACAACGGCTGGTACGGGGACCTTTTCTGTCCCCCATGATTCCGTGGTCGTGACCCTGCTACGCAAGAACCAACTCAACGAGTCGTAGTTCCAGGCCACTTCGGTATCGAAATCGAGATCCTGACCGCCGATCTCTCTGCCCGGAAAACCGTTGATGACTTCCTTGACGATGTAGCTAAACGACTTGTATCGACAGGAAGTGATGCGGATGAAGTCGTACTCGCAGTCGGGCTCCCTGAGGGAAGCAGACTGCAACTTTTGGTCAAGCGGGTCGCGCCCTGTCCGTGCCCGCTCGTCGCGGTGGTTTGCCGCATCCGTCAGGCTGGTGCGGAATTGAATGCTAATGCACCGATCCTGACCCTTTGTGACGAACTGACAGGTGTTCTTTTCGGACTGCCGAGCCAGCTCTACGAACTTCTCTTTCGATACAGCGGCTTCCTGGAGCGTGATGGGGGTACCTGCAGGCGTTGCTACCGCAGGTACCGCACTGAAGATTGCGCCAGCGAGCGCCACGGCCCCGGCGGCAACGCTCCACCTCTTCTTGGGCATGCAGATATCTTCCTCTTGAGTACAGGTGATGAACACTTGCGGTACACCGCAGGTTCAGTGACGGACCGCGTCTTCATTCATCGATCCGGTAGCAGTAGATCGAAGTGAAGCCTCTGGCCGCTAGGGGCCGATCAGGTGATTTTCGGACATTTCAAAGAGGTGCTGCTGTGGAGATTTTCAGCAAGTATGAGGTATTGCCACCAAATAAGGTGACTCACCGTTGGGTGCGGACTATCAAACAATTGTTGAGTCGACAGGTCGAGCACTGCTTGCTCGCTTGGGGCATGATGAACCCGGTCGATCGGCAGGTCGGCGTCCCAGCCAGAAGGTTGAGCTTCCCCCCGCAGCCCGGACACCTGACCTGTGGTGACCTGTGGTCACCAGGGAGGATGTCTTTGTGCCCGCACCACACCCGCCTGAGTTCCGTCGTCGTGCCGTCGAACTGGCTCGCGAGGGAGGCAAACCGATCGCCGAGCTGGCAAAGGATCTGGGAATCAGTCAGTCCTGCCTGCGGAACTGGATGACCCAGGCTGACGCCGACGACAACGGCGGCAACGCGACCAGGTTGACCAGCGCGGAGAAAAAGGAACTCGCCGAGCTGCGGCGCAAGAACCGGCAGCTTGAGATGGAGAACGAGATCCTGAAACGCGCTGCCGCGTATTTCGCGCGGGAGAACGTCCTCCCAAAGTAGTCTACCCGCTGGTCCGCGAGTTGGCCGACGACGGTATTGATGTCACGGTGGCCTGTCGGGTGTTACGCGTGTCCCGTTCCGGATACTACGAATGGCGCGACCGGCCACTGTCTGGGCGCGCCCAGGAGAACCGGTTGTTGGTGAAATATATCGAGCAGATCCACGCTGATTCACGCGGCACCTACGGGTCACCGAGAGTGCACGCCGAGCTTACCCTGGGCGTGGGGGTGCCGGTGAACCGGAAACGCGTCGAGCGGCTCATGCGCGAGGCCGGTATCCAGGGCCTCCACCGGCGCAAACGCTCGTGGACCACCGTGCGCGACCCGGCGGCCGAGCCTGCTCCAGACCTGGTCAACCGACACTTCACCGTCCAGGGCCCGAACCGGTTGTGGATCACCGATATCACCGAACACCCGACCGAGGAAGGCAAGGTCTATTGCGCCGCGGTCATGGACACCTATTCCCGTCTGATCATCGGCTGGTCCATGGACAACCACATGCGCACCGAACTCGTCACCGACGCCCTCGGCATGGCCATCACGCGACGAAAACCAGAGAACGACACAATCCTGCATTCCGATCACGGATCCCAATATACGTCGTGGGCGTTCGGGCAACGTCTCCGCGCAGCCGGGCTGCTCGCTTCGATGGGCACCATCGGTGATTGCTACGACAACGCCATGATGGAATCCTTCTGGGGCACTCTCCAACTCGAACTTCTCGACCGGAAACAGTGGAAAACCCGAGATGAACTTGCTAACGCGATATTCGAATGGATAGAATGCTGGTACAACCCGAAACGCAGACACTCCAGCATCGGGATGCACAGCCCCGTCACGTTTGAAGCCCTGCACACCGGGTCAGACCAAGACCACTGACCCCACACCGCAGGCGTCCGGCAAACGGGGGGAACCTCACCCACCTCATCCGCGCCCACCTCACCCGCGCCAACCTCACCGAAGCCCACCTCACCTACGCCAACTTCACCCACGCCCACCTCGCCGGAGCCCATCTCATCCGCGCCCGCTTCAGCGACGCCAACCTCACCCACGCCGACCTCCGCCACGCCAACCTCAGCCGCGCCAACCTCAGCGACGCCAACCTCAGCCGCGCCAACCTCACCCACGCCGACCTCAGCGAAGCCAACCTCAGCGGCGCCAACCTCAACGAAGCCGACCTCAGCGGCGCCGACCTCAGCGACGCAACGCACGACGAGCACACCCGCATCGACAGCGTGATCGTCAGTCCGGAGACTCGCGGCACATGGTGGTGACCGCACCCCAGCAACGGTGCGAAGCGCAAACTGCTGCTGCCCCGGCTCACTACCGCCGTGCTCGCCGCCGTCCGCAACCGTGGCCAAGGTGCGCGGCCGATCGAGCTGCCTGCCCACGGCCTGGTCGAGGCCACCCTCCCCCGGGCGGTGAACGGGCCCGGCAGGCAGCCGACCGGGTGAACCTCGCGGCCTGGCCCGCCGGGCGGGCGCGTCGTTGTCGGGGGTGATCGAGACCATCGGTGGACGATCACCGTCGACCACCAGGAGAAGGGGCTCCCACCGGTGTCGAAGAAGACCACCGATCCCGTGCTGCGCTACGAGAACGGGGTGCCCGTCTACCGCGACGGGCGTGCGCCTGAGCACCTGCTCACCGCGACCGCGCTGCGTGGCCGGCGGTTGTCACCCGCCGGGCTGCACCCGGTGGGGTGGGTCTCCACGCTCCCGTATCACCGGGTGTGCGCGCTCTACGACAGCACTCAGGCCCGCCCGATCCGGCCGGTGACCTCGCGGCAGCGCGCGGTGCTGGCCGCGGGCCGGGAGCTGGCCAACACCGTGCCCTGCCGCCGCTGCGAGCAGGTGCGGGTGTCGAAGTGGGATGAGGACCGGCTGTGCGGGACGTGCCTGCCGGTCGTGGAAACCGAACGGCACGCGCGGATGATCGCCGCCGCCGAGGACCACGAGCGGATGCTCGCCGCCGACCAGGCCGCCGCCGCGTGGGCGACCGAGGTCTTGGCCGACCCGGACACCGTCGTGCTCGACACCGAGACCACCGGGCTGCACGGCGACGTCCGCATCGTGGAGATCGCCGTCCTCGACCGGCACGGCGCCGTGCTGCTGGACTTCCTGGTCCACCCCGGCATCCCGATCCCTCCGGACTCGACCGCGATCCACGGGATCACCGACACCGTGGTCGCCGGGGCGCCCCGCTTCGCCGAGCTACTGCCCGCGCTGACCGAGGTACTGGCCGGGCGCCGCGTGATCATCTACAAGCGCTTCACTAGGCAAGTCGAGTGTCGGATATGGGGTTGTCGGGAACGCGAGCGATCATCGTTGCCTCGACCTCGAGGGACGAGCGCTTTCCAAACTGACCGCCGGCGTGGTTCGCGGCCAAGGCCACGGCCCGCGACGACCCGTCAGCCCGGTAGGGCCGACGGGATGGTTCGGGTCGGTGTCGCGTCGGCGAAGGCGTTCCACAGCAGGTTGAGCGGGTGGTCGGCGGCGTAGCGGCCGCGTTCGCCCTTGCGGGCGAAGATGCCGGTGACGATCTCCAGGCGGGGCTCGTAGTCGCCGGCGAGGTCGATCTTGCGCAGGCCCTGGCCGGGCAGCCGGCCCTCGAGGGCGGCGTCGGCGACGCGTTCGGTGGTGAGCAGGCAGCCGTGCAGGAGCTTGCTGGTGAGCAGGTTGAGGCCGTAGTTGAGGGAGTCGATGTCGGCGATGACGTGCAGCACGCCGCGGTAGTCGGGGCCGTACCAGCGGCCCAGGAACTGGGCGAGCAGCCCGGCGGTCGGGGCGAGCAGCGGCAGGCCGGGCAGTCGCCCGGCGCCGACCGGGGTGTCGGGCAGCTCGCGGGCGGACAGGTTGGTGAGCAGGGCGACGCGTTCGCGGTGCCATTCCAGGAAGTCGTAGTCCAGGGTGGGTGGTCGGCCGGGTTCGGCGGCGAAGCTGCCGCACACCAGGTCGACCTTCTTGCCGTCGAGCTTGCGCCACAGGTCGCGGGTGCGGACGTGCTCGATGTTGAGCTGCACGCCGCGGCGCTCGAAGTCCTCGCGCAGCGCGGGCCACACGGCGCCAAGGAACTGCACGGTGAACTCGGTGGTGCCGAAGGTGACGGTGGACCCGACCCGGCGCCGGCTGCGGTGCAGGCTGTCGATCCACGACAGCAGGGTCCTGCGCGCCAGCGCGACGACTTCCTCGCCGGAGGGGGTGAACAGGAAGTCCTTGCCCCGGCCCTGCTTGACCACCAGCGCCTCGCCGACCAGGCGGGTCGCGGCCTTGTTGATGTTGTCGAGTTGCTTCTGCACGCTGGACTGCTCGCGGCCCAGCGCGCGGGCGGCGCGTTGCGCGGTGCCGGTGGCGTGCACGACGGCCAGGGTGCGCAGTTGGTCCAGGCTGACGTCGAGTATCTCCGGCGGGCAGCCGAGCAGCGCCGCCAGAACCTCCGCCGCCTCGCCGTCGTCTCCGGTGTCCGGCGCCACGTCTCCTCGCTCCCCGCCGCAGGTCCCCACAGCACCCAGCCTGACAGGGGAATTGTCCGCTCGGACAGTTTGACTGTCGTTGATCGCACTTCCCGCCGAACTGTCCTACAAATGTCCGGACGAACAACTCCAGACACGATACTGTTCGACCGAACATCTGTGGTGGTGTGCCCGGCCGGGCTCGCCCGCGGTGGCGCCCCATGAGGAGCGCCTGGGGAAGCGGAGGTTCCGCGTGATCGCTCGCAGCATCGCCACCGACGAGGTGGCCTCGTCCTGCTAATTCCGCACCACGGTCGACCAGCCGTTCCGTAAGGCGCTGGTCCAGATCAACGAGGACTGCAACCTCCAGTGCGCCCACTGCTTCGTGTCCGCGACCAAGGTTGGCAGGCAGATGCCGCTGGCCGAGGTGGTGGACAAGGTGATCCCGCGCCTGGACGACAGTCGCGTCCGTCGGGTGACCCTGACCGGCGGGGAACCTACGATCCACCCGCACTTCCTGGACATCGTGCGCGCGTTCCGCGCGGCCGGGATGGACGTCGGGATCTGCACCAACGCCACCACCCTGAACAACGTGCAGATCGCGGCGCTGGTCGAGATGGGCGTGCACTGCAACGTGTCCTTGGACGGGTTCGCCGCCGACTCGCACGGCCGCTTCCGGGGTGACCGGGCCAGCTTCGCAGTCACCGTGGCCACCGTGGAGAAGCTCGGCCGCGCGGGCATTCTGCAAGGGCTGCTGTGCACGCCGAACACGCTGGCCCAGAACGAGGAGTACGCCCGGCTGTGCGCGTTCGCCCGCGCCAACGGGGCGCGCTACGTGCTGCTCAACCCGCTGGGCAGCATGGGCCGCGGCGTCAAGTCGAAGGCCAAGCTGGCGAAGACGACGCTGCACATGCGGGAGATCTTCGAGCTGACCGCGCCGTTCGACGGCCCGGATCTCGATATCGCGCACATCCGCTTCCCGAACACCGAGGCCCGGCCGCTGGCCGGGTGCGAGGCCGGGACGATCATCTACGTGTTCACGCCCGGCGAGGTCACCGTGTGCCCGTACCTGGTGTTCGCCGCCCGCACCCCGGCCTCACGGCACGCCGACACCGAGTTCATCGTCGGCAACATCTTCACCGACCCCGACCTGGCGGCTCGGTTGGACGACTACCGCTTCCACGACCGCTACCTGGTCGGCGCGAACGCCACCTGCACGGCATGCTCGCTGAGCTCCGGCTGCGGCAAGGGCTGCCCGGCCGCGGTGGTCGCGGCCGGCGGCCGGATCGGCGAGGTCGACGCCGAACAGTGCCCGGCCATCGAGGAGAACCACGCCGAGGGGCGCCAGCTGCTGCCGCTGATGCCCGCATGACCGGCCCGTTGCTCGATGAGCCGCGTCGCCTGCCGGGCACGCTGATCACCCTGGACGGCCCCGGCGGGGTCGGGAAGTCCACCGCCGCCCGCCTGGTCGCCGAGACGCTGACCGCGGCCGGGCTGCCGGTGCACGCGACGAGCCAGCCATCCCGCGCGCCGCTGGGCGAGCTGGCCCGGCACGGCACCGACACCTACCGGGGCATGGCGCTGGCCTGCCTGTGCGCGGCCGACCGGCACCACCAGCTCGCCACCGAGATCGTGCCCGCGCTGCGCGAGGGCCAGGTGGTGGTGTGCGACCGTTACGTGGCGTCCTCGCTGGTGCTGCAAGGTCTCGACGGGCTGTCCGCGCAGGTGGTGTGGCAGCTCAACCACGGCGTCTACCGGCCGGACCTGTCGGTCATCCTCACCGGTGACGCGGGCGTGATCGACGCTCGGCTGCGGGCGCGCGGCGGGCACAGCCGCTTCGAGCGCGCCGAGGACAACAGCGAGCTGGAGACCGGCCTGTACGTCCACGCCGTGGTCGACCTGCAACAGCGGGGCTGGCCGGTCGCCGCGCTGGACGCCACCACCGACCCGCCCGAGAAGATCGCCGCGGCGATCGTGTCCCTCATCCACCAGGTCCTGACCGAGAAGAGCGCGGCATGTCTTTGAGCCTGATCACCGTCAACGTCGGCGCCCCCTCGCTGGACCGCGCCCAGCGGCAGCTCCGCTGGCTGGCCGCCCGACCGGAGGAGGTGCTGGTGCTGACCGAGACCAAGGCCACCGCGGGCAGCCAGTTCCTCGCCGAGGCGTTCACCACCGCCGGGTACGCGGTGACCTTCCCCGAGCACGCGCCCGGCGAGCTCGGCATGATGATCGTCAGCAAGCTCGCCACCACGCCGGACCCGCTCGGCACGGCACTGGACTACCTGCCCGCCCGCGCGGCCGGGGTCGTGCTCGACACGACTGACGGGCCGCTGCGCGTCGTCGGCACCTACGTGCCCTCCCGCGACGCCACCGCCGAGAAGACCGAACGCAAGAAAACCTGGATCCAGCGCTTCGGCCGCGCCCTCGACGCCACGACCAGCGAGGTGCCGCTGCTGCTGCTCGGTGACCTCAATGTGCTCGAACCCAGCCACACCCCGGCGCACCGGGGCCAGTTCGCGCCGTTCGAGTACGCCTTCTACAGCGGCCTGACCGACCGGCACGGCCTGCTCGACCTGTTCCGGCACCTGCACCCCGACCGAGTCGAGCACAGTTGGGCTCGCCGCGCGGACCTGGGCTACCGCTACGACCACGCCCACGGCTCCCGCGCCTTGAGCGAGGTGCTCACCGGCTGCGAGTACGTCCACGAGACCAGGGAACTCACGGCGGACGGCAACCGGCTCACCGACCATTCCGGACTCGCCGTACGCCTTGCGCTGACCGCGACCGCGTCACTGCTAACGTCGGACCCCGCCACGGCGGCCACGCCTGCCGAGCCGGAGCCCACCTTGTTCTGACCGGCCGGTTCGCTCTCGGCTGCCGGACCACCCGTCAGCCGAGACCGCGAGGACCAGCCGCTCGATGACCGCCTCGACCAGCACCGTCACGCCCCGTATCGGCGCCCGCGTCCTGCTGCTGGACCCCGACGACCGCGTACTGCTCATCCACGCCCTCGACCCCGCCGACCCCGAACACCACTGGTGGGAACTGCCCGGCGGCGGCCTGGACGACGGCGAAGACCTCCAGACCGCGGCCCGCCGCGAAGTCGCCGAGGAGACCGGCATCATGCTCCCCGCCCTCGGCCGCGAGCTGTGGGTGCGGGAATCCCGCTTCCGGTACAAGGGGCGCGACCACCACCGCGTCGAGCACGTGTTCCTCGGCCGCACCCCCAGCACCGCGCCGCAGGCCGCGCTCAAGCCCACCGAGAACGAGAAAGCCGGGCTGATCGAACGCCGCTGGTGGCCGGCCGACGAGCTGCGGCAGTGCCGCGACAAGCTCCTGCCCGCCGAACTGCCCCAACTGCTCGACGACCTGCTCGCAGACCGGTTCAGCCCCACACCCCTCACGCTCATCGACTGAGCGTCTGGCGGATCGCCGCCGGGGGCGCCACGTCGGCGCGGATCGAGGTGCGGTGCCGCGGGTCAGGATGGTCGGGCAGGACGCTGCACGACGAGCTCGCGCACTGCGGGCGCCTGGGTGAGCTGGTCGCACACGCGTGCCCAGTTCTCGTGCTTATCGATGAGGGTGTAGCCGTGTGGCGTCTCGAAGCCGTCCACATCCAGCATCGTCGCCAGCTCGTCGGCTGTGAAGCCGGGGTACTCGCGGACCGTGCGGATCGGCAGCGCGTAAGCCTGTTCGACGTCGTGGAGGTAGGCGTAGACGGACTCGCCGTTACTGGGGTTGGCGCGCTCGGCGATGTCGGCGAGCGGTCGCGGGGGCCGACCACGGCCTCGTCCAGGTCGATCACTGCGGTCAGCTTCGCGATCGGCGCAGTGAGGTAGACGTACCAGGTGGTCGGCTGACCTGTGAGGTAGCGGCGGCGGAACTCGTGGGTCTTCAGGCCCTGCCACATCAGCTCGTAGTACTCGGGCTTGAGCGACATCAGCACGCGCTCGCCAGGCACGATGGCGCCGACGTCGTTAGGCACCTTCGCGCTCCCGTCCTACGTGATCATCTGTGCCGCGATGGTGGCTTGTCGCGGTGCCCGAAGTCTAGTCGGTGGTCAGGGCATCGTCTGTCGTCCTCTCGCGTGTGATGGGCAGCCGGGTGACGCCACTGAGATCGGCCAGTTCCTCGTGGGCTTGCTGCAATTCCAGTGACAATTCGGCGAGGGTCTTCCGCAGGATGGCCGTGGTCGCCTGCTCCTCGTCCAGTCTTCGTTTGGTCGCCGCCAGCTCGGTGGTCAGTGCGGCGTTTCGCTCGGCCAGCTGCTGGAAGGCCGCCGGTTATCGAATCCACAATCCGCGCCGGTCCTCAGCTCAGGCGACCAAGTACCAGGTCTCGGCGGGGTCGACCCAGCCGCTGAGCCACACCATGCCCTCGCCGAGCCGCCCGTTGGCCCAGACCCGGGCCTGCTCGGCGCTCATGTCGACCGGACCGGCCGCGACCGGCGCGCCGTCGGCGTAGACCGTCCGGCCGGTGCGTTCACGGATGAATTCCGTGCGATAGACGCGATCCATCTCGACGTCGACTCCTGTTTCCGGTGGTGCCATCGGCTGGGCTGGAGGTCAGGCCGGTGCCCCGGCGGGGTGGTGGCAGGGCGATGGTTCGTGCCCACGTCGCGACGTTGCCTCCGGCCGCCGGTCAGGAAGCGGGCCGCCCGGGTCCGGATTCGGCGCGACCGCGGCGGCGACCGCGAGGTCGCGTCTGACGATTCCACGCGGATCACCGGTTCTAGCCGCCGGCTCGAAGACGGGCCCAAGCCCGACCACCAGCCCGGACGCGAACACGAACGCGACCACGAAAAGAAGCCCGTCTGCGAGCCCGTCTGCGAACCCGACCACGAACACGGACACGAGGCCGATGACGAGCCCGAACACGAGCCCGAACACGAGCCGACGGCGACCCTCTCTACTGCGGAGTTGGTGGAGGTCGAGGTGGACGGGAGCGGGCCACAGCTCTCCCCAGACATGGGAGACCCCGACAGCGACCGCGATCATGCCCGCGCCCGCGTCCACCACGTGGTTTTGGCTGAATCCGATCTCGTTCCGGACGAGCAGGAGGGGCGTGGCTAGGAGCCAGGTGAGGGCGAGTATTCCCAGGGTGGCAAGCCTGACGCGGGTGATCCCGGCCAATGGCCACAGGTGGTGCAGGACGAGGTCGGTTCCGGACAGGGGGACGCCGTCGAGGCTGGCGCTGGTGGTGGCGTTGTGGTCGAGGTGGGCGGCGAGCACGCCGAGCCACCGCTGGACCTGCTCGGCGGTGTAGCGCTGGTCGGTCACAGTAGCGGTGGTGGCGGGGACGAAGTGGCCGAGCAGGTGGTCGCGGACCGCGTTGGAGGTGCCGGTGGTGGCGATCGTGACGAGGTCGGCGGGCTCACGCAGGTAGGCGCCCGTGTCGGGGTGGCGGTGTTCGTACACGGTGGTGGCCAGCGACAGCCGCCACGGCGTCGACAGGCCGACGGCGAGCGGCCCGCCGGGGTGGTGGGCGATGGTGTACAGCACCGGCTCCCACCGGTCGGGGTCGTCGACCCGGGACCGGATGAACCGATCGGCTTTGGCCTGATCGACGGGTCGGATGGCGATGTGCGCGGCGTCGTGGGTCCACACGTTGATGTCGGTGAGCGCCTGGTAGTGGGTGGTACGGCAGGTCAGCACCAGCGGCGCGGCGCGGCGACCGTGCTGGTAGGCGTTCACCGCGCGGATCGCCTCGGCGGCGCGGGAGGTGTAGCCGGGAGCGGGGGTGGCGTCCATCTCGTCGAGCCCGTCGATCACCGGCATCACCAGACCCGCGTCCACCACCGCGCGCGCCGCCCGCTCCGACAGGCCGTAAGCGTCGACCACGTGGTGGACGAGCCAGTCACGCAGCGGGTGGGTGGTATCCCACGCCGCCGCCGGGATCCGCACCGGCACCGGCCCGTCCGGTTCGCGGACGTCGAGCAGGCCGTCCAGCAGCTCCAGCGCGAGAACGGTCTTCCCCGCCCCGGGCGCACCGGTGATCACCAGACGCTGCGGCGAGAGGGCCTGGTAGTAGGCCACCACCTGCTCCAGACTGCCCGCCGCGTCCGCGTGGTGGGCGTCGTGCGCCGGCGCGGCCCGGAAGTAGAAGTCCACATCGATCGTCCGCCCACCTCCGCCCAACAGCTGCGAACGGGCCGCTCCCTCCCGCTTCCGTACCTCGTCGGCGAGTCGCGCCGCGACCTCCGCCACCGGGACCGGCGTCGACCGCGCCACCCGAACAGCCTGACGCGCCGACAACAGACCAACCGCCAACGCCGCCAACGCGACCACCAACGACGCCGGATCCACCTGCCCGACCTGCGCCCGCGGCAGCTGCCCCCACCCGAACGCGGCCGCCACCGCCACGCACACCGCCGCGCCCGCCGCGTACCAGAACCCGGATCTGCCACCACCGGTCATAACCACGCATCATTCCCGCCCCGCCCCACCCAGCGATCACCGATCCGGAAAGCCGGCACCAATCCCCCGACATCCGTCGCCTGAGCAGCACCGTCACCCACCGAGAACCCGGCGACACCACGCGCGAACGGCCGGTCACCGAACCGCGACACCAACATCTGACGGGTACCGACGCCGCGCGCCGAGTACGAGCTGTCCGCGGGGACACGGCGGGTCGGTGTCGGCCCTGCCGCGGTGCCGGGGCGGCCACGACGAGCGGAAGCGGTCCGCCGGGCCATCGGCGTCGGGCAGCACGACGGCGCGGGTCGGTCGAGGTGGTGGGCCCATGGTTACCAGATCGTGACCATGCCCGTCGGCGGCGACGCGCGAAGCCACGCGGGCACCATATGCCCAGGTCGACAGGCAAACTCGAAATACAAAAAAATACGAAGCCGTTGACGTCGCACGGTAGAGGGGATCGTGGGAGCAAAAAAAGCCGCTCAACATTTCGATCAGAGGCCGTTTCGGCGCTTCCCGATTTCGTTCGCGACCCGATTGTCCATCCTTGCTTGGACTCTCTGCCAGAGCTTATGCTATGCACGTGCTCGACGGAACCGCCGAGCAGAAATCTCCATCAGGAGCACAGGATGATCACCAGAGAATACCTTGAAATTAGCGAAAGGATCAGGAATGAACAATTCACTCGAAGACGCTGCCGATAGCGTCCGCACCCAGGGAACCAGGTCGGAGCACACCCGACCGCCCTACTGTCACCGATGTCAGGACTATCTGAGGGACGTGCCCACTGGAGACGGCTGGTGGGCCTGCCCGGGATGTGGCCGGGAACGGTCCACGCCCCGACGCGGCAAGAGGATCCGGCACGACCGGTAGACCCGGCACGACCGGTGGAGCCCAGCGAGAGAACCCCGAGGGGGACGGTGACGCCGTCCCCACGGGGGCTGGGCTGGCGCGCTCCTTCGGTCGGAAGACCAGCGGCGGGCGGACGTCCTCACCGCCACCTCGCTGCCCTTCACCCCGGCCCGGCACCGCCTTTCGGCTCACCGCGTCCAAGCGAACTCTGCCGAATCGGTCATCAAGGGCCGCACCAACCCCACTGACCGGTGATCGAGACCCGGACAGCGGCATTGGCACGCCGCGGCGGGATAGGAGGCCATCCTGGTGTGGGCCATCCCCCCGGTCGTAGACCCGGTGCCTCCAAGGTCGGGTCGACGCCGACGTGTGGGGAGAGCCAACCGATGTCCGAACCCCGCCCGCCGATTCCCGGGTCGGCCGACGTGCTGTCCAAGCCGCCTGGCTACGTCTATCGCGAGCGTCACGGGGTGGTGGCCCTCTGCCGCGACGGCCGACCACCAGGAGGCGGAATCGGGAGAGCGAGCGCCTGCCTGGGGGCTTGGCCGCCTAGACGCGGGGGCTGTAGAGGGGGATGTCAGGTGCCACGCCGAGAGTCATCGCGGTAGTCCTGAGGTCTGTCCCGGTGAAGCAGTCTTCGCACACCCGGACACGCACGACGGTGGCAGGTCCGTCATCCCGCGCGAGCTCGAGGACGAGTGTTTCCGCTTCCTCCGGGGGCAGGCCCAGCAGCGTGAGTCCCGCGACGGCCCACTCCGGGGCATCGTGGAGGAAGCCGAGCCCTGTGTCGGTGCCTGTCCGACAGAGCAGGCAGCTGTGACGGTAGGTCCCGTCCAGTCCCGCGACGGGCGTGGGCGAGGTCATGGATCCCCTTGTGGTTGATGCGGGCGATAACGCCGGGAGTGTGCCGGATGTCGGTCGGTCCCGATCGGGTGATCATGTCCGAAAGGGCGCCGCGGCTCCCCGGCCGATGGAGTGGGACCGGAGCCGGCCCACCGCGCTGGTGCACGCCGTCGGCCGCTGGGGACAACCAATCGGACGGGTCCGCGCCATACGAACGTGAGGGGTGGGCCGCTTCCGCGAAGCGGCCCACCCCTCACGCGAGAGTCGCGCCACCGCGCGGAGCGGATCGTCGTCGAGGACGCGACTGCAGGGCCGCGTGGTGCCGGGTGGGTGGCCGTCTCCCCGCCTGGATGGGGCGGACTCGACATCCCGATGCGCGATGAGTCCATTCAGGACATATCGAATCCTGCTCCCGGGTCACGGTTTCGCCGGTTGGTGTGCGACCTCCCAGACCGCGGCGGCGGAGATGCCGAGCACGCGGCAGGTCAAGATCAGCTCCGCGACGTGGCTCGACTCCGCGACGCGGCTCGACACGATCCTGGTCCCGGTGCCGTACACGATCGGGCGCGGGTAGTCCGGGAGCAGGTGTCGTCTGATCTCCTGCGGGGGTGGCGCGCCGGGGGCGGAGGCGACCTCGCGGACCAGCATGACCGTCGCGGTGACGGGGTCGGCGATGCCCGGGGGTGGTGTGAGCGCGGCGCCGGCGGCACGCGGCGCCGTGGGCCCCGGTGATTCCGCCTCGGCCAGCAGTGTGGTGGCGGGGATGGACAGGGTCTGGGCGACGGTGATCAGCAGTGCCAGGCTGATCGGCTTCGCGCCCGTCTCGCGTGCCCGCACGAACGCAGCCGTGTGTCGTGGTGAGAATCGTGCTCCCAGCGCGGCCTCGGTGAGTTCCGCGGTGTGGCGCGCGTGGCGCAGCGCGGTTCCGAGCGCGCGGTTGATCTCGTCGCTGCGGGGCGTGGCGTGGGGGATCACGGTGGGCGCGTGGGGATCGGCGGGTTCCGGGACCGGCATCGGACGGGTGCCCGGTTCGGACAGGGCCAGGGGGTAGTCCAGCAGGTGCTCGCGCAGCGCCTCGGTGTCGATGTCGGTCAGCGCGGCCAGCTCCGCCAGGCAGGCGTCGTCGAGGAACGTCCGCTGGTGTCCTTGGGCGTGCAGGAACCGTCCGGCCGCGCGCAGCCGCGCGAAGTCGGGGTCGGGGTCGGCGCGGAGGTGGTGGGTGTCCAGCAGGTATCCGAGGGCGGGGACCCGGCGCGGGGTGACCGCGGCCACGACCGCGCAGAGGTGGGTGCCCAGCAGGTCGCACCACGCGCGCAACCGGTCCAGTGACGCCGCGCGTCCGCCGAGTTCGTACTGGGTCACCGATTCCGTGTGGACGTCGAGCCGCGCGGCCACCTCCGGCTTGGTGATCCCCTTGTCGCGGCGGAGCCCGGCCAGGCAGGCGCCCACCGCGGCCATCAACGGTGTTCCCGCCGTGGTGGGCGACACGGGCAGCGCCTGGGTGGCGGTGAGCAGGTCGCGCGCGCTGAGCCCGTCCGCGGCGGCCAGCACCCACGCCGGGTCGACCCCCAGCACCGGGCTCACCTGCGCGACGGCAACCAGCGACGGCGGCCGGATTCCCCGCTCCCAGGTCCGGTAGGTCTCTCGTTCCGGGGGCGAGGGCACCCGAGCCACCAGGTCCGCCACCGCCAGGCCCTGATGGCCGCGGTAGACGGCCAGCACCCGCCCCACCGCGACGGCGTATTCGTCGCGGTGGGACGAGGACCCGCCCGGGGCCTGCGCGGAGCGGCGGCGGGTCACCGTGCGCGCCGGTTCCGGCGCGGGCCGCTCGCGCGGGGGCAGGGGCAGGGTCAGGGGGTGGCTGTGGAGGCGGTCGAACAGCCGCGGCGGGGTGATTCCGGTCGTGGTGGCCAGTGCGGCCACGGTGTGCTCGTCGACGGCGAGCAGGGTGCGCCCGTGGGCGCGGAGGAGGTCGGCGACCGCGGCCAGCGCGCGGTAGCGCGGATCGGTTTCGGCGTGGAGGTGGTCGAGGTGCAGGAGGTAGGGCCCGGTGGGGGCGTCGGTGGGGCCGACCGCGGCCACGACGGCGCTCAGGGGCACGTCCAGGGCGTCGCACCAGCGGCGCAGCCCGCCCAGTCGCGGCGTCCAGCGGCCGCGTTCCCGGGTGTACAGGGCGCCCTTGTCGACACCGAGCCGGGTGGTCAGCTCCGCCACGGTGACGTCCCGGTCCTGTCGGATCCGTCTCAGGCAGGCGCCCACCGCCGCCTGCCAGGACATGTCCGGGGCCTTCGGCGCCGCGGGCAGTTCCCGGGTCCGCTCGTACAACGCGCGCGGGCTGAGCCCGTCCGCGGCGGCCAGGACCCACGCCGGGTCGACCCCCATCCGCGCGCACACGCCCACGACGATGGCCAGGGTGGGCGCCCACCGGCCGCGTTCCATGGCGATGTAGCGCGAGGTTGTCGGGGCCGCGGGCCAGTCGGCGAGCAGGTACGACACGGGCAGCCCTTGATGGCGGCGGTAGAGGCCCACCACCGCGCCCACGGTGGCGGTGTAGTCGTCGATCGACGGGCGCGGCGCCCGCGCGCCGCCGCCCTGCTCGGACGTCGCGGTGGGGGCGGTGCGGGTGCGCACGTGTCGGTGATCCTGTCCTCCCCCGCCCGCGGGCGGGGGTCGCGGTGATGTCGGGTTGTCAGTAGCCGGACGGTCGGGACGGCACGCCCAGGGGCAGGGTCAGGGGGTAGCCGTCCAGCCGTTCGCGCAGCGCGGTGCGGTCGATGCCGGTCGCGGTGGCGAGCGCGGCCACGGTGCGGTCGTCGACCTCGAGCACCGTCAGGCCCTGTTCCCGCAGGACCGTCGCGGCCCCGCGCATCCGCGCGTAGTCCGGTGCCGGGTCGGTGTGCGGGTGGGTCAGGTCCAGCAGGTACCCGCCCTCCGGCGCCCGCGAGGAGCCGGTGGTGGCCGCGGCCACCACCGCGCTCACGGGGACACCCAGCCCCCGGCAGTAGGCGCGCAGTCGGGGCAGCGGGATCTCGGTGGTGCCCCGCTCCCACTTGTACAGCGCCTCGTGACTGACCCCCAACCTCGCGGCCAGGACCTTGCCGCTGCTGACCCCGCAGGCGGAGCGTGTCGCCGACAGCATCGCGCCCACCGCGACCGCCGGCGGCGTGCCGGCGACCTGCTCGCGCGGCACGGGCAGGGCCCGGGCCGCGGCGAGCAGGTCACGCGCGGTGAGCCCGTCGGCGGCGGCCAGCACCCAGACAGGGGCGACCCGCGCCCGCGCGCACGCCGCCGCCAGCTGGACCAGCGACGACGGCCGGAGTTCTCGCTCCCCGCGCCGGTCCTGCGTGGACGTCGGGGCGGCGAGCGGCCCGTCCGGCGCGTCCGGCCGTGTCGTGTCCCGGTGACGCCGGTAGACACCCAGTATCGCGCCGACCGCGGCCGTGTAGTCATCTCGGTGTTCACTGTGGACGGTGGGGGTGCGCATGGCGGTGAGGGAATCCTGGTTCTCCGCACCCGGCACGGGCACGGTCGAAGGGGAGCGCGAAGCGAACCGGGTGTGTCCCGGGGACCGGGCCCGACCCAGAGGGAGGCGGGGGCAGGACCCGGCCCCGGGGGCGGACCGCGCGAGCAGCGCGTGACCGCGCCCACCGGATCCCCGACGCCGCGGGTCGGCGACCACACCGTGGCGGTGAGCCCGGTGCGGGCCGTTCACCGCCGAAGCCGATGAGCCCACGAACCCGCCCCGCGGCGGGGACCAGCGCGGGTCCGCGTCGGCCGACGCGGTGGTCACGTGTCCGTCCCCGACGACGCGTCGGTCACGGGCTTGTCAGTCACCGGCTTGTCGGTCACGTGCTCGCCGGTCTCCACGGACAAGCCGAACCGCGCGTGCATCGCTTCCATCTCCCGCTCGTGGTGCGCCCGGGCGCCCCGGATGATCTTCCCGAACATGGGGTCGTTTGTGAGGTCGTCGCTCATGTCTGCCTTCCTGTGATCGGCTGGTGGACTTCCGCGTCGGGCGGGACGCGCCCTCACGCCACCGGTGCCGCCCGGTGCCCGCCGGTGGCGGTGTGCCGGCCGCACCCGGTGGCGCGGGGTGGCCGGGCCCGCGCCCCCGAGGGAGGTGGGGGTGGGGCCCGGCCGGTACCGGGGGTGTGCCGGTCAGGCGTCGGGGGCGGTCGGCCGGCTGTCTGCTCCACTGGCTTGTCCATTTCGTGCGGGGGCGGGATGTAGCTCGGGTCGAACACGGGGTGACGACAAGCCCGGATGGGTGTCCTTCCGGGTAGGCGGTGGTGCGGGCGCCGAGGGCACCGCGCGGGCGGGGAGCCCCTCGACCCCGGGGCCGACGTGGGGGCCGGTCAGGTGGGGATGTGGTTCACGCCGACGGCCGCGGACCAGTCGTGCAGCGCGGTGATCAACCCGGCGTCGCTCCAGCGGGCGCCGTGGGCGTTGACCCGGTCGCGGTAGAGGGCGCGTAGCGCGGGCCCGCGCACCGGCAGGTCCAGGTCCGCGGCGACGCGCGCGAGGGCGAGCAGGTCGGGGATGGCGGTGGTGTCCGGGCTCAGCGTGGCGGCATCGCTCAGCGCTAGGCGGCCGTCGGGGCGGCGGCGCAGGCGCCGGTGGTGGGCGGTGAGCAGGTCCAGGCCGCCCACCGGTAGGTGGTCGGCGCCGTGCGCGTCGGCCAGCCGGTGCAGCACCCGCGTCCACGCCCGCGGCTCGCAGACCCAGGTGGGCGCGGCCGCGGCCAACGCCGCGCGCACGTCACGCCCCGCCCACGCCTCGTCGGGCGGGTGGCGGGCGGGGGCGGTGTGCACGCGGGCCACCAAGTCCACCAGTGCGGTGAACGCTCCGGGCGCGCGCAGGTCGATCGTCTCGGGCAGGGCCTGCAGGATCAGGCTGCGTTCGGTGTCGGAGGTGGTGATCAGCTCGGGCAGCACGCGCTCGGCGGCGAGCAGGCGGTGCGCGGCGAGTTCGGCGCGGTAGCCCTCCTCCCAGCCGTGCGCCCGCCGCACCAGGCCGTCGCGGTGGACGGCCTCCACGACCGGGTAGCGCACCGCGAGATACCCCGGGGCCAGCCGAGCGCGGGCGGGGTCGGTGGCGTGCAGCACCGGCCACAACCCGGCCGACGCCCGTTCGACGCCCGGTGTCGGTCCCCTGCCGCCCACCGCCCGGGGCGCGGTGTCGATCACGACTCCGCCCCCGCATCCGCGATCGTCGTGACCACTGTGGACGGTAGGGGTACGCATGGCGGTGAGGGGATCCTGTTTCTCCGCGGCCCGGCACGGCGGGCACGGTCGACGAAGGCGAGAGGGGAACCTGTGTGTCGCGGGGACCGGGTCCCACCCTGAGGGAGAAAGGGGGTGGGACCCGGCCGGGGCGGTGCCCCGGTCAGGAACGCGCGCGCGGCGCGGTCAGGGTGGTCGGGTCACCGGCGGGGGTCGACGCGCAGTCGCCGCCGTGGGGGCAGTCCAGCGGGGGACGGCCCTTGCCGAGTCGGGCGATGCGCGGCGCGAGCAGGACCCAGGAGTGTTCGGTGGCCGCGACCGCGATCTGGGGGCCGACACCGCACGTCATCACGTCGGAGCGGTCGGTCCAGCCGACGATCCCGATCGGCGTGCCGCGCCGGTCCACGGCGCTGATCGGGCCGCCGCTGTCGCCCCAGCACGCCCCGCGGGGCTCGGGGGTGTGGGTCAGGCAGAACTCGTCGTCGCCGACGGCCCCGGTGGTGCAGGAGGCGTTGGCGGGGTCGCCGGGCGCGGCGGTGACGGTGCCCGGGGCGCGGTAGAGGCGGGTCGGCGGTGTGGTGGCCGGGTCGACGCCGGGGTCGGTGGTGTAGCCGTACCCGGCCACGCTCACCGTGGCGCCGGGCCGGGCGGGCAGCAGCGGCAGGTAGGGGCCGGGCAGGGTGCCCTCGGGGAACACCAACGCGACGGTGTCGTTCATCCGGTTCTGCTTCAACCGGTCGGGGATCGGGTCCCGGTCGCGGACCGGTGTCCCCCACCGGAAGTCGGCGCCGACCAGCGCGACCGGCCGGTACGCGCGGGCGGTGGCCAGGTCGGTGCCGACCCGCAGCGCCCAGTCGCCGGGCGGTGCGGGGTTGATGACGTAGTCGCGGCCCAGCAGCGTCACCGTGCGCGGGGGCACCGCCGCGGGGCCCGGGGGTGTCGGCCGGGGGAACGCGCAGTGCGCGGCGGTCACCGCGACCGTGTCGCTGACGACGAACGCGCTGCACCGCGGGGTGCCGTCGGCCCGGTCCAGACGGGCGGCGAAGCGGTACGTGTCCGGGGCGGGGTCGCCGCCGACGATCGCCGGGGCCTGCGGCCCGGGCGGGGCGGCGTGGGCGGGCGGGACGGCCGACATGGCCAGGGCCGGGACCGCGACCAACGCGGCCACGGCGACGAGACGATTGCTCACCAGCGGGTTTTCCTTTGTGTGGAGGGAGATCCCGGCACCGGTGGTCGGTGCCGGGTGTCGCCTGGCCGGTCGCGGCCGACGACGGCCTGGAGGGGGATCGGGCGCGGGCACGGTGGATGGGTGGGTCCGGTCCCGGCTGGGTCCGGACCCACCCGGTCTGAGGCGTTCACGCGCCCGGGTGGGGTTCAGGACGCCGGTGGCGGCCCGGGCGGCGGGGTGAGCAGGGTCGCGCGGGCGGCCTCGACCGCGACACGGTCGACCTCGTCGAGCGTCGGGGCGGTGCCGCCGGTGTCGGCGGTCGCGTCCTCGACCATGCCCAGCGCGTGCAGCGCGAGGGCGCGGCGGCGGAACAGGATGCCGTGCTGGTAGGTGTTGACGGCGGGCACCAGCGGGCGGGCGGTGTCCACCGCGGCCAGGGCCTCCCCCGCGCGCCCGGCGGCGGTGAGGGCCCGTGCCCGCGTCGAGCAGACCGACGCCAGCAGCCAGTTCCCCAGGCGCGGGCCCTCGCGGGAGGCGAGCAGGCCGTCGGCCGCCAGCTCCGCGGCCTCGCAGGCGGCCAGGGCGTCGTCGTGACGGCCCAGGTCGGTCAACGCGTGGGCCAGGCGCGCGGTGAGCGAGGCCCGCACCACCACCGCCCACCCCGGCGACGGCGCGTCCTCGAGCGAGTGCCGGGTCAGCAACGCCAACGCCGTACGCAGCACCGCCTCCAGCGTGATCGGGTCCTCCTGGACCCGCCAGATCACCCACGCCTCCGCCAGCGCCGCGACGGTGGCCCACTCGTCGCGGCGCGTGGACTCGACGAACACCGCAGTCAGCAGGCCCGCCTCGGCGCGCAGCCACGACCGCGCCTCCCCCGGGTCCGCCCACAACCCCTTCGGGGTGCGCGGCGTCACGGGGCTGTGCAGCGTGGCCGACGGCGCGGCCACCCGCGCCGCGACCAGCGCCAGCCGCGCCACCCGGTCCACGAAGCGGTCCACCGCAGCGGGCGCGGTCGAGGTCGGGCCGTGGTCCGCGACCGGGGGGGCCAGGCGGAACCGGGACGTGCGGCCCGGTTCCCGGGTCACGATCCCGGCCTCGGCCAGCCCCGTCAACACCGCGGTCGCCTCGCCGTCGGTGTCCGGCGCGCCGGGCAGGCAGCGCAGCGTGCGCGCGGTCCACCCGCGCACCGGCTCCAGCCCCGGTACGGCCCGGGCCAACGCCACCATCGCCGCCGCGACCCGCGCCCGGTCCGGGTCCAGCAGCACCCAGGCGGCCGCGACGTCGGCGGCGTCGTCCAACATCCTCGCCTTCACCTGCCCCCCACTTCCTGTACCCGCGCCCGTTTGCCTTTCCGGGCAACGGAATCGGTGAACGCGAACCCGCAGGGGCGCGCGTGCGCGACGGGGGTCACGACAGACCCACCGCGCGGCGGACCCGCGACATCACGAAGCCGAACGTGTCCCACACCGAGTGCGCGGCGGCCGGCGCGATCACGTTGCGGGAGCGCAGGAACAACAGCGTCGCGGCCGCCGACCACACCGCCATCCCGACCATGCCGACCCCGTAGTGCGGGTGATGCGCGGTGGGGATCCACCGACGGCCTCGGGCCACAACGCATGCGCACAGAACCTCTCTGTCCTTTCGGGACATTGACCGGGCGTTGCCGGTCGGCGGGCGCGGGGGCGGTTGCCCCCGGCGCGGGTCAGGGGGCGGGGTGTGGCTCGTGGTCATCGCCGATGCCGTCGAGGAGGGCCGTCGCCAGGGCACGGTCGGTCTCGGCGGCGGTGTGGTCGCCCCGCTCGTGGTGGATCGCGCCGCGCTCACGCAACCGACGCGCCACGACCCGTGGCGCGCCCGCCCGTTCGGCGTGGGCGGTGGCGCGATCGGCGTGGGTCAGGGCCTCATCCAGGCGCCCGGCCCGGTGCAGCGCGGCGGCCAGGGCGGCCTCGGCGTCGGCCGCCACCTCCGCGTCGCCGTTCGGGGCGGCGGCGGTGACCGCGTCGCGGCCACCGGCGATGGCCGCGTCGACCACGCCCTGGTCGGTGAGCCCGCGACAGATGCGAGTGAGGAACACCGCCGCCAGGACGTCCTGGCCCAGCGCCGTCGCGGCGCGGTGGCCGTGACGGTCGGCGCGGGCCAGGGCGACCGGGTCCCGGCCCGCGAGAGGCGAGATCGCCGGCATCACCTCGGCCAACGCCGCCGTCAGGTCGTGGTGCCCGTGGCGCGCGGCGGCGTCGAGGACGTCCACCACAGTGTCGCGGGCGGTGAGAGCCCAGGCGTGGGCGTCGGCGGGGGTGGTGAACACCGCGCCCGGTTCGGTCGCGCGCAGGGCAGGGTGGTGGCGGCGGGTGTGGGGGTCGAGGGCGACCGCGGCCGCCGCCGCGCGGTCCGCGTACCAGGCGATGATCCCCTCGCGGACCCCGTCGCGGTCCTCGGCCGTCCACGCGGCGGCGGCGGCGGTGGTGGTGTCGAGGTGGGCGCGGTGCGCGTGGTGGACCCGCCAGCGCCCGGGACCGGCCCGCAGCAGTAGGGTGCGCTCGGCCAACGCCGCGCACCCCGCGGCCACCCGCGCGGCGGACCATTCGAGCCCGGCCGCCACCGCCGCCACCCCCGCGGTCGGGCCCGGGTGCCACCCGACCGCGAGGAAGAGCCGCCGCATGGGCTCGTCCAGGGCGGCCACGGACGCGGCCAGGGTCGCCTCGATCGCCGGCCCCGGCCCCACGGCGGGCGCGGGCAGCACGGCGGCCAGTTCCTCCGGGGTGAGGCCGGGGTGCGCGGCCAGCAGCGCCCCGGCCGTGGCCAACGCGAGCGGCACCGAGCCCAGGCGCCAGGCCACCGGCCCCAGCCGCTTGGGCTCCGCGCGGGGGTCCGCGGGGTCCAGCCATGCGCGCATCACCGCGACCGCCCCCTCGGGCGCCAGCGGCCCGAGACGCGTCAGCGCGAACCCCCGCGCCCGCCGCCAGTCCGACAGCCGGTCAACGGAGGTGATCAGGACCGCGGACCCCGGCCCGGGCAACAGCGCCTCCACCACACCGAGCACGCGGTCGACGACATGGTCGAGGACCAGCGTGACCGGCCGCTCGGCGGTGACCGCCCGCCATACCGCCACCAGCGCGGCCTCCTCACCGGACACCGCCTCCGGGTCCAGGCCCATCTCCCGCAGCCAACCCGCCAGCACCGCGGCCACGCTCACCCCCGGCCGCTCCCGCACATCCAGGCACCGGACGCCGCCGGGAAAGCGGTGCGCGGTCCGCGCGGCCCACCACGCCACCAGCGCGCTCGTGCCCACACCGGGCGCCCCGGTGACCACCACCCGCGGCGCGCCACCGGCCTCCACATCGAGACGGTCCAACCGGGACACCGCCTCCAAGGGCTCGACATAGCGCGACACCCCCGGCCGCCGCACCGGCACCGACACCGCCGCGTCCTCGATCACGCCGTCGACGACGGCGGTGGCGGGGCTCATCGCCCGCCCCCGGCCGCGCCCGAGCCCGCTCCGGGTGCGGGGCGCGGGGCGGCGCGCGGCGGCTCTCCGGGGCCGCTGGCCGAGAACCCCGTGCCGCAGCCGCGTCCCAGCGGCGTGATCACCCGTGGGGGCGCCGGTCGGGCGTCGGCCCGCGGGTCCGGGGTGGTCTCGGGCCCCTCGGTCTCGGTGGTGGACGGGTCGGGAGTGGTCATCGTGGGGTGTCTTTCGGTTGGGTCGACGGGGTTCGCATCCGGCGTGCTCACGTCGGCCGCCGGGCAGGGGGCGATGCGGGTGGCGGTGGCCGCCGCCCGCTGGTGCTCGTCGGCGAGCGCGACGTGGTCTCGGGTGTCGGCGGGGTCCGGCCGCGCCGCCAGCGCCAGGTGCAGCTCCCGCGCCGCGTGGTGGACTCGTTCGTGGATCCCGCCCGGGTGGGGGTGGCCGCACCCGCGCGGACGCGCCGAGGCGACCGCGCGGTGGACCTGCGTGTCGGCCGCTGCCAGGTCCCCGCGGGCCAGCAGCGCCTCGGCGCGGCCGATCACCACGTGCACGTGGCCTAGGGCCTTGCGGTTGTCCCCCAGCACCGCCAGGGCCTCGTCGGACGCCGCCAGCGCCGCGTCCAGGTCCCCGCGCGCGCAGGCGATCTCGCCACGAAGGCTCAGCAACCGTGCCCGCCGGGTGAGGTGCGTGCGCGTCGCGTCGCGGCGATTGCCCCACGAGCGCGGCCCACTCGACTCGTGCGCCGCCAGCGCGGCGTCCACATCGGCCTCCGCCGCGTCGTGCTCGCCCGCGAGCAGGTGGGCCGTGGCGCGGCGGTCCAGCACCGCCGCCCTCACCGGCCCCGCGTCCTCCCCCTCGGCCACGCGCAGGACGTCGGTACAGGCCCGGGTCGCCTCGGCGGCGCGCAGCTCGACCAGGGCCTGGCACAGGCCGACACCCGCGTCCATCTCCCACCGCCGGTCCCCCGGCCACACCCGCCGCGCCGCGGACACCGCGATCCCGTGCGCGCGCAGACACAGCCCCGGATCCCCCAGGTGCGTCAACGCGCTCGACACCTCGCCCAGCAGCACCGCGTCGGCGACCCCGCCCGGGGTCCCCGCCGCCAAGGCCACCTCCTGCACCGTGGCCGCGATCGCGCCGCGGTGGGTGCGAACCCACCGGCACGCCGCGTCCGCGGTGAACCCACCCGACTCCGCACCCAGGCGAGCGAACCGGGGATGGTCACGCCGTCGGCCACGGGCCAGCGCGTAATCGGCCGCCGCCAGGGTGTCCAACAGCGGGGCGCGCGCGGGCCCCGACCACGAGTCGGACACCCGGGGCATCGAGGACTGCCGGGACGCCATGATCACACCTCACATCGGGGACGGGACAACGACACACGACCGCGCGCACCACCGAACCGGCGACGACACCCGGTCTCAGGCGGCGGGGATCACCAGCACCGGCCACCGCGCCCCGAGATCAGGAGGCTCGGTGGGCTGGACCCGCCACCGCCCCCGCGCAGCGGTGCCGGGACCGGCAGACGACACCCGGAACTCGGCGGCGAGCAGGCCCAGCACCAACCGCTCCCCCGCCGGGGACACCAGGTCCACCCGGGTCCCGGGCTCGACCCCGTCGGGCACCGGCGAGGTCACCGCGAACCCCTCCCCCGCCGGGGCCGGATCGAGGGCCAGTGGGTGGTCGGTGACGGCGGTGACCGCCCGCCACCCCTGCGGCAACGCCCGCGCCGGGACCGACCCGGCGTCGAGGGTGCCCCGCCACCGCCCCCGCTCGGCCAGCACATCCCCCGGCCGCCCCGACCCGACCCGGCCGGTGACCGGGTCCGGCAGCACCGGCCGCACCGCCGGGTCGTCGACCCCCGGGGCCAACGCCACCGTCGCGCCGCCGGACCCGACCGCGACGGTGTTCGCCGCCGACGCCCCCGGGACCTGCGGCACCCACGTCACCGGGTCCACCCCACCCGCGTGGTCCTCCGGACCCGCGGTCAGCGCGCACCACAACCGCACACCCGTGCCCGGGGCCGCCACCGCGAACGCCGCCACCGCCGGCTCCACCGCCACCGCGTCGCCCGGATCCGGGGTGTGGTCGACGAACCCCACCGCCGCCGGGGACCCGTCCACCAGCCGCGTCACCGCCCGCACCCGCAACCGCGCGTCGTCGGGCCCACCCGCACCGCCCGCGATATCCACCACGTCCGAGGTGACGAACGCGACCAACTCCCCACCCTCCGGCGCGGGCGCCGCGAGGCCGACCACCGTCATCCACACCTGCCCCGGCGGACCGGTCTCGGCATAGAACGCCGATATCGGCGCCTGCTCGGGCGGACGCACCACCGGCGCCGCCCGCCATGCCCGCGCGGCCGACCCCACCAGCTCACGATCGCCGATCCGGGCACCACGCCCACACCAACTCCGCACACCCAACCCGCCCGCCGCCGCGCCCCCGCACGGCAGGACCCGCACCTCACCGACCGGACCGGACGAGGAGACAGGTCCGGCCGCGGCCAACACCGGCAGGCAGCAGGCCCCGGACACCAGCAACAGCGACACCAGCAGGTGCGCCCACCGCGAAACCGGGGTCCCGCGCGCGAGAAGCGCACCGGCCGATACCGGGTGTCCGTCGCGACGATGGTGACGCGCGATGCTCATCGCCCCGACCCGCCTGTCACCACGGCGACCCGGGCCACCGACTGGTCGGGCCGGGCCGGGTCCTCGGCGCGCCACAGCACGGTCGAACCGGCCGCGCAGCAACACGTCCCGTAGTGCGCCGGTCGCACACCCACCCAGAACGCCACGGAGTCCCCGACGCCCACTCCCACCGCCAGCGACTGCCCGGACAGCAGCCAACGCCAGACCCGCACACGAAACCGATCACCGAGACGGCCGGGTCGGGCCGGGCGTTCCCACCGGCGGGTCGAGCCCTCGGCGGGCAGCAACGCCCACTCCCCCGCCGGATCCCCACCCCAGCACGCGCCCACCAACCACGCGGCGGCGCTGTACCCGCTCGGGAACACCGCGGTCGGCAACAAATCCATCGCCCGCGTCGCCGCCCGGTGCGCATGGAAATGGACTCCCGGCGCCGCCTCGTCGAACCCCACCCCGCCACCGCCATGGCCCGACGCCGCAACCGGATCCACCCGACCACCCAGATCGAGCGCGTGGGACCACGACCGTCGGGAGGCCGCGGTGGGCGCGTCGGGGAACGCCGGTGAGGTGCTCATGACCAGTCACCGTGGCCAACCACGCGCGGTGGCGCCATGCGCCTGGATATCCCGCCCGGAATACAACGTGAAACCGATATCGAATACCGGGGTGGCCAGGGGGAACCGGATCCTCCCGGATCAGGTCCCTCGGGACACGACACAGGGGAGACGCTGTGGTGGTGCGCTGTACCGCTACGCTGCGATCAGCGTTCATCACCGTGGGGATTGGGGCCCGTCGTCGTGCCGAACCGTGACCGCTGTCGACGGTGCGCGGCGTTCCTGCGTGCCGGGCACCTCGACATCCTGTGCGACCCGTGCGCGCGGGTGGTCCGCGCCGCCAACGGTCTTCCCGACCCCGATTTCTACCGCGACACCGAGCACGTGCGGGCCGCGCTGATCGATCACGACTTCGGCCCGGTGTTCGTCGCGGTCCGCGCGCACGCTGGCCTCACCCAGGAGCAGTTCGCGGACCTGCTCGATCTGCGCCAGGCGCGGCTCTCGCGGATCGAGAATGGCCGCTTGAGGTTGAGCGACAGTCGAGAGGTCGTGCGGATCGCGGCTACATTGGGTATTCCGGCCCTGTTGCTCGGGTTCGACGCGGGCCCGGATGCCCCGTCCGACGAGGTGGAGGTGAGCGAGGAGGTGGACCGCCGGGATTTCTTCGGCGCGGTGGCCGGCATCGTGCTCGGTGCGACCGCCCCGCCCGACCGCCCCGACCTGCTCGCCATGCTCTCGCGGGAGGACCGGGCGCCCTCGGCACGGGCGCTGCGGACGACCGACATCGTCGCGATCCGAGAGGCCACCGACGCCTTCCGCGCGCTCGACTACCGACGCGGCGGCGGCATCGCCCGCACGGGGGCCGTGGCGGTGCTGCACGAGGCGAACGCCCTGCACGCCGAGGCCCACGGCCCGCTGGTGCACGAGCTCCGGCTGGCCACCGCCGAGCTGGCGGGGATGGCGGCGTGGATGCACTACGACATCGAGCGCCACGCCACCGCCGCCGACCTGTGGCAACAGGCGCTGGTCCTGGCCCGCGACGCCGAGCACCCCCGCAGCGCCGACCTGACCGCGCAGTTGCTGCTCGACACCGCCCACCAGGCCCTGCACCGCGACCGCCCCGAAGACGCGCTGCGGCTGGTACGGCTCAGCGCCGCGACCGTCGCCGGCCACCGCTACCCGGCCGGGGCCAACACCCGGGGCTACATCGCGATGAACCTGGCGTGGTGCCACGCCTCCCTGGGCAACGTCGAGGCCACCCGCCGCGCTCTGGACCAGGCCCACCAGTGCTACGCCGACCACGACCCGGCCACCGCGGCCCCCTGGGAAACCGCGCACCTCGTGCCCGCGGAGCTGCACGCCCAACACGGGCACGCCCTGTGGCTGCTCTCCCACACCGACCCCACCCACGCCGAGCAGGCCGCGCACCTGCTCGGCCAAGCCGTCGACGGCTACGGCCCCGACTACGCCCGCTCCGCCGCGGTCAACCTCCCCGGCCTGGCCGGAAGCCTCCTGCGCGTCGGTGATCTCGACGGTGCCGTCAGCGCCGGGCACCGCGCCGTCAGCGCCATCGAGGAACTGTCCTCCCGACGCGCCTACGCCCGGCTGCGCACGCTGGCCGACACCGCCGAGGCGCACCGCCGCCACCCCGACGTCGAGAATCTGCGCCAACGCATCCACGCCGTGCTGCCCGCCGCGTGAGCACATCCAGCGAACCTGGCGCGCTTCCCGGACACCGCGAACTACGCGAAGCGTGCGCGGCCTTCGGCCTCGACGCCACCGACGCGCGGCTGCTGCACCACCGCTCCAACGCCGTCTACGCCCTGCCCGGACCGGGCGCCGTCGCGCGCCTGTCCCCCGACACCGCGCTACGACTCGACCGCGCGCGCACCGTCATCACCGTCACCCGCTGGCTCACCGACCAAGGCCACCCGGTCGCGCTCGCCCCACTGCCCGGCCCCCAACCCGTCATCGTCCCCGGAGCGGTGGCCACCTTCTGGCCACTGCGCACCGCCGCCACCACACCCACCGCCACCGACCTCGCAGCCCTGCTCCGCGAGCTGCACGCCGTACCCGAACCGCCCTTCACCCTCCCCCGATACCGGCCCCTGCACAGGCTCCGCGAAGCGCTCGACCTCGACACCGGCCGCGAGCACCCCGTTCTCCCCATCGCCGAGCACCGCTGGCTCACCGACCGCGCCGGCGAACTGATCGACGCCTACCAGGGCGCCGACTTCCCCCTCGGCCACGGACTCGTCCACGCCGACGCCCACTTGGAAAACCTCGTCCCCACCGCCGCCGGCTGGACCCTCATCGATTGGGACCACGCCTGCCACGGCCCCCGCGAACTCGACCTCCTCACCGCCGCGCCCGACCACTTCCACACCCCCGAACCCGACCGCCTCGCCTTCTCCGCCGCCTACGGCCACACCCTTACCGACTGGCCACACTGGACAGTACTGCGCGACATCGCCGAACTGCACTCCCTCGCCTCCTACATCCGCCTCGCCCCCGGAAAACCCACCGCCGCCACCGAACTCGCCACCCGCCTGCGATCACTGCGCACCGGCGACCGCGCGACCCGCTGGCACGCCGTGTCCTGAACTCCGATACACGTCCCATTCCCCGGCAGGTCGCCCGCCGATCGGAGATGTCAGTCCCAGGGACCTGATCCGGGAGGATCCGGTTCCCCCTGGCCACCCCGGTATTCGATATCGGTTTCACGTTGTATTCCGGGCGGGATATCCAGGCGCATGGCGCCACCGCGCGTGGTTGGCCACGGTGACTGGTCATGAGCACCTCACCGGCGTTCCCCGACGCGCCCACCGCGGCCTCCCGACAGTCCTGCGCTCGATCTCGTCGACGTGGTTGCCGTTGAAGGGCATGGCGCGGTGCCCCAGCCGGCGTAGTCGCCGTCCGATCCCACCCGCCAGCTCCTGCCGGGACATGGAAATGCCAGGAGTCCGTGGGGCCGTCGCCTCGCGGACCGCGCGGAGCAGATCGTGGGGAATGGGCACCCCTGTTCCTCGAGCAGGGTGCCCGCGCGAGAGCGGACGAAGCGTCATCCCTCACCCACTGTTGTCTGGACGACTCCCGGCCCGATGAACCAGTCTCCCGCGCACCGGCCGCACACGATCACCTTTCGTCCTGCGGAGTCCCCGGCCCAGGCTGCGGCCCGGCTGCGGGACGACCGCCGGCTGCACGATCCCGACCGTTTCCGGCACGCGTGCGGCGGCGCCTTGTTCTGGCACCGCAAGATCCTGCTCGACATCTCCCGGTACACGGTGGTCGCCGCGATAGACCGCCCCCTTGACAGCACAACGTTGCGCCACTACGAGCACGGTCGAGTCGCTGTATCGGTGGGCCGGTTCGCGCAGGTCTGCGCCGCCCTCGGCGAGCGCCCCGACGCGATGCTGCGCGAGGTGCTGCGCCTGCACGACGAGGCCGAACCGCCCGTGCTCTGGCTGGATCCCCGGCGTCTGGGTCCCGATCTGCCGCCCTCGATCGCCGGTTGGCGCCACCGGCGGGGCACCGACCCCGCCCCGGTGTCGCTGGACACCGTGACCCGGTGGGCCGACAGCGACGGTCTCACCGTCGAGACCGTCCTGGGCCATCTGCGCCGAGCGCGCGTCACCGGCCCCCACCCGGAACCGGCCCCACCGGCTTTCCAGGCGGCGCCGGAGCACCGCCCGCTCCCCGGCCCGGACCGTCCGAGACTCAACCGCGAACTCGGTCGCTGGCTCAAGGACATGCGCACGGCGAACGCGCTGACCCGCACCGGACTCCACAACCTTCTCGTCCACCGGGCGGGCATGACCCTGGGCGTGAGGAGGCTGGAGCCCTACGAAGGCGGGCACCGGGCAATGACTCTGCTGTTCCTGGTCCGGTGCGCCCGTCTGCTCGGTGCCGATCCCTGCGACGCGCTCGGCACCGCGTTCGACGCCTCGACCTCACCGGCGCCCACGTCCACCTCCACCTCCCCTCGATGACCGGCGTCCCGCCCGGCACGCGCCAGGACCCCTCCGGAACGACCCGCCCGGCGAGGGAGGCGTTCACCCGGGACCTGGGTCGGGCGCTGCGCGGTCGGCGCGCCACCCTGGGGTTCGGCCTCGCCCGCGTCGCCGCCGCGACCGGTCTGCGTCCGGGAACCCTGGACAGCTACGAGCGCGGAGCCAAGGCCCTGGCGCCTTACCGGTTCGTGCCGCTGTGTCGGGCCTTGGACCTCACCCCGCACCACCTGCTCCTGGCCGCGGTCACCGGCGACGTGGTCGGTGTCCTAGGCCGACACCGGGTCCTGCCGCCCCTGCTGAGCGTGGACCCCCGCCGCCTGCCCACGCCGGTCGCGTCAGCGCCGTGGGCGGGACCGGCGCGCGCCGTCCACCTCCCCCTCGCCTGGATCCAGGACCACGCCGACCGCGCGGGCCTGGACGCCGTCACCGTTCTGGCCCACCTGCGCCCCGCCCGGCTGCCGCCCTGGACGCCCGGGCCGCCGTCCTCGAGCGCCTCGCGCGAGGCGTTCACCCGGCGGCTCGGTATCCGACTCGCCCGCGCCCGACTCGCCCACCGCTGGACCCTGGCCACCACGGCCCGCGCCGTCACCGCGGCCTCGGGCACCCCGATCGCGCTGAGCACCCTCCACAGCTACGAGAGCGGAGAACGCGCCGCCTCGCTGCACCGGGTGGTCGAGATCGCCCGGGTGCTCGGCATCTGCCCCGCCGCGGCCCTGATCCACGCCGACCGCCCGTAATGACCGGGCCCCGCACCGCGGTTCTCGCCGCGTCGACGCGGAACACCGGATGAGCCCCGGTGACGACAGCACCGGTGATGATGACCGGGCCGTGATCGCGGGGTTGTTGCGCCGGGTACGCGCGCGCCGGGGACTGTCCCGGGCCGAGGTCGCGGCGCGGGTTCCGGGGGTGAGCGAGGCGATGGTGCGCGACTACGAGAGCAGGCATCGGGTGCCCCGGCCCGCGCGGCTGCTGCGGATGCTGGACGCGGTGGGCGCGTGTCCGCGGTCGGCGCTGCCCCGGCCGGGGGACATCGTGGTGTCCACCCGCCGGCTGTTGGAGGATCCCGCCACCCCTGCGCACCTGGCCGCGTGGGCGCGGTTGCGCTCGGCGACCGGGCACGTCGTGGTGCGGGTGCCCGGCACTGCGGCGACGCGGGTGACGCTGGACGTGCTGGTCGGCCCCGAGGCCCGCGCCGCCCTCACCGCCACCGACGGTGGTGTGTCGGGACCCGATCAGGTGAGGCCCCGGGGCGGCGGCGCCGTTAGGGAGGATCCAACGTCGTAGCGTTCACCCGATCGTCCTTTCCGAGCGGAGAACATCAGCGAAACTCGCCACGGCGACCCGACACTTTGCCAACGATTGCCGACACCGTGCTTCTGGTGACGCTAGGGCCCGTCTCGCCGGTGATCAAGCGATCGGTCGAGGGAGAGCTGCCCCACCGGCAGATCAGGATCAGGAGCGATCAACCGCGAGACATCCATCACCGGCCCCCTCCGACCCCGCCCCACAGCCGGTCCGGAGAACCCGGACGCTGACACGACATCACCTCCAGAGTAGCCCGAAACGGTTATCCCCACGTGGATCCGGACGCGCACACGACGGGGCGGACAGGCGGTACCGAAGACCCGTCGCGTAGTCCGCAAGGGCCTGCGGGTCGCTCCGCGCGGCCTGGGCCAACGACCATCGGGAACATGCATCGAGCGAGCCTCCCTGAGTTCAGTACGAGCGGGAACCGGCTTGATCGCTGAACACGGCCGCCGAGGCGGTCGGGTCCACCCGGTTGCCACCGGCACCCGCTTCAGGGTCGTCATCCGGAGCGGGACCTGGGGGGAAGGACGACTCGGGGACGGTCTCTACCTGGCCTGTTTATGGTCAACCGTCACGAACTGCCCGATGTCGTTCGCCAAGGCCGCCCTCCGCGCGGGCGCTCGATCACGCGTCCGTTGGCAAGTCCGAAGGTCGTGGTCGACCCCGTGCCGCCGGGCTACGGCCGAGTCGTGATGGCGTCGGCCCTTCCAAGGCTTGCCCGAGGGCAAGCAGCCGAGTAGCGAGGCCTCGTTCGACCTCGGCCAGTGAGTCGCTGTACTCCGTTCGCCCCCCGTCGACGTCCAACATCCTGCCGATGTAGACAGCCAGGGCCTGGTTGACGCTGGACACCTCGGCCAGGAAGGCCAGTTCGTCGTGGTTCATGGGCCGTCCGTGATGGTTCGGTGCGCGCGCTGTCGTCTCATTGCCACCACTGGGGTATCGGGGGGGTGGCCGCGCGTGGGCGGCTGTGACGCGGTGCTCGGGGATGGCCCGCGCGCCAGCAGCAGCCGCGCACCCGTACCGCGCAGCCGGTTGGTGAGCGCGGCGGCGGTGGAACTGTCGGTGAATAGATGCCCGGCGTCGACGGCCACCGCCGCGTAGGAGTCCGGCAGACGCAGGACATCACACAGACCGGTGAACCCCGGCCGCTGGATCTGACCGGGTGTGAGGTCGCGGTCGACGAACACACCGCAGAGCCGCAGGCGCTCCCGGCGACAAAAGTCCTCCAGCACGCGACGGCACGCGCGGCCGAAGTCCGGGCGCCGTCCGGTGGCGTCGATATAGCCGTAGACCAGGGTGTGGTGGGAGGAGTCCGCGCGAAACCGCGGCGGCAGCGTCACGTCCCGACCGAGAGAGGCAAGCCGTCGCGCCAGGTCCTCGGGTGTCAGTCCGTCCATGTTCACCGCCACCGGTCCGAAGGTCTCGTGGGCGGCATCCGGTGCCGGGGCCCGGAGGACCCGTGGAGGGGAAGGGACCGGGCGCTCCCGGCACCGGATGCCGTACAGGAGAGTCTGCCCAGGTGGGAGCCGGTGGGGAACGAACGACTGTGGCACTTGCGTGGCACTTGCGCTGCACCGCGACGTGGACCCGTGATTGCATACAGCGCGGAAGGAGGCGCAGCGCGTGGCGTCGGTGCGGCAGTGGACAGGGCGTGAGGCCCAGGCGCTTCGCCACGCCCTGCGTCTGAGTATCCGCGGCTTCGGTGAGTATCTGGGTGTCGGTATCCGCACCGTGACCAAGTGGGAAGCCCTGGGCGCCGAGACCACACCGCGGCCGGAGAAGCAGGCGATCCTGGACACCGCCTTGTCGCGGGCCGACGCCGACGCCAAGGTGCGCTTCGAGCTGCTGCTCATGGCCGAGGGCAACTCCCCACTCAAGGGCCGCTACCGGTCCGCGCCTCGAGAATGGGACTACGAGACGTGGACCGACGACCTCGGGCGGGCCGCGGCGTGCCTGGCGCGGCAGGATTTCACCTTCGCCGCCAGCCTCGTCGACCGGTGGCTGCGCCGCTACGATCCGCACGGCCTGGACAACCACGGCCTGTACCTGCGCGCCCGTTCGCTGGCACTGCTCGGCGACGTGCAACGCGACCGAGGCGAGATCCACGGTCCGCTCTCGGCCTGTCGCACCTACGGTCAAGCCCGTCAACTCTTCGTCGACCTGGACATCCCCCGACGGGCGGCGCAGGTGGACCTGGCCCTGGCGGTGATCGAGGAGATGGGCGGCCGGTTGCGGCAGGCCGCCCAGCGCTATGAACTGCTGGCCGACGACGGGCGACTGAGCCCCCAGGACCGCGCCCGTGCCCGGCTGTGGGTGGGCACCGCGTTGACCAAGACCGGCGACATCGTCCATGCCGTGCCCGTCATGGACGAGGCGATCCGGCGCTTCGACGAGCTCGAGGAACCCTCGGATTGGTCGGTGGCGCACCAGAAACTGGCGTTGGCCCACCGTGGCGCGGGTGATTTGTCGAACGCCGCGCGCTACATCGAGGTCGCGCTGTCCACGCGGGCGGCGGACTCCCCGATGCAGCGCGTGCGGCTGGACACCGCCCACGCCCACATCCTGCTGTCGGACAACGCCACGGCTGACAGCGGAGTGCGACTGCTCGATCAGGCCGCGGCGACGGCCCGCGACTACGGCATGTCCCACCAACTGGCCAGCATCGACGGCATACGCCACGCCTTCGAGCGGTCACGGCGATATGGAGGATGAACGGATTCATGGCACAGGCAGTCATCACCGACGCGCACCGGCGGGACGCGCGGACCCTCTGGGACTACCACCAGATGGGACAGCAGCCTCGTCTCTGCGACGTGGCCATCGGCCTCGGCAGCCATGACCTCGGCGTGGCCCAGCACACCGCGGACCTGTATCGGTCGGGCATGGTCCCGCTGGTGGTGTTCAGCGGTGGGAACAGCCCCACCACAGCCGAACGGTTCCCCCGCGGCGAAGCCGTCCACTACCGCGAACACGCCATCGCCTCGGGCGTGCCCGACAAGGCGATCCTGGTGGAGCCGCGAGCGGGCAACACCGGAGAGAACATCACCTTCTCCCGCGCCGTACTCGCCGAGCACGGCCACACACCCCGCAGCGTCCTACTGGTCTCCAAGCCCTATATGCAACGCCGTGCCTTCGCCACCTGCCAGGCCCTGTGGCCGGAGGTCGAGGTGGTCTGCGCCTCCGAACCGCTGACACTGGCCGACTACACACGCTCCATCGGGAACGAAAAACTGGTCGTGGACATGCTCGTCGGGGATCTGCAACGGGTCATCGAGTACCCCGAACAAGGCTTCGCCGCACCACAGGACGTCCCCATCGAGGTGCACGCCGCCTACGACCGGCTGCTCGCCGCCGGGTTCGACAGCCGCCTCATCCACCGATGAACCGGACAACCTGCGCCATCCACCAGCCCAACCTGTTCCCGCGCCTGCCCACCCTGGCCAAGCTCTACGCGGCCGATGTGTGGGTGGTACTCGATGACGTCCAGTTCACCGCACGCGACTACCAACAACGGGCCTGGCTCGAAGACCCTCACACTATGCAGGGTGAATGGCTGAGCCTGTCCGTGCACCGACCCCACGGCCGCCGCACCCTGATCAACCAGGTGCGACTCGCCGATCCAAGCACCAGCGCCCGCCGTGTCCGCCGGATGACGCGCCACTACTACGGCCGCTGTCGACGCTGGCCACACCTCCAACCCCTCATCGAACACACCGCCACGGGCATCGAGACCCACCACGACCTGGCCCACATCGCGGAACGGTCCACCCGTCTGCTCCTCACCCACATGGGCTGGCAGGGCACCGTGGTGCGCAGCAGCTCACTGCCGGCCCGCCCCGAACGCTCACAACGTCTGGCCGACCTCACCGCGGCGGTAGGCGCGCACGCCTACCTCTGCGGACCGGGCGGAGCCCGCTACTTGGACGAGACACCGTTTGCCGAACAGGGCATCACCGTGCGCCACGCCTACATCCCCGCACTCGCAGCACTGCGCGAACGACGCCAGACCACCGGTCTCTGGTGGCTCGCGGTCGCGGACTGGAAAGACCTGCACGGGCTGCTGTGGCGAAGGTGGGTCGGGATATAGCCCGTCGACACCACTCCTGTCAACCGACCTGGAGGCGTGCCCTGAGACTGTCGAGTTCACAGGACCGCCGACGCGCTCGTGCGCTCAACCCGACGAGCAGTTCGCGGGCGATCGGGTCGTGCCGGATCCGCAGCGGCGCCACCCGATCGGCGAGGTCGAGGTGGCGGATCGCCCCACCGTCGCGCGCGCCGTCGGCCTAGGCGAAGACCTGGGCGAGGTCGAAGTGCAGCGCAGCGCGGCGCTCAGCCGAGGCCGGACCGGCGTCCTAGCTGGTGGTCCGGGTGATCTGCTCGGCGCGGTCGGGGCCGGTGTCCAGTTCGACCGCGAGGGACAAGCTCCATGCCCGCACGTTGACCGGGCCGAAGTCGTAGTGCAACGTGGCGCGCTCCCCGGGTCCACGCGGCCAACTCGGCGACCACCCCGAGATGGACCCGGCGGTGTCCGCGTCGCCATCCTTCGCGGCGAGCTGAGCCAACGGCAGATGCAGCATGCCCGCCGCCTCTGCCGCCGCCTTGTCGGACACACCGGGATCCACGTCCCCACCGCGTCCAGGCGGTGCCGGTGACGCGTCGAGCGCGGTAGCGGGCACCAATCCGGCCCAAGGACCACCGCCGCGGACATGGCTGCGAAGCCGCCGAGCGCGGAATCCCCCAGCCGTATCGATCGCGCCGGTCACCCTCCACAACTACGAGACCGGGACGCGCGCCTCCACACTCCACCGGCTGATCGAGATCACCCGGGTGTTCGGCATCTGCCCCGCCGCGGCCCTCATCCACGCTGCCCAGTCGTCATGACCGGGCTCCACACCCGCTCGCCGCTGCGCTGTTGGCGACTTGCTTAGCGAAGGCGCGGGTCAGGGTCGACGGGTGGCCCCCACCTCAGGCCAGTTGGATATTGCGGGCGATGAACGGCATCTTGGCCGCGTTGATCACCACCACCTTTGCGTCCCCGAACCGCCGCGTGGTCAACGCGACCTCCACGGTGCACCGCCTGGCCTTGGACTCCCCCTCACCGCCCACCAGAAGCTGGTGGCCCCTGTCCTCAATCAGCCCCGGCTCGCAGTTCACGAAGACGCTGGTCGCGGTGTCGATCACCGCATCCAGACCGAAATAGGCCACCGCCCCGGCGACGGCCAGGAAAGGCCGGACTTGGCGCGGGGCATCGGCTTCTTTCGTGCTACATCCTGTAGTCGCATCAACACGGACAGTTTTGCCAAGATCACCAACGCGAGGCGTGAGGCTTCGGACGGAGCACCCCTCCGCGAGAACGTAACTGCGTGGTCACCGTCGGAAACCAGCACGTCAGACGATGTCCACATCGAACATAAGTTCGATGTGATGGTATGTTGCCGAACATGACCCGGCCCTCCTCGCCTGCCCCGCCGGACGGGGTGCTGCGGTACCGGCTCGATCTCGCGGGTGCGGCGCTCGCCGTCCTGCCTACCAGCAGCACGCGCGCGCGGCACACACTTGTTTCTGGCGTCAGCACGGTGGTCGCCGCGGGCGGCGAGCTCCGGGTCGACCACTCAGCCCCTGTCGCTGCGCCGGGCGGCGCCGACACCGGGTGGTGTTCGATCGGTGATCGCCCCTATCCGGACCGGGTCGAGTTGGACGAGCGGTTCTCCGGCAACCGTCGCTTCCGTCACCCCGAGATGGCGGAGCGACAGGGGGGAGGCGAGTCGTGATCATCAGCCCGTACACCTCATGGGACGGCGACGCCCTGCACGGACGCAGCCGCGTGCTCACCCCGGTCTGGGTCCGACTCGACACCCTCTTTCCTCGGCCGGACGGGGTCCCCCGTCGTGTGATCGAGACCGGCCTGGACCTCACCGGCGCGGTCCCCGCACGCCTGCACGGCCGCTTCCCCAGCGTGGACGGCGACTGGTGCGGCGTCATCGACTACGAGATCAACTACGCCGACGGCCGACGAGACCAGCTCCAACTCAAAGACCAACTCGTACCCTTCACCGCCCTCCGCCAACGGGACTGACGCGCCGCGACAACACCTTCCGCGGACGGCGAACAGCCAGACTGTGTCCAGTCCGCCGGCCCGCGACCACTCCATGGCCGGCAGTAGCCGGTCCGGGGTCGTGGGCGATGGCGTGGACGGTCCGCTCAGCCCGGGTACACAGGGCCGCTGGCGCTCGTTGACCGGCGACCGGGTCGCGGTGCCGTTCCGGCGGCGGGATTAGGCCGTTCGGGTTACGGTCGAGGGGCGGAGTAGTGCGTGCCGGGAGGTGGCCGAGGTGGCGCGGAAGGCGTCCGGTCGGGTGCCCGGGTGGGTGGAGCCGATGCTGGCCAAGCCGGACGCCGACAGGTTGCGGTCGGGTCCGAAGTGGATCTACGAGTACAAGCTGGACGGCTACCGCTGCTGTATGCGCGTGGCCGCTGACGGTTCGACGGTGTTGACCAGTCGCAACGGATCGACTTCACCGATGAGTTCCCCGAGCTGGCCGAGGTGTATTCGGGTGGGACCGGGTGCGGGGCGGTGGTGTTGGACGGGGAGATCGTCGCCTACGACGAGCACGGCCGCGTCGAGTTCGGACTCCTGCAGGAGCGCCGGGGCCGCTACCGCAGCCACGCCGCGTCGTGCGCGTCGGTTCGAGGACATCCCGGTCCGGTTCCTCGTCTTCGACCTACCCGCCCTCGGTGAAACCCCACTGCTGAACCGGCCCCTGCACGAGCGCCGGGAACGGCTAGCGGCGGTACCGACTGCAGCCCACGCAGCGGCGGCGGGGCAGGCGATCGGGTGATGTGGGGCGGGCGATCGTGGTCAGCGCGGATTCGATGTCGGCTTGTGCTTGCCGTGCGGCCTCGTCGGTGAATGGATGGCGGTGGGTTCGACGAGTCTTCGGGTAGTGCAGGACAGTGCCGTTGGCGTCGATGCCGACCGCGCGGAGCCGATGGCAGTAGTGCCTGCCCTGCGCTTCATCTGCCTGCGTGGGGCCGTTGGATGACTTGACCTCGTGGCCCCAGAGTCGGCCGTCGAGGAAGTCCAGGCGGGCGGCGCCGAGGTTCACCGGCGTGTGTCGGGTGTAGCTGGTGTCGTGTACCGCTTCGCCGAGTCGGACTGTGTCGTTGAGGTGTTCTGGCCGGATTCCCCTGGCATACAGCCAGAGTTGGCGTGGGCAGTGGTAGAGGTACTTGATGTGGACGCCGCCGACGTCGTCCTTGCTGATCACAGGATCGTTCCGGGCTGGTAGGTGTTGTTGGTATCGTGGGAGATGCCGAGCAGACCGCGTTGAGGTGTGTAGTCGCCGTCGACGACGCGGACGCCGAGTGTTCTGTCAAGTCGGCAAAGGCGAGCCGCCCATTGTGGTATCGGGATCAGGTAATCCTCGGCGAGAAGTCTGCCCGCCGAGGTAGGGGTGTTCCCGGCTTCGGCGAGTCCGGCGGCGTAGGCGTCTCGGTGGGCGGAGAGGATGGCCTCCGTGCCGTCGAACAGGGTGTCGAAGGCCTCGCCGAGGTGGGATCGGTCGTCAAAGGGGTAGTCGAAGCTCAGGAACCGCGCGGTGAAGTCGTCACGGTGTTCCATGACCTCGTGGCGCCATCCTCTTCCCCACGGCGAGTCGTAGATGCGGTCGAGCCAGCCAGTCGCATGGTGTTCGTCCACCGTGAGTCCGGCATGTTCGTTGAGGATGGTCCAGGCGTGCTCCACCGGTTCCCGAGGGTAGATGCCGTCGGCGAACTCGTCGACTCTCCCGCGTCGGCTTGTCCAGTTGGGATGGTGGACAACGACGTCGCCTGGTGGGCGTGATCCGATGCGGTTGACTCGACCGAAACGCTGCAAAAGGGCTTCCAGCGGGGCAGCGCTGGTGAACAACGCGTCGAAGTCGAGATCGAGACTGACCTCGACGACCTGAGTGGCCACAAGCAGCCCAGGTCGACGCGACATGTTCGGACCCGCGGCGAATCGCTGTCGCACGGCGGTCTCGATGCGGGAGCGATCAGCGCGGGTGAAGCGTGAGTGCAGGAGGAAAGCCGCGTCCTCGCCATGGTGATCTCGGGTCGTGGGGGCGAGCGCGTCGTACAGTTCCAGTGCGTGCGCGACGTTGTTGGCCACCACGAGCACTGCCTCATCCGCGATCAGGCGTGCTCTGATCGCGGCGATGGCGTCTGGTTCGGTCAGGTGGTGCGGTCTGGTATGCAGCCTGTGCCGGGGCCGGGCGTCCGGTACGACGCCGTCTACGGTCGTGACGACTTGCTCGAGTGTGTCGGTGAACAGCTCCGACAGGGCTACGGGCAGGGTCGCCGACAGCACCGCGACCCGTCCGCCGAGGCGTTCCCAGAGGCGGGTCGCGGCGAGGGTGTAGCCGAGTCTGCGCGGGTCGTAGGCGTGCAGCTCGTCGAGGACGAATACGGAGTTGGCCGCGTCGATGAGGATGCTCGAGTGGGCGGGGCCCGCGAGGGCGGCGCGCAGCAGTTGGTACGGGGTGCCGACGCGAACGCACTCGTGGAACAGCCGGGTCGCTGCGGCTCGGGCGAGCGACTTGCGGGCCGCGTCCACTCGGCAGACGTCGTCGCCGTCTTGTGACGCGGTCGCGGTGGCCAGGTGGTACGACGCGGCCTTCGAATGCGCCACACCAACGACGGTCCCGTCGCCAAAGAGGCCACCCAGGCGCTCGGCCATGGCGTTGATCGAGGACAGGTAGGGCAAGGTGTAGAACACCCGCGGCACAGCTCCGGTGTGGCCAGCGAGGTCTATCGCCTGCCGGGAGGCCCACAGCAACGCCGCCTCGGTCTTGCCGCTCCCGGTCGGGGCGCGCAGCAACAGGTGCCCATTGATCGACGAGGCTTCGATCTGATGTTGTCGGAGCTGTCGTTCTCGGATGCGCATCTGCTCGGCCAGACGGGGAGCGAATGTCGCGTCCAACGGCTGGCTTGAGGACAGATGCCCGTGCGCGGAGGACAGGTGATCGGACAACGTCACCGCGCCTTGCACCAAGACCGCGGCCACACCGGTGTCGGAGTCGACGGGCGAGTCCCACCGGTCCAGTAGGGCGGTGAGGAGGTCTGATGTGGACCGCAGGACATCGTCGGCGGTCGGGTTCCGTGTCACCGGCGTCACCGGCAGTCCAGTGTGCGAGGCTTTCGAGTGCAACCAGGTCGCGAGGGCGTGGACGTGGGTGCTGTCGATGTGGCCGAGTTGTTCGCTCAGCTCGAGTGGGGTGATGTCCCGGTCGTAGTGGTGCTCGATCGTGGTCTTGTCTCCGTCGCCGGTCAGCGCGCGGTGGTGGGTGAGGACAGCGATGGCGACCCAGTCCAGCACTTGGTCGTCGTCGATCAGACCGGGCAGGAATCCCAGCGACAGGACCTCATGGCGCTCGCCCCATCGCCTGGTGCGGCCTGTCACCATCGCTTGGAAGCCCTCGGCCACCTTGCCCGCGTCGTGGGTCAGGCACGCCAGCAGCACCACCGGCCAGAACCGGTCGCCGAGGACGGTTTCCACCAGGTGAATGCGTCCGATCCTGCGCCGTAGCCACTGCGCGGCGGTCAAGGTGGCGTCCAGGTGGCTGGTCAAGGTCTCGACCGGTCGACTCGCTGTGGCGCTCTTGGCCATGACACCGCGCAGCGGCGACGTCATATGCTCACGCTCCGATCATGTCGGCGGCGCTGTCGGAGTGTGTTCCCTCCAGCGGCACCACGGCTTGTCCGCTCTGGGTGGACCAGTGACCCGAGCCGGACAGGGTGGCACTGCTCCTGCCTGTGTGGTCGAAACGATAGGATTCCCACCGTGTACGGTCCCGCCCCGGACTCACGGCGGTCGGTAGGCGGAGCAGGGCGCCATCCGCTTGCTCACCGTCGGGGACGAGCGCTTGCCCTTGAACACCCGGCCGAGGAATCAACTCGACGATACTGAGGCAGACGCCTACGAGGTCCTGGCTGCGTCCGAGGCATAGTGGCCAGATCGGGCGGCGCATCCGCGACTGCCATGCCTCGAGGTCGTCGAGGAGCCATACCGTCAAGGTCACATCGGCCAGGAACTCTCGTGTTCGTGGAGCCGGTGATGCCTTCGTTCCAGACGCGACCAGCGGGTGATACGTCTCCAGGTCCTCACCCGCACCTCGGGCGTGGAAGGCCATGGCGAAGCGAAGATCACGCGACACCCGGTGCCATCCGCCTGCCGCGGCGGCCAGTAGCCCACCCACCGTGGCCGGGGGCGGGCAGGGCAGTCCGACCTGAACCCCTCGGTACAGCGGATTGCGGAATGACACCACCGGGGCAGTGATCACGACTTGCAGCGCTGTGCGGGTCTGCGTGCTCATACCGACGGTTCCGTGAACCAGCCGTCCCGGTCGCCGCGACGGATCTGTTCGGCCAGTTGGCGCAGCAGGACGCGTGGGTGATCGAGCTGGACCGTACCTTCGGCAAGCAGGTCGTGGATCTCGTCGCGGCAGCGGTCGCGGTCGTCGCCGAGAAAGCCGGGGGCCCAGCCGAGCGACACGGGCCCGTCGAGTTCGTCGGCCCAGACGGCGAGTTCTTCCCGGAGCACCGAGGACAGCACACCCGGACGCCCGTCCCGGAGACCGAACACCCGGGTGAACGGGTTGACTCCGCCCTTCATCGGCACCAACAGCACCAGGCTCGGGGTTCGGTCGCCGTAGTGCAGCGACCGTTTCGCACCACCGCGCACCGCGGCCAGCGTCTCCAACAGCAGCGCTACCCGCCTGCGACGCTCCTCCATGGGCAGCGCCACGGCTTCGTTGCCGCGCAGCGTTGTGGCTGTCGCTCCCGCCTTCACCGCTTCGTTTCCGGTATCAGCGGAGAAGGCCGTGCGCAGGCCACTGCCCGCTGTCTCGAAAACCCCTGCGCGGGGCAGATCCAGCAGTACGTCCCCGGCCATCACACCGCTGTAGAGTTCATGCGAGTGCAGGACTGGGGACTGGCCGGTCGGGAAGTCCCGACTCATCGTGCCGAAGTCCTTCGTCGGCCGCTGCGGCGCCAGTGACACGAAGGTCCCTGTGGCCAACACCGTGTCCCGTTGGAAGTTCTCGCTCTTCACCGCGACCATGTATCCGAACAGGTCATCATCGAGGAACCGGTCCGGACGCCCCGCGGTGTAGGCCTGCTGCTTGTTTCTCCCCTTGGGGATCACCACTGTCGACCTGGGTTCGTCGTTCGGCAGGGAGTCCCGCAGCCATCGCCGGAACGCCTGAGCGGACACGTACGGATAGATGTCGCGACCGACCCGCAACTGCTTCACCCGAGCCGTGGTGTCCTCGCTCTCGCCGTTGTTCGGCGCTCCCGCGACCACGTCGATGGCGACCTTGCCCACCAGGAAAGTCATGACACCTCCAGTTCGTCGTCCGCCAGTTCGGTGTCGAGACCTTCTTTGTCCTGCTCGGGTCGCTTCGACACCCACCCGAACCTCTTCAACTCCGCCAGGACGCCGATCAGCAGGTACTCGCGGTGGAACCAAGCCGAGTTGTCCGGGTCGGGGTCGAACAGCAGGGTCAACGCCGCCCGGCTGATGAACGGCTCGTCCGAGGACTCCCAGGGATCGATGGCCCACACAACCGCCTCGGCCGACAGCAGCCGGCGCAGCTTCCTCGGCTCGGACACGGCACTACGGAAGGCGCGGAGCTTGCCTCCCGTATCCTCAGCCTTCAGCTTCGACGCGATCTTGCGTGCCGTGGCGTCGATCTCGGCCAGATCCTTGTCTTTCATCAGCATCACCTCCACGACGAAGAAACGAAGCAGTTCGATCAGGCCAAGCGCGCGGTCGCGCTGTTCCTCACCGTCGATGACCGACCGCAGCAGGGGGCTGACACAGCGGGTGACCAGTCGCGGCGGGCGGGCGAACACGGTGCGCGCCAGGCCGACCTGCCCGCTCACGGTCGAGCTGGCCTGTGCCTGTTCCAGCACACCAAAGGCGGGATGCCGCGACCGTCGTCGCAACCACTCGGCCAGCGGCTGATCCAGAACTCGTGTCCGTAGCAACTGTCCACGATTGTTGTTGTTGACCACCATCAGTTCAACGCCCGCTCGTATGCGTCCGCGATACGATTTCAGCGCCTCCACCACGATGACCTCCGCCAACTCATCCGGACGCTCGGCCTCTCCGGCTATGGTGATCACCTTTGCCGTACGATCTACCTGTCGCCGTACAGTCTCGGCGAGGAACGACTCGTCCCAACTATGAACCACCGATGACGGCCCACCGGTCAGCCGGCACCCGTAGGGATACGCACGGAAGCAGATCAGGCACGGCCAACACAGACTCATACCTTCGTGTCCCGGCGGAGTACTGTTCCGATAGGACTCACTCTCGGCCAGCGCGACATCCATCTTCCCGAAGAAGCCGACCGCGGCCCGCCCACACAACACACACGGCACGCCAGGCCAACGGCCGGCCTCCGGCAGCGTGAACCAGGCACGCACCGCCCGCCCCACCTGCTCGCGAGACTTCTTGGCGTTGCCCGGATGGTTCATGGGCGAGTTCGGGAACAACGAATAGCTCGCCTTCCTCCAGAACCCGCCCCCGCATTGCTTGTCGACCACGAGCGCGGCCTGAAGGCAGTCGCGCAGGAGAACGTTCGTCGCGCCATCGAACTTTGACGCCGTCACCGCCGCAGGATCCGAAACGCTACTCAGTGCCGCGATCACATACGCGCCTACACGCTGCAATGGGTGTGGGGTCAACACCAACTGCGACTGCGGCCCACTCACGAGCCCACCCAGCCCATCCCGGCAGCGTTGGCTTGGCCAAGTCCCCAACTCCAGAGCGCCCGAAGCATCTCCGGCGCCCCGGCGATCTCCACCTCCACCGCGGCTCCCGGTTTCGCGCCCTCCCCCACCGCGAACGACCGCTTCGGCCCAACCCACTCCACCGACTCCAGGCTCACCCGCGGATCCAGACCCAGCGTTTCCGCCTTCCGGCGGAGATTTCCCTGGAAGTACTCCGCCCACCCGGCTTCCCCCGGCAGCAACCACTCCTGCCTGGTCGCCCGCAGCCCGGACTCGTCCCGACCCGCGCCCTTCATTACCACTGGTGTCACCGTGCGGAACCTGGCCCGTCCCGAGCCGAACTCCGGAGGCTCAACAGGCTCGATCCCGGACACCCGCAGCGCCACGCCTCCCCAGTCGAGCACCCGGAACCCGGCCAGCCCACGCGCCAAGGTCTCGACCACGCCCGACACCGGGCTGCCGAACTCGATAGTCCCCGGGCCGCCGATCGCGTAACTACCGCGGCGCCGTCGCGCCGCCGGGAACACAGGCGCCCCATACCCCAGCGGCGCCATGCCGTGTACCCCGAACCCGACATCGTGCAACCGCTTCCCCAAAGCACCATCGACCTCGGTGATCGCCGAATACGCCACCGCCCGACCGGGCCTCAACACCTCCCGCCACGGCAACTCCTTGGCCGCCGTCGACACAACCAACCGCAAGCGCATACAACCTCCCGGACACCTCGGAGAACCACACACCCGAAGACCAGCGAGAACAGCCCCGCCCCGAAACTGTCGGTGGGCGCCGACATAATCACCCCGGCAACCATCCATGACGACCAGCAGAACCTGACGCTACCGGGCCCGCGTGAGCGATGTAACGATGACCATTACAACGACCATCTTTTGTCCACTTCACCGGTGACCGCAACCAACGTGGAGCGAGCACTACTCACGTTCTCGCCGATCGGTCGCAAGTTCTCAACGCAACCGACGACACCGACAACCCTCGGAGGGGCGACAAGTTCTTCAAGGAGCCAAACATGACCACTACAAGTTGCGAACCCGTCAACCAAAACCATCCGGGTAATGAGAGTCGGCATGATGCTACCGCAACGAAGCCGCCACACCACGCCACAACCACCTCCAGCAGCGACACACCGCCTCGGCCAGCACGACCGGAGGTTCGCTGCAAAACCTGCCCTCAACCGCCTTCCACATGCCTCACTTGACCAGCAGGTTTACCCTGGGGTCCTCATCGCCCCTACGAGGGTTCGCAACCTGCTGATCGTCGGCTCCAACGACGAAGCCGCCGAGGTCCTCATCGCCCCTACGAGGGTTCGCAACTGGTTGGTCGAGTTCCGGCCCCGCCGGTGCTGGGAGTCCTCATCGCCCCTACGAGGGTTCGCAACGCGGAGGCGATCCGCTACAGCCTGGACCGCTTGAGTCCTCATCGCCCCTACGAGGGTTCGCAACTTTCGACGCGCCCACACAGACCGTGTCCGGTGCGGTCCTCATCGCCCCTACGAGGGTTCGCAACCTCATCAGGGTCAGGGATCCACGGCAAGGGATCCGCGTCCTCATCGCCCCTACGAGGGTTCGCAACACGGTGCTGCGGCGCGACATCACCAGCCAGGACCGTCCTCATCGCCCCTACGAGGGTTCGCAACGCCAGGGCGCCGCTGCGCACGACCGAGGAAGGGGTCCTCATCGCCCCTACGAGGGTTCGCAACTGAGGTGACCGTGGGCCAGATCTACACCGCGCAGGTCCTCATCGCCCCTACGAGGGTTCGCAACTTCGTCAAGGTGTCGTGGCCGGAGGAGTTCGGTGACGCGTCCTCATCGCCCCTACGAGGGTTCGCAACGCGCTGGTGTGGCGCTGCCGCTGCTCGCGGACGGAGTCCTCATCGCCCCTACGAGGGTTCGCAACTCGCAGGAGTCGATCACGAAGTCGCAGCCGTCCGGGTCCTCATCGCCCCTACGAGGGTTCGCAACCTTGTCGTCTCCCGTCACCGGCTCGGGGAACTTCACGTCCTCATCGCCCCTACGAGGGTTCGCAACAGCGGTACCCGGATGTGGAAGCGCGGCGTGCGCTGGTCCTCATCGCCCCTACGAGGGTTCGCAACCACACCACGTGCTCGATCACCTGCCCCGAGAAGACCGGTCCTCATCGCCCCTACGAGGGTTCGCAACTAGTTGGACTGGACCACCGTGACCTCCTTTCGTAGCTGTCCTCATCGCCCCTACGAGGGTTCGCAACATCACCTCCAGCACCCCGACCGCCCGCTCGCCGAGGTCCTCATCGCCCCTACGAGGGTTCGCAACTCTGCTAGATATGCGTCGTTGTCCTGATGGGTTGCGGTCCTCATCGCCCCTACGAGGGTTCGCAACATCTGGGTCACGGCAGACAAGAGCCTGCACCACCAGGTCCTCATCGCCCCTACGAGGGTTCGCAACCTCCTGCGGGCGTGGACGCTCAGGGGGATGTCGTGTCCTCATCGCCCCTACGAGGGTTCGCAACACGTGGACGCGCTCGCGGAGCGCTTGGCCGCCGCAGGTCCTCATCGCCCCTACGAGGGTTCGCAACGTGGAGTACGTCCGCGCTCAGCGAGATGACGAGCCCGTCCTCATCGCCCCTACGAGGGTTCGCAACGTGCTGTTCGTCCACGCCCCGCACCTGGTGCGCAAGTCCTCATCGCCCCTACGAGGGTTCGCAACTCTGCCTGGCCTATGACCCAGTGCACGTCTGGAGGTCCTCATCGCCCCTACGAGAGTTCGCAACACGGTGCCCGTGGGGCGAACCGGCGGGCCTGCGCGTCCTCATCGCCCCTACGAGGGTTCGCAACAGCACAATCCGGCGCGGGTGTAGTCGCGGCGGGACGGTCCTCATCGCCCCTACGAGGGTTCGCAACGGCACCCCGGGGGTCTACCTCCTGGAGGGCCACGCCATGTCCTCATCGCCCCTACGAGGGTTCGCAACTTGCCGCCGGGGCCCTGCTGCTCGATGAGCCGCCGGTCCTCATCGCCCCTACGAGGCTTCGCAACAGGCGGCCAGTTTCGCCAGGTCCCCCACCTTGCGGCGGTCCTCATCGCCCCTACGAGGGGTTCGCAACTGACCTGAGAAGACCCGCCGCTCTGGCTGACCCCCCGGTCCTCATCGCCCCTACGAGGGTTCGCAACATGGCCGCAGGAAAGGAAGCTCCCGTCATGCTTCCGGGTCCTCATCGCCCCTACGAGGGTTCGCAACGCGCACCCATCTCCCTGTAGCTGGCTGCCTGTATCCGGTCCTCATCGCCCCTACGAGGGTTCGCAACCAGGTCGACGGCGGCCACCATGGGGAACTGGCGCAGGTCCTCATCGCCCCTACGAGGGTTCGCAACCCGGTCGACACCGGTTTGGTGAGTTCCGGCGTCGCCGTCCTCATCGCCCCTACGAGGGTTCGCAACTGCGGCAGGTACCAGGACCTGGTGGTGCCGTTGGCGGTCCTCATCGCCCCTACGAGGGTTCGCAACATGACCGGCGGCCGCCCGACGCCCGGCGAGCCGACCGATCCTCATTGCCCCTACGAGGGTTCGCAACGGTTGTGCGCCCACACGGTCATCGTGGACGGGGAGGTCCTGATCGCCCCTACGAGGGTTCGCAACCGGGTGGCGTTGCCTCCCCGTGATCGAGGTCCCTATCGCCCTACGAGCGTTCGCCACTCGATGAGCTGGACCGGCTTGCTCCACGGCGCCGGTCAGTGGTGGGAAGGCCAACTGCAGGAGGCGATTGACGCGGCCCGGCCTCGGTACCGCCCCGAGTTGAACGTCAAAGGTGCTCGCCGCCAGGTCCATCGCAGCACTGTGTTCCGGCGACCGGTGGTGGGCGGTCGTCAGCGACCAGATCGGTGTGGGCCGAGGCTAGGCCCGCCGCGTACGCCGGGCTAAGGACGAAGTGCTCGCCGCCGACCTGGACGCGGGTTTTGGCGCCACCACCACGGTCGCTGAGGCGCTGGCAGCCTGGCAGGTCTCGCGGACGGCCGTCGGTGTCGCCGGCCTGGCTGAGGCTGTCGTTGGAGCCCCGACGACCGTCAACGCGCAGGAATCCGCCGAAGCCGCGGCGATGGACACGAAGTACCCCGACACCGAGCGGCGCGGCTACGGAAGTTGCAGGTCAGCAGCACGCATCAAGCTGGAGACATGGAGTTGCTCGGTCTTCGGACACGTGGGGTTCCAGTCGCTAGCGACTGGAACCCTCTTCTCGTAAAGCCGCTGATCGGTGCTACGTGAGTTTTAGCAGCGTTCAGCACCGGGGAAGGAGGCCAGGTCCTCCGGCCCCTCACGGGGCACCCGGCTCCGCAGCCAGGTCCAGCGAGCACGACCGGTGCATCAGCCGAGACATCTCCTCGGCCGTGGCGGGGCGACCTCCAAGCCTGCGGAGCCGGTCCATTCGGCTCCAGCGTGACGGCCACGACCTCGATCGATCCCTCCCCCACCGGGACGCCGTCGGTTTCCCCGAGGGTGAAAGACACGACCGGTGCCGTGCTTGAGGCGGAAGCACCTGCAGCGTGCGCGTTCGGTGTCGGCTGCCCGCAACGCGCGGGCAGCAGGCGGCGATGATCAGCCGGTAGGGCACTTCTCGGTCCCCAGCCCGAGCGACCAACCGCACCGATGGCACCGCCGAGCACGCGGGCAGTCGTCACCGCTGTGGTCGGAGTCGTGGTGGTAGTCGGCGGGCTGCTGGCGCTGCTGTGGCTACTTGTCGACGGCGGTACCGTGCGGGCGAATGCGCAGGTGGAGCTGGCGCGCATCGGGGTCACCGCGCTGCTGGGTCCCGGGGTCCTGTTCGGCCTGTACCTGGCCTGGCGGCGGCAACGTTCCACCGAGATCGGGTTGGCGCAGAAGGAACGCGACCAAGCCGACGTCGCCCGCGCCTACGCCCTGCAACGCGAGATCTTCGACACCACCCGCCAGCACCGGAAGCGAGTGGCCGCGGCCACCGAGGCCGACGCCCCCGTGTTGCCGACCTCTACACCAAGGCGGTCGAGCAACTTGGCTCCGACAAAGCCCTCGTGCGGTTGGGTGGGCTTTACGCCCTTGGACGCCTCGCCCAGGACCACGCCGAGCAGCGGCAGGCCGCGACCAACTCGTCCGCCGAGCGGAAAGGCACGTCCGTGCGCGACCGTAACGCCCGTGGTCCGTCGAAGGCTGCCATCCGCCTCGTCGAACGCGGCAGGACCCGTCCGATCGCCCACGTCGCCGCCGAGATGGGCTTCTCGCGCCAGTGCGCCTCCCAGTGGGGCAATCGTTATCGCCGTTTCGGCGAGGCCGGGCTGGTCGACCGCCTCAGCACTCCGTGCCGGGACCGTACGTGGTCGGCCCGCCGCATCGCCCTGGAAGACGGTGACCGCCCGAGGTTCCTGTCCGGACGAGTGAGCGATGTTCCGCAGTCTTGACTCCGAGTGGTTGATGTTCGGGTGCGCCAGGACGGAGCGTCATCTCGGGTCAGGCCGGGGGCGGTATCGTCACGCCTGGTCCGGACCGTAGCGGGAACAGTCGACGAGACGTTGATCGCCAGGGAATTCCACGTCTGTCAATCCTGATCGCACGTCGAAGGTGCCGCGACTGAACACGACCAGTCCCTTGTCCGGATCGCAAAAAACCAGGCCGCCCTGCCCGCCGGCACCGGGCCGTTCGAGCACCTCGGCAATGGCCCGCAGCTTCACCCCCGTCGGGTCCTCCGCGCGCCACGTCAACACGATCTCGGCTGCGGGCCGGGTCGGGTCGGACACGAACGGTGCCAAGGCGCCGTAGTCGCCCGCACAAGCCGCCGCGTGCACACCGGTGACGTCTCGGGCGACAGCCTCGCCGAGCGGGGTCCCGTTCGTGTAGGTCAGGGCGGGCGCACCGCAGGAGGTTCGCGGCGCGGTGTCTCGCTGCTCGCCGTCGAGCAGGAGGACGAGTCCCCAGGCGAGGAATACCGCGACCACCATCACCGCCAGCACCCTGTTCAGTGCTCGACCCCGCGCGGACCTCATCCGCACGCCGGTTCCACGAGCGAGCATCGGCGTGCGCCCGCACCGCTGACCACGCGGAAGGAGCCGCCATCGCTCGGTACGGTCAGCGTGCCGGTGCGGCCGCCGGAGGACCAGGTGAAGTGAACGGTCCAACGGCAGTCGCACGAGGTGGTGGCGGCGTGGAGGAGGAACGTCTCGGAGTCGGTGCTGGTGATCTCGTAGGGGAACGCCACCGGATCCACACGCCACCCCTTGGAGCGGGCCAACTCGACCGCCTTGGGGTCCACCGGCCTGCCGATCACGCTGGGTCGGGGTTGGTCGAGGTCGATGTCGACGTACCGGTAGTACTCGGGGCCCCGCACTGGTCGTTGAGCACCACCCCCTGCGGTGGCGTGTCCCGGCTGAGCACTTCGACCGTGATGCCGGTGATCACCACGCCGCGGTCGGGGCGCCGTCCCTGCAGGGTGACCATCACCTCGCCGGTGTCGGCGGAGGCGCCGTCGGCGAGGGGAGCGACGTCGGTCCAGGACTGGAAGCCGCCTCCGTGGAGCCGCGGCCACATCCCCGTGACGGGCTTGGGCGTGAACCAGTTCGACGAGCATCGCTGCGCGGCTGGCACGGCCGCCGCCACCAACGGAACCTCGGCATCGTCGATTCCCGATTGCACCGGCGGATCGTCGTTGAGGGAGTTGACCAGCAACAGTCCACCCAGAATCAGCAAGCAGACCAGCAGCGCCGTCCAGCCCATTCTCCCCGGCGAGTGATAGGCGTTCTGGGTGATACCGCCCCTGATATCCCGGGCCTGCACGACCGCAGAACCCGATCCGCTCAACGAGTTGCGCGTTGTCGAGGGATCATCGTTTTTCTTGTCCGGACCGATGTCGTCAGCGTTGTCCCGCGGCGACGAGTCCATGTGGTGGAACCTACCAGTGGCGTTTCCGGCGATGATCGCCACCGCTCGCCAAGAACGCCGGGTCGCGCGTTCTGACCATCCGATCGATCGCGACTCGGTAATCCCCATGCCGGTTCCAGTCGATCGCCTCCCACCACGCGTGACAGCTCGCTCGAGACCGCATCGGGTCCCGGACCGGAGGGGAATCGTGGCCGCGCCGTCGAGGCACCTGCGGTGATCGATCCCGGGCGGGGAGGGTCGCCTCGTCACGAACTCGGCGTGCGCCGCGCATGCGGACCGGGCGCGCCCGTCGGGAACCGCGCGTGAAACCCGGTCGAGCCGCCGATCCGATCGGCGTCGAGGGGTGAGTCGACACCGCGCAACGCCAAGCGCCAGGGGACGTCGATCTCGGTGCCGGGCACGCCGGTGGCCCGCGTCGCGTCCTCCTGTCCGGGAGGCGGGGCGACAGCCCGGTCGCGGTTGGTGGGCCGGTGCGAACGCGTCCGTGTGTGTCGGCCGGTGTGCCGGTGCGGGGTCCTCTATGCCTGTCGGCCGGGCGCGTGTACGGCGTGGGCTATGCGGGGTGTTCCCTGACGTGGTGGACCAGTGCGGTGAGAGCCGCGCCGGGGATGGTGATCGTGGGGCCGGCTCGGTGTTTGCCGTCCCGGATGCCGGCATGGTCGTTGTTGTGTCGGTGGTTGATTTCCACGCAGGCCTCGTTGGGCTGCGAGGAGGTGGACTTGCGCCACGAATCCGCGAGCTGGATGGTCACGGTGTCGTCCTGTCGTAGTCGTCGGCGATGCCGGAGATCATCTTCTCGCACGCCTCGCCCGCGACCGCGAGCCGCCAGCGCTGTTCGAAAAGGTCCTGGTAGGGCCGCACGTGCTCGGGGTCGCGGAGATACTGCGCGTCGGCGAGGTGCTCCAGGCACACCACGTCCATGGGCGCGATGGGTTCGGCCGCGCCGGGAATGTGCATCAAGGTGAAGTTCAGCGACGAGTGCCGCGCCGGTGGCCCGGCGAAGGGGGCGAGGCGCAGTTCGACCGTGGGGCGCGCGGCGAAGCGCAGCAGGGCGCGCATCTGTTCGGCCATGACCGCGCTCGTGCCGTGGCGGCGGCGCAGGCACGATTCCGACAGGATCATCCGCACTCGTGGCGGTGGTGGGTCGACGCGCTCCAGCAGGGCGTGCCGTTGTCGGAGTCCGTGGAGGACGAGGTCGCGATCGAGGAGGGGCCCGGCCGCCTGTTGCAGTGCGAGCCGGTAGTGCTCGGTTTGGGCGAGGCCGGGCACGATCTCGCTCTGGATCTGGTTGATCTCGGTGGCGTGGCGTTCCATGTCGAGGCCGTGCCAGAAGGCGTCGGTGAACGCGGAGAAGACGGTCGTCCAGTCGTCCCCGGCCCGCCATGCCCGCTCGGCCAGGTCGACCAACGCCTCGACCACCTCCGGGGTGGCGTTGTAGGCCCTGGCGAGCAGGCGCACGTCCTCGGGTTTGGCCTTGGACTGGCCCTGCAGGATCCGGCTGATCTTCGACCCTTGCAGATCGGTGGCCTTGGCGGCCTCGGCGTCGGTGAGACGTGCCGTCGCCTTCAGGTCGTTGAGCGCGTGCAGCAGCCGCGTGTGTGCCGTCGACAGGGCCCGCTTCGACACCCTCTGTCCGCCTCCGTCCCACCCGACCACCACACCGCGACACCCGTTCAGCCCAACAGAAAATAGGAATTCCTATGTAGCGTGGTGTCATGGTCCCCACCGCCGAGCAGTCTAGAAGCCACCCGGGCTGGGAAGATCACCCCCGTTCATCGACAACCACCGACCGTCACGCCACCACGTGCCTCGCGGCGTGGCGGTGGGGAACGTTCCGATCGGCGGGACTCGACCTCGGCAGGCTTCACGCCGTCCGCCCGGGCCACCCGGTCCAGCCGTACGGCCTGTGCGGCATGCCCATCACCCATACGTGGGAGCACCCCCCGGCCATTCCCAGCGGGCACTGCGCCGACTGCTGCGTGGCACTCATGCGATTCCTGCTCCCCGTGGAACGGCACTACACGACCCCCACACGGATCCCGCCCCCGTCCTGAGCCCCGCCACGACCCCGGACCCACCACAGCGCGAAACCGCTGCCCCACGGCTCCCGGCGTGGACACACGCGCCATCGAGCCCCTCGGGTCACCTCGGCCACGGCCGGTGGGCGGTCCCGAGGTGATCGGGGTGGCGCGGAAGGCGTCCGCTCGGGTCCCCGGACGGGTGGAGACGACGTTGGTCAAAGCCCGACGGCGACCGGGTTGCACCATGACCGGCCATGAGACCGTCCACGCAGCCACCACCAGGCCCTGTCGCCCACCCACCGCGTGCGACGCTTCCCGCGATCCCGCGTTGGAAGATCATCGTCGGCATGGCAGCGGTCGGGGCGCTCACCGCCGGGGTCGTGCTGGCCCTGTGGTGGGGCGGGACCCGCGGTCTGGACGGCAAGGCGGCCCTCACGAGCCCTGGTGATCGGCCTCGGCTGAACCAGACCATCCATCATCGTGGTGCGATACCTCCTCGGCGACTCGCCGCCAATGGGCCAGGTTGTCGCGGGTGGTGAGGGTGTGCGGGTGGTCGGGTCCCAGCACCCGTTCCACGTCGGTGAGCAGGTCGGCGATCGCGGTCGCGGCCCCGGCCGGATCGCCTGCTTTCCCCCGGCTGCAGGCCAGGTTGTGACGGGTGGCGAGGGTGTGGAGGTGGTCTGGGCCCAGTACTCGCAGTTGGTCGTCGAGCAGGTCGGCGATCGCGGTCGCGGCCCCGACCGGATCACCCGCCTCCCGCCGCCAGTAGGCGAGGTTGTTACGGGTGATGAGGGTGTCGGGGTGGTCGGGGCCCAGCACCCGCACCCGGTCGGCGAGCAGGTCGACAAGCCCGGCGACGGCCCCGGTCGGGTCTTCCGCCTGCCCTCGCCAGGCGGCCAGATCGTGGCGGGTAGTGAGGGTGTGGGGGTGGTCGGGTCCCAGCACCCGCTCCTGGGCGGTGAGTAAGTCGACGAACCCGGCGACGGCCCCGACCGGGTCGCCGGCCCGCCCCCGCCAGCGGGCCAGGTTGTGACGCGTGGCAAGGGTGTCGGGGTGGTCGGGGCCCAGCACCCGTACCCGGTCGACGAGCAAGTCGGCCGTCGCGGCCGCGGCCCCCACCGGATCACCCGCCTCCCCCCGCCAGCGGGCCAGGTTGTGACGGGCAGTGAGAGTGTCGGGGTGGTCGGGGCCCAGCACCCGCACCCGGTCGACGAGCAAGTCGGCCGTCGCGGCCGCGGCCCCCACAGGATCACCCGCCTGCCCCCGCCAGTAGGCCAGGTTGTGACGGGCAGTGAGAGTGTCGGGGTGGTCGGGGCCCAGCACCCGCATGTGGTCGTTGACCACATCGACAAAACTCGTGACGGCCCCGGCCGGGTCACCCGCCTCTCCCAGCCAGCAAGCCAGGTTGTGGCGGGTGGCGAGTGTGCCGGGGTGGTCAGAGCCGTGGAAGTGGGTGGCAGTGGTGCGCAGGCGGGTGAAGTACTCGCGGGCGCCGACGGCTTGTCCGGCCAGTCCGAGGCTATTCCCGGCCAGGAACAGCACCTCGTGGGGGTTGGGGTGCCACAGGTGGTGGCCGGTGGTGTGCAGAGCGAGGGCGTTGGCGCGCAGGACGGCGGCGTGGGTGGTGTCGCGTTCGATCTCCGGCCAGGCGGCCATCAGGGCGTCGGCGGCGGTGTGGGCCAGGCGCGACATCTCCTGCTCAGGGGTGTGTTCGCGAGTGGCGCGTTGGACCAGGGCGTGCGTCCGCACCTCCGGATGCGGGGTCCGGGTGTCGAGGGTGATCAGGTTGAGCAGGTACAGGCAGGCCAGCCCGTCACGAGCCTGCTCGGCATCGACCACCTCACCGGTGAGTTCGGTGAGGAGGGCTACGACCGGGTCGGCGGTGAGCACCGACAGCGGGATGCCGTTGGGGTCCAGCACCGCGCACAACCGCATCAGCGGGGCGGCCAACCCGGCCGGGTCCACTTTGTCGGCGGCCTCGATCGACAACGACCAGGTGACGTCCACGGTGGCCTGATGCTCATCGGGCAGCGCGTCCGGCGCGGGCAACACCGTGACCAGGCGACGGGCTCGGAACCTGGCCAGGTACTCGACGCAGCTGATGTTGCGGTCGGCGGCGTAGGCGGCGGCCTGTGACAGTGCCAACGGCAGATGCCCCAACGCCTCGGCGAGCTCGGCCGCGCCCTCAGCCAACCCGGGCCGCCGCGCCAACACCGCCCGCAGGTAGGCGGCCGACTCCGCCGGGGTGAACAACCCCACCTCCACCATCGACCCGACCCGGGCCAAGGCGGCGTCGCGGCGCCGGGTCGTCACCAACACCCGCCCACAGGTGGTGCGCGGAGGCCACAGGCCCTTCAGATCACCCGGGGACCGCACGTCGTCGAGGACCACCAGCCACCGGCGCCCTGTACTGGCCAGCCAGTCCACAGCCCGTTGTGCTCCCTGCTCGGCGTCGGCATCGGTGAGACCGGTCAGCTCGGCGGCCAACCGCGCGTAGGCGGCCACCACACCGTCGCGGGAGGTGGCTGCCACCCACACCACCAAGTCCACCTGCCGCCGGTCCCAGGCGCGGTGGGCGTAGTCGGCGGCCAACTGGGTCTTGCTCACCCCGCCCAACCCCGACACCACCCCCACCCCCGAGGAGGTCAACACCGCCGGGCCGTCACCCTCCACCGCCGCGGCCACCGCCCCGGCGACCGCACGGTCCTGGAACCCGCCGACCCGGGCGGGTACCGACCCGAACCGAAACGGCAACCCCACCGGCTCCCGCGCCACCGGCGGATGGAAGTGCACGCCGTCGTGGACAGTCCCGGCCTGCACGACCGGCCCGCTGCCGATACCCGAGAAGGTGTTGCCCCCACCGCCGTCGCCCGCCACGCCCAGATCATCCACCCAACCCCCGCTGGCATTGGCGACCCCGCCTCTCCAACCCCTCGCGTCGACCCGCCCAGCACCGCAGGCGATGTTGCGTTCAGCCCGGGGGACGGACGGCGGACGTACGGCGTTTGTCCGCGCACGGCCGTATTCGTGTGTGGCCGGTCCCGAGGGGCTGTGCTCCGGCGGTCATGAGGCCGTGCGACGCAGGTGGTTGACGCGGGGCGGGTAGGTCACGCTGGCGGCCGAGTTGACGTGGTGGGTGTTGCGGGTGACTCTCCCGCCGGGCATGTCGCGCACCGAAGTCAGCCTGGTACGAGGTCCAGGGAATGCCTGTCGCGCTGCTGTACGTCGCTCCCAGCGACTAAGGCTGGTGCGCGTTCCGCGAGGCGGGCGAGTACGAGGAACCGTTCCCCACGGCAAGCCCAAGAAGAACATCGTGTTCCGGGTCGGTGATGTGTTCGTACGCCACGGCACGCGCAGTGAACGCTGGACCGACGCCGACCGCAGACTGCTCGTCGAGCAGATCGTCGCCCGGCGCAAGGACAGCTGGCGGCGCGAGGCGTTCGCGGAGTGGACCGCGCGGCTCGATCTCGGGTTGGCGGCCCACCGTGTGCAGGCCTCCCGACCGAGGCCGTGACCTGGAAACTCGACGCCAAGACCTTCGACCGGCTCGTCACCGAGTTGCTGCGCCGCAACGACGACATCCCACTGCTGCGCCTACTCGAACAGCTGCCGCGCGAGGCCGCCGAACTACTCGCCGCCCCCGAACAGGAGGACCAGCTGCGGCAACTCCTTGACCGCCTGGTCGCCTTGGCGGCGCTGTGCCTGCGGGTCGAGCGCGCGCGGTGGCACGAGCGAGCCGTCGCAGCGTTGACCCGCGTCTACGCCGTCGGCTTCGACGAGCACGGCCACGAGGCCCACGGTGTGCGATCGGCCCCCAGCTCTGGCTTGAGATCGCCACCCGCGTGGAAGCTCTGGGCGCCTACGCGGTCCGCCGCCAGGCCTGGGCGGCGGTGCGACATCTGGCCAACCGCCAGCCAGGCCTGGCGGCGAGGCATTCACCCGCTACGCCAACTGGTTACGACACGCCCTCGTGACAGCCGGCCGCAAGAACCTGGTCGACACCGACGAACAGCGGACCAGCTTCCTCGGAGGCGCGCACAACATCATCCGCGCGGCGGAGGCCCTACAACCCGACGTCACCGCCGACGACGACACCGTCCTCACCAGCTTGTGCCGGTTCGACTTCTACGTCAGCCTGGTCAGCATCGACCAACACGGCCCCTCCATTAGCAGCTACTACCCGAACTTCGCCCGCTATCTGGGCCGCCGCACCCCACCCGCGGCCCTCGCAGTGATCACCGACCCGGTGCTACGCCACCAACTGTTCCCAGGCGCCGACCACCACCTGGCCGAGGCACTGCGAGACATCGACCAGTACGCCCGGACGCAGAGCTTCCACTTCGACGGCTGGAACGGTTACGACGAGCGAGTGTACGAATGGATCACCAGGCACCTGGGCGACACCGGCACGAAGAACTAGCGCTGGCACCGTGTGGTGGCGGGCCGACTACGACCTCGACGTCCCGGCCCATGCCCGCGATCACGATGATGGCCGTCGATGACCTCGCCTGGTGAGGACTCCATCGCCGAGGCAGCCCGGCGACTTGCTCGCCTCGCCACGACGGTCACCGATCTCCAGAGTCGCCTACGGGACTGGTACCAGGCGTTGGACTCCGTCGACCGAGCTGTGGCCGGGCTTCTCGGGCAGAGCGACCGCGCTGACCGCATCAACCAGGTGACCGGACACGCCGAGCAGTGTTTGCGAGACCTCGACACCACGCTGGACAAGGCCGCGCAGCAGCTCCGCGCGACCGCGGACCACCACCTCGGCACGACCGGTCACCCACCGCCCAGCGGACCTGACCCTCATTTGTCCCACTCCGCACAACGACAGCGCCTTCGTACCGGGTTGCCTCCCGACCTTCCACGCACCAGGGACCGAACCCGGCGGCAGCGCTCCGCCAAGACACACGGCCGATGGATTGGGCTGGACGGGGAGATCCACACCGAGACCAGCGGATGGGACGACAAATATTACGCAGCGGTCACATGGTTCCAACAAGCAGATAAAAAAGTCCCTAACACTACCGCCGATGTGGAAGTGAAACTAGCCGTCCACATGCGCACCAACCGAATCCGTCATATCGTACTGGCGATCAACAACGTGCCATGCGTCGGAGACCTTGGATGCGACACCCTCATACCGCGCATTCTTCCCGCCGGATACACTATGACCGTCCACGGAGCGAACGGATTCCACAAGGTGTACCACGGAAAGGCGCAGAAATGACCATCGTGCGAGCGTTCTTCGACGAGGACGAACCGGTCATGCTCCGAACCCCCGCGGACGTCGCCGCGCTCCTCGCCCGCGCCCAGGCCGATTCGCGGGAGTTCAATCTGCCCTTGTTCATGCAGTGGTACATCGAAGGCTCGGACGCGGTCGAGTTCGGGGTCGGTGTGAACGACGACAGGGGCACCCTCAACTTCACCGGCGGCAATTGGCCCGGCTTGTGGTTCAGTCAAGGCGACCCTGATGCCAGCGAGGAATTGTTGAGCTACGACTACATGAGCCACGAGCGCCCCGTCCCCGCCTCTTGTGAAATCTCGTTCACCCGCGTGGTGCAGGCCGCGCAGGAGTTTCTCTCCACCGGAGAACGGCCCACTTCCATCGCCTGGAAAGAACTCCACAGCGAATAGGCAACTTCATTCTCGGTAGTCGGTGTCGACCTCATGGGCAGGCCGACGTTGGCGGCTTGAGGAACCTGTCATCGGCCAGGTGGATCGCCGCGCTCCGACGGTGTCGGTGACCAACGGTAGCGTCCACGCCGTGAACGTGGAGGAACGGATCCGGAGCTCGCCGATGAGGTCGTCGTGCTGCGCGACGCCTACTACCGGGGCCCGCCGCTAGGGAGCGTCCTCAAAGCCAGAGGGTGAGGGTGGCCAGGTCGATCATGGCTTGGTAGGACAGGGCTGTCTTGTCGTAGCGGGTGACGATCGCCCGGAACTGTTTGAGGCGTTGGAAGCAGCGTTCGACCACGTTGCGGCGGCGGTAGGCGACGCGGTCGAAGGCGGGTGGGCGACCGCCCTTCGCGCCGCGACCAGCGCGGTTGGCGCGCTGGTCGCGGCGTTCAGGGATGGTCGCCCGGATGTGACGGCTGCGCAGATAGGTGCGGATCGCTTTACTGGAATAGCCCTTGTCCGCGAGCACCCGGTCTGGACGCGTGGCCGGCCTGCCGGGTCCGGGTCGCTCGAACCGAACACCCGCCATGACCTCGACGAACCGGGTGCAGTCGTTGACGTTCCCGCCGGTCAAGACCACCGACAACGGCCGACCACGCCCGTCGCACGCGAGATGGATCTTGGTGGTGGGCCCGCCACGCGACCGACCGATAGCATGATCATCTGGTTCGCCCTGCCCGAACCGGGACCCGCTCACCCCCTGTGTGCGGTCGAGGCCGGCGAGCGCCCGCCGCATGCTGATGCGCGCGCACGATCGAGGAATCGACTGACACCTCCCGGTCGAGCTCGTCGATCGCCTCAGCGATCACCCGCACCCTCCGCACCAACACGGTGAGGGTGCCGTTGCGGGACCAGCGCCAGAACCGGTTGTAGACCGTCTTCCACGGCCCGTACCGCTCCGGCAGATCCCGCCAGGCAATCCCGATCTTGCACTTGAAGAGCATCCCGTTGATCACCCGACGGTCATCCACCCGCGGACGCCCCTTCGCACCCGATGCCGGCAACAAGGGCTCAATGACCCGCCACTGCTCATCAGTCAGCTCATGCCTACGCACCACGACACAAGATCAAACCAGGTCACCCACACACACTTTGAGGACGCTCCCTAGTCGGGGGTCCACCAGCAGGCCGAATCGAACCGCCGTGCGCCCGCTCGTGTCAGGTTGCCGCGATCAGGTCGCGGGCGCGGGTGTCGAGGTCGAGAGCGAGTCGCATTCCGCGGGCGCGCAGACCGGCGATGTCCCCCCGTATCCGTTTGAGGGCCTTGCGGGTGCGGACCGAGCTGACCCCGCTCATGTGGTCCAGAGCGCGCATCCAGGTCGTGCAGGCCTGTTCGTGGCCGCCGCGCCGAAAGTGCATGCGCGCGGCGGAGTCGAGGTCGAGCGCGGCGATGCGGGCGTAGGTGTCGGTAGGGCGCGCGGTGGCCGAGCGGGTGTACTGCTCCGCGGCGGCAGCGTGTTCGCCCAGGGTCTCGTAGACCCGGGCTGCGCGGGAATGTACCGAGGCGCGGGGCGGGCCCCAGGTCAGTGCCCAGAACGGCAGCTCGCCGGCGGGAGCGGTGTCGATCAGGCGGCGGGAATGGTCGAGTTCGGCGCGGGCGGCGGGGCCGAGCCCGACCTTGGCCAGGGTGTGGGCGTGCACGACGCGAAACAGGGCCTCGATGTGCGGGTCCACCATGCCTTTGGCCCGGTTGAGGCCGGTTTCGGCCAGCCCGAGGCAGTGCTCCGGGCGGTGCAGCCGCAGTCCCTGCATGGCCATGGTGCGCATGACGAACCCGTCGTGCCCGGTCACCTCCGATTCGCATGCCAAGGCGTAGGACTGGAGGAAGTAGCGTTGCGCGAGGCCGTGTTGGCCGGTGTCGTAGTGCTTCCAGCCGAGCAGGTGCACGCCACGACTGGCGGCGGACAGCATCTCCCGGCGCACTGCGTCGCTGTGGAACCGGCCACGGCACAGCGAAGCGACCTCGTCGCGAAGATAGGCGACGAGGGCGGTGCGGCCGTGGTCTCCGCCATGGCGTTCGTCCAGCTCGGTCAGCGCGGCCACCATGTCCCTGACGGCCAGTACTTCCGGCATGCCGACGGTGTGGCCGGTGCGCGCGGCCGCGCGGGTACGGGCCGCCGCGTCGTGCAGGCGGGACAGTGGAAGCGCGGCGGAGGCGATCGAATAGGCCGAGCCGAGCAGAAAGCGGCGGCGTCCGACCTCCTGGCTCCACATCAGGTGCAACGTGTCCAGCGGATCGGAGGTGAGCACGGCACCGAGCAGTCCGTCGGGTTCCTCCTCGGCGCCCAACCCGAGATCGGCCGCAGTCACCACCCTGCCCAACCTGCGAGACAAGGCCGCAGCGAGGAAGCGGACTGTCTCGGTCCGAGGGATGGCGCCGGAGAGCCAATGCTCGACATTGGACTTGTTGGTGCGTAGACAAACACCGCATTCAGCGGCGACCTCGCGCACGGCCGCGGCGAGTGCCTGATAGGTCAGGTCGGCCTCGGCGACCACGTCGCGCAGCCGTGTATTGGGTGTGCGTGAACGTCGTCCTGTGGTCATGAGCGTTCGCCTCTATACCCGGTATACCGATCGCCGCCACCGACACCGTACCGCCCGCGCGACGTGATCGGTTGACTACATCCGAGCGACGGCGAGGGCTCGCGGCCCCGGAACGTGGGAGCGAACATGAACGTACGTGGGCGGGGGTGCCGCGGTCGCGGCCGGGCAACGACGATCCGGTGCAGGGACGGCCGGGGCCGTCGGGCCAAGGTCGTCGTGGAGCTCACCGGTGACGCTCGGGTCGCCGTCACCGGTGCATCGATCGGGCTGGCGTTGTTGAGTCCGGGGCAGTGCGGTCGAGTGCGGGAGGACCTTCGCCGGGCCGCTCTCGATTGCCTCGGTGGCCTGTCCGCGCGCGTGTTCCCCGCCGCACGGGGGACCCTCAGCGTGGAATACGACGGCCACACCATCACCCTGCTCACCTCGGCAGGGCACGTGGAGTTGACACCCCTGCAAACCGGCCGCCTCAGAGCGTGTTTGAGATCTTCAGGTGGTGGTGAGTGGGCGTGGTCCGAGTCGGGTCGCGGCGTGTCCGCGGGCGATGCGTCGGGTCATGGTGGTGATGGCGGCCCAGCGGATGATGGCCTCGGAGGTGGCGGGGTGGCGTTCGTGGTCACGGGCCAGGCGTCGGTGTGCGGTGAGCCAGGCGAAGGTGCGTTCGACCGCCCACCTTCTGGGAATGACCGCGAAGCCTGTCCGGTCCGGGGGTTTGCGGACGATCTCGATCGTGGTCCGCAGCGTGCGGGCCCAGTCGACGAAGGCGCCGGCGAACCCGGCGTCGGCGAACAGGTACCGGACACGACGAGTCGCCTTGCCCATGATCTGGCGGTGACGCAGTTCCAGTACGAGTTTCTTGCCGCCGTCGCGGTCCTGCACACCGGCGGGCAGCACCAGCGCCACCAGCAGCAGGCCAAGAGTGTCGGTCACGATGAACCGCTTACGCCCGTTGACCTTCTTGCCCGCGTCGTAACCCCGGGTGTCGACACCGACGGTGTCGGAGCCCTTCACCGACTGCGAGTCCATGAGCCCGGCGCTCGGCTCCGGGTCACGACCCGCCTGCTCCCGGACCATCGCGCGCAGGGCGTCGACCATCCGGAAGGTCAACTTCCGCTGCTTCCAGCGAGTGAAGTACCAGTACACCGTCTCCCACGGCGGAAAATCCGCAGGCAGCTGCCGCCACGCGCAGCCCGTACGCACTACATACAGGATCGCGTCCACGATCTCCCGACGAGGATGCTTCTCCGGCCGACCACCCCGAGGATGCGCCGACGGCGCCGGCAGCAACGGCTCCACCACCACCCACTCGGCATCGGACAGATCCGACGGATACCGCTGCTCACGCGCCACGAGGGCCACCCTGGTGGACCACACCCACAAGATCAAGCAGCCACGCCGATCAAGATCTCAAACACGTTCTGAGACGCCCGTGAATGGCATCGAGTGAAGCGGCGGCGTATGGGTGCCCTGTGGACGGCGCGGCGTCGTTCGGCGACAGAGTGCCGCGCCGTGGTGAAGCAAGATCCTCGCCCAGCACCGGGCCCGACGCCCGCTCTGACAGGGGAGCGGGTGTTTGTCGGTGGTCGGGTTCTGCGGCGGGACCAACTGCTGGGCACGGGCAGGTTGCCGTTGATGACGAAGGTGACGACGGCGCTGGGTGAGTGCGGGGCGGTCATCCCGTGGTGCTGAGGACCGAGGACGAACAGGTAGTTCTCCGGGTACCGATGGGCAGCACCTGGTTACGCCCATGATCGGCATCAGATCCCCGCGAAGAGGTGTTCGTGCACGAGCCGGACGGCCATCGCGCCTTCGCCGACGGCCGATGCGACTCGTTTGACTGAGCCCCGGCGCACGTCGCCCACCGCGAACACGCCCGGTCTGCTCGTTTCCAGCACCAGCGGACGCCGGGACACGTGCTGCCACCCGTCGTCGGCGCGGCTGCCGTCGGCGTCCGCGCCGGTCAGCACGAAGCCGTCCTCGTCGAGCGCCACCAGACCGGAAAGCCAAGCGGTGTGCGGGGAGGCCCCGATGAAGACGAACAGCGCCCGGACGTCGAGCTCTCGACGTTCACCGGTGCGGTTGTTCTCCACGACCAGCGCTTCGAGCATCGCGTTACCCACGACGCCGCGGACTTCGTTGTGGGTCAGCACGGTCACCCTCGGGTGTCGTTCGACCTGGTCGACGAGATAGCGCGACATGTTCCGGGTGAGGTCGCCGCCGCGGACCAGGAGGTAGACCCGCGGCGAGTCCTGCGCGAGGAACACCGCTGCCTGGCCCGCGGAGTTGCCGCCACCCACCACACCGACCGGTGACGACCCGCAGGTCCTGGCTTCGTGCAGGGTCGCAGCGTAGTGGACGCTGGTGCCCTCGAACTCCGCGATCCCGGGCACCTCGAGCCTGCGGTAGTGGGCGCCGGTGGCGATCACCACCGCGCGGGCGGCGATCTCCACACCGTCGTCGAATCCGACCACGTAGTCGCCGTCACGCGGTCGCAGCGTCCGCGCGCAGGCGGGAACCGCGACGCGGACGCCGAACTTGTCGGCCTGGATCAACGACCGTTCGGCCAGCTCCGCCCCGGAGATCCCGCTGGGGAAGCCGAGGTAGTTCTCGATCAGTGACGTCGTCGCGGCCTGCCCACCGGCCGCCAACGCCTCCACTGAGGACACCGACAGGCCGTCGGACGCGCCGTAGACGACCGCGGCCAAGCCCGCGGGACCGGCGCCGACGACCAGCAGGTCGACGACTCCACGCTGCGCATCCGCTCGTCGCAGGCCCATTCGCCGGGCCAACTCGGCGTTGCTCGGGTTGCGCAGGACGTCCGTTCCGCGCAGCACCACGACCGGGGTGTCGCCGATGTCCACACCGAACCGGCGCAGCAACACCTCGGCCTGCGTGTCCTTCTCCAGGTCCACCAGCCGGTGCGGCAGCCGGTTGCGCGCCGCGAACTCCAGCAGCCGCCTGGTGTCCGGCGAGTAGCAGGAGCCGACGACGCGGAATCCGCTGCCGCCGCCGATCAGCAGCGAGCGCCGGATCAGGTAGGCGCGCAGGATCTGCTCGCCGAGTGCGGGGTCACCGAGCACCAGTCGGCGCAGCGCGGCCACCGACACTGCGAGCACCTCACCGTCCTCGGCGAGGACCGCGCCGACGAATGCCGGTTGTCCCTCGAGCAGGCCGAGTTCGCCGAGGAACCGACGCGGCCCGTGCACGCGGACGATCTCCTGCTCGTCGCCGAAGCCCTCGACGACGGCGACTGTGCCCTCGAGGACCACGAAGAACTCCGACGCGGGCTCGCCCTGGGCGTACAGCACGTCGCCCGAGCCGGTCCGACGGCGCTCACCGACGACGGCGAGCGTGTCGACCTGCTCGTCGGTCAGGCGCGGGAACGCGCCGTACGGATCAGGGGTCTCGACCAGTCGCGGACCTGCCTGCGCGGTCATACGAAGGCCTGGTCGACGTAGCACCAGCGCCAGGTCTCCCCCGGCTCGAACGATCGCACGATCGGGTGGCCCGCGGCGTGCGCGTGCCTGCTCGCGTGTTTCATCGGCGACGAGTCGCAGCAGCCGACGTGGCCGCAGGTCAGGCAGAGCCTCAGGTGCAGCCACGGCGTGTCTGCGATCAGGCACTCCGCACAGCCCTGCGGGGTCTGCGGCACGACGTCCCGTACGAGCGCGAGGTGCCGGTCGACGATGGCCGTCATCGCGTGCCGCCCTTCCAGGCCTGCCGGTCGAACGTCAGCGACAGGCCGCTATCGAGCAGCCAGACGTCCTGGCCGGGTACGGTTCCCTGTCCGGTCGGTCGGAAACTGCCGAGCCTGCGCATGCCGGGTGCGTTGAGGTACATGCCGATCAACCCGGCGGTGAACGCCGTCAGGCCGGTGTCGGTGTGGGCCGCGGGCACGACCGGCACCGGCAGCGCGACCCCGGTCGCGATCCCGGCCGCCGACAGGGCTTTGCCGAACAGCTCCGGTCGCAACTCACCGAGCACGGGATACGCATCGGCCCCGAAGCCGTGCACTTGCTCGGCGACCGACCTGTCCGCGTCGACCTCGCCGAACCCGGAATCGAGCATGATCGCGCCCGCGGTGAGCCGCAGCGGCAACCGCCGCACTGGTTTCCCGTTCATGTTCTGACCTCCTTGGTGAAATCCTGCGACGACGTGAGCGTCCGGTCGAGCAGGCCGCGCAGCACAGTGACGGGTGCGGCACCCGCCTGCCGCGCGAGGACCTCGCCGCCACGCGGCACCAACAGCGCTGGCGCGGCCGCTGGCAGCCGGTTCGTGTGTCCACAGTGGTCGCAGACGACAGTGCTGGTTGTCATGCCGCAGCTCTGCTCTCTCCGGTGGTGTAGGTGACAGTCAGGTCGTCGTCCACGGCGTCGACGGTGATCACCAGACCGTCGGTGAGTTCGCCGCGCAGCAACGCGCGGCCGATGCGCGTCTCGACCTCGTGCGAGATGTACCGGTGCAGCGGCCGGGCGCCGTAGACGGGGTCGAAGCCGCGGCGGGCGATGGACTTCCTGGCGGTGTCGGTCAGTTCGACGGTGACGCGCTGCTCGGCGAGCCGGTCGCGCACCTGGTCGAACAGCAGGTCGACGATGCGTTCGATCTGCGGCAGCGCCAGCGGGGTGAACAGCACGATGTCGTCGACGCGGTTGAGGAACTCGGGCCGGAAGTGGTGCCGCAGCTCGGCCAGTACCGCGTCGCGGGCGTCCGGTTCGATCTCGCCGTGCGAGGTGACGCCGTCCAGCAGCACCCGCGAGCCGATGTTGGAGGTCATGATGATCACCGTGTTGCGGAAGTCGACGGTGTGGCCACGCGCGTCGGTGACGCGGCCGTCATCGAGCACCTGCAGGAGGGTGTTGAACACGTCCGGGTGCGCCTTCTCGACCTCGTCGAACAACACGACCGAGTAGGGCTTGCGCCGCACCGCCTCGGTGAGCTGGCCACCCTCGTCGTAGCCGACGTATCCGGGCGGCGCGCCGAGCATCCTGCTGACTGTGTGCCGTTCCTGGTACTCGCTCATGTCCAGCCGGACCAGGTTGTCCTCGCTGTCGAACAGCGCGGCGGCCAGCGTCTTGGCGAGTTCGGTCTTCCCGACTCCGGTCGGGCCGAGGAAGATGAACGACCCGATCGGCTTGCGCGGATCGCGGATGCCCGAGCGGGCGCGGATGATCGCGTCGGCGACGAGCCGCACCGCCTCTTCCTGGCCGACGACGCGTTGGCGCAGGATGTCGTCGAGCCGCAGCAGTTTCGCCCGTTCGCCCTCCTTCAGCCGGACGACGGGGACGCCGGTCCAGGCCGCGACGATCTCGGCGATCTCGTCCTCGGTGACGACCTCTCGCAGCAGCCGCGCCTTGCCCTGCTTCGACGCGAGTTGCCCCTCCTCAGCGGCCAGCCGCCGTTCGAGTTCGCGGATCCGGCCGTAGCGCAGTTCGGCGGCGCGGTTGAGGTCGTAGTCGCGCTCGGCCACCTCCGCCTCGTGGCGCAGCCGTTCCAGCTCCGAGCGGAGGTCCTGCACGCGGCGGATCGCCCGCCGCTCGGCCTCCCACTGCGCCGTCTTGGCGTCGGCCTCGGCCCGCAGGTCGGCGAGTTCCCGACGGAGATCGGCCAGTCTCGCCTCGCTCGCCGCGTCGGTCTCCTTGGACAGCGCGGCCTCCTCGATCTCCAGCCGGGTGACCCGCCGGGTGAGCTCGTCGAGTTCGGCGGGCATGGAGTCGATCTCGGTCCGCAGCCGCGCGCAGGCCTCGTCGACCAGGTCGATGGCCTTGTCCGGGAGGAACCGGTCGGTGATGTAGCGGTGCGACAGCGCCGCGGCGGCGACCAGCGCGCCGTCCTGGATCTTGACGCCGTGGAACACCTCGAACCGCTCGCGCAGGCCGCGCAGGATCGAGACGGTGTCCTCCAGTGTCGGCTCGTTCACCACGACCGGCTGCAACCGCCGCTCGAGGGCGGCGTCGGTCTCGATGTGCCTGCGGTACTCGTCGAGCGTGGTGGCGCCGATCATGTGCAGCTCACCGCGGGCGAGCATCGGTTTGAGCATGTTGCCCGCGTCCACCGCGCCCTCGGCGGCGCCTGCGCCCACGACGGTGTGCACCTCGTCGACGAACAGCAGGATGCCGCCCTCGGCTGCCCTGACCTCGGCGAGCACGGCCTTGAGCCGCTCCTCGAACTCGCCGCGGTACTTCGCCCCGGCGACCAGCGCGCCCATGTCGAGGGAGAAGATCGTCTTGTCGCGCAGCCCCTCCGGCACGTCGCCGCGCACGATGCGCTGGGCGAGCCCCTCGACGATCGCGGTCTTGCCGACGCCGGGATCGCCGATCAGCACCGGGTTGTTCTTCGACTTCCGGGATAGGATCTGCACGACGCGGCGGATCTCGGTGTCCCGGCCGATCACCGGGTCGAGCTCGCCCGCGCGCGCGTCGGCGACCAGGTCCCGGCCGTACTTGTCCAGGGCCTCGTAGGCGCCCTCCGGCGTGGCGGAGGTGACCCGCTGGTTGCCGCGGATCTTGGTCAACACGGTCAGGAACGACTCCCGCGTCACGCCGAACTCGGCTAGCCACCTGCCCGCCGCGCTCGTGGTCCCCTCGTCGAGCAACGCGAGCACCAGGTGTTCCACGGAGACGTAGGAGTCCTTGAGCCGGGTCGCCGCCCGCTCGGCCGCGGCCAGCAGGCCAGCGAGGCGCTGCGTCAGGTACACCTGGCCGGGCGTCGCACCCGGCCCGGTCACCGTGGGCCGACGGCCGAGTTCCGCCTCGACCGCGGCGCGCAACCCGGCGAGGTCCACGCCTGCCTGGTCGAGCAGCCGGGGCACCAGGCCATCGGGCTGGTCGAGCAGCGCCAGCAGCAGGTGCTCGCCGTCGGTCTCGGGGTGGCCAAGCCGAGCGGCCTCGCTCTGGGCCTGCCGCAGCGCTTCCTGTGTCCGCTGGGTCAGCTTGCTCATGTCCATCGCCGGTGGCTCCTGACTTGGGCTTCGAGAACCTCGATGCGGTCCAGCAGGTCGAGCACGAGCCCGATCGCCGCGTAGTTGAGGGCGAGCCCGGTGCGCAGCCGCTGGACGCGAGCCAGCGCGGGCACCGCCTTCGGCGTGAACCGCAGCCGTCCGATCACGTCTGTCGTGCTGTCCACCAGGCTCATCGCGGCGAACCTGCGGACCAGGTCGGGATGCAGTCCACTGCGCGCGGCCACCTCGTCGACGCTGAGCAGCACGGGACGCACCAGCTGGTACTTCGCCATCACGTCCCCCTCGGATCGAACTCGGACACCGCCGCCAACTCCTCGAACAGCTCGCGTTCCCGCTTGCGGAGCCTCTTCGGCACCATGACCCGCACCTCGGCGTACAGATCGCCCGGTTTCCCCCGTGGATCAGGCATTCCCTCGCCGCGCAACCGAAGGCGGCGGCCGCTGGACGCGCCGGGCGCGACCCGAACCTTCACCTCGCCACCCGGTGTGTCGACGGGAACGGTCGCGCCGAGCGCGGCCTCCCACGGCGACACCGGAAGGTCGATGTGGAGGTCCCGGCCGGACAGCCGATAGCGCCGATGCGGCTTGACGCGGACGATGAGGTACAGGTCCCCGGCCGCCGCGTTGCCGGATCCCGTGCCGCCCTGCCCGGCGAGGCGGATGCGCTGGCCGTCCATGACGCCGGGCGGGATCGTCACGTCGTAGTCGCGCTGCCCCGACCCGCGCAACGTCAGGTGCTTGTGCCCGCCGCGGTAGGCCTCCTCGACGGTGAGCTCCAGCTCGGCCTGCTGGTCGGCGCCGGGGATCGACGCTCCGCCGCCCCTACCCCGGAACAAGCCGCTGAACAGGTCCTCGATGTCCTCGAAGCCGCCGACCCCCCGGCCCGCCGAGGTGTAGCGGGTGCGGCCGTCGGCGTGGGCACGTTCGTCGACGTCGTCCGGCACGTGCCGGAAGTCCGCCCCGAACCGGTCGTACCTGCGGCGCTGGTCCGGGTCGGACAGCACCTGGTAGGCCGCGCCGACCTCCTTGAAACGCTCCTCGGCGCCGGGATCGGAGTTGACGTCCGGGTGGTACTGGCGGGCCAGCTTCCGGTACGCCCGCTGTATCTCGTCGGTGCTCGCGGTCCGGGGGACGCCGAGTGCGCCGTAGAAGTCGCCATGGGGCGTTCGGTCTGCCACCGGCCGTCACTCCCGGGACCCGCTGACGGCCACTGCCGTCGGCCGAAGCTCGTGCCCGTCGGCTCCGTAGCCCGGCCGCACCACGCGTACCACGGTGTTCGGCCCGGTCCCCGCGTCGTCGACGACAGCGACGACCTCGTGCCGCTTCGGGTCGAACGGCACGCCGGTCTCGTCGTCGCGCGGGTAGCCGAGCGCGGCGAGCACCTGCACAGCCTGGTCGCGGATCGCCAGCACACCTCGCACGACCGTGTCCGGGTCGGCGTCGGCGTGCGCGAGAGCCAGTTCGAGGTTGTCGAGCACGGGCAGCCAGGCGGCGGCCACCCGCGCGCGTTCGGCCTCCCGGACCCGGGCGAGTTCGACAGCGTGGCGCTTGCGCAGGTTGTCGAGGTCGGCCACGGCCCGCCGCCACCGGTCGTCGAGCTCGGCGACCCGATCCTCTACCGTCGGAGCTGGCACCTCCTGGGAGTCTGCGCCTGCGTCCGCCGCCTTACCTGGGGTGGCCATCACCGAGTCCTCACGCACGGTCGAAATCGGCGTCGACCACGTCGTCCGCGCCACCCTGCGAGGGCGGGTGCTCTTCGCCGCCATCGCGGACAGCGCTGAGGGACGCGTGCACCTGTTGCAGTTCCGAGGTCAGCGACCGGACCTGCGCCAGCGGTGCCTCGGACTTCACGGCCTCGCGGGCTTGGTCGACCAGCATCTCCGCGCGGGCCTTCTCGTGTGCGGGCGTGTCCGCGGTGATGGCGCGGCCAACCTGGTAGGCGACCGTGTCCAGCATGTTGCGTGCGTCCACCTCGTCGCGCAGCCGCTGGTCGTCGGCCTGGTTGCGGTCGGCCTCGCTGACCATGCGGTCGATCTCGTCCTTGTCGAGGTTGGAGCTCTCGCTGATCGTGATGCCCTGCTCGGCGCCGGTGTCCTTGTCCTTGGCGGTCACGTTGACGATTCCATTGGCGTCGACGTCGAAGGTGACCTCGACCTGCGGTTCGCCGCGCGGCGCAGGACGGATGTCGGTGAGCTGGAACCGGCCGAGCACCCGGTTGTCGGCGGCACGCTCCCGTTCGCCCTGCAGCACCACGACGTCCACGGCAGGCTGGTTGTCCTCGGCCGTGGAGAAGACCTCCGTGCGCCGGGCCGGGATCGTCGTGTTCCGCTCGATGATCTTCGTCATCACGCCGCCGCGGGTCTCCACGCCAAGCGACAGGGGCGTGACGTCGAGCAGCAACACGTCCTTCACGTCACCGGTGAGCACACCGGCCTGGACGGCGGCGCCGAGCGCCACGACCTCGTCCGGGTTGACGCCCATGTTCGGGTCCTTGCCGCCGGTCAGCCTGCGGACCAGGCCCTGCACGGCCGGGATCCGGGTGGACCCGCCGACCAGGATGACCTCGTCGATGTCGTTCGCGGTCACCTTCGCGTCGGCCATCGCCTGCTTGACCGGGCCGAGGCAGCGCTCGACGAGGTCGGCGGTGATCTGCTCGAACACCGACCGCGTCAGCGTGGTCGTCAGGTGCTTGGGGCCGTCCTTGTCAGCGGTGATGAACGGCAGGCTGACGCTGGTCTGGCTGACCGAGCTGAGTTCGACCTTGGCCTTCTCGGCGGCCTCGAACAGCCGCTGCAACGCCTGCGGGTCCGACCGCAGGTCGATGCCGTTCTCCTGCTGGAACTTCTCGGCCAGGTGGTCGACGATGCGGCGGTCGAAGTCGTCGCCGCCGAGATGGGTGTCACCCGCGGTCGACCGGACCTCGACCACGCCGTCGCCGACGTCGAGCAGGCTCACGTCGAACGTGCCGCCACCGAGGTCGAACACCAGGACCGTCTCGTGGCCCTTCGAGTCCAGCCCGTAGGCCAGCGCGGCGGCGGTGGGCTCGTTGATGATCCGCAGCACGTCGAGACCCGCGATCTTGCCCGCGTCCTTGGTCGCCTGGCGCTGGGCGTCGTTGAAGTAGGCGGGCACCGTGATCACGGCCTCGGTCACCCGCTCGCCGAGGAACTTGCCCGCGTCGTCGGCGAGCTTGCGCAACACCTGCGCGCTGATCTCCTCCGGCGCGTGCAGCTTGTCGCGGACCTTGAACCGCACGACGCCGCCGTCGCCCTCGACCACGTCGAAGCCGACAGCCTTGGCCTCGTCGCCGACCTCGTCGAACTTGCGGCCGATGAAGCGCTTCGCGGAGTTGATCGTGCCCTTCGGGTTGAGGATCGCCTGGCGGCGGGCCAGTTGACCGACCAGCCGCTCACCCGACTCGGTGAACGCGACCACCGACGGGGTGGTGCGGGCGCCTTCGGTGTTGGCGATGACCGTGGGCTCACCACCCTCCCAGACGGCGATCACCGAGTTGGTCGTGCCGAGGTCGATGCCGACAGCCTTGGCCATCACCAGCCCCCGTCCATCTTGGCCAGCATGTCCTTGGCCCGGTCGGCCACCTCGGCGTCGACGTGCAGTTCGTACCGGCTCGGCCGCATCACGCGGATCGAGGCGAAGTCGCGACGGCCGCGCTGCGACGCGTGCACGACCAAACCGAAGACCGCCCCGAGGATCGCGCCGAAGACGAGGCCGTAGAGCGCGAGCGTGAGGGAAGCCAGCACCGGCGTGAACCAGTTGAACAGGCCGAACAGCCAGCCGATCAGCAGACCGGTGAACGCCCCGGAACCGGCTCCGCGCAACGCGGCGCCGCCGTAGTTCAACCGACCGACGACCTGCTCGACCAGTTGCACGTCGGACCCGACTATCGCGACCCGTTGTACCGGGAAACCGTTGTCCGACAGGTAGTCCACCGCGCGCTCGGCATCGCTGTAGTTCGCGTAGGTCGCGATCTGCCGACGGTGGTTGTCCCCTGTCTGTGGCGACATGGGCGCGGTGGCGCCTTGCTGCGCGGTCATCACGTGCCTCCTAGGCGTGTGTCGGTTCACGGGAACCGGTCTCGATCCTCCGGTTCTGTTCCGTCTGGGTGCCGATCTCGACCTTGCGCGGCTTGCTCGCCTCGGCGACCGGGATGGTGATCGTGAGCACCCCTCGGTCGAAGTCGGCGGACAGCGCTCCGCTGTCCAGGTTGTCGCCGAGGAACAGCTGCCTGCTGAACTCGCCCCGCGGCCGTTCGTCGACGACCAGGTCGTCGCCGTCGCCGCGCAGCGGGCGGCGGCTGGCCCGCACGGTGATCACGTTGCGCTCCACGGTGACGCCGACCTCGGCGGGGTCCACCCCCGGCAGGTCCAGCGCGATGACGAACTCGTCGCCGTGGCGGAACGCCTCCATCGGCATCGCGTGCGGTACACGGCTGCCGCCGAAGGCCTGCTCCGCCAACCGATCCAGATCGCGGAACGGGTCAAATCGCATCAAAGTCATTGTTACGCCTCACTTCGGTCCAGACTTCCCGGTCGCGCCGAAGACTCACCGGCTTGATGGCGACTCATGGCACGGATTTCCCTGCGGTGCGTCGTCTTTGGTTCTCCGACGAGCCGAGGCCGGCGGTCCCGGCTGCGCTCCACGCTGGCACGGGCTGCGGCGGTGTCGCGTGCTCCTACGAGGGTGAAATCCGCGCGATCAACCGGCCCAGCAGGCCAGAAGGCCGGACGGAGCGGGGTTCGCGGTGTTGGTGGTGATCCTGGTGGACCAGACGCGACGTCCGTAGCCGCTGATGGGCACGGCCAGGGAAGCGAGCATGGCTCAGGACGATCTAGCCAGACCGGACACCTCGTGGCGGGAGCGGCTGGGCAACTTCCACGGCCTGTGCGTCGTCTCGATGACGATGTTCGACGGCCGTGGTGCCGATGACAATTCCGCGACGAACAGCGCGGCCTGCCGCAGGTCGGGCGCGACGACGACAGGCACGGGTGCCTGCACGTGACAAGGGCATCCCACCGGCACGACCTCCCGTGTCCGCCACGGCCGCGGGCAGCGGATCGTCGTCGCGCTGTGTCGACCCCATGGTTATCCGGGCTGTCACCGGGTAGGCCTACTCGGCGAGCCGTGCGGCAGGGCGAGCACGACAGGAAGAGATGCGGCGCCGGGACCGGCAGCGGGACCAGATGAGTACCGGTCCGGACGTGACACAGCCGGTGGGGCCGGGGCCGGTGCGCCGGATCAACGGCGTGGCTGACCCGGTGCGGTCGTGAGCAGCGGTGCCGGTGGTCTCAGTCAGCGCGGGAGCCGATCCACGCGGTCGAGTTCCTGACGAGCAGGCGGACGGGATTGTGGGCAACGCGATGGGCGCGACCGCGCTGGAACCGGCAATCGCCCACTGCGGTGACCGCCGCGGGTTCGCGGCTGGCGGAGGTCACCGGCGCCGCCGCAGCACTGGACGTGCCTGCCACCCGAGCGGAACGGACCAGCTCCGCGCAAGCGGCGCGGGGCACGCGCGAAGGGAGAACCGATGGACCTGACAGCGACGACGACCATACGCAAACCCGCACCGGAGGTGTACGCGTTCTGGCGCGATCTGGAGAACCTGCCGACCTTCATGGCACACCTCGACCAGGTCCGCACCACCGGCGCGACGACGAGCCACTGGTCGGCCAGCGCACCGTTCGGCAAGGACCTCGAGTGGGACGCGGAGATCGTCGACGAGACGCCTACCGAGAAGATCCAGTGGCGGTCGACCGGGGAAGCGGCCGTGCCGAACTCCGGCACCGTGCGGTTCGTGCCCGCCCCCGACGGTGTCAGCACCGAGGTGCACGTCGCGTTGGTGTACGACCTCCCCGGCGGCGCGGTGGGCAAGGCGGTCGCCAAGTACTTCGGCGAGGAACCGCACCAGCTGCTCGACGACGACCTGCGCAGGCTCAAGCAGGTGCTGGAGACCGGCGAGGTGGTCCGGTCCGACGGAGCCCCGTGGGGCAAGCGGGCACGAGAGGAGTTCCCGCAGCGCCCCGCGCAGCCGCTGTCGGACGCCGAGGTCGAGAAGGGAGCGGAAGCGTGAGGGCGAACACCTGGGCGGGCCGCAACAAGGTCGAGGTCCGCGACGTGCCGGACCCGCGGATCCTGAACAGCCGCGACGCCATCGTGCGGATCACCTCGACGGCGATCTGCGGGTCGGACCTGCACCTGGTCGACGGGTACGTGCCGACCATGCAGGACGGCGACGTCCTGGGCCACGAGTTCATGGGCGAGGTGATCGAGGTCGGCCCCGGCGTCGCGCGGGACCGGCTGAGCGTCGGGGACCGCGTCGTCGTGCCGTTCCCCATCGCCTGCGGCGCGTGCGCCGCGTGCGCCGCCGAGCTGTACTCCTGCTGCGAGAACACCAATCCCAACGCGGGCATCGCGGAGAAGATGTTCGGTCACCCGGTCGCCGGGATCTTCGGCTACTCGCACCTGACCGGGGGCTACGCGGGCGGGCAGGCGCAGTACGCACGGGTGCCGTTCGCCGACGTGAACCCCTTGAGGATCGAGTCCGACCTGACCGATGAGCAGGTGCTGTTCCTGTCCGACATCCTGCCCACCGGCTACATGGGCGCCGAGATGTGCGACATCCAGCCCACCGACGTGGTGGCGGTCTGGGGGGCGGGCCCGGTCGGCCAGTTCGCCATGGACAGCGCCCGCGTGCTCGGCGCCGCGCGGGTCATCGCCATCGACAAGGAGCCCTACCGGCTGCGGATGGCCGAGCAGGCGGGCCACACGCCGGTGAACTTCGAGGAGGTCGACGTCCGGTCCGCACTGCTGGAACTGACCGGCGGGCGAGGCCCGGACAAGTGCATCGACGCGGTGGGCATGGAGGCCACCCACGGAAGCGCGCACATCGCCGCCTACGACCGGCTCAAGCAGGCTGTGCGGTCGGAGACCGACCGCCCGCACGCGCTGCGCCAGGCGATCACATCCTGCCGCAGCGGCGGGGTGGTCTCGGTGATCGGTGTCTACGGCGGTCTCCTGGACAAGTTCCCCGCCGGTGCGTGGATGAACCGGTCGCTGACCCTGCGGACCGGGCAGTGCCATGTCCAGCGCTACATGAAACCGCTGCTGGCACGCATCGAACGTGGAGAGATCGATCCGACCCGGATCATCACCCACACCCTGCCCCTCGACGAGGCGGACCGCGGCTTCGAGATCTTCAAGAACAAGGAGGAGGACTGCGAGAAGGTCGTCCTCAAACCCTGACCGGCGACCGCACGCGACGTAGCCGGGCCGGGTGCCCACGGACACCGACAGGCGCCGAGGAGCGAGGTGAACCACATGAACGAACCACACCAGGTGGCCGTCGGCGTGCTGGCCGACGCGGGGCTGCCGGCGCGGGTGATCACGACGATCGCCGACGAGCTCCCCGGTGTCTTCGCCGACCGGGTGAGCGGGCAGACGCGGTGGCGGGTGGAGCACGAGATCGACCAGCTGCCGCTGGACGAGGACGGCGACATCCCGATGCGCGCCTTGTCGGAGCGGTACCGGCAGGACCGGGGCTGGGACCTGCTGGTCCTGGTCACCGATCTGCCCCACCGCGCGGGAACGAGCCCCGTCGTCGCGGGCGTCGACGTCGAGCACGGTGTCGCGGTGATCTCCATGCCCGCGCTCGGTGCCGTCCTGGTGCGGCGCCGGACGCGGGCGCTGCTGATCCGCGTCGTGCGGCAACTGGTGTCGCGGCAGCCCGGGACGGACTGGGAGCACGACCAGCAGGGGGCGGCGGCACGGGTTCGCGAGGCGCTGGCCCCCACGCAGCGGCTGCCCGACGACCGCGACTCGCCGACGACACACGTCGCTCTGGTCGGGCTGCGCGGCAGGCTGCGGCTGCTGGCCGGGATGATCCGGGACAACCGCCCGTGGCGCCTCGTCCCCCATCTCGCAGGCGCCACCGCGGCCGCGGCCGGAACCGCCGCCTACGGCATCATCACCAGCTCGTTCTGGAAGCTCGCGGACTCCCTGCCACCCCTGCGACTGGCCGCGATCACCGTGGTCACCATCGTGGTCATGACGGTGTGGCTGACCGTGTACAACCACCTCTGGGACCGGCCCACCGAAGTGGCGGATCGGCGCAAAGCGCTGCTGTACAACGTCTCCACGGCAACCACACTGGCGATCGGGGTGGCGTGCATGTACGCGATCCTGTTCGTGCTCGCCTTGCTCGCCTCAGCCGTCCTGATCGACAGCGACTACCTCGCTCAAACGCTGGGACACCCGGTCGGCGTGGGGTCGTACCTGAACCTGGTGTGGCTGTGCAGCTCGGTCGGCATCGTCGCAGGCGCCCTCGGGTCGAGCCTGGAGGACGAGGAGAAGGTCCGCAACGCGACCTACAGCCGTCGCGAACGGGAACGCCAGAAGCGCAACCAGCGCCGGTCGGGACGCCGCAGGTCCGAGGACCGGAGCCCGGACAGCTGATGGCTGCCCACCCGGTCACGACGGATGCCGACGTGCTCGTCGTCGCCCGGCGGACACCCGACCGATCGCGGTATCACCGCGGTCGACCTCCCACCCCGGGACGCCCCTTCGAGACCCGCGTTTCGGGGCGGCGGTGACGGCCGCCAGGGTGGCGGCCAAGCCGGGGCCTTGAGCAGCAGTCGAACAGCCACAGATCACCGATCGACGAACATCACACAACAGCAGGTCAGCCCGGCGACCGAGTTCCCGACCAGCACAGCCACACAGGTGGCCAGTAGGACGATCGGGATCGAGGTCAACGCCGGATCGCGCCTTGACCTTGGCCAACCCGCCCGGAAGGCCGTGCTCCTACCTGCGACATCGTCGCAGGTAGGAGCACCCAGACCCGGCGTACGAGAAAAACTGTCTCCGCTGGAGTAGACAATCCCCTGCGGCTGTGCATATGATGGTCCAGTCACAGAGGAGAAAACGTCCTATAGGCGTGGGAGATGATGAACTGCCCACGGGTAGGTCGCAGTTCGAGCTGCTGGCCGAGGTCGCCGGGTACCACGCGGGCGGTCCGAAGGCCAGGAGTAGTCGACACGCGGTTCCGGGAGGAAGGCAGTTCGCGCCACCCGGAGGTCGACGGTCGCAAGGCACGAGCGATCAGGCACGTCGGAGCCGAGCCGTGGAAGGGGTTCCGGGTGGTGATCGCAGTTGGTCGGTGAGGGGCGTTCGAACACGGATGAGGCCCTTCGCCGACCGAGCAAGTGCAGGCGAGTCAAGAGTCCGGTGAACAAGGCAAGAATCAGAGGAGAAGGGAAGGGTTGCACGCCATCGGATTTCCCGCCGAGGAGTGAAGCGCTCAAGGCGGGTACCGCACTCGAGTCAGATGGGGTGGTGGTTTCCGGTTACGTACAAACGATT
>NZ_PTIX01000012.1 GCF_002934265.1 Actinokineospora auranticolor
TGAAATAGAAGACCAACCGAGCAGGCAATGCGCGGGTCCGCTGTTCCCGACGCCAATACTGGTCAATGACCCGATCGACCAACTCCACCGGAAACGTCCGAGTCAGCACACCAACCGCAGCTCGGTCGGCCAGACCGCCGCCCTCGCGCACACCCAACCCAAGATCCACCACCGCAGGCTACAGCCCCGCCATGACCTAACCGACCGGCATTGGGCCTAGGCGAGCAGGTACGGGATGTCGGCCACCGACGGGAGCAGGTGGGTGTGGCGCTCCCGGCCGAGGGTCTCGGCGTCTTGGGCGCCGGTGAGCACGCCGAGCACGTAGCGCGCGCCCGCGTTGGTGCCCGCGCGCAGGTCGAGGATGGTGTCGCCCGCGGTGAGGACGGCGTCGGCGCGCAGGACGCCGGTGGCCTCCATGGCGTGGAAGATCATGTACGGTGCGGGCCTGCCCGCCGCGACCTCGTCGGCGGTGACCAGCGCGTCGATCGCGGCGCCGACCTGCCAGCCCAGCACGTCGAGGATGCCCTCGGCGACGTCGCGGGAGAAACCCGTGGTCAGGGCCACCTGCACGCCTCGGGCACGCAGCTCGGCCAGCGCCGACTCGACACCGGGCAGGGCCGTGGGCGGTTCGGCCTCGTAGGCGGCGGCGAGGCGCGCGCGGAAGTCGTCGAACACCGTCTCGACCTCGGCCGGGGCGCCCGCGAGCAGGGCCGCGATGGCCTCGCGCTTGTCCGCGCCCATCCAGCGCCGGATGTCGGCCTCGGGCACGGGGCGGCCCGCGGCGGCGGCGACCGCGTCGGCCAGCGCCCGGTACACCGCGCCGCTCTCCTGCACGGTGGTGCCCGCCATGTCGAGTGCGACCAGCTCGATGGTCACGAGGTCTCCTTGAGTACGTGTTGGCCCGCGCGGCCCGTCTGGGCGTTGTCGATGGTGAAGGTGACGAGGTCCGGTCGGTAGCGGTCGTCGCCGTACTCGACCCGGGCGCCGGTGGCGTCGGTGGCGCGGCGGCGTTCCCGCAGCAGCGGCGCGCCCTCCGCGATGGTGAGGTGTTCGGCGTCGACCGCGTCGGCGCCGATCGCGTCGATGGTGTGCCGGGCCGCGCGCAGGTCGACGCCGCGGCCGAGCAGGTGCTCGTAGATCGAGCCGGAGTCGGGGTCGAAGTCGAACAGCAGCCGCCCGACCGGCTCGACGAAGCTGCTGCGCTCCAGCATGGTCGGGATGCCGTCGAGCAGCCGCAGCCGCAGCACCTCGACGACCGGCGCGCCCTCGTCGATGCCCAGCGCGTCGGCGGCGACCGGGCTGGCGCCGCGGCGGGCGACCTCGATGGTGCGCTGCCCCGGTTCGCGGCCCATCTCGCGGGCCCAGCGGGTGAAGGAGAGGAACGTCTCGAACGGCTGGGCGACCGCGGCCTGCCGCACGACCGGCGGTTTACCCTGGCCACCGCCGATCAGGCCCTCGTTGCGCAGCGCGGCGAGCGCCTGGCGGACGGTGCCGCGCGAGGCGGTGAACTCCTCGCAGAGTTGCGCTTCCGACGGCAGGGCGGCGCCGACCGGCAGTTGGCCTCGGCTGATCCGGCCGCGCAGGGCGTCGGCCACCCTCAGGTGCAGCGGTGGGGTCACGGACTTGACCATACGAGTCGAGGACACCCCGCTGTCAAGTTCTGTGGTGCACGGCTCTGAACAGGGTTAACAACGCGGAAACTTGTCTGAACAAGTGGCGCTCACCCCTTGTGATCAAGGCGGGTGGCACCGCACCTTTCTCGGCATGGCACCCCGTACACCTCCCACCGGGCACGTCGACCTCGCCATCGTCGGCGCGGGCGTCGTCGGCCTCGCGCACGCGGTCGAGGCGGTCGAGCGCGGGCTCTCCGTCGTGGTCCTCGACCGCGACGAGCGGGCCGTCGGCGCCTCGGTGCGCAACTTCGGCCACATCTGCCTGACCGCCCAGCACGGGCCCGCGCTCGAGTACGGGCTCGCCGCCCGCGAGCGGTGGCTGGCGATGGCGGCCAAGGCGGGGTTCTGGGTGTCGGAGGCGGGCACGGTCGTCGCGGCCCGCACCGCCGACGAGCACGCCGTGCTCGCCGAGTTCGCCGCCGAACGGGGCGATCAGGTCCACCTGCTCGACGCGGCCGGGGTGCGGTCGAAGCTGCCCCGGGTGTCCGACGAGGTCACCGGGGGCGCGTGGCTGCCGCTCGACCTGCGCGTGGACCCGCGCGAGGCGATCCCCGCGCTGGCCGCGTGGCTGGCCGCGCAGGGCGTCGACTTCCGTTGGCACACCTCGGCAACCGGGGTGGAGACCGGTGCGGTGCACACCACGCGCGGCACCGTCACCGCCGACCGCGTGGTGGTGGCGGTCGGGCACGACGTCGACCGGCTGCTGCCCGGTGTCGCCGAGGCGGCGGGCGTGCGGCGGTGCCTGCTGCAGATGCTCGAAGTGTCCACACCGGACTCGGTGGTGTTCGACCCGGCGGTCCTGACCGGGCTGTCGATGGTGCGCTACGCGGGTTTGCGCGCGTGCCCGTCCGCCGACGAGGTCCAGCGCAGGCTCGCCGCCGACCACCCGGACCTGCTCGAGGTCGTCATGAACCTGATGTTCACCCAACGCCCGGGCGGCGACCTGGTGATCGGCGACACCCACGCCTACGCCACCACCCACGGCCCCTTCGACGACGAGGCCACCGCCGACCTCGTGCTCCGCGAAACCGCCCGGCTGCTCGGCGTCGACCGGCTCACCGTGCGCAGGCGCTGGCGCGGCGTCTACGCGTCGGCCGACGCGGAGTTCCTCGTCGCCCAACCGTTCCCCGGCGTCCGCGTGGTCTCGGTGACCTCGGGCATCGGCATGACCACCGCCTTCGGGCTCGCCCCCACCGTGCTCGACGACCTGCTGCGCTGACTTCCCCTCTTCCCCGCCCGGCATCGTCCCCGACTTGGCGAGCCGGCGCGATCCCCGCTCCCCGCTCACACCTGAACCACAGGAGTTCCCCACCATGAAGCGCATCGTCGCTCTCGCCGTCGCCGCGGGCCTCGCCCTCACCGCGTGCGGCAGCGAGGAACCCGCCAAGCCCGCGGCCGCGTCGTCCGCGTGCCCCAACGGCGAGGTCAAGTTCGGCATCGAGCCGTACGAGGACCCCGCCAAGCTCACCCCGGCCTACCAGGTGCTCACCGGCGCGCTGGAGCGCGGCCTGAACTGCGAGGTCAAGCTGCAGATCGTGCAGGACTACTCGGCCGAGGTGCTGGCCATGCAGAACGGCAAGCTGGAGCTGGCCCAGTTCGGCCCGCTCGGCTTCGTCTTCGCCAACCGCCGCGCCGGCGCCGAGCCGCTGGTCTCCTTCGGTGACGCGCAGGGCAAGCTGACCAGCTACCAAGCGGGCATCTGGGTCCCCGCGGACTCGGCCGTCAAGTCGATCGCGGACCTGCGCGGCAAGACCCTCGCGCTGTCCGAGCCCGGCTCCACCTCCGGCGACGCGCTGCCCCGCGCGGCCATGGCCAAGCTGGGCCTGGACAAGACCTCGGTCAAGCTCGACTACGCGGGCGGGCACCCGGAGGCGCTGCTGGCGCTGACCAACGGCAAGGTCGAGGCCGCCGAGATCAACACCCAGCAGCTGGCCACGGCCAAAGCGGCGGGCAAGTTCGACGAGAGCAAGTTCCGCCAGATCTGGTCGTCGGACCCGATCCCGAACGACCCGATCACCGTCGCGGGCGCGGCCGACCCGGCCTTCAAGGAAGCCGTCCGCAAGGCGCTGCTCAACCTCAAGCCGGACGAGGTCGCCCAGGTCGGCAAGCTGCTCGACGTCGACCCGGCGGGCCCGATGGTGGCCGTGGACAAGAACACCTACCAGCCGCTGTTCGACCTGGCCGACACCCTCGGGCTGACCGAAGGCGACGTGTGATCTCCTACGACCGGCAGGCGGGAGGGTCCAGGCCCCTCCCCGCCTGCCCCACTCCTCCCGAGCAGCAGCTGACCCCGTTGGACACCGCGCTCTCGGTGAGCGGGCTGCGCAAGTCCTACGGCGACCGGCAGGTGCTCAAGGGCGTCGACTTCGCGGTCGCGCCCGGCGAGCTGGTGGTCCTGTTGGGCGCCAACGGGTCCGGCAAGTCGACGGCGCTGCGCTGCGTCGTGGGGCTGGCCGAGGCGGACGCGGGTGAGATCCGGCTGGCCGGGCGGCGGCTGCGCGGGCTCGGCGGTGCCGAGCTGGCCAAGGCGCGGCGCGCGGCGGCCATGGTCTTCCAGCAGATCCACCTGGTGCGCAGGCGAAGCGCGCTGGACAACGTGTGCGCGGGCGGGCTCGCCGGGCTGCCGCTGTCGCGGTCGCTGGCCCCCGCGTTCTTCCCGCGCGAGTTGCGGGAGCGCGCGATGGCGTGCCTGCAACGGGTAGGGCTCGCCGACCGCGCGCACGACCGGGCGGGGAGCCTGTCCGGCGGGCAGCAGCAGCGGGTCGCCGTGGCGCGGGCGTTGTGCCAGGGGGCCGAGGTGCTGCTGGCCGACGAGCCGGTGTCCGCTCTGGACCCGGCCGCCGCGACCCAGGTCATGGCGCTGCTGGCGGAACTCGCGCGGCGCGACGGGTTGGCGGTGGCGGCCGTGCTGCACCAGCCGGACCTGGCGCGCGAGCACGCGGACCGGGTGATCGGGTTGGTCGACGGCGAGATCCGCTTGTCCTGCCACGCTTCCGCACTGTCCGAATCGGACATCGATGCGCTCTACCAGTCGGAGGACTCGTGACCACCACCGAACGCCCGCGCGTGCCGGTGCCCGCGCGCGACCGGAAACCGTTCTACCTCGGTGTCGTCGTGGTCGCCGTCGTGCTCGGCGCAGCGCACGTCGGCGCGTGGCGGGTCACCGAGTTCTCCCCCGGCGCGCTGGTCGACGGCTGGCACGGGATGATCCGGTTCCTCGGCGAGGCGCTGCCGCCGGACCTGGACTGGGCTTCCGTGGTCCAGCCGGGCCTGGAGGCGTGCTTGACCACCCTGGCCATCGGGCTGCTCGGCACCACGCTGTCGGTCCCGGCGGCGCTGCTGCTGGCGGTGCTCGGCACGCGCGGCCGGAACCGGGTGGTGTACCAGGTCTCGCGGTCGGTCATGTCGCTGCTGCGCGCGGTGCCGGACGTGGTGTTCGCGCTGATCTTCGTGACCGCGGTCGGGCTCGGGCCGTTCGCCGGCGTGCTGGCGCTGATCTGCCACAACGTGGGCGTGATGGGCAAGCTGTGGTCGGAGGCGATGGAGGAGGTCGACCCGGGTCCCGCCGACGCGCTGCGGGTGGCGGGGGCGCGGGAGTCGCAGGTGGTGGCCAACGCCGTGCTGCCCGCGGTGGTGCCGTCGCTGGTCGGGCTGCTGCTGTACCGCTTCGACGTCAACGTGCGCTCGTCGCTGGTGCTCGGGCTGGTGGGCGCGGGCGGGGTCGGGTTCCTGATCAACCAGTCGATCCAGCTGTTCGCCTTCGACGAGATGGCGACCTACATCCTGATGGTGCTGGTCCTGATCATCGCCGTCGACCTGCTCAGCGCGGCGGTGCGCCGACGACTGGCCGAATGACGTCTCATCGAACGGGGAAGCGATTACCCCCGTTCGGGTGACTACTGAATGTTCAAGTAACAGTTCGTTGCCAGATACGCGATGCACCCCGCACACGGCTTGGTCCAGAGGGGAGCTTGAGATGTCCACACGGGTGAAGTCCGTAGTGATCACATCCCTGCTCGGCGCCGCCCTGCTCGCGGGCTGCGGCAACCAGGCCGGTGTCACGGCGACGGGCAGCGCACCGCCCGCCACCCCGGCCGCGGGGTCCACGACCACCGAACGCCCAACCACCACGACACCTCCCGCGCCGGCGCAAGCCACGGTGTCCGAAGTGGTCGACGCCCGAACCGTCCTGACCTCGGCGGGCGCGCGGGTCGTGGTGGCGGGCCTCGCGGCCCCGGGGGACTGCTGGCAGGCCGCGGCGGTCGCGTTCGCCAAGGACACGTTGGTGGGCAAGCCGATCCAGCTGACGAACGCGGGTTCGGCCCTGCTCGCGGACGGCACTGACTTCGCGGCCCTGGCCATCGGCAAGGGCATGGGCAAGGCCACGGCCGTCGCCACCACGGCGTTGACCGACGCCCAAGCCGCCGCCCAGTCAGCAGCCCTCGGCCTCTGGGGCGCGCCGTGCAACGGCTCGGACGCTCCCCCGGCCCCACCCGCTCCCCCGGCGCCGCCCAAGACGACCACCGCCGCCCCCAGGGCAGCCGCGCCACCCGAGACGACGACGGAAGAAGAACCCGCCCCCAAACCCGCCGCCTACTACAAGAACTGCGACGCGGCCCGAGCAGCCGGCGCGGCCCCCTTGTACACGGGCGACCCCGGCTACCGCGCCGCCCTGGACCGCGACCACGACGGCGTGGCCTGCGAATAGCCGCTAGGCGAGCCGGTACCGCAACGAGTCGATCTGGTCCTGCCGCACGTCCTCGACCGTGAGCCCCGGGTCCCCGATGTGCGCCTGCGCGATCACCGCCGGATCCGGCTGCGCCGACGCGTCCAGCCAGGACTCGGGCTGCCACACCCTGGACCGCACAAAAGCCTTGGGGCAGTGCGTGAACACCTCCTCGGGCCGCACCACCAACGCGGCCCGCGGCGGGTTCCCCACCGCGGTCAACCCCGCGAGCAACTCGGCCCGCACAGAAACACAAGCCCGCCCATTGACCCGCAACGTCTGCCCACGACCGGGAATGATGAAGACCAATCCCACCCGCCCCGTGGCAACCACGTTGCGAAAGGTGTCCAACCGACGATTCCCGGTGGCATCGGGGATGACCACGTCCCCACTGTCCAAAACAGACACAAACCCCGGCGGCCCACCCCGCGGCGTGGCGTCGCACCGCCCATCGGCCCCGAAACTGGCCACGAACACCATGGACGAGCAGGCGATGAACTCCCGAGCCAGCTCATCCACCCCGGAGATCTCCTTGGCCCGGGCATTCGCCTTCGGGTCCTCGTAGATCGAGCGGAGTTCTTCCTCGGAGGCAACGGCGTCAGCGAAGAGGTCCACTCCCGCCACGCTAGCCCGCCCCGGACCACCCCGTCCTGTGCTTTTCCTCGCCCTCCCGCACAGCAAAGAGCCCTGGTTGCCCCGAACGGGGCAACCAGGGCTCTCGACCTGTGGAGCCGCCTAAGGGAATCGAACCCTTGACCTGTTCATTACGAGCGGCTCGCGGCTGTTTGTTCACCTCGACAAACAGGCTGGTCAGCCACCGCGCATCGTCCTAGACAGTCCACGGCGATCCACGGCGATCTAGGGCCGTAGTCACTCGCTTCGTCGCTCACCGCCACCCCGGCAAACCAGGAAGAGCGGCCGGGACACCCCGGCGGTGTCCCGGCCGCTTGTCCGTGAACCCCGCCCCAGGCAGGTGAAGCGTGACAGCGCGCGGAGCTGTCACCGTCAATGTCACTCTCGTTTTCCCAGGTCACCCTGTGCGGTGTGTCAGAGTGACAGGTGTGACACGCGCCCGGTAGAGCCCACGGGTCATTCGAGGGCGTCCAATCCATCGCCGCGTTGCCTGAGCGCGCGAAGGTCGCGTTGGAGCTGGTCGACGTCCCAACGGGCGTGACCTCCTACCGTCTCGCTTGCCGGGGTGACGAGTCCCGCGCGCCACCAGGCCCGCAGCGTCTCTCGGCTGATCCCGAGTTCTCTCGCTGCGTCTCCGGTTGACACGAGACGTACGGCCACGGGACACAGCCTGCCTGGCATTTCTGGCGTTTGTCCTGGTCACCTGGCGTTAGTGGCGGATCTGGCGATTCTGGCGTTTACTGATGGTTGTCAGGGCTAGCTTTCGACTCGAAAGGGTGCCGTCGTGCGGCTCCTGTGGTGTACCCGCGACCGCCTGGTTCACCTCTGGGTGTCCCCTGACCCCGTGCCTGGCCGCGTCAAGGAGACCATATGCGGCTTGAGCATTCCCGTAGAACTCATCTACGACCGGCGCGGCAGGGTCTGCGCTAGATGCTTGCGTGCTGTTTCAGACATGTCCTGCCGTGCTAAAGCTCACGAGTCATCGTTCATCTCGTTTAAGGCCATCTAGCATCTCTTTCAAGTCAGTAACGTAGGGCGTCGCCCGATGTATTACTAGCAGATCTTTTCGCCATTTACCGATTTCGTCAATAGCATCCCATAGGAATATGCCATTGTTGCCAAAATAGCCCTTATGGACGAATGACTCCAGCTCGTTGGAAATTTGGGTTAGACAGTACTCCCATGAATCGCGCGTAAGCGAATGACTAAACAGCCGTGGTATCCATACGTCTGCCTCGGTGATATGCCAGCGTCCTTCAAGCTCAAGCACTCTAGGACGTACGTAGTTTTGTAGAAAATTCCATCGCGCCTCCATATACGGGCGAACCAGTTCGCGTTCCGTTGCGGTTGGAAGATACTTCCCGAAAGCGGCTTTGGTCTCCTTTAGATCGGCCAAGAGCTCTTGTATTGCTGCTTTCAGCTCGTTCGATGCTGGCCTTCTTGCGGATTCTTGCGGATCCACGAGCGACCAATTCCGCTCGTCCCTCGCTCGCGCATAGGCAGGCAGTAGAACGCGCACTTTAGGCTCGATAGCTTCTGCGGCCCCGGCGAGGTCTTTATATAGGTCGAAACCGTTAGGATAATTCAGAATCTGCGCATCCAGTAAGGTCATCACCTCCTCTATTGAGGCTATCGCGAGATTCATCGTCGAGCGCCACTGGGCCTGCTCTGTCGCTCGACTGATCACATTTTGCAGTACCAAAAGCGCAATCGGTACGCCAATTAACGCTCCGCATGCCGCTGACAATATGTTTGTTAGAAATGGCGCATTCTGCAAGGGGTGGGAGCTGGTGAAGTCGAGAATTACTCCGATTATGGCAGATGTTAGTCCCGTAAGGCCGCACACGATTATCGCAATTGTGGTTTTTCGACCATACCGAGCCGCTCTTTTGGTGCCGCCCATCTCTTCTCCTTGGTGTCATCCGATTCTCCCACGGTTGGAGTCGGGCGCGTATCTAAGCTGGATGAGTGTGCGCCTGTGGACCCTCTACTGCGACCGCTCGATGAGCTATGTAGCGATGCGAGCCGGTATTGAGTAGAGAATACCTTCCGTTCGTGCGTCCTCGGCTCAAGTCTGTCTATCGACCCTTATCTTTGAAGGGTGTCGGGTTGATATCTGGACCCTTGACATTCGGATCGTAGTTCGAAACTTCTTTCTCGAATAGGGTTGCGCTTGGGGTCCAATGGTCGCTCACAGTTCTCACGTACTTGAACCCGAGCGATTCGTAGTACTCATGCAGAGACTTGTTGGTGTTCCACGCATCCAAGACCAGGTACTGGCGCCCGTGTGAACGAGCCAGATCTTCCGCAAAGGCGATCATCTCCTTGCCGATTCCTTGGCCAGCGTGGCTGCGAGGAACCATCATCCGATGGACAATATAGGACTTGCTTAGTTCGTCACCGGTCCACAAGCCTTCGTCGGGCACCAGGTCAATTGCGATGGTTCCAACCGGCTCACCGGAATTGTCAAGGGCGAGCCAGGTCTCTCCTGCCTCAATGGACCTGCTGATGCGACGTTGGAACTCATCGCGAGAGAGGCCAGTACTGTCCCACTGGTCGCTGCCCTTGCTGTGAATCCAGTCGGTCACCTCCCAGCGCCAGTCGGTGATGAGGTCCATGTCGGCGACTGTGGCACGGCGGAACTGCATCCTAGGCCCCTTCACTGTTGTCAGTGAGATGGGTGATGATGTTTCTGTCGGCCGGAAGGATTTCGACGGTAAGTCGAGTGACTACATCCTTGGCGGTCGCGAGTCGACGGAACAGCAAGACGGAAACACCTGGTGCTAGGTCGAACCGTTCGCGTTCATCGGCTCTGGCTGGGCGGCTGCTGATTTCGTGGACGATTCGGTCCTCGACGTAGCCGCGTGCGGCCATTCGTCGCACCGTTCCTTCGGCGATATCGGTCGGCGTGTCGAGCCCGCATGCCTTGGCTATCTCGTACGGGTAGAACGTGGTCTGCACGGACCAGGGGATGTCGTTGACGTAACGGAACATCTCGCGCACGACGACGAGGTCATTGACGGCGACGTTCAACCTGTCCGCGATGACGACAGTGGCGGGTTCTATGCGGAATTTGAAGTCTTGACTGGGCTCCCGGCCGGACTCCCGAACCACAGAAGACCAGGTGTCCGTCACTGTGCCCGTACGGTCCCGTCGTCGCGGGTGTTCGGCGTCAACGTTGTACTCAAGCAGGGGGAGCCGTCGGATGTAGGTTCCCGCCCGGCCGCGTGTCTCGATCAACCCTTCGGCGGCGAGTCCTGCCAGGGCAGCCCGGATCGTTCCTCGCCCCGACTGGTAGTGGTCTGCGAGCTCGGGCTCGGTGGGGAGCTTGGCTCCATCCACCAGTTGCACGCCAAGGACCGTCGCCTCAGCCTGGATGGCTTCCCGCAGTTCGTCGGCAAGCTCTTGGTACCTAGGTCCTGGCCCCATGGTCCGCCTCACCCTTTCGATTCGTTCGAACGAATCCTACGCAACCTATTGACACCGGTCCAGCCAGCGCCCTAACGTTCGTATCGTTCGAACGCAACAACGATACGAACCGAAAGGACGATGATCGCAGATGGCAAGTCGACGGTGGTTCGACCCGGAGGGCCGGAGTCGAGCGGACATCGCCGCACTGAGGGTGCCCGAGGCGGAAGGCGGACCGGAGCCCACGACCGCGTTGTTGGACGGGTCCGCCCGGGCACGGCGGGAGCGCCGCGAGATGAACCGGGCGTTGGCAGCCGCGGTTCGTGTGTTGCCGGTGGCGGACCAGGAGGTTGTGTGGGGTGAGGCGGCGTGAAGCGTGGCGGTTCTGTGCGCTTCGCTGTTGCCGAGTTGGGTCCTGCCCTGCGGCTGGTGTACCGGCCTCGCTGGGTGTCCGATCACCACCCGTGGGTGCCGGTCAACGGTGCCCCGTGGCGCTACAGCCACCGGGAGGTCACCGAGACCGCTGTCGATGGTTCGGTGACGGTCTCGTGAGCGCCACGGTGGTCCGGTTGCCGTGGAGCGGGCAGCACTGGCCGGGTCGTATGGCCGATGGTGTCCCGACCTTCCGCTATCGCGACGTCCCCCCGGGGCTGGTGACCCGCCGCTGGCTGCGTGCCCGCGGCTTGTGCCCGGGTGGTGCGGACTGGGTGGCGCAGATCCGGTGGCGGCGGGGGCGTCGGTGGGCGGCGCTGTTCCGGCTGGATCTGGCCCGACCGTCTCCGGGCGCCACGACAGCCCAGTTGGTGTCGCTGCGCAAGGCCCACCGAGTGCTGCGCACCTGTACCGCCTGCGGACTGCTTGCCCCTACCGCCTACCCGTCTCCAACGGTCGCCGCTGCTGGCCGTGCGAGCGGGCCACGAACTCCGAGTCCACGAACTGATCACAGGAAGAGCATCGACATGGCCAAGAACAACAGGAACAGCAACTACGACGAGTACGACCCGGAGCAGGACCCGATGTTCGCCGGGATGATCCGGGGCGCCCGCGCCTGCTATCAGCGGGAGATGGCGGACCTGCACGAGCGTTGGGGCAGGTCGGTGGAGTCCGGCGAGTCGGTGACCGACGACTCGTCCGGGACGGGCAGGTGAACACCGCATCGGCCTTCAGGGCCGTGTACGGGATGTGCCCCCGGTCTGGCGCTCGAACCGCCAAGAACGCTCGCCAGACCGGGTCGCTCAACCACCACCAGGCAACCGGTAATGGAGAGGGACAGATGGTATCCGGAAGTTCGGGCGCGGCCGTGGGTCGTGGGCGCTCGATCAGTGTGGTGTCGTTCGGGTTCCTGCACGGTCCGGCCCCGGAGGCGGACGTGGTGGTGGACCTGCGCCGCTACCTGCGGGACCCGGCGCGGATGAGCGCGGACCTGCTCGACCTCGACGGGCGGGACCTGGCGGTGATGCAGGTGGTGCTCGACACCCCGGGCGCGCTGGCCACGGTGCACGAGGTGGTCGCGCTGGTGGAGGCCGCGCCCCGGATGACGTCGGTGGCGTTGGGCTGTGCGGGTGGTCGTCACCGGTCGGTGGCGCTGGCGCTGTGCGTCGGGTGGGGCCTGCGCGGCAAGGGGCTCGACGTCGACGTCACCCACCGGCACGTCCACCTGCCCCGTGTCCTCACCAACGGCGAAGGGCAGAGCCGGTGAACACCGTGGTCATGGCATCACAGATCGAGCTGCCCGACGGGGGTTGCTACGGGGTGCGGATGCGGGTGCCGGTGGGGGAGCGGGTGTACGCGTTCGACCGGCCGCTGATCCCGGTGTCGCAGGTGGCGGCGGTGGCTCCGGACATCACCGTCACCGACCGGGCGATCGAGATCCGCACCGACCGGTGGGGCGTGATCGAGGTCCGCGACCCCCACATCGGCGAGCAGGCCCGGGTGCTGCCGGTGGTCTGCGGTGACCCCGACCTGGCCGCGCGGGTCGCGTCGGCGTTCACCGCCGACTCCGCCATCGGCTGGGACAGCGACGCGGTGGAGCGCGAGGCGTGGTGCCTGTGCTGGATGTCCACCTACCACCACGACCGCAACGGAGGCGCCGCGTGAGGACCCGAACCCACCCCGCCCCGGCCGTGGAGATCGAGCAGGACGAGGCGCTGTGCGAGTGCCGCTGCGGCCAACTGCCCGGCACCCACACCGCCGGTCAGTGCGGCAGCGCCTGACACCCATCCCCTCCTGCCCCGATAGCACCCCAGTTCAGCGAAAGGACGTGCCATGAGCACCCGCGACAACAACGACAAGACGACCCGGCCCGGTGTGAGCGTGGAGGACCTCGACCGACTGATGCAACGCGCGGCCCGCAACGGCGGCGCGATCGAGCGCGACGGCGTCAGCATCCGCGGCGCCCACCCCGGCCACACCGCGACCGTCGTCATCGACGGCGACTTCCACGCCTGACAAGGAGATCGACCATGGACACGACCAAGCTGATCCTCACCGCCGACGCGGTGGTGTTCACTCGCGCCGACGGGCGCTGGCACGTGCTGCTCATCGAACGCAAGTGGGACCCCTTCGAGGGCCGGTGGGCGTTGCCCGGTGGCCACATCGACCCCGGCGAGTCCCCGGACGCGGCCGCGGTGCGGGAGCTGGGGGAGGAAACCGGGCTGCTCATGCCGACCACCGCCGTCAAGGTCGGTGTCTACGACGCACCGGGCCGTGACCCGCGCGGCCGTTACGCCACCCACGCCTACGCCGCCGTTGTCGACGGTATGCCCACCCCGGTCGCCGCCGACGACGCCCGCGCCGCCCGATGGGTGCCGCTGACCGAGGTCACCGCCACCGGGCTGGCGTTCGACCACGGCCGCATCGTCACCGACGCCATGGCGCAGCTCGCCATCTCCTGACTCTGCCCCGGCCCGGTGGTCCTTCCGGCAAGAACGCCCACCGGGCCGGGCCTTCCAACCACCACCTGACTTCTGTGGAGGCGTTACCGATGGTAGCCACGCCCGACAGGACCGCTGAGGTCCTGGCGCGAGTTGACACGATTCTGACCACTCTGATCACCCTGTCTGCCGAGCACGGCCTGTTCGTTGACCACGTGGCCGTCAGCGGCGACGCGCACGTGTTCGTGGACACCTTCGACCGGTTCACCGCCTGGGCGCGGCTGCTGGGTGCCACCAGCCTCGACGCGTGGACCTCCCGCGACCGGGTCACCATCCTGGTCAAGGGGAGGGTCGACGGGATCGACATCACCGTCTTCGGCGAGTTGCCGCACCTGCCGGGCTTGGGGGAGAAGACGGAGCGGTTCCCGCTCGCCGTCCTGGACACCGTCACCGGTGCCGAGATGGCGGTGGCGGCATGACCAGCGCCTACCCCATCACTGTCGATGCGCTGGTCGAGCGGGTCAAGGCTCGTGCGGTCGAGTTGGGTCAGGTGCCCACGCGTAACCGGATCAAGACGGAGTTCAGGGTCGGTGCTCCGAAGGCGAACGCGGTGCTGGCCGAGTTGGAGGCCACCGGGTTCGACCCCGCCGTCCGGCGCCTGCACACGGTCTCGCCCACCGACCCCGCCCCGGAGGACGAGCCAGGCCCAGAGAACGAGCCCGCCGAGCCCGGCCGGGGTCAAGGTGAGCCGGTCACGGCCGACCCGGACGAGCCGGTCACGTCCCCGGTGACGGAAGCGCCCTGGGCGCCTCTGGTCGCCGACGACACGGGAGCCGCGCGGGTGGCCTGCGCCGAGGTCACCGCACCCGTAGACCCGGGTCCCACGGCCGCCCCGCAACCGGGTCCAGTACCGGCGGAGGCCGGGCAGAAGCCGTGGTGGAGTCGGGGACGGTCGCACTCGTTGCCGTTGCTGGTGATCGCGGCGGGGGCGTTCGTGGCGATCTGGGGCGGGTGGGTCGGACTCGGCGAGAAGGCCGGGTTCGGGCTCGTCCGGCTGCTGCCGGGCATCGCCGACGAGTTCGTCATTAACTCGGCGATCACGTTGCCGCTGGGCATGGAGGCGTACGCGGCGTTCGCCCTGCGGGTCTGGTTGACCAGTTCCCGCGCCGCGAAAGGGCGTGGGTTCGCCAAGTGGTCGGCTATCGCCGCGCTGATCCTCGGGGGACTCGGACAGGTTGCGTACCACCTGATGGAGGCTGCCGGGATCACCGTCGCTCCGTGGTGGATCACCACGTTCGTGTCGTGTCTGCCGGTGGCGGTACTCGGATGCGCGGCGGCTCTGCTGCACCTGTGGCGTCAGGACATCGACGGGTCGGACCGGCGATGAACGGGCAGGTCAACAACCCCGTGGACCCGGGTTCGGGGTGGCGGTCGGTGGTGCGTGCGGGCTGGCGCCGGGTGGTGTCGGTGGTGGGGTTCGTCGCGGTGCCGTTGGACGAGTTGGTGACGGCGTGGCTGGGTGTGGCACCGGTGGTGCCGCGTGTGCGGTGGTGGTGCCAACAGGTGGCCTGCGAGTGGCGTGCGTGGCGGTGTGGCGTGATCGACGCCGAAGTGGTTGACGGGGAGAAAGGGGTGTGGCGATGAGCAGCAGGGATCGCAGGATCGGTGAGCTGGCCCGGGTGGAGTTCACCGGGTCGATGGGTGAGGCGATCGGGCACTACTCGGCGGCGTTGCGCACCATCTCGCGTCGCTGGGACACCGAGTTGGGGCTGGCGTCGGCGGACGTGCGGGCGGCTCTGGTGTCGATCCGCGGGTCGTGGCTGGGGCTGGACAAGGCGGCCCGGCGACTGCGGGCACGGCGGGTCGCGCGGCGGTTGCGGCGGGCTCAGTCGCTGGCATCGGCGCTGGCCGACCGCGCCGACCGGTTCCGGGTCCAGTACGCCAGGCAGTTCCTGGTGATGAGCGCCGACGAGGCCAAGGACCGCACCCGCAAGCTGGACAGGAGCGGCGAATGAAGACCGCAGGGGAACGGATCGAGGAGATCGCCGACTGCGAGTTCACCGGGGACCGGGTGGCGGAGCGCATCGCCCGCTACGCCCAACTCACCCAGCGACTCGCCCACGACCTCGCCCGGGAACTGGACATCGCCGAGGAAGCGGCGGAGGCGGCGTTGCGGCGGCTCAAGGGCCACCCGCTGCTGGTGGGGATCGACGTGCGGTTGCGGGCGCGGAAGGTGGCGCGGGAGCTGCGTGAGGCCCGCGATCTGTGCAAGGGCATCTCCGCTGAGGCGGTCGCGTTCAACCTCCAGTTCCGCCGCGAGTTCGCCGAGGCGCTGGACCCGACCCGGGCCGCGAAGACCAAGCACCACCGAGGGGAGGTCGACCTGTGATGCGCCGCAACACCAACGCCGTGACCATGGTCGCCGCCGACGAGGCGACCACACCACGCCTGTGGGCCAAGGTCGGCAGCCAGGCCGGGGTGTTGGCGCCGCCGTGGTTGTTGCTGGCCGGTACCGCCGGTGCCGGGGCGCTCTCGCACGCGGTGTGGGGCGATCCGGGCGAGGTCACCTGGGCCGCGGTCGCCGCGACCCTGGGCACCACCGGCCTGTCCAGCCTGACATGGGCGATCACCCACGCGCGGCGGCTGCTGGGGCGGGTGCACGCCTCCGCCACGGTCGCGGCCACCGGGGCGTGGCTGACCACCGCCACGGTCACCGGCCTGGACTCCGAGGTGGTCACCGGCGCGCTGTGGTGGGGCGGGGCCGGTCTGGCGCTGTCGTGGAACCTGCGGACGGTCATCCGCCGCCTGGACCCCGACCAGCAGGGCGGAGCGGACGCGCTGGCCACCCTGTTCGACAAGGCCAAGGACCAAGCCGGACTCAAGGGCGCCCGCGCCCGGGCCACCCAGGTCACCGACCGCAAGATCAAGGGCGTGGTCGCGCTGGCGCCCGGTGAGGCGACCGTGCACGACGCACAGCGCTCGATCGGCAAACTGGAGTCCGGGATGCAGGTCCCGCCCGGCACGCTGGCGCTGGCCGCCAACCCCGACCGCGCCGACCTGGCCGAGATCACCGTCTCCGACCCGCGTGTGCTGCGCACCCCGATCCCGTGGCCCGGACCGTCCCGGCCTGGCGCGTCCGTCGCCGAACCGTTGCGGGTCGGGGGGTGGCAGGACGGCGACGACGGCGAGTTCATCCTGCCCGGCAGGCACTTGCAGGTCATGGGCATGAGCGGATCGGGCAAGAGCTTCGGCTCGGCCTGGAACACCCTGGCTGAGCTCATGACCCGCCGCGACGTGCAGATCATCGCCATCGACACCAGCAAGGACGAGCAGACTCTCGGTCCGCTCAAGCCCGGCCTGGCGGCCTTGGTGACCGACCAGAACAGCGCGGTCGAGATGCTGCGCAGGCTGCACCGCCAGATCCCCGAGCGCACCAAGACGCTGGGCCGCAACGGCTACAGCAAGTGGTCCGAGGGCTGTGGCATGGACTTCGTGGTGCTGTGGATCGAGGAAGCCTCCAAGTTCCTCGCCGCGCTGTCGGGAAAGGACGAAGAGCGCTTCGAGGAGATCGTCAAGGAAGCCCGCTCCGCCGGAGTGGCCATCGTGCTGTCGCTGCAACGCTCCGACTACACCCAGATGCCCACCCTGGTGCGCGGCCAACTCTCCAAGTGGTGCTTCGGACTGGGCTCCTCCGACGACGCCAAGTGGGGATTGTCCACCCGCCAACAGAAGGTCGACACCGTCGCCCCCGAGGAGTGGGAGGCCAACTACCCCGGCATGTCCTACCTCGACGCACAAGGCGTCTCTGAGAAGCACGCCATGATGCCGCTGCGCTGCTACAGCTGGGGCGAGACCACCTACAGGGACGCCATGGCCGCCCACCTTGCCGAGTACCACCAGCCCCACGCCCCCGACCCGCTCACCGCCCGACTGCTGGGCCCAACCGCCACCGACACCCGAGACACCGACCTCACCGACACCGACGACGAGGACACCGAGGAGTGGGACGTGGCCGCGGACGAGTTGGACGAGGCGGCCCGGCGTGACCCCGAGCTGGCCGACCCCGACACCGCGGTCACCGCCGCCGCGCGGCCCGACACCCCGATCCAGCACCCCACCGCCGAAGAGGCCCAGGCGGTGGAAAGCGACCCGCCCGCCCGGCGGGCCACCCCGGCGCAATCCCGCGCCGCGCTGCACGACTGGCTCACCGAACGCGTCGCGGCCGGACACGACACCTTCACCGCCTCCGACCCCAGCCTCGCCGCGCTGCGCCACCATCTCGGCATGGGACGCTCCTGGACCTACAAGGTCCTCGGGGAACTCCAGGAAGCCGGACGGCTGACCGTCCACAACGGCGTCTACACCATCGAACCCGACACCGACCACACCCCCGACGTCGACACCGGGCAACTCGCCGCCTGACCCCCGCGCGCGGCTGCGCGTAGGACACCCGGCCGCCGTGAAAATGATCTTGTCACGCGGGTGTCACACCCACCCGCGACCGCTGTCACGGCACCTGTCACAGGCGGTGTCACGGCACCTGTCACGACCCGTGACACCGCCTGCGACCTCCCACTCTCCACCCCAACCCCGCCCCGCGCGCCACCCCGACTGTCACGCGCGCCGACCGGCACCACCACCACACATCACCCCCAAGGCCACGCCCCCGGTTCGACGCGCCCAAAAGACCCGAAGGAGTCCCATGACCACCCAGCCCCCCGACCTCGACCCCCACCGACTCCAGGTCGCCATCCACGAACTGGGCCACTACATCGCCTGGCGCGATCTGCCCGGCGCCGGCATCCGCGCCGTGCGCGTCACCGGCCACGGACGCCACACCGAGGGCATCACCACCGTCGACTGGCCCACCGACGACAACGGCGCCCTCGACCACGGCTACCTCGTCGGTCTGCTCGCCGGACGCGAAGCCGACCTGTTCCACAAGCCGCACTCCACCATCCCCTACGACCCCAGAGGCTGCGCGTTCGACCTCGGCCTGTTCCGCCGCGTGCGCCGCCGTCACCAACCCTCCCGGCAATGGTCGGAACACGACCTACGCGCCAGCGCTCGCGCACTGATCCGCGCCCACTGGGCCGAAATCCAACGACTCGCACCACGCCTGGCCCGCCGGGGACGGCTGTAACCCAGGCCCCGCCCCGGAGAGCCGACCGCCGCCCCGTCCGTCCGACTCCGTCTCGAAGGACTCACCATGACTTCCTTGCTGTCTGCCGCGCTCGCCGCCGTCGAACGCGGATGGACCGTGTTCCCGTTGCAGCGCAACGGAAAATTGCCCGCCTTCCACGGGCGCGACCGGTGCCCTCGGACGGGGCCGTGCGTGTCCGGGCACTTGGAGCCGGAGCGGCGGGCGATGGGCGACCCGGAGAAGGTCCGCTGGTACTGGGGCAGCGAGCGGGGCCGTGACTGCAACGTCGGGATCGCCACCGGCCCATCCGGGCTGTGCGTGGTGGACCTGGACATCGCCAAGGCCGACGACCCGCCGCGCCCGGCCGCGTGGGACCTCCCGGGTGTGGGGGACGGGGCCGACGTGTTCACCGTGGTCTGCCAGAGCGCGGGCCAGGAGGTCCCCTGGGACACCTTCACCGCGGCCACTCCCTCCGGCGGCACCCACCTGTACTTCACGGCCCCGGAAGGCGTGGAGTTGCGCTGCACCAACGGGGATCGCGGTCGTGGGCTGGGCTGGAAGGTCGATACCCGCGCGTGGGGCGGGCACGTCGCGGCCCCCGGGTCCACAGTCGACGGCCGCAACTACACCATCACCTACGACCGCGAGCCCGCGCCGCTGCCCGACTGGTTGGTGGCCCGGCTGCTCCCGCCCCCGGCCCCGATCGCTCCCCCGTTGCCCACGCGCGTGGGCGAGTCCCGGCGGGACAAGTACGTCCACGCGGCCGTGGTCGCCGAAACCGCCAAGGTCCGTGACGCCACCCACGACCGCAACGCCACCCTCTACGGCGCCGCTATCGCCCTGGGGCGCCTGGTCGCCGGGGGCGCGCTCACCGAGGACGACGCCCGCACCGCGCTCATGTCCGGCGCCGCCCGCCACATCGGCGTCCGCCGGTTCAGCGAACACGAGGCCCACAAGACCATCACCTCTGGCATGCTCGCCGGAGCCAAGCGACCCCGTCAGGTGGCCTGACATGGGCACCATCACCCGCTTGCCGACCGTGCTGCCGAAGTTCCTGCTGGGTCTGCACCAGCCCAGCGATCTGCCGAGGGCGGGGGTTCCGGCGTTCGTGTCGGATACGCGGCTGCGGGCGCGCAAGACGCTGCCTCGGGCAGCTGCGCCGGTCGCCTACGACTCCGGCGGGTTCACCCAGTTGCAGAAACACGGCGCCTGGACCATCGGCCCCCGCGAGTACATCGCCCGACTGCGCCGCTACCGCGACGAGATCGGCGGCATGCTCTGGGCCGCACAGCAGGACTGGATGTGCGAACCGCTGATCATCAGCGGCGGACGCGCCGGACCGAACGTGTTCGTTGGCACCGGGTTGTCGGTGCCCATCCACCAACGCCGCACCGTGGACAACCTCATCGAGATGCGCGCCCTGGCCCCCGACCTATGGATCGTGCCGTCCTTGCAAGGCTGGGAAGTCGACGACTATCTACGCTGCCGCGACCTCTACGACCGGGCCGGGATCGACCTCACCGCCGAACCACTGGTCGGACTCGGCAGCGTCTGCCGACGACAAGGCACCAAGGAAGCCGGGCAGATCCTTCGCGTCTTGCACACAGAAGGCATCACCCGCATCCACGGGTTCGGCTTCAAAACCCTCGGACTCATCGAACACGGCCACCTGCTCACCTCATCGGACTCCCTGGCCTGGTCCTACGACGCCCGCCAACTCCGACGCCTTTCCGGGCTGCCCGACTGCCCCGGCACCCACAAGAACTGCGCCAACTGCCTGCCCTACGCCCTGCACTGGCGTGCCCGCGTCCTCGCAGCTGCCACAACGAACACCACAACCACCTGGGAGGCAGTCGCGTGACCCCGCACCTGAGGCCCGTGGTCGACGCCAAACCGGTCCGTCGGCAGTCGCGGTGGACCGACACCGAACTCATGGCCACCCAGTTCCCCGAACCCCGCTGGGCCGTCCCCGGCCTGCTCTGCGAAGGGCTCAACATCCTCGCCGGAGCCCCAAAACTCGGAAAATCCTGGCTGTCGCTGGGACTCGGCGCGTCCATCTCCACCGGAGAACCCGCCCTCGGTGTCGTCGACGTCGACAAAGGCCCCGTCCTCTACTGCGCCCTGGAGGACACCGGACGCCGCCTGCAACGCCGCCGTCGACACATGCTCAAAGCCGGTGGCAGGCCCTCACCCCTGCTGACCCTGGAAACCTCCTGCCCGCCCATGACCGCCGGAGGTGACGCGGTCATCGTGGACTGGTTGGAAGCCAACCCGGCCGCACGGCTGGTCATCATCGACACCTTCGAGAAGATGCGCGGCACCGACACCCCCGGCATGTCCGCCTACGCCGCTGACTACCTCGCCGCCGGGCGGTTCAAGCGCATCGCCGACCACTACGAAGTCCCCATCCTGCTCATCCACCACGTCCGCAAACAGGGCCATGAAGACTGGTCAGCGCTCGTCTCCGGCACCAACGGCCTCACCGGCGCTGCCGACTCCATCCTCGTCCTCGAACGCGGGCGCGGGGAGGACACCGGGGTCCTGCACGTCACCGGCCGCGACGTCGAGGAAGCCGACTACGCCATGCGCTTCGACTCCGACACCGGCGCCTGGACCAAACTCGATGGCCCCGCCGAGGACTACCTCATGGCCGACACCCGCGTCCGCCTCATCCACCACATCCGCGCCTACCCCGGCAGCAAGCCCGCCGACATCGCCGAAGCCCTCGACATCAAGCCCGCCACCGTCCGCAAAACCCTCGGACGCATGGTCACCGACGGACAACTCCGCAACGACCGCGGCGCCTACCACCCACCCAGTGACACCACCCCCGCCCCTGACCCGTCACACCTGTCACTCTGTCACTCCACCTCGGTTGACCAGCGGGAACGGCTGTGACACCGCCTGTGACACCCCGACGACCCTGTCACTCCGCACAAACCGGGGGAAACGCCATGGCCGACCGTCACGTCCCCACCATTGTCCCGCCTCGACACCTCTACAAGGTCGAGGAAGCCGCACAACTGCTCTCCATCAGCCGATCCGCTACCTACGAACTCATCCGCGCCGGAGAACTCAACACCGTCACCATCGGCCGCTCCCGCCGCGTCCCCGCAACTGCAATCAGCGACTACATCGGCCGACTCCTCTCCGGGGCGGAGGTGCGTTATGACCAAGCGTCGTAGTCGAGGTGACGGCAGTCTCCGGTGGGACAAGACTCGCGAACGCTACATCGCTGAAATAACCGTGGGCTACACCCCGGCCGGAAAGCGCATCACCCGCAAGGCCAGCGCCAGGACGAGGAAGGCCGCCAACGACAAACTCAAGGAGATGGTGCGCAATCTCGACGACGGCCTTGCGGCAAAGGCATCGGCGACTTACACGGTCGGCGACGCCGTGAACGATTGGATGGCGAATTACGAGTTGATCGGTCGAGACCCAAATACGGTCAGGACCGTACGGTCGCTCGTCATCCACCATATCCTGCCTGATCTAGGAGCCCGAAAGCTGGTGGACCTTTCGGCCGAGGACGTGGACCGGTGGCTTGCCGCAAAGGCGCAGACGATGGTCACATCAACCCTCCGAAATCTCCGGTCGATCCTCCGCAGGGCTATCACGCGCGCACTGGCGCGTGACCGAGTAAAGCGGAATGTCGTACTCCTCTGCGACTGCCCAACCGGGAAGGGGAAGGGGAGACCGTCCAAGTCCCTCACGCTCGCCCAAGCGGAAGCCGTGATGAAGGCAGCGGAAAAATCACCGATGCGTGGCTACGTCGTTGTGGCCTTGCTGACAGGGGCACGAACCGAGGAATTGCGCGCACTCACCTGGAATGACGTGGACACGGTTGGGGCGCTTGATGCATCACCGGCCGTGCCTCCCAATATTCAGGTGCTGCGCTCGGTGCGGGCGAGCGGTGACACAAAGACCAAGAAGTCGCGCCGTGCGCTTGCACTGCCCCAGCGAGCCGTGGACGCGCTCAAAGCGCACAGAAGGCTTCAGGAAATTGCGCGCGAAGCCGCTGGCAAGTTGTGGCGTGACCACGGGTTGGTGTTCCCCACGATGTTCGGCACTCCCCAGGACGTCAACAACGTGAGACGCGACTTCCGGCGCGTGATCAAAGCGGCGGGATTGCCAGGAGTCCAGTGGACTCCCCGCGAGTTGCGGCACAGCTTCGTCTCGCTGCTCTCCGACAGTGGCGTCCCCCTCGAACAGATCTCCCGCCTTGTGGGGCACTCCAGCACGGCCGTCACCGAGCTGGTCTACCGGAAGCAGATCCGGCCCGTCATCGACGACGGTGCGGTGGCCATGGACCGCCTGTTCCCAGGCGCCCAAGACGACCGGGGGGAGACCGGGGCGGCTTAGTCACTCACTTAGTCACTCAGAGACGACTCAGGCCCCGTCCACACCACTGTGGACGGGGCCTGACCTGCGAGCCGCCTAAGGGAATCGAACCCTTGACCTGTTCATTACGAGTGAACCGCTCTGGCCGACTGAGCTAAGGCGGCGTGACCGTGGCCAACTATAGCGGGTCCGGGGGCGTGACTCGCAGGGGGTTACGTCGTTTACTGGGGAGTAGCTGTGCAGCCGAGGTGTCGAGGAGGACCCTGGCGATGCGACGACGTCTGGTGGCCTTGCCCGTGACCGTGGTGGTGGGGGTGCTGGTGGCCGGGCCCGCCGCGGCCCAGGTCCCCACGACGCCGGTGCCGCCGCCGAGGAACCCCGGGGCGCCACCCGCTTCGGCGCCTGCGCAGGTCCAGCCGCTGGGGCGGGCGATCGGGGACGCGGGGACCGGGTTGGCCGTGGTGCGGCTCTTACCCAACTCGGCGCCGACGAAGTCGATCATTCCGGGGGCTGCGGACAAGCTGCCCAGGCAGTCGGCCGTGGAGGTCGGGTTCGGGTTGGCCAGCGCCCAGGCGAACTCCGAGGCCTACCTGGCCTTCGAGCGGTCCATCGCCCAGTCCTCGCCGGGTGGGATCGCGCTCCAGGGGGCGAGTCCGCAGACCCCGGGAGCCCTCGCCCAGACGGCGCCGCCGAACAACGCGCAGCCGCGTAGTGGTGGGGTGAATCCGCCGTCAACGCCGTTGAACACGTTGGTCAAGGTGGGGGCGTTGAACGGGCGGGTGCAGGCCCAGTGGAGCGACACGCTCGGGCCGTGCGTCGACACGATCGCCGACTCGTCCACCGAACTGGCGAGCCTCTCCGCGCTCAACGCGATCCCCACCCTGCCCAGCACCCGCGACCTCACCGGGGTCTTCGACGCCCCCAACCTCGACCCGGCCGCCGACCAGTCGATCATCGACGGGCTCAAGTCCCTCACCGGCGGCCTCAACACCCTGGGCGGGGTGCTGGGCGGCGCGGGCAGCAACACCGGTTCCCTGCTCAGCCTCCCCAACACCATGGCCGCCCGCTCGGTGGTCAAGCTGGTCGACATCCCGGGCTCGAAGAACAAAGCCGTGCAGTCCACCTCGACGCTCCAGGTCTCCTCGGTCAAGCTGCTCGGGGGCACACCGTTCGAGATCTCGGTCAACGTGGTGAGTCAGCCGACGCTGGTGGTCACCTCGACCGGGGACAAGGCCACGTCGACCGTCCAGTACACGGCCCCGGTGGTCGACGTGGTCCAGGGCGGCAAGAGCCTCGGGCGCCTCGACGCCGCGAACCCCAGGCTGGACATCCCCATCGGGGTTCCACTGCCGACCGGCGCGGCCCTGCCCGGGCTCGAGAAGCTGCCCGTGATCGGCAACCTGCTGGCGAACGGCCAAGGCGTCCAGGACGCGCTCGGCAACGGTCTGAAGAAGCTGGACCTGGGCGTGCTGCGGCTCTCCGTCGCCGGACTGAACCAGAAGACCGAGGAGTCGACCCAGCCGTTCAAGGGCTACCAGCTCGGCGCCACCGCGCGGCTGCTGGACCTCCAGGTCCTGCCGACCGACGCCCTGGGCCTGCCCAACCTGCCATCCGCGCTGGCGCAGGTCTCGCTGGGCGAACAGGTCGCCCGCGCCTTCGCCCCCGCCGGTGGTGTGGTCTGCGGGACCGGTACGGCCGCGCCCGCCGCGCCGCCCGCGGCGACGCCGCAGAACCGCGGTCCCGCGCTGGCCTACACGAACGCCGCCTACCAGTCCGTGCCGATCTTCTGGGCGGGCACCGCGATGCTCCTGCTCGGCGTGGTGATCGTGGCCGCGCTGCCGCGCCGCCCGCGCACCGTCAGCCCACGTAGAGCCGGGTGAGCATCGCCTCGATCGCGATCCGGGGCTTCACGTTCTGCTCGATGGCCTCGCGGCAGGACAGCACGGCCTCCAGCCGCCGCAGGGTGGACTCCTGGGTCCACTTCGCGGCGGCCTGGCCGGAGCCGCGCTCGTGGTCGGGGTGGTTCAGGGTGACCGGCGAGCCCGACGCCGTCACCAGCACGTCCCGGTAGAAGCCCGCCAGGTCGACCAGCGCCAGGTCCAGCGCGTCGCGCTGGGTCCGGGTCGCGCGGGACTTCTGCCTGCGCTCCAGCTCCTTGATCGCCCCCGCGCTGCCCCTGGTGGCCGACGCGGTGCCCTTGCCGGTGCCGCCCGCGCCCATGGCCGTCTTCAGGGCTTCCTTCTCCGCCTCGTCGCGGTTGCCGCTGACCTCGGTCGCGTCCGTCTCGGCCGTCTTGACCAGGTCGTCGGCCGCGGTGAACACGTCGGTCAGGCCGCGCAGGGTGATCGGGATGCGCAGCACCTTGTCCCGGCGCTCGCGGGCCGCCGGGTCGGTGGCCAACCGCCGCGCGCGGCCGACGTGACCGCCGCACACCGACGCGGCCCAGTTCGCGGTCTCGGCGTCGATGCGGTCGCGCAGCTGCAAGACCTCCGCGATGGCCGCGGGCGCCGGGGTGCGCAGCGCGATCACGCGGCACCGCGAGCGGATCGTCACCGACACGTCGTCCGGGTGGTCCGACGGCGCGCACAGCAGGAACACCGTCCGCTCCGGCGGCTCCTCCACGGCCTTGAGCAGCGCGTTCGCCGCGCCCTCGGTCAGCCGGTCCGCGTCGGTGATCACCACGACCTGCCAGCGCCCGCCCGTCGGCCGCCTGGCCGAGGTCTGGACCAGGGCGCGCATCTCCGCGACCGAGATCGACAGCCCCTCCGGCACGACCATCCGCACGTCGGCGTGGGTGCCGGACATGCTGGTGTGGCAGCCCTGGCACTCGCCGCAGCCCGGCTCGGCCGACGTGCACTGCAACGACGCCGCGAACGCGCGCGCCGCCACCGAGCGCCCCGACCCCGGCGGACCGGTGAACAGCCAGGCGTGGGTCATCCCCGTCGCGTCGCCGGTCCCGGCGACCAGCCGCGCCGCCGCGCGGGCGGCGGTCCCCAGCACCTCGGCCGCGTCCGGCTGGCCGACGACCTGGGACCAGACCGTCATCGGGTGGCCTCGGCGAAGGCCTCGTCGAACTGGGCCAGCCTGCGGCCCGCCAGCGTGGTCCGCACGGCGAGCCGGACCCGGTCGTGCACGTCCTCCGCCGAGCCGTCGCCGTCGACCACGACGTAGCGGTCCGGGTCGGCGGCGGCCATGTCGGTCAGCACGGTCTGCACGTGCCAATGATGCTCCGCGTTGCCCGCGCGCGGCGGCAGGGTGCTCGGGTCGCGGTCGAGCAGCACGGTGATGTCCGGGCGCAGGCTCTCCATGGCCCACGCGGACAGGCCCTCCAGCTCGGACGGGTCCAGTCCTGCCGCCACCGACAGGTGCGCGACCGGGCTGTCGGCGAAGCGCTCCATCACGACCAGCGCGCCGCGGTCCAGCGCGGGTTGGATCTCCCGCTCCACCAGGTCGGCCCGCACGGCGGCGGCGACCAGCGCGTGCGCCCGGATCGTGCTCAGCCCCGCCCCGGTCAGCACCGACCGCAGCCGCACGTCGTCGAGCGCCGGGTCCACGGCGAGCAGGACCTCCTTGCCCGAGACCGCGCGCAGCCACGCGGCGAGCAGACCGGCCTGGGTGGAGGTGTCGATGTGGGTGTTGCCCTCGACCGCGACCAGCAGGCCCGCGCTGCGCCGGGCCTTGCGGCCGAGCGCGGCGCGCAGGTCGGACATGATCGTCTCGGGCCGCCGGTCGTCCATCTGCCGGTAGGCGATCACGCCCATGACCGCGGCGAACAGGCCCGCGCCGAGCAGCACCGGCCGGGTGCCGTCGATGGCCATCTCGCGGCCGAACACCGTGACGCTGTGCGGGCGGACCAGGCCGACCAGCACCGGGGTCAGCGCCATCCCGCCCGCGAAGATGATCTTCATCAGGGACTGGTAGATGGCGTTGATCCGGCCCCGGATGGCGTCTTCGACCTCGATGCCGATCATCGTCACGCCGGTCAGGAACGCGGCGCCCGCGCACGCGCCCAGCAGCGCCACGGTGATCAGCGAGACCGCCAGGTGCGGGGACAGCGCCACCAGCACCAGGTCGGTGCCCGCGGTGACGATGGCGATGCCGAACAGCCGGTTGCGCGGCAGCCGCCGGGCCAGCTTCGGCGCCCCGCCCATGCCGGTGGCCAGGCCGATGAACAGCGCGACGAAGAACAGCCCGAAGCTCGCCTGCCCGCCGAGCACGCTGGTCGCGTAGACCTGCGAGGAGCCGACCAGCGCGCCCGCCGCGACGAACGCGCCGATCATGCCGATGAGCAGCCCCCGGACCAGCGGCGACGTGCGCACGAACTGGGCGGCGTCGCGCACCATGGCGGCGAACCCGCTGTGCGCGGGCTCGTCCGACTCGGCCGCCTCGACCGGCGCCGACGAGACCCGGCGCGACAGCTCCGGGACGCGGGTGGCGACCAGGACCGCGCTGCTCAGGTACAGCACCGAGATGATCACCAGGACGAGCTTGGTGGTGCCGGTCTGCGAGGTGGCCGCCGACTGGAAGCTGAAGTTGGTGCTTATCCCCGTGATGGCCGCGTAGACGCCACCCGCGCTGATGACCGCGATGCCGTAGGTCATCACCATGCCGAGCTGGTTGGCGGTCTCCACCTGGTCCGGCCTGCGCAGCAGGTTCGGCACCGCGGCGTCCTTGGACGGGATCCACAGCAGCGAGCAGCAGCCGACCAGGAAGTTGCCGATGAACAGCCAGATCGGCGAACCGACGACGGCGATGGACAGCAGCAGCCCGAACCGGCCGATGTCGGCGCACACCATGACCTTGCGCCGGTCGAACCGGTCGGCGAAGAGACCGCCGAGCGGCGCGAACAGCAGCCCGGGCAACAGCTGCGTGAGCACGACCCCCGTGAAGGCGAAGCTCTGCGCCTTGTAGTCGTTCGTGGCCTGGGTGACCAGACCGGTCAACGCCATCAGCGACAACCAGTCCGCCATGCTGCAGAGGTAGGTCACCCCCCAGAGCCGCCGGAAGGGCCGGATGGACAGCACGCTGCGTGCCCGGTGGGTCATCGACCCCTCGGAGCCTGACGGTGCCTCCGCACTGCTGTCGCCGTTCAGGGCGCCCACCCACCTTCCACGCGGTCGTCGCCGCTGCCCAGCGTAACCGTGGAACCTGTGCGGGCAGGTCATCCGGGTGGCGCACGGCACGCGGGCGCACGGTCACACTTGGCGACGGGTTACCCCGGGACGACCCCGCGTGGTTGCGCCGTACAGGTGATCCCCCGACCGCCAGTCACCAGGCTAGCCAGGTTTTCCACCCGACCGGGTGACTTCGGCCGAGGTCGCCACACCTGGCATCGCGGTCCGGCTACGACTGGGTCTTGGTCGCCGTCGCGCTCTTGGCCGTCGTGGTCTTCTTCGCGGTCGTCGTCTTCTTGGCGGCGGTCGTGGTCGTCTTCTTGGCCGCGGTGGTCTTGGCGGTGGTCGCCTTGGCCGTGGTCGCCTTGGCCCGCGTGGTCGTCTTCTTGGGCGCCGGGCCCTTGGCGCGCTTCTCCGCGAGCAGTTCGGCGCACCGCTCGTCGGTGATGGACTCGACGCTGTCGGACTTGCGCAGCGAGGCGTTGAACTCGCCGTCGGTGACGTACGGCCCGAACCGGCCGTCCTTGATCACCATCGGCTTGCCGGACACCGGGTCGTTGCCCATCTCGCGCAGCGGCGGCTGGGCCGCGGCGGCCTGCCTGCCGCGCTTCTTCGGCTCGGCGTAGATCTTGAGCGCCTCGTCCAGCGTGACGGTGAAGATCTGGTCCTCACCGGCCAGCGACCGCGAGTCGGTCCCGCGCTTGAGGTACGGGCCGTAGCGGCCGTTCTGCGCGGTGATCTCCTCGTTGCTGGCCGGGTCGACCCCGACCACGCGCGGCAGCGACAGCAGCTTGAGCGCGTCGTCGATGGTGACCGTGTCCAGCGTCATCGACTTGAACAGCGACCCGGTGCGCGGCTTCGGCTTGGCCGGGGCCTTGGCGCGGGTCTTCTTCGCGCCCTCGGCGGGCGGCGGCGGCTCCTCGACCTCGGGCAGCACCTCGGTCACGTACGGCCCGAAACGGCCCTCCTTGGCCACGATCTCGTGCCCCGTGACCGGGTCGGTGCCCAGCGAGCGGCCCTCCATCGGGGTGGAGAACAGCTTCTCGGCGATGTCGACGGTCAGCTCGTCCGGCGCCAGGTCCTCGGGCAGGTTCGCGCGCTGCGCCGCGCCGTCCACCTCGCGCTCCAGGTACGGCCCGTAGCGGCCGACCCGGACCACGATCGGGCGCTCCTCGGCGTCCTTGAACACCTCGATCGAGTTCACGACCTTGGCGTCGATGTTGTCCACACCGGAGCCGACCAGCTTCTTGAGCCCGCCGGAGCGGCCCACCGAGCCCTCGGGGCCGACCGGGCCGCCGAAGTAGAACCCGGACAGCCAGTTGGTCCGCTGCTGGGTGCCCGCGGCGATGCCGTCGAGCTCCTCCTCCATGGCGGCGGTGAAGTCGTAGTCGACCAGCCGCTCGAAGTGCTGCTCCAGCAGCCCGACCACGGAGAACGCGATCCACGACGGGACCAGGGCCGAGCCCTTCTTCCACACGTAGCCGCGGTCCTGGATGGTGTTGATGATCGAGGCGTAGGTGGACGGGCGACCGATGCCCAGCTCCTCCAGCGCCTTGACCAGGCTCGGCTCGGTGTAGCGCGGCGGCGGGCTGGTGGTGTGGCCGTCGGCGGACAGGTCGGTCGCGGTGACCGACTGGCCCTTGGTCAGGATCGGCAGGCGGCGCTCGGCGTCGTCGGCCTCGCCTCCGGCCTCGGAGTCCACGGCCTCGACGTAGGCGCGCAGGAAGCCGGGGAAGGTGATGGTGCGGCCGGAGGCGGAGAACACGCACTCCTCGCCGCTGGCCGCGTTGCCGGTGATCCGCACGGTCATCGTGGTGCCGCGCACGTCGGCCATCTGCGAGGCGATCGTGCGCTGCCAGATCAGCTCGTAGAGGCGGAACTCGTCGGCCTCCAGCTCACCCGCCACCTGGCCGGGGGTGCGGAACACCTCGCCAGCGGGGCGGATGGCCTCGTGCGCCTCCTGGGCGTTCTTGACCTTGCGGGTGTACTGGCGCGGCGTCGGGTGCACGAACTGCGGGCCGTACAGGTCGGACGCCTGGCTGCGGGCGGCCTCGATGGCGGTGTCCGACAGCGTGGTGCTGTCGGTTCGCATGTACGTGATGTAGCCGTTCTCGTAGAGCCGCTGGGCTGTGCGCATCGTGCGGTCCGAGCCGAAGCGCAGCTTGCGGCCCGCCTCCTGCTGCAGCGTGGAGGTCATGAACGGCGCGTACGGCTTCCGCGTGTACGGCTTCTCCTCGACGCTGGAGACCGTCAGCGCGGCACCGCGCAGCGCCTCGGTGAGCCGACGGGCCTCGGTCTCCTCCAGCCGCAGCACCTCGGTGCCCGCCTTGAGGCGGCCGTCCTGGCCGAAGTCGCGACCGGCGGCCAGCCGGACGCCGTCGACGGAGAGCAGCCGGGAGCCGAAGGTGGGCGGCTCGGCGGCGGCGCCCGCGTCCATGGTCGCGGAGATGTCCCAGTAGTCGGCGGCCACGAAGGCCATCCGCTCGCGCTCGCGCTGCACCACGATCCGGGTGGCCACCGACTGCACGCGGCCGGCCGACAGCCGCGGCATGACCTTCTTCCACAGCACGGGGCTGACCTCGTAGCCGTAGAGCCGGTCGAGGATGCGCCGGGTCTCCTGGGCGTCGACCAGGTCGCGGTCGAGGTCGCGGGTGTTGGCCGCGGCGGCCCGGATGGCGGGCTCGGTGATCTCGTGGAAGACCATCCGGCGCACCGGCACCTTGGGCTTGAGCGCCTCCAGCAGGTGCCAGGCGATGGCCTCGCCCTCGCGGTCGCCGTCCGTCGCGAGGTAGAGCTCGTCGACGTCCTTGAGCAGGCCCTTGAGCTCGGTGACCGTGGACTTCTTGTCCGGGGTGACGATGTAGATCGGCTCGAAGCCGTTGTCCACGTTCACCCCGAGGTTGGACCACGCCTCGCCCTTGAACCGCTCCGGCACCTCGGCCGCCTTGCGCGGCAGGTCGCGGATGTGACCCCGGGAGGACTCGACGACGAAGTTGCGGCCGAGGTAGGACGCGATCTTGCGCGCCTTCGTTGGCGACTCGACGATCACGAGTCGACGTGGCTCGGCACCGCCGGTGCCGTTGCCGTTCCTCTTCGTCCCAGTCGAGCCTGCCACGCGTGTCCCGCTCTCTTCTAACCCGTGTCCATCCCGCGTCAGCCTGTCAGTGTGCACGCCGAGGCGGGAATGCCCTATCCCAGGTCACCCCAGCCAAGTGGATCAGCCGACGAAGTATGGCCCTTTTTCAACCAGTAGCACGGTCAGGACACGACACGCATCCGGGAAACGTCCGGCCACTGGTCGGCGCAGCCCGGTCCGGCGGGTGGCCCGACCAGCTCGCGCAGCCGGGCCAGCCTGCGCCTGCCGACCAGCCGCAGGGCCGGGTCGCCGTCCCCGGTCGTGTACATCGCCGCAGGTAAACCGGCACGGGCCAGCGCCGCGCGGAGGGGTTCGTGGGTGCCGGGCGCGGCCCCGTCGAGGGGCAGCAGGTAGGTGCCGTCCTGCCAGCGCCCGACGGCCAGGACCCACATCCGCAGCACCGCGCCGTCCGGGGCGAAGCCGACGGGCACGGACTTCGCCAAGTCGGTGCCCCAGGCACCGGCGAGCGGGGCCAGGTCGGCCCGGAAAGCGGTGCGCATGGTCGGCGCGCCGGTCTGGTCGCAGGCGGTCACCTCGGCTGTGACACCACGCTCGGCACAGGCTCTGACCAGCGCGTTCGCCCGCCAGTGGGCGCCGACGGGGAGCAGCAGCCGGGCCGTGGTGCCCGCGAAGACGACCGTCCGACCGGGGCCGCACAGCAGACCCGCGAGGTCGGCGACGCGGGGTCGGCAGGCCTCGGCGGAGAAGAACGACATCTGCTGCGCCACGACGGCCAGGGTAGAACAGCAGTTCGATCCCCGGGAAGTGACTGGATCGGTTCAGCGACGCAGCGCGGGGATCCGGGCGCACTGCGGTGCCCGTTCGGCCCATCGGGTGAAATCGGTGCCGACCGCGCCCGCGAGCGGTTCGGCGAGGTCGAGCGCGGCGACCTTGGGGGCCACCTCGCCCAACGCCGCCGCCACCCGGTCGGGGGCGTCGGGCCACTCGGCCATCGCGGTCCCGGCCTCGGCGAGCGGGGCGCGCAGCAGTCGCAGCGCGTCGACGGCGGCGTGCGCGACCCGGTCGCCGTCGGGGAACGGCGCGGGCCCCATCGCCCCGATCGCCGTCGCCGCGCTGCCCAGCGCAGCGACCACCCGGTCGAGGTAGGCGCGGAACTCGGTCTGCACGACGGCCGGGTCACCGGGGTCGATCGACGGCGGCGCCTGGACCAGCACGACGTCCACGTCCGCGACGATCGCGCACAGCCGGTCGGCCCACGCGGAATTGGCCGCCGGGTCCGGTTCGGGCGCGGCGGAGCAGGCCGTGGCGAGCAGCACGCCCGCCACGGCCGCGGTCCACCCCCTGGCCAGCGCCGTGCCCTAGGAGGTCGGCGTGCTGCCGGCGCTGCCGGTGAACGTCTGCTCGAACTTCTTGCAGTTCGGCCCCTGCTTGAAGGCGGACGCCAGCTCCGGGTTCGCGCGCAGCGCCTTGATCGGGTCGGCGAGCTCGTCGAGCTTCTGCAGCTCCTCGGCGACCTGGACGAACCCGGCCTGGAACTCGGCCGGGTTGGTCGCCGAGACGTTGCGCATCATCGTCTGGGCCTTCTCGGTGGCTGTCTTGGCGGTGCTGAGCGCGGTGACCTGGGCGGCCAGCAGCTTCTCGCCGTCGGCGACCGGCGGCGCGCCCGCGGCCTGGACGCCCTGCGCCGAGCGGTCCAGCGCGCCGACGAGCACGCCGAGGAACTTGACCAGGCCGTCACGGGCCTTGGCCGAGTCACCCGCCGGGTCGATGCTGGGCTCGCTGTTGAGCGTGGCGATCTCGGGCGTCAGCGTGCCGCAGACCTTCTCCGCCCACGCCACGACCTTGTCCCCGGCGGGCGCGGTCCCCGCGGCGGTCGTCGAGGGCACCTCGCCTGCCGACGCCGAGGCCGACCCCGCCTGCGAGGTGGTGGTGCCCGGCGCGGAAGTGGGGGTGCCGCCGCCCGCGTCGTTGGTACCGCCGCAGCCCGCGAGGGCGGCGGTCAGGGCGACGGCCGTCACGGAAACCGCGACGAGTCGGCGGGCCATGTGCACTCTCCTTGATCGACAAACCGATACGCGCCGAGACCGGGGCTCGACACGGGGGTAGATGCTCGCACGCGGAACCGACACCACACAGCACGGATGAGGCCGGTCCCGCCCACGGCGGAAACCGGCCTCATCTTCGCTCAACTGGTGTCCCGGTCACCACGGTGTCGTGGTGACCGGGAATTTTCACGCGTTGGCCGGGGCCTCTGCGGGCGTGTCCGCGATGGCGGTGCCGCGGCGCTTGGACACCACGACAGCCGCCACGATCAGCACGACCGCCACCAGCGCAATCGCGACGCGGGTGCCGGTGGAGGCGTCCACGCCAACGGACAACGTGACGATCGCGGGCGCGATCAGCAGCGAGACCAGGTTCATCACCTTGATCAGCGGGTTGATGGCCGGACCGGCGGTGTCCTTGAACGGGTCGCCGACGGTGTCGCCGATGACCGTCGCGGCGTGCGCGTCGGAGCCCTTGCCGCCGTGGTTGCCGTCCTCGACCAGCTTCTTCGCGTTGTCCCAGGCACCACCGGAGTTGGCCAGGAACACCGCCATCAGCGTGCCGGTGGCGATGGCGCCGCCGAGGTAACCCGCGAGCGGGCCGACGCCGAGGCCGAAGCCGACCGCGATCGGGGCGAGCACCGCGAGCAGACCGGGGGTGGCCAGCTCGCGCAGCGAGTCGCGGGTGCAGATGTCGACCACGCGGCCGTACTCGGGCTTGCCGGTGCCCTCCATGATCCCGGGGATCTCGCGGAACTGGCGGCGCACCTCGAACACGATCGCGCCCGCGGCCCGGGTCACCGCATTGACCGCGAGACCGGAGAACATGAACACGACCGCCGCGCCGAGCGCGATGCCGACGAGCACGTTCGGGCTGTACACGATGTAGGTGAACGCCGAACCCGCGTCCTCCAGCTTGACCCCGACGTCCCTGAGCGCCTCGATGATGGCGCTCGAGTACGAGCCGAACAACGCGGTAGCCGCCAGCACCGCAGTAGCGATGGCGATGCCCTTGGTGATGGCCTTGGTGGTGTTGCCGACCGCGTCGAGCTCGGTGAGGATCTGCGCGCCCTCGCCGTGCACGTCACCGGACATCTCGGCGATGCCCTGCGCGTTGTCGGAGACCGGGCCGAAGGTGTCCATGGCCACGATCACGCCGACGGTGGTGAGCAGACCGCAGCCCGCGAGCGCGATGGCGAACAGCGCCACGATGACCGAACCGGACAGCAGGAACGCGCCGTAGACGGCGGCACCGATGACGATCGCGGTGTAGACGGCGGACTCGAAACCCACCGAGATACCCGAGAGGATCACCGTCGCAGCACCGGTCAGCGAGGTCTTGCCGACCTCCTGGACCGGCTTGTGCTCGGTGCCGGTGTAGTAGCCGGTGAGCCAGAGGATCACGCCCGCGAGCACGATGCCGATGATCACGGCGACGGCCGCGATGACCGCAGGGCTGCCCGCGACGCTCTTCTGCGCCACGTCTTCCAGTCCGGCGAGCTCGGAGAACGAGCCGGGCAGGAAGATGAACGACGCTGCGGTGCACAGCACTGCCGAGATCAGCGCAGAGATGTAGAACGAGCGGTTGATCGCGGTCAGGCCGTTCTCCCCCGGGCGGACCCGGGTGATGTAGACGCCGAGGATCGCGGTGATCACGCCGAGCGCGGGGACGACCAGCGGGAACAGCAGGCCCAGCGAGCCGAACGCGGTGCTGCCCAGGATCAGCGCGGCGACCAGGGTCACCGCGTAGGACTCGAACAGGTCCGCGGCCATGCCCGCGCAGTCGCCCACGTTGTCGCCGACGTTGTCGGCGATGGTCGCCGCGTTGCGCGGGTCGTCCTCGGGGATGTTCTGCTCGACCTTGCCGACCAGGTCGGCGCCGACGTCCGCGGCCTTGGTGAAGATGCCGCCGCCGACGCGCATGAACATCGCGATGAGCGCGGCGCCGAAGCCGAAGCCCTCCAGCACCTTGGGCGCGGTGCCGGTGTAGACCAGCACGACGATGGCGGCGCCGAACAGTCCCAGCCCGACGGTGGCCATGCCGACCACGCCGCCGGTGCGGAAGGCGATGCGGGTGGCCTTCTCCCGGCCACCGTCCTCGACCGACGCCGCCGCGACCCGCAGGTTGGCCTGGGTGGACAGCCACATGCCCAGGTAGCCGATGGTGAACGAGAAGACCGCACCCACCAGGAAGAACAGGGAACGGCCGATCCGTTCGCCCGTACTGTCGGCCGGGAGCAGGAACAGCAGCAGGAACACGACTGTGCCGAAGATGAGAAGTGTGTTTCGCTGCCGTTTGAGATAGGCCGCAGCGCCCTCTTGGACCGCCTTCGCGATGTCCTGCATCTTCACGGTGCCCTGACCCGCGGCCAGGACCTCCTTCAGCAGCACATAACCGACGGCAAGAGCGGCGAGGGCGATCACGGCGACCACGGCGACTACACCGCGGTCCCCGCCGGTGAGCGTCAAGCTCTCCGCGAGGAACTGCCCGGACATCCGTCCTCCTGATGATCTGCCTGTACAGCGCCGACATCCGCCATTACCACACGGCTTCCGACGGCCCCGTTTTCGCGTGTGCGCCACCACAATCGGTGGGATGCCGGCGGAGTCTATTGGTAAAGCGGAACACCTACGCGAGCTGTCCCATACCGTGCACGTTGGGTGACGTTACGCGGGCGGAGTGTGATCAAGCTCTCATGATCATTTTTCGGGATGCCGGGATCGCCGTCGCGGTGTGCGAAGCTCGTCGGGTGAGTGTCGACGCGGCGACCGAGCGTGGCACCGTGCTGCTCGGCCGGGTCCTGGCCGGTGTGGCCAGTGGCGAGAACCCGGTGACGCACGTCGCCGAACTGCCCGAGCGCGCCGCGCGGCCCGTGCCGTGGCCCGACTGGGTGCCGGACGGCGTCCGCGCGGCCTTCACGCGCTGCGGCGTCGAACTGCCGTGGGCGCACCAGGTCGAGGCGGCCGAGCACGCGGCGGCCGGGCGCAGCGTGGTGGTGGCGACCGGGACGGCGTCGGGCAAGTCCCTGGCGTACCAGCTGCCCGTGGCGACCGCGCTCACCGAGGACCAGCGGGCCACCGCGCTCTATCTCTCGCCCACCAAAGCACTCGGCGCGGACCAGTTGCGGTCGGTGCGCGAACTCGACCTGCCCGACCTCCGCGCCGCGAGCTACGACGGCGACACGCCGACGGCCGAACGCGACTGGGTCCGCGCGCACAGCCGGTGGGTTTTCACCAACCCGGACATGCTCCACCGTGGAATCCTGCCCGCGCACGGCCGCTGGACCACGTTCTTCCGCCGCCTGCGCTACGTCGTCGTCGACGAGTGCCACTCCTACCGGGGCGTCTTCGGCTCGCACGTGGCCCTGCTGCTGCGGCGACTGCGCCGGGTGGCCCGGCGCTACGGCGCGGACCCGGTGTTCGTGCTGGCGTCGGCCACCGTCGCCGACCCGGCCGCGTCCGCCAGCCGACTGTCCGGAGTGGACTGCGCGGCGGTCGTCGACGACGGGTCGCCGCGCGGTGCCCGCACGGTGGCGCTGTGGGAGCCGCCGCTGACCGAGTTGTCCGGGGAGAACGGCGCCCCGGTGCGCCGGTCGGCGGGCGCGGAGACCGCCCGCATCCTGGCCGACCTGGTCCTGGAGGGCGCGCGGTCACTGGCGTTCGTCCGCTCCCGGCTCGGCGCCGAGCTGACCGCCCTGGGCGCCCGGCGCATCCTCGACGAGGTCGACCCGGCCCTGTCCCACCGGGTCGCGGCCTACCGCTCGGGCTTCCTGCCGGAGGAGCGGCGGGCCCTCGAACGGGACCTCGGCTCGGGCGAGCTGCTCGGTGTGGCCAGCACGAGCGCGCTGGAACTGGGCGTGGACATCGTCGGCTTGGACGCGGTGGTGATCGCGGGCTACCCGGGCACCCTGGCGTCGTTCTGGCAGCAGGCCGGGCGCGCGGGCCGGGCGGGCGACGGGTCGCTGGTGGTGTTCGTGGCCCGGGACGACCCGCTGGACACCTACCTGGTGCACCACCCGGCGGCGGTGCTGGAGAAGCCGGTCGAGGCCACGGTGACCGACCCGGCGAACCCGTACGTGCTGGCCCCGCAGCTGGCGTGCGCGGCGGCGGAGCTGCCGCTGACCCCCGACTGCCTGCCGACCTTCGGCGACGGCGCCCGCGCGGTGCTCGACGACCTGGTCGCCGACGGGGTGCTCCGCAAGCGCCCGACGGGCTGGTACTGGACGTCCCGCGACCGCCCGCACGCGTCGGTCGACATCCGGGGGTCGGGCGGCGAGCAGATCGCGGTGGTGGAGGCCGACTCGGGTCGGATGCTGGGCACGGTCGACCAGGGCCGGGCGTGCTCGACGGTGCACCCGGGGGCGCTGTACCTGCACCAGGGGAAGTCGTACGTGGTGGACGAGCTGGACCTGGAGTCGTGCCTGGCCCTGGTGCACGCGGAAAGCCCGGACTGGACCACGACCCCGCGCGAGGTCGTCGACATCTCGATCCTCTCGACCGCCGAGCAATCGGTGCACCCCGTCCCCGGCGGCGGTGAAGTGACGGTCTGCCTGGGCGAGGTAGCCGTCACGTCACAGGTAGTCGCCTACCTCCGCCGCCTCCCCACCGGCGAGGTCCTGGACCAGATCCCCCTCGACCTCCCCGAACACACCCTCACCACCCGCGCCGTCTGGTACACCGCCAGCACCAAGGCCTTGCTCCCCACGGGCCTGACCCCACAAACCTTCCCCGGCGCCCTCCACGCCGCCGAACACGCGGCGATCGGCCTGCTCCCCCTCTTCGCCACCTGCGACCGCTGGGACCTCGGCGGCGTCTCAACGGCCAACCACCCCGACACGGGACACCCCACGGTCTTCGTCCACGACGCCCACCCCGGCGGCGCGGGCTTCGCCGACCGAGCCCACGCGGCCCTCATCCCCTGGCTCACCGCCACCCGCAGAGCCATCCAATCCTGCGAATGCCCCAACGGCTGCCCGTCCTGCGTCCAGTCCCCGAAGTGCGGCAACGGCAACGAACCCCTGGACAAAGCAGGCGCGATCACGGTCCTGACCACGGTGCTGTCCGCCCTCACCTGAGATTGATCAACACTCGTTGATCAACAACCGCCCCAACCCCTCGCACCCAGCCCCGCCCTCCTCCGGCAGGGGTCGGCAAAGTCATTTCTGGTGGTAGGTGGGGATTCCGAGCAGGGTGAGTGGTCGGGCGGTGTGGCGTAGTCCTGGCGTTGGCCGCGGCGGCGGTGTTGGCGGGTGCGCGGTCGTTCGCCGCGATCGGGGAATGGATCGCCGATGTCCCGCAGTGGGTACTGGCGGCGCTGGGTGCGCGATTCGACCGTCGTCGTCACTATCTCGTCCCGGACGAGTCCACCGTGCGGCGACTGGCCCGGCAGGTGGACGGTGACCTGCTCCACGCCGCGATCGGCGCCTGGCTCGCAGCGCACACCCCCCGACCGAGCCGGTGACCGGGACACCGGGCAGGTCGACACCCCGCCACCGAGCGCGATCGCGGTGGACGGCAAGTCGCTGCGCGGCACGTTCGCCCGCACCGGCGGAGCCGGGGTCCATCTGCTGGCCGGGATCACCCACACCACCGGTACACACCGCGCCCACGCCGCCCTCGGCCTCACCAACCTCCCCACCGAACTCGCACACCCCGCCCGGATCGCCACCCACGTCCGCAACCACTGGCACATCGAGAACCGCCTGCACTGGGTCCGCGACGTCACGTTCCACGAAGACCACTCCCGGGTCCGCACCGGCAACGCACCCCGCGTCATGGCCAGCCCGTGCAACCTCGCCATCAGCGCCCTACGCCGACACGGATGGAACAACACCGCCAAACAACGACCCGACCGGATGCCGCGCACCCCGCCGAGCCCGCGGATCCGGCACCCGCCCGAGATATTCCCGCAGATCGGCCACCCGATCGGGCATGAGCACAGACTCCGCGCCCGACCCGACACACGGGGCCAATCGATCGAACGCGGCAGGGATCAGGCTGGATTCCGCCACGGGCACGGCTCTCCAACGATCATGCGACATCAGCAATCACATGACGTCAAGGGGCGACCGAGTGCGAGTTCCGCTCCGGAAGATGGCGGCAAGGTCGCCGCAGCGGAGCGGGACTGAACAGGGCACTCGGCACCAGAGTCGAACTCGCCGAGTGGGCGAACGAACCTGGGAACGCAGCAGCGCGCCGGGGGCAACCGGTCGAGGACCGGTCGCGCATCCCGGCGCGCTGCATGCCGCCGAGTTTCGCGGTTCCGACTCTGCAACCGCCGATCACGGGTGTGTGCGTGGGACTGTCGACGGGGAATACCTCGACCCTGCGTGTGCGGTGGCACCTGGAGGCGGTAGGTGCCGGGCAGGGCGGTCATCCCGGGGCGGGGTTACGTCGACTGGCGGCGAGGCCGCCGTGGTCCCTTTCCGTGATCTGGCGGGAGAAGCGGAATCTCCAGCGGGTTACTCGGCAGGCGCCTGTCCGACGGGCGACACGAACACGGGCGGGAGGTCGTGTCGGCGCCGCTGAACAGGCTGTTGCGGTTGACCGCGCACCGGGCGGAGGTGACGCGGACAACCACTGTGGTCGGTAGTCGGGTCAGTTCGGTCTTGCTCGCTCAGCCGGCCACGAGCTGCCGGGTGCGCGCACCCGCCGACTCCTGGATGGCGTCGAGGAGAGCGTCCTGGACGACCCGCGAGGACGGGATCTGCCAGCCGCACACCTCGGGCTTGACGCGCCAGTGCACCACTCCGTGCTGGAACGGGCTGGGCGGCAGGGAAATCCAGCCACCCTCGCCGTGGTGGACCACGTCGGCGTTGGCGGCCAAGTCGGCGACGAGCTCGTCACCGGAGCGGGTGAGGAAGAACCACCGGTGCTCCGGCGTGGCGATGATCGGCACGGGCAGCCCGACCGACCGCAGCACACGCGCGGCACCGCGACCCAGGTCGTCGCCGACCTCGATCGCGTCGTAGCCCGCGCCGGTCGCCAGCAGGAGGGTGTAGGGGTGACCGGTCCACCAGGTCGCCACCTGCTCCGCCCGAGTGCCGACGCGGTCGCGCCAGTCGGCGTGCACCGGGACCGGTCCGGTGTCCTCGACACCGTCACGGCCCGCCCAGTGGCCACCCACCGGGTAGGTGCCTGGCAGCACCGGCCAACCGCGGAACGCCAAGCCGATGGCCTCGGCCCGGAGTTCGACGCGGAACGCTCTCCGCCAGTTGTCCGACCTGTCGCTTCCCAACATCTCGGGCAGAGCCTCCTCGCGGCTGCGAGCACCGGGTTCGGCGCCCTACACAACACTCAACGGCACGAACGGGCCCGTCCGAAACTCGGCGTCGGCAACTGGTCGGTCTGGCGAGGTAAACGACCGGTTGCCCGACCTGAGCGACCAAACTGCGCTTACCGGTCGCCGTCGCCCGACCGCTCACCCACCAGAGCGGCCCGCTGAGCGGGCAAAACCGCCGCGGCACCCCGCCCAATGCGGCTTCTAGCTGCACAGATGCCGAGCGGCGGCGCCGTGGTCGGAATTCCGCCGGGTCACCCGTTCGCTGGTGCTGTGATGCCGTTCACCGTATGGGGCCGACCGCTGATCCGTCGGCGAGCGCGTCGCCGACCGGTCCGGCGCGGGCGCGGGCGAACGCCGGGCCGATGACCGGCACCGTCGCCGCGGGACGAACGGCGGCCTCCACAGTGCTCTCAACACCCCTGGCCCCCGTCACACCCGACGCGGCGCCGTCCACCACGACAACATCCACGGCGACCTCGACCGTGGCGACCCAACCGTCCAGCCCGCACGCGACCAGCCGCGCGCCCATCCGCCGCGCGACCCGTTCCGCCCGGCCGCAGGCCACTTCCGGCCCGGCCGCGGCGTGCGCCGCGGCGGCCAGCGCACCGAGGTCGGCCGCGCTTTCCGCCCGGTGACGTGCGACCACGGCGGAACCGAGCGCCAACACGACCGCCGCGAGCGAGACCATCCCGATCGTCACCACGGCCAACAAGGCCGTGGCGGACCCGCGATCACGCGTCACGGTGGACCGCCGGGTTCCACAACGGCATAGGCGTCACCGTGCAGATGCACGGGTAAAAGCCCGGCGCCAACCCGCACGGATACGGACACCGTGTCGCCTTCGGTGCGCACGGTGACGACCGCCCCTTCAGGAGCGATGTCGGCGGCCGCGCCGAGCGCGCGCTCCCCCTCACCGCGCGCGACCAACCGCGCCGCCTCCCGAGCGGCGTCCACACAACGGATTTGATCAACCACCGCGCCGAACCCGGCCAGGCACAGCGCGACGACGGCGAGCAGGCCGCCGATGGCGATCGCCGCCTCGACCGTGACCGAACCGCGGTCCGGTCGGGTGGCCGTCACCGCAACGCCTTCATGATCAGGTCGAGGACGGCGCCCTCCATCACCGGGCCGGTGAACAAGGCGACCAGCACGCTGGCCAGCGCCGCGAAGGCGACGATGCAGAGGACGTGCTCGACGGTCGCGGCGCCGTCGTCGGCACCGAAGCGGACACGGGAAAACATATGTACCTCCATGCATGTGTCTGGTGTGGATGGTCAGTTCAGGGTTCGGCCGACCAGGCCGATCAGCACGGGCGCGACGCCCGCGCAGAGAAAGGCGGGCAGGAAGCACAGCCCCAGCGGCGCCGTGACCAGGACCGTGACGCGCTGGGCGCGCGCCTCGGCCAGTTCGTCGGCACGGTCGCGCACGCCGGTGGCCAGCGTGCGGGCGACACCGGCCAGCGCCGCGCCCGAGCGCGCGCTCCGCCGTGCGCCGCGGGCGAGGGCGGCGGTGTCGGGGCAGTCCAGTGCCGCACTCCAGGCACGCACCGGGTCGGCACCGAGCGCCAGCGACTCGGCGACCTCCCGCAGCGCCGCACGAGGGTGGTCCGGCAACCCGTCGAGCACCGCACGGATGGCGTCCGGCACGGGCATGCCCGACCGCAGGCACGCGGCTAACAGGTCCCAGGTGGCGGCCAGGTCGAATGGGTCGACAGGTGTTGGCCTTGGCTTCAGGAGTCGGACCGCAGTCCACATCGCGAGGGGCGCGACGAGGGCTCCGGCAAGGGGCGCGGCCACGACCGCCACCAGTGCGCCCAGTGCTAGGCCGAATACCAGCGGGATTAATTTGCGTAGCGGGCGTTTAGGTGTACGTCCGTAGATGCTCGCGAGCCGTTTCCTGACGGGGGCATGCGGGAAGGCGATCAGGATGGCCAGGGCGATAAGGGTCAAGGCGAGGCTCATGTGATCGCGGCCTCGGTCAACCGGTTCGTCCAGAGGATTCCGGCGCAGGCGAGGATGGCGCCGGTGGCCAGCAGGATTTGGCCGGTGGCGGTATGCGCGAGGGTTTCGTAGGGGTGGGCGCCGACGGATTCGCCCGCGACGAAGCCCAGCAGTGGCAGGCAGGCGAGGATCGACGCGCTGGTACGTGCGCCCGCCATCTTCGCCAGGACCTGACGACCGAAGCGGGCTCTGCGCTGGAGGTCGTCGGCCAGTGGTCCTAGCACGTCCGCCAGCGGCAGGCCGTGGCGGTTTGCCAGTTGCCAAGCGTGGGCCAGGCCGGCGTTCGGGATTTCCGTGGCGGGCGCGCCCAGGCGTAGTGAGGTGGCGAGGGTTTGCAGGACTTGGGCGCCGGGGTGGGTCGCGTCTTCGGCGGCGCGCTCGGCGGCGTGGGCGGGGTGGGCTCCCGCAGTGAGTTCGGCTACGAAACCTTTGATGGCTTCGCTTGTGCTGTCGAGGTTGTGCAGACGGGTCCGGATTTCGTTTTTGGCTCGGTGGCGGTGCCAGGTGATGGCAGCGAGCAGGGCAGCGGAGATGGCTCCGGCAGGGCCCAGGAGGAACCAGCCGGTGGCGGCGGCCAGGGCTGTGCTGGTGGGCATGGTGGGGCGGGGGAGGCGGAAGGGCGGGCGTTTCCGGTGGGCGAGGTTGCGGAGTCGCTGTTGGGGCCGGGCGGCGCGGGGTTGCCAGGCGAGGGTGGCGAGGGTGAGGAAAAACAGGGGGACCATGACGCTCCCTTCGGTTGTCTGCCATAGACGGTTGTTCTGATGCGCTGATTGGGGCTTTACGTTGTGGCGAAAAGGAAAGAGGGCGGGCTACGGGTGAGCTACTCCTCGAGCGCGCAGGAGGGCGGTCAAGGCGGGGCGGTGACTGGTCCAGGTTCCGTTGGCCCACAGGGGAACGACCGAAACGCCGGTGGGAGTGCGGGATAGGAGACCGATGTGGGTGAGGGTTCGGGTCGGGGTGCGGTGCAGGTGGAGGACGAGGTGGATGGCGGCGGCGAGTTGGCTGTGCAGGGCGCCGGGAGTCAGCTGAGCCAGCGCGCCCAGGGCTTCCAGGCGGGCGGGTAGTTCGGTGGGGGAATTGGCGTGGACGGTTCCCGCGCCGCCGTCGTGGCCGGTGTTCAGCGCGGTGAGCAGGGGAGCTACCTCGGCACCCCGGAGTTCGCCCACGACGATGCGGTCGGGGCGCATGCGGAGGGCCTGGCGGACGAGGGTCTCCGGGGACACCTCGCCTGCGCCCTCGATGTTCGGGGAGCGCGTGGTGAGGCGGATGTACTGGGGGTGGGCGGGTTGGAGTTCGGCTACGTCCTCGACGCCGATCACGCGTTCGTGGTGGGGGACTTCGCCGAGCAGGGCGGAGAGCAGGGTGGTCTTGCCCGAGCCCGTGCCGCCGGTGACGAGGAAGGCGAGGCGGGCGTGGACGATGGCGGTCAGCAGGTGGTGGATCTCCTCGGGGAAGGTGCCCAGGGCGTGGAGGTCCGCGAGGCCGTGGGAGGCCGGGCGGAGGACCCGCAGGGACAAGCAGGTGTGGTCGCTGATCGGGGGAAGGACGGCGTGCAGGCGGACGTGGCCACCGGATGCGGCCGGGAGCCATCCGTCCACATAGGGCAGCGCGTCGTCGAGCCTGCGGCCCGCGGACATCGCCAGTCGTTGGGCAAGGCGCCGGACGGTGTCCTCATCGGCGAAGCGGATGGTGGTGCGGCGCAGTCCTGCGGTGTTGTCGACCCAGACCTGGTCGGGGGCGGTTACGAGGATGTCGGTTGTCGTCGGGTCGCGGAGCAGGGGGTCGAGCGGGCCTGCGCCGACGAATTCCTGGCGTAGCAGGGTCAGGGCGGTCAGAACGTCCGCGTGCCCCACTACGCCACCGGCCTCATCACGCACGGCACCCGCGACGACCGAGGCGCTGACGTCCGTGGGCCCGCCCGCCGAGGCGAGTCGGCGGCGGACTCGGTCGACCAGGTCAACAGGCATGACCGGTCCTTGTGGACGGTGCGGTCAGGGCGTGCAGGACCGTTGTGGCGGCTCGGGCCAGGGAGGTTCGTGGGCGGAGGCGGAGGGTGCCTTGGTCCAGCGTGTTCGGCAGTGATGGGTCATGGCGGTATGTGGTCAGCAGCGGTAGGCCCACTACGGCGGCGATGTCCGTTGGTGACAGTCGGGTCGGGGTTGGGTTGCGCACCACCAAAGCCGCCGGAACTCCCTGTGCTGCCAGGTAAGCCGCGACGCGCTTGGCGGCGGCGGTGGCGCGGACCTCGGCCGGGGTGATCACCACCGTCAGGTCCGCGCGGTCCAGGGCGGCGCGGGCCGACGGGCCCGGGGTTCTCGGCACGTCGCAGATGACGGTTTCGCCTGCGCGGCGGCCCGCCTCGACGATGGCCGCCACCGCGTCCGGGGCGGGCCCGTCGCCTTCCCTGGCACCGGAAAGCAGGGTCAGCCGGGCTCCGCCCTTGGTTCGCCCGGGCAGGGAACTGTGCAGGCTGGACACCGGTACCCGCCCCGCTTTCAGGCGGAGATCGGGCCACCGCAGTCCCGGCTGCTCCTCCGCGCCCAGCACCAGATCGATGCCGCCCGCCATCGGGTCGCAGTCGACGAGCATGGCGTTGTCCCCGGCGTCGACGGCCGCCAGTGCCACCGCGGCCGCGAACACCGACGCGCCCGCACCGCCCCGACCTCCTATGACGGCCAGCACTCGCCCCACCGCGCTCGCCGGTGCCTCGGCCGCGTCGGCGAGCGCGCTGATGAGCGCGTTCTCGTCCGCCGGAAGGGAGAACAGCCGTTCCGCGCCCAACAGCGCCGCGGCCGCGGACAGTTCCGGCGGCGGGGAACCGCTGGCCACGACCACCACCTCGGCCCGGCGCGGCAACGCGGCGGCCACGCACGCCGCAGCCGCGGGTTCGTCGAGCACGACCAGCGGTGCCTCGCGCCAGCGGGCGCGGAGGTCGACCGGGTCGGCCGCGCGGGTGGGTTCGGCGCCCGCGGCGGCGGCCAACCGCAGCACCTCGTCGAGCAGGGTTTCGTCGTGCACGCACACGGCGGGTCGCCGCGGCGGGGTGGTTTCGGGCATCTCGATCGCTCCTGGTGGGTTGTTCCCGGAAGTTGTGACCAGAATCTGGGGAAAACCCGGAGCGGTGAAAGAGCGCTGGTCAACCTGTGGATGGCTGAGCCGCATGTGGATAACTCAGAGGGTTCTTTGGTGGTGCCGACCGCGAACTGTCGGTGCCATGCGGCAGGCTGGAGGGGGGGTGCCCTGTCCGGACATGGGACGACCCCCGCCAGGGGGGAGGGGCGGGGGTCGTCGAAGGGTTCAGCCCCGGGGGGTCGGACTGAACCGGCCTGGCTCGAGGCCAGGTAGGCATACTGTATCCCCTCGCGGGGGTCCCTTGGCTACATACGGGAGAAGACACCCGCCCGAGTTCTCCCCGCACCCGGGCGCCGCGCGGGTGGGAAATCCGGCTTCGGCGCCGCTGGCAGGGCCGTTCGTCCACCGCGGACCGCCGCACCCGGCCACCCGCTCCTATGCTGGGCCGCGTGAGCGAGCCCGACCAGGCCGCGCCCGGGCGGGTCGCGGCGTTCTTCGACCTCGACAAGACGGTCATCGCCAAGTCGAGCGCACTGGCCTTCAGCAGGCCCTTCTTCCAGGGCGGGCTGATCAACCGGCGGGGTGTGCTCAAGAGCGCGTACGCCCAGTTCGTCTTCGCCTCCTCCGGCGCGGACGCCGACCAGGTCGAGCGGATGCGCGCGCACCTGACCGCGCTGTGCGAGGGCTGGGACGTCGAGCAGGTGCGGTCGATCGTCGAGGAGACCCTGCACGACATCGTCGACCCGCTGGTCTACGCCGAGGCCGCGGAACTGGTGGCCCGGCACAAGGCCGACGGGCACGACGTGGTCGTGGTCTCGGCCTCCGGCGCGGAGATCGTCACCCAGATCGGCGCGATGATCGGCGCCACGCACAGCGTCGGCACCCGCATGGTGGCGGTGGACGGCCGCTACACCGGCGAGATCGACTTCTACTGCTACGGCCCGAACAAGGCCACCGCGATCCGCGAGCTGGCCGCGGCGCACGGCTACGACCTGGCCGCCAGCCACGCCTATTCGGACTCCAGCACGGACCTGCCGATGCTGGAGGCGGTCGGCAAGCCGTCGGTGGTGAACCCCGACCGCGGCCTGCGCAAGGTGGCCGTCGAGCGGGAGTGGCCGGTGCTCACCTTCACCAGGCCCGTGTCGCTGCGGTCGCGCTTCCACGCGCCGTCCGGCACGGCGGTCGCGGTCACCGCGATCGGCATCGGCGCGGTGGCCACGGCGGGCGCGGCCGCATGGTACGGGCTGCACCGGCGCCGGAAGAAGTGACGAAATCCCCCTGATCGCAACGGTTGCCGGGCCGGGTGGCGAGGGCAGCGTACGCGTACCGACCGTCGAGGTCGACGTTTCGACATACCTTGACCGGTGCACACGAAAGTGCCCTTGAAGTGACCTTCCTCACTGGGTAGAAACATAAGTGCGGACCCCGAGTCGGCCAGGGACAGAGCGAAGAGAAGCTCCGATCCACCCCGAGCGGGCTCCGTGCGCGGACACCGGAGCACCCACGCGCAGCGCGCCGCGGGAGGCATGTCGTCAAGGGACTGCGTACCGGGACGCCGGACGCCGAGTCCAGGTAGGTACGACTTGAGTTGCACGCTTGGTAAACCGAGTGGTTCGCGCCGCCGGTTTGGGCGGTCCCGCCTGCAGAGCGGGACCGCCTAATCCGTTTTCCGGGCCCTTCTCGCCGCGATTTCCCCGACTGTTCCACGTGTTGACGCGCTTTCGCGCCAGTGGGTAACTTCCGTCTGATGTTCGACTTTCGGTGAAGACCTCACGAGTCGACGGAGGCCCCGTGCCCGCAGTCCCGATCCCCCGACACCGCGCCCGGCGGTGGGCGACCGCCGCGGTGGCCGCCACGGCCGTCACCGCCGCACCGGCCGCGGCGGCACCCGGGCAAGATGGACCCTCGATGTCCACAAGCTCCGATATAGCGATGAACTCCTGGGCCGACAGCCTCTTACGCCACATGCCGTTGGAGCAGAAGGTCGGCCAACTCTTCGTGGCAACGGTTTGGGGGAAGTCCGCCGACGAGGCGCACCCGGAGAACCGCGCCCACTACGGCGTCGACACGCCCGCCCAGGTGGTGCAGCGCTACCAGGTCGGCGGGGTCATCTACTTCAACAACGCCTCCACCGACAACGTCGACAGCCCCCGGCAGCTGGCGGCGTTCTCCAACGGTCTGCAACGAGCCGCCCTCGCCAAGGGGCCGCGCCTGCCGCTGGTCGTGTCCATCGACCAAGAGGGCGGCAACGTCACCCGGATCCCCGCACCCGCCACCGAGTACCCCGGCGCCATGGCCGTCGGCGCGAGCCGCAACGCGGCCGACGCGCGGACGCTGGCCGCGGTCAACGGTGCCGAGCTGCGCGCGATGGGGGTCACCCAGAACTTCGCCCCCGTGGCGGACGTGAACTCCAACCCGCTCAACCCGGTCATCGGGGTGCGGTCCTTCTCCGCTGACCCGCAGCTGGCCGGTGAGCTGGTGTCGGCGGAGGTCCGGGGCTACCAGGGCTCCGGCAGACCGACCGAGACCGTGTCCGCCGCGGCGAAGCACTTCCCCGGCCACGGCGACGCGGCGACCGACAGCCACACCGGCCTGCCGGTGATCACCCGCACGGCCGAGGCGTGGCGGCGGACCGACCTGCCGCCCTTCCGCGCGGCCATCGCGGCCGGGGTCGACTCGATCATGACCGCGCACATCCAGGTCCCCGCCCTCGACCCGTCCGGGGTGCCCGCCACGCTGTCGCGCCCCATCCTGACGGGCCTGCTCCGGGAGGAGCTGGGTTATCAGGGCGTGGTCGTGACCGACGCGCTCAACATGCAGGGTGTGCGGGAGATGTTCGGCGACGCCGAGGTACCCGTGCTCGCCTTGTCGGCCGGGGCCGACCAGTTGCTGATGCCACCGGACCTCAACCTGGCCAAAAACGCCGTAGTGAGCGCTGTGCGCAGCGGCAGGCTCACCGAGCGGCGGATAGACGAAAGCGTGCGTCGGGTCTTGGCGCTGAAATGGAAGCGCGGGGTCATCAGCCGCCCGTTCGTCGAGGAGCGCCAGGTCGACCGGGTGGTCGGGTCGGCGGCGAACCGCGCCACGATCCAGCGGCTGACCGACCGAACCGTGACGGTGTTGCGGAACGCGACCGACACGCTGCCCCTGTCCGCCCCCGGCAAGGTCCTGGTGACCGGTGTGGGCGACCCGGGCAACCCGAACAACTCCCCCAACACCGTCGCCGCGGCCATCGCCGCCCGGGGCTCTACTACGACGTCACTGCCGACCGGCACGCGCCCGGCGGAGTCCGCGATCGCCCAGGCCGTGGCCACGGCCCACGAGTCCGACCTCGTAGTGGTGCTGACGAACAACCTCTCCACCTACGAACCCCAGCGCAACCTCTTGGCCGCCCTGCTCGGCACGGGCAAGCCGGTCGTCGCCGTGGCCGCCCAGGTCCCCTACGACGCCGGTTTCCTCGACGCCCCCACCTGGGTGGCGACCTACTCGTGGCGCGGTGTGTCGCTGGAATCGCTGGTCAAGGTGCTCTTCGGCGAGGTACCGCCGCTCGGAAGACTCCCCGTGGACGTGCCGTCGAGCACCGACCCGACGAGCGTCCGCTTTCCGTTCGGGCACGGGCTGACCTGGTAGGGGCGCATGGACAGACGGCGGTTCCTGACCGCGTCGGTGGGGGTCGCCGCGACCGGCTCGACCCTGGTCGCGGCCACCCCGGCCCAGCCGACCGCGCTGGCCGAGACCCTTGGGCAACCCCGGCCGAGCCGGGTCACCCCGGGCGCGGACGTGCTCGCTGAGCAGCACTGGCGCCGCCTCGCGGGGCACCGCGTCGGGGTCGTCTCGAACCCGACCGGCATCACCCGGGACGGCACGCACGTCGTCGACTCGATGGTCGCCGCCGGGGTCCGGCCGGTGGCGGTGTTCGGCCCCGAGCACGGTTTCCGGGGTACCGCGCAGGCGGGCGGCTCGGAGGGCGACTACCGCGACCCCCGTACCGACCTGCCGGTCTACGACACCTACGGCAAGACGGCCGCCCAGGTCGCCGCGCAGTTCGCCAAGGCGGGCGTCGACCTGGTGGTGTTCGACATCGCCGACGTCGGCGCGCGGTTCTACACCTACATCTGGACCATGTACACCGCCATGCACGCGGCGGTGCTCGCCGGCGCGGCCTTCCTGGTGCTGGACAGGCCCAACCCGGTCGGCGGCAGGGCGTACGGGCCTGTCCTGAACCTGGCATACGCGTCCGCGATCGGCCTCAAGCCGATCGTCCAGCAGCACGGCATGACCGTCGGCGAACTCGCCGCCCTCTTCGACGCCGAGTTCCTGCCCCAGGACGCGGGCAAGCGCTTGCGCGAACTCCAGGTCGTCGAGGTGCGCGACTGGCGCCGAGACCGGCTCTTCGCGCAGACCGGGCTCACCTGGGTCATGCCGAGCCCGAACATGCCCACCCCGCAGACCGCGCTGGTCTACCCCGGCACCGGCCTCTTCGAGGGAACCACCCTCTCCGAGGGGCGCGGCACCACCCGGCCGTTCGAGATCATCGGTGCACCGGGGATGGACTGGCGGTGGGCCGACGCGCTCAACGGGCACGGGCTCGCTGGTGTCGGTTTCCGCGAGCACTACTTCCAACCGACGTTCGGCAAGTTCACCGGCGTGGCGTGCGGCGGTGTCCAGGTCCACCTGACCGGCGCCGCCGACTACGACGCGATCACGACGGCGGTAACGATGCTCGTCTCCGCCCGACTGCTCTATCCGGAGGTATTCGCCTGGCGACCCGACAACTACGTGGACAAACTTTCAGGTTCCGACCGGCTCCGCCACATGGTCGACGCGGGTGCGGGCATCCTGGAGGTGGTCGGGGCGTGGCAGGCGGAACTGGCGGCGTTCCACGAGAGGCGGGCACCGTATCTGCGGTATCGGTGAGGGGGAGCGATGGCCGGGAAGGTCCGGACCGGGGTGGCGCTGGTCGCCGTGGGTCTACTCGCAGGCGGCACGGTGACGAGCGCGACGCCGAACCCGCCGGGGAGGTTCGACCGCCCCGAGATGGGGTTCGCCGCGCCGAGCACCGTGCTGCGCGACGGCCCTCCGGCGTCGGTGGGGCTGGACCCGGCGCCGATCCGCGAGGCCGACACCGCGATAGCCGAGTGGACGCGGGGCGGCTCACCGCTCTACCCGGGCGCGGTCACGCTCTTGGCGCACAACGGCGTCATCGTCGACCGGACGGCCGTAGGGCACGCGGTTAAGTACGCCGACGCGCAGGCGGAGTTACCGGCCGACCGCCAGGTACCCATGCGCCGGGACACCATCTTCGACGTCGCCTCGATGAGCAAGCTCTTCACCTCGGTAGCGGTCATGTGCCTGGTGGACGACGGTCGCGTGCGGGTCGGCGAGCGCGTGTCGGTCTACCTGCCGGAGTTCGGCGTCAACGGCAAGGAATCCATCACCGTCCAGCAGTTGCTCACACACACCTCCGGCCTCGAACCGACCATCCCGCTCTGGCGCGACTGGCCGGACCGCGCGTCCCGGATCAAGGCGGTCATGGACCGCGCGCCCGCCACGCCCCCGGGTGTGTCCTTTACGTACTCCGACCTGAACCTGATCACCCTGGGCGTGTTGGTCGAACGGCTGAGCGGCAAGCCGCTCGACAACTTTGTCGCCGAACGCATCACCGCGCCACTACGCCTCACCGATACCGGCTACAACCCCCCAGCGACCAAACTCGACCGGATAGCCGCGACGGAGTTCCAGGCCTCCCCACCGCGAGGCATGGTCCGCGGGCAGGTGCACGACGAGAACGCGTGGGCACTCGGTGGGGTCGCCGGGCACGCGGGGGTGTTCTCCACGGCGGACGACTTGGCCGTGCTGGGTCAGGCGATCCTCAATGGAGGCACTTACGCCGGAAGGCGGATTCTGCGGCAAGACACGGTGCGGGCGATGTTGACGAACTACAACACTTCTTTCCCCGAAGACGCGCACGGACTCGGGTTCGAACTCGACCAACCCTGGTACATGGGCGGCCTCTCCGGCCCCCACTCCGCCGGGCACACCGGGTTCACGGGCACCTCGCTGGTACTCGACCCGGCATCGCGCTCGATCGCCATCCTGCTGACCAACCGGGTCCACCCGGGGCGGGACCGGGGTTCGATCAACGCCGCCCGGCAGGAACTGGCCACCGGGCTGTCCCGCGCCCTCGCGGTCCGCCCCTCAGCGGGCGAGCGGCACTGGTCCACCGGTCTCGGCGACTCGGCCGAGGCGACGCTCACCGGGCCCGCCCTCCCGGGCACCCGCGCGCTGCGGGTCGGGTTCGACGCCTTCGTCGACGCGGGCCCCGGCGACGAGTTGCGGCTGGAGGCCACCGACAGGAACGGCTCGTGGCGGAGCGTGCTCGTGCGTGCGACCGGCCCGGGTGCTCCGGTTGGCGAAACATCGGCTTTGTCCGGTTATGGCCATCGCAGTTGGTGGAGAGTCAACGCAATCGCGCCGGTCAGCGACAAGATCACTCTGCGCTGGCGCTACCTCACGGATAGTCGCTACACCGGCCGGGGAGTAATCGTGGATCGGATACTCGTGACCGACGGTAGTCGGATGCTGCTCAACGGTGAGAAAGAACCCCACTTGATGCGACCGGTCGGGTGGGAACTTGGAAGTCATTGACGATCAGACGCTAACAATCCGCGTTCGCGTAGCGATGCGGTGGTCAAGCCCCCACCAGGGCCGACCACGACGATGAACGCGGTTCGGTAGCGTTCCCGCCGCGGTGCCACACAGCGCCTTGTACTACCCCGTAACTGTTAGTAAGTTTCCCACGTGAGTGCGAGTCAAATGACAGCAGAACACAGCGAGTCAAGCCCGTTGGTCCGCATTCGCTCGCTCCTGCCCGGCCTGGCCCGTGCGGAGCAGCGGGTCGCCAAGGTCGTGCTCGACAGCCCGTCCACCGTGGCGCGGCGCAGCATCACCGAGGTCGCCGAGGCCGCCGGTACGAGTGAGACGACCGTGACCCGGTTCTGCAAGGCGATCGGCGTCGGGGGTTACCCCGAGCTGCGCATCGCCCTTGCGGCCGACACGGCCCGCACGGCGGCGCGAGCCGACCGCGACCTGGGCGGTGAGATCGCACCGGACGACGACCTCAAGACGGTCGTCGGCAAGGTCACCTTCGCCGACGCCCGCGCCGTCGAGGAGACCTCCGAGCAACTCGACATCGACGTGCTCGCCAAGGTCGTCGAGGCCTTGGCGACCGCGGGTCGGGTGGACGTCTACGGTGTGGGCGCCAGCGCCTTCGTCGCCGCCGACCTGCAGCAGAAGCTGCACCGCATCGGTCGGGTCAGCTTCGCGTGGAACGACACGCACATCATGCTGACCTCCGCGGCGGTACTCGGTCCGGGTGACGTCGCGGTTGCCATCTCGCACACCGGCGCCACGGCGGACACCGTCGAGGCGCTGCGGACGGCTCGGGAGCACGGCGCGACCACGGTCGCGCTCACGAACTACCCGACCTCCCCGATCGCCGAGGTCGCCGACCTGGTGCTGACCACCGCGGCCAGGGAGACCACGTTCCGCTCGGGCGCCACGGCGAGCCGCATCGCGCAGCTCACCGTCGTCGACTGCCTGTTCATCGGCGTCGCCCAGCACCACCTCGACCAGTCGATCAAGGCGCTGGACTCCACCCGGGACGCGGTCGGCCCGCACCGGCTGGAGACCAGGCACGACGGCAGGCGCAAGCCGAGAGAGACCGGGAAGTGACCCGTGGTGCGCGGTTCCGCCGCGCCGGGAAGGGGGACCTGAGATGACCGTGCCACGCCAGTCGATCCACGTCGAATCCCCAACCGAGTGGCGGAACCCGCGCACCACGGAGATCGACCGGATGTCGACGCTGCAGATCCTGCGGACGATCAACTCCGAGGACCAGCTGGTGCCCGCCGCCGTCGCCGCCGCGCTGCCCCAGCTGGGCCGCGCGGTGGACAAGGCCACGGAAGCGCTGCGCACCGGTCACCGCGTGCACTACGTGGGCGCGGGCACCTCGGGCAGGCTCGCCACGCTCGACGCCGCCGAGCTCGCCCCCACCTACAACGTCCCCGACGACTGGTTCCAGGTGCACCACGCGGGCGGCACGGCCGCGCTGCGGGTCACCGCGGAGGGCGCCGAGGACGACGAGTTGGCGGGCGCCGCCGAGATGCGGCGCGACGTCCGACCCGGCGACTTCGTGCTGGGCCTGACCGCGTCCGGGCGCACCCCCTACGTGTTGGGGGCGTTGGCCGCGGCGCGCGAGATCGGCGCCACTACGGCGCTGGTGTCGAACAACCCGGACTCCATCGTCCCCGGGGTGGACCTGATGATCGCCGTGGACACCGGTCCGGAGGCGATCTCGGGGTCGACCAGGATGAAGGCGGGGACGGCGCAGAAGATCCTGCTGACCTCGTTCTCCACCGCGGTCATGGTGAAGATGGGGCGCACCTACTCGAACCTGATGGTCAGCATGCGGGCCTCCAACGCCAAGTTGCGCGGTCGCAGCCTGCGCATCCTGCGGGAGGCCACCGGATCGGGCCCCCAGGAGTGCACCGCGGCCCTGATGGCGGCCCACGGCGACCTCAAGGTGGCCATGGTCCACCTGCTCTCCGGCGTGGACATCCGCGACGCGGCCCGCGCGCTGGCCGAGGCCAGCGGCCACGTCCGCCGCGCACTCGGCCTCCTCGCCGCGCCCGTGCTCTGATCCGGGTGAGCGGAAAACGCGATCAATAGCGAAACTCCCCGGGGACGGATCCGTCCCCGGGGAGTGGCCGCGGCGAACTAATAGTGGCACCCCTGGATGCGGCCGTCGTTGACGATGTATCCGTCGCTGTGACCATTCCCGTGGCCCAAGGCGTAGCCGTCACCACGCACCTCGTGCAGCCGGAAACCGCCACCCGCGTCAATGGTGTAAACGTGCTTCCCGCCGGGCGAGTCGAACACCCAGGTGTTGCGGTCGACGTGGCAGAGCGGACCACCTTCGGACGCCTGCGCGGGCACGCTGACCACGGTCACGGCCACCATCGCGCCCAGGCTCGCGACCACTAGCGCGAACCGACGAATACTGCTGCTCATGAACCCCTCTTACCCATTGACGAGGACTGCTATCGGTTAGTTCCTATCTCACCAAAAGCGGTCCGAGATAGGAATCGGCCAATCGGGTTGAGGCAGTCAGAGCTGCCATAACTCCGCGCCAGCGAGGAGTTATGCGAAATTGGCAGGAATTCGTCAGCCGGTAGCGGCGTCGGCGATGCTCGTGGCCTCGCGGGCACCTGCCTGGACTGCCTCGCAGCAGAAGACGATCCAGGCGGCGATGGCGTCCGGGTCTCCGGTGGTGAAGCCGTCCGCCAACGCGCCGTAGTGGTCGCGTCGGCGCATGAAGGCGACCTCCGGTACGGCGAGGCCCTTGGGATCCAGGCCGGTGCCGATGAGGGTCAGTCGGGCCGCCGCTCGGGCTACTACGCCGTCGGCGGTGCCGAAGGGTGTCAACGCCAGCAGCTCGCCGTGGACAATGGCGGCCAAGACCGGGCCCGGCACCTTCGTACCGCCCGCGACCAGGCCCGCGAGCAAGTCGAGCCTGCTCGTCACGCCCAAGCCCGCGCGGGGACGGCCCAGGGACTCCTCGTCGGTCAGGTCGGCGGCGGCGAGTACGTGCAGCTTGGCGAGGGCCTGCATGGGGGCTCGTTCCCACGTCGGCAGCAACGGGCCCAGTGCCTCGGCGACCCGCAGCGCACCCGCCAAGACAGGGTCGCGGACCTCCCCCTCCTCCGGGATCTCCGGATCGCCACCGTCCAAGACAGCCGACGCGCGGGCAGCGCGCACGGACGCCTCCGCGGCCGTCGCGGGCCAACCCCGGCGGTTGGTCGGGTGGCGGTGGACGTCGGCGACCGCGTCGCGGGCGGCGGCCACGGCATCGGTGATGCCGGGCAGGTCGAGCAGCGGGGCCAGCGGATCTGTCACGCCGCCGGACACTACCGGCGCCTCACAGCGGCGTGTCGAGGATCCGCGCGGGCAGCGCCGGGCAGACCCGGACCTGATTCCGACCGCCCTCCTTGGCCTCGGCCAGCGCCTGGTCGGCGCACTCCTGCAGGGTGGCCAGGTCCGCGCCGTGCTCCGGGGAGAACGCGATCCCCCCGGAGATGGTGAAGCCGCCGACCCACTCGGCGCGACCCGCCTTGGTCAGCCGCACCATCATCGACTCCACGGACGCGCGGACGAGCTCGGCGACGGCCCACGCGTCGGAGCGGGTCGTGCTCGGCACCACGACCGAGAACTCCTCACCGCCCCACCGGCACACGAGGTCGTCGGACCCCACGGAGTCGCGCAGCACCGCCGCCAAGCCCTTCAGCACCTCGTTCGCGCCGAGGTGCCCCAGCCGCGAGTTGACCTGCTTGAACCGGTCGAGGTCGAACATCAGCACCGCGGTCCGCCGCTGCCTGGCGTGGTCGGCCAGCAGCGCGAGCGCCGCGGCGCGGTTGAACCCGCGCTGGTTGGCCAGGCCGGTCAGGGGGTCGTGCAGCGCGTCGACCTCCAACCGGTCGCGCTCCTGCTCCAGGAGCTCGATCCGCTGCGTGTGCCGGGTGTACGCCACTACTACGACCAGCACGCCCACAAGAAGCGCCCCATTGGCGACACCGGCACCCCACGCGCCGACCAAGCCCAGGCAGAGCGTGACGACCAGGTCGAAGTTCTGTCGCCGATCGCCCAGCATGCCCACCAACGACCAACCGGTGCGCAGACCGCGCGCGACACCGATAACGACCGTCTGCGCGACGTAGTAGAGCGCGAACGCGGCGGTGACCATGAGTGCCGCCGACGCCACCCGCTCCGGTGGGATCGGCGCGCCTCGAACCCAGTCGTGCACCCCGGACACAGTCGCCACGGCGTGCGCGGCCAGGACGGACGAGGTGACGGCGCAGGTCGTGAACACATAGCGACCGAGTGGTTTCCTTATGATGAAGTACCGCCGCAACCGGATCGCCAACACCAGGACGACCACTACAGGAACCGGCAGCAACAACGCGCCCGCGAAGGTCCACACCCCCGCGTGGTCAATGTGCTCACCGGTGACGGGAGCGGCCCAGCGGCGCATCTCCGCAGTGCGGGTGGCCTCTATGTGCGCGACGGCGCACGCGGTCAACAGCCCCAGGACCCACAACGAGTACCCGTCGACCGGCCCCGCGGCCAACGTGCTTACAACCACCCACGCGCAGACGGCGACCTCGGCGGCGATTATCCAGAGGAAGCCCGCCGCGGTGGTGTGACCACGCAGGTCGAGCGCCCTGATCCGACGAGCGACGGCTAGCCCGCGCACATCAACAGCACCTCCCCCGACTATGTCGGACAGCACAGTCCGACCCCGGATCGGTGCGGTGCGGCCAGTGGAGGAAGTACTCTGGCGCACCGGTTTTCACCTTGCCGGGCCCCGTAGACCACGGTACGTCTCCGCAAGACCACTTTCCGCGAAATCGGCCGGGGACAGCCGAACGGAGCAGACTCCGCCCGATCGGCGGAGCCCGAACCGGGGCGTTACTGGTCTATACCTATGCGGTGTCGGACTGTCATGCGCGACCCGCGCGCACTAGATTCCACTCGACACCCGGCCGCGCCCGCCGGAGAAGCCGGTATTCACCCGAGGAGGTCAGTTCCATGACCGAGCAGTCCGGTCAGAGTCCGACGCTGGACAACCTGTCGACGGAGAGCAGGGTGTTCGCCCCGTCCGACGAGTTCAGCGGCGCGGCGAACGTGGGGGCGGCGGCGTACGAGCAGGCTGCGCGGGACCGCGAGGGGTTCTGGGCCGAGCAGGCCGAGCGGCTCACCTGGGACACCAAGTGGTCGCAGGTGCTGGACTGGGACAACGCGCCCTTCGCCAAGTGGTTCGTCGGCGGCAAGCTGAACGTCGCGGTCAACTGCGTCGACCGGCACGTCGAGGCGGGCCTGGGCGACCGCGTGGCCATCCACTGGGTCGGCGAGCCGGGTGACGGCCGCACCATCACCTACGCCGACCTGCACCGCGAGGTGTCCAAGACCGCCAACGCGCTCACCGAGCTGGGGCTGAACGCGGGCGACCGCGTCGCCATCCAGATGCCGATGATCCCCGAGGCCATCTTCTCCATGCTGGCCTGCGCCCGCCTTGGCCTGGTGCACAGCGTCGTCTTCGGCGGCTTCTCCTCCACCGCGCTGCGCTCGCGCATCGACGACGCGCAGGCCCGGCTGCTGATCACCTCCGACGGGCAGTACCGGCGCGGCGCGCCCGCCCCGATGAAGGACAACACCGACGAGGCCACCGCGCACACCCCGTCCATCGAGCACGTGCTGGTGGTGCGCCGCACCGGCGGCGAGGTCGGCTGGACCGAGGGCCGCGACATCTGGTGGCACGACCTGGTGGACCGCCAGGCGGACACGCACGAGGCGCAGGCGTTCGACGCCGAGCACCCGCTGTTCATCCTGTACACCAGCGGCACCACGGGTAACCCGAAGGGCATCCTGCACACCTCCGGCGGGTACCTCACCCAGGCCTCTTACACCCACCACGCCGTCTTCGACCTCAAGCCGGAGACCGACGTCTACTGGTGCACCGCCGACATCGGCTGGATCACCGGCCACACCTACATCGTCTACGGCCCGCTGTCCAACGCCGCGACGCAGGTGGTCTACGAGGGCACCCCGAACACCCCGCACGAGGGCCGCCACTGGGAGATCATCCAGGAGCACGGGGTCTCGATCTACTACACCGCGCCCACGCTGATCCGCACGTTCATGAAGTGGGGCGCGGACATCCCGGCCCGCTACGACCTGTCGAGCCTGCGCGTGCTGGGCAGCGTCGGCGAGCCGATCAACCCCGAGGCGTGGATCTGGTACCGGGAGAACGTCGGCGCGAACCGCACGCCGATCGTGGACACCTGGTGGCAGACCGAGACCGGCGCCATCATGATCAGCCCGCTGCCCGGTGTGACGCACACCAAGCCGGGCTCGGCGCAGCGCCCGCTGCCGGGCATCTCGGCCAAGGTCGTCGACGACAAGGCCGTCGAGGTCCCGCACGGCGGTGGCGGCTACCTGGTGCTCGACGAGCCGTGGCCGTCGATGCTGCGCGGCATCTGGGGCGACGAGGAGCGCTACCGCGACACCTACTGGTCGCGCTTCGCCGAGGAGGGCTTCTACTTCGCCGGTGACGGCGCCAAGTACGACAACGACGGCGACATCTGGCTGCTGGGCCGGGTCGACGACGTGATGAACGTCTCCGGCCACCGGATCTCCACCACCGAGGTGGAGTCGGCGCTGGTGTCGCACCCGACGGTGGCCGAGGCCGCGGTCGTCGGCGCCACCGACGCGACCACCGGCCAGGGCATCGTGGCCTTCGTCATCCTGCGCGGCTCGGCGGCGCCGTCGCCGGACACCGTGAAGACGCTGCGCGACCACGTGGCCAGCGAGATCGGCCCGATCGCGAAGCCCCGGCAGATCCTGATCGTCAACGAGCTGCCCAAGACCCGCAGCGGCAAGATCATGCGGCGGCTGCTGCGCGACGTCGCCGAGAACCGCGACATCGGCGACACCACCACCCTCGCCGACTCCGCGGTCATGGAGCTGATCAGCAGCGGCCTCAAGAGCTCCACCAGTAGCGAGGATTAACGAAGTACCGGTCTTGTGAGGAGCCCCTCGTCCTAGCGGACGGGGGGCTCTTCGCCGCGCAGCTCCGCCAGCAGCTCGGTGATGGCGTGCATGATGCGCTTGGTCGCCTGGTCCATCGCCGCGCGGTCGGTGCCCTCGATGTCGGACAGGTCCACCGGGTCCCCCGCGATGATGTCGACCGTCTTGCGCGGGAACAGCTTCGGGAACTTCGCGGTCGCGGGCAACAACGCGTGCGTACCCCAGTTGACCACCGGGATCACCGGTGCGCCGGTTTCCAGCGCCACGCGCGCGACACCGTTCTTGACCCGCTGCGACGGCCAGTGGTCGACGTCGTCGGAGAAGCCCGCCTCCGGGAAGAACATCACGCACTCACCGCGCTGGACAGCCTCAACCGCGCCGGTGAACGCGTCCCGCGCGCGGGAGGTGTTGCGCTCCACCGGGATGTGACCGCCACCCGCGACCACCTTGCCGATGACCGGCACCTTCCACAGGCTCGCCTTGGCCAGGTACCGGGGGATCCGGCCCGCCGACAGGGCGAACGCGGTGACCGTGACCGGGTCGGCGAACGACAGGTGGTTCGACGCCAGCAGCAAGCCGCCGGTTTTGGGCAGCTTGTCCCGACCGCGGAAGCGCAGGCGGGTGGCCAGCGCCATGAGCGGCCAGATCAGATCGATGGCGAGGCTGAACCAGAAGCCGCGCCCGCGCCTCGGCACCCGGAACATCATCCCGATCGCCCGCAACGTGCCCATCGGCTTACCCGGTCCACTGGAGTCGTTCACGCCGCAATCCTGCTGCACAACTCCCGGTGGTGGTGGTCGGATCCCCGATCACGGCGGAGAATGCCCCGGTGAGCACCGAACGCGACGCCGCAGTGACACCGGAGGGCGCCACCCACGAGGGTGAGCCGCACCACAATGGATTGGCCAACCGGCTGAACTGGCTGCGCGCGGGCGTGCTCGGCGCGAACGACGGGATCATCTCCACCGCGGGCCTGGTGGTCGGTGTCGCGGGCGCGACGGCCGACCGCACGGCGATCCTGGCGGCCGGGGTGGCCGGTCTGGTCGCGGGCGCGCTGTCGATGGCGGGCGGTGAGTACGTGTCGGTCAGCACGCAACGCGACACCGAGCGGGCCGCGCTGCGGCTCGAGGAGCGCGAGCTGCGGGAGATGCCCGAGGCCGAGGAGCGCGAGCTGGCGGAGATCTACGAGGAGAAGGGCCTGTCCCCCGAGCTGGCCGCGCGGGTGGCCCGGGAGCTGACCGAGAAGGACGCCCTGCACGCGCACGCCGACGCGGAGCTGGGGATCGACCCGGACAACCTGACCAGCCCGTGGCAGGCGGCGTGGGCGTCGTTCGTGTCCTTCGCGGTCGGGGCGCTCATCCCGCTGGTCGCCATCGCGTTGCCGCCGGTGGACGTGCGGGTGTGGGCGTGCATCGTGGCCGTTGTGGTCGGTCTTGTGCTGACAGGGGCTATCAGCGCGCGGTTAGGGAACGCGTCCGCGCGGCGGGCCGTGGTCCGCAACGTCGTAGTGGGGACTTTGGCGATGGTGGTCACCTACTTCGTAGGAGTGCTCTTCGGCGTCACGGTGGGTTGAGCTTCCGTGCGTTAGAGTCGTGTAAAGGTGCGCCGGGAAGTCTGGTCGGCAATGGATCCGCCCTACCCTGGAGCAGCCCTTGTCACGCCGTCGCCGCCCGCACGCCCCCAAGACCCTCACGGAGTTCGCCCGCTTCCTGCGCACCGAGACAGTCGGCGGGATGGTCCTGCTGGGCGCCGCCGCCCTCGCCTTGTTGTTGGCGAACTCGCCTGTCTCGGGGGTTTACGAGTCCATCCGCGACACGGTCGTCGGTCCACACTTCCTGCACCTGGACCTCACCGTCGGCGACTGGGCCAAGGACGGTCTGCTGGCGCTCTTCTTCTTCGTCGCGGGACTGGAGCTCAAGCGCGAATTGGTGCTGGGTGAGCTGTCCGAGTTCAAGACGGCGTTGTTGCCCGTAGTGGCCGCGTTGGGCGGGATGGTCGTGCCCGCGGTGCTGGCGTTGGCCGTTGCCTGGGGTGATCCGCGCGCGGACGCCGCGTGGGCGATACCGGTGGCGACGGATATCGCGTTCGCCTTGGGGGTGCTGGCGCTGACCGGGTCGGGGATGCCCAGCGGCGCGCGGGTGTTCCTGTTGAGTTTGGCCGTAGTGGATGACTTGGGCGCGATAGTGCTAATCGCGATCCTCTTCACCGCTTCCATCAACTTCGTCTCCTTCGGCATCGCGATCGTCCTCTTGGGCCTGTACTGGTACCTCCAACGTCGAAGGATCACCACGGCGTGGGTGTACGTCCCGCTCGTAGTGGCCGTGTGGCTCGCAGTGCACTCATCCGGCGTGCACGCCACCCTCGCCGGGGTCGGGCTTGCCTTGCTGACGAGGGTCAAGAAGGACCCGTACGAGCGAGAAGCCCCCGCGCTGCGGCTCGAACACCGCCTCCAACCGTGGTCGGCAGGGGTCGCCGTGCCCGTCTTCGCGTTTTTCGCGGCGGGCGTGCCGGTCGGCGCGGAGGCCCTCAACCGGCTTGTGAGCGATCGAGTGGCCTGGGCTGTCGCCATCGGGCTCGTAGTGGGGAAGCTGGTCGGGATCGCGGGGTCGGCGCTGCTGGCCGTGCGGCTGCGGCTCGGCGCGCTGCCACCCGGGCTGGGCAAGCGGGACCTGGTCGCGGTGGCGCTGCTGGGCGGGGTCGGGTTCACCGTCAGCCTGTTGATCTCCGAGTTGGCGCTGCCCCCCGCCGACGCCGAGGTGGCCAAGGCCGCGGTGCTGCTGGCGTCGGCCGCGGCGGCGCTGCTCGCGGCAGCCGCGCTGATCAGGCGGAGCAAGGCACACCGCGCGGGGTGAGCGGGCGCGACGCGCGAAACGCGGGGTAGAAGCCCACACGGCCTCCGCTGATCGAGCATGGCACGATGACGCAGGTGACCAGCGCGCACGGAAAAGCAGACGGTTCGGGGCTGCCGCAAGTCCCCTCGATCCCCCTGGCTGACGACCGCGCCACCGCGGCGGGGGCCGACCAGTCCATCGGGGCCCTGGTCAAGGACGCCACGACCCACCTGTCCACCCTGGTCCGGGCCGAGGTCGAGCTGGCCAAGTCCGAGGTGGCCAAGGAGGTCAAGAAGGGGATCAAGGGCAGCATCTTCTTCTTCATCTCGCTGTCGGTCCTGCTCTACAGCTCGATCTTCTTCTTCTTCGCCTTGGCCGAGCTGCTCGCCGACGTCGGCTTCAAGCGCTCCGCCGCGTTCGGCATGGTGTTCGGCTTCATGCTGGTCATCGTCACGCTGTTCGCGTTCCTCGGCTGGCGCAAGGTCAAGGCCATCCGGGCACCGGAACGCACGATCACCACGGTCAAGGACACCGCCGCCGCGTTGACCCACCGCGGCGAACCCAAGCCCTGACCCGGGGCATGGCGACGCGGCTGGACCCGTCGAGCGTCCGCATCGACGGGCCGTGGGCGCACCGGGACGTCCACGCCAACGGCATCCGGCTGCACGTGGCCGAGACCGGCGAGGGCCCGCTGGTGCTGCTGCTGCACGGTTTCGCGGGTTTCTGGTGGTCGTGGCGCCACCAGCTCACCGCCCTGGGCGACGCGGGCTTCCGCGCGGTCGCGGTCGACCTGCGCGGCTACGGCGACTCCGACAAACCCCCGCGCGGCTACGACGCGTGGACCCTGTCCGGCGACGTCGCGGGGCTGGTCAAGTCCCTCGGGGAGACCAGCGCCCACCTGGTCGGCCACGACTGGGGCGGCCTCCTGGCCTGGAGCGTCGCGGCACTGCACGCCCGCGTGGTCACGTCGGTGACCGCGGTGTCCGCACCCCACCCCCTGGCCCTGCGCGCCCAGATCGGCCGCACCGCGCTGCGCCGCTCCCCCCGCAACCAGGCGCGCGCCCTGGGCCACCTGTTCCGCGCCCAACTCCCCCTCCTTCCCGAACGCCGCCTGACCCGCGACGACGCGGCGGCGGTGGAGCGGCAGCTGCGGTCGTGGTCGGGCCGGTACTGGCCGGAGCTGCCGGAGGCGGCCGAGCGGTACCGAGCGGCCATGCTGGTCCCCGGCGTCGCGCACAGCGCCCTCGAATACCACCGCTGGGCCCTGCGCTCGCAGGTCCGCAGCGAAGGCCGCCGGTACGCCGAGGCCATGGCCCGCAGGCTGACGACCCCGGTCCTGCAGCTCTACGGCGCGGACGACCCGCTGGTCCTCCCCCGCACCCGACCGTCGTCGACCCCGTGGATCGCAGGCCACACCGAGACCCACACGCTGCCCCAGGTCGGCCACTTCCCGCACGAGGAAGCACCGCAGGCGACGAACGCGCGGGTGACGAGCTTCATCAAGAACCTGCGACCCTGAGGAACTTGTCCACAGGCTGGGTGTGGGGCTTGAACTGGGTGTGACGTGGGTCTTTTGCCTTCCATATCGGGATTTGTCCCCAGGAAGGGATGACCGATCCACTGGCAGTCCCCAGTCTGGAGCGGGGTTGTCCACAAGTTATCCACAGACTGTCGATGCTGGGGACGACCAGCTCGCGGCACGGGTGGTGACGCTCCTGCGGATGCGGGCGGTGGCTGGGGCAGAGCGATGGCTGTGCGGCCGCGCGGCTTGCAGCACCGGTAGGCCGAGCCAGACGGCACTGCGGGTCGGCGTGCCGGCTGCCGAGCCTTGAGCGGGCCGGCCACGGTGCGGTGGAGGACGGTCAGCGGATTGCCGCATTGAGATGGCCTTGCGGCAAGAGATCGGTGGCGGGTGCCGCGACCTTGCCGCGCAATTCCCTGCCGAGGCGTACGCCGCTGGCTCGGGGGCAAGGCAGGGCTCGCGGCGGTTCGACGAATCCCCAGCGAAGCGGGTTCACCAGGTGGGCTGCGAGGTCAGCGGAGTGGGCCAGGCGGGCGAACGTTGTGGTGGATGGGCGGCGCGCTGCGGCAAGGCCGGAGGCTGGGTCGGTGGCAGTGGTTGGGCACGTGATGGGCGGTGGAGGCCAGGGACGTGGTGAGGATTGGGTGACCAAGTGGGCGGGCGAAGAGGCGAGGTTGCGGGCGGGTGAGGGTGCGGTCATGGCCAGGGACCCGGTGGGGACCGGGTGACCGGTGGGCGGGCGGAGAGGTGTGGGTGAGGGTGCGGTCTGGGTGAGATGGGTCAGTGGTTGGGCGGGAGCATGGGCATGACGATGTAGGTGAGGTCGATGTCCTGGGGTTCGACGTGGGTGAGGATGGTCGCGCGCATGCCCGGCTGGATGGCGAGGCGGACCTCCCTGCCGCCGAAGGGGCGTAGGGCGTCCTGCAGGTAGCGGGACAGGTAGGACGGGCTGGTGCGGCCCCCGGTGACGGTGGCCTTGATGGACTCCTCGGCCTCGCCCGTCTGCTGGGCGGTGGCCCGCAGGCGCAGCGTTGTGTCGCCGACCTCGACGCTGATGACGCCGCGGGTGTCCGAGTAGAGGGCGACGCGACGGGTGGCGTCGAGGAGGGTGTCGGCGTGGACCACGACGGTGGTGTCCACTCCGGACAGGTTCAGCTTGTTCTCGCTCAGGAAAGCGCCGTCGAGGATGGCGGTGGTGACGACGGTGTCCGACCAGCGGAGGGTCAGCTGGTTGGCGTCCATGGCCAGGGTGACCTCGCCCGCTCGGGACAGCTGCTTGCCCACCTCGGCCAGCAGGGCCGCCGGGACCATGACGTCCAACTCGGCCTCGGCCGCGCAGGGGACGGTGGCGATGGCCATGCGGTACCGGTCGGTGGCGCGCAGCACCAACCGCTCGTTCTCGGTGCGGATGCGGACGCCGGTGAAGATCGGGAGGGCCTCGTCGCGGGACGCGGTGGTCGCGACGGTGGACAGGGCCGACGACAGGTGTTCGCCGGAGACCTGGACGCCGGTGTGGGCGGGGGTGCCCAGGCCGGGGTGGAGGTCGACGTCGAGCAGCGGGAGCGCGAAGCGCGCGCCTTCGGCCCGGATGGCGAGCATGCTGCCCTCGACCACCAGCCGCACCTGGGGTTGGTCGAGCATCCGCAGTGTCTCGGCCAGGGGCTTGCCCGGCACCAGCACGCGGCCCTCGGTGTGCACGAGCGCGCCGCGGCGCACCCGGGCCGTGCGCTCCCGGTCGCTGGCGCCGACGACCACGCCCGTGGCGTCAGCGGTCAGCAGCACGCCGCTGAGCACCGGGTCGATGAGCCGCCCCGGGACGAGGCGGACGACGTCGGCGGCGGCTGCGGCCAGGTCTGCGGTGGTGACGGTCAGGTCCATGCCGGGAACCGTAGCCTCGGGGACCGACAGGGCGCGGAAAGTTGTCCACAGCCCTGATCGGGTGACTAGACAGCGAGCGCGGGCTCCCGTTCGGTCGCGTCCGAGTAGCGGGTCACCGTTTTTCTACGAGCGTAGACAACCGCCGCGAACGCCAGTCCCATCAGCGTCGCCGCCACGTACGAGGACCACAGCCCGACGTACTTGACCAGCTGCCCGCTGGTCAGCTGCCCCAGCGCGATGCCGACGGTCACCGAGGTGATCACCCAGCCGAACGCCTCCGTCGCGGTCTCCGGCGGCGCCACCACCTCCAGCACCGCCGAGTGCGTGGTCGCCTGCGGGGTGACCAGCAAACCGGCCACCAACGTCACCAGTGCCAGCCACAGCATCGACGTCGGGATCGCCAGCAACCCCACCATCACCGCGAAACCGCCGAGCAGGACCGGCATCCGCAGCTCGATCGGCCGCGGCCACGGGCGCAGCCCGTAGACCACGCCGAAGGCGACCGAGCTGATCGACAGCAGCCCAAGCAGCAGCCCGCCCGCCCCCGGGTCGCCCGCGCGGATCGCCGCGGCGGGGATGGCCACCTCGACGAACCCGATGACCGCGCCGAAGCCCATCGCCGCGATCGCGACCGTGCGCATACCGGGGTGCGCGAGCGGACCGAGCAGCGTGCTCTTGCGCCCTGTGCGCTCCGGCCGCGACTGCCTGATCGTCGCCGTCAGCGCGAACCACACGGCGCCGATGACCAGGCAGGCAGCGCCCACGACCACGCCCGCTCCCGGCCAGGGCAGCCGGATCAGCAGCCCGGACACCGCGGGTCCGGCGATGAAGAACACCTCCAGGCTGATCGCCTCGTAGACCAGCGCGGCGTCGCGCGTCGGCCCGGGCGGGACCAGCCGGGTCCACATGGCACGGGAGGCGGAGCCGACCATCGGCTCGGTGAGCCCGACCGCGAAGCCGAGTACCACCAGCGAGAACGTGGCCGCGTGCCGCTCGACGGCGACGATCGTGAGCGCGACGAAGACGGCGAACAGCGACGCGGTGACCAGCAGCGGCCGCGAGGGCCCGGCGCGGTCCATGATCCGGCTCTGCGCGGCCGACCCGATCGCGACCCCGATCAGCGACCCCGCCGACACCAGGCTCGCGGTGGCGATGGACCCGGTGCGGTTCTGCACGTACAGCAGCAGCGACAGACCCACCATGGCGATCGGCAACCGACCGAGCAGCGACGCCACCACCGGCCCACGGGCACCGGGGGTGGTGAGGGCAGCGCGGTAGTCGGCGGGACGGGTGGAGTGGGACATGCGTACCAGTATGCGGCTTTTCGGTACGGGCGTACCAGTAATTATTCGTGGTTTGCGCCACCAGAAAGTGGGGTATGTATCGATCGGATAACGGTAGTGGAGATTCTCCGTGGACCCGAGCAACGGATCCGGACCGCGGCGAGTCCTTGAGGGTGAAACCACTTGAGCTTGGGGTGGGGACCCGTGCGATGGTTCCCCCATCGCGCCACGAGTTCCCTCCGGCAACGGGTCGGGGCCTGGTCCGGAGGGCGGGGAGCGTGAGCCGTCGGGGGATGGTTCACGCGAAGGCGGGAGGTCGGTGCGCCGCGTCGGGGGCGGCGCCCGGCCTCTCCGCTGCCAAAGACGTGCAAGAGGGGCCCGGTCTACCCAGACCGGGCCCCTCTTGCGTTGTCTTGAGCCTCTAGCGCGCGCGGCGCGCGAGGCGCTCGGGGTCGAGGATCAGCACGCTCTTGCCCTCCAGCCGCAGCCAGCCGCGGTGGGCGAAGTCGGCGAGCGCCTTGTTGACGGTCTCCCGGGAGGCGCCGACGTACTGGGCGATCTCCTCCTGGGTGAGGTCGTGGGTGACCCGCAGCAGCCCGGCCTCCTGGCTGCCGAAGCGCTGCGCGAGCTGAAGCAGCGCCTTGGCGACGCGACCGGGCACGTCGGTGAAGATCAGGTCGGCGAGCATGCCGTTGGTGCGGCGGAGCCTGCGGGCGATGACCCGCAGCAGCTGCTCGGCGATCTCCGGACGGGTGGCGATCCACTGGCGCAGCGCGGGCCGGTCCATGGTGACCGCGCGCACCTCGGTGACCGTGGTCGCGGTCGACGTCCGCGGCCCCGGGTCGAAGATCGACAGCTCGCCGAACATGTCCGAGGGCCCGAAGATGCCCAGCAGGTTCTCCCGGCCGTCCGGTGACTTGCGGCCGAGCTTCACCTTGCCGGACTGGATGATGTACAGCCGGTCGCCGGGCTCGCCCTCGGCGAAGATCACGTGTCCGCGCGGGAACTCGACCGCTTCCAACGTCTGAGCGAGCGCTTCGGCCGCGGCCGGCTCGACCCCTTGGAAGATGCCCGCGCGGGCCAGGGTCTCATCCACCTCGGTCCTCCTGTTTCCACTCGGCGGCGGCGAAGGTCTGCCACCGCCGACAACTACATACAGTGTAGGGCGTGCGGCGATGATCCCTAACCGGCTCGCCGACCCTCCGGTGTGGATCGTCGCGCGGACCGGGCACGCCCCCCAGCCGCATGACCCTATCGCCTAGTCGCGACCCCGGCGACCGCGCAGCTTGGCGGCGCGGCCACCCAGCCTGCGCAGCCGGAACAGCTCCAGCGCGCGGCCGATGCCGTGGCCGTAGAGCGCGCGGACCTCTTCGGGTCGCGCCGACTCCAGGAACTCCTCGACCTCGGTCTCCTGCACCGCCACGTGCCGGAGCCGGGCCTCGACGCGCTCCATGAAGAGCGCGAAGAACATGATCACTAAAGGTACCGCGAACACGAACCAGACAGCCATGGTCGTCGATCCTCGCTTCGTGGCCTCGGCTGGGTCGGACCCGCCTCCGGTCCGGCCTCGCCCCTGTGGTTGATGTCAGCTTGGTTGACGTCTGGGGCACATTTCGGGTTGTCCGACGGCCCGTAGGCTATCGAGGTGCCTCCCACCACCCGACGCCCGCCCCAGGACAGCGGTACCGACCTCGCGTTGACCCGCAGGGTGCGCAGGATGACGCGCGCGCTCGCGGAGGGGTACCCGGACGCGCACTGCGAGCTGGACTTCACCACACCGCTCGAGCTGGCCGTGGCCACGATCCTGTCCGCGCAGTGCACGGACGTACGGGTCAACCTGACGACACCGGCCCTCTTCGCCAAGTACCGCTCGGCGGCCGACTACGCCGGTGCCGACCGCACCGAGCTGGAAGAGATGATCCGGCCGACCGGCTTTTACCGGAACAAGGCGAGTTCCCTCATCGGCCTGGGCGCGGCGCTGGTGGAGCGGCACGGCGGTGAGATCCCCGGCAAGCTGGACGCGCTGGTCAAGCTGCCCGGCATCGGCCGCAAGACCGCCAACGTGATCCTCGGCAACGCCTTCGGCGTGCCCGGCATCACCGTCGACACCCACTTCGGCAGGCTCGTCCGGCGGTGGGGGTGGACAGAAGAAGAAGACCCGGTCAAGGTCGAGCACGCGATCGGCGCCCTGGTCCCGCGCAAGGACTGGACGATGCTGTCGCACTGGGTGATCTTCCACGGTCGCCGGGTGTGCCACGCGCGCAAACCCGCGTGCGGCGCCTGCCTGCTCTACCGCGACTGCCCGTCCTTCGGCGACGGCCCGACCGACCCCGACCAGGCCGCCAAGCTGGTCAAGGGCGCCGAGGCGCCGCACCTGGTCGAGCTGGCGGAGCGGACCCGGGCGGGCTACCGGCCGGGGAAGTCGACCGGGTGAACAGCCGGACCAGGTGGGTGCTGGCCGCGGTCGTCCTGCTGGTCGCCGCGGTCGTCGCGGTGTGGCCACGCGGTGACGGTGACCCAGGCGCGGCGCCCGCACCACCCGAACCGGACCTGACCGGGGCCAGGGCAGCCGCCGCGCTGGCCCCGTGCCCGAGCGGCTCGGGAGGGCCGCAGGAGCTGCGGGACGCGCGTGCCGAGTGCATGGCCGACGGGTCGCAGGTGACCGCGGGCACCGTGTTCGCGGGCAGGCCCGTGCTCGTGAACGTGTGGGCGACCTGGTGCGCGCCGTGCCGCGACGAGCTGCCGCTGCTGGCGGAGTACGCGGCGGGCGCTGACGCGGTCGAGGTCGTGGGGGTCGCGGTGCAGAGCCCGGCCAAGGACAGCCTCGACCTGCTGCGCACCCTGGGCGTGCGCTACCCGAACCTGCTCGACCGCGACGGGCTGGTCCAGCGCGGCCTGCGCGTCCCGGACGCGCTGCCCGCCTCGTACCTGGTCGCCGCCGACGGGAAGGTCACGATGGTCGCCCAGCCGCGGCTGTTCCGGTCGGTCGACGACGTGCGGGCGGCGGTGGACCGCTACCTCGGAGGGGGCCGATGAGCACGCACGGACCGCTGGTTGACCCGGGCACCCTGCCGGACTGGTTGGGCCCGGTGGTCGCCGCGACGAGCGATCTGGACCTGTCCCTGTGGCGGCGGTTCGCCGCTCCCGGCCCCGGGTCGCGCAATGCGGCTGTCTTGATGCTCTTGGGCGAAACGGACGACAACGGCCCGGATCTCCTCTTCCAGTTGCGCGCCAACAACGGCGGTCGACACTCCGGTCAAGTCGCCTTCCCCGGGGGACGAACCGAGGAGTCCGACGACGGACCGGTCTCCACCGCACTACGGGAAGCGGTAGAGGAAACCGGGCTCGATCCGGCCGGGGTGCGCCCGGTAGCGCTCTTGCCCGAACTGCACGTACCCGTGTCCGGTTACAACGTCGTGCCTGTCTTGGCGCACTGGGAGAAGCCGAGCAAGGTGTGGGCGGTGGACGCCGCCGAGTCGCAGGCGGTCGCCCGGATCCCCGTGTCGCACCTGGCCGACCCGGCGAACCGGTTCCGCGTGCGGCACGCGGGCGGTTACGTCGGGCCCGCCTTCGCCGCCCCTGGCATGCTGATCTGGGGGTTCACCGCGGGCCTGTTGACCATGCTGCTCGCCCTGGGCGGCTGGGAGCGTCCTTGGGACGCCGACGACGTGCGCGACCTGGACCTGGCCTGGCGCTTGGTCGAGGATCGGAGGTCCCGGGCGTGAACTGGGTGGATGTGCTCGTCGTCGCGCTCGCCGTGCTGGCCGCGGTGTCCGGCGCGCGGCAGGGCGTGATCACCGCGTTGCCCGCGTTCATCGGGGTCCTGCTCGGCGCGGTCGCGGGCATCAAGATCGCGCCGCTGGTGGTCGAGCAGATCGACTCGACGCCGACCCGGGTCGCGTTCGCGGTGGCGATCTTCGTGCTGCTGGTGGCGCTGGGCGAGACGTTCGGCGTGTGGGTCGGCCGGACGCTGCGGCAGAAGATCTCCTCACCGAAGCTCGCGGGCGTGGACAGCGCGCTGGGCGCGGTCGTGCAGGGCGCGGTGGTGTTCGTGGTGGCCTGGCTGATCGCGCTGCCGCTGACCACCGTCGGCGGGCTGCCGGGGCTGGCCTCGGCGATCAACAACTCGGCGGTGCTCGGCGGGGTCAACGAGGTCATGCCGCAGGCCGCGCGCGGGCTGCCCAACGAACTGCGGCGCCTGTTGGACGTCTCCGGGTTCCCGGCCGCGGTCGACCCGTTCAACCGCACGCCGAACCGCGAGGTCGCCCCGCCCGACCCGGCGCTGCAGGCCAGCGCGGTGGTGCGGCGGGTCGAGCCGAGCGTGCTGAAGGTCAACGCCAAGGCGCCGTCGTGCGAGCGGGCGCTGGAGGGCAGCGGGTTCGTGATCTCCCCGGAGCGGGTGATGACGAACGCGCACGTAGTGGCGGGCACCGACGAGGTAGGCGTAGAGGTCCAGGGCGACTCGCTGCGCGCCCGGGTCGTGCACTACGACCCCGAGACGGACGTGGCGATCCTGGCGGTGCCGGGGCTGGAGGTGGACCCGCTGCCGTTCGCCCCCGGTGACGCGGCGAGCGGCCAGGACGGCATCGTCTTGGGCTACCCGCTCGACGGTCCGTACACCGCGTCCCCCGCGCGCGTGCGCGACCGGATCCCGTTGCGCGGACCGGACATCTACGACGCGTCGACGGTCAACCGGGACGTGTTCACGCTGCGCGCCAAAGTGCTCAGCGGCAACTCCGGCGGTCCACTGATCAACCCGGCGGGTGAGGTCATCGGCGTCGTCTTCGGCGCGGCGGTGGACAACTCGGAGACCGGATTCGCGCTGACGGCGGCGGAGGTCCGCGACGAGGTCGGCCGCGCGCCGTCGCTGTCCCAGCCGGTGTCGACCGGGCGGTGCGCGAGCTAGAGCAGGTCCAGGGCGTCGCCGGGGCGGGCGTCGAGGTGCGCGGCGGCCGTGGGGTAGCGGGGGTCGTCGGGGAGGATCACGCGCAGGGTGGTGCCGGTGCGGACCACCTTGGGGATGATCTTGTCGACGGTCCGCGGCGCGGCCATGGCGGCGGCCACGGAGTCGCGTTCGGACAGTTCGGCCAGGGCCATCCAGGTGGGCGGGAGCAGACCGCGGGCACCGGAACGCCAGTCGTCCAAGGCGTCCGCCGGTCGGCGCCAGGCAACGTCCTCGGCCTCCGTAGTGGCGCCGTCGGCGTGCTGGCCCTCGGGCATGGCGGCGAGGAAGAAGCGGGTGTCGTAGCGGCGCGGCTCCTCGGCGGGGGTGACCCAGTTGGCCCACGGGCGCAGCAGGTCGGCGCGCAGGACCAGGCCGTGGTCGGCGAGGAACCCGGCGAACGAGTACTTCCGCTCGACCAGTTCCTGCCGCGCGTCGTGGAACGGCCGCGTGTCCGCCACGACGCTGTCCCCGTCCGGCCCGGCCAGCAGGACCCCGGACTCCTCGAACGTCTCCCGCACGGCCGCGCACACCAGCGCCCGCGCCAGCGCCTCGTCGCAGCCGAACCGCGCCGCCCACCAGGCCGGGTCCGGACCGTGCCAGGCCACGGAGGCGTCGGCGTCGCGGCGGTCCACGCCGCCGCCGGGGAAGACCGTCATGCCGCCCGCGAACGCCATGCCGACGACCCGGCGCAGCAGGAACACCTCCAGGCCGTCCTGGTCGCGGACCAGCATGACCGTCGCGGCGTCCTTCGGCGTGACCGGCGGGTTCGGGGGCTCGGCGGGCACCAGGTCGGCGGGCAGGACCAGTTCCTCGGGCAGTTCGGGCACGGGATCGACCCTAACCGCCACCGGGGGCCGATAGTGTGCGGGACGTGACGCACCCGGCCTACGCCGTCGTCCGCCAGGTCACCCCGTACGCCGGGGTGTTGTTGGAGGACAACCCCAGCGTGATGACCCTCGACGGCACGAACACCTGGATCCTGCGCGCTCCGGGGTCCGCCGATGCCGTAGTGGTCGATCCCGGCCATGAGGACATCCCGCACTTGGAGCGAATCGTCGCCGCCGCAGGGACCATCGAGGCAATCCTCATCACCCACCACCACGACGACCACGTTGGCGGTGCGCCATGGCTCGCTCGTCACGCCGCTGCGCCGGTCCGCGCGTTCGACCCCGCGTTGTGTGTCGATGGGGCGCCGTTGACCGACCGCGAGGTCGTAGTGGCTGCGGGGTTGGAGATCGAGGTACTGCACACCCCGGGGCACACGGCGGATTCGCTGTGTCTTGCCGTTAACCACGACGAGCCCGCTGTTCTTACCGGCGACACGGTTTTGGGCCGGGGCACCACTGTGATCTCCCCGCCGCCGGATGGCTCTCTTGGCGCTTACCTGAGCTCTCTGCGGACTCTGATCGCCTTCCGCTCCGGTACGCGTGTTCTTCCCGGCCATGGCCCGGATTTGCCTGATCTGCCCGTAGTGGCGCAGGAATACCTCACCCACCGCGAACAGCGTCTCGACCAGATCCGCGCCGCCTTGGCGCACCTCGGTTCGGACGCCACACCGCGCCAAGTGGTCGAACACGTCTACGCGGACGTCGACCCGTCGCTTTGGCCCGCCGCCGAGTGGTCGGTGCGGGCGCAGTTGGAGTACCTCAACCAGGGATTGGGCAGATGAGCGCTGACGTGGTGCGGGTCGGGTTGGTCGGGGCCGGGCCGTGGGCTCGGAACGTGCACGCGCCGGGGCTGCTGGCGCACCCGGGAACCGAGCTGGCGGCGGTGTGGGCCCGACGGCCGGAGGCCGCCGCGGAGTTGGGGGCGCCGGTCGTCGCGGACTTCGACGCCCTGCTCGGCCAGGTCGACGCGGTCGCGTTCGCGGTACCGCCCGCGATCCAGACCGAACTCGCGATCAAGGCGGCCCGCGCGGGCAAGCACGTGCTGCTGGAGAAACCCATCGCGGACACCCTCACCAACGCCGAGCGGCTGGCCGACGCGGTCGCGGAGGCGGGGGTCGCGTCGATCGTCGTGTTCATCCGCCGGTTCGCCCCGGAGGTCGTCGACTGGCTGGCCGACCTGGACGGCACCGACGGCTGGGCGGGCGGCACGGCCCGCTGGCTCTCCGGCGCCCTGCTCGGCGGCGCGTACTCGTCGTCCGCCTGGCGCCACGAAGGCGGCGCGCTGGCCGACATCGGACCGCACGTCTTCGACCTGCTGGACGCCGCACTCGGCCGGATCACCGACGTGGTCGCCGCACACCGCAGCGAACCAGACCTGTGGAACTTCGTCCTCACCCACGAAGACACCCGCACGAGCACCGCAACCCTGTCGATGCGCCTACCCATGCGCCCCACCATCACAGAGGTCTCGGTCTACGGCGAAGCGGGCTACCGCGAACTGACCGGCCGCTCAACCCCCGCCCAAGACTCCTACAAAACCCTCCTAGACGAATTCACCACAATGGTCCACACAGGACAAACCACCCACCGCGCAGACGCCCACCGCGGCCTCCACATCCAGCGAATCCTGAACACCGCAAGCAAGGCCGCCCAGCGGAACTAACACCCGCCGCCACAATCCCGCCGCCTCGTGAAGCCCCACCCCGAGCCCAAGCGCAGCCCCCGCCCTCCTCTTGGGGGACAGCCCTGCTCCAGTCTATCGGGGGTGGGGTGCGGCGGAAGGGGTGGCGATTTCCTGTGGATGATTCCGGCGCATGTGGATGGAGGTCCGCCTAGCAAGATCAATTCGGCGGACTTGGTTCGCCTTGAGCCAGAAGAGCGGGCGACAGGGCCGCGCAGGGCGATGGGCGAACACGCCTTGTCCGCGATCCCATTCGGCCAGGTCCAGGGATGCCCGCCGCCGGAACGAACGCTCCGGAGTCCATCGAGCGGCGGCACGCACCGGGGATCATTCCCAGACCGGCCGCGCTGCATCCGCAACCCGCCACACCAAGATCAAAGCGAGTCGATGGACGGGCCCACTTGCCGGACGTCCTGTTCGTCAGGAGCGAGAGCGCGACGGAAGGCGGCGATTTCCCGTCAACGGTTCCAGCGCATGTGGACAGAGCCCGGCCGAGCAAGATCGACTCGACTGGCTTCGGTTCACCGTGAAGCCGGAACCGGACCGCAGGCGACAGGACCGCGCGACGAGCGCGCTTCGACCTGATCGGCGAAGAAGAACGGGTCCAAGTTGCCAACAACCAGCCAGGAGCGTGGTGGCTCGACGAACCGACCACGCCCCTTGGAGCAGGAGCAACGAGAACCCGCCCGGGCTTCGTGAGCCAGGAGCTAGGAGTGCTTGCTCTCCGGTGGTTGCAGGGGCAGCCCGTTGACCATGGTCGAGCTGTTGGCCTCGTGCCAGTCGAACGGCTGCCCGCCTGCGCCGAGGTCGCCTTGCCAGTCCGGTTGAGTCGGGTCCGTCTGCTCGCGACGGGCCAACTCCTCCTGTAACTGGCGCAGCAGGCCCAACTCCTGGTCGTTCAGCGAGTCGTCAGCCGGAGGCGCGGACGGCGGAATGTCCTCAGAGGCCGGGATCCACTGCTCGGCGATCTTCTTCTTCGACGCCTTCACAGGATTCCCTTTGGGCACCACCGCGGGCGGTGTGCGCGGCACCTGTACCTCCGTGGCGTAGCGCATGGCCGTGTGGTGGTAGTCCGTCGGTTCCGTACCGTCCCGCAGGACCTCGACCGACGCCGTCAGGCCCGCCCGGCGCAGGGACGTCTCCACCCGGTACGCGGTGGCCGCCGCCGAGCCCGTGGGGCCGACGCCGACCAGCACGACCCGGTGCGGGACCGCGCCCGTAGCCGCGCCCGCCGGGGTGAGGCGCCAGACGGCCCACACCGCGCGGATGTCGGGCAGGGCTTCGAGGACTCGGCTGGCCGCTTCGGCTACGCCCTCCTCCGGGCCGATGCCGTCGACCTTGCCCGCGGCGAAGCGGTGGCGGGTGACCAGGTCGGGCTCGGCGACGCGCACCCGGCCGACCACTCCGGGGTCGCTGTAGGTGGCGCCGAACAGCGCGAGCAGCTCCTCCCGCTCGGCCGTGCCGATGCCCACGTGCCCGGCGACCAGGCACCCGGCGATCATCTCCAGCGACCGGTCGATCTCGGCCGAGGCCAGCAGTTCCCTGGCGTCGGCGAGCGCGTCGTCGTCCAGCCTGCCCGCCAGGGCCAGCAGGAGGTCGTGCACCCGGACCGGCAACGCCACCCCCGCCCATCCCTTGCCCGCGGCGACCTGCGTCACGTTCCGTCCCCTCCCACTCGGCGGTGCTAGCTGGAGACCAGTTGGTCCTGGGCGACCAGCGGCTCCGATGCGGCGAACGCGGCCCGGTGGTAGCGCGGCGGCTCCATCGTGCGCGGCAGCACCTCGACCGCGGGCTCGTACGTGCCCAGGGCACGCAGCACCCGCTGCAGCTCCCCGGTCAGGTGGGCCCCGTCGCCCGACGTGGTCACCAGGACCACCCGGGTCGCCGAACCGCCGCCGGAGCGGCTGCGCCGCCAACTCGACCGCGCCTCGACCACCTCGGGGCGGCCCCGCAGGATCGCGCCGAGCACCACCGCGACCGAATCGCCCATGCTCACCCAGTCAGGTGACTCCGCGGAGAAGGTGTAGTCGACTTCGACGATTTCGTCCACCCACGGCAGCGCGTTCAGCCGTTCGGCATCCGCACCGTGCGCCATCAGAGCGTTGACCGCGAGCTTGTACTCCTCAGGTGTAATCGCCACCTTTTCCCGGAGCAGCGTCAGCGGCAGTGAACGGGCCACGGCGTCGAGCGCGTCGGCGGCCAGCCAGTCGCGGAACCGCCACAGCTGGCGGTCGCTCATCCGCCCCGCTAAGCGGAGCAGCAGTTCGTGGGCGCTCATCCGACCTCCACCACCAGTTCGACCTCGACCGGGACCCCGAGCGGCAACTCGGCCACGCCGACCGCGGACCTGGCGTGCCTGCCGACCTCGCCGAAGACCTCGGCGAGCAGGTCGGAGGCGCCGTTGAGCACCGCGGGCTGGCCGGTGAACCCACCGGCGGAGGCCACGAACCCGACCACCTTCACGACCCGGACCACCGAGTCGATGCCGACCAGGGCGTCCACCGCGGCCAGGGCGTTGAGCGCGCAGACCCGGGCCAGCCGCTGGGCCTCCTCGGGGCTGACCTCCGCGCCGACCTTGCCGGTGGCCGCGACCGCGCCGTCGACCAGCGGGATCTGCCCCGCGGTGAAGACCAGCGCGCCCGCGCGCACGGCCGGGACGTAGGACCCGGCGGGCGCCGCGACCGGCGGCAGGTCGATCCCCAGCTCGGCGAGCCGAGCGCGCCAGGACACCTCAGCCGACCTTGGGGCGCTTGAGGTAGGCGACCAGCTGCTCGCCGGTCGGACCGGGCAGCACCGACACCAGCTCCCAGCCGTCCTCGCCCCACTGGTCGAGGATCTGCTTGGTCGCGTGGATCAGCAGCGGCACGGTGGCGTACTCCCACTTGGTGAGCTCGGACAAGGCGGGTCCTTATCATCGGAGGTCGGCCAGGTCAACGACCAGGCTGCACGCGTCGCAACCGGGTAGGCCACACCCTAGCCGCACACCGGTCGAGAGGTCCCGGGCCGGGGCCGTGCGATCCGACCCGGTTCACCGACGAGGGTGCGGGCTGACCGAGAGTGGTCGGTACGGTTGCGCCATGGAGTCGTGGCGGATCATCGCGACCACGCTGCTCGGCGTGAGCGGACTGGTGCTGGTGCTGGTCACCATGGCCAAGGTCCGCGACCGGACCGGGTCGGCCACCTCGGTCGCCGTCTCCGGCGTGGTCGCGCTGACCCTGCTCGGGCTGCTCGGCCTGCTGACCACCACGGTGCTGGCCGCGCCGCTGGTGTGGACCCTGGTGATCGTGGTCGGCGCGGCCGCGTCGGTCATGCTGCTGGTCGGCTGAGCGGGCCCCGAGCGATGCGCCACTCGAACGGCGCCCCGGGTAACCGGGCATTTACGCTGAAACCGTGACCACCCCTGTCGTCGGCTGGACGGAGCAGATCGCCCGGGCCCGGCTCCACGTGGTGACCGGCAAGGGCGGGACCGGCAAGTCCACCGTGGCGGGCGCCCTCGCGCTGGCGCTGGCGACCGGTGGCAGGCGCGTCCTGCTGGTGGAGGTCGAGGGCAGGCAGGGCATCGCCCAGCTCTTCGACCGGCCGCCGCTGCCCTACGCGGAGGAGCGGGTGGCCGCCGCGCCGGGCGGTGGCGAGGTGCGGGCGCTGCACGTCGACGTCGAGGCGGCGCTGCTGGAGTACCTGTCGATGTTCTACAACCTCGGCTTCGCGGGCCGCACGCTGCGCAAGATGGGCGCCATCGAGTTCGCCACCACCCTCGCGCCCGGCCTGCGCGACGTGCTGCTCACCGGGAAGATCAAGGAGTGCGTCACCCGCGCCGAGGACGGCAGGCACGTCTACGACGCGGTGGTCGTCGACGCGCCGCCGACCGGCCGGATCGTGAAGTTCCTCGACGTCACCAAGGCCATGGCCGACCTGGCCAAGGTCGGCCCGATCAAGGGCCAGAGCGACGGCGTGGTCAAGCTGCTGCACTCCGGCGACACCGCCGTGCACCTGGTGACCCTGCTGGAGGAGATGCCGGTGCGCGAGACCATCGAGGCCGTCGAGGAGCTCGACGCCGCCGACCTGCGACCGGGGGCGATCCTGCTGAACCGGGTCCGGCCGCCGCGGCTGCCCGCCCGCTCGGTCACCGCCGCCGCCGACGGCCGGGTCGACGCGGCCCGGATCCGCGACGGCCTCACCTCCGCTGGGTTGGCGCTGTCCGACGCGCAGGTCGACGGCCTGGTCGAGGAGACCGTCGAGCACGCCATCCGGGTGCAGGCCGAGCAGCGGGCGCGCACCCAGCTGGCCGAGGTGGACCTGCCCGCGGTGGAGCTGCCCGAGGTGGTCGACGGCATCGACCTGGGCACCCTCTACGAACTGGCCGAGGCGCTCGTCGACCAGGGGGTCCGATGAGCGCCCTCGAGGTCGACGCGCTGATCGACGACCCCGGTACCCGCGTCGTGGTGTGCTGCGGCTCCGGCGGCGTCGGCAAGACCACCACCGCCGCGGCGATCGCCGTGCGCGCCGCCGAGCGCGGCCGCGACACCGTGGTGCTGACCATCGACCCGGCCCGGCGGCTCGCGCAGGCGCTGGGCCTGGCCGAGCTGGGCAACGTGCCGCGCGAGGTCGCGGTGCCGGGTTTCGCGCCCAAGGGCTCGCTGAGCGCGATGATGCTGGACATGCGGCGCACCTTCGACGACATGGTGCTCGCGCACGCCGGGCCGAAGCGGGCCGAGGAGGTGCTGGCAAACCCGTTCTACCGGACCATCTCCTCGTCGTTCTCCGGCACGCAGGAGTACATGGCGATGGAGAAGCTGGGCCAGCTCGCCGCCGACGGCACCTGGGACCTGATCGTGGTCGACACCCCGCCGTCGCGGTCGGCGCTGGACTTCCTGGACGCGCCGCGGCGGCTGTCCACCGCGCTGGACGGTCGGATGATCAAGCTGCTGACCGGACCGGCCCGCGCGGGCGGTTGGGGGCTGCGCAAGGTGGTCAGCGCCGGGTTCGGGCTGTTCGCCAAGGCCGTGTCGGCGATCGTGGGCGGCCAGATGCTGGCCGACGCGTCGGCGTTCGTGCAGGCCTTCGACGGGATGTTCGGCGGGTTCCGGGAGCGCGCCCAGCGCACGTACGAGCTGCTGCGCTCGGACGGCACGGCGTTCCTGGTGGTCGCCGCGCCCGAGCCGGACGCGCTGCGCGAGGCCAGCTTCTTCGTCGAGCGGCTGGCCGAGGAGTCCGTCCCGCTGGCGGGCCTGGTGGTCAACCGGACGCACCCGGCACTGGCGAAGCTGCCCGCGGCCAAGGCGCTCGGGGCCGCGGACTCGCTGGCGGCCCGCGGCGACGCCCCGCTGGCGGCGGCCGTGCTGCGGCTGCACGCCGACCGGGTGGCGCTGGCCCAGCGCGAGCGCAGGCTGGTCAGCCGGTTCACCAAGGCGCACCCCGGGGTGGCGCTGGCGCACGTGCCCGCGATGGCGGCCGACGTGCACGACCTGGCCGGGCTGCGGGAGATCGGCGACCGGCTGGCCGGGGCCTGACGACCTCCCGCACCGGGCCACCGCGCGCTGGCGACCCGAGCAAGTGACGGAGATCACCCTCGGGTGATCAACGCGTCAGCGGACTACCGCCCGCTCTCGAGTGCCGATCAACCCAGGACCGGGATCACCCTGACGCGGCCGGACCACCGGGCGCGGACGTCGGGATCATCCGACGCGGGCGTCGATGTCGTCGTAGGTGTGCCTGCGGCGGGCGTCGTCGAGCAGTTCGCGCCACGAGGCCACGTCCGGCCTGCGGCGCAGCAACGCCCTGCGCTCCCGTTCGGTCATGCCGCCCCACACGCCGAATTCGATTCGGTTGTCGAGCGCTTCCGCCAGGCATTCCGTGCGCACCGGGCACGCGATGCAGACCATCTTGGCCTTGCGCTGCTCGGCGCCCCGGACGAAGAGCCCGTCCGGGTCCTCGTCTCGGCACGTCGCACGGACACGCCAGTCGACCTGTGGCTGAGCGTCGAGATGCATATCCCCCACCCCTGTCGTCGTCGCGACCCTGTAACCCGGTACCCCCCGGTACCGGTGCCTTGCAGCTCCACCGCGGGACCGCGAGTAGCCGTTCGGCGCTGTCGTGAGACGTTGACGAACTCTAGTGGGTCCCGGTTCCATCGAGAACGCAGGTGGAGGTTCCCGTTACGAAAAGTCAATACGCCAGGTGGTGTCGTCGAAAAGGCACTTCGCGTGACGGCTTCACCGGTGCTCCAACCGGGTCACGCGTAGGCTGGCCCCGTGCGTGTGGGAGACAGCCTGCTGAAACTGCTCGGACTTTGCCTGCTCGCGGGCGTGCTGCTGGCGGGGATGCTGTTCCCGGTCGTCGGCGCGCTGGGGGTCGCGTCGAACCGGGCGAGCGACACGATCGACAGCGTGTCGGCCGACCTGGTGTCCACGCCGCAGCCGCTGATCACCACGATCACCGACAGCGCGGGCAACCCGATCGCCTCGCTCTACGACCAGTACCGGCTCCCGGCGACCGCCGACCAGATCTCCCCCACGATGAAGGCCGCGCTGGTCTCCGTGGAGGACCGCCGCTTCTACGAGCACCACGGCGTCGACTGGAAGGGCACCATCCGCGCCGCGGTCTCCAACCAGACCGGCGGCGAGACCCAGGGCGCGTCCACGCTCACGCAGCAGTACGTGAAGAACTACTTGATCAACGTGGTCAACCGGGACAACAAGGTCGAGCAGAGCAAGGCCCAGGAGCAGACCATCGCGCGCAAGCTGCGCGAGGCGCGGATCGCCATCCAGCTCGAGCAGAAGATGAGCAAGGAGGAGATCCTCACCGGTTACCTCAACGTGATCGAGTTCGCCTACGAGGTCTACGGCATCGGGGCGGCGGCGCACGCGTACTTCGGCACCACACCGGACAAGCTGACCGTCTCGCAGTCCGCGCTGCTGGCGGGCGCGGTGAACAACCCGGTGCTGTACAACCCGTGGCGCAAACCGTCGGAGACGTTGGCCCGGCGCAATTTCGTGATCGACAAGATGGTCGAGAACCAGAAGCTTTCCCCGTCGGCCGCCGCGGAGGCCAAGAAGGAGCCCCTGGGCGTCCTCCCGAAGGTGGACAAGCCCGCCGCGAACTGCGTCGGCGCGGGCCCGGAGTACGGCTTCTACTGCCAGTACGTCTTCGAGTACCTGGAGAAGGTCGGCTTCACCGAGGACCAGCTCAAGACCGGCGGCTACACGATCAAGACCAGCCTGGACGCGCGCGCCACGCAGCTGGCCAAGCAGGCGGCCGAGGCCGAGGTCCCCAAGACCCAGCCGGGCATCGCCAACACCATGGCGGTCGTCCAGCCGGGCAAGGAGCGCCACCAGGTGCTGGCCCTGGTCGCCAACCGCGACTACGGCCTGGACCCCGCCCAGGGCCAGACCACCTACGGCCTGCCGAGCCGGGTGGCCAACAAGTTCGGCGCGGGCTCCATCTTCAAGATCTTCACCACCGCCGCCTACCTGGAGAAGGGCGGCGGCATCATGAACGTCATCGACACGCCCACCTCCTACGAGTCCCAGGTCTTCACCGGCGGCGGGAAGAGCTGCAAGCGCACGGACAAGCCGAACGACGGCGACAACCGCAAGTACTGCCTGAACAACGCGGGCAAGGGCTACCCGCCGAACATGACCGTGCAGGACGCGCTGGGCACGTCCCCGAACACCGGGTTCGTGATCCTGGAAGAGCGCGTCGGCATGGGCGCGGTCGTGGACATGGCCAGCAGGCTCGGCCTGCGCGAGACCATGGCGGCCAACAGCTACGGCGTCACCCCCGACCCCAACTCGGCCGACGACCGCAACCGGATGCCGCAGAGCGACTTCTTCAAGCCGACCCAGGGCAACCCCGCGGGTCGCGCGTCCTTCACCCTGGGCCCGGGCCCGGTGAGCACGCTGGAGCTGGCGAACGTGGGCGCCACGATCATGAGCGGCGGCGTGTGGTGCCCGCCGACGCCGATCGTCGAGGTGCTCGACCGCGAGGGCAAGAAGATCGACGTCAACGAGGCCCCCTGCGAGCAGGCCGTCGCCGAGCCGCTGGCGAACACGCTGGCCACCGGGATGTCGAAGGACGACACCATGGCGAACGGCACCTCGCGCGCCGCCGCCCAGTCGGTCGGCTGGAACCGCCCGATGGCGGGCAAGACCGGCACCACGCAGGAGTTCAAGTCGGCGGGCTTCGTCGGCGCCACCCCGCAGTACGCGGCGGCCGTGCTGACCTTCAACGACAGCCCCAAACCGCAGGGCCTCTGCGACACCGACCCACCGCGCCTCTGCGGCACCGGCGGCAACATCTTCGGCGGCAAGGTCCCGGCCCGGACCTGGTTCGCGATGATGTCGAAGTACATGGAGGGCATGCCGGTGGCCCCCCTGCCCCCGACCGATCCCCGCTACCTCGACGGCGGCGACGGGTCCAAGGTGCCGGACGTGACCAACAAGAGCCAGCAGGAGGCCACGGACATCCTCCAGGGCGCCGGCTACAAGGTCGTGGCCCAGAGCCGCAACGACGCCCGCAAGAAGGGCACCGTGGTCGCCCAGTCCCCGCGCGGCGGGGCCATCCAGGGCGAGACGATCACGATCTTCGTGAGCACGGGGTACGTCCCGCCGCCCAAGACGAGCGACGTCCCGCCGACGGGCGACCCGGGCTTCCCCGATCCGGGCTTCCCCGGCGGCCCGGGCAACGGCGGCGGCCAACCCAGCATCCCCGGCAGGCCCGGCAGACCACCGATCACGATCGTCCCGCCCGCAGCGGGCGGCTGACCCCAACGATCAGGTAGCGCCCGGGTTCCGATCCCACGGAACCCGGGCGCTGTCGGTTCGCGCTCTGCTCGGATGACGTGGTGACCACGACACACGAGCGGTTATCGAGGAGTTGGGGCGGCAGTCCGGTGCCGGGCTGCCTCATGCTGCTGTTCCTGTTCGTCGTACTGCCGCTCTACTTCTTCTTCAGGTCCATCTCGCCGGGACACCCGACCGAAGTAGCCGAGGACGACGCCTGGGAGGGGATCCGGGCAACGGAGGAAAGGCTGCGCGCCTTGCCGGTCACCGCAGACGACACCGCGATCGCGGCGGCGGTCGAGGCAGACGGGCAGCTCCGCGGGATCACCCGGGACGCGGCGAAGGTCACCGCGACCGCGACCTACCAGGGGAGCGGGCCCGCGTTCATCTTCGTCACCCAGGTGATGGTGTGCGCCGACTTCACCCTTACCGTCGACAACGGCCGGTGGGCGGTGTCGTCCGCCGAGAGCCCGGACTGCGCGGCCGTGCCGATATCTACGACGTCAACCTCTTCTTGACGACGGCGGCGACCCGGCCACCCTCGGCGCGGCCCGCGACCTTGGCGTTGGCGGCCTTCATGACCTGGCCCATCTGGCGCGGACCCGGGGCCTCGCCGAGCTGCTCGGTGACCTCGGCGACGGCGGCGTCGACCAGGGCGGTCAGTTCGTCGTCGGCGAGCTGCTGGGGCAGGTACTCGTTGAGGACCGCGGCCTCGTCGAGCTCCAACTGGGACTGCTCGGCCCGACCGGCGCCCGCGAACGCCTCGGCGGCCTCCTTGCGCTTCTTCACCTCGCGGGCCAGCAGCTTGAGCACCTCGTCGTCGGTGAGCTGCCGGGCCGAGTCACCCGCGACCTCCTCGTTGGCGACGGCGGTCAGCGCCATGCGCAGCGTCGCGGTGCGGGTCTTCTCCCGGTTCTTCATCGCGGAGGTCAGGTCCGCCTGGAGGCGGTTCTTGAGGTCGGCCATGTCTGAAGAGGCTACTGGGGCCGCCAACCGGATATCCGCCAAGGTCAGGCGGGTGGACGGGGTAACCCGTCCGACGGTTGCGGGCCGGGGCGGGCCAACCCGTACCCTCGGGAGTGTGAGTGACGCAGTGAGCACCCTCGGCCGCAAAGCCCTCCGGGCCGCCATCGGCACCGCCGCGCTGGGCGCGGCGACCCTCGCCTACGCGGCGGGCTACGAGCGGACGAGGTGGACGCTGCGCCAAGCCACGCTGCCGGTGCTCGCCGAAGGCGCCCGCCCCCTGCGCGTGCTGCACATCTCGGACCTGCACATGCTGCCCGGCCAGAAGTCGAAGCAGCGGTGGGTGGCCGCGCTCGACGAGCTGAACCCCGACCTGGTCGTCAACACCGGCGACAACCTGGCCCACCGCCAGGCCGTCCCCGCCGTGGTGCGCGCTCTGGGCCCCCTGCTCAACCGCCCCGGTGTCTTCGTCTTCGGCAGCAACGACTACTACGCGCCCAAACCGAAGAACCCCGCGCGCTACCTGTTCCCGTCGAACAAGCGGATCCACGGCATCCCGCTGCCCTGGAAGGACCTGCGCGCGGCGATGCTGGAGCGGGGCTGGATCGACCTCACCCACACCCGCAAGCTCTTCACCGTCGACGGCCGCACCATCGCCGCGGCCGGAGTGGACGACCCCCACCTCCGCCGCGACCGCTACGACGAGATCGCGGGCAAACCCGACCGCCAAGCCACCCTGAGACTGGGCGTCACCCACTCCCCCGAACCCCGAGTCCTGGACCGGTTCGCCGAGGACGGCTACGACCTGGTCATGGCGGGCCACACCCACGGCGGCCAACTCCGCATCCCGGGCTACGGCGCGATCGTCACCAACTGCGACCTGGACCGCAGCCGAGCCCGCGGCTCGTCACGGTGGGGATCGGAGACGTGGCTGCACGTGTCCGCGGGACTGGGCACCTCGCCGTACGCCCCGGTCCGCTTCGCGTGCCCGCCCGAGGCCAGCCTGCTGACCCTCGTACCCCGCACGACCAGCACAGACCCGGCCCTGGACGGCTCAAGGGGAGCCCGGTTCGGAGCCGGTGCACGCGTCAGGTAAGCTTCTCTCGTTCCCACCGGGGTGTGGCGCAGCTTGGTAGCGCGCTTCGTTCGGGACGAAGAGGTCGCAGGTTCAAATCCTGTCACCCCGACGCAGGTCAGGCCCTGTCCACTTAGGTGCGGACAGGGCCTGATCTCGTTTCTGCTTGACTAACTGCTTGTCTACGCTCCCCTGCTTGTCGAGCGGGTGGCTCACGGGATCCACAGACCGCTCGGCGAGCGCACTAGGGTGGGCGCCAGGCGGTGGCCCGGCTCCGGCAGGGTCAGGACACCTGCTCGATGTGCCGAGGCCCCCGCGGTCGTGTTTCCAGACGCGGCCCCCGCCGAACTCCTCGGCGAGGATGCGCAGGCCGGTGTAGCACTGCACGTGCCGCGTTCCCACCAGTCGATGCGCTCAGCCAGCCGTAGGACCTCGCCAGCCTTGCCGACTTCCACCTCCAAACTAACGGCATGAATCGCGACGTCGGTCGACCCCGAACGCCGTCCCACGCCGCGTTGCACTCCCCCCGCCACTGCCGCCACCCGGGCTGCTACAGCGCTTGTTTCACCCGCCCATGAGGTCACCTGCCCGCACCTGCCACAGGGGCTACGGACAGCAGAGCGCCCCTGCATCGCGAGGCCATCACGGGTTTCACTGGCGGAGCTATCCCGAAAACCTCCGGCACGTGAGCAACTACTGCTTCGACACCCTCCATCTGTCCATCGGCGAGAAGGACATGGGCCGAATTCCAGGACGCAACACCTTGCGCCAGGGTTTTCCAGAGAACTCTGAAACCAGCATCGTCCGACCAGCCGCAATCTCCGCCAGTTTGCTGTATCGAGCTGGCGAACTCTGCCAGATTCGCCAGGCATCGATAATGCGCTGCCGGATGCCAGCGACATGGAGTACCTCGTCTTTTGCCAGGAACCGTGAGGGCACGACAAGTAGCTGTACCAGTCGGGGGTGATGTCTGGACAGCGGTCTCCGTGGGCGCTGTGTTGGGTAGCCCACCGATCAACAGCGAAGCGCTTCTACGAGGTTGAGCAGCGTAGACGATGCAGAGTCTTCTGCCGCATCGACGGGTAGACTATCTTGACTCGTAGTATATAGTGGCACATTGCCCGAAGTTGTACATCATTCGCGCAGTTAGTGCTCCACTCACAACCGGGGCGACAAATGGTATTGCACGCGAAATTCCTTGCTTGCTCGCCTCTTCATTGACTTTACTAACGAACAAGGTGGAGAGGCCCTTTAAATTGTGTTTGACTGTCTCAAGAAGGGGCGCTTCCAGCTTCGTAGTAAGTAGTTTGACGAGCAATTCTGACGATAGCGTCAACCCTACGCCCAGCCCCGCACGAACAAGAGGCGCTCCTGCGGCTGACAGATCTCTGCCAGACTTGGTGGCCCAAAGCTCAGTGATTCTGAGGATATCGTCCAGCGGGTCCAATTTAACCCCCAGGTGATATCCAATTCCCCAGGCAGTGTGGGCCATTTTTCGATATGTAAACACAAGCGAAGGCAAAGTCAGCGCAAGTGAAACGCCAGGAACGGCACTGCTCGCCATAGATACTGAAACAGCTTGCAATCCCTGCGCCCACCTCCACCGGATCTGCGAGACGTGGCTTTCTGCACTTTCTTTGACCTTTTCAGCGTCTCCAATGACCGCAGTAAACACTCTCTCGAAAACAGTTTCTTCCTTGTGATTCATTGGCTCAACCACTTCTTGGCTGTTACGTGGGCGATGCCAGGCAGTTCTACCATGTGTTGACCCATCGCGACAAGGATCACACAGACTCCTAAGTTAGAATTAGGGTTGAGTGCGTGGGAAGTTCCCACTCGATGGCACACTATCCGCCACAAGCCCCATTCCACCTTCTAAGCTACGAAAAATGGCGCTGGCCCGAAGATGCAAGGAGGTCTAAAGTAGTTTCGTGCCAGACGAGAATGACCCCGATCAGCACGAGGTGCAGAAGCTCGTCCATGACGAAATATCGAGCCGTATCGAAAGACAGGACCTCGATGGGACGCAAGTCGATAACAAGGCTACCGTCTTGATAGGCGTCTCGGCTGCAGCTGCACAATACCTTGCCACAAAAAATTCAAGCATTCTTTTCGCAAGCATTGCCTTCGGCATGTACGGGTTGGCATTCGTCTCTGCCGTGATGGTCATATCTATCAGACGGTATAGAGATCTACGACCCGCTGCGTTGATCGAGCTACTCGACGCCTCGAAAGAGGATGTTTTACATCGCTTGATTGCTATTCGGATTGAGATATATCAGCACAATTCTCTACGCTATCGACACAAAGCCATCTATTGGAGAATAAGCATTGCAGCCCTGACCACTGGCCTGATTACGTCAACTTCAGCAATCGCTCTCGGAAGGTAAGGTTAGATGAGCACAGACGCCGGCAAAGAATCTGATAGCGAACCGCAAAAAGGTTCCAAAGAAAGCCCCGATGCCAACATTGACGAGAAGGTCCAGAAATATCTCGCCAAGTGGTCAGATCGACGGTTTATCGATCAGCGAGAGAAGAATCCCCAGAACAGGCCCTAAAGACTTCGCGACCAGGTCACATGTGGTCGATTGACGCTCGCCCATGTGCATGCGCAATATGAGATCGGCGACTCCGTTGCTTAAGTCGAGCCATGTTCAGGCCCTGCCCGGTAAGCGGCAGGACCTGAACATGGCCGCACAAAGCTAACTTAATCAGCTCGGAAAGATTCGATCCATCGCTGTTGCGCCGTCCTCCACCACCGGGTTGAGCTGATGCCGGTAGACGGTCTCCGTTACCGCAGTGCTGCTGTGCCCCACCAAGCGTGAAATCTGCTCAAGGGTCAACCCACCATCCGACAGCAGCGACACGAAGCTGTGGCGTAGCTCCCGGGGCGTCCACTCGTTCGGGTTGAGGCCAGCCGCCTTGGCGAGCCTGCGGAACCCGCGCCGCACGTTAGCGGCGTCGAGCATGGTCCCGGTCTCGGAAGCGAACACCAGGCCGTTCTCCTGCCAGAGGTCACCGGCATCCTCCCGGACCTGTTGCAGCCGCACTTCCTGTGCCTCGAAGGCCGCCAAGCACCGGTCACCGATCCCTAGCGAGCGTCGGGACTTCCTGGTCTTGGTGTCACCGCCTGCCCGCACCGACCGCCACACATTGACGTGGGCTTTCGGCTTGTCGGCTTCGCTGGCGGCCCGGTTGGCAAGCTCTTCCTTGCTGACGCGAACCAGGTTCTTCCACGGCAGCGGACGCACTTCCTCCGTCCGGCAACCGCTCAGCAGGGACACGACGACGTAGGCCCCGATCGTCGAGTTGTCGCTTTCCGCCGTCAGTAGCAGCGCCTCAGCCTGCGCGTAGTTCAGCGACTTCGACGGTCGACCTGTCTTCCCAGTCGGACACTCGCACAGCATCACGACGTTGCGCTTCACCTTGTCGCGGGCCTGAGCGCGGTTGATCGCTCGGAGAAGGATGGACCGGATGTCCCGGAGTGTCCGAGTGCTCAGCTTCGTGGCCAGCCCGGCCAGCCACACGTCCACCTCGTCGGCGCTAAGTTCGCGGAGCTTTCGCGCGCCGATCAGTGGCGTGACGTGCAGATCTGCCAGGATGCGCAGCTTTTCGTGGGTGGCCTCTCCCCTGCCGGGCAGGCCGTAGGTCAGCCAGTCGTTGACCGCTTGGCCAACCGTGTACCCGTGCTGCGCGATGGCGAGACCGTCGTCGAAATCCCGGATGATTTCCTTGAGCTTGTTCTTGGCTTCCGTCTTGGTCTTGCCACTGGCGGTCTTGACCAGGCGTTTCCCGGCGGGCGTGTACCCGATGGTCAGGGAGGCAATCCACCGCTGACGCCGTTCATCCCAGTGAAGGCCACCGTCGCCGCGGCTACGCCGCTTGGTCATGGCACTCCTCAGCTTCCTTGATGAGCAATTGGACGTAGTCGTTGAGCGCGGCGGCAGGAATGCGGCGCGACTTGCCTTGGGTAACCGTCCGGAGACGTCCGGAGCGGATCTGTTCGTACAGGGCGGTTCTGCCGATGGAGAGCAGCCGCATCGCGTCGGCGACGGTGTAGAGGTGCCTAAGTGGAACGACAGTGGGAGTGAACTCCGCGGTCACGGTCAAGCCCCTTGAGATGGTGGTGGCCGGTGGGCTGACGTCGCATGGCGATCCCTTCCAGGGCAGGGGGTGACTGCGCGATTTCGCAGGTGTCACCCGGGGTTTCTGCTGATCAGGGGAGTGGCAGTGACACGGGTGACAGGGGTGACACAGCGGGGGCAGTGAGGGCGTCACCGGCCAGCGGGACGAAGTACCGGCCCGTGCTGTCTTTGGTGAGCTGGTTGTCCTCGACCATCCGCCCGCAGGTGCGCTTAGCGTTGTCGTTGGTGATGCCAGCACCTGCGGCGATGACCTTCGGGGTGCTGCCAGGGTTGTTCCGCAGGAACCGGAGGATGGCGGCCCGGGTGTCGCTGACCATGTGGTCCACTGCGGGGCCGTCGAGCATGTTCCAAGCCCCGTGTTCGGCATCGAAGGACAGGGCGTACTCGGCTTCCTCGACGTCGCGGCCGGTGACGTGCAACTGGCCGTCTGCGGCGTTCCGGCCCCGTTGGAGCACGAGCACCGCGTCCGCGGCTCCGGCGATGCCGTTGGTGCCGGAGACGGTCTGTAGGAAGTCCTCGGAGGCCGCTTTGCGCACGTGGGTGACCACCAGGACGGCGACGGCGTACTTGTCGGCGATGTACTTGATCCGGCCGATGGCGGCATAGTCCGCCGCGTACTGGCTGCCCGTGGTGTTCTCCCCACCACGCACCTTGGCCAACACGTCGATGACGACCAGGCGGGCGTCCGGGTTCCGGTCGAGCCACCCGCAGATGGCGCGGTCTCCCCCGTCCGCCAGTGGCGGGCACTCGGTGGCGAGGGTGAGCATCTGCGGCCCGGGAAGGCCAGCGAGCATCTTCCGCATCCGCGACTGCAACCGCCGGGCGGTGTCCTCCAGCGCGAGGTACAGCACCGGCCCGGACTCGCTGACGATGGAGCCGAACGCGGGCTGTCCACCCGCGATCGAGAGTCCCAACCCCAGCGACAGCCACGACTTGCCCACCTTCGGCGGCCCCGCGATCAGGTTGACTCCCTCGCAGATGACTCCCGGAACAGCCCACTTGGGCTCTGGGAAGTCAGCCGCCAAGAGCTGATCGGCGGTCCAGGCGGTGCGCAACATCAGCCCGTCTTCCTCGGGACGTAGTGGTCGCACGACGGCGTTCACGCGGCCACCTGCCGGGGGCGACGGGCACCGGCACGCAGTCCGGAGGTGATCGTGCTGTTGGCCGTGTGTGCGCTGTAGGCGTGAACGGCCAGGTGCCCGGACGCGGCCTGCAACAACGTCGCGCGCACGTCCTCCTCCGTGAGACCACCACCGGCCACGAGCTGGCCCAGCGCGCACGCGGCGATGTAGAGCGTCTGGTTGCGCTCACCGCCGGATGCACTCTCGACGCGGGCCACTTCCGCCGCGATAGCGGCGTCCAGGTAGCGGGAGCGGCGGTCGCGGCCGTGCAGCGTGATGGGTGCAGCCGGGGCGGTGGGCAGCGGCTTGGGGCGTAGCCGGTCGACCAGCCAGCCGGGCAATGGGATGACCGGCGCGTCATGCTCGACGACGTAAGGGCGTCCGTCCACCTCGGACCCCGGGCCAGCTACGCAGCCGCCACCGGCCCGGGTGTCGATGTGCCAGCCGAGTCCCTGACCACGGTCGCCAGCGGTGTTGCGGAAAGTCTCGCCGGTCGGTGCAGCGAAGTACAGGTGCAGGCCACCGGACGGGGTCGAGACGGTGAACGTGTCCAGCGGGAGCGGGGCGCTTGCCTGTTCGGCAAGGACGGCCAAGACGTCGAGCCCGCAGTGGACCCCGGGCAGGTTCCAGGCTTCCGGGGCGGTCTCCCCTGGCTTGGCGGTGTCCAGGTCGACGACGACCAGGTGGGCGGGGCCGGTGGCGATGCCGACGTTGTAGGCGCCCGTCGACCAGCACCGGGCGATGCGCTCGGGGTCGGTGGTGGCGCGGCGCTCCCAGTCGCGAACCGCGGGGCGCTTGCCGCCGGGGGTCATGGGGAAGACGGGCCAACCGCGGCCAGCCAGAGCCAGAGCGGCGGTGTGCATGGCGTTCATGTCGTGCGCTCCTGTGTGGATGATCGGGGGTGACTACCGGCGGCGATCACGGCGGACACGCGTCCAGGCGTTGTGGACTCGGCGGCCCACGCGGAGCCGGTATCCGCTGCCGCTGCACAAGCGGCAGGGGCGGAACGCGCGGATGAGCGGGGCGCGGTGGCGACCGGCGCCCTTGCAGCGGCGGCAGCGTTTGAAGGGCCAGATCGCGCACGTTGCGGCGTAACCAAGCGTGAACAGCGAGGCCAGGGTCAACGGATTGATCAGGAGTGCGGCGAGGGTGCTCACAGGAGGTCTCCTGGCTGATTTTGGGTGCGCGAGACCTGCGCCTCTAGGCGCTAGGACGCTGATCAGGGGTGTTGCAGTCGTCTAGAGGGGGCTCTAGGTCTAGAGGGGTCGGGATCTAGACCTAGAGCCGCGGTCGCGGGGCCATGACGGCGACCTCTAGCTACTCTTGGTAATTGCGTCGGCGATCCACTCGCGGTTGATGCCCATACGGTTCGCGCCCTTGCCGGTGGTCGGGTCGGTGCCCCACACCTGCTTGGTGGCGATGCCGTAGGGCTTGAGCGCTCCGGCTAGCTGGGTGGCCTTGGCCGAACCGGTGGCCAACTCTGCCCAAGCCCCGTAGGTCGACGGCCGGAGTTCGGCGAGACGGTCCACGATGGATTCCGACCACGCCTTATCCGCGTCACCGATGGCGGCCAGGACGTCATGCAACAGGGTCGTGTCGCCGCGGTCTTCAACCTCGACGTCGAGCCCCGCCGCGTAGCCGGTGAGCAAGCCAGCGGCAACGCGGATGGCGCGGGCGCGAGTGACGATCTTCTCGGCGGCAGGTGCGTCGATGTAGACGCCGCGCACGGTGCGCGGCTCATCGCCGTCACCCTTGAGGATTCCGATCCCCTTGTCGCTGAACGAGAATGCGGTGGCGCGGACACCGTTCTTGTACGACGACGTGCCCAAGACCATGTCGTTGGGAACCTGACCGGCCACCTTGAGGCAGAACCGGAGGACGGCGTTGTCGCTGATCTGCGTCGGGATGGACTTGGAGTCCGGGCGCTGGGTGGCCAGTAGCAGGGCGATCCCTGTTGCCGGGCCACGTTTGACCAGGTCAGTGCAGATTTCCTCGATCTCCGCACCGTAGTCGGGGTGCTCGAACCACACCTGACACTCGTCAGCACCGACCACGATCGGGTGCAGCCGCAAGGATTTCTTGCTGGCAAGCTCACTGGTCACTTTGGACTCAGGGCACAAGTCCTTGGGGAGTTCCCGGATGACCTTGGTTCGGCGCCGCATCTCTTCTCGCAGCGCACGGAGCGAGGTTAGGGCGTACTCGATGTCCTCCGGGTCGTCGCCGGCCCGGTACCGGTGGCTGACGGGTGCCAACGGCGACAAGTCGCCGGTGCCCTTGAGGTCGTACACGTGCAGTTCGGAGCGCGGGTCAAGGCAAGCGATCAGCAGCAACTCTCGCAGCGTGAACGTCTTGCCCATGCGCGGGACCGCGCCAATGATCCCGGCGATGAACATCAAGGTGATGTCGACCCACCGGCCGCGCTGGTCGGTGCCGAACGGCTGGGGCTTGAACAGGTCGATCGGCTCACCGCGGCGCAGCGGCCATGCGGGCTGCTTCGCCTTGCTCATGTCCTGGTCACCGACCCAGAGCACCAGGCGCCCGGGGTGGACCGCGGCGTTCCCCTCCGGCCACACGCACCCAAGCGGACGCCCCAATCCGGACGCCAATCGGTCCCGACGCTCGATGACGTCGCCCGCGGTGACGCCCGGCGGCAGGTCGACCTCTGCCCGCCAACCAGGCCCGTCACGGCTGATCGGCGCCGTGAACCCGATCGCGCGGCTGTTCTTGGCCATCGCCTGGTTGATCCCGGCGATGCCCAACACGGACAGGGCGCGTTCGACCACGTCAGAGGTGAGTTTCTGGACGTGGGCAGCGGTGACTGCCCGGCTGGCCACCGGCCGGTCAACCGGGGTGCCCAGCTTGCCCAGGATGCCCATCGCGATGCACCCGCAAGCCCAGATGACCCACTCAGGGGTGACCGTCGGCAAGATGAACAGCAAGACCGTCCCCACCGACGCGCCCAAGAGCAGCAGGAGTGTCCGCATCCGGACTCGTGCGTCGCGCTGCTGGGAGAGCTTGAGGTAGTGCTCGGCGTTGCCCTTCTCGGACATCTGCCGCCGGATCGAGCGCCCTTCGGCGTCGGAAACCCACCGACCGGTTGCGACTGCCAAGAGCAACGCGCCCGCAGGCGAACGGACTGCGAGTTTGAGCGCGTAGAGCGGCGACCGGAAGGCGTGGTATCCCGCACTGTGGGCGTAGTGCTTGGCGGTCCACTTCGCCGTGGCCTTGGCCTCTGCGAGGGTGCGCAGGTAGCTGGGGATGATCGGCAGCCGTTCGGCACCGCGGATGCGCTCGATCCATGACGTGGCCGGACCGTCGTCCACCTTGTCGACCAGCATCGGCGGCGAGTCGTCGACTGCCTCAGCCTCGACGACCTCACTTCCCGGGGCGGGCTCGGTAGTCGGTTCAGGTGAGGCCGAGGTGGTCCGGGCGAACGGGAGAACCACACCATCGGCGGTCGGCTCTGGCGTGGTCATCGGCCCTCCTCGTCTCGCATCAGGTGTGTCAACGCAGCAGCGCATCCGAGGACGACCACGGGCAGGCAGGACACGGGGGTGGTGATCTGCCATGGGGCTGAGGTCATCCCGGCAGCGGTCATCAAGTGGTACGCGACCTGACCGCAGGCACCCAGCACGAGCGCGCCGATCGCCGAGTTCCGGGCGAACTTGCGAGCCCGATCGGACCTGGATGCGGACAGCCACACCCGGAGGGCGAAGGCGGCGTACGCCTCAACACCGAGCGGCAGGGTGATCGCCGAATCGATCGTGAACTCATCGGCGATGCCGGGCAGCAGGGCGATCTCACCGAACCCGGTGAGCTTGCCCAGCCCCACCCAACCGCCCCAGATGGCGACGAACGCGCCTGCGGCGATCAGCAACAGCGCCCAAGAGTGCGCGCGCCATCCGACCTCCGAACGCTCGGAGCGCGTCGGAGCGTCTGGCGTCGGCTCCGGGTCTGCGGGGGCGCTGACCTTGGTAGAAGAGGTGCCCGCGCCGCTCTCCTCGATGACTTCGGAAGTGATCTCCGGCCCCGGGTTCACGGCGTCGGTCTCGGTGGGCGCGGCGATCTCATTCGCGTCCTCCGGGCCGTCGTCGACGACCGGGTTGGCGGGGTCGAACCCGGACGCCTTGACCGTGTCGAGCACGGCGGACGCCTTCGGCGCACCCACCTTGAATGTTTTGATGACCCGGTTGCGTGACGGCCACTCCCCCAAGTCCGCGGCAAGGTCGCGGACCTGGTCGGCGAGGACATCCAGCGGGGTCGGGTAGGCGCTGGTCATCGGTACTCCCCCGTCGTCGAGCGGCGGGAGCGGGGAAGGCTCGCCATGCAGGTGGATAGCATCGAGTCCCCACTGCCCTCGTGGTTGTTGGGTGCTCCGGACCGGCGGGCGTTCTTGGCGGAGTGGCCGCCGGTCCGGATGTTGAGCAGGCAGGCGGTCATCACGCGGCCTCACCGCCGCTCGTGCGGTCGCAGTCCCAGCAGCGACGCCCGTTGAACTTCGGCAGCCGGTAGGACGCGGTCCGTCCGCACTCCGTGCAGGTGCGCAGCACCTGATTGGCCTTCCACAACGAGTAGAGCTGCGCCGTGGTCGCGCCCGGGGACGGCTTGGCGGTGTCGAGCCGGTACAGCGCGGCCCAGGACTTGCCGCGGCGCCACTTGAGCTGCGCCACCCAGTCCTGACCACCGGGGCAGAGCCCGGCGTCCCGAAGTTGCCGCCTGGTCACGAGCCCTGCCGGAGCACTGCGGTAGCCGAACGTCGGCACGCCGTCGTCCATGCGGCCCGGCCAGCTCTGGCCGTTCCACGGCAAGGTGACCACCTGGGCGGTCATCGGGAGCCCCCCGGCCCCAGCTCGCCACGGGGACGGCGTTGGACCGGCTTGCGCGCGGGCTTGTCGTCCGTCCTCTCCGCCGTCGCGGTGACCGGGCCGGACTCGGCAACGCGCGCCTCGACGTAGACGCGAACACCGAACCCGCCGCGGTTGGGGTACTGGCGGCCGTTGCTGGCGGTCTCGATCCCGGCCGCGTTGAGGACGGCCAGGAGGCAGCCGATGTCCTCCGGCTCGCCGAGTAGCCGCAGACCCACGGTCCCGCTCACGCGGCCTCACCTCGCGGAACGACTGTGCGCACCGGCAGCGAGCGCACCTGCGCGCCCATCATCCGGTTCATCTCGCGGCGCGCCCGCCGCGTGTCGATCTCGTGCATGGCGAACGGGGAGGTCGGCCGGTGGATCGGCTCCACGGTCGCGTCCATCTCCGCCAGCAACGCGTCAACGATCGGCCCCGTGAGGCCGTCGGGGTAGTGACTGGGGTGAGTCACTTCGTACCTCGCTCTGGTCTCGCACCCTCCGACGTGGTGACCAGCGAAAGCTAACAGTTGTTTGGTCAGCGGGTCAACTGTTAGATGACAAATTCAGGTCAGATCGCTTTGACCAGGGGAGACGTGGCGAGATGCTGTTAGGCAACTGGTACGCTCACCTGACCAGCAACGCACGTTTGGAGCCCTCATGGCAGGCGAACCCCCTCGCCTCTCCCGTTCCGAGTCCCTGCACCAGCAACTCGCCCGCAACATCCGCAACGACATCGAGTCAGGGCGCCTGCGAGACGGGCAGCCCTTGCCGTCCACCCGGGATCTGGCGAAGCAGTGGCAGGTCAGCGTCTTCACGATCAACGAAGCGATGAAGCTGCTCATCGATGAAGGGCTGGTCGACAGCAGGCCGCGGGCCGGTCGGATCGTCACGGCCCCGGATCAGGCCAAGCGTGTCGAGGTGCGGACCAGCCGCCCCAAGGTGCTGCTGATCGGCGGCTACGCGGGCAGTGGGAAGACCGAACTTGGCCGCATTCTGGCCCGGGAAACCGGGTGGCCGATCCTGGACAAGGACACCCTGACCAGGCCCGTTGTCGAGGCCGCGCTTGAGTTCATCGGCTGCTCACCGAACGACCGGGAGTCGGAGAAGTACCTCACGGCCATCCGCCCGCGCGAGTACGAGGCCCTGCGCAGCGCCGTGATGGAGAACGTCCAGTGCGGCAACAGCGCGATCGTGACCGCTCCGTTCATCCGGGAACTGCGTGACCAAGCCTGGATCGACCGGACCCAAGCCACCTTCACCGCCGCAGACGCCGACGTCACCGTTGTGTGGGTCCACTGCGACATCGACACGATGCTGACCTACGTCCGCCACCGCGGTGCCGCCCGAGACGCCTCCAAACTCGACAACTGGACGACCTACGCCGCGTCCATCGACATCGACTTCCGCCCCCCGATCGACCACATCGTCATCGACAACAGCGCCACCGGCGCTCCCCTCCAGACGCAGGCCCGCGAACTCATCGCCACGATCCTGGGAGCTGACACGTGACCCCACCCGTACGCGTCCTCGTGAGTTGCGAGGAAGACGACCAGGTCGGTCACGACCTCCTCTCCCAGACCCCCGGCCTGGAAGTCATCCCCTACGACCCCAACTCCCCCGACCTGGACTCCCACCAGGCGTCGGCCCACGTCCTCATCCCGCCCTACCGCAGCAGCCACCGCCCCATCCGCCTACTGCCACTACTCCCCAACCTCCGCATGGTGCAACTCCTGTCAGCTGGCACCGACGAATGGGCACCCCACGTCCCTTACGGCATCACCCTGTCCAACGCCCACGGCGCCCACGCAGGCCCGGTCTCCGAGTGGATTCTCTCCGCCATCCTGACCCAGTACCGCCAATGGCCCGCCCTGGTCAGATTCCAAGACCAAGCCATCTGGGCACATCGCAAGTTCCACGCAGACACCCTCGCCGGAACACGCGTCCTCATCATCGGCGCAGGCAGCATCGGCATGGCCACCGCCCGCCGCCTCAAAGCCTTCGAGGCCGTCCCCACCCTCGTCGCCCGAACAGCCCGGGACGGCGTCCACGCCACCACCGACCTACCCGCCCTGATCCCGGGCCACCAGATCGTCGTGCTCACGGCACCCCTGACAGAGGCCACGCGTGGCCTGGTGAACGCAGAGTTCCTGGCCACCATGAACACCGGCGCCCTGCTGGTCAACGCCGCGCGCGGCCAAATCGTCGATACGACGGCCCTCGTACACGAACTCCAGCAAGAACGCCTAACAGCCGCCCTAGACGTCGTGGACCCCGAACCGCTTCCATCTGGTCATCCACTGTGGTCGTGCCCCGGAGTCCTAATTAGCCCTCACTCAGCCCGAACAGTACCTAGAACAAATGAGCTTTGCTACTCCGCCGCAAACCGACAAATCTGCGACAGGGCACTATCCGGCTGATTTCCTTGCACCTAGGCAACGCCGTAGTGAGCCGCAAGACCAGCAAATTGGCTGCCCTGTCGCCGGGTGGCGTCGTCGACCAGCTTTCGCATGACCGAACGCCCGAGAGGCTGACGTCTGGCCCAATCCGGAGATAGTTCACGAGCCTGGCCCAGGTAGCCGAGCGCAAGCCGCGGCTTCTTCAGCTTGACTGCGGCGCTGGCTAGATGGAGGCGGTGCCCCGATTCCCAGAATCGGGGCACAACGCCTTGGGCATCCGGAAGTCGCCGTGCGAGACTGAGACCTCGCTCGGGATCACCGTGTCGGATGGTGTGATCGACGCGTTGGAGTGCGGCTACGCGTGGGCCAAAGATCGCGACTTCGCTGGCTGAATCAACGCCAGCCCGTATGGCCGCGGCGGCAGCGACTGCCAAGAGATCTTCGGCGCGCTGTGCGCTACCTGACCGGTGTGCGGCGTTGGCGGCATTGAACAGCAGATTGCCGAACACACCAGCCCGCGTCGGGTCTCGGTCAAGCATCCTGGGTTCGATCCGCTCTGCCGCGACTACCGCGACGCGTTCCGCTTCGGCAGTACGGCCTTGACGAATCAGAGTCCAGACCAGGTACCGTGTCGATACCGCCGTGTCGACCTCCGGCGTATCGGATTGACGTGCGACATCGATCGCCTTCTCCGCAGCCGTCCAAGCCAGATCGTCCAATCCCAGCCGGCCAGCGATCCCGGCCCCCAGGCGGTACCCGACGGAGATCAGCCGACACGCTGTTGCCTTTTCGGCTCCGGAGGACGCGTGTATCAGCCGCCGAGCGTCGGTAAGCAGCGCAGGCAGCCTCTGTAGAAGCTCATCGTGCCTGCCATCGACGTAGGCGCGCCATGCCTTGTGCGCCTCAACGGCAAGCGCACGAGCACACACAACCTCATCTGTCTCGGTGAACTCGGTCAAGCCTGGCACGTCACCGGTCGGGGTGATCGCCCGGCGCAGACTGGTTATGTCCGCATCGGAGCCATTCAGCGTGGCCAACCGCCCTTGCAAAGCGTCAGAACTGACGCCGAGTGCCGCGGCTAGCTTGTCAATGGTGCCCGGGCGGGTCGTCTGCCGCTCGCCGCGTTCGATGCGGCCAACCGTGTCCACACTTACGTCGGCCGCGACGGACAACGCTTCCTGCGAGAGATCGTTCGCCTTGCGAAGACGGGACAGGTTGGTCGCCAACGCGTCAGACACAGCCGCCTCCCAGACCTAGAGCTGATACTCCGAGAGTACTGGTTGTCCAGCGTCGCAAAGCACCGTCCGACCTCGCTCGACAGCCGACTGCGCCGCGACGATGCGCCGATGCAGGGCAGGCGTGACCAGCTTGGACGCTTCGTCGACTGTGTACAGCCCGATGGAGCGAATCTCGGGGTCGACGACAGGCATGCGCCGGACCTCATCCTCGGTCACGAGACCGCCATCGAACACGAACGCCAGACCCTCGGGCATGACGCCTTGCGTAGGGATGTGGTCGACCACCAGCAGCGCACCTTGACGGCGAACGATGCCGACCTCCTCCTGAGCTTCCCGGCCTGCGGTCGCCCACGGCGCCTCCTCGGCGTCTGCCGTACCACCGGGGATCTCCCAATCATCCTTGTACGTCGGCTCGACCAGCAGCACCCGTCCCTGCTGGTCGTGAAACAGCACTCCAGCAGCCACTCTTTTCAAGGGCAGGGACCGGGCGTACTCGTCGTACGGCATGAGTTCCACAAGCTTGGAGGCTACCTGTCGCGGCCGTGACGCCTGTTCCCTGCTTCCGAGGCAGGGAACAGGCGGTCGTCTCGACTGAAACCCGGCTCGCAAGCTGTGTTCTCCCAGGTCAGCGCGGCCGATGCTGTGAAGACACCCCCGACAGACACGCTGCCAATGGCGGAGACAACATGGACTCGATAGTCACGAAGACCGCGTTGTGCTTTGGCCCTGCGATCGTCCTGATTCTCGCACTGGAGTTAATCGGAAGAGGTCTGGTTGCGCGAGCGAGGAAAAGCTTCCATGCCGCCGTCGAACGAGAGCGGGAGAGAGCCCGGGCCGAAGCACCTACGCAATTCATCCACCACGTCTCACTTCCGGTGAACTGCACACCACTCAAACCTCTCCCCCTACCCCCGTCTCGGCACCGAATAGTTCTGCGCGACCACCAGGGAAGCCGATGACAACCTCTGCGGCTATCACCAAAGAGCAAGCCATAGCTCGCTATCCAGCACTCGCCGCTCTTGCGGAAATTACGGAAGCTGGATGGACCTTTCGACCGATCTTCAATGAAGACAGTGAATTCTACGCCCTCGCCGGAACGCGGCACGTGCGACAGTACACCGACGCGTTGTGGATCTTCGATGAAAACAGCTTTCTAGCACTTCGCATCCTGGAAGACGAGATCGACTGCGGCCCGGTCTGGAAGTACGACAAAGGCAGTATTGCCGACGCCGTGTCAGCGTTATTGACTCTGCCCGAACCGGGTGAGCGTCTGGCGCCAAGCCTGGTGTTGCGGTCAAGCGGGCTGTGGACTCCAGGGTGATCGAAATCCTCAAGCGGTACAAACGGTAGTGTTCCTGAGGCAACCACCGTTCGGCAAGTTTGAGAAAATGAGACTCCGGCGGGCATGGGTCACCACAGCCCACCGGCATGTCGCCGGTCGTTAAACCGCAGGGCTATCGCGCTGCAAGCGATGGTCAGGTTCATGCGGCAAGGAAACCGAAGGCTCCGGCCTTCTGGGCGTGTTGACTTCACCTGCACACGGATGAATTCAGACACGAGGGGCGCCTCCGCTCTGTTGCCCTCCTGCGACCGGCGACCCACAAGCATGTTCAGAAGTTGACTCCAGCGTCGCACACAAAATGGGCTCGGACTCGCTCTCTGATCCCGTCTGCGGCATGTGCACGATCGCAGGCCAGTATGACCGGCCGGTCGCCATCCCCTCAATTGGCGATCGGCCGGTCTTCGTTTCGATCGAAGGTAGTGCCTAGTGCCTTTCTCTGATGAGTTCCACACGAAGGTGATCGCCGCGTGGCACGCACGCAAGTGGATCGAGTGCGATAGCGGACCTGGCCACTTTCAATTCCTGTACCCGCGTTCGTTCGGCGTGCTGTTGAGCGGGGAGCATCGCGTGTGGTTGGCCGATATCGGAGTTGAGACGTTGGACTGCGTCATTCGGCAGGGCCGGGGCGGTCGATTGACCGCTGAACTCAACCTCGCCGGGGTGACCAACGGGTGCGACTTGCACCGCAGAAGACAGATCACCAACCTGACCGTACGGAAGTACTCCCCGATGCGACTGTCATGGTACGAGCGGGAAGCGCGGGAGATCGACAGGGTTTCGCTTTCCCAGTGCGTCATGTTCGGCACCTGCCGAGAGGCGGTCTCGGTCGATGCCGAATGAGGCGCCGCGCCGGCCGATAGAGAACGCCGGGTTGGCGAAGGCACTAGGTTCGCTGTTGCGCACACGGCGCGAAGATCTCGGCTGGTCGCGGGGCACCTTGGTCGAGAAGATAGCCGACATGTTCCCGCGCACCGATGAGCTCCACGGGCAGACAATCGCAACATACGAACTGGGCATCCGGCGCATCACTTTGGATCGTTTCGTAGTAATATGCACTGCACTCGATCTTGATTCTGTCGAGACGTTGGCGCGCGGCTTGAGGCTTGCAGACTTCTTTTCATCGGATTCTTCTATCGCAATTTCCCTTGCAGCACTGGCCGCGTCAACCGACAAGAAGCTCCGCCCACTTTCTCAGTGGGCCACTGTGCAGTTGATTTCCAGCCCGGAAACCCAAATGGTAGAGCTGACGGTCGAGATGATTGAGAGCTTTGCGAAGATCTGCGCGGTCGATATCGAGAAACTCCGCTCTTTGCTGGATGCCGCGATGAAGAGCTACGCCAAGCGGCAGTGATGCCGCAGCCCTGACCGGAAACTGGTCACGCGGCGACGTCGCATGACCTCTCAGTCGGCAGTTGAACCGTCAGCTCCGCGGCGAAGCAAGGTCGCGCCCGCAGTGAACATCTGTTCGATCCGCAGTCGGCCGCGCGGCCCGAGATGTCACCCCTGTCACCCCTGTCACCTCCGATCGCGCGATGCCTTCTGCGTGCCAGACTGCGTGACAACGCAGGCGGTTCGGAGCGGACGAATACGAACGACGGCGAACAGTGACTTGGCGCTGACCTGCACAGACAGGCGGTCAGGCGGGACACGACATGGCTTCGGGACGAAGAGGTCGCAGGTTCAAATCCTGTCACCCCGACGGTCGACTTGGGCGGCTCTTATCCACGGAAAGCGTGGATGGGAGTCGCCCTTTGTCGTATCTGGGGGGCGACCCCCAGACCCCCACGGTGCGGTGGGCGCGTAACGCGCGGAGCTTGCGTAGCGCGTGTAGCGACTGGGCGGGGTGGACAGATGGCCGGGGCGGGGCGGCTTGGTGGGTGGGAAGCCAGCGGGAGCGGAGCAGCTGGCGGGGTGAGGTGCCCTGGCGGGGCGGAGTGGCTTGGCTGGGTGGACAGATGGCGGGGCGGGGAGGCTTGGCGGGGTGGGAAGCCAGCGGGAGCGGAGTGGCTTGGTGGGGTGAGTTGCCCTGGCGACTGAGGGAAGCGGCTCGGCAGGGGAAGCGGCTTTGCGGTTGGGGAAAGCGGCTTGGTGGTGGAGGACTGGCTTGGTGGCGAAGGACTGGCTTGGTGGGTTGTTGCCGGTAGGACGTTGGGGATGGCTGTTGGGTGAGTTGGTTGTTCGTGGATGAGTGCGGTTGTTTTGTTGTGGGGCTTGGGGATGGCGGTGGGGCAAGTGGGTTGAGTGGGGGCTGTAGGTGGTTGATGGGTGCGGGTGGGTAGGGGGAGGATTTCTGGTTCCTGGATGACGTGGAAGTCGTGAGTGTGGGGTGAGGGGGACCACCTGGTGGGAGCTGGACCTCCAGCGCGGTCGAGGTCGTACCGTCGGGGGGAAGCGGTGGAAGGATGGTCTGGTGACGGTCTCTGTTGTGGGTATCGGCGGGTCGCTGCGGGCGGATTCGCAGTCTGAGCGTGCGTTGCGGGTTGTGCTTGAGGGGGCGGCCGAGGCGGGGGCCAAGACGACGTCGCTGTCCGGCAACGACCTTGTCCTGCCGTTCTACGACCCGGCCGTTACCGACCGGACGGACGCGGCTCGGCGGCTGATCGACGAGCTGCGGGAGGCCGACGGGGTCATCCTCGTCTCCCCCGGCTACCACGGCACCGTGTCGGGCCTGGTCAAGAACGCCCTGGACTACGTCGAGGACCTGCGCACCGACGAGCGGGTCTACCTCGAGGGCCGCGCCGTCGGCTGCGTCGGCACCGCTGCCGGCTGGCAGGCCGCCGTGAACACGCTCACCGCGTTGCGGTCTGTGACCCACGCGTTGCGGGGGTGGCCTACGCCGTTGGGGTCGGCGATCAACAGCCTGGAGGCCAAGTTCGACGAGTCCGGGGAGTGCTCCGTCCCCGGCGTCACCACCACCCTGCGCACCATCGGCATCCAGGTGGTCGAGTTCGCCATCGTCCGTTCGTGACCCGCTGAGCCGAGCGGGTGCACGCGCCCCCTCGATCAGCGCACGACGCGGCCCGGCGGGCCTGGCAGGATCGGCGGGGTGACCACTCACCCTGTCGCCGAAGTCCCGGATCGCCTGTTCGCCGACGACGAGGCCGAGGCGCGCTGGCGGGCGCGCTTCCACGCCGCGCGGGTCTCGCTGCCCGACTGGGCCCTGGAGGCACCCGACCGCACCGTCTACGTCTCCAACGCCAGCGGCGTCTGGGAGGTCTACGCCTGGGACCGCGCCACCGACACCCACCGGCAGGTCACCGACCGCCCCAACGGCACCCTGCACGCCACCGTCACCCCCGACGGCGAGCGGATCCTGTGGTTCAACGACACCGACGGCGACGAGTTCGGCGACTGGATGGCCGAACCCTTCGCCGGGCGGCCGGTCCACTCCGAGCCGGAACCCGCCGTGCCCGGCGCCAAGCGCGGGTACCCGGCGGGCCTGGCGTACGGGGACGCCATCCGGGTGGCGGGCGTCGCCGACGACGACGGCACCACCATCTACCTCGCCCGCGGCGAGGCCGACGCCGAGGTGATCTACCAGAACGAGCACGACGGCGGCGTGGCCGCGCTCTCCCACGACGAGACCCTGCTGGCCATCGCGCACTCCGAGCACGGCGACAACCGCCACCCGGCGCTGCGCGTGCTGGCGGTGGCCGACGGGTCGACCGTGGCCGAGAAGTGGGACGGCAAGGGCAAGGGGCTCACCGGCATCGCGTTCAGCCCGGTCGCGGGCGACCAGCGGCTGCTGGTGCTGCACGAGCGCCGGGGCCGCGAGGAACTGCTGATCTGGGACGTCGCCGCGGACACCGAGCGGGAGATCACCCTCGACCTGCCGGGCGAAGTCGAGGCCGACTGGTACACCGACGGCACCGCGCTGCTCGTCGCGCACACCCACGAGGCCCGCAACACCCTGCACCGCTACGACATCGCCACCGCCGAACTCTCCACTTTGAACACTCCACCCGGGACGATCGGGTCGGCGCACACGCGCCCCGACGGCACCGTGGAGTACTCGTGGTCCAACGCCGCCGAGCCGTCCGCCGTGCGCGCGCTGTTCGACGACGGCACCGACCGCGTCCTGCTCACCCCGCCGGGCGACCGCGCCCCGTCCAGCGCCCCGCTGGTCGACGCCTTCGTCGAGACCGCGCACGGCCGGGTGCACGCCTTGGTCGCCCGGCCCGTCGGCGCCCCGGACGGCCCGCTACCCACCGTGTTCAGCCTGCACGGCGGCCCGCACGCCGCCGACGAGGACCGCTTCTCCGCGTACCGCGCGCTGTGGGTCGACGCCGGGTTCGCCGTCGTGCACGTCAACTACCGCGGCTCCACCGGCTACGGCTCGGCCTGGCGCGACGCGATCGAGGGCCGACCCGGCCTGACGGAGCTCGACGACGTGCGCGCGGTGCACACCTGGGCCGTCGAGTCCGGCCTGGCCGACCCGGCGCGCTGCGTGGTCAACGGCGCGTCCTGGGGCGGCTACCTGACCCTGCTCGCCCTCGGCACCCAGCCCGACCTGTGGGCGGCGGGCGTGGCGGGTGTGCCGGTCGCCGACTACCTCGCCGCGTACGAGGACGAGATGGAGCCGCTGCGCGCCTTCGACCGCGCCCTCTTCGGCGGCTCCCCCGCCGAGGTCGGCGACCGGTACGCGGAGTGCTCGCCGATCACCTACGTCGACCAGGTGCGCGCGCCCGTGCTGGTGCTGGCGGGCGAGAACGACCCGCGCTGCCCGATCCGGCAGATCGACAACTACCTCGACCGGCTGGCGGCCCGCGAGCAGCACTACGAGGTCTACCGCTACGACGCGGGCCACGGCTCGCTGGTCGTCGCGGAGACGATCAAGCAGTCGCTGCTGGAAGTGCACTTCGCCCTGCGGGTGCTCGGGCTCCGCTGACCGCGCCTGTTCTCCCGCCGGGTGGGTACCCGGCGGGAGAACGGGACAGGAGAGGAAGACGTGATGCCGAAGTTCCGCAAGGGCACTCGGGTGATGTGGAAGTGGGGCACGCACTGGGCCGAGGCGGTGGTGGTCTCGTCGCACGACGAGCCGGTGCGGCGCATGCTGAAGGGTTCGCTGATCACGCGCAACGGCACTGCGGACAATCCCGCGTACGTACTTGAGCAAGACAACGGCACGCACGTGCTCAAGCTGCACAGCGAGCTGTCGAAGGCCTGACCGAAAGGCGCATATCCGCAGGTCAGTGCCACTACGACAATCGGGCGACAGCACCTCTCGATCGAACATATGTGTCATACCCCCGGGGTAAAATTCAGGGGTACACGATCGAGGGGAGAGCCCGCATGAGCGTCGAGTCGATCATGGAATCGGGGACCGTGACGGCCACCGCGTCGTCCTTCGTGGAGTACGCGGCCGGGGGGCGCAGGCGGCGCACGGAGATCGTGACCGCCGCGCACGAGCGGGAGGACGAACCCGAGCACTACGGGCGCGTGTTCTACGTGCCGATCCTGCGCGCGATCCGGGCCGCGGCGCGCTCGGACGACCCGGCCGCGGTGCTCGCCGAGGCCACGGCGGCGGCCGAGCTGAACGGCCAGCCGCGCGCGTTCGCCGAGGTGTCCGACGGCTTCCTGGCCTGGTGGCGCGGCGCCCGCCGGACAGCGGTGCACTGCCGGTCCACGGTCGTGCGCGTCGGCGAGCTGAACGTCGCGGTCGCGCCGCACCTGGCCGTGCGCGACCGCGCGGGCGAGACGCACACGGTCCTGTTCCACCTAAAGGAAGCCCCGTTGACCCGCGACGCCGCCAACGCGGCGCTGCGCCTGATGGCCGTGTGCGCGGGCGACCTGCTCCCCGGCGCGCACCCCCTGGTCGTCGACCTCCGGCGGGCGCGGGAATACCGGCTCCCGCGCAACACGAACACCACCACGCTGGACGCCTGGCTGACCGCGGAGGCTTCCGCCTACACCACGCACTGGCACACGACCGCGCCGTGATGCACTATCTCCCGCAAGAATTCCACCACTAGCCGATCGTTCCCACCGAACCCGATCCGAACATGAGCAGGGCCGGTAATCCGATCCGGGGCGAGGATCGGATTACCGGCCCTTTGTGGCCGTTATTGGCACACGGGCACTACGCGGGAATTGCCATCAGCACAGGTACTGCTCACAGGTACTGCGAAATCACTTGCCGCCACCGAGCAGGCCACCGACGAGCGGCAGGCCACCCAGCAGACCACCGAGCAGGTTGCCGCCCGGCAGGCCGCTCAGCAGGCCGCCGAGGCCACCGAGGCCACCGGTCGCGCCACCGGCCGCACCGGTCACACCACCGGTCGCGCCGCCCAGGCTGCCCAGCAGACCGCCGACGACCGGCAGGCCACCGAGGACGCTGGTCAGGCCACCCAGGCCGCCCAGCGGGGAACCGCCGCCGGCCAGCCCGCCCAGCAGACCGGTCAACAGGTTGGACACGGCCTGCAGCAGGCCGCTCAGCGGGTTGCCGCCACCGAGCAGGCCGCCGACGACCGGCAGGCCACCGGCCGCGCCACCGGTCACGCCGCCGAGCAGACTGCTGATGTCGGGAATCGGCAGGCCACCCAGACCCGGCAGGGCCTGCTGCACCTGGGCGAGCTTCGCGTCGGCCTCAGCAGCCCTCGGGTCGGCTGTCTGCTGCAACGTGGTGCGCAAATCGTTGATCGCGGTGCGTACGCCCGCGAGGTCCTGGGTGTCGACAGCCTGCTTCAACTGGCTGTCGACGGTTGCGATCCGCTCGACGGGGTCCGTCGCAGTTTCCGCCTGTGCCATTCCGGCACCACCGAGCGCGAGAAGGCTACCCGCGACGGACGCGGCGACGAAACGAGCGATCTTGTTCATCGGGTTTCTCCTTGTCGGTTGTCCATGTAGGTGGACGACCAACTCAGTACCGGGGAAATATGGTCAATTCCATTCGGCCCGGCTGCGGTGACCGAATCCGAAATCGCTGCGTTAGCGGTTTAAATGGGCCGCGACGAACGCGAGAGTGACTCCGGTGACGCTGGTGTCACGGCACGTGACCGACCCCGAGAAGCCGCGCGCGGTATGCCCCGACCGATGAGCGGATGTCCCACGACCGGGCGGCAAAGCCCGGGCTCGGCCGGTCGGGTGATAGCCCGGCCCGCAAACGTCCCATGTCCCACCAGCGCCGGGATGCGGGCGCCGCCCGTTCCGGTCCTCCGTGGACGGGTGGCGGCACCCGGGTCCGTTTCCTGGAGCGAGTCCAGGAACACATGGGATAATGGGTTGACCAGGACGCCGGTGTCGGGTCCCATCAACGGCATGCAGCAGTACCGCCGGATGCTCGGCCTCCCCGGCGTGCGGACGCTGGTGATCCTGATGTTCTTCGCCCGCATCCCGCTCTCGGCCGCGAGCATCGTGCTCACCCTGCACGTGGCCGTCGGCCTCGGTCGCGGCTACGGCGACGCGGGCCTGGTCGGCATGGCCGCCACCATCGGCATCGCGGTGGGCGCGCCGCTGATGGGCATGGCCTTCGACCGCTACGGGCTGCGCCCGATCGTGCTGGCCGCGACCGTGGTCGAGACGGCCTTCTGGACCACCGCGCCGCACCTGCCGTACCCGGTGCTGCTGCCGGTGGCCTTCGTCGGCGGCCTGCTCGCGCTGCCGGTCATGTCGATCGGCAGGCAGGCGGTGGCCGCCCTGGTCCCCGAGCCGATGCGGCGCTCGGCGTACTCGCTGGACTCGATCTCGGTGGAGCTCAGCTTCATGATCGGCCCCGCCGTGGCGGTGCTGCTGACCACCCGGTTCTCGACCACCACGGCCGCGACCGCGCTCGGCTGCGGGGTGGCGGCGGTGGGGTTGGCGCTGGCCGCGGTGAACCCCAAGGTGCGGGCCGAGCACGAGGAGCAGCAGGGCGGGCCCCGGCTGTCCCGGCGGCAGTGGCTGACCCCGGAGCTGATCCGGGTGTTCGCCGTCGGCGGCAGCGCGGTGTTCGTCCTGGCGGGCATCGACGTGACCATGGTGGCCGCGCTGCGGGCCCACGGTGAACTCGACTGGGCCGGACTGCTGATCGCGGTCATCTGCACCGCGTCCGCCGTGGGTGGGCTGGTGCACGGTGTGGTGAAGCGGTCGCTGCCGCAGGTCGTGCTGATGGCGTTGCTGGGCGCGCTGACCATCCCGGTAGGACTGTTCGTCGGCCAGTGGTGGGTGCTGGCGCTGGCCCTGATCCCCTGCTGCGTCATGTGCGCCCCCACGATCGCGGCCACCGGGGAGGAGGTCGCGCGCCTCGCACCACCCGCCGCCCGGGGCGAGGCGACCGGGCTCCAGAGTTCCGCCCTGACCCTGGGTGGCGCGGCGGGCGCGCCGGTGGTCGGGTTCGTGGTCGACCACTCGTCCCCCGGCTGGGGGTTCGCCATGGCGGGCGCGGGCGGGCTGCTGATCGCCCTCGTCGCCACCGTCCTCGGCGCCGTCGTGGCGCGGCCGCGCGGGTCAGTCGAGGCAGCGGACGGAGACCAGCAGGCGCAGGTTGTCGACGCCCGCCTCCGGGACACCGCGGACGTCGAGCAGGGCTAGCTCAACCTGCTGCGGGGCGGTCCGCGCCACCAGGCACTCCGGCCTGCCGCCGCGCGTCACCCCGTCGCGGTCGACCCACATCGGGTTGTCGAGCGGGTACTCCGCGGAGGTCGCGAACCCGCCGCGCGCGAACCGGAAGACACCGCGCTCCGCGTCCACCCGCACGGCTGTCCCCCGCACCGGCGTCGGTTCCGGCAGGCGCGCGGGCACGGCCTCGGCGACCCGGTTCATCGCGATGACGGTCAGGCCCAGCGCGGCCGCCGCCAACCACGGGCGGCGGCGGTCGTGCCGGGTGTGCTCGGCTTCGCACAACCCGCAACGCCGCACCGCCCCGACTCGCGCGACCCCTAGTTGGAGTCCCACGAGGACAAGCAACAACCCGACTACGACCGCGACAAGCCCACCCGACACGTCCGCCCCCCGTCCGCTGCCGACCCGCGCGGCCGACCCGGTCAGAGGATTCCGCACGACGACGACGGCCGGTGCCGAATGGGATCACCCACCCGGCACCGGCCGTCGGTCGACGCGGTCTAGAGGGTCTTGGCCAGGGACTCCGCGATCTCGTACGTGTTGAGGGCGGCGCCCTTGCGGAGGTTGTCGCCGCACACGAAGAAGTCGAGGGTGTTCGGGAAGTCCAGGGCCTGGCGGACGCGGCCGACGTAGGTCGGGTCGCCGCCGACGACGTCGGCGGGGGTCGGGAACTCGCCCGCCTCGGGGTTGTCCACCAGCACGATCGAGGGCTGGGCCGCGAGGATCTCGTGCGCCTGCGCGACGGTCACCGGGTTGGCGAAGGTCGCGTGCACGGCCAGCGAGTGGGTGGTGACCACGGGGACGCGGACGCAGGTGGCCGAGACCTTCAGGTCCGGGATGCCGAGGATCTTGCGGGACTCGTTGCGGACCTTGAGCTCCTCGCTGTTCCACCCGTCGGCCTTGAGCGAGCCCGCCCACGGCACCACGTTGAGCGCCAGCGGCGCCGGGAACGGCGAGTCCTCCTGGGACAGCCCGGCGGCGGCCAGCGCCTCCCGGACGTCACCCGCGCGGACACCGACCTCCTTGCCCGCCACCGCCGCGTACTCGGCCTGGAGCCGGTCGATGCCTTCCTGACCGGCACCCGAGGCCGCCTGGTACGAGGACACCACCAACTCGCGCAGCTCGAACTCCCGGTGCAGCGCGCCGATGGCGGCCATCATCGACAGCGTCGTGCAGTTCGGGTTGGCGATGATGCCGCGTGGGCGGTCGGCCGCCTTGTCGTCGTTGACCTCCGGCACCACCAGGGGCACCTGGTCGTCCATTCGGAACGCACCGGAGTTGTCGACCGCGACGGCACCGCGCTCGGCGGCGATCGGCGCCCACTGGGCCGACACCTCGTCCGGCACGTCGAACATCGCCACGTCGACGCCGTCGAAGACCTCCGGCGCCAGCGCGAGGACGGTCAGCTCCTCCCCGCGCACCGTGATCTTCTTGCCCGCTGAGCGGGGGGAGGCGATGAGCCGCACCTCGCCCCACGGCCACTCGGTGCGGCCGTTGAAGATGTCGACCATGACGGTGCCCACCGCGCCGGTGGCGCCGACCAGGGCAAGAACAGGTCCGGGCATCAGAGACCACTCCCCGCGTAGACGACGGCCGCTTCCTCGCCGCCGAGTTCGAATGCCTCGTGGATGGCGCGCACGGCCTCGTCGAGCTGCGTGTCGCGGATCAGCACCGAGATGCGGATCTCCGAGGTGTTGATGATCTCGATGTTGACCCCGGCCTTGGCCAGCGCCTCGCAGAAGGTCGCGGTCACGCCGGGGTGCGAGCGCATGCCCGCACCCACCAGCGACACCTTGCCCACGTGGTCGTCGTAGAGGACGTGGGTGAAGCCCAGCTCCTCGCGGAGCTTCTCCAGCGCCGCGACCGCGGTGGGGCCGTTGCTCTTGGACAGGGTGAAGGTGATGTCGGTCTTGCCCGACACCGTGCTGGACACGTTCTGCAGCACCATGTCGATGTCGATCTCGGTGTCGGCCACCGTGCGGAAGATCCGCGCGGCGACACCCGCGGTGTCGGGCACGCCGACCACGGTCACCTTGGCCTCGGACCGGTCGTGCGCGACGCCGGTGATCATCGCCTGTTCCACGGTCAAGTCCTCCATTGACCCGGAGACGATCGTCCCCGGCTTCGTGCTGTACGACGAACGGACATGGATCGGCACGCCGTAGCGGCGCGCGTACTCGACGCAGCGGAGCATGAGCACCTTGGCCCCGCTCGCGGCCATCTCGAGCATCTCCTCGTAGGTGACCCGGTCGAGCTTCTTGGCGTCCGGGACGATCCGCGGGTCGGCGCTGTAGACGCCGTCGACGTCGGTGTAGATCTCGCAGACGTCGGCGCCGAGCGCGGCGGCCAGCGCGACGGCGGTGGTGTCCGAGCCGCCGCGGCCGAGCGTGGTGATGTCCTTGGTGTCCTGGCTGACGCCCTGGAACCCGGCCACCAGCACGATGTGCCCGAGGTCGAGCGCCTCCTGGACCCGGCTCGGGGTCACGTCGATGATCCGCGCCTTGCCGTGCGCGGAGGTGGTGATGACCCCCGCCTGCGAGCCGGAGAACGACCGCGCCTCGGCACCCAGCGCGCTGATCGCCATGGCCACCAGGGAGTTGGAGATCCGCTCACCCGCGGTGAGCAGCATGTCCATCTCGCGCTGCGGTGGTACCGGGTTGACCTGTTTGGCGAGGTCCAGCAGCTCGTCGGTGGTGTCCCCCATCGCGGAGCAGACCACCACCACGTCGTTCCCCGCCTTGCGCGTCGCGACGATGCGCTCGGCGACGCGTTTGATCCGTTCGGCGGTTTCGAGCGAGGATCCGCCGTACTTCTGGACGACGAGCGCCACTGGGTGCAACCTCCTCAGGCCGGATGCGCGTCCGGTCACGGTCCGGCCGACGCCGCATCGCCGCAGAGCGTACCTGCGCCACCGCGGTGCCCCCGCCGCTCTTGTGGCACCCGCCACTGCGCCACCCGACTAGGGTTGTGCGCCGAGCCAACCAACCAGTCGGGGGAGGACCGCCGGTGTCCGCCACGGACGTCACCAGTGCTGCGGCCGGGACCGCGGACGACGACGCGGAGTCCGCGCCGACCGGGGCGCGGGTCCGCTGGTCCCCCGCGCAGGCGCTGCGGTTGCTGACCCCCGCGCTGGTCTTCCTCGGGGTCCGGGAGATCGGGCTGCTCGGGCTGAGTTGGATGTCGGAGAAGAAAGGTGCCTCGGCGAGCGAGGCACTGCGCTCGTGGGACGGGCAGTGGTTCCTGTCCATCGCGGCGAACGGCTACGCGGGTGTGCCGGACCACCTCGTCGACGCGTTCGGCAGGCGCAGCCCCGAGACGCCGCTGGCCTTCTTCCCCGGGTACCCGACGCTGGTCGGCTGGGTCAACGACCTCGGCTTCGACCTGGTGCCCGCGGCGCTGGCGGTCACCATCGTGTTCGGCGTGGTGTGCGCCTACGGCCTGACCCGGCTCGGCGAGCTGGTGCCGGGTGGCGGCAGGCGCACCGGGCTGGCGCTGGTGGCGCTGTTCGCCGCGTCGCCGATGTCGATCGTGCTGTCGATGGCCTACTCGGAGGCGATGTTCTGCGCCTTCGCGATCTGGGCGCTGGTGTTCGTGCTGGAGCGGCAGTGGCTGGAGGCCGGGCTGGCCTGCGCGGTCGCGGGCCTGGTGCGGCCGACCGCCGCCGCGCTGATCCTCGCCGTCGGCCTGGCCGCGGTCGTGGCGGTCGTGCGGCGCCAGGACGGCTGGCGGCCGTGGGTGGGCGGGCTGGTGGCACCGCTCGGCCTGCTGGGCTACCTGGCCTGGGTCGGGTTCCAGACCGGCGAGTGGAACGGCTGGTTCGCGCTGCAGGAGCGCGGCTGGGACTCCGGCTTCGACGGCGGCAAGGCGACGGTCAAGTTCAGCGTCGACGTGCTCGGCGACGGTCGGTCGGTGCTGGAGGTGGCCACGGTCGCGCTGATCGTGGTGGCGCTGGTGCTGGTCGCGGTGGCGGTCCGGCAGCGGATGCCGTGGCCGGTGCTGGTCTACACGGTCGGCGTGCTGGTCATGGACCTGTGCTCGAACGGGCTGATGAACTCCAAGGTCCGGCTCATGGTGCCCGCGTTCGCGCTGCTCGTGCCGATCGCGATCGGCCTGGCCAAGCGGAAGACGTCGACCGCGGTGACCGCGCTGGCCGCCGTCGCGGTGACCGGGTCGTGGTTCGGTGCCTACGCGCTGACCGCCTGGGGCTACGCGATCTGACCCACCGCCCCGACGGCGGGTGATCCACAGCTCTGACAGCCTGGGGCCATGCGATCTGACTCACGCCGAGCCGTACAGCGGCCCGAGCCCCCCGCCGACCTCGACCCGCTGCTGCGCGACCGCTGGAGCCCGCGGGCGCTCGACCCGGACGGCGCGGTCACCGAGGCTGCCCTGGTGCGGATGCTGGAGGCGGCGCGCTGGGCGCCGTCGTACGGCAACACCCAGCCCGCCCGCTACCTCGTCGGTCCACGCGGGACGGACACCTTCGACCGGATCCTCGCCCTGCTGGTCCCGGGCAACCAGGCGTGGGCGCACAACGCCGGTGCGCTGGTCGTCGCCTGCGCCGAGACCGAGAACGACAAGGGCCCGGTGCCGTACGCGGAGTACGGCGTCGGTTTGGCCACCGAGAACCTCGTGCTCCAAGCGGTCGCCGAGGGCCTCGTCGCGCACCAGATGGCGGGCTTCGACGCGCCCGGCGTGACCGCCGCGTTCGACCTGCCCGCGACGATCCGGCCGCTGGTGGCCGTGGCCATCGGCGTGCTCGGCCCGGTGGAGCTGCTGCCGGAGGACCGGCGCGAGCGGGAACTGGCGCCACGGCACCGGATCCCGCTCGCCCAGACCGCGTTCACCGGCAGCTGGGGTCACCCGTTCGTCCCGGACAACCGGTAAGGCCTAGCCCAGTCGCCGGACCAGCCTGCTGACCACACTGGACACGGTGAGCCAGAACGCCGCGGCCAGGCTGTAGTTGACCAGAACGCCGAGCTTGCTGTCCGCGGGCGTGAAGAGGTTCTTGAACGCCAGGGAAAGCGGCTCGGCCAGTTCGCGCATCGCCGTGCTGATGGGGTTGTCCGGGTTGGCGTTGCCCATCACCAGCACGACGTGCACCACGATGACCAGGGCGATGAGCGAGCCCGCCCAGCGGACCAGCCGAGCCAGGAAACCGACCGCCGACGAGCGCAGTTCCGCGCCGCGGTGCCGGGTCCCGCTCGGCTGGTCCACAGTGGGCTCGGGCTCGGCCACCCCGGTCGGGCGGCGGGAGCGGCCCAGTGCCGCGCCGAAGACCACCGGTGCCGCCTAGCGCACGAGCCGCGCGACCAGGCTGGCGACGACCAGCCAGAACACCGCGGCCAAGCCGTAGTTGACCAGGACGTTGAGCGTGGGGTTGGCGATGGGGAACAGCCCGGGGAAGAACAGCGCGAGCGGTTCCGCCAGGGACTTGATGAACTGGACGAACGCGTTGCCCGCGTTCGCGCCGAGGACGACCAGTAGGATGTAGACGACCTCGATGATCGCGAAGAGCGCGCCGATGCCGGTGATGATCCGCGCGGCGGACCCACGGGTGCTGGTGCCGTGCCACCTCCGAGTAACCATGCTGGGAAAGTGCCCCTGACCTCGGGTGTCGTAACTGCTCCGAATGGCCCAACGCGATCACCGGTCCACCATGTGGACTTCTGATTCCACATCCATCCGCGCGTCGGTCTAGTCTGGCCTCGTGGCGCGCGTGCTCCTGCTTCTCCGCCGCGACGGGGTCTGACCAGACCGGCTCCCCGTCGCGGAGTTCGGTGTTGCCGCCGGTCGCCGTCCCCTGGACGAACCACCGACCACAACGGAGAACCCCGTCATGAGCAGCGACCCCGCGGCCATATCCACCTCCAGCAGGCTGCGCACCCCGACCCGCCCCGCGCCCGCCGACCAGGCGCCGTGGAACCCGCAGCGCGGCAGTTCGATGCCGGTGCACCGCTACCGCCCGTTCCACGAGCTGGTGGAGCCGATCGAGCTGGCCGACCGCACCTGGCCGAGCAAGCGCATCACCAAGGCACCGCTGTGGTGCGCGGTCGACCTGCGCGACGGCAACCAGGCGCTGATCGACCCGATGTCCCCGGCCCGCAAGCGCCGGATGTTCGACCTGCTGGTGCGCATGGGCTACAAGGAGATCGAGGTCGGGTTCCCGGCCGCGAGCCAGACCGACTTCGACTTCGTGCGCGAGATCATCACCGAGGGCGCGGTACCGGAGGACGTCCGCATCCAGGTGCTGACCCAGGCCCGCGCCGAGCTGATCGAGCGCACCTTCGAGTCGCTGGAGGGGGCGCACAGCGCGGTCGTGCACCTGTACAACTCCACCTCGATCCTGCAGCGGCGGGTGGTGTTCCGGCAGGACCGCGCGGGCATCAAGAAGATCGCCACCGACGGCGCGGAGACCGTGCTGGCCTTTGCCGAGAAGTACGGCGAGACCGACTTCCGGTTCGAGTACTCGCCGGAGTCCTACACGGGCACCGAGCTGTCCTACGCGGTCGAGGTCTGCGACGCGGTGGCCCAGGTGTGGCAGCCGACGCCGGAGCGGCCGATGATCGTCAACCTGCCCGCGACCGTGGAGATGGCGACGCCGAACGTCTACGCCGACTCCATCGAGTGGATGCACCGCAACCTGCCCAACCGCGAGTCGCTGATCCTGAGCCTGCACCCGCACAACGACCGCGGCACCGGTGTGGCCGCCGCCGAGCTGGGCTACCTGGCGGGCGCGGACCGGATCGAGGGCTGCCTGTTCGGCAACGGCGAGCGCACCGGCAACGTCGACCTGGTGACGCTGGGCATGAACCTGTTCAGCCAGGGCATCGACCCGCAGGTCGACTTCTCCGACATCGACGAGATCCGGCGCACGGTCGAGTACTGCAACCAGCTGCCGGTGGCCGAGCGCCACCCGTGGGGCGGCGACCTGGTGTTCACCGCGTTCTCCGGCAGCCACCAGGACGCGATCAACAAGGGCCTGGACGCGCTCGACGCGCAGGCCGAGGCGGCGGGTGTCCCGGTCGGCGAGCACCCGTGGGAGGTGCCGTACCTGCCGATCGACCCGAAGGACGTGGGCCGCTCGTACGAGGCGGTCATCCGGGTCAACTCGCAGTCCGGCAAGGGCGGCGTCGCCTACATCATGAAGACCGAGCACCAGCTGAAGCTGCCGCGCAGGCTGCAGATCGAGTTCTCCCAGGTCGTGCAGGCGGTCACCGACAGCGAGGGCGGCGAGGTCAGCCCCAAGGAGATGTGGGACGTCTTCGCCACCGAGTACCTGGACCGGGTCAGCCCGCTGCGGCTGCGCCGCAACAAGGTCTCCGCCGACGGCGACGGCCGCGACGAGATCAGCGCCACGGTCGAGGTGGAGGGCGAGGAGCACGACGTCACCGGCACCGGCAACGGGCCGATCGCGGCGTTCGTCGACGCGCTGGCCACCGTCGGGTTCGACGTGCGGGTGCTGGACTACTCCGAGCACGCCCTGACCTCCGGCGACGACGCCCGCGCGGCCGCGTACGTGGAGTGCGCGGTGGGCGGCAAGGTGCTGTGGGGCGTGGCCGTCGACAGCTCCATCGTCACCGCGTCGCTGCGCGCGGTGGTCTCCGCGGTGAACCGGGCCAACCGGTAGCGAGCACTCCCCAGCGGGCCCCGGGACGTCGAAGTCCCGGGGCCCGTTGTGCATTAACCAACATTTCCGGGAATCGTTGAAGATCCACTAAGGACAAATCCTGGACAACGGGTCGGTCACCACGCCGCTTCGTTAACACCTCGCTGCGGCTGCGCGATCGAGCAGGTGGCGACGGCGCACGGGCATTCACGCACTACGAGCACTCGTAGTGGAAAAGAATGGCCGCCGCAGACTCGCCACGGGCATTCTCGCGGCGAGGTGGTGCACATGGGCGAGCACGGCGTGAGCCGCGTGTGGCGGCGCGGGCGCAACTTCCTCGGCAAACCGGTCGAGGACTTCTGGAACCGCACCGGCGACGCGGGCGAGGCCGTCGTCGTGGAGCGGGTGTCGAACGCGCTGCGGGTGGCCGCGACCCGCGGGGACGTGTGGCACCCGACGGTCGTGGTGCGGCTGAGCGCGGGCGACTACGACCTGCTGGAGGGCAGCTACGACGAGGTGCGCGGCAGGCTCAGCGGGCTGATCTGCGGCCGCCTCGACTACCGGGGCGTCTCGGTCGGCGTGGTGCGGATCGTGCTGGAACCCGTGGGCCTCAGCGGAAGCGAGTCGTTCACGATCCTCACGGCTGGCGACCGGGACGCGGTGTTCACCCGCGCCGAACCGCCGCCGCAGCCCGACCCCGCACCGCGGCAGCAGTCGTTCCCCCGGCAGCGACCGCGCCCCGACGGCAGGCCGACCCACGCCCTGCGCTCCTTCTCGGACGGTTCGCGGATCCCGCTCGGCGGGGTGCCGGTCACCCTCGGCCGGGCGCAGGGCGCGCCGGGGCGGCTCGACGACCCGAAGGCCAGCCGCAGGCACTGCGAGTTGGTCGTGCGCGCGGACGGGCGGCTCACGTGCACCGACCACTCGTCCAACGGGACCAAGGTGGACGGTCAGCGAATAACCGGAACCGTGACGCTTTCCGTGGGACAGGTACTTCGCGCGGGCCGCACGGAGTGGGTTGTCGAACATTGGTGAGCGACCGGTCTCGAAATACCGCGCTACCGATGTCGAAGTACGAACACTCGTAATCGCCCACCTGGTAGCGGATACCGAATTCCGTGCCACGGTGTGTCCGTCACCCGAGAAGAAGCCCGCCGACAACCAGGGAGTTGAGCGAAATGCCGCTGCGCCGGTCGGGCGACTTCCTCTACTGGTGCGCGGGCGCCGACCCGACGGTGGTCGACCACGCGCACCTGGGCCGCCCGGAACGGGTGCGCTACGGCAGCATCGGCATGTCCGTGCTGCTCACCGGCACCGCGGGCGGGCTGTCCATGCTCATGGTGCTGGGCATGGTCAGCCACGGGTTCCGGCTCTGGCACCTGCCCGCCGCGCTGTTCTGGGCGCTGTTCATCTTCAACACCGACCGCTGGCTGGTCAGCTCGATCAACTACAACGACCCGAAGCCCGAGGGCGCCACGTCCAAGCGCGACACGCGCGGGGACTTGATCAAGCGCCGGTTGGGCAGGCTCTGCACGGTCCTGGCGCGCATCGCGATGGGCGTGCTGATCGCCTTCGCGGTGTCCGAACCGGTACTGCTGACGATGTTCGAGAGCGAGATCACCCACCAGCTCAGCATCACGAACCGGCAGAACGAAGAGGCGACCAAACAGGCCATCGAGGCCAAGTACGCGGGTGACTTCGCGACCATCGAGGCCAAGTACAAGGCCACGCAGGACGCGGTGGACAAGGCCGCCGCCGAGCTCAAGACCGCCGAAGCGGAGCTGACCAAGGAGAACGCGGACGGCAACAACACCGGGCAGGGCTGCTCGCTGAAACGGGGCAGCCCCTGCAAGGCGTACCAGGAAGCGGTCGAGCTCAAGCAGGCCGAGCTGCGGAACGCGCAGGCCAACCGCGACACCGCGCGCGAGACCTACACGCGGGACACGGCGGCGACCCGGGCCAAGGTCGACGGCGAGATCGGCGCCAAGAAAGCGGATGACAACCCCGACGGCCTGCTCGCCCGGCAGAAGGCGCTGGCCGACCTGACCGCGGCCAACCCCGAGTTGGGCACCCGGGTGTGGCTGATCCGCGGGGTGTTCCTGCTGGTCGACCTGCTGCCGATCCTGCTCAAGACCTTCGCCTCGACCAGCATGTACGAGCGTTTCGTGCGCACCGCCGCCGCCGACCTGCTCGCCGGGAAGCAGCGCGCCCGCGCAACCGCCGACGCCGCCGACACCCGGCGCGCGGAGGCCGACCGCGTGATCGACCGGGCGCGCATCGACGCCTTCCAGGACGTCCGACTCGAAGAGGTCGCCGCGAGCCGCGACCTGGACCTGTCCGGGATCAAGCTCGACCTCGACCAGCAGCGGATCCAGCTCGAACTGGACCACGAACTCGAAGTGCTCCGGATGCGCTGGCGGCACCGGGAACGGGTGGACGCCGAGGGGCTGCTGTTCGAGGGCACCGAGGTCCACCCCGGCAAGCACGACCCGGCCCTGCACGACGTCACCGAGCCGGGCGATGACGGCGACCCGTCGGGCGGTGTCCAGGGCGACCACCCGACGGACCCGCTCGGCGGCCCGTCCGGCGGTGCGGGGAAGCGGCCGAAGCCGGACCCGCGCAGCGTGCTCAACGACCGCTGGGTCATCGTCGGCCCGCTGCCGGACTCCGACCAGGCCGGGTTCAGCGACCTGAAGCTGGCCTACGACCTGCACGAGCCCGAGCGCGAGGTGGTCGTGAAGCGGGCGCTGACCATCGGCGCCAACCGGCGGGCGGCCGCGTACTCGATCAAGAAGGACCAGCACTTCCACGCCAAGGTGCGCAGCAGGCACGTGGCACCGCTGCTCGACCTGGGCGAGCACGAGCTGTTCGGCCCGTTCGTGGTCACCCCGCGCTACCCGACCACCCTGGTCAAGCGGCTGCGCGACGAGCCGCTGACGCTGGAGTGGTCGCTGCGGATCATGGAGCAGGTGCTCGGCGGGCTGACCGACCTGTGGCGCACGGCGAACTGCGTGCACCTCGACATCAAGCCCGCCAACATCGCCCTCGACGACAACGACGACGTGAAGCTGATCGACTTCGGGCTGGCCAAGGCAGTGCGCGGCACCGACGACCTGGTCAGCGGCGAGGAGTCCAAGTTCACCCGCTGGTACGCGCCGCTGGAGCAGATCCTGCGCGCGCCGAACTGGGTGTCCAGCGCCTGCGACGTGCGCGCGGTCGGCGCGGTCTGGTACGAGATGCTGACCGGTCTCCGGCCGCTGCACCGGGAGGCGCGGGCCACGGGCACGAGCCCGCTGCGGATCACCACGGAGCAGTTCGTCGAGCTGCTGCGCACCACCGACCCGATCCGCCCCAAGCGGCTCTACCCCGGCCTGCCCGCCTCGGTGGACTCGCTGGTCATGCGGTGGCTCAGCCGCGACCCGGTCGACCGGGTCAGCGGGCCGCTCGGCGACCGCTCGCACGCCGAACTGGCCCGCGAGGCGCTGGCCGCGGTGCGCGCGGACGTCGAGGCGCGCGGGCAGCTGTTCGACCTGATCCCGGGCGTGCTCGGCGCCCAGCGGGTCGGCTCGTCCACCGACGTGTACCGGCGCGGCGCCGACGAGCAGCAGACCCGTCAGCGCTAGATCGCGAGAGGAGAGCCGGATGGACCTGCTGTCTTTGGTTGTGGGCTTCGCCCTCGGTGTCGGTGCCGCCGTGGCGGTCCACCTGGTCCGGGCGCGCGTGACCCGCCCACGCCCGGTTCCGCCGCCGCGCGTCGACGAGGAGCTGGACGTCCCCGAGGTCGTGCGGCCCAAGGAGTCGGGGCCCGCGGCGGAGTCGGTACCCGTGGCTCCGGTCCCCGCGGAGTCGTTGCCCGCCAAGGAGTTGGCGTCCGCGGAGTTGGAGCCCGCCACCGAGTTGGCGCCCACGGTCACCGAGCAGCTGCCGGTGGAGACCACCGAAGTCATCCCCGCGGACCCGGTGACCGAGGCGCTGGCGGTAACGGAGTTCACCCCGGGCACGGGCCTGGCCTGGCTGCGCGGCGACGGCGACTTCCTGATCAGCCGGGCGACGACGCTGGTCGGCCGCAGCGCCACCTGCGACCTGGTGGTGGACGAGGACTTGGTCAGCCGCAGGCACTTCCGGGTGGTGCGCGACGAGCGGGGCTGGTGGCTGGAGTCGTTCGACACGCCCAACGGGACCTACCTCAACGACCGGCCGATCCGGCCGAACACCCCGGTCCGCCTCCAGGGCGGCGACCGGATCGGCCTGGGCGACACCGAACTCACCCTGATCCTGCCGACCACCGACACCCCGGCGGAGTCCGGGATCGCGTTGTCGTTCAACAGCTTCGGCGCCAGCATCACCGGCGGCAGGCGGTCGAACCAGGACGTCTGCCACTGGGACAACACCATGGTGGCGGTCGCCGACGGGGTGGGCGGGCGGCCCGCGGGCGGGCTGGCGGCGAAGCTGGCCGTGGATGGCATCCGGGACGCGGGCCAAGACCAGGACCTGCTCGCCACGGCCCGGCGGGTCAACGAGGTCGTGCGCGCGACGGGCGAGGAGAACGTCCTGGCGACGGGCCTCGCGACCACCCTGGACGTCGCCGTGCTGCGGCCCGGCCCGGAGGGGTACCTGGTGGCGGGTCTGCACATCGGCGACGGCACGGTGATCGTCCAACTCGGCGCGGAACTGGAGGACCTGGTCGAGGCCCACTCGTCGACCGCGGTCGGCTCGGGCGCGGGCGGGAAGCTGCTGCGCGCGGTCGGTCTGGACGAGACGATCCGCCCGGACCGGTGGGACCGACCCGCGCGGCTCGGCCAGCGGTACCTGCTGGCCAGCGACGGGCTGGTGAACGCCCTGGGGCACCAGCCGTTGCGGCGCGCGCTGGTCCGGCTGCGGGCGGACGAGCCGCGCGAGTGCGTGCGCAGGCTGCTGGAGCTGGCGGACCGCGCGGGGGCGGCGGACAACGTGACGGTGGTGGTCGCCGATGTGACTCCCACCGAGGACCGGTGATCGAGGTTGGCGACCCTGACCATCTTCACCGGCACCAGACCGCCGTGGCAGGTTCCGGTGGACACCGTGGTCTACCTGGACCGGTTGTACCTGACCGGTTTGCCTGGCGACCCGACCATCTCCCGGCAACCGCACGCCCCGAGCCTCTGCCACCGCGCCGGGGATTGGTGGCTGGACAACTACTCGCAGGCGCACAACGCGTACGTGGCGGTGCACCCGCGCCACGAGCAAGGCCGGATCGTCGTGCCGCTGCGGTGTTCGGTGCGCCTTGGGGACGGGGATTCGGAGGTGTGGGTCTGGAGCCCGCAACACCGGTTGCGACTGCGGGTGGCAGGCTCGGCTTTCCTTTCGGCGCAACGGGAACAGGAGGACGATGTGTCCACAGAGGTGGGTGTGCCCGGAGCGCACGACCGCGTGACGGAACTGTGGAAGCGGGTGCCGTTCCACCGGGTGGTGCTCGCGGCGTACTACCGGCCGTACTTCGCGCCCGGCCTGGTCCGCCCGGCACCGCAGAACCGCGAACAGACCCGCCGGTGCGTCGGCCAACCGACCTGCACGCGGTTGGACAGGGCGTTGCGGGAGACCATGAACGCGATTTGGGGGGAGCAGGGGCACGCGGCGGAACTGCCCGAATACCTGATCAGCCAGCGGTTGTTGAACGCCACCGACCAGGGCCTCGTCCCCCACACCGACTGCGCCCACCGCCGCAGCCAGTGACCGCGCCCGGATTCTTGGAGGGGACCTGACGCCACTGCGTGTTTGGCCGGTACTTCGCCCGCATCGGCCGCAAGTCGGCGAGGTTCGCCGGGTTGATCAACGTATGCCTCCGGCCCCCGGAATCCACTTTAGTCGGAGGCACCGACAGTTCGGTGTGGAAACGATCCAGCCCTGTGGACAACTCGCGATCAAGGGGCGGGGTGCGCCGGATGGGGCGAGTTGTGCACAGGGCTAGATCATCATCAGGCGGTTCTGTCAGGGGACGCCGGTAGAATGGTTACCGGGGGCCGGAGGCGTGCCATCAGGCCGGAGCCGTCAAGCCGGATCCGCGGTCGCGGCGCCGGTGGGGTCGACGGTCAGCTCGTCCTTGTTCTCCGGGAAGTGGCAGGCCGCCTGGTGGCCGGGGGCCAGGGAGATCAGTGGCGGCTCGGTCGCCTTGCAGACCTCTTGCGCCTTCCAGCACCGCGTGTGGAAGCGGCAGCCGGTCGGGGGGTTGATCGGGCTGGGGACGTCGCCCTGCAACCTGATCCGCTCGCGGTTGCCGCGCCGGGCCGTGTCCGGGATCGGGACGGCCGAGAGCAGGGCCACCGTGTACGGGTGCATGGGCCGCTCGTACAGCGCGGTGCGGTCGGCGATCTCCATGATCTTGCCCAGGTACATCACCGCGACCCGGTCGGACACGTGCCGCACCACCGAGAGGTCGTGGGCGATCATCACGTAGGTCAGGTCGAACTCGTTCTGCAGGTCTTCCAGCAGGTTGACGACCTGGGCCTGGATGGACACGTCCAGCGCGGACACCGGCTCGTCCGCCACGATCACCTTGGGGCGCAGCGCCAGCGTCCTGGCGATGCCGATGCGCTGGCGCTGGCCGCCGGAGAACTCGTGCGGGTAGCGGTTGTAGTGCTCCGGGTTGAGGCCCACCAGCTCCAGCAGGTCCTGCACCGCGCGCTTGACGCCGTGCTCGGTCTCCACGTTCTGCAACCGGAACGGCGCGCCGACGATCGTGCCGACGGTGTGCCGGGGGTTCAGCGAGGAGTACGGGTCCTGGAAGATCATCTGGATGTCGCGGCGCAGCGGGCGCATCCTGGCGGGCGTCAGGTGGGAGATGTCCTGGCCGTCCAGCTCGATCGTGCCGCCGGTCGGCTCGATCAGCCGGGTCAGCAGCCTGCCCGTGGTGGTCTTGCCGCAGCCGGACTCGCCGACCAGCGACAGCGTCTCGCCGCGGCGGACGGAGAAGGTCAGGCCGTCCACGGCCTGCACCGCGCCGACCCTGCGCTGCAGCAGGCCGCGGCGGATCGGGAAGTGCTTCTGCAGCTCGTTGACGACCAGCAGGTCTTCGCCGAGGCGGCGGTCGGCCGCCGGGTTGTCGGTCTGGGTGCTCACGGCGTCCTCGCTCACAGCTTCGGCCTGATCTCTTCGTCCCAGATGCGCAGGCGGTCCTCCGCACCGAGGTGGCAGGCGATGTGGTGACCGCCGCCGAGGTCGCGGAACTCGGGCCGCTGGGTGAAGCTGAGGTCCCCGTTGCGCCCGGCGTAGGCGCAGCGCGGGTTGAACGGGCAGCCCTCCGGCACGTTGATCAGGCTGGGCGGCGAGCCCTTGATCGGCTGCAGCCGCTCGGAGCGCTCGCGGTCCAGCCGCGGCATCGAGCCGAGCAGGCCCCAGGTGTAGGGGTGCTGCGGGGAGTTGAAGATGTTCTCCGCCGAGCTGTACTCGACCGCGCGACCCGCGTACATGACCATGATGTCGTCGGCGAGCTCGGCGACCACCCCGAGGTCGTGGGTGATGATGATGACCGCGGAGTTGAACTCGGCCTGCAGGTCCCGGATCAGGTCCAGGATCTGCGCCTGCACGGTCACGTCGAGCGCGGTGGTCGGCTCGTCGGCGATCAGCAGCTCGGGGTCGCAGGACAGCGCCATGGCGATCATCGCGCGCTGCCGCATACCGCCGGAGAACTGGTGCGGGTAGTCGTCGACCCGGCTCGTCGGGTTCGGGATGCCGACCCGGCCCAGCAGATCGATCGCGTGCTTGCGCGCCGCGGCCTTGCTGACCCGGTTGTGCACCCGGTACGCCTCGATGATCTGCGTACCGACCGTGTAGAACGGGTGCATCGCGGACAGCGGGTCCTGGAAGATCATCGCCATCCGCTTGCCGCGCAGCTGGCGCACCTTGTCCGGGTGCAGGCCGACCAGGTTCTGGCCGTCCAGCAGGATCTCGCCGGTGATCTTGGCGGTACCCGCCTTGTGCAGCCCCATGACCGACAGGCTGGTCACGCTCTTGCCGGAGCCGGACTCGCCGACGATGCCCAGGGTGCGGCCGCGGTCGACGTCGAAGCTGAGGTTGTCGACCGACCGGACGACGCCGTCGTCGGTCGGGAAGTGCACCCGCAGCTCGCGCACCTGGAGGAACGGTCCGCCCGCCGAGGCGGGTCGGGTCTCGACGCCGCCTTCGAGGCTGTTCTCGGAAATCTGGCTCACTTTGCGCGCACCCTCGGGTCGACGACGGCGTAGAGGAGGTCAACGACCAGGTTGGCGATGACGACGAAGAACGCGGCGAGGATCGTCACGCCCATGACCTTCGGCAGGTCGTAGTTGGTGATGCCCTCGATGGCGTACTTGCCCAGGCCCGGCAGGCCGAACGCGCTCTCGGTGAGCACCGCGCCGCCGAGCAGCAGTCCGACGTCGAGGCCGAAGATGGTCAGGATCGGGGTGAGCGCGCCGCGCAGGCCGTGCCGGACCACCACCGTGCGCTCGGGCAGGCCCTTGGCCCGCGCCGTGCGGATGAAGTCCTCGTTCATCGTCTCCAGCATCCCGGCCCGGGTGAGGCGGGCGTACTGGGCGGAGAACAGCAGGGCCAGGGTGATCCACGGCAGCAGCAGGTTGTACGCCCACTCCCCCGGGTCCTCGCCGAGCGGGACGAACCGACCGCCGGGGGCGGTCCAGCCCAGCGAGTAGCTGAAGATCGACAGCGCCAGCACGCCGGTGAAGTAGATCGGCAGCGACACGCCCGCGAGCGAGACGCCCATCGCGAAGCGGTCGAAGATGGTGCCCTTGCGCAGCGCGGACAGGGTGCCGACGGCGATGCCGCCGAGCAGCCACAGGACCGCCGCGCCGACGGCCAGCGACAGCGTCACCGGCATCCGGTCGAGCAGGTCCGGCCACACGGGCTGGTAGTTGCGGAACGAGTACCCCAGGCAGGGCGCCGGGCAGTGCTCGACGCCGGTGCCGTAGTTGAACTCGGCACCCGCGAAGATGCCCTTGAGCCAGTGCCAGTACTGCACCGGGATCGGGTCGTAGAACCCGAGGTTGTGCGCCGTCTCCCGGACGGTTTCCGCGGTGGCGGCCCGACCGACGTAGCGGGTGGCCAGCGTCTCCGGGGTGGCGCCGATCCACTTGGGCAGCACGAAGAAGATCGAGAACGTGACCGCGCTGACGATGATCAGCAGGACCAGCGCCGCGAAGAGCCGCCGGATGATGTATGTGATCACAGTGGCCGGCACCGGCGGCGGGCCGGGGAGGTCGTCCCCGGCCCGCCGCCTATCGCCTTCACCTGCCTAAATCCGATGGGGTTTGCCGACGCCTACTGCACGCCGAGGGACAGGTAGTCGTACTGGCCGAAGGCCTCGCTGACGAACACGTTCGTCAGGCCCTTGCCGCGCAGCAGCAGGCTCTTGCCGTGCACGCCGGGCAGGATGACCGCCTCTTCCATGACGCGCTTGTCGATGGCGCCCCAGTCGGCCTCGCGCTTGGCCTTGTCGGTCTCGCCGATGGCCGCGTCGAGCATGGTGTCGACCTCGGGGACGCGCACCGAGAAGTTGGTGGAGCCACCGGTCTCCCGGATCACCCGGCTGTCGACGATCTCGGCGAGGAAGCCGTAGCCGTCCGCCCAGTCGGCCTGCCAGCCGTTCTGCGCGAGGCCGAGCTTGTTCGCCACGGTGTAGGGCGGGTTGCCCGCGAACTGCGCGAAGTAGTCGCCGCCGGGGTACGCCTTCAGGGTCAGCTTGATGCCGACCCGGCCCAGCGCCTGCTGCAGCGCCTCAGCGGTGGCCTTCTCGCGCGGCCGCTCCGAGCGGTAGGCGATGTTGGTCTCGAAGCCGTCGGGCTGGCCGCACTCGGCCAGCTTCTCCTTGGCCTTGGCCACGTCGCCCTTGTTGTCCGCGCCCGCCGGGTACAGGTCGAACTTCTGCGAGCCCGGGATCGACGGCGGGATCATCTGGGTGGCGATGTCACCGCCGGAGAACTGGCCGCCGAACGCGGTCTGGTACGCGGTGCGGTCGGTGGCGTAGAGGACGGCCTCGCGGCACGCCTTCTTGTCCAGCGGCGCGACGGTCGGGTTGATGCTGGTGTACCACAGGCGCGTGGTCGACGGGTTGTCCGCGGTGGCCTTGAGCGCCGGGTCGCCGAGCACGCGGCTCAGCGAGGCCGCCTGCACACCGGTGCCCTGCACGTCCAGGTGCAGGTCGCCCTGGATGAGGCGGTTGTCGATGTCGTCGGCGTTGACATTCATCGAGACCTCGTAACCGTCCGGCAGCGCCTTGCGGTTCGGGTCGGTCGACGCGTCCCACTGGTCGTTGCGGACCAGGGTGAAGCCCTTGTCGATCTCGTTCTTGTCGAACTTGTACGGGCCCGTGGAGACCACGTGCTCCTTGTACTTCTTGCCGGTGTCCTTGGCCTCGGGGACCGGGACGGTCTGCGGCAGCATGGCGAAGTAGTCGAACCCGCCGAACGGCTTCTTCAGGTGGAAGACGATCGTCTGGTCGTCCGGGGTCTCGATCGCCGAGTCGACGTTGACGCCCTTGTCCTTGTACGGGCCCTTGTAGCCCTCGGGGAACGCCAGGTTGCTCTTCAGGTAGGACGGTCCGTTGGGCAGGACCTCCTTGTCCGTGGACCGCAGCACCGCGTACTTGACGTCCTTCGAGGTGACGGCGCTGCCGTCCTCGTACTTGACGCCCTTGCGCAGCTTGTAGGTCCAGGTCTTGCCGCCGTCGCTCGGCACGCCGAGGCTCTCGGCCAGGTCGGGAACCAGTTCCTGGCTCGCCTTGCCGGGGCCGGGCTTGAACATCACCAGCGCGCGGCCGTAGAGGCGGGCGAAGTTCCAGCTGTAGCCGTAGTAGGTGTCACCCGGGTCGACCGAGTCCCACTTGTCGGCGTTGGCCAGCTTGATCACGCCCCCCTTCTTCTCGGAGGCGTTGAAGACACTGGTGAGTGCCGCGTTGAAGGCCGGGGTGCTGGTGCTGCCACCACCACCGCTACCGGGGTTGCTGCCGCCGCCGGTGCTCGTTCCGCCACAGGCGGAGAGCCCCATCACGACAGCCGCGCCCGCGGCGACCGCGGTGACCACGCGCTTGCTGTTCATAGTGCTGTTGCACCCTTTCTTTCCGAAGCGAATCGAGACACCGGTTGAGTGCGATTCCCTAGCGGGCACGAGGATCGAGGGCGTCGCGCAGTCCGTCGCCGAACAGGTTGAACGCGAGCACGGTGATGAAGATGGCGAGACCGGGCCAGAGCGCGAAGTGCGGCATCGTGTAGAAGCGCGAGGCCTCCGACAGCATGCCGCCCCAGGTGGCGGTCGGGGCGTTGATGCCGACCCCGAGGAAGGAGAGCGCGGACTCGAACAGGATGTTGGTCGGCACCAGCAGCGTGGCGTACACCAGGATCGGGGCGACCAGGTTCGGCAGCAGCTCGCGGAAGAGGATGTACGGTCCGCGCGCGCCCAGGCTGCGGGCGGCGTCGACGAACTCCCGTTCGCGCAGCGACAGCGTCTGCCCGCGGACGATCCGGCCGATGTAGGGCCAGTTGAAGAAGCCGATGATGAAGATCAGCATCCCGATGCGCACCATCTCCGGCGAGAGGCCGAAGACCGAGTCGGGCAGCACGCCGACCAGCGCCATGGCGAACACCAGCAGCGGGAACGCCAGGAAGATGTCCATCGCGCGGCTGATGAGCGTGTCGACCCAGCCGCCGAAGAACCCGGCGATGACGCCGAGCGTGGTGCCGATGGCGACCGAGACCACGGTGGCCAGCAGCGCGATCAGCAGCGAGATCCAGGCGCCCGAGAAGATCCGGGCCAGCAGGTCGCGGCCGTTGACCGGCTCGATGCCCAGCGGGTGGTCGGGGCCCATGCCGCCGAAGAAGCCGATCGGCGCCAGGGTGCCGTTCTGGGTGTCGATGAGGTCCTGGTGGAACTCGTTGGGGTGTACCCAACCGAACACCCGGTCGGCGAGCAGGCCCGCGACGGCGAACAGGACCAGCAGGACGATGACGATCGCGCCCGCGATGGCGACCTTGTCGCGCTTGAGCCGCAGCCACGCGATCTGACCGAGCGACCGGCCCTGGATGGCCTTGGCGCTCACGCCCTTGAGCGCGGCCTCCGGGTCCGCTTCGGCGGCCGATCCGGTGACCTCGGGAGGAGCCGTCATGCCGCCGACCGTCCCCGTCCGGGCGTCTGCGCGACAAGTCGAGAGCGGCGCGATTCGCCGTTCTGTCGACCAAGTCGCGCGGATCGCTGGTAAGCCATCACGCACTCCTCGTGTCCGGTCTCACTGTCTCCGGGATCTCACCGTGTGGTGGCAGACCCTAGCCGCTCAGCTGTGCATCCCTCAGACACATGAGGTCACGATCCGGCCAACTGCCATACACAGAATCACCGAATCGCCACGGTGACGACACGGCGCGTGACATTCGGGCGAGTTTTGTCCGCTGAACGGACGGACGACGACAGTGAGCGGTCACACAGTCACGCGGATCGACGCTCGGTGACGGGTCCGATCGACCGCGAACCACCCCTCCTCGAACCGCTGCCACCGCAGCAGCTCCGCCCGGGACGCCTCGCCGTCACGCGCGACGGCACGCGCCAACCGGGCCCGCGGATCAGCCAATTCGCACCAGAGCAGTGCGGACAGCTTGTCCGCTATGGACAGACGACCGGACGAGACACCTTCCAGCACCAGGGTGTCCACGAGGGGGATTTCCACCCAATCGCCCGGTTCGGGAATCCCGTTCCGCCAACGAACCCTTTGGTAGCGGCCGGGGTCGCCCGCGGCGAACGGATCCAGGACGCCGCGGGCCAGTCGCGGCCACCACGAGACGGGGTCGTCCCAGGTGGCGAACTCGTCGGTGGAGACGACGTGGGCGCCCGGGATCCGCGCGGCGAGGGTGCTCTTGCCCGAGCCGGAATGGCCGTCGACCGCGATGAGCCGCACGCCGCCCAGCCGGGGCGGGGCGCGGAGCAGGTCGAGCACCTCGGTGGGGCACTCCGTCCCCACGGTGGTCAGACCGTGCGGCGGCCGGACAGCGCGCGGCCGAGGGTCAGCTCGTCGGCGAACTCCAGGTCACCGCCCATGGGCAGGCCGGAGGCCAGGCGGGTGACCGTCAGACCGGGGAAGTCGCGCAGCATCCGGACCAGGTAGGTCGCGGTGGCCTCGCCCTCGGTGTTCGGGTCCATGGCCAGGATGACCTCGGTGATCTCCTGCGCGGAGATGCGGGAGAGCAGCTGGCGGATGCGCAGCTGCTCCGGGCCGACGCCGGAGAGCGGGTCGAGCGCGCCGCCGAGCACGTGGTAGCGGCCCTTGAACTCGCGGGTGCGCTCGATGGCCAGGACGTCCTTGGGCTCCTCCACCACGCAGACCGCGGTGGGGTCGCGCCGGGCGTCGCGGCAGATGCGGCAGGTGGTCTCCTCGGAGACGTTGCCGCAGACGTCGCAGAAGACCACGCCCTCCTTGACCTTCTGCAGCGCGTCCTGCAACCGGGACACGTCAGCCGGTTCGGCGGCGAGCAGGTGGAAGGCGATCCGCTGAGCGCTCTTCGGGCCGACGCCGGGCAGCCTGCCCAACTCGTCGATCAGGTCTTGGACCGGGCCCTCGTACAACGCGCCCTCACAGCCCCGGCAGGCCGAGGCCGCTGCCGAGCCCGCCCGCGAGCGGACCCATCTTCTCCTCGGCCAGGCGCTGCGCGTTGCCGCCCGCGTCGCGGACCGCGGCCACGACCAGGTCGGCGAGGGTCTCGGTGTCCTCGGGGTCGACCACCTTCGGGTCGATGACCAGGCCCCTGAGCTCGCCCGCCCCGGACACGGTCGCGGTCACCAGACCGCCGCCCGCGGTGCCGATGACCTCGGCGTCGGCCAGCTCCTGCTGCGCGGAGAGCAGCTGTTCCTGCATCTTCTGCGCCTGGGCCAGGATCGCCTGCATGTCGGGTGCGCCGCCTCCGGGAAACACCGCGGCCCCTCTCATCTCGTCGATGGTGCCGACACCAGCTTAGAGGTCGCTCGACCGTGGCAGGCGGGGGCGGTGTGCCAGAGTTTACCGGTGCTGACACGACGTGCGGCGGGTCTGGTCTTCGCCTGCGCCATCGCGGTGTCCGCGTGTGGCGCGGAACCGACGGCGACCCCCGGATCACCGGCAACCGTTCCGACGACGAGCACCACCGTCGCTCCTACGACAACAACGGCTGTGGCGCCGACGAGCACAACCACGGTCACGACTACTACTACGACCACCACCGCTGCCGCCAAGCCCAAGACAGCGACCACGCAACCACCGGTGTTCAACGGTGACAAGGTCGTCGTGCTCGACCCGGGCCACAACGGCGGCAACGCGAGCCACGCCGCGGAGATCAACCGACTGGTGCCCGCGGGCCGCGGCAAGTCGAAGCCGTGCAACACGACCGGCACCGCGACCGGGTCGGGCTACGCCGAGCACGCCTTCACCTGGGACCTGGCCGGGCGGGTGCGGGACGTCCTCGTCGCGCACGGCGTCAAGGTGCTGCTGACCCGGCAGGACGACCGCGGCGTCGGCCCGTGCGTGGACAAGCGCGCCGCGTTCGGCAACGACTCGGGCGCGACCGCCGTGGTGTCGCTGCACGCCGACGGCTCGACCGCGGCGGGCGCGCACGGCTTCCACATCGCCTACTCGGCGCCACCGCTCAACGCCGCCCAGGGCGAGCCCGCGCTGCGGCTGGCCCGGCAGCTGCGCGACAGCATGGTCGGGGCGGGCCTGGCGACCTCCACCTACATCGGGTCCGGGGGCCTCTCGCCGCGCGACGACCTCGGCGGGCTGAACCTGTCGACGCGCCCCGCGGCGCTGGTGGAGTGCGGCAACATGCGCGACCAGGCGGAGGCCGCGGTGCTGGCCAGTCCGGCGGGCAGGCAGCGGTACGCGGAGGCGATCGCGAACGGGATCCTCGAATACCTCGGATGAGCTCGCTGTGACAGGCTGGAGATCATGTCCGGGATGCGGGTGCTCGACATCGACGACCAGGGTCGGCTGCTGATCGCGGTGACCGACGGTGACCGGCGCAGGCTGGTCGAGGCCGGTGGCAAGGGCGCGGCGGGTGAGCTGACCGCCGCCACCGACCTGACCGCGGCCCGCTACCTCCCGGGCGAGCGCAAGGTCGTCGTCCAGCACGGCGACCCGGGGCAGCTGTCCCTGCTGAAGATCGGCGGCAGGCTCAGGCCGCTGGTCGGCTCCCCCACCCACGCGACGGAGCTGCTGGCCGTCCTGCCGGGTCGGATCGTCTACCGCACCAACCGCAAGCACCGGCTGCTGTACACGGTGGCCATCCGCAACGTGCTGGTCGGCGAGGAGGTCGCGGTGTACGACCGCGGCGGCGCGGTGCTGGAGGCGGCGGTGAGCCCCAACAGCCGCTACATCGCGATCCGCCTGCCCCGCAAACTCGTCCTCGTCGACACCATGCCGGTGACCGAGGACGACCACGTCCGGCTGATCTCCCCGGAACCCGCCGAACGCGGCAGGCGCAACCTCCGCTGGCTCCCCGACTCGACCCGGCTGGTGGCCACCGAGTACGAGGCGGACACCGCCCGCGTCGTGCGGTACGACGTGGCGAGCGAGAGCTGGCACCCGGTGGTCGTCTCCCTCGCCGCGGACACGACCGGGTGGGTGGCCCCCGACGGCCGCCGCGTGGCGGTCGCGTCGGCCAACCGCTTGGCGTTCCACCAGACCGAGAACGGCCGCTTCCTGCGCGCGGCGGAGCTGCCGGCGGAGATCACCGAGGACGGGTTCCTGTGGTCACCGGACTCGCGCGCGGTGGCCGCCACCACGGCGACCGGCGAGATCGTGCGGGTGACGGCCGACTCGGCGGGCGTGGAAACGGTGAGTGCCTGAATTTTGTCGCACAGAGCGCCCGAACGGGTGGACACTGACGCCCATGGTGGACAACGGCCCACGGGACCTCGACGAGCTGACCGCGTGGCTGGACCAGGGCAAGGCGGTCAAGTACCTGCACTTCTGGGGCCACCGCCCGAACCCGGACGGCAGCGTCGGCAAGGGTTGCCTCAGCCAGTGGTGGCCCACCCCGTTCACCCTGGACGGCCGCCGCTTCGCGTCGGCGGAGCACTACATGATGTGGCGCAAGGCAGAACTGTTCAACGACCCCGAAATCGCCACACGCGTCCTGACCGCCCGAACCCCAGCCGAAGCCAAAGACCTGGGCCGCCGAGTCCGTGGCTTCGACGACGAGCGGTGGACGGCCGCGCGGTATGAGGTGGTGCTGACGGCGAGCATCGCGAAGTTCGGCCAAAACCCGGAACTCCGCCGGTTCTTGCTGAGCACGCGGGGGCGGGTGCTGGTCGAGGCCAGCCCGCTGGACCGGATCTGGGGAATCGGCCTGGCCGCGGACGACGCGCGAGCGGCGGACCCGAAGACTTGGCTGGGCCTGAACTTGCTGGGCTTCGCACTGGGTGAGGCCCGCGCGGTCCTCTCGTCGACGGTGTGATCTCCACCAGCAGCACGCCATTCGACGAGCCCGGCGCGAGCAACGACTGCAAGTGATCGTCCACCGCGAGCCCCAAAGGACGGCCCCCGCCTTTCCGCGGGTGTGTTCAGGTCGGTGTGCTCACGTTGACAGTGGCCCGCCGGAACATGAGTCACACGGTCGTGGCCGATCTTGTCGGCGTGAGTCAACCCACGGTCTCACGGGTCTTCCGTCGGTTCCTCCCACTGATCGGCCAAGCGTCATGCCTTCACGTCCCATCTTTTCCTGGGGTGTTGACCGGCCGCGTGGGGATCATCGACGGCACCCTGCTTCCCACGGGCGACCGCGCGGATCACAGGGACGACCACTCCGGAAAACGGCGCCGATCCGGGCCGAACGTCCAGGTCATGTCCGACCTCGACGGCCAACTCCTCGCGGTCTCCATGCCGACCAAGGGATCCACCCCCGACCGGCGAGCATGCACAATCACCGGATGCGAGGATACGCTCGCCGAGTACGACATACTCGGCGACAAAGCCTATCGCGGCACGAGCGTGATCGCGACCATTCAAAAACCGTACCGAGGCGACTTCTCACCCGGCCACATCGACCACAACCATCAACACTCGGCCAGACGAGCAGCGGTTGAACGATGCATCGCCCATCTCAAACACCGGAAAATGACCTCAACCCGATATAGAGGCCCTTACAAGGAGTTCCCCGCGGTCATCCGGATCATCACAACACTCGAGTTCTACCGACTCGGCTGGTAAGCCAGATGAATAGCGCTCTGAGTCAGCGGGGCGTGCTTGCCGGGGGTTCGCGCGGTCAGGACTCGACCGGGCGGGCGCCGAGGGTGTCGGCCAGGAGTTTGAGCATGACCGCCTCCGGATCCGCTTGGCGGGCGCCCGGTTCCGGCTTCTGCGCCGCCTGCGCCATCATCTCTTCCTCGTCTTCCGGTTCCGGGGGCAGATCCGGTTCCGGTGGGGGTGGGATTTCCTCCACCGGCGGGCGCGAGGGCTGGGTCGGGGCCGCGACGCGGCTCGGGGGTTCGAAGGTGCGCGCGGGGGGTTCCGGGGCCGGGCGCGCGGGTTTGGCCGCCGCCGCGGGGGCGCTGCCCGGTTCGGCGTGGATCACCCGGACCTGCCACCGGCCACCCAGGACGGAGCTCAGGGCGGTGGCGATGGCGTCGGTGTTGCGGGGTTCCGCGAGGCGGCGGGCCAGAGGGGCGGCGGGGTGCCCGATGACGACCGTGTCGGCTTCCACCGAGTGGACGGTCGCGTTCGTCAGCATGGCTTCGGTGCTGCGGCTGGACTTGCGGACCGCGGCCAGCAGCTCCGACCACACCCGACGGACACCCGCCGCGTCCATGCCGCCCGCGCCGACCGGTTCGGCGGCGGGCTCCGGCTGGGCGGGGGTGGCGGGCGCGGGGGGCGGCGGTTCGGCGGCGCGGGGTGGCGCCTGCTCGACGCGCGGCGCGGGCTCCGCGGCGCGCTGCGACGGGCGGGTGATCACCGGGCGGTTCGACGCGGCGGGCGCGGATGCGGCAGGCGCGGGCGGTGGGGTAGCCGCGACCGGCGCGGGCGGTCGGGCCTCCGCCGCCGCGGCGACCACCGGGGCGACCGCTCCCGCGCCGGTGACCAGGCGGCGCTCCACCTGTTCCAGGCGCTGCAGCAGGGCCGAGTCGGCGGCGGCGTCCGTGGGCACGGCGGCGGGCAGCAGCATGCGGGCGCACAGCAGCTCCAGCAGCAGCCGCGGCGCCGTCGCGCCGCGCATCTCCACCAGGCCGGTGTGGACGATCTCCGCGTAGCGGGCGAGGGTGGCGGCGCCCAGGCGCTCGGCCTGGCCGACCATGCGGGCCAGTTCGTCGTCCGGGGCGTTGACCAGCCCCTTGCTGGCGGCGTCCGGGACGGCGCGCAGCAGGACCAGGTCGCGCAGGCGGTCGAGCAGGTCCGAGGCGAACCGGCGCGGGTCGTGGCCCGCTTCGACCAGGCGGTCGACCGTGCCGTAGACCGCCGCCGAGTCGCCCGCGCCGAGGCCGTCGACCATGTCGTCGATGAGGGCGACGTCGGTGACCCCCAGCAGCGACACCGCGCGGTCGTAGGTGACGCCCTCGGGGCCCGCGCCCGCCAGCAGCTGGTCCAGCACCGACTGGGTGTCCCGGGCCGAGCCGCCGCCCGCGCGGATGACCAGGGGGAAGACCGCCTGCTCCACCTTCGCGCCCTCGGCCGCGCAGTTGCGCTCCAGCAGGTCGCGCATGGCGCTGGGCGGGATCAGCCGGAACGGGTAGTGGTGGGTGCGGGAGCGGATGGTCGCCAGCACCTTGTCCGGCTCGGTGGTGGCGAAGATGAAGACCAGGTGCTCCGGCGGCTCCTCCACGATCTTCAGCAGGGCGTTGAAGCCCTGCGTGGTGACCATGTGCGCCTCGTCCACGATGAACACCCGGTAGCGGGAGTGGGCGGGCGCGTAGAAGGCGCGGTCGCGCAGCTCGCGGGCGTCGTCGACACCACCGTGGCTGGCCGCGTCGAGCTCCACGACGTCGACCGTGCCCGGCCCGTTGGGCGCCAGGCCGATGCAGGACTCGCACACCCCGCACGGCTCGTCCGTCGGCCCCTGCTCGCAGTTGAGCGAGCGGGCCAGGATGCGCGCGCTGGACGTCTTGCCGCAGCCGCGCGGGCCGGAGAAGAGGTACGCGTGGTTGACCCGTCGGGCCGCGAGCGCGGTGCGCAGCGGGACGGTGACGTGTTCCTGCCCGACGACCTCGGCGAAGGTCGCCGGCCGGTACTTGCGGTAAAGGGCGAGCGCCACGCTCTGACACTACCGGTCACCGCCGACACTCCCCGTCGGGGGAATCGGACTGCCGGGAATCCCCCGCGCGCGCACCGCGTTGCCCGGTAGGTGCCCATCCCGTACTCGGTCCTCGACCTCGCGCCCGTGACCAGCGACTCCACGGAGACCGCGGCCCTGCGCAACAGCCTCGACCTCGCCCGGGTCACCGAACGCCTCGGCTTCCACCGCTACTGGGTGGCCGAGCACCACAACATGCCCGGCATCGCCAGCTCCGCGCCCGCCGTGCTGCTCGCGCACATCGCGATGGCCACCGAGCGGATCCGGGTCGGCTCGGGCGGGGTGATGCTGCCCAACCACGCGCCGCTCGTCGTGGCCGAGCAGTTCGGCACGCTGGAGGCGCTGCACCCCGGTCGGGTCGACCTGGGGATCGGGCGGGCGCCGGGCACCGACCAGGTGACGGCGCGGGCGCTGCGCCGCACCGGGGGGCCGCTGTCGGTCGACGACTTCCCGGAGCAGCTCACCGAGCTGGCGAACTACTTCACCGGCCGCGACGCCAACGGCGTGGCGGCCGTGCCCGCGCTGGGCAACCAGCCCGCGATCTGGCTGCTCGGCTCCAGCGGCTACAGCGCCCAGGTGGCGGGCCACCTCGGCCTGCCGTTCGCCTTCGCGCACCACTTCAGCGCGGAGAACACGCTGCCCGCCCTGGCGCTGTACCGGGAGCGGTTCCGGCCGTCGGCGGTGCTGTCCGAGCCGTACTCGATGATCGCGGTGAACGTGGTCTGCGCCGAGGACGACGAGACCGCGCGGCGGCTGGCCGGGCCCGCGCTGTTGCAGTTCCTGCAGCTGCGCAAGGGGAAGCCGGGCCGGATGCCGACGCCGGCGGACACCGCGGCCTTCGCGTACACGGACCTGGACCGGCTGTTCCTCGAGGAGCGCCTGGCCAACCAGGTCGTCGGGGGTCCGGAGACGGTGCGCGCCGGGCTGGCGGAGCTGGTGGCGACGACCGGGGTGCAGGAGCTGATGATCACCACGAGCGTGTACGACCACGCCGACCGGGTGCGCAGCTACGAGCGCGTCGCGGAACTGGTCGGCCTCACGCCCGCCGCTGACGCGGTCGTCCGGGCATAAGGCGGACCCCGCGCACCTGCCAGAGCCCGCTTATCCTTGCTGCCTTCCGGCCCTGGGGAGGTTCGCGAGATGAACACCGCACGGGGTCCGCGTCCAGTGTAGCGGGAAGGCTTCCCGGCACCGGTCGCGGACCCCCGGCGGGGTCAGTACGACGGCCGCAGCCACGCGGACGTGTTCGAGCCCGCGGCCTGGGCCAGGCTGATGGCCGGGATCGCGGTGAGCAGCAGCGCGCCGATGATCGCCACAGCCTTGACCTGCTCGAACAGGTCGAAGTTGAACGTCGGGATGATGCTGAAGATGGCCAGGTAGACCAGGCCGATGACGATCTCGACGATGTTGCCGCCGATGAGCAGGCCCCTGCCGGTGCCCTTGAGCACCTGGGCACCGCCCACCGCCAGCAGGCCGACGCCCGCGAACTGGACCAGCACGATGAGCACGGCGACCGCGATGCCGTCGGACTTGCCGTCGAAGGCGCTGATCGCGATCAGCAGGGTCAGGATGCCGGTGATGGAGGCCTGCACGAAGGCCAGCACGGCGGCCGAGGTCGCCGAGCCGGGCCGCGACCGGGGACCGACCGCGCCGACCGGGTACTGACCGGGCGGTGGCGGCGCGGGGAAACCGCCAGTCTGCGGGTAGGCGGGGGGCTGCTGGGGGTATTGGGGCGGTTGCGGGTTGAAGTTTCCGCCGCTGTAGTCCTGCGTCATGACGTTTTCCTCGACTGGTCGCCAGGGCCGATCCGGTTAACCATGAGCATCGCTGCGGCACGGAGTTTGTGACGGTTCGCGGCCGGATTGGCTCCGGACAACTAGTGGACAATCCGGCCACCGGGGTGTGATCGGGACCACGCGGCGGGCCACACCGGTTGTACTCTGTACGCCGTCAATCCGGCTTTCGGGGAGCGGAGCGGATGAGACGACCACAGGACCTGCACACGACCATCCTCGCCGTCGACGTGGAGCGCTTCGGCGACCCGCGGCGCACCGACCGGGACCGGTCGATCGTGCGCGCGGGCCTGCACGACGCGCTGCGCCGGGCGATGGACCGCGCCCGGATCCCGTGGGGCGAGCACGAGAACACCGGCGACGGCCTGTTGATGCTGCTCTCCGGGGTGGCCAAGGGCGAGCTTGTCTCGTCGCTGCCGCACGAGCTGGCCGCCGCGCTGCGCGAGCACAACGCCGACCACAACCCCGAGGCGCGCATCCGGCTGCGGGTGGTGGTGCACGCGGGCGAGGTCGGCACGGACGCCGAGGGGCGGGTCGGTAACGACCTCAACCACGCCTTCCGGCTGCTGGACTCGGCGGCCCTGCGCAAGGCGCTGGCCGACTCCCCCGGCGTGCTGGCGGTGGCGGTTTCGGACTGGTTCCACGAGCACGTGCTAAAGCACCAACCGGCCGCGAATCCGGCCATTTACCACCCGAGCACGGTGCGGAAGAAGGAAACCCGGACCACCGCTTGGATCGCCACGCCGGACTACCCCACGATCCGCAGCACGCGACCAAAAGTGCATTTTCCTCACCTTAGAGTCCCGGCTTTGCCGAAGATTTCGTTGCCCAGGCCGAAATGGGAGCCGGTGGGGCTGGCGCTGCTGCTGTGCCTGGCGCTCACCACGAACGTGCTCGCCAGCGCCACCGCCCCCGTGGCCGCGTGCGCGAACCCGGTGCAGCTCAACGTGTTGACCTCCACCGAGCTGGCGCCGACGCTGCGGCAACTGGCGCTGGAGTTCGAGCGCGTCGCCAACCGCGCCGACGACGACGGCTGCCGCAAGGCGCGGGTGCTCGTCGTGGCCGACACCTACAGCGGCGCGGTGGACGCCCTGGGCCGCGGCTGGGCCGGGATCAACGACGCGCGCGACCACGGTCCCGAGCCGCACGTGTGGATACCGGACTCCAGCACGGACGTCGCCCACGTCACGGCCCGCCTGGCGGCCGCGGCCGGGATCGGCGCCGTGCCGCAGCCGCGCCCGGGGATCGCCCGGTCGCCGCTGGTGCTGGCCGTGCCCCCGGACGTGGTCGGCGACCTGCGCCCCGACCGGCAGCGGTTCGACTGGGCGAGCGTCGACCGGGCGCGCGACACCATCGCCTTCGCCCGACCGGACCCGGACGCCTCCAGCGCGGGCATGCTGGCCACCATCGCGCTGTACCGGCACCGGCTCGGGCGCGGCGTGCTGGACACCGCCGCCATGTCCGACGCCGACGTGCCCCGCCGGGCGCACGACGTCGAGCTGACCGTGCCCGCGACGGAGCAGGCGGACAGCGGCGCGCTGCTGTGCGCGTTGCGCTCCTCCCCCGGCCGGATGGCGGTGCTGGTGTCGGAGAAGGCCGCGCTGGACTACAACCGCGGCGCGCTGGTGAACACCCCGTGCGCGGGCACGAAGCCGGACCGGCCGCTGACGCTGCTGTACCCGAGGGACGGCACGCCGGTGCTGGACCACCCGTACGTGGTGATGCGGTGGACGGACCGGCCGGAGAACCCGCGCCGCGCCCAGGTCATCGACCAGTTCCACGGCTACCTGCTGGCGCGGGCGGCCCAGGAGACGCTGCGCAACGACGGATTCCGCAACGTCAACGGTCGTCCCGGCCCGTACGAGGGACCCGTGCAGGAGTGGCCCGCGGCGTTGGAGGTCGGCGCGGACACCGACGACGAGGCCGTGCTGCGAACGGCGCGGAAGGCCCGCGTGCCCGCTCGTGTCCTCTTCGCGGTGGACACCGCGGCGTCGATGTCCCAACCGTCCGGCGACGGCACCCGCGGGCAGGCGGCGGCGAACGCGATCCGCGACCTGCTGCCGCTCTTCGGCGCGCGCGACGAGGTCGGTCTGGCCACGTCGTCCGGTGTGGTCGTCGAGCTCGGCAGGGGCAACTCGACGGCGGTGCGGTCCACACTGCGACCCACGCCGCCACCGTCCCCCGGCGCGACCGACGTCTACGGACTGCTCAACGCGGGTGTCGACCACCTTCGGGCCAAATCCGAACAGACGGACAACGACCTGCTCATCCTGTTCACCGACGGCGCCACCGCTAACCAGGCGCTGGTCGACCTGACCGAGCTGAAAAGGCGGGTGTCCGCGCCGAGCCCGAGCACCGAGGTGCTGGTGGTGTCGCTGTCCACCGACCGCTGTTTCCTGACCGGGCTGCGCGAGGTGGCGGACGCGACCGGCGGCTGGTGCCTCGACGCCGCGGGCGCGGCCGCGCTCGCCGACCTCCCGTCCCGGGTGGCGGCCGGTCTCTGGAGGAGGGACTGATGATCAGGCTGCGCTACGCGGTGCTCGCGCTGGCGGCCACCGCCGGGCTGGTGGCGAGTTGCCTGGACTCGACCGGGCAGACCGACGACCGGGTGGACGCGCGCGGTCCGATCACGTTCGTCGACGGGCGGGACAACACCCGGGGCTCGCAGATCAAGCAGATGGTCGAGCGGTGGAACAACGGCCGCGGGTTCAAGGAGCAGGTGACGTTCGTCGAGCAGTCCCCGGCCTCCGACGCCCACCGCGCGTCGCTGGTGGCCGCGGCGGAGGACGTGGCGCTGCCGGGTTCGCGGAGCCGGTGCAACGACGTGATCATGGTGGACACGGTGTGGACGGCCGAGTTCGCCCGCGCCGGGTACCTGCGCCCGCTCAACGGCGCGGAGTTCGGCATCAACCGGTTCATCGAGTCCGCGGTGGTCAACGCGACCGTGGACGGCACCCTGTACGCGATCCCCGCCCGCTCCGACGGCGGACTCATCTACTACCGCAAGGACATCCTCGACGCGGAGCACCTGCCGCCGCCGAACACCTGGGCCGAACTGGCGGGGATGGCCAAGCGGCTGGGGCGCGCGCACGGCATCGGCGGCTACGTCGGCCAACTCGCCCGCTACGAGGGCCTGACGGTGAACGCGATGGAGGCGATCTGGGCGGCGGGCGGCAACCTGGTCGGCTCGGACGGTCGCATCGCGATCGACTCGCCGCAGGCCAAGGCCGGGGTGCGGACGCTGGCCGCGGGGTTGAGCGAGGGCTGGATCCCGCGCGAGACAACGGGGTTCGCCGAGGAGGAGAGCAGGCGGTACTTCCAGGAGGGGAAGGCGCTGTTCCTCCGCAACTGGTCCTACGCGTACCCGCTGCTGAACGCGCCGGGGTCGCCGGTGGCGGGCAAGGTCGGTGTCACCTGGCTGTCCAGCCCGAGCGCGCTCGGCGGGTGGAACGCGGCGATCTCGCCGTGTTCGCGCCACCAGCGCACGGCCCGCGACTTCATCCGGTTCCTGACCAGTGAGGACGAGCAGCGCGCGCTGTTCACCGAAGGCGGTTTCGCGCCGTCGGTGAAGAGCCTATACCAGGACCCGATGCTGCTCAGCCAGTACCCGCACCTGGGCGTGCTGTACGGCAGCATCCGCGGCGCGCTCGACCGGGTGCGGACCCCGGACTACGACCGCGTCTCGGACATGATGCAGGAAAGCCTCCACCGGGCGCTGGACCGCGTGGTAGCGGTCGACCCGACAATGGACGGCCTGGCCGAGGAGATGCGTTCCACGCTGCACAGCGGATAGTTCCCGGAATAGCGGAACGAGTCCGAAGACCGCCGAGTTAGCAAAGTGCTAATAAATTCAGCACATCTTTAGCGCGCCCGCCGGCAGCGCGGATACCCTGGGACACAAGGGGAGACAGGACAGGCCACCGCGGTTCTTTGGGGGATCCGCGCATTCTCGACCGCGTCCCGGTCGACATTTCCGCACGCCTATCCCGTCACCCCTCGCACGCAGAGCGATCCCCTGCGTGACGCTTCATGGAATGAGGGGATGAATGACCACCACAGAGTTTTCCGAGAACTTCGACGTCGGTGACGTGGCCAATCCGGACGCACCGGACCCCACCCCGGAGGAGATCACCGACCCGACCCACCCCGACCACGTCGAGCCGTTCACCGCGGCCACCCCGGTGCCGGAGGGGGTCTGACATGAGCCTGCTCAGCGGCTACGAGCCCGCGCGGTCCTGCACCGGGTCGCCCACCACGGGCGCCCGCGCGCTGATGTCCTGGTACCTCGGCGCCTACGCGGGCCGCGGCGGCCGGAACCTGGGTATCTACAACTGCCGCAGCGTCGCGGGGACCAGCACCACCAGCCTGCACGGCGAGGGCCGCGCGGACGACCTCGGCGTGCCGGTCGGCGCGTCGTGGGCGCAGGGGCTGGCCGACCAGTTGCGGCTCAACTCGGCGGAACTGGGCGTCCAGTGCGTGATCTACAACCGCCGCATCTGGTCCGGCGCGCACGCCGCGGCCGGGTGGCGCCCGTACACCGGCGCGAACCCGCACGTGGACCACCTGCACGTCGAACTGTCCTGGAACTCGGCCCGCGGCCTGACCCCGGAACGCGTGCAGCAGGTGCTGGGCGGCCAACCGGCACCGCCGTCCACACCCCCGACCACGCCCCCGCCCTCGGCACCCCCCGGCCACCCCACCATCCGCCGCGGCGCCAAGGGCGACCCCGTCCGAGAACTCCAGCGCATCCTGAACGCCTGGTACCCGACCCTCCCGCAGCTCGCGGTGGACGGCGACTTCGGTCCGGCCACCGAGGCGAGGGTCAAGCACATGCAGGAACGCGCGGGCCTGACCGTCGACGGCATCGTCGGCCCCAAGACCTGGGCCCGCCTCCTGGGCGGGTGACAGGTCCCGGTGGGCACCACCCAGACCGCGGGTGGCGCCCACCGGGATCCACCTGGTCGGGGGACGCGCAACCCACCGGAGTCGACGGGGTGAAATCCCGCCCCCACGAGCGAAGCGCGCCGTGGCGCTGCGCAGAACCGTTGGTAGCGCGCCGGTCGCGCCCACCCCGCGGTCGAGGCCGGGGCGTTCACGCTGGTGGTAACCATGCCAGGGCCCCGTTTTGGCCGGTCAGTCCACCATCCGGTACCCTCTCCCACGGAGGATTCGCATAGTGGCCTAGTGCGCACGATTGGAAATCGTGTTGGGTGTTAAAACCCTCGGGGGTTCAAATCCCCCATCCTCCGCTCCGACGGAACACCGGTCGCCCATTGTGGTGGCCGGTGTTTCTCGTTTCCGGGGGTCAGCCCGCCACTCGGGGGTGGGGGTGCAGGTCGGCCAGGTCGGCGGCGGTCAGGCCCGCGGTCCAGCCGGAGGTGTTGGTGATGGTGGCGCGGCGGGTCCGGATACCTGGGTAGAGGGTGTCGAAGCGGGTGTCGACGGCTCGGCGGCGGGCGGTGAGGACCGGGACCAGGGCGGTCGTGGCCAGGCGGGTGTGGTCGCCCGCTTCGGTGAGGCGCTGGTGGACCCGGTGGGCGTAGGCGACCAGGAAGGCGTGGCGGTACGCGCGGCCGGTGTCGGGGGCGTGGGACATCGCGCGGGTGGACTGGACGTGCAGGGACGTCGCGAGGAGTTCGGTGATCTCGAGGTCGGTTTCGTGGCCGACCAGGCCGACGCAGCCGAGCCGGGGGTAGAACACCGAGCGGCAGCGGTTCGCCTCGGCGACGGCGTCCACAAGCTGTGCCTTCGGCGCCAGGTACGGGCCGCGCAGCCACAACCGCCGAGCCGCCGCCTCCTGCGGTTCGGCGGCGGTGACCACCGCCTGCTCGAACGCGTACCGGGCCATCAGCTCCTGCGCCTTGGCCGAGAGCGCCTCCGCCTCGGCCGCGTACGGTGTGGACTCCGCCTTGGCCAGCAGGCCGCGGACCCGGGCGAGGACCCGCTGGTCCACCCCCGGTGCCGCGACCTCGGTGGCCGGGTCGAGCGGACCGGGCACCAACCGGGGCAGCTGCGGCAGGCCCATCAGCGCGCCCAGCAGTTCCACGACCCGCCGCAACGCGGACTCCAGGGGACCCGTCAGCCGGACCGGTCCCGCGCCCGCCAGGGACGCCAGCTGGCGCCGCCACACGGGGTGCAGGTCGCGGTAACGCGCGCACTCGGCGACCACCGCCGAGCTGGCCAGCGGCACAGCCGACCGGGGCACCGCCGCGACGACCTCGGCGGGCTGCCAACCGCGCCGCCACAGCAGCTCCAGCGCCCGGTCCAGCGCGGACGCCGCCGCCGCCGTCGCCACCTCGCCCCCCGCCGCGGCGACCACGCGCACTTGGTCGAGCCCGCCGCTGAGCGCGGCCTCGGTCAACCGGGCCGCGAGCACCGCGGGCACGGCTCGCTCTCGACCATATGTTCGCACGGACCACATCATGCACCCCGGACACGCCAAGGCGCCGACCACCCCGGGGGTGGTCGGCGCCTTGTCCAGGTCGGACGCTACTCGTCGTCCTCGGCGGCGTGGTCCGGCTTGCCGGGGTTCGGGTCACGCGAGAGGTCGATCAGCGGGTGCCGCTCCGCCCCCTCCGGTGCCGCGTGCCTGCCGGTCCCCTCCGGACGCTCGACGCGTTCGGTCACGACGTTCCCTCCTTCAGCTCCGCTGTCTACAGAGGAACCGAGGCTACCCCCGGTGGGCACGAACCCACTCGGAGATGCCGTCGGCAGTGATCGGCAACGCATCGGAGATGACCCGGGCACCGGTGTCGGTGACCACCAGGTCGTCCTCGATGCGCACCCCGATGCCGCGCAGCTCCGGCGGCACCGTCAGGTCGTTCGGGTGGAAGTACAGGCCGGGTTCCACGGTCAGCGCCATGCCCGCTTCCAGGGTGCCCTCGTGGTAGGCCGACGCGCGGGCCCGGGCGCAGTCGTGCACGTCCATGCCGAGGAAGTGGCCGACGCCGCAGACGATGTAGCGGCGGTGGTGCTGGCCGTTGACCTCAAGGGACTTGTCGACCGAGCCGGGCAGCAGGCCCCAGTCGTGCAGGCCCTCGGCGAGGACCCGCATGGCGGCGTTGTGGAAGGCGCTGTACTCCGCGCCCGGCTTCACCTCGGCCATGGCGGCGAGGTGCGCGTCGTGGACCAGGTCGTACACCTGGCGCTGGGCGGCGGAGAACTCGCCGGAGACCGGGAACGTCCGGGTCACGTCGGCGGTGTAGAGGGTGGTGACCTCGACACCGGCGTCGAGCAGCAGCACGCCGTCCTCGGGCACGGTGCCGTCGCAGCGGGTCCAGTGCAGCACCGGGGCGTGTTCGCCCGCGGCGACGATCGAGGCGTAGCCGGGGCCGTTGCCCGCGGTCCGCGCGCGCCGGTCGAAGGTGCCCTGCAACCAGCGCTCACCGCCGCCGCGCACGGCCTCGCCCAGCTCGCGGGCCACATCGGCGAAACCGAGCACGGTCGCGTCGACAGCGGCCTGGAGCTGGCCGATCTCCCAGTCGTCCTTGATCCGGCGCAGCTCGGCCAGGGTCGTGCGCAGCTCCGGGCTGTGCGCGCCGACCAGGGCGTCCAGCAGCGGGTCGGCGCCCTTGGCGACGTGCACCTCGGGCAGCTGACCGCGCAGCGCGCGGGGCAGGTCCTCCAGCGGCCGGACGTCGACGCCGAGCGCCGCGGACCACTCGGCCAGGCCGGGCACGGCGCCGTTCCACAGCTCGCCGTCGCGGGCGTTGGCGAAGAAGTCGGCCTCGCTCGGGCCCGCGGGCTCGCGCAGGTGCAGCACCGCGTCGTGGCCGCCGCCGGAGGGGGTCATTACGAGCACGGCGCCCTCGGCGTAGCAGCCGGTCAGCCAGGCGAAGTCGCTGTCGGCGCGGAAGACGTAGTCGGTGTCGTTGGACCGGGTCGGCGCCAGCCCGGCGGCCAAGGCGATCCGTTTGCCGGGGAAGGCCGCGGAGAGCCGGTCGCGGTGCGCCTCGGCGGCTTCGGCCGCACCCGCGACGCCGCGCACCCGGCGGTCGGCCGGGCCCCAGTCGTCGCGCACGAACTCGCGGAACCCCTCGGCTTCCACCAACCTCGACGGATCGCGTCGAGCCGGACGGTCGCTCATCAGGACACCTTCCTTCTTCCTCGTCTCCCTCGCGGCGGCACAGCACCACCCAGCCGAGGGTATAGAAGCAGGCCACCGGCGCAGCCCGGAGAAGCGGAGAGCGCCGGCTCCCCCTGGGAACCGGCGCTCTGCGTACTGCGAAGTTTGGCGGTGGCGGTGGGATTTGAACCCACGGAGGCTTTCACCTCACACGCTTTCGAGGCGTGCTCCTTCGGCCGCTCGGACACGCCACCGCAGAAGAGATTACAGATCTCCACCGCCCAGGCCCAACCCGACCCCCTGGAGCGGGGAAAGCCCGCCTCCCGGGGGATAGGAGGCGGGCTCTCTGCGGCAAGGAGACCGCGGCGCCGTTCAGTGCCGGTTACGCAGGTGATCCTTGGCGTCGTGCACGGCCCCGGCTGCCTTGTCCCGCAGGTCGTGGCCTGTTTCCTTGGCCTCGCCGCTGACCTGGTCCGCCTTGCCGGAGTTCTCCAGGTCGCGGTTGCCGGTGGCCTGGCCGAGCTTCTCCTTGGCCTCGCCGACCACCTGCTCGGCCTTGTCCTTGACCTTGTCGAACACGCCCATAGCCGGTCCTCCTTCGTTCGCTCTCGCCCCCATGGGGTGTCCAGCCGGGCCGAACAACCCACTCGTTTGTGACTCAAGTCACAAATTGCGTCGAGCGGCGAAGAACCCCTCCAGCAGGGCGGCGCACTCGGCCTCCAGCACGCCGCCGATGACCTCGGGGCGGTGGGTGAGCCTGCGGTCGCGGACCACGTCCCACAACGACCCCACCGCACCTGTCTTGGGCTCCCAGGCACCGAAGACCACACGGTCCACTCGGGCCAAGACGAGCGCTCCGGCGCACATGGTGCACGGTTCGACCGTCACCGCCAGGGTGCAGCCGGTCAGGCGCCAGCCGTCGTTGTGTCGTTTGGCGGCTTCCCGCAGCGCGAGGACTTCCGCGTGCGCGGTGGGGTCGGCGAGGGCTTCCCGCGCGTTGCACGCCGAAGCGAGCTCCGTCCCGTCGGGACCGAAGACGACGGCGCCGATGGGGACGTCACCGGTGGCCTCGGCGCGGCGGGCGGCGGTGATGGCCGCGCGCACGAGCCCGTCGAGGTCCACCGGTGGCCCGCTCGGGCTCACTGGAGGATCGTGTCCAGGTGCTTGGTGAACTCGGAGGCGAAGCCGAGCCGCTGGGCGATCATCTGCAGCTGCTCGTCCGGGTACAGGTCGATCTCGTCGATGATCACCTGCAGCTCCGGCGCGGGCAGCCCCAGGTCGGCCAGGATGTCCAGGGACCCCTCCGGCCAGACCTCCTCGTCGTCCTCCGGCGGGTCGACCCGCAGGACGTCGAGCGCGTCGGCGGCGATGTCGTAGTCCAGCGCGGCCGCGGCGTCCGAGAGCAGCAGCGACACCCCGCCCGGACTCGGTCGCAGCAGCAGGAAGAACTCGTCATCGATGGCCAACAACCCGAACACGGCACCCGTGGTGCGTGTCTTGCGCAGCTCGGTGATCGCCGCGTCGAGTTCGCGCAGGGCGGTGGCGTCCATCGGATCGCACCGCCATTTGCCGTCCTCGCGGACGACCGCAACCCCGAAGCCCGGTACCGGCTCCTCTCCCGACATGCACACACCGTATTCCGCGCGGAGGTCACCCGGAAGAAGCAGTCCCCCATACCGACGCGCGATGACACTATCGAGAAATGACGACCCAGGCCGTATCCACCTCACCGCGGGCGGGCGATCCCCGTTTCGGCGGGCTGTTCGACGCCGCGCACGCGCTGCAGCCCAAGACCGTCGCCCTGCGCAGGCAGCTGCACACCCACCCTGAGCTGGGGCTTGACCTCCCCCGCACGCAAGCTGCCGTAGTGGCGGCTTTGCAGGGGACAGGGCTGCGGCTGCACACCGGCAAGAACGTCAGCTCGGTCGTTGGGGTGCTGGAGGGTGAACGGCCCGGTCCGACCGTCCTGCTGCGGGGAGACATGGACGCGCTCCCACTGCAAGAGGACACCGGTTTGGCCTATGCGTCGGAAGTCGACGGGGCGATGCACTCGTGCGGCCACGACACGCACGTGGCCATGCTCGCCTCCGCCGCGCGGCTGCTGTCCGAGCGGCGAGCGGACCTGGCCGGTCAGGTCGTGTTCATGTTCCAGCCCGGCGAAGAGGGTTTCTACGGCGCCCGGTACATGATCGAGGAGGGCGTGCTGGAGGCCGCTGGTCGACCGGTGGAGCGGGCGTTGGCGCTGCACATCACGTCGAAGGAGACCTCCGGGATGCTGCGCTGCCGACCGGGGCCGATGATGGCCAGCGCCAACTCGTTCACGGTGATCGTCACCGGCAAGGGCGGGCACGCGTCGAACCCGTCCGACGCGATCGACCCGGTGCCCGCGGCGGCGGCCATGGTCGGGGCGCTGCAGACGCTGGTGACTCGGCGGATCAGCGTGTTCGAGCCGACCGTGGTGACCATCGCCAAGATCGCCGCGGGGACCACGTCGAACATCATCCCGGAGACCGCGGAGCTGCAGGGCACGCTGCGGACGCTGTCGGAGGCGGCGCGGGCGACGATGCTCGCGGAGATCCCCAAGGTGTGCACGCAGATCGGCGCCGCCCACGGTTGCACCGTCGAGTTCACCGTGGACGCCGGGTATCCCGTGACCATCAACGACGACGCGGTGGCCGCACAGCTGCAAGAGATCGCTGCGGCGGCTGTTGGCCCCAACCACGTCGGTCTTATGCCGAACCCGCTCATGGGCGCCGAGGACTTCTCTTACGTCCTGCAACGCGTCCCGGGCGCGATGGCGTTCCTCGGCGCGTGCCCCCCGGGTGTCGATCCGGCGGAGGCCGCGCCGAACCACTCGAACCGGGTGCACTTCGACGAGGCGGCGCTGCCGTACGGGGTGGCCACCTACGCGGCCTTCGCGCTGGACGCGCTGCGCTGATCGGGTGATCGATAGGGCACTATCTTTGCCCATGCGATCGGTGTGCGTTGTCGGCCTCGGGCTCATCGGCGGTTCGGTCCTGCGGGCGGCCTCGGCCGCCGGTCGGGCGGTGTGGGGCACGGCGGGCTCGGCGGAGGACGTCCAAGGCGCGATCGGCGAGGAGTTCACCGTCACCGACGTGGACTCCGCGCTGCGCCGGGCCGCCGAGGAGGACGCGCTGGTGGTGGTCGCGGTGCCGCTGCCCAACGTCGACGCGGTGCTGCGCAAGGTCGGCGACCTGGCGCCGAACTGCCTGCTCACGGACGTGGTGAGCGTCAAGGGGCCGGTCGCTGCCGCGGTCGCCCGGTACGCGCCGGACACCCGGTTCGCGGGCGGCCACCCGATGGCGGGCAAGTCCGCGTCCGGCTGGTCGGCGAGTTTGGCGGCCCTGTTCAGCGGCGCGGCCTGGGTCGTCACCGCCGACGAGGAAACCACCCTCGAGGCCTGGCGCGAGGCCGCGCAACTGGCCCTGGACTGCGGCGCGGGCGTGGTCCCCACGACGACCACCGAGCACGACGCGGCGGTCGCCCGGATCTCGCACCTGCCGCACGTCATGGCCGCTGTCCTGGCCGCCTGCGGCGCCGACGGCGGTCCCCTGGCCATGGCCCTGGGCGCGGGTTCGTTCGCCGACGGCACCCGGGTCGCGAGCAGCAGGCCGGAGCTGGTGCTGGCCATGTGCGAGGGCAACCGCGACGCGCTCCTGGGCGCCGTGGACGACGCACTCGGCAGGCTCGGCGCCGCCCGCGGCGCCCTGGCCTCCACCGGCGCCCTCGGCGCCACCATCCGGTCCGGCCACGCGGGCCGCGAGGTCTTCGAGGGCCAGCGCGACGCGGCCAAGGCCCAGGCGATGGTCGACCTGGCGGGCCAGGACCCCCTGGCCGAACTCCGGCTGATCGGCGCCCAAGGCGGCCGCGTCACCGGCTTCGACGGCGACCTGGCCATCGCCGCCCTGCCGGTACTCGCCGACTGACAGGTATCGGGTAGCTAACGAAGCGGTGACCGGCGTCACCGCGCGCCCTACGTTTGGCGGGTGGATCTCCCAGCGCCGTTACCACCGCCGCCGCCCAACCGGGTGCGGCGGTTGGCGGGTATCGCCGGGGGTCTGGTGCTGCTCGGGGCCGCGATCGTGGTGCTGCGGACCCCGCCCGAGGCCGGTGAGGAAGGGCCCGCGCCGCCGCCGCCCGCGCAGACCGTGGTGCGGCAGTACGCGGCCGATGGCGTGGTGGTCCCGCAGCCGGGCTCGCGCCCCGACCCGCCCGCCAAGGTGGTGGCCGTAGTGGGGTTGCGGCGGCTACAGCTGTGGTGGGGCCCGAACGTAGCCAGTGTGCCGGAGCCCAAGGGCGCGGCGGGCTACGAGGTGACCTGGGGCCGCATGGGTACGGCCGAGTACACCCGGCTCGTGGCGGAACCGTCCGTCCAACTCGACGCACTCGACAACAACACGCCCTACGACGTCGAGATCCGCACCATCGACTCTTACGGCCAGCGGTCGCAGCCCGCCAAGACGTCCGCGACACCGCAAGACCCCGCAGACAACCCGCCTTGGTCGTTCAACGACCGGTTCATGACGCGGGTGGTTCCGGACCCGCTGAACTGGCGGTTCGCGAGCACCGACGACTGCGGGCGGGCGACCCGGGGCGACGGCGACGACGGCAGCAGGCTGGTGATCAGCGCCCAGTGCGGCATCGAGCCGGTCGCGTTGCGGGCCAGGCCGCCGCTGCGGCTGCGGGACGCGCCGGTGAACGGCGAGCTGGGCCGGTTCGTCGTGGAGACCGACCACCCCGGTCAGCGCGGTGAGCTGCTGCTCGACCTGGTGCCCGGTCCCGCCGACCTGATCGCGGGCTCGCCCAACGGCGCCCCGCCGCGTGGACCGGCCGGTCTGGCGGTGGAGGACGCGTCGCTGCCGCCGGGCGCCATCCGGGTGCGGGTGGCCGGTAGCGAGGCGACCACCGAGGTGCAGGTCGTAGTGGCTCCGGGCACGCCCCGGCTCGGCAAGGCGGTCTCGACCTCCCCCGCTCCCCGGGCGGAGCTGGGGATGGCCGTGCGGTGGGAGGTCGTGCTGCGCACCGATGGCGTGCAGGTGCTGCGCAACGGGGTTGTAGTAGGTGGCGGTGACGTCGTACCCGCGTGGCGGGAGGCCACCGCGCTGGTTGGGTTCATCGGCGGCACCGGCGGTCTCTACGCGGGGGTGAGCCTTGTCGGCTTCATCGGTGCGCCTACAGCCGCTCCGGTGTTGGTGGTGCCACCGTCGATCGATAGCGGTCGTGTGGTGGTGGCGCCGGATTCGCTGTTGACGACGTTCGGCCCCGGGGAGCGCGTACCGGGCACGCGCGGCGGTCAGATCCGCCTGACGCTCGTCCCGCAGAACGGCCCGGACGAGCCCGCCACCGACACGTTCAGCGTCGAGGTGGGCGGATCCCTCTTCCCGGCCCGGCCCGCGGTGGCCGGGCAACCGATGGTGCGCAACGTGCGGTACCCGATCGTCGCCGATGTGCCGCCGGAAGCGCTCGTCTACGGCCCCGACGGCAAGACCCTCGTCATCCGCGTGCGCGGCCCCCAATACCGGCAACGCGCGGCGACAAGGGTGATCAGCGCGTCGGTCGAGTTGATCGCGCTGGAAGGCGCCGTCTCACCCGCGGCGGGCAGCGGCACCGACGTCCCCCTGCCGCGCGGGGCGTCGAGCCTGCCCCGCCCCGGAGCGGTGCTGCTCGACGCGGCGGGCAACCCCGTGCCGGAGGACGCGGTACTGCCCAGCGGCCGGACCGTCGTCGAGGTCTTCACCGACGGCCGCGCCGGTCAGCTGCGCACCGGGCGCCTGGCGAGCACGGCGGGCGTGGAGGTGTCGCTGGACGGGCGGCGGGTCGCGGGCATACCGACGGTCGTGGACGGCCCCGGGCTCGGCGGGCGCTGGCGGCTGGCGCTGACCACGGCCGACCTGCCGCCGGGCAGGCACAGCGTCGAGGTGAAGGTGCTCGGCACCGACCCGACCACGCCGTTCGCGGTCGCGTCCGTGCCGTTCCGGATCGCCTAGACGCGGCTGGCGACGCCCGGGTACTCGACGACCACGCCGTCGGCGTCGACGGTCAGCTCGGTGGTCACCTCGCCCTGGGTGAACTCGATGACCGCGCCGCGCTCGTCGACCGAGACCGTGCGGTAGCGCTGCCGGACCACCTGGACCTCCAGCTCGGGCATGCTCACGTAGACCACGGGCAGCTCGTGCTCGCCGGTCTGCCGGTGCAGGCCGAGGCGCCGGATCGGCAGCGCGGACAGGGTGACCATGCCCGCGACGTCGATGGTCAGCGCGCCGTCGAACTCCTCCCGCCGGGAGGCGTCGCCGTGGTCGACCAGCCAGGTGCCGTCCTCGGTCCGGTTGACCGAGACCTGCCGCTCCTGCGCCGCGGTCGTGCGCAGCAGCAGCCTGCCCGCCTCGGCGCCGCGCGCGGCGTCGTTGAAGGAGGCGTCGAACGAGGCGCTGAACGCCTCCCTGCCGGTGTCGGGGTGCGCCGCGGCGATGAGCCTGCCGGAGGCCCGCAGCCTGCCCTCGGTGAGCAGCAGGCGCACCGACTCGAGGGTCGCGGGTCGGCTGCCCTGCCAGGTGAACACGGACGGGTTGCGCGGTCTGCCGCCACCCTCGGCGAGCACGCGGTCGGTCGTGGCGTCGGTGCTCACGCCTGTTCGCCCGTCCGCTGGTTGCCGTCGATGCTCATGGTGCTCCTCACGCGCGACGCCACACTGCCGAGAAATCAACATACCGACCGTGGCGCACTTAGTGCGACCAGCGAGCGGCGGTCCGCGACCGTTGTTGCACCAGTCCTGGGCCACGCAAAGTGGCGTTTACCGCCGTCAACTCGGCTACTACGGGCTCAAGGCGTTCGTCTTCCGGCAGTTGGACACGCACAGGCGCACGCTCGCCTCTCACCGCCTCGGCCGCCTCCCGCACCGCCGCCACGAGGGTCCTGGTGTCGGCCTCGCTGACGGGCTCCCCACCACGGTCGATGGCGAGCGCGACTGCCGTGACCGCGTCGGTGAGCCGTTCCAGACCCACGATCACCGGCCACCACGCCGCCGCCTGCCGACCGGCCGCGAACGGCTCCACCAGGGACTGCTGGAACGCGGTCCGCACGTCCGACAGCGCCCGGTAGGACTCCCGGCGCAGCGGTGAACGCTCGTCACGGTGTCCGGACAGGGCGTGTTCCAGGTAGGCGGCGACGGTGTCGAGCGCGCCCGCCAGGTCCTCGCCGACGCGTGGGCGGCGGGCGCCCGGCCAGAGCAGGTAGCCGATGACCAGCACGATGGCACAGCCGATGCCGGTGTCGAGCAGCCGCGCGCCCACGAGCGACCAGTCGCCCGCCTCGGCCACGTCGAGCTGCACGAGCACCAATGGCGTCACGAACGTGCTGAACATGCCGTAGTTGCGCACTTGACCGATCGGCAGCGCAGCGGCGGCGATTGCCATCAACGGCACCAGGACCCACCCGGGCGGGTCTACCGCGAGCACGCCAGCACCTATGAGCACGCCGACTGCGGTGCCGACACCTCTTAGGACCGCGCGTCCGAACACGGACCCAAAGTCCGGCTTCAGCACGATCGCCACGGTCAGCGCGACCCAGTACGAGTGCTCCAGCGCGGCGAACCGCCCCACGGCCACCGCCACCCCGACGCAGACCACCAAGCGCAGCACGAGCATCCAGGTGCGGCGGCCCACGACCTCGCGGAGCCGTTCCCGCACGCCCACGGGCTCCTCGTCGGGCCGCAGGTCGGTATCGCGATCACCGCGCCGGAACTCGGCGACCGCGCGCAGCCCGGCGTGCAACTGGGCCAGGGCGCGCGCTCCTTCCGGTGGTTCGGGCGGTTCCGACAGGGGTTCGCGGACGCGGATGCGGTACGCGGCCTCGAACAGGTAGGTGACGAACTCGGGCGGTATCTGCTTCTTCGCATTGACCAGCGCTACCGACGCTTCGATTACCGGTGTCGTCTCGGTGAGCAAGACAAACAGTCGACGGTAAGAGCGGTCCCGGCCCGCAAGACGTGACCGTGCGTCCAAGAGCGCGTCATAGGCGGCGTTGATCGCTTTGGTGAGTTCCCGGCGCGCGTGGCGAGCTTCTGCGGTACCAGCCGCAGCGAGCATGACCGCGATGTGGTCGTACACCGTTGCCACCGCCGCCCGTTCCAGCGCGGCACCGCGCACCGGCCACGCGGCGATGGACAACACCAGCGCGAACGCGGCCCCAGCCGCGAAGCAGCCCGTGGCCAGCCAGGGATCGGCGGTCTGCCCGGAACCGAGGATGGCGAACACCAGCAACTGCAACCCGGCCAGCGACGCGGTGCTGCTGACCGCACTGACCACTGCGGACACACCGGCCACCAGCACGAGCGCCCAGGTCCAGGGTCCTTCGAGCAGCATGCCGACCCAATACCCGCCGACTCCGGCTATCGCGGCCCACACCGTCCTCTGTGCGCGGTAGCGGTATGGGCCGTCGGAATCGGCGAAGACGACGCACAAGGCGCCGATGGAGACCAGGACACCCAGGTCGATCCGCCCCACCAGCATCCCGATCGCGACGGGCGCGGCGATGGCCGTCGCGGCGCGCAGTGCCCGCTTCCACGGGATCGGGACCGGGCGCTGGCTCAGCAGCTCACGCAGCCAGTGGGGGGCCGAAAGATCGCTCACGGCACGACCGTAAACGCAGATCGCCTCCCGGGCCGCGTGGCCCGGGAGGCGATCTGGAGTGCTATCGGCTGACTACGCGGCGTTGCGGCGGTGACGCACGTAGAGGAGCGCACCGGCACCCGCTCCCAGCAGGCCGACGCCCACCAGGACCGGGACCAGGATGTTGGCACCGGTGTCGGGCAGGTTGTTGCTCGGCTGCGGCGCCGGGGCGACCGTGGTCGTGGTCGGCGGCACGGTGGTGGTCGGCGCGGTGGTGGTCGGCGCCGTCGTGGTGGTGGTCGGCGTGGTGCCCTTGGCCCAGTCGGCCTCGCCGACGGCCTTGAGCGGGACGGTCTCGGTGCCCGCCACGATCAGCGGCTGGGCTTCCTCGCCCTCGCGGTTCTTGCCGACGAAGAGGCGGCCGACCTCGATGGCCGGACCCTCACCGGTGACGCTGAAGGAGCCCTTGCCGTCCTTGGCGTCCGCCGGGATCTGGAGGTAGATCTCGGTGCCGTCCTTGACGGTCGTGATCGCCTTGCCGTCCTTGTCGACGACCTTGACGCCCTCGGGCAGGTTGACGTCCAAGCCCTTGATCGTGCCGTTGGAGGAGACCTTGAACGGCCCGATCTTGTCGCCCGGCTTGCCGGACCGCTTCGACGGGGCGACCTTCAGCTCGCCCTTCTCGGGCTCGCCGATGTCCTTCGCGTTGTCGATCAGGTACTTGTAGACCGCGTAGACGTCCTTGTCGTCGTCGGTCTTCGCGGTTTCGCCGGGGACGCCGCCGGAGGAGTTTTCCTCGTCGAGGTCGAGGCCGTCGCTGAAGTGCCAGATCGCGGCCTGCGTGGCGGCGATGACCTCAGCCCGCTCGATCGTCTCGCCCGCGGCGCGGTTCGGGAGGTTCTTAGCGTTGAAGTAGGCTTCGTCGTTCACCGGGTAGCCGTTGTGCAGCACCCAGTTGATCTTTCCGGCGTACTGCTTGAACAGCGAGTCGTCCGCACCGGGGTAGGAGTCCCACGGGACCTCCTTCATGATGTTCGTCTCGTGGCTCCAGGCGATCTCGGCGCCGACGCAGTACACCTGCAGGAACTTGCCGTCGCTCAGCTCGAACTTGAGCAGGTTGGCGCGCAGGTCGAACTTCTTGCCCCCGTGCGTCAAGTGGACGAAGAGACCCTGCTCCGCGGCTTCCTCGTGCAAGGTGCCCTTGGCGGCCTCGGCCGATGCCGGAATTGCGGCAATCGCGCCGAAGACGGCGGCAGCGGCCACCGCGGCGCCCACACGGGCCAAGTTCCTACGACTCGCCATGACTCTCCCTCTGCGGATCCGAACGTCGATCGCGGTTGTGCGGACGCGGCCGGAAACCCCAGAGCCCGCCCCCACTGACCGGCGAAGATCCACTCCCCCCAAAGAGTGGTCACCCACCATGTCAGCGTGCGCGGACTCTACTAAGCGCTGATTTTGAGTCACCCACCGGGGTGACGCCGAAACACATCCGAGTCCTAAGCGTTGTGTTTCGTTCACGCATCGCGCGGATCTACTGCGGACAGTGACCACCTGAAAAGACGATCAGCGCCGCCCGAATGGCGCTATCGAGGCGCGCGGGACCGACTCGCCGGCGGCGAATCGACACGCCGGTCGGGCGTCCACCGCGCGGAGATCACCGCAGGTCAGCGGGCGCGGACGACGATCAGCGGTCCACAGGGGACCGCGCGCGTCCACCACGGTCCGAATCGCGTTCGGATTCGCTTTGGTGAACAGCAAAAGAACTCGCGGGTGGCTACTCGATCTTGAAACGCGAGCCCGCGTGGTTTGTCGCTTTCACATTCGGCGAAAGCGGCGGCTCTTCCTAACCGCGCCACTCGGCGACAACCTCGCCGAGCACCTTCAACGGCAGCGGCCCGCCGCCGAGCACGAGGTCGTGGAACGCGCGGATGTCGAAGTCGGCGCCCAACCGCACCTCGGCGGCGGCGCGGGCGCGCTGGATCTCCAGCCGACCGACCATGTAGGACAGCGCCTGCCCCGGGTACGCGATGTACCGGTCGACCTCGTTGCCGATCTCCAGCAGCGACAGCGGGGTGTTCTCCCGCAGGTAGGACACCGCCCGCTCGCGCGACCACCCCTTGGCGTGCAGGCCGGTGTCGACCACGAGCCTGCCCGCGCGCATGGAGTCCATGGCGAGCATGCCGAAGCGGGCGACGTCGTCGGAGTACAGGCCCATCTCCTCGGCCAGCCGCTCCGTGTAGAGGCCCCAGCCCTCGGCGTAGGCGTTGACGTCGGCCAGCCTGCGCAGCAGCGGCAGCTCGGTCAGCTCCATGGCCAGCGCCAGCTGGAAGTGGTGACCGGGCACCGCCTCGTGGAACGCGGTGACCTCGGCGAGGAAGCGGTCGCGCTCGTGCGCGCGGTCGGTGTTGGCGTAGTAGACGCCCGCGCGCAGACCGTCCAGCGACGGCGGCATGTAGTACGCGGCGGGCGCGCCCGGCGCCTCGGCCGCCGGGACCGGCTCGACCCGGCAGGCCTGCGCGGGCATCCGACCGAACCAGCGCGGCGCGGCCTCCTCGGCGCGGGCGATGGCGTCGCGGGCGTGCTCGAGCAGCTCGTCGGCGTCGCGCCAGCGCATGGCCGGGTCGGTGGTCAGCCGGTGGAAGACCTCGGCCTGGTCGGCCGTGCCGAACACGCGCTGCCCCAGCTCGGCGTACTCGGCGCGCAGCCCGGCGATGATGTCGAGGCCGGTCTGGTGCAGCTCGTCCGGGCTCAGGTCGGTGGTGGTGTGCACGCGGGAGAGCGCGGCGTAGGCGGCCTCGCCGTCGGGCAGCGCGCACAGGCCGGGGCGGTCGTCCGGCCTGCCGACGGCGGCGATCTCGTCGACCAGCAGCTGCCGGTACGCGGCGAAGGCGGGCCGCACGACCTCGGCGACCACGCGCTCCCGCTCGTCGAGGAACGCCTGGTCCTCGACCGCGGGCCGCTGGGCCAGCAGCGGGTCCGCGGCGAGGTCGGTGGCCAGGTAGCGGTCGAGGTGGGCGATCGAGGAGTCGACGAGCCTGCGCACCGGCAGCCGCCCGGCGGCCACGCCCGCGCGGTGCCGCGCGCCGACCTGGGCCAGGTGCGCGGGCACGGCACGGAGCCTGGTCAGGTACGCGGCGGCGCGGTCGGCGTCGGGCAGCACGACCATGGGCAGGAAGGTCAGCAGCGAGGCGGCGGGGCCGACGAAGATGTCGGTGACCGTGTACTCGACCATCCGCGCGTCGATCCGGTCGACGACGGCGCCCGCCTGCTGGGCGATGACCTTGGCGGTGACGTCGCCACCCAGCCGCTCGTCCAGCGCGTCGGCGCGGCTGGCGATGTCGACGGCGGCGGCGCGGGTGGCCTGCTCGGCGTCGGCGGACACGTCGGCCAGGCGGTCGTCGTGCCCGGGCAGCCCGAGCAGCGTCGCGGACAACGGCTCGGCGTCGAACTGCAGGGCCAGCAACTCCTCGGCCAGCGCCAGCACGTCGCCGTTCACCTGGTCCGCTGTGGTCATCCCCGGCCCCTATCCCCGTCGCGGTACCCGGCCCCGGTGTGTGTGGCCGGACTCTGGGGAGGCTACGCCCATCCGGGGGTGGAACGATTTGCGAGAACGCAATCGCCGGACCCGGGAGCCAGCCGATGGTCGAACGCCAGCGCACCTTCGCCTTCGAGATCGCCGTGAGCAGCAGCGCGGACGCGCCGGAGCTGTTCGCGATGGTCAGCGACGGCAGGCGGTGGGCGGAGTGGGCGCGGCCGGTGGTCACCGAGGCGTACCTGGAGCGGGAGGGCGACCCGGCACCGGGCGGGATGGGTGCCGTGCGGGTGGTGGGGCGCAAGCCGCTGCTGTTCCGCGAGGAGACGGTCGAGTACGAGCAGGACCGCAGGCACGCGTACCGGTTGCTGTCGGCCGCCCCGTTCCGCGACTACCGCGGCGAGATCACCCTCATCCCGCTCGACGGCGGCGGCACGGACCTGGTGTGGCGGTGCAGCTTCGTGGAGCGCGTCCCCGGCACCGGTCCCGCCCTGCGCGCGGGCCTGCGCTCGTTCATCAACGACCTCACCAAGCGCCTGCTGCGCGCTGCCGAGCACTAGCCGAGCCCCTTCGCCGCCAGCTCCGCCCGCCAGCGGTCGCCCAGCGTCTCCATCTCCCGGCGCATGAACTCGAAGAACAGCTGGGTCATGGCCAGGCGCTTGCCCGCGCGCGTGTCCCGACCGAGCAGGTCCGCGCCGTCGGCCATGGCCACGGCCCAGGCGGCGAGCAGCTTGTCGCGGTGGGCCATCAGCTCGAACCAGGACTCGTCGGCGAGGGCGTAGTGGTCGCGCCGCTCGCCGGGCTCGCGGCCCCTCCTGATCATGTTCACCTGCTCCAGGTAGCGCACCGCGCCGGAGATGGCGGCGGGGCTGACCTGCAGGGACTCCGCGAGCTCGGTGGCGCTGAGCCTGCCCGCCTCCGTGGTGAGCAGGCAGGTGAACACCCGGGCGGGCATCCGCTGCATGCCCGCGTCCGACAGGAGCAGGGCGAAGCGCTCCACGAACCGCGCCACGGGGTCTTCCTTCACGACTTCACCCTATTCGGTCGACGAGCGGACGTTAACGCTTTCCTAACGTTCACAAAGTTGTGAAGCAAGAGTACGTTCTGAAGCATGACAACGGCAATCTCGGTGTCCGGCCTGGTCAAGACCTTCGGCCGGACCCGCGCGCTCGACGGTCTCGACCTGACGGTGCGGACCGGGGAGGTCCACGGCTTCCTCGGGCCCAACGGGGCGGGCAAGTCCACCACCATCCGGGTGCTGCTCGGCCTGATGCGCGCCGACTCCGGCGACGCGTCCCTGCTCGGCGGCGACCCGTGGCGCGACGCCACGGCGCTGCACCGCCGCCTCGCCTACGTGCCCGGCGACGTCTCGCTGTGGCCGAACCTCTCCGGCGGCGAGGTCATCGACCTGCTCGGCAGGCTGCGCGGCGGGCTGGACCAGCGCCGCCGCGCCGACCTGCTGGAGCGCTTCGACCTCGACCCGCGCAAGAAGGGCCGCACCTACTCCAAGGGCAACCGGCAGAAGGTGGCCCTGGTCGCCGCGCTGTCCTCCGACGTCGAACTGCTGATCATGGACGAGCCCACCTCGGGGCTGGACCCGCTGATGGAGGCGGTGTTCCAGGAGTGCGTGCGGGAGGAGCGGCAGCGCGGGCGCACCGTCCTGCTGTCCAGCCACATCCTGGCCGAGGTCGAAACCCTCTGCGACCGGGTGAGCATCATCCGCGCGGGCCGCGCGGTGGAGACCGGCACGCTGGCCGACCTGCGCCACCTGACCCGGACCAGCATCACCGCCGAACTGGCCGGTCCGCCCAACGGCATCGGCGACCTGGCGGGCGTGCACGACCTGGTGGTCGAGGGCAACCGGGTGCGCTTCGACGTGGACACGCGTGAGTTGGACTCGGCGCTGCGCGCGCTGAGCCAGTCCGGGGTGCGCTCGCTGACCAGCCAGCCGCCGACCCTGGAAGAGCTGTTCCTGCGGCACTACCAGGACGCGTCGTGATGACCGGGCTCACCGGCACCGGACCGCTCATCCGGCTCGCCCTGCGTCGCGACCGCGTGATCCTGCCGATCTGGATCCTGCTGCTCAGCGTCATCCCGGCGTCGACGGTCAAGGCGTACGAGCAGCTGTACCCGACGCTGGCCGACCGGATGTCGCTCAACAACGGCACCGCGACCAACCCGTCCGTCGCGGTCCTCTACGGGCCCGCCTACGACCTGACGACCCCCGGTGGCTGGATCGCGTGGCGGTACGGGTTGTTCATCGCCCTGTTTGTGGCGTTGATGGCGGTCTTCACCGTCACGCGGCACACGCGCGCGGAAGAGGACACCGGACGGTTGGAGTTGCTGGGGTCTGCCGTAGTGGGGCGGTTCGCGGCTCTTACCGCCGGGGTCGTGGTGGCAGGTGGCGCGAGTGTGCTGATCGGCGTCATCACGTCTGCCGGGTTGGTGGGTGCCGGGCTGCCCGCCGCCGGGGCGTTCACGCTGGGGCTGGGCATCGCGGGCGCCGGGCTGGTGTTCACCGCCATCGCCGGGGTGACCGCGCAACTCACCGAGTACTCGCGCTCGGCCAACGGCTTGGCCATCTGCGGCATCGGCGTGGCGTTCCTGGTGCGCGCGTTCGGCGACTCCACGGCGTCGGCGCACTGGGTGTCGTGGCTGTCGCCGCTGGCGTGGCCGCAGCAGGCGAAGCCGTTCATCGACGACAAGGGATGGGTCGCGCCGTTGGCGGTCGTTGTCGCCGTAGTGGTGGCCGCGGTTGCCTACGCCCTCGTGCCTCGTCGTGACATCGGTGCCGGTCTGTTCGCGGGACGGCCGGGTCCGGCAAACGCACCGCGCTCGCTGTCGAGCCCGTTCGGGCTGGCGTGGCGGTTGCAGCGCGGGTCGCTGCTCGGCTGGGCGATCGGGTTCGTGGTCATGGGGGTGATCTTCGGGTCGTTGGCCGACGGCATCACCGGGTTGATCGGCAACAGCGAGCAGGTCCGGGAGATCTTCGCGCGCATGGGCGGGACCCAGGGGCTGGTGGACGCCTACCTGTCGGCCATCGTGGGGCTGTTCGGGATGCTCGGCGCGGTGTACGCGGTCCTGGCGACCCTGCGCATGCGCACGGAGGAGACCGCGGGGCACGCGGAGCCGGTGTTGGCGGCTGGGGTGAGCCGGTACGGCTGGGCGGCTAGTCACTTGGTGTTCGCCGTAGTGGGACCGGCGGTGCTGTTGGTCATCGCGGGCGTCAGCGCCGGGTTGGGCCATGGGGTGCACGCGGGCGACCTCGGTCACCAGATCTCGCACACGCTGTCGGCGTCTCTGGTGCAACTTCCGGCGGTGTGGGCTGTCGCCGCTGTTGCGGCGCTCTTGGCCGGGTTCTTGCCGCAGGTGTCCACACCGGCCTCTTGGGCCGTAGTGGGTGTCGCGGTCGTGATCGCCCTCTATGGACCCGCGGTGGGTCTTGCGCAGGCAGTGCTGGATGTATCGCCGTTCGTGCACGTGCCGAAGCTGCAACCGGGCACGGACTTCAACGCCACACCGCTGTTGTGGCTCACCGGTGTCACCGTGGTGGCGGCCGCTACGGGGCTGTTCGGCTTCCGCAGGCGCGACATCGGGTGAGGTGGGGGGACGGAGGCCGGGCACGGTACGCGCGCCCGGCCTCCGCGCCGTCAGACGCGACCGGAGTCCGCCTCCACGGGCAGACCCGCGGCCTCGCGGACGATGCGCTGGGCGAGTTCGAGCCCGGCGGCCTGGCCCTCGCGGTAGGACTCGTCGGCGGTGAGCGCGCGGGCGTCGCGCTCGGCCTCGGCGAGCTTGGCCAAGAGCGGTACGACCTCGACGGTGTCGAGCGGTTGTGACATGGGCGGTCCTTCTGCAGCGGGCACGGTCGGAACGGGGTTCGCGTCCCTCTTGGCCCCCACGTACCCCGTGGTGACCGCACCTTGTCGGGGTTAACCCATTTGGGTGGTGTGCACCTATACTTCGCAGGGCTAAGTAGTGGCACTGGGGAGGCTGGGCGATGTCGGGTACGCGTGCGCCCAGCGGCGGTCTCCCGCGCGAGGTGTGGGTCATCGCGTCCGCGAACTTCGTGATCGCGCTGGGGTTCGGCCTGGTCGCGCCCGCGCTGCCGACCTTCGCCCGCAGCTTCGACGTGAGCGTGACCGCGGCGTCGGCGGTGGTGAGCGCGTTCGCCTTCGCCCGGTTGGCGTTCGCCCCGATCGGCGGGCGGCTGGCCACCCGGCTCGGGGAGAAGCGGGTCTACCTGACCGGCATGCTGATCGTCGGGGTGACGACCGGCGCCTGCGCGTTCGTCGGGAGCTACTGGCAGCTGGTCGCACTACGTGCACTCGGCGGCACCGGCTCGACGATGTTCACCGTCTCGGGTGTCGCCCTGTTGATGAACCTGACGCCCGCGCACCTGCGCGGCCGCGCTTCCGGCCTGTGGAGCACGAGTTTCCTGCTCGGCACCGTCGCGGGTCCCCTGGTGGGCGGTGGCCTGATCGGGATCTCGCTGCGCGCGCCGTTCCTCGTCTACGCGGGTGCGCTGGTGGTGGCGGTGCTCCTCGCGTGGCTGCTGTTGCGCAAGTCGACGCGCATCGCGGCACCGGGTAGCGACACGACGCCCGCTTTCCCGCTGCGGAAGGCGTTGCGCGACAGCGGTTATCGGGCATCGCTGGCGTCCAATTTCGCCACCGGGTGGATCGTCTTCGGCGTCCGCGTGTCGCTGGTCCCGCTGTTCGTCGTCGAGGTGCTGCACAAGGACGGCGCGTTCGCGGGCACGGCGCTGGCCGCCTTCGCGGTCGGGAACGTGCTCGTGCTGATGGTGTCCGGTCGGATCGCGGACCGCTGGGGCCGCAAACCACCCGCGCTGCTGGGGCTCGTGGTGTCGGCGACGGGCACCGTCTGGTTCGGTCTGACCGACGCGGTCCCGGAGTTTCTGATCGCGACAGTCGTGGCCGGAATGGGCACCGGGCTGCTCAGCCCGCCGCAGCAGGCCGTGGTGGCCGACGTCATCGGCACGGCGCGCGGCGGACCGGTGCTGGCCGTGTTCCAGATGGCCGCGGACGTGGGGGCCATCGTGGGACCGGTGGTCGCGGGTGCGCTGGCCGACCGGCTGTCGTACGGCTGGGCCTTCGCGGTCACGGGCGGCCTCGCCGCGCTGGCGGTGCTGGTGTGGTTGCCCGCCCGCGAAACGCTGCCAAGCAGAGCTCGGGTCGTGCCCGTCGAGGTAGCAGAGGTCGACCAGGGACAACAAGCCACCAAGTAACCGATTGGGGGATTGTTTTGGTCACACTGCGTGGATTCATTGCTCCGTTGGGGCGGATTCCACTCGGCCAGGTGGCCAAAGTAGGGCCCACGGCTGCGCTCGTGTGAATGAGGTGGGAGCCTTTGGGGTACCTACCCCGCCATGCGGGTTGGCAACGGCTGATGCGGAGTGATCCGATGGCTACCGCACTGTGGATCGTGGCCGCGGCTTCGGCCGCGGCGTTCATCATCTGGCGGCTCAAACACGCGGGCGCACGGTTGGAGACGATTTTTCGCGAGGAGCGCGAACGCACGGAGGCGGAGTCCGGCCCTGCGGAAGAGTTCTACGACGAACTCGACCAACCCCACCGCGTGGGCTGGAACCGCCGCTCCCGCTAGCCGCAAGTCCCCCGATCGGGGCTGTGGATAACTTTCGGCACGCCCACCGCTCGACCACCTAGATTCTGCCGCATGACATTCAACCTGGAATACCAGAGCAAGCGGCAGGACGTCCTCTACACGCTCACTGTCACCACGGACGACAGCGGCGAACTCGGCATCGGCCTCACCGGCGCCGACCCCGACGGCACCGTCGTGGCCGAGGGCATCCTGCGCCTACCGCCGGGCGGCGCCACCGAAACCGCCAAGCTCCTCCGCGAATCCCTCGACGCCATCTCCGGCTTCGAAGGCAGGCGCACCCGCCGCAAAACCGGCAACTCGCACCAACCGTGGACCATCGAACAGGACACCACCCTCCGCGAGGCCTGGCTATCTCACCCCCCAAGCACCCAGGCCCCGGAACTGATCCGCGAACTGGCCGAAGACCGCGCCCGCACCCCCGCCGCCATCCGCGCCCGCCTCCCCCGCGTCGGCTGCGATCCCGATGTACCGGGCCGACTGCTCACCAAGGAATCCGCCGCCCTAGTAGGCCGAGACGCCATAGCCACGACCGCCTAGCCCACACCCGTCACCTCACCCACCTCCCAAGTGGAGCATCACTCCTCACCCCACCGCCCAACCGCCCAACCGCCCAACCGCCCAACCGCCCAACCGCCCAACCGCCCAACCGGAATTCGACCCCCACCCACCAACCCCTTCACCCCCCAATCAACCCCAACCCTCGCCCGCACACCTCCACACCCACACTCCGCATGTCTCCCCTGCACCTCTCAGTCCGCCCACACCTCCGCTCTCTCATCGCCACACATCTCGCTTCCACCTTCCCCCCAGGCACCCCGGCGCCAACACCACACATCGCCAGTCCTCACCCGGATCGCCACACCGCCACCACGCCCACACCTCGCTTCCACCCTTCAGTTCTCGCCCCTCCACCGCCCACCTTCGCCCCACACCCACACTCCTGCCCGCCACGCATCCCTCCCTGCGCCTGTTCTCCCATCGCCTCGCACCTTGCCGCCCTCCTGCACCCAGCGAACCCCGCGCGCCACCACCGCACCTCGCACCCGCTTGGCCACACCGACCCACGCTCGCACTTCCGGCCCTCACACTCACGCCTCCGCCCTTACGCCCACACCCGATCCACACTTCGGCCCCTCATCACCCGCGCCCCACCTCCATGCTTCACGCCTGCACCTCCACGCCCTCGCACCCGCCCCTATCCACCCTTTGCGCCCACTTCCGCCCTTACCAAGTGGAAACCCGACGCGATTCCTGACCCTCGACACGCGACAGGTCCCCCTCACGCCATCGCCCGCACTCTCGCGCCTCGCCCCTGCACACCCTCCACACCTCACATACCAAGAAGGCCAATCCCCATCGGGACTTCCCAACCAACTCCGCATCCACCGGCCGCTCACCCCGCTTGTCCAACACACCGACCAACCCAGGCCATCACTCAAACCGCCAAAGCCCAGCCAGTGCCGACATTCGACGTACAACTCGAACAGTCGGCCCCGGCCAACCGACACGGCCGAACCCAATCCACGCGCGTCCACCCAACGAAGGCCAACAACCCATGTCCCACCACAAACCACACACAACCACTCGCCACCGTCACGCGGGCACGCAGCGATTACCAGCGAGTCGACCGCCATCGAATGACCCCGACCCGACACGCAATCGGTCAACTGAACGGAGCACATCAGCGCAATTCCCACGAGATCACGCCGCACGCCCGGCGGCCCCTTGAGACCAAGAGCCGCCTAGGGCTTGATCGCCGAACTGTTCACCGGGGCCAAATCCTCGCTTGTGGACAACGGGACGCCGGAGGTTGAGCGGATCATCCTCTTGCCCCGTCGGCGACCAACCCGAGAAATCGTGTGCCGGTCGACCACATTCCGTTGCGGGGCGACTGGGCTGTCCGAGTGATTGACGAGGCGCGATGGGGGTTCCTATGGTCTAGACCATATTGTCCGACTTGTCGGGGAGGGCGTATGCGGAAGTCGTGGCGGACCGCGGTGATCGCGGTGGCCGTGTTGCTCAGCATCCCGGCCGCGGCGGCACCCGCGTCGCCGGTAGCCACGGTGGTGCCCGGTGTCGAGCGGTTGTTGCCGAAGCCGGTCGAGGCCAAGGCCAGTGGGCGGGCGCCCTTCACCATCACCGAGGACACGCGCGTGGTGGCTCGGGGTGGGGCCCGGCCGGTGGGCGACTACCTGGCCGCGCTGTTGCGGCCCGCCACGGGCTACCGGTTGCCGGTGACCTCGGGACACCCGGGACGCGGGGACATCGTCCTCGACCTCGGGCGGGGCAAGGCACCCGAGGGGCATGGGGGTGAGGGGTACCGGCTGGTGACCGACGAGCGGTCGGCGACCATCTCCGCCGAGACGCCCGCCGGGTTGTTCCTCGGGGTGCAGACGCTGCGCCAGTTGCTGCCCGCGTGGGTGGAGAGCCGGGTGCGGGTCGACGGGCCGTGGCGGGTGCAGGCCGCGACGGTCAGCGACTACCCCCGGTTCGCCTACCGCGGGGTGATGCTCGACGTCGCGCGCAGCTACCTCAGCGTCGCCGAGGTCAAGCGGTACATCGACAACGCGGTGCGGTTCAAGATCAATACGCTGCACCTGCACCTGACCGACGACCAGGCGTGGCGCATCGCGATCAGCACGCCGCAGGACAACCCATCGGGGCTGGACTACGAGGCGTTGACGCGGGTCGGGTCGCAGGGTGGCAGCGACCGGTTGGGCAACGGCACGCCGCTGGGCACCGGGCCCGCGATCCGCGGCTCCTACACCCAGCGCGACTACGCCGAGATCGTCGCGCACGCCAAGTCCCGCTTCGTCACGGTCGTGCCCGAGATCGACGGTCCGGGGCACACCAACGCCGCGCTGGCCGCCCTCCCGCGGCTGAACCCGGACGGCGTGGCCAAGCCGATGAACAACACCGCCGACGTCGGCTACTCCACGCTGGACGCCAACTCGGAGATCACCTACGAGTTCACCCGCACCGTCTACAGCCAGATCGCCGCGCTGACCCCCGGCCCGTACCTGCACATCGGCGGCGACGAAGCGCACGTCACCGGGCACGAGAACTACCTGACCTACATCCGCCGCCTGCTCCCGCAGGTGGCCGCCCTGGGCAAGACCCCGGTCGGCTGGAACGAGTACGCCGACGCCGACCTGCCCCCCGGCGCGGTGATCCAGGTGTGGCGGGCCGCGTCGATGGAGAAGGTCCTGCGCCAGGTCGCGCGCGGCGCGAAGGTCGTGATGTCCCCGGCGCCGACCACCTACCTCGACCAGAAGTACGAGCCGTCGAGCCCCATCGGCCTGAGCTGGGCGTGCCGCAACGCCTGCGACTTCGACACCTACTACAACTGGGAACCCGTCCGCGACGGCCTGACCGAGTCCGACGTCCTGGGCGTCACCGCTCCCCTGTGGTCGGAAACCATCCGCGGCCTCCCCCAGGCCGAGTGGCTGACCTACCCCCGCCTGGTCTCCGCCGCCGAGATCGCCTGGTCCCCCCGGTCGGCCCGCGACCTGACGGACTTCACCGCCCGACTCGCCACCCTGGGCAGCAGGCTGACCATCGCGGGTGTCAACTTCCGCCCCAGCCCCGCCATCGCCTGGACCACCGACATCACCACCCCCGACCGCCACACCCGCGGCCCCCTCCGCGGCGAGATCGGCCACTTCACCGCCCCGGCCACCACCCCACCCACCGCCACCCTCACCTACGGCGACGGCACCTCATCCCCCGCCACGGTGTCCCCGGCGACCCCGGCAGGCCCACTAGCCGCCCCAGGCCTGTGGACGGTCACCACCCCCGACCACCGCTACCCCCATCCCGGCAGCTACCGGGCAACCCTCACCGTCACCACCCCCACAGGCACCGCAACCACCCACTTCACCGTCACAGTCCGCCGCTAACCCAGCTCACCCCCGTGGCCGCGCAGGCCCTCTCCACCGCCCCGCCTGCGCGGCCACGCCCTTTCCTTAGGCACTACCGAGTCCCCACTGCCGGGAGCGCGTTGCGTTGGAGTGGGTAGGAGGGGACAAACCTTGGCTGGGTGGGGGCCCACGCAAAGCAAGTTCGCCCAAGCGAGGCCGCCCCTCTTTTCCGCGAACAGCAGGACAAACCCAACGCGCCCAGCCCACCCAGGCCCGCCTGACGCCCAGCAGCCCACCGCACGTCCAGCAGCCACACCTCAGAAGTCGACGAGCTCCAAGCTCACCGCGACCACGTCACCGACCGCCAACTCCTCCGCCACCCGCACCGCCTTCTTCACCGGCAGCACGTAGCACCCGCTCCCCTTGTCCGGGAAGATCGACGTCCGCCACGCGGTGGCCCCCACCCGCACCCGAACCCGCACCGACCCGAACCCCCGCCGCGGCTCGGCGGACACCTCCCGGATCTCCTCCGACGCGTCCTCCGGCACCGTCACGAAGGTCCAGCTCTCCTCCCGCGCCTCCCACAACCACAACGCGGACTCAAAGTCGACAACCACACCCGAAGCCTCGCACGGGCACCCGACAACCGCGCCGCCCCGGAATGCCGAAACCGCCGCCGGGTGGGTACCCGGCGGCGGTTTCAGTGGCGCGCCCGAAGGGATTCGAACCCCTAACCTTCTGATCCGTAGTCAGATGCTCTATCCATTGAGCTACGGGCGCTTGTTCAGTTGTCCACCCGGCGAACCGGGTGTACAGCGGAGGCTCCGGGATTTGAACCCGGGAGGGCTTTTACACCCAACCGCATTAGCAGTGCGGCGCCATAGACCAGACTAGGCGAAGCCTCCCGGGGCCCCTGGCCGCTCGGGAGGTAAGACTACACAGGGGTGGGTGCGGGGAGCAAAACACCCCCCTCCTAACTGCGCAAGACGGGTAAAAACGCTGGTGGGTGGCCCCATGGCGGTCGGCGGCCGAGGGCGTGGGCCTGGTCGGCGCGGGCCGGCGGGTGGGGCCGGGGCGACGGGGTGGCCGCGACCATGTCGGGCGGCCGGTTTGTGGCGATTTCGAACACAACGATCACCCGGTCCGCCCCGCTAGAGTCGCCCTTGCCACACCCAGAAGGAGGGGCACACATGGACAAAGTCGTCCCCAGCGCTGCTGACGCGGTAGCCGACATCCCCGATGGCGCGAGCCTGGCCGTAGGCGGGTTCGGGCTCTGCGGCATCCCGAGCGTCCTCATCCAGGCGCTGCTGGCCAAGGGCGTGACCGGGCTGGAGGTGACGTCCAACAACTGCGGCGTCGACGACTGGGGGCTGGGCCTGCTGCTCCGCGAGAAGCGGATAGCCAGGATGACCAGCTCGTACGTCGGCGAGAACAAGGAGTTCGCCCGCCAGTACCTCGCGGGCGAGCTGGAGGTCGAGCTGACCCCGCAGGGCACCCTCGCCGAGCGGCTGCGCGCGGGCGGCTCCGGCATCCCCGCCTTCTACACCCGCACCGGTGTCGGCACCCAGGTCGCCGACGGCGGCGTGCCGTGGCGCTACGACGACGCGGGCAACGTCGCGGTCGCCTCCCCGGCCAAGGAGGTTCGCCAGTTCGGCGGCCTCGACTACGTCATGGAGACCGCGATCGTGGCGGACTTCGGGCTGGTCCGCGCGTGGAAGGGCGACCGGCACGGCAACCTCGTGTTCCGCGACTCCGCGCAGAACTTCAACCCGCTGTGCGCGATGGCGGGCAAGGTCAGCGTCGCCGAGGTGGAGGAGCTGGTCGAGCCGGGCGAGCTGGCCCCGGGTGAGATCCACCTGCCGGGCATCTTCGTGCAGCGCGTGGTCCCGCTGACCCCCGAGCAGGCCGCCGAGAAGCGCATCGAGCGCCGCACCGTCCGCACCGCCGCGAAGGAGGCCTGACATGGCACTGACCCGTGAGCAGATGGCCGCCCGCGCCGCCGCGGAGCTGTCCGACGGCTCGTACGTCAACCTGGGCATCGGCCTGCCCACCCTGGTGCCCAACTACGTGCCGGACGACGTGGAGATCGTGCTCCAGTCCGAGAACGGCATCCTCGGCGTCGGCGCGTACCCCTTCGACGGCGAGGAGGACGCCGACCTGATCAACGCGGGCAAGGAGACCGTCACGATCCGCCGGGGCGCGTCCTTCTTCGACTCCGCGCTGTCCTTCGGCATGATCCGCGGCGGCAAGGTGGACGCGGCGATCCTGGGCGCGATGCAGGTCTCGAGGGTCGGCGACATCGCCAACTGGATGATCCCCGGCAAGATGGTCAAGGGCATGGGCGGTGCCATGGACCTGGTGCACGGCGCCAAGCACGTGGTCGTGCTGATGGAGCACGTGGCCAAGGACGGCTCGTACAAGATCGTCAACGAGTGCAGCCTGCCCTACACGGGTCTGCGGGTCGCGCAGCGGATCATCACCGACCTCGCGGTCATCGACGTCACCGACTCCGGCCTGGTGCTGCGGGAGCTGGCGCCGGGCGTGAGCGTGGACGAGGTGCGCGAGAAGACCGAGCCGGAGCTGACCGTCGCCGACGAGCTGACCGAGATGCCCGCCGCGGTCTGAGGTCGGAGCGCCGTCCACTGGGCACCCCGCGGTGCTCAGTGGACGGACGCGACCAGGTCCCGCAGCCGCTGCGCGAGCCGGGGGGTGTCGGCGGGGGCCAGGGTCAGCCAGTCGACGCCGTCGCGCCGGGTCGGCAGGGCCAGGTAGCGGCCCGCGGTGGTGTCGAACCAGTTCACGACGTCCGTGCGGTTCTTCCGGCCCACCTGGTCGACGCTGTTCGCCGCGACCTGCCCCCCGCCGTGCCGGGAGTTCTCCACCAGCGTGGCGATGGTGCGCATGTCGCGGCCGCTGATCCCGCCCTGGTTGAGCGCCGTCTCCAGGCCCGCGAAGCCGGTCTCGACGTAGGCGTCTATCGCGTTGTTGAACACCGACTTGGGCAGCGTGACCGAGGTACCGGGCCCCGGGTCGGCGTCGGGGACCAGCCCGACGATCTCCCCGACGATCGCCACCGCCCCGGTCAGCTGCCCGATCTTGATCCGCTCGCCGGTCTGCACGGCCAGCGCCGCGCGGGCGGGCCGACCCGCGCCGAGCAGCCGCACGTGGCGGCCGACGGAGAGCAGCCCGTCGACGCTGTAGCTGTGGCGGGCGAGCAGGGTGAGGTCGTCCTCCAGGTGCCGGTCCAGGTCACGGCCGTCGTGCAGGCCGCGCGCGGCGAGACCGTCCACCACTTCCTTGCGCAGCCGGTCGCGGTCGTCGGTGGTCTCCCCGAACGAGGGGATCTCCAGCGGGTACGGGCGGTCGGTGAACCCCAGTGACTCCCACACAAGGTCGAACTCGACCAGGGTGAGCGATATCGGCCTCACCGCAGGTGGGCGTCGAACCAGTTGAGGGCGCGCGCCCAGGCCTCGGCCGCGCCCGAGTCGAACCGGTAGCGGACCACGTCGGTGGCGATCTTGGCGGTGCTCGCCGCCTCGCGCAGCTTCTCCACCTGCTCGGCGCTGATGTCGTCGTCGCCGTCCTCGCGGTAGAGGCCCAGCCACGGCACCCGCAGGTCGCCCGCGACCTCGATCAGCGCGGGCAGGCCGTCGGACAGCGGTTCCAGGATGCCGCCGCCGGAGACCGAGACGGCGGCGCCGATGTCCCGGCTCGCGCCGACCACCAGGGCGACCGCGCCGCCGAGTTCGAAACCGATGACGCCGATCCGGTCGGCGGTGAGGCCGTGGCCCGCGAGCCAGGCGAAGGCGATGTCGGTGGCGGCCAGCACGGACTCGCCGGACAGGCCGCTGACCTTGTCGCGGGCTTCGTCGTGGCCGACCTCGGCGGAACCCGACTCGCCCGGGTACAGGTGCGGGACGACGACCAGCCAGCCCTCGGCGGCGAGGCCGTCGGCGATGCCGGTGACCGTCCCGGTGATGCCGCGCGCCTCGTGCAGGACCACGAGCCCGCCGCGGGTGACGCCGTCGGGTTCGGCGTAGGTGAGGCGCAGCGCACGACCGTCGTCGAGCCGGAAATCCTCTGTGCGTGTCTGGGCCATGACATACCCAACCATGCGGGGGTTAATAGCAGTCAACGTGATCACACGCTCACCCATCCGCAGGAAAAAGGCCATTTTCGGCGGATCGAGCACGGGGAACGAACACTTGTGTCCGGTGGGTAGCATCATGGGTGCCGCTGACTTGGATCGATGAGGAGCCCCGATGACCGTGCGTACCCGCGCCGACCTGGAATCGCTGCCCGGCTACGTCCCCGGCCGCAGCGTCCCCGGGGCCATCAAGCTGGCCAGCAACGAGGACTCCCTCGACCCGCTGCCCAGCGTGGTGACCGCCATCGCGGAGGCGGCCTCCCGGATCAACCGCTACCCGGACAGCGGCGCGGGCGAGCTGACCGCGCGGCTGGCCCGCAAGCTCGGCGTGACCGAGGAGCAGGTCTCCCTGGGCTGCGGCTCGGTGACCCTGTGCCAGCAGCTCATCCAGGCGACCTGCACCGAGGCCGACGCGGTGCTGTTCCCGTGGCGCTCGTTCGAGGCGTACCCGCTGGTCACCCAGGTGGTGGGGGCCGGTCAGGTCAAGGTCGGGCTGACCCCGGGGCACGCGCTCGACATCGACGCGATGATCGCCGCGCTGACCCCCGAGGTCCGGATCGCGTTCGTGTGCACGCCGAACAACCCGACCGGCACGGCGCTCACCCGCGCCGAGCTGGAGCGGTTCATCGAGGCGGTGCCGTCGGACGTGCTGGTGGTCGTCGACGAGGCGTACCGCGAGTTCGTGTCCGACCCCGAGGTGCCGGACGGCGTCGAGGTGGCCAAGGAGCAGTGGGCGCGCGGGCGGGACAACGTGGCGGTGCTGCGCACGTTCTCCAAGGCGTACGGCCTGGCCGGGCTGCGCGTCGGCTACCTGGTGGCGCCGGAAGCGGTGACCGCGGCGGTGCGCAAGGTTTTCGTGCCGTTCGGTGTGAACGCGCTGGCGCAGGTCGCGGCGCTGGCGTCGCTGGACGCCGAGGACGAGCTGCTGGAGCGCTGCCGCGGCGTGGTCGCCGAGCGGAGCCGGGTGCACGCGGCGCTGGTCGAGGCCGGGTACGAGGTGCCTGCGAGCCAGGCCAACTTCGTGTGGCTGCCGCTGGGCGAGCGCACGGCGGAGTTCAACGAGCACTGCCTGGCGAACAAGGTCGTGGTCCGCGCGTTCGTCGGCGACGGCGCGCGCGTGACGATCGGTACGCCGGAGGAGAACGACACCTTCCTCGCGGTGGCCCGCTCGTTCCCGCGGTGATCTAGCGGGTCAGCAGGATGACGACGGCCGTGAGGCCGACGACGACGATGACCCCGCGCAGCACCACCGGCGACAGCCTGCGCCCGACCTTGGCCCCGACCACGCCGCCGACCACGGACCCGGCGGCGAGCAGGGCCACGGCGGGCCAGGCCACGTCGGCGACGAAGATGAAGATGACGCCGGAGACGAGGTTGACCAACGCCGCGAGGACGTTCTTCGCGGCGTTGAGCCGCTGCATGGACTCGTCCATCAGGATGCCCATAAAGGCGAGCAGCAGGATGCCTTGCGCGGCACCGAAGTAGCCGCCGTAGACACCGGTGGCGAAAACGGCGACGAGGAGCCCGACACCGCCGTGCGGGTGGCGTTCGCCTTGGCGCGCGGCGAGCCAGCGGGCGATGCGGGGTTGCAGGACGACCAGGACCAGGGCGAGGACGATCAGAACCGGGACGATCGCCTCGAACGCGCCGGGGGGCAGGACGAGCAGGAGGACGGCGCCCGCGACACCGCCGAGCGCGGAGGCGGTGCCGAAGCGGAGCAGACGGCCGCGCTGGCCCGCGAGCTCGCGGCGGTAGCCGATCGCACCGGACACCGACCCGGGCACCAGCCCGAGCGAGTTGGACACGTTCGCCACGACGGGCGGGTAGCCGACGGCGAGGAGGACGGGGAAGGTCACGAGGGTCCCGGACCCGACGACGGTGTTGATGCCACCGGCGAAGACCCCGGCGAAGAGCACGGCCACGCCTTCCCAGAAGGTCACCGCGGACATCCGATCATCGGCGTGGACATGGCCAGACCCTAGCCCGCACAGGTGGGTGGCGCGTGGCGGAGGAGTCGCCGATCACCTCGTGGGCGGGCTCGGGAGGTGGCGTCGATGATCATGGCGCGCCTCCGGCCCCCGAGATCCAGTTTACCGGCGGGGACCGACAGTTCCCGGCAAAGATGATCAAGCCTGTGCACAACCGGCGGGCTGGGGTGTGGGCTGGAGTGGCGAGCCGACCTGGTGCTTGACGCAGGCCCGGGCGAACGCGCCGTGCGCATGGCAAATCCGCTGCCGGCAAGGCCGGTTCAGGCTCTTGGCCGCCCGCGCGGGCACTTCGTTCGCGGCCGGGGCACGGGTGGAGCCAGCGGGTGCCGGACCCGGCTCGGTGCCTGGAGTGGAGTCGGGGCCGGACACACCGCTGCTCGTCACGCCATCGGCTTGGCGGGTCCGCCGCAGGCAAGGCTCGCTGGCGGCGGCTCGGCGCTGGCACTGGGACTGGGGCTGGCGCTAGGACTGAGGCTGGCACTGGGACTGGGGCTGACACTGGGACTGGGGCTGGCGCTAGGACTGAGGCTGACACTGGGACTGGGGCTGACACTGGGACTGGGGCTGACACTGGGACTGGGGCTGGCGCTAGGACTGAGGCTGACACTGGGACTGGCGCCGGGGCTGGGGCTGGCGCTGAGGTTGGGGCTGGGGCTGGGGCTGGGGCTGGGGCTGGGGCTGGGGCTGGGGCTGGGGCTGGGAAAAGGCGACCACAGGTCGGTTGGCCGTGGCGCGCGAACGGGGGCGTGGCGTTGATCTTTGTGTGCCTCCGGCCCCCGATGACCATTCTACCGAGGTGGGGCGACGGTTTCGGGTGGAGATGATCAAGCCTGTGGACAACCTCGGCCCGCGGCGCGGAAGGCGGTGGTCATCTCCCGCTCGGCGTCGTCCAGGTAGGTGGTCAGGAGGGTGGTGGCCCGCGCCAGGTCGCCGTTCGCGGTGAGGGTGGCGATCTCGTTGTTGCGGTGCAGGTAGCTCTCGTGGAAGGTGCGGGGGTCGCCCATGCCGTGGAAGGCGAGGCGGAGTTCCGCCGTCAGTTGGCACATCAGCTCGTCGAGCCTTCGGCTGCCTGCGGCGGCCACTATGGCTTGGTGGAAGCGGATGTTGGCGGTGCCGACCTCCGTCCACTCGCCGCGGGTGGCGGCTGTTAGGCCGGTTTGGACGGCTTCGGTCATGGTCGACCAGTCTTCGGTGGTCGAGTTCGCGAGGGCTGGGACCTCGATGAGCCTGCGGACCCGGAACAGGTCCTCCACGTCGTTGGCGTCCACGGTGCGGACGAAGACGCCTCGGTTGAACTGGTGTTCCAGGAGTTTTTCGTGGGCCAGGAGGCGGAAGGCCTCGCGGAGGGTGTTGCGGGAGATGCCGAGGGGGCGCAGGAGGTCTTCCTCCGCGACCCGCTCGCCCGGTAGCAGTTCGCCGAGCATGATCGCCTCGCGGAGCGAGGCCGCGGCCAGTTCCGCAGCGCTGCGCTGGGGTTGAACCAAGCCCGCCAGCCGCTCGCCTAGCCTACCAGCACGCACCGGCGCCTCCGTGTCCAGTTTTTGTCCAACGAATCGACAGCTTAATCGTCCGATTGGGCTCTTGTCGTATTGTTGAACGATCCCCACACTGAACATCACTACATGTGAACCACACTACAACTCAACCCTAGTGTGAGGTGAGTCATGGCGAACTCTGTCAAGCGGCGTAGTCCCGGAGGTCTCGCGTGGTTCCGCGAGCTGCCGGGCAAGGGGCGACGGGCCTTCGTCGGCGCGTTCCTCGGGTACGGGCTCGACTCCTACGACTTCTGGGTGCTGCCCCTCGGACTGACCGCCATCGCGGCCACCTTCGGGCTCGACACCGGCCAGACCGGCCTGCTCTCCACCACGACCCTCGTGTTCTCCGCGGTCGGCGGTGTGGCCGCGGGCGTGCTCGCCGACCGGATCGGCCGCGTCCGCACGCTGATGATCACTGTCGCCACCTACGCGCTGTTCACCGCGCTGTGCGGGCTCGCGCCCAACTACGACACGCTGCTCGCCTTCCGGGCCCTTCAGGGCCTTGGCTTCGGTGGTGAGTGGGCCACCGGGGCGATCCTGGTCGCCGAGTACACCGCCGCCAAGCACCGGGGGCGGGTGGTCGCGGTGGTGCAGAGCTCGTGGGCCGTCGGGTGGGGCGCGGCGGCGCTGGTCTACGCGCTCGTGTTCAGCCTCGCCGCCCAGGACCTGGCCTGGCGGTTGCTGTTCCTCACCGGCGCCCTCCCCGCGGTCCTGCTGGTCTACCTGCGCCGGGGCATCGAGGACGCACCGGTGTTCACCGAGCAGCGGGAGCGGGCGCGCGGGTCGCTCAAGGCGATCTTCAAGCCGGACCTGCTGCGGCACACCGTCTTCGCGTCGCTGCTGGCCACCGGCTGCCAGGGCGGTTACTACACGCTGGCCACCTGGCTGCCCACCTACCTGAGCAAGCAGCGCGGCCTCACCGTCATCGGCACCGGCGGCTACCTCGCCTTCCTCATCGTCGGCGCCTTCCTCGGCTACCTGACCGGCGGCCACTTCGCCGACCGGTTGGGGCGCAAGAACACCTTCCGGATCTTCGCCGTGCTCAGCGCGGCCCTGCTGCTGCTCTACACCCAGCTGCCCGCCTCGGCCGACGCCTACGTGCTGTACCTGGGCTTCCCGCTCGGCTTCTGCTCGTCGGCCATCTTCAGCGGCTTCGGCGCCTACCTCGCCGAGCTGTACCCGAGTCGGGCCCGCGGCGCGGGCCCCGGCTTCACCTACAACTTCGGCCGCGCGGTCGGCGCGTTCTTCCCCGCCGCCATCGGCTTCCTCGCCGTGGAGTACGGCATCGGCGGCGCCATGGCCTTCGGCGCGCTCGCCTACGCCCTGGCGTTCGTCTCCCTGTTCTGGCTACCGGAAACCCGCGACCGCGAGCTGTCCTGAAAGGACCAAACATGCTCGACGACCCGAGAGCCGCCCGTGCCGCGTTCCGCGCGGGCACCGCCGCGAGCACCTCCGGCTGGGCCGACGGCTACGCGCAGGCCAACCTCGTCGCACTCCCGCGCGAGCACGCCTACGACATGCTGCTCTTCGCCCAGCGCAACCCGAAGCCGTGCCCCCTGCTCGAGGTCACCGACGCGGGCGCGTGGCACACCAGGACCGCCGACGCCGACCTGCGCACCGACCTGCCCCGCTACCGCGTGTGGCGCGGCGGAGAGCTGGTCGACGAGCCGACCGACGTCCGCGCGCACTGGCGCCCCGACCTGGTGACCTTCCTCATCGGGTGCAGCTTCTCCTTCGAGGCCGCGCTCGTCGAGGCGGGGATCGGTCTGCGGCACGTGGAGGAGGGGGTCACGGTGCCGATGTACCGGACCAACCGGCCGTGCGCGCCCGCGGGCGCGTTCAGCGGACCGCTGGTGGTCACCATGCGGCCGGTCCGCGCCGACCTGGTCGCCGCCGCGGTGACCGCGACCGCCCGGGTACCGCAGGTGCACGGCGCCCCGGTCCACATCGGATCGCCGGAATCCCTCGGCGTGGTACTGGAAAAACCCGACTACGGCGACCCGGTGACGGTCCGGGACGGCGAGGTCCCGGTGTTCTGGGCCTGCGGCGTGACACCCCAGGCCGCGCTGGCGGCGAGCGGCGTCCCGTTCGCCATCACGCACGCGCCGGGCCACATGTTCATCACGGATATCCGGGAATCAGCGCTCCGGACGGGGTGACCGGGGCAGGCAAGGGGGAAGACATGGACAACCTGGGACTGATCGCCTTCGGCGTGCTCGTCTCCTGCCTCGGCGTGCTGTGGCTGATCGGCCGCGCGGAGCTGTTCGGCAGGCTCGCGGTGACCGGCTTCGTGCTCGGCTCGCTCTCGACGCTGTCGGTGTTCCTGATGATGTCCTGACAACGCCGCTTCCACAGGCGAAAGCGGGGCGGTGCCGACCAGGCACCGCCCCGCTTCACTTACCGCTCAACAGAACCAGCTCATCCGGCGCCCGCGCGACACGACCAGCGAGCTGAGGGGTACCCGTCAGCCCAGGTTCCGGGTGCCGAAGGTGTCGCAGGTGGTGGGGTTGCCGCCGTTGATCCCCGCCAGGAACCACTTCTCGCGCTGCGCGGAGGAGCCGTGGGAGAACTGCGACTCGTCGACCTGGCCGCTGCCGAGGTTCTTCTGGATGAAGTCGTCGCCGATGCGGGCGGCCACGTCGAGGGCCTGGTCGACATCCTGCTGCGTGATGGATTTGATCAGTGGCCTGCCGTTGGACGCGGGCGTGTTCACCGCGTTGTTGGCCCACACCCCCGCGTAGCAGTCGGCCTGCAGTTCCAGGCGCACGCCGTCGGAGGTCGGGCCGGTTCCCGGGCGGACCTTGTCGGAGGTGCCGAGCAGGTTCTGCACGTGGTGGCCGTATTCGTGGGCGAGCACGTACGCCTCGGCGAAGGTGCCGCCCTGGGCGCCGAACTTGGTGCGCAATTCCTTGTAGAAGGTCAGGTCGATGTACACGCGGCCGTCGGCCGGGCAGTAGAACGGGCCGACGTCCGCGGTGGCGCCGCCGCAGCCGGTGTTGACCGAGCCGCTGAAGAACGTGGTGGTCGCCTGCCGGTAGGTGCGGCCGGAACGGGCGAACTCGTCGGACCAGTAGCCCTGGATCGAGTTGATGATGGCGACCAGCGCGCAGTCGTCCTTGGTGTTGGCGTCCTTGCCGGTGCGGCACTCCTTGGCCAGGTCGCCGCTGTTGAGCGTTTGACCGCTGCCGACGCCGTCGATGCCCAGCGGCACGCTCGCGGGCAACCCGCCGAGCTGGTTGAGCACGAAGTACACGATGAGCCCGATGATGCCCAGCCCGCCGCCACCGAGGGCGACCCGGCCGCCGACGCCACGGGCGTCCTGCACCTGGGAGGTGTCCAGCGCAACGTCGTCGTCGAACTCCACGGCAACTCTCCGCGTCCGGGGCCGGTGACTGCTGTCCCCGGAGACGATAGTGCGCCCGGCGGCGCCGCGCGTAACGCGGGCCGGGCGCGGTGCCGCGAACGCGGCATGGGGGCGGCGTTGCCGTGACGCGGCCCGGGGGCGGCGTTGCCGTGACGCGGCCCGGGGGCGGCGTTGCCGTGACGCGGCCCGGGGGCGGCGTTGCCGTGACGCGGCCCGGGGGCGGCGTTGCCGTGACGCGGCCCGGGGGCGGCGTTGCCGTGACGCGGCCCGGGGGCGGCGTTGCCGTGACGCGGCCCGGGGGCGGCGTTGCCGTGACGCGGCCTGGGTGCGGCGCCTTCGTCGGCTGCCGCACCCAGGGTCCGTCACGTCGTGGTGGCCTACCGTTTCGGCGGTTGGCGTGGAGCCCGGCCGAGTGGATCAGGAGACGCACTCGATGCGGGGTTCAACATCGTCGATGTGCTTGACCCGACGCGTGTCGCGCGTCGCGCACTCGAAGAACCCGTCGAGCTGCCGCCCTCGTCCACGGCTGGTCCGCGGTATCGGCTCAGCCGCGGGGTCGCGGCAGGCGGTAGACGACCACGGATGGTCTCTGCTTCGCCACGGCACCACCTAACCCCTTCCCGACGGGCACGGTGACCATTTCTGGTTCGGCGTTCCTCGGCGTATCGCGTCGTCCCGGGCCGGTCGTCCCCTCCATCGTGCGCCGCGACCGGCGTTCGGACAACCCCGAACGGCTCCCCGAACCGGTGAATCCGGCGCGGGTGCTGTCCGATCAGGACTGTGTCAACCGGAGGGTGGGGCCCGCGGAAAGCGTGCGGGCGGCTGCCGATGAGCCGGCAGCCGCCCGAGTACCCCGGTGCTCAGGTGGGGGTTACGGCACCACGGTGACGCGGTCGGCGGGCGGCGGGGCCAGGTCCGGCTTGGTCGCCAGGTACGCGGTCAGCGCGTCGAGGTCGACGGGCCCACCGGCGAGGTCACTGCCCTTGGCCAGCTCGGCGAACCCGTCGCCACCGGCGGCGAGGAAGTTGTTCACCGATACCCGGTACTTGCCGTTCGGGTCGACCGGCACACCCGCGACGGTGATGTCGCGGACCCGGTTGCCCTGCGGCGCGGACTGCGACCACGAGTAGTGCAGCGTCGACGAGACCTGGAGGAAGCGGATGAGCGTGGTGCCGTTGGGCTGCGGCTGCCACTGCTGCTCCAGCACCGTCTTGAGCTGGCTGCCCGAGAGCGTGATGGTCTGCATGACGTTGCTGAACGGCTGCACGGCGAACGCCTCGCCGTAGGTGACCACGCCGTTGCCCTCGCCCGCGGGCGAGGACGCGTAGCTGAGGTCGGTGCGGATGCCGCCCGGGTTGGTCATCGCGATCTGCGCCTGGTTGCCCTGCGTCGCGGCGAGCTGCGCGTCGGCGATGACGTCACCGAGCGGGCTCTCCCCCGACGGCGCCGCCGCGCGGACCAGGTCGGCGGTGATGCTGCCGATGCGCCGGTTGGCGATCGGACCGGACTTGGCGACCGCCTCGTCCACCAGCGCCTGCACCGCCGGGTCCGGGGTGACGGTGCGGGTGACGACCTCGTTGTGCGCCACGGTCGCGGACCGGACCACGTCGCGGGTGCGCTTGTCGATCTTGAGGTCGACGACCGAGAGCAGCCTGCCGAAGGAGGCGCCCTGGATCAGCGGGCGGGGGTTGCCCGCCGGGTCGGTGACCACGCAGTTGTACTGCTGGTGGCTGTGGCCGGTGAACACCGCGTCCACCGACGGCGAGGCGGCGGTGGCGATGTCGCGCGCGGGGCCCGCGGCGGTGCGGCAGTCGTCCGGGCCGCCACCCTCGGTGCTGTCGCCCTGGTGCAGCAGCACGACCTGGGTCTGCACGCCCGCCAGGTCCAGCAGCCGCGACGCCTGGTTGATGGCGCGGACCTCGTCGGTGAACTTGAAGCCCTTGATCGCCTCGGGGGTGACCACCGAAGGCAGGTCCTTGAGCGTGGCGCCGATGATGCCGACCGGGATGCCGTCGACGAACCGCACGGTCAGCGGCAGCACCGCGGGCCAGCCGTTGTCGCGGGTGATGTTCGCGCCGAGGAAGGGGAACTTCGCGCCGCGGAAGGGCGTGTGGAACTGGCAGCCGTCGGTCGGGTGGCAGCCGCCGAACTGGATCCGCAGCAGCTCGGCGAAGCCCTCGTCGAACTCGTGGTTGCCGATCACCGAGGCGGCCACGTCGAGCTTGTTCAGCAGCTCGATGGTCGGCTCGTCGTGGAACAGCGCCGAGGTGAGCGGGGAGGCGCCGATGTTGTCGCCCGAGGCCAGCACCAGCGAGTTGGGCGCGGCGGCGCGCAACTGCGCGACGTGCGTGGCCAGGTAGGCGGCACCGCCCGCGTCGACGGTGGAACCGTTGGGCAGGGTCACCCGGCCCGACGAGCCCGCGGGCGGCTGCAGGTTGCCGTGGAAGTCGTTGAAGGCGATCAGCCGCAGGTCGGTGGTGGCGGGCGGCTTGGGGGCCGCCGCGGCCGTACCCGCGAGCCCGCCGAGCGCCACTCCGACCGCGGCGACCACGGCCGCGACGCGCTTGGTAAGGATCATCTGCTCCTCCGTCCGTGCGCCGGGGACCGGGTCGGCCCCGGCGCGAGCGGACAGCAGTGTGCCCGCTGGAGATGGCTAGGACCAGGGCCGGGAGGTGAACGCCGTAACCTGGACGCGTGACATCAGTGCGGGCCGAACCCCGGTGGCTTGAACCGGACGAGATGCGGGCTTGGCGCGCATACGTCATCGGCAGTGAACTGCTGCGCCAGCAGCTGAACCGGGAACTCCAGGACAAGCACAACCTCGCCCTGCCGGACTACGAGGTGCTGGTCCGGCTCTCCGAGCGCGAGGGCGGCCAGATGCGCATGAGCCAGCTGGCGGGCCAGCTGGCGTCGTCCAAGAGCAGACTCTCGCACCAGATCTCCCGCCTGGAGAAGGCGGGCCTGGTCCGCCGCGCGGGCTGCGCCGAGGACGCCCGGGGGGTGATCGCCGAGCTGACCCCGAAGGGCATGGAGGTCCTGCGCACCGCGGCGCCGGTCCACGTCCAGGGCGTGCGCGAGCACCTGGTCGACCTGATGACCCCGGAGGAGCAGCAGGTCATGGCGGGTCTGTTCGAGCGCGTCATCGAACGGCTGGACCTGGCCTGAGTCAGCGGGGCCGGACGCGGTGCAGCGGGGTGGCCAGCGGGTCGACCCAGTGGCCGTGCGCGGGCTGCTCCGCCATCGGGTCCGCCCACCGGACGCGCACCCGGTCGGGCCGGGCCTCCTGGATGCGCACCTCCCGCCAGTCGCCCGGGGTGCCCTCGAGCCACCACGGGTCACTCAGCGAGGTCATCCCGTCACGGCGGAGCACGTCCTCCGCCGCGTCCCGCTCCGACGGCTCAGCCAGGACGGCGTGGAAGACGGTGGTCGGCTGCCACCGGTCGGCCACGGGGCGCAGGTACCCCAGGATCTCGTCATCGTCGTCGTCGCGGCGGACCACGACGGGCTGGTCGGTCGTCATCCGACCAAGGTAGGGACGCGATCGCGTTGTGGCACCCGGTTTTCCGGCTGCCCGCCCGCGCGATCCGCGGCGGCGGGCACCGGCGCGGACGGCCGATCTCCCGCCCGCCGATGACCACGGTCGGCTAGGCTCGTCGGCGGTAGCGTGCCCGAGCGGCCTAAGGGACACGTCTTGAAAACGTGCGAGGGTAAAACCTCCGTGGGTTCAAATCCCACCGCTACCGCGTACCGGAAACGCCCCGCACCCACCCGGGTGCGGGGCTTTTCCGCTTCCGGGAAAGGCGCGCACCGGCCAAGGGGCGCCCGGACCCCGACGTGCGGGCTCCCCTACTGTGAGTCGGTCTATCGGTTGCCCGAACAGGCGGCCGGTAACCGAAAGCCTGAGTCTGGGGGGTCACATGGTCGACGTCGCCACCGACGTCACCACCGCACCCGCACCCGGCCCGGCCACCGAGTGGTGGCGGCGACCGCGGGTGTGGACGGGGGTCGTGTTCGCGGCCGTGCTGCTCGTCTTCCTGTTCCTTGCCTGGCAGCGCCGGTGGATGAGCGACGACGGGCTCATCGTGCTGCGGACGGTGCGCAACATCTTCGAGGGCAACGGCCCGGTCTACAACGCGGGTGAGCGCGTCGAGGCGAACACGAGCACCCTCTGGACCGTGCTGGTCACCCTCGGCGGGCTGCTGCCCGGGGTCCGGCTCGAGTGGGTCGCGGTCATCGAGGGCCTGCTCTGCGCGGTCGCGGGTCTCGGCTTCGCCATGGACGGCGCGCGGCGCCTGCACCCCGGTGACGGCCGCGCGGTGTTCCTGCCCGCGGGCGCGGTGCTGGTCGTGGTCCTGCCCCCGTTCCGCGACTTCGCCACCTCCGGTCTGGAAACCGGCCTGATCTCGCTGTGGCTCGGGTTGTCGTGGTGGGTGGTGGTGCGGCTCGCCGTCAGCCGCGGCGTCACCGCGGCCACCGGCCCGGCGGTGGCCGACGACGCGCCGCCGCGTGCGGTGCGGACCTGGCCGGTGGCACTGGTCCTCGGTCTCGGACCGCTGGTGCGCCCGGACCTCGCGCTGTTCAGCGCCGTCGGGTTCGCCGCGGTGCTGTTCATCGCCTGGCAGGGCTGGCGGCGCGCGCTGGCCTGGGTGGGCGCCGCGGCGGCGATTCCGCTGGCGTACCAGGTCTTCCGCATGGGCTACTACGGCGTCCTCACGCCGAACACGGCCATCGCCAAGGAAGCGGGTACGGCGCACTGGCTCCGCGGCTTGGGCTACCTGCACGACTTCGCCAAGCCCTACCTGGTGTGGGTACCGGTGCTGCTGCTCGCCGCTGGCGCGCGCCTACTGGTACGCCGCCTGCCGCGCACCCGGCCGATGACCGTGCTGCTGGCGTTCCCGCTGGTGGCCGGGCTGGCGCTGGCCCTGTACGTCATCCGCATCGGCGGCGACTTCATGCACGGCCGCATGCTGCTGCCCGCGCTGTTCACCCTGCTGCTGCCGGTCATGGTGCTGCCCGTGGCGAAGTGGCACTCCGCGGTGGTCGCCGGGGTCGGGGCGTGGGGCGTGGTCGCGCTCGGCTGGTTCCACGTGCCCCACGACGGCGACGGCTACATCAACGGCGGCGGCATCGCCGACGAGCGCGGCTACTGGGCGGACTTCACCGGCCACGACTACCCGATCACCGCGGACGACTACCGCGGCCTGCCCGCGCCGGTGCTGTCCGAGAACGTGGCGCTGATCGAGCGGCTGCCCGGCTCGCGGGTGGTGCTGCGCACGTCGACCGGCTGGCACGAGTTCCCCTCCGACCGGCCGTACTCCTCCTACGCCACGACCAGCATCGGCGCCGCGGGCATGCTGATCGACGTCGACGTCCGCATCCAGGACGTGTACGGGCTGGTCAACCCGCTCGCCGCGCACACCGAGATGGTCAAGGCGACCCGGCCCGGGCACGAGAAGCAGCCGACCATGGCGTGGACGGTCGGCGAGGCGGGCACCGGTGAGCTCGCCGCGACCGGTCCGGTCCCCGAGGTGGCGGCGGCCGACATCCAGGCGGCCCAGCGGGCGGTCGCGTGCCCGGAGATCGCCGAGCTGATCGCGTCCTACCGCGAACCGCTGACCGCGGGCCGGTTCTGGGACAACCTGACCGGCGCCTTCCACCGCACCGGGGTCCGCTACCCGGCCGACCCGAAGCTCGCCGCCAACTGCGGCGGCTGAGGCGATCCGACAAAGGAGAAGGGCCCCGCCGGTCGGCGGGGCCCTTCCTTTCGTTCCGGCTCAGCCGAACACCGCTCAGACGGCGACCTCGGCGTCGTGCGAGCAGCCCGCGCCGTGCAGACCCTCGTGGGTGTCGACGACGGCGAGCGAGCGGGCCTTGGCCTTGGCCGCGACGCGGGCCTTGGCGCGCAGGTCGCGCGGGGGCACGCCGTTGATCTCCTCGGTGCTGATCGCGTAGGACGCGGTCACCCAGGCGATGGCGTCGGAGTTGCGGTCCAGGGCGACGCGGTCGATGTTGCCCAGGTTGTCACCCTTGGCGTGGTAGTTCTTGTCGTAGGCGACACCGGCCTGGCCACCCCACTTGTCGGCCTGCGCCTGGGTCTTGACGCCCTCGGCGCCGGTGAACAGGCCACCGGCCGGGATGCCGTTGGCGATGAACTCGCCGTAGTCCGAGCGGCCGGTGAAGTCGGTGCCCTCGGTCGGGGTGCCGGTCGTGTTGAGGAAGTTGGCGAACGCCGCCTCGATCTGCGCCGAGCCGTACGGGCCCTCACCGGCGCCGACGCCGTCGGAGTTGTCGCCGTCGTAGATGAAGTAGCCGGTGTTCGGCGAGGCGATCATGTCGAAGTTCAGGTACAGCGCGATGTCGAGCTGCTGCTCGAAGCTCAGCGACTGCACGTAGTTCTTCGAGCCGACCAGGCCCAGCTCCTCGGCGCTCCACCAGGCGAAGCGGACCGCGTTGTTCACCTTCGGCGAGCCGCCGAGCTGGATCGCGGTCTCCAGCAGACCCGCGCTGCCCGAGCCGTTGTCGTTGATGCCGGGGCCCTGCACCACGCTGTCGAGGTGCGCGCCCGCCATGACGACGTTGTTCTTGCGACCGGTCTTGGTCTGCGCGATGACGTTGTAGGTCTTGCGCTCCTCGCGCAGCGCGCGCAGCTCCAGGGTCACCGTGGCGCCGTTGGACGACGCGGCCAGCGCCTCGCCGTCGGCCTTGGTGATGCCGCCGGTGGGCAGCTTGGCCGCGGCCGGGTCGCTGAGCGTGCCCGCCAGCGGTCCGTCGACGTTGTTGTAGATGATCGCGCCGACCGCACCGGCCTCGAAGGCGGCCTGCTGCTTCTGCGCGAACGGGCAGGCGCCGCGCTGCACCAGCACGATCTTGCCGGTGACCGCGGTGTAGTCGGCGGCCTCGCAACCGGGGGTCGCGTCCCCCGCGCTCGGGATCACTGCGAGCGGCGCGGTGACGCCACCGGTCGGCGTGGAGAGGCTGTAGGTCATGATCGTGATCGGCACCGCGCGGCCACCGGCGGTCAGCTTCTCCGCGAGGGTCTGCACGAAGGTGAACGGGAACTCGTGCCGGGTCACGTCGAAGCCCGCCTCGACCAGCTTGGCCTCGACGTACTCCGCGGACTGGTTGAAGCCGGGGGTGCCCGCGGCGCGCGTGCCGCCGTTCTTGTCGGCGATGCGCTGCAGGGCGATCAGGTGCCGGTTGACGCCCGCGCCGGTGACCTTCTTGGTCAGGTTCTTCGCCAGGGCGGGGCCGTCCGGCAGCTCGGCGGACGCGGTCGGCGCGGCCGAGGACGGGATGGTGGTGAACGCCAGTGCGCCGGTCGCCGCGAGGATGGCGGCCCCGACGCGCAACGTCTGACTTCTCGACATGCAGGTCCCCTCATTGACCAGTGGTGACAACCGCGAACCGTGACCTCCCCGACGCGGACCGTGTCGCGGCGTGAGTGCCACCCTCACCTGCTCGGACGGCCTGGTCAAGAGCCGTTGTTTGCCAACTTGGACGGTCGCGGTCGAGATAGTGCGGAAAGGCCCCGTGGCGTGGTCGCCACGGGGCCTTTCCTTAGGCTGAATGCCGCAACAGCGGCGGATAACGATTTGTCAGCCGGTCACTTCAGAGGGAAAGACCGTGCGTGTGCTTACCGGCCTTGGCCTTCTTCGCCACGTTCGTCTTGGCCGCCTTGCGGGCCGCGGCCTTGGCCGCCTTGGCCGCGGCGTTCTTCGGCGGCACGCCGTTGATCTCCTCGGTGCTGATCGCGTAGGACGCGGTCACCCAGGCCAGCGCGTCGGCGTTGCGGTCGAGCGCGACCCGGTCGAGGTTGCCAAGGTTGTCGCACTTGGAGTGGTAGCACTTGTCGAAAGCGACACCCGCCTGACCACCCCACTTGTCGGCCTGCGCGGCGGTCTTGATGCCCTCCGCGCCGGTGAAGATGCCACCGGCCGGGATGCCGTTGGCGATGAACTCGCCGTAGTCCGAGCGGCCGTCGAAGTCCGTGCCCTCGGTCGGGGTGCCGGTGGCGTTGAGGAAGCCCGCCAGCGCGGACTCGATCTGCGCCGAGCCGTACGGGCCCTCACCCGCGCCGACACCGTCGGAGTTGTCGCCGTCGTAGACGAAGTAGGCCGCGTTCGGCGACGCGATCATGTCGAAGTTCAGGTACAGCGCGATGTCGAGCTGCTGCTCGAAGGTCAGCGACTGCACGTACTTGGTCGAGCCGACCAGGCCCAGCTCCTCGGCACCCCACCAGGCGAAGCGCACGGAGTTGCTGACCTTGGGCGACGCGCCGAGCTGCAGCGCGGTCTCCAGCAGCGCGGCGCTGCCCGAGCCGTTGTCGTTGATGCCCGGGCCCGCCTCGACGCTGTCGAGGTGCGAGCCGACCATGACCACGTTGTTCTTCCGACCGGTCTTGGTCTCGGCGATGATGTTGCGCGCGGGCTTCTCGACCACGTGGAACCGCATGTCCACGGTGGTGGACGCGCCGTTCTTGCCGAACAGGGTGTCGCCGTCGGCCTTGCTGACGCCGCCGGTCGGCAGCACGCCGCCCTCGCCGAGGGTGACGCCCTGGAGCGGGCCGTCGACGTTGTTGGCGACCAGCACCGCGACCGCGCCCGCGGCGGCGGCGTTGGCCTGCTTCTGGTTGAAGGTGCAGGCACCGCGGCGGATCAGCACGACCGCGCCCTTGGTGGGCAGGCCCGCGAAGTCACTGGCCTCGCAGCCGGGGGTGGCGTCCTGCGGGATGGTCACCAGCGGACCGGTGATGCCGCCGACCGGGGTCTGCGGGGACTCCTCGAGGGGGAACGCGTCGACCTTGGTGCCACCCGCGTTGGCGAAGGCCGCGTCGGTGATCTGCACGGGGTAGGTGAACTCAGGGGTGCTCACCTCGTACCCGGCGTCCCGCAGCAGGCCCGCGACGTAGTCGACGCTCTGGTCGTAGCCCTTGGTGCCGACCGCGCGGTTGCCGCCGTTCTTGTCGGCGATGCGCTGCAAGGCGATCAGGTGCCGGTTGATCCCGCTCGCGGTGACCTTCTTGGTCAGGTTCTTGGCCAGCGCGGGCCCGTCGGGCAACTGGACCTGGGCGGTGGCCGGTACCGCGGCGAACGCGAGACCGGCACAGGCGGCGAGCGCGATGGCGCCCGCGCGAACCGGTGTCCTGGGGGACGACATGGGCAACTTCCCTTCGTGGGGGTGAAAAGTGCCGGTGCGCCGAACCCCCGACCGGCATATCCGGCGTGCGTGACTCTTGCTCGCAATTCGGCGCTGGTCAAGAGTTCATTTCGGACTGTGACCATCCGACCGTGCCTGCCCGCCCATTCCCCCGATCCGAAACGCATTCCGTGACCGCCGGTCACCCCCATCGGGCAGCACCTCCTGCCCGGTGGGGATCTCCGGGCAGCGTTACCTTTGGCCCATGCGCGCCATCACGATCAGCGAACCCGGCGGTCCCGAGGTGTTGCGGTGGGCCGAGGCCCCCGATCCGGTCCCCGGTCCGGGCGAGGTGCTGCTGCGGGTCGCGGCGACCGCGGTCAACCGGGCCGACCTGTTGCAGCGCAAGGGCTTCTACCCACCGCCCGCGGGAGCCAGCGACATCCTGGGGCTGGAGTGCTCCGGCACGGTCGAGGAACTGGGCGACGGGGTCACCGGCTGGTCGGCCGGCGACCGGGTGTGCGCGCTGCTCGCGGGCGGCGGGTACGCGGAGAAAGTCGTTGTGCCGGTGGGACAACTGCTCCCGGTTCCGTCCGGAGTGGACCTGGTGATCGCCGCCGGACTGCCCGAGGTGGCGTGCACGGTGTGGTCGAACGTGGTGCAGACGGCGGGACTCACCGACGGTGAGACCCTGCTGGTCCACGGTGGCGCGGGCGGTATCGGCACGCACGCCATCCAGGTGGCCAAGGCGCTCGGCGCGACCGTCGCGGTGACCGCCGGTTCGGCCGAACGGCTGAGCCGGTGCGCCGAACTGGGCGCCGACATCACGCTGAACTACCGCGAAACCGCGTTCGAGGACGAGGTGGCCGCGGACGTCATCCTGGACAACATGGGCGCGAAGTACCTGTCGCGCAATGTCTCGGCGCTCAAGCGGTACGGGCGCCTGGTGGTCATCGGCATGCAGGGCGGGGCCACGGCCGAGCTGGACCTGGGCGCGCTGCTGCGCAAGAACGCCACCGTGACCGCGACCGGGCTGCGGCACCGCCCCGTGGTGGAGAAGACCGCGATCGCCGCCGAGGTGGCGGAGTACGTGTGGCCGATGGTCGCCGACGGCCGGGTGCGCCCGGTGACGCACGAGGTGCTGCCGCTGGACCGCGCGGCCGACGCGCACCGACTGCTCGACGGAGGCGGCGTCTTCGGCAAGCTCGTGCTCGCGGTGCCCGCCTGAGCCGGGGGCAGGACCTCAGGACCTGAGGTCCGACACGGCTTCCACGAGCTGGTCGACCTCGACGCCGTTGGTGTAGTGGGCGAGCCCGACGCGCACCGCACCGCCCACCTCGCCGACACCGAGGGTGGCGAACACGCCGCTGGGGCTGTCGTCGGCGAACGCGCAGATGCCGCGCTCGGCCAGGCGCACCACCGCGTCCTGCGCCTTCATGTCCGCGACCGTGAAGGCCAGGGCGGGGATGCGGCGCATGGCGTCGCCGATGACCATCACGTGGCGCTGCACCCGCAGGTCGCCGATCAGCCGGGACAGCAGGCCCGCCTGGTAGGACTTCGCCGAGCTGAGCGAGGTGACCAGGCGCTCGCGGCGGGTGCCGGTCGCGGCGTCGTCGAGCAGGGCCAGGTAGTCGACCGAGGCGACCAGGCCCGCGAGCAGCGGGTAGGCGTGCGGGCCGAGTTCGAGGCGCTCGGGGCCGTTCGCGCGCGGCTCCAGCGAGGTCGCGGGCAGGCGCTCCAGCATGGCCGGGTCGGCGAAGGCCAGCGCGGCGACGGCGGGACCGCCCCACGCGCCCGCGGACACCGCCACCACGTCCGCGCCCGTCGCGGTCATGTCCAGCGGCACGAACGGCGCGGAGGAGGAGGCGTCGACCACGACGACCGCGCCCGCGCCCTTGGCCGCCTCGGCGATCTTGTTCAGGTCCGGCCGGGTGCCGACCGCCCCCGACGCGGCGGTGACGGCGACGACCTTCGTCCGGTGCGACACCAGGTTCTCGTACTGCCAGGCGGGCAGCTCGCAGGTCTCGATGTCGATCTCGGCCCAGCGCACCGTCGCGCCCGCGCGCTGCGCCACCCGCAGCCAGGGCGCGGTGTTGGCCTGGTGGTCCAACCGGGACAGCACGATCTCGTCGCCGATGAGCCAGCCGTCGCCGAGCGCCTCGGCGAGCCGGGCCAGCAGCACCGCGGTGTTCGGCCCGAGCACCACCCCCGCCGGGTCGCAGCCGACCAGGTCGGCCACCGCCCGGCGGCCCGCGTCGACGATGGCCTCGGCGCGCTGCGAGGCGGGGAAGACACCGCCCGGACCGGACACCGGAGCCCGCAGCGCGGTCGACACCGCGGTCGCCACCTGCTCGGGTACCTGCATGCCCGCGGGCGAGTCGAGGTGCACCCAGCCGTCACCCAGCGCGGGGAACAGCCCGCGAATACGAGCGACGTCGAAGGCCATGGGCCACACCGTACGAGAGGGCGGTCACCGCACGGTCCGGGGGTCCGACGTGCGACTACCCTGGCTGGGGTGACACACCCCACCAACGCCGCGGGCGGCCGCGACGAGGCCGAGCAGGCGCACCACGTGATGGTCGTCGGCCCGGACGGCTCCCCGCTGGGCACCGCCAGGATCCCCGACGGCGACGCACCGGCCGAGTCCGTCGGGGACATGGTCGAGCAACCCGCCAAGGTCATGCGGATCGGCACCATGATCAAGCAGCTGCTGGAGGAGGTCCGCGCGGCACCGCTGGACGAGGCCAGCCGCAACCGGCTGCGGGAGATCCACAAGCGCTCCATCGCGGAGCTGGAGGACGGCCTGGCGCCCGAGCTGCGCGAGGAGCTGGAGCGGCTGTCGCTGCCGTTCACCGAGGAGCACACCCCCTCGGACGCCGAGCTGCGCATCGCCCAAGCCCAGCTGGTCGGCTGGCTGGAGGGTCTGTTCCACGGCATCCAGACCGCGCTGTTCGCCCAGCAGATGGCCGCCCGGGTGCAGCTGGAGCAGATGCGCCGCGGCCTGCCGCCCGGCGTCGGCGCGGGTGACGCGCAGGAGTCGCCGCTGCGCCCCGGGAACACGGGCCAGTACCTGTAAGCAGCGCAGTGCCACGGGCCGCGGGCGGGACATCCCGTCGGCGGCCCGTGCCGCGCCGACTACTTCTCCGACTCGCGGCTCGGGGTGGGTTCGGGGATGGCGGCGGGCTCGGTGGCGTGCTCCAGCCGGGCGATGCGCTCCTCGTACCGGGCCACCAGACCGAGGCGGGTGCGGACCCGGGCGTGCTCGACGCGGATCTCCTCGACCAGCGCGGCCACCGGGCCGATCTCCTCCTCGGACACCGGCGCCTCGACCCCGGTGTCCGCGTCGACCCGGCCGCGCTCGAGCTCGGCCAGCCGGGCCTCCAGCGCCGCCAGCTGCGGCGCGTAGCGGCGCTGCTCGCCGTAGAGCCAGTCGATGTGGCCCTGTAATTCCTCGACCCGGCGGTCGACGTGGTCCGCGCGGACGCGCAGCTCGTCGAGCTCGCGGTGGACGTCGTCGAGCCGCTCGCCCATCCGGTGCTCGGCCTCGGCGCGCACCGCGTGCGCCTGTTGCCGGGCCAGCTGCTCGAAGCGCGGGCGCAGGCGGCTCCAGACCGGACCGCCGACCGCCTTGGCGGCCGTGCGCAGGCGGGCGCTCAGGTCCTCGTTCACGGGATGACCTCGATCCTTCCGTCGTGCACCCAGCGGCGCAGCAGGCTCGCCTCCGCGGCCAGGCGGTGTTCCGCGGTGACGTCGACGGCCGCGCCCCAGGCGTGGGCGAAGCTGGTCTGCTCGGGCTGGTCGATGATCGACATGCCGGTCATCAGCACCCGGGCGTCCGGGAACAGCTCGGTGACCAGGTACGCGGTCAGCGTGCCGGTCGTGGACCAGGTGGCGGCCGTGGCGGGGAACCCGAGCAGCCGGTTGAGCGGCAGGGTGAACTCCCGGTTCGGCACCGGGAGGAAACCCAGGTCGGCGGGCCACCAGTCCGGCAGCGTCTCCGGCTCCCAGTGCAACCTGCCCGGCTCCACGAGCAGGTAGAGCCTGCTGGTGTAGTCGGTGAAGGTGTGCGGGCTGGCGACCAGCCCCCGGTGCAGCATGACCACGTCGGTCCGGCGGCCGAGCGCGGGCGCCCGGTCGTCGGTGTCGACGGCGAAGCTGGTCATCCGGATGACCAGGTCCGCCCCGTCGACGGCGGCGGCGCGGCCCGGGTCGGGGTCGACCGGGGCGTTGCCGACGATGGCCACGGAACCGGGGGGCGAGCCGGGCTCGCCGCGCGAGTACGCGGCGAGCAGAGCGGCGAGCAGTTCCCTGGTCTCCGGCACGGGCGGCGCCTCGCTGGTGGTGTGCAGAACGCTCATTCGACTTCGTTGGCCTCGCGGGGGTGTCGCGGTGGGGACGATCCGATCACCCGGTGCGGCGGATCGGACACTGAACACAGGGTGAGCAAGAGTAGAACGCCACGCTCCCCCGGCCGAACAGGAGATCGACAACTCCGGCGTTCAGACCCGGCGCAAGCGCTTGCGGGGCGCCTCTTCACCCGGGAAGACCCGCTTGACACCGTCACCCAGCGCGGTTTCCACGATCCGGATGTCGCGAACCAGCCTGCGCAGACCCTCCGGTTCCAGCGAGGCGGCGTGGTCGGAGCCCCACATCGCGCGGTCCAGGGTCACGTGCCGCTCGACCACGCACGCGCCCAGCGCGACCGCCGCGATGGAGACCTGCAACCCGCGCTCGTGGCCGGAGTAGCCGACCGGCACGCCGTAGCGCTCGCGCAGCGTGGCGATGCCGCGCAGGTTCGACTCCTCCGGCGGGCACGGGTAGGTCGACGTGGTGTGCAGCAGGACCAACTGCTCGGTGCCCAGCACCCCGACGGCCCGGTCCACCTCCTCGATGGTCGACATACCGGTGGAGGCGATGACCGGTTGACCGGTGTCGCGCAGCGCCTCCAGCAGCGGGATGTCGGTCAACGACGCCGACGCGACCTTGTGCAGCGGCACCGAGAACCGCTCCAGGAACGCCACGCTCGGCACGTCCCACGGCGAGGCGAACCAGGCGATGCCGCGCTCCTTGGCGTGCCGGTCGACCTCCTCGTACTGCTCGACGTCGAACTCGACGCGGCGGCGGTACTCCAGGTAGCTCATCTCGCCCCACGGCGTGTCCCGCCGGGTGTCGCGCATGTCCGGCGGGGTGGCGATCTCGGGGGTGCGCTTCTGGAACTTCACCGCGTCGGCGCCCGCGTCGGCGGCCACGTCGACCAACCGCTTGGCCAGCTCGACGTCGCCGTTGTGGTTGATGCCCGCCTCGGCGATCACGTAGGCCGGGTGCCCGTCGCCGACCAGCCGCCCGCCTAAGGCGATCACCTGCCCGGTGCTCCGCTCTGCCGTCGTCATCGCCCCGTCCTCGTCTTCGCGTCGTCCTCACCTCGCGGCGAGGATCAGGTCGGCCACCTCTCGTACCGCGCCCGCGCCGCCCGCGTTGGTCAACACGACCCTAGCCACAGCGCGCACTTCCGGCCGGGCGTCGGCCACCGCCACGGGCCACCCGACCAGTTCCAGGCACGGGATGTCGCGCAGGTCGTTGCCCACGTACGCCACCCGGGCGGGATCGAGACCACGTTCGGCCAGCCAGGCCAGCAGCCGCGCGGCCTTGTCCGACACCCCGTGCGCCACCTCGACGCCCAGCTTCGCCGCGCGCGCGGCGACCACCGGGTTCAGCTCGACGGAGAGGATCATCACCGGCACGCCCGCGGCGCGCAGCGCGGCCACCCCGGCGCCGTCGGAGCGGCTGACCACCACGGCCTCGGTGCCGTCCTGCAGCACGATGGCCCGGTCGTCGGTGTGCACGCCGTCGAAGTCGGTGACCAGGGCGTCCACGTCGATCGCGGCCGCGGGCGCCCGGCCGTCGGCCAACCGGCGGGCCAGCGCCAGGTCGTCGGGGGTGTCGATCTCGATGGCGTCGGACTGCGGCACCTCGACCAGCCCGACCCGGCCGAAGAACCGGTGACCCGCGGCCCGGAAGCCGGGCACGGCCATCGCGTAGACCGCGCCGCTCTCCCGGAACTCCGGCTCGCGGTCCTGGCGGCGGGGTCGGTGCGCGGGGTCGTGGTTGACGCCGTCGGCGGTGCCGTCGCCGGTCACCCGCCACAGGAACTCGTGCACCCGGACCGCGGTGAACGCGGCGTCGTGGCCGCCGTCGCGGACCTCGGCGACCACCTCGTCGACGGTCCCCGGCGCGATGAACGGCGAAGTGCACTGCACCAGCAGCACGGTCTCGGGGTCGACGGGGTACTGGTCCAACGCGTGCAGCACGGCCGACTCCGACGACGCGGTGTCCCCCGAGATCGCCGCGGGCCTGCGCACCACCCGGGCGCCCGCAGCGGCGGCGACCGCGGCGATGTCGTCGCTGTCCGTACTCACCACGACCTCATCAACCCGCTCCGCGGCCACCAGTGCCCGCACCGCGCGGACTACCAGCGGCACACCACCTACCGTGGCCAAGTTCTTCGCGGGCACGCCTTTCGAGCCGCCACGCGCGGGAACAACAGCGATTACAGTGGGTGGCGGGGAGGGGAATCCGGTCACGGCGGACATGCTCCCACGGTGCCCACCACCCGACCGCCGCCTTACATAGGCGGGGAAACGCGCCGGTACGCTCAACCACCGTGCAGGCAACCAGCGCCACCGATATACCTCCGACGCCCGTCGTCCACTCCGGCCGCAACATGGCCCGAGCCATGCGCGACATCCGCGAGGGCGCCGCCGCCCGCCAGTTGTGGGGCCACCTGGGCTGGCAGGACATCAAGCAGCGCTACCGCCGCTCGGTCATCGGCCCGCTGTGGATCACGCTGAGCATGGGCGTCACCGCCGCCGGGCTGGGGCTGCTCTACTCCCAGCTGTTCGGCATCGAGGTCCAGACCTTCCTGCCGTACCTGACCGTCGGGTTCATCGTTTGGGGCTTCATCCTCGGCTGCCTGACCGAGGGCTCGGACACCTTCGTGGCCAACGAAGGTCTGATCAAGCACGTGCCCGCGCCGCTGACGGTCTACGCGCTGCGCACGGTCTGGCGCCAGACGCTGATGCTCGCGCACAACATGCTGGTCTACCTGGTCGTGCTCGCGCTGTTCTTCGGCCCGCTGAGCACCCCCGGTTACCTGCTGTCCCCCCACGGCGCCCCGCAGCCCGGACTGAGCTGGTCGGTCCTGCTCGCCATCCCGGCCTTCGCGCTGCTGGCCGTCAACGGCGGCTGGGTGACGCTGCTGTTCGGCATCATCAGCACCCGCTACCGCGACATCCCCCAGGTCATCAACGCGCTGACCCAGCTGCTCTTCTACGCGACCCCGATCGTCTGGCCGGTGGACATCCTGACCACCAAGCTCGGCCCGGGCGACTGGAAGCACCTGATCCTGGAGCTGAACCCGCTCTACCACTTCGTGCAGATCCTGCGCGCGCCGCTGATCGGCAGCACGCAGAGCTGGCACCACTGGGCCGTGGTCGGCGGGTTCACCGTGGTCGGCTGGACCCTGGCGCTGCTGGCCATGCGCAACTACCGTGCCCGAATCTCCTACTGGGTCTGAGCGAGGCGGAGCAGATGGTCAGCATCCAGGTACGCGACGCCTGCGTCGACTTCCCGATCTTCGACGCCAAGTCCCGCTCGATGAAGAAGGCCGTGCTCGCCAAGGTCGGCGGCAAGATCGGCACCGATGCCCGGGTGCCGATCATCGAGGCGCTCAACGCGATCACCCTCGACCTGCGCGACGGCGACCGGGTCGCGCTGGTCGGGCACAACGGCGCGGGCAAGTCCACGCTGCTGCGGCTGCTCGCGGGCATCTACGAGCCGACCAGGGGCACCGCGGACATCCACGGCAAGATCGCCCCGGTGTTCGACCTCGCGGTCGGCATGGACCCGGAGATCAGCGGTCTGGAGAACATCCTGATCCGCGGCATGTTCCTGGGCATGTCCCGCAAGCAGATGCTGGACCGGGTCGACGACATCGTCGAGTTCTCCGACCTGGGCAACTACCTCAACCTGCCGCTGCGCACCTACTCCACGGGCATGCGGGTGCGGTTGGCGCTGGGCGTGGTCACCTCGATCGACCCGGAGATCCTGATCCTCGACGAGGGCCTCGGCGCGGTGGACGCCGAGTTCATGGCCAAGGCCCGGGGCCGGCTGGTCGACCTGGTGAAGCGGTCGGGCATGCTGGTGTTCGCCTCGCACTCCGACGAGCTGCTCTTCGAGCTCTGCGACACGGCCATCTGGATGGACGGCGGCCGGATGAAGATGCACGGCTCGCTGCGCGAGGTGCTGACGGCCTACAAGGGCCGCGACCCGTTCGAGTACATGAGCGCGGAGACGCTGGAAAGGCTCGGCGAGAGCACATGACGAGGTTGCCCGCGGGCGCGGTCGTCGCGGTGGTGGTCACCCGACACCGGCGCGCGCTGCTGGCCGACTCCCTGAAGGTGATCGCGGCCCAGACCCGGGCCCCCGACCACCTCGTCGTCGTGGACAACGGCCCCGAGGACGAACCGGCCCGCGACGTGGTCGAGTCCTGCCCGCTGCCCACCACGTACCTGCCGTCGCACCGCAACCTCGGCGGCGCGGGCGGGTTCGCCCTCGGCATGCTGCACGCGCTGGCGATGGGCGCGGACTGGCTGTGGCTGGCCGACGACGACGGCCGACCGGCCGACGAGAACGTGCTGGCGACCCTGCTCGACGTCGCCGAGCGGCGCGGCCTGGCCGAGGTGTCGCCGGTGGTGACCAACATCGACCAGCCGGAGAAGCTGGCCTTCCCGCTGCGCCGGGGCCTGAGCTGGAAGCGCGGCACCGACCAGCTGGGCACCGAGTTCCTGCCCGGTATCGCGTCGCTGTTCAACGGCGCCCTGTTCCGCGCCGACACCCTCGACGTGGTCGGCGTCCCGGACTACCGGCTGTTCTTCCGCGGCGACGAGGTGGAGATCCACCGCCGCCTGGTCCGCTCGGGCCTGCCGTTCGGCACCTGCCTGACCGCCGCCTACCTGCACCCGGACGGCTCGGACGAGTTCAAGCCGATGCTCGGCGGCAAGCTGCACGCGCAGGACCCGGACAACGCGGTGAAGAAGTACTACACCTACCGCAACCGCGGCTACCTGTTGTCCCAGCCGGGAATGCGCAAGCTCGGCATGCTGGAGGTCTTCCGCTTCGGCCTCTACTTCCTCGGCACCAAACGCGACCCCAAGGCCTTCCTCGACTGGCTGCGCCTGGTCCGCAAGGGCAAGCGGGAGCAGTTCTTCCGGCACTGAGCCGAACTGGGTGGGCGACCGCGCGGTCGCCCACCGCCGGTCCCCAGTGGACCGACGAGCCGCGCGTCCGGTCGACCACTTCGACCGGACGAGACCGACCGATCACCACCACTCGTCGTCCCGCGTCACGGGTGCAGGCGCTCCAGGGCCTCGACGGCGGGCAGGCTGGCGTGACCGGACCAGGTGGTCAGGCGCGACCGCAGCTCGACGGCGTGCCGCTTGCGCAGCGACGGGTTCTGCGCCATCACGTCCAGCTCGGTGGCGAAGGTGAGTTCCACCAGGTCCCGCACCAGCGGCGAGTCGATCCGCACCTGCTCCCCGGTGAACCGGTCGCGCACCACTCCGGACAGCAGCCGCGGGTAGCTGAACCGCCGGTCCAGCGCGCAGTAGGCGTAGACGATGGCCTCGGCCTCCGGGCCGAGCAACCGCACCAGCCGGGGTCGTTCCGCCACCGCGACCAGGGGGTGCGGGTAACCGTCCGTGCCGTACACGGCGTGGGTGAGGCCCGCCAGTTGCAGGACCGGGCGGGCGCCCCAGACCGCCAGCGAGTCCCGGGTCCGGGCCAGGTGGGCGAGCAGCGTCCCGCCCGGGTGGGCCTGCTCGCGGGCCCCGCGCCCGACCAGGAACTCCTCGATCACGAGGTCGAGGCTACGCCCACCGATCAACCCGGTACGCCGACGGCGAATCCGCCGATGGTGAACTTCCCTTGCGCGGCAAGGGGTCGCGTGTTGTGGTCGACGCATGAACGAAACCCGACACGCGCTGATCCTGCACCTGGCCTCCGGCGGCGAGCCGCTGGTCTACGCCCTGTCCGACCGCGCCGCCAAGAGCCTCGCGCCGCGGCTGCCGGTGCTCATGGCCTCCGCCGGAGTGGACACCCCGGAGTTGGCCGACGGCACCAACGCCGCGATCAACTTCGGCCACGTGGCCAGCGCCCACCTGGACACCCTGCCCGCGCACGTGCGGGTCTACGGCTCCCCGGACCGGGGTGTCGGCTTCGGCAAGTAGCGGCGGCGGCCGGGGTCAGCTGCGGAACACGACCGTGCGCAGCAGCACGAAGTTGATGGCCGTGCCCAGGCCCTGGGCGATGACCCAGGCCACCGCGTACCGGAAGTCGAACTCCGGCAGCACGGCCAGCATCAGCGCGTTGGTGCCCACGTTGACGAAGAACGTCACCGTGTACAGCAGCACGAACCCGCCCGCCTGGCCGACGCCCCGGTCGGCGGCGTCGGTGAAGGTGAACCGCTTGTTGAGGAAGTAGGCGGTGGTGGTGCCGAGGATGAAGCTCAGCGCCTTGGCCAGGTGCACCCACAGGCCCAGGTGCAGCAGCAGCTGGTAGGTGCCGTAGTCGACCACGGCGCAGAACCCGCCGACCAGCACGAAGCGCAGCAGCTGCGACAACAGCCCGGCGCGGGAGTTCTCGCCGACCACACCGGTCCTCGGGTTCTCGCTGACCTCGGCCATCTCGCCCGTCCCCTCCTCAGGTCCCCCCGGCGCGGACCCCTCGGGGCCCGTGGCGGGGACCAGTCTAGGAGCGCCCGCGAGCCCGGATACCCTGGGTCGGTGGAGCCAGGACAGTACGAGACCCGTGCCCTCACCGGTTGGGGGCGGACCGCGCCCACGGTGGCCACCGTCGCCACACCGACCGACCCCGACCAGGTGATCGCCGCCGTCGCCGCGGCCGGTCCGCGCGGGGTCATCGCCCGCGGCCTCGGCCGCTCCTACGGCGACCCGGCGCAGAACGCGGGCGGTCTCGTCCTGGACATGACCCGGCTCAACCGGATCCACTCGATCGACGCGCACACCGGTCTGGTGGTGCTGGACGCGGGCGTGAGCCTCGACCAGCTGATGCGCGCCGCGCTGCCGTTCGGGCTGTGGGTCCCGGTGCTGCCGGGCACCCGCCAGGTCACCATCGGCGGCGCCATCGGCTCGGACATCCACGGCAAGAACCACCACTCGGCGGGCAGCTTCGGCAACCACGTCCGGTCGCTGGAGCTGCTGACCGCCGACGGCCAGGTGCGCAGCCTGACCCCGGACGGCCCCGAGTCGGAGCTGTTCTGGGCCACCGTCGGCGGCATGGGCCTGACCGGCGTGATCATCCAGGCCACGGTCGCGCTCCAGCACACGGAGAGCGCCTACTTCATCAGCGACACCGACCGCACCGCGGACCTGGACGAGACGCTGGCGGTCTTCACCGACGGCTCGGACGACACCTACGACTACTCCATGGCGTGGTTCGACTCGATCAACACCGACGGGCGGCTGGGCCGCGCGGTGTTCTCCCGGGGCTCGCTGGCCAAGCTCGACGAGCTGCCCAAGAAGTACCGGGGCAACCCGCTGCGCTTCGACGCCCCGCAGCTGCTGACCCTGCCGGACGTGTTCCCCAACGGCCTGGCCAACAAGCTGACCTTCCGGCTGCTCGGCGAGGCCTGGTACCGCAAGGCGCCGAAGAAGTCGCGCGGGCAGGTCATGAACCTGACCGCCTTCTACCACCCGCTGGACATGTTCGGCGAGTGGAACCGGGCCTACGGGAGCAACGGCTTCCTGCAGTACCAGTTCATCCTGCCCTTCGACGCCGAGGCCGCGCTGCGCTCGATCGTGCGGCAGATGGCCGAGTCCGGGCACGTGTCGTTCCTCAACGTCCTCAAGCGGATGGGCGAGGGCAACCAGGCGGCGCTGTCGTTCCCGCGCCCCGGCTGGACCATCACCGTCGACTTCCCGATCAAGGCCGGGCTGCTGGAGTTCTGCACCCGGCTCGACGAGCAGGTGCTCGCCGCGGGCGGTCGGCTCTACCTGGCGAAGGAGTCGCGGACCGACCCCGACACCTTCCGGCGGATGTACCCCCGGCTCGACGAGTGGCGCAAGGTCCGCCAGTCGGTCGACCCGGACGGCCTGTTCACCTCGGACCAATCGCGAAGGCTCGGACTTTGATCAACGCAGTCGGTTCCCCGCAGTCCCTGCTCCTGCTCGGCGGCACGTCCGAGATCGGGCTCGCCATCGCCGAGAACTACGCGAGCCAGGCGGGCTCGGGCTCGCTGGCCGTGACGCTGGCCGCGCGCCCCTCCGAGCGGCTCGACGCCGCCGCCGAGCGGCTGCGCGCCGCGGGCGCCACCGTGCGCACGCTGGCCTTCGACGCCCGCGACCTGGACTCGCACCCGAAGGTCGTCGCCGAGGCGTTCGCCGACGGCGACGTCGACGTGACGGTGCTGGCCTTCGGCCTGCTCGGCGACGCGGAGCAGGCCTGGCAGGAGCACGCGGCGGGGGTGGAGCTGGCCCAGGTCAACTTCACCGCCCCGGTGTCGCTGGGCATCGCGCTGGCCGAGCGGCTGCGCGCGCAGGGCCACGGCTCGGTGATCGCGCTGTCGTCGGTGGCCGGTGAGCGGGTGCGCCGGTCGAACTTCGTCTACGGCGCCACCAAGGCGGGCTTCGACGGGTTCTTCCTCGGTCTCGGCGAGGCGCTGCGCCCGGAGGGGATCAACGTCACGGTCGTGCGGCCCGGGTTCGTGCGCACGAAGATGACCGAGGGCATGAAGGCCGCGCCGATGGCCACCACCCCGGAGAAGGTCGCCGAGATCGCCGTGGCCGCCGTGCGGCACCGCCGCGAGCTGGTGTGGGCGCCCGGCCAGTGGCGGCTGGTGATGTCGGTGCTGCGGCACATCCCGCGGCCGATCTTCCGCAAGCTGCCCATCTGAGCGGACCCCCCGGGTCCGGTTCTCGCACCCCGGTTCGCGGTCGCGCCGCGTGCCCGACCGCGAACTCCGGTGGTGACGAACGCGCCGAAGAAGTCGATTATGGAGGCGAGCACACTCACCTGGGGGTAGGACGTGCGCATTCTGGTGCTGGGCCCGGTCGAGGTCAGATCGGGTGAACCGGGCGGTGCAGGCGACGAGTCGGTGAACCTGGGCGGACCGAAACCCAAGGCGCTGCTGTCCGCGCTGCTGCTGCAACCGCGCCAGGTGGTCGCCACCGAGCGGCTCATCGACCTCATCTGGGACGAGCACCCGCCCGCCTCGGCCACCGCGCTGGTGCACACCTACGTCTCGCTGCTGCGCCGGGCCTTCGCCGGGCTCCCGCACAAGGCCGCGCTGACCACCCGCTCCCCCGGCTACCTGCTCGACGTCGACCCGACCGACAGCGACCTGGAGAGCTTCGAGAACCACCTCTACGCCGCCCGGCACGCGGAGCGGCAGATGGACCACGACGCCGCGGCGGGCCTCTACCAGCAGGCGATCGGCCTGTGGCGCGGCCCGGCCTTCGGCGGCGTCGAGGCCGAGTTCGCCCGCGCCCAGTCGGTCACCCTGGTGGAGGACCGGCTCAGCGCCGAGGAGGGCCTGGCCCGCTGCCTGCTGCACCAGGGCCGCGCGGGCGAGGTGGCCACGAACCTGCGCAGGCTGGTGGCCGCGCACCCGCTGCGCGAGCAGGTGCGCGGGCTGCTGATGCGCTCGCTGTTCGAGAGCGGCAGGCAGGGCGACGCGCTCGCGGCCTACCGGGAGGGCCGGGAGCGGCTGCTCGACGAGCTGGGCGTCGAGCCGGGCCAGGAGCTGCGCGAGCTGCACGCCGCGGTGCTCGACGGCACGCTGCGCCCGCTGGGCAGCCCCGAGGCCAAGCGCCGGATCTCGGTGTCCACCGGGCCCCGCGCGGGCACCCGTCCCGCCGCGCACGCCGCCCCGGGCGCGCAGCGGCGCGCGGCGGCCGTGCCCCGGCACCTGCCCCCCGACATCAGCGACTTCACCGCGCGCGAGGAGCAACTGCGCACGATCACCGAGCTGGGCGGGTCCGACCGGGCGGCCAGCCCGACGGTCGTGGTGTCCGGCTTCGCGGGCGCGGGCAAGTCGGCGCTGGCCGTGCACGCCGCGCACCAGATCCGGGCCAGCTACCCCGACGGCCAGCTCTTCGCCGACCTGCGCGGCGCCGAGCGCGACCTGGGCGCGTTCGAGGTGCTCGGCCGCTTCCTCGGCGCGCTGGGCGTGGACAGCCCGGACTTACCCGGCGACACCGAGGACCGGGTCGAGCTGTTCCGCAGGCGCGTGGAGGGCAAGCGGCTGCTGATCCTGCTGGACAACGCCCGCAGCGAGAGCCAGGTGCGCAGCCTGCTGCCGGGGTCCCCCGGCTGCCTGGTGCTCGTCACCAGCCGGTCCCGGCTGACCGGCATCGCGGGCGCGATCGGGGTGGAGCTGGACCTGCTGTCGGCGTCGGCGTCGGTGCGGATGCTGGCCAGGATCGTCGGCGAGTCCCGGGTCGGCGACGAGACCGACGCGGCCGAGACGATCGCGGCGCTGTGCGGTGGCATCCCGCTGGCCGTGCGGGCCGCGGGCGCCAAGCTGCTGGCCCGGCCGCACTGGCCGCTGCGCGCGCTGGCCACCCGGCTCTCCGACGAGCGGCGCAGGCTCGACGAGCTGGCCGTCGGCGACATCGCGGTGCGCTCCAGCCTGCGGCTCAACTACGTCGAGCTCGACGACCTGAACCGGCACGCGCTGCACCTGCTGGCCCTGCTCGACCTGCCGGACTTCGGCTCCTGGCTGGCCGCGCCGCTGCTGGAGATCGCCCTCGACGACGCCGAGGACGTCGTCGAGCAGCTGGTGGAGCTGCGGCTGGTGGAGGTCGCCGGCATCGACGCGATCGGGCGGGTGCGCTACCGCTTCCACGACCTGGTGCAGCTCTTCGGCGCCGAACACGCGCTGCGCGAGGAGCCTGCCGACGCGGTGGCCGCCGCGGTGTGCCGGACCCTGGCGACCTGGATGGCGCTGGTCGACGCGGGCGCGGGCAAGCTGCCCCGGGTGACGCTGGGCCTGCGGCCGAAGCTGGCCGCGGCCGTCGACCTGGACCCCCGGCTGGTGGCCGAGGTGGAGCAGGACCCGTCCGGCTGGTTCAAGTCCGAGACCTCCGCGGTGGTGCGGGCCGTGGAGCGCGCGCACGAGCTGGGCATCGACGAGATGACCACGATGCTGATCACCTCGCTGCTGTCGTCGCCGTTCGCGGTGCGCAACGAGTTCGACGGCTGGCAGCGCACGCACGAGGTGGCCCTGGCCGCCGCCCGCGACAGCGGCGACTCGCAGGCCGAGGCCACCGTGCTGGCCGGGCTGGGCCAGCTCTACTACGAGAAGGACGAGTTCCCGGCGGCCTTGGCCTACTTCATCCAGGCCGCCGGGGGCGCCGAGCGGGTGGGCGACGAGGCGACGCTGGCCGTGGCGCTGGTCGGCATCGGCACCGTGCACCGCGACCTGGCCGACTTCACCCGCGCCCGGGACCACCTGGCCAGGGCGAGCGCGATCGCCGAGCGGCTCGGCGACCGGGCCGTGGTGGCCGCCGCCGACTACGGCCTGGGCGCCAGCTGCCGCGACCTCGGTGACCTCGACGCGGCCGTGACCTGGTTCCAGCGCTGCACCGAGACCTACCGCGAGCTGGGCGACCAGCGCGGCGAGGGGCTGGCGCTGCGCGGGCTGGGCCTGTGCCACCGGGCGCTGGGCGACGCCGACACCGCCGAGCGGCTGTGCGCGCGGGCCCAGTCGGTGCTGCTGGCCGCGGGCGACAAGCTCGGCGCGGCCTACGCGGCCCAGTCGCTGGCCAAGGCCCGCATCCGGCAGGGCCGGTTGGCGGGCGTGGCCGACATCCTCGACGAGTGCCACGCGCTGTGCGGCGCGCAGGGCGACCGGTTCGGCGTCGCGCTGGTCACCCGCACCCAGGGCGAGCTGGCCCTGGCCGACGGCGACCTGGCGACCGCGCGGACGCGGCTGGCGGACGCGCTGACCAAGTGGACGGCGCTGGCGCTGCCGCTGTGGCAGGCGCGCACGCTGCGCGACCTGGCCGCCGCGGAGTCCGTCGACGCGCCCGCCGCGGCGGGCGCGCACTGGGCCGAGGCGGTCGAGCTGTTCCGGGCCGCGACCACCCGCGAGTCCGCCGAGCTGGCCGGTCTCACCCCGGCGAGCTGGCTCTCCGCCGTCCGCGCCCCCGTTCTATAGGAAAGCTATAGGCGACCCCTCGGCGCTTAAAGGTTTCCTGAACCCGTACACCGCATACTTCACCCCGGAAAGATCGCCTTTCCGTGGCCGGCGACACCCGGCGCGGCTCGGAGTCCGGGAGTGGTGACGGTGGTGGACGATCAGGGGGAAAGCGCGCTGGGCCCGCTGGTGACCAGGGCGGCGGTGCTGAAGCGCGCGTACAGCTGGGTGGACGAGAACGTCCCGCACAACGGCCGGGAGTGGTGGTCCAACGAGTTCGGCTGCTACCGCACCGACTCGGCGGGCTACCTGGCGATGGCCTGGCAGTTGCCCGAGTCGGTGGCGGGCATCGAGGCCGTCGCCGAGGTCAGCGACCCGATCGAGAAGGCCATGCTGCTGCCGGGTGACGTGCTGCTGCGCCGCGAGGGCACGCCCGTGACCCGGCACGCCGCCATCTTCGAGGACTGGGTCGAGACCGCGAGCCGGATGAGCTTCTGGGGCCTGGAGCAGCGCACCGGACTGGGCGCGGTGCGCAGGCGGATCAGGTACCCGTACGAGAACTCGTCCACCCGCTACGAGCCGTACCGGTACCGCAACATCCTGTGACGTCAGTGGCCTGGGGGTACGCGAAACCGGGCCCTGGTGCTCGACCAGGGCCCGGTTTCGCGGCTCGTGACTACAGGTAGATCGTCAGCGCGACGCAGCTGATCCAGGCCAGGCCGAGGACCTGGAGGATGCGGTCCTTGAGGACGATGTCCTCCGGGGAGCCCGCCTCGCCGCCGTCGATGTCGACCGCGTAGCGCAGCACGGCGACCACGAACGGCACGATGGAGATCATCGCCCACACCGAGTTGTCCGGTGCCCGGTCGCGGATGCCCGGCGCCCACAGCGCGTAGCTCATGATCATGATGGCCGCCGAGGTGGCCCACACGAAGCGCAGGTAGCTGGCCGAGTACTTGGCCAGCGAGGCCCGGATCTTCGCCCCGGTCTTCTCGAACAGCATGATCTCGGCGTAGCGCTTGCCGGAGACCATGAACAGCGAGCCGAACGCGGTGACCAGCAGGAACCACTGCGACAGCGGGATGCCCGCGGCCACACCACCGGCGATCGAGCGCAGCAGGAAGCCCGAGGCCACGATGCACAGGTCGATCACCGGCTGGTGCTTGAGGCCCAGGCAGTAGCCCAGCTGCACGGCCGCGTAGACCGCCAGCACGATGACCAGCGGCCAGCCCGCCAGCACCCCGATGCCGATCGAGGCCAGGAACAGCACCGCCGAGGCGATGTAGGCCACCCGGACCGGCACGATGCCCGCGGCGATGGGCCGGAACCGCTTCTTCGGGTGCGCCCGGTCGGCCTCGACGTCGATGGCGTCGTTGACCAGGTACACCGCCGAGGACACCAGGCAGAACGCGACGAAGGCGATGGCCGCGTCGACGAGCACCGCGCTGTCGAACACCCGGTGGCCGGTGAACGGCGCGGCCAGCACCAGCACGTTCTTCACCCACTGGCGCGGGCGCGCGGTGCGGATCAGCCCGGTGACCACGTTCGTGGGCAGCGGCTTGGCCGGGGGCTCGGGTGCCAGGGAGTCGACGGCCTCGGGGTCCACGTCGTCGGCCTGGGTGGCCGCCGCTTTGGCGCCCTCGGCCTTGACCTTGCCGCCGCTCACCGCTTGCCACCCCGCAGCTTGCGCCGCAGCAGCCCGCCGACGACCGCGCCGAGCGCGGAGCCCGCGAGGACGTCCGAGGGGTAGTGCACGCCGAGCACGAGCCGCGACACCAGCATCGGCGGCACCAGCACGGGCACCAGGCTGCGCCCGGTGAGCCCCGAGTACAGCACGGCGGCGGCGGTGGTGGAGGTGGCGTGCGAGGACGGGAAGCTCAGCTTGCTCGGCGTCCCGACCAGCACCTGCACGGACGGGTCGTCCGGCCGGGGCCTGCGCACGACCCGCTTGATCGCGATGGACGCGGCGTGCGCGGCGACCACGCCACCGGCGGCCACCAGCCAGTCCTTGCGGCGCTTGCGGTCGACGACGGCACCGAGCACGCCGATGGCGAACCACCCGGCGCTGTGCTCGCCGAACAGGGACAGCCCGCGGGCCGCCGTCACCACCGGTGGTTTCCCGATCGCGCCCTGCACCCGGCTCAGCGCCGCGGTCTCCCGCCCAACGGCGGACGCGCTGCGGTCCACTTGCCTACCTCCCAGTTTCGACCGGCTCCCGGCCCGAATCCCCCGTCGGGAATCGGCGAAGGCGGCCGTCATGTTTCGTCTAGCCGTCGAGAGAACCGTCGAGCGGGGCGCCGTCACGCAGGTGGGGAGCCACCTTGTTGTCGAACACCGACAACGCCGAACCGATCGCCATGTGCATGTCCAGGTACTGGTACGTGCCGAGCCTACCGCCGAAGACGACGTTCTTCGTGGCGGCCTCCGCCTTCGCCAGCTCGCGGTACGCGGTCAGCTTCTCCCGGTTCTCCGGGGTGTTGATCGGGTAGTACGGCTCGTCGTCGTCCTTCTCGGCGAAGCGCGAGTACTCGCGGACGATGACCGTCTTGTCCGTCGGGTAGTGCGTGCGCTCCGGGTGGAAGTGCCGGAACTCGTGGATGCGGGTGTAGGGCACTTCCGCGTCGTTGTAGTTCATCACCGCGGTGCCCTGGAAGTCGCCGGTGGGCACGACCTCGGTCTCGAAGTCGAGGGTGCGCCAGCCGAGCTTGCCCGCGGCGTAGTCGAAGTACCGGTCGAGAGGTCCGGTGTAGACGGTCGGGGTACCGACCGGGATCCGGTCGCGGACCTCGAAGTAGTCGGTGTCCAGCCGGACGTCGATGTTGTGGTGCGCGGCCATCTTCTCCAGCCACGCGGTGTAGCCGTCGACCGGCAGGCCCTCGTAGGTGTCGTTGAAGTACCGGTTGTCGAAGTTGTAGCGCACCGGCAGCCGCGTGATGATCGACGCGGACAGTTCCTTGGGGTCGGTCTGCCACTGCTTGACGTTGTAGCCGCGCACGAACGCCTCGTAGAGCCTGCGGCCGATGAGCGAGATGGCCTTCTCTTCGAGGTTCTGCGCCTTGTCGGTCTCGTACTCCTTGGCTTCCTCGGCGATCAGCGCCCGGGCCTCGTCCGGGGTGTAGCTGCGGCCGAAGAAGCTGTTGACCAGCGCCAGGTTCATCGGGAAGGCGTAGACCTGCTCCCCGGCCTTGGCGAACACCCGGTGCTGGTAGCCGGTGAACTCGGTGAACTCGTTCACGTAGTCCCACACGCGCTTGTTCGACGTGTGGAACAGGTGCGCACCGTAGCGGTGCACCTCGATACCGGTCTCGGGTTCCGGCTCGGAGTAGGCGTTGCCGCCGATGTGCGACCGCCGCTCCAGTACCAGGACCCGCTTGTCGAGTTGGCTGGCGGTGCGCTCCGCGATGGTCAGGCCGAAGAAGCCCGACCCCACCACGACCAGGTCGTACCCGCTGTAATTGACGTCATTGGTTTCTGCAACCGCGCTCACGGTGGCTCAGGCTACCTGTGGCCTTGCACAACCCCGCGCACCGGGATACGGGGGCCGCCCCGGCACCGCCCGGCAGACGTGCGGGGGCCCCGGCGCCGCTCCCCCTGGCACCGGGGCCCCGTGGACAAGCCCCCTCCGACCTGCCTCGCCCTAGGAGACGCCCAAGCCCCCTGGCGCGTTGCCCGGCGGCGTGGACCCGGCCGGTTTCGCGGCCCGACCGCCCAGCAGCGGCAGCACGTCCGCCGCCACCTGCTCCAGCACGGTCTCGCGGCCCGCGTACGGGCCGTCCGGGCGCGGCCAGTGGATGACGACGTCGGTGAAGCCCGCGTCCCGCGCCTGGCCGACGTGCTCGGTGAACGCGTCGACGCTCGCCAGCGAGAACAGCGGGGAGGCGTCGACGCTGACGTAGCGGTCGATGGTGGCGGGGTCCCGGTCGTGCTCGGCGAGCACCTGGTCGAACCGCTCGGCGCGCTTGGTGACGTCGCGCCACCACTCGTCGGCGGACTCGGTGCCCGGCCTGCCGGTGGTGACCCAGCCCTGGCCGAACCGCGCGGCCGCGGCCATCGCGCGGGGCCCGTTGGCCGCGACCAGGAACGGCACCCGCGGTCGCTGCACGCACCCAGGGGCGCTGCGGGCCTCCTCGCTGCGGAAGTACGCGCCGTGGAAGGTGGTCCGCGGGGTGGCCAGCAGGCTGTCGGTCAGCTCGACGAACTCGGCGAACCGGTCGGCCACCTGGGCCGGGGTCAGCGGGACGTGGGCCTCGCCGACGGCACCGCGGTCGTAACCGCCGACACCGGTCGCGCCGGAGCCGAGGCCGAGCTGGAAGCGGCCGTCGGAGATGTCGTCGACCGCGAGGACCTGGCGGGCCAGCGGGGCCGGGTGGCGGAAGTTCGGGGACACGACGAAGGTGCCGAGCCGGATCTCGGTGGTGACCATCGCGGCGGCGGTGAGGGTGGGGAAGGCGTCGAACCACGGCCCGTCGACCAGTGAGCGCCAGCCCAGGTGGTCGTAGGTCCAGGCGTGGTCGAAGCCGTACTCCTCGGCGGCCCGCCACTTCGGCTCGGCCGCCCACCAGCGATGCTCGGGGAGGATGACGATGCCTACGCGCACCCGTCGAACATAGCGCTCAGGCCCGACACAGCCCGTGGTGGCCACCTCACGGCGCGTCAGGAGCGCTCCCAGGGGTGGACACCCGCCCGGGGCCGGGAGCGCGTGCCCCCGGCCCCGACGGGGCTCACAGCTGGTAGAGCCGCTTCCAGTTCTCGCGGCTGGTCAGCTCGGGCATGGCCTGCTTGTACTGGTCCTGCACCGCGTTGCCCTCGGCGATGAACCGCCGGAACAGGGTCACGGCCTCCTTGCCGAGGCGGAACATGGTCTCGCGGTCGTACTTGCGGATCCGCACGCCCTCCTGGGAGGCGTCGGTGACGACCGCGGTGTCGAACAGCGACAGGTGCCACCAGGTCGCGTCCTCCGCCGAGACCGCGCCGCGCGCGTGCACGTGCCTGCCCAGCAGCCGGTACGCCAGCCGCTTGATCAGCACCGCCCGCTTGAGGCTGGGGGTGTCCCCCGCCGGGATCAGCTGGAGCTCACCGCTGCGCAGGCCGGGCACCTCGGACGCCGGGTGCCGCACGGTCTCGGGGTACTGCGCGCGCAGCGCCCGGATCGCCGGGACCGCCGCCGCGCCGCCGTCGTGCAGCATCTCGGGGCCCGCGAGGTAGTCCTCGACCGCCTTGAGCAGGGTCGCGGCGAGCCCGTACTGCAGCGAGAGCAGGTAGCGGGTCATCTGCGCGGTCAGCACCCGGGCGATGTGCTTGGTGTCGAACCGGCTGTGCAGCGCCGCGGTGATCATCGAGTTGCGCAGGTTGAAGTACCGGTGCCAGTCGTCCCAGTCCTTCCAGCCGAAGTCCGCGTGCCAGACGCCCGCGCCCGGCAGGGTGACGGTGGCGAACCCGGCCGCCTTGGCCCGGTAGCCGTACTCGGCGTCGTCCCACTGGAAGAACAGCGGCAGCGGGTAGCCGATGGCCTGCACGATCTCCGTCGGGATCAGGCACGACCACCAGCCGTTGTAGCCCGCGTCGACCCGCACCTCCTGGCGGTTGGGCTTGCCGGTCTCCTCGTCGACCCCGGTGAGGTCCGCGGCGTGCAGCGCGCCCTTGGTGACCTGGCCGGGGGCCAGGTTCTCCAGGTCGGCCCACTCGGCGCCGACGTGCAGCTGGGTCGGGTGCAGCAGGTTGAGCATCTGCCCGCCGACGATCGCGGGCTCCGCGGTGCGGTTGGCGAAGGAGTTGAGCCGGATCGCGATGTCCGGCTCCAGCAGCACGTCGTCGTCCATGAACAGGACGTTGGCGTGGTCGGACTCCTTGGCCGCCTCGTACAGGCCGCGGGTGAAGCCCGCCGCGCCACCGAGGTTCGGCTGCTGGATGTAGCGCAGCTTGGCCCCGAGCCGGGCGCTGACCTCGGCGAACTTCGGCCGCGAGTCGACCGTGTCGCTGCCCTGGTCGGCGACGTAGATCGCGTCCAGACCGGCCAGCGCCTCCGGGTCGTCGGCCAGCGCGGTCAACGTGGCGATGCAGTCGTCGGCGCGGTTGCAGGTGCAGATCACGACCGCCGCCGGGCGCAGCCGCTCGGGGGGCTGCACGGTCCAGCGGACGGACTCGACGGTCATCCCCTCGTGCACGTCGGTGCGCAGGTCCAGCCACAGCGCGCCGCCGTCGTTGAACCGGTCGATCTTGGCGCTGATCGACACCGAGCGCGCCTCGGCGTCGGTGACCTGCTCGACGGCGATCGTGCGGGACACGCCTTCGCTGTCGGAGGCCAGCACCGACAGCTTGCCGGAACCGGTGACCACCAGCTCGGCGGTGACCTCGCGGACCACGGTCCAGCGCTGCCAGTAGCTGGCCGGGAACCGGCCGAAGTAGGTGTTCATCGACACCAGCGAGCCCGGCTCCACGACCACGCGGTCGCGGCGGCGCTGGGCCGCGCCTTGGACGACCTCGGCGTAGAGGTCCTCGGTGACGATGGGTGACGGCCCGGCGAACAGGCCGCGCTGGGTCACGAGGCGGCCGACCGGGACGTGGTCGACCAGCTTCCCGTTCGACGTAGGCCCCGACGACGCGTCCGGAGCATCCGGGCTCTGAACTCGTGCTGGTCCTGACATTACGCCTCAGTCCTCCAAGAACCCGCCGCCGAGGTCATCGACCTGGGCATCAGATGTCATTGTCACGTCGGTTGTACGTCGGTCGTCACGGCAGCCGGTTACCACCGGTCGCGCACTCACGACGGTACCCAGGACGGCCGCCCGGGGGGTGACCGCCCCGGTGGGGACGAAGGGGCACCCGCCTCTGCGCGGCCCCCCAGGGGGCGCCCGCAGACTGCGCCCGTCCATTGTGACGCCCACGCGATCCGGCGGCCCGACCACCTCCGCTCTGGGAGAGTGGCGGGTGTGCAGAAACCCAGCCTGATCGCCTCCGACATCGACGGCACGCTGCTCGGACCGCTGGAGGAGATCACCCCGCGCACCGTGGGGGTGATCTCCCGCGTGCGCGCGACCGACACGCCGTTCGTGTTGGTCAGCGGCCGCCCGCCGCGCTGGATCCCGCCGGTGGCCGACAGCGCGGGGCTGCGCGGCTACGCGGTGTGCGCCAACGGCGCCGTGATCTACGACATCACCACCGGGCACGTGCTCTCCGCCCACGGCCTCGACCCCGTGCTGCTCAACGACGTCGCGCACACCCTGTCGCACGCGCTGCCGGGCAGCACGATGGCCACCGAGCGGGTGGACATCGGCGCGCAGGTCGACCGGGCCCCGTTCACCGCCGAGGCCGGGTTCGTCAACCCCTGGGGCGACTCCACCGGCGAGCTGGTCATCCGCCCGCGCGCGCAGGTGCTCGGGTTCACCGCGACCAAGCTGCTGGTCCGGCACGAGGGCATGACCAGCGCGCAGATGAGCGCCGCGGCGGTGGAGCTGCTCGGCGACACCGTCGACGTCACCTACTCCACCGACCGCGGGCTGATCGAGATCTCCGCGCGCGGGGTCACCAAGGCCAAGGGGCTGGCCGAGGTGGCCGCCATGGTCGGCGCCGCCCGCGCGGACGTGGTCGCCTTCGGCGACATGCCCAACGACATCGAGATGCTGCGCTGGGCCGGGCACGGGGTGGCCATGGCCAACGCGCACGACGAGGTCAAGGCGGCGGCCGACGAGGTCACCGCGAGCAACGCCGACGACGGCGTGGCGCTCGTGCTGGAGCGCTGGTTCTGACGACCGGGTCCCCGGAGCCCGCTACCCCTGCCCGGGGGCGCTCTTGGCGACGTGTTCGCGCAGGGCGATCGGCGCGCCCGCCAGGTCCTCCTCGTTGCAGAGCAGCTTCACGTCGTAGTACGGCCGGTTCTCACCGTCGTCGTAGTCGAGGTGGATGGCGATGACGTCCACCGGCTCACCCAGCCACTCCTGCGTTCGGCGCAGCCACGACGCGGCCCGCTCCAACGCGGTGGGCAGGTCGTCGTCGCGGAACTCGACGGGGCGGTACGGCACGCCCTGGACCTGGTCCCCGGCGTGGGCCGGTCGGGGTAGGTCGACGGAGACCCCGGCTTCGTCGAGGTGGAGTGCGATGGACTCGGTGTTGTCACTGGCGAGCTCGCTCACCTTCCCAGCGTCTCCCAGCGGGTGGACCACCGCAACCCCCGCCTGGGCCGCGCCATGCGGGTGCGGGGTCGATCAGGTGTGTGGTTGACTGTATCCGGTCGTGAATTTTCTTGAGTACGTGTTAGATCACGCTCGCGAGAGATCGTTGCGGGCGCGCGGGTTTCCTCCAGGTCAAGCCGGAGAAGTCGCCGTCTGAAACCGACCAGGGTGTGCGCGCCCGCGCAGGCCCAAGCGGTACCTGTTGAGGAGATAGACGTGGCACAGGGCACAGTCAAGTGGTTCAACTCCGAAAAGGGCTACGGGTTCATCAGCCCCGACGACGGCGGCGCCGACGTCTTCGTGCACTACTCGGAGATCCAGGGCAACGGGTTCAAGAGCCTGGAGGAGAACCAGCGCGTGGAGTTCGAGATCGGCCAGGGCCAGAAGGGCCCGCAGGCCACCGGCGTCCGCGCCGTCTGAGTTCTAGCGTGAGGTAAGCCGAAACGGCGCCCGGCCCCGCGAGGGACCGGGCGCCGTTTCACGTCTCGGCCACCCGCTCACCCCCGGGGGTGAGATACCAGTTGTCCGTTCGACCCGGCCCCGGCCTGTGCGCCGGTCTCCAAGGCCGCGACGCGCGCCTCCAACTCGGCGCGGGTGCGCTCCAGCTCACAGCGCAGCAGCGCGATCTCCTCGACCGCTGTGCGGGTCTCCTCCTCCAGGTGCCCGACCTCGCTGCTCAGGTGCAGGCAGACCACCCCGAGCACGGCCCCGGCCAGGAAGAAGACCAGGTTGGACCCGGTCTGCACGCCCACCAGCCGGGCCAGGCCCTCCGCGCTGCCCGGAAACACGCCGAAGACCACCACGCCGAGCCCGACGAGCAGCCACATGCCCGCGTACTTCTCGCGCAGCTTGCGGCGGCGCAGCATCTCGAAGACGAACAGCAGCACCAAGCCCGCGACGACGATGCTGAGAATGCGCCATCCAGCCATTGCGACCTCCTTATGACCGCGTCGCCGTCAGGCGGCGTCGGCCGACTCGACCGAGGGACGGCGGCGCACCAGCGCCAGCAGCAGGGCCAGGCCGGCGCGCGCGAGGTACACGGCGGCCCGGATCGGGGTCTGGCTCGGCGTACCGCCGCTGCGCTCCCGCATCGCCACCGGGATCTGCCGCACCACCAGCCCGCCGCGGATGGCCAGCACCAGCGACTCGATGGTGTCACCGAGGTACTCCGCCGGGTAGTACTGGGCGAACATCTTCACCGCGCGCGGACCGGCGGCCTTGAAGCCCGACGTCACGTCCGTGAGCTTGGTGCGGGCCAGCCGGGAGATCACGAAGGCCAGTACCACCATGGCCCAGCGGCGCGGGCCACCCGCCTTGTAGTCGCCACGGCCCGCGAACCGGGCGCCGATGACCACGTCCGCCGAGTCGAGGCCGTCGATGAGCTCGCGCACCTGGTCGGGGTCGTGCTGGCCGTCCGCGTCGACCTGCACGACCACGTCGTAGCCGTTGGCCACCGCGTACCGGTAGCCGGTGCGCATGGCGCCGCCGACGCCGAGGTTGACCGCGAGCCGGGCCACGGTGGCACCGGCCTCGCGGGCGCGCAGCGAGGTGGCGTCGGACGAGCCGTCGTCGACCACGAGCACCCCCGCCTCCGGCAGGGTCTCGCGCACGTGGGTGACGACCGCGGCGACGTTCTGCTCCTCGTTCAGCGCGGGCAGGACGATCAGGACCCGACGGGTGGCAACCTCAGCCATGGGAAAACCTAACCTTGTCGACGCGGTCTAGCTGGTTCGTCACTTGCTGCCCGCGGCTTGGCCGCGCGGTTCCGGCGCACCGGTGGTGCCGGACAGGTCGTAGATCATCGCCTGGTTGTTCTCGAAGACCAACCGGATGCCCGGCAGGTCGGGCAGGCCGACCAGGCCCGGCGCGCGGGCGCGGCCCGCGCGCACGTAGCCGGAGCCGAGGACCACGTAGCGCACGCCGAGCCTGCTGACGGCGGCGCGCACGTCCGGGTCGGTCTCGTACTCGTTGAGCCCGTTGGTCAGCCGGTGCGGGTCGGAGTCGACCTTGCTGCCGTAGAAGGTCCACTCCACCGGGGTGACCTTGTTCAGCGCGTACATCCAGACCGAGCCGTCCTGCACGTCGTTCATCACGCGCTCGCCGGGCGCGGTGTGCGCGGCGAGCCAGGCGTAGGCCTCGCGCTCGCCGGAGTTGACCGTGGGGCCGTCGTTGTAGTTGCGGCCGAGCCTGGCCACGTTGCTGTAGATGTACGCGCTGCTCATCAGGGCCATCACCAGCACGACGACCGCGGCGGTGCCCGCGGCGACCAGCGGGGTCTTGCGGGAGCGCTCGGCGAAGACGTGCCACTGGGCGACGGCGGCCTCGCTGATCGTCCAGACGAACTCGCCGACCGCGATGGCGCCCGCGAGCGGCAGCAGCGCGGCGAAGCGCCAGGCGTCGTTGTAGAAGGGGCCGGTGATCATCGCGATCAGCGGCGACTCCTGGGAGACCGTGATCGCGTACACCCCGGCGAGCAGGATGTAGGACAGCGCGAGCCAGAGGATGCGGCGGTGCCGGAACATCAGCACGAGACCGATGAACGCGGGCACGCCGAGCCACCACTGCGGCAGCCCGTTGGACGGGGTGAACAGCACGGCCTGGCCGAACGCCTCGGCTGGCGTCGCCTCCGAGGGCCACTCCGCCGCGGTCACCCCCGCCGCGCTGGACAGCGCCGGGAGCATCTGGAGCACCACGAACACCAGGCTCAACCCACCGGCGACGGCCAGCGGTACCCAGGCGCGGCGCCAGCGGATCGGTTCGAGCTTGAACACCGCGCACAGCGCGATGACGACCAGGTAGGCGAACAGCACGAACGCGAGGCTGGTGTGCAGGCCGACCAGACCGGCGGTGGCCAGCGCCAGGGCGAGCGGGCCGCCGAGGCCGCGGGAGATGAACAGCAGCCGCAGCACCGCGAGCACGGCGGGCACCAGCGCGACACCGGCCACGTACGGCCACAGCGGGCCGCGCCACAGCGAGTCGTACGGGAAGGCGGAGAACCAGGTGGACACCGCGGCCGCGACGGCGGTGCCGACCGCGGGCATCCGCCACGCCACACCGAGCGCGGCCACGCCCAGCGGCCAGGCGAGCACGCCCGCGAGCGCGGCCAGGTTGAGCAGGTGGGCCATGTCCAGGCCCGCCTTGTCCAGCAGCAGGGCCAGCAGGGCGTGGTAGGTGTCCGGGTAGAAGTAGTTGGTGGCGTCGGCGCTGTTGGCGATGGCGCCGACCGTCGACGGGGTCGCGTTGGCGTGCTCGGCGATCCAGCGGACCAGGTTGCCGTGGAAGCCCGCGTCCCAGTCCTGCTGGACGTAGCCGAGGTCCTTGACCCCGCGCAGGAAGACGGTGAAGCCGACGGCCAAGCCCGCCAGCACGCCGACCGCGATGACGCCGTGGCCGCCGGGGCTGAGCTTGCGGGGCGCGAACCGCGGGTCGTCCGCGTCGGTCTCCGGACCGCGGCGGGCGACCAGCCACGCGGCGACCCCGCCGACCGCGGCGAGCGCGAGGAACCAGAGCGAGACGTTGAACAGCGTCCAGGAGAGGCCGAGCTTGCCGAACAGCGTCACGCCCATCGCGACGCCGCCGAAGGTCAGCGCGGGCGCGATGGCTGCGAGCGTCCACCCCCGCAACCGGATGGCGGCACCCACGACGAGACCGGGCAGCCAGAAAGCGAGCAGAACGACAAGAACACTCATCCGCTAGGTACCCACAGTCATCCGATAGCCGATGTCCGATTGCCGATGATGGCTTGTTCGCGCCTCCAGACGGCCCCTACCAGGCCCGGCACGGCCAACACCATAGCGCGGGACGAGTGCCCCGAATCAGGCGGGCATCCGCTCGACCACCGAGGGTTCCGACCTCGCTACCAGCACCGCCGCGACGAGCACGCCCAACGTCGGTCCGACGACCAGACCCAGGACCGCCCGCGCGACGTGGTCGCCGGGACCCACCACGAGCACCACGGCGGAGGTGACCGACACCACGGCCCAGGCGAGCAGCACCGCGCCCGGGCGGACCCGCGCGACGAGCACCGCCGCGAGCAGCTGCACGACCGCGATCAGCACCGACGACCACACCAGACCGGCCACGACCCAGCCCGCCACGTCGTACTTGGCGCCGAGCATGAACCGCACGGCCCACGGCCCGATCAGGAGTCCGACCACCGCGCCGAGCCCCGCGAGCCCGACCGCGCCGAGCGTCCCGACGGCGAGGACCTTGCGGAGCCTGCGCAGCCCCTCCGGGGTCGACGACATGCGCACGACCACCGGCACGGCGAGCGCCTGGACGGCGGCGAAGAGCAGCAGCGGGATCCGCGCGACGGCCAGCGCGGCGTAGAGCGAACCGAGCCGGTCGGGGTCGCCGCCGGGGGCGAGCAGACCCACCATCGCCGGGTAGCCGGTGACCACGCTGGCGGTGAGCGCGGCGGAGGAGAAGAGCATCAGCATCCGCCGCACGACCGCGCCGGACGGGTCGCCGGGCAGGTGCCGGTCGACGCGCGCGCCCGCGCGGCGGCCGAACAGCAGCCAGGCGAACGAACCGACACCGGCGGCGACGGCCAGGGTCAGGGTGCTGTGCAGGGCGGCGACGACCAGCGCCACCATGACCACCGGGCGGACCGCGGCCTCGACGATGATCAGCCCGGCGTACGGGTCGACCTGGTTGTCGCCGACGAGCAGACCGCGCACGGCGAACTGCACGGCGAAGGCGAGACCGCCGACGAGCACCACCGCGCCGAGCCAGTAGTCGTCGCCGAAGAGGCGGGTGTTGACCCCGGGGACGAGCGTGACCGCGCCCGCCACACCGACCGCGACCAGGCCGACGACCAGCGCGGTCACCGCGTTCGACCCGAGCTTGCCGCCGTGGGTCTTGGCGACGGCGGACTGGCGGGACAGCTCCTGCTCCAGCGGGGACAGTGCGCTGCCGAGGCCGAAGAGCAGGCCCCAGAAGGTCATGAAGACGACGTAGTCGGGCTTGTCGAGCAGCCTGCCGGTGAGGATGACGACCGCGTAGCCGAGCGCGGACCCGGCGAGGATCGCCAAGGTCACCCGGCCGACGGACCGGCCCCCGACCCCCGTCCCGCCGGGTGCGTCCGGTTCGGCCACGGTCGGCTCGGTGCCGGTCACGGGTTCGCCGGTCATTTGCGCAGCTTGGCGCGCAGGGCGAGGACGAGGCCGCGCAGCACACCGAGGCCGAAACCGCCCGCGAAGAGCGGCAGCAGCGTGCCGACCGCGCGCGCCTCACCCGGGGTGGCGCCGCAGCGGCGGACCACGGCACCGGCGGCGGCGGAACCGACCGCGCCGACCGCGACGGTCTTGACGGGGTGCTTGACCAGCATGACCGCGGTGACCGCGCCGACGCCGAGCGCGCCGAAGAGCGCGGTGCGGGCCGGGCCCGCGGAGGTCAGGTAGCTGTCCACGTAGGTGGTGCCGCGGTAGTAGGACTGCGCGACGAACTTCCGGAGCGTGTCGCGGCCGTTGTAGACCGCGGCGAACCCGGGGGCGAGGTGGATGCGCTCGCGCTCGATGATCCAGCGCAGCACCTTGGTGTCGTCGCTGGCCAGCGTGACGTCGTCGTAGAGCGAGTCGAACGCCTCGACCGAACCCGCGAGCAGGTCGCGCGGGGCGGCGAAGAAGCCGGTGCCCTTGGGGTAGAGGTCGAACTCGTCCGGGCCGAAGGAGGTCAGCTTCGGGTCGGCGAAGTAGCGCCGCCACGGGACCTTGACCAGACCGGCGAGGAAGCCCGCGTACGGGTTGCCCTGGGAGGCGACCTCGATGTGCCCGTTCCACACCCGCCGCTCGGGGTGCTCGGTGACCTGCTCGCGCAGGAAGCCCAGCGCGCCGGGCTCGACGATGACGCGGCTGTCGAGGAGCAGGACGAACTCACCGGTCGCCTTCGCCAACCCGGCCTTGCGCGCCTCGAACCGCCCCGCGTTGACCTGGCTCACAACGGTGATGTCGTAGCGGTCGGTCAACTCGGCCAGCCGGGCGCCGGTGGCGTCGGTGCTGCCGTCGTCGACGACGACGACCTGGGCGGCCCACCGGCCGCGCGCCAACGACTCCATCAGCGCGTCGATACAGCGGGAGATCCAGTTCTCCTCGTTGTACACCGGGATGACGACGCTCAACGTGGGCGCGGTGGTCACGCCGGTGACCATACCGGGGCCCCGCCGCGGCCCTGCTCGGTGTCGCGGGCAAGGCCGCCCCCGCGCTTGGTGATCATCGGCGGCGGTCATGCTTGGCGGTGCGGGGAGCGGACATTCGGCTGGGAGCGAGGACAAGCCCGTGCGCAAGGTGATCATGGTGGGTGGCGGCATCGTCGGGCTGGCGGCCGCGCGGGCGCTGGCCGGGCGGGGCTGGGCGGTGACGGTCCTGGAGAAGGAGGACCGGTGGGGCGCGCACCAGACCGGCCACAACTCCAACGTCGTGCACGCCGGGCTGTACTACAAGCCGGGATCGCTTAAGGCGGCGATGTCGGTCGCGGGCAACCGGTCGATGGTGGAGTTCGCGCGGGCCAACGGGGTGCCGGTCGAGGTCTGCGGCAAGCTCGTGGTCGCCACCGCCGAGTCCGAACTGCCCGCGCTGCGCGTGCTCGCCGAGCGCGCGGAGGCCAACGGCGTACCCGCGAAGCTGATCACGCCGGAGGAGGCCCGCGAGTACGAACCCGAGGTCGCCGCGGTCGCCGCCCTGCGGGTGGAGAGCACCGGCATCATCGACTTCCCGGCGGTCTGCGCGGCCATGGTGCGCGAACTGACCGAGGCGGGCGCCGACCTGCGCCTGTCCACCCCGGCCCTGGGCATCCGCGCCGGTTCGGGGGGTGGGGTGGAGGTCGCGACCGGCACGTCGGTGCTGCGCGCCGACGCCCTGGTCAACTGCGCGGGCCTGCACAGCGACCGGGTGGCCCGCATGGCGGGCCTCACCCCGAGCGCCCGCATCGTCCCCTTCCGCGGCGAGTACTACGAACTGCGCCCCGACCGCTCCCACCTGGTCCGCGGCCTGATCTACCCGGTACCGGACCCCACCCTGCCCTTCCTGGGCGTCCACCTGACCCGGATGCTCGACGGCAGCGTCCACGCGGGCCCCAACGCGGTACTCGCCCTGCGCCGAGAGGGCTACCGCTGGCGCGACCTCTCCCCCGCGGACCTGCTCGACACGGCCCGCTTCCCCGGCACCTGGCGGCTGGCCCGCAAGTACGCCTTCCCGGTCGGCTACGACGAGGTCCGCCGCTCCCTGTCGAAGGCCCGCTTCGCCGCCAGCCTCGCCCGCCTGGTCCCCGCCGTCACGGCGGACGACCTGGTCCGCAGCGGCGCGGGCGTACGAGCCCAGGCCCTGCTGCCCACCGGCGCCCTGGTGGACGACTTCCTGATCGAGTCGACCCGAAACCAGATCCACGTCCTCAACGCCCCTTCGCCTGCCGCGACCAGCGCCTTGGAGATCGGCGCCCACATCGCCGCCAGACTCGTCGAGGTCAGCTAGCCCGCCCTCTCACCCACACAGATGAAATCCATCCACAACCCGCGCCTAGCACCGCATTTCCGCAGGTCGCACTTGTCCACATACCCCCGAACCATCCACAACTCCTTCGCCCCAACCGAACAACCCCCTCCCCGCACTAAACTGGAGCAGGGTCGCCCCCCCAGAGGTGGGTGGGGGCTGCCCTGGGGTCGGGGCGGTGGCTTGCCGCGATTGGTTGTGCCGCAACGGATTCGTTGGCAGCCCAAGACATTCGGTCGCCTCGGCCGCCAGAGGGTCGAGGCGATGCGGGGTGCGAGGTCGGTCGGCTAGGAGCCTCAAGAACCACGCACGGGAACAGCACAGACGGGCGGTTGGAACTGGCCGCTGCGCAGCCACGCGTCCCTGACCGTGCGCCGCAGAACACGCACACGTCGCACGACCAGGTTGCGGTCGATCAAGCCGGCGCGATCGAGGCGCCGCTGGCAGCTCCGTCCTGCTCCTCACCGTGCCCAAAGCCTCGACCGCCCTGGGCACCATCGCCCGCGCTCTCGCCGAGGCGGCACGCGGCAGCAAGGCACTGCTCGCCGCTCAACCCCACGCCGCCTCGGCCAGGTCCACCGGCACGGACACGGCAGGCGCGGTCGCGCCACCGGTGGCCGACGTCGCCACCGGTGGGCAGGTGACCCGGTGAGCACCCGGACCACGATGAACGCCGCCGAGTGCGAGTTCGACCGGGACCTGCTGTGCGCGGAGGACCCAGCGCGCGATCAAGCTCCGCTGGCCTCTGGTCGCCCTGACCGTGCTCATTCTCGCGGCTACGACCTACCTGATCACCCTTAACCCGGACAAATGCCATCCCCCGTTGCGACAGCTCTCATGATGCTGGTAGCAGCACCGATCGCTGCACTCCAACTCGACCGCCGACGGTCCCGTGAGAGCCAGCCGGACCAGGACTAGCTGCCCAAGACCGCGTCAGCGGGTCGACTGCCAGCGCGATCGAGCCGTCGCTGCCTGGTTGTTGCGGCGGTGGCCACAACGCGACCGCCCCGACCACCGGGGTGGTCGGGGCGGATGAAGAGCGGAACTCAGGCGATCGGTTCGATGACCTCGAGGCCCAGGTACGGGCGCAGTGCCGCCGGGACCACCACGGAGCCGTCGGCCTGCTGGTGGTTCTCCAGGATGGCCACCAGCCAGCGGGTCGTCGCGCCGGTGCCGTTCAGGGTGGCCACGACCTGGGGCTTGCCGTTCTCGTCGCGGTAGCGGATGTTGAGCCTGCGGGCCTGGAAGGTCGTGCAGTTCGACGTCGAGGTCAGTTCGCGGTACGACTGCTGCGTCGGCACCCACGCCTCCGTGTCGAACTTGCGGGCCGCGCTGGTGCCTAGGTCGCCGGTGGCGGTGTCGATGACCCGGTACGGCACCTCGATCTTGGCCAGCAGCTCCTTCTCCCACGCCAGCAGCCGCTGGTGTTCGGCGGCGGCGTCGGCGGGAGCGCAGTAGGTGAACAGTTCGATCTTGTCGAACTGGTGCACGCGGATGATGCCGCGGGTGTCCTTGCCGTACGAGCCCGCTTCCCGGCGGAAGCAGGTCGACCAGCCCGCGTACCGGCGCGGGCCCGCGGACAGGTCGAGGATCTCGTCGGCGTGGTAGCCGGCGAGCGGGACCTCGGAGGTGCCGACCAGGTAGAGGTCGTCCTCCTCCAGCCGGTAGATCTCGCTGGCGTGCGCGCCGAGGAAGCCGGTGCCCGCCATGATCTCCGGGCGCACCAGCACCGGCGGGACCATCAGGCTGTACCCGGCTTCGGTGGCCTGCGCGGCGGCGAGGTTGAGCAGGGCGAGCTGCAGCCGCGCGCCGATGCCGGTCAGGAAGTAGAACCGCGAGCCGGACACCTTGGCGCCGCGCTCCATGTCGAGCGCGCCGAGGCGGACGCCCAGGTCCAGGTGGTCGAGCGGGGTGAAGTCGAACTCGCGCGGGGTGCCGACGTGTTCGAGGACGGTGTAGTCGTCCTCGCCGCCGACCGGGGCCGCTGTGTCGACGAGGTTCGGCAGCGCGCGGTGGGCCTGGTCGAGTTCCTTCTCGGCCTCGGACTGCTCGGCCTCGGCCGCCTTGACCTCGGCGGCCAGCTCCTTGCCCTTGGCCAGCAGCGCGTCGCGCTCCTCGCCGCGCGCCTTGCCGACCTGCTTGCCGAACTGCTTCTGCTCGGCCCGCAAGGTGTCCGCGCGGGAAACCGCGGACCGCCTGCGCTCGTCGGCGGACAGCAGGGCGTCGACCGCCCCCCCGTCCTCGCCTCGGGCGCGCTGCGACGCGCGCACGGCCTCCGGGTCCTCGCGCAGCACCTTCAAGTCAATCACGGTTCGTGAGCGTAGTCGGCCCGCTGCGGGGCGCGCGCCCGACATACCACCGGGGGCCACCGCGCGTGGCGATGGCCCCCGGTGCGAAGAGCGCTACTACGAGATGGCGACGGCCACGATCAGGCCGAGCGCGATGTGCGCCGCGGCCACGACCACGCTGGCCGGGGCGAACTTCTCGTCGTCGATGGTCTGGCCGATGTCGAGGCGGGTGACCCACTCCAGGGTCCGCACCGCGAGCACCTGCACGATGATGCCGATCAGGCCGTAGACCACCGAGGTGATCAGGCCCGCGGTCAGGTCGTTGGCCGAGAAGAAGATCGCCACGACGATGATCAGCGCCATGCTGAGCATGCCGGAGGCGGTGATGATCACGGCGTTGGGCTTGCCGGTGCGGACCAGCTCGGAGAGCTTGCCCGGAGTGGTCCAGTCGATGGCGTAGAAGCCGATCAGCATCAGGACCAGGCCGATGATGGCGTAGAGGGCGATCGCGCCGATGCCCTTACCCAGGTCGGCGCCGAAGCCTGCGGGGAGCGCCAGGTTCGTCACCGCGGCGAGCTGACTGGTCACGAGTCCTCCATGGACGTGCCGGTGGAGCGGTTGTGGTCGGGGAGGTCCCCGGGACGGGTACTCACTGCGGGATCCGGTGCGGGACGAAGGCGGCGCCGTCGTCGGTGACCAGTCCCGAGGTCTCGCGGATGCCGAGCCCGGCCGCGCCGTCGCCGACGATCCACGCGCCCAGCGCGGGCCGGTAGCCGTCGAACTCGGGCAGCGGGTCGAACGCCTGGTAGACGTAGCCCTCGGCGCCGTAGACGCCGCCGGTCTGGGTCTCGTAGCCGGTGGCCACGATCTGCACGTTGCTGCCCTCGCGGCCCAGCTTCGGCTTGCGCACGTACTCGGTGAGCAGGCCGGGTTCGTCGAGGAAGGCGGGCAGCAGGTTCGGGTGCCCGGGGTACATCTCCCACAGCACCGCGAGGATGGCCTTGTTGGACAGCAGCATCTTCCACAGCGGCTCGACCCACAGGGTGCGCGGCTGCGACTCCACCACGCGGGTGCCGAAGTCCTCGGCCACGACCCACTCCCACGGGTAGAGCTTGTTCACCGTGGCCATCGGCGACTCGGCGAGGTCGACGAACCGGTTGAGCGCGCTGTCCCAGCCGATGTCCTCGATGGCCAGGCCGACGGTGTCCAGTCCGGCCTCGGCCGCGGTCTCCTGCAGGTAGGCGGTGGTCAGGTGGTCCTCGCCGGTCGGGTCGGCCGACGACCAGGTGAAGTGCACCTCGTTGGACGGCAGCAGCGCCGCCACCTCGCCCCACCGCTCGACCAGCCGCTCGTGCAGCGAGTTCCACTGGTCGTCGTCGGGGTAGACCTCGGTCTTCCAGTACCACTGCACGACGGCCGCTTCCAGCAGGGAGGTCGGGGTGTCGGCGTTGTACTCGAGCAGCCGGGCCGGGCCGGAGCCGTCGTAGCGCAGGTCGAAGCGGCCGTACACGTGCGGGTCGCGGCGCTTCCAGGACTCGGCGATGTGCGGCCAGGTCCACTCGGGGATGCCGAAGGCGCGGTAGCGCTCGGTCAGCACGATGTTGTCGACCGCTTCGAGGCACATCGAGTGCAGCAGTTCGACGTCGGCTTCGAGCGAGAGCACCTCGTCCATGTCGAAGGCGTAGTGCACCGACTCGTCCCAGTACGGGCGGGAGCCGCCGTCGCCGTAGCGGGCGGGGCTGCCGAACACCAGGCCCTGCGACTCGATCTTGGCCCGCCAGTCCGGTCGGGGGGTGGAGCGTTCCCGACGCACTCAGCTGCCCCCGCTCTTGCCGCCGCCGCTGACGCCGAGGCCGCCGCGCGAAACGGACTTGCCGGAGCTGGTCTTGACCGAGGTGTCGGCGGACGGGGCCACGTAGGTCCCGCCGGTGGCCTTCTGGCCCACGGACCCGGAACCGCCGTAGTTGTAGCGGTAGGAACTTCCACCGATGTAGATGAACCCGCCGCTGTGGTAGCCACCGTGCGAGGTGGCGTAGCCGTCGTCGCAGTAGTCGTCGTCGACGACGACGCCGTTCCCGTCGACGCAGCGCGCGGTCACCTCGTCCGGTGTGGACGCGGCGTAGATCACGGCGACCAGCGCCACGACGCCGACGGTGACCCCGGAGCCGATGAGGAGGCGCTTGCGCTTCTTGCGCTTGCGCTCGGCCTCGTCGATCGCGGCCTGCTCCTCCTCGCGCTGCTTGCGCAGGGCCTCCCGGCGGGCGCGTTGTTCGGCGACCGAGGGTTGCTTCGGCTTGGTGGTGCCGTCCTGGTAGTTGACCGATCCGCGCTTGCGCGGCTCGGTCGCGCCCTCCTCGGCCTCGGGCGGCACGTACGGCGGCGGGCTCGATTCGCCCCCCGCCGGGCCGTCGACCTGCGGTTTCGGCTCTGGCTCCGCGGGGACCGGCCGGTCGCCGGGGTCCTGCGGCCTGTCGTTGTCAGTCATGTACCACTCCCGGGGCGCACCCTAGCTGACCAGCGCCATCGACACCGGATGTTTGTCCTGATCGCAACCTGGGTGCCTCCCGTTCCGCTCCCGTGGCCGCGCCCGGGGAGCGGACACGGCATCATGGAGTAGATGTCTGGACGCGGCGACTGGTTTCGGTCGAATGACCCGACGGCGAGGACTCGGCTGATCATGGCCGGGGCGTTCGTCGGATCGCTGCTGCTCATGGGCAGCAGCACGGTGTTCTCGTGGCCCGTGAAACTGGGCTCCGCGCCGGTCAGCGCGGAGGAGGAGCGCCAGGCGGCGTTCGACTCGCCCGCGGGCAGCTGTCTGACGTGGACACCGCCGGACGGAACGGACATGAAGCGCGTCGACTGCGCGCAGCCCCACCTGTTCGAGGTGACGAGCAACGTCGACATCACCGGCGACTACCCGCCGGACGTGGCCCCACCCGACCTGGCGCGCTGGCAGCAGATCGCGAAGGCCAAGTGCACCCCGGGGGTGACGGCGTACCTGGGCGGCAAGCTGGACCCGTTCGGGAAGTACACGGTCAACGCGCTGAAGCCGAGCGAGGCCCAGTGGCAGGACGGCGACCGGAAGCTGCGGTGCGGTGTGCAGCGCACCACACCGTCGGGGGGGCTGCTGACGAGCACGGGTTCAGCCGCCGACGCGGACCAGTCCAATGTGCACGAACCGGGCACCTGCCTCGCACTGGACAACCAGAAGATCGGCGACCCGCTCCCGTGCGACCAGGAGCACGCGTACGAGATCGTGGGCACCGTGGACCTGGGTTCGGCCTTCCCGGGCGACTCGCCGACGAAGGACGCCCAACTGGAGAAGGCCGGTGAACTCTGCGTCGAGGTCACCAACACCTACACCGGCGGCACCGACCTCGCGGCGAAGGGCCTGACCCCGTACGCGGACGCCCTGGAACCCGAGAGCTGGGCGGCGGGCTCGCGCAAGGTCGACTGCAAGGTGGGCGCCCGCCTGGCCGACGGCTCGGGCCTGGCCCCGGTCACCAACAGCGTCCGCGGCACCCCGACCGAGTCGACCGCGCCGACCACCACCACCCCCGCCCCCACCACGACCCCGACGGGCTGAGGCGTGGACATGCCGCGCGACCGGTTCGAAGAGCTGGTCGCCGAAGCCCTGGACGAGATCCCCCGGGAGCTGGCGAAGGCGATGGACAACGTGGTGGTCCTGGTCGAGGACCGCGACCCGCACGACCCGACCCTGCTGGGCCTCTACCACGGGATCGCGCTGACGGAACGGACATCGCTGTACAGCGGTGCGCTGCCGGACCGGATCTTCATCTACCGGGAAGCGATCCTCGACATCTGCGAAACGGAAGATGACGTGGTCGAGGAGGTGGCAATTACCGTCGTACACGAAATTGCCCACCACTTCGGAATAGACGACGCAAGACTTCACGAATTGGGCTGGGGCTAGCTACCCTCGGCCTCGATGTCCATCGAGACCGAACTCGACGCCCTACGGACAACCCAAACCCAACTCCGCCGCCTGGCTCAGGCGGTCGGAGCAGCTGAAGCACACCTGAACGAGACCATCTACGGGGTTCTGGCAGTCCTGGGCAAAGCCGAGTGATCCTCACCCTTGAGGCGATCCAGGCCAGGTTCGTCGAACTACGCGACCTCCTCACCCGAACCGACCACCAACTCTCAACAGCAATCGCCCACCACGCCGGCACCACCACACCACCGCCCCCGGCCGCCCCCACCCCGTCATACACCGAGAACAAACACGGAGACCGGTACCCCGAAGAAGCAAACCCCTACCACGACTGGCTCCCACCAAGAGTCAGCCGAACCGACGTGAACCCACCGATGACCGGCTACGTTTTCCTCAACGGCCGGAGCACCGGAGAAATCGGCGCGACTCGCTTCGACCCATGGGCAGAAGCCATGGTAGAAAGGCTCGAAGAACTCGACCTTCCCGACGCGATTGACATTCACCACCATGTAGAAATGAAGGTGGTAATAATGCAGATCCAGAACGGGGCAACACACGGACAGGTGATCATCAATCACGCCCCCTGCGGCACCCGACGGAGAAGCCCGAGACCTACCTGCGACAGCACGCTACCCAAAGTTCTCCCAACAGGGTATAGCATGACGGTGTTGGGAACCGACGCCAGCGGCAATCCATTCAAGAAGACATACCACGGAAGGGCACCCAGGTGACCGCCGAGCAGATGCCTCTTCTCGAAGAGGAATTCATCGCAATTGATGAGATCGCCCAGGGCGTCGATTTGGTTGCCGCCGTGCGCGAACTGAACGACAGCGGGGTGAAGAAGCCCTGGGCGTGGGTGCTCGCTTCGAATTGGGAAGAACTGGGCGAGGGTGAGATCCGGAGTTCGATGATGTTCGGCGTGAACAACGATCGCGGGATTCTCGCATGGCGACAGGGGTGGGAAGCATCCGTGCCGACCATCGGCGTAGGGACAGAATGGACGACCGTATACCTCGGTGGGATGTACGACTCGTCCGCCCAGCCAGGGTCTGATGTGCCGATCGAGATCGTTTACCAGGCTGTCGAGGAGTACTTGGCCACCCGAGAGCGACCCACGTGTGTGGAGTGGCGGCGCGGAGAGATCGCGCCCAGGCGCCGATGAGCACGGAGCCGATTTCCCTCCTTAGATTCGAGTGCATGGCGATCGACGAAAACGACCGTGGGATTCTCTGCCGGGAGCAGGGGATGGAGGCGTATGTGCCGACCATCGGCGTGGGCGACGAGTGGACGAGCGCGTACCTCGCCGGACTGCACGAATCGCCCGCCCAGCCTGGGTCCGATGTGCCGGTGGAGGTTGTCTACCAGGCGGTTGGGGAGTATTTGGCTACCCGGGCACGACCCACGTGCGTGGAGTGGCGGCGCGAGGAGGTCATGCCCGGGTATATGTGAGGGTGGTTAGACCTCGGACAAGAACTTCTGCCACTCGGTGTGGCCGAAGCGGAGTGCGGGGCCTTCGTTCTGCTTGCTGTCCCGGGTGAGGACGGTGGTCGGGTTCAGGAATGCCACCTCGACGCAATTGGCTGTGCCGCACCGGCTGCTCTTGCGCCAACTAGCCTCGGGTCGCTTCATCTAGAAAGTCCTTCCCTGCTTGCCGGATCCACGCGACGCTCGTCTTTTCGTCGAGGGCTGCCGTCCAGATGCGCTGGAAGGCCGTGGAGTAGTTGTCGATCTCGTCTGGCTTGTCGAGGTAGAGATCGCCGGAGAAGTTTTCCACATGGACGACCGGGGGCTCTCTGTCGGTGTCTCCGGGGAAGCGGAACAGGATGAACGGCCCGGTGACCAGGCCGTGGTTCATGCCTGCGCCGAACGGCATGACTCGCATGGAGACGTTGTCCAACTCGGCAGCTGCCGCCAAGTGGAGGAGCTGTTCGCCCATCACCGCCGGCCCACCGACCGGACGGCGCAGGATGGTTTCGGCCAGCACCACCGAGATCGTGGGACGCGCGGTCGTCCGGGCGAGCAACGGTTGTCGCGCCAGCCGCAACGTCACGCGGCGGTCCAACTCTTCATCGCTCCACTTGCCGTTGTGGGAGCTGATTATGTTGCGCGCGTAGTCAGGGGTCTGGAAGAGGCCGGGAACCACGTCCGACTGGAACCACTGCAGTGAAGAGGCAGCCTCCTCCAAACCGATGTAGAGCGCGAACCCGTCCGGGATCGAATCGCTGTACGCGTGCCACCAGCCATGGCTTTTGGTCTTCTTGGCCAGGCTCTTGAGCATCTCCGTCACCTCGGCCGACGCGCCGTACACGCGGCACATCGCCTCAGCGTCGAGGCTGCGCATGGAGGTCTGCCCGGTCTCGATGCGCCAGAGCTTGGCCTCCGACCCAATGCCACTAACTTAGGCTAGGTGCGAGGATTCTGATGGTGGCCGGACCCTGATGTCGAACGCCTTGATGTTTGCCCTTTTTGGTGGGGTAGCGTTTATGGCGTCCACGTTTGGCCACACGGGGGTACGTTCGGTGCCTTCGGGCCGCGAGGTGTCTCTCGTTGATTTCCGCGCGGGTCTCCGATAACGCTCTCGCTTGGCGTTCAGGGGGAAAAATCCGC
>NZ_PTIX01000013.1 GCF_002934265.1 Actinokineospora auranticolor
TGAAATAGAAGACCAACCGAGCAGGCAATGCGCGGGTCCGCTGTTCCCGACGCCAATACTGGTCAATGACCCGATCGACCAACTCCACCGGAAACATCCGAGTCAGCACACCAACCGCAGCTCGGTCGGCCAGACCGCCGCCCTCGCGCACACCCAACCCAAGATCCACCACCGCAGGCTACAGCCCCGCCATAACCTAACCGACCGGCATTGCGCCTAGTCCCACAGGCCGAGGATGTCCCCCAGGAACGCGCGCGCCTCCGGCAGCGTCGTGAACCGCCGACCCTGACGAACGCTCACCGGGACGCCGCGGTCGATCAGCACGGTCGCGTCCGGACGGCGGCAAGCGAACTTCACGAACATCGTCACCACCGGCACGCCGATGGGCACGACCCGGCGCGGCACCCGCGCGTCGGTCGCGTACCCGCTACCGCGGGCGACGCGGTACGCGCCGATCCCGCGCGCGGAGGCGGTGCCGACGTGGTCGAGCAGGTAGGGCTCGGCGAAGGTCGCGGGCAGGCGGTCGGTGTAGCGGTCCGCCGCCGTGCCCTGCACGATCTCGTACAGCTCGACCACCAGCGAGCCCGTGCACGACGGTGGAGACGAAGTCGAACCGGTGGTCGTGGATGTCCTCGCGCTCCCCCAGCGGCTCCGGCCAGTAGTTCATCCGGATCTGGAACGCCGCGTTCGACATGACCAGCACCTTCAGGAACCCGAGCGGGTGCCACTGCGACCGCCGCGCGCACCGGGCGAGCAACCGGTCGTCGGCCACCACCGCCTCGACCATGTCCCGCGCCGCGCCACGCACCGGGCCCTTGATCAGTTCGGTCAACTCGAATGCCCGTGGGAGCGGGTCATCGCCGAGGAACGGCTCGAGGAGGTCGCGCTGCGGGCCAGGGTCGCCTCGGCCGGCCAGGGCAGGGTCCGGGACCGGAAGTAGGAGGCCGTGTGGGCGCGGACGCGCCACTCGCGCGCGGTGGCCGCCTCGGCGCGGATCAACGGCTCGATCTCGCGCGGCTCCACGACGTCGGACTCCGGGACGCGGTCGTCCGCGGGCAGCAACCACACCAGCAGGGCAGCGATGAACGTCCCGGCCACCGTCGCGGCGATCAGCGACTCCAGGATCTGCGCGGTCACGCTCCGCGCCGGTGAGCCCGTACCCGGAACCACCACCTCACCGACCACGAAGAACCTCAGCACGAGCAGGAGCAGGAGCGCAGCGAGCAAACCCGGAAGTACCACCGCCGCAGGTAGCGCGTCTTCGCCGGGTGCGTGACCACTCCCTCACGTCCAACCGACCGGGCGTGTCGCCCTTGGCAGATCGGCGAGTGCGAACCAAGGGTGGATCACGCGGCCACCCCGCGACAGCCCGAAGGCCCCGCACGAGGTGTGCGGGGCCTTCGGGTGACTGCGTGCTAGGAGCTAGCCGACGATCAGACGCCGCCGGAGAGCTTCTCGCGGAGGGCGGCCAGCTGCTCGTCGCTGGCCAGGGTGCCACCGCTCTGGGCGGGCTTGTCGCCGCCGCCGGTGGACGAGTAGTTCTGCTCCCCGCCGCCCGCGGCACCGGCCGCGGCACCCTCGGCCTCGGCGGCCGCGTCGGCCTCCGCTGCCTTGGCGATCTGCTTCATGTGCTGCTCGTAGCGGGTGAGCGCCTCCGCGTACTGGCGCTCCCACTCCTCGCGCTGCTTCTCGAAGCCTTCCTGCCATTCCTGGGTGTCCGGGTCGAAGCCCTCGGGGTAGATGTAGTTCCCCTCGGTGTCGTACTCGGCGGCCATGCCGTACTGGGTCGGGTCGAACTCGGTCTCCGTGGTGAAGCCCTCGTTCGCCTGCTTCAGCGACAGCGAGATCCGGCGCCGGTCGAGGTCGATGTCGATGACCTTGACCATGACGTCGTTGCCGACCTGCACGACCTGCTCCGGGATCTCCACGTGGCGCTCGGCCAGCTCGGAGATGTGGACCAGGCCCTCGATGCCCTCGTCCACCCGGACGAACGCGCCGAACGGAACCAGCTTGGTGACCTTGCCCGGCACGATCTGGCCGATCGCGTGGGTGCGGGCGAACTGGCGCCACGGGTCTTCCTGGGTCGCCTTCAGCGACAGGGAGACGCGCTCGCGCTCCATGTCGACGTCGAGGACCTCGACCGTGACCTCCTGGCCGACCTCGACGACCTCGGAGGGGTGGTCGATGTGCTTCCAGGACAGCTCGGAGACGTGCACCAGGCCGTCGACGCCACCCAGGTCCACGAAGGCACCGAAGTTGACGATGGAGGACACGACGCCCTTGCGGACCTGGCCCTTCTGCAGCTGGTTGAGGAACTCGCTGCGGACCTCGGACTGGGTCTGCTCCAGCCAGGCGCGCCGGGAGAGAACCACGTTGTTGCGGTTCTTGTCCAGCTCTATGATCTTGGCCTCGAGCTCGCGGCCCACGTACGGCTGCAGGTCGCGCACGCGGCGCATCTCGACCAGCGAGGCGGGGAGGAAGCCGCGCAGACCGATGTCCAGGATGAGACCACCCTTGACAACCTCGATGACCGTGCCCTTGACCGGCTCGTCCGACTCCTTGAGTGCCTCGATCGTGCCCCAGGCCCGCTCGTACTGAGCGCGCTTCTTGGACAGGATCAGGCGGCCCTCCTTGTCCTCCTTCTGCAGGACGAGGGCCTCGACCTCGTCACCGACGCTGACCACGTCGGCGGGGTCGACATCGTGCTTGATCGACAGCTCACGCGAGGGGATGACGCCCTCGGTCTTGTAGCCGATGTCGAGCAGGACCTCGTCCCGGTCGACCTTGACGATCGTGCCCTCAACGATGTCACCGTCGTTGAAGTACTTGATCGTCGCGTCGATCGCGGCGAGGAACTCCTCCTCCGTCCCGATGTCGTTGATGGCGACCTGCTGCTTCGGCGCGGTTGCAGCCGGGACAATGGTGGTGTCGGTGGACATTAGGTAGGTGGCTCCGGTACGGATTGGGGGTCGTTGGGTTCAGTTCTCGGGCGCGGCGGGATCGTGTCGCCGACGGACACCCGAACGAACAGGAACCAACACCGCCAACGCCGCGCGGCCCCCGGGCATTCCCGGTGGTCAGAAACCTGGGGCAGCGCGATACCACTGCGCGGATGTATCCTACGCGGCCCCGCGAGAACCGGGCAAACCCGGGGGTACCCTCCCGGCGCCGGGCGCGCCACCGGGGCTGCCAGGATGGTCCGCGTGAGCGACAGCACGAGCGCTGAGCGGGTCCTCGGCGCGGCGGCGGTGGCGCGGGTCGAGGTCGGGTCCCGGGAGTCGGTGGCGGCGAACATCGCCTGGTGGGACGCCGACGCGGACGACTACCACCGCGAGCACGGCGACTTCCTGGGCGTCAGCGACTTCATGTGGTGCCCGGAGGCGCTGCGCGAGGCGGACGCCGGTCTGCTGGGCGAGGTGGCGGGCAAGGACGTCCTCGAGGTGGGCTGCGGGTCGGCGCCGTGCGCGCGCTGGCTGGCCGACCAAGGCGCGCGGGTCGTCGGGCTGGACCTGTCGACCGGGATGCTGCGGTACGCGGCGGCGGCCAACACCGCGACGGGCACGCCCGTGCCGCTGGTGCGGGCGAACGCGGAGCGGCTGCCGTTCGCGTCGGGCTCGTTCGACCTGGCCTGCTCGGCGTTCGGCGCGGTGCCGTTCGTGGCGGACGTCGGCGCGGTGTTCACCGAGGTGGCGCGGGTGCTGCGGCCGGGCGGGACGTGGACGTTCGCGGTGACCCACCCGATGCGCTGGATCTTCCCGGACGACCCGGGCCCGGACGGGCTGGTCGTGACGGGCTCGTACTTCGACCGGACCCCGTACGTGGAGGTCGACGCGGACGGGACTCCCACGTACGTGGAGCACCACCGCACCCTGGGTGACTACGTGCGCGCGCTGTCCACGGCCGGGTTCACCCTGTTCGACCTGGTGGAGCCGGAGTGGCCGGACGGCCACACGCAGGAGTGGGGGCAGTGGAGCCCGTTGCGCGGTGAGCGCTTCCCGGGCACCGCGATCTTCCGCTGCCGCCGGTGACGGGCCCGCTGGTCCGCGCCCAGTCGGCGCGGTTCGCGGAACTGGACCCCCTGCTGCCCGCCGCGGTGGCACCGCCCCCGGGCGAGGTGCTGGCCGCGGCGCTGCCCGACGGCGAGCGGGTCGCGGGCGTGCTGACGCGGTCGGTGCTGGACCCGGGGACGCCGCAGACGCTGTGGTCGGCGGCGGAGGTGTGGGAGCTGCACCCGCTGGTCGGCGCGACGGGCGGGCTGGGTGTGGAGGCCCTGCTGCGGCGGTGGGCGCGGGCCCGCGTGTCGCCGAGCCGGGACTCGGCGTGCCTGGTCCAGTGGCCCAGCCGGGACGCGGAGGCGTCGGCGGCGTTCCTGGCGCACGGGTTCGTACCGCTGGCGGTGCTGGCGGTGCGGACGACCCCGTTCACGGCGGGTGAGGTCGCGGGGACGCACGTGCGCCGTGCGGGGATGGGCGACCTGGACGCGCTGGTCGAGTCGGCGATGGCGGAGGTCGAGTACTCGGCCCTGGTGGGGGGCGCGATCGTGCGCGCGGGTGCGGCGGGCATCAAGCGGGACGCGCTGCGGCGGCACCTGGCCCAGGGCGACCCGGTGTGGCTGGCCGAGCGCGACGGCATCGCGGTGGGGCACGTCGAGGGGTGGCACACGGCGTCGGGCCCGGGGACGTGGGCGGAGACGCGGGTGCGGCACGGGCGGTGGGGGTATGTGAACTGCCTGTCGGTGCTGCCCTCGGCGCGCGGGGGTGGGGTGGGGCGGGCGTTGATGGAGGTGGCGCACGGAGCTCTGCTGGATCGGGGGACGGTGGGGTCTTTCCTCTACTACAACCCGCCGAACCCGCTTTCCCCTGTCTTCTGGGCCCGCCAGGGCTATCGCCCACTGTGGACGGTCTGGGAAATCCGCCCGGCCAGCGCCTTGCGCTGAAGATCACCTCTTCGCGGATCCCCCCGCCCCAGGACGGCCCTGCCCTTCCCTGCCGGTGGCACACGATCCCCGCCACCCACCCGAAGATCGTCTTTCGAAAACACCCCCGCCGCGCGCAGAGCAGGCCGCCGATGAGCAGTTTGAGCTGTCTGGTCGCGGTCACGGCTCTCGGATGGCGCCCGGTGCCGTCCGGTTCCCGCCGGTAAGACCGGATTCGCTCGATCGGGTTGTGGGGATCACTCCATGTCCCGTTGCGGGTCGACCCGAACAGGCGCACTATTTGAACTGACCAGTCAGTTCAAAGGAGGGCGCATGGAGGTCATGGCCGAGCAGGTCGCGGTGACGGGCGCGCACGGGCCGCTGCTGGCGCCGACCTCGCTGCGCGTGCGGGCGGGTGAGGTGGCCGTAGTGGCCGGTGAGCCCAACGACGGCCACACCGCGTTCGGGCTGGCCCTGACCGGCCGGATAACCCCCTCCGGCGGCACCATCTCCCCCACCGCCGCGCACCTGCGTGAGCACGCCGTCCTCGTCGACGCGCCCGCGGTGACCGCGCCTGAGCCGAACCTGCGGGTGGCCGACGTGCTGGCCGAGGAGTTGGCGCTCAGCGGGGCGCGGTTCCGCCGCGTCCGGGTCACCCGGCTCCTCGACGAGCACGGCTTGGCGCCGCGGACCCGGTTCGAGGACGTCGCGCCCGCGGCCCGCATCGCGCTGCTCACCGGGTTGGCCGCCGAGCGGCCCGGCGCCGAGTTGCTGGTCCTCGACACCCCCGACCGGCACACCTCCGACCCCGAGGACTGGCTGCCGACGGCACTCGCGCAGGCCCGCGAGGGTCGCGCGGTCGTCGTGCTGTGCGGCACCGCCACCGCGCTGCGCCTGCCGCTCACCCCGGCCCGGCTCGGCGAGTCGGACCAGCCCGCGCCGCTGGAGTCCGGGCTGTGAGCGCCCGCGCGGAAGCGAAAGCCCACTCCGAAGCCCCGGTCCGCGAGCCGGGCCCCACCGCCCCGTTGGAGTTCCTGCCGTGAGCGTCATCCGCCTCGCCCGCAACGAGCTGCGCCGGGTCAGCTCCGGCACGCTGCCCAAGCTCGCCGTGCTCGCCCTGGTCCTGGTGCCGCTGCTGTACGGCTCCCTCTACCTCTACGCCAACGCCGACCCCTACAACCGGCTCGACAAGATCCCGGCCGCGGTCGTGGTCGGCGACACCGGCGCCACCGAACCCGACGGCAGCAGGCTCGACGCGGGCCAGAAGGTCGCCGACGAGCTGAAGAGCTCCGGCAAGTTCGACTGGCACGAGGTGAGCGCGGTCGACGCGGAGAACGGCGTGCGCGCAGGCGAGTACACCTTCTCCATCACCCTGCCCGCCGACTTCTCGTCGTCCCTGGCGTCGTCCGCGCAGTTCGCGCCGCGCCAGGGGATGATCACCGTGACCACCAACGACGCCAACAACTACCTCGTCGGCACGATCGCCGACCGGGTCGTCGGCGAGGTGCGGCGGTCGGTGGCCAAGGCCGTCGGCGAGCAGGCGGCGGAGAAGTTCCTGGTCGGTTTCGGCACCGTCTACGACCGCACCCGCCAGGCCGCCGACGGCGCCACCAAGCTCGCCGACGGCGCGACGCAGGCCAACACCGGCGCGACCCAGCTGGCGAGCGGGCAGCGGCAGCTGCTCGACGGCGCCACCCGCCTCGCGGACGGCACGGTCGACGCGGCCGCGGGCGCCGGTCAGCTCTCGACGGGTCTGAACACGTTGCGGGACAAGACGAAGGGCCTGCCCGCGCAGACCGCGCAGCTGGCGCAGGGCGCGCGGCAGGTCGCCGACGGCAACGAGCAGGTCGCGGCGACGGCGGAGAAGCTGGCGAGCGCGACGTCCACCATGACCGGCCAGCTGGGCCAGCTCGACACGGGGCTGACCGAGAAGCTGCGCGAGGCGGGGCTGTCGGACCAGGCGGTCAACGACATCATGGCGCGGGTCCGGCAGCTGCGGACGCCGATCGAGCAGGCGAACACGCAGGTCGGCACGGCGGCGGCGCAGTTGCGGACGCTGGCCGACGGTGCCGACAAGGTCGCCGACGGCAACGCCGCGCTGGCCGCCGCGACCCCGGCGCTGGCCGACGGCATCGGCACCGCCGCGGCGGGCGCGAAAGACCTGGCGAGCGGGACGTCGCAGCTGCGGGACGGCGCGGCGACGCTGCGCGACGGCGAGAAGTCGGCCGTGGACGGCGCGGACCAGCTCGCCACCGGCACGAAGACGCTGGCCGACGGGACGGTGCAGCTGCGGGACGGCCTCACCGCCGGTCTCGACCAGATCCCGCACCCGGACGACGCGACCCGCAGCGCCACGGCGCAGACCATCGGCGACCCGGTGGCGGTGCGGACCGTCGGGGAGAACAGCGCGGGCAGCTACGGGGCCGGTCTGGCGCCGTTCTTCCTCGGCCTGGCCCTGTGGATCGGCGCGTTCGTGCTGTTCCTGCTGATCAAGCCGCTGTCCAACCGGGCACTGGCGGCCGGGCACCCGGCGGCGCGCACCGCGCTGGCCGGGTGGCTGACCCCGGCGATGCTGGGCGTGGCGCAGGTGGTGATCATGTTCGCGGCGGTGACCACGCTGATCGGCATCCACCCGGCCCGACCGCTGGCCACCCTCGGGTTCCTGGTGCTGACGTCGCTGACCTTCGTGTCGATCGTGCACGCGCTCAACGCGTTCCTCGGCCCGGTCGGCAAGTTCGTCGCGCTGGTCGTGCTGATCCTGCAGCTGATCAGCGCGGGCGGCACGTTCCCCTGGCAGACGCTGCCGGACGCGCTGATCCCGCTGCACCGGGCGCTGCCGATGGGGTACGTGGTCGACGGGCTGCGGCACCTGCTCTACGGTGGCCCGGCGTCCGGACTGGCCGCGGACATCGGCGTGCTGGCCGCCTACCTGATCGGAGGACTCGTGGTGTCGACGATCGCCGCGCGCAGGCAGCGGGTGTGGACCCCGGCGCGGCTCAAGCCGGAACTGGTGCTGTGACCGGCCGTCCCGCCCGCACCGGCGCCACCCGGCGCAAGCTGTTCGACGCGACCCTGCGCCTGGCGGGCACCCGCGGCATGGTCGGCCTGACGGTGGACGAGATCGCCGCCGAGGCCGGGGTGGCGAAGGGCACGGTGTACTACAACTTCGGCAGCAAGGACGGCCTGATCGACGCCCTGCTCCGCTTCGGGGTCGACCTGCTCGCCGACCACCTGCGGTCCGCCGACGAAGCGGTCGACGCGGCGGACGCCCTCTCCCGCATGGTCGACGGGATGCTCGTCTTCTTCGCCGAGTACCCGACGTTCGCGCAGCTGCTGGTGAGCGAGCTGTGGCGGACCCCGGGCCAGTGGCAACAGACCCTGACCCTGCTGCGGGAACAGGTGACGACGATCATCCGGGCCCAGCTGTCGAGGTTGGCGGACGCCGGGCAGCTGCCGGACGGGGTGCGGGTGACGACGGCGGCGTCGGCGTTGTTCGGGACGGTGTTGGTGGTCGCGCTGGACTGGCAGGTGTTCGCGCCGGAGCAGACGCGTGAAGAGGTTCGGGACGCGGTGCTGGCGTTGGTGCGGGGGCTGCGGTCAGGTGCCGTGCAGGAGGAAAGAAGGCAAGAGGGCGCCGATTGCGCCTATAGGCAGGGCGAGTAGCGCGTAGAGCGGGATGGGTTTGATACGTCGTCGCCAGAGAAATGCGGCCAGCGCGGCGATGGAGGCAACCGCGATGAGGGTGACCGGGGTAGGGGTGACGAGCACGTACCACCACGAGTCTCCCGCGGGCCCGTTGTGCCCCAACAGGTGCCAGGTCGGGGAGACCTCCTGCACCGCGGCGGCGACCACGCCGAACAGCACCCCCACCGCCAACGCGACTGGCGTCCAAGCCGGGGACAGGCGATCGGGCGTGGAGCGCGTCGCGGATCCGTTCTCGTGGAGGGCGGATCAGCTGTACCAACCGGACTCGCACGGCGGGCACGATCGGCGAAAGTCGCCCAGGACCCGGGTTCGGTGAGACTGAACCGGCTGGCACACCCTGGTCCAGCGCCCCGCACGGTGATCGCATCTCCACGTGATGAACGCAAGGGTTTGCCCGGCTGCTTCGGCTTGTCCACGATTGCGGACCTGGGCCGGGCCATTGCGGAGCAGCCAGGGTTCGAGACGTGCCGCGACGGGCGACCACCCGCCCGCAGGACTCGATTCCCGGGCAGCCCACCGGCTCCGTGAAATGGCGGGACACGGAACCCGGGCTGGTGAACCCGACCAGATCGCGGATCTCGGTGACCATCAGGTTTCGCGTGCGCGAGCAGGTCCATGGCCCACTCCACCCGGCGATGGCCGAGGTACGTGTGGTGCCCGCCGAGGCCGCCAAGTTCAGCGGCTCGGCGTGGTGGGCGTCCGTCAGTTCACGTGTGCGCCGTGGGTGGGCAAGGGCCTCGGCACGGCTTACGCGGTGGGACGACCGGCTCCGGGTCGGCGTCCGGGTCGGTCACTTCCAGGTCGGCGGGCCAGTACTTCTCGACGAACTCGTGGAACAGGTCGCCGGGCTCGGCCTCGAAGTAGTCCCAGGGGAAGCCGGTCAGGCGGTCGCGCATGCCGAGCAGGTGCAGCAGGGTGCGCTGTTCGTGACCGGCGAGACCGAAGACGACGGCGAAGTTGTTGTGCGCGGCGATGGCGCGCGGGTGCGGTTTCTCGGCGCGTAACCACTTGTCGGCGGCGCCCTCGACCATGCTCATCGACTTGGTCAGCGCCTCGCGCTGGAAGCGGCGGCGGTCGCGGCCCGCGTCGTGCTCGCGGCCCTCGTACATCAGGAACTCGGCGATGGCCATGGCGACGACGGCGGTGACCGGGTCGCCCGCCGGGGCCTCGTTGGCCGCTTGGTGGGCGAAGCGCAGCATCTCGTCGTGGGAACCGTTCCACTTCTCGCACAGCAGCCACATGCGGGTCTGGTTGGCGGTCCACAGGGTCGGGCAGCGGCGGTGGACCTCGCCCCACAGCTCGTCGTGCTGCTCGCGCTTGATGCCGAGCAGCACGGCCGTCGACATCAGCTCGGCCCACGGGATGGGGTCGTCGGGCAGTGCCTCGGCGGCGCCGTGCAGGAACGGCAGGGCCTTGCCCGCGGTGGCGCGGACCAGCTGGAACCGCTCCTCCCCCACGGTGCTCGCCCAGCCGCCGCCGCGGATGGCGCCCGCTTCCTGGGCGTAGCAGGAGCCCGCCAGCAGGGCCAGTTCCGGGTCGTGGTGCTCGACTGCCAGCTCGGCGATGTCGTCGGCGCGGCCCAGGGGGATCGCGTTGGTGAGCTTGTCCAGGCGGAGGTCGCGGGTCTCGGGGTCGTCGCGTACCTCGGCGAGGACGGTGATGGCGGCGCTGAGGTGGCCGTCGGTGACCTCGGCGATGGCGGCGTCGAGGATCGGGTCTATCCACGCGTGGCCGGTGATGGGCGTCCGTTTCGCGGGCGCGGTCGAGCGACGTCCCCAGAATTTCATGGTGCCAGGTTAGGGCGTGCTGCTTGGTTCCGGCCAGGAGGTCTTGATCGTCCATAGGGGACGTCGTGGGGTGCTGTCGCCTGCGGGTCGAGTTGGGTTTGTCCGGCTGTTCGCGGAAAAGCTGTGGGGCCTCGATTGGGCGAACTTGCTTTGCGCGGGGCCCCTACGAGCCTGCGGTGGGGAAGAGCGGTGGGGATGGGCAAGCCCACCCCACCCGCGGGCGAGCTTGGCAGGCTCGTCCCCCCACGCAAAGCAAGTCCACCCAATCACGGCGAATGGTGGGGGCGAGTCGCGTCAGGTGGGGGGCTGGACTCAAGCGGCGGTTGTGGGGTGGGTGCGGTGTGGCCAGGTCGCGTTGAGGTGGGGCGGGCACGCGGGCGGCGGTTACGGGGTGGGTGCGGAGAGGGTGAGGGAGGGCGGTGAGGTTGGGTCGGTTGGGAAGAGAGTGAGGCAGGGCGGGAGAAGGTGCTGTGGGGCGGCGGTGCTGGATCACGTGGCGGTCAGGTGGTGGAGTGCGGGGAAGAGGGATGTCACGGCGATCGCCCGCCGAGTCGAGGACTGTGCCGGATGAGTTGAGCACGTCGGGACCAGGCAGATGCCGCGACCGCCACCGGCCCGGAGAGGACGAAGTCGGGTGCGGAGAACGAGGCCAGGCGTGGAAACCGCGTGCCCTTCCCCGCCACGTTGGCGCGGAAGGGCGCGCGGCCATCACCTGCCGAGTCGGGGACGGTGTCAGGAGGGAGCGATGCTCAGTGCGCCGCCTGGTTCCAGGACTTGCCGAAGCCGACCGAGACGTCGAGGGGGACGCGGAGGGTGAAGGCGGCGGCCATCTGGGCTCGGACCAGTTCCTCGACCCGTTCCTGTTCGCCTTCGGCTACCTCCAGGACCAGTTCGTCGTGGACCTGGAGCAGGGTTCGGGTGCGGAGGTCGGCCGTGGTCAGTTCGCGGTGGACGTTGAGCATGGCGACCTTGATGATGTCCGCCGCGCTGCCCTGGATGGGGGCGTTGAGCGCCATCCGCTCCGCCATCTCGCGGCGCTGGCGGTTGTCGCTGGTCAGGTCCGGGAGGTAGCGGCGGCGGCCGAACAGGGTCTCGGTGTAGCCGTCCTTGCGGGCTTGGGCGACAACCTCGTGCAGGTAGTCGCGGACGCCGCCGAAGCCCTCGAAGTAGTCGTCCATCAGGGCGCGGGCTTCTTCGGTGGTGATCCGCAGCTGCTGGGACAGGCCGTAGGCGGAGAGGCCGTACGCCAGGCCGTAGTTCATCGCCTTGATCTTGGCGCGCTGCTCCTGGGTGACCGCGGTCGGCGCTACGGAGAAGACGCGGGCGGCGGTGGCGGCGTGGAAGTCGTGGCCCGAGTTGAACGCCTCGATCAGCGCCGCGTCCTCCGACAGGTGGGCCATGATCCGCATCTCGATCTGGCTGTAGTCGGCGGTGAGCAGGTCGACGAAGCCGTCGCCGACGACGAAGGCGTCGCGGATGGTGCGGCCCGCCTCGGTGCGGATCGGGATGTTCTGCAGGTTCGGCTCGGTGGACGAGAGCCTGCCCGTGGCCGCGATGGTCTGGTTGAACGTGGTGTGCACGCGGCCGTCGTCGGACACCGACTTGATCAGGCCCTCGACGGTGACCCGCAGCCGGGTGGCGTCGCGGTGCTCGAGCATGTGCGCCAGGAACGGGTGCTGGGTCTGCTCGAACAGCGTGGTCAGCGCCTCGGCGTCGGTGGTGTAGCCGGTCTTGGTGCGCTTGGTCTTCGGCATCTGGAGCTCGTCGAAGAGCACGACCTGCAGCTGCTTGGGCGAGCCGAGGTTGATCTCCTTGCCGATCACGTCGAACGCCGACCGCTCGGCGTCGCGGACCCGGGTGGCGAAGTCGGACTCCAGCTCGCCCAGCTTCTCGGTGTCCACGGCGATGCCGACGGACTCCACGTCGGCCAGCACGCGCAGCAGCGGCAGCTCCATGTCGACCAGCAGCGCCGCCTGGCCGGTCTCGGTGAGCGCGGTGTCGAGCGCGTCGGCCAGCTCGGCGATCGCGCGGGCGCGCAGGATCTCCCCCGCCGCGAGCTTGCGCTCGTCGTCGCCCTCGTCGTCGAGCAGGGACAGCTGCTGCTCGCCGTCGCCGTCCTCGACGCGCAGCTCGCGCTGGAGGTAGCGCAGGACGAGGTCGTCGAGGTTGAACGTGCGCTGGCCGGGGCGCACCAGGTACGCGGCGAGCGCGGTGTCGGTGGCCAGCCCGCCCAGCTCCCAGCCGCGGTGGCGCAGGGCGTGCAGGGACCGCTTGACGTCGTGCGCGAGCTTGGGCGCGTCCGGGTCGGCCAGCCAGGCGCGGAACGCGGTCTCGTCGGCCTCGGTCAGCGTGGTGACGTCGACGAACACGCCCTCGCCGCCCGCGGTGGCCAGGGCGACCGACCGCAGCTCGACGGCCTGCCCGGACACGCCGGTGGACACGTCGCGGAAGGACAACCCGATGCGGGTGCCCTTCGGCGCGTGCTCGGCCAGCCAGCCGGGCAACTCGCCCTCGGCGACGGCGCCGCCGCTGACCTCGAAGCCCTCCTCGGCCTCGGGCTCGGCGGTGGACAGGGTGGCGAACAGGCGGTCGCGCAGGACCCGGAACTCCAGCTCGTCGAAGAGCCGGTGCACGGCGTCGCGGTCCCAGTCGCGCACGGCCAGGTCGGTCGGCCCGACCGCCAGCGGCACGTCCCGGACCAGCTCGGTGAGCTGCCGGTTGAGCAGCACGTTGGCCAGGTTGGCGCGCAGCGAGTCGCCGACCTTGCCCTTGACCTCGTCGACCCGGTCGACCAGGTCGCCCAGCGAGCCGAACTGCTGGATCCACTTGGTGATCGTCTTCTCGCCGACCCCGGGGACCTTGGGCAGGTTGTCGCTGGGGTCGCCGCGCAGGGCCGCGAAGTCGGGGTACTGGGCCGCGGTGACGCCGTACTTCGCCAGCACCAGCTCGGGGGTGAAGCGGGCCAGCTCGGAGACGCCCTTGACCGGGTAGAGCACGGTGACGTCGTCGGTCACGAGCTGGAGCGCGTCGCGGTCGCCGGTGCAGATGGCGACCTGGAAGCCCGCGGCGGTGGCCTGCGTGGTGAGGGTGGCGATGAGGTCGTCGGCCTCGTAGTTGTCCAGGGCGAGCTTCTGGATGTTGAGCGTGCCCAGCACGTCCTCGATGAGGCTGACCTGCCCCTTGAACTCGTCGGGGCTGGCCGAGCGGTTGGCCTTGTACTCGGCGTACTGCTCGGTGCGGAAGGTCTTGCGGGAGACGTCGAAGCACACCGCCAGGTGCGTGGGGGCCTCGTCGCGCAGCAGGTTGATGAGCATCGAGGTGAAGCCGTAGACCGCGTTGGTGTGCTGGCCGGTGCCGGTCTGGAAGTTCTCCTTCGGCAGCGCGAAGAACGCCCGGTACGCCATGGAGTGGCCGTCGATGAGCAGCAGCCGCGGGGCAGCCCCGTGGTTTGCCGAGGTCGTGGCACGGGTCTCAGTCTTCGCAGGCACGGTCCGAGTCTAGGGTGGGGCACCGACACCGATCGGAGGACCCATGAGCGGGACGGAGCTGGGCGGCCTGCCCGGCGTGCGGAGCGAGTTCGCGGACGAGCTGCTGACGGACAAGCTCGGCATCCTGTTCACCGACTGGGACCCGAAGCGGCTGGTCGCGACCATGCCGGTGGCGGGCAACCGGCAGCCGTACGGCCTGCTGCACGGCGGCGCCAACGCGGCGCTGGCGGAGACCCTGGGGTCGGTGGCGGCGAGCCTGAACGCGCCGGAGGGGAAGCTGGTGGTGGGGCTGGAGCTGTCCTGCACGCACCACCGGGCGGCGCACGCCGGGCTGGTGACGGGGGTGTGCACGCCGCTGCACCTCGGGCGGAGCACGTCGACCTTCGAGATCGTGATCACCGACGAGGACGACCGCCGCACCTGCACCGCCCGCCTGACCTGCGTCGCGGTGAACCGCCCGCCGGGCCAGTAGTCCCGGGAACCCCGCGTTCCGCTGCCGCGGGCAGGTACGGCAGTCCGAACCCGTTCTCCGCTGCGCACCACCGCGCGACCGGTGTGGGGTTCCAGTGGGTGACGGGTGTGGTCCTCGACAGCGGACCGTGGGTGGATCCGCTTCTCCCACGCCCGGTGACCGCCCGACTGAGCGCATCGTCGTCGCGACCGTTTACGTGTCCACTGTGGCCGGATACCGTCGATTCCCAAGCCGGGTCCGGTCCCCATTCGACCTATGTCGGATACCAGCGCACAGGGACGGTGGAGCACGATGGCTAACAACGTGGCGGTCGACGGCAACGGGTACATGTGGTTCTTCTCGATCGGGGCGGACGGCCTGCCCTGGTACGCCCACCAGAGCCTGCCCGGCGGGCGGTTCAACGGGAGCTGGCACTGGCTCAGCCGCAACCGCACCTCGTTCACCAGCCTGGTCGCGGCCGCCAACGCCGATGGCAGGCTGGAGGTCTTCGGCGTCTCCGGGGACCAGCTGATGCACACCTACCAGGTCTGCGTCGGCGACGCGTTCAGCCCGCTGTCCCGGCTCGGTGACGACATCCAGGGGCGGCAGGACGCGATCCTCGACGGCAACGGGCACCTCCAGGTCGTCACCTGCACCGCCGCCGGTGTCTGCCAGGTCATCCACCAGGACCCCGACAGCGCGACCGGCACCGGTTGGACGGACTGGATCCCGCTGAACCCCGCCAACCCCATCGCGGGCATGACCGACCCGAAGATCTCCACCAACCAGAACGGCTGCCTGCAGGTCTTCGTCGTCGACCAGGCGCGCGGCCGGATCATGACCAGCAGGCAGAGCGCGCCGGGCAGCGACACGTGGACGGCGCTGGTCCAGCTGCCCGGTTTGGACACCGCGGTGCTCGGCGACCTCGCGGTGGCGGTCAACAACGGCAACCTGGCCACCGAGAACCAGTGGATGGAGCTGTTCTACCGGGGCGTCGACGGCCAGGTGAACCACATCCAGCAGGACGGCCCGAACTCCGAGGCCTGGTCGAGCGGGTACGGCATGGGCATCGTCCTGCCGACGGTGCCCGACACCGCCAACCTCCCCGACGGCAAGATCCAGCTCCTCGCGGTCTCGGCGGGCACCATCCACGCGAACCGGCAGTTCGGCTGCGGGTGCGACGGCTGGGTGGGCTGGCGGGCCTTCGACCCGCAACTGCCCGAGTCCAGCCCCGCCCTGGGAGCCGCGCACCTGGCCGTGAACGACGACGGGCGCCTGCAGGCCTTCGCGTTCTGCGACGACCTCCTCAACGCCACCCTCGCGCAGACGCCCCTCGACGGCGACTGGGGCTCGTCCTGGCACGGGTTCGGCATGGGCTGGGGCTACGACGCGACCGGCACCCTCATCCGGCTCCGCGAAGAGGTCACCCACTGACGACCGATGGGCCGCTCCCCTGCCGGGGGGCGGCCCATCGTGGTGGAAACGGTTACGCGTCGCCGAGGTAGGCGGCGCGCACTCGTGGCATCACGCGTCGCCGAGGTAGGCGGCGCGCACTCGTTCGTCGGCCAGCAGGTCGTGGCCGGGGCCCTCCAGGGTGGTGCGGCCCAGGTCGATCACGTAGCCGCGGTCGGACAGCGCCAGCGCGGCCAGCGCGTTCTGCTCGACCAGCAGGATCGTGGTTCCCTGGGACTGCAACTCCTTGATGGTGTCGAAGATCCGCTGCGTCATGATCGGTGACAGGCCCATCGACGGCTCGTCGAGCATCAGCAGGCGCGGCTTGGACATCATCGCCCGGCCGATCGCCAGCATCTGCTGCTCACCGCCGGAGAACAGGCCCGCCTTCTGGTTGCGCCGCTCGCCGAGGACCGGGAACAGCTCGTAGACCCGCTCCATGTCGGCCGCGACCCCCGCGTCCTTGCGGACGTAGGCGCCCAGCTGCAGGTTCTCGGCCACCGTCATGCGGCCGAAGAGCCTGCGGCCCTCGGGGCAGTGCGCGACGCCCAGCTCCAGGATGGTGTGCGCGGCCAGCGACTCGATGGGCTTGCCCTCGAACCGGATCGCACCGGTCAGCGGGCGCAGCAGCCCGGAGATCGTGCGCAGCGTCGTGGTCTTGCCCGCGCCGTTGCTGCCGATCAGGCTGACGATCTGGCCCTCGCCGACGGCGAACGAGATGTCGCGGACAGCCTCGATGGCGCCGTAGGCGACGCTGAGGTTCTCCACCTCCAGCAGAGCGGTCACCGCTTGTCTCCCTCGCTGCCGCCGTCCAACTCGATAACCTGGGTGTGGTCCGCGGTCTCGTCGGCGTAGTGGCGGACCTCGGCCTCCACCTCGTCCGGCGGCTTGCCCAGGTACGCCTCGATGACCCGGGGGTCGCCGCGCACCACGTCGGGCGTGCCCTCGACCAGCAGCTTGCCCTGCACCAGGACCGAGACGTGGTCGCACAACGAGAAGATGAACTTCGTGTCGTGCTCGATGACCACCACGGCCACCCCGGTCTCCCGGATGGCGAAGATGAGCTGCCGGGTCGCCTCGGTCTCCTGCGGGTTCATGCCCGCGGTCGGCTCGTCGAGCAGCAGCACCGACGGGTCGGTGGCCAGCGCCCGGGCGATCTCCAGCCTGCGCTGGTCGCCGTAGGGCAGGTTGCGGGACAGCTCGTCGTGCACGCGACCGAGGCCGACGAACTCCAGCAGCTCCAGGGACCGGTCGCGGGCCGCCTGCTCGCCGCGCCGGTAGGCGGGGCCGTGGAACAGCGAGGCGAGCGGGCCCTGCTTCATCCGCGAGTGCCGTCCCACCACGACGTTCTCCAGCGCGGTCATGCTGGGGAACAGCCGGATGTTCTGGAACGTGCGGGCCACACCGGCCACGGTGACCGCGGCCGGGTCGCTGGGCAGCCGGGTGCCGCGCAGCGTGACCGTGCCCCGGGTCGGGGTGTAGAGACCGGTGAGGCAGTTGAAGAAGGTCGTCTTACCGGCGCCGTTGGGTCCGATCAGGCCGAGGATCTGCCCCTCGTCGAGGGTCAGGTTGACCTCGGAGAGCGCGGTGAGGCCGCCGAAGACCATCGAGACGTCGCGCGCGGCGAGCACGGGGGTACCGGTCATCGGGTCACCGCCGCGCCGCCGCCGGGGGTGCTGTCAGCCACGTTGTGCTCCTGGGAGGGGGCTTCGACGACGCCTTCGTCGGCCAGTTCGGCCCGTCGGTGCCGGTCGGGGATCAGGCCCTGCGGCCGGAACCTCATGATGAGCACCAGCGCCAGGCCGAACAGGAACAACCGCAGGTCCTGGAAGTCGCGCAGCTTCTCCGGCAGCACGATCAGCAGCGCGGAGCCGAGCACCGCGCCGGGGATCGAGGCCATGCCGCCGAGGATGACCGCCGCGAGCAGCGTCACCGACTCGATGAACTGGAAGCTGTCGTAGGCCACCGTGGACGTCTTGTGCGCGAACACCGCGCCCGCCAGACCGGCCAGCGTGGCGCCGATGAGGAAGGCGAGGATCTTGGCCTGGCCGGTCTTGATGCCCATGGCCCGCGCGGCGTCCTCGTCCTCGCGGATGGCGATCCAGGCGCGGCCGATGCGCGAGTCCTTCAGGTTGGCGAAGACCAGCATGACGACCGCGACCAGCACCACGACGAGGATGTAGTACAGCACGCCGGAGGGCAGTTTCACGCCGCCGATCTCCAGCGGTGCGCTGAAGGACTGGCCGAACGCGGAGATCGGCGGGATGTCTGGGATGGCGTTGGCGCCACCGGTGAGCCCCCCGATGTCGTTCTGCGCCGCCTTGCGGAAGATCTCACCGAAGGCCAGCGTCACGATAGCCAGGTAGTCGCCGCGCACCCGCAGGGTCGGGGAGCCGACGATGGCGCCGAAGACGCCCGCCACCACCGCCGCGACGATCGCGGCGGCGAGGAACGGCAGCTTGATGCCGAACGCGGCGGCCGAGGCCTCGGAGAAGTTCGCCGCGACGTACGCGCCGATGCCGAGGAAGGCGATGTAGCCGAGGTCGAGCAGGCCCGCGAGGCCGACGACGATGTTGAGGCCGATGGCGGTCGCCGCGTAGACGCCGATGTTGACCGCGATCGTCATCCAGTAGTCGGTGCCCGCCTCGGTGAACGGCAGCGCGATGGAGCAGCCGAGCAGCACCACGACGCTCCACAGCCGGTGCTTGTCGGAGACGTCGGTCAGCCACTTGGTGAAGCCGAGTCCGTTGAGCGCCAGGATGACGCCGCTGATGAAGAACAGCAGCGAGAGGAAGATCGGGCCCGCGTAGGCGCGCGAGTCGCCGTCGGCGGTGGTGCCCGCGCGCAGCAGCATGGCGACCACCAGCAGCAGCGCGATGAACGCCAGCAGCAGGACCGGGTAGGCCACCGCGCGGGAGACCTTGCTGTTCCACAGCGGGACCTGCTCCAGCGGTCCGGACCGGTGCGCGAACCACACCACCGCGGCCGCGACCAGCCCGACCAGGCCACCGAAGGCGACCACACCGTCCGCGGCGGTGGCCGCACCGATGCCACCGCCGTAGTAGATGATGAAGCCGGTGTTGAACAGCGTGATGCCGAACAGCGCCAGGCCGATGGCGCGGTAGACGCGCCGCTTGGCGGGGATCGGGACGAACGCCAGGACGATCGAGGCGAGGCCGAGCAGCAGGATGAAGCCGCGGAAGCCCGTCACCCCCCAGGGTTCGTCGAAGAACTGCAGCGTCGACAGCTCGGGGTAGACGCCGTCGTTGAGTTCGAAGGTGACCCACGGCAGCAGCGCCGAGAGCAGCGCGAGGACACCGCCGAGCAGTGCCAGCGGGCGCAGGTACGCGGGGCGGTCGGCCAGGTAGGCGGTGCCCCGGCGCTCCCCGAGCCTGCAGAGCCAGATGACCAGGATGATCCCGGCGATGATCAACAGGGCTTGGCCGAGCCACGCCCATCCAGGTGGGATGTTCACGCTCGCACCCTTTCCGGCTCGCCGAACAAGCCCTGCGGGCGGAACACCAGGACCAGGATCAGCAGGACGAAGATCCACACCAGGTCGTAGGCGGTGCCACCGGGCAGGTACTGGCCACCGACGGTCTTGATGACGCCGATGATGAAGCCGCCGATGACGGCGCCCTTGATGCTGCCGACGCCGCCGAGCACCGCGGCGGTGAAGGCGAAGATGCCGGTGAGGAAGCCCGCGTCGGTGTCGACGTTGTTGAGGTGGACGCCGTACAGCACGCCCGCGACACCGGCGAGCGCGCCGCCGATGACGAAGGTCAGCACGATGGTGCGGTTGGGGTCGACGCCCATCAGCCGCGCGGTGTCCGGGTCCTGCGCGGTGGCGCGCATCGCGCGGCCCATGCGGGACCGGGAGATGTAGACCTGCAGCAGGACAGCGCCGACGATGGCGACCACGATGACCAGCAGCCCGGTCGAGCCGATGACCACGGTCCCGCCGGGCACCTTGAAGGTGATCGGCTCGTCCCAGAACGCCCGCGGCACGTGCACCGCGGCGGTCGCGCCGGGGAAGGAGAGCCGCACGATTTCCTTGAGCATCACCGAAACGCCCAGCGCCGTGATCAACGGCGCCAGTCGCGGGGCGTTGCGCAACGGCCGGTAGGCGAAGCGCTCCATGAGCACCGCGAGCACGACGGCGACGACCACGGCTCCCACGAGCATGGCCAGCAGCGCGAGCGGCCAGGTCTGCTGCCAGCTCTCGGGGATGAACCAATTGTAGGTGGCGAGCGCGCCGAACACGCTCACCATGAACACCTCGCCGTGCGCGAAGTTGATCAACTGGATGATGCCGTACACCATCGTGTAGCCGAGTGCGATGAGCGCGATCTGCCCACCGAGCACCAGGCCGCTTATGAGCTGCTGTAGCAGCGTGGCCACATCTGCCTCCAAGAGCAGCGGGGGCGGCCGTGATGCCCGCCCCCGCCACGTCCGATCAGTCGGGACTAGTCGATCCGGCTCAGCCGCCGAAGGTGCCGGTCTCGTCCGGGTTCCACTTGCCGCCGGACACCTTGTAGACGGTCATCAGCTTGTTGGTGCTGTCGCCGTACTGGTCGAACTTGAGCTCACCGGTGGCACCCGGCGCGGAGAAGGACCCGACGTTGGTGATCAGGGCCGCGCGCTGGCTCTCGCTCCAGTCGCCGCTCTTCACCGTCTGCGCGAGGGCGCCGATGATGACGTTGGCGGCGTCGTAGGAGAAGGCGCCGTACGCACCGAGCTCGTCCTTGTACTTCTTGGCCTTGTACGCGTCGACGAACGCCTTCGCGGTGTCGAGGCTGTCGACGGGGGCGCCGACCGAGGTGGCCAGGTCACCCTCCTTGCCGCCGAGCTCGATGAACTTCGGGTCGTAGACGCCGTCGCCGCCCATCACCGGGACGTTGAGGCCCAGGTCCTTGGCCTGCTTGGACAGCGGGCCCGCCTGCGGGTACTCGCCGCCGTAGTAGATGGCGTCCGGGTTGGCGCCGCGGACGGCGTTGATGACGGTGGAGAAGTCGGTGTCCTTCTCGCCGACCTTCTCGGTGGCGACGATCTTCGCGCCGTCCTTCTCGGCCTGCTTCTTGAACTCCGAGGCCAGGCCCTCACCGTAGGTCTTGCCGTCGGTGATGATGGCGATGCTCTTCTTGCCCGCCTTGCCCACGAGGTACTTGGCCGCGAACGGGCCCTGCACGTCGTCGGTGGCGCAGACGCGGAAGTAGTTGTCGTACTTGCGCTTCGGGTTGTTCAGGAAGTCGTCGCCGCGGGTGAGCGACGGGCTGGTGTTCGCGGGCGACACCTGCACGATCTTCTTGGCCTGCAGCACCGGCTGCACGCTCTGCGCGACCGACGAGTTCAGGGTGCCGATGACGCCGATGACCTTGGCGTTGGAGGAGAGCCGGGTCGCGGCCTGCGCTCCGACCTGCGGAGTCGCCTGGTCGTCCTCGGTCTGGACCTTGAGCTTGTAGCCCGGCACGGCGCACTTCTCGTTGGCCTGCTCGACCGCGAGCTCCGCCGAGTTGCGGATGCCGAGACCGAGCGCGGACAGACCACCGGACTGCGGCGCGATGACGCCGATGACAAGGGTGTCCTTGCTCTGGTCGCAACCCTGCTGGGTGTTGCTGCTGTTGTTACCCCCGCTGGAGCCCGACTCCGTCTTGTTCGTGCCACAGGCTGCGAGCAACAACGCGCTGGCGACCAGCACCGCGGCCTTCACCGTCTGGTTACGCACGTGATGTCCCTTCTCCGCTTTCGTCCGGACAATGCGTGTAAGCATGCCGAACCCCGCCCTCATACCTGTTGGAGGGTTGCGCCGGAACGTAGTGACCGATTGCGACGTAGTCACGTGCCTGGGCTCCTCGTGACCAGACTGCAACGAAAGGGCGCGGTGGTGTCCGCAGTCCGGACATCCGGTACCTGATCGGGATTACCGGGCGGCGTCTCAAGTTCACAACAACGGGTTACGGTGGGTCACGCCGGGCCGTAGGGTTTTCCCGGTGCGGGTTCGCAAACGGGCGCTGGCCTGGGGATCGTGCGTGCTCCTGATCGGTGTGGCGGTCGTGCTGCTCCGCGCTCCCGATGACTCTCCGCGTCCAGGCGAGGAGTCACCTCACCCGGCGCCTCCTCCGGAACGGGTGAACAGGTATGCGGCGGATGACGTTGTGCTCCCGGAGAAAGGACCGCCGCCGGATACTCCGCGCGACATTAGGGCCCGACCGGCGCCCGGCAGGCTCGTCGTCACGTGGAACGCGAGCGAACGGGCTACCGGATACCGGATCCGGTGGGCCGATCGGACCAGACTGGTCGCCACCCCGGACACCCAACTGGACGATTTGCGCGACGGCGAACAGTACCGGGTCGAGGTGCGCGCGGTGGACGCGTACGGCCAGGTGTCGGAACCCGGTCGGGCCGTCGGCACCCCCGGCCCCGAGCCGCGGTGGCAGGACGGCCTGACCGGCCTGCTCGACGAGTTCCCCGACGACCGCACCCTGCTCGCCGACCGCCCGGGCTCGCGCTGGCACCTGTCCGGCTACCGGGGCTGCGTGGGCCTGGGCAGAAGCGTCGAGGGGGAAGTGGGGCTGCCGATCGACCTGGGCTGCGGCGCCGACGAGGCCGTCCTGCGGGCACGCGCTCCCCTGCGCCTGGGCCCCGACGGCGTCCTGGGGCGCTTCGCGGTCCTGACCGACGCTGCGGGCCCGGGCGGGCGGCTGACGATGGACCTGGTGCCGGGCCCGGCGGACCGGATCGGGTCGGGGCGGCGGGACGACCCGGCGCTGCTGCCCGCGGGGACCGTGCGCACGGTGGTGGACGACGTCGGGGCGCGGGTGGTGGCGGGGTCGGGGCTGGACGTGCTGCCGGGGGCGCCGTCGGGGGTGCGGCCGGGTCCGCGCGGGGCGGGGGCGCTGCACCTGGTGGAGGTGCTCGTGACGACCGGCGGGGTGCGGGTGCGCCAGGACGGGGTGGAGGTGGCGTCGGCGCCGGTGGTGCCCCGGTGGCGGGAGGCGTACGCGCTTGTCGGGATACACGCGCCCCCGGGGCGGCGGGCGCGGGTGCACGTGGCGGGGGCGGGGTTCAGCGGCGCGGCGTCGGCGGACCCGCGGGTGCTGGAGACGCCGGTGAACCTGTCGACGAGGCAGGTCCTGGACCCGGCGGCGGAGGCGCCGTCGGTCGGGACCGTCCGGCGGCCGCTGGCGACGGCCGAGAGCGCCCGGTTCGTGGTGACGATGGTGATGTCGGCGGGGATGGACGTGGCGGGCGCCCGGGTGCAGGTGGGGACGTGGACGCTGCCCGCCCGGCAGGCGGTGCCGGGGCCGCCGCCCGCACCGGGCGCGGCGGTGACGGTGGTGGCGGACGTACCGCCGGAGTTGCTGGGTCCTTCCGGTCCGGATCCCTTGACCCCCTTGGTGGTCCGCGCGCCGGGTGCGGGTGAGGGGGCGCTGGTCCAGGAGAGCTACCTGGAGGTCGTCCCGATCCCCGCGGCCCCGACCCCCATGACCACAACGCAACCCGCCCGGACGGACCGCCCCCGCGCCACCACGGACGCGATGCCCACGGCCACCGTGACCCTGGGCGATTCGGTGGGGCGACCGTTACCCACAACGACGGTCACCCCACAGGGCCGTCTGCTACTTCTGGTGACCCTCAACGGATCCACGGCGCAGTGGGACACGGGTGGGTTGGAGGGGGTGCAGGGTTTCCAACTGTGGCTGGACGGCCGCCTGGCCGCGTCGCTGCCGACGTCGACCGCCACCGGGGCGCCTGGCGGCACCTACCCCATCCCGGTCGGGCTGACCGGACGCGCTAGAGGCGAACACACCGTGGAAGTGCGCGTTGTGGGGACGACGGGCACGACCTCGTCCACCCTCACCCACTTCACCACGGAGTAGCACTCCCCCGTCGGCGCCGGCCCGTGTCGCCGTCGGTCGACCCGCCCCGGCGGCGCACCGGGTGTTCGAGGTGCCGGGCACTGGCGCGCGACGCGTTCGAGAACGAACCCGCTGTGGTCAAACGACTCTTGTCACGGCTGACCGGTCCGCCAACCCATTCCGGTGTCACCGCTCATCAACCGCACCGCGAGCCGATCCGCCCTGCGCGCTCCACAGGCGGGTATGCCCGCACGACGCGCAGGGCCACGTGGTCTCCGGTCGACGCCGATCCGCGACCGAACCACCCGGTGCCCACAAGCCGGCCCGCGACACCGCCGACCAACCGCTCTCGAGAACCGTTCCTACCCGCCGGGAGCCACACGGCTCCACATCACCCACTCAGGTGATGTTCTCCACGACCGCCTCGGCCACGGCCTTCATCGTCGTCCGCCGGTCCATCGCCGTCCGCTGGATCCAGCGGAACGCCTCGGGCTCGGACAGCCCCTGCTTGGTCATCAGCAGCCCCTTGGCCCGCTCGATGACCTTGCGCGTCTCCAACCGCTCGGTCAGCCCGGCCACCTCGTTCTCCAGGGCCTGCAACTCCGAGAACCGGCTCACCGCCAACTCGATGGCGGGCACCAGGTCGTGCTTCGCGAACGGCTTGACCAGGTAGGCCATCGCCCCGGCGTCGCGCGCCCGCTCCACCAGTTCCCGCTGCGAGAACGCCGTCAGCATCACCACCGGCGCGATCCGCTCCCCCGCGATCATCGTCGCCGCGTCGATGCCGTCCATTTTGGGCATCTTGACGTCCAGGATCACCAGATCGGGCCGCAACTCCCCGGCCAGCCGAACGGCCTCCTCGCCGTCCCCGGCCTCCCCGGCGACCTCGTACCCCTCTTCCCGCAACATCTCGACCAGGTCGAGCCTGATCAACGCCTCGTCCTCAGCCACAAGCACACGCCGCGGGGTGGGCCGGGCCTCGGCAGCCGTACCGGTCACCGGGGTCCTCCTGTCAGTAGCCTGCGAAAACGGAGCCTGAAGCCTACCGCCGCCCCGCCCACCCCCACCTCCCCGACGCGCGTGATCGCGCTGACACCCCACCTCCGAACACACCCGACCACCTGATCGCGTACAGTTGCGCCCCGACGCCCCTGTAGCCCAACCGGCAGAGGCAACGGACTCAAAACCCGTCCAGTGTGCGTTCGAATCGCACCAGGGGCACGTCTCACCACCGCCAAGATCGGCCCATGACCTGCGGAAGCACGGTCGTGGGCCGATCTTGTACGGCACTCTCCGCCCGACGGCACCGACCTGCCCGGTTGGGCGCAACGGGCTCGTACTCGTTGATCCAGGCGCCGAGGACCGGCTGGCGACGAAGTGGACGGTGTCGGACTCGGTGGTGGCGGATCAGGGGTGTTGGCACGGGAAGGCGGCCAGTTCGCCTGCGTGGGAGACACCTCCGGTGCGGCACGCTCCGCGCGATCGCTCGGCCACGAGGTGCGCTGGTGGCGTTGGCACACTGGATCACATGACAGGGTTGACCGCCGCGCTCGTGGTCGAGGGTCGCGTCCCGCGGGCCCCTGCTCTCGCGCCGAACGGGCGCCTGCTCTGCTACGTCCTCGCTCCCACCGGTCGAATGGGCGACCACCTCGACACCGCGCTCTGGCTGGCCGACGTCGAGGGCGGCGGTGTGTGCAGACGGGTGACCGCCGACAGCGCGACGGAGTCCCGCGCCCGTTGGTCGGTGGACTCGCGTGCGTTGTATTTCCTGTCCGACCGCGCTGAGCGGGGCACTCCGCAGTTGCACCGCCTTGGTCTCGGCGATGGCGTGGTGGTCGCGGTGACCGGTTGGCGCGCGGGCATCATCGACCACCTGCCGCTGGCCGACCCCGACCTGGTCGCTCTGCTCGCCGAAGACGAGCCCACCGAGCGGGAGTCGCGCCGCGTCCGGGACCGCGACGACGCCATTGTCGTCGGTGAGCGTGAACCGCGGGCCCGGTTGCGGCTGCTCGACTCGCGTACCGGCCGGGTCGACACCCCGAGCGGGTTCGGTGACCGGCACGTCGTGGCACTGCGGCAGCGGCCCGACGGTGGTCCGCTCGCCGTGCTCACGCAGGCAAGCGCGGACGTGGACTACGGCCCCCGCACCTGCCGGTTGCACCTGTTCGACACCGCGACGGGAGCCGTGGAGGACCTCGGACCGGTCGAGGCCTGCGCGTCTTCTCCGGCCTGGTGGCCGGGCGAGGACGGGTGGCACCTCGGTTACGTCGCCCTCACCCCGCCGCTCCTCCAAGCCGGCACCGCGGTGTTCGACCTGGCCCTGAGCAGTCGCGTCCGCCGCAACCGCACGGCGGGCCTTCCGATGTGCCCCACCGAGTTGTGCCAGACCGGCGCTGCCCCTCTGGTGGCTTACCGCGCCGCCGACGGCCTCGAATTGGACGGTCTACTCGTATCGCCCGTCGGAGAATCCGCTTCGGACGGCCCGTTTCCACTAGTCACGCTCGTGCACGGCGGACCCTACGACCGGTACGCCGATCGACTCCAACTGTTCTGGTTCCCCAGCGCGCAGTGGCTGGCCACCGCGGGCTACGCCGTGTTCCTGCCCAACCCGCGCGGCGGCCAAGGCCACGGTCACGGGTTCGCCGCCCGCGTCGCGGGCAGGGTGGGCCGGGAGGAGTGGACCGACACCCTGACCGGGATCGACCTGCTCATCGCCGAGGGCGTCGCGGACCCCGATCGGCTGGGCATCGCCGGTGGGAGCCACGGCGGATTCATGGCCGCCTGGGCGATCGGGCAGACCGACCGGTTCCGGGCCGCGCTGGTCAGTTCCGGCGTCACGGATTGGGGGATGCTCGCCGCGATCGGGGAGAACGGCCAGTTCGAGGCCGCGCTCGGGGGCAGTACCGGATGGGACGGGATCGGCCCACACCCGCATGACGCGCTCAGCCCGGTTCCTTCGCCCGCCGCGTCCGCACCCCGGTGCTCATCCTGCACGGCGCGGAGGACACCAACGTCCCCCTCGGCCAAGCCGTGTACTTCCACCGGGCACTGCGCCACTTCGGCGCCGAGCACGAGTTCGTGGTCTACCCGCGGGAAAGCCACTCGATCCGGGAACGCAACCACCAACTCGACGTGCTGCGCCGCACGCGTGCCTGGTTCGACCGCTGGCTCCGGCCCTGACCGGGGATGCCTGTTGCGGCGTCGGCGTTCCCGGGCGTCGACGAGCGAACGCGTCCTTGAGCTGTGTCGCGAGGTGGCCTGCCGGTTGGTCGCCCAAGTCCCGGTCGAACGGTGAGACCGCGCGGGTGGGCGAGGCGGGAGCGGTGCTGGATGACCGGCGGGGATGACGACGAGGCGCTCGACGCGGGCTGCGGTTCCGTCGAGCGGTCCCCGGGCGGGACCGCCGGTAGCCGACCAGCCGGTCCGGAACGGCCACGCCCGCTGGATAGGGCGGCGGTTCGGGCGGCGTGACGACCGTCCACCAAAGAATTGCTTTGTGGAAATGTACGGCAAACGGACTCAGGTACCAATACCGGTACGCCCGCCGACAAACGGCTACCGCGAATCTCGATCACGTCACGCCATAGGTTGTGACCTGGGAATCTCTTCACCCGAACGGCGGTCTTGAATGCTTTCCCCAATTGATCCGAATGGATGTCGTTGACACCTTCGGCGCTTTATGCCAGCCTCGAAGAGATCGGTCGTCGCGTCCGGAATCGACGGATCCGGTCATCGGAAGCAGTCCACGATCAACACATGGGAGGCGTGGCATGTTCCAGGTCGAGACGCTCGAGGTGCGGCTGTCGGAGATCTCCGAAGAGGCCGTGATGTACGACTCCTCCGAGGCGATCGAGCTCGAGGACTAGGTGTTCCGGCGGCGGGCGCTCCTTTCCGGGCGTCCGCCGCCCCCTTTTTCCCACCCGCAGCGGACCGGACCCTGGGGAGCGCCACCCGTGCCCGAGCTCAAGCCACTGATCAAGCGGTCGCACCACGTCGTGGTGTCCGACGCCGGGCACGTCGCCATCGGCGAGATCCCGGGCCTGTCCAGCATTCTGCGCGACCCGCCGCCGTGGGTCCCGGTGGCGTTGCGGCGGTTCGACGGCGCGCACACCGTGCAGCGCGTGTTGAAGGAAGTGCACATCACGCACCCCGACGTGCGCATCGAGGAGGTCGAGGCGCTCGCGGCGGCGCTCGACGCGGCCCACCTGCTGGAGCGGATCGACGACGACCTCACCGAACTCACCCCCCGCGAGCAGGAGCGCTACGACCGGCAGATGCTCCAGTACACGCTCTTCGACCGGGCGGGCGTGCCCGGCACCGGCTACCAGACCCGGCTCAAGCGGACCACGGCCACCGTGTTCGGCATGGGCGGCTGGGGCACCTGGCTGTCGCTGCACCTGGCCCTCAACGGGTTCGGCGGGCTGCGGGTCGTCGACGGCGACACCGTCGAGCGCTCCAACCTCAACCGGCAGGTGCTCTACAGCGAGGACCAGCTCGGCCACTACAAGGTGGACGCGGCGCGGGAGGCGCTCGCGCGGATCAACCCGCACGTCGCGGTCGACGGTTTCCCCGAGTTCGCCACCAACGACGAGGCGCGGCTGCGCGAGTTCATCACCGGCGCGGGCATCGTGTTCATCGCGTGGGCGAGCCTCGGTTTCTACCGCAAGGACACGATCGCCGAGAAGATCCACCTGATCGCCGAGGAACTGCGCGTGCCGGTGTGCGAACTCGGCGGCGACCCGCTGGAGATCTCCGTCGGCCCCATTTTCCCGTACGACCGGGGAACGGTCGCGTACGCGACGGTCAAGGCGAAGAACCGCGGCCAGATCTACGACGGCGACGACGTCGTGCGCGACCTGCAACGGGCGCGGATGAAGAACCAGTTCGACAACGGGAACCGCACGGTCAACGCGTGGCAGAGCTCGCCGTCGTTGTCCGTGATGGCGGGGCTGCTGGTCGACCAGGCGGTCAAGTACGTGACCGGGTACGGTGAGTCGACGCTCGTCGGCCGCAAGTTCGTGCTGGACATGGGAACGCTGCGGACCCGGACCGTGGAGGTGTTGTGAGCGCGCCGTTCGCCGCCACCGGGCACGCCCAGGTGCGCGACGAGACCACCGTCGCCCTGTGCGCCGAGGTCGCCGACCTGGTCGACGCCTGCCCCGACGAGGCGTGGACGCAGGTCGTGCGCTGCCGGGGCGAACTGGCGGACTACCCGCTCTTCCCCCGCGACCCGCGGCTGGACGAGGTGCACCGGGAGACGCGCGCGGAGAAGGAGCGCGGTCTGTTCTGCTACTCGTTCGCCCGCGTCGCCGACAGCGCGGAGAACGCCGACCGGGTGCCGTGGGACCGGATCAAGGCGCTGCTGCTGGCCCCCGACATCGTCGGCCTCATCGCCGAGCGCACCGGGCGGACCGTGACGTCAGTCGACCTGGCGTACGTCAACTGCTTCCGCCGCGGCGACTTCCTCACCACGCACACCGACAAGGCCGAACCGTCCACGATCGCGGCCGCGTTCAGCCTGACCCCGAACTGGGACGCGGGGGACGGCGGCTGCACGTACGTGCTGGACCGGGACCGGGAGACCGTGGTCGACCAGGTCAGCCCGCGGTTGGGGGCGTTGCTGCTGCTGGACACGCTGGCGGTCGAGGTGCCGCACTACGTGTCCGAGGTGACCGGCGACGTCGGCGACGGGTTCGTCCGCAAGTCCCTCATCGCGAGGTATTCGTGACCGTTCCCGGCACAGCCGTGCCACCCTGGTGGCGGCGGCTGGCGCTCGGCCTGTACGGACCGGCGCCCACGGGCCCGGTGCGCGCGGTCGTGGTGATCACCCTGGTCTCCTACATCGGGCTGGGGTTGTGGTTCGGCTCGTTCGTGCTGTTCCTGACCCGTTCGGTGGGGCTGCCCGCGCCGCAGGTCGGTGTGGGGGCGCTCATCGCGGGGCTCGCCGCCGTGCTCGCGGCCACGCCCGCCGGGGTGCTGGCGGACCGGTTCGGGTACCGGGGGGTGCTGTTCGCGCTGTACACGGCCGGGGCGGTCGCCACGGTGGGGTACGCGTTCGTGCGCGGGTTCTGGCCGTTCGTGCTGGCCGCGTGCGTGGTGGCGGTGGCGATGGAGAGCAGCGGCGGGGTGCGGACCGCGCTGACGACCGTGCTGGCCGACGACGACGAACGCCTGCGCTGCCTCGCCCAGTGCCGGGTGATGTCCCAGCTGGGCCTGGCGCTCGGGGCGGCGGGGTCCGCGGTCGTCATCCAGCTCGACACCCGCCCGGCGTACCTGGCGATGCTGGGCGTGACCGCGTCGGCGTACTTCGCGTGCGCGTGGCTGGTGACGCGCCTGCCCGCGACCGAGGTGCCCGCCCGGGAACGGGTCGGCCGCGCGTCCGTGCTGCGGGACCGGCCGTACCTGCTGATCACCGCGCTGATCGCCGTGCTGACGGTGAACTGGGGCATGCTCACCACCGGCATCCCGCTCTGGATCGCGCACCACACGACCGCTCCCCGCTGGGTGTCCGCGGCCATCCTCGTGCTGAACACCGTCTGCATCGCCCTGTTGCAGGTCCGGTTCTCCGCCAAGGCCGAGACCACCGTCGACGCGACCCGCGCCGCTCGCCGCGCGGGCCTGCTGCTGGCGGCGTCCTGCCTCATCCTGGCGACCACCGCGGGCTCCGGCGGCGCCCTCGTGATCGCCGTCCTGCTGAGTGGCGCCTTGGTCCACACCTTCGGCGAACTCCTCTACGTGGCCGCGGGATGGGGGTTGTCGATCTCCCTCATGTCGCCCACCGCCCGCGGCGAGTACCAGGGCATGAGCGCGGCGGGGCTCGCGGTGGCCCAGGCGGTGACACCCCTGGTCATGACGACCCTGATCGCCGAGTGGGGCACGCCGGGGTGGCTGGTGTTGGGGGTGGCGTTCGCCGGGGCGGGGTTGTGCCTGACGCCCGCTTCGCGGTGGGCGGAGCGGAACCGCCCTTGGGCCACCACCTGAGTGGTGGTTCCGCGTGGGCGTGCCGTGGTTGGGGATGTGCGGTGAGGCCGCGGAGTCGATGGTGGGGGCCGCTTCGCGAGCGGTCGCTTCGCGGATCGGCTTGGCCTCGCCGAAGGCGGCGACGCGTGCGGTCACCCCTAGACGCGGAGGCGGGCGAGGAAGCGGTAGAGGGCCTCGGTGCCTTGGCGGAGGGCATCGGTGTTGACGCGTTCGTTGTTGCCGTGCATGCGGGTGGCGGTGTCGCCGTCCACGGCGTAGGGGTACAGGCCGTAGACGGGGATGCCCTTCTCCCGCCACGGGCGGGCGCTGGTGCTGGCCTCGAACTGGGACGGGGCGGTGCGCAGGCCCGGGTAGACCTCGCGCGTGGCCGCGTCCCAGTGGCGGTACACATCGGTGTCCACTGAGGACGCCGGGAGGGACAGGTCCGACGTCAACCTGGCCAGGATCTGGGTGTCGGTGTCGCCTTCGCGGCCGATGAGGCGGAGGGTGGCGCCCTGGGCGGACAGCAGGGTGCGGACGTCGTCGATGAACCGGGTCGGGTCGTCGCCGTCGGGGACGAAGCCGATGCGGACCTCGGCGACGGCCGTGGACGGCACGATGCTCGAGTAGTACCCGCCGCGCTGGCCGACGAAGGAGAAGGTCGTGCGCAGCAACGAGTTGTGGATCCACGGGTGGTCGCTGAGGCGGACGACCACGGCGCCCCAGTGGTCCCGGTCGGCCTGCGCCTCGGCGCGCAGGAGGTGGCGGATGGCGGTGGCGAAGCGGGTGTCGGGGGTGGCTTGGCCGAGTGCGGTGAAGTAGTCGCGGACCAGCGCGGGCAGGCGCACGGCGGGCTTGTAGCGGGACAGCGCGGTCAGGGCCGCGCCGAGCCGGGTGATGGCCGGGCCGTCGTCGGGGTGCGAGGAGTGGGTGGCCGCCCCCGTGGCGCTCACCTCGGTCAGGATGGACGTCCTGTCCCGAGTGGACAGTGAGGCGAGCATCGGCGCCATACCGTCGGGACCGGTGAGCAGCCAGCCGCCCTCGGTGATGGCGGCGCCGGCGGCGACCTTGTCGTAGTGGTTGTCGACCAGCCAGCGCGCGCCGTACGCGCCGCCCTCCTCGTCGGCGTCGGCGAGGTAGAGGATGTCGCGGTCGAACGTGGCGCCTTCCTTGACGTGCCGCAGGATCGCGGCCATGAACGCCGCGCCCGCGCCCTTCATGTCGATGGCGCCGCGGCCGTGCAGCCAGCCGTCGACGATGGCGCCGCCGTACGGGTCCTGCTGCCAGTTCTCCCGTTCCACGGTGACGACGTCCGAGTGCGACATGAACAGCAGCGGCGGTTTCCCGCCCTGGCCCGGCACCCGGGCGACCAGGTGGGCGTTGTCGGCCTTGGGCGTCGGGATGATCTGCGTCGACACCCCCGCCGCGGTCCACTTCGCCCGCAGCGCCTCGGCGAACGGCAGCGTGACGCCGCCCTGGCCGGTGTGCGAGGTGTCGAACCGCAGCATCTCCTGCGCCAGCACCACGGGATCGGTGCCGTCACCGCCCTCGGCGACCGCGGGGCGCACCACCCCCGCCGCCGCCGCGATCCCCGTCACTGCGGCACCGGCACGCAGAACTCCCCGTCGAGAAACCGAACCCATCGCGCGTCGAACCTCCCCAGACCCAGTTCGCGTTCTCCGCACGCTACCAGCGACCCCATACGCCGTACCACTGTCAAACGGGGGAACCGGGGTCCCGGTCCGCGCACACATTCCGCCACGGTCGCCCGCGCGTGCCGCCCCGGACTCGGCGGTGGCGCTCAGTCCGGGGTCGCCGTCGAGCGGGGGTATGGCGTGGTCGAGCCACGGCTGGGCCGCCTGGCGCGCGGGCCGGCCCGTGCCGTGTGGCGGATGCCAGGCGCGCACGGCTGGTTGGTCGCCCGCGGGCGACGCGGCGGAAGCCCGCGATCACCTTGTTCGGCAACCGCTGACCGGCCGCCGAAAGAGGCGGACCTCACCGGCGTGGAAACCGACCACGCGGGTCGTCGATCGGCAACCGCGATGACCGGGACAAGTCCACAAAGGTCTCCCGGTACCCGTCGCGCGAGTCCCGTGTGGATGTGGCAGGCGTGGCGCGGGATCACATTTCTGGTCATCGGGTGCTCGTGGTCCCCTGCGGCAGGAATCGGCGGACGAGGGCGGCGACGGCGGTGGGTTGGGTCGCGACCATGTCGTGGGCGCCGTCGACCTCTGTGACGGTGAGGTTCGGGTTCGCCGCGGCCGCGGCCAGCAGGTCACGTTCCACGCCACGGCGGCCGGCGGCCATCAGGTCTTCGAAGCCCTGTGCCTGCTGGAGGTTCCTCGTCGCCAGCAGCACCAGGGTCGGGCATCTCGCCTTGGCGAAGGCGTCGATGGTGTCGTCGGCGCGGAAGGCGTCGAGCACGGTGGACAGGAACGGGGTCTGGGCCTGTGCCGCGAACGCCGCCCGCGGTGCGGCCAGGTCCGCGTCGAGGCGGGCGGGTGCCATGCCCGGGTAGTTGTCCGCCCGTCTGGTGAGGGCGCCGCGGTGGCCGTCGACGCTGACCGCGGCGGGGCACTCCGGGTGTCGAGCCGCCCAGCGGCCCGCGATCATGCCGCCGAAGGACATGCCGACCACGGCCGGGTTGTCCAGGCCGAGTGCCTCGATGTCCGCCAGGGCGATGTCCCACGACCAGGGCAGGTCCGCGCGCAGGTCGACGGCGAGCACGTGGTGGGTGTCGGTCAGGTGGTCGGCGAACTCGCGCCATTCCCGCGCGTTGCCGCCCAAGCCGTGCAGCAGGAGCAACTGCGGTCCCGATCCGCCGAAGTCGATCACAACAAGCTCCTCATCCGGTTGCCGATGGATTCCGTCGTGACGCCGCCGTCCGGGTGGCGGTCGAGCTTTCCCCTGGTCACGAGGTCGTGCACGCCCTGCCGGGTGACGCCGAGCATGGCGCCCGCGACGCTGTAGGAGACGTGGTCCACGCCCGGGTAGCCCGCGCGCAGTGCGACGACCCGCCCGAACGGCGTGCCCCACCAGCCCGCGGGGGGCGCGAAGTGGTCGCCCGGGTAGAGCGCGGCGATCAGGCGGGCGACGCACCCCACCGCGGCGGCTTGGTCCGCGCCGAGCAGCCGCGCCGCCCACTCCTCGGCCGCCGCTCGAACCCGATCGGTCGGCTGGTCGATACCCAGCAGGATCTCCAGCGGGTCGAGCAATCGCTGCCGCACCACCGCGACCAACTGCTCGACCAGAGCTGCGTGCGAAACCGGCACCCGGCCACCTCCTTGACGCCAAGTGCCAAGTACTTGACAGGTGGTGTCAAGTAGCGGTCGCCGGGAGCGGGCGGGCGTCCTTTTGCGACTCACGGAACCGTCCGCGTGCGTCATTTCCATTACAACCGTTTGACGGTGCCCAGCCCGGCAAACGCGCGTCCGTGCTCCGGACTTCCATTCCGAGCAGTTTCAACCATATTTGAAAACCTGGCAGCGACCTGCCGGTCGATCGTACTTTTGAGAGGCGGGGGTGATACCCGTCATCCTCAGCAGAACAGTGCGCGACTGGAGGAACCAGAATGCCCGTCACCACCTTGGCCCACGCGGAAAACGACTTGACGCTCGTCGAGTTGACGGACCTCGAGGTCACCCGTTTCGTCGAGGACAGCTCCGTCGTCGGCGCGCCGACCTCGTTCGAGGCGCGTCCGACGGTCCGGCCCATCCGCCGGACGTCGCCGGGCGTCAAGCACACCGCCTGATCCCCGCCCGGCTGGTGTGAGGACTCCATGCGGATCTTCGACGTCGACCACTCGGCGGCCAAGCACTTCCAGCACGGAACCCATCGAACCCGTTCGCCACGCGCGACGCTCGACGCTTTCGTGCCCAGGATGCGCGAGTTCGGGATCACCCGGCTCGCCGACGTGACCGGACTCGACCACATCGGGATCCCGGTGTACATGGCGGTGCGGCCGAACGCGCGCAGCCTGGCGGTCGCCCAGGGGAAAGGCATCGACCACGACTCTGCCAAGGCCTCCGCGCTGATGGAGGCGATCGAGTCGTGGCACGCGGAGAACATCGAGGCACCACTGCGTTACGAGTCCTTCGCCAGGCTGCACCGGTCGGCGCGCGTCATCGACGTGACGCGGCTGCCGGTGCGGCGCGGTGGGGCGCTGGAACCGAACTCGCCGTGCCTGTGGATCGAGGGGTACGACCTGATCCGGGGCGAGTCGACGTGGGTGCCGTTCGAGTCCGTCATGACCAACTTCGTCCGCCCCGAGCGGGCGATGACCGCGTTCGTCACCGGCTCGAACGGGCTGGCCTCCGGCAACCACCTGCTGGAGGCCGTGGAACACGCGCTGTGCGAGGTGATCGAGCGCGATGCCTGCACGGTGTGGAACAGCAGGGGCGGACGCTCGCTCGTGGACACCCGGGTCGACCTCGACACGGTCACCGATCCCGCGGTGCGGCGCGTGCTGGAGCGGCTGGCGGGGGCCGGATTCGTGGTCGGGGCGTGGGAAGTCACGTCCGACACCGGGATCCCCGCGTACGACGCCCTCATCCTGGAGGACCCGGACCAGCCGCGGTGGGCGTTGAAGGGCACCTTCGGTGGGCACGGTTGCCACCTCGACCCGGGCGTCGCGCTGCTGCGAGCGGTGACGGAGGCCGTGCAGTCCCGGCTCACGCTCATCGCGGGCAGCCGCGACGACATGTACGAGTACGCGACCGAGGCGAACCCGGACGACCTGCGGATCATCATGGACCTGGTCACCGGTTCGCCCGGCGGGCGCGCCTTCCCGTCCGGCCGATCCCAGGCGACGGACACCTTCGAGGGCGACATCGCGGTGCTGCTCGCCGCGCTGCGGGGCATCGGCGTCGAGAACGCGGTGGTCGTCGACCTCACCCGGCCGGACATCGGTGTGCCGGTGGTCAAGGTCGTCGTCCCCGTCCTCGAACCGGACGACGCGCACTTCGACTACCTACCGGGACCACGCGCCCGGGCCGCGGCGGTGACCCGGACATGAGCGTCTACATCTTCCTCGGCCCCAGTCTCCCGCTCGATCGGGCGCGCCACGAGTTCGACGCGGCCGTCTACCTCCCGCCCGTGCGCCGTGGTGACGTCTACCGGCTCGTGGCGGCGGAGCGACCGCGTGTGATCGGGATCGTCGACGGCCTCTTCGACACCGTCCCGGCCGTGGTGCATAAGGAAATCCTGTTCGCCATCTCGCGGGGCGTGCGGGTGCTCGGCGCGGCGAGCATGGGGGCGTTGCGCGCGGCCGAGCTGTGGGAGTTCGGCATGGAGGGGGTCGGGCGGGTCTTCGAGAAGTACCGGTCCGGCGAGTGGGAGGCCGACGACGAGGTCGCGGTGCTGCACGGACCCGCGGAGGTGGGGTTCCGGGCCGCCTCGGTCGCCCTGGCGACGATCCGCTTCGGTCTCGCCGAGGCGCGCGACCGCGGCATCGTCAGCGCGCGCACGGCCGACGTGCTGGTCTCCGCGGCCAGGGAGCAGTTCTACCCCAACCGGTCCTGGCAGTTCCTGTACGAGGCCGGTGCGCGGGCCGGGCTGCCGCCGGTCGAGCTGACCGCGTTGCGCGCCTTCGTCGACGCCGAGCAGCCTGACGCCAAGCGGGATGACGCCTTGGCGCTGCTACGCCGTGTTCGGTACACGCACACCACCGATGGACCGCCACCGCACGATTTCGACTTCGAGGAGAACATCTTCTGGGAGCGGCTGACCGCCGAGACCGGGTCTGTCACAACGGCGCGGCCCGAGGAACAGGCTGTGACGAACAGCGATGTGCTCCGGCACCTGTGGGTGCAGCGGGACGGGCAGGACCGGTTGCGCGGCACCGCTCTGCTGCACCTGCTCGACCACTACGCCGCCACACTCCACCTGCGACCGTCCGATCAGGACATCAAGGCGGCCCTCGCCAGGTTCCGACGCCGCCGCGGACTGCTGTCGGCGGAGCAAACCCGGCAGTGGCTCACCACCAACGACATCACCGAGGACCAACTGCTGACGCTGCTCCGGCTCGAGGTCGTCCTCGACGTGGTACTCGCCAGGAACGACCAGGCCATCGGCACCCTGCTGCCCCTGGAACTCAAACGGCGCGGCGAGTTCGGCGGGACCGTCCGCGCCGTCGAGCGGAAGGCGCGGGTGCTCCGGGATCGCGGTGTCCGCAACCTGTCGCTGGAGGACGCGGGCGTCGGCTTCACCGAACTCATGGACTGGTACCAGTCCGACCGCGAGTCGCTGAACGGCACCGTCAAGGAGCACGCGGAGGCGCTGGGCTTTGAGTCCCCCCGGGAGTTCCTCTCCGAGGTCCTGCTGGAGTACGCGATCGCCGAGACGGGTCGGGAGCGACCGTGACCGAACCCGTGATCGGCGACGCCCTCGGCGAGGTCCTCCACGCCTGCTGGGCGGGCGGGGGCGCGCCCGGTGTCGCGTACGAGGTGGTCGAGCGGGACGACGGGTACGTCTTCGCCAGGGACGCGTACCACTACTTCGGCCTGCCCGGCGAATGGACCGAACTGGAGCGGCTGGCGTGCCGCCGGGCGGGCGGGCGGGTGCTGGACGTCGGTTGCGGTGCGGGTCGGCACGCGGTCGTCCTCGCCGCCGAGGGGACCGCCGTCGTGGGGATCGACATCTCCCCCGGCGCCGTCGCGGTCACCCGGGAACGCGGCGTCCAGGCGGAGTGCGGTGACGTCGCGCGACTCGGCGGCGACCTCGGCCGCTTCGACACCTTTCTCCTGCTGGACAACAACCTCGGTCTGCTCGGCTCGGCGGAGCACGCTCCCGTGGTGCTCGCGGAACTGGCCCGGCACGCGGCACCCGGCGCGCGCCTGTACGGGACCGGCGCGGATCCGTACGTCGCGATCCCCTCCGAGATCGCGTACCAGGACCGGAACCGGCGCCTGGGACGCATGCCCGGGCAAGCCCGACTGCGGGTCCGCGCGGGGCACCTGGCGACCGGCTGGTTCGACTACCTCGGCATGACGCCGGACGAGCTGGCACAGGTGATCGACGGAACGGGGTGGGCACTCACCGACGTCACCACCGAGGACATGTCCTACTTGGCCGAACTGACCTTCACCGCACGGATTTGAGCACCCCGGCGCACGTCCCCACCGACTCCACGCTCATCGACTCGGCGTGTTGGGCCAAGGGGTTGTTGTCCTGCCTCGGACGGGTTCGCGCGTAACGGGTTCCCGTTCGTTACGCCGCCAAACAAGACCTGCGCGGACGCACTCCGTGGTGTGGTGCGCGAGTGTGGCCGGGATCGCGGATCCGCTGGTCGGGAGGGACTGCCGGGTCGGCGGGGTCGCGAAACCAGGTGATACGCCGCCCCTGACTGGTATCGCGTGGTGCGGTGGTGTTCGGCTGGAGTCAGAGCCGGGATCCATCCATCCCGGCGTGGCGGAAGGGGATCGTGATGCGTGGCTTGGTGATCCGCGCCTGCGGACTGGTCGCGGCGGCGCTGCTGGCTCAGGCGGGCGTGGCCCGAGCGCGGACTGGCGCGGAAGCCGACGTCGCGTACTTCGAACTGCAGGCGCCCCCGGGCGCCTCCGGGTTCGTCGTCAACTCACCGACGCGGAGCAGATCGACGACGCCCGCGCGGCGGTGGCGGGCGAGTCCGACAAGACCACGCTCGTCGGACGGATCGTGAAGAACACCGCAGACTACAACCCTAGGTGACCGTTCCACTACGACGCGGACACCGTCCACCTCGTCGAGGTAGCCATCGAGGTCTGTGCCGCCGACATCGACTACGTCGAGGGCCACCTGGACGAAGCCGGGTGGCGCGTTCCTGCCCGGTCTCGTCTGGTGCCCGTGGAACGGCAAACTGACCAATGAGATCCGGCAGCCGTGACCTGGTAGGCGGTTCGCGCACCTCGGCCGGAAGGCGGACCTCCCCTCACCGGCGCCGCGACACCGACGACGTCGAGCGACGCGGGCGCAGTCGTCGGACAGCACCCGGCTCAAGTGGCGCACGGCCAGTTCGCCCGGACGTTCCTTTGCGACGAGCCCGGCGGCGCCGCCTACGGCCCCGCGCTCATCTCGCCGTACCCGTTGACCCAGGTCGGCGACTAACGCTACAAGGTCAACGACGGCGAGGGCCGCGGCTTCACCGTGGTCACCATCGACGTGAGCCGGATCGGCAACATCCTCGTGTACATCACCCACCTGGGTCTCGGCGACGACGTGCAGCGCGCCGAGGTCAAGCGGTCGATGGAGTTCTACGAGGCCGGCGCGCGGAAGCACGAGGCGCAGGGCGCCCTCATCTTCGGCGACTGCAACGCCAAACCTGGCAGCGAGGCCCTGGATCCCATCTGGGCCGCTGGTTTCCGCGATGTCGACGCGAACTGCTACAAGAAGGAATCCATGGCTGCGAGTACACCCACACCAACGAGGACGCCGGCAAGAAGAGCAAGCTCGACTCCATCTAACACAAGGACCTGCGCGTCACCGACCGCCACCTGTCTCGGACGGACCACTCCGACCACGACATCTGACAGATGGTCATCTCCGGCTGACCTGATCCCCGGCAACGGTCGTGGGACGTTCCGGTGACGCCCTGATGCGATCCTGGGCCCGATCACATCCGCACCGGAGGTGCCCAGCCCGCATGCCGCCGCCGCTCGACCGCGCGAAGCGACCCGCGACGACGCCCCAGGCTCCCGCACCGGTGCGGGAGCGGGTGATCCAGCGCAGGCCGTCGACGCCGGTCCCGCGGTCGAACGCGGCCGTGGTGGCCGCCGCGCGGGCGGGTGGACGGGGGCCGGGGGGCGACCCGGCGGCGAGGGAGTTGCAGGACAAGGTCGGCAACGCCGCGGTGGCGGACGGTTTGCGACGAGGTCCGGCGGGAGACCCGAAGTTCGCCGTGTTGAAGCGGGATGTCGCGCAGAAGAAGCGAACCGTCGCGACATCGCACCCTCCGCCGCGCGAGGAGGCCGTTTCCGCGCAGGACGCGGCCGTGCCGCCGAAGGATGACGCGGTGGCGCAGGGCAAGGCGGCCAATGCCGAGAAGATGAACGAGGCCGAGCCCAAGGGGTTCGACAAGGCCGCGTTCATCGAGGCGGTGGCGAAGGCCGTCGCCGACCGGGCCCCGAAGAACCTCAAGGAAGCCGAGAAGTTCCCCGACTCCGAGAAGCCCGCCGAGATCAACACCGAGGTTCGGGGTCGGGTCGGGGAAGGCAAGGCGGAGTCCGCAGAGCAGATCGCCACCACCACGGCGGCCCCGCCCGACACCTCCGCCGCCGTGCCGAAGCAGGTCGTGCCCATGGCGGCCGACCGGCCACCGGGCAGGCCCGGCACCCCCGACCCGAAGCAGGCGGCGCCGGACACACTGCCGCTCGCGGCCACGGACATGTCGGCGGGCCCGGCCGCGGTCGACCGGCAGATGGCCGACGCGCAGGTCACCGAGACCCAGCTGAAGAAGTCGAACGAGCCGACCTTCGCCAACGCCCTCTCCAGCAAGAAGGCGGCCGAACAGCACTCCGATACCGCCCCCGAGCAACTCCGCCGACACGAGGCCGCCCAGCTGCGGCGCACCACCGCGCAGGCCCGACAACTCGGCGCGGCCTCGATGGGCGCCATGGCCGGGGCGCGGGTGCGCACCGGGCAGCTGGTCGGCACGGGCAAGACGGGCGCCAAGACCCGTGACGAGGAGAAGCGCGCCGAGGTCACGGCGCTGTTGCAGAAGGTCTTCGACAAGATGAAGGCCGACGTCGAAGGCATCCTCAGCGGCCTGGACCGGCTGGTGGACGAGCAGTTCACCCGCGAGGAGAAGGCCGCGCGGGACGCGTTCACCGCGGAGCACAAGCGCAAGCTGGCGGACTACAAGGACCGCCGGTACTCCGGCATCAACCGGCTCAAGTGGTTCAAGGACTGGCTGGTCGGTCTGCCGGACGAGGTCAACGCCTTCCTGGAGGAGGCCCGCGCCAACTACGTCCGCCGCATGCGCGGTGTCGTCTCGAACATCGCCGACACCATCGCCCGGGAACTGGCCCGGGCGAAGCGGCGCATCGCCGACGGTCGCGCGGAACTGCGCGCCGCGGTCGAGAAGCTCCCCGAGGACCTGCGGGCCATCGGCCGCGAGGCGGTGTCCGAGTTCGCGGACAAGTTCGACGAGCTCACCCGATCCGTGGACGACAAGGGCACCGAACTGGTCGACGCCCTCGCCACCAAGTACACCGACGCGGTGCGGGCGGTCGACCAGGAGATCGCGGAGCAGAAGGAGGAGAACAAGGGCGCGGTCGACAAGGCCAAGGACGCGATCAAGGGCGTCATCGACGCCATCATGGAGATGAAGCGGCTGCTGCTCGGTGTGCTGCGCAAGGCGGCGACGGCGATCGGCGCGATCCTCGGTGACCCGATCGGCTTCCTGGGCAACCTGGTCACCGGGGTCGGCGGCGGCCTGAAGTTGTTCCTGCGCAACGCCGGGCTACACCTGCGGCAGGGCGTCCTGGCCTGGTTGCTCGGAACCGCCGGGGGCGTCGGGCTCCAGTTGCCCGCGACGTTCGACGTGGTCGGCATCCTCGTGATGATCGCCGGGCTGCTGGGCCTGTCCTGGCCCAACATCCGGTCGCGGCTCACCCGGCGGGTGCCCGAGCAGGCGGTCGCGGCCGCGGAGACCGCGGTCCCGCTGGTGGTGGAGACCAGGAAACGCGGCGTGGCGGGCATGTGGTCCGAGCTGAAGGCCCGGGTCGGGGACCTGAAGGAGACCCTCGTCAAGGACCTGGTGTCCTACCTGCTGCCGACGATCATCATCGCCGGGATCACCTGGATCGTCTCGCTGCTCAACCCCGCGTCGGCGTTCCTGCGCGCCTGCAAGCTGATCGTCGACATCATCCGGTTCATCGTCACCCAGGGCCGCCGGCTCATCGAGTTCGTCAACGCCGTGCTCGACGCGGTGATCGCGATCGCGCGGGGCGGCACCGGCGGCGTGCCCGCGCTCGTCGAACGCGCGCTGGCCAGGTCGATCCCGGTGCTGATCGGGGCGCTGGCGGCGATCCTCGGCATCGGCGGCATCGCGGGCAAGGTCCGGCAGATCTTCCAGAAGCTGGCGGCGCCGGTCAACCGGGCGGTGGACTGGGTGATCGACAAGATCGTCGACCTGGTCAAGAAGCTGTGGGCCAAGCTGAAGGCCGCGCTGGACACACGGCGGCCGAAGGGCAGGCGCGAGCCTGGAGGCACGCGCAGGCCCGTGGCCGGACGGCGTCCGGATCGGAAGCGGCCGGACGACAAGCAGCCGGACGACAAGCAGCCGGACGAGAAGCGGCCGGACGCGGATACCGCGCGCCGCGAGGAGAAGGACCGGGCGGACCGGCTCGACAAGGTCATGGCGGCTGCTCGGCGGGTCATGGCGCGCTACGCCCGCAAGCCCGTCGGTCCGGAGGAGGTGACCGGCCGGTTGGCGGCCGTCCGCCGGAAGTTCCGGGCCCGTCGGGTCGACCTGGTCGACACGGGCCGGGTGTGGGCCGTCGATGCCGAGGTCAACCCGAAGAAGAACGAGAAGACCGACGCACTTGTCGCCGGACCGAAGCGCGGTGACCACATCTTCGCCTTGGCCTTAGGGAAACAGCTCGGACAAGCGCACACGGGGTCGGCGGTCGCCGTCCGGTCGCTCGACCTGAACCGCTCGCCCGCGGCGCGGATCCTGGTCGACGGTCTCGCGTTGGCTCGCGCCAAGGCCGCGGCGATCCCGGAACTGGTCGTGCGCAAGCCGCGGCAGGCGAGTGGTTCGGACGCCCATTCCACGACCTACGGCAACGCCTCGCGCGACGCGTTGCTGGCCATCAACGCCGTCGCCGTCACCGTGGCCCGGTACTACGAGCACCGGGCCGACGCCGATCTGCTGGCGCGGCACCTCGCCGTCAGCGCCGCGCAGGCCCGCCTTGCCGTCAACCACTGGATCGACGCGGTGATCGACCGGGAGTCGGTGCCGTTCGTCCAGGACAAGGGCCGCGAACTGGCGCTGGGGCAACGACTCCTGGAGCAGATCCGCGCCGACCTCGACGCCGTGTTCGCCCGGTTGGCGGGCCGCGTGGTCAACCAATCCGGCGCCGCGGACGACCACGACCTGAACCGCCTGGACGCCGCGCTCCGCGACGCCGGAGCCCTGGTCGCGACCGGTATGCCGGTCGACGAGATCAGGGCCCGCCTGCCCGCTGTCCAACGCCGCCACGGGTTGACCGCGCTGTCCCTTGTCGTGGAACGACTGGCGGGCGACCACTACGTGATCCACTTCGTGGCCACCATCAACCCGTCGAAGACGAGCCGCGCGGAGAACTCGCCGTTGAGCCGGAAGAAGGCGCAAGCGGACTACGGGGTCCTGGTCAAGAACAGCCTGAAGTTCCAGCGCTACGCCGACCAGCACAACCTGATCATCGAGGTGCGGCCCACCAACCCGGACTCGATCCGCCACCTCACGCGCGGCGCCTGGTACAAACCGGTGGACATCAAGGCCAAGACCATCAACTACGCCGACACGTTCCTCAGCGTCGAGCCGGAGAAGAAGGGCCTGGTCGGCTTCTTCCTCAACGCGGTTCCCCTACCGAAGCGCAGGAACCTCGGGAAGAAGGACATCGAAGCGGGTCGGAACCGCTACCGCATGCGGGTCGCGGAGCACCACGAATACGTGGGGAAGATGCGGAAACTCGCGCGCAACCCCGAGGGCCCCGGCCGGTTCGAGGTGATCGGCTACGTCGTCCACGGCTACGACGAGCACAAGGTCCGCCACCCCATCGCGGGCGACCACGACCTCTACGACATCCGGCGGCCGGACGGGACCGAGATCCCGCTGGACGAGTACAATCTCATCATCCAGGACATGGCGAGCCGCAGGTTCGGCGTGATGCACGGGGCCGTCGTGCACTGGGACCCGGACGACCCCCACGAGCGGGAGATGCGCGACAGGCTCGTGCGACAGCACCAGCGGGGAGGCGGTGAGGGCCTGGTGCGGTTCACACCCGGTCAGCCCATGCGGTTCGTGGCGGCGGAGACTCCACTGTGGACAGACCAGCGCGCGTGGGTGCCACCCGCGGGGAGGGCGGACCAGTGAGGTCGAAGGACCCCGCCGCCGTGCGGGCGCGGGTGGTGGAACTGAGCTGGCGGTTGCGCGGCGAGACCTCGCCGGACCCCAACCTCGTCACCGACGTCAACCGCCGGTACCGGGCCCTGCTGCCCGACGTCGGCGTGGCGCGGTGCCCGGACAGCGGCGAACCGGTGCGCTGGCCGATCGACGTGGTCGGCTTCGACGGGCGGTTTTGGGACTACCTGACGTCGATCCGCCGCACACCGGAGGAGATGCCCCCCGGCTGGCTGGCGATGACCGGCGCGGTACGGCTGGCGGGCAAACCGGAGCACCCGCCGTTCGCGGTCGTCCCAGGGCCGGACGTGCCGTTCGTGGTGCCCCGGATCCTCGACAACCCGGGCGTGCGGGCCGTGATCGCCGAGGTGCGCATCGGCGCGCACACCGGGTGGGCGATCAGCTACTTCGGCCCCAAGCCCGAAGGCGTCACGCTGGTGAACCTCTGGGGTGAGAACACGTACCCGGTGCGCAGGCAGGGCGGCGGCTGGGGTTGGGCCCAGGACCGGCCGAGGGTGTCGCAGTACGACTTCGACCTCGCGCCGTGGCTCCGGTCGGGCAAGGTGCTGTGGCTCGAACCCGGCGACGAGTCGCTCACCCTGCGGGAGGGCGCGGAGGACTGCCCGTTCGTCGGACTGGACGGTCGTCGGCAGATCACGATCATCTCGACCGGCGAGGTCCGCTGGGTCAACTCGTTCGCCGGCTACGGCGCGGGCTGACGACCGCCGCGCGCGGGCTGTCGAACACCTCGGTGTCCGAGAGCCCGCGCGAGGGTGGGCGGAGCTGCTACTCGATGTCTCGGGAGCGGCTCAGCGGCGCGTCGCCGGTGCACGTGGCTTGGTCGCGGACGGTCAGGGTGCCCGCGTCGGTCATCGCGAAGGAGTACACGCAGCCCTTTCGGTCGACGCCGGTCGCGGGTTGGCCGATCTGCACCGCGCCGAGGTCCGACCAGGTGCCCTGGTAGACGCCGTCCGGGTTGTTCTGCCTGCTCGTGCTCTGGCCGCCGGTCCCGTTGCCGGTGAAGGCCATGATGCGCGCGTCCACGACCGCGGCGGAGTCGGTCCAGGGACCGGGCGAGCCTCGAACAGCTGCGGTTGGTGGTCGTCGCCCAGGCGCCGAGCTCGACCAGGGCGATAGGCCCCTTCACCGCCCGGCACGGGGCGCGCCTCCCCCTGGTCGACATCATCGAGTGCCACCCGTCGGAGGTGTACGACACGCTGCGCGACGAGGCCGCCGACCTCGCCGTCGCCACGATCGCGCCGCCCAGCGGACTGGCGTCGAGGAAGCTGTGCGACATCGGGCTCACGGTGCAGGTGCCCCGGGGCACGAGCTCGACGGGCGGGACGTCGTGGAGGTCCGGGAGCTGGTCCACCACCCGTTGATCCTGATGGACCGGACGTTCTCGGCGCGCACCGCCTTCGACAAGGCCGTCGCCCGCGCGGGCGCGCGCGTCACCGACCCGATCGTGCTGCGCTCGACGGTGCTGGCCCAGGCGCACGCGGTGTCCGGCCGCGGCGCGGCGGTGCTGACCGACACGCCGATCGCGGGCCTGCACGCGGCCAAGGTGACCGTCGACGGCGCGCAGGTCCCGCTGACCCTGTACGGGGCCTGGGAGCGGACGCACTTCGCCGGTGACGCGATCGAGGAGTGGGTCGACCGGTTCGCCACGTGGTTGTCCCACCTGCCGGCTGTCGAGGAACTCAGGAACTCCACGCGCGCCTGAGGAACCCTTGGCGTTGCGGGACTCCGGCCGCTACGCCGTCAGGCCGTCGTGCGGCGGATCCACGCGGACGACGGCCGTCGGGGCTTATCGGCGGATGAAGCCGAGGTCCGTCGCGGTGGCCACGGCGGCGGTGCGGGAGTCGACGCCGAGTTTGGTGTAGCAGCGCGCCAAGTGGGATTTCACGGTGCCTTCGGTGAGGTGCAGGCGCGCGGCGATCGCCCGGTTGGACAGGCCGTCGGCGACCAGGGCGAGGACCTCGACCTCCCGTCGGGTCAACGCGGTGTCGGGCGTCCGCATCCGGTCGAGGAGCCGGTCGGCGACGGTGGGCGCGAGGGTGGTCCGTCCCGCGGCGGCGGTGCGCACGGCGGCCGCGAGGTCCTCGGGGTGCGCGTCCTTGAGGAGGTAGCCGGTGGCGCCCGCCTCGATGGCGGGCAGGGTGTCGGCGTCGGTGTCGTAGGTGGTGACGATCAGGACGCGGGGCGCGCCCGGGCGCGCGGTGATCGCCGCGGTGGCCTCTGCCCCGGTCATCCCGGCGCCGAACCGCAGGTCCATCAGGACGACGTCGATGTCGCCCCGGGCGGCCCGGGCCACGGCGGCCTCGGCGGTGGCGGCCTCGGCGACCACGACGAGCCCGGGTTCGGTCTCCAGCACGGCGCGCAGGCCCGCGCGCACCACGGGGTGGTCGTCGGCCAGCAGCAGGCGGATGTCGGTCACGGGCGGGCCTCGGGTCGGGTGGCGGTGGGCGGCAGCGGGAGTCGGGCGGCCAGCGCGGTGCCGTGGCCGGGGGCCGACTCGATGGTGAGGGAGCCGCCCAGTGCCCGGGCGCGGCTGCGCATGGCGGCCAGTCCGAACCCGCCTTCGCCGGGATCGGGCGCGGGCAGCGTCGCGGGGTCGAAGCCGGTTCCGTCGTCGACGACGTCGAGCGCGACCTCGTCGCCGAGGTGGCTCAGGGTGACCTCGACGGTGGTGGCGCCCGCGTGGCGGACGGTGTTGGCGAGGGCGGCCTGGGCGATGCGCAGCAGGGCGACCTCGTGGGCGGTCGGCAGCGGCACCGGGTCGCCGGTGAGGTGGAAGCGCGCGGTGATCCGGTGGCGGGTGGCGGTGGTGGCGCACAGGCGTTCCAACGCGCCCGCCGGCGTGGTGTCGTCGAGGGCGGGCGGGGTGAGGGCGGCGACGAAGCGGCGGGCCTCGGCGAGGTTGTCCGCGGCGGCTTGGCGGGCCTGGTCCACGTGGCGGGCCGCGGTGCCGGGGGTGTCGGGCAGGGACCGCTCGGCGGCGCGCAGCAGCAGCAGGATGCTGGACAGCCCCTGGGCGAGGGTGTCGTGGATCTCGCGGGCCAGGCGTTCCCGCTCGGCCAGCACCCCGGCCGTGTGCTGGGCCTCGGCCAGGTCGGCACGGGTGGCGGTGAGTTCCTCGATCAGGTGCCTGCGCCGCTCGCTCTCCCGGTACAGGGCCTGGTAGCCCCACACCACCGCGACCGCGACGGCCGCGCCGAGCGCGGGGCCGATGGCGGCGACCGGGCTGAAGGACCCCTGGTGGGCGGCGAAGGCGGCGATCGCGGCCAGCGCGGTGGCGGTCACCGCGGCCAGGCCCGCTCGGCGTGGCAGCAGGTGGAGTTGGAGGAAGTACAGCGGGAAGGCGACCCATACCCCGTCGGCGGTCAACACCACCAGGACCAGCCACACGGCGCCGACGGCGCCCAGCCACCCCGCGGCGACCCGCCGGGACGCGCGGACGCGCGGCAGCAGCGGTCCGGCCGCGTACACCGCCCCGCACAGCACCGCCACCGCGACGACCGCTCCGGCCCGGGCCTGTCCCCCGGCCACCGACCGCGCCGCGGCCAGCACGAGCAGGGCGATGAGCAGCAGGTGCAGGCACCAGGTCAGCACCCGGTTGGTCGGTGTCAGGGCGGGAGCGGCGGCGTTCACAGTGCGTCCAGGCTACGCAGCGCGGGCCGGGCGTCGCCTCTATCGAAAGGTGGAACCGGCGCGCCGCCTTCCGGCTCGTGAAGTGCCATCCCCGGTCGGATGCCCCGCAGGGGTGCGGGCGGTGATCGTGGAGACGTCCCCCGCACCCTCCGGATAGGAGTGATCGAGGCCGTGTTCGTCGCCTGGAGAGACCTGAGATTCGCCAAGGGGCGCTTCGCCGTGATGGGCGCCGTCATCGTGCTGATCACCCTGCTGGTCGGTCTGCTGTCCGGGCTGACCGCCGGGCTCGGCAGGCAGAACACCTCCGCCATCACCGGCCTGCCCGCCGACCGGATCGCCTTCGCCGCGCCCGGCGGGGACCGGGGCCCGTCGTACGCCGACTCGACCGTCACCGAGGCGCAGTGGCGGCGGTGGGCCGCCACACCGGGGGTCACCAGCGCCGAACCGCTGGGCATCACCACCACCAAGGCGACCGCGGGTGATCGGAGCGCCGGGGTCTCGGCCTTCGGCGTCCGGGCCGGGTCCGCCCTCGCCCCGGACAGCGGCGACCTCACCGAGCACACCGTGGTGCTGTCCACCACGGCCGCCGACGAACTGGACGTCCGAGCGGGAGACAGCGTCACCCTGGCCGGGCGACAGCTGACCGTGGCCGCCGTGGCAGGCGAGGCCTCCTTCAGCCACACCCCGGTCATCTGGACCACCCTCGACGTCTGGCGCGCGACCGCGCACTCCACTAGCGACAGTCCTATCGCGACCGTAATCGCGTTGTCCACCACCACCTTCGACGCCACCACCGATCAGGCCATCGGCACCAGGACGGTCACCAAGGACGACTCGCTGTCCGCGATCGGCTCTTACACAGCCGAGAACGGCTCCCTGCAACTGATGCGCGGCTTCCTGTTCGCCATCTCCGCACTCGTCGTCGGCGCCTTCTTCACCGTCTGGACCATCCAGCGCAGCGGTGACATCGCCGTCCTCAAAGCCCTGGGGGCCACCACGGCCGGGTTGCTCAAGGATGCCCTGGGTCAGGCCGTCGTCCTGCTCACCGGCGGGACCCTGATCGGGACCGGACTCGCCGCCGCCCTGGGCGCCGCGCTCGCGGGCTCGGCGATCCCGTTCGTCCTCACGCCCACCACCGTGCTCGCCCCGGCCGCCGTGATGATCCTGCTCGGCGCGTTGGGCGCCGCGCTCGCCATCCGCCGCGTCACGTCCGTCGACCCGCTGACCGCCCTGGGGAGCGCCCGATGAGCCTCAGCCTGACCGATGTCACCCTCACCTACCCCGACGGCGACTCCCGCCTCACCGCGCTCGACCGGGTCACCCTGGAGGTCCCCCGAGGCTGCCTGACCGCCGTGGTCGGCCCTTCCGGCTCCGGCAAATCCAGTCTGCTCGCCGTCGCCGCCACCCTCGTGACCCCCGACCACGGCACCGTCGCCATCGACGGCACACCGACCACCGGCATGACTCGAGGCGAACTCGCCGACCTGCGCCGCCGCGAGATCGGCATCGTCTTCCAACAACCCAACCTGCTGCCCGCCCTGACCGCCGCGGAACAGCTCCAGGTCATGGCCCGGATCGACGGCCGCTCCCCCGCCGAGGCCCGCGACCGCGCCCTGGCACTGCTCGACGCCGTCGACCTCACCCCCCAAGCCGGGCGGCGCCCGCACCAGCTCTCCGGCGGTCAGCGCCAACGCGTCAACATCGCCCGTGCCCTGATGAACGACCCCACCGTCCTCTTGGTCGACGAACCGACCAGCGCCCTCGACCGCGAACGCGGAGCCGCGATCATCGACCTCATCACCCGCCTCACCCACCAGCGGGCCACCGCCACGGTCCTGGTCACCCACGACCCCACCCACCTCACCGCCGCCGACCGGACCGTCGAAGTCCACGACGGCCGCCTGCGCTGAGTTCCCGCAACCACTCACGGAAACGGGCGTCGGACCAAGCCATCCCGGCGCGGATTCCGGTGACCGGCGGGCCACGGTACGGCGTGGGAGCCGTACCGGTCTGCCCGCGACGGGGGGCCGAGCGCGACTGCGCGGCGTGGGCAAGCGGTACGGCAAAGGCGCCCAGGAACTGTCCGATGTGGACGACGGCACGCCTGCACCGCGGTGACCCTTCGCGACCGGTTGATCGCGCGTGGTCCAGTGGACCGGTGAAGGACGCGGTGGACAACGGGCAACCGAGGTCGTCCGGGTACCTGTCGGTGGTCGTGGACGGCGCCGCCGCGCTGGCCGTGGTCATGGCGTTCTGGTTACCGGGGCTGACGACGGCGGGCGGCTGGGCGTGGGTCGGGGTGCTCCCGGTCGCCGTCGTCGCCTGCTCGATGGTCACGCGCTGGCGGTGGCCCGCCGCGGCGACGGCGGGCGCGGCGGCGGTTCCTGCCGCACGAGGCCGGGCTGAGCCTGGTCGGCCTGCCCGCCGACGCCGGGCTGTCCCCCGGTGCCGCCACCGTCGTCCTCGTCTCCTGGGCCGGGTTGGCGCTCGCCTCGGCCGCCCGCGCGCTGTCCCGCCGGGACGGCTGACCCGATCGCGGGGAGGAGTCCCCCACACCGGGACCGCGTTCAGTGTCCAATGGCAGCTGAGCACCCCGCACCCCGGGCCGCACTGGCGGGCAACCGTGCTGGAGGTCCCCGGAGGTCCGGAGGGGGACGTCCGGCTCGGCGGCCGCAGGCAGGCACGCCTCCGTGCCGCGCCAGGCGGGCCTGACCGCCACGCGCCGCGACCGCGACGCGGTGCCGCGCACCCCGACGTCCTTGGGCGTGGCCCTGCCGGACGGGATCGCCGACCCCGTCCCGGCCTGATGGCCGGACGCGCGGACCCCGTGGGCAGGCGGCGGTCGGCGGAACACCGTGGTGGGTCAGCAGTCTTTGCCCGCGTTCGGGTCGTCTGTGGTGGGTAGGCCCGTGAAGACGGTGGTGGCCTTGCCGGATTTGCCGATGTCCATGATGGGGAGGACCACGCCCACCGGGTCGCCGTGGGAGTCCTTTCCGAAGCGGATCGGGCCGGACGCGCCTGGGATCAGGCCGTTCGCGCAGCGGACCTGTTGGAGGATGCCGCGTTGGGAGGAGAAGGGGTCGGCGAGGACGCCCTTGCCCGCGCGGCGGGCGGCGAGGACGGCCAGGGCGACGGCGTCGTGGGCGATCATCGACTGGCCGGTCGCCAGGTCGTCGACCGGGAAGTCCAGAGGGGCGGCGCCGTCGGCCGGGACCGGCTTGTCGGCGTCGCAGTTGGCCTTGCCGGTGAACGCCGCCTCGAAATCGGCGTAGACCTTGCGTTCGTCGCTCGCTTTCCGGTCCGGTCGTGGTGTGGTGTCGCCGTCGGGGCAGGAGCCCCACTTGTCCGGGCTGGCCAGGGCGGTGTACTGGACCTTGACCTGGCCGGTGGCCACCGCTTCGAGCACGCGGTGGTCGACGGTCGCCTCCAGGGCGTCGTCGCCGGTCAGCAGGTGCAGCGGTTTGTTCGCGCAGGTGCCGGAGTGGGCCCAGCTGGTCACGAAGGTGCCGATGTCCGCGCCGCGACCCGCGAAGTACACCAGCCGCGGTGGTTGCTTGCACAGGAGCGTGTCCATGTAGCCGAACTGGCCCTTGAGGCTGTCGTCCCGCCGCTGGACCGGGTCGGACGCGGCGGGCGAGGTGAATGGGTAGGGCGTGGCGCCGGGCATCCGGCTGTGCGCGGCCTTGATGAGCGTCGCGATGTAGTCGTCGTCCGCCGTGTTGTCCTCGACGATGGCCACGTCCTTGAAGTCGATGCGCAGCTGGTTGGCGATGTAGGAGGTGGCGGCCACGACGGTCCCGGTGTTCGTCGGCGCGATCCGGTAGAAGCCGTCGAGGTAGCGGCTCTCGTCGCGCACGTCGAGGTTCATCCGGTCCCCGGTGACCGACGCGCCGATCACCGGGATGCCGGTGCCGGTGATCAGCTTCGCGACGGCCTGCCGGGTCGGCGTGGTGCTCTGGCTCAGCCCGGTGACGGCCGTGATGTGGTTGTCCTCCTTGGCTTTGGCGATCTGGTCCACCGTGGCCTCCCAGTCCGCGTTCTCGCTGCCGGTGTTGGCCAGCAGCAGCTTGATCGCGGGTACCGGGTCGGTGTCGCCCGGCAGGGTCTGGCTGAAGGTCGACATGTGGTTGGCGCGCCACACGGCGGTGAGCGCGCCCTCGACGTTGCGGTAGACGTCGTCGACGGTGGCGGTGTCCACACCGGCCACCGGCGACATGTTCAGCATCAGGACGATGGACACGTAGTTGTCGCCGGTCACCGCGTCGTTGTTCGCCTGGACGCGGTTCACCAGGCCGGTCAACCGTTCTGGCTGGTCGTCGCTGAACCGGTCGCCGGACAGGTTCACGCCGACGCAGGCATCGGTCTTGTCACCGCCGACCATCCCGTCACCGCAACTGAGCGAGCGCACCAGGAACACCACCCCGACCACCACCGACGCGATGATGACCACCACCGCGACACCGGTCAGCACCGGGTGTCGACGGTTCCAGGGCGCGACATCGACTGGGGACACGGTGCTCCTCCACGAGTAGGGGTCGGGCTCAGAACCGGCGGGCCGCTTCCTCCAGCGCGTCGGTGTCGGCACGCGCCGAGTTGTTGCCCAACCGGCGGAAGTCGGCGCGTACGCGGGCGTACCAGCGTTCGTCGACCGCGGTGCGCGGGTCGCGCAGTAGCCAGAGCAGCGCGGTCAGGTCCGCCACCGCGACCTCGGTCGGGCCGCGGTCGGCCACGTACTCGGGGACCAGCCGCCGGTACGAGTCGGCGAGGGCCTCGGTCTCGGGCAGCCTGCACGGCGCGCCCGTGGCGGCGTCGAGCAGCCGGACCCACGACCCGTGGTCGATCTTGTCGAACCGGTCGACCAGGCTCGCCACGACGTCGTCGAACCGGCCCAGGGCGAGGTCGTGGTACAGCAGGTCACCGGGTTCGCGGTCGTCCCTGGCGCCGAGCACGTCCGCGAACAGCTTGTCCCACAAGGCGGGGTCCTCTTGGGACAGACCGGCGAGCAGGCAGCGCGCCAGCCACGGGTGCATGGCCGCCGGACGTGGTGCCTGCTCCTGGCCGATCCCCCACAGCGGCGACGGCGGAGCCGAGAACGTGCTGATCCACAGGTTGTGCCGCAGACCGCGCAGCGTCTGGGCGGCGATCGGGAACAGGGCGGGATCCAGGTCTTCCGCGTCGGCGCGTCCGTCGAGGCGCACCGCGAGCGCCACCGCGGCCGGGACGGACGGCCAGGGACGAACCGGTGGCACCAGGTTCTCCGGTCGGCAGGCGCGCAAGACCTTCTCCCACAACGGCGCGTCGCCGTCGACCGGGGCCGTCAGCACCGAGACCGGCGCGCCGCCGCGGCCGTCGGGCAACTCGGCGACCCGGGCCCGGATGTCCGACTCGGCCCGCGGGTGGCCCGCCGCCAACCTGGACACCAGCGCGCGCGTCTCGTCGCCGTCCCAGCTCGCGGCGATGGGGCCCAGCAGGCGGTCGTCGACCGGTGTGTCCAGCCAGACCGGGTACCAGCTCGGCTCGTCCACACGGGCGACGTGCGCGAGCCAGTCCCCGCGGGTCGCCCGCGACCACGTCGGGATGGTCGGTCGCCCCAACGCGGCCGGGCCGCTGTGCCAGGGTTCGCACCAGCCGGTCCACGAGGTGTCCCACCGGTCCGCGGCGGACACGACGAGCAGCGGGTCGCGGCCGGGCTTCCCGTCCTGACCGTCGTCCACGCGCTCCCGCCGGGCCCTGACCAGCGCGGCGAGGAACTGCGCGGCCACCTCGGTGCGCGGGTGGTCGACCAGCAGGACCCAGGCGTGGTCGTGCCGGTCGCGCAGCGCCCGCGGGGCCCGGCAGTCGCACTTGCCCCGGGCGGCGGGGTGCTGCCGGTCGAAGGCGTCGATGTCGGCCAGCAGGGCCTTCACCACGTGGACCAGGGCCTGCCCCCGGTCGCGGGTGCTCAACCGGACCAACCAGTCCACCGCGCCCGCCGCCTCGGCCTCGGGCAGCGCGCTGTGCCAGCGTTTCGCCTTGCGCAGCGAGAGACCGGACAGTCCGCGCAGCAGGGCGCCGATGACCGGTTTGCTCTGCTGGTTGAGCACCTCGGTGGTCCGCGTGTCCGCGATGCCGCCGACGGCGGCGGCCACCTGGGCGGCGTTGAACAGCAGGTCCGGCACACCGCCGGTCGCCCGGCCCACCCGGGTTCGCTTGGCGTACTCGGTGATCCGCGCCTGGATCTGCTCCTCGGCGACGCGGCGGTCGTGGTCGAGCGGCTCGTTGAGCGCGAGCAGGGCCAGGCCGAGCCGGTGGAACGTCGGTCGCACCCGCAGGTTCGTCCAGTCCCGCATCAACAGGAAGGCCGCGAACGCCGCCGCGGCGATCGGGTCGGCCAGGTCCCGTTCGGCGAAGTCCAGCGTGGCGTGCACGACCGTGCCGCCGCATTCGCGCGAGACCGCGGTGAGCACCGTGCTCTTGCCCGCGCCTCGCGGGCCGAGGAGCGCCACCACCGGTTCCGGCTGGTCCGCGTCCCGTTCGCGCCACAGCATGTTCCCCAGGAAGAGCCGGGCGCCCGAGGCCGGGCCGGTCGCGGCCATGCGCGCTCCTCCTCGCGATCGACGATGCCTGTACGTCGACCGCGTGGCCGTACATGTTACGTCACTCGATCGTGTCAGCCGCCGGCGATCGCGCCCGCCCCGCGCCGCGGCACGGGGCGGGCGCGGCGGTTCGTGGTCATGGACCGAACCAGGTGAGGCACCACCTGTCGTTCTCCCTGGCCAGCCCCATCTGGGTCTGCCGCGACGAGTCGGTGAACCTGATGGTGACGTCCGCGACCGCCTCGTCGGGGCTCGCCAGCCGCACGTCACCCAGGTCGGCGCCCACCATCGGGGACGGCGCGGGCAACTCCAGCGGGTGCGCGGCGCCGGGACACGAAACGGCGGCGAGCGCCTGCTTGTCCTTGTCGCCGAACGCTTCGACGATCGCCTCGGCCGCGCCCTTCGGCGTACTGGTGTCCGGTGCTCTGGTGAGCACGAGAACGAGGGTCACGACCGCGGCGAGCACGACGACGACAGCACCCGAGAGCAACCACATCTTCTTCGTCACGGCGAAGATCGTCCCAGCTCGCCCGCCCGAGCCGGGGCAGCCGAACGGAATTCGGCCGGTTGGCCGACGCCGACCGGGTTTCGCCTGGCGGGAGACGAGTGCCGCTCACCGGGTGTCGCACCCGGGGTAGCTCGTGGGGCATGCCGTGTAGCGGATGGGGTGGGTGTCGACCATCGCGGCGATGGTGGGCCAGTTGTTCGTCGGCCTGCCGACCAGGTAGGTCCACATGAGGTGGCTGGCGTGCAGGTAGTCCTCGCCGTTGTGGTAGATGTCGAGCGGGGTGAAGGGCGCGCCCGCGCCCTGGAACTGGGTGCCGAGCAGCTCGGGTTCGTCGACGTTCTGGATCACGGCGATGCTGCCGGTCAGGTTGGCGCACCCCGTCCCGGGGTAGCCCGTGACGCACTGCTGTCCCCAGGTCAGTTCCTTGGGCGGCGAGGTCTTGTCGGCCGCCGTCTTGCCCAACAGGTCCGGCCCGCTCTCCGCGACCCGGTGCGAGTTCTGGAACAGGACCAGCGCGCTGGTGTTGGGCTGGTTGCCCAGGAAGTTGTTCTCGATGACGACGTTGGTGTTGGGGAACGCGGCCGTGGCGGCGGTCAGGGTGCGTTCCAGTTGGCTCAGCAGGGTGTTGTCGTTGTAGCCGCCGCCTTCGCCCACCTGGGAAGCGGTTTCGGTCAACACGACGCCCTCGACGTCGGGGTTGCTGTTGTAGCGCGCGCCCAGTGCCTGGAGCAGTGCGATGACGCGGTCGGTCACCGCCTGGCGCCAGACGGCGGCGGTGATGGCGAACCCGCTGCCGCCGTACCACCAGCCGTTGGTGCCTGCTTTCGGGGCGGAACCGTAGGTGGTGTCGGTGGTCAGGTAGCTCGGGAGCACGGCGTTGAGGAAGCCGCCGGGGTCCTGGTCGTGCGTGCGCAGGAAGCCGCTGGAGGAGAGCCCGATGATGAGCTTCTTGCGGGGCACCGGGTTCCCCTGGTTGAGCCGCGCCAACTCCGCGTCGATGACCGAGAAGTCGTACACCCCTTTGCCGGTCTCGAGCGCGGCCCAGTAGTAGTTGCCCTTCCAGCCCCTCAGGTTCGGCGAGGTGTTGACCACCTGCAACTCGCTGCTCGCCATGCTCGCCGGAGTACCGGCGTTGTGCCACCAGTCGCTCGTGATGTAGTGCCCTGGGTGCCATTTCACCGCCGAACCGGCGGCGGTGGCGGTGGCGGTGGCGGTGGCGGAGGAGGTTGTGCTCGCGAGGAGACAACCAACGGCCAGGATGACCGCGGAAACGGTGAAGCGCCCCACTCTCGCTCTGCGACTCATCGCAATATCCCTTCCCGGAGGTAGGCCGACACCCGCGGTTCGGACGACACCGCGGGGCTCGCCACGGGGATACGCGCCGGGGTTACACCCAACGGCGCCGTTTTACGCGATGCTCCAACGTTCGGCGCAACGGACAGGTGCAATCAGTCGGGGCGTCCCGGGAGCAAACGCCTGCCAAACCGCCTTGAACCGCGTTCGCCTGAGATGTGTTGGCGCGAGCGGAGGAGTCCGGTGATCGCGACGGATACCATCCGTCCCGCCATACCCGCTCGCACATAGGTGGACTCATGAGACTTTTCGCTGCCTGCACCGCGGAGTTCGCACACGGTCTCGTCATCGCGCGCGCCCCAGGCAGCTCGGACACCCACGACGACTGAAACCCTGGAACCCAAGCAGTGCACGGCGGACGCGACTCATTGCACGTCCTGGTCCGTCAAGCCGCCTGCGGTCTCGCGACGGTGCGGTGCGTGCAGGGGCCCTACCGGCCGGAGGGCAAGGTGCTCATGTACTCCGACCGGCTCACGCTACCCGCTGCTTCCCTTGTTATCGCGGACCCCGACGAAACGGTACGCCTGATCATCCCGGTCCCCAATGTCGAGAACGAGGTCGAGGTCTTCGGAGACGGCTCCAGGGAGCCCGATGACGTGACCATCGTCCTGCAAGGCGATGAATCCTGGTGACTCCGGAGGTCACCAGGCGTCCGTGGTCGGGTCGCGCGGCTGCCGCGGAGGTAGGCAGAGCAGGGGTTCTCTCGACAGTGACGACACCGAAGCGAGCTCAACCGGTGTGAAGACTGGTTGGTGGTGAAGCGGATCGCGGTTGGTCCCGGATAACGATCGGCCTACCTCGCCGCCGACTCCCGACGCCGGGGCGCGGGAGCGGTCATCCTGGTGGGGTGACCGCTGAGACACGGCCGGAGCAGCGTTTCGACTGGCTGCCGTTGGTGTGGGTGTTGCTGTTCTTCGCCTGGCTGTTCGGTGTCCCGCTGCTGTTCTTGCGGGCGGTGTTCGCCATGCCGTTCACCGGGATGGCCAGTGCGGCCGAGGTCGCCCGACGCGACTCGATGGTGATGTGGACCGAGATCGTCGCTGTCGCGCTTCCGTTGGTGGGTGTGCTGTTGGCCGCGGTCACCCGGCGGAAGGTGCCCGCGGTTGTCTTCGGGATCGCCTTGTTCCTGAGCGTGTCCGTTGTCGGGTACGAAAGGACGCTCAACGCCCGTCACCACCCGCCGCCGGAGCCCACGAGCGACTGGCCGGTCTGCCAGGAACACAGCGGTGGCGATAACGAATGCCCTGGCGGTTAGTTTACGCGGGCTCCAAGGCTTTCTCCGGTACGCTGTGGAAGCCGCCAGGCACGGCGCCTGGTTGCCGGCCCGCGACGCGGTCCTCGACGACCCGGATCGGGTGTCCCTTGTGGACGAGTCGGCAGTAGACCGAGTCAGGCCCGCCCGGTTCCCCGGAGGGCGATCCGTTCGGTCACCCACGATCCCAGCTCGTGCTGGGCGCCGCCGCCGAGGACCCAGACCCGGGTCTCCCCCGCCCTCGCGACATGGAACGACAACGCGACGAGCGCCATCCTCAGCTCGAAGTCACCGATGGCGGAGAACGGCGCGCACCACCGGTGGAAGGGGGTGCCCGGCGCGGGCGACCAGCACTTGTCCCGAATGGACGCGAAAGGCTCCGCACCGCTCATCACCAGCGCCGCGCCGACCTCGCCCGCGATGAGAGCGTCCACGAACCCGGGGACGTCGGTCACGGTGTCCACCGTCGCCGCCTCCGGGGTCAGGACCGCCCGCAGCCTCCCGACGAGGTCACCGGGCACCGCGGTGAGCGGCGGGGCGCCCAGGAACCGCTCGGCGATCGTCGTGAGGAGGTCGAGCCGGGGGGCGCCGAGCAGGTTCTCCGCGTGGTCGATCCCCATGAGGATCTCAAGGCCGTCCCGACTGGCGTACTGCGGGGTGAGGGTGAAGTACGGCGCCGCCAGCACATCCGCCATGAACACCTCGAACGGGTCGTCCGCACCGGACCGGGCGTCCCGGCACTCGGCCGCCGCGATGACCGGGATGACGAAGTTCGCCCGCCGAGGGTCGAAGTCCTGCGGATCGATCCCCAGGGTCCAGGCCGGGAGGTGGTCACCGAGGTGGGCCAGGCGTTCGACGGGCGTCGGGTGGCTGGCCGCCGGGACCACGAAAAAGGCGTCCTGGTAGAGGTCCAGCAGGAGCAGCTGGCAGTAGAGCACCTCGCCGAGCGCGTCGTCGACCGCCCGCCCGGTGCCCGCGAACCGGTCGGCCACCAGTCTCGCCAGCACCGTCACCCCGTAGACGTCGGCGGCGTATTCGAGGGTGTGGTCCAGGTCCACCAACGGCGCCTCGTGCCCGCCGACGTGGAGGCCGCGGGTGCTCGTCCGCAGGTGGCCCAGCGCGATGTGCCCGGCCTCGTGCGCCAGGACGGACGCCTGGATGAACTCGGTCAGCTGAGCCGCCGCCCTCGTCAGGTCCAGCGGGCAGCTCACGCGGACGGCGAGGGTGAACTCGCCGTTCCAGCGCAGGAGGCCGAGCATGAGCCGCAGGAGCCTGCCGATGACGTCGTACCGGGCGCCGGACGGCCCCCGCCGCCACGTGGGGTCGGCCACGCCGTCGGCGGGCCGCGGGTCGGAGCCGATCGCGGCGAGCTTCGCGAAGTTGTAGACGACGTCGTGGAACGTGCTGTTGACCACGATCAGGTGCTCGTCCCCGGCCGAGGTCGCGAACGCGTCGGCGGAGCGCAGGTCCAGCGTGCGGACGATGGTCCGCTCGGTGAGCGGCTCGACATCGGCCGCCTCGATGAACTCGAGGACACTGTCCCAGAGGCCCTGTTGCATCGACTGCGCGACCGGCTCCTCGAACGTGAAGGTGATGTCCCGCGCGCCCTCGGGCAGGCCCCACTCGGCCGACGACCAGACCTTGGACAGCAGATTCGCCTCGACCCGCCTGCCGAGTTCGCGCGCGGCCACCTCGTCGCCGCCGACGGTGCCCGGGGGTTCCAGACCCTCCTTGAGAGCCGAGTAGAGCTCCTCGGCCTCACTCATCGCCACCCGCGCACAGTCGGGTCAGCCCCACGCGCACCGACAGGGCGGCGATGGTGAAGACGACCGGACCGGAGAAGTGCGCGGCCAACAGGTCGGCGACCGCCCCGACCAACGCCGACTTGTCCCCGGCGTCGTCCAGCCCGGCGAGTTTGCTCTTGCCGTCCGCGCAGAGGACACCGCGGATCTGACGTTTGCGGTTCTCGAACCACACCTCGGCGAACTTGCGACGCCGTTCCGGCTCACCGGGGGTGACCTGCGGACTGACCTGGCTCGCCAACAGCTCCAAGAGACCGTCCGTGTCCATCTGGGCCAGGCGGCTGAGGTGCGAACTCTCCATGGCACCATCCTGCCAGAGCCGAGAACGTGCTTATGGCGTCGGTTTTCCGCGTCACGGCGACACCGCGGGCGGACGCGGCGCGTTCCGGTCGGGTCGATCGAGACCCGGCGGCGGTCGGGAGGCGGCACACCGGGCGGTCGCGGCGAAAGCGACCGCGCGGTCCGGCGAGCCGGGCGTACGTCATCCCTCGGGCAGCGTTCGCATGGTGCGAACGGGAGAAAGACGACCCAAGGGGCGCCGAGGGTGGCGATCCAGAGCGCGGGGCGGACGCCGGTGGCGGCGCCCGGGGTTCCGCCGATGAGGGCGCCGATTGGTCGGATGCCGTAGTTGACGGTGCGGGCGAGTGCGGTGGTTGCGGCGAGCATTGTCGTTGGGGTTGCGGCGATGTGGACTGAGCCCGCGGGGCCACGTCGTCGGAGTCGTCGTCCCAGGACGTGCTCCGCGCGGTGGCCCGCCAGGGCCGTTCCCGGGCGTCGGCCCCGGGGGCACGGTTCGGCGAAGCCGTACTTGGCGAGCTGCCGGAGGTGGAACGAGCAGTTGGGCACGGTGTCGCCGAGCCGGGCCGCGGCCTGGGTGGCGGTCATCGGCCCGTCGCCGCGCAGCGGCCCGATGAGCCGCGTGCGCAGCGGGTGCGCGTACGCCCGCGGGGTGCGCGGGTCGGTGAGCTTGATCGAACGCCCGGGTACCGGCCGGCGCGGGCGCGATGGGTTGATCAGGTTATCGTCACCCGCGATCGAGGGGAGTTGAGGACGGAGTGGCACGTCTGCACGTCGGGTGCGCGATGTGGACCCACAAGACGTGGCCGGGCCGGTTCCTGCCGCCGTCGTTGCCCGCCAAGGAGCGGCTGCGCGCCTATGCCGGTTGGTGCAACGCGGTCGAGGGCAACACGACCTTCTACGCGACGCCCGCGCGGGAGACCGTCGTGGCTTGGGCGCGGCAGACCGATCCCGGGTTTCGGTTCGTGGTCAAGCTGCCCAAGGTCGTCACGCACGAGCGCCGGTTGGTCGGGGTCGAGGTCGAGATGCGGGCGTTCCTGGACGCGATCGAACCCCTGGGCGAGCGGGCGGTGCTGTGGACCCAGTTGCCCGGGTCGTTCGGGCCCTCGGACGTCGACACCCTCGGCCGCTTCCTGCGCAGGCTCCCCGCCGCCCGCCGGCGGGCCGTGGAGGTCCGCCATCCCGGGTTCTTCACCGACGCGGGTTCGACGTCGACGCTGGAGGCCGCGCTCGCCCACGCGGACGCCGAGTGGGTTCCCTTCGACACCACGGTCTTCTTCCAACGGCCGCCGACCAGCGCGGCCGAAGAGGACGCCTGGGCCAAGAAACCCCGACTGCCGCGGCGGACGCGGGCGCTGACCGACCGGCCGGTCGTCCGGTACCTGGGCCGGGACTCGGTCGAGGAGACCGTCGAGGGGTGGCGGCCGTGGACCGAGGTGGTCGCCGAGTGGCTGCGCGAGGGCCGGTCGCCGACCGTCTTCCTGCACACCCCCGACAACGACGAGGCACCCGCCCTCGCCCGCCGGTTCCACGACGACGTGCGCGCGCTCGTGCCCGACCTCGACCCGTTGCCCGAGCCCGAGCCGCTGGAACCCGCGACCCTGTTCTGAGCGGTGTCTAGTCCGCGGGCGCGGTGATGCCCGCGGACCGCAGCAAAGCCGCGAACGTCGCGTAGGTGCGGTCGAGGTCCACGGCCCCGGGGGCGACGCGCCACTGCTGGTGGATGCCGATCACGGCACCCAGGAGCACGGTGCCCAGTTCCTCGGCGGCGACGCCTTCGGGGAGCGGGAGGCGGGCGACCCACGCGCGGACCTGGACGCGGAGCGCGTCGTGCAGGCCGGCGTACGTCTCGCGCAAGGGCGACTCCGGGTCGTCCGCCTCGACCATGAGCTTGGCGAACAGGCCGGTCGACGGTGCCCGGGTGAACGCCGTGAGGGTGTCCAGCACCTGGTCGACCGTGCCGGGGTCGAGGGATCCCGCCACGGCCGCGAGGTGCACGACGATGTCGTCCACCACCGCCGCCAAGAGGCCCTCCTTGCTGCCGAAGTGCCACGGGATCGACCCCCGGCTGACACCGGACCGCGCGGCGATGTCCTCGAAGGTCGTCCGCCGGTAGCCGCGCTCGGCGAACAGCGCGGTGGCGGCTTCGAGCAGCAGCCTGCGGCTCTCCCTGGTCGTCTCGGCGCGTCGGGTGCTTCGGGTCACAACGGCCATCCTACCGTTCGTCTGCTGGATAGCATCTTCTGTGTTGGTCAACATAGAAAGTGGGGGCGATGACCCGACTCGACACAGCCGACCACGTGGCGCAGCCGTGGCGGATCCACGAGATGACCGCCGACTTCCGCGTCGAGGACACCTGGGCGTTCCGCACGCCCGGCGCCGGTCCCGACGACTTCCCGACGATGCTGGCGGCGTTGCGCGCTCTGGATTTCGACGGACCGCCGCTGGTGCGGCTGCTGTTCAAGGCGCGCTGGAAGCTCGGGGCGGTGTTCGGCTGGGACCGGGAGTCGCACGGCGTCGGCGGCCGGGTCACCTCGCTGCGGGACCGGATGCCCGGCGACCTGCGGGACGCCCCGCGCGGGCAGGACCGCGCGTCGATGCCGCTGAAGGCGGTGTACGAGCTCGACAACGAGTGCGCGCGGGAACTGGCGAACAAGACCGTGCACACGGTGATGCACCTCGGCTGGGTCCGGCGGCCGGACGGCGAGTACGAGCTGCGGATGGCGGTGCTGGTCAAGCCCAACGGGTGGTGGGGCCGCGCCTACATGACCGCCATCGCGCCGTTCCGGTACCTCGTGGTGTACCCGGCGATGACCCGGCAGTGGGAGCGCGCGTGGCTGAGCAGGTGAAGGCGGGCCGGACCGCGGCCGGTCGGTACGCGGTCGCGGGCGGGATCCTCGTGGCGCTCGGGATCGGGCACGCGGCGCTGGTGCCGGTCCTGGCGTGGCCCAGCGTGCGCGGGTGGGTGCGGGACGGGCTGTGGTCGGTGGTGCCGTTCCCGGGCGGGGGCGGGGGCGGGGCGGAGACGGCGACCTTCTGGTCCGGACCGGGCGGGTTCGCGGTGCCGCTGGTCTTGCTCGGCGGACTGATCTGGCACCTGGGGCGGATCGGCGCGCGGGTGCCCGCGGTGGTCGGGTGGGTGTTGACCGGGTGGGGTCTGGTCGCGGGGATTCTGCTGGGACCGTCACCGTTCTTCGTCATCTCGGTGGCGGGTTTCCTGGTGACCCCCAAAGGTGGGCGGCCGCGTTCCCGGTGATCCCCAAAGGTCCGTGGTGCCGAGAATTGGGGCGTCGCCAGCGAAAATCGATGTGGCCGGTCGACCTCCCGATGACGGCGGTCGGGTGTTTGCGGGTGTGCCGATTCCGGTGCTCGACCGGTGTGGTCGGTCAATGATGTGACCTATCGGCGGCGCTGGGGTTCCGGCTCGACGTAACGGCTGGTCCGGGGCCGATGATGGGACGGCGAACTCTCACGATCGGGGCGCCGCAGCAGGCTTTCGTCACTTTGGGTGCCAGTCGATACACCCAACGCCAGGCGCCATTACTCTTCCGCGTGGTTGCGCTCCGTCATATGGGTGACCGATGATGGGTGGCTCGTCCTGTGATCATTTTGTTGGGCGGGTCGGAATTCCGTTCGCCGCGCGTTCCCTTAGGCTGTGCCCCCCACCGGCAAGACTTGACATGGGGAACCAATGGGAGCGGAGACACACCAGGGCCCGGAAGCCGCGGTCAGGTCCGCTGCGGTGGGTGTACCGAGGGAACGCGGTTTTCGGACCGACATCCAGGCGCTGCGGGCGGTCGCGGTCATGGTGGTGGTCGTCAACCACCTGCGGCCCTCTGCGTTGACCGGTGGGTACGTCGGCGTCGACGTGTTCTTCGTGATCTCCGGGTTCCTGATCACCTCCCACCTCGACCGGGAGATCCTGCGCACCGGGCGGGTTCGGCTGGGGCGCTTCTACGCCCGGCGCGTGCGTCGACTGCTGCCCGCCGCGCTCCTGGTGCTCGTGGTCAGCCTCATCGCGGCGTACTTCCTCCTGCCCTACCTGCGGTGGAAGACCAACGCGCACGAGGCGCTGGCCAGCGCCCTGTACGTGGAGAACTGGCTGCTGGCGGTCAACTCGGTCGACTACTCCGCGTTCACCGCCGTGGCCAGCCTGGCGCAGCACTACTGGTCGCTGTCGGTCGAGGAGCAGTTCTACCTGTGCTGGCCGCTGCTGCTCCTGCTGCTGTTCAAGGTCCGGCGGCGCCGGGCCCAGGTCGTCGGGATCACCGCGATCGGGTTGGCGTCGCTGGCCTTCTGCGTGTTCTTCACGGAGGTGTCGAAGAGCCAGGCGTACTTCGTCACGCCGACCCGGGTGTGGGAGTTCGCCCTCGGCGCGCTCATCGCGCTCGGCGGCACCCGGCTCGTCCTCCCCCGGGTCACGGCGGGCCTCGCCGCGTTCGCCGGACTGGCGATGATCTGCGGGGCGGCGGCGCTGTTCGACCACTCGACGCCGTTCCCCGGGTACGCGGCCCTGCTGCCGACCGTCGGGACGGGGCTGGTGATCCTCGCGGGCAACGGCGGCGAACGCCAGTGGCACACCGCGTTGAGCGCGTCCGCGCCGGTCCAGTTCCTCGGCGGCATCAGCTACTCGCTGTACCTGTGGCACTGGCCGCTCGTCGTCCTCGCGCCCTTCGCCCTGGCGGACACGCTGGACAAGGGCGCGCTGCGCGGCTTCCACCAGGTGGGGATCCTGGTGGTCGCGATCGTGCTGGCCTGGCTGTCCAAGGTCCTCGTCGAGGACCGGGGCATCGCGCTGGGCGCGAAACTGCGGACGGGGGCCAACTTCGCCGCCATGGTCGCCGGGATGGCCGCGGTCGCCCTGGTGGCTGGCCTGCTGGTGTGGACGTACGACCGGCACGTCACGCAGGCGTCCGAGGAGCGGCGGGTGGAGCCGACGCACTGCGCGGGCGCGGCGGCGATGGCGGCGGGGTGCGAGAACCCGTACGGCCCGGCCCGGCTGCCGATCGGTGTGGACGACGCCCCGTGGCGCGCGGGGCTGGGTGTCTGCGACTACAAGAGGATCCTCCCGACCGACGGGGAGACCGCGACCACCGCCGTGTGCGACTTCAGCGGCCCCACACCGGATCCGACCGTCGTGTGGCTGGTCGGCGACTCGCACGCCGAGCAGTGGCTGGGCGCCCTGCTGCCCATCGCCCGCGCGCAGAAGTGGAAGCTCATGCTGGGGCGGTTGGGCGGCTGCCCGTTCGCCAAGATCCCGTACGTCGGCTTCGAGGGCGGCGACGACCGTCGGTTCGCCGAGGGCTGCATGCAGTGGGTCGACGACATCAACGGGCTGATCCGCGCGGACCGGCCCGAGCGGGTGTTCGTGTCGTTCTACGCCCGCAGGCAACTGGCCCACGACAAGCGGAACCTCTCCCAGGTGGACTACTACCGCGAGGGCACGGCCCCCTTCTGGCGCGAGTGGACCGGCTTCGGCGCGAAGGTCCACGTGCTGGCGGACCCCCCGCTCAACGGCGCGGTCCGCGCGCCGGACTGCGTCGCCCTCAACCCGCGCGACCCGCTCACCTGCGCGGTCGACCGCGCCGACGCCCAACCCGCCGACCCCCTCACCGAGGTAGCCCGAACAACCCCCGACCCGGACGTCTCGCTCATCGACACGACCGACAGCTTCTGCGACCCCACCAAGTGCTACGCGGTCATCGGCGGCGTCCCCGTGTACTACGACGCGAACCACATCAGCCTGCCGTTCGGGCGGTCGCTCAGCCCGGTGGTCGCGGCGAGACTGGGCCTCTCGACCGACTAGCGCGTCGAGCTCGCACTCCCCCGCGTCCTGGACCACCGCCCGCGGGGTTCGCTGGGAGTGGGGCTCGGGCTCAGTCGTCGGGTTCGCGGGGTGGTGGCTCGTCGGGTGGCTGGTTCGTGATGGTGATGGACGCGATGGGGTGGCGGGCCACCAGTTCGGCGGCGATCGCCAGCCAGCGTTCGTTGTGCATGGCTTTGGCGACCGTTTCGAGTTGGCGGGTGGTGTCGGCCAGTTCCGGCCAGTGTCGGCGGCGGGCGTGGAACTCGCCGAGGTGGTGCAGGACCCAGGCTTGGCGGTTCAGGTCGCCCAGGGTTCGACCCAGCTCCAGCGAGCGGCGCAGCGCCGCCTCCGCTTCCGCCCAGCGTTCCACGTCGGCGAGGGCGTCGGCCAGGTAGACCAGGATCCAGCCGATCTCGCGGTCGCCGTGGTCGGCGCGGTCGTGGTCGAGGGCGCCTTGGAGCAGGGCCACCGCCTCGGTGGGGCGGCCCGCCGCGCGGTAGGCGTTGCCGAGGTGGGTCGAGGCCCAGGCCTCACCCGTCCCGTCCGCGCGGGATGTGGTGGCGGCCAACGCTTCCGAGATTCTGGTGATCGCCTCGTCCGGGTGGCCCATGCGGGTCAGGGCGATGCCGTAGTGGGTGAGGGTCCAGCACCGTTCGACGTCACTGCCGGGCAGGGCCAGGGCGCGTTCGTACAGGGCCGGGGTCTCCGCCGTCCGGCCGTCCTCGACCAGCACCATACCGAGGTATACCAGCGCGAAGCGCTCGTCATCGGGTTCGCCCGCTCCGCGTGCCGCGTCCGCCGCGCGGCCGAGCACGTGGGCGGCCTCCCGCAGGAGACCCCGGTAGCGGAGGAAGTCCTGCACCGCCATGGCGAGTCGGAACGCGGGAGTCCAGGCCTGGAGCCGGAAGGCCGATTCCAGGGCTTCCAGGACGTTCGCCGACTCGACGTCGAACCACCTCAGTCCCGCGGCGGTGGGGCACTCCTCGTTCAGCGCGTTGTCGCGGTGTTCTTGCGCGCGGGCCCGGCACCACTCGACGTGCCGGAGCGCTACCTCGTCCCATACCTCCGGGGGCTCGGACCGCTCGGCCTCCTCGCGCGCGTAGAGGCGGAGCAGGTCGTGGAACCGCAGTCGGTCGGGTGTCGTCCACTCCAGCAGTTGCTGTTCGGCCAGTTCCCGCACGGCCTCGGTCAACTCGGGGCCCGCCATGCCGAGCGCGGCCGCCGCCGCGTCCTCGGCGAAGTCGGCTCCCGGGATCAGGCTCAGCAGGCGGAAGCAGCGCTTCAGCGGTTCCGGCAGCGGGCCGTGGCTCACGGCTATGCTCGCTCTCACGCTCAGGTCACCCGCGCGCAGGACAGCGAGTCGTCTGCTCGCGTCGGCGAGGTCGCGGCGGACCGCGGTGGTCGATCCGAGCCTAAGCTTCACGCCGACGATCCGCAGGGCGAGCGGGAGGTGGCCGCACAGCCCGGCGAGGTCGTCGAGGGCGTCGGCGGTTCTGCTGGTGCGCCGCAACAGTTCCGTGGCGGAGGCCGGGTCGAACTCCTTGAGTTCCACGAACTCCGTGCCCGCGAGGCCCTGCATCGGTTGCCTGCTGGTGACCAGCACGCGTGCTGTGCCGGTTCCGGGCAGCAGTGGGCGGACCTGCCGCTCGGAATGCGCGTTGTCCAGGACTACGAGCGCCGGTTTGTCCCAGAGTGCCGCTCGGTACAGGTCTTCCCGCGCGCCGAGGTCGGACGGGATGTCGCGGGCCGAGACACCGAGCACCAGCAGGAACCGGCCTAGTACGGCCGCGGGGTCGACCGGGTGCGCGTCGGCGCCGCGGAGGTCGACGTAGAGCTGGGCGTACGGGAACCGCTCGCGCACCAGGTGCCCGATGCGCACGGCGAGGGTCGACTTCCCCGTTCCGCCGGTCCCCCACACGCAGACGACGTTGCTTCCGTTGTCCAGCAAGGCGGTCAACTCGGCGACTTCGCGCGTGCGGTCGGTGAAGTCGGGGATGTCGGAGCGCAGCTGGGAGCGGCTCGCCCGGACGTAGCCGTCCATGGCGTGGATGTGCACGTCGCCGTAGATGTCCCGGGCCTGGAAGACGACGTCGGCGGTACCGACGAAGCTGTTGGCCAAGCGCCCTGGTTCCTCGGCTCCCGGCTCGACGCTCATGCCTGGTGATCGCCCCGGCGGCTGATCGCGCTACACCCGTCCGTCGGGTAGGTGGTTTCGCGGTCGAGCCCGGTGTAGGCGGCGATGGTGAGGGCGGCGAGGGCCCGGACGAGGGCTTGGAGGGTCCAGAGGAGGTGCGGGACAGAAGGTGGACAACCCGGTCGGAACCTTTCCGACACCGGTGTGCCCATTGCTAGACTTCTTCGGCACTTGAGCCTAACTCCGGGGCGTGCCCATGGCGCTGTACAGCGAGTTGTCCGGGGCGATCGAGCGCGGTGAGGCCGAGCGGGTTGTCGGCTGGGCGCGTTCGGCGCTGGGTGGGGTCATCGCGGGTGATCTGGCGGTCGACGCGGTTCGGCACCCACTGGGGTTTCTGTGCTTGCCCGTCTACCGGCACGGGGACGCGGGGGTGTGCGTGCACCTCTGGCAGCCGGGGCGGGGGCACGAGCGGCCCACGACCTCCCCGACCCACTGCCACAGCTGGGAGTTGTCCAGCTGGGTGCTGGTCGGCGGCTTGCGCAACCAGACCCTGGTCCTCGACGACGCCGGGCCCGTCACGCACCGGGTGTTCCGGGTGCTCAGCGGCCGCGACGGCGACTCGATCGAGGCCACGGACCGGTTGGTGCGGGCCGAAGTCGTCACGGACACGACGCACCGGGCGGGTGAGCGGTACTCGTTGGCCGCCGGGGTGTTCCACGAGACCGTGGTCCCCGACTCCGCGAGCCTGGTGGCCACGGTGGCCCTCGGCCGGACCGCGCCCGGTGCCGCCGACCTCTCCCTCGGCGGGCTGCGGACCACCAGCCACCGGGTGCGCAGGCAGCTCTGCGGGCGCGCGGAGACCGTTTCGGCCGCCACCGCCGTGGTCACCTCGCTGGCGCACCGGGTGTGACTAGGTCACCAGGAGGGTGGCGACGGTCGCGGCCAGGGCGACGACGGCGAGGCACGCGCTCGTCCACACGAACCGGCCCATGGGGACCCGCACGCCCGCGGCGGTGCAGCGCTCGTACCACAGCAGCGTCGCGAGCGAGGCCCACGGCGTGATGATCGGCCCCACGTTGGTGCCGACCAGCAGGGCCAGCAGCTGGTTGTGGTTGTCCACCGGCACAACCGATTCCCCGGCGACGTACGCGGGCAGGTTGTTCACCAGGTTCGACAGCGCCGCCCCCGTCCCGGCGGCCCTCGCCGCGCCCTCCGCGCCGTCGGACGACCCGATGAGCGAGTGCACGATGTCGGACAGGCCGTGCCGGTTGACGGTCTCCACCACCAGGAACAGCCCGATCACGAACACCAGCAGCCGCCACGGCAGCAGGGCAGGCCGCAGCGCGGAGCGGCGGCGCGCGGCGAACGCGACCACCAGGATGCCCGCCGCCACCGACGACGCGATCCCGATCGGCACGCCGACCAGGATCCCGGCCACGAACAGCAGCACCGCGGCCCCGGCCACCCGGAACAGCACCGGGTCGGCGGGCACGTGCCGCGCGGGCACCCGGTAGCCGGGTTCGGCGCGCCGCCAGTAGCAGATCCAGAGGAACGCGGCCGTCACGACGATCGACGCCAGCTGCGGCAACCACATGCGGGCCGCGAACTCGGCGGGCGCGAGCGCGACCCGGTTGGCGGCCAGCAGGTTGGTCAGGTTCGACACCGGCAGCAGCAGGCTCGCCGTGTTCGCCAGCCACACCGTCGTCATGGCCAGCGGCAGCGGCGCCACCGCCAGCTTCCCGGCCAGCGCCAGCAGCACCGGGGTCAGCAGCACCGCCGTGGTGTCCAGGTTGAGGCCCATGGTGGTGCCCGCCGCGAGCGCGACGCACAGCAGGAACAGCAGCGGGTAGTGGCCCCGGGCGAGGATGGACAACCGGGTCGCGACGACGTCGAACACCTCGGCGGTCGCGGTCAGCTCGGCGAGGATGATCACGCTGCCGAGGAACAGCAGCAGCGGCACCAACCTGGTGACCGTGGCCGTCGCGTCGTCGTACGGCAGTGCCCCGGTGAGCACGCAGACCACACCCACCAGCAGCAACCCCAGTGCGATCCAGTCCAACACGTGGAGTCTGCGCAAACCGTTGGACATGCGCGTCATGCTGCCACACGGTGCGCGGTGTCACCGGAAAGGGCTATCCCTTTCCACGGATGTACCAATTTGTATCCCGCGTTAACACGAATGTGGCAACACGACCTCCCGGGAAGCGGTGCCCACCGGAGTTCCGGCCCACTACCCTGACCCGCGTTTCCCCTCCGGCGGAGAGAGAGCCCATGGAGACAGTGGATATCGTCGCGGTCCTGCCCCCCGAGCTCAACCGCGCCGCCATAGACCTCAGCGGCATGCTGACCGCGCGGATGCGCGAGCAGGGCCACCCGTCGTGGTTCCGGCTCGGCGACCCGCTCGACACCGGTGGTCCGTGCGAGCCGCACGTGTCGCTGTTCATGCTCGCCGTTGACCGCGCCGAGATCCCCGAGGTGGTGGCCGCCACGCAGTGCCTCGCGGCCGAGCTGCCGCTGCTCGCGGCCCAAGGCGAGTACTACCGGCACAACCCCGTGGGCGCGCCGGAGCTGTACTTCCGCAAGAGCCGCGAGTGGATCGACCTGCAGCGCGCGGTGGTCGCGCGCGTGGAGCCGTTGCGGCGCGGCAGGCTCCGGGAGACCGACCCGGCGGGCGAGCGGATCACCGGGTTGATCGCCGACCCCGGGCAGGACCGGGTGCGCCGCGACCAGCTCACCCGCTACGGCTACGACGAGATCACCGACGTGTGGGACGGCGGCGCGGCCGACCGGTTCAACCCGCACGTCACCCTCGCCTGGCCGATCGATCCCGATTTCCGCGTCGATCTCGCCGAACTCCCGCCGGCAGCGGAGTTCGCCGGTGTGTTGCCCGGTTTGGCGGTATACGGGATGAGTCCGCACGGGACGTGCACCGCTTTGTTCGGCACCGCCCCTTTCGGTGTTTCCCCGATCGGGGGATCTAGCGGCGGGAATACGACAGGTAGGCTCAACAGCCATTCTTCGCGCGCGAGCGGCGGAGAATAACCGGGCAGGGGCGGCGCGGCACCCCTGCCGCTGTCCGCCGACCTGTGGGAGGCCCGGTGCGCGAGGTCGAGTCGGAACCGGCGGCGCGGATCGGGCGGGCCCGCGAGCGTCGCGGGTGGACGGTCGCCGAGCTGGCCGCGGCGTGCGCGGGCCTCGGCTCCCCGCTGGACGCCGAAGCGCTGGCGGACCTGGAGTCGGGTGCCCGGGCGGCCACGCCGGACGACCTCACCGCGCTCGCCGCGGCGCTGGGTGTCCCGGTCGCGGAGCTGACCGGCACCGCCGTGCCCGCGCAGCGCGCGCCGGTGCGGGGGCCGCGCCCGCCGCGGTCGGGGCCGGTCGACTTCTTCATCAGCTACTCGCTGCTGGACGAGGAGTGGGCCACCTGGATCGCGCACGAGCTGGAGGCCGCCGGGTACGCCGTGATGATCCAGACCTGGGACTTCGTCCCGGGCACGCACTTCCTGGACTTCATCGACCGGGGCATCCGCGAGTCGTCCGCGGTGCTCGCCGTGCTGTCCCGCAACTACCTGGAGTCCCGCTACGGCCGGTTGGAGTGGATGGCGGCGCTGCAGGCCATGCACGACCGGCCGGAGACCAAGCTGCTGGTGCCCGTGCGGGTGGAGAACGTGTTCCCGCAGGGCCTGCTCGCCCCGATCACCTTCGTCGACCTGGTCGGCATCGACGACCCGGCGGCGGCCCGGGCCCGGCTGCTGCACCGGCTGGAGAACGCGCTCACCGGCCGCGCCAAGGCGGGCAGCCCGCGGTTCCCCGGCGCGCCGCCGTCGTCGGAGCGGATCCCCGAACCCCGTCGGGGGACCACGTTCCCGCCCGCCGCCGCGCAGGCCACGCGCCACGAGCTGTCGGTGTTGCAGGTGGCGGCGCCGAGGTTCGGGCTGGACGGCGGTGCCGACCCGGTGGCGCGCCTCGCCGCGCTCGACGCCGGTCTGGCCCGGCTCGGCGCGGCGGACCTGCCCGCGCCGGACCTGGTCGTGGTCAGCGGCAGCCTCACCGAGTCCGGGACGCGGGAGCAGTTCGAGCAGGCGTTGAGCTTCCTCACCGGGCTGCGGTCGCTGGTCGGCGTCGAGGCGAACCGGCTGGTCATCGTGCCCGGCGCGGGCGACATCACGGTGCCCGCGTGCGAGGCGTACTTCGCCGACTGCCGGGCCGACGGCCTGACCCCGGAACCGCCGTACTTCCGCAAGTGGCGGCACTACCAGCGGCTGCACGGCGAGCTGTACGCGGGCGTGGACGCCCCGGTGTTCGACGCGAGCCAGCCGTGGTCGCTGGTCGAACTGCCCGACCTGCGGGTCGTCGTCGCCGCGCTCACCTCGACCATCACCCACACCCACCTGACCCCGGGCGCGCCCGGTGAGGTCGGCGCCGAGCAGCTGGACTGGTTCGCGGGCGCGCTCGCCCCCTTCGTGGAATCCGGGTACCTGCGGATCGGGGTCGTCGCGCACGCGCCCGCCACCGAGCCCGCCGGGTGGGCGCTCGCCGACACCGCGGCGCTCGACTCGACCATCGGCGGACAGCTCAACCTGCTGCTGTCCGGCCGGGGCCCCACGAACCACGACAGCGCCCCGCTGCCGTCCGGTCTCACGGTCGTGTCCCCGGCGGAGGGCGCCTGCCTGGCGCGCCTGACCCGTACCGGCCTCGACAACTGGACCCTGCCCCGCGACGGCGGCCCCGAGCGCGTCGAGCGGATCGAGCGGACCTGGCACGCGGCGGACCGGACCTTCGCCGCCGACCAGGACTCGGGCCCGCGGCTGGGGCGCGAGCTCGTCGTGGAGGAACCGGCGGAGAGCCCGGCCGACCGGTTGTTGCGCCGCGTCGCCGAGGTCGTCGAGGTGCGCTACCCCGGCGCGCGCACCCGGCGGCTCCCCGGTCGACCGCCGGTGCTGCGCGTCAGCTACCGCGACGGCGACCTGGTGCCGCAGTTCCTGGTCGCCGTGCTGGTGGGGCAACCGACCGCCGACGACGTGGCCGAACTCGTGCGCGTCCGGCAGCGCAACAACGAGGAACTGACCTCCGAACTGGTCTACCAGGGCAGGCACCCCGGCGTGACGCTGCGCGCGGAGGCGGCGCGCGACGGCGTCCGGGTCCGCAGCTTCACCGAGTTCCAGGGCCTGCTCGACCTGCGCGACTACGTGGCCGCGCAGACCGAGCGCCTCCGGCAGGACCGGGTGTACCCGCCCGACCTGTACGTCCAGCAACGGTTCCGCGAGACCGCGGGCACCGCGGCCTCGGACGCCGCCGTGCGCGACAACGTGGTGGCCGAGCTGGTGGACCTGCTGGCGGGCGACGAGGGCCGGTTCGTGCTGCTGATGGGCGACTTCGGCCGGGGCAAGACGTTCGCCATGCGCAGGCTCGCGATGACGCTGCCCACCGCGCTGCCCGGCGTCACCCCGATCCTCATCGAGCTGCACGCGCTGGACAAGGCGCACAGCGTCGACGGGCTGGTGGCCGCGCACCTGGCCAACCACGGCGAGTCCCGGATCGACCTGCGCGCGTTCCGCTACCTGCTGCGCCAAGGCCGGATCGTGCTGCTGTTCGACGGGTTCGACGAGCTGGCCAGCCGGGTCAGCTACGACCGCGCCGCCGACCACCTGACCACGCTGCTCGCCGCCGCCGAGGACCGCGCCAAGATCGTGGTCACCAGCCGCACCCAGCACTTCCAGAACGACGCGCAGGTCCGGACCGCGCTGGGCGAGCGGGTCGGGGTGCTGGCCCAGCGGCGGATCCTGCTGCTGGAGGAGTTCACCCAGCGGCAGATCGGCGACTTCCTGCTCAACCGGTTCGACGGCGACGCCGACCGGGCGCGCGAGCGGGTCGACCTGATCGGCCGCGTCGACGACCTCGGTGGCCTGTCCCGCAACCCGCGGATGCTCAGCTTCGTCGCCGGGTTGGCGCCCGAGCGGTTGGCCGCCGTCGCCGCGCGCGACTCGATCAGCGCCGCCGGGCTCTACCAGGAGATCCTGACCTCGTGGCTGCGCTTCGAGCACGACCGCGCGCACGCGGAGGGCGCCCCGCCCTCGCTGTCGGTCGACGAGCTGTGGTCGGCGGTGACCACGCTGGCGCTGCGCGTCTGGGAGTCCCACGACGTGCTGCTGCGCCTCGACGACGTGGCCGAGGTCGCCGAGGCGCTGAGCGGGTTGGCCGACGCGCCGCTGACGCCACCGCAGGCCGCGCACGCCCTCGGCGCCGGGAGCCTGCTGGTCCGCACCGACGACGACATGTTCGGCTTCATCCACAGCTCGGTGATGGAGTGGCTGGTCGCCAAGGAGATCGCCCGCGTGCTGGCCGAGACCGGCCGCTGCGCGCTGCTGGGCAGGCGCAAGCTCTCCCAGCTGGTCGTCGACTTCCTCTGCGACCTCGGCGACGCCCGGTCGCTGGGCGCGTGGGCCGCGCGACCGGCGGGCGACCCGGTGTCGGAGGCCAACGCCCTGCGGATCGGCAACCGGCTGCGCATCCCGGCGAAGTCCGACATGCGCGGCGCCCCGCTGCGCGGCGAGGACCTGTCCCACCGCGACTTCAGCGGCGTCGACCTCACCGACGCCGACCTCACCGACGCGCTGCTGATCGGCACCAAGCTCAGCCGGGCCACGCTGCGCGGCGCCCGGCTGCGCGGCGCCCGGCTCGACCGGGCGGTGCTGCGGGACGCGGACCTGACCGGCGCCGACCTCACCGGCGCCCGGCTGCTGGAGACCGACCTGCGCGGCGTGGTGGTCACCGGTGGCCGGTGGGCCCGGGCCGCGCTGATCAACGTGGCCGCCGACCCGGGGCTGTTCGCCGCGCCGGAGCTGCGCGGGGCCGCGGCGGCGCCCGGTCGACCGGTGCTGACCGGGCTGCGGCCCGCGGGCGTCGGCGTGCAGTTCGGCTTCGAGGACGGCCGGTTGCCGCGCCCGCTGGCCTACCACCCGGACGGCTCGCTGCTCGCCGTGGGCAGCGGCGACGGCGGCGTGCTGGTGTGCGACCCGGAGAAGGGGCTGCCGCTGCGCACCCTGAAGGGGCACCTGGACCGGGTGTACGCGGTCGACTTCGGGGTGGCCGCGCTGGTCACCGGTTCCGCGGACGGGTCGGTCCGGTACTGGGACCCGGCCTCCGGCGCGCCCGGCGCGGTGCTCACCGACCACGCGGCGCCGGTCTGGCCGCTGCGGCTCTCGCCGGACGGCGCGCTGGTCGCGTACGGGGACGGCGCGGGCGTGGTCCACGTGCGGGACGTGCCCTCCGGGGAACCCCGCCACCGGCTCGCCGGGCACGGCGAGCGGGTCTGGACGCTCGCCTTCCACCCCGACGGCGGGCTGCTGGCGACCGGCGACGAGCACGGCGTCGTGCGCGTCTGGGACCTCGCCTCGGGTGCGCAGCGGTACCGGCTGGAGACGCCCGGCTCCGTCTACACGGTCGCGTTCAGCCCGGACGGTCGCCTGCTCGCCGCGGGCGGTCGCCCCACCGGGGTGTTGCTGTGGGACGTCGAGACCGGTGAGCGGGCGCACCGCCTCGAGGGTCACTCCGGGTCCGTCTACTCCGTCGCGTTCCACCCCGATGGCGAACTCCTCGCCAGCGGCGACACGGTCGGCTCCGTGCGGCTGTGGCGGCTGACCGGCGCGGGCGCCCCCACCTCCGAGGCGCTGCGGTACCGGCACGGGCCCGCCGTGTACCACCTGGCGTTCAGCCCGGACGGTCGGCTGGTGGCGGGTGGCGACAGCGACGGGACGCTGCGGGTCTGGGACACCGGGACCCGGCAGGAGCTGCACGAGGCGCACGCGCACCGCGGCGCCGTGTGGCCGTTGGCGTTCCGGGCGGACTCGACGCAGCTGGCGACCACGGGCCGCGACAGCGCCGTGCGCGTCTGGGACCCGGTGAGCGGCAGGCAGCGGTACGAGATCCACGGCCACGGTCGCCGGGTGACCCGGGTCGACTTCAACCCGGCGGGCGACCTGCTCGCCGCCGCGGGCAACGACGGCGTGGTCCGGCTGTGGGACCCGCGCACCGGCAGGCAGGTCAAGACGCTCACCGGTCTCGACGACCAGCTCACCGGTGCCGTGTTCAACCCCGTCAAACCGCTGCTGGCCACGGCGAGCAACGACGGCGGCGTGCACGTGTGGCAGCTGAACAGCTGGCGCGCCGACCAGGAGCTGGAGGTCGAGACCGACTACGTGTGGGCCAGCGCGTTCGCCCCCGACGGCGACGTCCTGGCCACCGCGAACGACGACGACACCGTGCGGCTGTGGTGGCAGGCCACCGGCCGCGAGGTGCTGTCGCTGGGGGAACACCGGGGCCGCGTGCGGGCCATCGCGTTCAGCCCGGACGGCACGAGGGTCGCCACCGGCTGCGACGACAGCAAGGTCCGCCTGTTCGAGCGCGCCACCGGCAGGCTCCGCACCGTCTTCGACGGCCACCACGACCGCGTCTACGACGTGCGGTTCAGCCCCGACGGCGAGATCCTCGCCAGCGTCAGCAACGACGGCAAAGCGGTGCTGTGGCGGGTGTCCGACGGCGCGCGGCTGCGCGGGTTCGCCGCGCAGCGCGGGCGGCTGTGGGCGGGCGCGTTCAGCCCGGACGGGCGGGTCCTCGCCGCCGCGGGCGACGACGCCGTCATCTACCTGTGGAGCGTCACCGGTGAGTCGCTGGGCACCCTGGCGGGCCACACCCGCCGGGTGCTGTCGCTGGCGTTCAGCCCCGACGGCGCGACCCTGGCCAGCGGCGCCGCCGACGGCACCACCCGGCTGTGGGACGTGCCCGCCGGAGCGCTGCGGCTGACCATGATCGGCCTGCCGGAGGCGTGGGCGGCGGTCACCCCGGACGGCCGGTACAAGGTCGAGGGCACCACCGGCGGCGAGTTCTGGCACGCCGTCGGCCTGTGCCGGTTCGAGGTCGGCGAACTCGACGCGGTGCTGCGCGACGTGCGGTCCGTACCGCTCGAGGAGCCGTTCTGAGCGGGCGGGACCGGTCAGGACGGCCGGACCGCCGCGACCACGAGGGACCCGCCCAGGGTTGGCAGCACCCGCGCCAGCCACGTCGACCGCGCCTCGCCGAACCGCGTCCGCCACACGACCTGGTTCGACCGCGGCGGGCCGGGGACCAGGCCGACCGACCGCATCCCGGTCGCCAGCAGCGGGTAGGTGAACGGGCGGATGTGCAGGCGCAGGTACTCGTGGAACGGGTCGACCTGGCGGGGCGCACGGCCGAGCAGGAACCGCAGCCGGTCCTGGGCGGGCGCCAGGTTCGGCGTCGTCACCACGAGCACGCCGCCGGGCCGCAGCACCCGGTGGCACTCCCCCAGCAGCAGCGCCGGGTCGTAGACGTGCTCGATGATCTCCCCGGCGAAGATCCCGGCCACGGCGCGGTCGCGGAACGGCAGCACCTCGCCGACGTCGAGGCGGACCGCCGGGAATCCACTGTGGAGCGCGGCGGGCACGGCGTCGCAGGCGACCGGTCGCAACCCGCGCCCGGCGAGCAGCGCGCAGACCTCGCCGCCGCCCGCGCCGAGGTCGAGCACGGTGGCGGCCGCGGGCAGGTGCTCGGTGAGCAGGTCGAGCGCGAGGGTGACGCGCAACCGGTGGTAGCGGTCGCGGAGGTAGCCCGCCACCTCGTCGCCCGCGTACCCGCGGGTGTTCGCGGCGGTCGCCCTGGCCTGGGGTCGGCGCACCCGGCCATGATCGCAGAAGGCTGAGGGGGACGGATGCGCGTCGACCACATCGTGTGGGACTGGAACGGGACGCTGCTCGACGACGGCGACGCCATGGTCCGCGCGACCATCGCCGCGTTCGCCCGCGCGGGGCTGCCCGCGATCACCCTGGCCGGGTACCAGGAGCACTTCACCCGGCCGATCCCGGACTTCTATGATCGACTGGCGGGGAAGGTGCTCACCGCACGGGAACAAGGAGACGTCGCCGCGCACTTCCACCACGCCTACGCCGACCTGCTCGACCGCGCCGCGCTGCACTCGCTGGCGGTGGCGGCGCTGACGGCGTGGCGGGACGCGGGGCGCACCCAGTCGCTGCTGTCGATGTTCCCGCACGACCGGCTGGTGGCCCTGCCGCAGTTCGCCGCGGTCGCCGGGTTCTTCGACAGAGTGGACGGTATGCGGTCGGACGAGTCGCCACGCAAGGAACCCCACCTGCGCGGGCACCTGCGGGAGCTGGGTGAGCGCTCGGTGCTCGTCGTCGGCGACAGCGTCGACGACGTGGCCGCCGCCGAGGCCTGCGGCGTGCCCGCGCTGCTCTACCACCCGGTCGACCAGCCGCTGGTGAGCCCGGCCCGGCTCGCCGACCTCGGCGCGCCCGTGGTGAACTCGCTGCCCGCCGCCGTCGACTGGGCGCTGGGGGCGCGGTGACCCACGACCGCCGGTCCGCGCGATCCCTGCGCCGCACCCTGGTGCGCTACTCGTTCATCACGGCGTGCCTGGTGGGCCTGCTGATCAGCGTCATACTCACCATGCAGGACAAGGGGCTCACCGCGGCCCAGATCTACTCGGCGGTCGGCCTCAACCTGTTCGCCAGCGTGGTGTTCGCGCTGATGTTCGCGGCGCTGACCAGCTGGACCCAGGACCGCAACACCCAGGAGACCATCGCGGAGGGCTTCGAGGAGCTCGGCCAGCGGGTCACCCAGAGCATGGTCCGCTCCAACCACCTCTTCCTGCCCAACCGCCAGTACGACGCCCTCAACCCCACCAACACCTTCGGCGACTCGTACAACGGGGACATGACGGTCGACCTGGAGGCGACCGGGTTCTTCGCCTTCTACGGCCCCAGCGCCCGCTACGTCGCCGCCCGGCTGCTCGCCGCCCGCCACCACCCCCAGCAGATCCGCGTCGCCATGATCAACCCGGCGAACCACCGCGCGATCAGCCGCCGCGCCGCCGACCGCGCCTCCTGGCTCAAACCCCAGGGCCAGCCCATCGACCGGATCGAACGGGACCTCGAGGAAGAGCTCCTGATGAACCTCGTGTCCCTGTTCGACTGCCGCAAGATCTGCCCCATCGAGATCCTCTACAACGACGACACAGCCGTGTACCGGTACGTCATGTTCGACCAGTCCGTGTACGTGTCCTGGTACCACAGCCCCCGCTCGGCCCAGATGGAACTCCCCGAGTCCTACCGGTTCGGCAAGGAGTCCTTCATCTACTCCACCCTGCGCATGGACCTCATGCGGAAGTTCGAGATCTCCGAGCACAAAACCGTGTTCGACGCCGCCCACACCGACGCCCACCTCATCGCCCACCTGACCGAACTCACCGGCCGCGCCACCACCCCCGCCGACCTCGCGCGCTGGCGCACCGCGCAGATCCACGACAGCGCCGAGTTCCGCGCCTACCTCACGTCCCTCCGCCGGGAACTCGACTACCGGCAGCCGCAACCGAAGTCGGACGACAACTCCGGTTGACATCGCCGCGACGGCCCGGAACCCGTGGGCTCGCGTCGCGATCTCCGCGACGGCGGTCTAAGGGATGTCTCCTAACTGATCTTGTGGGTTGTGCCCCTGGTTGGGCTTTGGTCAGTTGGTGATGGTGGGGTTGTGGAGGAAGGCGGTGCCTGCCGCGGTGGTGACCAGGGTGTGTCCGGCGCGGCGGTAGTCGCGGGGGATTTCCGGTTCTTCAGGCGGGCGAGAGTGTGTTCGACCCGGGCGCGGACGCCGCGGTGGATGGTGTCGAGGTCGTCCTTCCACCGCGGCAGCGCGGTGCCGTCGCGGGGCGCGCGGTAGGGCGTGATTACGCCCTTGTTGCCCTGGTAGCCGCCGTCGGCCATGACCGGTCCGCCGGCAAGGGTGTCGGCGATGCCGGACTCGCGGTAGACGGTGCAGTCGTTGCGGTTGCCCGGTTGCGGGTCGCCGGTGGCGATCACCAGACGCGTGTCGGCGTCGATGGCCACCCGCGGGTTCGTCGAGTAGCGGTAGTTCTTCGACCGCTCGGCGATCCGGTGGTCGCGGGTGGGCACCAGGGTGCCGTCGACGATGGCGACTTGGTCGACGCGGCGTTCGCGCACCGGTGCCAACGCCAACAACGGTACGAGACGACCCTTAGTGGCTGTGGTCGGCTTTTCAGAAGGGCGAAGGCGGGAGCGGTTACCGGGGTCGGTAGCCGATGCCGAGGTTGGTGACGCGCTCGTCCTGGGTGACGTTGGTGCGGGCGTGCACGACCGCGGCTGCCCAGAACAAGACCAGTTCGCCGGGGCGCTGGTGGATCCGCAGGGGGTCGTCCGGGCCGTGCGGGAACAGGACCAAAGTGGAGCGTTGCCACCGGGTGTGCCGGTGTTCCAGTGTCATGAGGACGTTGATCTGGAAGTCGTGGTCGTCGGTGTGGGGGTCGATACCCTGGCCTTCCGCCTCGTAGTACAGGTAGTTCGCGCGTCGCGCGGGGGTGACGGGGCAGGCGTCGCTCTCGATGAGGGCGTGGAGCTCAGGGGAGTCGGCGAGAGCCGAGGCGATCGGGCCGGTCGGGGTGTGGAACTGCCTGCGCAGCAGGACCGCTTTCGCGCGTTCGGCCGCGGCTTCGGCGCACAGGGCGGCGAGCAGGTCGTCGGTCAGCCACTGCGGCCTCCCGTAGTAGAAGTAGCCCGTCTCCGGGACGGCGACCGGATCCCCAGCGACAACCACGACATCACCTCGTCCTCGAACCGCGTGCGTTTCCCACACTGTCCCCGCGGTCGGATACCCGCGGCAACCGCCTGGCGACCACTCGCCAGACGGGGTCGACGGCGCTCTCGGCTCCCTAGCATCGGTGGGGTGACAACCGATACCGGCGAGATCGTGTCGTTCTACGAGCAGAACGCGGACGCGCAGTGGTCGCGGTTCGACCAGACGGCGCGGGTGGAGGAGTACGTGCTGCACCGGGTGCTGGACGACCACTTCCCGGCCGAGCCCGCGGTGGTCGCGGACATCGGTGGCGGGAACGGCAGGCAGGCGTTCCGGTTGGCCGAGTACGGGTACGAGGTGCACCTGTGCGACCTGACGCCCGCGCTGGTCGCCGACGCGCGCACGCGCGGGGCGCGGCGCCAGGTCGAGCTCGCCTCGGCGGTCGTCGCGGACGCCAGGAGCCTGCCGTGGCCCGATTCCCTCGCCGACGCCGCGCTGCTGCTCGGCCCGCTGTACTGCCTGACCGACGCGGCGGACCGCCTCGCGGTCCTGCGCGAGGCCCTGCGCGTGGTGCGACCGGGCGGTGTGGTCGTGTGCCAGTTCTTCACCCGGGTGGGCGGGTTGCGGTGGATCCTCGAGGCCGCGCCCGCGGTGGCGCGGAACTTCGACTGGCGGGGCTTCCTGCGCACCGGGGTCTTCGGCGACGCGCACATCCCCGACGGCATCCGCGCCCACTACTACTCGACCCCCGACGAGGCGGTGGCGCAGACGCGCGAAGCGGGGTGGGAAGTCGTGCGCCTGCAGGGCATGGACGCCCCCGCCCCCGGTACGGGGCAGTCGAACCTGGCGCGGGCGCCGCGGCGGATCGTCGCGCAGTGGGGCGAGGTCGCGCTCTGCCTCGGCGCGCTGCCCGCCAACCTCAGCGCGGGCACGCACCTGTTGCTGGTCGCCCGCAGGCCCGGGTAAGCCCGCGACCGGCGGCCGGTGGGGCCGCGCCCGCGGCCCCACCGGGTCAGACCCAGCGGCGGCGGGCGGCCTCCACACCCGCTTGGAACCTGCTGCGCGCGTCCAACATCGCCAGCAGCTCCGACGTGCGCCGGTTGAACGTCCGCGACGACATCGCCAGCTGCCGTTGCGCGGCCTGGTCCGTGGCCCCGTCGGCCAGCGACTCCAGCACCGGTCGCAGGTGCCGCGGCGGAACCCGCGTGTCCGCGTCGAATGCCACCCGCGGCAGCGCGGCCCAGAGGGCGTCGTGCAGCAGCGTCACCGTGTTGGTCAGTTCGCGGGCCCCGGTGACGACCCGGAACAGGCCCGCCGCCTCGTCGCGGACCACCATCAGGGAGTCCCGGACGGCCAACACCGACCAGGGGAACGCGTGGCCCACGACCCGTGTGGCATCCGGGAGGGCCGGGTCGACGCCGCTCGCAACGACCCCCGGGTTGCCGGTGAACACGATCCGCCGCCGCTGCACCCCGGCACCACGCGGCAGGTCGAGACCCCGGTCCCCGGCCCGCCGGGTGGGGACCAGCTCCCACGTCCGGGCCGGGTCACCGCCGGTTCCGAGGTGCCTGCCCACCACCTCGGCCACCTCGGCCCACCCGGCGCAGGTGTCCGGGACCGTCGTGGGCGGTCCACTGCGCGCGGTCGTGATCACCACGTTGCGCAGCGCCTCGATGACCGCCACCACCTGCGCACCACTGTCCCCCGCCGTGCCGCCCAGCCCCAACCCGAACAAGTCGTACCTCCATTCCGCTGGTGTCCGGGCGCGCCGAATCGGTCGCGCGGACCCGGATGCCGTCCAGCGAATCGGTCCTCCCGCGCGAGTGGATCGCGAGAAGCGCTATTTCCCCAGTTGTGAACACCTCGGCCCGCCGCGCGGTTCGCCAAGCGCATTCCGAGTTCAAGCTAGCTCATCAAACTCGTCGGTGACCACTACCAAATGCTCGCTTACCGACCGGCCGCGCCCCCGCGGCCCGCAACCCGGGTGCCAGTGGCACCCGCGGCTAGGGCGATGACCACCGGCCGACCCCCCGAAAGCGATTTCACCGCAGGTGGAGCGCCATGACCGGGGACTCGGGCCGACCACGCGCACCACGACCGGCCCCCAAGCCGCCCAGCCCACAAATCCGGACAAGCACCGGCCTCCCCCCGCGTTGATTAATAATTAATCGCCACGGCCATGACCAGCGCGGACACGAAGAACTGCGACGCGGATTTATTACATTCGACCCTTTCGCATTAGACTCGGGAACGGCCAGGGGGAACGTTCACTGACGCGGGGGCAACTGGTGGGAATGCCGGATGGCGAAGGGGGCAGCGAGCCCCTGCTCGCGGTGGAGCGCCTCAGCGTCCCGGAGTGGGCGCGGCTGGGCGAGGAGGTCGCCGCGACCGGGTTCTGGCGCTCGACGCGCGCCGTCCCCGCCGTGGTGGCCCGCGTCGCGGTGCTCGCCTGGCGCGCGTCTCGCGCCCTCACCGCCGCGGCGTTCGCGGCCCACGTGCTGGTGGGTTTCCTGGCCGCGTTCGGTCTCCTGGCGACCGCGGAGCTGTTCACCGCGCTGCTGGCGGCGGGCTCCACCGAGCACCGCCTGGCGGCGGCGTCGCCCGCGGTGGCCGCCGTCGTGGCGTGCTACGCGGGCAAGGCGCTGCTGGGCGCGGCGGCCTCGGCCGTCGAGGGGTCGCTCCGCCCGCTGGTCACCCGGGCGGCGGAGCGGGCGGTGGCGGAGAGCGCGGTCCACGCGCCGCTGGTCGCCGCGGAGGACGCCGACTTCCAGGAGTTGGCCCGGCGCGCGGGGACCGACGGCGTGGAGTCGGTGGACAACGGCGTCCGCCAGGTCACCGGCCTCGCCACCGGGCTGGTCTCGCTGGTCGCCGCCCTGGTCAGCACGGCGGTGCTGCACCCCCTGCTCGCCGCGGCGCTGCTGCTCGCGGCGGGCGCGGACGGCTGGGCCGCGCACCGGGTGGCCCGGCTCAACCGGCGGCACTTCCTCGACACCGTGACCCGGCAGCTGGTGAAGGGTGTGGTCCGGGAGGCGGCGACCGCCCGCCCGTTCGCCTTGGAGCGGCACGCGCTGGTGCTGCAGGACCGGCTCATGGCCGAGTACGACCGGGTCACCGGCGAACTCGTGGTGCTGGAGACCCGGCTCGCCCGCCGCAGCGCGCTCGTGCGCCTGGTCGGCAGGTGCGTCGCGGGCCTGGGCACGGCGGCGTCCTTCGGTGTGCTGGCGCTGCTGCTGTGGACCGGTGTGCTGCCGCTGGCCGTGGCGGGCACCGCGGTGATCGCCATGCGCTCGGCGTCGGCGGCACTCGCCGAGTCGCTGCGCGCGGTGAACCTGCTCCACGAGGACTCCCACCACCTGGACCTGTACCGGGGGTTCCTCGCCGAGGCCGCGGCGCGCCGGACGCGGGTGCGCCCGGCGCCCGCCCCGGCGGATCCCGGGGTCATCCGGCTCGCGGGCGTCTCGTTCACCTACCCCGGCCAGGACCGGCCCGCGGTGGCCGAGGTGGACCTGACCATCCGGCGCGGCGAGGTCGTGGCCCTGGTCGGCGAGAACGGCTCGGGCAAGACCACCCTGGGCAAGCTCATCACGGGCCTGTACCCGGTATCGGCGGGCTCGGTGACCTGGGACGGCGTCGACCTGGCGACGGCGGACCCGCGCAGCGTGCACGAGCGGGTCGCGGTGATCGCGCAGACGCCCGCGGAGTGGCCGGTCACCGCGGCGCTCGCCGTGCGCATGGGCCGGTTGGACCACGTGGACCGGGACGGCGCGCGGTGGCGGCGCGCGCTGCTGCTGTCCGGCGCCGACGAGGTGGTCGACGCCTTGCCGCACGGGGCGCGGACGCTGCTCTCCCGGCGGTTCCGCGAGGGCCGGGACCTCTCGGGTGGGCAGTGGCAGCGGCTGGGCATCGCCCGCGGCATCTACCGCGACGCGCCGGTGCTCGTGGCCGACGAGCCGACGGCCGCGTTGGACGCCAAGGCCGAGGCGCGGGTGTTCGAGGCGTTGCGCAACGCCTGCGCGGACGGAGCCGGGACGACCCGGACCACGATCCTGGTGACCCACCGGTTGGCCAACGTGCGCACCGCCGACCGCGTCGTGGTGCTCGCGGGCGGGCGGATCGTGGCGCAGGGCACCCACGACGAGCTGATCACGGCGGGCGGTCTGTACCGGGAGATGTACGAGACGCAGGCGTCTGCCTACCGGGACTCGGGCACCTGAGCGGGCGGCGCGGACGGGGCGGTGTCGCGCAGCGACCGCGACAGCAGGGGGAGCAGTCCCAGCGCGGCGTAGCCACCCGCCATGGCCAGGATGACCGGTCCGACGTCGGCGTGGGCGAACAGCCAGCCCGCGGTCAGGCTGCCGAGCGGGAACCCCACCGAGGTGACGGCCGTGCGGGCGCCCATGACCCGGCCCCGCACGCCGTCCGGGGTCAGCCGCTGGGCCAGCGACCGCTCGAAGACGTAGTACGGTCCCCAGAGGAAAGTCGCGAGTCCTATGAGGACAACCCCGGCCACCAGGCTGTCCACGAGGGCGAGGGCGGCGAACAGCGGCGCGCCAACGACCAGGACGGCGGACATCCGCAGGTGCGGGCGCAACTTCCCGTACACCGACGGTCCGAACAGCACCCCCAGCAGGGCGCCCGCGCCCGCCGCGCCGACCAGCACGCCGTAGCCCCCCGGCCCGGCGGTCAGGCCCGTGCGGCTGTAGACCGGGAAGAACACCTCCGACATGCCCTGCAGGAACAGGAACCCCACGGTCGACGCGGTCAGCACGAGCACGGCGGGGAGGCGGACCAGCGCGCCGACGCCGAGCCACTTGCCGAGCAGCCCCCGCGAGTCGCCGTCCGCCGCGTCCGCGCCCCGCGCGTTCTCCGGGAGACCGAAGCAGAGCGCGCTCATCAGGCCGAAGGACAACGCGTCGACGACCAGCGCGGTGGGCGCCCCGATCCAGGCCACCAGCAGCCCGGACAGCGGCGGACCGGCGATGTAGGCGATCTCCCAGTTCATCCCCAGCAGCGAGTTGGCCGCCTCCAGTTCGCCGTCGGCGACCAGCCTGGGCACCAACGCGCCCTCGGCCACCTCGGTCAACGCGGACAGCACCGCGGCGCAGGCCGCGATCACGCAGATGAACGGGACGCGCAGGACCCCCGTGGCGTGCAGCAACGGGACAAGTCCTATGAGGACACCGCGGAGCGCGTTGTCCCACCCCAGCAGCACCCGGGGTTGGGCGCGGTCGAGGAGCCTGCCCGCGATCGGGGCGCTGAGCACCCTCGGCAGGCCGAAGCAGAGCAGCACGACACCGAGGTCGGCCGGGCTCGCCACGGTGAGCACGAGCCAGGACAGGGCGACCGTGGTGAACGCGTCCCCGGTGCGGGAGATGAGCATGCCCAACCAGAACCGGCGGAACACCCGGTCCCGGCGGACGAGACCGAGGTTGTGCAGGGTTTCACGCACCGGAGCACTCCCTTCCCGCGGCGAGCACGGCCGCCACGATCGCGGTGTACCCGGTGCACCGGCAGACGTTCCCGGACAGCGCGCGGCGCGCGCCCGCCTCGTCCGGCGCGGCGCCGCCGCACTCGTCGAGGTATGCGCGCGCGGCGACGAGCATTCCCGCCGTGCAGTAACCGCATTGCGCGGCACCGTGTTCGACGAAGCTCCGCAACAACGGGTCCTGCCGTGCCGCCAGTCCCTCCACCGTGGTGATCCGACCGTCCTCGTGCACGACGGCCGGGGTACTGCACGACAGCACCGGTCGCCCGTCGAGCAGCACCGAGCAACCACCGCAATGCCCGCTGCCGCAGGGGATCTTGGTCCCGGTCAGGCCGAGGTCGTCGCGGATCCAGTCGGCCAGGCAGCGCCCGTCCTCCGGTAGGTCCCGTGGTCTGCCGTTGACCTCGGCCGTGGTCATCCGCCCTCCTCGATCGTGGTGATCAGCCGTCGCACCAGCGTTTCCACCGCGGCGCGCCGGTACCGCGCGGTCGCCGTCACGTCGTCGGCCACCAAGGCCCCGACGGCGGCGGCACGCGCGACATCGGCCGCCGAAGCGCCTTCGCCCCAATCGGATTCGGCCGCGGCGACGCGGTGCGGTCGAGTGCCCGGACCGCCGATCGCGATCGCCCGGGTGTCCGCGGTCCGTCCTATCGCGACACTGACCACGTTCGGCCCACCGGCCGATCTGACGGCCAGCTTGGCGAACGCGGATTCGGTGGTGGACTGCCAGTGCGTCGAAAGTAGCAGACGATCGGTCGAGTCAAATAAATCATCGAGGGAGAAAGTCGCGGATTCACCCGGCGCGCCGCGGTCGCGCCCCTCCCCCACCGCGCCCACGGCGAGCAGCGCGACGGCGACGCAGCCGGGTCGCACCGCGACGACGTTCCCGCCGACGGTCGCCATCGCCCGCACCGCGGGCCCGCCGACCGAGGCCGCGGCTTGGCGCAGCGCGGTGGGCACGCGCGCGTCGCGGGTCAGCTCGTCGAGCGTCACGAGCGCACCGCACTCGCGCGACCCGAGGCGGCGCGGTTCCACGACGGCCCCGAGGTGCACCGCGAACTCCGGCGCGCCGCGGCGGCGCCAGTCCGGCAGCGCCACGGTTCCCCCGCCCAGCACCTCGGCCGCCGGGAGGTCGGCCAGGACCGCCGCGGCCTCCTCGACGGACCTGGGGCGCAGGACCCGCCGCGGCGCGGCGCGGCTCAGCACCCCCGGGTCCCGGCCAGCGCGGACCACAGGACCTCGGGCCGCATCGGCATCGTGGTCGGGACGACACCGGTGGCGTCCGCGACCGCACCGGCGATGGCCGCCGGGACCGGGACGATGGGGAGCTCACCCAGCCCCAGCCCGCCGTAGGGCGCCCCGGGCGCGGGGTCCCCGACGAACAGCGCGCGAACCGACGGCACGTCCGTGGCCAGCGGAACCCCGTGTTCCTGGATGGTGGTGACGCCCGTCGAGGGGCAGCGGTCGATCAGCGCCAGGCCGATGCCCTGGACCACCCCGCCCTGCACCTGCCCGGCCGCGCCCAACGGGTTGAGCACCCGTCCGCAGTCGGTGACGACCAGGCACTCCTCGACCGCGACCACACCGAGTTCGACGTCCACGGCCACCGTGACGAAGCAGGCGCAGAAGCTGGCGGGTGCGCGACCGGCCCGGAACGTGACGCGCTCACCGGGCGCGCGCCGGGCGGCGCGTGCCGCGTCCCGCGCCGCCCCCGCGCCGAGGAGCACGCTGCGCTGCGCGGCGCTGCCCACGTCGGCGGGTGTGGTCGCGGTGTCGCCCTCCAGCACCCGGACGGACTCGACGGGCAGGCCCAACTCCTCGGCCACGACCTGGGCGAGCACCGTGGACGAGCCGGTGCCGCTGTCGCAGGTCCCGGTGAACAGGGTCGCGCGGTCGCCGTCGAGTTCGACCCAGGCGGTGCTGAACTCGGACTCCTCGCCGGTCACCGTCGCCTTGACCGCGGTGGCGACACCGTGCCCGACGCGCGTCTCGCCGCGCCGCTCGGCCCGCCGGGGCCACCCGAACTCCGCGCTCCCGACCCGCAAGCAGTGCGCGAGCCGCGCGGGCGCGTTGCGCAGGCGCACCAGGACGGGATCGAGGTCGAGCCGCGCCGCGGCGGCGGTCACGGCCGTCTCGATGGCGAAGTTGGCCTGGGCCACGCCGTAGCCGCGGTAGGCGCCGCCGGGCAGGGTGTTGGTGCGCTTGACCTCCCCGACGAACCGGTGGTGGGCGGCGGGGAGCATGGTCTTCGCGGTCAGGGCGACGGCGCCCGCGACGTACGGCGCGTGCGACGTACGGCGCGTGCGAGCCGTACGCGCCGGAGTCCAGCACCGCGCGCACGTCGACCGCGCGAACCAGACCGTCCGCGGCGACCCCGAGGCGGACCCGGGCTCGGAGCCCGTGCCTGCGCCTGGTGGCGGTGAACTCCTCGGTGCGGTCGTAGGTCAGGCGCACCGGTCGGGCCAAGGCGATGGCGGCCCAGGCCACCAGCGCTTCCTCGTACATGTCCTGCCTGCAGCCGAAACCGCCGCCCTCGTCGACCTTCCTGATCCGGACCTCGGCCTCGGGCAGGTCGAGCACCCCGGCCACCAGCACCCGCAGTTCGCCGGGCGACTGGGTGTTGGACCAGATGTCGATCCCCGCCCCCCGCGGTTCCGCCCGGCAGCAGTGGGTTTCCAGGCACACGTGCTGCGCGCCCGCGACCTCGAAGGTCTCGGCCACGACGAGGTCCGACCCGGCCACAGAACTTCGGCACCAAGGCGACCCTGTTCGCCGCCGTGGTCGGGCGCGCGGCCGACCGGGTGTGCGGGGTGCTCGACCGGTTGACGGCGAGCCCGGTGCCGGTCCCGACCCTGCTGCGCGACCTGCTGGCCCCGGACCACCTCGCCGACGTGCACGGCGCGGGCCGCGTCGGCGCCATCTTCGCCGACGCGGCGGGCATCGCCGACGAGCCGGTGATCGAGGCCGCCGCCCGCGACTCCACCCGGCGCTTCGCCACCGCCATCACCGCGCTCCTGCGCCGCGGCCAGGCCGACGGCCACCTGCGCGCCACCCTCGACACCGAGGCCGCCGCCTGGTGGCTGCTCTCGCTGCTGGCCTCCCAGCGATTCCGGCACGCCACGGCACCGGCGGCGGTCGAGGCCAAGGTCGCGGCCACCCTCCTGGACTTCCTGGTCCAGCCATGAGGGCAGGCACGCGACCGATCTCGCGCTCGGGTCGAGCGTTCTCGGTCAGCCGGTGACGGTGGGGTGCGCGGACGACGGGGGCGGGGGTGGTCGCGAGGGATCGCCCGGTTCTTCCTCCGGGTCGGGAGTGTTCGGCGCGGGCGAGGATCGACCGGTGACCGGTGTCGGGCCCGTCCTGCCGTTCGGCGGGCCTGCCGCCGCCGGCCATGTCGGTTCGGCCGTCGAGCGCGTCGGCGAGGCAGGCGGCGCGGTCGTCGCGGCTGCCCGGTTGTGACCACCGGTCGCGATCACCAGGTGGGTATCGGAGTCGACGGCGACCGACGGGGTGGTGGAGCGCCCGCGGTTCGTCGACCGCGTCGCGCGTCGGCGTGCGAGCCACCCGCCAGCGGCCCGAGCAGGCGCGTGGTGGGGTCGGCGCGCCGGTGGTCGGCCACCGGCGGAGCCCGGTCGGCCGGATCCGACTGCCACCGCCTGCCTGGGCGGCCGTCGGCGACGCCACCGCCACCAGCTCGCGAAGCCGCCCGGGCCGCGAGCCCGCGCGGGGGTCGGTCCACTCCGACCGGGCCCCGGGATCACCCGCACTCGATGACCGGGGCCGAGAACCACCCCGGCGACCGGTCATGGAGTCGCGCGCCGCCCTGGGCGGGTCCGGTCAGTTCGGCAGGCGGAAGCTCTTGCTGACCTGCTCCAACCGCTCGACGGCGTTGGCCAGGTCGTCGGCCAGGCCGAGGCTGGCCTGGACGTTGGTCTCCGTGCGGGCGGCGACGTTCGCGACGTGGCCGATGCTCTCCCGGACCGCGAGCGAGGCTGCCGACTGCTCCTCGACCGCGGCGACGATGGTGCCCTGCATCAGCGCCATGTCGCGGATCGACGTGCTGATCTGCTCGATCACCTGGACGGTGCCGTCCACGTCGGACTGGATCGCGGCGATGCGCTCGGTGACGCTCACCGTCGCGGTGGTGGTCGACTCGGCGAGGCCCTTGACCTCGGTGGCCACGACCGCGAAGCCGCGCCCGGCCTCGCCCGCCCTGGACGCCTCGATGGTGGCGTTGAGGGCGAGCAGGTGGGTCTGGGCGGCGATCCGGGTGATCACGTCGACCACGCCCGCGATGGCGGCCGAGGACCCGGCGAGGCTCTGCAACTGCCCGGCCATGACGGCGGCGGCCTGCTCGGCGTCGTCGGCGAGCGCCGACCCGCGGGTGACCGACGAGGCGATCTCCCCGACGCTGGCGCTGAACTCGGACGCGCCCATGCTGGCCGCCTCCGACTGGGTGTGCGTCACGGTCGCGCTGTCGCGCAGCTCGTCGGCCTGGTCGCGCAGCGCCTCGGCCGACCCGGAGAGGACCTCGGCGGTCTCCACCACGGCCCGCACCGACGCGGTCAGCCCGCGCTGCATCTCCACCAGCGCGGTGCCGAGCTCGTCGTCGGGACCGAGCGGCTCGACCGGGGCGGCCAGGTCCCCGTCGGCGATCCGGCGCAGGTGCCCGGCGGTGCCGCGCAGGGTCGTCACCATCTCGCCGAAGGCCCCCGACAGCTCACCCAGCTCGTCGCGCCCGGCGCGCGGCAGGGTGACGTCCAGGCGACCGCGGGCGATGTCGAGCGCGGCGGCGCGCAGCACGGGCATCCGGGCGGTCAGCCTGCGGGTGGTGAACCAGACGGTCGCGAGCAGCACGAGGGCGATGCCGAGCGCGAAGCCGATCAGCTTGGTCCGCAGCGCGCTCACCGGGGCGAGGACGTCGCTCATCGGGGTCACGGTGGCCAGCGTCCAGCCGGTGCCCTCGACGGGCGCCCAGGTCAGCACGGCGTCGTCGGCGTCGCCCCCGAACGGGTTCTTGCCGTCCATGGTGCCGCTGCCGCTCTTGGCCAACGCGCCCAGGAAGGACGTCGCCGTCGCGCGGGCGGGCTCGGACGCGGCCTGCTCCAGCGTCTTGGACCCCACGACCGAGGCGTCGGGGGCGGCGAGCAGGGTGCCCGCGCCGGAGAGCAGGATCGCGTAGCCGTGGTCGGACACCTTCGCGGCGCTGACCTTCTTGGACAGCTGGTCGAGGGTGACGTCGACGCCCGCGACCCCGATCGTCCGCCCGTCCCGCACCATCGGCGCCGTCACCGAGGTCATCAGCGCCTTGAGGTTCTCGTCGTAGTACGGCTCGACGACGCTCTCCTTGCCGGTCCGCTTCGGCTCGGTGTACCACGAGTAGGTGATGGCCTCGGCGTTCGCCGCGTCGTCCAGCTCCTGGCGGACGGGGTTGCCGTTGGTGTCCTTGATCCAGAGGTACTGGTAGACGCCCGCGAGCGGGTAGCGCGGGTCGCCGGGGGCGTCGAAACACAGGTACATGTCGTAGATCTCGGAGGTGGCGGCGAGCGTCCCCCGGATGACGTCGTCGAGCAGCGGGTGGTTCGCCGTCGGCAGGGCGCCACCGGTGGCGACGATCGCGCGCTCGGCGGTGCGCGCCGCCGCGATCTGGGTCTCGACCTGCCGGGCGAGGCTCTCGGCGACGTCGCGGCCGTGCCCCCGCTGGGCGTCCTCCTCCAGCGAGGTCGCGCTGAGGACGACGAAGGTGGACAGCACGGCCAGGCCGATGACCACGACCGGTACGAGCACGACGAGCAGACGGCCCCGGAAACTCGACATGCGCGTGCTCTCCCTCTAGGTGGACACCACCGGCGGTTCAGCCCTGGTATCGGCCGGACCGCGGCGGCCATGAGGTAGTCCCGCACGAGGGTGCTACCCGGTCAGCGCTCGCACGTGGCCCAGGTGTTCGGCGGCGAGCCGCTCCACCGTCGCCGCGTCGTGGGCGGACGGGGAGTACCCCCAGGTGACGAGCAGTTCGCCTGCGCACACGCCCGCCTCGACGTCGAGCGGGTGCGGTGAGCATCAGCGCGAGCGCGGCCAGCAGGACCTCTTGGACGCCGGACCGCACCAGGCCCTCGGTCAGCGCACCTCCACCGCGCGCGGTGACGGTGCGGACGCGGTGGGCACAGGGTGCTCCCCGATCAAGTCGCCTTGACGGTCGGTGCCGTACGTACTACTCGTAGGAACGCGGGCGCCACAGGGACAGCCGGTCCGGCAACACCGATCGCCACCGTCGCCAGAGGTCTTGATCGCACACCAGGATTTCGGCGCGTCCAACGGAAAGCGCTGACAAGTCACAAGTCGCGGGCGCGTTGCGTATGCGCAGGGTGTGCAAACCGCTCATCTCGGCCAGCGCGCCCAGGTCCGTTATCCCACCGCAGTCCAGACCGAGGACCCGCAGGTGGTTCAACGAGCGGATCGGTCGAGCGCCTGCGGGTTCCCCAGCAGCGCGACAGCCTCGATCATCGCGCTCGCCGCTTCGGCGGAGAAGGCGACGAGGTCGCGGGGCGCGTGCACCAGCAACGCCGGTCCCGCGGACGCGAGGGACCGGGCCTCCTCACCGCGCCGTGGCGGGATCAGGCGCCGGAGGCACGGCTCCACGCGAGCACGCAGGTCCGGGTCCAGCGGGCCCACGGTCTCCAGGCAGGCCGCGGCGAGCAGCCGCAGGGCTCGACCGTGCCGGGGCTCGGCGGACGCCCGGAGCAGCAGGCCGTCGAGCAGCGCGTGGCTCGTTGGCGTGCCCCGCCGCCATGATCACCGTCTCCCGCCAGTTGTCCCGGTGGGCGTGGTCGAGCAGCAACCCCACGTCGCCGTGTTCGGCGGCCTCGCGGGCCGTCAGGTACTCCTGGAACGTGCGGTGCACGAAGTCGATTCGCCCCCCGGCGGGCTCCCGGATCACACCGCTGCGCTGGAGCAGGTGGTCGAGCACGGCAGCCGCGTCGGCCGCGAGAAGCGGCATGCTGCCGAGTCGGTCACCGAGGCGGAGCACCGCGTCGTCACGCGCGAACTCGCTGCGACCGTTGATCGACAAACGCCAAGCCAGGTACTGGAGCAGGTACGTCTTGTCGCGCGCCGACAGGCTCTGCGAACCGTCGGCGGGGATCTGCCGCTCCACATCACGCCTCTCCAGGAGCATGTCCAGGGCGGCGGCGTAGATGCCCATGCGGTCCGGGGGCAACGTGCTGTGGCGGTCCAGGTTGATCGCGCACAGCACCGCGCACAACAGCGGGTTCGTGACCAACCCCTGCAGGTGCGGGCTCGAGTCCAGCTGGGCCAGCAGGGCCCGCTCGTACACCGGCACTTCCTCGACAGCGCAGGGCAAGTCGGGAACACCGCGGATCGCGTCGTGCCAGTGGGTGACCAGTTCCCGGATGTCGGCCACACTCACCCGTTGCAGGACGGCCGAGCCGAACTGCTCGGCGAGCAGCCACCGAGCCGTGGCGGCGTGTGGGCGCGCGGTGATCACCACGCGGTTGTCCGAGTCCACGCGGACCAGTTGTCGGACCCAGTCCCGAACCGACCGGCGGTCCTCCGCCGCGAGTTCGTCGACCCCGTCGACGAGCAGCAGGGCGCGCCCCGCCGCCAACTGGCGGTGCGCCCAGCCCGCGGGCATCAGCGCGACGAGCGGGTCGGCCACACCGTCCAGGAACTGCTCCGGGGCGGGCAGGCGGCGTCCGGCGTAGCTGCGGAGTTTGATGAAGAACGGCACGCGCTCGTTGCAGTCCGCCAGGTCGGATCCGAAAGCGCGCCGGGCCGTGGTCACCGCCAGCCAGTGCAGCAGCGTGGTCTTCCCGGAACCCGCCTCGCCGCGGAGCAGGAATCGCGAGGTGCCGTTGAGCGCTTGCTCGACCTGGACGTTCGCCGCGTCCGCGACCCCACCGGCCAGCGAGGCGAGCCTGCCCCACGGCGAGTTCCGCTCGAGCTGCGCCGGGTGAACCGAACGAGCCGGAGTCGCGTCGGGTGCGACCGTCAGGCTGATGCAGGCGACGCTGAGCGGAGTCGACGGGTGGTACGTCCGAACGTTCACCCCGAACAGCTCAACGGTATCCAGCGTTCTCCCCACGTGTTCGAGATACCGTCGTAGGAACTCCTCGTCGCGATCCGCCCCATCGGGCGCGTCCAGCGTGGCGACCGGCATCCGGTGCAGGATCTGTTCGACTGTCACGCCGAGTGAGGAGGTTCGATTGAGTAGTTCGACGATCCCCCGCGGCGCGAACGGCGCGGTCTGCACGGCCAGCTGGGTGAAGATCGAACAACACTCGTCCAGGAGCCTGTCGTAGAAGCGCGTCCCGCCTTCACCGAGGCCTGCCACGAGCGCGGCCCGCGGCCGCTGGGCTCTCAGGTACGCCGCCAACCGCCGCGGATCGGCGTCGACCCCGGAGAAGGCCGAGTCGGACAGGTCGGATCCGCCGCTGGTGTTCGCCGAGCAGGCGCCGGACGAGCGGATCCAAAACCGAGCAGGCCTCCGAGAGTGCCGCGCGCTCAGCAGAAGCCGTGCGGCCTCACCAGGTGACCGGTAGCCGGTGCAGGCCGCGGGCCATGCGGCCCGGGCGCCAGGTCAACGACTCCCGGTCCACCGCGAGGGTCAAGGTGGGGAGGCGGTCGAGGAGGGTGCCGATGCCGACGCGGAGTTCGGCCTTGGCCAGTTGGGCCGCGACGCAGTAGTGCGGGCCGAAGCCGAACGCCAGGTGGGGGTTGGGGGCGCGGGTCGGGTCGAGGTGGTCCGGGTCGGGGAAGACGCGGGGGTCGCGGTTGGCGACGTCGAGGTGGACCATGACCGCGTCGCCCGCTCGGATGGTCACGCCGCCGAGTTCCACGTCCGCCAGGGCGACGCGGGTGAAGCCCGCCGACGTGACCAGGGGGTTGAACCGGAGGAGTTCGTCCACCGCGCGGTCGAGGGTGGACGGGTCGGCGCGCAGGGCCGCCAACTGCTCGGGGTGGGTGAGCAGGGTGTGGATGCCGTTGCCGAGTTCGCTGGTGGTGGTCTCCAGTCCCGCGTAGAGCAGCGTCACGCCCAGGGCGACGAGTTCCTCCTCGCTGAGCCGGCCCCCGGTGTCGCGCGCCTCGACGAGCGCACCGAGCAAGTCATCGGTGGGAGTGCGGCGGCGATCGGCGACCAAAGCCGCGATGTAGTCGTTGAGCCGGGTGAAGGCGGCGTGGATCTCGTCGGCGGGGTAGGCGGTGGTGGCGAGGGCGACGTCGATCCACGCCGCGAACCGCTCGCGGTCGGCGACGGGGACGCCGAGCATCTGGCAGATGACGGCGACGGGGAGGGGCACCGCGAGGTCGGCGATGAGGTCGGCGGGTGGGCCTTGGGCCTCGACCCGGTCGAGCAGGCCGTCGGCGACGCGCTGGGCGTGGGTGGTCAGTTCGGCGACGCGCCGGGGGCTGAAGGCGGTGGCGACCAGGCGGCGGAGGCGGGTGTGTTCGGGTGGGTCGACGGTGTGCAGGGTGGGGTCGGTGAGGCGGCGCGGGGACGTGCGCGGGACGTCGCGGTCGAGGAGGGCGGCGCGGCTGAAGCGGGGGTCGCTCAGCACGGCGCGGACGTCGGCGTGCCGGACGGCGAGCCAGGCGTCGCCGCCGTGCGGCAGGGAGACGCGGCTGAGGGGCTCGTGGGCGAGCAGGTCGGTGTACTCGGGTTCCAGTTCCAGTGCGGACGGCTCGCGGAACGGGTACGGCCGGGCGGGTCGCATCGGTTTCCCCCAGTCAGGTTTCCGGGTCGGTGGAGTGGTCGTACGGGCACGCGGCGGGGTTCCGGATGAGCGGTGGATTCCGGGCGGGCGAGGGTGCCGGGCGGTCGGCGGACGCGAAACCGGCGGCGGTGCCGGGCAGGCAGGTCCGAACGGGCAGGGGTGCCTTGCGGGGCAACGGGTTCCGGCGGGCCGCGAGAGCACGGGACGGGGACCGGGAGTTCCGAAGTCGGACGGGGGTCGGTTTCGGGTGGCCGGCGGGTTCGCGGCTGGGGGTGAGGAGCACGGGAACCGGACGAACCTCGCCGACGACCACTGGGCGGAGGCGATCCACGAGGGAGCGGGCGATGAACTGGTACGAGGACGACGACCTGTGGGTGGGGTTCGCGGACGTGATGTTCCCGCCCCGCCGTGAGGCCGAGGCCGAGCGGTTGGTCGGTGAGTCTCCGTTGTTCGGGCTGGTGGCTGGGCAAAGGGTGCTGGATCTCGGGTGTGGGCCCGGGACGCACGTCGTGCCGTTGGCCCGGGCGGGCGCGGTGGTCACCGGGGTGGACCTGAGCGCGGCGATGCTCGCGCGCGCCCGGGAAGCCTGTTCGCGGGCCGGGGTCGAGGTCACGCTGGTGCGCGCGGACATGCGCGAACCCGTCGCGCCAGGCGGGTTCGACCTGGTGATCAGCATGTACACCTCGTTCGGCTACTTCACCGACCCCGGCGACAACCTGGCCGTGCTGCGCAACGCCCACGCGGCTCTCGCGCCGGGCGGGCGACTGCTGGTCGACCTGATGGGCAAGGAGGTGTTCGCGGGCTGGGTCGGCCGCCCCCAGGCCGTGGATGTCCAGGGCGGCACCGTGTTCATGCGCGACACCGTCCTGGACGGCTGGACCCGGTTGCGCAGCGACTGGACCTACGTGCGCGGTGCCGAGGTGCGGCACGCCTCCCTCCACTCCACCCTCTACAGCGCCGCCGAACTGCGGGCGTTGTTCGCCGAAGCCGGGTTCACCGACGTCGAGTGCTTCGGCGACTTCGACGGCTCGCCCTACGACAACCACGCGCGGAGGCTGATCGTGCGGGGAACGCGCGCCTAGGGGCGGACGAAGCACGTGGCCTTGGCGCCCGGGAAGAGGTCCGGGGCCAGGCCGATGGCGATGTCGCGGGTGAGCAGGTCCACGTCCAGGTAGGTCTTGGCCCGGCACTCCTGGAAGTTCGCGTCCGCGCCCACCAGGTACGCGCCGTCGCGGATGGGGCGGAAGCGGGTCATCCTGGGGTCCGCGTCGATGGTGGCGCGGGCCTGGGCGGCCGGGTCGTAGACGATGAAGAAGTCGGCGTCGGCGGCGGCGCCGATGGCCTGTTCGAAGTCGTAGTGCTTGCCGTTGGGGGCGTTGTTGTCGCGGGCGAAGACGTTGGTCACGCCGAAGCCGGACAGCAGGCGGCCGACCAGGGTCTGTTCGCCGTGGCCGTGCATGAAGTCGCAGCTCTTCTCCGGGCACACGCTGACGTACCCGACTCTGCGGTTGTTCACCTTGCCGGACACGGCGGCCACCACCTCGGTGAACCTGGACTTGATCGCCGCGAACTCGGTGTTGGCGGCGGCTTCCGCGTTGTAGAACGCGCCGACCATCTTGATCCATTCGGCGGACGCGAGGGCGGTGCGCTCCAGGCGGTTGGACACGCTGACGCCCGGTAAGCCCGCCGCGCGGGCGTTGCTGATGTCGTCGAAGCCCGGTCCGAAGCCGGACATGAGAATCACCTGGTTGCCCAGTCCCAGCACGGCTTCGCGGTTGAGGTCGGTGTACTCGCCGATCGAGAGGGGGTTGCCCGCCTGCTGGACGACGCCCGCGTACCACTTGTCCTTCTTCGCGTTGCCAAGGAGTTGCCCGCTGAGCCCCTTGACGCTGCCGTTCTTCCCCAGCCGATCCACCATCGCGAGCGCGTTGAACGACGTGACCGCCACAGTGGTCACCGGCACCTGCACGAACAGCGCGCCCGCGAGGTCACCGGCCGCCTCGGGACGCGGTGTGCCGCACTGGTAGAGCACGTACCGCAGCTCCCCACCCGCCGCGTTCTCCGTGTCCTTCAAGGTGATCGTCTTGTAGGACCCGTGGTACGCGATGTCCCACAGCTCCGACTCCTCGACGGCGCTCTTGTCCGGGAAGTAGTCCTTCCCCTGCGCGTACTCGGTGACGCAACCCGGCGCGCTCCCCCGCGCCCCCGCGGGAGCCGTGCCCCCGCAGCCCGCGAGGACCAACGCCAAGGCGGACAAGCCCGCGGCCAGTCGGATGACTCTGTTCACTGTGCTGCTCCTGCGTTTCCGTGGGGCTGGAGTGCGGCGGTCGCGGTCTGGTCGCGCAGATGTGTGACGAGGGAACCGAATCCGACCCCGTCGGCGCGCACCGGTCCCTCGGCGCGCCAACGACACGGCGTGCCGTCCTCGACGCGGAGCACGTGCTCGGCGGACGAACCGGGAGACCACCCCGCCCGCCGCACCGCGTGCTCGGCCCACTGCCGCGTCCGCCCGTCGGCGTCGACCCGCACGGTCGCGCCGGGCACGGTGTGATCAGCGACGACCACGGTGGCCGCGGCGTCGTCGAAGGACATGTTCTCCCCCGCGAAAACCCGGGCCACGGCGTGGCCGTGCGCGAGGTCCTCGGGGGCACCGGCGGTCACCGTCGCGTCGTCGCCGACGAGCCACACCTGGTCGGCGCGGCGCAGCGCGAAGCCGAGGTCGTGGGTGGACAGGATGATCGCGGCGCCGGTGGTCGCGGTCAGACGGGTCAGCATCGCCGCCAACTCGATGCGGCGGGCCACGTCGAGGAAGGCCGTCGGCTCGTCCAGCACCAGCACCGCGGGTTCCTGCGCCAGCGCGCGGGCCACCATGACGCGCTGGCGCTCGCCGTCGGACAGGTCGGTCAGCGGCCGGTTCCGCAGGTCCTCGACCCCGGCGTCGACCAGCGCCCGGTCCACCGCCGCGCGGTCCCGGTCGGCCGCGCGGCCGAGCCACGACCGGTACGGCAGCCTGCCGAGCGCGACGACCTCCTCGGCGCTCATCTGCCCCACGTCGACCGGCTCCGTCAGCGTGACCGCGAGCCGCCGGGCCCGTTGCCGGGGGGACAGCGACGCGAGGTCGTGCCCGTCCAGCAGGACATGGCCCGCCAGCGGGGGTTGCGCGCCGACGAGGGTGCGCAGCAGGGTCGACTTGCCCGCGCCGTTCGGGCCGATCAACGCGATCAGCTCGCCGGGCCGCGCGGCCAGGTGGACGTCGCGCAGCACCGTCGTCGTGGGGCGGCGGCGACGCCGGTAGCCCGCCGACAGCGCCACGGCCCGCAACGCGGGGGCGTTCACCGCGCGCTCCGCTTGGCCCGGCCGGAGAGCAGCACCCACAGGATGACCGGCGCGCCGACGAACGCGGTCACCGAGTTCAGCGGCAACGACGTCGCGGTCAGCCCGTTGCCGCCCGCGACGTACTCCGCGACCAGCACGATGATCGAGCCGATGAGCGCCGAGGCGGGCAGCACGAGCCGGTGGTCGGAGGTGCGCAGCAGCCCCCGGGCGAGGTGCGGCGCGGCCAAGCCGACGAACCCGATGGCACCGCAGTAGGCGGTGGTGATCCCGGACAGCACCGCGACGCTGGCCAGGCACAGGAAGTGCACCCGGCGGACGTTGACCCCGAGGCTGCCCGCGTAGCGCTCGCCGAGCAGCAGGGCGTTGAGCGGCTGGGCGAGGAAGACCGACAGGACGAGCACCACCCCGCAGGACGCGGCGATGACGCCCAACTCGTCCCAGGTCACGTTGCGCACCGAGCCCCGGGTGAACCCGGCGAGGGCCTGCAACCGGTCCGGGTCGGTGTAGTAGACGAGCATGTCGACCAGGGCACCGGCCAGGTAGCCGAGCATCACGCCGACGACCAGCACCACGACCGGGTCACCGACGCGCCGGGCGATGCCGAGCGCGATCAGCAGCACCCCGGCCGCGCCCGCGACGGCGGCCCCGGTGACCCCGAGCTGGCTGACCACGCCGAGACCGGCCAGCCACCCCACGCCGCTGGTGCCGAGGATGACGACCGCCGCGCCGAGCACCGCGCCGGAGCTGACGCCGAGCACGAACGGGTCGGCCAGCGGGTTGCGGAACAGGGTCTGCATCTGCGCCCCACCGACCGCGAGCGCCGCGCCCGCCAGCAGCCCGGTGACCACCTTGGGCAGCCGGGCGTCGAGCACGATCGTCCGGCTGAGGTCGGACTCCGTACCCTGGCCGGTCAGCGCGCGCAGCACCTCGCCGATCGGGATCGCGATCGACCCCTGGGCCAGCAGCACCACGGACGCGACCGCCACCAACGCCACCAACAGGGCGAACAGCCCGCTCACATACCCGGCTCTCCGGGTTCTCGGCGGCGCGGTCACCTGTTCGTCTGCCACGCCGCTACTCGTCACCGCGCACCCTGTTCCTCCCCGCCGCTTCCCCCACAGGGGTCGGACCGGTCCACCTTCCGGTTCCCATGATCGCGATCAGCACCGGATCGGGAACTCCACCGATCGGTCGACCGATACGCACCAGGTCGGGAACTCCACCGATCGGTCGACCGACCAGTGGGGCGGACCACCGCGGGGAGGACTTCATGGAGCACGGGCCGGGGACCTACGGCGACCTGAACGCCGACGTCTACGACGACTGGCACGCCGCGCACGACCCGGCGGACGCCGTGCGGGGCTTGGTGGAACTGGTCGGGGAAGCGCCGCCGGGGCCGGTGTTCGAACTGGCCGTCGGTACCGGACGGGTGACGATCCCGCTCGCCGCGCGGGGCGTCGACGTGCGCGGTGTGGACGCCTCCGAGGCGATGGTGGCGCGGATGCGGGCCAAGCCGGGCGGGGCGCGGATCCCGGTGGTCATCGGCGACATGGCCGATGTCGACCCGGGCACCGATGAGCGGTTCGCGGTGGTGTTCGTCGTGTTCTCCACGTTCTTCTTCCTGACGACGCAGGAGGAGCAGGTGCGCTGCTTCGCCAACGCCGCGCGGCGCCTGCTGCCCGGCGGCCTGTTCGTGCTGGAGACGCCCATGCCGGACGTGGCCCGCTACGTGCGCGACCAGACGCTGGAGACCCACCAGGTCGGGCTGGACCGGGTGCGGCTCGTCGCCGTGCGGCACGACCCGGTGGCCCAGCGGCTCGACGGGCACCACGTGCTGATCACCGGCGACGGCATCCGGCTGGCACCGGCGTTCATGCGCTACGCCTGGCCGACCGAACTGGACCTGATGGCCCGGCTCGCCGGTTTGGACCGCGCGTACCGCTGGGGTGGTTGGCAGCGCGAACCGTTCCGCGGCGAGGGCAACTACGTCACCGTCTACCGCAAGCCCACGGCGGACTCCTGACGGGCCCGGCGCGCGACCAGCGGCAACGGCAGCAGCACGCACTGAGCCGCCACGGCCAGCCAGAACCCCGGCAGCCACACGGTTTCGAACACCCCGTAGACGGCGCCCCCGACCACACCGCTGAGCAGCGCGCCGATCCCGGCCGCGAGCCGCTGCTGCCCGAAGGTCACCGTGGCCGACCGCGACGAGCCCTCAAGCGCCGCCAGGTCGTTCTTGAGGAACAGCACCGCCGTACCCGCGCTCATCGCCGCCGCGCCGAACGCGACACCGACCACGTGGCCGGTGGTGAAGGCCGACATACCCAAGGCCATGCAGGCGAAGCCGACCACCGCGACCACGGGGTAGCGCACGCCGCCGACCCATTTCGCCGCCATCGGCTGAACCGCGACCAGGCCGAGGGAGTAGCCCATCATGACCAGCCCGTAAGCCATCGCGGGCAGCCGGTCCTCGGTGAACGGCGCGAGGTAGTGGTAGAACTGCATGTACAGGTAGTGGGTCAGCACCGTGACCGCGAATGGCTTGACGGCCAAGCCACGCAGGACGCGGCGGAACGGCTCGACCCGCGTCTCGGCGGGGGTTTCCCGTTCCAGGAACAGGTGTCCGACCACCAACGCGCCGTAGAGCGCGGCGTTGAGCGTGAACAGCCGGGCCGGTTCGTGCAGGAGAACCGCGCCGAGAACGGGTCCCAGCGCGATGCCGAGGCTGCCCGCGGCGTTGCCCGCCGACAGGGCGCGCGGACGCTGCTCAGGGGTCGCCGAGTGCACGAGATAACCGCGGTAGGCAGGCGAATAGAGCGCACCCGCGCCGCACGCGGTGAACAGGGCGAGCACCGTCAGCACCGGGCTGCTCGCGCCGACCAGGTACAGCACGGCGGCGGCGCCGTAGAGCAGGGTCGCGGCGAGCAGACATCGCTTGAGCCCCACGCGTTCGGCGACGGCCGCGGTGAACGGCGCGCCCGCGAACTGGACCAGCGTGGCCGCGCCGAGCACGACGCCGACCTGGGCCATCCCGGCGCCCAACCGGTCGCTCAGCACCACGGCCAGGTACGGGTAGACCGCGAAGGTGCCGACGTTGACCAGGCACCCGTAGACCATCAGCGCGGTCCGCCCACCCATCCACAGCCTCCCGCTCCGCCAGTCCTCGTCCGGTCAGAGGTCGAGCCACGGTCGTGTGAAGTTCCCGCTGTGCGCGACCGGTTCGTCACTCCCGGGAACCCCAGGGGGTCGGTCGACGACCAGATAGGACTGATCCACTGGGAGGTGCGAACCGTGCGCGACCACATCACCGCTCCGGCCCCGCCGGTCCACGAACACGTCACGGACGCCATCAAAGCGCCCGCGCTCATCCGGCTCACGCCGAACACCGTGCTGGTCCGCTTCGAGACCCTGAAGGTGTACTCCGCGCTCGGCGCGGTGCGGCACCTGCTGGAGACCGGGGTGCTGCGCCGGGGGCAGACGGTGGTGGACAGCTCCAGCGGCATCTACGCGCTCGCCCTGGCGATGGCCTGCCACCGCTACGGGCTGCGCTGCCGCATCGTCGCGTCCACCACGGTCAGCGACGCCATGCGCGCCCAGCTGGAGATCCTCGGCGTGACGGTGGACCGGATGCCGCCGACCGACGACCTGCTGCTGGACCAGCACCGGCGCGTGCGGCTGGTCCAGGAGTTGCTGGCGCGCGACCCGGACCTGCACTGGATGCGCCAGTACCACGACCCGCTGCACCACCTGGGTTACGCCGACCTCGCCGACCTGCTGCGGCGCGCGCTGCCGGGGGAACCGCTGACGGTGGTGGGCAGCGTCGGCACCGGCGCGTCCACCGGCGGGCTGACCAGGTCGCTGCGCGCGCACGACCCGCGGGTGCGGCTGGTGGGCGTGCAGCCGTTCGGCAGCGTCAGCTTCGGCAGCGAGCGGTTCACCGACCCGGACGCGATCATCGCCGGGATCGGCAGCGCGATCCCGTTCGACAACGTGCACCACGAGCTGTACGACCGGATCCACTGGCTGGACTTCCAGCACGCCATGGCCGCCACGGTCGGCCTGATGCGGGAGCACGCCGTGTTCGCGGGCCTGTCGACCGGCGCGGCGCACCTGGTCGCCGCGTGGGAGGCCGGGCGGGAACCGGCGCGCACGCACGTGGTCATCGGCGCCGACACCGGGCACCGCTACACCGAGCGCGTCTTCACCCGCCACCGCGAGGCCCTCGACCCCGCGCGGCTCGCGCCCGCCGAGATCACGTCGCTGACCGACCTGGCCCCGCCGTGGGCCACCCTGGACTGGGCGCGCCGCCCGGCCGTCCCCGTGCCAGGCCCCCGGAAGGACCCCGTGCCGTGACCATCGCCCTGTTGGAAGCCCTCACCTTCGGCCTCGGTCGGCTCGCCGACGCCGCCGACTCCGCCGGGCACGACCTGGTGCTGCTGACCGGCGACCGGTCGGTGTACCGGCACGAGCTGGCGTCGGTGGGCGACCGGGTGCGGGTCGTGGACATCGACACGACCGACGTCGACGCGTGCGAACGCGCGCTGCGCGCCGAACCCGGTCTCGCCGGGCTGATCGGCTCCACCGACACGTGGGCGATCCCCGGGGCGGACCTCGCGCGCCGCCTCGGTCTGCCCGGCCCGGCGCCGGAAGCGGTGCGCGCGTTGCGGGACAAGGGGGTGGTGCGGGCGCGGCTGCGCGAGCACGGGCTCAGCCGCAGCGGCCCGCTCGACCCGGTGACCGCGTCGGTGTTCCCCTTGATCGTCAAGGACTCCGCGGGCACGTCGTCGCGGGCGGTGTGGCTGTGCCGTACTCCGGCGGAGCGCGACGCCGCGCTGCTGGCGGCCGTCGGGGTTCCGCTCAAGGGGCACCTGGTGGCCGAGCCGTACTTCGAGGGTCCGCTCTACAGCGCCGAGACGATCACCTGGGCGGGCCGGACGCGGCTGCTCGGGATGCTCAGCAGGCACCTGTCCCCCGAGCCCGTGCGGCGGGAGGAGGCGTCCGCGTTCCCGGTGGCGTTCCCGGCGGAGGAGGCGGCGGAGCTGGCGGCGTGGATCGGTCGGGTGCTGGCGGCGGCCGGGCACGAGCGGGGGTTCGCGCACACCGAGTTCGTGCTGACGGCGGGTGGTCCGGAGGTGGTGGAGGTCAACGCGCGGATCGGCGGGGCGCTCGTCGGCGAGGCGCTGTGCCGGGGGTTGGGCACGAACGTCTACGACGCGATGGCTCAGGTGGCGCTGGGCGTTCGGCCGGGGCTGCTGGACGACGCGGTGGGGCCGGGTGTCGCGTCGGCGTTCGTGGCGCTGTACCCGCGCGTGGCCGGGGTGCTGGAGGGCTGGACCGGGCTCGACCGACTCCCCCACCTGCCCGGCGCGCCGCGCTGGTACCCGACGGCGAGCCCGGGTGACGTGCTGGAGCACTTGGCCGACCAGCGCTCGTGCACCGGCCTGGTCTTCGCGGAGGGACCGACCGCCGAACTGGCCCTGCACCGCGCGTTCGCCGCGGCGGGCGGAGTGACCCCAGTGGTGATGGCCCGGGAACCCAGCGCGGCGGTGTCGTGACCGGGGGTCAGCCCGCCTCGCTGGCCGAGTCGGCGGCGACGGCGCGGACGAGGTCCTCGCGGGCGCGGGCGACCCGGGAGCGGATGGTGCCGACCGGGCAGCCCGCGACCTCGGCGGACTCGGCGTAGCTCAGGCCCAGGACCTGGGTGAGCACGATGGCCTCGCGGCGGTCGGGGTCGAGGGCGTCGAGGAGCAGGGTCAGCTCCACCGCGCCCTCGAAACCGGTCACCGCCGAGCGGCGGTCGACCTCCTGCTCCCACACCGCGCCCGCGGTCACCCGCGGCCGGGACCGCGCCATCCGGACCTGGTCGACGACCACGCGGCGGGCGATGGAGAGCAGCCAGGTCTTGGCCGACGCGCGGGCGGCGAACCCGCGCAGGCTGCCCAGCGCCCGGGCGTAGGTCTCCTGGGTGAGGTCGTCGGCGACGTCGGCGTCGGCGAGGAAGGCGACGAACCGCCACACGTCGCGCTGGGTGGCGCGCACGAAGCGCTCGAGCGCGGCGCGGTCTCCGGAGCGGGCGGCCAGCGCCCAGCGCGTCACCTCGTCGTCGGGGGAGATCGTCACAGGATCGGATCGTAACCGCACCTGATCGGGAACTACTACGGGGTGAGAGGCGACAATTCCTCATGTGGAATGCGATACCTGCCGTGAATCGCTCTCGGCGCGCCTCGACGGCGAGGTCGAGCCCCGGCCCGCCGAGGCCGTCGACGCGCACCTCGCGCAGTGCGCCGCCTGCGCGACCTGGCACGCCCAGGCCCAGGCGGTGACCAGGATGATCCGGGTCCGCCCCGCCGAACCGGTCCCCGATCTGGTGGCGTCGGTGCTGTCCCCGCCCCGCGCCCTCCCGGTCGCCCTCCCCCAGCGGCTGGCCCTGATGGTGGTCGCGCTGGTGCAGCTCGGCCTGGCCCTGTCCCAGCTGCTCACCGGCGCGTCCGGCGGCCACGCGGGCCACGACCTCGCCGGCCACCTGTTCAACGAGGGCGCCGCCTGGAACCTCGCCCTGGGCGTCGGCCTGCTGGTCGCGTCGCTGCGCGCCGACCGGGCCGCCGGGCTGCTGCCGACGCTGATCGGGTTCGTGGGCGTCCTGGTCGCGTTCTCGGTCCGGGACCTGGTCGCGGGCACCGCCACGGTCGAACGGGTGGCGTCGCACCTGCCGGTGGTCACGGGGCTGGTCCTGCTGTTCCTGGTGTCGCGCGCGGTCCGCGCCGAACCGACCCCGGGGGCGAGGGTGCCGGGGTCGGACGAGGGCGCGGCGGGCGAACCGGCCGCGGGCGAGCCGACCCGCCGAACCGGCCGCGACGGCAAACCCCGACACCTGCGCCCCACCGCCAAGCGAGCCGCCTGACAACAACCGGGCGGCCCCTGGCAAGGCCGCCGTGACATCGCCCAGGTCCAACGACCGGCTCGGCCGTGCCCGCGGCGGGCTCCGCACCGGACCGAGCACGCGGTGACGGCCGAGTCGACGCCGGACTTGGCCCGCGCGCTGTCAGGCCCGGCCGGGGACGCGCGCGCCTGCGTGCGCGCGCTGAAGGCGGATGCCCGGGAACGCGCTGGTTCGAGCCGCCCTCGACCTGCGCGCGGTCCTCGGCTCGCACGACGAGGACCGGCGCCGCGGTCTCGGTGTCGACCGCTCCACCGGCGCGGCCCTGGCCCGTGCCCTGCTCACCGCGGCGAAGCCCGACTACGGCCCCGAACCGGCACTCCTGCCCGGCGGCGAACGGCACCGCGGGTTCCCGGCGCCCCGGGAGCACCGGCCGGAGCCGTGGCTCCCGCGCTGCCCGCCGGACGCCACGAGCGCTGACCGCCCAGTCCGGTCGGGTGGGATCCGCCCGGTATCCCGAGGTTCGGGCGGTACCGGGGGCGGGAACGAAGCGGGAACGAACGGGGAGTGGGCGGCGGGAGAGTTGGTCTCAGCGACCACGCACGTCCCGCATCTGGAGTCCACCTGATGAACACTCCCCTGATCTCGCTCAGGACCGCCCTCGGACCGGCCATCGGCGGCACCCTCTTCTTCGTCGCGGCGCACTTCCTGCCGCCCACCCCCTACTGGGACGGGTTCTTCCGGGTGCTGCCCGCGGGCCTGCTCCTGCTGGCGATCAAGCCCGCCCTGCCCCGTGGGCGGTGGTGGTGGCGTTCGTTCGTGCTCGGCGCGCTCACCACGGGCCTGTTCACCGTCCTGCTGCTGATCTCCGCGCAGCGGCTGCCCGGCGGTGTCGCCAGGCCGTGGTCGTCGCACTGCTCGACGGCCGCGAGCAGCGCGGCCAGTTCCGCGTCGCGGCCCGCGCAGTCGGGGACGTCGTAGGGCAGCGTCTCCGGCCGCGCGGTCGCGGCGGGCTCCCGGCTCGCGGGCGCGGGCTCGACCCGCGGCGGGTCCAGTTCGGGGTCGTTGCGCAGGATCTGCTCGAACCGCTCGGCCATCATCGGACCGGGGTTGATGCCCAGCTCCTCCACCAGCAGCGACCGGCCGTCGGCGTAGACCCGCATCGCCTCGGCCTGGCGGCCGGACTGGTGGAGCGCGACCATCAGCCGCGCCCACAGCGCCTCCCGCAGCGGGTGCTCGGCGACCAGCGCGCGCAGCGGTCCGACCAGGTCGGCGGCCTCGCCCAGTTCCAGCCGCAGCTGCGCCAGGCGCTCGGTGGCGGCCAGCCCGCGCTCCTCCAGCTCCGCCGCGGTGGCCCGCAGCACGGGCACGTCCATTCCGCTCAGCGGCGCGCCCCGCCACAGCCGCAAGTCTAGCGCCTCGTCGGGGACGGTGAGCCGGTAGCCGGGGCCGTCGGTGCGGATCAGCCGGTCGCCGTCGGGCGGCCTGCGCCGCAGGTCGCCGACCGTCTCGCGGATCTGGTGCGCCGCCGTGGACGGCAGGTCCTCCCAGGCGGCGTCGACCAACCGGGACAACGGGATCACGCGCCCCGGCTCGACCAGCAGCGCGGCGAGCACCCGCTCCTGCCGGGGCCCGCCCAGGCCGAGTCTTCGGCCGTGGTGCCAGACCTCCAGGTTCCCCAATATCCGGAACGCGGGCTCCCCACCGGACCCGATCTCCGCCCCACCCAACTCGACCCCCACCGGACAGTCACCCCAGACGCGCGAATGGATCAAGGCAGCACAACCCGATTCCGCTCCCCCGGTCCCGACAACCCGTGACGGTTCCCGAGGGCCGGCCACCACTACCGTCGGGAAGACGGACCCCGTCCACTCCCCGGCAATGCGGGACACCCTGACGGTCGCGCGCATTCACCCGGTCGGCCCCGCATGCGCGCCGCCGCTTCGCGAGAGCGCGGAACCAGACCGCCGTTGTCCACAGTGGATAGTCGACACCCGGACCGACGAAGGCCTGATTGGCGGTCGGCGAACATTCGCGTTTCGGACTTCGCGGGCCATTGTTCGAACGCCGAAATACGGCCGGTTTCGATTCGCCTCGTCAACGCCCGGCACGACCGGTCCACAGTCGACAGACGCGCTATCGGCGAAAAGTGAGCACGATTCACGGCGGCGCGTTGTTCAGCGGCGAGTTTCACTCAATGGAGTGGCCAATCCCGCGCGGTATACCCGGGAACCGCGCCCCGTCCATACCCTGACCCGCATGACGCCCCACACCACCCGCGCCCTGGGCGCGACGGTGCTCGCCGCGGCCCTCCTGCTGGGCACCACCACCCCGGCCACGGCGACACCCAGGCCGGTCAAGGCATCCGTGCGGCTCAAGTGCGCCCCGGGCACCTGGCGGGTGGAGTACACGGCGAGCACCCGCGGCCACGCTCCCGCCACAACCATCACCACGCGCGTCGACATCGGCGTCGTCGACGAGTACGGCCCCGACAAGGTCACCGGAGAACCCCCGTACGGCCTCGGCGCGGCGGCCACGACGGGCGATATCCCACACACCGTCGACGCGAGAGGAAAGTGGACCACGCACGAGGTTCTCGGCACAGGCCCCCGCCCGTCGGGATTCCCGCGCGCCAGGAAACAAACCACCACCGTCACCCTGCACGTGGACGGCGGCACGGGCCTGACCACCGCCACGGACACCTGCACCCTGCGCGTCCGCTGATTTTCCCATTACCAAAAGGATTCCGGGCGGTCCGGGGGTCAGCGGTCGCGCCGCCAGGCGATCTCGACCGATCCTCCGGCGCAGGCGAGCCCGTGACCTCGTGCCCGCGTCAGCGGTCGCCCTCCGAGAGATCCGGTTCTACCCGGCCAGTTCGTCCAGCAGGAACTCGGTGAACGACGGCCACTCGCGCACGGCGTCTCTGCCTTCGACGTACAGGTGCACTCGAGGGTTGTCGGTGGGGTTCGGGTCGAACCAGTAGGCCATGTAGCCCTGGTGCAGCGCGAACACCACGGCGCCGTCGGGCAGCAGGTGGCTCTCGTCGTTCTCGGCCAGCAGCTCGCGGGCGCCTTCCGGCACTTCCAGGATCCTCGGGTGGAAGATGTCCGTCCCGACCAGGAACGCGCCCGCTTCTCGACCCATCCTCCGGAGGAACCCGATGTAGTACGCCGGCAGCGCGGACACGCCCTGGGCCGCCCGGACGGCCTCGATCTCCGCGTCGGTCAGCCCGGCGAACGCGCCGTCGGGCCGCCACTGCCGGATCTTGGCCTCGAACAGGTCGAAGAAGTCATCGACGTCGTCCCGCACGGTGGATCTCCCCTCCCGGTCTGTGCGGAGGATGGTGCCGGCACCGGACGGCGGACGTCCGCTCCTTTTACCGCCGCGTGGCGCTCTTCCTCGTGTGCGCACCGGAGACGGTGGCGCCGGGTTCTGGGCACGGCGGCGGAGAGATCCCCGTAAAGAACGTACCTGTCCCCGCGCACGCGCGGTGCTCGACTGTGGACGTGACGATTGAGTACATCCGCTACCGGGTGTCCGCCGACCGGGCGGCGGCGTTCGAGGACGCCTACCGCCGCGCCGTCGCCCACCTGGCCGCGGCACCCGAGTTCCGGGACGTCGAGCTGAGCCGCTGCGAGGAGGACCCGGAGAGCTACGTCATCCGGTTGACCTGGACGTCCACTCGCGACCACCTGGAGGGGTTCCGGAAAGGGCCGCACTTCCCGCCGTTCTTCGCGGAGGTCCGGGAGTTCGTCGACGACATCGAGGAGATGCGCCACTACGCGCCGGTGGACATCGCCGACCCCGTGCCGACGCTGTACGAGTGGGCGGGCAGCGCGGAGGCGTTGACCAAGCTGTTCGACGCGTTCTACCGGCGCGTCCCCGACGACGAGGTCCTGGCCCCCGTGTTCGCGGGCATGCACCCCCACCACGCCGAGCACGTCGCGGCGTGGCTCGGCGAGGTGTTCGGCGGTCCCCGCGCGTACTCCGAGCACCACGGCGCCACGCGCACATGGTGGCCAAGCACCTGGGCCGGGGCATCACCGAGCGGCAGCGCGGGCGGTGGGTCGAGCTCCTGCAGGACACCGCCGACGTCGTCGGCCTGCCGGACGACCCCGAGTTCCGCTCGGCGTTCGCCGGCTACCTGGAGTGGGGCACCCGGATGGCCGTCGTCCTCTCCGCGCCGGGCGCCGAGACCAACCTCGACGAACCCGTGCCGACCTGGGGCTGGGGCAACGTCCGCCCCTGGCCGGGCTGACCCGATCAGGCGTTGGGGATGCGGGCGAGCTTGCGGCCGACCTTGAGGTACAGGTCGCCGGTCCGGCCGTCGAGCTTGGCCTTGACCAGCGCGTCCAGCGGCTCGCGGGTGTCGTCCGCGTCCAGTGGCACCTGCTCCTGCTCGCCGTCGGTCTCGACCACGAGGCGCAGCCCGTTCTGCTGGGCCACGCGCCGCACGTCGCCGTTGCTCTTGGCGAAGCCGAGCGCCTTGACCACCTCGGTCACCGGCTGCCCCAGGTCCTCGACCGCGGGCAGGTCGTCGACCTCGCCGAAGGCGCGCTTGGAGAAGCGGGCCACGAACTCGTCGCGGGCCTTCATCGCGGCGTCGACGCCGTGGATGGCGGCGGTGACCTCGCCCGCGAGGATCTTCTTCAGGTCCATGGGGTGCAGCGTGCCCGCCGCCACCCGCTCCGCCGCGACCGCGAGCTCGGAGTCGAGCCACTCCGACAGCGCCCGGAAGTACGGCTCGACCAGCCGGTCGGGGACCGACATGAGCTTGCCGTAGATCTCCCCGGGCGGGGCGGTCAGCGGGACGTAGTTGCCCTTCGACTTGCTCATCTTGGCGCCGGTGCCGTCGGTGCCCTCGATCAGCGAGGTGGCGACCACGACCTCGGCCTGCTGCCCCTGGATGTCCATGACCTTGCGGCACATCTGCATGTTGAGGAACTGGTCGACACCGCCGACCTCGAGGTCGCACTCCGTCTCCACCGAGTCCAGGGCCATCACGACCGAGTACATCAGCTCGGCCAGCGACAGGCCCTGCCCCAGCTCCAGGCGCTTGCGGAAGTCCTCGCGCTGCAGCGGCATGGACACCGGGATCTGCGCGACGATCTCGATGATCTTCGGCAGGGTGATCGCGCCGAGCCACTCGCTGTTGCGCCGGAACTGGGCCCGCTCGAAGTCGAAGAACGGGGTGACCTGCTCGCGGTAGGTGGCGAGGTTGCGCGCGATGTCCTCGTCGGTCAGCGCGGGGCGGTCGTCGGAGCGGCCGGACGGGTCGCCGATCTTGGCGGTCATGTCGCCGACGATGAACACCACGTCGTGGCCCATCCGCTGGAAGCGGCTGAGGATGAGCATCGGCACCGAGTGGCCCAGGTGCACCTCGGCGCCGGTCGGGTCGATGCCGAACTTCGCCACGAACGGGCGGCCCTTGGCGGCGGCGTCGACGATCCGCGCGGCCAGCGAGTCGGTGGAGGGCTGCAACTCCTGCGACCGGGCGCCGATCAGCGCGGCCTGCTCGGCCGGGGACAGGTCCGACAGGTCCAGGCCGCGGCGCCCCGCGGTCTCCGCCAGCAGCGCGCGCACGGTGGCGTCCGCCGCGAGGTCGCCGTCGGTGAGCAGGGCGGTGGCGCGGTCGACGGACTGGCTCAGTCGGGTCATCAGAGGTCTCCAGGGCAGGGGGCTTGCCGCCCATCGTATCGACCGGCGGCACGCCGATTTCGCGGTGGCCGGGCGGGGTCACCCGGCGCGCGAGGCCGCCCAGGCCGCGTCGACCATCCGGAAGACCTCGTCCACGGCGGCGTCCGGGTCGGGCGCGGCGCGGGCCAGCGCGTGGGCGTCGACGACGAACCGCGCGATCGCCCTGGCCGCCGTCGGGGTGCGCGCCAGGGCGGTGTCGGCGGCGATGGCGGCGGCGAGGGACTCGGCGTGGCGCAGCCGCATCGCCCCCTCGTACTCCCGCAGGGCGGGCGAGGAGTCGATCAGGCGCCAGACCGGGGCCGCGCCGGGGGCGGCGCAGTGCCGGACCAGGTCCCGGATCGTCAAGCGCAGGGCGGGGATGAGCGGTTCGTCCGGCGCGCGGTCGGTGACCGCGCGGACGAGGCGCTGTTCGAAGTCCTCGTCGCGCTCGAAGACCAGGGCCTCCTTCGAGGCGAAGTGCGCGAAGAGCGTGGTGACGGCGACGTCGGCCTCGGCGGCCACGTCGCGGATGCCCACGGCGTCGTAGCCGCGCGCCAGGAAGAGCCGCAGGGCGGTGTCGGCGATCTTCTGGCGGGTCGCGGCCTTCTTGCGCTCGCGACGCCCGGGCGGCGAGGTCACGGCAGGATGCTATCAGCTCCAAAAACGGAACGGGTACAAAACCCTAACCGTTAGTGTTACGGTCGGCGGTATGCGGAAAGTGAGCTTCGCCGAGTTCGGCGGTCCGGACGTCCTGCGGCTGGTGGACGCCGAGGAGCCCCACGCGGGGCCCGGTCAGGTGCGTGTCGCGGTGCGGGCGGCGGGGGTGAATCCCGCCGACTGGCGGGTCCGGGAGGGGCAGGTGCTCAAGGCCCACCCGACCGTCCTGCCCGCCGGGGTCGGGCAGGACGCCGCCGGGGTGGTCGACGAGGTCGGGGCGGGCACCGAGGGGGTGGCGGTCGGCGACCGGGTGTTCGGCCGGGGTTCGAGCACCTACGCCGAGTTCGCGGTGCTGTCGGCCTGGGCGCGGATTCCCGACGGGCTGTCGTTCGAGGAGGCGGCCGGGTACCCGTCCGTGGTGGAGACCGCGCTGCGGATCATCCGGGAGGTGGGGGTGCGGCCGGAGCAGACGCTGCTGGTCAGCGGAGCGTCGGGGGGTGTCGGGTCGGCGGTGCTGCAGATCGCGCGTGACCGCGGCATCGCGGTGATCGGCACGGCCGGGGCGGCGAACCAGGACTACCTGCGCGGTCTGGGTGCCGTGGCCACGACGTACGGGGCGGGCTGGGTCGAGCGGGTGCGGGCCCTGGGGCGGGTCGACGCGGCGCTCGACCTGGCGGGGTCGGGGGTGATCCGGGAGTTGGTCGAGCTGACCGGGGACCCGCGCGCGGTCGTGTCGATCGCCGACCTCGGCGCGCCGGGGCACGGTGTCCGGTTCTCCGGCACGACCGGGGACGTGCCCGCCGCGCTCGTCGAAGCCGTCGACCTCATCACCCGGGGGCGGCTCCACATCCCGGTCGAAAAGACGTATCCGCTGGCCGAGGCCGCGGCGGCACACGTCGACAGCCAGGCGGGCCACACCCGCGGCCGCCGGGTGGTGGTCGTCGGACCGGACCAGGACTAGCGCCTCACCTGGACACCGACCACGTCCCTGGCCGCGTCACCGAATCGCTCCCGCCGCCCAGGCGCCTCGCCTGCCACGCCGAAGCGCGACTGCCCCCGGGGCGAGCGAAGGCCAAGCGCTGGCCGGCACGTCCGGCAGACGCTATCCGCGCCCGCGCGATCCCCGACCGCACGAGCGGAAAGCACAAGGAAACCCGGTACGCGCGGCTCCCCACCAACCCGCCCGGAGACCGGGCGGATCACGAATCCCGCCGGACCGCGGCTAGGTCGCCTTGATCCGGACCGCGTCGCCCCAGCCGCTGTAGGCGCAGGAGACCTCGAGGAGTCCGGCCGCGTTGCGGATGCGGGCGTTGTAGTAGGTGAGCCGGTCGCTCTGGTCGATCCAGGCGTCCAGCTCGGCCTTGTCGATCGGGTAGGCCGTCGGGCGGGTGTCGGCGGCGGGCGCGCCGAGCACCTGGCCGCTCAGGCGGGAGAGGTCGAGGTCGACCGAGTACTGCTCCTCACCGGCGGGGCGGGGCTTGCGGCTGTGGTCGCCGAGCTTGCCCGCCTCGGCGATCCGGGCGACGACCCGGCGGGGGTCGACCTCGCTGAGCCCGCCGAGCATCTGGGCGAGCAGGGACACCGACTCGTCGGTGTCCGCCGGGTCCAGCCTGATCCAGTCTTCCTCGCCGGCGCCGTGGGCCAGGACGCGGCCGTCGAGCACGACCAGGTCCCAGGTCTCGTTGGGCATCTTGACCGTGCCGCGCAGGTCCTCGGTGCCGAGGTTCACGGTCCCCTCGGCGGTGTAGCCCCAGCTCCGGCCACGCACGTCGGCGCTGAACCTGACCGACCCGCCCGCGTTGCCCGCGTCCAGCGCGCGTATGAGGGCGGTCATGTCGGCGTACCGCTTCGGTGGTGCGGTTGTGGTTGCCGTGGTCGGCGTTGTCGATGTGGTGGTGGTCGCCGCCGGAGGCCGTGACGACACCGGCGCGGATCGCGGCGGCGGCGCCGTCGAGCACCCGACCACCAAGCCCACCACGGCGGCACCCGCGATCAACAGTCCACTTCGCACTGTCCACTCTCCCCAGTCCTGCGGCGCCGGACCATACCAGGGAAGTCGCGCGCGAACCCGGGCCTAGCGGTTCAAGCGCTTGCGGTACAGGACATCGGCGGTGAGGAGCGCCAGGACGGCGAACTCGGCGATGACACTCAGCAACGCCTCGGGCGCGGGTTGTAGACCGCTCTCGGTGAAGCCGAACAGACCCACGGTCCGCGACAGCACGAACCCCACGAGGGCCCCGCCCGCCGCGCCCGCGGCGGCGAGGCGCAGCAGCAGGAGGTCCGTGCAGGGGAGCAGAACGGCCAGCGCGAGGGACGCGGCGGCCTGGAGGAGGAAGGCGGGGCCGATCACGGCCAGCGCCCGGTAGCCGTGGAGGTAGAGGTCGGCGTGGACGAGTCCGGCGCCGAGCAGGGCGACCGCGGCGGCGACGCGCAGGATGAAGGAGGTCATGCGAGCCTCACGTCCTTGACCGCGAGCGGCTGCGGGCCCTGCCGGTAGGTGACCTCGCGGATGCCGAGCGCGTCGGCGAGTTGGCCCGCGGGCAGGGTCACCGGCGCGGGCGCGGGCGCGGTGCCGGGTTTGGGCAGCGGGTAGGCGGTGGTGGTGGCGCTGTGGAAGGTCACGTTGCCCTCGGTCTTGGTGAACAGCTGGTGCACGTGCCCGTTGAGGCAGGTGACCGACGCGAACCGGCGCAGCAGGTTCAGCACCTGACCGGCGTCGTCGGTGCCCCAGCCCCACTGCGGGTACATCGCGAACAGCGGGATGTGGCTGAACACGACGATCGGGGTGTCCGACGACAGGCCCGCGACGTCCTTGCGGACGAACTCGACCTGGTCGACGCCGAGGTGCCCGAGCTTCTCCAGGTTCAGCGTGTTGACCAGGGCGATGAAGTGCGCGCCCTTCAGGTCGAAGCTGTACCAGCCGTCGCCGGTCGAGCCCTTCCCGAAGGCCGCGCGGTACTTCTGGCCCGCGTCGTCGACGGAGTCGTGCTCGCCGGGGACGGTGAACAGCCCGCCCGCGCGGATGCCGCCCATCATCTGCCGCACCTGGTCGAACTGGGCGGGCGTGGACAGGTGGGTCAGGTCCCCGGTGTGGATGACGAAGTCCGGCCGGTACGGCAGCGCGTTGACCTGGTCGACGGCGCGGTGGAACGAGTCGGTCACCGCGGTGTTGGCCGCGCCGGTGAAGCCGATGTGGCTGTCGCTGACCTGGACGAACCGCAGCGCGTTCGGGTCGTCGGGGACGGGCGCGTCGGGGGTGTGGATGTGGCTGATCACCTCACCGGCCGCGACGGTGAGCACGACCGCGGCGCCGAACCACGCGGTGTGCCGCAGGAGTTGCCGCCGGGTCATGCCGTCCGGGTCCGGCTCGTTCACGGCGTCACCTCGACGGTGCCGGTCATGAACGGGTGGATCGTGCACAGGTAGTCGAAGTGGCCCGGGGTGGTGAAGGTGTAGCGGAAGGTGTCGCCGCTGTTCATGGTCGGCGACTTGAGCGGCCCGCCGCCGTTGCTGGTGACGGTGTGCGGCTCGGTGTCGCCGTTGGTCCAGGTGACGGTGGTACCCGCCTTGACCGTCACCAGCGGGGGCGCGAACGCGAAGTCCTTGATGGACACCGTGTTCGTGGCGACCGGGGCCGCGGGTGCCGCCGGCGTGCTCGGCATGTCCATTCCGGACGGTTGGGCCGGTGTCCCGCAGGCGGTCAGGGCCAGCGCGGCGCAGGCCATCAGCGAGAGGCGTTGCGCGGCAACCAATGTCTTCATGCCAAGGGGTACGGGAGCGGGTTACACGGGTCAGGCGGGCGTCGTCGGGATGAAGACCTCGACCTGACCGCCGGACTCGCGCACCAGCAGCTTGGGCAGCGGCCGCGGCTGGGCGGGGAGTTGGTGGCGCAGCACCACGCCGTCGACGGCGAACGACGTGCGGTGGCACGGGCAGTCCAGTTCCCGGGTCGCCGCGGCGAGCTTGAGCTTGCAGCCCAGGTGCGTGCACACCCCGGACACGCCGCGCACCTGTCCGCCCACGCGCTCGACGAAACCCGACAGCACGCCGACGTCGAACGGGCGCACCCCGCCCTCGGGCAGGTCGCGGCCCGCGACGACCGCGCGCCACTCCCCCGTCTCCGGCACGACAGTCGCGGGGGTCTCGGCGGTGGGGGCGGTGTCGACGACCAGCCGGTCGACCGCGACCCCGACCGCGGCCGACGCCGCGGCGACGGAGGTGAACTGGACGAACCGCCGCCGCCCCCGGTCGGCCTCGGGTTCGAGCTCCCGACCCAGCCGAGCGCGCAACGCCTCGACGAACTTCTCGTCGGGCGGGCCTTGGTCGACGCCCGCGGCGCGCAACAGCACCTCGGCGCGCTTGTCCGCCGCCTCCTGGTCGCCCACGGGCCCGCGGCGGCGACCGCGGGCGAATCGACCGGACATCACGTCTCCACTCCGCCCGCGACCTCGCCCGCTCGCCGGACCGCCCGGTGCTGCAACACCTTCGCGTTCGCCACCGTCACACCCAACCGCGCCGCGACCTCCTTGAGCGAGCAGCCTTGCAGGAACCGCAGCCGCAGCACCAGCGCGTACCGCTCGGGGAGCGCGGCGAGGATGCGCTCGGCCCGCTCGCCCGCGCGGGCGTCGACCAGGTCGGGCACCGCCTCGGCCACGTCCCGCTCGTCGTCGAAGGTGGTGATCTCCCGGCCCAGCGTCCGGCGCCAGTGCTCGGCCAGCACCGTCCGCGACGTGGCCACCAGGTACGTCCGCACCTCGCCGACACTGGCCGACAACCGCAACGGCCGCAACGCGCGCAGGAACACCTCCCCGGTCAGGTCCTCCGCGTCGGCCCGGTTGCCGACCCGGGAGAAGATCAGCCGGAACACCCGGTCGACGTTGTCCCGGTACACCGACTCCCAGTCCGGGTACGGCTCGGCGGACACCACCCGCAGCCGCGCCCGACCCCCGTCCGAACCGCCTGGCCCCCGCCGGGCGGGCAAGCGCCGCCCCATCCCGCTCCCCTCTCCCCGGTGGACTCCCTCCGGCAAGGGATAGGGGCAAGGGTTACACCGGCGGGTCGAGACCAGGCGGGCAAGGCGGATACCCGCGCGACGAGCCCTATTCCGAGGGCTCGTCCGCGGACAGCAGCGCCGCGCTGAGGCCCGCGCTCGCGCCGATCACCTCGATCCCGGCGATCCTGCCGTCCGCGTCGAGGTCGAAGACGACGTCGAACGCCCCAGGCGGGTTCTGGACCAAGACCTGGCGGAGGTACGGTCCCTCGCCACCGGAACCGGACAGATCGAGATAGCTCGCGTCGGCCACCGGGTCGTAGGTGAACGGGACGAGCTTCGCCACCATCCCGTCGTCAGGCACCGCGTCCGCCACGGATCAACCCCCTCGATCTCGACTCGCGGCGAAGGCTAGTGCCGCGAAGCTCCGCCACGAACCGAATTCCCGAGCGCGGGCGTCACATCCCCGATCCGGGGCGCGCGGCGGCGATCGTGTCGCGGAAGGCGCGGTCGAGGTCGCCGCCCGGGACGCCCAGGGCTCGGCACGGTGACTCGTCCAGGTACAGCTCCGACATCAGCAGATCGGGCACCCAGGTCGCGCCAAGGCCGGGTTCGCGGCCCGCCAGGCGGTAGCGCAGGCCGGTGGCGCGCAGTACCGCGCGCAGCACGGCGGGTGGGAGGCGGCGCACGGTCGGCGATCCGCGCCTGCCCGCCGCGACGGCGAGGCGGGCGACCAGGTCCCGCCACGTGAGGTTCGCGTCCACCACCGGGTACGGGCCCTCCGCCGCGCGCTCGAGGGCGGCGACGGCGGCTCGACCGACGGTCGTCGCCGAGACGACGGCCGTGCCCCCGGGGTGGGCCACCAGCGGCAACCGGGACCGCAGCCACGGGACGGCGGGCGCCCACATCGAGCGGCGGCCGTCGGCCGAACCGAACACCAGCGGGATCTCCAGCACCGCGCCCGAGTACCGCGCCGCGAGGTCGATCTGGCCCAACCGGCTGCGGACGTACGGGTGGTGCTCGGCGAGCCGCCAGTCCGGGTGGGCGCGGTGCAGTGCCGTGAAGTAGGAACCGCAGATGACCACCCGGCGGCACTCGGCCACCCGCGCCGCCACCAGGAAGCGGCGCAGGGGCTCGACGTTGGCGTCGTGGTAGAAGCGGTCGGCCGGGGCTCGGGGGATCTCGCGGTCGTCGGCGCCGGTGGCCCAGACCACCCCGTCGACCCCGTCGAGCCTCGGGGCCCACTCGCTCACGGACAGTCGCCGGACGTCACCGGGAACCGACGCATTCCCGCGCGCCAGGGTGTCCGCCTCGTGACCGCGCCTCCCCAACTCCGCGACGACGTGCTGCCCGAGCAAACCGGTGCCACCCACAACGAGTACGCGCATCGTCACCCGCCCACTCTCACAGCGGTTCGCGGCGCGGGCAATCCGCCGGACGATGATGTCGAACCGGACTATGTGGACATCGACCCCGGGTGTGAACGGGCAGTCGAGATGCCCGAAGAGGCACACTTCGGTCGCGGGAATATCCGCCATTCAACGATCTGCCGAAGTGAACCCGTTGTCCCACAACAGATCCAGCACCTCATACGACCGAATGGCGCCCGAGGTTGCCCGGTGTGGGCTGATCGACGACAGCCATCCACAGTGAACCCGAGGCGTCTTATATCCGTGTCAGCAGTGAGGTTGACGCAACGGTGACGGACTGGGGAGTCGGAGATGGTGCGGCTGTTCGCCTCCGCCAGGACCGCGAGAGCGGACGAGGCGCTGGTCCGCGCGCTGCACGGGGAACACGGCCCGTCACTGCTCGCCTACGCCACGCGGCTCACCGGTGACCGCGCGGCGGCGGAGGACGTGGTCCAGGAGGCCTTCGTGCGGGCGTGGCGCAACGCGGGCGCCCTGGCCGCGGCGCCGGACACGGTGCGTGCCTGGCTGTTCACCGTGGCCCGCAACCTCGTCGTCGACCGGGCCCGCGCGCTCGCCGCCCGACCCGCCGAGGTGACCGAACTCGCCCCCGCCGACCCGGTCCTGCACGACCACGCCCAGCGCGTGGTCGACTCGATGAGCGTGCTCGCGGCCATCGACCGGCTCTCGGCGGACCACCGCCGCGTGCTGGTCGAGATCTACTTCCACGACCGCAGCGTCGCCGACGCCGCGCGGGCACTGGGGGTCGCGCCGGGCACCGTCAAGTCACGCTCGCACTACGCGGTCCGGGCGTTGCGCGCGGTGCTGGCGGGCCAACCCGAGTGGGCGGCGACGTGAGCGCGCCGCGCGACGGCGAGGAGCCGCGCGCCGACGACCTCCTCTGGCAGCGGACGCTGCGGCAGATCCGCGCGGAGGCCGCCGCCCGTCGCACCCGGAACCTGGCGGTGGCCGCCGCGGTCGTGGTGCTGGCGGGTGTCGCCGTGCTCGTGAGCCGGGTGGGCGGCGCGCCCGTCGAGGCGCGGCGGACACCGGTTCCCGAGTACGCGACCTCCGCCCCGGCGGTCGGGGACCTCGCGGTCCGCTCGACCACGTGGACGATCGTCCCGTCGAGAACTCCGGGCGCCACCACGAAGCCCGTCACCACCGCGCAGGCACCCACCGGGAGACCGGTGTCGGAGGTACGCGCGGAAGCCACCGCCACTCCCGTTCAGGGCGATTCGGGAGTGGGGGTGCGCGTGTCCGGGGTGGTGCCCGGCACGCCAAGCCGGTTGTCCGTCGTCGGACCCGACGACAACCGGTCCGAGGCCGCGCGGTGGGTGTCTTCCACGGCCACCGCGCGGCCCTCGGGTCCCGCCTGCCCCGCATCGTCCACTTCGGAGGGACCGTGACGGCACCCGCCCACCGACCGAGGAGAACCGTGAGCACCCCGGAACATCCCGACAGCCCGCTGGCGCGGGCCCCCGGCGACGGCACGGCGATGCGCGCGGCGATCACCGGCGTCGTCAAGCTGATCGACCACGTCCGCGCCGACCGGACCGCCATCGACCCGGGGTCCGGCGCCCGGCTGCTGGTCGCGCTGCGCGAACTGCGGGACGAGGCCGTCGGCTGGCAGACCCGCGCCGTCCCGGTGGGCGCCGACGACGCGGGTCGCCGCGCGGAGAACGACGACCTGACCTTCGCGGTCGTGCTCGACGGTTACGTCGACGCGCTGGGCACCGCGATCGACACGGTGTCCGCGGCGATGGCCGCCCACCGGAGCGCGGGCCCGCGCTGAGCGCCCCGCACCCCGACCACGGGGCGACGCCCTCGCCGCCCCCTCCCCGCCGAACCGGGGGAGGACGACGAAGTCGCCCCCCGGCAAGGCTCCGGGACGGATAGCCCCATCCGTCCCGGTCGGCGCGGCCGTCGCGGCACTCCCCCCTTCCGCGGCGGCCGCGCCCCTTTCGACGTCAGGGGAACTCGATGACGAACGGGATCGAGTCGGGCCCGCACAACGGGTGGTCGATCGGGAGGTGTTCGACGTGCTGGTGGTGGTTGTCGAGCGCCTCCTGGGCGACGTGCTCGAACGTGGCCGCGATGGTGTCGAACGCCCACGGCCCACCGGTGAAGCGGACGACCCGGCGGTCGGCGGACTCGCTCACCACCAGGGGCCCGTCGGTGACGGCGTGTTCGAGGCGGTCCACGACGTAGTCGTACGGATCCGGGTCTCCCGACGCGAGATCGAGGCTTCCGCTCGCGGTCCGCAGGTGCCCACCGAGCCACTCCAGCGCCGCTCGGGAACCCGAGATCGACAGGAACGGTGCCGACGCCTCCCCGACAACCCGAATCTCCACCGGACCCCCTCGCAAAACCGGGCGATTCCCCCGTAAAACAGTCAGTACAGGACCGGACGTCGACAGCTCACCGCGACCGCACGTAGTCGTTGAACATGTCGATCATGGCCTGGGGCACGTCGTCGCCGAACAGGCTCGCCAGGATGACGGCGTCCTCGACGGGCGTCGCGAGGCGGGTGAACATGGCCCGCTCGTGCTCGGTGATGGCGGCCTCGACGTCGCCGGGGTGGGCGGCCACGGCCGCGCCGAGTTCCGCGCCGTCGAGCATGGCCAGGTTGGCGCCCTCGCCGTCCGGGACCGCGAGGTGGGCGGCGTCACCGACGAGGGTCACCCCCGGCACCCGGTTCCACCGGTGGCGGGCGGGCAACGCGTAGCTCGGCCGCCACAGCGGCGCCGTGTCGGCGTCGGTGATCAGCGCGGTCAGCTCCGGCGCCCACCCGTCGAACTCCCCCGCCACGCGCGCGGCGGCCTCGGCGGGGTCGGTGAAGTCGATGGCCTCGAACCACTCCAGCGGGCGGTCGAGCGAGATGTAGGCGTGCAGGGTGTCGCCGCGTTCGCGGTGGACGTGGATCCCCTTGTCCGGCGCGGGAACCATCAGCGACCCACCCCCGACCACCTTCGCGGCCAGGGGATGCCGCGTGTCGGCGGCGAAGAGGTACGTCTCGACGAACGAGGTACCGGAGTACTCGGGCGCAGCGGGCGAGAGCAGGGGGCGGACCCGCGACCAGGCGCCGTCCGCGCCGACGAGCAGGTTCGTGGTGGCGGTGGTGCCGTCGGCGAAGGTCACCTCGTGGCGACCGCCGCCCAGCGGGTTCGCGCCGGTGACTTTGCGCCCCCAGCGGACCGTGCCGTCGGGGAGGGAGTCGAGCAGCATCCGCCGCAGTTCACCGCGCTGCACCTCGGGACGCCCACCGGTGCCGTCGTCGGCCTTGTCGAGCAGCAAGGTCCCGTCCTGCTGAAGAACCCGCATGGCTTGGCGGCCATCGAGGATGAGGCCACGGAACTCGTCCATCAATCCGGCCGCGGCCACGGCGAGTTGACCGTTGTAGTCGTGGATGTCGAGCATCCCACCCTGCGCACGCGCGGACGGGGACTCCTCGGCCTCGTACACCGCGGCCGGGATGCCGTGCACGCACAGCACTCGGGCCAGCGTGAGGCCGCCGAGCCCAGCGCCGATGATCGTAACGGGTTCGCGCATGTCGCCACTCCAGGTTTGGTCGAAGTCGTGAACTCCACCAACCTTGACGCCCACCGCCGGCACCCCGCGCACACGACGCCGGCAGGGCTCTGACAGCCCCTGTCCGCCACTGTCAGAGCCGCGCCTTACGCACATTTCCGTCCATCAAAGACAAGCTCGGCTCCCGATTCCCCGGCGACGACCGGACAACCGCGGCCAAGCGCCGCGGCGTGAGCCGCCACCAAGTCGCCTCCCGACTCAACACCGCCACCCGCCACCTCGTCGACTACCTGGTGGACGACTCCCTACGGCAAGCGGCCTGACCGGTAGGGCGCCTGGCCTTGCCGCTGCTCACAGCGATCAGGGCGCAGGCGGCGGTGAGGAGTGCGAGCAGGTAGGCGTTGCCGAAGACGGCCCGCGGGAGGTCCCAGGCCCGCTCGTCGCCCGCCGGGACCGCGTTGATCGTCCATCCGGTGAAGAGGAAGGCCGTGGCCAAGGCCAGGGTGTGTTTTCGCCGCTGCCAGAGGAGGCCGATGGCGGGGACGACCCAGACCCAGTGGTGGGTCCAGGAAATCGGGCTGATCAGGAGCGAGCACCCCGCGGTGGCCAGGAGGGCGACGCGGTCGTCGGGCAGGCGTCGCACCAGCCAGGCGGTTGTGAGGACGAAGGCGGCAGTGGCGCCGATGACCAGGAAGGTCGCTTGTGGACCGTCGGGGAAGGTGCGCGCGACGAAGGCCTGCCAGGATTGGTTCCCCACCCAGCCCTTCGCGTCGGCGAAGTGGCGGTTGAACATCGCGGTCGTCATGTAGTGGATCGAGTCCGCGGGTAAGACGAGGAAGCCGAGACCCGTGGCGACGACGAACGCGGCCAGGGCACGAGCAGCGTCGGCGACACGCCTGGTCAACAGCAGGTGGGCGATGAAGATGAGCGGGATCAGCTTGATGGCGGCCACGATACCGATCGCGACACCGCAGTAGCGCGAGCCTCCGAGGAGGAGTACATCGGCCACCACGGCGGCCATCAAGATGAGGTTCACCTGTCCCAATCCGATGCTCTGCCACACCGGTTGCAGCGCGAACGCGGCGATGAGCGGGAGAGGGCTGGTGGTGAAGGGGCGGAGCGAGACGTGGAGGGCGGGTGCGGCGGCCAGCGAGAGGACACCCCAGCACAGTTGCGGGGGCAGAGCGGAGAACGGGGCGAAAACCATTGCCGCGAAAGGCGTATAGGTGAAGGGAAGATCCGGCGACCAAGCGGGAATCGCGGATAGGTGGGCGTAGAGGGATTGCCCGTGGAGTACGGCATAACCACCCGCGCGGTACACCGCCGAGTCGATGCCCAGCGGGGTGTCGGCAAGCCAGCAGAAGACGGCGAGCGCGGTCGTGACGGCGCCGACGGTGATCGTCGTGGCGTGGACGCGCAGGGCGGTAGACCAGTCCATGCGGCCACAATGCTCGGCGCGCCTCAGGAAAACATCGCGCGGTGGTGCGCATTCGGCGGGACTACCCCGGTACGCCCACCCCTACCCCGGTACTAGTCGACACCGGGCACCACCAGACCCGCCTCGTACGCGACCACCACGGCCTGCGCGCGGTCCCGGACGCCGAGCTTGGTGAAGATCCGGCTGACGTGGGACTTCACGGTCTGCTCGGCGATCACCAGGGACGCGGCGATCTCGCCGTTGGACAGGCCGCGGGCCACGAGGCGCAGGACGTCGGTCTCGCGGGCGGTCAGGTCGGCCAGCCGGGCGGCACTGACCGGGGTCGACGCGCGGGCGAACTCGCCGATGAGGCGGCGGGTGATGGTCGGGGCGAAGAGGGCGTTGCCCGCGGCGACCATCCGGACGGCGGTGACCAGGTCGTCGAGGGGCGCGTCCTTGAGCAGGAACCCGCTGGCGCCCGCGCGCAGCCCGCCGAAGACGTACTCGTCGATGTCGAAGGTGGTGAGCATCAGGACCCTGGTGTCGTGGTCGGCGACCACCCGTCGGGTCGCCTCCAGGCCGTCGAGCACGGGCATCCGCACGTCCATCAGGACCACGTCCGGCGCGAGGTCCGCGCACAGCGCGACGGCGACGGCCCCGTCCGGCGCCTCGCCGACGACCCGCATGTCGGGTTGGGCGTCGAGCACGGCGCGGAAGCTCTGCCGGACCATGGTCTGGTCGTCGGCGATGACCACCGAGATCACTGCTCGTCCTCCAGTGGCACGGTCAGGGCGACCCGGAAACCGCCGTCCGGCCGGGGCCGCGCCTCGAGGTCCGCGGCGAGCACAGCGGCCCGTTCGCGCATGCCGACCAGGCCGTGACCGGCGCCGTCCTGGCGCGGACCCGACCCGTCACCGGGACCGTTGTCGACGACCAAGCGGACCGCACCGGGTTCGGTGACCAGCTCGACGGTCACCGGCGCGCCGGGCGCGTGCCGGATCGCGTTGCTCAGCGCCTCTTGGGCTATCCGGCACACCGACAGCGCGACCCCGGTCGGCACGGCCGCCAAGTCTCCGCGAACGTCGAGGTCACAAGAAGTACCCGCGGTCCGGACGCGGTCGACCAGGTCGCCGATCGCGGTCAATCCCGGCTGCGGGACCAGGAGGGTGTCGTGGTCGTCGGAGCGCAGGACGCCGAGGAGCCTGCGCAGTTCGGTGAGGCCCTCGCGGGCCGTGCCCGCCAGGTCGGCGAACTCGCGGCGCGCGTCGTCGTCGAGGCCGGGGAACCGGTACCGGGCCGAGTCCGCGCGGACGGCGAGGACGGACATGTGGTGGGCGACGACGTCGTGCAGCTCGCGGGCGATGCCGGTCCGCGCCGCCACCAGCGCGGCCCGCGCCTCCTCGGCGAGCCCGCGCTCCCGGTCCGCCGCCCTGGCCCGCTCGGCCACCCGGCGCTGGCGGACGGCGTTGCCGAGGAAGAACGGGATCGCGCCGAGCACCACGGCGAACGCGGCGTCGCGCCAGTCGGTCGGGAACGGGATGACGGCGGCGGCGGAGAAGAGACCCGCGCAAGCCACCGCGAGCTGGTCGTTGTTGGCGCCGACGAGCGCGAAGACGAGCGCGGCGACCATGGCCAGCCCCGGAGGCCACGGCCAACCCCAGAAGCCGACCAGGGTGGACGGGAGCAGCGGCGTCACGACGATGCCCACGACCAGAGCGCGCCAAGCCCACAGCGACGAGCGCGTGGCGAGCAGGCACGGGACCAGGGTGAGGAGGCCGTTGACGACGAGGGTGCCGCGCGGCGCGGACCCGGCGGCCATCGACACGAAAGCCGCCCAGAGTCCGTAGCCGAGGACGGCGAGCACGCGCAGCCGGTGCAACGCGGTGGATCGGCTCGTGGCGCGACCGGTTCCGGTGAGGACGGTGTGCCGCAACACACCCAACCACACCCGTGCGCGCTGCTCGATCATCCGACCACCCCTCCCCCACCATACGGTTCGCGGACGAGACGGCTCAGGCGCGCCGGTCGAGTCGAAGCCGGAACGCGCGCACACCGGCGGACGAGGGCGGTCGAGAACCTGGTCGACTCACGGATCCGCATGCGAGCGGGGCCGACCCGGTCACCTCACCGGTCGGGTGGGCGGGGCGTGCGGATCCCGCGTTCGTAGGCGGTCGCCACGGCGGCGGCGCGGTCGGTGACCTCCAGTTTCGCGTAGAGGTGGGTCAGGTGCGTCTTGACCGTGGCCTCACTGATGAACAGGGTCCTGGCGATCTCCCGGTTCGTCGTTCCCCGCGCCACCAGCGCCGGCACGTCGAGTTCGCGCGCGCTCAGGGGGCGGTGCCCGACCGGGGCGCGGATCCCCTCGACCAGGCGCGCGGCGATGGCCGGGGAGAGCACGGTCCGGTTCTCCGCCGCGGCCCGGACGGCCTCGAACAGCTCGTCGCGGTGGGCGGCTTCGCGCAGGTAGCCGGTGGCGCCCGCCTTGATCGCCGGGATCACGTCGGCATCGGTGTCGTAGGTGGTCAGGACCAGGCCCCGGCACCGGAGGCCGCGCGCGGTCAGCTCGCGGATCGCCGCCACCCCACCGCCTTCCGGCATCCGCGGGTCCATCAGCACGACGTCCGGGTCGAGCCGCTGGGCCATGGCCACCGCCTCCGCGCCGCCCGCGGCCGCCCCGAGCACCTCGAAGTCCGGGGCGGCGGCGAACATGCCGTGCGGGCCGTTGCGGACGACGGGGTGGTCGTCGACCAGCAGCAGGGTGATCATCGGCGGACCGCGGGGACCCGGCCGAGACCGCGGTGCCCGCGCCCGGTTCGGACTCGATGTCGACCACACCGCCGACCCGGGAGGCGCGCAGCCGCATGCCTGCCAGGCCGAAGCCGCCGCCGTCGCCGGGGTGGGGCGGGGTGGTCGGGTCGAACCCGCTGCCGTTGTCGCGGACGTCCAGGGTGACCTCGTCGTCGCCGTAGGAGAGGGTGACGCCGACGCGTTCGGCCCGCGCGTGCTCGGCGACGTTGTTCAGGGCTTCCTCCGTGATCCGCAACAGGGTCGACTCGATCTCCTCGTGCAGGGGCTCCCCGGTGCCCACGACCGTGAGGTCCAGGCGGGCCGCGGCGGTGGTGGACCAGCGGTCGACCGTTTCCCGCAGCGCCTCGGGCAGGGTGCGGTTCTCCAGCGCGCCCGGGGTGAGGTCGTGCACCGACCGGCGGGCCTCGCCGAGGCTGTGGACGGCCAGGCCGAGCGCCCTCTCCGTGTGCGCGCGCGAGGTGGGGCCGTCGGTGTCGAGGGCGGCTTGGAGCTGGGTGACGACACCGACCACGCCCTGGACCATGGTGTCGTGCAGGTCGGCCGCCAGACGGCGGCGCTCCGCGGTGACACCGGCTTCGCGCGCCCGCGCGACGAGCCTGGCCTGGAGCGCGGAGTTCTCGTCGAGGGCCCGCGCCAGGGCGAACGCGAGCGCGGTCCGCACCGCGAAGTACACGACCGGCCCGGGCCGCGCCAGCTGCCAGCACACCGCCGCCGCGACCAGCGCCGCGGCGACGTAGACCTCCGTCGGGGACATCAGCGTGCGCGCCGTCGCGCCGTCGCGGCGGCGGCGACGGCGCTCAGGGCGAGCAGCGCGTACGGCCCCCACCGGAGGAACCGGGTCCACCCCGCCTCGGCTGTCACGCGTCCACCATGCCCGATCACTCCCAGCGGAACCAGCGGATCGCGGCGGCGAGCAGCACGACTGTCCACAGTGTCAGGACGACCAACGGCGACCACGGCCGGTCGCCGAGCGCGGTGTCGGTCAGGGCCTGCGCGGCGGCGCCGAACGGGGTCAGGGCGACGACGTCAGGGAGGTGGTGGACCCGGAACGTAGACGCCCGCAGTGAACTGCGTAGGGTGGCGGGCCGGGCCGGGGTCATCCGCAGCCCGCGCAGGACGCCGCGTTCGCGGTAGCCGGTCAGGGGTGCTCGGGAGGGTCAGCAGGCCCGCCGCGCCGAGGGCCACGAGGACGATTCCGGGCATGGCGAACCCGATCGCCTCCCGATAGCCCGGGATCAGGCCGAACCCGAGGAGCAGCAGCGATGGGAAGGCGAGCACCCAGAACAACGCCCCGGGCTCGCGCAGGAACAGCCTGGCCTCGACCTTGAACACGGACACCACGACATCGTGGCGCCCCGCGCGGACCGGGACCATCGTCAGACGCGCTCAACCCGCCATCGGCCAGTCGGATGATGGTCAGTACGGGCGGCCGCGGTAGAAGGACTCCCTGCGAGGGCGGGGGTGGACGTCGTGCGCGTGCGCGGCGGCGGAGCGATCCGCGGGCATCGACCTGTCCGCCAACTCCTGGAGCTTCGCCAAACCCGCGAGAACCTCATCGCGGTGGGCGGCGACCTTCATCCACCGCGGCAGGCGGGCGAACAGGGACATGGTCGGGCGGAGCGCGCCGCGTTCCCGGTGCCGGGCGGCGAGGTACTCGGCGAGTTCGGTGACGTGCTCGGCGTTGTACGCCCACAGGATCCGGCCCGCGCAGCGGACCTGGAGCCACAGCGGCTGCCCGAAGAACGGGTCCTCCGTGCCGCCGAGCGTCGCGCCGTACAGCGCGCCACCCCTGAACTCGGCCTCCCACTCGGCGACGACACCGCAGCCCGCGCAGACCAGGCGGCGCGGGCGGTACTGGTATTCGGTGTAGTAGCGGAGTTCCGGCAGCCCGGGCCGGGTCACCGCCGACGCGCGGCCACCGCAGCGCGGGCAGACGACCAGGATGGTGCCCGCGAACCGGGACAGCCGCCAGCCGCGGTCGCGGTGACGGGCCGGGTCATCGTGCACAGTGGACACTGTGCCACCCCGGACCGGTCGCGGAAAGTCAGTTCTCGACCGAAGGCGAGATGTAACCGCGCGCGATGGCCGTGGTCACGGCCGAAGTGCGGTCGTTGACGCCCAGTTTCGAGTAGACGTGCAGCAGGTGGGTCTTGACGGTGGCCTCGCTGATGAACAGCTGCCTGGCGGCCTCGCGGTTCGTCGAGCCGCGGGCGATGAGTTCGAGCACCTCGAGTTCGCGCTGGGAGAGCGGTTCCGCGGCCGGGCGGCGGATCTGCCCCATGAGGCGGGTGGCCACGGTGGGCGCGAGGATCGCCTCACCCCGGGCGGCGGCCTCCACGGCGCGGAAGAGCTCTTCGCGGGGCGCGTCCTTGAGCAGGTAGCCGGTGGCGCCCGCCTCGATGGCGGCGAGGACGTCGGCGTCGGTGTCGTAGGTGGTCAGGACCAGGACCCGCGCCGGGACGCCGCGCTCGGTCAGCTCCTTGATGGCGGTGACGCCGTCGGTGTTGGGCATGCGCAGGTCCATGAGGATCACGTCCGGCCGCAGCGCCGCGCCCGCGGCGATGGCCTCGGCGCCGTCGGCCGCCTCGCCCAGGACGGTGAAGCGGGGGTCGGCGCTGAACATGCCGCGCAGGCCGTCGCGCACGACGGGGTGGTCGTCGACGATCAACAGCGAGATCACCGCGCGCCCTCCACCCCGATGGCGGGCACGGTCGCCGACACGGCGGTACCGCCGCCCGGCTCGGACTCGATGTCCAGCCTGCCCGCGAGCCGCTGGACGCGGTGGCGCATCCCGGCGATGCCGAACCCGCCGTCGGTGGAACCGTTGGCGCGCCTGGTGTTCGGCTCGAAACCCACTCCGTCGTCGCGCACGTCGAGCGTCACCAGGTCCTCCATGTAGGACAGGGTGAGCCCGACCCGGCCCGCCTTGGCGTGCTTGGCGACGTTCGCCAGGGCTTCCTGCGCGGTCCGCAGCAGCGCCACCTCGATGTCGGCGCGCAGCGGGCGGGCGTGGCCGGTGGTGGTCAGCACCGCGGCGACGTGGTTGACCTCCGCCCAGCGCTTGGTCACCTCGCTGATCGCGTCGGGCAACCGGGCCTCGGCGAGCACCGAGGGCTCGACCGCGTGCACGGTGCGGCGGGCCTCGGTGAGGCTCTCGCGGGCCAGGTTCGTCGCGGCCGTGAGGTGCCTGCGCGAGGTCGGCCGGTCGCCCAGGGTCTGCTCGGCGGCCTGGAGCTGGGTGAGGACGCCCGCCAGGCCCTGGGCCAGGGTGTCGTGGATCTCCCTGGCCATCCGCTGCCGCTCGTCGAGCACCCCGGCCTCGCGGGCCTGGACCAGCAGCTGGGCGTGCAGGGCCGCGTTCTCCGCGAGCGCGGCCTCCAGCTTGGCGTTGGCCACGTGCAGCTCGGCCAGCGCCCGCTTCTGCCGGACGTTGCGCACCAGCGCCATCTCGGTGAAGTGCGCGAACACCCCGGCCAGCACCATGGTGATCAGGCCGAGGACCAGCCACGCCCACCAGTCGTCCGGGCCGACCCGGCCACCGAGGTACGACGCCGCCGCGATCAGCGCCGTGCCCGCGACCCCGGCGTAGCGCCAGTGGCCCACCAGGTACCGGAAGGCGTGGGCGTAGCCGATGAGGTTGAAGAAGGCGTACCAGGGCGCGATCACGACCAGGTTCGCCGACAGCACCAGCAGGCCGACGTAGTAGACGACCATGAGCGGGCGGTTGTCGTGCCACCGCGGGTTCAGGGTGTGGAACCACAGCAGCCAGAGCGCGGCCGCCGCGCTGAGCGCGAGCACGGGCACGACCGGCACCGGCACCCGCCAGACCTGCTGGACCAGCGTGATCAGGGCGCTGACGGCCAGCAGGAAGTACGGCAGGACGCCGTAGACCCTGGCCTGGTCCCGTTCCCAGCGGTCGTACTCCGCCCGCAACTCGGCCTCGATGCTCACCATCCCACCCTCCCCGTCCTGACCGACGCCATCATTCCCAGCGGAAGTACCGCCCGGCCAACCCACCCGCCACGATCGTCCACCCCAGCATGACCGCCAGGTGCAGCGGCTGCGGCCAGTGACCGAGCGCGGCGTCGCGCAGCGCCTGCACGCCCGCGCCGAGCGGGGTCAGGTCGCTGATCCGGCGCAGCACCGCCCCCATCGCCTCGCGCGGCACCCACAGGCCCGCGAAGAACAGGATGGGGAAGAACAGCACGGTGCCGATGGCGCCCGCGCTCTTGCCCGTCGGCGCCAGCGCGGCCACGAGCAGGCCGATGGCGAACATCGCGAGCGCGGCCAGCGCGTACCCGACGAGGTAGCCGAGCGGCTGCTGGGGCAGCCGGACGTCGAACGCCAGCCTGCCGACGGCCAGCACGACGGCCGTGGTGGCGGCGGACAGGATCGTGGCCATGAGCAGCTGCGCGCCGAGCAGGACGACCGGTTTGACCGGTGTGGTCCGCATGCGCCGCAGCGCGCCCTTCTCTCGGTAGGTGGTGAACTGCTGGGGCAGGCCGCTGATCGCGAACATGGTGATGGCCATGGCGATGAGGATCGGCGCGTAGAGGTCGATGCCCCGCGCGCCGCCGAGCGCCGGGTCGGCCTGGCGCATCGACGGGATGGACCCGAGGATCACCAGCAGCACGGGCGGGAAGGCCAGCGCGAAGAACACGGCCATGGGTTCGCGGAAGAACAGCTTGGTCTCGGTGGCGGTCAGCCGGACGAGCGCGGACAAGGTCATCTCCTCGAAATCGGGTCGGACGCGGTGGCAGCCCGATCGGGCGTGGTGCCTCGCGAGCCCGCGACAACGCGCGCCCGCTCCCCCTTCAGGGCACCGCGCCCGATCGGGCGGGCAAGGGGTGTCAGGGTTCGATGGGACGGCCGGTGAGGGCCACGAAGGCGTCGTCGAGAGTGGTCTGTTCCACCCGCAGGTCGGCGGCGATGACGTGCTCGCGCGCCAGGACGGTGGTGATCGCCAGCAGCAGGTTCCCGGTGCCGGTGACGACGAGTTGGCTGCCCGCGCGTTCGACGGCGGTGACCTCGGGCAGGGCCGTCAGCACCGCGTGGTCCAGCGGGCCGGAGGGGCGGAAGCGGATCCGCTGCCGGTCGTCGACCTTGGCGACCAGGCCCGCCGGGGTGTCGATGGCGACGAGACGGCCCGCGTCGATCACGGCGAGCCGGTCGCAGAGCCGCTCCGCCTCCTCCATGAAGTGCGTGACCAGCAGGATCGTGACGCCGCGCGCCCGGACGCGCTCGATCAGGTCCCACACGTCGCGGCGGGCCTGGGGGTCGAGTCCGGTGGTCAGCTCGTCGAGCACCGCGACCCGGGGGTCGCCGACCAGGGCCAGGGCGATGGACAGGCGCTGCTTCTGGCCGCCGGAGAGCTGCTTGAAGCGGGTGCCGAGCTTGTCGGTGAGGTTGAGGGTGTCCGCCAGTTCGCGCCAGTCGACGGGGGCGCGGTAGAAGGAGCTGTAGAGCTCCAGCGCCTCGTCGACGCGGAGCTTGTCCGGCAGCTCGCTCTCCTGCAGCTGCGCGCCGAGCACCTGCCGCAGGTCGGCCTCGTCGCGGCGCGGGTCCAGGCCGCACACCCGGATGACGCCGTCGTCGGGGGTGCGCAGCCCCTCGACGCACTCGACGGTCGTGGTCTTGCCCGCGCCGTTGGGGCCGAGGATGCCGAAGATCTCGCCCTCGTCGACGGTGAAGCCGACACCGTCCACGGCCGTGTGGTCGCCGTAGCGCTTGACGAGGTTGTCGACCTGGATGATTGCCATGCCACCAGCGTGGCGCGCGGCACGGGGTCGGCGGATCGACCGCGGAGCGGTGCTTCCGAGATCATCGGGTGGAGGCGCGCATCAACCGATCGGTTGATGCGCGCCTCCACCCCGCCGACGCGGAACCGCCCGCCCACCGTCCTCAGTGGACGACGAGCGGGCGGTTCGGTGGGCACTCAGGGGCAGGGCGGCTGGTAGCCGTCGATGCTCAGACCGCGGAAGGAGATCTTGTTCGCGGTCTTGCCGACGAACACGAAACCGCGCGCCTCGCTCAGCGCCGAGGCGAACGAGTAGGACGGCTGGCCGAGCTCCGGCAGCCAGGTCCAGTTGTCGGCGGCGAAGCTGAAGAACTTCTGCACGACCTGGCCGCCCGTCGAGGGCAGCTTGGTCAGCCACTTGTCGCCGCCGCTCCAGTGCGAGGCGGGGCGCAACTGGACGTACAGGTCGTCGGTGGCGCTGTAGGTCAGCCAGAAGCCGGACGAGCGGGAGAGGTTCGCCTGCGCGTCGAACTTGTTGCCCAGCCAGAGAACGGCGACGTGCCACTCGGCGCCGACGAAGGTCACCTTCGCCGCGTAGCCGCGGCCCTCGCGCACCAGCAGGCTGCCGGTGGCCGGGATCGTCTGGCCCTCACCGGAGGCGATCCACTGCTGGTAGCGGTCGATCGAGGGACCCGTGCACGCACAGATCCGCTTGGCCTCCTGGGACACGTCCGCGTGGGCGACCGCGCCGGACCCCACCAGGGCCACCACGGAAGCCAACGCCGCGAACGTCTTGGCTAATGCGACGGTCACACGACCGCGTGTCGAAGATGCGCGCATTCTCAGGAAGGTAGCACGGACTTCGCGGGAAACGCTGTGCTGCCAACGTTCTCTCGATTGCCATGCGATTCACCGATAGCCGCCGGAGCCCCGGTCGTTCGTCCCTTTCGCGTCATACGGGCGAAGTAGCCGCGGCGGACGTAGTGCGCGGATCTTCGGCGGGCGCCCCCTCGTCGCACTCGGCGTCCTCGGGCGCGGCGTCGACGGGCGGCACCCGGACGCCGGGCGGGTACACGCACATCAGGACGCCGCCGCGACGGTCGTGCCCCAGGTGAAACCGTCCGGGTCGGTGAAGGCGTCGGTGCCGCCGAGGGCGATGCGGTGGGAGCCGGTGCCCTCGGGCGCCACACCGGCGTCCTTGGCGAGGGCCTTGCGGCGGTACAGGGCGAGCTTGACCGGAGCGGTGTCGAACTCGACGTACATCCGGGCGAAGCTCTTGCCCGCGGTCAACCCGTGGTCGAGGTAGAGCTTCTTGCTGGCGACCACATCGGCCACACCGAGCAGCAGCACGACGCTGTCGATCTCGCCGGTGGCCGGGCCGTTCTCCTTCTTCGCCGACGTCGCGACCTTCCAGATGGTGCCGTCCGGGGCCCGCACCACGCCGCCGTGGCCCCACATGGACCTGGTGACGGGCTTGACGACCGTGGCGCCCGCCGCGGCGGCGGCGTCGACCAAGGCGCGGACGTCGGCGGGCCGCGACACCACCAGGGAGAGGGTGAAGCCGCGGAAGCCGGCGGTCGGCGCGTCCGAGGCCCGCAGGCGGAGGCGGTCGCCGAGCCCGAAGGCGGCGTAGAAGCGCTCCGCGGCGGTGACGTCGGTGACTTCCAGGGTGATGTGCTCGAGTGCGTTCGTCATGCCCCAAACGCTAGGCGCGGGCCGGTGACCTGCGCTTCTCCATTCCTGACCGTCTTATCGTTACCTAAACACCCCCAAACAGGGTTGCATGAGGTTGTTAAGGTACTTATATGACCATCTACAAGTCGGAGGCGGGGCAGCGGGAGATCCTGCGCCGCTACGAGCAGACCCTCGCCCACTGGCCGGTCCCGGCGTCCCGAGTCCGGGTACCGACCCGGGAGGGCGAGACGTTCGTGCTGGTGAGCGGCCCGGAGGACGCGCCGCCACTCCTACTCCTGCACGGCTCGGGCTCGAACGCGGCGATGTGGAGGGGCGACGTGGCAGCGTGGTCGGCGCACTTCCGCGTGCACGCCGTCGACATGATCGGTGAACCCGGCCTCTCCTCCCCCGCCCGCCCCCCACTGGACTCGCCCGCCCACGCCCTGTGGCTCGACAACGTCCTCGACCACCTGGGCCTCGACCGGACCGCCATCACCGGCACCTCCCTAGGCGGCTGGCTGGCCCTGGACTACGCGACCCGACGACCGGAGCGGGTGGACCGCCTCGCCCTGCTGTGCCCGGGCGGCCTGGGGCGGCAGAAGGTGGGCTTCCTGTTCAAAGCGTTGCTGTACAAGCCTTTCGGCCGGTGGGGCATGAACCGGTCGTTGAAGGCGGTGGCGGGTGTGGACGTCCGGGAGACACCGGAGGTGGCGGACTACCTGGCCCTGATCTTCACCCACTTCCAGCCGCGCCGGGACCGCCTCCCGGTATTCCCGGACGAGTCCCTGCGCCGACTGACCATGCCGGTACTGGTGATCGTCGGCGCCCACGACGCCATGTTCGACTCCCACGACACCGCACGCCGGACCCGCGGCGCGGTACCGCACGCGGAGGTCCGGATCCTGCCGGACGTCGCGCACTCGATCATCGGCCAGACCGAACCGATCCTGGAGTTCCTGCGCTCCTGAAGGTCCGCGTCCCAGGTGGACCCTCATGGAACCGACCGTCGAACCGCGGCGCCTGTCCGGCAACCTGTCGCCACCACGAACGGGCGGACGTGCACGCGGGTCCGGCCGACGACCCCCTCACCTGGCGCGCCGCGCGTTGCGCCACTTCGGCGTCGAATACGAGCATGTGGTCTACCAGGGGGAAGTCCACCGCCTCAAGGAACACGAGCACCACTCGACCCGCACGACCGAACCAGGACCTGGCTCGACCACCTACTCGGATAAGCCTGCCGGGAATCGCGTGTCCGATATTTGTCCTCGTTGTGCCAAATGCGCAGCACTGCGGATTCCCGACCCTCGGGTTAGGCCCGATGGGTGAAGTGGTTGCTGCCCGTCCCACCACCCGCGAACACAACCGTAACGTGACCGCGCAGACGTACGACATCCCGCGCGACGCGCTATCGGTCCGGTGGCGGCGCGCACCGGGACCAGGAGGTGAACCCCGCGATGACCGCACCCGTCCACATCGTGTTCGTACACGGCTTGTTCTCCTCCCCGGCGGTCTGGAACCGGTTCACCGAGCTTCTCGAGACGGACGAGGAGTTACGCGGGAAAGTCCGGGTCTCCACCTTCGAATACGTGTCGAAGAAATACTCGTTCCGGCCGAGCAGACGAATCCCCAACCTCGACGACGTCGCCGACAAGCTACGCACCACCTACACGACGAAACTCGCCGATGCCGAACGTGTTGTCATCGTCGGCCACAGCCAGGGCGGCTTGGTGGTTCAGCGGTTCGTCACCCGCACACTCAACGACCGACAGGGAACCCAACTCGCCCGGATAAAACACATCGTGTTGTACGCGTGCCCCAACAACGGCTCCCAGTTCATGCTCACGATCCGCAAACTGCTGCTTTTCCGCAACAGCCAGGAACGCGCCCTGCGCCCCTACGCGGACGCGATCGCCGAGACCCAACGCACCGTGGTCCACGCGGTGATCAACGCGACCCGGGTCGGGGACTCCGAGTGCCCCATCCCATTCACCGCGTGCGCGGGCGAGACCGACAACGTGGTGTCGCCCGCGTCCGCCCGCGCGGTCTTCCCGCACACCGAACGGGTCGAGGGCGACCACCGGACGATCATCCAGCCCGATGACCACGACATGCTGGCCTACCGGGTGCTCAGCCAGGTGCTCGCCACCGTCGTCCCGCGACCACACCCCGATCAGCAGATCGCCGAACAGCCCGATCCCGGCCCCGCAGACCGGCCTCGGGCTGCGGCGGAGATCGATCCGCACGCCGCGGGAACCGTGACGCCGCCGTTCGGGCGCCTGCCCAGGCACCTCTACGGGCGCGACAAGGTCGTTGCCGAAGTCCTCACCGATCCGCGCGCCGTGTGGGTGCTCAGCGGCATGGGCGGGTGCGGCAAGAGCAGCGTGGCCCTGGAGATCACCCACCGGGCCCGGCGCGACGGCAGACGAGTCTGGTGGGTCGACGAGACCAGGCTGGCTTCCGGGATGCGCCTGGTGGCCCTCGACCTCGGCGGATCGGAATCGGAGACCGCTCGGGCTTGGCGCCGGGGTACCGGACCGGACCTGGTGTGGCGGCTGTTGGAGGCGTACCCGCACCCCTGGCTGCTGGTGTTCGACAACGTCGACAACACCGAGCGCATGGGCGCGGGAGCGCCGGTGGCCGATGGGACCGGGTGGCTGCGCCCACTGATGAGCGAGCTCGGAGCGGTCCTGGTCACCAGCCGGATCCAGGAGCGGCGGACCTGGGGCCAGTGGTGTGAGCTGCGGGTTCTGCGTGGGCTGGAGCCCGTCGACGGTGCGGCGGTGCTCATGGACCACGTCCCGGAAGCCGGGACGAACGAACAGGCCCGGCTGCTCTCCGCGGACCTGGGCGGGCTTCCGCTGGCGCTGCGGGCGGCGGGCGACTACCTCGACTCCGTGCGGGAGGGCATGCTCCCACCCACCGACGGCATCACGGATTTCGCTACCTACCGCGCGGCGATGCGGGACCGGTTCCAGGCACCCGCGGGTTCTCGGGAATGGGGCGACGAGCCACTCGGGCTGGACCCGGTCCGCGAGGTGTTCCAGCTATCCCTCAACCTGCTCACGGCGAGTGGCGTGCCGCAAGCGCCCGTGCTGCTGAAACTGCTGGGGTGCCTGAGCGTCATGCCGATCCCACACCACTTGCTGCTCGACACCGAGGCCGCGACGGGATCCGCGCTGCTGGGCCGGTTCACCCCGGATGAACGCCGACGCGCGCTCGTAGGGCTGAAACAGCTCGGCTTGGTCTCCCCGCAACCGTTCGAACGGGTGGACGACCCCCGGCTCACCGCCGCGATCTCGCTGCACCCGGTCGTGCACGGGTTGCTGCGCGAGGACCCGCAAGTGCGGGCCCGGCGCGGCGAGTTCTACGGCCTGAACGTGCGGATGATGATCGAGGCCACGGCCGCGCACGAACCCGACCACGCGGAGAACTGGGCGGTGTGGGACATCATCGCCCCACACGCTTTCGAGGTTTGCCGCGCCGTCCTGGTGCGCGGCACGCCGCCCACCGACCGAAAGGTCGTGGCGGATGCCCTCGAGCTGACCCGGCTGACCGTGCGGTACCTCATCGCGATCGGCCTGCTCACCCCGGCGCGCGAACTCCTCGACGGCGTGCTCGGCAGGCTCGACACCATCGGCTTCGACCGCGACGACCGCGAGGTGCTGGGGCCGCGCCACGAGCACGGCCGCATCGAACTGGAGGCGGAGCGCCCGGGCATCGCCGAGCGGGAGTTCCGGGAGGTGGTCGATGCGCGGTCCAAGGTACTCGGCGAGGACCACGCCGACACGCTCGCCAGCAGGCACAAGCTGGCCAAGGCGCTGCTCGAGCAGGCGCGATGGGAAGAGGTCGAGCCACTGCTGCGCTCGATCGTGCGGGCGGAGTACTTCGTGCGCGGCCCGGAGCACCCCGACACGCTGGCCGTGCGGCACAGCCTGGCCCGCACGGTCTACCACCTCGGCGGCCTGACCGAGGCGGAGGCGATGATCCGGGACGTCCTCGAGGTCCGCGAACGGCTCTGGTCGAGGGGCGGCCCGGAAACCCTGGCGGTGTACCGGACGCTGGGGGTGATCCTGCTGAAGTCGGGGCGGGCGCCGGAGGCGGAGCGGGCCTTCAAGACCGCCTTGGCCGCGGTGCGCAAACGCGATTCGCCCATCGCGATGAACCTGCGGTACAGCCTCGCCATGGCGCACCTCGACCTCGGCCGGACCGAAGAGGTGGTGGAGGACCTGGTCGACCTGCTGGCGCACCAGGCGAAAGTGCTGGGACCGGAGCACCAAGCCACGGGCCGGACACGCGAACTTCTGGAGAGGACCAAAGATATGATGACTGACTCTTAGTGGAGTTTTAATCCACTCTTCACTCGATCGAGTACCCTGACGGTGTGGTGTACGGTTGTATCGCGACACGAAAGCGTAGACACGAGGACAGACACAAGGACGCATCAGACAGGAGAACCGATATGGTTGCAGGAAAGCCAGAAGATATGATTATCGGCGCCCGGGAAATCGCGGGCCATGACGAGACATCCGCCTCTCGGCTGGAAATGGCGCAGCGGCTGGTCCGCGAAACACTCGACGCCGACCACGGCGCCATGGAGCTCGACCTGCGGATGTACCGGGGGTGCTGAGCACGACCACGCGTGCGGTTGTTGACAAAAAATGGACCCGCCACGCCGGTTACATTGCTCTATCAGTGGCATTGGCGCAGCTGGGCGTGGAGCCGGGTCGCGCTCCGTGTTACCTTCGCCGCACCGATCGGACGATCGGAAAAGAGTGCGAGGATGTGGAGCGGCCCATGATCTCCGCGGCAACCCATGACCCTTTCTTCACCACCGTCACCTCGTCCGCGTTCCACCGGGACGCCATCGCCGATCTCGCGGCGGGCCGCACCGCCGCGATCCGGGTCCCGGACCTGCTCCCCGCCCACGAGTGCGCCGAGATCATGCGGGCGCTGTCCGAACGGGCGTTCGACACCTACGACACCGACCGGATCCAGCCCGCGGTCATGCGCTGCGGGGTGGGGGTGAGCGACCACCGCGCGGACGGCCGGATCGCGCCGAGCTACTGGACCGCTTTGCTGGCGAGCAGACGAATGTGGCAGGACCTGGACCTGCCGTTCGACCCGTTCGAGCGGTGCCGCACGGCGTTGGGGGCGCACTGGCCGCACCCGGTGCTGGTGGGCCGCTCCGGCGGACGCGAGATGGGCCCCGGCGTGGCCCGCGAACCGAACGGCGGCTTCCAGATCCACTTCGATGACGCGATCCGGGAGTTCACCGGGAACCTGCTGGACGCCAACCTGATCGCGCAGTTCGCGTTCAACCTCTACCTCAGCGTCCCTGACCGGGGCGGCGAGACCGTGATCTGGCGCCACCGCTGGCACCCCGACGACGAACGGCTCCGGCTCCCGCACGCCTCCTACGGCTACGCCGAGTCCGTCGTCGGCGACGCCGAGGCACTGCTGATCCGCCCGGTCGTCGGCGAGGCCCTGCTGCTGGACCCCCGCAACTTCCACGCCGTACGACCGGGCCAGGGCGCGCGCCGGGTCGCCTTGGGGTTCTCCGTGGGCATGGCGGACTCGGGAGAACTCCTGGTGTGGGGATGACCTGCGGCCCCGCCCGCGCACACCCGATGCGCCACCGCCGGTCGATGAGTGACCATAGTGGAGTGAACGAGCGCGGTTCGGTGGACACCACGCCGGTGGGCGGTGTGGTCCTGCCACCGGAGGGGGCCGGTGGCAGGACCACACTGGTCAGTAGCCGGGCTTGCGGATCAGCAGTTCCGCCCGGTCGGTGATCTCCGGACCGTAGACCCGCTCCGTCCAGACCTCCGGCCCCACCGGTTCCAGCGCGATCGACACCGCCTTCTCCTGGCAGCCGAAGGCCTCCATGATGACCGCGGTCAGCGCGGTCGACAGCCGCTCCGTCTGGGCCTCGGTCAGCTCGGCCGGGAAGTGCTTGACATTCACGTGCGGCATGGCTCCTCCTCCTGCGGTCAGGCCGGGGTCAGGACTGGGTCAGGCGCAGTCTGATCCGGCGGACCAGCTCATCGATCAACGGCTCGCGCAGCATCCCGTAGTGGTCCGCGTCGACGTCCACCACCCTGAGGTCCGGCACGTCCAACGCGCTCCGGTCCACGAAGGACGGCAGGTCCCCCCGCGCCCGGAACACCGTCACCGGCGCCGCCACCCGGCGTCGCGCCAGTTCCTCGTCGGTGTAGTCGAAGCGGTACGTGCGGTGCACCACGCGGGCGATGCGGCGGATCAGGTCGAGGCCCAGGTGGTCGAAGTGGGCCGCGATGAACTCGACGAACGTGGTCTCGTCGCGGGTGCGGCGCAGGCACTCCTCCAGCAGCGGACCCGAGACGGCGCCCGCGAAGACGGAGAACAGGATCGTCACGTACGTCCGGTTCCGCCACCCCGTGGCCCGGTCGAGGGAATCCCCGACCCTGGGCGAGCCCGGGGCCAGCAGGAACAGGTTCTCCACCCGCTCCCCCGCCAGCTCCAACTGGTGCGCCGCCTCGAACGCCACCCGGGCGCCGAAGGAGTAGCCCCACAGCGTGTACGGCCCGCGCGGCTGGTTGCGGCGGATCAGCTCCAGGTCCCGCGCCGCCATCTCGCCGATGTCCGGGTACGCGGTCTCGCCCTCGTTGATCCCGAACGCCTGCACCCCGTAGAACGGCCGCCCGATGCCCGCCCGCGCCGCCAGCAGCCGCAGGTTCATCGTGTACCCGCCGAGACCGGGCCAGCAGTGCACCGCCTCCAGCGAACCCGCCGCGGACAGCCGGACGACCCGGGAAGTCTCCTCCGCGCGCCCACCGTCGACCACCGCCGAGAGCGCCTCCACCGTCGGCGCGTCGAAGACCACCTGGAGCGGCAGGGAGGTCCCGAACTCCTTGTTGACCCGGTTGACGATCCCGACCGCCAGCAGCGAGTTGCCGCCCGCCTCGAAGAAGTCGTGCTGCACCGACACGACCTCCACCTTCATCAGCGCCTTCCAGATCTCCCCGATCCGGCGCTCGGTGTCGGTGCGCGGGGCGACCACGGGGCGGTCGACCTCGTCGGCCTCGGCCAGGTCCGACTCGGCCAGCACCCGGGTGTCGATCTTGCCGTTGGCCGTGCACGGCAGCCGGTCCAGCACGACGACCTTGTTCGGCATCATGTAGTCCGGCAGGAAGGACCGCAGGTCGTCGCGGATGATCTCGGTGGGGCCGCGCATGTGCACGGCGTCCTCCTTCATGCCCCGGTGCCGGACCTGCTCATCGCTGATCTTGCCACCGATGAAGAAGTACGACGGCCCCACCGGCAGCCCGCGCGCCTCCAGCAGCGCCACCAGCCTGCGGTGCGCGGGCAGGTCGTTGCCGGACTTGGAGCTGTACCCCGACGACATCAGCCCCAGCCCGGACCGCAGCCCCTGCAACCGGTGCAGCACCCGCCCCAGCTCGAGGTAGGCGCGCCACTCCTGCGCGGTCCGGCTCACCAGCGCGATGCCGAAGCTGGCCCGCTGGTAGGACTGCTGGTTGATCGCGATCACGTGCTTGCGCTCGATGACCCCGCCGCCCTCCGGCACCAGGTCGCCCCCGGCCAGCCGGTACAGCCCGGCGGGCAGGTCGGCGATCTTGTCCGGGTGCGCCTGCACGTACACGTCCACCGGCTCGGCCACCGGCGCCGGGTGGCTCGGCACGATCCCGAACGCGCCGAGGTAGTAGTCCTCGTCGGCGACCTCCAGGTGGTCCTTGACCGCCGGGTCGTACGGCGCGGCGCGCACGGTCAGGCCGTGCGCGGGCAGGATCTGCTCCCACAGCCCGACCATGTGGCCCGCCTCGATCTCCAGCACCTCCTGGATGTTGAGCTTGTACACCGGTTCGATGGCCCGCCGCTTGCCGACGAAGTGCAGCCGGGCGCGCGGCTTGCCGAACGACGTGGTCGCCTTGGGGCGCACCAGGTACAGCCGGTGCTCGACCGGGTGGTGGTAGTAGAACCCGGACGCCAGCCCGAACAGCCCGTCGACCTCCAGGTAGGTCTGGGCCGCGTAGAGCGACCCCGGCGAGGCGTAGCCGTACTTGGGCAGCAGCCGCTTGGTGCTGTGGAACTGGCCGAACATGCGCAGCAGCGTCCCCAGCTCGGCCAGGTCGACCTCGGCCGGGTCGCGCGGGGCGGCGGCGCGCGGCGGCGGGGCCAGCAGCAGGTCGAGGATGTCCTGCCGGGACACCGAACCGCCGTTGTAGAAGCGGTACGACTTGCGGGCGAACACGGCCCGGCGTTGCAGCGGCGTCGCTTCCGCGCCCGGTAAGTCCACTGCGGACTTCCGGCGCAGCTCCGACGGCTCCCGCACGCCCGGGTTGGACAGCTGCGCGCGGATCTGCAGCCTGCTGGCCTTGGACTGGTGGTGCGAGCCGTGCGCGCCCTGGTCCATCAGCGCGGCTTCGCGCGGGTTCAGCTCCACGAAGGCGACCAGGTTCTGGAACCCGGTGCGCGGGTCGTCGCGCACCACCACGGCCGCGTGCTTGATCCACTCGTGGGTCTCCAGCGCCAGCCGCACCTCGTCGAGCTCGATGCGGAACCCGCGCAGCTTCACCTGGTTGTCGGTGCGGCCGACGAACACCGCGGTGCCGTCGGGGTTCCAGTACGCCAGGTCCCCGGTGCGGTACAGCCGCGGTGAGCCGAAGTCGGCGGCGAACGGGTTGTGCACGAACCGCTCGGCGGTCAGGTCCGGCTTGCCCAGGTAGCCCCGGGCCAGCTGGGCGCCGCCGATGTACAGCTCGCCGATCTCCCCCACCGCCACGGGATTCCGGTCCCCGTCGAGGATGTGGTACTGGGTGTTGTGCACGGGCGTGCCGATGGGCACCGTGGGTGGGCCGTCGGCGACCGTGGCCGGGTCGACCCGGTGCGACGACGAGTTGATGGTGCACTCGGTCGGCCCGTACAGGTTGACCAGGTCGCGGCCGGGGAATTCGGCGAAGAACCGCTGCGCCAAGGTCCGCGACAGCGCCTCGCCGCCGCAGAACACCTGGGCGAGCGTGGCGCACTCGGCCATCCGCTCGGTGTCGAGCATGGCCTGCAGCAGCGTCGGCACGCACTGCAGCGTGGTCACGCCGTGCGCCTTGATGGTGTCCACCAACGCCTCCGGGTCCCGGTGCACACCGGGTTCCCCGACGACGACCGTGGCGCCGCAGGCCGCCCCGAGCAGCTCCCACTGCGCGGCGTCGAAGCTCACCGGGGTCTTCTGCACCAGCACGCGGCGCTCGTCGATGCCGTGCTCGTCGCGGATCCACGCCAGCTGCGCGGCGATGGCCCGGTGCTCGATCATCGCGCCCTTGGGCTTGCCGGTGCTGCCGGAGGTGTAGATGACGTACGCCAGGTCGCCCGGCCGCGGCTCCTCCTCGGCCGTCAGCGGCTCGGCGGTGCTCGCCAGGGCCTGCTCCACGGTGACGACCCGGGTGTGCGGGGGCACCAGCGCGGACAGCCGCTCGACCAGCGCGTCCTGGGTGAGGACCAGGCCGCCGCCGAAGTCCTCGATCATGTAGCGCAGCCGGTCCTGGGGGTAGTCGGGGGCCAGCGGCAGGTACGCGCCGCCCGCGTGCAGCACCCCCCACGCGCCGACGACCAGGTCCACCGACGGCTCGACGAACAGGCCGACGGACTCGTCGCGCCGCACGCCCAGCGAGCGCAGGTGCGCGCCGAGGCGGCGGGCCCGCTCGGACAGCTCCCGGAAGGTCACCCGCTGGTCGCCCCGCAGGACGGCGGGGTCGGCGCCGCGCAACCGGACCTGTTCGTCGAGCAGGTGCACCAGCGTCCGCTCCGGACGGTCCCGCCGCGTCCGGTTGAACCCCGCGGTGACGGCGTCGACCTGCGGCAAGGTGTGTTTCACGTGCGACCCCCTTCGTGGACAACGGCTACACGCCAAGGTTGGGGATCGACGCTGTCCGTCCGCCATCGACCGCCTATCGGTCACGGTAGAGGACAAACACCAAACGCCGGGTGCGTGAACCCGTTAACTGGTAACGGATTCACGCACCCGGCGTATAGTCCATAAAGGACTCGTCAACGCACGGAGACCGACCGGGCCGACACGATGGTTTCAACCGCAACAGGTCCACCGACGACAGGTTCGCCCATCACGGTTTCCACCGGACGCGGCACGGCGGCGGTGACCACCGCCTTCGGCCGCACCGCGTCCGCGGGCAAGCGCGGCTCAAGCCGCACCATGGCGGCGGCCGAGCCGACCACACCGGCGGCCAGGACCAGCCACATGCCGATCGCCGACGCGGACAGCAGCGCGGTCAGCACCGCCGGGGCCAGCGCCGTGGGAATGGCCCACGAGAACTGGTAAACCGACAGGTGCCGCCCGCGCGTCTCGACCGGCGCGGCCGAGGACACCAGCGCCGACGCGGTGGCGCCGTGCATCAGCTCGCCCGCGGTGAACAGCGCCGTGGCCACGAACGAGCCGACCAGCAGCACCGCCGTCGCCGAGGACACCGCGCCGAGCAAGGCGAACAGCACGAACGACGCGCCGATCACCAGCGCGCCCAGCGCGGTGGCCCGGGTGCGGCGGTAGCGCACCAGCATCCGGGTGACCGGGATCTGCAGCACCGCGATGCCGATGGTGTTCACCGCGTAGAGCGCGCCGACCAGACCGGTCGCGGCGTGCAGCTGCTGGGTGATGTACACCGGCAGCGCCACCGCCAGCACCATGTACCCGAACGCGATCGGCACGTTGACCAGCGCCAGGGCGAGGAACGGCTTGTTCGCGAACACCTCGCGGTAGCCGCCCTTGATCGCGGCCCGACCGCGCCGACCGCGCGCGGGCAGCGGGATGGTGCCGATGATCACCGCGGCGGCCAGGTACGCGACCCCGGTGGCCAGCACGATCCCCGTGTAGGCCGCGTCGCTGCCGATGGTCAGCGCGCCGCCCGCGGCGAGGCCGCCGAGGCCCAAGCCCGCGTTGCGCATGCTGCGCTGCGCGGCCAGCAGCTTGTCCCGCGCCGTGCCCTCGGCGATCTCGGCGACCAGCGCCTGGATCGACGGTGGGAACGAGCCGTCGCCGACCGCCACCAGGGCGACCGCCAGGAACATCGTGGTCGCCGAGTCGACCAGCGGGTAGGCGGCGAACCCGACGGCCCGCAGCACGTACCCGCCGACCACCACCGACCGCGCGCCCAGCCGGTCCACCAGCGTGCCCGCGATCGGGTTGCCGACCAGCGCGAACAGCGCCCCGGCCGTCATGACCACCCCGACCTGGGCGATGGGCATGCCGGTGACGTGGTGGAAGTACAGCAGCGACAGCGGCAGGTACAGCCCCGCCCCGGTCGCGTCCACCGCCATCCCGACCAGGTACCGCGTCCTCGACCCGCTCATGACCGCGCCCCTTCCCCGAATTCCCCGACCGCCTCGATCACCGTCTCCGCCTCGAACCGCGCCCCCAGGGCGCGCAGCCGCGACTCGGCCTCCGCCCGGTCCGCGCCGGTGGCCACGGCCGCGAGCAGGAAGTCCGCCGAGCCGGCCGCCGGTGGGATGACCCCACCGGGCTCGGCGTAGCGCCAGAACCTCGACACCCACGGCTCGGTCGGCGGCTCCGGCACCGACCGCACCGCGCCGGGGCGCTTCATCATCAGCACCTGCCCGCTCATCCGGGCGGGGCGTGGCGGCGGGCCACCGGCCAGGGTGTCGGCCAGCAGCGGCAGGTCGAGCCCGACCTGCGCGCGGGTGACGTACTCGCCCAGGTTGACCCCGAAGATCGCGGCCGCCACCTCGCGGATCTTCGCCCCGCCCGGCCGGGACCCGATCTCGCAGACCACGAGCCGGTCGTCCGGGGTGTGGAAGACCTCGGCGTGGAAGGCGTGCTCGGTGAGCCTGCCGTTGGTCAGGCGCAGCGCCGCGATCGTCCGCTCGGCCAGGGCCAGCAGCCGCGCCGAGAGCGGGTCGTCGACGTCGAGGGTCAGGTCGATCCGGGCGCCCGGGTCGGTGCCGAAGGACGACAGCTCGTACTGGTACTGCGACGCCCACGCCAGCACGATCCGGCCGCCGACCACCAGACCGTCCACATGGCACATACGCCCCGGGACGAACGCCTCCACCAGAACGGGTTCGGGGAAGGGCACCAGGTCTGCGCGTTCGGGCAAGATCCGCAAACCGATCGCGTTGTACCCCGCCACGTCCTTGACCACGACCGGGTAGCCGTGCTCGTCGGCGAACTCCCAGACCTCCTCGGGCGCGCGCACGACCGCGTGCTCGGCCACCTCGATGCCCGCGGCGACGAGCATCCGCTTCATCAGCGCCTTGTCCCGGTACGGCAGCACGTCGGCGGGCCACGCCCCGGCCAGCCCCAGGTGCTCGCGCACCCTGGCGGCGACCAGCACGTCCCCCTCGTGGTGCGCGACGACCGCGCTGACCTCGAACTTCTCGGCCAACGCGAGCGCGATTCGGAACAGTTCCTCCTCGTCGGAGAAATCGGGCAGGAGTTCCAGGCGCGTCACGCCGGGGTGGTCGGCGGGAATCGCCTCCCCCGCCGCGAGGATCCGATCCCGGGCGGCCAGCACAATGACCTCCCCCGGGTAATCCGCCAGCCAGGACCCGTACGGGAAGGGCTCGAACGGGTTGCGGTGCACGACCAGGACGCTCACACCGACACCGCCTCGGCGATCCCGGCGACCCGCGCCCGACGCGCCCCGGCGGGGGTCTGCACCCGGATGTCGAGCACCTCGTCGACCAGCCGCGCGGCCGCCTCGAGAGCCGCGTCGGTGTCCTCGGCGGCGACCGCGACCAGGCCCAACCGGTCCCAGTTGTCACGCAATGCGCGCACCTCGTCCCCGGGCTTGGCGGAGATCCGGACGACCAGCACGCCGTCCTGCACGGTGGCCGCGGTCACCCCGTCGACGGAGGTCACCACGCCCGGCTCGCCGACCACGGCCCGGGTGCTCGCCCCGGCGTACGCGACCGGCCGGTCCGGCAGCTGCGGCACCAGCCCGAACGGCCAGCCGACGGAGTAGGACACCAGGTCGACCCCGTACGCGGCCTGCACCAGCTCCGGGATGGCGTCACCCGCCACCCGGTTGTGGCTCTCGATCACCGCGACCCCGCGCGAGCCGACCCGCACCTCGGTGTGCGCCACGCCGTCGCGCAGGCCCATCTCGGTGAGGAACCGCGGCACCTCGGCGCGGATCCGGTCCTCGTCGTCGGCGCTGATCCGGGCGGGCACGGCGTGGCCCAGCTCGGCGTAGCAGTCCGGGTCGCTGAACTTCTCGGTCACCGCGACGACCACGTGCCGACCGGCGAAGGAGAACGTCTCCACGCTGTACTCGGGCCCGTCGAGGTACTGCTCCATGAGGAACTCGCCGAGCACGAACAGCGTGGACACCCGGTCGGTGCGGGTGCCGCGCAGCCGGGCGACCAGCGCCCAGGCCCGGTCCAGGTCGGCCGGGCCGTCCACGCGCAGCACGCCGATGCCCGCGGTGGCGTCGGTCGGCTTGACGATGAACGGGTAGCCGTAGCGGGCGGCGAACGCGTCCAGGTCGGTGCGCTGCTCCAGCGGCTCCGCGCCGACCGCGTCCGGGTCGTGCCGGGCCAGGTGCGCGCGCATGGCGAGCTTGTCCCGGAACCGGCGGGTGACGTCGAGGCCGGTGCCGCCGAGGCCGTAGCGGTCGTTGATCCGGCCCGCGTTGTCCAGGCCGGGCTCGGTCAGCGACACCACGGCGTCGAACCCGTGGATGTCCCACAGCTCCTCGACGACCGGCTCGACCGCGGCCCACCTGGTGAAGTCGACGACGCGCAGCACGTCGGCGGCGGCCTCCTGCACGGGCGTGACCTTGGTCGGGTGTTGCAGGAGCAGCACGGCGAGGCCCAGGTCCTTCGCCTTGACGACGGTCTCGTCGGTGCCCCCCACCAGCAGCAGCGTGCTCATCGGTCGGTTCCCTTCGGTGCGGTGGCCGACCCGGGGAAGCTGAGGTAGCGCTCGCCGGTGTCGGGCAGGATGGTGACGACGGTCTTGTCCGCGTTCTCGGGGCGGGCGGCGACCCGCAGCGCGGCGTGGGTGGCGGCGCCGGAGGAGATCCCGGCCAGCACCCCGACCCGGCGGGCGAGCCACCGGGCGGTGTCGGCGGCCTCGGCGTCCGCCACGGTGAGCACCTCGTCGATCAGCGCGACGTCGGTGGTGTCGGCGACGAAGCCGCCGTTGAGACCGGGGATCGCGTGGCTGCCGCCGATCCCCCGCGACAGCACCGGCGAGCCCTCCGGCTCGACGGCGATGGCGCGGACCAGCGGGTTCCGCTCCTTGAGGTAGCGCGCGGTGCCGCAGAGCGTGCCGCCGGTGCCGACCCCGCAGACCAGGATGTCGACGCTGCCCGCGCTGTCCTCCCAGATCTCCGGTCCGGTGGACTCGTAGTGCGCGGCGAGGTTGTCCGGGTTGGCGTGCTGCCGCGGGAACCACGACCCGGGGGTGGCGTCGTGCAGCTCCTGGGCGCGGTCGATGCAGCCCTGGTAGCGCAGCTCGGCGGGGGTCTGCACGACCTCGGCGCCCAGCGCCCGCAGCAGCCCGATCCGCTCGGCGGTGGCGTTGTCCGGCAGCACGATGACGCACCGGTAGCCGCGCGCCGCGCTCAGCGCCGCCAGCGCGATGCCGGTGTTGCCCGAGGTGGCCTCGATGACCACACCGGACCCGGGGGTCAGGTGCCCGTCGCGCTCGGCGCCGCGCAGCATCCACAGCGCGGCCCGGTCCTTGACGCTGGCGGCCGGGTTGGCCGACTCCAGCTTGGCCAGCACCCGGGCACCGGTCGACGGCAACCGCAGCAGCGGGGTGCCCCCGACCAGCTCGTCGATGCGCTCGGCGACCCGCTGTCGGGCCAGTAAGGCGGTCATGACGCTTTCCTCCGGGGGGTGCGGTGCGACTGGCGGGGCGTGATGGTGGCGACGGGGGCCAGCGCGGTGGCGCCGTCGGGCACGTCGGCGACGATGAGCGCCTGGGCGCCGATGACCGCGCCGTGGCCGATGCGGACCGGGCCGAGCACGGTGGCGTTGGCGCCGAGGATGACCCCGTCGCCGACCTCGGGGTGGCGGCGCTCGCCGTCGGGGCGGCGGTTGTCCCGCCACCAGCCGACGGCGCCGAGGGTGACCTGGTGGTAGATGGTCACGTCGTCGCCGACCACGGCGGTCTCGCCGATGACGACGGCGGAGCCGTGGTCGATCAGCACCCGCCTGCCGACCCGGGCGCCCGGGTGGATCTCGACGCCGGTGACGGCGCGGACCAGCAGCATCAGGGTCCGGGCGGGCAGCCGCAGGCCGACGCCGTGCAGCCGGTGCGCGATCCGGTGCGCCCACAGCGCGGTCAGCGCCGGGTGCAGCAGGCCCTCGGCTCGGCTGCGGATCGACGGGTCGCGCCCGACCACGGTGTCCCAGTCCTCGGCGCACAGCCGCAGCAGGCCGGGCCCCGGCTCCCGCGCGATGCCCACTACCGGTGCGGCCCTGGTGACCCGGTCCATTGGCGTTCCTCCCGTCCAGCCGTGCGCCGAACCCCTCGGCCCGCTCAGCGTGCGCGCGGGTGCTTTGGGTCGGCTTTTCGCCGGGAGGCGGCCATCAATAGCGAACCGATAGCGGTCTTTCCCGCAGGTCAGAGCACTGAAAGCGCAGAAGAGGCCGATGTCCGCGCCACCTGGGTGGCGCGGACATCGGCCTCGTCGTACTACGCGGTCAGACGGTCGCGGGTCGGGTGCGGCGGGCCCAGGCCACAGCCGGGGCGGTGGCCAGCGAGGCCAGCAGGAACAGCCCGCCGAGCACCAGCCAGCCGACGGCGCCGCCCCCGATCACCAGCGCGGTCAGCAGCAGCGGCCCGACGGTCCTGGCCACCGAGATGCCGCTGCCGAAGAAGCCCTGGTACTGCCCGTGCCTGCCCTCGGGGGCCAGCCCGAAGCTGACCTCCCAGAAGCCGGAGGCGAGCATCATCTCGCCGACGGCCTGCAAGAGCGCGCCCGCGAGCAGCACCGCGACCGCCGCCCACGCCGCCAGTCCCCCGGCGGACAGGGCGAACACCGCGCACGCCGCGAGCAGCAGCACACCCGACACGCGCACCATCCGCACGGCGCTGTCCAGGTCGGTCACCCGGTTGGCCACCGAGACCTGGAACAGCACCACGGTGACGGTGTTGACGACCATGAGCCCGGCGACCATCCAGCGCGGCGCGGCGGTGTGCTCGACCACCCACAGCGGCAGCACGACGCTGAGCAGCGGCATGTACAGCATCATCACCGAGTTCAGCACGGTGATGACCGCGTACGGTCGGTCGCGCAACACGCCCAGCGCCGGTTCACCATCGCCTGCCCGTTCCACCCCGGGCACCAGCGGCAGCCGCCGCAGCACCAGCGCGGCACCCAGGAAGGTCAGCGCGTCGAGGGCGAAGGCCGACAGGTAGGCCGCCTCGGTGTCGAATTGCAGCGCGACGCCGCCGACCGCCGCGCCGATCGCGATCCCCGCGTTGGCGGTGGATTGCAGGTACGCCCGGGCCTTGGTCCGGCCCGCCGCGTCCACCACCCCCGCCAGCAGGGCCTGCCGGGACGCCACGAGCCCGCACTGGCACACCGTGTAGACGCAGGCCGCCACCAGGAAAGCCGGGAACGAGCGGGCCAGCGCGAAGCCCGCCACGGCCACCGCGGTGGCCACCGCGAGCAGCACCGCGACACCGCGCGGCCCCCGCCGGTCGGCGAGGTGCCCGAGCGGCACCCCCGCCAGCGTGCCCAGTGCCCAGCCCAGGGTCAGACCGAACCCGACCTGGGTTGGGGACAATCCCACAATACGGGTGAAATAGAGCGTCGAGCAGACATAATAGGCACCGTCCCCGATGGAATTGGTCAGTTGGGCTAGGGCGAGTCCCCTGGATGGTCCAGCAGGCGGAACGAATCTCCGGAACACTTCTCTCCTTCCCCACGCCGCGTGCGATAATCATGGACGCGAACCAGGACCGGCCACAGTGGAGTGGTACCAAGTGACCTTTCGCTGGATGAGTGTGAAAATTTCCACCCCCGACACCCGGTTTGGTCGGGGTGTACGACCGAGCCAAACGGCCCACGACACCGCGCCGCCCGCCACGCGCGACTGACACGGACCTTGTGGACACACGGAGGGACGAGCACGTGGTGCTGAGGCTTCTCGGGCCCATCGAGATGGTCGTCGACCAGCGCACCCTCGACCTCGGCGGACCGCGGCAGCGGATCGTGCTGGCCGTGCTCGGCCTCAACGCCAACCGGGTGGTCCCGGTCGAGCAGCTCATCGACGCGGTGTGGGACGCCTCCCCGCCGTCGACCGCGCGCGGGCAGATCCAGATCTGCATCTCCGCGCTGCGCAAGCTCTTCGGCGACGCGGGCCGCGCGGACGCCATCCGCACCCGACCGCCCGGCTACCTGCTGGAACTGGCCGACGACGACGTCGACAGCCTGCGGTTCAACGCCATGGTCACCCGCGCGCGGGCCGAGGCCGACGCGGGCGGGGTCGAGGACGCGGCGGCCACGCTGCGCGCGGCCCTGGCGCTGTGGCGCGGTTCCGCGCTCTCCGGCGTGGCCAGCGACCTGGTGCGGCGCGCGGCCGTACCGCTCGACGACCGGCGGGTCGCGGTGATCGAGGAGCGCATCCGGCTCGACCTGCAACTGGGCAGGCACGAGGAGATCAGCGGCGAACTGCGCGCGCTGGTGCACGCGCACCCGCTGCGGGAGCGGTTGCACGGCTTCCTGATGCTGGCCCTGTACCGGGCGGGCAGGCAGGCCGAGGCGCTGGAGGTGGGCCGCGCCGCGCGCGCCGCGCTGATCGAGGAGATCGGCATCGAACCCGGTCAGGAACTGCAGGACCTCGAACGCGCGATCCTCAACCGCGACCCCGCGCTGAGCGCGCCGCCGCCCAGACCGGGCACAACCCGTGGCGCGGCGACCGAAGGCGACCGGCCGGGCGACCGGTCCCCCGCCGCGGGCGCCCCCGCGCAGGCCGAGGCGCCGCTGACGATCCCACGGCAGCTCCCGGCCAGCATCACCGATTTCACCGGCCGCGACGACCTCGTGGAGAGCATCCGCGCGGGTTTGGAAGCCGATCCGGAAGAGGTCCGCTACGCGGTGCCGATCGTCGCCATATCGGGAAAGGGCGGCGTGGGCAAGTCCAGCGTCGCGGTGCGCGCCGCGCACGAGGTGGCCGACCACTTCCCCGACGGGCAGCTCTACGCGGACATGCGGGCACACGACGGCGACGACCGCACCGCGAAGCTGCTCGCCCGCTTCTTGCGCGCGCTCGGCGTGCCCGGTACCGCGGTGCCCGACGACCTCGACGAGCGCGTGGAGCTCTACCGCAGCCGGGTTTCCGGCAAGCGGCTGCTGCTCGTCCTCGACGACGTCACCGACGAGGCCCAGGTGCTGCCGCTGCTGCCGGGCAGCGCCACCTGCGCGGTGATCACCACCAGCCGGGTGCGGCTGTCCGGCCTGCCCGGCGCGCGCTGGGTGGACGTGGACGTGTTCGACGTCGACCAGTCCGTGGAGCTGCTGACCAGGATCATCGGCACCACGCGGGTGGAGGCCGAGCCGGAGGCCGCGGTCGAGCTGATCACCTTCTGCGGCGGGCTGCCGCTGGCGCTGCGCATCGCGGGCGCCCGCCTGGCCTCCCGCACGCACTGGCGCATCGACGGCCTGGTGCGCAGGCTGCGCGACGAGGCCCGCAGGCTCGACGAGTTCGCCCACCACGGCCTGGAGCTGCGCTCCAACATCGGGCTCACCTACCGCGACCTGCCCCCGCAGGCGCAGCGGCTGTTCCAGCTGTTCGCGCTGATCCGCGCGCCGGAGTTCCCGGCGTGGACCGCGGCGGCCCTGCTGGACACCGACATGTTCGACGCCGAGGACATCCTGGAGAGCCTGGTCGACGCGCAGCTGCTCGACACCGTCGAGTACGCCGACGCGAGCGCCCCGCGCTACCGCTTCCACGACCTGATCCGGGTCTACGCCTGGGAGAAGCTGTGGGAGTCGACCGGCCAGACCGAGCGCACCGAGACGCTGGCCCGGCTGCTGGGCGCCTGGCTGGGCCTGGCCGAGGAGGCGCACCGGCGGGAATACGGTGGTGACTACACGATCCTGCACGGTGTCGCGGCCCGCTGGGCACCCGCCACCTGGGACGAGATCGGCCTCACCGCGAACCCGATCGACTGGCTCGACGGCGAACGCCGGTCCCTGGTGACCGCGGTGCGCCAGGCCGCGCAGGCCGGGCTCGACGAGCTGTGCTGGGACCTGGCGCTCACCTCCGTGACGCTGTTCGAGTCCAAGGGCTACTTCGACGACTGGCAGGAGTGCGCCCGGATCGCGCTGGACGCCGCGGAACGCGCGGGCAACCTGCTCGGCGTGGCGGCCACCCGGTACTCCGTGGGCACGCTGCACATGATGCAGACCCGGCTCGCCGAGGCGGGCGAGTGCTTCACCGAGGCGCTGGCCGAGTTCAGCCGCGCGGGCCAGGAGCACGGCCGCGCGCTGGTGCTGCGCAACCACGCGCACGTCGACGGGCTGCGCGGCGACGTCGGGGCGATGCTGGCCAAGTACACCGAGGCGCTGGCCACCATGCGCGCCGTCGGCGACCGCATCGGCGAGGCGCACATCCTGCGCAGCCTGGCCAAGCACCACCTGGAGGAGGGCGAGACCGCGGTCGCGCGGGCCCTGCTCGACGACGCGGTGCGCATCTGCCGCGAGGTGCGCTGCCTGCGCGCCGAGGCGCAGGTGGAGCACCGGGTGGCGGAGCTGCACGTGGCGACCGGGCAGATCGACCTGGCCCGCAAGTCGCTGCACCGGGTGCTGCAGATCGTCCGCGACACCGGCGACCGCATCGGCGAGACGTACGCGCTCTACGGGCTGGGTGTGGTGCGGCACAAGGAAGGCAGGCTCGACAACGCCGAGACCACCCTGGTGCACGCGCTGGACCTCTCGCGCCGGGTGGGCGAGCGGCTGATCGAGGCGAAGGCCCTGTACGCGCTGGGCCGGATCGCGCTGGCCCGCGGCGGCGGTGGCGCGGGCACCCCGCACCTGGAGCAGGCGCGAGCCCTGTTCGACGAGCTGGGATCGGCGCTGTGGCAGGCGAAAGCCCTGCTGGCGCTGTCGGAGGCGCACGAGACGGGGGCGGCGGCGCTGGCCGCGGTGGACCGCGCCGCCGAGCTGCTGGCCGATCTCGGGTCGAAGGAGGCCGGGCAACTGCTGGCCGAGGTCGAGGTGACCCGGTCGGCGCTCGCGTCCACCAGCCTGCCGGACGGGTACGCGGACCGCGGTCTCTGAACGGGGCACCGCCGAGCGCGCGGTGGCGGGATGGGCTTCCCCGGTACGGGCTTCCCCAGAGAGGGCTTCCCCGGTACGGGCGGCCCTCGGGTGGGTGGTCGACGAGCGGTCTGTCGCTGAGAGCGCTGTCGCTGCGAGAGTGTGGGTCATCGGGACCGTCGGGATCGGTGACGGGTGGTCGGTGGCGTGCGGTGTTCCCCCAGCGGGACGCGGCTCACCAGTGGGTGTCTTCGACGCAGGCCAGGGTCTCGGTGCTCCAGTGGGTGTCCTTCGGGCAGACCGGGCCGTCGCCCTGGGTGGTGGTGATCCCCCAGTGGGTGTCCTCCGCGGCGGCGGTGCCCTGGTTGGCGAGGGAGAAGCCGATGGTGGCGGCGAAGGTGATCAGGACCGAGGCGGTGACCTTGCGGGTGGCGGACATCGGGACCTCCGTGGTGTTCCGGGGGGCTGTTCCCCTGGGCTGACACCAGTTCAGGGCTCGTCGCCATCCGTCCTCGTTCCGTGCGCCATCGGTGCGCGCATGGCGCGCCGATAGCGGCCGGAAAGCCGTTCGAAGGTCGGGCCGACCAACGTTCGCGGCATCGGAAACGACGCAAGCGAACAACGGGAGGGATCGCGATGCAGACCCCGACGATCCGGCTCGGCGACGACGAGCTGCGCCGCGCGGTGGAGCACGTCGACGCGGTGGAGTCGGTCGCGGAGGCACTCGTCGCCCGGTCCACCGGCCGCACCGGCTGGACCGCCACCGCGGGCAGCCTCACCTTCGGGCCCGGCGGCGCCGGTGCCGACGGTGAGGTCGCCGAGTTCGCGTCCGCCGAGCGCGGGCAGCGCTGCGCGCTGCCCGCGGCCGGTCTGCGCGAGTACCGGCGCGCGGTGCTCACCGCGCTGGCCACCCGGCACCTGCTGGCCCCGGGGGTGGTGACCGCCTCGGTCATCGGCTCGGGACCGGCGCTGGACATCCAGCTGACGGTGCTGCGCAGGCACGTGCCCGACATCAGCCACGTCGCCGTGGCCACCGTCGGGTGCCCGCCCCCCGGGCGGGACGTGCTGGACCGGCTGGAGAGCGCCGGTATCGGGCTGTCGCTGGTCGACAGCCCGGCCGACGCGGTGTTCGGGGCCAACCTGGTGGTGCTGGCCGGGTGCGCCCGGCTGGACGCGCCGCGGCTGGCCAAGGGCGCCCTGCTGGTCAACACGACCGGTGTCGACCTGCCCGCCGCGCTGCTCGACGGCGTGCACGAGATCTACACCGACGACCGGGTCGCGTTCGGCCGGTCGGAGAACCTGCTGACCGCGACCCCGGCCCGGGGCGGGCGGACCAGGGGCCACCGCGGCCCGCACCTGGCCGCCGACCTCGGGCAGGTGCTGGCCGGGGAGCACCCCGGCCGCACCGAGCACGACCACGTCCTGCTCGTCGAGCTGCTCGGCGACGGGGCGGAGTTCGAGGCCCTGCTCGCGGGCCACGTCCTACGGGCCGTCGTGGCGGACGGCCCCGGGGTCCCCACCCGCGGGTAGCCACCGGCGGGACAGCGTTTCGACAGCTGAGTCACACCCAGGCAGTCCACCCGGCGAACCGCCGAACCCACGAGGAGATCACCATGTCCGTGTCCCCCTGCGAGTTGCGCGTCACCCCTTCCTGCACCGGATCCGCGCTGACCGGCCTGCGCGGCTGCGACCGGTGCCGCCAGGCCCTGCGCGACGAGCTGCGGGCACTGCCCGGGCTGCACGAGTCCTGCGCGCAGTCGCTGACACCGGGCAGGCGGCCGGAGGTCGTCCGGGTCAAGGGCGGCGGGATCCCGGGCGGGATCTCGCTCAACCCGACCGCGGTGTCGGTGCGCGCCAGCGTGCTCGGCGTGCTGTCGTCGTGGACGGCGCTGATCGTCGACGAGCTCGGCGTCGAGCGCCCGCCGTCGCGCCGGGTGCACGTGCTGTCCACCTTCCTGTACCGCAACCTGGACTGGCTGCTGGCCCACGAGGCGGCGGCGGACCTGGCCGAGGAGATCACCGACCTGGCCGACGCGGCCCGCGCGGTGCTCGACCCGAGCACCAGCGAGCGCGTCGACCTGGGTTCCTGCGGCACCCCGGGCTGCGGCATGACGGTCTACGCGACCATCGGCGCGGGCTCGGACGCGGTGGCGCACGGCGCGTCCTGCGCGGCGGGCCACCACGTGGCGGCGAGCCAGTGGCTGCTGCTGGAGGAGCCCGACGAGGTCGCGGAGGGCGTGGCGTGAGGCAGCGCACGCGGGGCCGGACCGTGCCCACCGAGCTCGCGGCGCTGGCCGCGGGCGTGTCCGAGGCGACCATCCGCAAGTGGGCGAGCCGGGGCAGGCTCACCCGGTACGGCCGACCGGGGAAGGCGGAGTACAGCCTCGACGAATTACGCGAGATCCTGCGCGGACAACAGGAGAAAATAGCGAGCTGACGCGGCCTGAATAGGGTCCTCCGATTCGGAGGACCCTATTCGCATGCCCGGAATCAGGTGCTCGAAAAATGAGGAAAATTCCCGTCGAAAACGGTTGACCACCGCACCCCGGGATGTCACGCTTTTCTCGGGGCGCAGCTTTGCCCGCACGGCAGGCGGACAGGCGTATCGGCCCCGGATCCCATTTCACCTACGGCCAGTTCAATCGCCGTGAACACCCCTGCGCACGCGGTGTGAGTCTGACTGTTTCATTCGCATTGGAGCACCACCATGCCGGACCCCTCGTTACCCAGGGCCTTCATCCTCGCCGGGTCGCTGCTGGCTGTGTGCCGGGCGCCGCGCTACCTCGCCGAGCTGCGCGCCCGCGGCCTGCGGGCACTGCTGATCACCTCCGCCGACTGGCGGGCCGAGGCGGACCGGGCCACGGGGGACCCGGACCACCCGCTCGCCGACGTCGAGGACATCGCCTTCGTCGCGGGCGGCGTGCGCCGCGAGGGGTCGCTGCTGTCGGGTCCGGTCGCCGCGGCGATGACCTGGCGGGAGCGCTACGACATCGTCGGCGCGTACGCGGTCGGCGAGACCATGGTCGAGCCGACCGGGTTGATCGCCGACGCGCTCGGCGTCCCCGGACCGGGGCTGCGCGCGAGCCGCGCGTGCCGCAGCAAGTACCTGCAGCGCTGGTACCTCCCCGAATTCAGCCCACGGGTGGTGATCGGTGGGGAGGACGTCTCCGGAGTGCGATTCCCGGCCGTGGTGAAGCCGTCGGGAAGGCACTCCAGCTCCGGTGTCGTCACCGTGGACGACGAACGCGCGTTGGCCGCCGAACTCGCCCGCTACGGGGAGTTCGAAACGGTCCTGGTCGAGGAGAAGATCATCGGACCGGAGTACTCGGTGGAGAGCCTGGTGCAACACGGGAAAGCGATCTTCGCCTCGGTGACGCGCAAGGACACCAACGATTCCGGTGGCCGCTTCTTCGTCGAACTCGCGCACACCGTGCCCAGCGACCACCCGCACGTGCAGGAGCTGCTGCTCGACGCCAACCAGCGGGTGCTCGACGCGCTCGACGTGCGCGACGGCATCACGCACGCGGAGTGGCGGGTGACCGCCGAGGGGCGCCCGGTGCTGATGGAGATCGCGGCCCGCCCGCCGGGCGACGGGTTGTGCTCGCTCTACGAGCTGGCCACCGGCAAGCCGCTGGAACCGGAGGTGCTGCGGATCGCGCTGGGCGAGCACGCGGACTACCCGTCGCCGCGCCGGTACACGCGGCAGGTCTACCTCGAGCACCCCGCGGGCGTGCTCGAGGACGTCGTCGTCGACTGGCCCGGCGTCACCGCCGAGTGGGTCGGCGAGGCGGGCGTGTGGCACCAGCCCGCGCCGCTGCCCGGCGACGCCCCGGCGGCGCTGCGCGCGGTGCACGTGCACCAGGACCGCGGCGCGGTGCTGCGCCCCCTGACCAGTTCCGACGACCGCTCGGTGACCTTCTTCATCGACGCGCCGTCGGTCGACGAGCTCAACGCCGTCGAGGCCCGCGTCCGCGCGGCGATCACCATCCGCACCAAGTCCGCAGTGGAGGGCTGAGCTGTGACGAACCCCAGGGTGACCAACCTGCTGATGGTCATGCCCTACCAGGCGTACCTGGCCAAAGCGAAGGCCGAGGGCTTCCGGCTGGGCGCGGTCTGGGACAGCCGGGCCGCGTACCGGATCTTCGGTGGGCTGGCCGACCGGTACCTCGAGACGGTCGAGGCGCAGGTCGACGGCTTCTGGCTGACCGACTTCGACGACCCGGTGGCCTACGAGCGCGCCCTGCGCGAGGCGGCCGAGGAGTTCGGCGCAGACCTGCTCTACCACGTGGGGCAGGAGGAGAGCATGGGCCTGGCCACCCGGGTGGCCGAGGAGCTGGGCATCGGCGTCAACTCCGCCGAGGCCACGCACCTGCTCAACGACAAGCTGGCGCTGCGGCACCTGCTGGCCGAGCGCGGCCTCTCCCCCGTGCGCTACGCGGACGCGGCGGACTGGCGCGCGGCGGCGGACCTGCTCGACGGGTTCGACCTGCCGGTGGTGGCCAAGCCGACCCGGCTCTCCGGCAGCCGCGGCGTCGAGCTGATCGGGGACCGGGCCGCGTTCGCGGCCTGGGGCGCCGGGCTCGACGCGGTCGGCTACACCGGGCCGGTGCTGGTCGAGGAGTACCTGACCGGGCCGGAGTTCAGCGTCGAGACGATCAGCGTCGACGGCGCGCACCACGTCATCGGGGTGACCGCGAAGCGGCTGGGGCCGCCGCCGCTGTTCGTCGAGGCCGGGCACCGGCACCCGGCGCCGCCGTCGGCCGACACCGACGCGATCGGCGCGCTGGTGGTGGCCATGCTGGCCGCCGCCGGGTACCGGTCCGGGCCCGCGCACACCGAGGTCAAGCTGACCCCGGCGGGCCCCCGGTTGATCGAGTCGCAGGCCCGGCTGGGCGGCGACCGCATCCCGCGCCTGGTCGAGCTGGCCACCGGGATCGACATCGAGCGGGCGGTCTTCGCCGCGCTCGCGGGCCGCGCGCCCGCCGCGCGCACCCGGGACCACGAGGCGCGGATCCACTACTTCGCGCTGCCGCTCGGGGTGGTGCGGTCGGTCGGCGACCTGTCGGCGATCCGGGCCCTGCCGTTCGTCGACGAGCTGTCCTTCCCGTTCTCCCCCGGCGACACCGTGCCGGAGACGGTGGATTGGCGGAGCAGGCACGGCTACGCGGTCGTGTCCGCCGAGACCGCCGAACTGGCCGCGCGCTACGTGTCCGAAGTGGACGCGAAGGTGCTGGCCGCGGTCGAGATCGACGTCGGCGGGGTGGGGGTGGCGGCGTGAACCTCAAGGACCTGCACCCGAGTCTGCGGATCCGGGTCGGCGTCGGGTTCGTCAACCGGCTGGTCGACTCGATGATCACCTCGTTCATGGCCATCCACCTGGCGCTGACCTTCGGCGTCGCCGCCGCGGGCGGGCTGCTGATCGCGGTCATCGCGCTCGGCGTGGTCGGCATGCTCGTCGGCGGGCACGTGGCCGACCTGCACGGGCGGCGGCGCACGCTGCTGGTCGCCGAAGCCGCCGCCGCCGTGACGTTCGCGCTGATGGCGGTGGCAGAGGGTGCTGGGGATGGCGCCGTGGACAGCTCCCTACTCGTCTACCTGGGGTACCTGGCGAACAAGTTCGCGGCCAGCGTGGCGCTGCCCGCCAACGACGCGATGATCGTCGACCTGAGCACGCCGGAGATCCGCAAGGGCGTGTACACGGTCAACTTCTGGGCCACGAACCTGGCGCTGGCCATCGGCGCGCTGCTCGGCGCGGCGCTGTACAGCGCGCACTTCGCCCTGGTGCTCGGGCTCGCCGCGGCGGCCACGGCCGGGGTGCTGGCGACGACGTACTTCCTGATCGCCGAGACGAAACCGGACACCGACACCGACCGGGTCCGCCCGCCCGGGGTCGCCGCGGCGTTGCGCGAGTTCGGCGCGGGCTACCGGTTGGTGTTGCGGGACAAGGTGTTCCTCAAGCTGATGATCGCCGGAACGCTCACCCTCGCGGTGGAGTTCCAACTGGTCAACCACATCGCGGTGCGCCTGGCGGCGGGTTTCCCCAGCCAGGCGCTGCTGCCGGTCGGCTGGTCCCCGGTGGTCGACGGGGTGGGCATGCTCGGGGTGCTGCGCGCCGAGAACACCATCCTCGTGGTCGTGCTGGCGCTGTTCTCCACGACGCTGTTGCGGCGGGTGTCCGACCGCACCGGCCTGTACCTGGGCACGGCGCTGTTCGTCGGCGGCTACGCGGTGCTCGCGGTCAGCGGCACCGGGTGGCTGCTCATGGTGGCGGGCCTGGTGTTCACCATCGGCGAGCTGATGAGCGTGCCGGTGAAGCAGGCGCTGCTGGCCAACCTGGTGCCCGACCACAGCCGCACCCGCTATATGGCCGTCTACAACCTCAACATCCGCGTCGCCCAGGGCCTGGCGGCGGCCTGCGTCACCCTCGGCGCGGTCGTCCCCGCCTGGGGCATGGCCGCGCTCTACCTGGCTCTCGGCGCGGTGATCATCGCGCAGTACCGGTCCGTCCTGGCGGCCCAGTCCGCCCCCGCACCGCTCGCGCGGGCCTGAGAAGGGAACACCGAGATGACCGTCCACCCCAGACTCCGACCGGTCGTGGAGTCGATGCCGACCTACCGACCCGGCCCCAAGGTCGCCGCGCCGTCCGGCGAGATGTTCCTCCTGGGCGCCAACGAGTCGCCGGATGGGCCGCTGCCCCCGGTCGCCGCGGCCATCGCCGCCGCGGCGGCCGGGGCGAACCGCTACCCCGACTACGCCTCGACCGAACTGGTCAACACCCTGGCGGACACGCTCGGCGTGCCCGCCGCGCAGGTGGCCGTCGGCTGCGGTTCCGTCGGTGTGGTGGGCAACCTGCTCTCCGCAGCGGCCGAGCCGGGCGGGCAGGTGGTGTACGCGTGGCGGTCGTTCGAGGCGTACCCGACGCTGACGCGGCTCGCGGGCATGTCCCCGGTTCCCGTGCCGCTGCGGGACGACCGGCACGACCTCACCGCGATGGCCGCCGCCGTGACCGACCAGACCCGCGCGGTGCTGGTGTGCAACCCCAACAACCCCACGGGCACCGTGGTCCACCGGCGCGAGTTGGAGTCCTTCCTGGACGACCTGCCGCCGGAGGTGCTGGTGCTGCTCGACGAGGCGTATGTCGAGTACGTGCGCGACCGCGAGTCCCCCGACGGGCTCGACCTGCTGGCCGGGCGCCCGTCGCTGGCCGTGGTGCGCACCTTCTCCAAGGCGTACGGCCTGGCCGGGTTGCGGGTGGGCTACGCGGTGGCGGACGAGCGGGTGGCGCGCGCCGCCCGCACCACCGGGCTCTCCTTCGCGGTCAACCGGATCGCGCAGGCCGCCGCCGTGGCGTCCCTGCGCGCGGGCGACGAGCTCACCGCGCGGGTGGAGACCACCGTCAAGGAGGTGGGCCGGGTCCGGTCCGCCCTGCTGGACCTCGGCCTGCCGGTCCCGGCCTCCGAGGGCAACTTCGTCTGGCTCGGGCTGGGCGCGGACACCGCCGCGTTCACCTCGGCCTGCGCGGCGGCCGGTGTGGCCGTGCGCGCGTTCCCCGGCGAGGGTGTCCGGGTGTCCATAGGGGACACCCGGGCCAACAACGCCTTCCTGGCCGCGGCGTGGGAGTACACGCACAGCTGATAAACCAAGGAGAACCCCATGGCCCCCACGGACCAACCCGCGTTAGACCCCCGGTTCGCGCGCCGCAGCGCGGGCCTGCTGGCCTCGGAGATCCGCGCGCTGTTCGCGGTCGCGTCGCGCCCGGGGGTGGTGTCGCTCGCCGGTGGCATGCCCGCCGCGGACGCGCTGCCCACCCAGGTGCTCGCCCGGATCCTGGGCGAGGTGGCGACCGACCCCACCGCCCTGCAGTACGCCTCCGGGCAGGGCGATCCCGCGCTGCGCGAACAGATCTGCGCGGTGATGGCCGCCGAGGACGTGCGCGCCGACCCGCGCGACGTCGTGGTGACCACCGGCGCGCAGCAGGCGCTGGACCTGGTGACCGGGGTGCTCGCCGACCCCGGTGACGTGGTGCTGGTGGAGTCACCGGCCTACGTCGGCGCGCTGGCGACCTTCGCCGCGCACGGGGTTCGCGTGCGGCACGTGCCCGACGACGGCGCGGGGCTCTCGGGCCCGGCCGTCGCCGAGGCGGCGGAGCGGGCGCGGCGGGCGGGGCACCGGGTGGCTTTCCTCTACACCGTGCCCAACTTCGCCAACCCGTCCGGCGTCACGCTGAGCGCGGACCGCCGCGCGCAGGTGCTGACGGCGAGCGCGCGGGCCGGGGTCCAGGTGGTGGAGGACAACCCGTACGGGTTGCTGCGCCTGGAAGGCGAGCCGTTGCGCGCGCTCCGGGCGATGGCGCCGGACGTGGTGTACCTGGGGTCGTTCTCGAAGATCCTGGCGCCGGGGCTGCGCGTCGGCTGGGCGCTGGCCCCGGCCGCGGTGACGGCGAAGCTGGTGCTGGCGGCCGAGGCGGCCGTGCTGTGCCACTCCAGCCTCGCCCAGGCGGCCGTGGCCAGGTACCTGTCCACCGAGCCCTGGGGCGACCACGTCAAGGGCCTGCGGGAGCTGTACTGGGAGCGGCGGGCCGCCATGCTGTCCGCGCTGACCGCGCACATGCCGCCCGGGACCCGTTGGCGGGTACCGGAAGGCGGGTTCTTCCTGTGGCTGGGGCTGCCCGCGGGGGTGCGGGCCAAAGCGTTGCTGCCGCGCGCCGTCGAGGCAGGCGTGGCGTACGTGCCGGGTACCGGTTTCTTCGCCGACGGCAGTGGCGACGACCACCTCCGCGTGTCCTATTCCTTTCCCGAGCCCGCGGTGATAGAAATCGGGGTCCGCCGGTTGGCCGAAGTCGTGAAGTCGGCCGCCGACGAATACGAAACCGGATTTGACGGCAGTAGGGGTTGACGGCCCACCTCCGGGCGTGTCACGCTTTTCCCGAGCCACTTCCGTGTGCCCGGACGCCGATCAGGCGAACTTCCGCGGGACACACGGCCATCACGGCGCGAATCCTTTCCGCAAAGCACTATGGTCAGCCGCACACCGAACGGCTGCGACCAAGGAGACCTCCCCATGACGGCCCAAGACACGGCCGGGCGCCCGCGCGTCGACTTCTACTTCGACCCGGCCTGCCCGTTCGCCTGGATCACCTCCCGCTGGATCCTCGAGGTCGAGCAGCACCGCGACATCGACCTGTCGTTCCGGGTGATGAGCCTGTCGGTGCTCAACGAGCACAAGGAGATCCCGGCCTGGTACCGGGAGTTCTGCGACCGGGCCTGGGGCCCGGTGCGGGTGGCCATCGCCGCCGCCGAGAAGTACGGCGACCCGGTGCTGCGCGACCTGTACACCGAGCTGGGCACCCGGATCCACAACGGCGGCGACAAGGACTACGCCGCGGTCGTGGCCGAGGCGCTGGCCGCGCTCGACCTGGACCCGTCGCTCGCGGCGGCGGCCGACACCGACGCCAACGACGCGGCCCTGCGGGCCAGCCACCACGCGGGCATGGACCCGGTCGGCGAGGAGGTCGGCACGCCGACCATCCACATCGACGGCGTCGCCTTCTTCGGCCCGGTGTTGATGAAGATCCCGCGCGGCGAACAGGCCGCCCGGCTTTTCGACGCGGCCCGCGAACTGGCGAGCTACCCGCAGTTCTTCGAGCTGAAGCGCACCCGGACGGGCGATTTCGACTTCAGCTGACCCCGGAATGCCCGCGGTCACCACCGCGGACCACCCGGAAAAGCACAACCGAATACCACACAAAGAGCCGACGAGGCCCCCGGACTTCCGTGCCGGGGGCCTCGTCGCGCACCCACACCGGAGGGCCCGTCGTGACCGCCCAGCACACCGTCCCCACCACCGAGGTCCTGGAGGCGCTGCGCGCCCGCCTGGACGCCATCGACTTCGACCTGCTGGACGTCCTGCGCAGGCGCATCGGCGTGTGCGTGGAGATCGCCGAGCACAAGCGCGCGCACGACGTGCCCATGATGCAGCCGCACCGGATCGGCGTCGTGCAGCGCCGGGCCGCGGCCTACGGCGCCGAGCACGGCATCGACCTGGACTTCCTGCGCGGCCTCTACGACCTCGTCATCGCCGAGACCTGCCGGGTCGAGGACGAGGTCATCGGCGCGCTGTCCTAAGTCGACCATCCGCGCTCCACCGAGAGACTCCCCACGAACCCCCGAGCGACCCGCCCCACCCGCGGCGAAAGGCGGCCACCGTGCGCACCTTGCTGATCGACAACTACGACTCCTTCACCTACAACCTGTACCAGCTGCTCGGCGAGGTCAACGGCGTGGCACCCACCGTGGTCCGCAACGACGTGGACTTCGACGCCATCCCGCTGGACGAGTTCGACGCCGTGGTCGTCTCCCCCGGTCCCGGCCGCCCCGCGGTCGAGGCCGACTTCGGGGTCAGCGCCCGCGCCATCCTGGAGAGCGGCCTGCCCGTGCTCGGGGTCTGCCTGGGCCACCAGGGCATCTGCCACCTGTTCGGCGGGTCGGTCGACCTGGCGCCGGAACCGGTGCACGGCCGGGTGTTCCCGGTGGAGCACACCGGGGTGGACGTGTTCGCGGGGCTGCCGTCGCCGTTCAAGGTGGTCCGCTACCACTCGCTGGTCGCCGACTCGCTGCCCGCGGACCTGGAGCCGATCGCCTGGACCGACGGGCTGGTCATGGGGGTGCGGCACCGGAGCAAGCCGATCTGGGGCGTGCAGTTCCACCCCGAGTCGATCAGCAGCGAGTTCGGCCGGGAGCTGCTCGCCAACTTCCGCGACCTGGCCCTGGCGCACAACGCCCGCAGTGGCTACCAGGTGCACGTGCGCAAGGTTTCCGCGCTGCCGGACACCGAGGCGCTGTTCCGCGACCTGTACGCGAGCGGCAAGCACCCGTTCTGGCTGGACAGCAGCTCGGTGATCGGCGGCCTGTCCCGGTTCTCCTTCCTCGGCGACGGTTCCGGTCCGCTGGCGGAGTACCTGAGCTACCGGCTCGCCACCGGCACCGTGACCGTCGAGTCCGCGACCGGTACGTCCACTGTGGAGTCCCCGTTCTTCGAGTACCTGGACTCCCAACTCACCCAGCGCGCGGTGCCGACGCCCGAGGGCGTGCCCTTCGACTTCAACCTCGGCTACATCGGCTACCTGGGCTACGAGCTCAAAGCCGAGTCCGGGGCGCAGGCGGTCTACCAGGCCGAGGAGCCGGACGCGGCCATGCTGTTCGCCGACCGGCTGATCGCCGTCGACCACGTCGCGGGCGAGACCTACCTGCTGGCGCTGAGCCTCGACGGGAACGACGCGGACGCGCTGGCCTGGCTGGCGGTCACGGGCAACCGGGTCGCGGGCGCGCCGCGCGCCGCCGGGGAGACCGGCAAGTCGAGCCGGTGGCTGGACATGACCTCCCCGGAGGTGCGCCGCGTCGCCGCCGCCCGGCACGACCACGACGGCTACCTCAAGCGCATCAAGGAGTGCTTCCACGAGATCGACCACGGCGAGAGCTACGAGGTCTGCCTCACCAACGAGATCAGCCTCGACGTGCGCATCGACCCGCTGAGCACGTACACGCACCTGCGCCGGATCAGCCCGGTGCCCTACGGCGCGTTCCTGGACTTCCCGGGCGTGTCGGTGCTGTGCGCGTCGCCGGAGCGGTTCCTGTCGATCGGCGTGGACCGGGTCGCCGAGGCCAAGCCGATCAAGGGCACCCGGCCGCGCGGCGCCACCCCGGTGGAGGACGCCGCGCTGCGCGCCGACCTGCTGTCCAACGAGAAGGACCAGGCGGAGAACCTGATGATCGTCGACCTGATCCGCAACGACCTCAACGTGGTCTCCGAGATCGGGTCGGTGCACGTGCCGAAGCTCTTCGACGTCGAGACCTACGCGCCGGTGCACCAGCTGGTGTCCACCATCCGCGGCACGCTGCGGCCGGAGCAGAGCCCGGTGGCCTGCGTGCGGGCGGCGTTCCCGGGCGGCTCGATGACCGGCGCGCCGAAGCTGCGCACCATGGAGATCATCGACCGGCTGGAGGACGGGCCGCGCGGGGTCTACTCCGGGGCCATCGGCTGGTTCGGGCTCAGCGGCGCGGTCGACCTCAACATCGTCATCCGCACCCTGGTCGCCACCGCCTCCGGGGTCCGCTTCGGGGTCGGCGGCGCGATCATCGCGCTGTCGGACGCCGAGGAGGAGTTCGCCGAGACGGCGGTCAAGTCGCGGGCGATGGTCACCGCGGTCATCGACACCGCGCTGAGCAGCACCGGGCCGTCGCGGACGCTGCTCGACGCGCAGGACGCGGCGTGACACCGCTCAACGGGCTCGCCGCCGCGGTCGCGGACTGGCGGTGCCTGGTGGTCGGCGGGGCGGGCGCGGTCGGCGGGCTGTTCGTCGACCTGCTGGCGGGCACCGGGGCGCGCGTCGTCCGGGTGGACACCGCGCCCGGCCCCGACCGGATCACCGGCGACATCACCGCGCCGGACGACGCGCTCGCGGCCGAGGTGGCCGCGGCGGACGCGGTGCTGCTCGCGGTGCCCGAGCCGGTCGCCCTGGCCGCGCTGGAGTGGGTCGCCGCGGCGCTGTCGCCCGGCGCGCTGCTGGTCGACACGCTGTCGGTGAAGTCCGGGTACGCCGCCGCGACCGCCGACCTCCGGTCCGATGTGGAGCTCCTGGGGCTGAACCCGATGTTCGCCCCGGCACTGGGTTTCGCCGGTCGACCGGTGGCCGCGGTGGCCCCGCGCGGCGGCCCGCGCGGGGCCGCGCTGCTGGGGCTGGTCGAGGCGGCGGGCGCGCGGGTGGTCCCGGTGACCGCCGAGCGGCACGACCGGCTCGCCGCCGCGAGCCAGGCGCTGACCCACGCGGCGGTGCTGTCCTTCGGCGCGGCCCTGGCCGAACTGGGGGTCACCGCCGACGAGTTGGCGACCATCGCCCCGCCGCCGCACGCGACCCTGCTGGCACTGCTGGCCCGGATCGCGGGAGGCACCCCCGAGGTCTACTGGGACGTCCAGGCCGCGAACCCGCACGCCGCCGCCGCGCGCACGGCACTGGCGGCGGGCGCGCGGGCGGTGGACACCGCGGTGGCCAAGGGCGAGGACGCCTTCACCGACCTGCTGGCGGACGCGCGCGCGGTGCTGGGGTCGCGGCTGCCCGAGTACGGCGCGCACTGCGCGCGGCTGTTCGACCTGCCCCGGCCGAGCGGCCCCTGAGCCATTCCCCTGCCGACCGCAGGGTCTCCCCCATCCCCAACGGAAAGGACACCCCATGACCACTTTCGCCCCGACCGTTCTCACCGCCGAGCAGCGCGCCGCCGTGGCCGCCGACGCCACCATCGGTGGCGGCAACCTGCTCCCCTCCGCCATCGCCGCGAGCCCGGCCCCGGACCAGCCGTTCCTGCGAACACTCCGGCCGGTCATCAACACCGCGGGCGAGCCCCAGGAGGAGTTCAGCCTGCTGGAGCTCGACGAGCTCGTGCAGAGCTGGTCGGTGTGGTACCTCGGGCAGGGCGTCGGCCCGCGCGACCGGGTCGCGATCTGGATCGAGGACTCCTTCGCCTACTCGGTGCACCTGTACGCCCTCGCGCAGATCGGCGCCATCGCGGTGCTGATCAACACGAAGGCGTCGCGGGAGATCGCCGAGTCGCTGATCAAGCAGACCACCCCGATGGGCATCTACGCGAACCGGCCCAGGATGGACGTCCTGGCCGACCTCACCGCGAACCTGCCCGGTCTGGCGTGGACGGTGCTCGTCGAGGACGTGCCCGCGCCGCCGAAGGCGGAACTGCCCGCCGACCAGCGGTTCCGGCACAACGACGAGGACCCGATCACGATCCTGCACTCCTCGGGCACCACCGGGCTGCCGAAGCCGACCATCCACACCCACGGCTCGCTCGTGGCGGGGCCGAAGTTCCGGCTGGTCGACCACAAGGAACTGCCCGGCGCGATGACCATGACCAGCCTCCCGCAGTCGCACCTGGGCTGCATCGCCTACTCCGTGTACGCGGTGCTGGCGGGGGCGCGCACCACGGCCGGGTTCGACCGGCCCGGTGCGGAACTGGTCGAGGCGGTGGCCACCCACAAGCCGACCGCGGTCATGTCCTTCGCGCACGCGTACTCCGAGATCCCGTCGCTCGACATGGAGCCGGGCGCGATCGACTCGGTGAACGTGTGGGTGTCCATCGGGGACGCCGTGCACGAGGCGCACATCAAGGACATCCTGCGCAAGCGCGGCGCGGACAAGCCGCAGGCGGCGTTCTTCGACCGCCTCGGCACGACCGAGCTGGGCTGGGGTGTGCTGCTCAAGATCCGCACGGTGGACACCGAGCGCAACGACCGCTGCGCGGGCAAGCCGGTCGGTGTCGCCGAGGTGACGATCCTGCGCGCGGACGGCACCTACGCCGACGACAACGAGGTCGGCCTGCTGGCCGCCCGGGGCCCGGCGATCACCCCCGGGTACTGGGACAACCACGACCTCAACTACCGCAGCCGCCTGTCGGGCTACTGGCTGACCGGCGACAACGGCTACCGCGACGGCAACGGCGACCACTTCCTGGTCGACCGCACGGTGGACGCGCTGGTCACCCCCGAGCGCACCGGCTACTCGGTGTTCATGGAGGAGGTCCTGCTCGCCGACGTGCCCGACGTGGTCGACACCGCGGTGGTGGCGGGCAGGCGCGACGGCGTGGTCGTGCCGGTGGCCGTGGTGGTGCCCGCGCCGGGCACCGACCCCGACCCGGTGAAGCTGCTGACGCTGGCCAACGAGGAACTGGCCCGCGCCGGTCACCTCACGCTGGGCGCGCTGGACCTGGCCCGCACCGACGAGGACTTCCCCGTCGGCGTCACCGGCAAGGTCCTCAAGCGCAACCTGCGGGACAAGTACGCCGACCTGGCCGCCTACGGTGCGACCGCCGACCCGAAGTCCTTCGCCGCGCTCGAATCCTGAGCACGGCACGACCACAACCGAAAACACACAACAGAACCCCACAAGAGAACCACCACAACCGAATCCCGACAACAGAATCAGGCCAGGTGAACCCGACAACCGAACAACGCACCCCGCGACGCGGACGCGCCGCGGGATCGCACGACCCCTGACCGCGCGAGGCTCCCGGCCGCGCGCGGAGGTCCACACCGGACGGTGGCCCGCCTGACGCGCGGGCCACCGTCCGGACCCACACCCGCGCCGCCGCGCGCACTCCCACGGAGGTCCCGTCATGTCCGGTCTGTCCCTGTACAGCTTCGCCGTCGACACCCCCGCCACCGCCACCCAGCAGTGGTTGGACCACTTCGACACCACCGGCACCACCGCCACGCTCCAGCACCTCGGTTCGACGCCCGTGATCGTCGCCCACGGTCCCGGCACGGAGACACCGGCCCCCGACAACCTCGTCGCGCCCGTCGCCGTCGTCGCCGCGGGCGGGGACTTCCGGCTCGGCAGGCGCGAGCTGCGCCCCGAGGGCACCGTGGTGCGCGTCGGCGGCGCGACCGTCGGCGACGGCTCGCTCAACGTGTTCGCCGGTCCGTGCGCGGTGGAGAACCGCCAGCAGCTGCTGGACTGCGCCGACGTCGCCGAGCACTACGGCGCGGTCGGCCTGCGCGGCGGCGCCTTCAAGCCGCGCACCTCGCCGTACTCCTTCCAGGGCCTCAAGTGGGCCGGACTGGAGCTGCTGGCCGAGGCGCGCGCGCACACCGGCCTGCCGATCCTCACCGAGGTGCTCGACCCCCGGCACGTGGAGCGGGTCGCGGCCACCGCCGACGGGCTGCAGATCGGCGCCCGGAACATGCAGAACTTCGAGCTGCTCAGCGAGGCGGGCAAGTCCGGTCGCCCGGTCGTGCTCAAGCGCGGCTTCGGCTGCACCGTCGACGAGACCTTGGCCGCCGCCGAGTACATCCTGGCGCAGGGCAACGACCAGGTCATCCTGTGCGAGCGCGGCATCCGCACCTTCGAGCACGCCACCCGCTTCACCCTCGACATCTCCGCGGTCGCGCTGATGAAGCAGCGCTCGCACCTGCCGGTGATGGTCGACCCCAGCCACTCCGTCGGCATCCCCGCCCTGGTCGAGCCGGTCTCCCTGGCCGCGGCGGCGGCGGGCGCGGACGCGTTGCTCATCGACGTGCACGTGGCGCCCGAGCAGGCGCTGTGCGACGGCAAGCAGGCGCTGCTGCCCGACGACTTCGGCGTGCTGATGGGCAAGCTGGAGCTGCTGTCGATGGGCCTGAGCCGCAAGCTGGCCGGTGTCGTCGGCGCCCACGCCGTCCTCGCCGAGCGCTGACCACCCCCGCCAACCCGCCGTCGCCCCGCACCCCGCGCGCCCGGGGTAGGCGGGCGCACCACCTGGAGGACACCGTGACCCACATCTGCATCATCGGCGCGGGACCGCGCGGGCTGTCGGTGCTGGAACGACTGCACGCGAGCGCGGCGGGCCAGTCGCGCGAGATCACCGTCCACGTCGTGGACCCCAACCTGCACAACGGGAGCGCGGTGTGGCGCACCGACCAGTCCCGCGAGCTGCTGATGAACACCGTCGCCGCGCAGATCACCATGTTCGCCGACGAGACCGTCAGCTGCGCGGGCCCGATCGTGCCCGGCCCCAGCCTGCACGAGTGGGCCCGCTTCGTCGAGCACCTCGGCCCGGAGGACCGGCTGCCCGACTGGGCCCGCGCGGAGTGCCGCGAGCTGGGCCCCGACTCGTACCCCACCCGCGCGCTCTACGGCCACTACCTGCGCTGGGTTTTACGGCACCTGCTGCGCACCACCCCGGACAACCTGACGATCGCGTTGCACGCCAACACCGCCACCAGCCTCGTCGACGCCGACGACGGCAGCCAGGTGGTGGAGCTGGACGACGGCACCGTGCTCGACGGGCTGGACTCGGTCGTGCTCACCCAGGGGCACGTGCCCAGCATGCTGTCGGAGGCGGAGACCGCGCTGGCCGAGTACGCGGCCCGGCACCACCTGGCGTACGTGCCGCCGGGCAACCCCGCGGGCGTCGACCTGTCGTTCCTCAAGCCCGGGCAGGAGGTGGCGCTGCGCGGGATGGGCCTGAACTTCTTCGACTACATGGCCCTGCTCACCACCGGCCGCGGCGGCCGCTTCTCCCGCGGCGACACGGGATCGCTGACCTACCACCCCTCCGGCGCGGAGCCGGTGCTGATCGCGGGCTCCCGCCGCGGCGTCCCCTACACCGCCCGCGGCGAGAACCAGAAGGGCGCCTTCGGCAGGCACGAGCCGCTCTTCCTGACCCCGTGGGTGATCCGCACCCTGCGCAGGCGCGCGGAACGCGGCCGCCCGGCCGACTTCCGCACCGAGGTCTGGCCGCTGATCGACCGCGAGGTCCGGTCGGTGTACTACACCGCGCTGGTCACCGAACGGTCCTGCGTCTGCGAGGCCGAGGTCTTCTCCCGCCGCTACCGGGCGGTCTGCGAGGAGGAGTTCGCCGCCACCCCGGTCGGCGAGCCCTTCGACCAGCCCCGCTCGGAAGCCGAGTCGGTCCTCCTGGACCGCTTCGGCATCGCCGAGGCCGACCGCTGGGACTGGAACGCGATCGCCAAGCCGTACGGCGACCGCGAGTTCGCCGACGCGGACGACTACCGCAAGTGGCTCACCGGCTACCTCCGCGAGGACATCCGGGAGGCGTTGCGCGGCAACGTCCGCAGCCCCCTCAAGTCCGCCCTCGACGCCATGCGGGACCTCCGCAACGAAATCCGCCTGGTGGTGGACCACGGCGGCCTCAGCGGCGATTCCTACCGAGACGACCTCCAACGCTGGTACACCCCCTTCAACGCGTTCGTCTCGATCGGCCCGCCGGTCAGCCGCATCGAGGAGATGACCGCCCTGATCGAGGCAGGCGTCCTGCGCGTGGTCGGCCCCGGCATGGTCGTCGAACCGGCGGAGGACGACTCGGAGTTCCTGGTCTCCTCGACGAAGGTCCCGGGCCCCCCGGTCCGCGTGACGGCGCTGATCGAGGCCAGGCTCCCCGAGCCCGACATCCGCACCACCACCGACCCGCTGCTGGGAGGCCTGCTGGCACGAGGTGAATGCGTCCTCCACCAGATCCCCATCGCGGGCGGCGGCCACTACGAAACCGGCGGCCTGGCCGTATCCCCCCGCCCCTACAACGTCCTGGGCAAGGGCAGAGTCCCCCACCCCCGCCGCTTCGCCTACGGCGTACCGACGGAAACCGTCCACTGGGTCACCGCGGCGGGCATCCGCCCGGGCGTGAACTCCGTGATCCTCGCCGACGCCGACGCGGTCGCCCAGGCGACCCTGGCCATCTCGGTCCCCCGCACGGAACTCATCGCGGGCTTCTAGTCCCCACGGGGCGGCGGCCGTATCCCCCGGCGGCCGCCGCCCCAACCCTCCCCATTTCCCTTCCATACCTCACTCACCCCAACACCTTCCCCGCCCATCCTCGCCATACCCCATCCACCCCAGCACATTCCCCCATCACCAGTTTTCCCTCCCTCCCTCTCACCTCACTTCCCCACTTCTCTCCTCACCTCGCACTCCCTGCCATTTCGCCTCGCTCTGCTTCCTCACCTCACCCTCCCACTTCACCTGGCCCTCCCTGCCTCGCCCCTCGCGCCTTCCCCTTCTCCGCAACACACCCAGACTCACCTCCCCCAACGCACCCCGCTCTACCCTGCCTCCCCGCTCTCCCTCCTCACTTCGCCTCTCCCCCAAGCACTTCCCTCCCTGCCCCGCCACTCCCACCCCACCTCTCCACCGCTTCGCGGCGCCCCCGCTCCGCCTTCCCGACATCGCCGCCATGGCCCACCCGCTTTGCTCCCCCAGAACACACCTGCTCCGCCTCGTCCCTGGCAGCCCTCCGACACTCGCCCTCCTCTCCTGGCCGCCTCCCAACACTCCCCTTCCCTTCCGCTTCCCAGCGCACGCCCCCTCCGCCTTTGGCACCTCGCTCCCCCCGAATACTTCCTCCCCCCAGCGCACCCCACTCTGTCCACTTAGTCCAACCGGCCTACCCGTCTCCCAACACAATCACCAAGATCTGCCACACGCCGTCGACATCCCCTCCCGCGAATGCCTCCTCCTGGCCACCCCGCTGCCGCCCGCCCCACTCATCCCCCTGCCTGCTCCACCACCGTCCTCCGCACCGCGCTTCCTCCGCCCACCTCGTCCGGTCCCCCAAGCGGGGCGCCACCTGTCTCCAGCAGGTGGCGCCCCGCTTTTCGTCGTTCACACGCCTTGCCCCGGACAGCGACCGACCTGCCATCTCCCCGTCAAGTCCGTGGGTGTGTGTCGCACACCCACCCGCACAGGCACACACCCCAACATCCGACGAAAGCCGACAAATCGTCCACCGATCGAGCCGCTCGACCCCGGCTCCAGACGACTTCCCCCGTTTCGCCTATTCACTATTCGACACCCCGAGCACCAAATACAAACTTGGCGGATCCCTTTTCGCGACAGAGAACGCAAATTCCTCCCGCTACCCGATTGGCGGAGTCCAGCCCTCCGGGGCACCACTAGGCTTCTGCGAAGTAGGAGAAAAACCTACAGGACCGGAGAGCGGCGACCTTTCCATTCAGCCACAGGCAGGCGTCGCCGTATTCGCATCGATAACTGGGGAAAGAAACACGAAGATTTCAGCGAGTGTTGGCGGCATGCCTCGGTGCGTCCGCGGTGGCAGTCGCCTCGGACGCGCTGCGCGGTCGCTTAGCGGTCCAAGCGCGGAAGTTGGACGAAGTCCGGGCATTCACGCTGACCACGACGTCGCGCGGGTACACCAAGTCCGACGTCGAGGTCACCATCGACGCCGTGGAGACCGAACGGTCGGCCACGCGGGTGCGCGCGACCGAGCTGACCAAGCTGTACTTCGGGCACGGCGACCCGAACGCGCCCGCGTACGAGGCGTACAAGGTGCGCCACCTGCTCTCCTTCGCGCAGGTCAACGACATCTGGACGCTCACCTCGGCCGAGGTCGCCCTGGGGGCCGGGCCGCCGCCCGCCCTGTACGCGGAGGTCCCGGCCAAGCGCCCGGGCTCGACCAAGCCGGATACCTCCGGCCCAATCGCGAACTCCGCGGGCATCACGATGACCTACGACTACCTGCCATGTACAACTACGCCGAACAGTATTGGGACAACTACAACGACGACTACCGCGCTCAGGGCAACGACTGCACCAATTTCATCTCGCAGATCATGAAGGTGGGCGGCCGGGAAGATGACCTGGGCATCTGGAACTCGGATGAGAACTGGTGGTACAACTGGATCAACCAGACCCACAGCTGGGCGGGCGCACACAACTGGGCGGTTTTCGCGCGCATCAACTCCCAGCGCGTCTCACACATCCCGAACGTGTACGAAATGCTCGTCACCGACGTCCTGCAGGTCGAGTGGGACCACCCGGACGAGGGCGACGAGCCGAACAACATCGACCACACGATGATCCTGACCGGTAGGCTGGGGCCCGCGGGAGCCGCTGAGGAGATCTACCTGACCTACCACGCCTCCGACCGCTGGAACGTCGCCTTCTGGGGATGGCTGCTGCCGCAGGGCAAGGATCGCGACGCGTGGTACGCCCACCGCACCTGACCTGGGAGAAGCACGTGATCAACCCACCCCATCACGGCGATGGACGAGGTCGACGCGGGTGGCGGCCGACCGCGGTGTCCGCCGCCACCGGCGCGTTCCTCATCGGCGCGACCGCCTGTTCCGGCGCGGCACCCCCGACCGGCGCGGGCGCCGCCTCGGCCGAGGAGGCGGTCGCCGCGTACGTCTCGGCCCTCAACACCGACGACGCCCACGCGCTCGCGGACCTGGCGTGGCAGCAGAACCCGGAACTGGCCACCGCCGTCGACTCGCTGCTCGCCACTCGCGGCGGTCGCGACCTGCGGGTGACGAGCCAGGACATCCAATCCCCGGTCCCCACCAATCCCCGGTCCCCACCAGTCCACGGCCCACCTCACCGGCACCATCCGCACCGCGGACGATCCGAACGCGCCGACCACCACATACACCACCAGGCTCTTCCTCAACCGCCACGACGACCGCTGGTACGTCAACCTCGTTCCCCCGGCACCGGTCAGCTCCCCGCCGCCCCTGCCGACAGCGGGAACCCAACGCCCCACGCCATGAGCGACACCCGGCCGCGACGGGCTCGGCGCCTCAGGATTCCACCGTCGAGTTCACTGGCGGACCAACCCGAATCCCGACTCACCACGGCGCACCACCGCGACGACGAGGCAGCCAGGCCGGCCGGATCGCGGAGCACGCCGTGGCGTGGCCGCGCGATGAGCAACCCCCGGTCGACACCTTCGCCATCAACTGCCTCGCGTGGTTGAACGACCATACCGGCGTCGCCGAGCCGAACCCGCGAACACCAACCCCACGACCACTCACACCCGGGACACCTGACATGCGGACAGACGACTGGCTCGCCAACACCCGCGAGTCCTACGACACCGTCGTGGCGAGCTACGCCGACCAGATGCGGGGCGCCATCGCCAAGGACCGCTACCTCAGCGCCGCGCTGTCGTTGTTCGCCGAGAGCGTCGACGGCGGCCCGGTCGCGGACGTCGGCTGCGGCTCCGGGCACGTCACCGCTCACCTCGCCGCCCTCGGCGTCACCGCGTTCGGCGTCGACCTGTCACCCGAGATGGTCGCCCAGGCCCGCCGCGAATACCCGGACCTGCGGTTCGAGGTCGGGTCGATGACGGACCTGGACCTCCCCGACGCCTCGGTGTCCGGTGTCCTGGCCTGGTGGACGCTGATCCACATCCCCGACGCCGAGATCCCCGGAGTCCTCGCGCACTTCCACCGCGTGCTGCGCCCCGGCGGTCGCCTGCAGGTCGGCTTCCACACCGGCGACGAGTCGCACCTGAAGACCCAGGGCTATGGCGGCCACCCGATGAACGTGCACGTCCACCGCAGGCCACCGGAGCGGGTGGCGGCCTGGCTCCGGGAAGCCGGGTTCGAGATCGAGGCGCACCTGCTGATCGCCCCGGACTCGTCGGCACCGCAGGCGCTCCTGTTCGCCCGACGACACCCCGAAACACCGGAGGCACGCGACTAGGTGCTGTCCCGCAAGGTCCGACACACGCCATCCGCGCCCGCGCGGACCCTGGCCGCACGTGCGGAAAGCCCAAGGACAACCCGGTACGCGCGGCCTCCCGCACGCCCGGACACCACGCGGACCACGAAACCCGCGCACCGGACTTACCAGGCAGCGCCTAACCCCGACCGGGCCGCTTGTCCTCGACGTGCACGACCGTCAGCTCGCGCCCGTCCCGATCCCGCTTGCCGCGCCCGGTGAGCCCCGCCGTGAGGTCGTCCGGCGTGGTGACCTCGTCGGGCGCCACGTAGGTGAGCACGTCGGGGTGGTGACCGGTGACCGCCCACCCCGGGGCCGCGGTCAAGGTGATCGTGTTGAAGTCGCCCGACGGCGTGCCGGGGCGCACCGGGCCATACTCCCGGAGAATGTCCACCGCTTGCCCTGCCAGGTCGCCCTCCGAGTCTACCAGGATCACGCACGTCCCGTGCTCGAACAACACCCAGGACTTGCCTTCCCCCAGGATGATCCGCCGCCAGACACCCACGAGCTCCGCCACCGCCACCAGCACCCCTCCTCGGTCGACGCCGGGAGTATGCCGCGATTCCGGCCTAGAAACCCGCGATTTCGACAAACCGACCTGGCGTGGACACAGTGGACAGTCCGCCGGGTGTTGGGTCCCGTTAGCGCGGATTGGCTGCTTACCGGCTTCTGGGTGTTACGCCCGTTTGATGTCCGCTCACACGGTGCTCAAGTGTTGTTAACGCACTGGCAGCCCGCCGCTCACATCCAGGCCGGGCTCCGCACAGGTTCGGGTGGGCTACTGCGCGGCGTGAGGATTCTCGGGCTTGGAGGAAAGAACATGCCTGTGGTGTCGAGGCGCCTGGTGGCGCTCGGTGTTTTCGGGGTGGCGGTCGCCTTGACCGCGCCCGCGGTGGCGGCGGCCGGCCCCGGGGACGACCCGTCGGCGCGGGCGGCGGCCGGTGGGGACCGGACGCAGGACGTGCGGCGGGCGATCGAGGGCGGCAAGGCCCGCAACGTGGTCCTGTTCATCGGTGACGGGATGGGCGACTCGGAGATCACCATCGCGCGCAACTACGCGCGCGGCGCCGCCGGGCGGCTGGAGATGGACTCGCTCCCGCTGACCGGGGCGTACACCACCTACGCCGTGGCCAAGGGCGACCCGTCCAAGCCCGACTACGTGACCGACTCCGCCGCGTCCGGCACCGGCTGGGCGACCGGCAGCAAGACCTACAACGGCGCCATCTCCGTCGACGCCTACGGCAACCCGCTGCCGACCATCCTGGAACTGGCCAAGCGCAACGGCTACCGCACCGGCGACGTGACCACCGCCGAGGTCCAGGACGCGACCCCGGCCGTGCTCGGTTCGCACGTCGTCAGCCGGGACTGCAAGGGCCCCAACGAGACCAGCACCGCGTGCCCGGCCAACGCCAAGGAGAACGGCGGCGCGGGCTCGATCTCCGAGCAGCTGGTGCAGACCCGCCCGGACGTGCTGCTCGGCGGCGGCGCGACCTTCTTCAACCAGACGGTCAAGGCGGGCCAGTTCCAGGGCAAGACCGTGCTCGACCAGGCCAAGGCAGCGGGCTACCAGGTGGCCACGGACGCCGCGGGCCTGCGCGCCGCGCGCGGCGACAAGCCGCTGCTGGGCCTGTTCGCGCCCAACAACATGGACCTGCAGTGGGTCGGCCCGGTCGCGAAGGTGGGCGGCACCGAGCCGTCGACCTGCCAGCCGAACGCGAACCTGCCCGCCGCCCAGCCGAAGCTGGCCGACATGACCCGCAAGGCGCTCGACGTCCTGGACCGCTCGAGCCGCGACCGGCACGGCGACAAGGGCTTCTTCCTCCAGGTCGAGGGTGCCAGCATCGACAAGCAGGACCACGCCGCCAACCCGTGCGGTCAGATCGGTGAGACCGTCGGCTTCGACGACGCCGTCGCCGCGGGCCTGGCCTACGCCCGCAGCCACCCCGACACCCTCGTCGTCGTGACGGCGGACCACGGCCACACCAGCCAGATCATCCCCAACGGCACGAAGAGCCCCGGCCAGACCGCCACCCTGGTCACCCGCGACGGCGTCCCGATGACGATCAACTACGCCACCAACACCCCGGGCCAGTCCCAGGAGCACACCGGCACCCAGGTCCGCATCGCGGGTTACGGCCCGCAGGCGGCCAACGTCGTCGGCGTCACGGACCAGACCGACCTGTTCCGCACCATGAGCCGCGCCCTCGGCGTCCGCTGACCGGCCCGGTCGAGCCACTACCGGCCGACCGCGCCACTGTTCCGCACAACTGATTCGCCACCGCCCGGCCGGAACCCGTCCCGCGATCACGCGGGGCGGGTTTCCGATGTCCACACCGGGTCGAGATCCACTGTACTCCGCTGTGGACCGCAACCGCCGCGGGTTTTACACAGGCCCGCGCTCACCGAGCGGGAAACCCCTGAAAGACAAGGCTTTCTACTACCGGATCGAGTGAATCGACCGGCTATACCCGCCACTTTCCCTTGTGTGAGGGCTAGTGTGTGCGGCGTTGGTGCGTTGTGCCTGGTGGTGCGGGGATGCGGACACCGACTCCGGACATGTGGCGCGGCCTGGTCAGGCGAACGCGTTCTCGGTATGGACAAGAACCGGACAGCGCGAGCGCGATGTCAGGAACGCGCTGGACCGGGGGCGTGGACCGTGAGGTAGGTTCCACGACCGTCCGATACCGGGTGCTCGGAGGGTCACACCATGTCACAGGGTCCGGGATTACCCCCAGACAGCGGGAACGACGTCTACCTGTCGAAGACGCTCCGGCACGCGCCGACCGATCTGTTGTTGGACGACGCCGTGGCGAGCGGCCTGGTCCGGTCGGTGCTGGGCCGGTCCGTGCGGGTGGCGGTCGGGACGTTCCTGCTCTTCGTCCTGCTGTGGGTGGTGAACGGCGGGGTGTTCAGCCGGGGCGACGACGCGGAGACGTGGTTGATCGTCGGCGCGCCGGTCGCGTTCGGGGCGTTCGTGGCGTACTGGCTGGCCTTCCTCACCGGTGAGAAGCAGGAGGCGATCAGCGAGTGGTGCACGCTGCTGGCAGGTAAAGCCGGAGCGGCGGACTCGGTGTACAGCCACATCGCGGGTGGGCTGCGGGACCGGCAACTGCCGATCCACAACTACCAGGTGCGGCGCACCGCCACGGCGTTCGGCGCCACCGGGAACCGGTTGGTGCTGGTCGACGGGCACCACTACGTGTTCGTGTCGGTGTTCGCCTACGGCACCAGCCTCTACCTGGGGTGGACGATGTGGCGGATCCGGCGCGGCCGCGTCCTGCTCCAGCAGAGCGTCGGGCGCCACTCGGCCGACCGCTTCGACGCCGTGGGCCGGATCCTGGACCTGGAGCGGCTCAAGGCGATGCGGGAGGCCGTGCACGCGACCTGCCGCGAGGCGCTGGACGCCGCGGTGCGGGACGAGGCCGTGGCCGAGACGTACGGATTCCCGTCGGGGATGCCGCCCGTCGAGGGGCTGCCGTACGGGCAGGCGCCGAGCCCCAACCGGCCGTGACGCGCCCGGGGTGGGCACCGGACGGAGCCGCAGCGGCGGGAGCCGGGGTGGGGGCGACACCTTCGGGAGTGGTCACGACCCACGGCGGCGGTCGGTGGTGGGCGTGGGCGGCGAGCCGGATCGCGCCCGCGGCAGGCAACCGGGGTTCCGGTGCGCCCGTGGCCGCCGACCGGGTTTCTGGCGCGCCGGAAACCCGGCAGGGCGGGGTGGGCGCGGCCGCGCCGCCGGTCACCGTCCACAACCAACAGTCCGGGCCCGCGAACCACGTCGTGCAGGTCGGGCAGTTGTTCGGCGGGGTGCACATCCACGAGGGCGCGGCGCCCGTGCCGGACGACTCCGCGTGGCTGCGGTCGTGCTGGGAGGTGGCGGGTGACGCGCCGTTCGAGGTGCGCTACGTCAACCGGCCCGAGCGGCCGGGGCTCGACTGCTTCCTGATCACCCGGGCGGACAGCGTCGACCAGGACGACGCGCGGCGACGGGTGGCGGACTCGCGCGCCCGGCTCGGGCGGGTGCCGGGGCACGTCGGCGCCGAGCCGGTGGTCGACGAGGCACACGCGCGGTGGGTGCTGGAACCGTTCCGGCCGCACGGTGCCGGCCTGGTCGAGGTGCGCAAGCGCTTGACGGCGCGGCGAAGCAGCCGGGACGACGCGCGGGACCCGTGGTTGACGGCGGTGACGCCGTTGGCCCGTTCGCCGCGGTCGTGGGAGCCGTTGTGGGCGGAACTGGCGCGGCTTCCGTTCGAGGCGGTGCTGTCCGTGGGGCTGCTCGGGTACCGGGTCGGTCCCGGACTGCGGTCCCACCTCGCGGCGCGGGCCGCCGAGTTCGGCAGGCTCGCGCGGGAGGGGCCGTCGCGCACCGGGGTGTGGCACGCGCCTCGACCGCCGGACGAGTTCGCCGTCGCCGCGCTCCCCCTTGTCTCGGAAGCGGTGCGCCGCTACACCGACCGCGCGTACCTGGCGCGGGTCACGCTCGCGGCCACGCGGCCGATCCCGCCGCTGCTCGCCGAACTGGTCGCGGACACCCTCTCGTCCCGGGACCCGGGCGTCGGGTTCGCCGGGCCCGCGGTGCTGCGACCGGGTGCCGCGGACGCGGCGATCGCCTGGCACAACGCCACTTCGCTCGGCTTCGCCCCGCTTTCCGCCTACGACCAGGGGAATCCCCCGGAGGCGATCGGCGCGGTGGAGCGGGTGCTCGGCGGGATCGTCGACCTCGACGAGGCCGCCGCGGTGTGTAGGCTCCCCTACCGGGTCTCCAGTGGTTCTCCACTGTTCGTCGACCATTCCTCCTGACACTGCCAAACGCCAGATTTGGCATCAGACCACGGGCTGATCCCATATCCCCCTTGTGGGCGTTGTGGTGCGCGACCGCGACTGAGAGCGTGCTTGGCGACCTGGACACGAGGAGGGGGTTCTGTGCGCAGGATCGCAAGAGCAGTCGGCGGGTTCACCGCCGCGGTGGCCATCGCCGCCGGGATGGTCCCGGTGGCGTCGGCGGAATCGTTGGGGCAGCGGCGGATCGAGTGGGGGCCGTGCCCGGAGTCCGCGCACACCGAGTGCGGGAAGCTCAGCGTGCCGGTGGACTGGGCCGAGCCCGGTGGTACGCGAATCGACCTGACCGTGGCCCGCAGGAAAGCGGGCGACCCGGCACGGCGCATCGGGGTGTTGTTGGTGAACCCCGGCGGGCCAGGCGGGTCCGGGGTGGATGTGGTACTGGCCGCCGAGCAGGTGATAACCCCGGACCTGTTGGCGCGCTTCGACATCGTGAGCTACGACGCGCGGGGCATCGGGCGCAGCCAGCCGGTGCGGTGTTCGGCGGAGCTGCTGGGCAGGCAGCCCACGGCGTATCCGGCGAGCCAGACCGAGTTCGACGCGCTGGTCGCGTACAACCGGGAGCTGGCCGCGGATTGCCGGGCGCGCAGCGGACCGGTCTTCGACCACGCCGATTCCCTGTCGGTGGTGCGCGACATCGACGCGTACCGCCGCGCGCTGGGCGAACGGAAGATCAGCTTCTACGGGCTGTCGTACGGCACGCTCATCGGCCAGCAGTACGCCGAGGAGTACGGCGAGCACGTGCGGGCGATGATCCTCGACTCGAACATGGACCACAGCCTCGACGCGCGCGGGCTCGGCGACACCGGCGCCGCGGCGGGCGAGGACTCGTTCGCCGAGTTCGTCGCCTGGTGCGACCGCACACCCGGTTGCGCGTTGCACGGCCGCGACGTCGGCGCGGTGTGGGACGGCCTGCTGGCCCGCGCCGACCACGGCGAGGTCGTGGACGGGTCGGGTCGGGTGGTGACGGCGAACGGGCTCGCCCGCGGGGCGCACAGCCAGCTCGCGTTCCCGAACTGGTCCGAGTTGGCGGAGCAGATCGCGGCCGCCGACGGGGGCGCGCCCATCCAGTTCCCCAACGACCAGGCACAGCCGGTGGACGGGACGCTGCCCAACTCGTACCTGGCGATCTTCTGCCAGGACTGGGCTGTCCGGGCCCGGGACCAGCGCGAGGTCGACGAGATCCGGACGAGGCTGACGCGGATCGCCCCGCACCTGCGGGGCTCGCCCAACACGCTGAAGGCGGTGCTGAACTGCACGGGCCTGCCGGAGAAGGTGAACAACCCGCAGCACCGGCTGCGGGTCACCAAGGCACCGGAGATCCTGATGATGGCCGTGCGGCACGACCCGGCGACGGCGTACGCGTGGTCGGCCAACGCCCACCGCCAGATCCGCGGCACCTCCGTCCTGCTCACCTACGAGGGCTGGGGGCACGGCGTGTACCACCGCTCCGACTGCGCCCGCCAGGCGATGGACCGCTACCTCCTCGAGCTGCGCGCTCCCCGCGACGGCGCCCGCTGCCCGGCGGTCGAACCCGCGCCGCCCGCACCGGGGCTGGTCGGGGCGCGCTAGGCGGCTCCGCTTGACGCAGGAGGAGCCCGTACGGCTTGGCCGTACGGGCTCCTCCCCCGTTCGGTTCCGCTAGTCGCGGGCGGCGATGGCCTCGATGATGCGGGGGCGGAGTTCGGCCGCGCGGATGACCGCGTCCACCGAGCCCACCTTCACGGCCCGCTGGATGTTGTGGACGCGGTCGAACTCGGTGGCGACCTCGCCGAGCTTCTCGGCGCGGACGGAAGCGCGCAGCTCGTCCAGTTCCACGTTCAGCGCGCCGCGCTCGGCGCCCTGGACGCCCGCGATCTTGGCTTCCAGGTCGCGGATCCGCGGGTCCGACGCGGTGCGCGCGTTGACGTCACTGGCGAAGACCGCCGCGGCGGCGGGCGCGCCGCCCAGCACCGAGGCGAAGGAGCCCTCCAGCGCCAGGACCGTCATGTTCGGGTTCAGGGCCTTGGAGAACACCACGAACGCGCCGCCGTGGTAGCGGGAGATGACGCAGAAGACGATCGGGCCGCGGAAGTTGACGATGGCCCGGCCGATCTCGGCGCCGTACTCCAGCTGCAGCTTGCGCATCGACTCCGGGGAGCCGTCGAAGCCGGACAGGTTCGCCAGCACGACCAGCGGGCGGTTGCCGCTGGCGGAGTTGATGGCGCGGGCGGCCTTCTTCGACGACCGCGGGAACAGCGTGCCCGCGGTGTAGGTGTCCGGGCCGTCGGTGGGCGGGAAGCCGCGGCGCGGGACCGCGCGCGACTCGATGCCGATCAGGCAGACCGGCCTGCCGCCCAGGTGCACGTCCTGCACCGCGGTGGTCTCCGCGTCGGCCATGCCCGCCCACCGCTCCAGGACCGGGTGGTCCTGGTCGGACAGCGCGCGCATGACCGTGCGGATGTCGAACGGCTTCTTGCGGTCCGGGTTGTGCTCGGCGGAGAAGATCTGGCCGACGGTGGTGAAGTCGCTGTCGACGATCGCGTGCGGGTAGTCCGACACGTCCCGGTCGACCGGGTCGGTGGTCCGGGTGTGGCGCGGGGCCGACTCGCCGGGGACGACGTAGGTGTGGTCGTAGTGGGACATCAGCACATCGCGCGCGGCGGTCAGGTTGGGCGCCCAGTACTGCGCCTGCCCGTTCGGGCCCATCACCCGGTCGTAGCCGCCGATGCCGAAGTTGTCCTCGGCCGACACGCCACCGGAGAAGTCGAGCGCCTGCTTGCCGGTCAGCACCATGGCCGAGTCCGGCGTCATCACCAGCACGCCCTTCGTGTGCATGAGCATCGTGGCCTCGGCGTTCCAGTACGGCTGGGCGCCCACGGTGATGCCCGCCACCACGATGTTGATCTCGCCGCCCGCCTGGGTGAACTCGACGATCCGCTTGAGCGCCGCGGCCACCCAGTCCATGTTCTCGGTGCCGGACTCCATCGAGACCCGGGCGCCGGAGGACAGCGCGTACCACTCGACCGGTACCCGCGTCCGCTCGGCGAGGTCGAGCGCCGCCATGACCCGGCGGCACTCGGGCTCGGCCAGCGCGCCGAGCGACTTGGTCGGGTCGCCGAGCAGCACCACGCGGGTGACGCCCTCGGGGTGGCGGCGGGTCTTCGTGGTGACCACGCCCGCGACGATCCCGGACTTGTTGCGCCCCTTCGGCCGGTCGACCGGCACCAGCGCGTGGTCGGCGTCGAGGTCGTGCTCGACGAACTCGCCGAGGATCTCGGTCAGCTCGTACGGGTACACGGAGTTGCGGGCCGCGGCGCGCAGCACCTTCTGCCGGTAGTCGTCGAGCGGGCGCACCGGCTCCAGCGACGCCTCGCCGACGGTCAGCTCCGTGCCGCCGGTGGCGTCGAAGCGGATCCGCACCGCGGTCTTGGCCAGCTCACCGGTCGCGTCGTCGCGGCGGCGGGCGATGAACAGGATCTCCTCCAGCCCGGCGCCCGCGGTGGTGGGCAGCACGCGCTTGGCGATCATGTCCAGCTCGGCGCGGGTGATCTCGCTCGGCGGCCAGACGTAGACCACGATCCGGTTGGTGTTGATCCGCTTGCGCGAGGGCCGCAGCGCCTGCGCGCGGCGGATCGAGTCGAGGCAGGTGGCGATGACGTCCTCGGCGGTGGGCAGCGAGACCAGCCTGCCGTCGTGCTCGCGCAGCTCGGCCAGGTCGCGGACCTGGGCGAAGGCGACCAGCCGCTCGTCGGACGGGTTCTCCCTGGCCACGCACTGGAAGAGGTAGACCTCCTCGTCGGAGGACGGCAACCGGGTCAGGTCGAACTCGCGCAACCGCTCCAGCTGCATCCGCTGGGCGATGTACGGGTGCAGACCGCGGATCAGCCGTTCCTCGGTCATCCCGGTGGTCGACGGGCGGAAGGTGAAGTGGTGGTGCATCACCGCGCCGCCGCTGCCCGCGACCGTCGCGGTGAGCCTGCGGACCTGCGCGGGCAGCGGGGTGGACTGGACCACGCCGTGCAGCGTGGCGACCAGCTCGTCGAAGTCGCCCGGCTGGCTCTCCCAGGCCAGGTAGATGTCGGCGTCGAGCGGGTCGGCGCCGGTGGCCAGCTCGGCCAGCCCGCGCAGCGCGCTGCCCAGGGCGTCGAAGGCGACCGCGGTGGAGACCACGGCGGAACCGGCGCGCTCGGCGACCACGAACGTGCAGTCCGCGACCTCGCGGGTGCGGACGGCGACGAGCTCCTTGTTGCCGTAGTAGCGCCTGGTCAGCACCTCGAGCATGGCCGAGTTGTCCAGGTCGGCGCGGTTGAGGCGCTGCCCGAGGAGCCGGACCAGCGGCTCGGTGCTGCGGACCATCTCGGCGATCCGCTCGGCGCGGTCCGGCGCCTGCGGGTTCGCGTCGAGGTGCCGCAGGTGCTTGCGGACGTCGGCGTACACGCGGGCCCGGTTGCGGCGCAGCAGCGGCTGGGCGAACCAGCCGAACACCACGCCGCGGGCCAGGTCGGCGACCGCGGGGAAGCGGACCTGGGTGGCGGCCACCAGCCGCTCCAGGGCCAGGCCGGCGGGCTCGCGCAGCGCCTCGTCCGGCGGCGGCTCCTGCAGCCAGGCGCTGAGCAGCGCGGTGACGACCGCGGCGTCGGCGGTGGCGCGCTGCTGGGCCAGGAAGATCCGGAACACGGCGGCTTCCAGCGCCGGGGTCCGCTCGAGGTCGGTGACCCCGTAGTGGCCCAGCGCGGTGGCCAGCTTGGCCTGGAACCGCTCCGACACCCCGGCCCGCTCGACGTCGAGGCTCTGCAGGTAGGTGTGGAAGTACTCGCGGGCGCTGTGCGCGTGGCCCGCGCCGTCCTCGCCGGTGGGCCGGTTGCGGCTCAGCTCGGCCAGGTCGGCGAAGGCCGCGACCAGCGCCAGTTCCGCGGCCAGCGGTCGCTGCCCGGCGGCGGTGGCCTCGCGGCGCGCGGACAGGTAGCCGGTGAGCACGCGGCGCTCGTCGTGCGGGTCGACGTCGAAGCCGAGCAGCAGGGCCCGCAGGTCCTCCTGGCCGCGGGCGACGCGGACCCGGGCGGGCACGTCGGCGGGCTCGACGGGCAGGTCCAGCTCGACGGTGCTGCCGGTGTCGGTGTCCTCGGCGGTGTCGTCGGCCAGCGGCTCCAGCCGCATCAGCGGCGCGCCGGTCTCGACCTGGCTGCCGACGGCGACGGCCAGCTCCTTGAGCCGGGCCTTGAACGGCGCGCGCAGCACCGTCTCCATCTTCATGCTCTCCAGCACCAGCACCGGCGCGGCCGCCTCGACCACGTCGCCGACCTGGACCGGGGTGGCCACGACCAGCGCGGGCGCGGGCGAGCGGACGACGCCGCCCTCGTCGCGGGTGACCCGGTGCGCCACGCCGTCGACCTCGACGAGGTGGGTGGGGCCGTGGGTGCCGGTGAGCAGGCGGTAGCGGGTGCCGTTGACCGCGATCTGGCCGGTGTGCCGGTCGAAGCGGTCGAGCACGACGTCGGCGGCGCGGGACTGGTCGCCGGACTCGACGCCGACCCGGAACCGGGTGGCGCCGACCCTGGCGACCCGGACGCGGTAGCCGACGCCGCGCAGCTTCAGGTCGAGCGGGCGGCCGCTGTCGTGGCGGGCCTGCGGGCGACCGCCGAACGCGGTGGACAGCAGGCGCTGCCGCTCGGCCTGCTCCTGCTCCTCGTAGGCCTCGATGGCGGCGGCGGCGAGCGCGACGGCGGAGTGCCGGTGGGTGACCAGCCCGCCCTCGGCGCGGACCCGGTCGATCCAGCCGGTGTCGGCGCTGCCGTCGATCACCTCGGGCTGGTCGAGCAGGTCGAGCACGAAGCTCTTGTTGGTGGCGCCGCCCTCGATGATGACCCGGGTCTCGGCCATGGCCCGGCGCAGGCGGCCCAGCGCCTCGTCCCGGTCGCGGCCGTAGGCGATGATCTTGGCGATCATCGAGTCGAAGTCGGCGGGGATGGTGTCGCCCTCGCTGACCCCGGTGTCGACCCGGATGCCGGGACCGGCGGGCAGGTCGAGCCGGGCGATGCGGCCGGGGGACGGCGCGAAGTCGCGGTCGGGGTCCTCGGCGTTGAGCCGGGCCTCGATGGCGTGGCCGCGCTCGGCGGGCGGGGCGCCGTCGAGCTTCCCGCCGGACGCGACGTGCAGCTGGGCCCGGACCAGGTCGAACCCGGTGGTCGACTCGGTGATCGGGTGCTCGACCTGCAGGCGGGTGTTGACCTCGAGGAAGGCGAAGAGCCGGTCGCCGGGGTGGTAGAGGAACTCGACGGTGGCGGCGCCGCGGTAGCCGACGGCGACGGCCAGCCGCTCGGCGGAGGACTTCAGCTCGGCGGCCTGCTCGGGGCCCAGCACCGGGGAGGCGGACTCCTCGATGATCTTCTGGTTGCGCCGCTGCACGGAGCAGTCGCGCACGCCCAGCGCCCACGCGGTGCCCTGGCCGTCGGCGATGACCTGCACCTCGACGTGCCGGGCGCCGGTGACCAGGCGCTCGAGGAAGACCACGCCGGAGCCGAAGGCGCGGGCGGCCTCCTGGCTGGTGCGCTCGTAGGCGTCGGTCAGGTCGTCGGGCTTGGTGACGACCCGGATGCCGCGCCCGCCGCCACCGGCGGTGGCCTTGAGCATCAGCGGGTAGCCGATCTCCTCGGCCGCGGCCAGCGCCGCCTCCAGCGTCTCGACGGCGCCGCGGCTCCACGGCGCGACCGGGACCCCGACCTCCTCGGCGATCAGCTTGGCGCCGATCTTGTCGCCGAGCCTGCGCATGGCGTCCGCGCTGGGCCCGACGAAGGTGACGCCGACCCGCTCGCACAGCTCGGCGAAGGCCGGGTCCTCGGCGACGAAGCCCCAGCCGACCCACGCGGCGTCCGCGCCGGTCTCCACCAGCGCCCGCTCCAGGACGCCCAGGTCCAGGTAGGGGCGGGCGGCGGCGGGGCCGAGGTCGTAGGCGATGTCGGCCTCGCGCACGAAGGTCGCGGCGCGGTCGACGTCGGTGTGCAAGGCGACGGTCTCGATCGGCGAACCGGTCTCCGCGGCCAGGTCACGGACCGCGTGGATGAGCCTCATCGCGGCCTCACCACGGTTCACGATGGCGATACGACTGAACACCGACCGGGTCCCTCTCTCCAAGGCCCAGCTCGCCCGACCGGCGAACCGGGCGGGTCCGGTGATCGCTTGTGGTCAACGGGCCGAGAGCCTGACGGATGCTGACGGCCCGAGTGTAGTGACCGCCCCAAGATCGACAACCAACTGGCGCGGATCTCACAGCCGATCACGCCCCGCGTGCCCGCGACCGCGCCCGCGGGCAATTGACCGGAAAGGCGAGCGTGAAACGGATTCGTGTGACGCGCACCCTTCCGACACGATAGCGGGCATGGCGTTGAGCGACCCGAGATGGGCTTTCATGCCGGACTCCGACGACTCCTTGCCGGATATCGTCGTGGCGGACATGACGGCAGTCGAGTGGCGGACCGCGCCGCGGTATTTCGCGGCCGATCCAGCGTGCGGTGCCGCAGGTCGAGTTCCTGACGTTCGAGCAGCTCACGACCGGCGCGGCGACCTGGGACTCGAACTTCGCGCAACTGGCCGTGAGCACCCCCAGGGCGGTTGACCGCGTGGTGCCTCATCGATGAACCGGCGGTCGATTTCGACCCCAAGGGGTCACCGAGGTCGAACACCTCGACGCGATCTCGGATTTCCTGCGCGAACTCGGCGGAATACCGAACCGGGATGCGACAATGAGCAGGGAAGGCGCGAGAGACCTGGTCGTCTGCCGCTATCCACACACCGCGGACACACTCGACTTTGCCCGGCACGGGTTCGCGGTTTAGCCGTACTCAAGGGTAATTTCAGGCTACCGTCCGGTAAAGCGGACAGGTACGTCCCGGGTTCACGTACCCGGCAAGCCGAACCCCGATCCGCCACTCGGCGGGCCGGGTCACCCGATGAGCCACTGTGGACAGTGCGCGAGCGGTCCCCGGCTCGCCCCGAACGCGCGAGTACTCGAGCGACCACGCCGAGCGATGCCTCCGGCAGAGGATCGCCCCCAACCGGCCAAAACGTCGCGGACGAGCCGAACCCGCGAGGAGTCGGTCGTGGGAGTGCCCCTCCGGCCTCCCCTACACGCCCCGGTTGGCGGTGCGCCGACGCACCGGGCGGACCAGCCGATACCTGTTCCCACGGTCTTCAGCGCCGGACCGCTTGTCGTGGCGCTCGGCGATACCGGTGGTGGCGAGCCAGGGACCTCCGCGACGGCACTGGCTCGAGATGTAGCGCAGGCGGGACGCCGGACCCGGTCCGTGCTCGGCGGTGAGCACGAGTTTGCGAGGAGGTCGGCGAGGGTTCGGGTTTCGCGCTCGGTGAGCCTCGAGAGCAGGTGCCGCTCGGCCGTGCCCTCCACGTCGAACCGGGCGTCGAGCGCGGCGACGCCCGCCGGGGTGAGCCGCACCCGGCCCCGGCGGCGGTCGGCGGGGTGCGGCTCGCGGGTGCTCAGGCCCCGGTCCTCCCAGGACGCCAGCCGCGCGAACAGGGCGCCCCCGAGTGAGGCCGAGGCGGTCGGCCAGCGCGCTGGCCCTCGCCCCATACCGAGGCCGACGCGCTGCTTGACATGGCGGACGGCGATCGCGCTGCCGCGCGTCGAGGCCCACCTGGACCGCGACCGGCGCCTCGACCGAACGACCCCGGAGGACGTGGTGCGTGCCACCGAGCCGTCATCGGGGCGGCCGGTGACCCGCGGGCCTCGTGGGATCTGCGCTACCCGCGGCTGCGCCACGACCCCGACCCGACCACCGGCGCGGCGCTGCTCGACCAGGCCACCGCGCCGCGCGACACCGCGCCGGACGACGCGCACCGCGGCTGGACCGAGTTCCTCCTGGGAAGGCTCGCCGACACCATCACCCGCGACCCCGACGCGGCGGCCGCCCACTACTGGCGGGCGGTCGGGGCCGCCGAGCGGCACGGCGACGACGCGCCGCTGTGCGAGTCCCTCTGCAGGCTCGGCGCAGGCCCACGCCAACGGCCATCCCAAGACCGCCCGCACCCTCCTCGACCGCGCCGCCCGCGCGGGCTCGCTCGCCCAGCCCCTCATGCTCGCCGACCTGGCGCGCGCACGCGGCGAGGCCGCGCCCGCCCGCGCCCGGGTCGAGGCCGTCAAGCAGTGGGCCGACGCCGTCGACGCCCACCGGATCACCGACCGGGCCACCGCCTTCCTCGCCGACGGCGACCACTGACCGGTTTCACTGCCTGCTGAAGGCCAACCCCACCCCGAAGCTGACGAGGACACCGCCGAGGGTCCCGTCGACCGTCCGACGCACGGCGGGCCTGCGCAGGACGTCGCCGAGTTTGGTGAACACCAACGCGTACGCGCTCATGCAGGCGAAGCTGACCACGGCCGTGATCGCGACCAAGGCGAACGGGACCCAGGCCGGATCGCCCGGGTTGGTGAACTGCGGTAAGAGCGCCGACATGAACAGCGCGGTCTTCGGGTTCAAGGAGTTGGTGAGCAGCCCGTCCCGGTACGAGGCGAGCACGCGCGCGGGCCCCGCCGACGCGGTGGCCGACGCCGCCACCGGCTCCCCCTTGCGGGCCGCGCTCAGCAGCGCACGGAAACCGAGGTAGCACAGGTAGAGCGCGCCGATCCACTTCAGCACGGTGAACGCGACGACCGAGGCGGCGAGCACCGCCGAGATCCCCGCGATCGAGGCGAGCCCCCAACCGATCTGGCCGGTGCTGCACCCGGCCGCCGTGGCGAGCGCGGAGCGGCGCCCGCGGCCCAGGGAGTTCTTGATGACCACGGCCGTGTCCGGGCCGGGGATCGAGGTCGCGAGCAGGGCCACGCCCGCGAAGGTGAGCAGTGCGGTGAGCATGGTTCCGACGGTAGCAGCGGGGACCGACAAAAATGTCACGCCCGGTACTCGGACGGTGTCACGCCGCGTCGGCGCTTGAACGCGGCGCTGAGCGCGAAGGCGTTGGCGTACCCCACTTTCCCGGCGATGGCCGCCACCGTCGCGTCCGTCTCGCGGAGCAGGTCGGCGGCCCGCTCGACGCGCCACTCGGCCAGGTGCGCCATCGGCGGCCGTCCCACCGCCGCGGTGAACCGCCGCGCCAGGACGGCTCGGGACGTGCCGGTCTCCGCGGCGAGCGCGGCGACGGTCCACGCGCGAGCGGGGTCGTTGTGCAGCAACCGCAACGCCTTGGCCACGAGCGGGTCCACCGGTCGCGCTTCCTGACCGTCAAACCACGTTCGGAGGGTCGAGATGAGCGCCAAGTCCAGTAACCGGTCCAGTACGGCCTGCTGCCCGGGTCGGTCCACGGAGGCCGCAGCGGCCGCGTGGTCGAACACCGGATCCCGCGTGCCACGGACCACTACGACGTCCGGCAGCGCCGTCAACAACCGCTCGCCGACACCCGCGCGTCCTTCGTAGGCACCGCTGAGCAGGACGGTCTCCCCCTCAGGGTCACCGCACGTCCTCGGCTCCGGGCCGCAGGCGCGGACACAGAAGTCGTCACTGGTTATCACGCGTGACGGTGGCGTATCCGGCTGTTCCGCCACCGTGTACGGCTCCGGTCCGCGAATGACCACTACGTCACCGGTTTCGATCGATACGGTCTCCCCTGCCGTGACCACCCACGCACGCCCTCCTAGCGCACTGACCAACGTGAGCTGCGCACCGCCCGTGAAGCGCACCGACCAATCCGGCGCAAGACCGATCCGGGTAACCAGAGCCGCCCGGGCGCGCACACCGTCGAGCAGGTCGGTAAGAGAGTCCATACCGCCAAGATAGAGAGTCTGAGACATCTACCCGAGCGCCTCGAACATGGTCCGTGTGGCGCGGGAGGGCTTGACTCTGCGTATGAGTCAAATCCTTGTCACGGGAGGGACGGGCAAGACGGGCCGTCGGGTCGTTCAACAGCTCACGGCCGCCGGTGTGCCGGTACGCGTGGGCTCCCGCTCGGGCACTCCGCCGTTCGACTGGACCGCGCCCAACACCTGGGACGCCGCGCTCGACGGCGTAGCAAGCGTTTTCGTCGTGCCGCACGAGACCGAACCGACAACGCGCCCGTTCATCCGCCGCTGCCTGGAGACCGGCGTCCGCCGCGTCGTGCTGCTCTCGGGACGCGGCGTCGACGTGCCCGGCTACGCCGACCTCGAGAGCCCGATGGCTCACGTCCACGTCGACGGCGAGGCCGCCGTCCGCGCGAGTGGTCTGGAGTGGACGATCGTCCGGCCGACCTGGTTCGCCCAGAACTTCACCGAGGGCTTCTTCCGCGACGCCGTGCTCGCGGGCGAGATCCGACTCCCCGCGGGCAAGGGCGCCGTGCCCTACGTCGACGCCGAGGACATCGCCGCCGTCGCCGTCGCGGCCCTCACCGAGGACACCCACCACGGCCAAACCTACGAACTATCCGGCCCCCACGCCTTGACCTTCGACGAGGTGACCGCGGAGATCTCGCGAGCCACCGGACGCACAGTGCGCTACGTGCCGCTGTCGGAGGAGGAGTTCATCGCGGAACTGGTAACCGAAGGCTGGTCCCCCGCGGAAGCGAGCGACTACGCCGCCGTCATCAGCCCCATCAGACACGACCTGGAAACCCCCATCTCCGACGGCGTGCACCGAGCCCTGGGCCGCCCACCCCTCGACTTCACCACCTTCACCCGAACCGCGTGGGCTACCTGACCAACCTGAACTCCGGGTGCGCTAGCCAGGCCGTCAGGAATTCCCCGCCCCCACCGTCGCCGCGGCGGCGGGGAGCAACCCGTCGAAGTCGATCAACGCGTCCAGTCGAAAAGCCAACGCTACCGCGACCCGCGCCACGACGTGGTGGTTCACCTTCGCCGACGAGTACGCCCCGATCGTCAGGCACGAGTGCGGCCGTTCCGCCCGCACGACCGTGTGGTCGATCTCGTCGTCGAAGTACTCCGTGTCGTCCTCGATGTTCATCGACGACAGGTGGCTGGAGTGGTCACCCCGCCACCGGAAGTCCCCACCGGTGGCGAAGTCGCAGAAGGTCTCCATCCAGCACAGCAGGTCGTCCACCGAATACGGCCGGTGCACCCACAGCCCCACCGATGGTCCCATCCGCTACCCCCGGCTGAGCCGGTGCCGCTGGTCCGCGTCGAGCCGCAGGGTCGTGGCGGCGACGTTCTCGGCCAGGTGGCGGAGTGCGGTTGTGCCGGGGATCGGCAGCACGACGGGGGCGCGGTCGAGCAGCCAGGCGAGCGCGACCTGGGCCCGGGTCGCGCCCAGCTCGGCCGCCACCGCCGCGACCGCGCCGTCGCTCGCGGCGGTGGCCGGGTGCACGGGGCGCCACGGCAGGAACGCGATCCCGGCGGCGGCGCAGGCGTCGAGTACGGGGTCGTGCTCGCGGTCGAGCAGGTTGTAGCGGTTCTGCACGCTCGCGATCTCGGTGACCCGCCGCGCTCGCGCCAGCTGCTCCACGGTCACCTCGGACAGCTCGATGTGCCCGATCTTGCCCGCGTCCCGCAGCTCGGCGAGCGCCCCCACCTGCTCCTCCAGCGGGACCTCGGGATCGACGCGGTGCAGTTGGAGCAGGTCCACGCGGTCGAGCCGAAGCCCGCGCAGGCCCTCGTCCACCTGCGCGCGCAGGAACTCGGGGCGCCCGCACAGCTCCGCCTCTCGTGGCGCGTCCACCCGCCGGACCCCGACCTTGGTCGCGATGAGCAGCCCCTCGGGGTACGGGTGCAGTGCCTCGGCGATCAGCTCCTCGTTGGCACCCCACCCGTAGAGGTGCGCGGTGTCCACGAGGACGACGCCGAGCTCGACCGCCTTCCGCAGCACCGCGACCGCGTCGTCCCTCCCGGTCTCGGCCCGGGACAGGTGCATCGCCCCGAACCCCATCCGCCGGACGCGGTGCTCCCCACCGATCGCGAACGCGCTCATCCGCCAACCCCCAGTCGACTCGGCGCGACTGTAGCAACCGAAACCCCGTGCCGTCGCCGGTCTCCACTACACCGCCGTGCCCGCTTTCCGGCGAAGGGCGCGCTTCCACGCCCCGTCGCCGAGCAGCGACAGGGTGGCGGGCAGCAGCACCCCGCGCACGATGGTGGCGTCGAGGATGACGGCCATGCCCATGCCCACACCGAGTTGCTTGTTCTCGATGGAGGTCAGGGTGACGAACACGGCGAAGACCGCGGTCATGATGACGGCCGCGCTGGTGACCACACCCGCGCTGCTCTCGATCCCGCCGACGATGGCGGCGCGCAACAGATCACCGGTGCCGAGGCGTTCGCGGATTCGGCTGAGGATGAAGATGTGGTAATCCATGCTCAGTCCGAAGAGGACCACGAAGACGAACAGCGGCAGCCAGTCCATCACACCGCCGTACGGCGTGAAGCCGAGGAGTGCGCTGAGGTTCCCGTCCTGGAAGATCCAGGTTACCACACCGCAGGCCGCCGCGATGGCCAGCAGGTTGAGCACAATGGACACCAGCGAGATGGCCACCGAGCGGAACACCGCGGCCAGCAAGGCGAAGGCCAGCACCAGGACGAACGCGAAGACCCACGGCGTCCGCTCCGCGACGCGTTCGGTGAAGTCGTGGGTCTGGGCGGCCTTCCCGCCGACGGCGAAGTCCACGCCGTCCACGCGACCGATGGTGGCGGGCAACAGTTCCGCGCGAAGTCGTTCCAGCGCGCGGACGGTGGTGTCGTCGGTGCCGGAGCCGGAGACCGGCACCCGGATGACGAGGGCGCGGTCGACCGCGGCCACCGCGATCGGTTCGTGGATCGGCTGGTCGGCACCGGCGCACGAACGCAGCTCCGCCACGGCTTCCCGCAGCCGCGGGGAGTCGACGGGTGAACCGTCCCGGTTCCACACCACCACCCGCGTCGGCGCCGCGGACCCGGGGAACGCCTCCTGCAGCCGGATCGCGTTGTCGACCGCCGCGACCTCGCGCGGCAGGCTGTTGACCACGGCCGCGTCCTGGAGCCGCATTCCCAAGGCGGGCAACGCGAGCACCACGAGCACCGCCACGGCCGCGCCGCCGAGGAGCAGCGGACGCCGGACCACCCGGTGCGCGATCCGCGACCACACCCGCGATTCCCGCGCCGCGACCCGGCCGCGCCCGAGGAACGGCACGCGCCACCGGTCCACCCGGTCGCCGAGCAGCGACAGGATCGCGGGCAGCACGACGACCGCGCCCGTGACCGAGACGCCGACGACCACCGCGGTGGCCACGGTGGCGCCGCGGAACGCGTCCAGCCCGGTGATCAGCAGCCCCACCAGGCAGAGCACGACCGTCAGCCCGGACACCACGACCACGTGCCCGGAGGTGCGGGCGGTGATCCGCAGCGCCGCGTCGCGGTCGCGGCCCGCGTGGCGCTCCTCCCGGTACCGGCGCAGGGAGAACAGCGAGTAGTCCACGCCGATCGCGATGCCGATCAGCAGGATCAGCGACGACGACGCGCTGTTGATCGGCATGACCTTGCCGATCAGCGCCAGCAGCGAGAACGTCGCGGCGAGCCCGGTCACCGTGAGCAGCACCGGGATGCCCACCGCCACGAGCGAGCCGAACACCACCACCAGGATCAGCACGACCACCGGTGCCGACAGCAGATGAGAACGCGCCAGGTCCGCTTTGACAGTAGCGTCAACGGCACTGGTGAGGCTGCGATCACCCGCCATGACCACCCGCACGTCCGGGTGACGCGCGGCGACCGCGTCGACGACCGCGGCGGCACCCGCGAAGTTCGCCCGAACCCGCTCGACCGGCTCGGCCACCCGGAAGGCGACCAGCGCCGACCGCCCGTCCGCGCTGATCAGGTCCCCGCCGTCCGGCGCCGTGGGCGACCGGACCTCCGCGACCGCGTTCTCCCTGGCGCGCAAGGAGTTCACCAGGTCATCCGCCGCCGCGCGCAACGGTGGGCTGTCGACGAAGGCGCCGCCCGGCGCCCTGGCCTGCACCAACACGTTCTCGCGGATCGCGTCGTAACTCCCTTGCGCGTCAAGGGTGGTTTGCGCGCGCCCCGACTCCCCCGGATCGGTCGCACGGGCGTCCGCCCCCTGGACGAGGACGCTCAGGGCGACGGTCACCACGACGAACACCAACCACCCACCGATGGCCCGCCACCGGTTGCGCACCGACCACGCGGCTATCCGCTCCACCAACGCGACCCTGTCCGCACCGACCGACGACATACTCTCCCCCATGGAAACTCTCCTTGGCACCTGCCAAGAAAAGTTAGCACTACCCGCCCGCGCCCCGCCACACCCCGGCAGCCAAGAGGACCGAGTTCACCGCGCCCGCGGGGAGACAAGGGAGGATCACACGACCGACACCGTCGATGTCCGCTCGGCGGACGACATCGCGGCACCCCACGACTCCGACGACGACTACCTGACGATCGCCGCCACTACGCCTCCCAAGAGTTCTCCCACGCCACGAACGGCGAGTACCACCTCTCAACGGGCACGGCCCCGCCGCCGGCGCCGGGTGTCCACGAGGCCGTGCTTGGTGATCGGTCGCAGAGCCCCGGGATGGATCGACGGGGGCTACGGGGCGCGGGCTGCTTGGAGGTCACCCCGAGCCCGCTCGACACCCGGGTCCGCGCACGACCGGCCGGATCCCGCCGGGCAACCCGGTCGAACACCCCGACCCGCCACGGACAGACGGACGAGCAACGCGCCCGTGAACTCGACCGATGCCATCCGGCCAAGCGCCGCCGGACCACGGGCAACGCCCCGACCGGATCGCGACCGACCGCTCGCCACCATCCACTATGGACCGAACTGAGCAGCCCTCGACTATCACCCGGTCGTGTGGCCACCACCCGACGGATACCGCCACTACCCGGCGATTCACCACCCAGCCGGGTCATTCGCACAGCCAAACGTCTCTTTAGGACAATTCCTGGACATCGGCGAGCGGGTGCGAGGAGCGCGGACGGGGTCGCGTACGGTGTCGGGTCAGTGGCCGCGGGGCGGTCACCGTCGGCACGGTGGTCACCGATTGGGGGCAGGTGCGGACCACCCCCTCGCCACCTGGAGCCGTGCCACCGATGTCGCGTCCCGAGCTGAGAACCCACCCGCTGCTGCGGCGCTTGGCGGACCTCGCGCTGCCCGACGCCGACCACGCGATCTTCGGCAGCGGACCGCTGCTGGCCTGGGGCATCCGCGACGCCATCGGCGACCTCGACGTCATCGCCAGGGGCGCGGCCTGGCAGCGCGCCGCCGCGCTGGCCGAACCCGCGGGCGCGTCCTCGGGCACCGGGCTGGTGGTGCGCCCGCCGGGCTCCGCCATCGAGATCTTCGACCGGTGGCTGGACCCCGTCTTCGACACCGACGAGCTCATCGACTCCGCCGACCTCATCGACGGCTTCCGGTTCGTCGCCCTGGACAAGGTCTACGCCTGGAAGCGCGCCAGCGACCGCCCCAAGGACAAGGTGGACGCCGACCTCATCGCCCGGTTCCTGCACTCCTGCCCGAGCTGATCCCGGTCCCGAGTCCTCAAGCGACAGTGCGTGGTGCACACTGTGCCGACCGGCGAGCGGACGCCGGTCGAGTACTGGGGGTCCGATGACCAAGCGCGCGCTCGTGGCGATTTCGGTGCTTTGCGCCACCCTGTCGTTATCGGGGTGCGAGGTGTCGGGCCTGGCCGTGCCCGACCCCGCGACGATGGCCCCGGTCACCGCGGACGTGCTCGGCGACCTCGCCACCTTCGACGCCTGCGACCTGGTCACCCTCACCGACCTGATGCCGTACGGCGCGCCCATGGTCGTCGACGCCGAGAACCTGGACAACTGCGCCTACCGGGTCGCCGCGCCCGACCCGGACGACCCCATGACGGTCAGCATCGGCGATCTGACCAGCGAACTCCCACCCTCGCGGGGCACCGAGCGGTACCGCGAGCTGCCCGGCGGGATCGCGCAGACGACCCGTGCGCAGACGCCGCGCGACTGCGAGCAGCTGTTGGCCTTCGCCGGCGGCCCGGTGTTCCGGGTCCTGGTCACGAACGCCGAGGAGAACCGGAGCTGCGAGGTCGCCAACACCGTCGCGGGCGTCTTCGCGCGGCGCCTGGTCAGCGGCAAGCCCATCGCCCGGATGAACCGCCGCCCCGGCTCGCTCGCCGCGGTCGACCCGTGTCCGCTGCTCACCGACGACGTCCTGGCGCCGCTGCCCGCCCTCGCGGGCGCCAAGCGCCGTTCGGCACCCGCGCGCCACGTGTGCTCACTCGCGTCCGCCGACGGCGGAACCACCCTCGAGGTCCGCTTCGGCGGCGGCTCGGACCTGGAGTGGACCTACCCCCAGGAGCTCCGCCAGGACATCGCGGGCCGGGTGACCGCCAAGCACTTCTCCGTCGTGTGCTCGATGATCACCGAGCAGCTCCGGACCGCCCAGATCCGCTACCGGGAGCTGGCCACGGTCGCCGTCCGGACCCCGGATCTCACCTCCTGCGAGAAGGCGGCGGCGGTCGCGGAACGGCTGTGGCCCAAGCTCCCGGCCAAGCCGTAGCCGGTGCTCGGTGCGCGGATAGCACGCGGCCCCGATCGGCGGTGAGGCCATCCCGACACCGGTCCCTCCGGTCTGCCGGATGGCCCGCCCACCCCCACGGGCGAAACGCTTCCGATCATGCGCAAACCACTTCAGGTACTGGCGGTGCTCGGACTGGCCGCCTGCGTCACCACGACCCCGGCGCACGCGGCCACGACACCGACTTGGACCACGTGCGTCGACGCCCCGCTCCAGGAGTGCGCCACCCTCCAGGTCCCCCTGGACTACCGGGACCCCGGCGGTCCCCGGATATCCCTGGCGGTGTCCCGGATCCGGACCGCGCGCCCGGACCTGCGCCGCGGCGTGCTCCTGCTGATCCCGACCGGCCCCGGCAACCCCGGCCTGACCCGCCCCACCACCCTCGGCCTGCGCCTGCCCCGGCCGGTCCTCGACCGCTACGACATCGTCGGCTTCGACCCGCGCGGCACGGGCCGCAGCACCCCGGCGTCCTGCGGGGTCACCGGCCCGGACGCGGAAGCCGCGCTGTTCTCCCCGTGGCCCGGTCCCGACGGCGACATCTCCGGCAACGTGGCCAAGGCCAAGCGGATCGCGGACGCCTGCGCGCGCAACGGCGGCGACCTCCTCCGGCACATCAGCAGCCGCACGGAGGCGATGGACATCGATCGGATCCGCCAAGCGCTCGGTGAGCGGACGCTGTCCTCCTGGGGTGTCTCGTACGGCACCTACCCGGCCGCGGTCCACGCGACGCTGTTCCCCGACCGCACCGACCGGGTCGTGCTGGACAGCAGCGGCGACCCGGACCCGAGCCGGGTCGCGCGCGGTTGGGCGGCCAACTTCGCGGTGGGCGCGCGGGACCGGTTCCCCGACTTCGCCGCGTGGGCCGCGGCGCGCGACGCCGAGTACCACCTGGGCGCGACCCCGGACGCGGTCACCCGCCACTACCTGGCCGTGGCCGAGACCCTCGACCACAACCCGCGTCCGGACCTGTCCGGGGCCCTGCTGCGCAGCATCGTGTTCACCTCGCTGCAGAGCGACGCGTCCTTCCCGCTCGCCGCGACCGTGCTGCGCGGCGACCCGACCCCGCCGCTGCCGGTCCCCAGCCCGGAGGCGTTCCAGCGGATCGTGGCGGTGGGCGCCGCGACGGCGTGCAACGACGTGCGCTGGCCGCGGTCGGTCGAGGCCCACGCCGCGGCGGTGGCGCGCGACCGGACCGAGTACCCCTTGACCGGCGGCATGCCCGCCAACATCTGGGCGTGCTCGTTCTGGCCGTACCCGGCGGGCGACCCGGTGGTCATCTCGTCGCGCGGACCGGAGAACGTGCTGCTGGCGCAGAACCGGCGCGACCCGAACACCCCGTACTCGGGCGCACTGCGGATGCGCGCGGCGTTCGGGCACCGGGCGCGGATGGTGAGCGTGGACTCGGGTGGCCACGGCGCGTACCTGGCCAACGGCAACGCCTGCGGTGACGCGGCGGTGACCGCGTTCCTCGTCGACGGCACGCACCGCGACGCCACCTGCTGAAGATCACCCGGTTGCGCGGGTGTCCCCGCCACCCGCCGGTCCCGCCGCGTGCGAGGGTCGGCGGGTGGCCGGTGGTGACTTCGAGATCGGGTCGGCGAGTGCCGACGAGGTTCGGCTGATCGCCGAGTGGGCGGCTGAGGAGCGGTGGAACCCGGGGCTGGCCGATCCCGCGGCGTTCGCCCCGGCCGACCCGGGCGGTTTCCTGGTGGGGCGGCTCGGGGGTGAGCCGATCGCGTGCATCTCGGCGATCCGCTACGGCGCCGGGTTCGGGTTCATCGGCTACTACATCGCCCGGCCGCGGTGGCGCGGTCAGGGCTTCGGGATCCAGGTGTGGCGGGCGGGGATGGCGCGGCTCTCGGGTCGGCTCGTCGGGCTCGACGGGGTCGTGGACCAGCAGGACAACTACCGCGAGTCCGGGTTCGCGCGGGCGTGGAACAACGTGCGGTACGAGGGCGTCCTCCCGGTTTCCGACGTCGAGGGCTCCGCTGGGGACCCGGTGGCGATCGTGGACGCCCGGTCCGTCGCCTTCGACCGGATCGCGGGCTATGACCGGAAGTTCTTCCCCGAGGCCAGGGACGCGTTCCTCGCGGGCTGGGTCGGCCTGGGCGGCCGGACGGCGCGGGTCGCGGTGCGCGACGGCGAGCTGTGCGGGTTCGCGGTGCGCCGGGACAGCCGCGCCGCGTCGCGCGTCGGACCGCTCTACGCGGACTCCCCCGGCGTCGCGGCGGCGCTGCTGCGCGCGGTGTCCGACGGTGGGCCGCTGGCGGTGGACGTGCCGGACGCGAACGCGGCGGCGACCCGGCTGATGGCCGACCTGGGGTTCGCGCCGACCTTCGAGGCGGCGCGGATGTACACCGGCCCCGCACCGGCGGTGGACCTGGCCGGGGTCTACGGCGTGACGAGCCTGGAGCTGGGCTAGAAGGCGTCCGCGCTGGTCAGTTCCCGCTCCAGGGCGTCCGCGCGGGTGACCAGGCGGGTGAGCGGGCCGCCGAACTCGACGCCGACGCCCCGGTCGGCCAGCGGCGCGGCGTGCTTGAGCAGCGCGACCCCGTCGACCACGGCGGCGGCGCCGATCGGGTCGGTCGCGGCGGCGGTCAGCAGGGCGCGCAGGTCGATGTCGTCGGCGCGGCCCACCGGCGAGGAGATCTCCACCCAGTCGCCGTCCTCGGCGGTGATGTGGTGCACGGCGACCTGCTGGGAGCGCTCCCCCTCGGTGTCCAGCCGGAACCGGAGCCAGCCGTCGGTGTCCTGCAGGACCTCGTAGCGGGTCCGCACGTAGTTGATCACGTCGGTCCATGTGGCCACGGTGCCGCTCCCCGCGTCGAACTGGGTCAGGAATCTAGCGGCCGAAGCATCTCATGCCCGCCCGCCCACCGTGACACGGACGTGGGAAAGCGCGCCGGGGCTGTCGACCGGGCGCTAGCCCTGCCAGGTGCCCTCGGGTTCGCGGAGCATGATCAGCGAGTTGAAGGGGCGGCGGGCGCTCGGCGTCGTTCGCTCGATCGGGTGGCCCAGGCGGAGCAGGGCCTGCGCGTACCCGGGCAGGCCCAGGATCTCGGCGAGCCTGGACCGTGATTCCAGGACATGCAGTGGCTGCGTGATCGCGGAGCCCGTGAGGGCGTGGGCGGTCGCGCCGAGCCAGGCGTGCGCCAGTGCCATGCCCGCGCGCAGGTGGTCCAGCCGCGTGTCGGTCGGTGTGGCGACGACCAGGTGCGACTCGGCGGCCAGGCGCTGGATCAGGATCTCCTCGTCGGGCAGCCGGTTGTCCGGCGCCCTGGTCATGGGTCGCGCGCCCGGCCCGGCCGATGTGCCCGGCGCGGTCCACGCGGCGAGCTCCCGCTGGTAGGCGCGGTCGTCGCGGAGTACCTGGGCGCTGCGCAGCAGCAACTGCGCCAGGTCGCCCACGGCCTCGGTCGGCACCACCCGCACGGTCACGTCCGGCACGTCGCACCCGCGGGCCAGCTCGCCCGGCAGCGCGGTGTCGACCGGCTCGGGCGCGAACGGCGCGGGGTGGGCGCGGCGCGACCGGATGGCCCGGAACCGCGCATGGTCGGCCTCGTCGGGTGCCGCCCGCCCGGCCGCGGTGACGGTGCCGACCACGTCGCGGCGCGTCGGGTCGGGGAACGCGGACCACCGGGACGTCCAGCCCAGCGACCGGACGGCGAGGCGCAGGTTGGTCAGCGCGGCGCCGCAGGAGAGCATGCGGTCGCGGCCCAGCGGGTCGTGCCGGGGCAGGGCGATGTCGACGCGTTCGAGCACCGACCCGGCGCGGTCGCGCAGCTCCAGCCGCCACGGCTGGGTGTTGTGCACCGACGGCGCCCGGCTCGTGGCGGCGGCCAGGACCGCGACCTCGGACTGCGTCCACTGCTCCGCCGGACTCACCCGGCCACCTCCTCCACCGCCCGGCGCCGCGTGGGACTGCCCACGTGCCCGTAGCCGATCCTCAGGACTGTGTGCACCATCCCACCTACCAGGGCGCCGAGCGCGCGTCTAGTGGTGGGTACCTCGACCGGCTGGGACAGCGGCGACACCGCGAGCCCGGAGGCGGTGGCGGTCAGCAGCACGCGCTGCATGGCCTGCCCGGCCACCACCTGGTCGGCCGGGGTGTCGCCGAGGGTGGTGAGCACCGCGAGCAGCGGTACCCGCTCGAAGTCGGCCTCGGGCGCGCCGAAGTCGCGTAGTGCGACGAGACCGCCCGGGGTCGGGGAGCGCCCCAGCGCCGACGCGGGGACACCGTCCGCGCGGCCGGGCCCAGCCAACCAAGACCGCAGCTCGGCGCGGTAGGCGGGGTCGCCGCTCTGCACCCGGTCGGCCCGACGGATCAGGTCGGCGACGGGGGTGAACAGCTCGGGCCGGTCGACGAGCACGAGCCGCGCCCCCTCGGCCGCAGCGGCCCGCGCCAACGGCACCCGCAGCCGCTCGGGCACGGCCCGGTCGAGGAACGGCCTGCGATTGGTGTGCCTGCGCGGGACGGCGGCGGCGAGGGTCCGCTCCTGTTCGGTGGGCCGGTGCCGCACGTCCAACTCGACCTCCGCGAGCAGGTCGTCCCGCTCCCCGTCGGGCCGCACCCGGACCCGGGCCGCGAACCCGTCGACGGCGAGCGCGAGGCGCAGGGTGTAAAGGGCGGCGCCGCAGGAGAGGCGGGCCTCGTGGCCGTGGGGGTCGACCACGGCCAGCACCCGGTCCCGGTCCAGCCACACCTCGATGACGCGCCCGCGCCGCGCGAACCGCCACGGCTGGGAGTTGTGCACCGACGGCGCGCGGGTCGCGGCCGCCAGCGCCCGGTGGATCACCTGGTCCACTTCGGAGTCCGTGGGCATGGCCGTCCTTTCGTCACTCCCAGGTTGCCCCGCCGGTACCCGTGGTCGACACCGCCCCGGGGCCTCCCCCCGGCGGGACCTTCGACCTCACACCCCCTGCCGGACAACGACGAGCAGGTGCCGCGACCCACTCGCACTCGGGGTGGGATTCACCCGCCGACCGTTCGGGGCCCGCGACCGCACGACAAGTGGCCAAGCAGCGGCACGGGTCGAGGCTCCCCAACCTGGAGTTCTTAGGACCGCCTGGGCGCAGGACGAGCCAACGGCCATACGACCCAACAGTCCGCACGGCCACCGCGCACCCCCGGACGTCACCACCCCGGCGAGTTGTCCACAGGCATGATCGTCTCCGGCCGGAATTGTCAGTCCCGGCCGGGAGAATTGATTCCGGGGGCCGGAGGCATACCGTGATCATTTCCCGCGGCCGGGAGGCGGCCTGGAGAAGGCACCGACGGCTACTGTTCCCGGGGTGAAATCCACGGCGGGGCGTTGCCCGCGCCCCGGGGTGGGTATCGCCACGGGGTCGGGCGACGCTAGGAGGTGCGGTGGCTGAGATCCTGGTCGCGGGCGGGTGGGGGCTGCTCGCCGGGTCCGCGCTGGTGCTGGGCGCGGCGGTGGGGTTCTTCGCGCGGGTGCGTCCGCCGGTGGTGGCGGCGGTGATGGCCTTCGGCAGCGGCGTGCTGCTGTCGGCGGTGTCCTTCGAGCTGATCGGCGAGGCGCACGAGCAGGGCGGCATGGTGCCGACCACCATCGGCGCGGTCGGCGGCGCGGTGGTCTACACGCTGGCCGACGTGTGGTTGGCGCGGCGGGGCGCGCGGCACCGGAAGCGCTCGGGCGGGCAGCAGCCGTCGGAGCGGGAGCAGGCCGGTTCGGGCACGGCGATGGCGTTCGGGGCGCTGCTCGACGGGATACCGGAGTCCATTGTGATCGGCACGAGCCTGCTCGGCGGCGGCACGGTCAGCGCCGTCACCGTCGCGGCCGTGTTCATCAGCAACGTGCCGGAGGGCCTGTCCAGCGCGGCGGGCATGCGCCGGGCGGGCCGGGACCCGCGCTACGTCTTCGGGTTGTGGGGCGGCATCGCGGTCATCAGCGGCGCGGCGGCGATGCTCGGCTACGGCGCGCTCGGCGACGCGCCACCCGGCCTGCTGGCGGGCATCACCGCGTCGGCGGGCGGGGCGATCCTGGCGATGATCGCCGACACCATGATCCCGGAGGCGTTCGCCGACGCGCACCTGTGGATCGGCCTCATCACCGTGATCGGTTTCCTTACCGCCTTCGCGCTGTCGCAGGCGTGACCCCGCTTCCTTACCCCCACGAGCCCCCCACGATCGGGTGCGCCGTGGTGCCGCGCGCGCGACACGGGGAATACCGTCGATGGCGGTTCGGCGCCCGTGACAGGAGGAGAAGAAAGCAGTGAGGACAACCCGACTGATGACGTTGGCAGTACTCGTATCCGCACTAGTCGCGGCCCCCGGGACCGCGACAGCGGCAAGGGGTCTGTTCGTCTACTACGAACCAAGCGGCGGCGCGGGCATCATCGACCCAGACGACAACACCTGCTACCGCCTCGAACCAGGCACTTACCACCTGGACAACCAGACGAACCGCCAAGCGCTCCTCTACGCCGCCCCCGACTGCGGCGGCGCACCGTCGGCCGTCATGGCCCCCAACACGGAACTGGGCGCCCCCGGCCACGCCGCGGTCCTGTTCCACCGCTGAACACCCGGACGCCGAACACCCGGCCACCAGACCGCGGCGCGACCCGCGGTTGTCCACAGGCATGATCGTCTCCGGCCGAAATCGTCGGTCCCCACCGGTAGAATTGATTCCGGGGGCTGGAGGCATACCGTGATCACCTTCGCCGCGACGTTCACCAGGCGGGCGGATTCGAACACTGGCAATCACCTCGGGCGTTTGGCGCTTCCCGAGTGGAGGCAGTGCGGAACGCAGGTCGACCCGCGGGGATGTTTCCAGTCAGCGAGGCTCGGGTCATTCGGATCCGGTCGCCTCTCGAATCGGGCGGCGAGATGATCACAGTATGCCGCCGGCCCCCGGAATCAATGCTACCGGCCGGGACCGACGATTCCGCCCGAAGATGATCATGCCTGTGGACAACCGGTCGACGCGATGACGGCTGTGGGTGCGGCGGCCGCGTGGACCGCTGGACCATATCGCGGGGCGCCTCTTGCCAGGTTCAGGCCGATCGGTTCGCACGACCCGACGATCCCGCGGCTTCCGCACACCTCGGCCGCCATCACCTCGACGAGTTGTCCACAGGCATGATCATCTTTGCCCGGAACTGTCGCCCCTCCCCGGTAGAATGAACACCGGGGGCCGGAGGCGCAATGCCACTAACTTAGGCTAGGTGCGAGGATTCTGATGGTGGCCGGACCCTGATGTCGAACGCCTTGATGTTTGCCCTTTTTGGTGGGGTAGCGTTTATGGCGTCCACGTTTGGCCACACGGGGGTACGTTCGGTGCCTTCGGGCCGCGAGGTGTCTCTCGTTGATTTCCGCGCGGGTCTCCGATAACGCTCTCGCCTGGCGCTCAGGGGGAAAAATCCGC
>NZ_PTIX01000014.1 GCF_002934265.1 Actinokineospora auranticolor
CCGCCAACACACCCAACGAGATCCGATCGGTCAACCGAACAGCCGACGAATCAACGACACCACCACGAACCTGCACCACGCGAGCCACCCGAAAACAATAGCAGCTCCTCGCTTAAGTTAGTGGCATTGCGCCTCCGGCCCCCGGAATCAACTTTACCGGCGAGCACCGACAATCTCGCGAGATGACGATCATGCCTGTGGACAACTCGGGGGGCGAGGTGTCTCGATTGAGCGACGGCTGGCTGGTGCCGAGTCGGCGGGGGATTGGGGGCTGCTTGCTGGCCACTGGGGCCGTGCGCCTGGTTTGGGGTGGCTGGCCTCCGGCCCCCGGAATCAAGTTTACCGGGGAGGGGCGACAGTTCCGGGCGAAGACGATCATGCCTGTGGACAGCCGCGCGGGCCCGAGTGGCCGGGCTCGGGCCCGTGGTGCCTCGTCGTCAGGCGGCGACGGCCACGGCGCCGATGGCGGTGGCGCCTTCCGGGGTGAGGGTGGCGGGCATCAGCTCGCCGAAGCGGCCCTGGTCGGCGGTGATCAGGCCGGCGTGGGTCAGCAGGTGCGCGGTGAACTGGTCGCAGCACGGCACGCCGTCGATGTAGAGGTCCGGCTCGCGGCTGGTGGCCAGGTGCGCCCGGCCCTCGGCGACGGCCCGCAGCATGGCGCGGGCGCGGTGGCTCAGCTCGGTCTGTTCAGCGGGCTCACTGGTCATCTCGGTCGTCCCCCCTGATGGGTTTCTCGTTGTCGTTCCGTGTCGTCACTGGCAGTCACGTAGAGCGCGAGGCCCCTCTGCGGGGTCCATCGGATTGACCCCCCGTGCGCGTTATGAACGTGACCGTATCGTGAGAGAAGAGGTCGCTAGACCCTTCTCGGATACCGAGCATCACCCGTATGGACGACGGTCGGTAGTCCCGTGACCTGCCTGCGTCACCGACTGTTGTCGAGCGGTGGGCTCAGGCGGGCTTCGGGGACACGGGCACGTCCTCGTACACACTCTCGGACGTCCGGGAGGGCACCCGGTTCACGCGGACTCGCGGACCACCAGGCGGGTGGGGAGCAGGAGCGAGCGAGGGAGGTCTGCTTCGGCGCTGAGTTGGGCCAAGAGGCGGGCTGTGGTGGTGCGGCCCAGTTCTTCGATGTCTTGGCGCACGGTGGTCAGTTTCGGTGTCGTAGTAGTGGCGAGCACCGAGTCGTCGAAGCCGACGACGGCCACATCCTCCGGTACTCGCTTACCGCGCTCGGAGAGGGTGCGTAGTGCGCCGACGGCGATTATGTCCGCTGCGGCGAAGACAGCGTCGATGTCGGGGTGTTCCTCGAGCAGTTCGGCCATCGCCGCGGCGCCGCCGTCGACGGAGAAGTCGGAGTACGCGACGAGGTCGTCCGGCCTGCCCGCCTCTGCCATGCCGCGCTGCCAGCCCGCGAGGCGGTCGATGCCGACGGCCATGTCCGCCGGTCCCGCGATGGACGCGATCCGGCGGCGGCCCAGGCCCACCAGGTGCCGGGCGGCGGCGAGGGAACCCGCGAGGTTATCGGAGTCGACGTACGGAACCTCGACGTCGGCCAGCGGCCTGCCGACCAGCACGGCGGGCAGGCCCGCGGACACCAGGCGCGCGGGGAGCGGGTCGCGGCCGTGCAGGCTCACCACGATGGCGCCGTCGACGTGCCCGCCGCACAGGTAGTCGGCGAGGGTGCTGTCGTCGCGGGTCTGGTCCATCAGCAGGACCAGCTGCCTGCGGCTGTCGGCCATGCCCGCGTACACGCCGCGCAGGATCTTGGCGAAGAACGGGTCGCTGAACACGCGGTCGCCGTGCTCGGACACCACGAGCGCGATCGAGTTGGTGCGGCGGGTGACCAGGTTGCGCGCGGCCTGGTTGGGCACGTAGCGCAGCTCGGTGATGGCCTGGTCCACCGCGACCTTCGCGCGCTTGCTGACCCCGGGCAGGTTGTTGATGACCCGGGACACGGTCGACCGCGACACCCCGGCGACCCGTGCGACCTCCTCCAGCGTGGGGGCCTCCGATGGACGCATCCTCGACTCCGATCGGCGGCGGGCCAGGGGGACCGGCACCCGCGCGACCCGCCGCGCGTCAGGTGTCCACAGTGGATTTAGCGGCGGTGGCGGTCCTGCGAGCCGGAGAGCCCGAACAGGATCCGCTGCATGACCTCGTCGGTGTTGTCCTTGAGCGGCTCGCGGGCGGCCTCGATCGCTGCGGCCGGGGAGGGCCTGCGCTGCCTGCGCGGCAGGGGGACCGACGACGCGTTCATGCCGCCGGGCAGGGCCAGGCTCGCCCACAGGAGGTAACGGCCGTGGCCCAGTTCGGTTACACCCACCCGTGGGCCGTCCGGGACGGCCGGGACCCGCACGACGCGCGGCGTCTCCAGTTCGATGACCAGGTCGCCGCCGGTGAGCCGGACGCGGGCGGTGAGCATGCCGGGGTTTGCCTGGTCGGCCGCGCCCACCACGGCCTCGGCCAGCCGCCTGCCCGCCAGCGCCGCCTCGTCCCGCATCGGCCGCAGCTTCCACTCGGTCAACGCGAAGCGGACGAACATCTCGGTACACCCGACAGCGGTCGGCAGGGCGACCAACTGGAGGTCGTCCATCTGTTCGGTCCGGTTGTTCATGGGTGCGTCCTTCCGGTCCCCGCGCGCGTGCGCAGATGGTGCCACGTCACCCATCAGTAGCGGCACCCCAGGTCTTCCCATTTACTGTCCGTATATGTCAGCCCGCAGGAAGTGACCCACAGCGCATGCCTCGCAAGGAATGACGTACTGCCAACGAGCATCTTCGCGCTTGGTAACGATCATCGTCGACACCCGTAGACGCGCCCGGACCGCCCGCGCCATACCAATCCGCCGTGAGGAGTAACCCGTGCGACGTGGGCCGGACATCCGTTGCCTCGCTTGTTGGTTCAACCACCTGGGTAGGGCCCGCCGTTGGCCGACCCGGGTGATGTGTCGAAAGACGACACTTTCGAAAAGCGTTGATGCACGTGCTGATGCACGGCCTTCAAGGCGAGGTCGGCAAGGTGGGACGAACCGGTGGTCGTGCGGCCGTGCCCTGAATGTCGCCCCTGTTGCCACCCCCGCAATGGTGTACCACTGGCGGGTGACCTCGAGCCCGGATGACGACTTATCAACGCCCGTGGACGCCGTGGGGCCCGATGCCCGAGAAGTGATCGGGCCGCTGGTCGGGGAGTCCTTCGAGACGCCGGGTGGGCGGCGGAACAGGATTGTTCGGATGACCGCTCGGCAGGTTTGGGTGGGGACGGAGCGGTCGCCGGAGGGGAGGCCGGTGCCGTTGGCGGATGTGCAGCGGGGGCTTGACCTGTTGTGGAGTCGGGGGCGGGTCCGGGTCACGCCCGCGGTGTTGGGGCACCGCAGTTCGTTCGTGGGGACGTTGCTGGGGATGCTGCCCAATGTGGTGGTGGAGCGGGATCCCGTGGTCGAGGTGGTCTTGCGCGGCGGGGTTTTCGGGTGGATGCGTCGGCTGCGGGAGTATTCGGCGTTCGACCGGGCCGCCGAGGTGGGGCGACGGGTCGGGGAGGCGGACCTGCGGGGGCTGTTGCTCCAAGGCGCGGACTCGGGGCGGTGCGGGCTCTGCGGGGAGCTCCTGCCCGGATCCATGCTGATGCCCGCGTTCATCAAGCCGCGGGCGGAGTGCGAGGAGGACGAGCTCGGGGAGCTCGGGAACCTCTCCGTGCTGTTTTGCGCGCTCGGGTGCGACCGGCTTTTCGACCGCGGTCTCGTGGCGGTCGGGCCCGAGGGGACGGTGGTGGTCGCGGAGGTGGCCGAGGGGCGGCTGCAGGACAGCCTCCACGAGCTGAGGGGTCGCCGGTGTGTTGTCTATCGGCCTCGGAACGAGAAGTACTTCGTCTGGCACCGGCAGAACCGGTTCGTGGGGTGAGAACGCGAGTGGCTCCCCCGTGGGACGACGGGGGAGCCACTCGGGTCATCGGCCTACTTGAGGCTGGTGTCGACGGCCGTCATGAGGGTGCCGGGGTCGCCCGACATCTCCCAGGCCATGACGCCCAGTAGGCGTTGTTGTTTGAGCCAGGCGATCTTCTGCTGGATCGACCAGGCGTCGTCGAAGGTCCAGAACTGGCCGTTGGTGCCGCCGGTGTGGCAGGCGGTCGCGACGGCCGCTGTGTCGTGGTAGATGGTGCAGTTCGGGACGCTGGCCAGCAGGTTGGAGTACCCGCGGGTGCCCGCTTCCTCGGCGAACTGGCCCGGTGCCGCGCCGGTCGCCGACTGCCATTCACCCTTCTTGCCGTTGTCGGGCACGCCCTGCCAACCTCGGCCGTAGAACGCTAGACCCAATGTCAGCTTTCTTGGGTTGGCGCCCTTGTCGGTGTACGCCTTGATCGCGTCCACGACGCTGAACTTGTGGTCGTACGGGTCGTCCGCGTCCGGGTACAGGTTGCCCTGGTGGCCGGTGCGGTTGGGCTCCCACGAGTTGTCGCTGCCCGAGCCGTGGAAGTCGTAGCCCTGGACGTTCGCCACGTCGAGGTAGTCGAAGATCTTCGGCACGTCCCAGCCCTGCGCCACCTTGGCCGGGTCGGCCGGGGTGAACGCCTGGATCTCGTAGCGCTTGCCGGTCGTCTTGGACTTCGCGTCCAGCTGCTCGCGGAACTCCTTGAGCAGCAGGGTCAGGTTGTCCTTGTCGTTGACCGACCAGTGGTTGCCCGGGTGGCCGTCACCGCTGCCCGGCCACTCCCAGTCGATGTCGATGCCGTCGAAGATGCCCGCCGCGGTGCCGGGGCCACCCGCGCCGCCGTAGGCCTTGATGTTGCCGTCGATGTAGGTGTCGATGCAGGACGACACGAACTTCTTGCGGGAGGCGTCGGTGGCCGCCACGTCGGAGAAGTACTTCGAGTACGTCCAGCCACCCAGCGAGATCAGCACCTTCAGGTTCGGGTACTTCGCCTTGAGCTTCTTGAGCTGGTTGAAGTTGCCGCGCAGCGTCTCCCAGCCGGTGTCGCCGACGCCGTCGACCGACTGGCCCGCGGCGAACGGACGCGAGTAGTCCGCCTCGGCGTCACCCGAACCGTCACCCTGGCTGGGGTCCTGGGGGTTGCTCGTGGTGCTCTTCGTAACACCGGTGAGGCAGGTCAGGTTGGTCGGGTCGATGTTGCCGAACGCGTAGAGCAGGTGCGTCAGCTTCGCCGCGGCGCCGGTGGTCACCAGGTTCTTGACGAAGTACTGGCGGCCGTAGATGCCCCACTGGACGAAGTAGCCGACGCGGGCGTAGCCGTCGACGATGTCCTTGGTCGTCGCCGAGACGGCGCCGCTCTGCGCGGAGGCGTTGTCGTAGCCGTCGCGGGCCCGGACGGTGAAGCTGTAGGCCTTGGACGGGGCCAGGCCGGTGACCTTCGCCGTGGTGGTCGTGACGGTCTGGACTTCCTGGCCGTCGCGGTACACGTCGTAGGCCACGACACCGGTGTTGTCGGTCGAGGCGTTCCACGCGAGGCTGACGCTGCCCGCGTCGACCGCGGTGGTGCGCAGACCACCCGGCACGGTGGGTGCCTGGGTGTCGTCGGCCGGGTTGTTCGTGGTCACCGTCAGCGGGGCGCTGGCGGGACCGGCGAGGCCGTTGGTGTCCTTGGCCTTGACCGTGAAGGTGTAGGCCGTGGCCGGGGTCAGGCCGTTGACGCTGATCGTCGGGTCGACCACGGTCTTGACCAGCGTGCTGCCCTGGTAGACGTCGTAGTTGGCGATGGGCAGCGAACCCATCGACGCGGCGTCCCACGCGAGGGTGATGGTCTTGGTGGTCTTCACCGTCGCCCGCACGTTGCCGGGGGCGCCGGGCGGGGTGTCGGGCGAGCCGTCGCAGTTGCCGTTGTCGACCCGGCACTTGGCCGGGGTCGCGGCGGCGCTGAGCCGGAACGACGGGTTGTACGGGTACGTCGAGCGACCCGGCTGCAGGGTGTTGATGTAGTACTCCGGGCTCAGCGTGACCCGGGTGCCGGTCTGGCTGACCTTCGAGTTCGCGTTGGCCGAGGCGGTGACGCCCGCGGGCAGCTCGAACGTGACGGCCCAGCCGGTGACGGCCGCGCTGCCGGAGTTGGTGACGGTGTACTCACCGATGTTGCCGTTCATGGTGAGCGTCGCGCGGAGAGCGCCCGCCGCCGAGGCTGATGGGTTCAGTGCGATCAAGGCGGAGGTGGCCAGTGCTAGGCCGACCGCCGCGGTGGACAAGCGACGAAGGGTGCGTCTCATGGCATCGGCTCCAGGATGGATGCAGGGTGTGCCGAGTGTGGTCTAGACCACAACCCGAATCTAGCGGGTGGATTGGGGTAGGTCTAGACCAATGTCACTCTTGGAAATCACCAGTTGACCGGGCGGGTGGTGGGTCCTCGACGGCGGGACGAATCCGACACCGAGGAGGAGATCGCCCAGTTCACCGGGTAAATGACCGGTTGGCGGGCGGTGGCGTCCGGGTGGAGATCTGGGAATTCGCGGTCGACGGGGTGCGGTTGGCGGAGCCGGGGTGCCCGGGGTGCGGACCGGGTGGTCGCTCGCGGGGTTCGCGGCTCGGCGGGATGGGCGTCGGCGTGGTCGAGTCGGGTGACGGTGGGTAGTGAGCCTGTCTTGACCTTTGCTTTGGTTGGACCGGCGAGTTGTCTGGGCGGTCGAGGGGTGGGCTCGTGTGCCGCGGGCGGGCTGACGCGGACCTCGGGTTGGCCTGGCGTGCGCGGGACGCGTCCGAAACCGGCCGCGAATGCTGTGTGGTTTCGAGTCGTCGGATAGTGATGAGTTATCGGCGGGTCGCATTGGCGCTCGGATTGCCGGTGCCCGTTGGCTATGCGACAAGAGGGACCCGTCCTCAAAGGGGCGGCGGGGTGGATGTGGAGTGATCTTTGGGGCGCGGCCGGACCCTGTGGTTGTGGTTGGCCGCGTGTCGGGTCTTGAAGGCGGGGAGACGCCTGTGGACACAAGGGTGTTTGGCGGCTGGGCGGGGTGTGTTCGCCTGTGTGATTCAGGGGAGCGTCTTGGCCGGATTGGGGTGGGGCGTGGTGCGGCTGGGGACCGGACTTGAGGGAGTACACGATTGGGCGGGGTGTGCCGGGGCGGGCGAGGCATGGGGTGCGCGTGTGGTTCCGACGGGTCGGGTGGGCGAAAAACGACCAGGAATTGTCCAGTGATGGGGGTGGGCGGGGGCACTAGGTTGGAGGGCGTCCGCGCATGAGGTGAATGGAGTGCTGCCGTGAGCGACCCCGATGCCGAGCTGCCGCCCTATCGCGGGGTGCTGGTGGTCGACGCCGAGCGGTTCGGGCGCAACACCGACGTCAACCAGGAGCACCTCACCTTCATGATCCCGCAGGTGGTCGAGAACGCCTTCGGGCGGGCGGGCCTGGCCGACGTGTGGGACCGGCGGCTCATGGAGCACGAGAACGGCGACGGGATCGGCGTCGCGTTCGACACCCACCACCTGCCCGCCGTGGTCGACCGCGTGTTCGCGGCGCTGCAGGAGATCCTGGCCGAGCAGGACGTCCGGCTGCGCGCGCGGGACCGGGGACTGCGGTTGCGGCTGCGGGCCGTGCTGCACGTGGGACCGCTGCTGCGTTCCGGGGGCCGCACGCTGGTCAACGCGTACCGGCTGCTGGACACCGACGTGCTGCGCGGGGCGCTGGCCAGGTCGGACCGGGACCTGACCTTCCTGGCCGTCCTGCTCTCGGAGCGGGTGTACGCCGACGTCGTGGCCGAGGGCTACGCCAAGGTGGACGCCCGGCCGGTCGACACGCACAACAAGGAACTCGACACCAGGGCGTACCTGCACGTCCCGGTGCTCTCCGGCGAGTTGCTCGACAACGGGCTCGCCGGTGGCGCGCCCGCGGCGGAGGCCCCCGCCGGGCAGGTGCCGGTGGACGCCGGGGAGCGGTACCGGCCCGTGCACAACGAGATCAGCGGCGGGACCCACCACGGGACCACCATCCAGGTCGGCCACGTGCACGGCGGGCTCAACCAGGGTCGTTGACCCGCGCGGTGGAGCGTCCGCGCGCGGCCTGGAGCGGTCGCGTGAAACGCGGCACCGCGTGGCGGATTGTGTGGTTGGTACGCGCAACTTGATTCCCTACCTTTCCTGCGGTGGGTGACCGCGCGGGTGCGGCCGGTACGCCTCGGACGTGGCGCGTGTCCGGTTTGCTCCACTGTGGACCTATTTCGGTCACCGAATAATTGACCCAGTGAAGAATTCGCTTTCCAATAGGGAAGTTTGTTGCTCTGCGCCGTTCGGTGGGATGGATTAGGGCGTCCGGAAAAAGCGAAACGCGTGGTGCGGCGCAGCGATGTAAGCGTCGCCGGCGTGGTCGGCCCAGGACCCTTTTCATCGAGGACGGTTGATGAGACTCCTTCGCGCCCGCCGGGGGCGTGTGGCGATCAGCGCGGTGGTCGCGCTGGTCATGCTCACGCTGGGACTACCCGGGATCGCCGTGGCCGCGGCGCCTGCCTTCGTGCAGAAGGCCAGCGCCCGCGCGATAGCCACCAGCAAGGCGGTGACCCTGCCCAACGCGGTGGTCGCGGGCAACCGGATCGTCGTGCAGGTGGGGGTGTGGAGCAGCGGCAACGCGACGGCGAAGACCGTCAAGGACGCGGCCAACAACACCTACACCAAGCTCACCGCGGTCACCGCCCCGGACGGCACCGAGCTGAGCGTGTGGAGCGCGCCCGTCGTCAACGGCGGCGGCACCAAGCCCGCCATCACGGTCACCCCGACCGCCAAGGCCGACATCGGCATCGCCGTCGCCGAGTACTCGGGGCTCGCCGCGGCCGCCGACGCCACCGTGGTCGACCAGAAGGCGCAGGCCACCGGCACCAGCACCGTCGCGGGCGTGGTCACCTCCGGGCCGACCCCGCCGACGACCGCGGCGGGCGGGCTCGCGCTCGGGTTCTACGTGGACTCCGGCTTCGGCAAGACCCTGACCGCGGGCAGCGGCTTCACCGAGCGGGTCAACGTCTCGCCCGCCTCCGACATGGAGTTCGTGCTCGAGGACCGGCCCGTCGGCATCGGCGAGCAGCCCAGCGCCGGGGTCACCACGGGCGCGGGCGTGCCGTGGCTGATGGCGACCGTGGTCTTCAAGGGAGCCGACGGCACCGGCGGCGGCGGTGGACCGACCGCGCCGGGCGCGCCGACCTCCGTCGTCGCGCAGGCGGGCAACGGGACCGCCACGCTGAACTGGAACGCCCCGCCCAACGGCGGCAGCCCGATCGTGTCCTACACGATCACCCCGTTCGCCGGGGCGGCCGCGCAGACGCCGATCGTGCTCAGCGGCTCCGCCACGACGCTGCAGGTCCCCAACCTGACCAACGGCACCTCGTACACCTTCACCGTGTCCGCCACCAACAACGTCGGCACCGGCCCGGCGTCGGCACCGTCCAACGCGGTCACCCCGACGGCGTCGCCGCAGGGCCAGTGGTCGGCACCGATGGACTGGCCGTTCGTCGCGGTGCACATGGTCGCCCTCAACAACGGCAAGTACATCCTGTGGGACGGCTGGCACCAGCCCGAGCCGACCTACCTGTGGGACCCGGCCGCCAACACCTTCACCACGATCATGGCGCCGGACAGCATCTTCTGCGCCGCCAACGCCCACCTGCCCGACGGCCGCGTGCTCGTCGTCGGCGGCTACGGCGTGGTCTCCACCGGTGAACTGGGCATCAAGGACACCACGATCTTCGACCCGGCCACCAACTCGTGGAGCCGCGTCGCGGACATGCACTACCCGCGCTGGTACCCGAGCGTCACCGAGCTGCCCGACGGCCGGTACGTGACCATCAGCGGCAACACCGCCGACGCCTACACCTGGGCCGAGCACCCCGAGGTCTACGACCCGGGCAACAACACGTGGACGGTGCTGTCCAACGTCAACACCTCGCAGATCCACGAGGTCGAGTACCCGTTCGCCTACCTCGCGCCCAACGGCAAGGTCTTCACCATGGGCCCGTCCGAGGACGTGTCGTTCTGGCTCGACGTGAACAACCAGACCTGGACCCCGGTCGGCGCCAGCGGCGTGGTCAACGGATCGTCCACCATGTACCGGCCCGGCAAGATCCTCTACAGCGGAGGGTCGAGCACCGTGTCCGACGGCGCCCCGGCGATGGCCAACACCTCGGTCATCGACCTCACCGGTCATCGACCTCACCGCGCCCACCGCCGCCTGGCGGCAGACCTCGCCGATGAACACCGCGCGGGACTTCCACACCCTCACGACCCTCGCCGACGGCAAGGTGCTGGCGGTCGGCGGTTCGCCGTCGAGCGACCAGAGCAAGCTCAACACCAACATCCTCGCCGCCGAGCTCTGGGACCCGGCCACCGAGAAGTGGACCACCGCGGCGTCCATGGCGGTGCCCCGGCAGTACCACCAGACCGCGCTGCTGATGGCGGACGGTCGCGTGCTGGTCGCGGGCGGCGGGCACCACATCAGCGCCACCGTGCCCGGCCAGTTCTCCGCCCAGATCTACTCGCCGCCCTACCTGTTCAACGGGGCCCGGCCGACGATCACCGCCGCCCCGCCGTCCACGGCGTACGGCCAGACGATCTCGGTGAGCACCCCGGACGCCGCGTCGATCAGCGCGGTCAACCTGGTGTCGGTGGGCGCGAACACCCACCAGAGCGACATGGACCAGCGGTTCGTGCCGCTCTCGTACACCAAGGGCGTGGGCAAGCTCGACATCCAGACGCCCGCGGGCGCCAACCTCGCCCCACCCGGTGACTACATGCTGTTCCTGGTCAACGACGCCGGTGTGCCGTCGGTGGCCAAGACCGTGCGGATCCTGCCGTCGATCACCGCACCGTCCGCCCCGTCCGCGGTCGCCGCGGTGGCGGGCAACGGCTCGGCGACGGTGAGCTGGTCGGCCCCCGGCGACGGCGGCAACGCCATCACCGGCTACACCGTCACCCCGTACATCGGGGAGGCCGCGCAGACCCCGGTCGCCGTGACCGGGACGTCCGCCCAGGTCACCGGGCTCGCGAACGGGACCACCTACACGTTCCGGGTGACCGCGACCAACGCCATCGGCACCAGCGCCCCCTCGCTGGCGTCCAACCCGGTGACCCCGACCGCGACCCCGACACCCGGGTTCGTGCAGAAGGCCACCGCGCGTGGACCCGGCGCCGAACGCGCGGTGACCACGCCGTCGGCGGTGCAGGTCGGCGACCGGATGGTCGTGCAGGTCGGCATCTGGAACACCGTGGGCTCCCGGGCCACCGGCGTCCGCGACTCGGCGGGCAACGTCTACACGAAGCTGTCGAGCACGGTCGGCACGGACAACACCGAGCAGAGCGTCTGGACCGCGCCGATCACCGCGGGCGGTGGCGCGCCGCTGACCGTGACCGCCTCGGCCTCGGGCACGGCGGACATCGGCGTCGGGGTCGTCGAGTACTCCGGCCTGTCCCTGGCCGCGGGCACGGGCGCGGTCGACCAGATCAAGTCGGCGACCGGCACCACGGCCGTGGCCTCCTCCGGGCAGACCGCGGCGACCACGGACGGGGACCAGCTGGCGGTCGGGTTCTACCTGGACTCCGGTTTCAGCCGGAACCTGACACCGGGCGCGGGCTTCACCCAGCGGCTCAACTCCTCGCCCGCCGGGGACATGGAGATGCTGATCGAGGACCAGCCCGCCGTCCTCGGCGCCCGCCCGAACGCGACGGTCAACAGCGCGACGAGCACGCCGTGGATGGTGACCACCGTCGTGTTCAAACACGGCTGACCACCTCGGACGGGGCCGGCTCCGGCCGGTCCCGTCCGGCGGTCGACCGCTGGTCGAGCGCTCAATGGCTGAAGTGGACCCCGGCGGGCGGCCGGGGCTCCCCGGTGGACGCCCGCGGTACCGAGGAAACAACGGTGCCGGTTGCGGCGATGTCGACGGCAGTACGGGACCTCGGTGTGGGGCCCCGGGTGTGGCACGGGGTCCGCGGATACCGGTGTCGCGCGTGGAGCGGTGCGACGGCCCGGGTGGGGCGCCCGGTTCGGTGGTGAGCGCGTTGCGGGTTGGGCTTAGCGCCCTGGCTGCGGGGTCGGTGTAGACGACATGGTGGGCGGTGCCGAAGTCATGGGCGGATTCGAGCGGTTCGGCGAGACGGAACTCGATGGGCACGACTGGTCCTCTGCGCTTGGGCGGACTGGTTGGCTCGACGGGGTGGAGCGGTTCGACATCGATCTGGGCGAGTGGGTCGGTGAGGGGAACGCGCCCGCCGCGGCGGCGGACGAGGCCGTTGTGGACGAGCAGGTCGGCTATGTGGACTGGGTCGGCGCCATCGCCATGGTCGGTCGGCAGGAGTGGCGTTCCGACACCTGGTGACGGGTCGTTGCCGTTCGGGTTGGCCGAGCGCGTGGGCGGTGCACCCGGCGGTGGTCGTCGGGTTTCCGCTTCGCGTCTCGGAGGTGGTAGTGCCTTGGTCTGTCGGTGCTGGCGGCGTTCCCGCTCGTCGTGATGGGTTGCTCCGGGTTTGGGGTGGCCGAACGTGTCGGTGGCGCACCTGGCGGTGATCGTCGGGTCGCCGCGTCTCGTGGGCGGGCTGGGGCGTTGGCGCCTTGATCTGTCAGTGGGAGTTCGGGCTCCTCGTGGTGGGTCGTTTCGGCGGTTTGAGGTGGCCGAACGCGTCAGCGGCGCACCTGGCGGCGGTCGTCGGGTGCCCGCCCCGCGTTTCGGGGTGGTTGGGTTCGAAGCGTCAGGCTGGGTCGGTGTTCTCACCTTGGGCGGTCGGTAGGAGTGGCGTTCCGACACCTGGGGACCGGTCGGCTTGGTCGTACGCGTCCGCGGTTGTGGGGTGGGCTGCGGAGGTGGGCCGGGTGATGGCACCAGGTCTGCCGCTCAGGCTGTTGTGGACAAGCGGGTCGGCCATCGGGACCGGGTCGGCGCGGTTGCCGGGCGGGCGTTCGGGTACGTGGTCGGGTTGGGGAGGTGGGCTGGGTGACCGGTGGTGCTGTGGTCGAGCGGGAGGCCGGTGGGCCTGGTCGGGTCTCCTTGTGGCGGCGGCCACGGGGTCGGGGCATGGTCGGCGCGCTCGTGGTGGCGGCCGTTTCCACGCAGGTCTGGTTGTTCAGCGCACCCGGGGACAGCCCCGCGGACGCCGTCAGCGGGTACTTCCGGGCGGCGATCGACGAGGACTGCGGCACGGCGTTCGGGCTGTTGACCGCGCCCGTCGTGGGCAGCTACGGCACGGTGGACCGCCTGTGCGAGCGGGCCAAGGCCGACACGCTGCTGTCCTTCCAGGTGGGGGACACCACCATGACGGCGGAGGGGGCGAAGGTCACCGTGACGCTGGTCCGGCCCAATCTGACGCTGGTGGACGTGGCGACGATGGTGCAGGTAGATGGGCATTGGCGGATCGCTTCCTTCGAGGTCATCTCGTCCGATCGCGGGCACGGGCGGCCCTGAGTCCCGAGTGGACGGTCGCGGTCGCTCGACCGGGATGAAGCCAGTTTGCCGAGCAGGCAAGTGGGTGGCCAGACGAAAGGGCTGGGCTGTGGATAACTCGAGGGTATGTGGATGAATCGCCGGATTTGGTTCGCGCGAACCGGCGCCTTGAGGCCGCTGATTGGGGCCGGAATCGCTTCTGGTGCCGTAGTAGCCGTGGGAGTCTCCGCCGCCGCTCCGCCTCCCGTAGTGGGCTTGCCGGATGCGGGTGCCTTCGTGCGGATGGCGCTACCCGGCGCTCGGGTGGTCGCAGAGGTTGCGGCTGTTGGGGTTGTGGGCGCGCTGGTTCTTGCCGCGCTGCTGGCGTCGACGGGTGATGACCGGGACAAGGCGGTGCGGGTCGCGGGGCGCTTGGCGGGTTGGTGGGCGATTCTGTCCGCGTTCATGGTCGTGTTGACCGTCGCTGACGCGTTGGGACAGGGCATTCCCGAGGTTTTCCGCGTCTTGGGTCCTGCGGTTGGTCGGCTCTCGGTGGCGCTTGCTTGGCTCGTAGTGGCGAATTTGGCTGCGTTGGTGTGGGTCGGTAGTCGGCTCGAGTTGCCGCCGGGGTGGCTCTTGGCCGGTGCGATCGTTGGTGTGGCGCCGGTAGCGCTCACCGGACACTCTTCGTCCGGTGGTGACCACGACATCGCGAGTGACAGCCTTATGCTGCATGTCATCGCGATGTCCGTGTGGGCCGGTGGGCTTGTCGCGCTGTTGGCAGTTGCGCGGCGCTCTTACGGCGCGACTGCTGCGCGGACCTACTCCGCAATCGCGCTTGCCTGCTGGATTGCGGTCGTAGTGACCGGACTCGTCAACGCGTCACTACGGCTCGCGGTCGATGAGCTTGGCACGCGCTACGGGTTGCTCGTAGTGGCGAAGCTGGCCGCTGCGATCCTCTTAGGCGGGTTTGGCTACCTGCACCGGCAGCGCACACTACGACAGCTGGACAGCGCGCAAGCGCGGCCCTTCCTGCGGTTGGCGGCCGTTGAGGTGCTGCTCATGTTGGTCACCATTGGTCTCGCGGTTGGGCTTAGTCGGACGCCCAGTCCTCTTGGCGCGCGGCGTCGGCTGTCGGCTACCGAGGTCCTTATCGGTTTTCCGCTGCCTGACCCTCCCAGCCTGGGGCGGCTTCTTGCCGGGTGGCGTCCTGACCTTGTCTTCGGCACTCTCGCTGTCGCAGCTGCGGTCTGGTACCTCTACCGGGTGGGCCGACGGACGGAGCCGTGGCCGGTGGAGCGGACCGTCGCGTGGTTAGCCGGGTGCGCGGTGTTGTTCATCGCCACCTGTTCCGGGCTTGGCGAGTACGAACCGGCGGTGTTCAGCGCGCACACGGTGGTTCGGCTGTTGGTCGGGTTGGTGGCACCCGCGTTGCTCGCTCTTGGGAAGCCGCGTGCGTTGTTGGGGCCGGTGCGGGTGTGGTTGCCGCGTCCGGAGGTTGCCGCGTTCGCGGCATCGGCCATTCCTGTTGTCTTGTACGGGTTTGGTCTCTATGACGGTCTTGCGGGACAGCACTGGGCGCGGTTGGTGATCCTGGGGTGCTCTCTTGCGGCCGGGGTGGCGCTCTTTGCTCGGACCAGTCGCACGCCGGTTGTCGTAGTGGCGCTTGCGCATGGTCTTACCGGGTTGGTGCTGTTGTGCCGTGAGACGGCGTTGGGGCGTGGGTTCTACTCACGGCTGGCGTTGGAGTGGCCGCATGACGTCAACGGGGACCAGGTGTTGGCGGGGTGGGTCACGTTGGGGGTCGCGGTGGTGGTTGCTGGTTATGCGGTGCGGCCCGCGGTGGTCAAGCCTTTGCTCGGTGTGCCCAGCCGTACAGGGTAACCGCGCCGAGTGTGGTGATGGCCAGGATTGACGCGATGGCCGCGATGGTGGGTGGGGCCAGTGGTGACACGCCGGTGATGGACTCGACGCCGACCAGGGTGATCAGGGTGCTGTATGCGGCGATGGCGGTCCAGACCAGTCGCATGTGGTTGTGAATTGTTGTCCGGTCGAGGAGCCAGGCTAGGGCTGGGACGACGAGGATGGCGTGCATGGCTACCGCGTGCAGGGGCTTGAGGGAGCCCGCGGTGGTGTAGGCCAGGTCCGGGTTGCCTGAGCGGGATGCGATGACGCCTTTAGCGATCATGGCTGCGCCGGTGGCGAGCGCTATGAGGAGAGCGGCTAGCCCGAACCGTACCGCCAAGCGCATTGTTGGTGTTGTATTGCGGGCGCCGGTTGTGGCGGCGACGGTGAGGGCGATCGAGGTGAGGACCAGGACGCCGCCGCCTGCGGCGAGGGTCATGGAGACGGCGGTGTCCTGGGGGGTTTCGAAGTTGAAGTGGGAGGGGACGCCGCGCCAGGCCTGGGTGGTGACGAGGATGACCTCGATGATGCTGGCGGTGGCGAAGAGGGCCAGGAGTGGGGTTCGGCGTTTGATGGTCAGGTAGGAGGTCGCCCAGGTGACGGTGGCGAGGGTCAGGCCGAAGGAGAGGCCGAAGGTGGCGGCTTTGCGGAGGGAGAGGGGGCCTTCCCAGGTGCGGCCGGTGGTCAGGAGGACGGCGACGTGGACCAGGCCGCTGAGGATGAGGGCGGCGCTGATCAGGTAGGCGGCCTTCTCGGTTCGGCGGGCTCGGGTCCACAGGCTGCGCATGGGCAGAGTGTTGCGCGGGGTGGCTTAGAGGTTCTTCAGGATGGGTTGGGTGCGCTGGAGTTCTTGATGGGGGCGGGTGGCTGGGCGCGTCTGGGGTGAGGCGCCTTGGGCTTGGGGTGGGCCCGCGTTGAGGGGCGGCTCTTGTCGGGCGGGGCTCGGGGCGGGATGGTTCTTGATCTTGGCATGCCTCCGGCCCAATGCCACTAACTTACGGAGCATCGTTGCAGGTCAACGGCATCTTGAGGGGTGCCGTGCGAGAGGCAGGCGGCACGTGCGACGACGCCCTGCGGCACACCATAGTTCCATGGCCCGCATTGGGGCATCGAGCGAACACGCAACCCACTGTCGCAAGTGGACTTGATCCGAGTGTTCCAGAGGTCGATCGCCAATCGCTTAGACCGATACTGGCCAGCGAAAACGCGCTAAGTTAGTGGCATTGTGCCTCCGGCCCCCGAAATCCATTCTAGCGGTGGGGGGTGACAGTTTCGGACGATAATGATCAAGGTTGTGGATAGGTGTTGCGGGGCGAATGGGATGGCATGGAGGGGAGAGGTGGAGCGAGGGGATGGCGAAGAGAGGGGAGCGAGGAAGGGGTGAAGCGAGGGGGAAGTGGGGAAGAGGGGGTGATGCCAGGAGGGCAGGGTGACGTAGGGGCGAGATGGGGCCGGCGACGCGGGGCGGGGGATGTGTCGAGGGAGGCTCGGGATCGAGGAGGGGAGAGGTGGAGCGAGGGAGTGGAGGACAGAGGTAGAGCGAGGGGAATGGCGAAGAGGAGGGGGCAGAGAGGGGGTGATGAGAGAGAAGTGGGGAAGTGGGTGGCGCCGAGGGGGAAGGGAAAGGGGAACGTGTGGCGTAGGAGCGAGATGGGACTGGAAGACGCAGGGGCGGATGGGGTGTGCCGAGGAGAGGCTCGGGGGAGAGGAGAGGAGAGGAGAGGAGAGGAGAGGAGAGGAGAGGAGAGGAGAGGAGAGGATGATCTTGATATGCCTCCGGCCCCCGAAATCCATTCTAGTGGGGAGGGGTGACAGTTCTCGGAGAAGCTGATCTTGGCTGTGGATAACTCCGGCGGGGGTGGGGATGGTTCTGGGAACGGCACCCTACGTTTGGACGCTGGTGTTGGGGTGGGGTTGGCGGCTTGGTTGGGGGGATGCGCAGACTCCTTGGGGTGGTTGCCGGGTTGTCCGTTGCCGTGTTCGGGTTGGGGGTGCCTGCGGCGGCTGAGGTGGGTGGCCAAGGGGATGTGGGGGGCTCCGGCGGGCGGTATCTGGGTGCCGTCACGTTGGTGACCGGGGATCGGGTCTCGGTTCGGGAGTTCGGGGATCGGCTCGTTCCGGCCGTTGATCCCGGGCCTGGGCGGGAGCACGTGCAGTTCGCTACGGCCGGGGTGGGGGATCGGCTGGATGTGGTGCCTTCGGATGCCTGGGGTGGGTTGCGGGAGGGGGTGCTTGATCCGCGGTTGTTCGATGTGGCCGCGCTGTTGCGGGGTGGGTATGGGGATGGGGATCGGGACGATGTGCCGCTGATCCTGCCTGCGGGGGCGCCCGGGGTTGGGGTGGCGTTGGGGGCTGTGGGTGGGAAGGCCGTTGCCGTTCCCAAGGGGGATGTGGCGGGGTTTTGGGAAGAGCTGGCCAGGAACCGGGGTGGGGGGCGGGTTTGGCTCGATGGGATGCGTCGGCCCAGCCTTGATGTGAGTGTGCCGCAGATCGGGGCGCCTGCCGCCTGGAAGTCGGGGTGGACGGGGAAGGGGGTGCAGGTCGCGGTGCTCGATACCGGGATCGATGCGACTCACCCGGACTTGCGTCGGCGGATCGCGGCGTCGAAGGACTTTACGGGGGAGGGGGGTGAGGATGCCGACAAGGACGGGCATGGGACGCATGTCGCGTCGACGATCGCGGGGACCGGGGCGGCGTCCAGTGGGAAATACGTGGGGGTGGCGCCGGATGCTCGGTTGCTGGTGGGGAAGGTTTGCGGGAGCTGGGGGTGTCCTGAGTCGGCGATCTTGGCGGGGATCCAGTGGGCGGTGGACTCCGGTGTCAAGATCATCAATCTGAGCTTGGGTGGGACCGATTCCGAGGCTGTGGATCCGTTGGAGGAGGCGGTGAATCGGTTGAGTGATCGTGCCTTGTTCGTTGTGGCGGCGGGGAACGATGGTGGGTATGGGGCTGAGACGGTGTCGTCGCCTGCCAGTGCGGACGCGGCGTTGGCGGTGGGGGCGGTGGACAAGTCCGATCGGATGGCGAGTTTTTCCGGGCGGGGGCCTCGGGTGGGGGATGCCGGGGTCAAGCCGGAGATCGTGGCGCCGGGGGTGAACATCACGGCTGCTCGGTCGAAGTACTCGGCGTTGGGGAAGAAGCGGGATCGGTATGTCTCGCTTGGGGGGACGTCCATGGCTACGCCGCATGTGGCTGGGTCGGCTGCCTTGTTGTTGCAGCGGCATCCGGAGTGGACTGGGCAGCGGTTGAAGGCGGCGTTGGTGGCGTCGGCCAAGCGGTTGGATGGGGTGGGGGCGTTTGAGCAAGGGGCGGGGCGGGTTGATGTCTCGCGTGCGGTGAACCAGGTTGGGTATGCCGAGCCCAGTGTGGTGTCGGTGGGGCGGCAGAGTTGGCCGCATGAGGATGATCCGGTTGTGGTGAAGGAGGTTTCGTACGTCAATACGGCGGATGTGCCGTTGGTGTTGAGGTTGTCGGTGGAGGGGGGAACGGCGGGATGGGGAGCGGCGGGAAGAGGAGTGCCGGAGAGGGGCGCGGCTGAAGGATGGGCTGCGGATGGGGGAGCGCCGAAGGGGGGAACGCCGGAGAAGAAGGCGGGGAGGGGAGTGTTGGAAGGGGGAGTGCCGGAGGGGATGTTTGTGCTTTCCGGGCGGGAGATCACCGTGCCGCCGCGGGGGAAGGCGGGGGTCAAGGTCGCGGTGGATACGAGGTTGGGGGACGTGGAGGGGGTGCATAGTGCGTGGATCGTGGCCGAGGGGGGTACGGAGAGGATCACTACGCCGGTCGCGGTTGATCGGGAGGCGGAGAGTTATGACTTGGCGGTGAAGGCGTTGGATGACAAGGGGGTGGTGACGGATAGCAATTACACTTTGCTGTGGGGGGTGGACGCGTATCGGTTCCGTCCTATTTGGACTATGGGTGGGGCTGGGAAGGTTCGGGTTCGGCGGGGGACTTATCATGTGGATACCGTGGTTTCCACGTATTTGCCGGATGGGTTGATCGCGTCGCGCAAGGTTGTGCGGCCTTCGGTGTCGGTTACCGGGGATACTGCTGTGGTGTTGGATTCTGGGGCGGCGCGGCAGATTCGGGTGGAATTTGCGCGGGCGGGGGTGCGGTCGCGGGCTGTGGGGGCCGGTTATGCGCGGCGGATGCCTTGGGGGAATTTGTATGCCGGGATTATCGGGGACAGTTTGGATCGGATCTACACGGCGCAGGTTGGGGGGCCTGTGTCCACTGTGGTGGCCGATATCGGAGGCGGGTTCTATGTTCCCGATGCTGCGGGTGGGGTCGAGGGGTCTACGGTGACGTACAACCTCGCCTGGTTCCAGGCCGGGGAGTTGCCTACGGGGTTCAGTCGGCGGGTTGAGGACGAGCCGTTGGCTCGAGTTGAGTCGACCTATCGGCAGGTGCAGAACAAGCGGTCTGGGACGAAGTTGTGGTTGGTGTCGGATCCGGTGTTCCGCAGTGGGTCGGGATATGGGTTGCCGGTGGCGCTTCCGTTGACGCGTACGGAGTTCTATGACCCGAGGGCGGGTGATTGGGCGGTGGAGTTCCAGCAGTGGCGGGTGGTGCGCAAGCAGATCGTCACCGACTTCGTGTCAGGGGACGAGAAGGTGCGGCATGAGCCTGGGCAGGTCTACCGCGAGGACTGGAACTCGGCGGTGATCGGGCCCGGGTTGCCGCGCAACGGGCTCGCGGTGCGGATCAACGACACGATCTCGCTGGGGGTGCCGCTGTTCACGGACTCGCCGCGGCGGGTGGGTAGTTCGACGATCGAGTCGGCGGCCACCGCGCTCTACCGGGACGGGCAGTTGGTCGGGCAGACGAACCAGCCGGGGCAGGGGGTGTTCGAGGTGCCGGAGCAGTCGGCGTCCTACCGGTTGGAGACGACGGCTTCGCGGGCGGCGCCCTTGAGTCCTCGGGTGTCGGCGGTGTGGAGCTTCACGTCGGCTCGGCCTCAGGCGCGCAAGGGTGGGGTGCAGCTGCCGCTGCTGGCGGTTCGGTTCGGGCCGGAGGGCTTGGACTCGCGCAACCATGCGACGGGGCGGTCCGTACGGACTACGGTTCAGGTGGGGCGTCAGCCGGACCTGCCTGCCGTGCCGATCGTGCAAACGACCGTGTCCGCGTCCTTCGATGATGGAACGACCTGGGTGGACGTGCCGGTGGTTGACGGCGTGGTGACCGTGACCCACCCGCGCGGCACCAGGTTCGTGTCCCTGCGGGCGAAGGCGGTCGACGCGCAGGGGAGCGCGGTGGAGCAGACGGTGGTCCGCGCCTACGGGACCTGAGGTCCGGTCGTCCGATGAGTCTACTGTGGACCAGTGGACTTCTCGGACCACCAAGGCTTCCACCATCCGGTCGGTGGCGGTGCGCCGGTGGGCGGCTACGCGCCGGTCGCAACCGAGCCACAACCCCCGTGCGCTGTGCTCGAGCCTCGCTGTGGTTTCCCTGATCCCAGGAGGCTTTTCGAGATGAGCTCGCGAACGCGGAGGTTGGGCAAGAGAGTGGCGGTGGCCGCCGCGGCGGTCGCCGTGGTGTCCTCCGGCATCGGTGGGGCGGGCCCGGTGTCGGCGGCGCCGCCCGCGCCGACCAAGATCGGCGTGGTGCAGTACGCGGGCACCGCCGCCGCCGTGCCCGACAGCTACATCGTCGTCCTGGCCGACGACAACGCCTCGGCCGACGTGGTGAAGCGCCGGGCCACCGAGATCACCCAGAAGTACGGGGTGACGGTGACGGCTTCCTACTACACCGCCCTGCGCGGGTTCGCGGTCAAGGGCTCGGAGGACGCCGCGAAGCGGATCGCCACCGACACCGCGTACAAGCTCATCGCCCAGGACCAGGAGGTGACCACGCAGGCGCTGGCCGTGCAGGTGGGGCCGCCGTCGTGGGGCCTGAACCGGATCGACCAGCGGTCGCTGCCGCTGGACACCAAGTACCACTACCCGAACACCGCGCCGTCGATCTACGCCTACATCATCGACACCGGCATCCGGTACACGCACCAGGAGTTCGGCGGCCGGGCCATCTACGGCATCGACACCATCGGCGGGACCTTCCCGCCCGGCAACGACTGCAACGGCCACGGCACGCACGTCGCCGGGACCGTCGGCGGCACCACGACCGGTGTGGCCAAGCAGGTGCAGCTGGTGTCGGTGCGGGTGCTCGACTGCGCGGGCGCGGGCACGTACGCCGGTGTCATCGCGGGCGTCGACTGGGTCACCAACGACACGATCCTCAACGGGCGCAAGGCCGTGGCGAACATGAGCCTCGGCGGCGGCACCTTCGCGCCGCTGAACATGGCGGTGACCAACTCGGTCGCGGCCAACGTGCACTACTCGGTGGCGGCGGGCAACTCCAACGCCAACGCCTGCTCGTTCTCGCCCGCGAGCACGCCCGCGGCGACGACGGTCGGTTCCACGGACCCCAACGACGCGCGGTCGTCGTTCTCGAACTGGGGACCGTGCGTGGACCTGTTCGCGCCGGGCCGCAACATCGTGTCGGCGTGGGCGACCGCGGACAACGCCTACCAGACGTTGAGCGGGACGTCGATGGCCTCGCCGCACGTGGCGGGCACGGCAGCCCTGTGGCGGCAGCGGTTCCCCGGTGACACCGCCTGGCAGACGGCCACCGCGCTGGCGGGCAACGCGACGCCCGGTGTCGTGGTCGGCCCGGGTGCCGGGTCGCCGAACCTGTTGCTGTTCATGGGGATGGTCCCGGCCTGAGGCTGAGGGGTGAGGTGACCGTGCCCGGCGGGGGCATCCGCCGGGCACGGTTTTCCCCTACGCGGTGGCCTCTTCGCGTTGGCGTTCGAGGCCGGACTGGGTGCGCAACGGGGTCTCCTTGATGGCGGCGATGGCCACGACCGTGATGATCGACAGGGCGGCGGCGATCAGGAGGATGGTGGCGGTGCCGTCCCCGTAGGCCGCGCGGACGATGTCGGCGACGAACGGCGGGAGTTCGTTCAGGGAACCGATTCCCGCGCTGCCCGTGCCCGCCGGGACGGTGACGCCCGCCTCGGTGAGCCCCTGCGCGGTGAGGTCGCCGACGCGGGAGGCGAGGATCGCGCCGAGCACCGACACGCCGACGGTTCCGCCCAGCGAACGGAAGAACGCGACCGTGGAGCTGGCGGCGCCGAGGTCGCTCGGCGCGACGGCGTTCTGCACGACCAGCACCAGGTTCTGCATCGTCATGCCCATGCCGACCCCGAGGACGAACAGGAACACGCCCATGACGGCCATGTCGGTGGTGTGGTCGATCGTGCCCAGCAGGCCGAAGCCCGCCACCATCAGCACCGCGCCCGCGACCAGGAACGCCTTCCAGCGGCCGAGTCTGGTGATCAGGATGCCGGACAGCGTCGACGACAGCATCGAGCCGACGATCATCGGCAGGGTCAACAGGCCCGCTGCGGTCGGGGAGTACCCGCGCGCGATCTGGAAGTACTGACCGAGGAAGACCGCGCCGCCGAAGAGCGCGGTGCCGACGGCGATGCTGGCGACGGTGGCCAGCGCGGTGGTGCGGTCGCGGAACAGGCGCAACGGGATGATCGGCTCGACCGCGCGCGACTCCACCCAGATCGCGAGGGCGAGCAGCGCGACCCCGGTGCCCGCGAGGAGCAGTGACGTGCCGGAGCCCCAGGCGAACTCGCCGCCCGCCAGCGTGATCCAGATCAGCAGGTCGCTCACGCCCGCGGCGATCAGCGCGGCGCCCAGGTAGTCGACCTGCACCGCGCGCTTGGCGACCGGCAGGTTCAAGGTCCGCTGCACGACGAGCAGCGAGACGACCGCCAGCGGTACGCAGACGAAGAAGCACCAGCGCCAGCCCAGCCAGCTCGTGTCCACGATGACGCCGCCGAGCAGCGGGCCCGCGACGGTCGCCACGGACATGACGGCGGCGATCGGGCCGCTGTACTTGCCGCGCTCGCGGGGGCTGATCATCGCCGCGATCACGATGACCACCAGGGACTGCAGCCCGCCGAGGCCGAGGCCCTGCAGCGCGCGCCAGACGATGAGCGTGTCGACCGACTGGGCGAAGCCCGCGAGGACCGAGCCCGCGGTGAAGACGCCGATGGCGAGCTGGACCAGGAGCTTCTTGCTGACGAGGTCGGAGAGCTTGCCCCAGATCGGGGTGCTGGCGGTGGAGGCGAGCAGGGCGGCGGTGATGACCCAGGTGTACTGGCGCTGGGAGCCGTGCAGGTCGCGGATGATCGTGGGCAGGGCGTTGGACACGATGGTGGACGACAGGAACGCGGTGAGCATCGCCAGCAGCAGGCCGGTGAGCGCCTCGATGACCCTGCGGTGGTCCATCCGTCCGGTCTCCTCGGCGGACATCGGTTCAGGGGGCACGGCTGGACTCCTTGGTGGTTACGGGGTGTGGGCGCGGTGGACGTCGTCGGTGAGCCTGCGCAGGGCGGTGAGGAGCGCGGTCGCGTCGTCCTCGGACCAGGTGCGGAGGGCGGTGACGAGTAGCTCGGCGTGGCGTCTTTGGAGCTCGGCGAGGCGGGCCTGACCGGCGTCGGTGAGGCTGAGGAGCCAGGCGCGGCCGTCATGCGGGTCGGGGCGTCTCGCGACGAGGCCGTCCCTGGTCAGGAGGGTGACCTGGCGGCTGATGACGGAGGGGTCGACGGCCAGGAGGCAAGCGACTCGGCCCAGGCGTTGCTCGCCCGCGCGGTCGAGGAGGGTCAGGACGGCCACGGCGGACTGGGACTCGTCCGGGTGGTTGTGGTGGATGGTGCGGCCGAGTCGGAGGATCGCTCGGAGCGCGTCGATGAGGCCGGTGGCGGTCTCGGTGGCGATCATGCCGCCTCCCCGGGGAAGTTGATAGTTGCAACCATAAGGCGGTTGGTTGGTGTATGCAACTACTTCGTGGGGTGGTGGCGGTCACGGAGGGGGCGGGGGTGGTGGTGTTGGGCTGGTGGGAGGGCGATGAGGCGGCTGGGGTGAGGGCGGGAAGGAGGGCGCTGAGGCAGGGGGCGCGCGGTCACGTTGGGTGCGGAGAGGGAATCGGTGAACCGGAGGGCTGGGTGGGGAAAGAGGAGAGGTGGGGGCGCGGTGCGCGGAGGTGAGGACCCGGCGGGGAGCGCGGAGCGGCAGGCGGCTGGGGGTGAGGAGGTGGGCGGGGGAATCGGTTGGGGAGGAGGGCTGGCGGTGCGCCGGGGGGTGGGGAGGGGAGCTATGGGATTGGGGTCGGGGACAAGGGGCGAGGGGGAACTCGGTGCGGGGAGGGGAAGGCGAAGAAGGTGTGGGAGGTGCGTTGTGGAGAGGCCGGAGGGCAGGCGTGGAAGAGGGAAGCCATCGGTGGGTCAGCGGCGGGTGCTGAGCGGGATGGAAGGAGGGATGGCGGCCTAGTGGAGCGGCAGATGGGGAGTTTGGCGGGCCGGCCAGGTGGGAGAAGTGGGCGCGCGGTGCGGGCTGAGAAGGGGGAGCGAGGCGGGGTGGCAGAGAAGGAGTGGGCGATGTGAGGGTGGACCGGCGGGTGGGGCAGGGCAGTGGCGCGGCGCGGGACGGAAGGCGTGGGTGCGGCGGGATGGCTGAGCAGGAGAGGGGCATGTTGAGGGCGTGGACCGACGGGGCTGTGCGGAAAGCGAGGCGGGGAGTTCGGCGGGGTGACCGAGCAGGGAAAGGTGAAGGGCGGACCGGCGGGTGAGGCTGGCGGCGGGGAAGCGGGTGCGGCGGAGAAGGGGGCAGGGAAGGGGGAAGCGGGTGCGGCGGAGTGGCCAAGCAGGACGGGGCGGGGTTGGGGTCGGAGGTGAGAGCGGGGCGCTCGTCAGGTGATGTCGGAGTCGCCGAGGTTGTGGAGGAGGGTGGTGAGGGATTCGATGTCTTCCACGGGCCAGGTGGACAGGGCGGTGCGCCAGCGGGTGCGTTGGGCGGCCAGGACGGCTGTGACGCGGCCCCGGCCGTTCTCGGTGAGGGTGACCAGGCGGGCGCGGGCGTCGGCGGGGTCCGTGGCGCGTTCCAGCAGCCCCAGGCGGGCCGCTGCGTCCACCTGGCGGGTCACCGTGGACTTGTCCAACCCCATGGTCGAGGCCAGTTCGGACATCCGCAGCTCACCGGCGTGGAACAGGAGCACCAACAGCGGGTACGCCGTGGGGTCCAGCTTCGGGTGGATGGCCCTGGCCGACGTCCGGGCGACCGTGCGGCCGCGGCGCCAGAGGGCGGCGAGTTCCGCTTCCAGGGCTGGTAGGGCGTCCTCGGCGCTCAGGGGTCCGCCTGCCTTTCCGGGTGTGTCCTGCAATTGCACGGCGGGCGACGAAGGATTGCCGTGTTCGCATGGGTGGGATGCCAATGGTAGTCCCGGGCCACCCAAGTGGACTGTTTCGCCTGGGCCGTTCAGGGGAGAGTCGCGCCAAGCCGACCACACCGCTCGGACAGGTGCGAAAGTGACACCGGCAAAGTCTGTCGACCACGGGGATCGGTGGGCCGATGACACTGGCGAGCCGGTGGCCCCCGGCGAGTCTGCTGGGTGGTCTGGACGACCGCGTCCGCCGGGACATGCTGTCCCTCGGCCAGTCCGTCCGGGTGCGCGACGGTGACCGCCTCCTCCGCGCGGGGGACCCGGCCACCCACGTCTACCTGCTGCTGCTCGGCTGGTTCAAGGTGCACGCCAGCCGCGCGACGGGGGACGAGGCGCTGATCGCCGTGCGGTCGGGGGGTGACCTGGTCGGCGAGTTGGCGGCCTTCGACGCCAAACCCCGGGCCGTGTCGGTGCGGGCGGTCGGGCCGGGCGTGGTGCGGCGCATCGAGCGCGAGGACTTCCTCGCCTTCCTCACCGCGCACGGCGGCGCGTTGCGGGCCGTTTTGCGTGCCGTGTCGGCGAAGCAGCGGTGGACCACGCGCAGGCTCTCGGAGCTGACCGGGGCCGCCGTCGACCGGCGCGTCGCCTGCGTCCTGGCCGAACTGGTCGAGAAGGACCCGCCGCCGGACAGCGGCGGCACCGTGCCGGTCCGGCTGAGCCAACCCGAACTCGCCGCGCTGTCGGGGACGTCGGTGCCGTCCGTGCAGCGCGTGCTGCGCCGGTTCCGCAAGGACGGTCTGGTCGAGACCCGCTACCGGCGGGTGGTCGTCACCGACGTCCCGGCGCTGGTCAGGTACGCCGGCGTGGAGTCCTTTGTGGACATCTTCACGACGACCGCAGAGCCGCGTTGATGCTGCCCGCCAGCGCGGTCGCCGCCCGCGCCAGGGTGTGCCAGTCGACCCGCTGCTCGCGCTCGCCGGAGTTCTCCCTGGCCACCGCCCAGGCGCGCTGCCGGTCGACCAGGTCGGCGAACAGCGGCTCGTAGGCGGCGTCGAGCAGCTTCCACGCCTGCCGCACCACCACCCCCGCGCAGCCCTCCACCACCTGGTCCAGCGCGTCCCCCGCGACCACGGCCGGGAGCCTGCTCTCCGCGTCGCCGCCGCGGGCCACCACCTCGCCCAGCACGCCGTCCTCCGACGAGGCTGCCACGCGCAGCGTCAGCGCGCCCATCGGCCGCGCGGCCTCGCCGTCCGGGTGCAGCCGCCGCACCTCGGACTCCAACCAGGATGCGTCGGAGGTGAAACCGGACAGGATGAGCCGCTCGGTCCGCTCCGCCTGCGCCACCAACTCCGCGCGCAGCAGGTCGACCAGCTCCCCGCGCCACCAGGTCTTCGCGTCCAGGGTCCGCGCCCGCTCGGCGCGCAGCCTGCCCAGGGCCGCGACTCGGGCCGTGCGCAGCGTGTCCCCGACCCTCCCGATCAGCCCCAGCTGCCGCGCGGCCAGCTGCGACCGCAGCAGGTCCCACGCCCGGTTCGCACTCGCGTCCGGGTCGAACTCCGCCGACTGGACACTGTGGACGCGCCGGGCGTCGGCGATGGTCTCCGTGGCGCTCGTGGCCATCGCCGTGCACTGGTCGGCGACCTGGGCCGCGATCCGCCGGGCGCGCAGCCGCGCGCGTTCCGGGACCGGCGCCGAGTCGGCGACGAACGACCGGATCGCCGTGCGCGCCGGGTCGTCGGGCGCGGGCCCCGGACCGGACAGCAGGATGACCCGACCCGTGCGGGCGCTGGTGTGGCTGAGCACGCGGCCGCGCTCGGCCGGGCCGACGCGGTCGAGCATGGTGACCACCACGGCGACCGACGGCACGTGCGCGGCGACCGCGTCCTCGAGCAGCCGCGCCTGCGCCGCGCCCCAGACCCCGGTGGCGGGCACGGTCAGCAGCACCCCGTCGGTGTCGGTGACCGCTTCGAGCGGCGGCCCGCCGGGTTCCCACGGGGCCTCGACCACCTCCACGCCGGGCAGTCCCTCGCGGCCGAGCAGCCGGGTGATCAACGTTGTCTTCCCCGCACCCGGCTCCCCGACCACGGTGACCCGCCACGCCTGCCGCTCCCGGCCCGCCGAGAGCCGCTCGACCGCGTTCGCGGTGCGGGTGCGGCCGTGCTCCGCGGCCAGGCGCGCGGCCTCCCGCAACCACCGCGGTGTCATCGTGATGATCTCGCGGCTCTCGATGGTGCCTGCTCCCTCGCGCGTCGCGACCCACTGCGCGACATCATGAGCCGGTTCGCGGGCGCGGATGCCATCACCGGACGGGATCGACCCAACTGCCGCACATTCGACCGTTCGCCGTACGGTTCGCTTACCGTGCGTGGCCGCCGCCAGCGCGTCGCAACCGCGATCCGGCGGCTGGTCGCCGCTAGTGCGGGGCGCGCAGGACGACGTCGAGCAGGCCGGGGTACAGCGCGTCCAGGTCCGCGCGGCGCAGGCTGGTCAGCCGGGCGGTGCCGCTGGGCCGGATCCGGACCACCCCCGCCTCCCGCAGCGTGCGCAGGTGGTGGGTGCGGGTCGACTTGCTGATCGGCAGGTCGATCGAGCCGCAGGCCACCTCGTCGTCGATCCGCGCCAGCTCGCGGACCATGTGCAGCCGCATCGGGTCGGCGAGGGCGTGCAGGACCGGGACGAGGCGGATGTCCTCGCGGTCCGGGTGCGGCAGTTCTTCGGCCATACCGGACATCGTACCCCTTAGTACGACGTCTCTCGTAGTTCGGCTATCGCCGTAGTACGATGAGCGTCGTACCAAATCCCGGTCCAAGGGGGACATCCATGACCGCACGCACGTACCTGCTGGCCGCGGGCGCGTTCACGGTGGGCACCAGCGGGTACATCATCTCCGGGCTGCTCCCGCAGGTGAGCCGCGAGCTGGGCGTCACCACCTCCGTCGCGGGCCAGTTGGTCACCGCGTTCGCCATCGCCTACGCGATCGCCTCGCCGGTCCTGGCCACGGTCACCGGCCGTTGGGAGCGCAAGCGGCTGGCGGTGACCGCGCTGGGCGTCAGCGCGCTGGGCAACGCGCTGTCCGCGCTGGCCCCGACCTACGAGCTGCTGCTGGGCGCGCGGGTGGTCAGCGCGCTGGGCGCGGCGGTGTTCACCCCGGTGGCCGTCGCCGTGGCCACCACGATCAACCCGCCCGAGCGGCGCGGCCGGGTGGTCGCCATCGTCTTCGGCGGCCTCACCTTCGCACTGATCATCGGCGTGCCCGCGGGCAACGTCCTCGGTGGACCGCTCGGCTACCAGGGGGTCTTCGCGCTGGTGGCGGGTGTCTCCGCGCTCGCCGCGGTGGCGTGCGCGGTCTGGTTGCCGACGGTGGCGGCGCCGCCCGCGGTCGGCCTGCGCGAGCGGTTCTCCGTGCTGGGCGACGGCCGGGTGCGGCTGGTGCTGAGCATGACCGTGCTCGGCTGCCTCTCCGCGTTCAGCGTCTTCACCTTCCTGGCGCCGCTGCTGGCCGACACCGCCGATCTGCGCGGCGGGGTCATCAGCCTGATGCTGCTCGCCTACGGCCTCGGCGGCGCGATCGGCAACACGCTCGGCGGTCGGCTGACCGACCGCTACGGCAGCCGGGGCCTGCTGCGCTACGTCTTCGTCGCCTACGTGCTGGTGATGGGCACGCTCACGCTGACCGCGGTCAGCGCGGTCTCGGCGGCGGTGGCGCTGTTCGCCTGGGGGCTGATCACCTGGTCGGTCAACCCGCCGATCCAGAACTGGCTCATCGAGCTGGCGCCCGGCAGCGCGGGTCTACTGCTGTCGATCAACGCGTCGGCGATCTACCTGGGGGTCGGGCTTTCCGGGGTCGTCGGCGGTGTGGTCGTGGGCGCGTGGGGGGTTTCGGCCCTGCCCGTGGTCGGCGCGGCGATCGGCTCGCTGGCGTTCGTGTGCCTGGTGCTGGCCGGGCGGTCCACGGTGGCCGAGCGCGAGCTGGTCGCCGCCTGAGCCGTCGCCCGTTCCGTCCACCGCGGACGAAAGGCCCCGCCGCTCGGCGGGGCCTTTCGTCGTCCTGGTCCGGTTGCGGTGCCTCAGACCGTGATGTGCGGGTTGCCCTCGACGTCCCGCGCGGTGACGGCGGGGTCGTCGGTCCACACGCCGCCCTGGGTGAGGTAGCGGAAGGACAGCGAACTGCCCGCGGGCAGCACGATCGAGCTGGACCGCTTGCCGTTGGAGCGGGCGCGCAGCGGGTGCAGGCCGGGTGTCCAGCCGTTGAAGCAGCCGACCACGCTCGTCGGCCCGGGCGGGTCGTCGCGGTCCAGGGTGAAGGTGACCCGGACCTTGTCGAACGGCAGAGACCTGGTGCTGATCATCCGGAGACGGTTCCCCCTCGGGTCGGTGCTGGCTCAGCCTGCCAGGTTGCCCGCCCGGTCCGCCGCGCACCAGCCATGTCACCCGGACGTGTCCGGTAGCTATCCGCTAGGGCGCGTAGCGCACCAATAACCGGTGCCGGAGTGGGGCAAAGACCGAAGGTGGTTGAGAGGTCAAACACATTAGCTGGTCCCGGATTCCCAGATGCTGGTCCATCCGGCGCGGAATGTGGTGCGAATCTCGACGGCCCGACCGGTGGGTGTTACCGGGAGTCCGGTGTTCACAGAACTCGATAATCTATGTTATTGGATCGTCGAGATTGCCCGCCGAATGGCCGGATGCATGTGCAAGCTACCGCCGAGTATACCGTTCGGTCAACGCGAAAGAAGTTCAGTCACCGGCGACGAGGTGTGGAGTTGTTTGTACCAAAAGGAATGCTAAGTGACCACTGTGGACGGTGGAAACGCTCCCAACTGTCGGTGACTGGCGTCACAGCAACGGGCTAAACCCTCCCTCGTTGCGTCGCGAATATCTTTTGTGAATACGTCTATTGGACGTTCAAACGCGTTTGGCTGGATTTCGCCGTGGGTCATATAGCCATGCTATGGTTCTGCGATATAGGGGGTTTGATTGCTCCGTTCGGCGGTAGCTGGTCTGCTTGGCCGCTGGTCAACATTGTTTCCGCTCGACGATTGAATCGAGTGGCAACGGGGAACCTGGCACTAGGAGCTTGAGTGCTCCGGCAGGGCAATTGTTCCCCGCACCGATCCCCGCAGACCGCCCGTGCGCGACCACGAATCCCGCGCGTGCGCCCCACCGCGCTCTAACAACAGTGAGGACTCAATGGACGCATCCGTCAGAGCCGACCTGCGAGCCCGACTGGCGGCACTCGCCGCCGAGCACGCGGTCCCCGGAACGCAGTTGGTCATCCACCACGACGAGCGCACGTGGTCGGTCACCACGGGGGTGGCCCGACACGGTTGCGACACACCGATGACAGAGTCACACGCCGTGCCGGTCGGCTCGGTCACCAAGGTGGTGACCGCCGCCGCGGTGCTCGCCCTCGTCGGCGACGGCGACCTGGACCTCGACGAGCCGATGGTCGAGCAGGTCCCCGGCCTCGGCGCGCTGCCCGGGTTCGCCGGAGTGACACCGCGGCACCTGCTCAGCCACACCTCCGGTCTGCCGTCGGACACCGCGGAGGTGACCGCGCCCACGTTGCGGCGGCTGCTGCAGGAATCCGGCCACGCGCTGCGCCCGGTCGCCGCGCCGGGCACCGCGTTCTCCTACTCCAACGTCGGCTACCTGCTGCTGGGCCACGCGGTCGAGTTCGTGACCGGGATGGACTGGGCGGCGGCGGTCCGGGCGGTCGTGCTCGACCCGCTGGGCGTGCGCGCGAGCCTGGTCGTAGGGCCGGGCGCGGACGCGGGCGTGGTCAGCGGCCACACCGTGAACCGCTCCCGCGGCCTGGTCCGGCCGGTGGCGCAGTCGCTCACCGCCGTGCAGTCCGCGGCGGGCGCGCTGGCCATGAGCGCGACCGAACTGGTCCGGTTGGGACGCGCGCTGGCCGGGGCCGAGCCCAACGACCTGCTCGACCCCGGTTCGCTCAAGGAGATGCGCGGCGCCGCGCCCGGCGCGGAGCCGTTCGGCATGGCCGACGGCTGGGGCCTCGGGCTGGCCGTGTTCGGCTCCGGCGAGCTGACCGCGACCGGCCACGACGGCACCGGCGACGGCACCTCCGCGCACCTGCGGATGAACCCGTCCACCGGCACCGTGGTCGCCTTCACCGCCAACGCGGGCGCGGGCTACGCGCTCTGGCGGGAACTGGCGGCGGAACTACCCGCGTTCGGCGTCCCGATCGCCGACCACAACCCGGTTCCCGCGGTCGTGGAACCGGTCCCGGCGCCGCGCGGCTTCGCGGGCGCCTACGCCAACGGCGACACCGTCTACCGGGTTGCCGACGACCTGCGGCTCACCGTGGACGACGAGCCGTTCGCCGACCTGACCCCGTTGTCCGGCCTGCGGTTCGCCATGCGCGACTGCGACACCGGCGAGACCGACCAGGTGGGGCGGTTCCTGCCCGGCCCGGACGGCGCCCCGGCCTGGCTCCAGGTCGGCGGCAGGCTCGCCTGCCGCGTCGACGCGGTCTTGGCCGCGGCCTGACCGGGAGCCCCAGCACCACAACGCGGTAACCGCGAGCACAACCGGCACATCGAGCGGGACCCGCCCGGTCAAGGCGCACACGAGTGGCGCGACCGGCGGGTGCGACCCGCCCCCATCGGCAGGACCCTCCGCGCGTGTCTCCCCGCACGCGTTCCCCCATCGCGCCCCCAGGCCGTGAAAGGTTCGTGCAGTCATGTCCGCCCCCCGGTTAGCGTTCCCGACCCTGCTGGACCTCTTCGCCGACCAGGTGCGCCGAAAGCCCGCGGCGCCCGCCCTGCTGGCCGACGCCGGACCCGTCTCCTACGCCGAGCTGGACGACTGGTCGGACCGGTTGGCCCGCGCCATGCTGGCCCGCGGGGCGGGGCCCGAGCGGCTGGTCGCGCTGGCCCTGCCCCGGTCGGTGGAGATCGTGGTGGCGCAGCTGGCCGTGCTGAAGTCCGGCGCCGCCTACCTGCCCGTGGACCCCGCCTACCCGGCCGAGCGGATCTCCGCGATGCTCGACGACGCCAAACCGCTGCTGGTCGTCGCGGATCCCGCCGAGGTCGTGGCCGCGCGGACTGATGAGTCCACAAAGGATGGAGCGCTACCGGGGCGCCCGCACCCCGAGCAGCCCGCGTACGTGATCTACACCTCGGGTTCCACCGGCAGGCCCAAGGGTGTGGTGGTGGCCCACCGCGGGTTGGCGACCTTCGCCCAGGCCGAGGTCGACCGGTTCGACGTGCGCCCCGGTGACCGCGTGCTCCAGTTCTCCTCGCCGAGCTTCGACGCGTCGGTGCTGGAGCTGTGCATGGCCTTCGCGGGCGGCGCGGCGCTCGTCGTCCCGCCGCCGGGGCCGCTGCTCGGCGCGCAGCTCGCCGAGGTGCTCCGGACCCGCCGGGTGACCCACGCGCTGATCCCCCCGGTCGCCCTGGCGACCGTCGGCGACGGGACGCCCCCGGACCTGCCCGACTTCCGGACGCTGGTCGTCGGCGGCGACGCCACCGCGGCGGACCTGGTGCGCCGCTGGGCACCGGGCCGCCGGATGATCAACGCCTACGGACCGACCGAGTCCACGGTGGTCGCCACCTGGAGCGGACCGCTGGCCCCCGCCGACGACTCCCCGCCCATCGGCCGGGCCATCCCCGGCACCGAGGCCTTGGTGCTCGACGACGACCTGCGCCCGGTGCCCGACGGCACCGCGGGCGAGCTGTACGTCACCGGAGTCGGCACCGCGCGCGGCTACCTCGACCGCCCGGGCCTTACCGCCGAGCGGTTCCTGGCCGCGCCGGGCGGCGCGCGCATGTACCGCACCGGGGACGTGGTGCGCCGCAACGCCGACGGCGACCTGGAGTTCGTCGGCCGCGCCGACCACCAGGTCAAGATCCGCGGCTTCCGGATCGAGCCCGGCGAGATCGAGGCCGAGCTGTCCGCCGACCCGGCGGTGGGTCGCGCGGTCGTCGTCGCCCGCGCGGAGACCGGGCTCAAGCGGCTGGTCGCCTACGTGGTGCCCGGTGACGGCAGGCCCGTGCCGTCCGCGCTGCGGGCCCGGCTGGAGGAGCGGCTGCCCGCGCACATGGTGCCCGCGGCGATCGTCGTGCTGGACGCGTTCCCGTTGACCCCCAACGGGAAGCTGGACCGCGACGCGCTGCCCGCGCCGACCGTCGGGGTCGCCGCCGTCGACCACGTGGCGCCGCGCGACGAGCGCGAGCGGGTGGTGGCCGAGGTCGTCGCGGACGTGCTCGGCGTCGACTCCGTCGGTGTGGACGACGACTTCTTCGCGCTCGGCGGCGACTCCATCCTCGCCGTGCGCGCGCAGACCCGGCTCGCGTCCGCCTTCGGTACCGCGCTGTCCGGCCGCGCGCTCTTCGACGCCCGCACGGTCGCGGCCTTGGCCGCCCTGCTGCCGGAGCGGCCCGCCGAGACCACCGGACTGCCGCGCGCGCACCGAGCAGGCCCGCTGCCGCTCTCGCCCGCGCAGCGCAGGCTGTGGCTGGAGGACCAGACCTCGATCGGCCCGGTCAACAACACCGGCTTCGCGCTGCGCCTCACCGGCCCGCTCGACCGCCGCGCGCTCCAGTCCGCGCTCAACCGGCTGGCCACCAGGCACGACGCGCTGCGGACCACAGTGGACGGTGAGCACCAGGTCGTCGCCGACGCGGCCGCGCTGCCGGTACGGGAGATGGTGGCCACCGACCTGGACGCGGCGCTGACCGACCTGGTCGCCGAGCCCTACGACCTCGCCCGCGGACCGCTGACCCGCGTGGCGCTGATCGGGGTCGGGCCCGAGGACCACGTGCTCGTCCTCGCCCAGCACCACATCATCACCGATGGCTGGTCGGCCGCCCTGCTCGTCGACGAGCTGACCGCGCTCTACGCCGAGGAGACCACCGGCGTCCCCGCCGACCTGCCCGAACCGTCGGCGCAGTACCCGGACTACGCCGCCTGGCAGTCCGACCGCGAGGTGCCCGACACCGCGCACTGGCAGTCCCGGCTCGAAGGCCTGACCCCGCTGAACCTGCCCACCGACCGGCCCCGGCCGCCCGTGCGGGTCGGCTCCGGCGGCGTGCACCGCCACGTCCTGTCCGCCGATCTGGTGCGCGGCCTCAACACCCTCGGCACGGCGCACGAGGCGACGCTGTTCATGACCCTCACCGCCGCCGTGCAGGTGCTGCTCGCCGCGCACGGACGCACCCGCGATATCGCGTTGGGCGCGGTCCGCGCGGGCAGGCCGCTGGCCGAGCTGGACCGGGTCGCCGGGTTCTTCGTCAACACCCTGGTCCTGCGCTCGCGCGTGGACCCGACGCTGCCGTTCAGCGACTTCCTCGGCGCGGTAAGGGAAACCACGCTCGACGCGTTCGACCACGACGACGTGCCCTTCGACCGGCTCGCCGACCAGCTCGCCCTGGTGCGCGACCCGAGCCGCACCCCGCTGGTGCAGGCCGTGGTGGCGCTGCAGCAGCCGCTCGTGCGCACGACCGAGGCCGGTGGACTGGGCTGGGCCGACCAGCCGCTGCCCCGCCCGTCGGCGCGCTTCGACCTGGCCGTGGAGTTCTGGCCGACCGGCGACCGGCTCACCGCCGTGCTGGAGTACGACACCGCGCTCTTCGACGCCGACCGGATCGCCGCGCTGGCCAAGGAACTGGAGGCCCTGCTCGGCATCGTCGCCGCGCGCCCCGACACCCCACTCGGGACGCTGGCGGACCTGCCGGAGGGCGACGCGCCCGCCGTCCCGTCGCCGCGCCGGGAGCCGGACCGCTACCTCGCGCCGCGCACCCCCGTCGAGGCCACGCTCGCCGCGGTGTTCGCCGATGTCCTGGGCGCGGCCCGGGTCGGGGTGCGGGACAACTTCTTCGCCCTCGGCGGCGACTCGATCCTCAGCATCCAGGTCGTCACCGCGGCCCGCGCCGCCGGGCTCGTGCTGACCGCGCGGGAGGTGTTCGTGCACCAGACCGTCGCCGCGCTCGCCCCGCACGTCACCACCGTCGACACCGCCGACGAGCACGACGACGGGCCGGTGTCCGGGCCGGTGCCGCTGACCCCGATCCAGCGCTGGTTCTTCGACACCCACACCGCGCACCCGGAGCGCTTCGACCAGACCTGCCTGGTCGACCTCGGCGAGCCGGTGCTGCCGGACGCGCTGGCCACCGCGCTGTTCGCGGTGCTGGAGCACCACGACGCGCTGCGCATGCGCTTCCACAAGGCCGCCGACTGGCACCAGGAGAACGCGCCGGTCGGCGAGACCGGCATGGTCGCCGAGCACGGCCCGGTCTTCGTCGCCGAACTGCCCGGCCCCGGCGACCCCGACACCGCCGTCCGGCTGCGCGCGCACCACCTCGTGGTGGACGGCGTGTCCTGGCGGGTGCTCGCGGAGGACCTGCGGACCGCGCACCGGCAAGCCGTGCTGGGCGAGGAGATCCGGTTGCCGCGCCGCACCACGTCGTTCCGCGAGTGGGCGACCCGGCTCGCCGAGCACGCCGCCGCGGGCGGGTTCGCCGACGAGATCGAGCACTGGCGGGTGGCGCGCGCCGAGACGTCCGTGCCGCGCGACCAAGGCGGGCCGAACACCACCGCTTCCGAGCGGTCGGTCACGGTGACCCTGACCGAGGGGGAGACCGAGGCGCTGCTGCGCGCGGTGCCGAGCGCGTACCGCACGCAGGTCAACGACGTGCTGCTGACCGCTTTCGGTGCCGCGCTGCGGGAGTGGACCCGGCGGCCCGCCACGCTCGTGCACCTGGAGGGCCACGGCCGCGAGGACCTCTTCGACGGCGTCGACCTCTCCCGGACCGTCGGCTGGTTCACCACGCTGTTCCCCGTGGTGCTCACCGGCTCCGCCGAGTGGGGCACCGCGATCAAGGCCGTCAAGGAGTCCCTGCGCTCGATCCCGCGCCGGGGCATCGGTTTCGGCGCGCTGCGCCACCTCGCCGGGATGGAACTCGGTGGCACGGCGGAGGTGTCGTTCAACTACCTCGGCCGCATCGACGCCGCCGGGGACCTCGCGCTCGACGCGCACCCGGACGCCCGCCGCCCGCACGTGCTCGACGTCGTCGGTCGCGTCGAGCGCGACCGGCTCGCCCTCACCGTGTACTACAGCGAGAACCTGCACCGTGCGTCCACGATCACCCGCTTCACCGAGTCCATCGCCGACGCGCTGCGCTCGATCGTGGCGCACTGCGCGGCGGGCGGCCACGGCCGCACGCCGTCGGACTTCCCGCTGGTGGACCTCGACCAGGACACCGTGGACACCCTCGCGACGGCGGGTGTGTCCGACATCTGGCCGCTGACGCCGATGCAGGCGGGCATGGTCTTCCACAGCCTTTCCCAGTCCGGGCAGGGCGCCTACTTCCAGCAGACCGCGTTCGTCCTCGACGGCCACACCGACCTCGACCGCCTCGCCGACGCCTGGCGGCAGGTGGTCGACCGCACGCCGATCCTGCGGTCCGGCGTGGTGTGGCAGGACGTGCCGGAGCCGCTGGCGGTGGTGCGCGAGCGCGTCGAGCTGCCGATCACGCTGCTGGACTGGACCGGTCGGAACCGGGAGGCGCAGCTCGACGAACTGCTCGCCCACGACCGGGAGCGCGGGTTCGACCTGGCCGCCCCGCCGCTGATGCGGCTGACCCTGGCCCGGCTCGACGGCGCGACCCAGGTCGTGTGGACCTTCCACCACGTGCTCCTCGACGGCTGGAGCGTGTTCGGCGTCCTCTCCGACGTGGCCGCCGCCTACGCGGGCGGTCAGCTGCCGGAGCGCCCCGACTTCGCCGACTACCACCGCTGGCTGGCCGCCCAGGACCCCGCCGACGCCGAACGGCACTGGCGCGGCGTGCTGGGCGAGCTGGCGGCGCCGACCCCGCTGCCGTTCGACCGGCCGCGCGCCTCCGTCGAGCAGCCCACGACCTCCGCGCGGACCGAGATCGCGCTCACCGCCGACGAGACCACCCGCCTCACCCGCTTCGCCAAGGAACACCGGCTCACCGCGGGCACGGTCGTGCAGGGCGCGTGGGCGTTGCTGTTGGCCCAGTACAGCGGTCAGCGGCAGGTCTGCTTCGGTGCCACGGTGTCCGGCCGCCCGGCGGACCTGTCCCGGGTCGACGAGATCACGGGCATGTTCGTCAACACGCTGCCGGTCGTGACCACGGTGGACGATTCCGCCGTCGCCGACTGGCTGGCCCGTTCGCAGCGGACCCAGGTCGAGTCCCGCGCCTTCGAGCACACCCCGCTCACCCGGTTGCACGGGTTCAGCGCGGTCCCCGGCGGCATGGACCTGTTCGACACGGCCGTGATCTTCGAGAACTACCCGGCCGACGGCCCCGAGCTGCGCGAGCTGACCGCGGTGGAGAGCACGACGTTCCCGCTCAGCGTGACCGTCTACCCGGGGGAGCGGCTGCGGCTGCTGTTCGGCTACGAGCCGCGCCTGTTCGACGCCGAGACCGTCACCGCGCTCGCCGAGCACCTGCGCCGCTTGCTCGGCGAGCTGGTCGAGGACGGAACCCGCGCGGTGACGGCGATCCCGGCGCTGGCCGGTACCGACCGCGACCGCGTGCTCGTCGACTGGAACGACACCGCCGCCGACGTCCCCGACACGACCCTGGTCGCGATGCTCGCCGAGCAGGCCGCGCGGACCCCGGACGCCGAGGCGCTGGTGGCAGGCGAGCGGCGGTGGACCTACGCCCAGCTCGACGCCGAGGTCAACCGGGTCGCGCACGCGCTGGTCCGGCGCGGCGCCGGGCCGGAGAAGGTCGTCGCGGTCGCCATGCCGCGCTCGGCCGAACTGGTCATCGCGCTGTTGGCCGTGCTGCGAGCAGGGGCCGCCTACCTGCCGGTGGACCCCGAGCTGCCCCGCGACCGGGTCGAGTTCATGCGGGTCGACGCCGACGCGGTCTGCCTGCTGGAGACGCTGCCCGAGGGGCCCGCGCCGACCACCGCGCCGGAGGTCGAGGTGACCCCAGAGATGGCGGCGTACATCATCTACACCTCCGGGTCGACCGGGCGGCCCAAGGGCGTCGTGGTGCCGCACTCGGCGATCGTCAACCGTCTTGTGTGGACCCAGGCGCGGTTCGGGCTCGGTGCGGACGACCGCGTGTTGCAGAAGACCCCGGCGAGCTTCGACGTGTCGGTGTGGGAGTTCTTCTGGCCGCTGACCGTCGGCGCGACCCTGGTCGTGGCCAAGGCCGACGGGCACCGCGACCCGGCGTACCTGTCCGAGGTGATCCGCGACCAGCGGGTCACGACTGTCCACTTCGTCCCGTCGATGCTCCGCGCGTTCCTCGCCCACGGCGACCGCACCGCGTGCGGGAGCCTGCGGCGGGTGCTGTGCAGCGGTGAGGCGCTGCCCGCCGACCTCGCGGCCGAGTTCCACGGCGCGATCGAGGCGGAACTGCACAACCTGTACGGCCCGACGGAGGCCGCGGTCGACGTCACCCACTGGGCCTGCGAACCGGGCGCGGCGGCGGTACCCATCGGGCGACCGGTGTGGAACACCCGCTTGCACGTGCTCGACGCCGACCTGAACCCTGTGCCGGTCGGCGCGCCGGGGGAGCTGTTCCTGTCCGGGGTCCAGCTCGCCCGGGGGTACCTCGCCCGGCCGGGCCTCACGGCGGAGCGGTTCATCGCCGACCCCTACGGCCCGGCCGGTACCCGCATGTACCGCACCGGCGACCTGGTGCGGTGGACCCGCGGCGGTGCGGTGGAGTACCTGGGCCGCACCGACCAGCAGGTCAAGATCCGCGGCGTGCGGATCGAGCCCGGTGAGGTCGAGGCCGCGCTGTCCGCGCTGCCGGGTGTGACCTCCGCCGCGGTCATCGCCCGCGACGGCAAGCTCATCGGCTACGCCACACCATCCACACTGGACGCGGTCGACCTGAGGGCCGTGCTCGGCCGGGAACTGCCCGAGCACATGGTGCCCGCCGCGCTCGTCGCGCTGGACGCGCTGCCGCTGACCCCGTCGGGCAAGCTCGACCGGCGCGCCCTGCCGGACCCCGAGTTCGGTCAGGCGGGCGAGTACGTCGAGCCGGACGGCGACGCCGAGCAGGTGCTGGCCGACATCTGGGCCGAGGTGCTCGACGTGCCCCGGGTCGGGGCCACCGACAGCTTCTTCGACCTCGGCGGCGACTCCATCACCAGCCTGCACGTCACCGCCCGCGCCAACGCGGCGTTCGCGGTGGCCCTCACCCCGCGCGACGTGCTGACCGCACGCACCGTGCGCGCCCTCGCGGACGTGGTGACCGACCACGTGCTGCGCGAACTCGAAGCCCTCGCGGGCGACGCACTCTGACCCAGCCGAGGAGCCGCTGCCATGACCACCTCCCAGTCCCCTCGGCGCGACGCCCTCCCCGAGCACCTGCGCGCGCAACTCGCGCGCAGGCTCGCGGGCAAGGCCGCCGCCAAGGCCCCCGAGACCATCCCGACCGCGAACCGCGAAGCCGACCTGCCGCTGTCGTCGGCGCAGCAGCGGTTGTGGTTCCTGAGCGAGTTCAACCCGGGCGGCAACGACTACAACTCCGGCACCGCGCTGCGGTTCACCGGTGACCTCGACGTGCCCGCGCTGGTCGCGGCGGTGCGCGGGCTGGTCGCCGCGCACGAGTCGCTGCGCACGACCTTCGCCGAGGTCGACGGGCGTCCGGTGCAGGTCGTGCACGCCGAGATCGACCTGCCGGTGCCGGTGCGCGACTGCGCGGAGGACGCGCTCGCCGACACGCTGCAAGCCGAGTTCTCCCGGCCGTTCGACCTGCGCACCGGCCCGCTGCTGCGGGCGCTGATCGTGCGGGTGAGCGAGACCGCGCACGTGCTCCTGCTGACCTCGCACCACATCGCCGTCGACGGCTGGTCACTCGGCGTGCTGACCGAGGAACTGGCCGCGCGCTACGCGGGCCGGACCGTGGCCGACCCCGACCTGCACTACGCCGACTTCGCGGTGTGGCAGCAGGGCAGGCTCCGCGGCCCTGGGATGGACGAGCACCTGGCGTACTGGCGGGACACCCTCGCCGGCGCGAGCCCGCTCGACCTGCCCACCGACCGCCCGCGCCCGCCGGTGCGCACCCCGGCGGGCGCGGCGCACCACCTCACGGTGCCCGCCGAGCTGACCACCCGGCTCACCGACCTGGCCCGCGCCAACGACACCACGCTGTTCACCGCGCTGATGGCCGCCTGCCAGCTGCTCGCGGCCCGCTACAGCGGCCAGGACGACGTCGCGCTCGGCACGGTCACCGCGGGCCGCGGTCGCGCGGAGCTGAACCGGGTCATCGGGTTCTTCGTCAACACCGTCGTGCTGCGCTCCACTGTGGACCAGAACACCACGTTCGCGGAATTCCTGCGCGCGGTCAACGGCACCGCGCTGGACGCGTTCAGCCACGACGAGGTGCCGTTCGACCGGCTCGTCGAGGCCGTCGGCGCGCCGCGCGACCCGAGCCGCAACCCGCTGTTCGACGTGCTCGTGCTGCTGCAGAACGCCTCGAAGGGGCTGCCGGAGTTCCCGGGGCTCGCGGTCGAGGAGGTGGACCTGCGGCGCTGGGCGGCCAACTTCGACCTGAGCGTCGAGTTCACCGAGCGCGCCGGGCAGCTGGACTGCGTGCTGGAGTACAGCACCGACCTGTTCGACGCGACCACCATCGAGCGGCTGGCAGGCCACCTGCTGGTCCTGCTCGACGCGGCCACCGCCGCCCCCGACCGGCCGATGGCCGAGCTGCCCTGGCTCACCGAGCCCGAGGTGCGCGCGGTGACCCGGGAGTGGAACGACACCGCGCTGCCGGTCGAGCCCGTCACCTTCCCGGCGGTGTTCGAGGAGCAGACCCGCCGCACCCCGCGCGCCACGGCCCTGGTGTTCGACGGCACCTCCCTCACCTACGCCGAGCTGAACGAGCGCGCGAACCGCTTGGCGCACAAGCTGATCGCGGACGGCGCCGGGCCGGAGCGGGTCGTGGCGGTCTCGCTGCCCCGCTCGGTCGACGCCGTGGTGGCTCAGCTCGCCGTGCTCAAGTCGGGCGCGGTCTACCTGCCGGTCGACCCGGCGCTGCCCGAGGAGCGCCGCGCGCACCTCGTGGCGGACTCGGGCGCGGTGCTGGTCGTCGATGGTCCACTGGAGACCGATGGCCTGGTCGGGAACCCCGAGGTGGGGCTGCGGCCGGATCACACCGCGTACGTCATCTACACCTCGGGGTCGACCGGCAAGCCCAAGGGCGTCGCGGTCGAGCACCGGGCGCTGGTCAACCTGCTGCGCAGCCACCAAGCCGACTTCGCGGGCGGCGACCGGCTGCGGGTCGCGCTCTCGGCGGTGTTCTCCTTCGACACCTCGTGGGAAGGGCCCGTCCTGATGGCGGGCGGCCACGAGCTGCACCTGCTCGGCGACGACGTCCGGCTCGACCCGGACGCGCTCGTCGCCTACGTCGTCCGCGAGCGGATCGACTTCCTCGACCTCACCCCGTCCTACCTGCGCAAGCTCCTGCCCGCCGGGCTGCTCTCGCACGCCGACCACAAGCCCGCCGTGCTGATGCTCGGCGGCGAGGCGCTCGGCGACGACCTGTGGCGTGAACTCGGGGCGCTGCCGGACACTGCCGTGCACAACTTCTACGGCCCCACCGAGACCACCGTCGACGCGCTGTCCACTGTGGTCTCCGGCGACCGTGCGACCATCGGCACACCGCTGCGCAACCTGGCCGCCTACATCCTCGACGCGGACCACCGGCCCGTGCCGGTCGGTGTTCCCGGCGAGCTGCACATCGCGGGCGCCCAACTCGCGCGCGGCTACCTCAACCGCCCCGGCCTCACCGCCGACCGGTTCGTCCCCGACCCCTTCGGCGCCCCCGGCAGCCGCATGTACCGCACGGGCGACCTGGCCCGCTGGACCGCCGACGGGGCCGTGGAATACCTGGGCCGCACCGACGACCAGGTGAAGATCCGCGGGTTCCGCATCGAGCCGGGCGAGATCGAGGCCGCGCTGCTGGCCCTGCCCGGGGTCCGCGAGGCCGCCGTGATCGCCCGCGAGGACGGCGGCCACCGCAGGCTGGTCGCCTACCTCGTCGGCGACGAGCCCGACACGACCGCGCTGCGCATGGCGCTGAAGGCGACGCTGCCGGAGTACATGGTCCCGGCCGCGTTCGTCGTGCTCGACCGGCTCCCGATGACCCGCAACGGCAAGCTGGACAAGGCCGCGCTGCCCGCGCCGGAGGTCCGCGCCGAGGCCGAGGCCGACTTCGTCGCCCCGCGCGACGAGACCGAGGAGCTGCTGGCCGGGCTGTGGGCCGAGGCGCTCGGCGCGGACCGCGTCGGCGTCACCGACAACTTCTTCGCGCTCGGCGGCGACTCGATCCTCAGCATCCAGATCGTCTCCCGCGCCCGCGCCGCCGGGCTGCGGCTGTCCTCCCGCGACATCTTCGTCAACCAGACCATCGCCGAACTGGCCCCGGTCGTCGGCCGGGAGGTCGCGCCCGAGATCCGCGCGGTGCCCGAGGGACCCGCCCCCTTGACCCCGATCCAGCACTGGTTCTTCACCGCCCACGGCGCCCGCGCGCACTTCACCATGTCGCTGCTCGTCGACCTCGCCGACGGCATCGACCCCCGCGCGCTGGAGACCGCGCTCAAGGCCGTCGTCGGTCACCACGACGCGCTGCGCAGCCGGTTCCGCCAGGTCGACGGCCAGTGGCGGCAGGAACCGGGTGACACCCCGTTCTGGTTGGCGCGCGGCGGGGACATCGACGAGATCCGCGCGGGCATCGACCTCGCCGACGGTCCGCTGCTGCGGGCCGCGCTGCTCGACGACGGCAGGCTGTTCCTGACCGTCCACCACCTCGTCATGGACGGCGTCTCCTGGCGGGTCCTGCTCGACGACCTGGCCACCGCCTACACCCAGGCGCTGGCCGGGCGTCCCGTCGAGCTGCCGCCGGTGGGCACGACCTTCGCCGAATGGGCCCACCGGCTGCGCGACTTCGTCGCCGGTGGCGGATTCGCCGGGGACGCCGACCACTGGGCCTCGGTGCCTGACCCGGCACCGCTGCCCGTTGACCATGACGGCGTCATGAGCGCCGGGAGCACAGCGTCGGTCACCGTGCGGCTCGATCCCGCCACGACCGACGCGGTGCTGCGCGCGGTCCCCGACCGCTACCGCACCCGCGTCAACGACGTGCTGCTCAGCGCGCTCGCCAGTGTCCTGTCCCGGTGGACCGGCGACCGCACCGCCGCGATCACCCTCGAGGGCCACGGCCGCGAAGAGGTCATCGACGGCACCGACCTCACCCGCACCATCGGCTGGTTCACCACCCAGTTCCCCGTCGCGCTCGACATCCCGACGGGCAACTGGGGCACGGTCCTCAAGTCCGTCAAGGAACAGCTCCGCGCGGTCCCGCACAACGGCATGAGCTACGAGGCACTGCGCTACCTCACCCCGGACAGCCCGCTCGCCGGGCGACCGCTGCCGAAGGTCGGGTTCAACTACCACGGCCGCTTCGACACCGGCGACGACGGCCTGATCGGCGCCCGCCACGACGCGGGCGCCGAGGTCGCCGCCGACGCCGAACGCGACTTCGCGCTGGAGGTCATCGGGCTCGTCGAGTCCGACGAGCTGGTGCTGACCTGGGAGTACTCCACTGCCCTGCACCACGAGGCGACCGTGCGCAGGCTCGCCGAGGCCATGGCCGCGACGCTGCGCGAGATCGTCCGGTTCTGCGCGGCCCCCGGCGCCGGTGGCCGCACCCCGTCCGACTACCCGCTGGCCCGGCTCACCCAAACCCAGGTCGACGCCATCGCCGGGGACGGCAGCGAGGTCGACGACATCTACCCGCTGACCCCGTTGCAGGCGGGCATGGTCTTCCACACGCTGGTCGACGCCGACAGCGGCGCGTACGTCGACCAGGTCCGGCTCGTCCTCGACGGCGTCACCGACCCCACCGCGCTGGTCGCCGCCTTCCAGTCCGTCGTGGACCGCACCCCGGTGCTGCGCACGGCCGTGATCTGGGAGGACGTGGCCGAGCCCGTGCAGGTCGTGCGCCGCTCGGTGCGCCTCGACGCCGACGTGCGCGACTGGCGCGACCTCGCCGCCGCCGACGTCGACGCGGCCATGCGCAACCTGCTCGCCGAGGACCGCGCCCGGCCCTTCGCCCTCGACCGGGCGCCGCTGCTGCGGATCGCGGTGCTGCGCCTCGCCGGGGACCGGGTCGTGCTGGTCTGGTCGTCGCACCACGTGCTGCTCGACGGCTGGAGCACCGCGCAGGTGTTCGGCGAGGTCGTCGAGCGCTACACCGCGATCGTCGCGGGCCAGGCCCCGGCCGGGCCGGTGCGCAGGCCGTTCCGCGACTACCTGCGCTGGCTCGCCGACCAGGACTCCGCCGCCGCGGACGCGCACTGGGCCCGCGTGCTCGACGGGTTCGCCGAGCCGGTCGCCGTGCCGTGGGACCGCTCGCCCGCGCAGAGCCACCGCACCGAGTCCAGCGCCGCCGCGCGCGCCGACCTCGACCGCGCCGAGACCGACCGCATCCGCGCGGCTGCCCAGCGCGCCGGGCTGACGCTCAACACCGTCGTGCAGGGCGCGTGGGCGCTGCTGCTGGCGCGGTGGTCCGGCAGCGCCGACGTGGTGTTCGGGTCCACTGTGTCCGGTCGCCCGGCGGAGCTGCCCGGTGTCGAGTCGATGGTCGGCATGTTCATCAACACCGTGCCCACCCGCGTGCACGCCGACCCCGACCGGAACGCCGGTGACTGGCTGCGCGACCTCCAGGCCGGGCAGAGCGAGTCCCGCCGCCACGACTTCCTGGCCCTGCCGCGCATCCAGTCGCACAGCGCGCTGGACCCGGGCGCGGCGCTGTTCGACAGCGTCGTGGTGTTCGAGAACTACCCGTTCGAGGACGCCTCCCGCGCCGACGGCCTGCGTGTCGCCGAGGTGCACGCGATCGACACGACCAACCTGCCGCTGACCCTGTCCGCGCACGTCGACGACCGCGTCCACCTCGACCTCGGCTACGACCCCGCGCTCCTCGACGCCACCACCGCCGCCCGCGTGGCGGGCTGGCTGCGCGCGTTGGTGACCGGGCTCGTCGAGCACCTCGATCGGCCGATCGGCGCGCTGCCGTGGGTGTCCGATGAGGACCGTCGACGGGTCCTCACGGCGTTCAACGACCGCGAAGCCGGATTCCCGTTCGAGCCGGTGACCGAGGTGTTCGAGCGGCAGGCCGCGCGCACCCCGGACGCCACCGCGCTCGTCTTCCGCGACAGCGAACTCACCTTCGCGCAGGTCGAGTCCGCCGCGAACCGGTTGGCGCACAAGCTCATCGCCGACGGCGCCGGGCCGGACCAGGTCGTCGCCCTGACCATGCCGCGCTCGGCCGACAGCCTGGTCGCGATGCTCGCGGTGAACAAGGCGGGCGCGGCGTTCCTGCCCGTGGACCCGACCCTGCCCGCCGACCGCATCGCCTACTTGCTCGACGACGCCCGCCCGGTCCGCGTCCTCGACGCCATCCCCGACACCAGCGGCTTCCCCGACACCAAACCCGGCCTCGACATCCGCCCCGAGCAGGCCATCTACGTCATCTACACCTCCGGGTCCACCGGCCGCCCCAAGGGCGTGGTGATCACGCACGGCAACTTCTCCGCCCTGCACCAGGACCACCGCGTCGACGTCACCGGTGTCGAGCGGACCCGGTTCGCGCTGACCGCCACCTTCTCCTTCGACACCTCCCTCGAAGGCATGCTGTTCCTCGTCGACGGCCACGAGGTGCACGTCATCCCCGAGGACCTGCGCCTCGACCCGGCCGCCTTCGTCCACTACGTCACCGAGCGCGGCATCGCCTACGTCGACCTCACCTCCACCCACGCCACCCACATGGCCGCGGCGGGCCTGCTCGACAGCGGCCTGCGGGTGCTCATGCTCGGCGGCGAGGCGACCTCGGAGAAGCTGTGGCGCGACGCCCAGGCCAAGGGCCTTCGGGTGGTCAACTACTACGGCCCCACCGAGACCACGATCGACGCCACCGGCCTGTTCTCCGGCGAGGCCGACCGGCCGCTCATCGGCAGGCCCCTGCGCGGCACCCGCGCGTACGTGCTCGACGAGAACCTCGACCCGCTGCCGCCCGGCGTGCCCGGCGAGCTGTACCTGGCGGGCGCGCAGCTGGCGCGCGGCTACCTCGACCGGCCCGGCCTGACCGCCGGTCGGTTCGTGGCCGACCCGCACGGCCCGGCCGGTACCCGCATGTACCGCACGGGCGACCGGGTCCGCTGGACCGAGGGCGGCCTGCTCGACTACCTGGGCCGCGCCGACGACCAGGTCAAGATCCGCGGCTTCCGGATCGAGCCCGGCGAGGTCGCCGCCGTGCTGCGGGAGCGGCCCGGGGTGACCGACGCGACCGTCGTCGCGCACACCGACGCCACCGGCACCCGACTGGTCGGTTACGTCGTCGGCGACCCCGGCCCGGATCCGCGCGCCGCGCTGGCCAAGGTGCTGCCCGACTACATGGTCCCCGCCGCGGTCATCACCCTCGACCGGATGCCGGTCACCCCCAGCGGCAAGGTCGACCGCCGCGCCCTGCCCGCCCCCGACTTCGCCGCGACCACGACCCACGTCGTCCCGCGCACCGAGGCCGAGCGGGTCGTGGCCGCCGCGTGGGCCGACGTGCTGGGGCTGGCCGAGGTCGGCGCGGAGGACAACTTCTTCGCCCTCGGCGGCGACTCGATCCTGAGCATCCAGGTCGTGTCCCGTCTGCGCGCCGCGTTCGGCACCCAGCTCTCGCCGCGCGTGGTGTTCGACCACCCGACCGTGGCCGCGTTGGCCAAGGTCGCGCCGGGGGAGCGGACCGACGCGATCCCGGTGTCCACCTCGGACGGACCCGCTCCGCAATCGTTTGCGCAACGCCGTCTCTGGTTCCTCGACCAGTTCGAGCCCGGTGACACCGAGTACGTCAGCCCGACCGCGCTGCGCTTGTCCGGGCCCCTCGACGTCGCCGCGCTGACCGCCGCGCTGACCCGGCTCATCGCCCGGCACGCGTCGCTGCGGACCACCTTCGCCGAGATCGACGGCGAGGCCGTGCAGCTCGTCGGCGAGCCCTACCCGGCGGACCTGCGCGTGGTCGAGGCCGAGGTCGAGCAGGTCCTCGCCGCGGAAGGCGCGACGCCGTTCGACCTCCAGCGGGGGCCGCTGCTGCGCACGACGCTGGTCCGCACCTGGCCGGAAGAGCACGTGCTCGTGCTGACCCTGCACCACATCATCACCGACGGCTGGTCCACGTCCGTGCTCACCGACGACCTCGCCGCGCTCTACCGCGCCGAGCTGTCCGGTGTGGACCCGAACCTGCCGGACATCCCGGTCCGCTACACCGACTTCACCCTGTGGCAGCGCGAGCAGACCGCCGACCTGGGCTTCTGGCGGCGTGCGCTGGCCGGCGTCGAACCGCTCGACCTGCCCACCGACCGGCCCCGGCCCGCGATCCGGACCACCGCGGGCGCCAAGCACGAGTTCACGCTGCCCGAGGAGACGCTGGTCGCGCTGCGGGCCGTCGGACGGTCGGCGGACAGCACGCTGTTCGTCACGCTGCTCGCCGCCTGCCAGGCCCTGTTCGCCCGCTACAGCGGCCAGCGCGACATCACGCTCGGCACCGTCGCCTCCGGCCGCGAGCGCGCCGAGCTGGAGCGGGTGGTCGGGTTCTTCGTGAACACGATCGTCCTGCACTCCACAGTGGACGTGGACCGGCCGTTCACCGACCTGCTGGCCGGTGCCCGGGCCACCGCGCTTGAGGCGTTCGCGCACCAGGACGTGCCGTTCGAGCGGGTGGTCGACGCGGTCGCCCCCGAACGCGACCCGGCCCGGTCCCCGCTGTTCGACGTCATGGTGCTGCTGCAGAACACCCCGGACGAGGTGCCGGTGCTGCCGGGCCTGACCGTGTCCGAGGTCGACGTCCCGGTCACCACGTCGGCGGTCGACCTGACCTTCGAGTTCCAGGAGTCGGTTGCCGGGCTGCGGGGTGCCGTCGAGTACAACCCCGACCTGTTCGACGTCGAGACGGTCGAGCGGATGGTGCGGCACCTGACCGCGCTGCTCACCGCCGTCGCCGCGAACCCGGGCGTGGCGCCCGGTGACGTGGAGCTGTTCGGCGCGGACGAGCGGGCGCTGCTGCTGGACACCTGGCAGGGCAAGCGCGCGGTCGACCCGACGCCGATGCCGCGCGTGTTCGCCGCGCAGGCCGCGCGGACCCCGGACCGCACCGCGCTGGTGTTCGGCGCCGACCGGCGCACCTTCGCCGAGGTCGACGCGCAGTCCAACCGGCTGGCGCGGTGGCTCGTCGACCAGGGCGCCGGGCCGGAGAAGCTGGTCGCGCTGGCGCTGCCGCGCTCGGCGGACATGGTGGTCGGCATCCTCGCCGTGATGAAGTCCGGCGCCGCCTACCTGCCGATCGAGCCGACCATGCCCGCCGAACGGGCCCAGTTCCTGCTCGACGACACCCGACCGACCGTGGTCGTGCCCGCCATCCCGGACCTGTCCGACTACCCGGACGCCGACCCGGGCGTGGCGATCGACCCGAGGTCGCCGGTGTACGTCATCCACACCTCCGGGTCGACGGGCACGCCCAAGGGTGTCGTCGTCGAGCACGGCAACCTGTCCGCGCTGTTCACCCACCACCTCGCCGGGGTCGCCGCGCCGCGCGAGATCCCGCTGCGGTTCGGGCAGACCGCGGTGTTCTCCTTCGACACCGCCATCGAGGGCCTGATGTTCATGGCCGCCGGGCACGAGTGGCACGTCATCGACGACGACACCCGGCTCGACCCGCACGCCTTCGTCGAGCACGCCCGCGGCCTGCTCGACGTCCTCGACCTGACCCCCGCGCACGCCCGCAGGCTCATCGCCGCCGGGCTGCTCGACGCGGGTGTCCGCGAGGTCATGTTGGGCGGCGAGGCCGTCGACGCCGCGCTGTGGGCCCGGCTGCGGGAGGTCACCGCCGAGACGCTGGCGGCGGGCAGCCCGCCGGGGGCGTCGCGCGGGCACAACGTGTACGGGCCGACGGAGACGACCGTCGACGCCACCGAGACCATGATCACCAGTGACCGGATCACCATCGGCCGCCCGCTGTCCACGATCCGCGCGTACGTGCTCGACGAGCGGTTCCGGATGCTGCCCGTCGGCGTGCCCGGCGAGCTGCACCTGGCGGGACCGCAGGTCACGCGCGGCTACCTGGGTCGACCGGGCCTGACCGCCGACCGGTTCGTGGCCGACCCGTACGGCGCGCCCGGCGGCCGGATGTACCGCACGGGCGACCGGGTCCGGTGGACGCCCGAGGGGACGCTGGAGTACCTGGGCCGCACCGACGACCAGGTCAAGATCCGCGGCCACCGCATCGAGCCCGGCGAGGTGCAGGCCGCGCTGCGCAAGCACCCGGACGTGCGCGACGCGGCCGTCGTCGCCCGCCCGCACGGCGGCCACCTGCGCCTGGTCGGGTACGTGGTCGGGGAGGACCGCGACTTCGCGTCGTTCCTGCGCCAGTCGCTGCCGGAGTACATGGTGCCGAGCGCGTTCGTGCTGCTCGACAAGCTGCCCGTCACGCACAACGGCAAGCTCGACCACCGCGCCCTGCCCGAGCCGCCAGCCCCGCGCGCGGCCGACCACGTCCCGCCGCGCCCCGGGATCGAGGCCGACCTGGCCGCGATCTGGGCGACCGTGCTCGGGGTCGAGCGGGTCGGCGCGGCGGACAACTTCTTCGCCGTCGGCGGCGACTCGATCCTGAGCATGCAGGTCGTGTCGCAGGCGCGGCGGGCGGGCATCGAGGTGACGTCCAAGGACATCTTCGTCCGCCAGACCGTCGCCGAACTCGCCGCCGTCGCGCGGCGGGTCGAGGCCCCGGCGGCGGCACCGGTGATCACCGGGCCCGCGCCGCTGACCCCGATCCAGCACTGGTTCTTCGACACGCACTCGCCGGTGCAGCGCGACCACTTCACCATGACGATGACCTTCGCCCTCGCCGCCGACGTGGACCGGCCGCGGCTGCGGCGGGCCGTCGAGCACGTCGTGCGCCACCACGCGGGGCTGCGGACCAGGTTCTCCTACGGCGCCGACGGCTGGACGCAGGAGCCGGTCGAGGACATCGGCATCGACGGGCCGATCGACATCGAGGCCGGTCGGGTGCTCCGCGTGGTCATCGACGAGCGGCTGCACCTGGAGGTACACCACCTGGTCATCGACGCCGTGTCGTGGCGCGTCGTGCTGGCGGACCTGGAACGCGCCTACCGCGGCGAGTTCCTGGCCCCGACCGTCTCGTTCGGACAGTGGGCGCACCGGTTGGGCGACTTCACCGTCGGCGGCGGGTTCGACGCCGACCTCGACCACTGGCGGTCCGTGCCTTCCGTGCCCGCGCTGCCGCGTGACCACAACGGCGCCAACACCAAGCCCGCCGAGTTCACCGTCACCCTCGACCGGGAGACCACGGACGCGCTGCTGCACCAGGTCCCGGACGTCTACCGGACCCAGGTCAACGACGTGCTGCTGGCGGCGCTGGCCCGGTCCCTGACGGACTGGAGCGGGCAGTCGAACGCGCTCATCACGCTCGAAGGGCATGGGCGCGAGGAGGTCGTCGACGGTATCGACATCAACGGCACCGTCGGCTGGTTCACCAGCCAGTTCCCGGTGGCGCTGCCCGTGGCCGACGACTGGGCGGACACGCTGAAGGCCGTCAAGGAGAGCCTGCGGGCCGTGCCGCACAAGGGCATGAGCTTCGAGGCGCTGCGGTACCTCAAGAACGAGCTGGACGACGTGCCCACGCCGGAGGTCGCGTTCAACTACCTCGGTCGCTGGGACACCGCCGAGGAAGCCGACGGGCTGCTGCGGGAGCAGGTGGCGGACCCCGAGCGGACTCGGCCGCCGATGCCGCGCGGCCACCTGCTCGACATCAACGCCGCCGTGACCGACGGCGCGCTCACCGTCGACTGGGAGTACGCGCCGGGTGTGCACGACGAGGCCACCGTGCGCGCGCTGGCGGACCGGATGCTGGCCGCGCTGCGGGAGATCGTGGTGCACTGCGCCGCGCCGGGCGTCGGTGGCCGCACGCCGTCGGACTTCCCGCTGGCCCGCCTGGCCCAGTCCCAGGTGGACGCGTTGGTCGGCGATGGCAGCGGGGTGGCGGACATCTACCCGCTGACCCCGTTGCAGGCGGGCATCCTGTTCCACGGCCTGCTCGACGGCGACGCCTACGTCAACCGGACCCGTGTCCGGCTGCGCGGTGTCACCGACCCGCGCCGCGTCGGCCGGGCGTGGCAGGAGGTGGCGGCCAAGACGCCCGTGCTGCGCAGCACCATCGTCTGGCAGGGCGTGCCGGAGCCGGTGCAGGTCGTGCACCGCGACCTGCCGCTGGACATCGAGTACCGGCCGATCACCGCCGCCGACGAGCGCGCGGGCCTCGACCTCGCGCACGGCTCGCTGACCAAGCTCGTCATCCACGAGGTCGAGCCCGGCACGGTCGAGCTGCTGTGGGTCTCGCACCACGTGCTGCTCGACGGCTGGAGCACCGCGCAGGTGTTCTCCGACGTCCTCGCCGCCTACACCGGCGCCGACTTGCCGCCGCGCCGCCCGTTCGCCGACTACCTGCGCTGGTTCGCCGAGCAGGACGCGGCGGCGGCCGAGCGGCACTGGCGGGCCGTGCTGTCCGGTGTGCAGGGACGCACGCCGCTGCCGTTCGACCGCAAGCCGGTCGACGCGCACCGCGCCGAGTCGTCCGCGCACGTCCGGGCGAGCCTGCCCGCGGGCGATGTCGGCGCGCACGGGTTGACGCTGAACACGGTCGTGCAGGGCGCGTGGGCGCTGCTGCTGGCCCGGCACAGCGGCGAGCGCGAGGTCGTCTTCGGCGCCACCGTGTCCGGCAGGCCGTCGGACCTGGCCGGGGTCGAGGACATGGTCGGCATGTTCATCAACACCATCCCGACCCGCGTCCTGGTGGAACGCCAGGGCAGCGCGCTGCCCTGGCTGCGCGGGGTGCAGGCCGCCCAGGCCGAGTCGCGGCGGTTCGACTTCGTGTCCCTGGCCCAGGCGCAGACCTGGAGCGGGTTGCCGTCGCTGTTCGACAGCGTTGTCGCGTTCGAGAACTTCCCCGACGGTGCCGAGACCGAGGGCGCCCCGGACGTCGAGACCGTCGACGGCGAGGAGTCGACGACCCTGCCGCTGAGCGTCGCCGCGCACGTCGACGGCGGCGACCTGCGGATCGAACTCGGCTACGACCCGGCGTTGTTCGACGAGGCCACCGCCCGCACCCTGGTCGACCGGCTGGTCGACCTGGTCGACGCGCTGATGGCCGACCCGACGCGGCCCCTGGAGGCGCTGCCGTGGCTCACCGACGCCGAGCGGGCGCTGGTGGTGCGCGACTGGAACGACACCGACCGGCCGGTCACGCCGACGCCGTTCGCGGACCTCCTGCGGGTCACCGCGGAGCCCGCCGTCGAGCAGGGCGACGTGGTGCTGACCTACGCCGAGCTGGACGCGGCGGCGAACCGGCTGGCGCGGCTGCTGATCGAGCGCGGCGCCGGGCCGGAGCGGATCGTCGCGCTGCGGCTGCCGCGTTCGATCGACCTGGTGGTGGCGCAGCTCGCGGTGCTCAAGGCCGGTGCGGCGTACCTGCCGGTGGACCCGAACTACCCGGCGGAGCGCATCGCGTTCATGCTCGAGGACGCGCGTCCGGTGCTCGTGATCGACGAGCCGCTCGACGCGTCCGGGTACTCGGCCGTGCCGCCGCGCGTGGACATCTCCGTCGACGCGCCCGCGTATGTCATCTACACCTCCGGCTCCACCGGTCGACCCAAGGGCGTCGTGGTGACGCACCGGGGGCTGGCGAACTTCTCGGCCGCCGAGATCGAGCGGTTCGAGGTCGCCGCCGGTGACCGGGTGCTGGCGTTCTCCTCGCCCAGCTTCGACGCGTCGGTGCTGGAGCTGTGCATGGCGCTCCCGGCGGGGGCCACGCTGGTCATCCCGCCCGCCGGGCCGCTGGTCGGCGAACCGCTGGGCTCGGCGCTGCGCGACCTGCGGATCACGCACGCGCTCATCCCGCCGGTGGCGCTGGCGACGGTGCCCCCGATGGAGTTCCCGCACCTGAAGACGCTGATCGTGGGCGGCGACGCCTCGTCGGCCGACCTGGTGCGGCGGTGGGCCCCGGTCACGCGGCTGGTCAACGCCTACGGGCCGACCGAGGTCACCGTGGTGGCCTCGTGGACCGAGCCGCTGTCCGCCGCCGACGGCGCGCCGCCGATCGGACGGCCGCTGCCGAACACGCGGACGTATGTGCTGGACGAGGACCTGCGGCCGGTTCCCGCGGGCGTGCCGGGTGAGCTGTACGTGGCGGGTGTCGGTTTGGCGCGGGGGTACCTGCGTCGGCCCGGGTTGACGGCGTCGCGGTTCGTGGCGAATCCCTTCGAGCCGGGCCGGATGTACCGGACCGGGGACGTCGTCCGGTGGACCCGCGACGGACAACTGGAGTTCGTGGGACGCGCCGACGACCAGGTCAAGGTGCGTGGATTCCGGATCGAACTCGGTGAGATCGAGTCCGTGATCGGCGCGCGCCCCGGCGTGCGGTCGGTGGCCGTGGTGGTCCGCGAGGACGAGCCCGGCGTCAAGCGGCTGGTCGCCTACGTCGTCGGCGCGACCGACGGGTTGCGGGAGGCGCTGCTGGCGGCCCTGCCCGAGCACATGGTCCCCGCCGCGTTCGTGGCGCTCGACGCGCTTCCCCTGACCGCCAACGGCAAACTGGACCGGCGGGCCCTGCCGATCCCGGAGTGGACCGCCGCCGACGTGGTGGCGCCGCGCAGCGAGGCCGAGCGGGTCGTGGCCGCCGCGTGGGCCGACGTGCTGGGTATCCCCGAGGTCGGCGCCACGGACAACTTCTTCGCGCTCGGCGGCGACTCGATCCTGAGCATCCGGGTCGTGGCGCGGCTGCGGGAGGCGCTGGGCACCGACGTGTCCCCGCGCCTGCTGTTCGACCACCCGACCGTGGAGGGGCTGGCCGCCGCGCTCGCCGGTTCCGCCGTCGCCGAGTCGATCCCGGTGCTGGCCGACGGCGCGGACTCGCCGCTGTCGTTCGCGCAGCAGCGGCTCTGGTTCCTGCACGAGTTCGAGCCCGACAGCACCGAGTACGTGACCCCGCTGGCGCTGCGCCTGCGCGGCCCGCTGGACCTGGGCGCGCTGACGGCCGCCATGACCGGCCTGGTCGCCCGGCACGAGTCGCTGCGGACCACGTTCCACGGCGTCGACGGCCAGGGCACGCAGGTCGTGCACCCGGCGGCCGAGGTGGCCGTGCCGGTGGTCGACATCGCCGCCGACGGCTTGGCGGCGGCCCTGGACCGGGCGGCGGCCCAGCCGTTCGACCTGGCCCGCGGCCCTCTGCTGCGGCCCGTGGTGTTCCGGATCTCCGAGTCGGACCACGTGCTCGCGCTGACCATGCACCACATCGTCACCGACGGCTGGTCGGCCGGTGTGCTCATGGCGGACCTCGCGGAGCTGTACCGCGCCGAGACCGAGGGCGGCGCGCCCGACCTGCCCGCGCTCCCGGTGCGCTACCGCGACTTCGCGGCCTGGCAGCGCGGCCGGACCGACGTGCTGGCCACGCAGTTGGACCACTGGCGGTCGACGCTGGCCGGCGTGCCCGCGCTCGACCTGCCGACCGACCGGCCGCGACCCGCCGTGCACACGACCGCCGGGGCGCAGGTGCCGTTCGCGGTGCCCGCCGAGGTGGCGGACCGGCTGCGGGCGATCGCCCGGGAGCAGGACGCGACGCTGTTCATGGTGCTGGTCGCGGCCTGCCAGACGCTGCTGCACCGGTTCTCCGGCCAGGACGACATCGCCGTCGGCACCGTGTCGGCCGGTCGGGAGCACCCGGAGCTGCACAACCTCATCGGGTTCTTCGTCAACACGCTGGTGCTTCGATCCACTGTGGATTCGCGGGAGTCGTTCGCCGGGTTCCTGGGACGGGTGCGGGGAACCGTGCTCGACGCCTTCGCCAACCAGGACGTGCCGTTCGAGCGGGTCGTGGACGCCGTCGCCCCGGAACGCGACACCAGCCGCACGCCCCTGTTCCAGGCGATGGTCGTGCTCCAGAACGCCGTCGGACGGGCCGACGGGCTGCCGGGGCTGGCGGCCGAGGACGTGGCCTTCCCAGTGGTGACCGCCGCTTACGACGTCACCGTCGAGTTCCACGAGGAGGACGGCGGCGCGCTCGCGGGCACGCTCGACTACAACACCGACCTCTTCGACGCCGACACCGCCGCGCGGCTCGTGTCCGGGCTCGACGTCCTGCTGGCCGCCGCGTCCGCCGCGCCGGGCACCGCGCTCGGGGCGTTGCCGGTGATGCCGGACGACGCCGTCGAGCAGGTCCTGGTGGGGTGGAACGACTCCCGCACCTCGACCCCCGAGTGGACGCTGCCGCGGCTGCTGCGGGCCCAGGCCCGGCACACCCCGGACGCGCCCGCGATCATCGCCGGGGACACCGTGCTGACCTACCGGGAGCTCGACGAGCGGACCGACCGGGTCGCGCGGGCCTTCGCCGAGCTCGGCGCCGGACCGGAGACCGTGGTCGCGGTGCGGCTCGGCCGCTCCGCCGAGCTGGTGATCGCCTCGCTGGCCGCGACCAAGGCCGGTGCCGCCTACCTCCCGGTCGACCCGAACTACCCGGCGGAGCGCATCGCCTACATGCTGGACGACGCGCGGCCGGTGCTCGTCGTCGACGACCCGGCGCTGCCGGAGGCACCCGGCGGAGAGCTGCGGGGACCGTCGTTGGACAACCCGGCGTACGTCATCTACACCTCCGGGTCGACCGGTCGGCCCAAGGGCGTCGTGGTGACGCACCGGGGGATCTCCAGCTTCGCCGCGGCGGAGGTCGAGCGGTTCGAGGTGCGGCCCGGCGACCGGGTCTTGGCGTTCTCCTCGCCCAGCTTCGACGCGTCGGTGCTGGAGCTGTGCATGGCGCTCGGGGCCGGTGCCGCGCTGGTGGTGCCGCCGCCGGGGCCGCTGGTCGGCGACGACCTCGCGGAAGTGCTGGTGTCGCAGCGGATCTCGCACACGCTGATCCCGCCGGTCGCGCTGGCCACCGTGCCCGCCGTGCCGCTGCCGGACCTGCGGACGCTGGTCGTGGGCGCGGACGCGTGCTCGGCGGAGCTGGTGGCGCGCTGGGCGCCGGGCCGCCGGATGATCAACGCGTACGGGCCGACCGAGGCCACGGTCGTGTCGACGTGGAGCGAGCCGCTGGTGCCGGGCGGGGTGCCGCCGATCGGCCGGGCCATCGACAACACCCGTGCGTACGTGCTCGACGCGGACCTGCGGCCGGTGCCGGTCGGGGTTCCCGGGGAGCTGTACGTGGCCGGTGTCGGCTTGGCGCGCGGCTACCTGGGGCAGCCCGGGTTGACCGCGTCGCGGTTCGTGGCGAACCCGTTCGAGCCGGGTCGGATGTACCGGACCGGGGACGTCGTGCGGTGGACCCGGGACGGGCAGCTGATGTTCGTGGGCCGGGCCGACGACCAGGTCAAGGTGCGCGGGTTCCGGATCGAGCTCGGCGAGGTCGAGTCGGCGCTGCGGGCGCACCCGGCGGTCGCGGACGCCGTGGCCGCCGTGCACACCGACGCGGGCGGTCACAAGCGGCTCGTCGGCTACGTCGCCGGGGCCGAGCTGCCGGACGCCGCGGCCCTGCGCGAGTTCCTGACCGAGAGCCAGCCCGACCACCTGGTGCCGACCGCGTTCGTGCTGCTCGACCGGCTGCCGGTGTCGCCGAACGGGAAGGTCGACCGGCGCGCGCTGCCGGAGCCCGACCTCACCGCGACCACCGCCGCGTACGTGCCGCCGAACACCGACGTCGAGCGCGCGCTGGCGAAGGTGTGGGCGGACGTGCTCGGCGTCGAGCGGATCGGCCTGGCGGACAACTTCTTCGCCCTCGGCGGCGACTCGATCCTGAGCATCCAGGTCGCCGCCCGCGCCCGGCAGGCGGGACTGGGAGTGTCCACTAAGGACTTGTTCCTGCACCAGACGATCGCCGACCTCGCGCCGGTGGTGACCGTGGTGGACACGGTGGCCGACAAGGCCCCGGTGACCGGGGACGTGGAGCTGACGCCGATCCAGCGCTGGTTCCTCGACGCGCCCCGCGCCGGCTACCACCACTTCAACCAGGCGCACTACGCCGCGCTGACGCTGAACCCCGACGCCACCGCCCTCTCGACGGCCCTGTCCGCGTTGCACGAGCACCACGACGCGTTGCGGCTGCGGTTCGCGCGGTCGGCATCGGGGTGGCGCCAGTGGAACGCGCCGGTGTCGCCGGTGGAGTTGCTGGACGTCGTGGAACTCCCATCGGCCGACGAGGCGGAGATCGAGCGGATCGCGGACTCGGCGCACGCCGGGTTCGACCTGGAGACCGGGCCGCTGCTGCGGGCGGTGCTGTTCCGCTTCGCCGACGGCACCGCGCCCCGGCTGCTGCTGGTGGCCCACCACCTCGTGGTCGACGGCGTGTCGTGGCGGATCCTGGTCGACGACCTGGAAACCGCGTACGCCCAAGCCGCGCGCGGCGCGGCCGTCGACCTGGGGTCGAAGAGCACGTCGTTCCAGGAGTGGTCCCGCGGGCTGAGCGAGCTGGTGCGTTCCGGTGGCCTCGACGAGGAACTGGACTACTGGCGGTCCGTCCCGGAAGCGGGCGCGATCCCGGTGGACAGCGACTCCATGGACTCCACCGCCATCGCGGTCGACGCCGTGTCGGTCGAGCTGACCGCGAGCGAGACGGACGCGCTGCTGCGCGGCGCGCCGGTGGCCTACCGGACGCGGATCAACGACGTCCTGCTCGCCGCGCTGGCCTGGTCGCTGGCGCACTGGACCGGGAACCCGCACGTGGCGGTCCACCTGGAGGGCCACGGCCGGGAGGACGTGCTGGACGGCGTCGACCTGTCCCGCACGGTCGGGTGGTTCACCACGATGTTCCCGGTGACGCTGACCGTCCCGGACGGCAACTGGCGGTCGATCATCCGGGACGTCCGCAAGCAGCTGCGCGCGTTGCCGGGCAACGGTTTCGGCTACAGCGCGCTGCGCCACCTCGGCGCGCTGGAGGCGCGCGGCGCCGACCCCGAGGTGTCGTTCAACTACCTCGGCCAGTTCGACGCCAAGTCGGCCGACGAGTCGACCAGCCTGTTCGGGGAGGCCCTCGCGGCCGTCGGGCAGGACCACCACCCGGCCGACCGGACCGGGCACCTGCTCGACATCGTCGGCGAGGCCACGGACGGAAAGTTGACCTTCGTGTGGTTCTTCAACGCGCACATCCACCACCGGTCGACCGTCGAGGACGTCGCCGGTCGGTTCGCGACGGCGCTGCGGCAGATCGCCGCGGACTGCGGGGGTACCCGATGAGCGAGGTTCCCCTGCGGCGCAACCGGAACTACACCCTGCTGTGGGTGGGGCAGGCGTGCGCGGAGGTCGGCTTCAGCGCCTCCATGATCGCCTTCCCGCTGCTGGTGCTGGGGTTGACCGGGTCCGCCGTGGTCTCCGGCCTGGTGCTGGCGGCGGACGCGGCGGCGCAGCTGGTGGCCGGGCTGCCGGGCGGCGCGCTGGTCGACCGGTGGGACCGGCGGCGGGTGATGCTGCTGTGCGAGGTGGCGCAGTTCCTGGCCCTGGGGTCGCTGGTCGCCGCGCTGGTCGCGGGGTCGACGACGGTGCCGCACATGATCGCGGTCGCCGCGGTCATGGGTGTGGCCCGGGCGCTGTTCGAACCCGCCGAGGACGCGGCGCTGCCGTCGCTGGTGCCGGAGTCGCAGCTGGCGGACGCGGTGGCGATGAACGCGGCGCGCTCGTCCTTCGGGCAGATGGCGGGCACCTTCCTGGGCGGGCTGTTGTTCGCGGTCGGCCGGTGGGTGCCGTTCCTGCTGGACGCCCTGACGCACGTGGTGTCGTTCATCGCCCTGGCCTTCATACGGCTGCCCAAGCGGGAGGTGGTCCCGGAGCCGGTGGGCAAGCTGGGCCACGAGATCCTCGAAGGACTGCGGTGGGTGCTGCGGCACCGGGAGGTCCGGCTCACCGCGATCTGCGCGTTGGCGCTGAACCTGTTCTTCAGCGCCTACTACCTGGTCGTCATCGTGCTGGCCGAGCGCCAGGGGGTGCCCTTCGCCGAGGTCGGCGTCATGGCCGCCATGCTCGGTGTCGGCGGGGTCGTCGGCTCCCTCATCGCCCCCTACCTGCACCGCGTGCTCACCCCGCACGTGTCGATCGCCGGGGTGTTCTGGGCGCTCACGCTGCTGGCCCCGCTGGCGGTGTTCATCCGGAGCGGGCTGCTGCTCGGCCTGCTGTTCAGCGGCATGGCGCTGTTGGCGCCGACGGCGAACACCACCATCACGACCCACCAGTTGCTGCTGACCCCGGACCACCTCAGGGGGCGGCTGGGCGGGGTCATGGGCGTCATCGTCGGCAGCGCCGCCGCCCTGGGCCCGGCCCTGGGCGGGGTCCTCGTCGAGGTCCTGGAACCCGACACCGCCGTGCTGGTCTCGGCGGCGGGCATGGCCGTGGTCACCGTGCTGGTGACGCTGAGCCGAACCCTGCGCGAGTACACGCGAGAACCCGAAAAGGAGAAGGAGAACGCCCATGAGGGATGACATCGCCTACCAGGTCCTGATCAACGACGAAGACCAGTACTCCCTGTGGCCCGCGACCCGGGAGATCCCGGCGGGCTGGCGGGCGGAGGGCACCACCGGCACCAAGGACGAGTGCACGGCGCACGTGGACAAGGTGTGGACGGACATGCGCCCCAGGTCGCTGCGCGAGCACATGGACGCCTAGGTGCCCGGGAGGGTGGGCGGTCGGCGCCCACCCTCCCTAGGTGTCGCGTGCCACCACCTCCATCGGCAGGGTGATCGCCAGGGGGAGGTGGGGTTCGCCCGCGAGTTGGGCCTTGAGGTGCCAGGCCGCGGTGGCGCCGAGGTCTTCGGGCCGGTGCTGGATCGTGGTCAGGCGGGGGGTGGTCGCGGTGGCGAGGCCCGTGTCGTCGAAGGTGATGAGGGTCCTCGTGTGGCGCAGGGCCGGGACGGCGAGGGTGTCCGTGGTGCAGAAGACGGCGTCGAAGCCGGTCAGGGTGGCGAGTTCCGCGTCGACGGTTTCGGGCGTGCAGGGGATTTGTGCCACGGGGGTGCGGCCGATCTCGTCGAGTGCGCGGCGGAGGCCGGTGAGGCGGTCGACGGTGGGGCTGGTGTCCGGGGAGGTCAGCAGTGCCGCGACGTTGGTGGTGCCGCGGGCGATGAGGTGGCGTCCGGCCAGGAGGCCGCCGGTGAGGTTGTCGGGGGCGACGTACGGGACGGTGGGGTCGGTGAGCGGGCGTCCGATGTGGACGCTCGGGATCGTGGTGGGGTGCGGGTGGGATCCTAGGACGATCGCGGCGTCGGCGGTGCGGTCGAGGTCTTCCGGGTCGATGAGGACGACGATCCGGAGGTCGCGCAGGCCCGCCGCCGCGCCGCGGAGGATCGCGGTCAGGTGCGGGTGGTCCCCGGTGATGGCGATGGCGACCGTCTCCGGCCGGTGCGCGCGGCTGGCCAGGGACCGGGCCGACGCGTTGGGGACGTAGCCGAGCGCGTCGGCCACCGCGCGCACGGCCGCCCGCGTCTCCTCGCTGACCCCCGGGCCGTTGTTGAGGACGCGCGAGACGGTGGAGCGGGAGACGCCCGCGTGTCTGGCTACCTCTTCGAGGTTCACGGGCGGCTCCCACGGTTTATCCCTGTGCGGCCATCACCCCGGCGACGATCCGGCGACCCAGGAGGGTGAATACCACCAGGACGGGAATGGAAGCCAAAGTGGTTCCGGCCAGAACCAGCGGATAATCGACGTAGTGGCCGGCCTGCAACCGCTCCAGGGCCAGCGGGACGGTCGGATTGTCCGGGTCGAGGGCCACCAGGGGCCAGAGGAAGTCGTTCCAGCTCGTCATGAACGTGAACATGGCCAGGAACGCCGCCGCGGGCAGCACCGACGGGACGCAGACGTGCCACAGCACCCGCCCGGTGGAACACCCGTCGAGCCGGGCCGCCTCGACGAGGTCGCGGGGGACGGCCGAGAGGGTGTACTGCCGCATCCAGAAGACACCGAGCGCGGTGACCAGGTTGGGCACGATGACCGCCCGCAGGTCGCCCGCCCACCCGAGCTCGGCCATGGTCAGGTACAGCGGGATGACCCCCAACTGGGTCGGCACGGCCAAGGTGGCGACGACGCAGGAGAAGAGCCGGTCGCGGCCGGGGAAGCGCAGCAGCGCGAACGCGAACCCGGCCATCGTCGAGAACACCACCGTCGACACGGTGACCGTGCCCGCGACGACGACGCTGTTCCCCAACGCCCGCCAGAACGGCACGGTGTCGAACACCCGCGCGGCGTTGGCGAGGAAGTGGCCGCCGGGCAGGAGCGGGGGCACCGGATCAGCGGACGTCTCGTGGCCGGCTATGAGGAACGACCAGTAGAACGGGAACACCGAACCGGCGACGAACGCCACGAGCAACCCGTACACCCAGAACCGCGCCCGCCGCCGCGCCGGGTGGCGGCGAGTCCTTGGGGGGTGGGGTGGGGCGGGTGCCTGCCCGGTCATCGGGTCGGGCCCGCGAGGTGGCGGGTGAGGACGTGGTTGGCGACGGCGACCAGGGCGACGAGCAGGGTGAGGGTGCACGCGATGGCGGAGGCGTAGCCGAGGGACTGGTTGTCGAAGGCCGACTGGTAGAGGTACAGGTTCGCGGTCTGGAACTGGTGCGTCGCGCCGCCGTTGGTGCCGGGGAGGGGGTCGAGGAGTTTGGGCTCGGTGAACAGTTGCAGGCCGCCGATGGTGGAGGTGACCACGACGAAGACCAGGGTCGGGCGGAGCAGGGGGAGGGTGATCGCGGTGAACCGTCGTACCGGGCCCGCGCCGTCGACGGTGGCCGCTTCGTGGAGTTCGCGGGGGATGGCCTGGAGCGCCGCGAGGACTATCAGCGCGTTGTAGCCGGTCCAGCGCCAGTTGACCATGGTGGCGATGGCCAGGTGCGACGCGAAGCGGTTCGACTGCCAGTCGACGGGGGTCAGGCCCAGGTGTTGCAGGACGGCGTTGACGAAGCCGAACGTCGGACCGAACAGGTTGGCGAACACCACCCCGACCGCCGCGACCCCCATGGCGCACGGCAGGAGCACGCCGACCCGCCAGGCCGTGGGGGCGCGGAGGCGGGTGTCGAGCAGCGCGGCCAGCAACACCGCGATCACCACCTGCGGGACCGTGGTCATGGCCAGGATGCTCAGGGTGTTCGCCAACGCCCGGCCGAACTGCGCGTCCGAGAGCAGGGCCGCGTAGTTCCCCAACCCCACGAACCGCGTGGGGCCGTCGAGCAGGTCCCAGTCGTAGAGGGACACGAAACCGCTGTAGAGCAACGGGAACACGCCCACCAACGCGAAGACCAGGAAGAAGGGGGCGATCAGGAGGTATGGCTCCACTGTGGACTTGACAGGGCGACGGCCGGCCGGCACCGCCAGTGGTCCGGGAAGTGGAACCGTGTCCGGGCAGGAGGGGCGCGCGGTGGTGCGCGTGTTCATCGGGTGATCTTCTTCGCGCCCTCCACCGCCTGCCGCCACCCCTCGTCCGGGCTCGCGCCCTCCTCCACCGCGCGCAGCGCGGGCGCGATGACGTTCTCCTGGATCCGGCCGTCACCCGGCCCCTTGTACTGCGGCTCGCCCACCTTCTGCGCCCGGCCCGCGAAGAGGGCACCGGTGTGCGCGCCGCCGAAGTAGGGGTCGGTGGTGCCCAGCAGTTCCGGCGCCGTGAGGGCCGCGCGCTGGCTGGGGAAGTTGCCGGTCTTGGCGAACGCGCGGATCTGCTGCTCCGGCGCGGTCAGCCAGGCGGCCAGCGCGGCGGCCTCCCGGGGGTGGGCGCTCTGCTTCGGCACGGCCAGGTACGAGCCGCCCCAGTTGCCCCCGCCGCCGGGGAACGCGTCGGCCACCGCCCACCGGCCCGCGTTGGCCGGGCCCGCCTGGGCCTTGATGACGCCCAGCATCCACGACGGGCACGTCTTGGTGGCGAACGCGCCCGCGGCGAAACCCGCGTTCCAGTCCGCCGAGAACGCCGTGAGCCGGGCCGACTGGCCGCGCCCGCCCGCCGCCGTCACCAGGTCCCAGTTGCGCCGGATCGCTGGGTCCGACTCGATGGCCAGCGCGTCGCCGGTGGTGAGGTAGCCGCTGGGCAGCTGGTTGTGCATGGCGTTGAAGATCTGCGAGTCCGAGTCGAACCACGCGCGGCCCGCGCGCGCCACGAACGCGTCGCCGGTGGCGAAGTACGACTCCCAGGTGGCGAACAGCGGCGCGACGCGCTCCGGGTCGCCGGGCAGCCCGGCCGCCTCGAACAGGTCCCGCCGGTAGCACATCGCCAGCGGGCCGACGTCCGTGCCGTAGCCGACCACCCGGCCCGCCTTGTCCCGCCCCGCCGCGTACTTCCAGTCCAGCCACCGGTCCGGCCGCACGTCCGGTGGACCGATCTCGGCGAGGTCCTGGAACAGGTCGGACCGGGCCAGCGCGTCGGCCAGGTAGCCCTCCTCGACGGCCACCACGTCCGCCGCGCCGGAACCGGCCCCCAGCCGGGTGAACAGCCGCTGGTGGTACGGCCCGCCCTGCCCGGTGCGCTCGTGCCGGACGCGCACCCCCGGGTGCGTGGACTCGTACTCCGCCAACAGGTCCTCGTAGCCGAACTCGGTGAAGGTCGAGATCGACAGCTCGACCCGGCCCGCGGCCTCGCCGGTGCCGCAGGCCGCGCTCGCGGCCAGCAGCGCCAGCGCGGACACCACGGGAAAAGCCTTCGAGAAAACCTTGTGGAACAGGGTTTTCCTGGACAGAAGACGCACGACAACCCCTCGGTTCGACGGCGGATTCCGGGAACGCTCTCGGCGCAACGTACCGAAAAAGTGTGTCGTGGGTTACACAGCGGTGTCAAGGCTGTCGAGATTTACCCGTGGACGAGCCGTTTCGTGTTCGTCGCCGGGAACGCTCCCCATCACCGTGTGGCCGGGACCGCCTCGGTGGTGCCTTGGTCGGTCGCGGGCGGGCGCAGCGGAACCGTGATCGTCTCGGTCACCACGACCGGCTGCGGCGGCGTCACCTGCGGCGTGCCGGGCCGGAGCAGGAAGGTCAGCACGACAGTCAGCAGGCTCAGCGCCGTCGAGGCGACGACGAGCCGCACGAGCAGTTCGACCTTCTTGCGCAGCAACAGAACCGCGCCTGCCAAATCCCGGTCCTGCGGGTCGTCTCGATCGGTCCGCGCCGGTTCGGTGGACCGTGCCACCCGAGGGCCCGTGCGGGTGTCGACCGCGGGCGGTTTCGCGCGCTGCCGCCGCTGTTGTCCGCTCGGGGGCGGAGTACTCGCTCGCCTGCGGCCTCCGTCGAGCAGCGCGAGGACGCGTTCGTCACGGGTGTTGAGGCCCACGAGCCGCTCGTTCGTCGCCCGCGCGTAGTCATCCGGGGCGCGGAAGTACTCCGCCACCAGCGAACTCGCCAACGACGCGACCGCGTCGCCGCCCGTCGGGGGCTGGTCGGTGACCCGGACGCGCGTGGTCACGCCCGCGTCCGGCGGCTGCCGCAGGCACCAGAACCTGGGCGACCCGCTGCCCGCGGCGTCCGCGCCCGGGATCGTGTCGGAGTGGTCGTAGGTCGAGTAGGTCCACCCGAACCTGTGGTCCATTGTGGAGAGAACCGGGTCGAGCACCTCCCGCACCACCGTGAGCACGGGGAGCGGGTCGTCGTCGAGGACGAGCGTGTAGCTCGACGCCTGGTGGGTGAGCACGGCCTCGACCAGGTTCCGCGCCGTGGTCGACCACCGGGCTTCCGCCTCCTCCCTGGCCCGCGCGCGCCAGTCCTCGCGCAGGCGCCGCCAGGAGTCCGCGCGCACCGGCGGGAAGCCGTCCGGGTCCGGGTCGGAGTCGGCGGGCCACCCGCTCCAGTGCGCGACGTACATGGCGAACGGATCCAGGTCCACCGGGTCGCCCAGCACGGCGTGCGCGGCGTCGAGCCCCGACTCGGACGACCGGAACCGGGCCAGCAGCGCGGCGGTGTTGTCGTGGAACTTGACGTAGGAGAACGCCCGGTCCGGCACCCACGGCCGGGAGTCGCCCCGGTGGATGGGGGTCAGCCGGGTGAACCGGCGCAGCTTCGCCTCCCACCGCGCCGCCTCCCGCGGCGGCAGGTCCGGGGTGCCCACCCGCGGCACGGGTCCCCCGCCGCCGAAGTCGAAGTGGATCTGCTTGACCCCGAGGTGACCGTCGTGCGGGCGCGTCACCCGTTCTTGCCGTTCAAACATCCGCCACGCTCCGCCACCCGGTGGCCCCCGGTCCAATTCCCTAGTCGGCCTACCCCCGGTCGCCGTTACCGGCGGTGCGTCCACGCCGACAAGCGACCACAAGGAGGGTGGTCGGCGTCGCAGGTCAAGGGAAAGCGACTGCTTGCCATCGATTCCCGGTGAGCGGTCAGGACTTGGCGCGGGCCTCGACCGCGGCGGCCAGGTCGCTGAAGCGCGGGGTGGTGAGCACGGTCCGGGTCTCCAACGCGTCCACGCCCAGCCGCGCGCGGACCCGCGTGGCCAGCCGGGCGGCGGTCATCGAGTCGCCGCCCAGCGCGAAGAAGTCGGCGTCGGGGCGGACGGCGGTGGTGCCGAAGAGGTCGGCCCACACCTCGGCGAGCACCACCGACGCGTCCGTCACCACGCACAGGCCGACCGGCGGGAGGTCCGCCAGGTCGCGCACCAGCTCGACCCGCCGCAGCCCGAACGCCTCGGCCAGGCAGCCCGCCGTCGGCCAGAGCGGCGGCGGTACGCGCGGGGCCTGCGCGCGCGGGCGTCTGCACGCGTAGACGACGTGCCGGGAACCGGTCACCGGGCCGCGCTCGCTGGTCGCCGTGAAACCCCGTCCCCGCAACAGCTCCAGCGCGGCGGCGGGCTGGCCGCGCGCGTCGTCGACGGCGACCGCGACCTGGTCGATGAGCGACCAGGTGGTCTCGTCCACGCCGCCGAACACCTCCCACCCGGCGCCGTCCACCTTGAGCAGGTCGACCCGGCGGCCCGCGACCAGCTCGGGGATCGTCGGCACCGCGGGCCCGCCGGCGCGGCCCACGGCGGCGGCGACCACGGTGACATCCACCGAGTGCAGCTCGGCGTTCACCTCGATCGCCCGCACTGCGGCCGGTGCCGGTTCCACCGCGGTGATGTGGGCGCCGGGGCTGTGCGCGGCGGCCAAGAGGGTGAACAGGCCCGTGCCCGCGCCGACGTCCACCACCACCGCGTCGTCCGGCAACGCCACGCCGTGGCGCAGGTACGCGTTGTCCGCCCACACTTCCCGGTAGGCCGCGTTGGTCCGGGCGCGGTCGGTGCCCGCCACCAGCAGGTCCGTCGACGGCTCGTGCCAGGCCAGGCCGTCGGGCAGGTCGGTGGTGACCGCGTGGTGCAGCAGCGGGGCGGTGAACTCGTCGGGCACCACGTAGGCCGTGCGGTCGCGGACGACCGCGGTCGCCACCGCCTGGTGGGCCAGGACCGCGCGGAGCAGCGCGGCCGGGGTGTCCACTGTGGTCACGTCGGGGCGGCGCCGGTCCTCGCTCACGCGACCGCTCCCGGGCGGTCGACCCGCGGCGGCGCGTCTCGACTCGGCACGGGCCTCCTCCGGTTCGTCGCGCCGCCCCCGGGACATGGTTCGACCACCGTGGGACCGGCACGGCGGAATCCTTGCGGGGAGCGGGGTTCGGCTGGATCCGCGGCCGCCGGAACGGGGTCGGGCGGCGTCCTGCCATGGTGCAATGGGGGTCGCTCTCCGTCAACCGCTGATCGCACTACGTCTTGGGAGCGCTCGCGGATCGCCTGTGCGAAAGGAGCCGTGGACCCATGCTGGACCAAGTACGGGACCCGCAGACCACCCGACCGGGGCACCGGGGTGTGCCGGATCCGTTCCGACGGGCCGGATCGCCACGCAGCGTGGTCGTGGTGCCCAGTCTGACCCTCGACAGCGCCGGATTGGCCAAGCTGCCCGGCGCGAACCACTACGAGGAGCGGATGCTGTTCCTGCTCCAGAGCCTGCGCGACCCGGGCACCGAGGTAACCTACGTGACCAGCGCGGGTTTCGCCCCCGAGGTGGTCGACTACGCGCTGGACCTGGTGCCCGCGCTGCCCCGCGGCCACGCCCGCAGGCGCCTGACGATGCTCGACTGCGCCAGCCGCGAACCCGTCCCGCTCACCGCGAAGCTGCTGCGCCGCCCGGACCTGCTCGACCGGGTCCGCGCGGCCATCCCTGATCCCCGCGATGCGGTCCTGGTGGCGTACAACGGATCTCCGCTGGAACGCACGCTGGCGGAGACAATCGGCATACCGCTGTACGCGCCCGATCCGGACCACTCGTTCCTGGGCAGCAAAACCGGCGCGCGGCGGCTGTTCGCCGAGGCGGGTGTCCCGGTGGTGGAGGGCTTCGACGGCTTGCGCGACACCGCCGACGTGGTCGCGGCGCTGGCCGAGCTGCGCGCCCGCGACAGCACGCTCGGCGGTGCGATCGTCAAGCTCAACGAGAGTTTCGGCGCGGGCGGCAACGTGCTGTTCTCCTACGCGGGCGCGCCCCCTACCGGGCTGGCGGACTGGGTGCGGCGGGAGTTGCCGGTGCGGGCGGTGTACGTGGCGCCACCGGACACCTGGGAGAACTACAGCGCCAAGCTGGACACCATGGGCGGCGTGGTGGAGCGGTTCGTGCAAGCCGACGAGATCACGTCCCCGTCCGCCCAGGTCATGCTCTCCCCGGACGGCACGGCCCGGGTGGTGTCCACGCACGACCAACTGCTTGAAGGAGACCCGAAGCAGATCTTCGTGGGCTGCGTCTTCCCGTCCAATCCCGCCTACCGCCTACCGATCCAAACCATGGCACTACGCGTGGCCCACGCCTTGGCGGCGCGAGGGGTGGTCGGCATCGCGAGCGTGGACTTCGTGTCCGCGCGCACGGGGAACCAGTGGCGCCACTACGCGTTGGAGATCAACCTGCGGATGGGAGGGGGTACGGCACCGTATTTCCTGTTGCACGGGCTGGTGGAGGGCGAGTACGACCCAGCCACCGCCGCGTACTACGACACCGCAGGCGCCGAGCGGTGCTACTTCGCGTCGGATCGGGTGTATCGCACGGAGTACCAGGTGTTGTCGCCGACGGATGTCATTGACACGTTGGTGGACAACGGACTCCACTACCGCACCGGAACGCGCACCGGCGCGGTCGCCTACATGCTCGGTGCTCTGGAAATAGGCCGCTTTGGCATCGTAGTGGTGGACGAGACGACGACGGCGGCTGAGGTCAAGTACCGCAAGATGTTGACCGCCATCAACAACCGGGCCCGTGCCAAGTCGACCATACCAGTCCAAATCGGACGCGCGTGAGCGTAGTGGGACTTCCGCGTCGACGGATCGAGGAAGCCCCGGCCGCCGGTGGGCGGCCGGGGCTCCCCGGGTTCGGGGTCAGCCGAACAGCGGGCCGGTCTTGCAGGTGGCCGTGGGGAGGGCGCGGTCGATCAGGTAGCGGTCATACGCCTGGAGGGCGCACGGCTCGCCGAGGGCGCCGTGACCGTAGGTGTCCACGGTCAGCAGTCGCGAGTTGGGCATCAGGCGGTTGAGCGCCTTCGCCCCGCTGATCGGGGTCGCCGGGTCGTGGGTGTTGCCCACGACGAGGATCGGCGCGGCGGTCCAGACCTGCCAGGGACCGCGGAAGGCCGCCTGGTTGGTGATCGGCCAGTCCCGGCAGGCGGAGCCGTCCCACGTCCAGAGCGCGCCGTAGCCGGGCGCGGTGCGCTCGGCCCACGCGGCGGTGCGCTGGACCGCGCCCCGGTCGCGCGGGTTCGCGCTGTCCGAGCACGCCACACCCAGGTAGGGCAGGTTGGTGATCGGGTCGGTGGTGGGGCCGCTGCCCGTCGGGGACGGCGGCTGCTCCTGCGTCCACGGCGGTGGCGGCGGGACCGGGGTCCCCTTCTCCACCGCGCGCATGGCCCGGTAGACGTAGTCCACCAGCTCCATGATCCGCGGGTACGCCTCCCGCGTCTTGGACAGGTCCGCCAGCAGCTGCACCGCGGACTGGTACGTGACCGTCTCCGCCGGCAGCTCCAACGGACCCCGCTTGAGCCGCGCCATGACCGCGTCGTACTTGGCGCGGACCGACCCGGCCGCCGGGCACTTGGCCTTGCCCGCGCGGTCGCACTCGGCCAGCGCGCTGGTGATCGCCTCCCGGGTGCCGTCGCCCGAGCCGATCCGGCCGGTGAACAGGTACCCCCGCTCCGCGCCCTCGCCGGTGGACCAGGCCACCGGGTCGAGCACGCCGTCGACGATGATCGACCGGACCCGGTCCGGGTACATGGCCGCGTAGGTCGCGCCCATGTAGGAGCCGTACGACACGCCGTAGAAGTTCAGCTTGTCGTCGCCGACCGCGCGGCGCATCAGCTCCAGGTCGCGCACGGTGTCCGCGGTGGACATGTGCGCGAGGATCGGGTCGCCGCGCTCGGCGCACAGCGCGCGGACGTGGTCGTCGTAGGCCAGGCGGGCCCGGGTCTGCTCGGCGCCGACCGGGAACGCCTCCTCGGGCGTCGCGGGCGGGGCCGGGTCGCCGGGCTGGGCCGCGCACCTGACCGGCGCGCTGCCGCAGCCCTCGGTGACGCAGTTCTTCTCGCCCGCGATGCCCCTCGGGTCCACCCCGACGATGTCGTAGCGGGCCCGCACCCGGGCGCCGAAGGCGCTCGCGACGTCCAGCGTGAAGTCGGCGGCCGACCCGCCGGGGCCGCCGTTGTCGACGAACAACGTGCCGATCTTGTGCCGGGGGTCGTCCGCCGGGCGCTTGGTCGCCCGCAGGGTGATCTTCGGACCGCGCGGGTCGGCGTGGTCCAGCGGCACCGGCACGGCCGCGCACAGCAGTTCCCGGTCGGTCGGACAGGGGCGCCAGTCGAGCCTCGGCAGGCGGTCCCCCGCGGCGGCGACCCCGGGCACGGTCCCCGCCGCCAACGCGGCCACCGCGACAGCGGCCACGGTTCTTCTCACCATGTCATCCCCTTCTCGCCCCGGTCGTCGGGGCGCGCCACCACTGTCGCGAAGGAGGACCGCCCACCGACTCACACCGTGGGCTACACCTGAGATCATCCCGTGGAGGTATTGCCGCACGTCCATAGTGGACAAGTTGGGCACCGGCCGCCGATCGTGGAAAATGCCCACCGTGTCCAACCAGTGCCCGTGCGGAACAACCACCCCCTACGACGCCTGCTGCGGCCCCGCCCACGCGGGCACCCCGGCCCCCACCGCGGAGGCCCTGATGCGCTCCCGGTACGCGGCCTTCGCCCTCGGCGATGTCGACTACCTGCTGCGCACCTGGCACCCGACCACCCGCCCCGAGACGCTCACCCTGGACCCGGCGCAGCGGTGGACGTCCCTGACGATCGTCACGACCACCGGTGGCGGCTTCCTGCACACCAAGGGCACGGTGGAGTTCACCGCTCACTACACCCACGAGGGCCGCCCCGGCACCCTCCACGAGGTGAGCCGGTTCGTCCGCGAGTCCGGCCGGTGGCTCTACGTGACCGGGGAGGTCTCCTGACGGTGCACCCGATCACCGGCCCCGAGGAGGTCCCCCTCTTCTGCCGACCGCCGTACGTCCTCAACGACGAGGTCGCGGACGACCTGGCGGCTGGCCGCCGCCGACCGGAACGGCTGTGGGTCGCCCTCCGGGACGACCGGCTGGTGGCCAGGGTCGGCTGGTGGGGGCGCGCGGGGGAGGACGCGCCGTTCCTGCTGGACATCTTCGACACCGAGGACGTGGTGGTCGGCGAGCACCTGCTGCGCACGGCCATGGCGTCGGCGGCCCCGGCCCGGCCGCACTACCTCCGCACCGTCACGGCCGAATGGCGAACGGACCCCGCGACGACCCGGTGCGTGGCGGCGCTGGAGCGGACCGGGGCCTGGTTGCTGGCGGAACGTGTGCGGTTCGAGTGGCGTCCCGGTACCCCGGTGCCCCCGTCCAGCGGTCGCCTGGTGTTCCGGTCGGTGCGGGACACGGGGGAGATCCTGGACCTGATGACCAGGGCCCTGGACGGCACCCTGGACGCCCACAGCCTCGACGACCTGACCCGCCTACCGCCCCGCGCGGCGGCGACCCGCCACTTCGACGACGAACTGGCCCGCTTCCACAGCCCACGCTCGTGGTGGCGGGTGGCGACGTTGCCCGGTGGTGAGCCGGTCGGGTTCATCACGCCGGGGCGCAATGATTACAACGCGGTGATCGGGTATCCGGCTGTGCTTCCTGAGCACCGGGGGAACGGGTACATCAACGACCTCCTGGCGGAGGCGACGCGGATCCTTGCGGCACAGGGGGTTCCGCGCATCCGAGCCGCCACGGACCTCGACAACACCCCGATGGCCGCCGCCTTCACCAGAGCCGGCTACCTCGACGTCGAACGCACGATCGTGATGGCTTGGTCCAAGTAGGACTTCGGCGGCCGGGGAGTCGACTTCGAGGTGCTCGTGGTCGGAGTCCAGCAGGACGGGACGTCGGCGAACCACTCGCCGTCATCGAGGTCTCAGCGCAGCCAGGCGTGGCGTGGGCGGGGCTGTGCGCGGCGGCGATCGCGGGCTGGCCGTTGAGCCGCTGGGGCTCGTGCCCCGGTGCGAGACGTGGGCAAGACATCTCCGCCTGACCTCGATCCCGTGAGTGGCGAGTTCCGGGGCCGCCCCGGGCATGTGGTTGCGCGCGTCGCCGGTCGCCGGGTTGGCGATCTCGAAGGCGGCCATGCCCATCTGGCGCGGCAAGCCACTCTGACGGTCGCCTCGTCCTTGGCGTTCGTGGAGCTGTGAGGCGCCGGGTTTGGTGGGTGTGCTTTGGCGGGGTTGGTAAGCGTGAGTTGTGTGGCGAGAAGCACTGGCTGGGGTTGAGCGGCCCGACAGTGGAGTTGGCCGGGCACGGGTGGTGAAGAGTGACGTGCGTAGTCGGGTGAAGGGTTTGGCGGGCGGTGTCTGGCGGTGGTTCGGATGGGTGTCGCGGGGTGGGGTGAGCGGGCTGGTCGCAGGGGCGGGTGGGGTTGGGGCGTTGGTCGTTCGTCGGTGTGGGGGGATGTCTCTTTTGAGTAGCTGGGGAAACGAGCGCGGGGCGGCGTAGCGAGGTTGTGGTGGGGCTGGGTCGGGTGGGCCGGGTTTGGTGGCTGTGCTTTGGCGGGGTAGGTACGCGTGAGTTGTGTGGTGGTTGGGCGGTCGACGGTGAGGTCGGCCGGGCACGGTTGGTGAAGGGCGATGTGCACAGTCGGGTGAAGGCCTGGAGGGTGGTGCCTGGCGGGATTGGGCGTTGGCCGTTCGTCGGCATTGGGATACCTCGGTTGAGTGACTGGGTGGGCATGAAGGCGGGACTGCGCAACGAGGTGGCGGTGAGGGCTGGGTCGGGTGGGATGGATTCGGTGGGCGGTGGGGGTGAGCCGGGTTGGTGGCTGTGCTTTGGCGGGTCAGTACGCCTGAGTTGTGTGGCGGGACACGGGCTGGGGTGGGGCGGCTGTCGGTGGGGTCGGCCGGGCACGGTTGGTGAAGGGCGACGTGCGTAGTCGGGTGATGGGCTTGGCGGGCGGTGCCTGGTTGTGGTCCGGGCGGGTGTCGCGGGGTGGGGTGAGCGGGCTGGGCGCAGGGGCGGGTGGGGTTGGGTATTGGTCGTTCAACGGTGTTGGGAGATACCTCTGTTGAGTGGCTGGGGACCGAGGGCGCGACGGCGTAGCGAGGTCGTGGTGGGGGCTGGGCCGGGTTTGGTGGGTGTGCCTTGGCGGGGCAAGTAGGCGTGAGTCGTGTGGTGGGTGGGCGGCTGATGGTGGGGTCGGTTGGGCACGGTTGGTGAAGGGCGACGTGCGTAGTCGGGTGTTGGGCTTGGCGGGCGGTGCCTGGTGATGGTTCGGGCAGGTGTCGCGGGGTGGGGTGAGCGGGCTGGGCGCAGGGGCGGGCGGGATTGGGGTGCTGGTCGTTCGTCGGTGTTGGGGATGCCTCGGTTGAGTGGCTGGGGGAACGAGCGCGGGATGGCGTAGCGAGGTCGTGGTGGGGCTGGGGCGGGTGGGTCGGGCTTGGTGGGTGTGCGTTGGCGGGGCAAGTACGTGTGAGTCGTGTGGTGGCGGGGCGGCTGACGGTGGGGTCGGCCGGGCACGGGTGGTGAAGGGCAATGTGCGTAGTCGGTGGAGGATTTGGCGGATGGCGTAACGAGGTCGTGGTGGGGGCTGAGCCGGGCGAGCCGGATTCGGTGGGTGGTGGGGTTCCGGGGTGACCTCGATTCGGTGAGATGTGCTGGGCTGGGGTGCCGTTGGTTGACCGGCGCGGCACTGTCGTTGTCGGTCAGTGAAGGAATCGGCCGGTGGGGGAGGCCGATGGGCCGTGGTGGGGTCAAGCTGTGGCCAAGCACACGGGAAGGCAGGGCGTATGGACGTCATCGTGGTCGGAGCGGGCTCGGCTGGCTCGGTCGTGGCGCGTCGGCTGGTGGACGCGGGGGCGCGGGTCACCTTGCTGGAGGCGGGCGGTCCCGACACCAACCCGGCCATCCACGACCCCTCGCGCGCGGGGGAGCTGTGGCACGGCCCCGAGGACTGGGACCACTACACCGTCCCCCAGCCGCACGCCGGGAACCGGCGGTTGCACCTGCCGCGTGGCAAGGTGCTTGGCGGGTCGCACTCGCTCAACGCGATGATCTGGGTGCGTGGGGCGGCGCAGGACTATGACGGGTGGGGGCAGCCCGGGTGGGCCTGGCAGGACGTGCTGCCGGTCTACGAACGCATCGAGAAGGATCTCCTTCCGGTTGTCGCCAACGAACCCCTGCACCCCATCCAGCAGTCCATGCTGGACGCGGCCGAGCAGATCGGCATCGAGTTCAACCCCGACTACAACGCCGGGTCCCTCGACGGCATCTCGATCGAGCAGATCACCGCCCGCGACGGGCAGCGGGTCAACACCTGGATCGCCTACGGCAGGCCGATCCTGGGGGCCGACAACTTCACCGTCCACACCGGAGCCCTGGTGCACCGCCTGCTCCTCGACGGCACCCGCGCGGTCGGTGTGCTCGTCGAGATCGACGGTGAGCTCCAGGAACTGCGCGCCGACCAGGTCGTGCTCGCCGCGGGTGCGCTGGCCTCACCCGCCATCCTGCTGCGCAGCGGCATCGGCCCAGCCGACGAGCTGCGCGCGGCGGGCATCGAGGTCGTCGCCGACGTCCCGGGTGTCGGCCGCAACCTCCACGACCACCTGCTGGCGCCGGTCATCTACGCCACCGACCGCCGGGAGGTGGAGCCGCCGAGCGCCGGGCGCTCGGTGACCCAGACGCACCTGTTCTGGCGCAGCCGCCCCGACCTGGACGTGCCCGACACCCAGCCCATCCACTTCAGCGTGCCGATGTACCAGCCGGGGATGTCCGGGCCGGCCACCGGCTTCTCGCTCATGGCGGGCATCGTGACCCCGCGCAGCCGCGGCAGCCTGCGGGTCACCAGCGCCGACCCGCGCGACGAGCCGCTGATCGACCTGGCCGCCCTGGAGCACCCCGACGACTTCGCCAGCCTCGTCGCGTCGGTGGAGCAGTGCAGGCGCCTCGGCGCCGCGCCCGCGCTGGCCGAGGAGTGGGGCGCCCGGGAGATCTACCCGGAGCCCGGTGCCGACGTCGAGGACTACGTGCGGCGCAACGCGATCACCTACCACCACCAGGTCGGCACCTGCAAGATGGGCACGGACGCCGAGTCGGTCGTCGGGCCCGATCTGCTCGCCCACGGGCTGACCGGTCTTCGGATCGCCGACGCGTCGATCATGCCCACCGTGCCGACGGGCAACACCAACGCCCCGGCGGTGCTGATCGGCGAGCTGGCCGCGAACTTCATCCTGGCGTGACCGCCGGTGCCGGGCGGTACGCGAGTGCCGCCCGGCACCGGGACGGGTGACAAGGTCGACAAGGGCAACGACGGGGACAACGGGGACGACATCGTGGTTCTCCTGGCATTCGATGGGGCGAGTCCGGATTTCGGATGAGTGCCGTTGGGGATTTCCGGGGCACAAATCCAGGTTGTCGGCTCGGACCAGGCCTGTTCAGGGAATACACCCGATCGTGGATAACGTCGCGAAAATGACCTAAATGCAAAGAAGGCTCTTAGCCCCGCAGGGCTAAGAGCCTTCTTTCGACCCTCTTACAGAGCCGGGTCATACTCCTCAGGGTGCACGGTGTTGCTCAGCAGCCGCCCGAAGGCGCCAAAGGTGAAGTGGGTCGAGCCGGTGCCCGCCTCGTCCAGGCCGAACAGCACGCCGTGCGAGCGGAGCCGGTGGATGTCGCGGTGGTCGGCGACGGTCACCGAGGCGCAGTCGATGACCTTCTCGCGCCAGGTGAAGACGTAGATGCCCGGGCGCAGCTGCCACACCGAGTTCTCGTCCGTGTCGGCCAGGCCCTTCTCCGGACCGGCCAGGCACTGCCAGGTGTACCAGTGCGGGCTCAGGTACACGTGCTCGTACGCGTGCACCTCGCTGTACACCCACATCGCCCGGCGGCCGATGAGCGCCCGGGTCGGCGCGGCGGCCTCGCCGGAGACGTCGGAGCCCCGCAGCGTGGCGGTCTCGAACCGCTGGGTCACCCGCGGCGTGCCCGCCTCGTTGATGGTCGTGGTGACCAGCAGGGCCCGGCCCGCGCGCAGGTCCAGGAACAGCGACACGGCGTCCTTCGGCCGCGCCGAGGGGTGGAACTGGGTGTAGTACAGGTCCTCGTCCACCAGGAAGGTCTCGCACTGGTCGACGCCGCCGTCCCACTCGACGCGGGTCCCGCTGAACTTGGCGGTCAGCAGCGGCCCGTCCGGCCCCTCCAGGACGACCTCGCGCCCGTGCAGGTCCCCCACGGTCGGCGCCTTGTTCGCGTCGAACCCCGGGGCGAGGCCGTCGAGCGGCAGCCAGGTCGAGGTGTCCGAAAGAGTCGATGTGGTCTCGGTCATCGGCAGTCCTTCCATGCGCTTGTCGGCCAGTCTTGGCCTCTCGGGGGCCGGGCGGAACGCCCGCCCGGCCGTTGTGCGGCACCGGTCAAAGACGGTGCGTTGCACGCCAACCCGCCCCGTACCACGAGCCCCAGGATGGCAGCATGCGGTTGCAACTGACGGGTAAGAAAGTGCTGGTCACCGGGGGTGCGTCGGGGATCGGCCTGGCCTGCGCCCTGGCGTTCCTCGACGAGGGCGCGGACGTGGCGGTGATCGACCGCGCCCAGGGTCCCAAAGGGGCTTTCGGCGTCCGGGCGGACGTCACCGACGATTCCCAGCTCTCCACCGCGGTCACGAAGGCGGTAGGACATTTGGGTGGCCTGGACGTCGTAGTGGGCTGTGCGGGCATTTCAGGCCCCGTAGGAACCCCTCTGGTGGATACGCCCGCCGACGCCATCGCGGCCGTCTTGGCGGTAAACGTGACCGGGCAGCTCTTGCTCGCCAAGCACACATATCCGCATATGGCAGATGGCGGCGCGTATGTGCTCTTGGCCAGCGACTCGGCTTTCGTGTCCGCACCGGGCATGGTCCCCTACTGCGCTTCCAAGGGCGCCGTGGTCTCCCTGACCAAGGCGCTCGCGGTCGAGTTCACCCGCGCGCGGGTGAACTGCGTCTGCCCCTCCATTGTGGACACCCCCATGGCCCGCGCCGACCTCGGTGACGCCGCGATAGACGAGGCGGACTTTCCGGTGCAGACAGCCGACGAGGTGGCCCAGCAGGTGCTCTTCCTCGCGTCCGCGCGCTCCCGGGCCATCAACGGCCAGGCCGTGCTCGCCGACTTCGGCTACTCAGCCCGCTCGGGCTTCCCCGCGTAGGGGACCCCGGACACAGCTCGGCCCGCCACCCTCTGACCAGGGTGACGGGCCGAGGTGCGGCGGCTATTCGCCCAGATAAGCCGAGTGCAGGGTTTCCGGCGCGTCCAGCAACTCCTTGGCGGTGCCCTGGAAGGTCACCCGCCCCGACGACACCACCAGGGCGTCCTGCGAGACACCGAGCGCCAGGTGGGTGAACTGCTCCACCAGCAGGATGGCGGCGCCCTCCTCGGCGAAGCGGGTCACCATCGGCAGCAGCCGCGTGAACACCACCGGCGCCAGGCCCAGCGACATCTCGTCGATCAGCAGGTACCGCGGCCGGGCCGCGAAAGCCCGCGCCAGCACCACCATCTGCTGCTCGCCACCGCTGAGCAGCGCGGTGGGGGAGTTGCGCCGCTTCTCCAACTCGGGGAACAGCGCCAGCACCTCCTCCACCCGCGGCCACGTGCGCGCGGTGAGCTTGAGGTTCTCCACCACGGTCAGACCCGGGAAGACGGCCCGACCCTGCTCGATGTGGGCCAACCCCAGCTTCGCCCGCGCCACGCGGGACTGCTTGGTGATGTCGGTCCCGTCGATGCTGACCGACCCGGAGGCGGCGGGCACGACACCGGAGATGGATTCCAGGAGGCTGGTCTTACCGGCGCCGTTGGGCCCGACCAGCGCCGTGATGCGCCCGGGTTCCAAGGTGAACGCGACGTCGCGGATCACCGGACCGGCGCCCCGGGTGACCGTCACGTCCTGTACGCGCAGCCCGCTCACAGCATCTCCGTTTCGCCCATGTAGGCCTTGAGGACCGCGGGGTTGGCCAGCACCTCGGCCTGCGGGCCGCTGGCCAGCACCTGGCCGAAGTCCAGCACCGTGATCCGGTCGCACACCGAGCGGACCAGGTCCAGGTCGTGCTCGATGAGCAGCACCGACACGCCGAAGCGGGCCGGGACCTGGCGCAGCCGGGCGCCGAAGGCCACGTGCTCCTCGTGCGGCAGACCGGCGGCGGGCTCGTCGAGCAGCAGCACCTTCGGCTTGGCCAGCAGGTGCCCCACGACCTCGACCAGCCGCCGCGCGCCCACGTCGACGCTGCGCAGCGGGGTCCGCGCGGGCGGGCAGCCGAAGAACTCCAGCGCCTCGTCGATCTCGGCGGAGGTCAGCCGCCGCCGCGCCACGAACCGCACGTACGAGCCGACCGTCAGCCCGGACGGCACGCGGTCCTGCTGGAACGTGCGCCGCAACCCGGCGCGCGCCCGCTTGGTGGGCGACTGGCCGTTGAGCGACCGCCCGTCCAGCTCCACGGACCCGGTGGCCTGCGGGAGGAATCCGGTGAGGATGTCCACCAGCGTCGACTTGCCCGCGCCGTTGGGGCCGATCACACCCAGAACGCCGTTGGACGGTACTTCCAGGTCCACATGCGACAGTGCCTTGACCTCGCCGAAGCTGACGCTGAGGTCCCGCACCACGAGCACCGGTTCACCGGGCGGCAGCACCTCGACGTCGTCGACGGCGGAGGTCAGCTCCACGCCCGCGGCCGTCTTGGACCGCTTGCGCACCAACTCGCGCACCGCCACGCCCAGGTTGCCACCCGTGACCAGCGCGTGCGTGCCGAGCAGACCGAAGACCACGAAACCCCAGTCCTGCGGCACGCCCCAGCGCTTGAGCAGCTCCGGCACCGCGACCCACAGGATCGCGCCGAAGATCGCCATGTCGATCAGGTGCACGCCGGACATGACCGCCAGCACGTACAGCGCCAGCGACTGCATCGCGGTGAAGCTGGCCGGGAACGCCAACCCGACCTGGCCGGTCAGCAGGCCACCCGCGACGCCACCGAGGGCCGCGCTGACCGCGAAGGCGCTCAGCTTGGACGTGCGCACGCTCGCGCCCGCTGCGGCGGTACCGCGCTCGGAGAACGCCACCGACTGCCACCCGCTGCCCCACCTACTACGGCGCAGGAAGTGCACGAGCAGGCAGCACGCGGTCAGCACGATGATGCCGAGCAGGAAGTAGTTGCGGTCGTCGGAGAACGCGTCCGGCCGCTCGACCGAGATCCCGTCGACCGTGCCCGGGAACTGGATCTGCACCAGGGTCAGGTCGGCGGCGGCGGCCAAGCCGAGCGTGACGACCGCGAGGTTGATCCCGCGCAACCGCAGCGCGGGCAGACCCACCAGCACGCCCACCAGACCGGCGGCGACGCCGCCGCAGAGCAGCCACAGCAGGAACCCGCCGGGCGCCTCGATCCGGTTGAGCCAGGACACCACCCACGCGCCGACCGCCGCGAAAGTGAGCTGGCACAGCGACACCATGCCCGCGGAGCCGGTGACCACACCGAGCCCCAGTAGCGCGATACCGGCGACGATGGCGCTCATCCCCAGGTACACGAAGTACCCGTCGAGCCCGACGCTGAGCATGTACCCCACGAGGATCGCCGCACCCGCGACGACCAGCGGGATACCGAACCGGGTCAGCGGCCCGGCTTCACCGCGCGACATCCCACACCTCCTTGCGCTGCGACCACAGCAAGAGCCCGACGATGACGAGGAACGGCAGGAAGTAGCGGACGACCGACAGGCTGTCCACCTGTGCCACGGCACCCTGCGCCATGCCGAGCACGAGGCCGCCGATGACGGCCAGGTCGAGCCTGCGGAACCCGCCGAGCAGGGCGGCCGCCGAGGCGGGCACCACCAGCATCGCCAGGGAGGTGGCGTCGTTGGACTGCGACGGCGCCACGATCGAGATCACCAGGGTGCTCAGCAGCCCGGTCACCGCCCACACCGCCACCGCGAGCGGCTTGGCCGGGATGGCCAGCAGCTCCGCGGTGGTCGGCCGCTCGGACAGCGCCCGCAGCTCCAGACCGAAGGAGGTCTTGGTGAGCAGCGTCCGGCAGCCGACGGCGATCAGCACCGACAGCACCACCGTGACCACGGTGACCTGGCTGACCACCACACCGCCGACCGTGAACGCCGGGCCGTCGAGCACCGGGTGGAACGGTTGCGGCTTGTTGCCGAACAGGATGAACGACAGCGAGATGAGCAGCAGGAGCACGGCGACGGTGACGGCTGAGCGGGTGCCGATGTCGGCCTCCGCCAGCCAGGTGGAGATGATCCACCCGAGCAACGCGCTCAGCGCCGTGCCGAGCACGATGCCCACCACCGTCGCCGCCCACGTGGGCAGTCCCACGTGGATCGACAGCCAGACCGCGACGTAACAGCCGAACATCCCCGTCGCGGACTGGCTGAAGTTCACCACTCGCACCAGTCGCGACATGAGAGTCAGGCAGACGGCGAGCACCGCGTACAAACCACCCGCGGCCAAGCCTGCCAAAGCTCCTTGCAGCATCGAGATTTCCCCTTGCCTGCGAAGACGGGACCTACTCCGGGGACTACTTCTTCGGGATCCGCAGCCAGTCGTCGGCGGCCAGTTCCCACTTGTTGCTGCCGGTGGTCAGCTTGATCGGCCAGCCCGCGGTGTTGTCGTGGTGGGTCTTGCCCGCACCGAAGACGTAGGGCGTGCCGACCATCGGATCGGTGATGGGCTGCATCTCCTGCAGGGCCTTGGTCACCGACTCGCGGTTGATGTCGCCCTTGATGCCCTTGATGACCTGCAGGAAGTACTTCGCCGCGAGGTAACCGCCCTGGCTGAACGAGGTCAGCGGGATGTTGTTCTTGGTCATCAGCTCCCGCCACTCCTTGTTCTGCGACGCGTTGGCGTCGGTGAACGGGTAGAACTCGGCCGGGACGTAGACGCCCTTGCCCGCGTTCGTGATGGCCTTGGCGTAGTTCTCGCTGTAGACCGAGGTCAGCAGCAGCCAGGTGACGTCGTCCCAGCCCTGCGCCGCGGCGGCCTTGAGCTGGCCGATGGAGTCCGGCTCGACCGGGTTGACGGTGATGGCCTTGCAGCCCGCCGACCGCGCCTTGACGATGTAGGACGTGTAGTCCGAGCCGCCGTAGGGGACGGTGGCGTCCATGTACTTGAGCTTCTTGCCGGTGATCTTGGTCCACTCGTCGATCGCGGCCTGGTACGAGGGCAGCGTGTTGCCCGCGATCTCCAGCAGCGCGCAGATGTCGTCGAGCTTGAGCACCTCGGAGCCGTAGAGCAGGGTCAGCGTCATGTCGTGGTACGGACCGACGTTGGCCGGGGAGATGTTGGGGCTGTTGAAGCAGGCCGGGTCCACGCCGATGCCGGAGATCGACAGGATCTTCTGCTGCTCGTAGTACTTGTTGTTGATCTCGCACTCGATCAGGCTCGAGGAACCGACCAGCGCCACGGCGCTGTCCGCGCCGACGACCTCGCGGGCCGCAGCGGCCGCGGCGGCCGGGTCGCCCTTGTCGTCGAGCGCCTTGTACTGGATCTGCCTGCCGTTCACGCCACCCGCGGCGTTGGCGGCGTCGAAGACCGCCTTGGCCGCGGCCGACGACTCGGGGAAGGTCGCCGCGCCGCTGAGCGCGTTGACCGAGCCGACCACGATCGGCCCACTGCCGCCGCCGCTGCCACTGCCGCCATCGCTGTTGGCACAACCCGCGGCGACGAGCGTGACCGCGAGGGCCACCGCCGCGCTGCGCAGAATCTTTCTCATAGCGGTCCCTGTCCTGTTTCTTCGGCTGCGGTCGCTTACGCTCGCAGTACGCGGGATCTTCGAGGTGGAAGGGACCCTACGAGCGGGTGTGGCACGCGGCCTTGACTTTGCGGGCACGCGTGTTGTCTCGCCCGGCACGGGGTGCGACCTGCATCACTTGTGGATCACCCCACACGTGGCGTTCGGGGACTGTACTCCGCTCCCCGGACGCGCGAAAGGGCCGTTCCCGGGCACGAAATGCCCGGGAACGGCCCTGTGCTGAGGAAAACTCAGCCCGTACTAGTCGATTGTCGCGACAACCGGCACGGAGTCCACGATCTGCTCGAAGCTCACGCAGGTCTCGCCGTCGAACTTCCACACGTGCGCCACCCGCGCGGTGAACGAACGACCGCTCACCTTGTTCGTGGCCGCGTAGCTGCCCAGCCCCACGACGGTCTGGCCGCCGTCGACCAGCTCGGCGAGGGTGAAGGTGTAGCCGTCCCAGTCGCGGCCGATGGCCATGAAGACGTTCTCGCGCACCTCGTCGGGACCGGTGTAGGTGCCCGCGTACGGGAACCCGGCCGCCTCGGTCCAGGTCGTGGTCGGCGTGATCGGGGCGAGCATGCCGTCGAGGTCGCCGCGGTCGCTGGCCGCGTAGTGCGCGGCGACGACGTCCACAGTAGACAATGCAGTCTCCTAAGCTGGTTGTGCGAGCCGGTCAGACCGGCTGGACATCGGGGTAGGTCACCGAGCCGAGCGGGTAGACGTGCCCACCGGCGGTCGAGTGCTCGGAGTTGCCCTCGCCGTTGAGGCCGAGGAAGATCCCGGTCGTGCGCAGGGCGAGACCGAAGTCGTGCAGCCAGACGCTGGCCACCGCGATGCGGAACTCGCGGAAGCAGAACAGGTAGAGGCCCTCGTCGAACTTCCACACCGTCGACAGGTCCATGTCTCCGTGCCCGCGCTGCACGCCCTCGAGGCACTGCCACGCGTACCGCTGCGAGGACACGTACATGTGCTCGTAGAGGTGGTTGGGGCTGTAGCGGTAGAGGTTGCGCCGACCGATGAGGTCGCGGGAGGGGCCGGGGACCTCGCCGGTGGCCTCGCCGCCGTTGGTGGTGCCCGTCCAGAACGTCTGCGCGACCTGCGGCGTGCCCTCGACGCTCTCCGCGCCGATGACCGACAGCACGCCGAGCGCGCGGTGGGTCGTCGTGGAGAACACCAGGGTGAGCGCCTCGCGCTCGACGCTGGTCAGCGGGAGGTTGACGAAGTAGACGTCGTCACGCACGGCGACCGCGTCGTACGGGTCGCGGACACCGTTCACCGTGACGTGCGTGGCGTCCTCGAACCGCAGCTGCAGCATCGGCCCGTCGTCGAGGGCGACGACGAGCTCCCGGCCGGTCAGGTCGGCGTTGGGCAGGCGGTAGGTGGCGATACCCGCGGCGAACTCGTCGTAGGTGCGCCACTCGTCCTCGGGGGGAGTCGACATGCGCTCATCGTGCGAGTCCGCCGCCGGGTCGGCCAGCCGGGGGCCGGGGCCGAGCGCTGGGAGGCAACAGGTGGTCGCTGCGGGTCAACTGTCCTCGGGGGACTGACCGGGCAGCCACGACTCGGTGCGCCGGTGCCTGCCCAGGCCCACGGCGTCGAACTCGTCGACCGCCGGGTCGGTGACCACGGCGCCCAAGGCGCGCAGCGCCTGGGAGATGGGGGAGCCCGCGGCGGGCAGCGGGGCGCGCTCCGGCTTCAGCACCGGGCCCAGGGTGACCTCGCCGCCCGCCCAGACGGCCGCGTATTGCTCGCCGGAACCGCCGAAGTAGTCCGCCTCGACGTAGGCCAGCGGGCCGCGCGCCGACCAGGCGGCCAGCCGCGCGCCGAAGCCGCCAGGGGCCTGCCGGAAGCCGTCGAGGGCGGGCGCGTCGGGGTCCGCCACCGCCGCGAGGAACTCCTCGGTGGCGGGAAGCAGGAAGAGGTTCTGTCCGAGGGCCACTACGACCCCGCAGGGCACCTCGTCCGCCACCGCGCGCACGACGTGCTCCGGGCCGATAACGGCTTCCAGGATGTAGGTCACGTGGGTAGTCTTTCTCCTCCTCCGACGCCGCGAACCGGATTTCTCCCCGATATCGACACAAGATCCCCACGACCGGAACACGGACCGCTGGTGGAGTGGGTGCGTGAGCACTCTTAGCCCGGACCCTGTCGACTACCTCGACCGCACCGCGGCCAGTTCCGTGGGCCGCGCCTACAAGCGCCACCTGCTCGACCTGCTCGACCCCGGCCCGGGGGAGACCGCGCTCGACATCGGGTGCGGGCCCGGGACCGATCTGGCCGCCGTCGCCGAGCGGGTGACGCCCGCGGGCTCGGTCATCGGGGTGGACCGGGACCCGGCGATGGTCGCCGAGGCCCGGCGGCGGCACCCGGCCTGCCTGGGCGTCGACGTCCGCAAGGGGGACGCGCTCGCCCTCCCGGTCGCCGACGGCTCGGTGGACCGGGCCCGGGTAGACCGTGTCCTGCACCAGGTCACCGACCCCGCGCGGGCGCTTGCGGAGGTCCGGCGGGTGCTGCGGCCGGGCGCCGTCGCGGTGCTGGCCCAGCCCGACTACACCACCCTCACCGTCGACCCCGGTGACTGGCGGACCGTGCGGACCGTGATCGACCACGCCTGCGCCAACGCGATCACCCACCCCGACGTGGGCAGGCGGCTGCCCCGGCTGGCCCGGGCCGCCGGGCTGACCGTGGAGGAGGTCACCGCCACCGCGCCGATGTTCGACGACCTGGAGGAGGCCGACCTCGTCCTCGGTCTCACCCGCCTCACCGCCCGCGCGGTCGCCGCGGCCGCCCTCGCACCGGAGCGGGCGGGGGACTGGCTGGCGGAGTTGCGGACCGGGCCGTTCCTGGCCGTCATGACCCTGTTCGTGCTGCGCGTGCGCGCCTGAGTCCCCGGTTGTGCCCTCCCGCCCGACCGGGAAGGCTCTGGCGGCATGAGCACCACCTCCCCCGACGAGCAGGCGCGCCTGTTGGACGGCCTCCCGCTCATCCTGTGGGAGGCCGACGCGGTCACCGGCCGCGTCACCAGCGTGTCCGAGCAGGCCGAGGCGCTGCTGGGCCACCCCGCCGCGCGGTGGCTGGCCGAACCGGGCTTCTGGGTGGCGGTCGTGCACCCCGACGACCGCGCCGCCTGCCTGCGGGCGCGCGCCGCCGCCGAGGACTACGAGCTGGACTTCCGGGTGGTCACCGCCGACGGCCGGGTGCGCTGGCTGCACGACGTGGTGCACGTGGTGCGCGATGACGACGGCGCGCCGCGCAGGCTGCGCGGCGTCTCCATCGACGTCACCGCCCGGCGCGCCGCCGAGGAACGCGAGCGGTTCCTGGTCGCCCTCGAACGCGAGCTGCAGTCGCTGGAGGACGCCGAGGAGATCATGGCGGTGGCCACGCGCAGGCTCGGTGAGCACCTCGGGGCCGACCGGTGTGCCTACGCGCGCGCCGAGGCCGATGAGGACCACTTCGTGATGAGCGGCGACTACGCGTCCGGCCTGCCGTCGTTGCCCGGTCGGTTCGCGATGTCGGCGTTCGGGGCGGGCGCGGTGGCGGCCATGCGGGCGGGTGCGCCGTGGGTGGTCGCGGACAGCCTCACCGACCCGCGGTTGGCGGACCCGTGCGCCTACGAGACCACGGGCATCCGCGCGGTGGTCTGCGTACCGCTGCTCAAGTCGGGACGGTTCGTCGCGGCGATGGCCGTCCACCAGGCCACGGTGCGCCAGTGGACGCAAGACGAGGTCGATACCGTCGTGATCGTCGCGGGACGTCTATGGGAGTCCCTCCAGCGCGCGCACTCCGGTAGGGCTCTCCGGGACAGCGAACGCCGCTACCGCCTCTTGTTCGAACGCGCCACGGACGGCATCTGGATCGTCGACGACCAACTGCGCTACGTCGAGGCCAACGCCGCCGGGTGCGCCCTCTTCGGATACACGCGCGAAGAGCTGCTCGGTAGGACCGTCCACGAGTTCATCTCCCCCAACGACGCGGACAGGCTCGCGTCCATGGTGTCGAAGCTGGCCGCGGGTCACGTGGTCACCGAGGTCTGGGACATCCGGCGGGCCGACGGGGCCGTGGTCTCGTTGGAGCTGAGCATCCAGGCGACGCCGACCGGGTTGCAGGCCATCGGCCGGGACGTCACGGCGCGTCAGCGGGCCGAGGCGGAGCGCGAGCTGGTCCTGCAGCGCGAGCACGAGATCGCGGCGGCGCTGCAGCGCAGCCTGCTGCCGCGCGAGCTGCCCCGGCTCGCGCGGCTGGCCACCGCCGCCCGCTACCTGCCCGCCGCGCGCTACAGCCAGGCCGGGGGCGACTGGTACGAGGTGCTGCCGCTCACCGACACCGTCGTCGCGCTGTCGGTCGGCGACGTCGTCGGGAAGGGGCCGACGGCGGCGGCGATCATGGGTCAGCTGCGCAGCGCCCTCGCCGGGTACCTGCTCGACGGCCACACCCCGGCCGCCGCGCTGGAGCGCCTCGACGCGTTCGCCTCCCGCACCAACGGCGCGATCGGCAGCACCTGCGCCTGCCTCACCTTCGACTGGAGCACCGGCATCCTGCGGTGGGCGCTGGCCGGGCACCCGCCGCCGCTGCTGGTGGAACCCCATGGCCCGCGCTACCTCTTCGGCACTTCCGGTGCAGTCCTCGGTGTGCCAGGTCGGGCGCCCTACAGGGACAACACCGAGGTCCTTGTGCCGGGAACGTCCGCCGTGCTGTACACCGACGGACTGGTGGAACGACCGGGCAGTGTCATCGACGTCGGGTTCGCTCGCCTTGCCGAGGTAGTGCGGACCGTGGCCGGGTTAGGTCCGGACGCGTTGACCGCGCTCATCACCGACACCATGCTCGACGGCGGTCACGGCGATGATGTCGCCGTAGTAGTAGCGCGCTACATCCCGCCGCCGCTGACCTACCAGGGACTACCGGCCAACCCCGCCGAGCTTCCCGCATTGCGCGTGTCGGTCGACTCCTGGGCGGTCGCGGCCGGGCTTTCGCAGGAGCTGCGCAACGACCTGCACCTCGCCCTCGGCGAGGCCGCCGCGAACGCCGTCGAACACGCCTACCCCGACGGCGGCGGGGACTTCGACGTCGACCTCGCGCACACCGGCGAGGGCGCGGTCGAGGTCCGGGTCCGCGACCGCGGCCGGTGGCGCCCCGAACCCGAGGTCACCGGGCACCGGGGCCGCGGGCTCGGGTTGATCCGCGCGCTCGCGGACTCGGTGGCCTACGACCAGACCGACGACGGCACCACGGTCGAGTTCCGCATCGCGGGTACGGCCGGACCCCGCCCCGGATTCCCCGCAGCTGACCACGTCGAGCACCCGGTGCCCGCCCGCACCATCCGGCTCGCGGGCGCGCTCGACCTCGCGGGCGCCGCCGCGCTGCGCGAGACCCTGCTCGGCCAGGCCGCGCGGGGGGAGATCGCGGTCGACCTGACCGCGGTGGACTACCTGAGCAGTTCCGGGGTCGCGCTGCTACTGGACACCGCGTCCGCGCTGACCGGCTCCCGGCTGGTGGTCACCGTGACCGCCGGTGGGGCTCCCGAGCGCATCCTCGCGCTGTCCGGGATCGGCGAGGTCCTCGACATCCGCGTGGGCTGAGCCGCGGGACGTCCTCGCGGCCCACACCGTCGCGAGCAGCCCGAGGACCGCGTAGGTGCCGATGGACAGCGGGATGCCCGCGGGCGCTTCGGCGTTCGCCAGCGCGCCGATGACCGAGGGGTGCACGGCGCCGCCCAGCATCGAGCACAGGATCACCGCCGATGTGGCCAGCCGGGCGCGGCTGGTGCGGGTGACCAGCCAGGCCAGCACCGTGGGGATGACCGGGGCGAGACCGAGCCCGGCGACCGCGTGCCCGGCCACGGCCAGCCCCGGCACGGCGGCGAGCCCCAGACCGGCGGCCGCGACGGCGAAGCCGGTCAGGACGATCACCGCCGGTCTGCGGGCCAGGAACGGGATGATGACCCGGCCGACCGCGAGCCCGGCCCAGAACAGCGCGGTCAGCCCGGCGGCGGACTCGGCGGGGATGCCCGTCCACGTCAGGTAGGTGCTTTCCCAGGCGCCGATGGTCGTCTCCACGCCCGCGTAGAGGAACGCGATCAACGCGAACGGCAATGCGGCCAGCAATGTGGTGCGGACGCCGGTAGCGCTGTCGTCCGTCTCTTGTGCCACATCGCAACGCACCACGGGGTAGCAAAGTGCGGCCAAGAGGGCGACGATCAGGAAGAACCACCGCACGTCGAACCGGGCCACTACGGCGACGACGACCGGCCCCAGCACGGCACCGGCGCCGAACGTGGCGTTGAGCAGGTTGATCATCAGCAGGCCCCGGTCACCGCGGGCGAACGCGGCGTTGAGGTGCACGGCGAGACCGCCGTAGCCGATGCCGGTGAGCGCCACCGCGACGAGCAGCAGCGGCCAGGACGGCGCGAGACCCGCCGCGGTCAGGCCGAGGACGAAGGCGGCCAGCAGCCCGGACATGGTCGCGCGCGGCGGCAGCAGGCGGTCGGCGATACCGCACCCCGCGATGGCCACGAGCGCGCCCAGGCTGAACACGCTGACCACCGCGCCGCCGCCGGTCGGGCCGAGGTCGTAGTGGTCGCGCAGGAACGGCAGCGCCGCGCCCAACCCGGCCACCACGGCGCCGAAGGCGAGGAACGCCCCGAACGCGGCCAGTCGACGCACCCCGGCCTCCTTCCTTTTTTGTCCCACGAGTGGATAAAATCCCTGACGCCACCGTAGGTGAGGAAACCGCTTATGGAAAGACCCGCTCGCCCCACAGCCGTGTCCCGCCTCTTGCGACTGCTGCACGAAGAGGGGGAGATGAGCCGCGCAGCCGCGACCACGCGGTTGGGACTCACCCGCACCGCCGTGGGTGACGCCGCCGCGTGGCTGACCGACGCCGGGATCCTCCGCACGGCCGCCTCCGCGCCGGTGGGGCGGGGGAGACCGTCGCCGCTGCTGGGGTTGGCGGACGACGGTCCGGTGGTCGCCGTCGCGCACCTTCGGCCTGACCGGGTCGACGTTGCCGTAGTGGGACTCGGGGTGGCCGTGGCGGAGCGCGAGAGCTGCCCGGTGGACGTGAGTTCGCCCGACGAGACCCTGGCGCGGGTCGCGGCCGACGTCGCCGCGGCGGTCGCGCGGTCCGGTCGGTGGTGCGTGGGCGTCGTGGTCGCGTTGGCCGGAATGACCAGGTCCGGGGTGGTGCGCAACGCGGTGCACTTCGGGTGGGACGGGGTCCGCGCGGAAGACGTGCTGGGTACGCGCCTGCGGTGGCCCGTGCGGGTGGAGTCCGACTCGGGACTGACCGCGTTGGCGGAGCACCGGCGAGGGGCCGGTCGCCGACCGGGGACCGTGCTGGTGTTGGCGTGCGAACACACCGGTGTCGGCGGTGCGCTCATGGGCGGCGGACTGGCCAGGCACGTGCTGGAGGTCGGACACCTCTCGATAGAGCAAGAGGGGCTGCTGTGCCCATGCGGTCAACGCGGCTGTTTCGAGATGTACGTCGACGGTAGGGCTCTCCTACGCGAGACCGGCACTACGACGTTGTCGGAGGCTTTCGAGCACTACGACGTTGTCGCCGCCGCAGCGGACCGGCTCGGGTGGGCGCTGAGCAGCCTGGTGAACGTGGTGGTCCCGGCCCGGGTCGTCCTCGCGGGGGTGCTCGGCGAGATCCACCGGGTGGCGGGCGACCGCGTCGATGCCCACGTGGCGCGTTCGGTCGTGGCCCGCACCGACCACACGGAGATCGTCGCGGGCCAGGTGACCGACCCGGTCCTGGTCGGCGCCGCCGAACTCGGTTTCGACCCCTTCCTCGACGACCCGGCCGACTTCCCGGAGGTGTCCCCGTGATCACAGCGGTGCTGTTCGACATGGACGGCGTGGTGATCGATTCCCGCACGGTCATCGAGTCGGTGTGGGCCCGCGTGCTCGCCCGTCGCACCGGCCGCGACCTGAGCAGGCGGGACATCGACGAGCACGTCCACGGCCGCGTCGGCAGCCACACCGTCGCCGCGCTGTTCCCGGACCACCCCACCGCGCACGCCGAGATCTGGGCGGAGGCGGACGAACTCGAGCAGTCCGCGACGTACGACCTGATCCCCGGGGTGCACGCGCTCCTCCGCGCGCTGGCGGCCGCGCGGGTCACGACCGGCCTGGTCACGGGCAGCGCGGCGGGCAAGACCCGAGCCGCCACGCGGGCGCTCGACATCCGCTTCGCCACGGTCATCACGCGCGAGGACGTCCGCAACGCCAAGCCGCACCCGGAGCCCTACGAGCGGGCCTGCGCGAACCTGGGCGTCCGCCCCGAGGACGTCCTGGTCTTCGAGGACTCCCACAGCGGCGTCCAAGCCGCCCGCGCCGCAGGCGCGCGCTGCGTCGGGATCGGCGATGACCCGGCCCTGCTCGAAGCGGGCGCACTGGCCACCATCACCGACTTCACGCACCTGACCGTGCGCACGGACAGCGCCGGAACCCACCTGGAGTCCCACGACTTCGGCCTGACCCTGTCCCCGGGTTGTCCACAGGCTTGATCATCTTCGACCGAAACCGTCGGTGCGCGCCGGTAGCATGGATACCGGGGGGCCGACGGCAACCGCGCCCGCGGTTGCCGTGGTTCGGCACGCCGCGTTCGGAACTCCTCAGCAGGCGCCCACCGGCGGGGTCGTGGTGATCACCTTGGTCAGCAAGGTCCGCGCGGTGGTCAGCTCGTCGATCGACGCGGTGATGCGGTCGCGCTCGCGTTCCAGGTGGGGGAGCAGCTCCGGGCAGCCGGGGGCCAGGCCCTCGCCGGTGTCGACCATGCAGGGCAGCAGCTCGGCGATGATCGCCGTGGACAGGCCCGCCGCCAGCAGCGACCGGATCCGGCGCACGGTGTCCACATGGGACTCTTCGAAGTCGCGGTAGCCCGATGGGGTGCGGTTGGGGCTTAAGAGGCCCTGTTCCTCGTAGTAGCGCAGGGCGCGTTCGCTCACGCCGCTGCGGCGCGCCAGTTCCCCGATGCGCATGTGGCCTCCCTCACCGCGCATTGACCCTCACGTCAACGTGAAGCCCTAGCTTAGCCGCGTGACAACGACGACAGTGCTCGGTTTGGGACCGATGGGGCGGGCCATCGCCCGCGCCTTCCTCGCGGCGGGCCACACCACCACGGTGTGGAACCGGACGCCGGGCAAGGGCGACGACCTGGTGGGGGCGGTGGTCGCCGGGACGGCGGCCGACGCGGTGCGCGCGAGCGGGCTCGTCGTCGTGTGCGTGATCGACTACGCGGCGGTGCGGGAGGTGCTGCGGCCGGTCGCGGCCGAGCTCAAGGGGCGGACGCTGGTCAACCTCACCGCCGACTCGCCGGACAACGCCCGCGCGATGGCGGACTGGGCCGCCCAGCACGGCATCGACTACCTCGACGGCTCGATCTTGAGCCCGGCGGCCACCGTCGGCGGGCCCGACGCCGTGGTGATCTACAGCGGCCCCGAGGAGCGGTACCGGGCGCACCAGGACACGTTGTCCGCGCTCGGCGGGGTCGGCACCCACCTCGGCACCGACCCCGGGCGCGCCGCCGCCTTCGACGTCGCCCTGCTCGACCTGTTCTGGACGTCGATGAGCGGTGTCGTGCACGCCTTCGCCCTGGCCCGCGCCGAAGGCGTCGCCGGGCGCGAGTTGGCGCCGTTCGCCCGGGGGATCGCGGGGCTGCTGGCCGGTGTCGTCACCGAGTACGCCGAGCACGTCGACACCGGCACCCACCCGGGCGACGACTCGACCACCCGATCGGCGCTGGCGGGCATCCGCCACGTGCTGCACGCGACGCGCGCCAAGGGCCTGGACGCCGGGGTGCTCACGGCTGCCGAGGCCGTCGCGGCCCGCGCGGTGGAGTCCGGTCGCGGGGACGCGGGGTTCAGCGCGGTGGTCGACGTGCTCTGACCGGTTTCCGTTGGGCGGCAAGCGAAGCCCGTCGACGGGTCGACGCCGTGTGGACGGCGGGCGGGCTTTCACCGGATCGCGGGATAGGAATACCCCCGTTGGTGGTACGTCACCTGCACGATGGTTGATCCAGCTGCCCACCGGAGCCCGCCATGTCCGCCACGCGCACGCCCGCCCGTCCCACCGAGGCCCGTCACACCCGCCCGATAGACGACGCCGAGTACAACGACCTCTGCGCCTGCCGCTGCGGCAGGTTGCCCGGCACGCACACCGCGGGCCAGTGCCTGTCGTCGCCGCGGACTTCCTGACCTCTGTGGACTAGCACGGGTGCCCCAGGGCCGACCGGAGCCCGACCCGCAGCTTGTCCAGCGCCCGCCTGCGGTTGTGCTGCGCGGTCGCCTTGTGCACGCCCAGCAGCGACGCCGCCTCCCGCAGGGAGCGACCGTCGACGTCCACCAGCAGCACCACGGCCGCCTCCCTGGCCGTCAGGGAACCCAGCAGCCGCGTCACCTCCTGCCACGCCTCGACGGACTCCCGGCGCCGGTCCGCCGTGGGCAGGTCGCGCAGCGGCACCACCGGCCCCACCTCGACCCACCGCGCCCGCGCCACGCGGACCGCGATGGCCAGGGCGTGCGCGTACGGACTCGGATGTGCGGTGAACGAACGGCGACCGCGCCGCGTGCTCTTCAACCGCACGTACACGTCCTGCACGACGTCCTCGGCCATGTGCCGGTTGTCCAGCACCAGCGCCATTCGGCGGCGCAGGCGCTCCATCACGGTCAAGAACGCCGCGTCGAACTCGTCCACCCCAGCGTGGAACCCGTTACCGGACATGCCCGCCCCCCAGGTCGGCATTGATGTCGGTGGTGATCCGGTATCCGACGGTAATCGCGGAAAGTCCATCGGATTAGGGGCGAACGCACTCATACGACATCGGCCGCGGCGATCCCGGCCGGTCAGCGAACGGCGGTCCGCTTGTCCATCCACAAGGGACAACCCGGTTCGCGTTCCGTGGTATGCCAACCCGCTATCGCGCCCGGCCCGACAGTCGCCCTTGTGGCGAGTCGACCGCGCGGTCGATCAATTGTCCAGGAAGGACTCCCCACCCGGGCGGACCGGTGTCCGCTCGACCGCGGTCAGGTCCACCGCGCACGCCCGCCGCACCTCCCGCGCGGTGGCGGGCGCGTCCAGCCGGAACAGACCGTCCAGTCCGCGTTCGACGCGCGAGGCGCGGACAGCGGCCTTCACCGCCAGGAAGACCGTGGTCGCGAGGGCCGACGCGGGTTCGCCGACCTCCTTGGCCGACAGGACCTCGGGCGGTTCCCCGGACGCCGACGCGGCCCGCGCCCTCGGGTACAGGTGCGTGTTCAGCCGCAGCGGCACGGACGTGACGGCGGGGGGCTTGTAGCCCCACGTGTTGGTCGTGGTGAGCCCGCCCGCCCCCGGCCCGTCCGGCTCGAACACCAGCTCCTCGCTCAGCACGTACCCGATGCCCTGGACGAACGCCCCCTCGGCCAGCCCGGCGTCCAGCGCCGGGTTGAGGCTGCACCCGACGTCGTAGGCGATGTCGGCGCGGAGCACCTTCGCCTCGCCGGTCAGGATGTCCACCTCCACCACCGAACACGCGGCGGAGTAGGTGAAGTCGCGGAACCGCTCGACCGGGCCGCCCACCGGCGCGGAGCGGTCGACCGCGATGCCGGGGATGTCACGCTGCCCCTCGACGGGCTTGAACTCGACGGCGGGCGTCGTTGTCTCCGCGCCGTGGCCCCGGGTGGTGAACGAGACCGTGAGGTCCTCCCCGTGCTCGTACGCGAGGCGGACCAGGTTCTGCCAGATCAGCCGGGGCGCCCCGGGCCCGGGTAGTGGCGTGGCCCAGCCCTTCTCCGGGTGGTCCCAGAAGTCGATGCCCTGCTCGGCGCACCACTCGGGCCCGTGGTCGCGGAGCACGCGGTTGCCGAACTCGGTGAGCCGCCACCGCAGCTGCTCGCACGCCCGCCGCACGGCCGCCACACCGCCCGCGTCGCCCGCCGGGTTCGGCATGAACCCCGTGTGCGGCCCCTCGACGCGGAGCAGGTCGAACGGCACGTTCAGCAGGTACGACACCACCTGCTCGACCCGCGTGCGCAGCCCCTGCCCCAGCTCCACACCGCTCTGCCGGATCACCACGCTGCCGTCGCCGGAGTACACCGCGAGGTGCGCCACCGCCTGCTCCGGCCCCGCCGTGTCGTGCCCGATCCCGTACCGCACCGGCATCATCGCGATCCCGCGCTTGCGCCACCGGTTGGACCGGTTGAACGCCTCGACGGCCAGCTTCTGCCTGCCGTAGTCGCACTTCTCCCGCAGGAACGCCCACACCTCGCGCAGGTGGCAGTGCGCCAGGTCCTGCCCGAACGGCGTGACGTCGCCGGGGCGGTAGAGGTTGGTCTCCCGCACCTCGGTGGGGTCCATGTCCACGGCGAACGCGGCATCGTCGACCGCGCTCTCCAGGACGATCTTGCTCGGCAGGTCGCCCGAGCCGTCGAACGCGGTGCTCGGTGCCTTGTTGGTGCGGCAGACGTCGACCTGGCTGCGGAAGTTCGGCACCAGGTAGGCGTTGTCCGCGCGCAGCTGCACCCGGTTCGCGACGGTGAAGGAGCAGTCGTAGAACGCCCCGCCGTCGCCCCACAGCCTGGTGTCCAGCCCGAGGACCCGCCCCGACAACGGGTCGATGGCGACCTGGTACTGACCGTAGAACCCGTGCCGCTTGCCGATCATCGCGGTGTCCTGCTCGCGCGGCAGGACCAGCCGCACCGGTCGCCCCACCGCGTTCGCCGCCACCACCGCCGGACCCACCACGAACCTGGTCTGCTCGGTCTTGCCGCCGAAGCCGCCGCCGACCGGCGGCACCTCCACCTCGACGCGGTGGTGCTCCACCCCCAGCGCCAGCGCGGCGCTCTGGTGCGCCTCCATCGGGCTCTGCGTCGACGCCACCACTCGCAGGCGGTCGCCGTCCACCGGTTCCACGACGCACGACTGCGGCTCCAGGGGGAAGTGCGCCTGCCCGCCCGCGGTCTGCGTGCCCCCGACCACCACGCACGACACGCCGTCCACCGTCTCCACGGTCCGGCTGATGGCCTTGTCCAGCGGGTACTTCTCCGCCACCCACCCCAGGTCGCTGCCCGGCCGGGTGACCCGCCAGAGGTGCGCGGCGGTGTTCGCCGACTCGGGGTGGTCCGGGAACACGCTGCCGATCTCCAGCGCGCGGTCCAGCGTGAGCACCGGCTCGTCGTAGGGCGGCGCCCACGCCACGTCGTGGTAGGCCACGCAGGTCTCGGCGACGTGGCGGGCGATCGCGTCGACCTCCCGCGCGGTGGTCGCCAGCACCAGCGCGATGGCCTGGCCCGGGTAGCTCACCCGGTCGACGGCGAACAGCGGCTGGTCGGAGCCGAGGCCCTGCCGGTTGTGCCCGTGCGGGGGGATGTCCTCGTGCGTGATCAGGTCGACGAACCCCGGCCACCGCGCCGCCAGGTGGTCCGCCAGCGCCGCGGGCCCGATCGGCGCCTCGCCGCCGGGGAAGACGAAGTGGAAGTCGGCCAACGCGCGCCCGCTCGGCACGAACGCCGCCTCGACCACCGCCGCGGGCGACCGGTCGCCGGTGTACCGCACGCGGCCGGTCGCCTGCTGGAAGGCCAGCAGCGTGACGTGGGCCTGGGGCACCGGCGCCTGCCACGGCTCGGCCTCGTGGCTCCGCGTGCCGCCGCTGAGCGGCCAGCGACCCCACGTGCCGGTCCCCGCCGAGCGCACCGCCGGTGGCACCGTCTCCGGCGCGGAGCCGAGCAGGGCGTTGACAACCGCCTTGTACAGCAACGACACCGCCAGATCCGCGCGCTGGTCGTCGGTGACCCCGTCCCAGGGCACACCGAGCTTCCGCAGCCGCCACCGGTCCAGTTCGTCGATCACCTCCGCGCGCAGAACCGCGCCCAGTTCGGCGAATGCGTCCACCCGCAGGCTCACCCCGCGCAGCGCGTCCTCGGTGCGCACCGCGCGCCACGGGAACGGCGCGATACCGCCGATGACCACGGCCACGTCCTCCACGACCGGCCCGTCCATCTTCACCACCGTGGTGGCGGTGACCACCGCGCGCGCGTCGACGTCGCGCACCGCCACCTTCTGCGCGAAGACCCGCAACTCCGGCGGCAGCAACGGCAGGTGCAGCTCGCGGATCACCAGGCCGGTCAACAGCACCGGGTCGTCGACCACGCGGTCGAGCAGGTCCGACAGCGGCAGCCGGGCGGGTTCCTCGCCGAGCAGCGGCTGCCACACCGTGATCTCCGCGCCCACCGCCACCATGGCGGTCATCAGCTCCGAGGTGACCGGCTCGCCGCGCTCGATGTGCTCGAACACGAGCATGGTGTTGCCCGCGACGGTCGCCGCGTTGCGCACGACGGCCCCCGCGGTGCGCCGGGCCATCAACCGCAGCGCGCCGACCGCGGTGTCCTCCGCGGACCCCAGGTCGCCCAGCACCTCGATCAGCTCGCTGTAGGTGGTCGACGCGCCGACGTCGATCCAGTCCCGGCCCACCCTGGTGCCCGCGAGCTCGGGGACGACCTGGATGTCGACCAGCACCTCGGCGGCGTCCACCTCGGCCGGGTACAGCCCGTACGAGGTGTTGCCGTTGACCAGCCGCACCCGGCGGTCCCGGTGCGCGCGCAGGGCCGCGCCGAGATCGGCCAGGGTCGTGGGGCGCAGCCAGACCCGGCCGTCGCCGACGATCTCGACCGGGTCCGGCGCGCGGCGCGCGCTTGTGGGCAGCCCGAAGTCCGGCAGCGGCCCCGGCGGCACCTCGGCCACACCGTCCTCGCCCACGCGGTCCAGGCGGTCCTGTTCGTCCACCCCGGTCCAGTCCGCCGCGAAGCTCCGCGCGCCCGCGAGGATCGAGCGGTAGCCCGCGCAGCGGCAGAGGTTGCCGTCCAGCGCGTCCTCGATCTCGCGCTTGGTCGCCTCCGGTTTGGCCGCCAGCACCGCGCACACGGTCATCACGACACCGGGGGCGCAGTACCCGCACCGGGTGCCGTGGTTCACCGCGAGCCGGTGGGCGACGGGGTTCATGCCCGCTTCCTCCGCCGGGAACTCTCCGGCGTCCGGGTTCTCCTGGGGCGCCGCGTGCCGGGCGGCGGGTCGCCGGGCCTGGCCCGTGCCCTCGATGGTGGTGACCGCCATCCCGTCCAGCGCGCACACCGGGCGCAGGCAGGCGTTGACCGCGCGGTGCACGGCCCGCCGGGCCACCGCGTCCCAACTGGACAGCACGACCGCGCAGGACCCGCACCCACCCTGGCCGCAGGCCTTCTTCGCGCCGGTCAGCGCCACGCCCGGTTCCCGGAGGTAGTCGATGAGCAGCAGCTCGGGCGGCGGGTCGGTGATGGTCACCGGTTCGCCGTTGAGGAAGAAGGACACGCTGTCGGTCACGAATCCAAAGTAGGTTGATCTCCGGCGAAACGCACTCGCCTTTATCGCCACCGCCCACTGGAATGACACCGAAGGTCACGGATATCGGGATCGAGTGCCCGTTCGGAGGACCGCCGGAGGGAGATCGACGTCGAAGTCGATCGGCGTCGCGCAGGCCTGACCGGCGGATTTCGCTGGGCCGCCGCGCGGTGTAGTGAACATCGCGATTACGTCGATCGGGGAACATCAAGATCTACTGTGGACGCACTCCGCTTTGCCTGCCACCGAAGCGTAGACCATGGCCAAGAGTCCACTTCGGGCGCCCTAGGTGCCCTCGATGACCGGTAGCGCTAATGCGTTCAACGGTTGCTAGAGCGCGCCAATGGTGGCGGTTAGGGTAAACCGATCGCCGCGGGCCAAGGTGTGCCGCCATTCCATGGGTATGCCCTGTGCGTGGCTGAGTCGGTGAATCGATAGGGCTACCGGACAACCCAACGCGTCCTGTTCGGCCGCGGTGAGGGGGACGGCGCGGATGCTCTCCTGGCCGCGGTCGAGGCGAATCCCCGCCTCCTCGAGCACGGTGTACACGCCGGTCGCCGTCAGGTCCGCGGTCAGCAGGCAGCGCGCGTGTTCGGCGGGCAGCCACACGCGGTCGATGGCGAGCGGCTCGTCACCGGCCAGCCGCAGCCGTTCCAGGTGGACCAACGGGGTGGACCCGTCCAGGCCCAGGTGGTCGGCGATGACGCCGTCCGCGTGCACGTGGAGCTTCTGCACGATGCTGTGTTGCGTGAGTCCGGTAGTGCGTACCGAGGCGTGCAGGCTATAGAGGACACCCAGGGGCTGTTCGACCTCTTGCGACCGGTTGACGCGAGGCCGTCGTCCGCGTTCCGCGCTCACCGCGCCCTCGTCCCGCAGCTTGCGCAACGCCTGCCGCACGGTGGTCCTGCTCACCCCGTACTCCGCCACCAGGTCCACCTCGCTGGGGAAGCGCTCGGTGAACTCACCGGTGCGCAGCCTGCGTACGAGGTCCTCCTGTACCTGGCGCCACAGCGGTAGGTCTCGGGTGCGGTCCGGGATGGTCACCCGCTAAAAGTACCTACCTTTTGTGCCGGAAGCTTGAGCCGCGATCGGGTGATACCTACCGTCATTTGTCCGGACATTTGGACAGGAGGTGGCGGTGAACCCCGACGGCGCAGGTGGCCCCGGCGAGCTCTTCCTCGCCCAGTACTACCTCGATTGCCTCTCGCAGGCGTCCTACCTGATCGGCGACCGGACCACCGGACGCGCGGCGGTCGTCGACCCACGCCGCGACGTCGCGGTCTACCTCGCCGACGCGCGGGAACACGGGTTGCGCGTCGAATGGGTCATCGAGACGCACGTGCACGCCGACTTCCTGTCCGGCCACCTGGAGCTGGCCGAGGCGACCGGGGCGCGGATCGGCTACGGGTCCGCCGCCGAGGTCGACTTCCCCATCGAACGGCTGGCCCATGGGCAGCGGCTGTCCCTCGGCTCGGTGGACCTGGAGATCCTGCACACCCCGGGGCACACACCCGAGTCGATCTGCGTAGTGGTGCGCGAACAGGCCAACGGGGCTCCCTACGGAGTGCTGACCGGCGACACGCTGTTCCTTGGAGACGTGGGCCGACCGGATCTGTTGGGTGCCAACGGCTGGACCGCCGACGAACTGGGGCGGGCCCTCTACCGGTCGACAAGGTCCCTCTTGGACCTACCGGACGCCACCCGCGTCTTCCCCGCCCACGGCGCGGGCTCGTCGTGCGGCAAGAACCTGTCGACTGCCACTACGGGCACCATCGGCGAGCAGCGCGCCACCAACTACGCCTTGGCGCCGATGACCGAAGACGAGTTCGTCCGCGTCGTGTGCGAAGGACAGCCCACTGCGCCCCGATACTTCGCCTACGCCTCTACGCGCAACCGCGAGTCCCGACCGACCCTGCGTGAAGACGACCCCGTCCCGGAGGTGCGCGACCTCGACCGTGCGCGAGCCGACGGTGTAGTCCTGCTCGACACACGCGATCCGGAAGACTTCGCCGCGGGCCACCTCCCCGGCTCGATCAACGTCGGTCTGGGCGGTCGCTACGCCGAGATCGTGGGAGCGGTGCTCAAGCCCGACGACCGGATCGCGCTCGTCTGCCGACCGGATTCGGCCGCCGAGGCGCGCAACCGGCTGGCGCGCATCGGATTCGACCACGTGGTCGGCACCGTCGCGCCGCGCCCCGAGGTCACCGCCACCCGGCTGATGCCCGCCGACCTCCACCGCGCGCCGCGGGCGCGGCAGGTCGTCGATGTCCGCGCCGCGAGCGAGACCCGGCTGGGCGTCATCCCCGGCGCGCGGCGGATGCCGCTCCCCACCCTGGTCTCCTACCTGGGAGAACTCGATCCCGAGGTGCCGACGGTCGTCTACTGCGCGGGCGGCTACCGGTCGTCGGTCGCGGCCTCGCTGTTGCGGGCGCGCGGATTCGCCGACGTCGCCGACCTCGTTGGCGGGTTCGCCGCGTGGGCCGCCGCGGGCTTACCGGTGGAGGCCGCGTGAGCGCCGTGGTCACCGCCCTCGCGGCAGGTGGGGTCGTCGGGCTGGCCATGGGCGCGTTGGGCGGTGGCGGCGGTGTCCTCGCCGTCCCCGCGCTCGTCTACCTGCTGGGTGTTCCGCCGACGACAGCGGCGACCGCCAGCCTGATGATCGTGACGCTGACCTCGGTCACCGCGCTCGGTAGGCACGCCCACGCCGGGAACGTCTGTTGGCGTACCGGGTTGTTGGTTGCCGCGGCGGGCGTACCGGTGGCCGGTGGCACAGCCGCGTTGTCGGCGTACCTACCGACCGCGTTGTTGAACGGCGCCTTCGCGCTCGTTGCGGCGCTGGGCGCCGTAGTGATGCTCAAACCTCCTCAGGTGCCAGAGGAAGCACGGCCCGGATCGGTTGCGGTCCGAACCCGGGTACGGACTGTCCGCGTGTTGGGCGCGGGGTCCGGACTCGGCGCGGTCACCGGCCTCTTGGGCGTAGGCGGTGGGTTCCTGGCCGTGCCGACCTTGGTCGCCGCGCTGTCGATGCGGATGCGCGTGGCGATCGGGACGAGTCTGTTCGTCATCGTCGTGAACTCGTTCGTCGCCCTCGGCACCCGCCTCGCCGCGGTGCCCATTTCGCTCGACTGGGCCGTAGTGGGCCCGTTCGCCGGAGCCGCCGTTCTTGCCGCCTGGGACGGTAAGCGCCTATCGGCGTCGGTATCCCCGGAGACGCTGCGACGCGCATTCGGCGCGGTGCTCGCGTTGGTCGCGCTGGGTATGTTCGCCGACGCGATCACCTGACCAGGCGAACACCAGGCAAGTACCGGTCAGGCGCGGAAGGCGTCCGCGTTCTCGGTGGCCCATTCGGTCACGCCGCGCGCGGGGCGACCGAGGAGGTCGGGCACGGTCGACAGGACCGGCTCCGGGTTGTCGAGGTTGTCCGCGGCGAGCTGCAGCAGCCAGTCGACGGCCGGGGCGGGGATGAAGGCCGAGACCCGCTCCCGCCACTGGTCCGGGGTCAGCTCCTCGAACCGCACGGGGCGGCCGATGCCCGCGGCCACGGCCCCGGCCATCTCGGCGCGGGACAGCGTCTCCGGCCCGGTCAGCTGGTAGATCCGGCCCTCGTGGCCGTCCTCCACCAGCACCTTGGCCGCGACGGCGCCGATGTCGCCCTCGTGCACCGGGGCGAGCCGCAGCGCGCCGTAGGGTGCCCGGGCGACGCCCTCGGCGCGGATGCCCTCGACCCACTCGAAGAGGTTGCCGATGAACATGCCGGGACGGACGTGCGTCCACGGCACGCCGGACTCCTCCACCGCGATCTCGACGTCGCGGTGGTGGCGGCCGCCCCAGTCGTCCGGGTAAGCGGCGGAGGCGGAGGAGAGCGTCACGATGCGCTCGACCCCGGCCTGGCGGGCGAGTTCGGCGAACCGCTTGGTGTCGCCGCCGGGGAACACGTAGACGCGCTGCACGTCGGTGAGCGCGTCGGTCAGGCTGTCGGGCTGTTCGAGGTCGCCCGCGACGACCTCGACGCCGTCGGGGAAGGTGGCGTTGTCGGGATTCCTGGTGACCGCGCGGACGGTGACGCCCGCCTTCACCAGGTTGTCTACAACATGCTTGCCCACGGAACCGGTGGCTCCGGTAACCAGCACGCGCATGATTTGAGGTCCTCTCCCCTGGAAGATCAGTGCGCTTTCGACGCTAGCCACAGGTGAAGAGCCGCCGCACATGGGTATTTGCACAGGCGAATCGCAAGGCCGGGGCGCGGAAGGCTGAAAAGAACCGTTGGGGAGTGGCGCACTTTTCCGTGGCGCCCGAAATGGGTGCGGGTGACCGGAAAACGGCGGTCGGCCCGGGTGGGCCGACCGCCGGGAGGATCAGAACGGGTACACGGGGAGGTCACCGCGGAGGGTGACCCACTGGGTCTCGGTGAACGCCTCGATGTTCGCCTGCGCGCCACCGTGCCGGGAACCGGTGCCGGAGGAGCCCAGACCGCCGAAGGGGGCCGTGGCCTCGTCGTTGACCGTCTGGTCGTTGATGTGGACCAGGCCGGTCGGGATGCGCTCGGCCAGCGCCAGGCCCGCGTTGACGTCGCGGGTGAGGATGCCCAGCGACAGGCCGTACTCGGTGTCCCCGGCCAGCGCGGCGACCTCGTCCAGCGACGAGAACGCGGTCACCGGGGCGACCGGCCCGAAGATCTCGTCCCGGTACGCCGGGGTGTCCGCGGGCACGTTCCCCAACACCGTCGGCCGGTAGTACAGGCCCTCGTACGACCCGCCCGCGCGGACCGTGGCGCCGCCGTCGACGCTCGCGGTGACCAGCCCGTGGACCCGGTCGCGCTGGCCCGCGTCGATCAGCGGGCCGAGCGCCACCTGGTCGCGGTACGGGTCGCCGACGGGCAGGTCCGCGACCTTCGCCGCCAGCGTCGCGGTGTACTCCTCGACGATCGACTCGTGCACCAGGTGCCTGCTGGTGGCCATGCAGATCTGGCCGGAGTGCGTGAAGGTGCCCCACGCGCCCACCGAGGCCGCGCCGGTGACGTCCACATCGGGCAGCACGACCAGCGCCGAGTTGCCGCCCAGCTCCAGGTGCGCGCGCTTGAGGTGCTGACCGGCCAGCGCGCCGACGGCCCGGCCCGCGCGGGTCGACCCGGTGAACGCGATGACCCGCACCGCGGGCTCGACGACCAGTGCCTCGCCCACGTCGGCACCGCCGGGCAGCACCTGGAGCAGCCCCTCCGGCAGGCCCGCCTCGGCGAAGACGCGGGCGAAGACCGCGCCACCGCAGATCGCGGTGCGCGGGTCCGGCTTGAGGATCACCGCGTTGCCCAGGGCCAGCGCGGGGGCGATGGCGCGGATGGCGAGGATGGTCGGGACGTTGAAGGGAGCGATCACGCCCACTACGCCCGCGGGGAGCCTGCGGGCGAACGACAGCCGGGGCGCGCCCGTGCGCAGCAATTCGCCGTAGGGGTGCGACGGCAGCGCGGACGCCTCGTAGCACTCCTGGGCGCTGGTGTTGACCTGGAAGTCGCCGAACGGGCGGATGGCGCCGGATTCGCGCGACAGCCAGTCCTTGATCTCTTCGCCGTTCTTGACCAGCAGGTCGCCCGCGCGCCGCAGCACGCCCGCGCGGGTCTCGTACGGCGCGGCCGCCCAGGCCCGCTGCGCGACCACCGCGCGTTCGGTCGCCGCGCGCACGTCCTCCGGCGTCGCCCGGCCGACCTCGCCGAGCGGTTGACCGGTGGCGGGTTCGACGGCGGTGTAGGTGCCACCGCTCCCGTCGGTCCACGACCCGGTCCAGACCTTGCCCTGCCAGGCGCCGTCATCGAGCAGTGCTGTGCCATCGAGCGTCGACATGCCTTCCTCCATCCACCGCGAGCGCACCACGAGCCTGCTGCACCAGGGTCACCCGGACAACTCGGCTCACCCCCGCGCACAAGGCGTGAGCTGCGAAAACCGGTCCCGGTGGAGCAGGTGACGCGAGGGTACGCGCCCGGTCGTCCCCTACGGGGCGGAGGTCGGACTCCTCCCGGGGAGCTACCTGACCGTCCACCACGAGGACGACGCGGCCGCGAGCACGGCGTTGCCACGATGGCCGTGCCGGGCCGGGAAGACCGGTCCGGCACGAGGGGAAGGGGAAGCAGTGTCCACAAAGCACATCCGGGCTACCGGGGTGGTCGCGGGCCTCGCGGTCTTATCCGCGCTGGCCACCGCGACACCCGCGGCCGCGGCTCCCGCCGGGCGGGCGCCCGGTGTCGAGGTCGGTCTCGGCGACCTGCGCGTCGACGCGACCAAGGCCGCCAAGCCCGGCGCGAACCCGGTCCGGGTCCGGGTACCGGAGCCGACCGGCCGGTCCCGCGTCGGGACCACCGACCTGCACCTGGTCGACCAGGACCGGGTCGACCCGTGGAAGCCGGACCGCAAGCGGGAGCTGATGGTCACCATCAGCTACCCGTCCGGTGGTGGGGGGCAGCGGGCGAACTGGGTCACGCCGGGACTGGCGGCGGTGATCGACCAGGCCGCGGGCCCGGAGCTGTTCGGCGTCCAGCCGGGCGCGGTCGACTGGACCGGGGTCCGCCGCGCGGCCAAGGCCGACACCCGCGCCGATGGGCGGTGGCCGGTGGTGCTGTTCTCGCCGGGCTTCGGCTCGCCGCGCGAGCTCGGCGCGGCCATGGTCGACGACCTCGCCAGCCACGGGTACGTGGTCGTCTCCCTGTCGCACACCTTCGAGTCGTTCGCCGTGGAGTTCCCCGGTGGCCGGACCGAACTCGGTGTGGTCCCCGACTACGAGCCCGCGACCATGCAGACCGCTATCGACGCCCGGGTCGCCGACACCCGGTTCGTGCTCGACGAGCTCGCCCGGCTCACCCGGGGCCAGAACCCCGACGTGGACGGCAAGTCGCTGCCGCGCGGGCTGGCGGGCGCGCTGGACCTGTCGCGCGTCGGTATGTACGGCCACTCCTACGGCGGCTACACCGCCGGTGAGGCCATGTTCCACGACCGGCGCATCGACGCGGGCATCAACCTCGACGGCTCCATGGGCACCGAGGAACGGCCCAGCCAGGTGGCCGCGCACGGGCTGGACCGGCCGTTCCTGCTGGTGGGCGCGGACTTCGCGAACCCGGACGGCACCTGGGACGAGCACTCGCACCGCCCGCAGGGCTTCGACGTGAGCTGGGCGAAGTTCTGGGCCAACCAGCGCGGGTGGACGCGCGACCTGCACCTCAACCACGCGACCCACTACGGCGTCACCGACCTGCAGTTCGTCGTCCCGCAGTTGGCGAAGGCCATGCCTCCCGGCAAGGTCCAGGAACTGGTCGGCACCATCGACCCCGCCCGGTCGTGGGCGGCGCAGACCGACTACTACTCGGCGTTCTTCGACCTGCACCTCAAGGGGCGCGACCGCCACCTGTTCGGCAACAAGCCTCCCCGCCACCCGGACGTCACATTCCTCCAGTGACGATCGGACAGCAGAAGACCCGCCCCCAGCACGGGGGCAGGTCTTCGCCTATCCGGTCAGCGAGCAAGGCGTTCGAACCTCGATAGCGCGTACCGGGCCACGGACTGGCCTACCTGTACACCCACTTCGTCCGCGATCCGGGTGTGGATACCCGACCACACGCGCGCGTTGACGTTGTCCTGGGTGACCGCGCGCCAAGAGGTGTAGTGGAACGTAAGACCCGGCGCGGTAGGGCTTGTCAGGTCGAACGACGTACGCGGGCCCACCAGCGAGGTCAGCGTCTCCTCGGCGAAACCCGCGTAGGTGGCGTGCCCGCTCGGGTAGTCCGGGTGCGCCGGGGTGACGTGCAGCGGCGTCCACTCCGGCTTGCCCTGCGCCCGCAGCGCGGTCACCGGCCGCCACAGGACATACGCGTACTTGGCGTCCGACGTGGCGATCTGCGTGTCGACGGCGATCACGTTGAACGCGGCGACCAGACCGGTCCGCTCAGCCACCGACCCCCGCTTGGCGGCCAAGGCGGCCCGCACCGGGGTCACGAACGCGGGCTGCGAGCCCTGGTACCAGAACGCCGCGACATCGGTCTGCGCCCGCGTGCGGACCGTGCTGGTCACCGACCCGACGGCCCGTACCTCCGCCAGGTCCGCCCGGTAGCGCGCCGAGTCCAGGGCGGGCGGCGGCGCGGGGCGGAACTGGTCGGCCCGGCGCAGCAGGAACGGCCGCGCGGCCCGGTTCCCCGCCTGGATCGGCGCCGCGTACGCCGGGGGCGTCGGCTGCCACACCCCGGGCGCCGGGGCGGGCACCGGGAACGGCGCGTTCACCGACGCCGGGTCGAGGCCGTCCCCGGCGCGCTCGCGCAGCGCCCGGTCGGCCTGCCTGCCGCCCTCGGCCGCGCCGCTCCGCTTGTCCCGGCCGTCGGGGATCCGGGCCAGGGTGGTCCGCAGGGCGGCGTCGAGGTCGGCGGCGCGGGTCGGCGCCAACTCGGCGAGGGAGTCGTGCACGGCGGTGGCCAGCGCCGCGTCGGCGTAGTCGCGGCCGTCGCCGTGGCGCACCGCGCGCGTGGCGGCCAACCAGGCGATGGCCCAGGTGCGGTTGTTGGTGATCTGGGTCGGCGCCTGCGCGGCCGCGATCGTGCGGGCGGTGACGTCGTACCACTCCAGGGCGGTGTCGACCCGGGTGGTGGCCGCGGCGGGCGTGGTCAGGGTGGCGGTGAGGACGGCGACGGCCAGTCCGGCCTTGGCACTGGTGGCGATCGTGACGCGGTTTCGCATAGCGGCTCCGGTGTCGGCGCGGTCGGTCACCCGGATATCAACCACGTCCGCGCCGCGCCCGTCCACGTCGCCCACACTGTGGGGTGACACGTTCGCGTGACCCCGTTCTGCTACGGCCGGACAAGCAGAAGGGCAGTGCCCGCGTCGGATGGTCCGACGTCAGAGCACTGCCCGGTGTCCGCGTGGGTCTCATACCCCTCGTGCGCGCGGGACGTGGTGACTCCCCATCACCACTCGCGGTCGTCCAATGACAGCGCGTTGCCCGCTCGCCACCCCAGTGACTTCGACATGACAGACCTTCCTTGCCGCTAAACGAAACCCGATTGCGAGATCGAGTCTTCGTGGCGGGTCTGGGGCGAATCTGGGGCCGTTCTGGGATGGTTGACCCATGGGGGACCACAACGAGGTGGAGTTCCGCGTGCTCGGTGACCTCGAGGCGCGGATCGGCGGCGAGACGGCCAACCTCGGTCACTCACGGCAGCGCAGCGTGTTGGCCGCGTTGCTCGTGGAACCGAACCTGCCTGTCCCGGTCGACCGGCTGGTGGACCGGGTCTGGGCGGATCACCCGCCGCGACAGGCACGTGACACGCTGTACGGGTATCTCTATCGCCTGCGGCGCGCGCTGTCCAGTGCGGATGTCGAGATCGCCCGCCGGTCGTCGGGGTACGTGCTGTCCGTCGACAAGAGCGCGGTCGACCTCTTCCGGTTCCGCGAACTGGTCGCGACGGCCCGCTCGGCGCCGGACGAGGAGGCCCTGCGGCTGCTGGAGGAGGCCCTGGGCCTGTGGCGCGGCGAGCCGTTCTCCGGTCTGGACCTGCCGTGGGTGGACGAGCAGCGGTTGGCGCTGGAGCGCGAGCGGCTCGGCGTCGAACTCGACCGCAACGACCTGGGGCTGCGGCTCGGCGACCACCACGCGCTGCTGCCCGCGATCACCGCGCTGGCCCGCGCGCACCCGCTCGACGAGCGCGCCGCCGCGCAGTGCGTGCTCGCCCTGTACCGCTGCGGCAGGCAGGCCGAGGCGCTGGCGCACTACCAGCACGTGCGCCACCGCCTCGCCGACGACCTCGGCGCCGACCCGGGCGCCGAGTTGCGCGACGCGCACCGGCGGGTGCTCGCGGGCGACCCGGTGCCGTGCAGGCCCGAGCGGGCCGCGACGGTGCCGCGGCAGCTGCCCGGCCCGCCCGCCCCGTTCGTCGGCCGCGCCGCGGCGACGACCCGGCTCGACGAGCTGCTGAGCGCGCCCCGCGAGCCCGGCGGCACCGTGCTGGTCGCCGCGATCGGCGGTATCGGCGGCATCGGCAAGACCTGGCTGGCGCTGCACTGGGCGCACCACAACCTCGACCGCTTCCCGGACGGCCAGCTCTACGCCGACCTGCGCGGCTTCGACCCGACCAGCGACCCGGTGTCGCCGTCGTCCGCGCTGCGCGGGTTCCTCGACGCGCTCGGCGTCGCGCCGGACGCGGTGCCCGCGGACGTGGACGCGCGCTCCGGGCTCTACCGCAGCCTGGTGGCCGGTCGGCGGATGCTCGTCGTGCTCGACAACGCGCGAGATACCGCGCAGGTGCTGCCCCTGTTGCCGGGGAGCGCCGAGTGCGCGGTGCTGGTCACCAGCAGGCACCAGCTCACCGGCCTCACCGCCGCCCACGGCGCGCACCTGCTGCACCTGGACGTGCTGACCGCGGACGAGGCCCGGGAACTGCTCGTGCGCAGGCTGGGGGAGGACAGGCTCGCCGAGGAGGGCGCGGCGGCGGGGGAGCTGCTCGACCACTGCGGCGGTCTACCGCTCGCGTTGACCATCGCCACCGTGCAAGTCGCGAGTACGCCGGACTACCCGTTGTCCGAACTCGTCGAAGAGCTGCGCGACAGCCCCACGCGCTTGGATGCCCTCGACGGTGGTGAACTGCACGCGAGCCTACGTGGTGTTTTTGCGGCCTCTTACGGCGCGTTGTCCGCTGCTGCCGCGGAAGCGTTCCGGTTGCTGGGGCCCGCGCCCGGCCCGGACATCAGCCTGCCCGCTGCCGCCAACCTGCTGCGCGTGACCTCCGCGCGCTCGGTGCTGCGGGAACTGCGGCGGGCGCACCTGGTGCAGGAGCACCGGCCCGGGCGGTACCGCATGCACGACCTCATCCGCCTCTACGCGGCCGAACGCGCGGGCACCGACCAGGTCGAGAAGTCGCGCAGGCTCGTCGACTTCTACACCCACACCGCGCACCTGGGCGACCAGCTGCTCAACCCGTACCGGCCGCCGATGACCCCGGGGGACCTGCCCGCGGGGTGCGCGCCGCACGAGCTGACCGACCGCGCCGAGGCCATGGCCTGGTTCGACGCCGAGCACGCCAACCTGCTCGCCACCCAGCGGCTGGCCGCGCTGCACGGGTGGGACACCGCGGTGTGGCACATCGCGTGGGCGCTGACCCCGTTCCACTTCCTGCGCGGCCACGTCCCCGACCACATCGCGTCGTGGCGCGCGGGCCTGGCGGCGGCGGAGCGGCTCGGTGGGACCACCGTCCGGGCGACCGCGCACCGGCGGCTCGGCGACGCGTGCGCGCGCGGCGGGGAGATCGTCGAGGGCGTGACACACCTGCAGTTGGCGCTGGAACTGGCCGACGGCGCCGCGGACGCGGCCGAACGCGCGCACGCGCACCGCGCGCTGGGCATCGCGTGGGAGCAGCGCGGGGACCTCGAACGGGCGCTGGCGCACTCGCAGCAGGCGCTGGTCATCTACCAGGACCTCGACAACCCCGTGTGGCACGCGACGGCGTTGAACTCCGTCGGCTGGTGCCTGGCGCTGCTCGGCGACTACGACACCGCCCGGGGGCACTGCGAACGCGCGCTGTCCCTCGCCGAGGCCGCCGGCTACCACGACGGCGTCGCGGGCACTCTGGACAGTCTCGGCTACATCGCGCACAACGCGGGACGGCACGGCGAGGCCATCACCCACTACAACCGCGCGCTGGGACTGTTCCGCGCCAACGCGAACGCCTACGAGGCGGCGAACACCCTGGTCAACCTCGGCGACGTGCACGCGGCCACGGGCGCGGCCGAGCAGGCCCGCTCCGCGTGGCAGGCGGCGCTCAACCTCTACCGCGGCCAGCACCGGCTGCGCGAGGCGACCGGGGTGGCGGGAAAACTCGCGGGCTGAAACCCGTGCCTCTCAAGGCGCACCGGGTGCCCGCCGATAACCAACCCATGAAGCCCGGCAGGCTCGAGCTGAGCGACGACGTTTCGGTCGGGGTGTACGTCGACTTCGAAAACCTGGTCTGCGGCGCGGGCGCGGGACTGCCCGGCCGCAACCCGGTGCCGTACGCCGCGATCACCTGCCTGTGCCGCGACTACGGCAACGCGGTCATCCGCCGCGCGTACGCGGACTGGGCCAACACCCAGTTCGGCCGCTACCAACAGGACCTGGCCATGAATGGTGTGGACCTCATCCAGGTGGTCCGCTTCGGCACGGCCCGCAAGAACGCCGCCGACATCCGGATGGCCGTGGACGCCATGGAAACCCTGATCACCCACCCGGAGGTGAGCGTCTTCGTCCTGGTCGCGGGCGACGGCGACTACACCCCCCTGGTCCAGCGATTACGCGAGTTCGGCAAACGAGTGGTCGGTGTGGGCACGGAAGCCAACGCCAGCCCCCGGTTGGTGTCGGTCTGCTCGGAGTACAAGTACTGGGGAACCCTGGTAGCCCAAGTGGAACCGGACGCGGGCGGTCCGGCCGCGCACTTCGACATCGACGACGCCGAGACCCTGTTGGTCACGGCGATGGCCCAGGCGACGGTGGCCACGCCGACGGCCAGCTGGGTGAAGGGGAAGATGATCACTCTGGACCCGGCGTTCGACGAGCGGAACTACGGGTGCCGCAGCTTCCGGGACTTCCTGGCCCGCTTCGACCACCGGATCACCACGTCGGGCACGTCGGGCAGCGACATCACCCTCTCCCTGCTCCCACCCAACGGCCGCGGTCCGTCCCCTGTGGACTGACCGGGCGCGCGCCTCCGGCCCTCGATATCCATTCTAGTGCCGAGCACCGACAGTTTCGGTGCCTCGACTGTCGGACCTGTGGACAACCCCGCCGACTTCTCACCCGGTCGGATGGTGGATCCGCGTTCCGTTCGCGCACGGCCGAACCGCCACCCGGCCTATCCACAGGCATGATCGTCTTCTCGCCGAACTGTCGGTGCCCGCCACTAGAATGGGTATCGGAGGCCGGAGGCATACGTCGCCTGCCCGTCGCCTCGCACGAGCTTGTCCACAAGCACGATTGCCTTCTCCCCACATCGTCGGTGCCCGCTACTGGAGTGAATATGGCGCCCGAGGCGTACCTCGGCCGTCTCATTCCCGTCCGCCGCTGCCTGCCCACCGCCTCGCCGGGTTGTCCACAGGCATGATCGTCTTCGTCGCGAATTGTCGGTGTCCGCCGGTAGAATGGATTCCGGGGGCCGGAGGCATACCCGCGCGCCCGCCGGGAACCGGATCGTGATCGGTCCCGTCTGTGGAGGAGACGGACGGGGGCGGCATGGCGAAGCGCGGGTGGCTGGTCGGGGTCGTAGTTGTCGCGGTGGCCGGGGTGGTGTTCTTCCAGGCCGAGGACGACGACAAACCCCAGGCCAAGGCCGACTCCGAGGCGGCCCAGGTGGTAGGCGCGCCCCAACCCCGGGCCGCGAACCGGCGGGAGCCGATCCCCGGCCTCTACGACTGGAGCCACGCGGGCTACCGAGGCGGCGCACCCCTCCCCACCGACGCCCAGCTCACCCCCGACGACGCCTGCCGCGTCACCCCCGACGAACTCGCCGCCCTCGGCGCCCGCCCCGACGACTCCCAGGACGACACCGCCGGCCTCCAACAGGCCATCGATACCCTCCGTGACCGTTGTTCGCCCTCGGCCGACCACGACCACCTCAGCCTCATCGACCTCCCCCGCGGCACCCTCCTCGTCACCAGGCAGCTCGCCGTCGACGCCGACTACCTCCTCATCCGCGGCACCGGCCCCGACACCCGCGTCACCTTCCGCCCCGACCGAGACACCCTCTACGACTCCCTCACCCCGGACGGCGGCGACTGGGACGAGGACGGGATGTCCTACAAACAGGGCAAAGGCGGCTGGCTCTGGCCCGGGCGCGGCCTCTTCCGCGTCCAGTCCCGCGCGGTGCACCCCGCCTACCGCAAGGACTACGAATCCGCCCCCGCCAACCGCAAGGACCTCTTCGAGGGCACCGTCAACGTGCACTGGAAAGCCGGGGTCCCGCTGGCCGCGAAACCCGGCGACCAAGGCTTCAGCGCCCGCACCGGTGACACCGTCATCCACCTCGCCAAGAAGAACACCTTCACCACAGGCACCCTCGTCAACATCCGCGCCGCTAACACCGCGAAGTTCTACGAGCAGCAAAACGCGCCCGTCGACAAGGCGGTCAACCAGCACATGCGGCAGCAGGTGTTCCGTGTCACCGTGGCCGCCGACAAGACCATCACCCTCGACAAACCCCTGGAGTTCGACGTCCCCGTCGACTCCACTTCGGACGGATCACCCGCGATCGACGGTGACGCCTACCAATCCAAGGCGTCCCCGATCGTCGACCCGGTCGTCGGCGTCGGCTTCGAGTCCTTCTCCCTCACCCAGGAGACCGGCCTCGACCCCGACGCGGCCCGCGCCAACTACGGCAACCTGGCCCCCGCCGCCGAGATGCACGGCATCGTCTTCAAGTGGGCCGCCGACTCCTGGGTCCGCGGCGTCCACGCGACCATGACCGGGTCGCACCCCATCGTGACCGAGGAAGCCAAGAACCTCACCATCGCCGACAACGAGTTCACCGGCTCGTGGAACAAGGGCAAGGGCGGCAACGGCTACCTGCGCGGCTCCCGCGTCTGGGACTCCCTCTACGAGAACAACACCGCCACCGGCCTGCGCCACTTCACCTTCCAGTGGTCTGCCTCGGGCAACGTCGTCACCGGCAACTCCTTCGCCTTCGACATCAACCTGCACGGCGGCTGGGAACGCCACAACCTCTTCGAGCGCAACACCGTCCGCGTCCCCTACTCCCACCGATCCGCCAACTGCGCGAGCAACTGCGGCGAGGAGGGCGGCGGCGGTCCCGACGACTCGACCTGGTACCCGATCTGGTGGGGCGCGGGGGAGAAGGCCGTCAAGTGGTCCTGTGCCACCGGGCCGCGGAACGTGTTCTTCGACAACGCCATGGCAAAGCAGTTGACGGAGAACGGTCCCTATGAGCCTTTCTACGCCGACCGCCACCGCGTCTACCAGTTCGGGTGGTCGGGTACCGAGTACCGCCATTTGCGGGTTGACAGTGCGCCGATCACCGACTGGGCGCACAACGAAAGTAGGGACTACACGCAGAACAACGGTGTTTTCGCGGATCTGACCGAAGCGGGGGAATCCCTGTTCTACAAGTAGATCCCCACCAGCCCGCCCAGGCGGGGCTTCGTCAACTACGCGCATTCCCCGCGAATTGATGGCTGCCCCGGAACGGGCCCGGTCACTCTGTCAACCGAGGCGGTGCTCGGGACAGAAGGCGGTCGACATGGTGGGGCGTGTGGTCGTGGAGGGGGTTCGGCCGGTCGTCGCGGGAGGCGCGTTCCCCGGGCGGGCGGTGGTCGGCGAGCACGTGCCGATCTCGGCGACGGTGTGGCAGGAAGGCCACGAGGCGGTGGCCGCCACCGTGGTCTGGCAAGGTCCGTACGGCGGCGGTCGCGCGCGCATGACCCCCGACGGCGAGGACGGGTTCGTCGCGACCATCGTCCCCGACGCGGTGGGGCGCTGGACGTTCCGCGTCGACGGGTGGCGCGACCCGTGGGCGACCTGGCGGCACAAGATGACCGCCAACCTCGCGGCGGGCCTGCACGCGCCCCAGCTGCGCAACGACTTCGCCGACGGCGCGCACCTGCTCGAACGCGTCGCCTACCGGCCCGACCGCCGCGCGGAGCGGGACCTGCTGCTCGCCGCGGCCGACGCGCTGCGCGACGCCGACCGGACCCCGCGCGAGCGGTTCGCCGCCGCGATGACCGACGAGGTCGAGCGGGCCATGCGGGAGTTCCCCGTGCGCGACCGGTTGACCAAGGGCAGCACCTGGCAGATCTGGGTGGACCGCCCGCGCGCGCTCTTCGGTTCCTGGTACGAGATGTTCCCGCGCTCCACCGGGGGCCGCGCGCCGTCCGGCAAGCCCGTCCACGGCACCTTCGCCACCGCGCGGAAAGACCTCGACCGCATCGCGGACATGGGGTTCGACGTCGTCTACCTGCCGCCCATCCACCCCATCGGCAGGGTCAACCGCAAGGGCCGGGACAACCGGATCGTCGCGGGCCCGGAGGACGTCGGTTCGCCGTGGGCCATCGGGGCCCGCGAAGGCGGCCACGACGCCGTGCACCCGGATCTCGGCGCCATCGACGACTTCGACCGGTTCGTCGCCCGCGCGGCGGAACTGGGACTCGAGGTGGCACTGGACTTCGCGCTCCAGTGCGCGCCCGACCACCCGTGGGTCTCCGCGCACCCCGAGTGGTTCCACACGCGGTCCGACGGGTCCATCGCCTACGCGGAGAACCCGCCCAAGCGCTACGAGGACATCTACCCGCTGGACTTCGACTCCGACGCGCGGGGTCTGCGCGGCGAGGTGCTGCGGGTGGTCGAGCACTGGATCGACCACGGGGTCCGGATCTTCCGGGTGGACAACCCGCACACCAAGCCACCCGCTTTCTGGCACTGGTTGATCTGGGCCGTCAAACGCGACCACCCGGACGTCCTCTTCCTCGCCGAGGCGTTCGCCAACCCCACCAAGCTCTACGGCCTGGCCCGTCTCGGTTTCACCCAGAGCTACACCTACTTCACCTGGCGCGACACCAAAGCCGAGCTGACCGAGTTCGGTGAGCAGCTGGTGGAGCGCGCCGACGAGATGCGCGGAAACCTCTTCGTCAACACCCCGGACATCCTGCCCAAGAGCGTGCAGGACAACGGTGAAGCGGGTTTCGCCATCCGCGCCACCCTCGCCGCGACGCTGAGCCCGACCTGGGGTGTCTACTCCGGATTCGAGCTGTACGAGGACCGGGTGCTGCGTCCTGGGACGGAGGAGTACGCGGCATCGGAGAAGTACGAGCTGCGACCTCGCGACTACGCCACCGCGCACTCCCTGGCACCCTGGGTGACCAGGCTCAACCAGATCCGCCACGCGCACCCGGCCTTGCGGCAGCAACGCGGCCTGGTGTTCCACAAGACCGACAACGAGAGCCTGATCGCCTACAGCCGTACGGATCCGGGGACGGGCCAAACCGTGCTGTGCGTCGTCACCCTTGACCCGTGGGTGATGCAGGAGGGCACGGTCCAGTGGGACCAGACGGCGTTCGGGCTGGCCGAGGGTGCGCTGTTCGCCGTGCACGACCAGGTCAGTGACGAGTTGTACGGCTGGCACGGCGATGACTACGTCAAGCTCGACCCCCGCCGCGCGGTCGCGCACATCGCGGTGGTGGTGCGCCCGTGACCACGCTTCCCGGTGACGACCTGGACTGGTTCAAGCACACCGTGTTCTACGAGGTGCTGGTCCGCTCGTTCAACGACTCCGACGGCGACGGTGCCGGCGACCTCCGCGGTCTGGTGGAGAAGCTGGACTACCTGAAGTGGCTCGGCGTGGGCTGTCTGTGGCTCCCGCCCTTCTACGCGTCCCCGCTGCGCGACGGCGGGTACGACATCAGCGACTTCCGTGCCGTGTTACCGGAATTCGGCACGATCGAGGACTTCGTGCACCTGCTCGACGAGGCCCACCGCCGCGGTCTTCGCGTGGTGACCGACCTCGTCGTCAACCACACCTCCGACCAGCACCGCTGGTTCCAGGAGTCCCGCCGTGACCCCAACGGCCCTTACGGCGACCACTACGTGTGGAGCGACGACGACTCGCGCTACCCGGACGCGCGGATCATCTTCGTCGACACCGAGACCTCCAACTGGACCTTCGACCCCGTGCGCAGCCAGTTCTTCTGGCACCGCTTCTTCTCCCACCAACCCGATCTCAACTACGACAACCCGGCCGTGCAGGACGCCATGATCGATGTCATGCGGTACTGGCTCGACCTCGGGATCGACGGGTTCCGGGTGGACGCGGTGCCGTACCTGTTCGAGCGCGAGGGCACCCACTGCGAGAACCTGCCCGAGACCCACGACTTCCTCAAGCGCTGCCGCAAGGTCATGGCCGACGAGTACCCGGGCCGGGTGCTGCTGGCCGAGGCGAACCAGTGGCCCGCCGACGTGGTCGAGTACTTCGGCGACGCGGGCATCGGCGGCGACGAGTGCCACATGGCGTTCCACTTCCCGCTGATGCCGCGCATCTACATCGCGCTGCGCCGGGAGAGCCGGTTCCCCATCTCGGAGATCCTGGAGCAGACACCGGTGATCCCGTCGGGCTGCCAGTGGGGGATCTTCCTGCGCAACCACGACGAGTTGACGCTGGAGATGGTCAGCGACGAGGAACGCGACTACATGTACGCCGAGTACGCCAAGGATCCCCGGATGAAGGCGAACATCGGCATCCGGCGACGGCTCGCGCCGCTGCTGGACAACGACCGCCGTCGACAGGAGCTGGTCACCGCTCTGCTCTTGTCGCTGCCCGGCTCCCCGGTGCTCTACTACGGCGACGAGATCGGCATGGGCGACAACATCTGGCTCGGTGACCGTGACGGCGTGCGGACGCCCATGCAGTGGACCCCGGACCGCAACGCGGGTTTCTCCCGCTGCGACCCCAACCGCGTGGCGCTGCCGGTGGTCTCGGACGCCGTCTACGGCTACCAGGCGGTCAACGTCGAGGCGCAGCTGGCGATGGAGTCGTCCCTGCTGCACTGGAACCGCCGCATGCTGCACATCCGCGCCGACCACCCGGCCTTCGGCGTCGGACGGTTCGTCGAGCTGGTCTCGCGCAACCCGAGCGTTTTCGCGTACCTGCGGGTCGCGGAGGACGCGGCGCCGGATGTGGTCCTGTGCGTCAACAACCTGTCCGGTCGACCCCAGGCGGTCGAGCTGGACCTTGCCGCGCACGCGGGGCGCCACCCGGTCGAGCTGACCGGCGGCCTCACCTTCCCCCGCGTCGGCGACGGGCCCTACGTGCTCACACTGCCCGCCTACGGGTTCTTCTGGTTCTCCCTTGGTGTCACCGAAACCGGAGGTGTGCGATGTCGTTGACCGCCGTCGACCTGGTACCCGCGCTGCTGCCCCGGGTCGCGCGAGCACTGCCCGCCTGGCTGCCCCAACGGCGCTGGTTCGCCGGGAAGGGCGCGCCGCTGGTCGCGGTCGAGCTGACCGCGGCGGCCCGCTTCGCCGACCAGGCGAGCAAGTCGTTCGGGGTGCTGGCCGTCGCCGAGGTCCGCTACGCGGGCGGCAAGGCCACCGAGCGCTACCAGCTACCACTGGGCTTCAGCCCGACACCGCCCGAAGGCGAGCCGGTCATCGCCTGGCTGGACGGCCTGGCCGCGTACGACGCGACCGGCGACCACGAGCTGACCTCGGAGCTGCTGCGGCTGATCGGGCGCGACCACGACCTCGGCGAGGTGCGGTTCACCGCCGAGCCGGGCGGGGAACTCGCGTTCGCGCACCGCAACGGGATGCGCAGCCGCCGGATGACGGCCGAGCAGTCGAACACGTCGATCGTGTTCGGGGACCGGTTCATCCTCAAGCTTTTCCGCCGCCTGTCGGACGGGGTGAACCCGGACCTCGACGTGCACCGGGCGCTGGGGCGCGCGGAGAGCAGGCACGTCGCGCCGCTGCTGGGGGCCATCGAGGGGCCGGGCGTGACCTTCGGCGTCCTGCACTCGTTCGTGGCCGACGCGGTCGACGGGTGGCGGCTGGCCGTCACGGAGGCGTGCCAGGTCGCGCGCGGTGAGGACGTCTCACGTTTCCTCGACGAGGCGCGCGGGATCGGCGCGGCGGTCGCCGCCGTGCACCGCGACCTCGGGCAGCACTACGGGACCGCGCCGCTCGACCTGGCGGCGGTGCGGCGTCGGCTACTGGCCACTTTGGACAGCGCGGTGCCCGTGGTGCCCGCGCTGACCTGCTACGCGGACCGCCTGCGGGAGCTGTTCGACGGCCTGGACGCCCCCGCGGCGACGGCGCAGCGGATCCACGGCGACCTGCACCTCGGCCAGGTGCTGCGCACACCGGCGCGGTGGCTGCTGATCGACTTCGAGGGCGAGCCGTCGCACCCGATCCCGGTGCGCACGGCCGCGCAGTCGCCCCTGCGGGACGTCGCCGGGATGCTGCGGTCGTTCGACTACGCGGCCGAGCACGAGTTGCAGTTCGGCGTGGCGGAACACTTCCACGAGCACGCGTGCGCCCGCGTACGCCAGTGGGCGGCCGACGCCCGCGACGAGTTCTGCGCCGGGTACGCGTCGGGGTCGGGCGTCGACCCCCGGGCGCACGGCGACCTGCTGCGCGCCTTCGAACTGGAGAAGATGTTGTACGAAGCGGAGTACGAGACGCGCAACCGCCCGGACTGGGTCCGCATCCCGCTGCGCACCCTGCGCCCGACCCTGGGCGAGTGATCCCCCCACGGCCCGGCCACCCGTGCCCCCGGGTGGCCGGGCCCCCTTTCGGGCACGATGGACCCGTGCTGGAGATCAACCCCTTGACCGCGTCGGACCGCCCGGACTGGGACACCGTGGTCCGCGCCTACAAGCGACACTTCGACTCCGACGTCGACGACACCCTGTACGACCACACGTGGCGCAGACTGCTCGACGGCACCGAGATCCACGGCGCGCTCGCGAGAGTGACCGGGACGCCCGTCGGCCTGGTCCACTACTACTACCACCAGAGCGTCTGGTCGGCGGGCAACTGCTACCTGCAGGACATCTACGTCGACGAGACAGTCCGCGGTCAAGGCATCGGCCAGGCCCTCGTCGACTGGCTGACCCACCAGGCGAAGACCCACGGCGCCGCCCGCCTCCACTGGCACACCACCCAGGACAACACCCGGGCCCGCGCCCTCTACGACAAGGTCACCACCTACAACGGTTTCATCGCCTACGCCCGCCCACTCCACGACTAGCGCTTGGCGTACCGTAAGCGCGAAATCGACGACAGGAGAGTGTGATGTGGGCACTGGTGGTGCGGTTCAACCTGCGCGATGAACAGGCGGCGAAGGGATTCGACGCACTCGTGGCCGAGACCCTGCCAAGGATCATCGCCACCGAACCGGGAACCCTGGTCTACGCCGTCCACGACGTGGCGGACGCCCCCTTGTCGCGGGTCTTCTACGAGGTGTACGCGGACAAGACGGCGTTCGACGCGCACGGGGACCAGCCCCACATCAAGAGGTTCCTGGCGGAACGAGCCCAATACCTGACCGACTTCCGCGTCGAGTTCCTGGAGTCGTTGACCGGCAAGGGCGTCTAGTCACTACGATGCGTGACCAGCCGCCGGGCCTGCTCCGTTCGTCGTCCACCGGGTTCGCCGCGACCTTGCCCGCGCTGCTCGAAGCCATTCTCGGTGGGTTCAGCGCCACCACGATCCGAATGGTCGACTGAACTCGACAGCCGACTCGGGTCGGGCAGACGAACCGGCCGGGTGTGCTGAGGGGGAGCACACCCGGCCAGTTCCGTGGGCTCGTTCCTACAAGCGGAACAAGCCCGGATCCGCCACCACGACGTCCAGCAGCACCGGTCCCGGTGTCGCGAAGGCCGTCTTCAGCGCCTTCTGCAGCTGTTCCGGCGTCTCCACCCGCTCCGCCGGGCAGCCGAAGCCGCGGGCCAGGCCTGCCATGTCGACGCCGCTGAGGTCCCAGCCCGCCTGCCAGGTCTCGCGGTCCTGCTCCTGGAGGTAGTACTTCAGGGACAGGTAGCCCGCGTTGTTCGGGATCACGAACGTGACCGGCAGGTCGTGCTGGGCCGCGGTCCACAGGGCGTGGATCGTGTACTGCGCCGAACCCTCCCCGGTGACGGCCACGACGCGGCGGTCCGGGGCGGCCAGGGCGAAGCCGACGGCGCCCGCGAAGGGGAAGCCGAGGGCGCCGCTGGCGGTGGCGAAGTAGTTGTTGTCCACGCCCAGGGGCAACTGCTCGTGGAAGTCCGCGCGGGCGATGGGTAGTTCCTCGAACACCGCCGCGTCGGCGGGGAGCTCCTGGGCCAGCAGGTGGAACAGGTACGCCTGGGTCAGCGGGGACGACGCCCGCGGGACCTCGTACACCGGCCGCGTCGGTGGGGCCTGCTCGCGGGCTCGTACCAACGGGACCAGGTCGCGCACGGTCTGGCCCGGGGGCAGCACGTAGCTGGTCCCCGCCATCGCCCAGGAGGCGGCTTCCGGGTCGTCGGTGAAGTGCAGGAACTCGACGTTCTCCGGGAGCTGGGGCTGGGGCGTGAGGTCCGGTTCGACGGGGGTGGTGGGGAAGATGTCGGCCGTGGTGAACAGGGTGAACATCGGACTGCCGAAGACCGCCACCACGTCGTGGTCGGCCAGCTTCGCCGAGATCATCTCCGGGATCGGCGGCAGCACGCCCGCGAACAGCGGGTGGTTCTCCGGGAAGCTGCTCCGCGGCCACACCGGACTCCCGTGCACGGTCGCGTTCAGCTTCTCCGCCAGGCTGATCAGGTCGTGCCGGGCACCCTGGGTATCGATGGTCGGCCCCGCGACGATGCCGAGGTTCCTGGCACCGCTCAGTTTCGCCGCCACCTCGGCCAGCACGGCCGGGTCCGGCACCACCGCGGGCACCACGGCCCTCGCCGGCAGCGGGACCGTGCTCGCGGGCCTGCCCCAGTCGTCCTCCGGAACGGCGACGTAGACCGGGCCCTTGGGGACCTGGTTGGCGATGTTGTACGCCTTCAACAGCAACGCGGGCACGTCCTGCGGTCGCGCCGCCTCGGCCGCCCACTTGATGTACGGCTGGGGCAGCTGCGTGGCGTCCCGCGCGTGCAGGAAAGGCTCGCCCTGCAACAGCTTCCGCGCCTGCTGGCCACCGAGGATGACCATCGGCGTGTGGGAGCTGGCCGCGGTGTAGACCGAACCCATGGCGTTGCCCAGGCCGGGGCCGCCGTTGATGACGACCAGGGACGGGGTGTCGGTGGCCTGGGCGTGACCGTCGGCCATGCCGACGACCGTGGCCTCCTGCAGGCCGGTGATGAAGCGGAAACCCGCGGAGGGCCAGTCCTCGAAGAGCTTCATCTCGGTGTGGCTGGGGTTGCTGAAGATCGTCGTCAACCCGAGGTCCCGCAGCAGGTCGAGGGTCGCCTCCCGCACGGTCCGCGCGGTCGCTTCGATGGTCACGGTGCACACACTCCTGGAATTGCCTTACCCGACGAACACTTCCGATGCTCCCGAACCGGACTCGCGACCACCAAGCCCGCGCCCGGTACTGCGTCGACTCGGGCGCGCCGCTACCGGGAGTACGGCACGTCGGCCGGGCGCAGCGCCACGTTGAACACCGCCGTGCCCGGCTGCTGCCGCCGACCGCCTTCGGCCAGCGAACCGGTGTCCAGCGGCGCGAAACCGATGTCCGACACCAGGTCCGACACCACCCGCTTGGCCTCGGGGTCGTCGCCCGCCACGAACAGCGCCAGCCGGTCCTCCGGCGGCGCGGCCAGCACGCGGTAGTACAGCGTGTTGATGGACTTCACCACGCGCGCGCCGGGCAGGTGCGCGGCCAGCAGCTCGCTGGAGGTGGTCTCGCCCGAGTCCAGCTCGGCGATGCGGCCGTCGCGCGGCCGGTCGTAGTTCATCGTGTCCACCACGATCTTGCCGGTGAACAGGTCCGCGGGCAGGTCGCGGTAGCGGCCGAACGGGATGGCCAGCACCACCACGTCGCCGTACGCGATCGCGGACTCGATGGTCGCCGCGTTGCCGCGCGGACCCAGCCCGGCCACCAGACCGGCCAGGGTGTGCGGTCCGCGCGAGTTCGCCACCGCGACCTCGTGGCCCGCGCGCACGAGCAGGCCCGCGACCGTGCCGCCGATGTCGCCGCTGCCGAGGATGCCGATCCTCATCCGAAAGTCCTCCAGGTCGTCGCACTGTCACACGAGCAGGGAACCACCGTCCACGTCGAGCACCGCGCCGGTCACGAACCCGGCCGTCATCAGGTAGACCGCGGCCTCGCCGATGTCGGTCGGGGTGCCGACGCGCCGGGCGGGCGCGGTCTCGGCGAAGCCGCGGAAGATCTCCGCGCGGTCCGCCTCCGGCACCGACGCCCACATCTCCGTGTCGGTCAGACCCGGCCGGACCACGTTGACCCGGACCGGGGCGAGTTCGACGGCCAGCGCGCGGCCCAACGCCTCCACGGCGGCGAAGGCCACCGAGACCGCGGCGCGGCCGGGAGCGGGCCGCACGGCCATGCCGCCGGTGGTGAACAGCAACGACTTCGCGCCCGCCGCCACCGCGTGCCGGGCCGCCCGCCAGGTGCCCCACAGCTTCCCGTCGACGACGCCGCGCGCCGCCTCGACGTCGGTGTCCGCGAACGCCCCGCCGGACGAACCGGGCGTCGCGGTGATCACGAGGTGGTCGACGGCGCGCACCCGCTCGAACAGCGCGGCGACCGACGCGGCGTCGGTGAGGTCGCACGGCAGCGCGCGTACCCGACCGGGGTCCGGCAGCGCGCGGGCGACCCGGTCGGCGACGGCCGCCGGGTCACCGCCCCGGGTCGTCACGACGACGGTCGCACCCCTCGTCGCGGCCGCGCGCGCGACCCCGAGTCCCATGCCGCTGCTGCCGCCGATCACCAGCACCGTCGCACCGCCGAGCGTCACTCGTCGTCCTCCGAGGGGTTGTCAGGACTTGTGGTCGTACTCGTACTCCGCCGCGGCGGGCGCCGGGTCGTCGACGAACTCCGTGACGACCTTGGCCGCGGCGTGGATGTTGACCATCTTCACCCGCCCCTGCGGCGACCCGTGGAAGGCGTGCGGCACCCCGGCGGGCACGACGCACACGTCGTCCGGGGTGGCCTCGAAGATCTCGCCGTCGGCCTCCAGCACCACGGTGCCCTCGGTGATCACGAACAGTTCGTCGTAGGGGTGGCGGTGCCGGTGCGGGCCCAGGCAGGCGGGCACGTCGACGATGAACGCCGACACGGCCGCGCCGTGGTCGCCGCCGTCGAAGATGTAGGCGCCGACCTCGCCGTTGAGCCGGACGGTCGGCAGCGAGTGCTTCTTCACGATGAGCACGGGTCCTCCTTCCACTCCACGTCCGTGGTCTACACGAGCGGGCGGCCGAAGTCCCGTGGAGCTGACGTAGTACGCGGATCACGGTCCCGGATCCACCCGCCGCGGTCATAACGGAGTCGCTCGGTTCGCCGGTGACATCACTTAGTGGTGGCCTGGACCGGGCCGGGGCGTTGACCGGCACGGCTCGCGGCTGTGACGTTGGGGTCCCGAGGAGGAGGACCGTCCAATGAGTACTGACCCAACCGGAACGGGCGTCCGGCTGGTCGAGGCCGCTTGGCGCGGGGACCATGCCGCGGCCGCCGAACTGCTGCGCGAGGGGGCCGGTGTCGACCACCGGGACCCGAGGTCCGGCCTGACCCCGCTGATGATCGCCGCGGGCCGGGCCGACGCGGCCGTGGTCCGGCTGCTGCTCGACGCGGGTGCCGACGTGTACACGACCGACCCGGGCGCGGGCGCGACCGCGCTGCACAAGGCCTGCCAGGGCGGCAGCCTCGAGGTCGTGCACGCACTGGTCGGCGCGGGCGCGTTCGTCGACGCCGTGGTGCCGACCACCGGGCACACACCGCTGATGGACGCCCTGTGGTTCAAGTTCCCCGACATCGCCGCGTTCCTGCTCGACCGGGGTGCCGGGCTGAAGCTGTACACGCACTACGGTTTCTCGCTGCGCGAGCACTTCGCGTACGAGCTGAACGTCAACACCACCGGCAAGGACCTGTTGCTCCTGGCGGAGAAGCACCTCAACGCGCGGCAGACCGCCGACGCCGAGGCCGTCGAGCGGCAGGCGCTGATGGCCGCGGTCACCCGCGACGACGTGGCCGAGGTGCGCTCGCTGCTGGTGGCGGGCGCCGAGGTCGACGAGCGCTTCCCCAGGCTCAACGGCTTCAACGACTGGCACACCCCGCTGCTGGTGGCCGCGCGCGACGGCCACACGGAGATCGCGCGGTTGCTGCTGGCCGCCGGGGCCGACGTCAACGCCGTCGAAGCGACCTTCGGCGCCGTGCCGCTGCACAAGGCCGTGTACAACGGCCACGTCGAGCTGACCCGGCTGATCGCCACCTGGCCCGGTGTCGACCTCGACTTCCAGGGCGCCACCAACGGCTACACGCCGCTGCACGACGCCCTGTGGCACGGCTACGAGGACTGCGCGCGCGCCGTGCTGGAGGCGGGCGCGTCGGTGTCGCTGCTGGGGCACGACGGCAAGACCCCGCTGGACCTGGCCACCGAGGTGTTCGGTCCCGACCACCGCCTCACCGGCCAGATCCGGGCGAGGGGTTGACGCGGATGCTGTTCTACGTGCAGATGAGGTGGAACCACGAGGGCCGCATCTCCCTCGACGAGCTGTGGGACATGGAGGCCGAGGAGGCCGACCACGCCCAGGAGACCATCGATTCCGGCTTCTGCGTCGGCATCTGGAAGGTGGCCGCGCAGAAGCGGATCGTGGCCATCATCGACTCGCCGGACGCCGAGGAGCTCGACCGCACCGCGCTCGGCCGCCTCCCCATGCGCGAGTACCTGGAGTTCGAAGAGGTGTGGCCCCTGCGCGACTACCTCGGCTTCGCCGACGACGTGCGCAAGCGCTACCGCGTCTAACCCCCGACAGGAGTCCTGGCATGATCCACCAACTGATCTTCGCGGCCCCCCGCCCCGGCCTGTCGGTCGAGGACTTCCAGAACTACTGGCGCGAGGTGCACGCGGTCCGGTACGCGTCGAAGATCCCGCAGATCCGCAAGTACAAGATCGATACGACGGTCTCCGGCGTCACCCCGGAACCCCTGTGGTACGGCGTCGCCGAGATCTGGCTGGCGAACGAGACCGACCAGCTGGCCTCCCTGCAGACCGACGAGTTCCTCCAGGGCGCCCGCCTCGACGAACCGAAGTGGGCCGCCTTCTGGCAGACCCTCGTCCTCGACACCGACGCCCACGTCCTGCTGGAGGGCGACATCCCCGGCACGGCCGAACCCGGCGGCGCCAAGCTGATCCGCCTGGCCAAGCGGGCCGAGGGCCTGCCGCTGGCCGACTTCCGCGAGCAGAGCCTGGGGGCGCAGGGCGAGCTGGCGCTGCGGATCCCGGGCCTGCGCAGGTACCTGCAGGGCCACACCAGGGATGGCGCGTACGGCGTGGGCGAGGCGGTGCTGGACGTGGCCTACCAGTACTGGTTCTCGTCGGTGGCGGAGTTGGAGGAGGCGCGCCGGTCGCCGGAGTTCAAGGTGGCGGAGGAGCAGCTGCTGACGATCGCGCGGCCGCGGTACGTGCACGACCTGGTGGTGGAGGAGCACTGGATCATCGGCCCGGACGCCCGCTGACCGGACCTACCGACCTGCTCGCGCCTGCCGGAGAACTCCGGCAGGCGCGGTCGCTCGTTCGGGGGTTGCGGCCTTGTGGTGGAGGTCGTCGAATGACGGGCTGGTCCACCGCGACATGACGTTCGCCGGTGCCGGTAGGGCAGGCGAAGTCACTGTGTGCCGGCGGGGCGAACGGGTGGCTCAGGGATAGGTCGTACTTCGTCAAGTGCACGGAGGGGAACCCGGCTCGTGGAGTAGCGAACGGAGTGTGTTCGCGGGCGAGAAGGCCGGGTTGGTGGGTGGATACGGTGGCGTGGGCTCTCGTGAAGGGAAGGCTTGCGCTGATGGCCGTGGTGGAGCAGGGGATAGCGCCCCGCAGCAAGGTGGCGCTGGGGATCTTGGGGCTGGGTGCGTTCGTCGTCGGGACGGCCGAGTTGGTCGTGGTGGGGGTGCTCGACCTGATCGCCCTCGACATCGGGGTGCGGGTCAGTACCGCCGGTCTGCTGGTGACCGCTTACGCCGTCGGGATCTCCCTCGGCGGCCCGATCGTCACCGCGTTGACGATTCGGTTGGGGCAGCGGGTCTTGTTGTGGGTTTCGTTGGCCGTTTACGTGGTGGGCAACGGGTTGGCGGTGGTGGCCAGTGATTTCGGGCAGATGCTCGTGGCGCGGGTGCTCACCGGGACGATCCACGGGTTGTTCATCGGGGTGGCGAGTTCGGTCGCCGCGGCGTTGGTGCCCGCCGCGTACCGGGGGCGGGCGATCTCGATCGTGTTCGGCGGGATCGGGGTGTCGACGGTCCTCGGCGTCCCGCTCGGCGCGTTCATCGGTCAGGCGCTCGGGTGGCAGGCCGCTTTCGTGGGGATCGTGGGACTCGGGGTGGCCGCGCTCTGCCTCACCATCGGGCTGGTCCCGGCGGTGCCGGAACTCGGCAGCGCGGACCTGCGCTCCCAGGTGCGCCACGCCCTCGCCCCGCGCGTGCTCGGCATGCTGGCCGTCGGGCTCCTGCTGATGGGCGGCCAGTTCTCCGCCTTCACCTACCTCGCCCAGTACCTCGGGCGGGTCACCGGCGTCACGGGCGAGTGGGTGAGCGTCTTCCTCTTCGCCTACGGCATCGCCTGCGCCGCGGGCATCTTCATCGGCGGGAAGTTCGCCGACACCAAGGCGTACACCACCCTGGTGACCGCGAACGTCGTCCTCGTCGGCGTCCTGCTCCTCATGCACTTCCTCGGCGGCTCCCCGGTCGTCGCGATCGCCTCGCTGCTGGTGTGGGGGTTGTTCGGCTTCGGGCTCGTCCCCGCCTTCCAGCTCCGCGTGATCACGCTCGCCGGGGAGGGCGCCGACCTGGCCGCCACCCTGGGCGCTTCGGCGGTCAACGCGGGTATCGCGATCGGGGCGGTGCTCGGCGGATCCGTGGTCACGAACGCCGGTGACCCGAGCCGGGTCTTCCTGGTCGCCTTCGCCGTCTGCGCCGTCGCGCTGCCCTTCACCCTGGCGACCCGCTGGTACACCGCGCCGCGGCGCGCGGTACCGGACGAGGCGGCGGTGGCGGTGTAGGTCCGCCGCACCGGTGGTGCGCCGGGACGACACCCTGCGGTCGTCCCGGCGCACCCGCGCGTCAGCTCTCGGCGCGGTACCGGTGGACCAGCGACACGGCCATCGCGCCCTCGCCGACGCCCGAGGCGATGCGCTTCACCGACCCGGAGCGGACGTCGCCCGCCGCGAACACGCCCGGCATGCTGGTCTCCAGCGGCAGCGGCAGCCGGGGCAGGTCCCAGTCCGGCAGCGGGTCATCGAGGTCCGGGCCGGTCAGCACGAACCCGCGGTCGTCGCGCCGCACCACCCCGTCCAGCCACGCCGTGCGGGGCTGGGCGCCGATGAAGGTGAACACGAACTCGGCCGGGTGCTCCTCCGCCGCCCCGGTGTCCACATCGGACAACGTGATCCCGGTGAGCCGCTCGTCGCCCGCGGTCGCCGTGATGACGGTGCGCGGCCGGACCTCGATGTTCGGCGTCGCCTCGATCTCGTCGATCAGGTAGCGGGACATGCTCTTGGCCAGGTCGTGCGCGCGCAGCAACATGGTCACCTTCGCCGCCGTGCGGGCGAAGTGCAGTGCCGCCTGGCCCGCCGAGTTCGCCCCACCGACGATCCACACGTGCGAGTCCGCGCACGAACTCGTCTCCGACGCCGTCGCGCCGTAGTAGATCCCCGCGCCCTCGAACCGCTCGGCGTCGACAGCGTCAAGTCGTTGGTACGACAGGCCGCTGGAGAGCAGCACCGTGCCCGCGCTGATCTCCCGCCCGTCCGACAGCGTCAGCACCCGCGCCCGGCCCGCGCGCCGCAGACCCACCGCCGACACCGGCGACAGCACCTCGGTGCCGAACCGGCGGGCCTGGTCCACCGCGCGCCTGGTCAGCTCCGCGCCGGTGATCCCGGCGGGGAAGCCGAGGTAGTTCTCGATCCGGCTGGACGTCCCGGCCTGCCCGCCCGGCACGTACGCCTCCAGCAGCACGGTCGAGAGTCCCTCCGACGACCCGTAGACCGCCGCCGCCAGCCCGGACGGGCCCGCGCCGACGATCACGATGTCGTAGTGCGGCCTGCCCGCGTCCCAGGTGAGGTTGAGCGCGGACAGCAGGTCGGTCTGCGTCGGGTCGGCCAGTTCGGTGCCGTCGGGCAGCCGGACGACGGGCCGCACCGGCGCGTGCTCCGGGGCGTCCACCTCGACGAACCGGAACGGCTGGTGCAGCCGGGTGAGGAAGTCCCGCAGCCGGTGCGTGGCCGGGGCGAACCGGTGACCGGTGACGGTGATCCCGCCGTAGGGCGGCTGGTAGTCCGCCCGCCAGTCGTCGAGCAGCTCGTCGAGCACCGGGTACAGCCGCTCGGTCGGCGGCTCCCACGGCTTGACCAGGTAGTGGTGCAGCCGCACCCGGTTGATCGCGTCGATCGCGACCTCCGTGTCGGCATACCCGGTCAGCAGCACCCGCCGCGCGTCGGGGCAGCGGTCCAGCGACTCGGCGAAGAACTCGATCCCGGTCATGTCCGGCATGCGCTGGTCGACCAGCAGCAGCGCGGGCTCCTGGTCCCGCTCCCGCAACCGGTCGATCACCCGCAGGGCCTCCGCCGCCGAACCGGTCGCCACGACCCGGTAGTCGCGCTGGTAGGCCCGGGTCAGGTCGCGGCGGATCGCCCGCAGCACGTGCGGGTCGTCGTCCACGGCGAGCAGGACCGGGCGAGCGGCGTCAGGCATGGCGGTCTCCGCGGGGGTGAGGTCGGGGTCGCCCGGACCGGGGTGCCGGGAAGAGTTTTCCGGGCAGGGCGGTGCGCGGGCGGTAATCGGTCGTTTCGAGCGTAAGCGCGTTGTCGCGAAACGGCCTCCGTGGACCTGACGGAGTGCGCGGGTGATTTCGGGTGGCGATTTCACCGGTAAACGGCAGGCCGCGGCGAACACTTGACGCAATGGCCCACCCACTACTCCGGTTCCCCGCCCGACTTGGGCAAGTGATGCCGCCACCCCGGTCGCCGCCTTGTCGCGGCGGGCCCGGCCGCTGTTCACTCGGTGGCGAAACCGGTTGCCGCGCCCCTTGGGGCGGGCGCAGTGTCGGGTGCACCGGAATAGTCCGCAGGAGAACAAATGCCGAAGAAAATCCTGTTCGTGCTCTCCGAATACGGCTACTGGGGTGAGGAACTGCTCGGCCCGGTCGACGCCTGCGACGCGCGGGGGTACGAGACCGTGTTCGCCACGCCGACCGGCAAGCGGCCCGTGGCGCTGCCGCCGAGCCTGGATCCCGGCTACCTCGACCCGCCGCTGGGCCGTTCGGTCACCACGCCGGAGGTGGCCGTCGCCGCGCGGGCGCTGGACGAGTCCGCGCGCCTGGACAACCCGCTCAGCCTCGCCGACTGGCTGCCGGAGCGCCCGTACTTCAGCTCCGAGAACCACCAGCGCGGCCTGGAGGCCTACTACCGCGAGGTGGACCGCGTCGACGAGGACGTCCTCGCCTACGACGCCATGGTCATCGTCGGTGGCTCCGGCCCGATCGTCGACCTGTGCAACAACGAGCGCGTGCACGAACTGGTGCTGGCGTTCGTCCGCGCGGACAAGCCGATCGTGGCCGAGTGCTACGGCGTCACCTGCCTGGCCTTCGCCCGCGACTGGGACGACCGGGCCAGCATCATCCGCGGCAAGCACGTCACCGGGCACTGCAAGGAGTACGACTACAAGGACGGCACCGGCTTCGTCGGGGTGGACTTCAACATGGGCCCGCCGCCGTTCCCGCTGGAGTACATCCTGCGCGACGCCACCGCCCCCGGCGGCCGCTACCACGGCAACGTCGGCAGGCCGGTGTCGGTGATCGTGGACTACCCGTTCATCACCGCGCGGTCCACACCGGACTCCTTCCTCGCGGGCCGCAAGCTCGTGGAGGTGCTGGAATCCGGCCTGCGCCGCTACGGCTGGTAACACTTCCCGGAGGGGGACCACAGCGATGGACGCACGACCGGGCAAGGTCGCCATCTTCGAGCAGTTCGCCGCCGACGGCATCCGGCACATGTTCGGCAACCCCGGCACCGTCGAGCAGGGTTTCCTCGACGTGCTGGAGACGGTGCCGGGCTTCGACTACGTGATGGGCCTGCAGGAGGCGGTCGTCGTCGGGATCGCCGACGGCTACGCCCGCGCCACCGCCGGGCCCGCGCTGGTGCAGCTGCACTCCGGCGTCGGCCTCGGCAACGGCATCGGCATGCTCTACCAGGCCAAGCGGGGGCACTCGCCGCTGGTGGTGGTCGCGGGGGAGTCCGGGGTCGCCTACGACGCCATGGACGCCCAGATGGCCGCCGACCTGGTCGCGATGGCGCGGCCGGTCACCAAGTACGCCACCCGGGTCGTGCACCCGGACTCGGTGCTGCGGGTGCTGCGCCGGGCGGTGAAGATCGCCACCACGCCGCCGCGCGGGCCGGTGTTCGTGTCGCTGCCGATGGACGTGCTCGACGAGCTGACCGAGGAACCCGCCGTGCCGGGCCCGCGGCTCGACCGGGCCGCCGCGCCGACCCCGGCGGGCGTCGACCGGGCCGCCGCGGTGCTGGCCCAGGCGCGCAAGCCGATCGTCCTGGTGGGCGACGGTGTGTCGGTGTCCGGCGCGCAGGCCGAGCTGGTCGCGCTGGCCGAGCTGCTCGGCGCCCCGGTCTGGGGGGTGGACGACTCCGAGGTCAACATGGACGTCGCGCACCCGCTGCACCGGGGGCAGCTGGGCCACATGTTCGGCGCCAACAGCGCCCGCGCGGTCGCCGACGCGGACGCCGTGCTGGTCGTCGGGACGTACCTGTTCCCCGAGGTGTTCCCCAACCTGACCAGCCCGTTCCGCCCGGACGCCCAGATCGTGCACGTCGACCTCGACGACTACGAGATCGGCAAGAACTTCCCGGTGGACGTGCCCCTGGTCGCCGACCCGAAGCCGACGCTGCGGGCGTTGGTCGACGCCATCACCGACCTGGCCCCGGAACGGGCCGCGCGCGCGGCGTCGGTCGACCACCGGCGGACCCCGAGGCCCGCGATCGGGCCGGACAGCCCGATGATCGAGCGGTTCGCCGCCGAACTGGTCGACCGGGCGGGCGATGAGCTGATCGTCTTCGACGAGGCCCTCACCGCCTCGCCGGGCCTGGTGCGCCAGCTCCGGCCGCACCGGCCGGGCAGCTACCACCTGACCCGCGGCGGCTCGCTGGGCATCGGCATCCCCGGCGCGGTCGGCGCGAAGATCGCCCGGCCGGACGCGCCGGTCGTCGGGTTCACCGGCGACGGCGGCAGCATGTACACCATCCAGGCGCTGTGGACGGCCGCCAGGTACCGGGTCGGCGCCAAGTTCGTCATCTGCGACAACCAGCGCTACCACCTGCTCGACCTCAACATCGAGACCTACTGGCGGGAGCGGGGCATCGACGCCCACGCCTTCCCCGGCGGCTTCGACCTCGGCGACCCGGAGCTCGGCTTCGTCAAGATCGCGGAGGGGCTCGGGGTGCCGGCCATCCGGGTGGCGCGGCCGGGTGACGTCGCCGAGGCCGTGCGGACCATGTTGGCCCACGACGGGCCGTTCCTTGTCGACCTCGTTACCGCGTAGGGGGAGGACCGCCATGACCGAGCTGATCCGGCGAGCCGACGGCAGGCTGGCCGGTCGGGCCATCGCCATCCTGATGGAGGGCGACTACGTCGAACCGGAACTGCACTACTACGAGCGCCGCTTCGCCGAAGAGGGCGCGAAAGTGGAGTTCCTGACCCGGCTGTGGGGGCAGGAGCGGTTGACCTTCACCGGGCACGAGTACCGCCTCCCGTTCACAGTGGACGGTGACCTGGAGTCGGTGGACGACGAGCGCTTGCGGGGCTACGACGCGCTGATCGTGCCGTCCGGCATGGTGTCGGACCGGCTGCGCTACACCGCCGACGTCGCCGAGCCCGCGCCCGCCGTGCGGCTGCTGCGCCGGGCGTTCAGCGAGCCGTCGGTGCTCAAGGGCATCATCTGCCACGGCATGTGGCTGGTCTCGCCGATCCCCGAGGTGGTGCGCGGCCGCCGGGTCACCTGCCACAACAACCTGCTCGGCGACGTGCGCAACATGGGCGCGGTCTACACCGACCAGGACGTAGTGGTGGACGGCGACCTGGTCACCGCCCGGGCGGCCGACCGCTGCCACCTGTTCGCCCGCACGCTCATCGACCTGATCGCCGCGCGCGCCGACCGCGGCCTGCGCCGCTCCCTGCGCGAGGAACACGGTGCCCAGGTCCCCATCGCGGCCGCCGCCATCCCGGCCACCGCGACCGCGGTCGTCACGGCCACCGCGAACGGCGGCGGTTCGGTCGCGGTCCGCGTCGCCAACCCGGCGCGCAGCATCCCCGGCGAGCGGTACGTGCCGGAAGCCCGCGGCACCAACGGGAACGGCAACGGCAACGGGTCGGAGAACGGCAACGGCAACGGCAACGGGAATGGGAACGGCAGCCACAACGGCGAGGCGAGCCCGCGGGAGACCCCGGCGAACGGGGACGGCGCCGCGCTGGGGTTCAGCTTCTCCGACCTGGTCGCGGGGTACGTCACCGGCTACGACCCGGCCACCCGCGTCCTCGACCTGCGCACCAGCGATGACCGCCCGGTCCGCGCGACGCTGACCGACACCACCTCGGCCCAGTTCCTGCGCAACCTCGGCGACCCGTACGTCGACGCCACCGGGCACGTCGACGAACTGCTCACCCCCGGCCGCCACCTCTACGTCTACGGCGTGTTCTACGCCGAGAGCGGCGGCCACGCCATGCAGGCCACCGCGCTGGTCTTCCTCGGCCGCGGCGTCGGCGACTACAACTTCGAGGAGGCGAGCTGGTGGCAGCGCCAGCTCGCCGAACTCGCCCGCTTCTACCGCCGCGCCCAGTTCGGCGAGACCCGGCCGGTGAACTTCGACGACTACCGCACGGTCATCCGCCTCGGCGGCGACAAGAGCGACCACCACGTCCAGGAGACCGACACCATCTCCCGGCTGGTCTACGGCATGTCCTCGGCGTACATGCTCACCGGCGACGAGGACTTCCTCGGCGTGGCCGAGCAGGGCTCGCAGTACCTGCGCGACCACATGCGCTTCGTCGACCGCGACAACGACGTCGTGTACTGGTACCACGGCGTCGACGTGCGCGGCGACACCGAGCGCAAGCTGTTCACCTCCGAGTTCGGCGACGACTACGACGCCATCCCGGCCTACGAGCAGATCTACGCGCTCGTCGGCCTGACCCAGACCTACCGGGTCACCGGCGACCCGCGCATCGCCGCCGACATCGAGGGCACGCTGCGGCTGCTGCGCACGTTCTTCCGCGACCCGGAGCGCGGCGGCTACTTCTCGCACATCGACCCGATCCTGCTCAGCCCGCACCACGAGTCGCTCGGCGCCAACCGGTCCCGCAAGAACTGGAACTCCGTCGGCGACCACGCCCCGGCGTACCTGTTCAACCTGCTGCTGGCCACCGGCGAGCAGCGGCACGTGGACATGCTCGAGGAGTGCTTCGACCTGATCGTCGAGCACTTCCCGGACCAGGGCAGCCCGTTCGTGCAGGAGCGGTTCCACGCCGACTGGTCCCCGGACCGGGGCTGGGGCTGGCAGCAGGACCGGGCCGTGGTCGGGCACAACCTGAAGATCGCCTGGAACCTGATGCGGATGAACGCCGTCCGCCCCAAGCAGTCCTATGTGGATCTCGCGGAGCGGCTGGGTGCCTCGATGCCCGAGTTCGGCAGCGACCAGCGGCGCGGCGGCTGGTACGACCTGGTCGACCGGGGCCTGCCCGACGGCGGCGGCAAGCCGCGGTTCGTCTGGCACGACCGCAAGGCGTGGTGGCAGCAGGAGCAGGCCATCTTGGCGTACCTGATCCTGGCGGGGGAGACCGGCTCGCCGGACCTCGGCGAGCGGTTCCTCAAGCAAGCCAGGGAAGCGGCGTCGTTCTACAACGCGTTCTTCCTCGACCACGACGAGGGCGGCGTGTACTTCAACGTCCTGGCCGCCGGTACCCCGTACCTGCTGGGCACCGAACGGCTCAAGGGCAGCCACTCGATGAGCATGTACCACGCCGCCGAGCTGTGCTACCTGGCCACCGTCTACACCAGACTGCTGGTCAGCCGCGAACCGCTCACGCTGTGGTTCAAGCCCCGCCCGGACGCCGACCGCGTGCTGCGGGTGGCGCCGGACGCGCTGCCCCCGGGCGCCGCGCGCCTGCACTGGGTCGAGGTCGACGGCAAGCCGCACGCCGCCTTCGACGCGGCGAACCTGACGGTCCAGCTCCCCGCCTCGGCGGATTCGCTGACCGTCAAGGCGCACTTGGTCCCGCTGTCCCGTCGAGGAACGGTCCGGTAGGGACCGAACCGCCGACCCGGCCGCCGGGCCGGGTCGGCACCGCACCACCGGTCAGGAGTCAAGGGCTATGCAACTGTCGAAGCACGTTCAAGGCGGGGTCACCATCATCGGTTTGGATGGCGAACTGGACAGCGGAACCGCCGCGCGCACCAAGGCCGGGCTCGACGAGCTGCTGCCCGACCACGGGTCGGTCGTCCTCGACCTGTCCCGCGCGTCCTACATGTCCAGCGCGGGCCTGCGGGTGCTGTTACTGGTGCACCGGCGGGTCCAGGCGACGGGCGTGGCGCTGTCGCTGGCCGGGCTCACCCCGGAGGTGCGCGAGGCCATGGTGGCGACCGGTTTCCTGGACTTCTTCACCGTCCTGGACACCGTTCCCGGCGACGAGGTGGTGCCCCGGTGACCGGTACCCTCGACCAACTCCCCGACCGGCTCGACGACGGCGCGACCCAGTTCGTGTCCGGCTACCCCGCGCGCCCCGGTCGGCTGCTGCCCTTCGGCGCCACCCGGGTACCCGGCGGGGTCAACTTCTCCGTGTACTCCAACAACGCGACCGCGATGGCGCTCGTGCTCTTCGAGCGCGGCAGGCGCGACCCGGTGGCGGAACTGCCGTTCCCGCCGGACTTCCGGGTCGGTGGCGTGTTCGCCATGACCGTCTTCGGCCTCGACACCGACCGGCTGCGCTACGGCTACCGCGCCGACGGCGAGTTCCACCCCGAGGCGGGGGACCGGTTCGACCGGACCCGGGTGCTCACCGACCCGTACGCGACCGTCCTGGCCGGACACGAGGAGTGGGGGACGCGGACCGCCGCCGACGACCCGTACCCCTACCGCGCCGCGCTCGCCCCGGACGACTTCGACTGGGAGGGCGACACCCCGCTCCGGCTGGCCCGCGAGGACCTGGTCATCTACGAGACCCACGTGCGCGGCTTCACCCGCCACCCCAGCTCCGGCGTCGCCGCGCCGGGCACCTACGCCGGGCTGGTCGAGAAGATCCCGTACCTGCGCGAACTCGGGGTCAACTGCGTCGAGCTGATGCCGGTCTTCGAGTTCGACGAGACCGACAACATGCGCACCGACCCGCGCACCGGCAGGCAGCTGGTCAACTACTGGGGCTACAACACCGTGGGCTTCTTCGCGCCCAAGGCGTCCTACGCGGTGACCGGCCGCCACGGCATGCAGGTGGACGAGTTCAAGAACATGGTGAAGCGGTTGCACCGCGCGGGCATCGAGGTGATGCTGGACGTGGTCTTCAACCACACCGCGGAAGGCAACGAGCTCGGACCCACGATCTCCTTCCGCGGCCTGGACAACCGCACGTACTACATGCTCACCCCCGAGGGGTACTACTACAACTTCAGCGGCACGGGGAACACCCTCAACTGCAACCACCCGGTGGTCCGCGGCTTCATCGTGGACTGCCTGCGGCACTGGGCCGCCGAGTACCACATCGACGGGTTCCGCTTCGACCTGGCCGCGATCCTGGGCCGGGACCAGCACGGCGCGCCGCTGGCCAACCCGCCGCTGCTGGAGGCGCTGGCGCACGACCCGGTGCTGCGCGACTGCAAGCTGGTCGCCGAGGCGTGGGACGCTGGCGGGCTCTACCAGGTCGGCAGCTTCCCCGACTACTGCCGCTGGTCGGAGTGGAACGGCCGCTACCGCGACACCGTGCGCCGCTTCGTCAAGGGCGACCCGGGGATGGCGGGCGACCTGGCGACCCGGCTGCTGGGCTCGCCGGACCTCTACGGCAGGCGCGGCCCGGCCGCGTCGATCAACTTCGTGACCGCGCACGACGGCTTCACCCTGCGAGACCTGGTGTCCTACAACGACAAGCACAACGAGGCCAACGGCGAGGACAACCGCGACGGCGACAACGGCAACCACTCCTGGAACCACGGCGTCGAGGGGCCCACCGCGGACCCCGACGTGCTGCGGCTGCGGGCCCGGCAGACGCGCAACGTGCTGCTGCTCCTGCTGACCAGCCAGGGCGTGCCGATGCTGCTCTCCGGCGACGAGGTCGGCCGCACCCAGTCCGGCAACAACAACACCTACTGCCAGGACACCGAGGACAACTGGTTCGACTGGTCGCTGGTGGACACCGAGGCCGACCTGCTGGAGTTCACCCGGCTCGCGGTGGCCCTGCGCGCCGCGCACCCGGCGCTGCGCCGGGCCCGGCACGCCGACGGCCGCGCCGACGGGGGCTTCTTCCCGGACGTGAGCTGGCACGGCACGCGCGCCTGGACACCGGACTGGTCCGAGCACAGCAGGCTCGTCGCCGCGCTGCTCTACGACCGCGGCGACGGCGGCGCGGACGGGCACGACTGCGTCTACCTGGCGGCCAACGCCTACTGGGAGCCGCTGGAGCTGGAACTGCCGTCCCTGCCCGAGGGCTGGACGTGGCGGGTGGCCGCCGACACGTTCGCCGACGCCGGGCACCGGATCCACGAGGTGGGCCGCGAACCCGAACTGGGGGACCAGGAGTGGGCGCGGATCGGCCCGCAGTCGGTGCTCGTGCTGGTCGCGGGCAGCGGCGGCGCGGGCTGAGCGGGCCCGCCCCGGCAGTGGCAACCGTGAGAAGTGAGGAGTGAGGGGCAGATGGCATTCGACGTGACAACGCACGCGGAGGACGGCGTGCTCACCGTCCGGCTCACCGGTGAGCTGGACTCGCGCGCCGCGCACCGGTTCAACGAGGTGATCGGCGCGGTGCCCGGCGGCACGGTCAACCGGTTGGTGCTGCACCTGGCCGAGCTGGTCTACCTCTCCTCGGCCGGTCTGCGCTGCCTGGTGTTCGCGCAGCAGAAGCTGGGCCGGGGCACGGAGATCGTGCTGGTCGGCACCCGGCCGGAGGTCGCGGAGACGATCACCATGACCGGGTTCGACCGCAGCGTGACCATGCAGGACCCCGTGGATTCCTGATGTCGGCGCCCCGGACGCGGGTGGACCGGGCCGATGACGTGGGCCGGGCGGTGGCCGACGTGGTCACCGCCCTGGCCGCGGCCGCCGGGCTGGACCGGGGGCGGGCGTACCGGCTGCGGCTGGCCGCCGACGAGATCACCACCAACACCATGACGCACGGCTACCGCGGCGCGGGCGGCCCGGTCGAGATCACCTGCGGCGTCGAGCCGGACGCGGCCTGGGTGCGGATCACCGACGCCGCGCCCGCCTTCGACCCGCGCGGCCACGTCACGCGGGTCGACGGTCCGCCCCGGGAGGGCGGGTACGGCATCCACCTGGTGCTGACCGGCGTGGACGAGTTCGGCTACGAGTGGGCGGGCGGCCGCAACCACTACACGCTGCGGGTGCGGCGGGTGCGCGTCGAGGAAGGAGGGACCGATGGTGGATCAGCGGACCGGGACACCCCGCGACCGGACGGCGCTCGTGGTCACTGAGACCGCGCACGGCGCGCCGGAGCTGGAGGCGGCGCTGGCCGCCGAGAGTTTCTCGACCCGCCGCGCCGACCCGGCCGCGGTGTTCGGTGTGGACGGTGCGTGGGCGGAGCGCGGCTGGGGGCCGCCGGACCTGGTGCTGGCCTCGGCCGCGCTGGGGGTGAACCGGGTGGCCCTGATCGCCCGGCGGCTGACCACCGCCGAGCGCGGGCCGACGGTGGTGGTCTTCCCGGAGGACGACTTCGAGGCGCTGCAGTCGTGCGTGCGGGCGGGCTTCGACTACGTGGTGCCGCCGTTCCTGCCCGCGCTGCTGCGGTGCAGGCTGACCAGCTGCTGGGAGCGGGGGCAGCTGACCATGGCCGTGCAGGAGATGGCGGCCGAGGCGAGCCTGCGCCAGTACGAGCGCGACCTGAGCGTGGCGCACGAGATCCAGGCCGGGTTCCTCCCGGAGGAGCTGCCCGTCCGGCGCGGCTGGGAGCTGGCCACCCGGTTCCTGCCCGCCCGGCAGGTCGCGGGCGACTTCTACGACGCGTTCGAACTGGTCAACGGCAGGCGCGTCGGGTTCGTCGTCGCGGACGTGTGCGACAAGGGCGTCGGCGCGGCGCTGTTCATGGCGCTGATCCGCACGCTGCTGCGGCACACCGCCGAGCACACCGCGGCGTGGAACCTGCTGGACGCGGACGAGGACACCGTGCTCGACACGGCCGCGCGCACCTCGGCCGTGCCGTCCCCGGTGCTCTCGGTCGGGGCGGGTCCGCTGCTGCAGGCGGTGCTCGGCACGAACCGCTACATGGCCCGCAACCACCTGCGGCAGGGCTACTTCGCCACGATGTTCTTCGGCGTGCTGGACCCGGCGTCGGGGTCGGTGGTGTACATCAACGGCGGGCACAACCCGCCGGTGCTGCTGCGGGCGGACGGGTCGCACCAGCTGCTGGCGCCGACCGGTCCGGCGGTGGGGATGATGCCCAACAGCGTGTACTCGCTGGGGCACACCACCCTGGAGCCCGGCGACCGGCTGTTCGTGTACACCGACGGGGTGGTCGAGGCCAGGGACTCCCGGGGCTCGATGTTCGGGCTGCCGCGGGTGCTCGACGCGCTCGGCACCCCGGCGACGGCCTCGGCGGAGGACCTGCTGGTGTCGGTGGAGAGCGGGATGCACCACCACGTCGGCGGCGCCGAGCAGTTCGACGACATCACGATGCTGGCGCTGGTCCGCACCCCGCCCGAGGCGACCGCGGTGGCCTGACCCGCCCGGTACTCCCCGGTATCCCCCGATCGCGCGCGCCGGGTGGGCTGAACGCGCGCACCCGGCGTGCGCGGTTTCACGTTTGACGACCGGACTCCGTTGTGTGGGAAGGGTTCGCGCGGCGCTTGTCGGTGCCTTCTTCTACCCTCGGACCGTGTCGATACTCGGTGGGAAGCTCGACGGGCAGGTCCGGGTGGACCGTGTTCGGGCGGATCGCGGGCAGGTGGACCCCGGTCAAGCGGGTCCCGTTCAGGAGGGGCCCGCGCAGGCGGAGTCCGTGCTGCGGAGTCAGCGGGAGTGGGTCGCGGTGCGGCGGGCCGCCGAGGGGTACGGGCGGGAGCTGAACGAGGTCGCCATGCGGCTGTACCCGCGCGACCGGTGGGTCTTCGGCGACTGCGTGCTCTCGGGGGAGGGCTGGACCCTGCCGCGTCCGGTCGAACTGGACCACGCGCGCCTGGCGTTCACCGCCGCGCACGCCGCCGCGCCGCGGCTGGGCCCGCTCGACCACGTGCTCCCGCTCGCGACGGAACACGAACGGTTCTCCGACTTCAGCGCGGCGGTCGGCGCGCTGGTGCGGCCCCGGTTGCTGGAGGACCGGCCGAGCTACCGGCTGCTCGATCTGTCCCATGAGGACGGATTGGCGCTCACCTTCGGCCTGACCACGTACTTCGAGGTCTTCACCCTGCGCGAGGCGATGGCGCACGAGCTGAAGGCGGCCTGGCTGCGCCGGGGCCGGTCCACGCCGGACTGGTCGGACCTGCCGCTGCGGGCGGCCGTCGCGGACCCGTTCGACCCGGCCGGGCTGCTGATGTCGCCCGGCATCGGCACGCTGACCATCCGCCGGGACGCCGACGGCGACCGCTTCCTGGTCCACCGGCGCGACGGCCGGGCGGTGGCCGACGGCGGTTCGCTGTGCACCGTCGTGCCCGCGGGCGAGTTCCAGCCGACCTCGCCCGCCCCGGCCGACGTGCGCGCCGACTTCGACCTGTGGCGCAACATCATGCGCGAGTACTCCGAGGAGCTGCTGGGCCACCCCGAGCGGGCGGGTGGGGTCGACTACCACACCGAGGAACCCTTCCGCGCCATGGACCGGGCCCGCCGCGACGGTCGGTTCCGGGTCTGGCACTACGGCCTGGTCCTGGACCCGGTCACGCTCGGCGCGAGCCAGCGCACGGTGGCCGTGCTGGACGGGGAGGTCTTCGACGAGCTGTTCGCCGGTCTGGTCACCACCAACGCCGAGGGCTGGATCGTCGGTGAACGGGGCCGGGTGGGCGTCCCGTTCACCGACGAGGCCATCGGCCGGGTCGAGCGCCTCCTCACGCCCGCCTCCCGCACGCTGGTGCGGATGGCGTGGCGCGACCGGGAGCTGTTCGGCTAGGCCGCCGGTTCCAGCGCCGCGTGCGCGTAGGCCAGCACGTCGCGCAGGCACCGGGTACCGAGGAACTGGTGCACCGGGATCTGCAGCCCCAGGTCGGCGCGCAGCCTGGCCTGCAGCTTCGCCGCCAGCACGGAGTCCATACCCGCCAGGGGGAGCGGCAGGTCGTGGTCCAGGTCGTCCGGGTCGGTGGCCAGCACCTCGGCGGTGTGCCTGGCCAGGGTGAGCGCGATGGCGGGTCGGGTGCGCGGCAGGTCGATGCGCACCCCCAGGCCCGGGTCGATCCGCGCGTCCCGCCGCGGGTCGATGAGCGCGGGTGGTGCCTGGGCCCTCGGCACCGCCCGCACCGGGGCCACCGGCAGCGGCGGCGCGGCCGCGGGTTCGACCCAGTAGCCGCGGGTCTGCCACGGGTAGCTGGGCAGCGGCACGTACCGCCCGCCCGGGTACAGCGCCGCCCAGTCCGGGTCGCGGCCGTAGGCGTACGCGGTGGCCAGGCTCGTGCGGAGTTCCTCCTGCCCGACGCCGTCCCGCTCCATCGAGGCCAGCACGACCGCGTCGGCGCCGAGGATGTCGGCGGTCTCCGAGATCGCGCCCGCCAGCAGCGGGTGCGGGCCGATCTCGACGAACACCACCCGGCCCCGGCCCGCCAGCGCGGACCGCACGGCGGCGGCGAAGTGGACCGGCATCCGCAGGTTGTCCGCCCAGTAGTGCGCGTCCAACCCGGAGCCGTCCACCACGCGGTCGTAGGCCGTGGAGTGGATCGGCGCGGTCCCGGCCACCGGGCGCAGCGTGGCCAGCTCCGCGACCAACCCGCTCAGCAACGGGTCCACCTGGGGGCTGTGCGAGGCGTAGTCCACCGGCACCCGGCGGCAGAACACCCCGGCCGCCCGCAGCGGCGCCACCACCGCGGCCACCGCGGTGGGCTCGCCGGACAGCACGACCGTGGTGTCGCTGTTGACGACCCCGACGGACACCTCGTCGACCCGGTCGCCGATCGCCGCCGCGGCCTCCTCCTCGCCGATCCGCACCAGCCACATCGCGCCGGGGCCACTTTCCCCGGCGACCAGGGCGCTGCGCCTGCAGATGACCGCGGCGCCGTCGCGCACGCTCAGCGCCCCGGTGGTGACGGCCGCCGCGACCTCGCCCATGCTGTGCCCGATGACCAGGTCCGGCGTGATGCCCCAGGCCAGCCAGACCCGCGCCAGCGCCACCTGCACCGCCCACACCGCGGGTTGGATCCGGTCCACTTCGGACAGGTCGGTGGCGGAGCCGAGCAGGTCGACCACCGACCACCCGGCCTCGTCCCGGATGGCCGCGTCGCACTCGCGCAGGGCCGCGGCGAAGGTCTCGTCGACCGCCATGAGGTCCGCGCCCATGCCCGCCCACTGACCGCCCTGGCCGGGGAAGACGAACACCACGTCCGGTCGCACCGACACCCGCTCGGTCACCGAGACCACCGCGGCGGGGTGCCCGCCCGCGGCGAACGCGCGCAGCGCGCCCGCCATCCGGCGCCGGTCCGTGCCCACCACCGCGGCCCGGCTCGGGAAGTGCGTGCGCCGGGTGCCCGCGCTGAACGCGATGTCCCGCAGGTCGCCCGCGGTGTCGCCGTCCTCGAGCAGGAGGTCGGCGTACTTGCCCGCGAGGTCGGCGAGGGCCTGCGGGCCCTGGGCCGACAGCGGGATCACGTACGGGCCCACCGCCGGGGCCGCGGGCTCGACCACCGGTGCGGGCGGCGCCGAGACGACCACGTGCACGTTCGTCCCGGTCAGCCCGAAGGAACTCGCGCCCGCGATGGCCGGGCCGTGGCCCGCGGGCCACGGCCGGGCCGCGGTGGCCAGCTCGACCGCGGGCAGCTCGTCGAGCACCGGGTTGCGCCGCCGCACGTGCAGGGTGCGGGGGATCTCCCGGTGCCGGACCGCCAGCGCCGCCTTGAGCAGGCCGGTCATGCCCGCGGCGAACTCGGTGTGGCCGAGGTTGGACTTCACCGACCCGACCAGCAGCGGCCGGTCCGCCGGTCGGCCCGGGCCGAGCACGTTGGCCAGCGCGGTCAGCTCGATCGGGTCACCGGCGGCGGTACCCGAGCCGTGCCCCTCCACGTAGTCCACTTCGGACGGATCGACGCCCGCGTCCCGGTAGGCCGCACGCAGCATCCGCTCGTGCCCGCCGACCCCGGTGGCCATCATGGTGCCGCCGGTGCGGCCGTCGCTGGACACCGCGGTGCCCAGGATGGTGGCCAGCACCCGGTCGCCGTCGGCCTGGGCCCGCGGCAGCGGTTTGAGCACCATGGCGATCACGGCCTCGCTGCGCACGTAGCCGTCGGCGTCGGCGTCGCCGAAGCGGCACCGGCCGGTGGGCGAGAGCATCTCCGCCTCCGACAGCGCCAGGTAGATGTCGGGGGTGATGAGCAGGTTCGCCGAGCCGACGACGGCGAGGTCGGCGTCGCCGTCGCGCAGCGCCCGGCAGGCCAGGTGGGTGGCCAGCATGGACGACGCGCACATCGCGGTCACGCTCATGTTGGGGCCGCGCAGGTCGAGGTGGTGGGAGATGAGCCCGGCCACCCCGGCCCCGGAGTCCGCGGTGAGCGCGGCGTGGATGTCGCGCTGGTCCATGGCGCGCAACAGGTCCCAGTAGCCCGCGGGCGGGCAGCTGGTGTAGACGGCGGTGTTGCTCCCGGCCAGCGACTCGGCCGGGACGCCCGCGTCCTCCAGCGCCTCCCAGGTGGTCTGCATCAGCAGCCGCTGCTGCGGGTCCAGCCGGGTCGCCGCGTGCGCGGACAGCCCGAAGAACGCCGCGTCGAAGCGGTCGATCCCGGTGAGGAACCCGCCGCAGCGCGAGACGATCCGGCCCGGCCGCGCGGGCGTCGGGTCGTGCAGCGCGTCGATGTCGATGTGGTCGGGTCGGTCCCGGGGGATCTCGGTGACCTCGTCGCGGCCCTCGCCGAGCAGCGTCCAGAACTCGTCCACAGTGGACGCGCCGGGCAACCGGCAGGCCACGCCGACGATGGCGATCGGGGTGCGCTCGCTCATGCGGCCCGCACCTCCCGCCCGGCCGGGGTGCCCAGGGTCCCGTTGACCAGCGCCGCGATGCCCACCGCGACCTCCCAGCCGCAGCCCGGTTTCCCGGCGTGGAACTCGCCCGCCAGCTCGGTCGCCTCGCTGATCCGCGCGGACAGCAGCAGCGCGTCGATCAGGCAGGCGGTCAGCAGCGGGGTCATCCACGGCACGGTGTCCAGGCAGCCCGCCGCGGCGACCAGCCCGCGCCGCAGGTGCGCCACCGCCGTGGCGGGGTGCCCGGCCGCGGTGGCCAGCGCCGCCAGCGCGGCGTGCCGGAACAGCGCCGTCTCCCGGTTCGCCGCCGCGGTCGGGTCGGGGACCCGCACCGGCCGCGCGGTCACCGCGAGCAACCAGTCCCGGTAGGACTCGACGAGTTCGGTGTCCACGCCGGGGGCCGCCGCCTCGGCGTCCAGGATGGCCGCCGCGTCGCCGACCCGGTGGCTGCCCAGCCCGACGCACATGGCCCGGGTGAGGGCCCGCTGCGCCGCGTCGGCCCGCGGCCCCGGCGGCGCGCCACCGGCACGGCCGGGGTGGACGGTGTCCAGGACGCGCGCGCACTCGCCCGGTCGCCCGCGCAGCAGCGCCGCGGTGGCGGCCAGGGTGGACACCTGGTCGCCGACGCCGTGCCAGCCCGCCAGCCTGCACAGCTCCTCGACCCGGTCCAGGGCCAGCTCGCGCCAGGCCAGCCGGGCGGCGGCGACCAGCGCGTCGGCGTCCGCGTCGGCCAGGGTCGCGGCCCGGTCACCGGGCGGCTCGCACAGCCTGCGCGTGCCGGTGCCCGGGCCCGCCTGCTCGCCCGCCGCGCCGAGGCACGCCACCAGCCCGCCGTCGACGACCAGTTCGCGCAACCGCCGGGGGTTCCCGCCGCTGGCCGCGTGCAGCGCGGCCGCGGTCGTCGGGTGGGTGGGGCCGCCCGCCAGCCCGGCGAGCACGGCCGCCACGTCCTGCTCGCTCAGCGCCGCGAGCTGCACGACCCGCATGCCCGGCTCGTAGCGCAGGCAGTCGGTCGGGTCGGGGCCCCGACCCGGGCCGCGGTCGCTCGGCCGGGTCAGCAGCAGCGCCAGGTCGCCGCGCCTGCTCAGCGCGCGCAGCGCCAGCAGGCTCGCCTGGTCGGCCAGGTGCGCGTCGTCGACGCCGACGACCAGGCCGCGCCCGCCCCTGGCCCGCGCGGCCAGCGCGGTCGCCAGGGCGGCCACGGCGGCGTCGTGGTCAGCGGGCGCGGTGGTGAGCACCGGGCGCAGCAGGGCGAAGGGCGCCGCGCCCGCCGGTCGCAAGCGGACGGTGGTCAGCCGCCGCCCGTCCAGCTCCCGCAGCACGCCGGTCAGCGCGGTGCTGCGGCCGGACCCGGCCGCGCCGCCGATCACCAGTGGGCCGAACGCCCGTTCGGCGGTCACCGCGCGGATTCGGTCCCACTGCTCTGTTCGACCCACGATTTTCCATGGCATGAGGTCCCCCTGACGATTGTCTACGCGCACACGTAAAGACATGTCGAAGTCGTGCCAATCCCGGACTGATCACGTGCCGTCGATCCTGGTTCGAGGTGTGGCGAGCAAGTCCACATGCGACGTAATGCCGCCCCCTCAATGGTGGAAATCACTCGAAGACTTCGAAGACTTTGGTTGCTGAGCGCGGAAACGGTCAACCAGGAAATAACGAAATACGCCCGCGTTAGGCCGTTCTCGCGATCACGTGTCCGCTATGTCCGAGTTCAACGGGAGGTGTACGATGATCGCGGTGGCCGGGAACTCGGGGGAGAACAGCGGCAGGATCCGCAGCGGGCGCAGCCCGAGTTCGGGGTGCCGGAACCGGCGCACCCTGGCCCGGTGCTCCTGCACGTCGTGGCTGTCCCACCACCGGGTGAACTCCGGGCTGACCCGGGCCAGTTCGGCGATCAGGTCGCGGGTGCGCGGGTCGGTCGGCCACTTGGCCGCCTCCGCGCGCCACCTGGCCACCGAGTCGCGCGCGTCCTGCTCCCAGTCCGCCAGCCGGGCCTTGGCCTGCGGCGCGAGCAGCATCCACCGCACGATGTTGCGCTCGCGCGGGGGGTACGCCGACCAGTCCTCGTAGTAGGTGGTCGCCGCCTTGTTCCATTCCAGCAGGTCACCGCGGTGGTCGCCGGCGTAGACGGGCAGGTGGTGGTGTTCGAAGATGGTCATCGTCGAGCGCAGCATGTCCCGCGCGGCGGGGGCCGGGGTGAGCGGTCCGGGCTTGGTGACCTGGCCGTGCGCCAGCACGTGCATGTAGCGCCGCTCGTCCTCGCTCATCCGCAGCACCCGGGCGAGGCTGTCGAGCACCTCCGGCGACGGGCTGATCTCCCGGCCCTGCTCCAGGTAGGTGTACCAACTCGTGCTCACCCCCGCGAGCACCGCGACCTCCTCCCGGCGCAGGCCGCTGATCCGCCTGCGGGTGCCCAGCGGCAGCCCGACGTCGGACGGGCTCACCCGCTCCCGCCTGCTGCGCAGGAATCTGGCAAGCTCTTTCCGTCCTGCGTTATTGTTGGTGGACATCTCACCTCGATCCCGATTCCGCCGGTGCCGGTTTCCCCGGTGCGGCTCCCCCCGGTACCAGCATTGTCCGGATCTCCCGCGAACGGCACACCCACCGCGCCGGTTCAGTGGAATCCGATGCCCCCATCGGGTCGTCCCATCCTGGTACCGCCGGTCCCACCACACGTTCGCTCTGCTCTGTCTTATCAGTGCTCGGCATGCTGGGGATACGCCTGAGCAGGGTGCGGGGAGGCAGTGGGTATGCGCGAGGGAATTCGGATGAGGTCAAATCGGGTGACGGCACGCGGGATTTCGTCGTGCTGACCGCGGTCTGCGCGGTCGCGGGTGCGCTGCTGGTCGTGCTGGTCTGGCTCAGCGTGCTGCGCACGGTGTTCATCCCGCGGTTCACCCCGACGCGCACCGCCAAGTGGTCGTCGCGCCTGGTCACCGGCGCGTGCACGGCGCTGGCCAGGCGGCTGCCGCGGCGGGCGGGCGAGCGGGTCATGGAGTACGCGGCGCCGCTGGCGCTGTTCACCATGGCCGCGTGCTGGCTGGTCATCGGCTCGCTCGGGTTCTTCCTGCTCGGGACGGCGGTGCACGGGTCGGTGCTCGAACTCGGGGAATACGCCCGCATGCTCGTGTTGCGGGCCCGGGACGACGCCGTCACGGCCTTGGCGCCCGCGATCTGGCTGTCCACCCTGTTGATCTCCGCGGCCTTCACCGTACATCTCCTGCGCTTCACCGACGCCTACAGCAGACGAGAACGGCTGGTGACCAGTTTGGCTTCCCGGGCGCGGGAACCGCTGGACGCGGAACAACTGCTCGCCACGCACGCGCGGGGCGGTTCCCGCGACGGATTGGACCGGCAGTTCAAGGACTGGCTGGATTGGCTCGCCGATGTGCACGCCACGCATTCCGGATATCCGGCCCTCGTGCACTACCGCTCGGTTTGCGGCCTCACCTGGGTGCGCGCCGCGGTGATCATGTTGGACGCGGCGGCGCTGGTGGCCGCGGTGGCGCCGACCTGGGCGCCGCCGCACACCTCCCCGCTGCTGCACCGCGGCCGGGCCTGCCTGCAGGACCTGGCGGGCGACCTCGGCTCCCCGCTGCCCGCCGTGCTGGCCCCGGTCAGCCTGCAGGGCCGCGAGGAACGGGCGTTCGGCGAGACCGTGGCGCTGATGGTCGACGCGGGCCTGCCCGCCGAGCGGGACCCGGACCAGGCGTGGTGGGCCTTCCAGTGCGAACGCGGCCGGTACGCGCCGTTCGCCGACGCGCTCGGCCACCGGCTCCTGCACGACCGGGTGGAGTTCGAGGACAACCGGGGGCACGGCAGGCCGATCAGGTTGCTCAGGCGCAAGGGGACGTTCAGTGACGGCTGAACCCGGGGCGGGGGGCGGTTCCCCGGTCGGCGAGCGCGGTGGCGGAACCCACCGCGCTCACGGCCGTGGCACCACCGGGAAACCGCGTCCGCCGGATCGCGACAGGTTGGTGGCATGCGACAGAGAACCGAGGAGTGGGTACCGTTGACCGGCTATGGGGGAACAGGGACATCCGTACTGGAGAACGTCGACGACCTCGCGCAGTTCTGCAAGGAGCTTTTCTCGCACATACCGCGCTCGGATCAGCGGCGGTGGGCGGAGGTCTACACGAGAGGGCTCATTTCGGTGCCGGGCCGCAAATCCATCCGGCGCATCGCGGACTACATGGTCGGCTGGCGGGCCGACCAGTGCCTGCAGCAGTTCGTCAACCAGAGCCCGTGGCAGTGGCAGCCGGTGCGGCGCAGCCTGGCGCACCAGCTGGGCGCCGGGCTGCGGCCGCGGGCGTGGTTGGTCGAGGAGGTCGTCTTCCCGAAGAACGGCGACCGCTCGGTCGGGGTGTGCAAGCAGTACTCGACCTCCGCGCAGCGCATGCTCAACTGCCAGCTGGGCCTGGCGGTCATGCTCGCCGGTGACGACGCCGCCTGCGCGGTCAACTGGCGGCTGATGCTGCCGCAGTCGTGGGACGCCGACGAGGTGCGGCGCGGCCGGGCGCACGTGCCCGACCACGAGCGGCACGCGCCGCGCGGGCAGCAGGTGCTGGCCGCGATCGACGAGCTGCTCGACGGCTGGGACCTGCCGCCCGCCCCGGTCGTGGTCGACGCCGAGCAGGACCCGGACACCGAACCGCTGCTGCAGGGCTTGGAGGAGCGGGGACTGCGCTACCTCGTGCGGGTCGGCGAGCGCACCCCCGCGCTGCCCGCCACCCCGCGCACGCCGGCCGACGCGCGCCGCGCGCCGACCGTGGGCGAGCTGGTGGCGCTCTCGGCGCGGCAGGGCCGGATGACGGTGAACTGGCGCGACCGGGTGGACGGCACGTCCACCACGTCCCGGTTCTCCGCCACCGCGGTCCCCGGCGGCCCGCCGCTGGGCGCGCCGGTGCGCCTGGACCCGCGCCGCCCGTACCGACCGGCCCGCGGCGTGCTGGCCGAGTGGTCGCTCGGCGGCGGTCGCCCGACCGCGCTGTGGATCAACAACCTGGGCAGCGCCCGGCTGCCGGACCTGATCGCGCTGACCAAGCTGCGGTCGCGGGTCACCGGGGAGATGACCAGGATGCGCGAGGAGTTCGGCCTGCAGAGCTTCGAGGGCCGGTCCTTCCGCGGCTGGCACCACCACGTGACCCTGGTCTCGGCCGCGCACGTCTACCGGACGCTGCGCAGGCTGGAGGCCGAGCGCGCGGACGAGACCGTGCAACTGCGACCGAGGGCCTGATCGCCGTGGAACCGCCCCCACCCGCGGCGGGCACCCGAGGCGGACCGCCCGGGGTGTCCACTGTGCCCGGCCCGGATGACGTGCCCCCGCCCGGGGTCCTCGCGCGGCTGCGCGACGTCGAGCTGTTCGCCGACCTCGACGCCGACGGCCTGCGGTGGGTGGCCGGGGCGGGGTCGGTGGTGCGGCTCGACGACCGGGCCGTGCTGTTCGAGGACGGCCAGCCGGGCGACCGGTTCTACGTCCTGCTCGGCGGTGAACTGCTGATCACCAAGGTGGTCGAGGGCCGCGAGGAGGTGTTCGGCAGGCACCGCGCCCGCCCGGAGCGGGACGAGTCCGACCCGGACGGCAAACCCCGCGCGGCCCACCAGTTCACCGGCGAGCTGCCGATGCTGGCGGGCGGCGGTTACGTCGCCAAGGCGGTCGCGGTCGGCGAGACCACGCTGCTGGCCTACGACCGCGACGGGTTCTACGAGATCCTGGCCCGCTTCCCCCGGGTGTGCCAGGTGCTGCTGCCGGTGCTGGCCTGGCGGATCCACTCCTACGAGGAACGCGCGGGCAGGCGCACGATGCTGGAGGGGCTGGGCACGCTCGCCGCCGGGCTGGCGCACGAGCTGAACAACCCCACCGCCGCGCTCATGCGCACCGCGGGCATCCTCCGGGAGGCCGTGTCCGACCTCGTGCACCGCGCCGCGGACTGGGCGAAGGCGGCGACCCCCGCCGAACGGGTGCTGCTCGGCGGGGTGATCGCCCGCTTCGGCGGCACCCCGGTGGTCGACGCGCTGGCCGCCGCCGACGCCGCCGACCTGGCCGAGGAGTGGCTCGCCGAGCGGGGTGTCGACGCCGACCCCGAGCTGGCGACCACGCTGGCCGACCACGGCGTGGGGCTGGCGGTGCTGGCGGAGGTCGCGGAGGGCGTGCGGGCGGCGGCGCTGCCCGCCGCGCTGCACTGGCTGTGCCTGTCGCTGCACGTCGACGCGCTGGTAAACGACATCACCGAGGCGGGCGGGCGGATCGAGTCGCTGGTCTCCTCGACCAAGACCTACAGCAACCTCAACCGCGCGCCGCAGCAGGACGTGGACGTGGTGAAGGGCATCGAGGCGACCGTGGCGATGCAGGCGGCGAAGCTGCGGCGGGTGCGGGTGCGCCGGGAGTACGCGGAGGTGCCGCCGGTGCGCGGGTACCCGAGCGAGCTCAACCAGGTGTGGACCAACCTCATCGACAACGCGGTGGACGCCATGGGCGGGGTCGGCGAGCTGTGGCTGGCCGCCCGGCGCGAGGCCGAGGACGTGGTGGTGGAGGTGCGGGACAACGGGCCCGGCGTGCCGCAGGACGTGCTGCCCTGGTTGTTCCAGCCGTTCTTCACCACCAAGGACATCGGCAAGGGCACCGGGCTCGGCCTGCACGTCTGCCGCGACGTGGTGACCCAGCGGCACTCCGGGACCATCGAGGTCACCTCCGTGCCCGGCGACACCCGCTTCACCGTCCGGCTGCCCGCGGTGCGCGGGTGCTGATGGAACCACCGCACCTGACGGCCTTCGTCGCCGTCGTCGACATCGGCAGCTTCACCCGCGCCGCCGCCCGGCTGCGGATCTCCCAGCCCACGGTGACCGCCCGGGTGAAGGCGCTGGAGCACCACCTGGGGTCGCAGCTGCTCGAGCGGTTGCCGACCGGCCCCCGGGTGACCGCGGCGGGCGCGGCGCTGCTGCCGTACGCCAGGGAGATCATCGCGCTGACCGAGCGCGCCAGGGCCGCGGTCGCCGCGGGCGGGGAACCGCACGGGCACGTCGACGTGGGCACCGTGGAGAGCCTGACCAGCTACCGGTTGCTGCCGATGATCGAGCACATCTACCTGCGCTACCCGAAGGTCCAGATCTCGCTGCACTCCTCGGCCTGCGGGGAGACCATCACCCGGGTGCGCGAGGGGCGGCTGGACTGCGCGTTCTTCGTGGACGCCGTGGGCGGCCGGGAGGACCTGGAGACGCGGATCCTGTGCCCGGAACCGCTGGTCCTGGTCGCCGACCAGGACCACCCGCTGGTCCACGCCCGCGAGGTGGGCGTCGACGACCTGGTGCACGCGACCCTGATCCGGGCCGACAGCGGGGCCGACTACCACCTGGAGTTCGAGCGGCTGATCGGGCTCGACGTCGCGGTCGACCGGCCGCGGGTCTTCGAGCTGGACTCGATCGACGCGGCCAAGCGGAGCGCGGCGGCGGGATTGGGCATGGCGCTGCTCCCGACGGTGGCGGTCGCGGACGAGTTGGCGCGGGGCGAACTCCACCGGATCCCCTGGCGGCCGCCCTTCGAGGTGTGCACCCAGGTCGCGTGGCGGCGCGTGGGCACCGGGCACCCGGCGGTGACCGCGCTGGTGGAGACCGCGACGAAGGTCATCGCGGAGCAGGGGGCCGAGTGACCTCCCGGTCAGCAGTGCCTCGGGGTGGGGCGGTGCGCGGGGTCCACCGGGTGCAGTGCGCGGGTGGCCGCGCGCAGTTCGTCGTCCGTCGGCACCCCGGCCTCCGCCGCGGCGCCCTCGCGGAACGCGTGCACGTCCGAGTACCCGTGCCCACCGAGGCAAACCAGGACAGGGCCCTCCGGGTGTTCCGCCGTCACCACCTTCTCGGCCGCGGCGAGCGCGTGCGCCGCCTCCGGTGACGGGACGATCGTCTCGCTCAAGGTGAACAGCCGTCCCGCGCGCAGCGCCGCGCCCTCTTCGACCGCTTCCGCCTCGATCGCCCCCGTGTGGCGCAGGGCCGAGATCAGCTTCCCGACGGCGGGCACCCGCAAACCGGGCGCGTGGGTGCGCGTCTTGGGGGAGTGCGTGCCCAACGTGTACACGGCCTGGAAGGGCGCGGTCGGTTCCAGCCGGTCGTAGGCGTACACACCGCGCGTCAGCACGGGCATGCTCGCCGACTCCACCGCCAGCAGCCGGGGCGCGCGGGTGCCGAACGCCCTGGCCTCGGTCAGGAACGGCAGCGCCAGCCCGCCGAAGTGGGTGCCCGCGCCCGCCGCGCCGATCACGACCGCCACCTCGACGTCCACATCGGACAGTTGCTGCCTGCTCTCGATCCCGATCACCGACTGGTGCAGGATGCTGTACGTGGCGCCGAACCCGCCGCAGTACCGGACTCCCTCCCGGTCCGCCGCGTAGGTCGCCGCGTCGCCGACAACCCGCGACAGCGAATCGCCGGACGGGCGCACGCTCGCGCCCAGGTTCTCCAGCACTTCCGCTTGGTAGCGCTGGGTTTCCAGCAGCGCGCGGGTGGCGAAGACCGTGCAGCGGAGGCCGAACAGGGCGCACGCCGAGGCCAGCGCGACACCCCACCGCGCGCCCACCGTGCCCGTGGCGAGTTCGACCGCGCCCGCCTCCCGGTGGTAGTACGCCTGGGCCAGGGCGGTGTTCAGCTGGTGCCCGCCCGCGACGTTGCCGCCCTCGTACTTCACGTATACCGGAGCCCGGGCGCCGATCGCGTCCTCGAAAGCGGTCGCCCGCCACAGCCGCGTCGGCCGGTACCGCGCGTACGCTTCCCGCACCTCCTCGGGGATCCGCCAGTACTCGCGCTCCTGCGCGCACTGGCGGGCCAGCTCGTCCGGGAGCAGCGGCGCGGCGGAACCCTTGCCGGAGAAGCGGTCCGGCGGCAGGGGGCCGCGGAGGTAGGGGAGCACGCTGCGCCAGTCGGTCGGCACGGCGGTGGGGGTGGGCGGCGGTGCGGACATCGGCGGTGACCTCCGGTTCTCCACGGGGAGATCGCGGGCGCGATCCCGGCGGGCGGGGTGTGCGCGGGCCTGGACGTCGGACATCGGGACGGGCGCGCTTCCCGGGCGGTGGCCGGGTGTGTTCGCGGAGGACGGTCGGCCACCCCTGGCCGATCACCGCCATGATGGCGCACACCCCGCCTCCCTGTCCGGCGGTGCGCGCAAGTGGGTCACCGACGCCGCGGGGTGGACGTCGGTGACCCGGGGGGAGGTCAGTCGGGAACGCGGACCAGGTCACCGTGGTCGTCCCAGCGGACGCGCAGGCCCGTGCGGAAGCGGCGGGCGCCCGCGGGGCCGTGCGGGTCGGGGGTGAACCGGTCGTCGGTCCGGCCCGGGTCGGCGAGGTAGCCGTCGGCCACGCACCGCCCGCCCAGGTGCAGGTCACCGGGGACACCGGGCGGCGCGAGGTGTCCGGTGCGGTCGACCACCTGGGCGGTGACGCCGGTGATCGGGCGGCCCAGCGCCGCGCCGTCGCGCGCGGTGAGCGCCACCTGGGTCTCCGGCCGCGCGAACAGCCGCACGACCCGCGCGTCCGGTCCCGGTTCGCCGCCCGTCACGCAGACGTGACGCAGGTGTCCCAAGGGGATCCCGGGAAGTTCCACCCCATCACGCAAGTGCACGTGGGTGACGCGGTCCGCCACCACCTGCGCGGCCAAGGGCGTCCGGTCGCGCGCGATCACGGTGCCGCCCACGGCCAGGGTCGGCACCACCTCGCGGAACAACGCCCCGGGGTCGACGCCCGGCGACGCGAGCACGCGGCTGTCGTGGTCCATGCTCAAGGAGACGAGTTGCCATGCCGTGAGGTTGAACAGCGGTTCCGCGCTCATCGCCACGTAGCCGCCGTCCACCGGCGCGAGGTAGCCGCCCGCCCGCTGTGGTCGCTCACCCTCCGCGAGCGGACCGGCCGCGCCGATGAGGTCGTCCGGTGACAGGAGCGTGACGCCCGCCGGGTGGTCGTCGCCGTCCGGGGGAGCCGCGCCGACGACAACGCGGCAGCCGGTGCGCCGCAACGGATCGCCGTGGTTCGTGGGCGGGAGCAACAGGTATCGCGCACCTATCCGCAACACCGCCAGCAGGGTGGTCACCGTGTCGGTGAGCGTGTCGGTTGCCAGGCCGACGACGTCGTCGGCCCGCGCGCCCCGCGCCCGCAGCACGGCGGTGGTGGCCCGGACGGCTTCCTCCAGGTTGCGGTAGGTGAGCCTGCTCCCGTTCTCCTCCACCGCCACCGAGTCCGCCCGCCGCTCGGCCGTGCGGCGCAGCCAGCCGACCAAGTGCCAGACGGGCGGGCGGAACCAGAGCTCGTCCGCGGCGCGCGACTGCTCGGCCGAGGCGTCGGTGAACAGGTCCGCGAGCGGGGTGTCCGGATCGGCCACCACGCGGGCGAGCGCGCCGTGCAGGGAATCGAGGAGCCCGTCGGCGTAGGCGGCGGGCAGGGTGTGGTCGAGTTCCAGCACCCACACCGGTTCCACGTGGGTCGCGACGAGCCGGATCTTCGCCTCCGACCACACCGCTTCCGGTGCCTCGGCCGGGACGTCCAGGGTGGAGAGGTAGTCGCGGAACGGCACGCGCCAGTCGACGGGCGCGGCGACCGTCGAGTCCGCACCGCCGTGCCTGCCGATCGCGGCACCGAACACGGCCGCGAGGAACGCCGCGGGCGCGCGCCCCACCCGACCGGCGGACCGCGCCAGTTCCAGGTCGTCGACCGAGATCGCCTGCATGACCACCCTCCCGCCCTCGTGAACGATTCCAGCGTAGGTCCGTTTCCCGTGCTGTCGCTTGAGGAATGGCCGTGGTGTCGATAGGGGTCCCCGATGGGGACATAGCGCGTTTTCCGGGAACGTCGGAACAAAGCGCGGGTCTCGCGACCAGGGCGAAGCCCCCGGCGTGCAGGGGCACCGGGGGCTTCGCTGGAACCGCCTAGACCGTCAGGGTCCAGGAGTCGATCTTGCCGGTGTCGTTGGCGTAGGTGTCCTGGACGCGCAGCTTCCAGGTCCCGTTCTTCGCCTCCGACGACAGGTTGACCGTGTACGAGCGGTTGATGTTGTCCGCGGACCCGCCCGCCTTGTCGTGCAGGACGTACGTGCTGCCGTCCGGCGCGACGAGGGTCACGACGAGGTCGGCGATGTACGTGTGCTCGATGTTCACCGCGACCGTGGCGGTCGCGGAGGCGTTGCCCGTGCAGCCGGACACCGCGACCGGGCTCTCGGTGGTGGCCAGGTCGTTGATCGGGTAGTCGGTCCCGTTGGTGACGGGGCCGCAGGTGCCCGTCGTGCCCACGGTGAGCGCGAACGCCACCGTCCCGGTGCGCCCCGCGGAGTCGCGGGCGGTGACGGTGACGTTCGCGGTGCCCGCCGCGGTTGGGGTGCCCGAGATCGCGCCGGTGGACGCGGTGATCGTCAGGCCCGCGGGCAGGCCGGTCGCCGACCAGGTGTAGGGCGCGGTACCGCCCGACGCGCTGTTGTTCAGCGAGTACGGCTGGCCCACCACGGCGTTCTGGGCGCCGGGGTTGGCCACGGTGACCTCACCGGGCTGGCTGCCGTTCATGAAGGCGGTGTGGAGCAGCACGTTCGGCGAGCCCGTGCCCGCGCTGGTCACCTTGCCGGTGGTGCCGTTGGTGACCAGTGCGTCGCGGACCTGCTGCGGGGTGGCCGACGGGTTCTGCCCGAGGTACACCGCCGCGGAACCCGCCACGTGCGGGGACGCCATCGAGGTGCCGGTCATCGTCGCCGAGCCGGTGTTGTTGTTGTACGCGGCCGAGACGATGTTGGTGCCCGGCGCGAACAGGTCGAGGCAGCGACCGTAGTTGCTCGTCGAGTTGCGGCCGTCGGTGTTGTTGGTGTTGCCGACGGTGATCGCCGCGGGCAGCTTCTGCGGGCTGTAGCCGCAGGCGTCGTCGCTGGAGTTGCCCGCCGCCTGGACCCACTGCACGCCACTGGCGATCAGGGCCGCCACCGCGTTGTCCATGGTGGTGTCCGAGCACCGCTGGCTGCACCCGATGCTGTAGTTGACCACGGCGGGCTTGACCGCGTTGGTCTTGATCCAGTTGATGCCCGCGATGATGTCGTCGTTGCCGCCGGAACCGCCGCAGCTGAGCACCCGCACCGCCACGACGGTCGCCTTCTTGGCGATGCCGTAGGTGGTGCCCGCCGCCGTGCCCGCCACGTGCGTGCCGTGGCCGTGGCAGTCCTGCGGGGTGCTGTCGTCGTCCACGAAGTCGTAGCCGGGTGCGATCCGACCCGTGAAGTCCTGGTGGTTGGCGTTGATGCCGGTGTCCATGACGTACACCCGCGCGCCCTGCCCCGGGTTGGCCGGGTAGCTGAACGCGCGGTTGAGCGGCAGGTCCCGCTGGTCGATCCGGTCGTCCCCCCAGTTCGGGGGGTTGCTCTGGGTGTCGGCCAGGCGCACGGTGGTGACCTGCTGGACGTAGCGCACGGCCGGGTCCTTCGCCACCTCGGCCGCGGCGGTCGCGGACATGGTGGCGGAGTAGCCGTTGAAACCGGCGTCGTAGGTGTGCCGGACCCGACCGCCGTACCGGTGGGTCAGCGCCGCCGCGGTCGAGCCGACCGAGTGCAGGCCCTGCCCCTGGGCCTTGAACACCACGATGTACCGGTCCGGCACCGAGTCCGGCGCGCCCGCGTTCAGCACCGCGGGCGCGGTCTCCTCGGCCGAGAAGGCGGGCGGGGCCACGATGGCGGCGACCCCGGCCAGCGCGGCCGCGGAGACGATGACCGTCTTCGTTCTCAGCGACAAACGTTTCTTCATGTGCTGTCGGATTCCTCACTTCGCAGGGTGTGGGGAGCGGGTACGCGTCCCAAACACCCGCTCCACCGCCGAGAACAGTGCAATTCGCCCGGTTCGCCGGACAAGGCGCCCGGGTTGCCGGTTGAGGGTTTCGCTGTGAACGCCCAGTTCGCGGACTCGCGGGCGGCGCCGGGACCGGAACGTTCACACCCGTACACAGGGCGCGGAACGGCTCCGCGCCGAACGGGTCCGGCCGGGGCCCGTTCGCGCGCCGGGGGCGGCGACCCGCTACCATGAACGCACGTTCATGAACGCGTGTTCACGAGGGGTGAGGCATGGCTGACGTGGTGAACACCGGGCAGGCCGAGGCGTGGAACGGCTACGAGGGGCGGCACTGGGCCGACAACGCCGACCGGTTCGACGACGTCAACGGCGGGTTCAACGCCCACCTCCTCGACGCCGTCCGGCCCGGGGACCGGGTGCTGGACATCGGGTGCGGCACCGGCCAGGTGACCCGCCAGGCCGCCGCCCGGTCCGGGACCGGCGCGGTGCTCGGCGTCGACCTCTCCGCCCCGATGCTCGGCACGGCGGAGCGGCTCGCTGCTGGGTTGTCCACTGTGGACTTCTTGCGGGCAGACGCCCAGGTCCACCCCTTCGCGCCCGGCTCCTTCGACGTCGCCGTCAGCCGGTTCGGGGTGATGTTCTTCGCGGACCCGGTCGCGGCGTTCGTCAACGTCGGCCGGGCGCTCGGCCCCGGTGGGCGGCTCCGGTTCCTCTGCCTCTCCGGGTTCGCGGGCACCGACCTCGGCTCGGTCTTCGACGCGATGGCCCCGCACATCCCCAACCCGACCGGCGCCGACGGCACCGGGCCCACCTCGTTCGCCGACCCCGACCGCGCCCGCGACGTGCTGACCCGGGCCGGTTTCCGCGACTTCGCCTGCGCCAAGGTCGAGGCCGACCAGGTCTGGGGGCGCGACGTCCCCGACGCCGCCGCGTTCATGGCCGACTGGGGACCCGTCCGCCACCACCTCGGCCAGGTCGCGCCGGAGGCCGCCGAGCGGGCGAAAGCCGCGCTCGTCGAGGCGCTCGGGCGGTTCGCGGTGGGGGGTGCCGTGCGGCTCAAGGGCGAGGCGTGGCTCGTGTCCGCGGGGATCTGACGCCGTGTCACCGAGGACGGCGGCGGTCCTGCGGGAGCGCGGTGGGGACCTCCGGGAGCACCTGGTGCGCACCGCCGCCCGGATGATCGCCGCGGGCGGGGCGGTGGGGCTCACCGTGCGGGCCATCGCGCGGGAGGCGGGGGTCGCGGACGGGGTGCTCTACAACCACTTCGCGGACAAGGACGAGTTGCTGGCCGACGCCGTGCTGGCGCACGCGCGGGCCGTCGTGTCCGGGCTGGGCGCCTTGCCGACCCCCGGCGACGGCGACCTGGCCGCCAACCTCCGCGCGCACCTCGACCACGGCCTCGCCCTGCACCGGGCCGTGCTCCCGGTGCTGGCCGGACTGGTCGGGCAGCCCGGCGTCCTGGCCCGCGTGTCCACAAGGGAGGGTGAGCCGCCCTGGCGCGCGCGGCTGCTGGACTACCTGCGCGCCGAGCGCGACCTGGGCCGCCTGCACCCGGACGCGGACGTGGGGGCCGCCGCCGCGGTGCTCGTCGGCGTGTGCCACGACGAGGTGCTCTCCGCCGTGCTCGGCTCCCCGGCGGGCGGGCCGTCCGCCGGGTCGGTCGTGGCCGTGGTGCTGGACGGGATCGGCGCTCGTCCTATGGGGTGAGAGCGGAGTCCGAGGTCACGTAGTGCGGTGGCAACGGTGACGGGAAATCACGTTTGACCGCCGCCGCGCCGGAGCATGTCCCCATCACCGGTGTCCGTGTGTGGAAAGGTGAGTCCGCTGTGACCGCGATCCTGGAGCCCTCGCTCGGATTTCAGCACCCCGCCCACCGCGCGCTGCGTGCGTACCTGCACGCCGTGGCCGCGGAACTGGGCATCGGACCGGAGTCGACCACGGTCGACGACGACACGCCGGTCTCCGGTTACCTGGCCGTCGACCTGCGGCTGCCCTCCCACCCCGGCCGCGACGTCGCCCTGCTGTGGGACGAGCGGCACGGCTGGTCGGCCGCCGTCGAGACGCACTCCGGGGAGGACCTGATCGTCGTCGGCTACCTCGGCGGCGACACCGTCGCCCCGTCGCCCGCGCGCGTCGCCCGGTTCACCAACGCCCTCCAGCGCGGCGACCGCGCGGCGGCGTCGACCACCCCGCCCGCCATCCGCGCCGCTGCGGGCCCGGAGGAGTTGGCCGCGCTGTTCCGGACCACCCTCGCTGCCGCCTAGCCGCCCCCGCCCGGCCCTCCCGCCGCGTGCGGGGGGCCGGGCGGACAGCCGTAGGATGCTCCGGAACGACTCCGCGTTGAGCAGCCAGCGCCGATCCACGCCACGACGGTGTGGTGGACCGTCAGCGAACAGCGTGGTTGGACGAAGCGGAGTACGACTGGTGAGCGAGGAACGAGACCGGGACGGGGCCCTCCCGCCCGAGTCCACCGTCGGGCCGCTGGCGGGGCAGCTGGTGTCCCTCACGACCGAGCTGCTGGCCGCCGGGTCGCTGGTCGACGTGCTGGAGCGCGTCGTGGTGATGGCCAAGGACGTGGTCGGGTCCGCCGACCTGGTCAGCGTGACCCTGCGCGGCCCCGACGGCGCCTTCCACACGCCGGTGCTGACCGACGCCGTGGCCGCCGAGCTGGACCAGCTGCAGTACGAGTTCGGCGAGGGCGCCTGCGTCGAGTGCGCGCGGCCCGCCGGTCCCGCCGCGGCCTACAGCCCCGACCTGGCCGTCGACCCGCGCTGGCCGCGGTTCGGCGCGGGGGCCTCCCAGCGGGGATTCCACTCGCTGGCCTCCGCCGCGCTGCTGCCCGACGCCGCCGCGCCCCGGCTCTCCGGCGCGCTCAACGCCTACTCGCGGGAACCGCACGTCTTCGACCAGCAGGACCGCGACGCGCTGATGCTGCTGGCCACCCACGCTTCCCTGGCCCTGACCGCCACCGAGGGCGTCACCCGGGCCCAGCTGCTGGTCGAGCAGCTGCGGGACGCGCTGGACAGCCGGGACGTGATCGGGCAGGCCAAGGGGATCCTGATGGCCCGCCGCGGCGTCGGGGCCGACGAGGCCTTCGACACGCTGCGCCGGGCGTCGCAGAACATCAACGTGAAGCTGCGGGAGCTGGCCAAGACCCTGGTCGCCCGCCACCACACCCTCGATCCGCTCGACTGAACCCGCGCGCACCCACCCGTGGGGTGTCCGTGCCCGCACCACCCGTCGGGCCGCTCCTCGCGGGGCGGCCCGACGGACGGCTTCACCATGAGCCCCCGTGCTGCTGCTTAACACGCGGGGCTCAAGACCAGGCGGGTCACGCACGCACGAGGACAAGCGGGAGATACCCACCCGGCGATCATCCATGCGCGTGATCGGGTGACCCGGGTAACCGTTTGGACACGGCCCGCGCCCGGCGGCGCCCCCGCACAATCCGACCGGCGGTGCGCACCGGGTCGGGTCCGGTCGCGGGCACGCGCACGTCCGATGGCCGACGGCGCGGATCGTCCCATGAATTCCGCGCGTGGACAATCGGTTGCCACGGCCGCTCCGGAATGGAGCCTGGTAAAACCGCACATGTGCGATGTTCACGCTTTCTCTTGTCGCCACCCAGGGCTGGTCGTACGCTGTCCCGCGACCGGAGAACAATGCTTTGAGGACAGGGCGAAACCTCAACCATGCATGATCAACAACGGCGTGCGCGCCAGGGGAGAAACGAGTCCGAATCGGTCGGGTCGGACGCCGGGGCGGGCGGGTCCGATGTGGTGGTCCAGTGGCGGTTGGACGTGCTGCGCGACGCGCAGGCCAGGGCGGTGCGCGAGGCGCTGGCCCGGCCACCGCGGCCGACGGGGTCGCTGAGCAAGGTCATCGCGCGGGTGAATCCGCTGTTCAGGATGCGGGTGACCTGGTCGGACCCCGCGGTCGAGTTCGCCGACGGGCGGTTGCGGGTGCGGGCCGAGGTGGTCGGTGGGGCCCGGCACGCGGCCAAGGGGGTCAACTTCAGCGCGGCCGGTCCGGTGTCGGTCGACTGCGCCGTGGTGACCGCCGCGGCCCGGGACGATCTGGTCGAACTCGGATTGGTCCAACCGGGTAAATCCGATATCGACCTCGACGAACTCGTCATTGACTACAAAGGTGGTGGCAAACCGCCGAATCGACTCGACGAGTGGCTGGTGCGCCGGATCTTCCGCACCGGTATACACCGGAGATTGTTGGCGCCGCTGGCCGCGTTGCCTTTGGATTTCCTGCCGGAACCGCTGCCGCTGCGCCTGCGGAGCGCCCCGGCGGCGGCCGTGGACGGCATCGAGCCCGCCGAGCGGGTGGTGGGCACCGACCCGCCGCGCGGGACCGTGACGCTCATGCTCGCTCTCGCCGCCCCGGAGCGCGCCGCGCCCGCGCGGCCACCGGACCTGCTGTTCGAGCCGTCGGCCAACGTCGCCGTCGCGCTGCGGGCGCGGGCGTTGAACACCGTCCTGGCCTGGTACTGCGGCACGGGTGGCCTGCGGTTCGCCTTCGAGGAGGTCCAGTGGCGGTGGACCAGGGCCGTGGTCGCCTACACCGGGGAGCGCGGCCTGCACGTCGTCGGGAAGGTCGAGCGGCCCGGCGGCACCGTGTCGGTCGACCACTCGGTGCAGTTCGGGTTCGACGTGACCGGCCCGGCGCCCGCGCTGCGCGTGCTGCCCGACCCGGACGACCCGCCGACCCGGCACACCCCGCTGGTGGCCGCGGCGGTCACCGCGCTGCTGCGCCAGGTCTACCTCGCGGGCACCGGACCGGTGCCCGGCCAGCGGTTCGTGGTGCCGGGCACCTCGGTCGCGGTGGACGCCGACGTGGTCGAGATGTTCGTCGACGGCGACCACCTGACGGCCCTCTACCGCCTGCCGCCGGTCGAGGGCGACCTGTTCGAGCCCGACGACGCCGAACCCGAGCCGACGATCGTCGCCGAGCACTCGGCGAACGGCGACGTGGCGACGCTGAGCCTCGACGCGGAGCTGGCGGACGCCTCCCGCGGCCCGTACGACTACGTGTGGCGGGTCGGCGAGGAGGACGCGCTCACCCGCCACCGCTCGTCGGTCACCGTGCGCGGCGTGCCGTGGCCGCCGCGGGGGCGGGCGGGGACGATCACCCTCAAGGTCATCGACATCGGCGGCCAAGTCGGCGAGACCGACCACGACTTCACCATCCCGACCGTGTTCCCGGAGCAGGAGGACGACGACAGCGGTACCGGCGACGAGGACAGCTCCCGGGGCGACAGCGGCGGTGATCCACCTATGGAACCCGCGATCCCCACCGTCCCCGCTCCCGCCGCTGCCCAGACCGCCGCCTTCCCAGCCGCGACGGCCTCGAGCACCGCCCTGCCGAGCACCGCCCGGGACGCGCGGGCGGGCGCCCGCGCCGAGGCCACCACCCGCTGTGCCCTCGCGGGCACCAACCGGGCGCGGATGGTCCCGATGACGGCCGTCGTGCTGGCCATCGCCACCACGGGTCTGGTCAGCGGCGCCGTGGCGGGGACGGTGGTGAGCCTGGTGAACGACCGCAAGCCCATCGTCGAATCGCCGTCCCGACCCGGCGCCCCCGGTCTTCCCGGTGCTCCCGGAGAACCCGGCAGTCCCGGGCAACCCGGCCTCCAAGGCGAGTCCGGTGATCCGGGCGTCGCGGGCCCATCCGGCCGCGCGGGCGTGAACGGCCGGCCAGGCACCAACGGCACGAACGGTCCCGCGGGCTCGAACGGCACCGTCGGCGCCCGAGGCCCGGCGGGTCCCGCAGGACCCGCAGGCCCCGCGGGTCCTCCCGGACAACCGGGCCCCACAGGAGCCCAAGGCCCGGCGGGTCCCACGGGTCCCATGGGCCCGGAAGGCCCCCGAGGCCCGGTCTGCTGCGACGTCCCCGGCGACGACGCCCCGGTCCCGGGAGACCTGAAAGGCCGCTGACCCAGGTGGTGGACGGCACGCCCGCGAGCGCTCGCTGTCCACAGCGCACACTTCGCGACATCCTCCTCCCGGGGACGTCGCGAAAGCACCGAGCGCTCGGTCATCCCCCCCAACGCCGGCCTCGGGCGCGGACGGGAAGACCGGGCGCTCGGCCCCGTCCACACCGCTAGGCGCGGCGGAGGAAGACCGAGCGCTCGGCTTCGTTCGTGGTGAGGGAGGCGGCGCGGTGGAACTCCGCGGCCGCCTCCTCCCGGCGGCCGAGGCGGTCCAGGAATTCCCCTCGGACGGCCGGGATCTGCGCGTTGCCCGCGAGCACACCGCGCTCCACCAACCCGTCCACCAGGGCTAGACCCGCCGCCGGGCCCGAGGCCATGCCGACGGCCACCGCGCGGTTCAGTTTCACCACCGGGCTCGGCCACACCGCCACCAGGGCGTCGTAGTGGCTGACGATCTCCGGCCAGTTCGTCTCCGCGACGCTCACCGCACGCGCGTGGCACGCCGCGATGGCCGCCTGCACCGTGTACGGGCCCACCGGCACACCCAGCGACACCGCGCGGTCCAGCGCGGCGAGGCCGTGGCGGATCAGCAGCCGGTCCCACCGCCGCCGGTCCTGGTCGGCCAGCAGGACCGGCCGCCCCGCCGCGTCGACGCGGGCCGCCAGCCGGGAAGCCTGCAACTCCATCAGGGCCACCAAACCGTGCGCTTCCGGCGCGGCGGGCGCCAACCCCGCCACGACCCGGCCCAGGCGCATCGCCTCCCGGCACAGCTCCGGCCGCGCCCACGCCGGGCCGGACGTCGCCACGTAGCCCTCGTTGAAGACCAGGTAGACCACCTCGAGCACGGAACCGAGCCGGGCGTCGAACTCCGCCGCGAGCGGCAGCTCGAACCCCACCCCGGCCAGGGCCCGCTTGGCCCGCACGATCCGTTGCGCCACAGTGGACTCCGGCACCTGGTACGCCCGCGCGATCTCCGCCGTGGTCAACCCGCCCACCGCGCGCAGCACCAGCGCGATCCGCGCGGGCACCGCCAGCGCCGGGTGGCACGCGGTGAACACGAGCCGCAGCAGGTCGTCGCCGATGTGGTCGTCCAGGCGGTCGTCGACCGCAGTCATCGGGTCCTCGTCCTCGGCGCCCGCGAGCACCGCCAGCTTGTCCCGGAAGGACCGGTCCCGGCGGTGCCGGTCGATGGCCCGGCGCTTGGCCGTGGTCATCAACCAGCCCGCCGGGTTCGGCGGCACGCCACCGACCGGCCACTGCTCCAGCGCCGCCACCAGCGCGTCCTGCGCCAGCTCCTCGGCCAGGCCGACGTCGCCGGTGAGCCGCGCCAGCCCGGCCACCAAGCGCGCGGACTCGACGCGCCACACCGCCGCCACCGCCGCGTCCGCGCTCCCCACCTCAGGCGGGCGGGCCGAAGTCCAGCACGCGGTGGATCGACGCCGCGCCCTGCCACCCGGGCCACAGGTCCCGGTGCAGCCGCAGGAAGCGGTTCGTCCACTCCTCGACCTCGGCCTTGGTCGCCACCTCGTAGATCGCGTAGCTGATCAGCTCCCGGGTCTCGGCGAACGGCCCGTCCACCGCGCTCAGCTCACCGGCGCGCACGGTCAGCCGCGACCCCTCCGCGCTCGGCGCCAGGCCCGCGGTGTCGAGCAGCACCCCGGACCGCGTGGCCTCCTCGCCCAGCGCGACGATCCCGGCCATCAACTCGGCGGGCGGCGGTGTGTCGGGGTGCTCGGCGTTGAGCAGGACGATGTAGCGCATGGCGTCTTCTCCTTCTTCGTGAGCGAGTGATGTGTATCAAGCGGTGGGGCCGACCGCGCGGTAGCGGTCGACGGCGACCGCCGCGCACCAGGCCCAGACCAGCAGCACGGCGGCGGTGAATGCGAGGGTGGCGGCGGCGCCGCCCTGGCCGGCGGCGGCCATGGCGAACCCGACCAGGAGGCCGACGCCGGTGACCCGGGAGAACACCGTCCACCCGCGACGCCCCTCCGCCGCGCACCGGCGTCCGACGGCGAAGCACGCGACGGCCACGGCCACGAACCCGACGACCCCGCACACCAGGTGCAGCAGCCCGTGCCCGCTGACCTCGGCGGGCAGCCCCTCGGGCGCCCCGGCCGGGAAGCCCAGCGCCGGGTCGGCCCGGAAGAGCCCGGCGCCGACCAGGCTCACCCCGTAGACCGCCACCAACCCGGGCGCCCACCGCGCGGCCGTCGCGCGTCGCAGCCCCACGGCGAAGGCCACGACCATCAGCCCGGTCACGACGAAGTTCACGACCTGGACCCAGCCGCCCGGTCCGTTGGCCAGCAGGCTCCACTGGTGCCGGGTCGGGTCGAAGCCGTCCCGGGTGAGCGCTTGGCCGAGCGTGACGAGGACGTAGACCGGGCCCGCCAACACCCCGTAACCAAGCAGCGACTTCGTCACCCGCTTGGGTCCCACACGGTCGGGTTGGTCAAGCGTTTGCACCGCCATGGCTCTTCTCCTCCGAGTGATGACCTGCCGTCGACCCCTCCACGAACGGGAAGACCCCGCTTCGACACGGATCCGCGAAAATCTTGGAAACGCCCTCCCGGCGGCCGACAGCAGGGCAAAGGGAGGGCGCGGTGGCACGGGTACTGGTGGTCGACGACGACGAGGACGTCCGCGACCTCGTCGCGCGGTGGCTGCGCGCCGACGGCCACGACGTGCTCGCCGTCGACGGCGGCGCGCTCGCGCTGGCCGCCATCGAGCGGCACGGCCTGCCGCAGGTCGCCGTCCTCGACGTCGACATGCCCGGCATGGACGGCGTGGACCTGCTCCGGCAGCTGCGCCGCGCCGACCGGTACCTGCCCGCGCTGTTCATCACCGTGCTGTGGTCCGGCCTCGACCTGGCCCGCATGCGCGACGCGGGCGCCGCCTACCTGCCCAAGCCGTTCACCGGCATGGGCCTGTGCGCGGCCGTGCGCAGGCTGGCCCCGGACAACCGGGGACCCGCGCGGGACGTGACCCGGTGAGCCACCTGTCGCTGCGCGTCAGCCTGGCCAGGACCGCGGTCTTCGCGGTCCTGTACGTGCTGGCCACCTGGGCCGGTCGGCTGACGGTCATGGACAACACCAACCTGAGCCTGGTCTGGCCCGCCGCGGGCGTGGCCGTCGTCTGGTTCTGCGCCCAGCACCGCTCCCGCGCCCGCTGGCTCGACGCCGTGGTCTTGGCGGCGATCACCATGGCGGTCAACGTGGCCACCGGCGCCGGTCCGGCGCTCGCGGCCGTGTTCGTGGTGGCCAACCTCGCGCAGGTCTGGGTCTTCCTCTGGCTGATCGTCCGGTTGCGGCCGTCGCTGTGGTCGCTCGCCGACGGCGGCGGGTTGCGCGGGCCGCGCGACCTGTGGGCCGTGCTCGGCGCGGCCTTCGCGGCGACGGTGGTCGGCGCGGCGATCGGCCCGACCGGCATGTGGCTGCTCACCGACCGCTACTCCTGGCTGGCCACCGCCGTGTGGCTGGCCCGCAACACCGCGGGCGTGCTGCTGGTCGGCGCGGTCGGGTTGTGCGTCGGCCGCGCGGGCGCGGTGTACCGGCGGCGCGCGGGCGGCTGCTCCGGCGTGTGGCGGGTCGCCGCCGCGGAAGTCGCCGCGACCCCGCGGTGGCGGCTCGCGGAGTACGCGGTGATCACCGCGGCCTCCGTGGTCGCGTACGTCCTCGGGTTCGGTGTCGTGCACGGCGCGCCGCTGGCCTTCACCCTGATCGCGTTCACCGTGTGGGCGGCCACCCGGTTGCCGACCACCTTCGTCGTGCTGCACGACCTGGGCGTCGGCGCCATCGCGGTGCTGTTCACCCTGCACGGCGACGGGCCGTTCGCCCTGGTCGCCTCGAACTCGGCCAAGGCGCTGGTCGTCCAGCTGTTCATCGCCATCGTCGCCGTGGTCGGCCTGGCGCTGGCGCTGGGCCGCGACGAGCGGGTCGAGCTGCTGCGCGAGCTGGCGGCGGAGAAGGAGCAGCAGGCGCAGCGCGCCGAGCTGATGTCGGCGATCATCGACTCGATGGCCGACGGCCTGTCCGTGATCGACCACAACGGCCGCGTGACCCTGCGCAACCCGGCCGCCGTGCGGCTGCTGGGCGGCAACCTGCGGGAGACCGTCATCGAGCCGGGCGACTACGACGTGCACACCCTGGACGGCGCCGCGCTCACCCCGGGGGACATGCCGCACGCCCGCGTCCTGGCCGGTCAGGAGGTGCGCGACCTGGAGGTCGTGGTCCGCCGGAGGGGGACGGCCGAGGCGCAGGTGCTGCGCGTCAACGCCACGGCCCTGCCCGACGTGCACGGCAACCACCGCGCGGTGGTGCTGTACCGGGACGTGACGGCCGAGCGCCGCCACCTCGACGAGCTCGCCAACTTCGCGGGCGTGGTCGCCCACGACCTGCTCAACCCGCTGGCCGTGGTCGAGGGCTGGACCAGCGTGGCCGACGAGGCCCTCGCGGAGACGCCCGAGTCGGCCGCGGTGGACCACGCGCGCAACAGCCTCACCCGGGTCAGCCGGGCCGCGGGCCGGATGCGCGTGCTGATCAACGACCTGCTGGCGTACACGACGGCCCGGGACGCGACCGTCGCGCCGGTGCCGGTCAGCCTGGCGACCGTGGTCGCCGACATCGCCGCCGCGCGCGCCGACGCCGCGGTGGCCGAGGGCGACCCGGTGCCGCGGTTCGCGGTGGGCAGGCTGGACCCGGTGCTCGCCGACGCGGTGCTGGTCCGGCAGCTGCTGGACAACCTGATCGGCAACGCGGTGAAGTACACGGCGGCCGGGGTGACCCCGTGCGTGGCGGTCGTGGGGGAGCGCGTCGACGACCTGGTCCGGGTGACGATCACCGACAACGGCATCGGTATCCCGTCCGGCCACCACGCCGCCATCTTCGACAACTTCCACCGCGCGCACCGCGCCGCGGGCTACGCGGGCACCGGCCTGGGCCTGGCGATCTGCAAGCGGATCGTGGAACGCCACGGCGGCACCATCACCGCCACCGACGCCCCCGACGGCGGCGCCCGGTTCGAGTTCACCCTGCCCGCCGCCACCACCTCGCCGACCGACGCCCCCTTGGCCACCCTGGGCTGAGGAACCCGCGCGGCGGCCACGGCGTTGGGATGACCATGGACACCCTGGAGACGGTGCTCACGTGGAGCATCCCCGTGTCGACCCTGACGGTGGTCGCGGTAGGCGTGTACGAACTGCGCAGGCAGAAACGGCGCGACAAATCGGGAACCCCGGTGACCGCCACCTACATCAACGAGTTCACCGCGATGTTCTACGGCACCAAGCGCATGGAACTCGACCACCGCGACTCCATGTCCATGATGCGCGACGAGGAAGCCCAGGGCGGCCCACCCGGCGGCAACGACCTGGATCACGGCATCCAGGTACGCCTACCCCCGGAGAGCGGTTCCTGATTTCGGCACACCGCAGGGGTGCTCCGTGCCCAAGCCGGACGCGCTGCCCGACCGCGACGGCGAAGGAGTCAGGAGTCTCGCGTCCGGGTTCGACCAAACCTCCAAGATCGGCAATAGTTGTGCGCTTCAATGTCAACAGCGCGAATCGCGCTCAGCAGCAGGCGACTCGTGACCAGCCGGAACTGTCGAGGCAAGGGCAGATTACCGAGCGCTTCACGAAAGCCATTGAACAATTGGGGCAGACGGGGCCGGACAAGTTCCCAAGTCTTCCTGGTTTCGGGGCGCCAACCTGAGAGGTGCTCGTTTTTCGGGCGCCAAGATGACGTGGGTCTATTTGACCGACGCCGACTTGACCGACGCCGACCTCAATTCCGCCACTGTGCACATCGGCCACATGGGGGGTGCGAAACTCATGCGCACCAATCTGGCCGATGTCGATCTGGCCGAAGTCGGTGGATTGACAACGGAACAACTCCGCTGCGCCATTGTGAGCCCGTCCACGGTTCTCCCGTCGGGTGGACCGGTCTTCTCCCCTTCGGCCGACGGCCCTGTCGAAGGCGGTGTTTCCCCATCCCCGGTCACCCCGACGACGCGGAGGTAGCGAGGTCGCGCCCAATCGTTCGTCGCGGTGACGCCGGGTGCGCGACTTTGGTGTCCCCAAAGGACGGTCAGGCGCTGACTCCCGCGATTCGGATGGACGCGGTGCCCTCGGGCTTGAACCTCGCCAGCCTGCGCGGGGGGACGATCGCGGTGAGCAGGAGTGTCCACATGAAAGTGACGCGTTCGGTCAGGTCCGCGCGGCCGGTCAGCACCTGCGAACTCAGCTGCAGCCCCGTGAACGCCCCCACCAGGTGCTGCGCCAGGTCGTCCGGGTCGACCTCCGCGCGCAGGTCGCCGTTCTCCCGCGCGGCCAGCAGGCAGGTCCGGGTGATGTCGATCCACATCCGGTAGGCGCTCTCGGCGGGCGCGATGAACGACCCCTGCTCGATCACCAGCCGGATCCCGGCCCGCACCCGCTTGTTGGCCCGCAGGTTCGCCGCGAGTTCGTGGCCCATGTCGATCGCCGTTTGCAGCCCGGGGCGCTCGACCCCGGCCAGCGGCTCGTGGTCGGACGCGAACTGCTCGGCGATCAGCGCGTTGGCCAGTTCCTCCTTCGAGGCGAAGTGGAAGTACAGCGCGCCCTTGGTGACCCCGGCCTCGGCGAGGATGTCCGACAGGCTCGCGCCGAGGAAGCCGTACTCGTCGAACTTCGCCGCGGCGGCGTCGAGGATGGCGTTGCGGGTGTGTTCGGCGCGTTCCTGCCTTGCCACGACGAGCTCCTCCCGGCGACCCGATCCCCGGGGGAGTGTAGCCGATCACCCGGCCGGGTTGCGGGAGAGAAAACCGGGGGGTAGGTATGATCTTCGGCAGGGTTGATAAACCGGGTGGTCGGTTTTATTCTGGGCGCACTGGTGCGGCGAACGCGGGAGGCGTTGTGGACGTTGGGATACTGGGGCCGCTGGCGGCGCGGGTGGCCGGTCTGCCGGTCACGCCGACGGCGACCAAGCCGCGCAAGGTGCTGGCGGTGCTCGCCGCGCACGCCGACCAGGTGGTACCGGTCGACGCCTTCGTCGACGAGCTCTGGGGCGACGCCGCCCCGCGCAGCGCGACGACCACCCTGCAGACCTACGTGATGCAGCTGCGCGGCCTGATCGGCGCCGCGTCGGCCCGCGCCGGGCAACCGCGCGACCCCAAGCGGGTCCTGGTCACCCGACCCGGCGGCTACCTGCTGGTCACCGGCGAGCTCGACCTGCGCGAGTTCGAGCGCCGCGCCGAGGCCGGGCACCGCGCGGCCCGGGCGGGCGACGTCGCGGGCGCGGCCGAGCACTTCCGCGCCGCGCTGGCCCGCTGGCGCGGCGACCCGCTGGTCGACGTGCGGGTCGGCGCGGTGCTGGCGGCGCACGTCCGGCGCCTGACCGAGGCCCGGCTCAGCGTGCTGGACCGGCGCGTCGACGCCGACCTGCGGCTGGGTCGCCACCACGAGGTGCTGGCCGAGCTGACCGGCCTCGTCGCCCGCCACGGCACCCACGAGAACCTCTCGGCCCACCTCATGGTCGCCCTCTACCGCGCGGGCAGGCGCGGCGACGCCGCGCACGAGTACCAGCGCCTGCGCGCCTGCCTGGTCGACGAGCTCGGCCTCGACCCCTCGCCCGCCCTGCGTGGCCTGCACCGCCGGGTCCTGGCCGCCGACCCGCTGCTGCTCACCCCCGAACCCGTGCGGCTCGACCGCGCGGGCTAGCGCGGTTTCCGAGGGTCTTCCCCGATGCTGGGTCCCGCGTCCGCTGCCTAAGGTTGCGGACCTGGGGCCCGATCCGGCATGGAGACCGATGAAGGCGATCACGCGGGAGCGCTACGGGTCGGTGGTCGTGCGGGAGGTGCCCCGCCCCGAGCCCGCGCCGGGCGAGGTGCTGGTGCGGGTCCGCGCGGCCTCGGTCAACCCGGTCGACTGGCAGGACTTCCACGGCCACCCGTATGTGCTGCGGTTGTCGCGCCCCAGGGTCCTGGGCCGGGACTTCGCGGGTCAGGTCGAGGGCCTTGGCGCGGGTGTGACCGGCTTCGTGTTGGGGGACAAGGTGTTCGGCGAGGCCGTGGGCGCGTTCGCCGAGTACGTCTGCGTGGACGAGGAGTTCGTCGCGCGCAAACCGGAGAACCTGTCGTACGGGGAGGCGGCGGCCGTTCCGCTGGCGGGCAACACGGCCCTGGTCGGGTTGCGCGACCTGGGCGTGGTGCGACCCGGGCAACGGGTGCTGGTGACGGGCGCGGCAGGCGGCGTGGGCACGTTCGCGGTGCAGGTCGCGAAAGCCTTGGGCGCGCGCGTGACCGGTGTCTGCGCCGCGGCGGACTTCGCCGTGGTCCGCGCGCTCGGCGCGGACGAGGTCGACGAGGAGTGGGGCCGTGACCGCTTCGACGTGGTGTTCGACCTGGCCGGGGACCGCGGACTGCGCGCTGCCCGCAGACGGCTCACCCGGGGCGGCACGCTCCTGCTGGCCGTCGGCGGCGGCTACCGGGGCCGCTGCCTGCTCGGCCACCTCGGCGCGCACGCGGTCGCCTGGTTCCTCTCCGGCTTCGTCCGCCACCGCCTGGTGCCCATCGCGGCCAAACCGAGCAGGCGCAACCTGACGGCCCTGCGGGACCTGGTCGAGACCAACCGCCTGACCCCGGTGGTCGACCGCGCCTACCCCCTGGCGGAGACGGCGCTCGCCATCCACCACGCCGAGTCCCCGGACGCCCGCGGCAAGACCGTCATCACCGGCTGACCGGCGCGCCGGTGCCGTCGACCCGGAGGTGGTCGACGGTCCCGCGCACCAACTCCGGCAGCACGACGGCCCACATGTCCCCGAGCCGACCGCTGGTGTCGGGCCCCAGCGCCTCGGCGCCCACGGACAACGCGGACACCAGCGCCGCCGCCGTGTCCACCGGCACGGCGATGTTCCCCGCCCGGGCCAGTTCCGCCCGCACCGCGGCCACCCACGCCTCCAGGAACACCCGGAACCGGTGCCCGGCCACCTCGTGCGCCATCCGGAAGCTCGCCCCCACCTCCGGCTCCGCCACCAGCCAGCGGCTCAGCGCGTGGGTCAGGTCGATGACCCGCTGGACGCCGGTCGACGGGTGGTCGGCCAGCCAGTTCGCGAGGGTGTCGACGGCGCTCGCCTGCACCGCGTCGCAGAGGTCGTCCTTGGAGGGGAAGTGGAAGTACAGGCCGCCCTTGGTCATGCCGACGGCCCCGGCCACCGCGACCATCCCGGTGGCCTGGTAGCCGTCGCGGCGCAGCAGTTCGGCGGCGGCGCGCAGCAGCGCGGCCCGGGACCGCTCGGCGCGCGCCTGCTTGGTCACTGGGGCTCCTCGTCGGGGGTGGCCGCTGGGCTGCGGCAGATTATGAACCGACCGACCGGTTTGTCAACCGAGGGGCGGCTGAGCCGGTCCGACCGGTCGCATTCGCGAACGATCCGCGCCTGCGGCTTGCGTACTTAGTACGACGACACGTACCGTGCTAAGTACGCCACGAGTGGCGGTGCCTGGAGAAGGGGGCTCGGGTGGGTTCGGAAGATCTCTCGATCGTCGTCGAGGGGCTGCGGAAGCGGTACGGCGACAAGGTCGCCCTGGACGGTGTCGACCTGCGGGTCCCGAGCGGCACGGCGTGCGGCCTGCTCGGCCCCAACGGCGCGGGCAAGACGACCACCGTCCGCGCGCTGGCCACGCTCCAGCGCTTCGACGGCGGCCGGGCGGCGGTGGCGGGCTTCGACGTGGCCACCCAGGCCGACCGGGTCCGCTACCGCATCGGGCTGGTCGGGCAGCGCGCCGCCGTCGACGAGGTGCTGGGCGGCCACCAGAACCTGGTCATGTTCGGCAGGCTGTACCGGCTGGGCGCCCGCGCGGCCCGCCGCCGCGCGGACGAGCTGCTGGCCCGCTTCGGCCTGGCCGACGTCGGCGACAAACCCGTCCGCACCTACTCGGGCGGCATGCGGCGCAGGCTGGACCTGGCCGCTGGCATGATCCTCGCGCCCGCGGTGCTGTTCCTCGACGAGCCCACGGTCGGCCTCGACCCGCGCGGCCGCGACGAGGTCTGGGCGGCCGTGCGCGACCTGGTCCGCCAGGGCACCACGGTCCTGCTGACCACCCAGTACCTCGACGAGGCCGACCGGCTGGCCGACCGGATCTCGGTCATCGACACCGGGAAGGTCGTCGCCGACGGCACCCCCGCCGAGTTGAAGGCCCGGATCGGCGCCGACCGGATCGACGTGGTGGTCCACGACCACCAGGACCTTCCCGCCGCCGTCGCCGCTCTGCGCGTAGTAGCCGCGGGCGAGCCGGAGGTCGACCGGGACAACCGCCGCGTGTCCGCGCCGGTCACCAGCCGCGGTGGCGCGCTGGCCGACGTGGTGCGCGCCCTGGACGCGGCCGGCGTGTCCACCGAGGACGTGGTGCTGCGCCGTCCGACGCTCGACGAGGTCTTCCTGCGGCTGACCGGCCGCGAGTCCCAGGAGGTACCCGCGTGACCATGACCGTTCCCGTTGCCCCGCACGAGAACCGGGCGGGCCTGCGCTGGACCCTGACCGACGCGTGGACGCTCACCCGGCGCAACCTCGCGCACTGGTCCCGGAACCCGGCCGTGCTGCTCACGTCGTTGGCCTTCAACGTCCTCATCGTGCTGATGTTCGGCTTCCTGTTCGGCGGCGCCATGGTCGTGCCCGGCGGCGGTGGCTACCGCGAGTTCCTGATGCCCGGCATGTTCGCCATGACCATGGTCTTCGGCATCAGCATGACGACCACCGCCGTCGCCACCGACCTCGAACGCGGGGTCACCGACCGGTTCCGCTCGATGCCGATGGCCCCGGCCGCCGCGCTGATCGGCCGCGCCGTGGCGGACCTGCTGTTCGCCGTGGTCACCCTCGTCACGATGATGCTGCTGGGCCTGGCGATCGGCTGGCGCGCGACCGGGTCGCCCGGTGCGGCGCTGGGTGCCGCCGGGCTGATCCTGTGGCTGCGCTTCGCCCTGGTGTGGGTGGGGATCTACCTGGGTCTGGTGCTGAGGGGGCAGGAGGCGGTGGCGGGCGTGCAGATCCTGGAGTTCCCGCTCGGCTTCCTCTCCGGGGCCTTCGTCGCCCCGGCGACCATGCCCGCCTGGCTCGGCGCGGTCGCCGAGTGGAACCCGCTGTCGTCGACGGTCCAGGCGACCCGGGAGCTGTTCGGCAACCCGGGCTGGGGCGGCGAGTCGTGGATCGCCGGGCACGCGCCGCTGATGGCGGTGGTCTGGCCGCTCGCGCTGGTGGCGGTGTTCCTGCCGCTTGCAGTGAGGCAATACCGATCCTTGAGCGACTGAGGCGGCGGAGGCGGCACTATCGGACGCGTCGCCCGCTGGGGGTGGGCGACACCCACGTGGGCCGCGGGCGGCAGCGCCGGTCACGCGGTGCTGGACAGGGTCGTTCCCGGGCAGCCGGGGTGAAGGGGGCAGATGGTGCTGGGCCGGTGCGCGGTGGTTTTCGAACCCGGGGACCCCGCGCGGGCCGGGACGTTCCTGGTCCACGGGGACGACCCGCCGGAGTGGGGCGAGCGGGCCGTGGCCGTGCTCACCGAGCCCCGGGGCGGCCGGGTCGGCCTGCGGAAGGTGACCGGGCGGCGGGTGCCGGTCGACGCGGCGCTCCCGCTGCTCGCCGCGCTCGGCGCGGACGCCCACCCGTCGGCCCGGTTCCACGCCGCCGCCGTGCGCGCCGCGCTGCGCCTGGCCGCGCGCGGCAGGGTGCTGCCCGGCGTCTCGGCGGGCGGGGCCGATGCCTGGCGCATGGGACCGTTCGACGTCGCCGACGTCGAACGGCTCCGCGCGCTGGCCGCCGCCATGCCCGCGAGCGCGCGGTCGATCCCGGTCGACCCGACCGCCCCCGACCCGGTCCTGCCCGACGCGGAAACCCTGCTGCGCGCGCTGTTCGACGCCGTCGCCGACACACTCCCGCGCACGGCAGGTGCCGAACTGCTCACCGGCGACCCCCGCTACGCCGCCGCCGAACCGACCGGGACCGACGCCGAGTGGGCCCGGCAGGTCGCCGCCGGGGTCGACGCGGGGCTGCGCGTCGCGCTGCGGCTGGAGTTGCGCGGCGACCCGGCGGACACGCCGTTCACCGCCGTCGTCCGGCTGCGCGACCTCGCCGACCCGACCCGGGTGGCGGACGCGGCGGCGCTGTGGTCCGGCCGGGAGCACCGCTTCGGTGACCGCGCCGCCTTCGAGGCGATGCTGGCCGTGCGGCGCGCGGCGCGCGTGTGGTCGCCGCTGGACGGCCTGCTCGCGGCGGCCGAGCCGGTCGAGGTGGAGCTGCTCGACGAGGACGTGGCCGACCTGCTCGGCGGCGCCGAGGCCCGGCTCGCCGCGGCGGGCGTGGACATCGAGTGGCCGCCGGGGCTCGGCCGCGACCTCGGGGCCCGCGCCCGGGTTCGCGCCCCGGGGGAGCCGCCCGCCGACGTCGCCGCGTTCTTGCGCGCCGCACCGCCGCAGGCGTTCCAGTGGCAGCTGACCCTGGCGGGCGAACCGCTCATCGAGTCCGAAATGGACACTGTCGGTCGATCCCGGCCCGTGGTTCGGCTGCGGGACCGGTGGGTGCTCGTCGAGCCGGACCTGGCGCGCAAGGCGCGGGAGCCCGCGCTGCCGCCGCTGCCCCCGTGGGAGGGGCTCGGCGCGGCGTTGATCGGTAGCGCCGAGGTCGAGGGCGGCCTGGTGTCCGTCGTGGCGGACGGGTGGCTCGGTGAACTCGTCGACCGGGTGGCCGACCCCGACGGCGGTCCGGAGGAACTGGACCAGCCCGCCGCGCTCACCGCGACCCTGCGCGACTACCAGCGGCGCGGCCTGCGCTGGCTGCACCGGATGACCGCGCTCGGCTTCGGCGGCTGCCTCGCCGACGACATGGGTCTCGGCAAGACGATCACGCTGATCGCCCTGCACCTGCGGCGCGCCGAGGACCCGGCCACCGCCGGACCGACGCTGGTGGTGTGCCCGGCCTCGGTGCTGGGCAACTGGGAGAGCGAGATCGCCCGGTTCGCGCCGGGCACCCCGGTCCGGCGCTTCCACGGCGGGTCGCGGTCACTGTCCGATATGGACAACGGGTTTGTGCTGACGACCTACGGCACCATGCGCGTCGAAGCGGCGGAACTGGCGGGCAGGCACTGGGGACTGGTGGTCGCGGACGAGGCCCAGCACGTCAAGAACCGGCTCAGCGGCACCGCGAAGGCACTGCGCGCGATCCCGGGCGGGGCGCGGGTCGCGTTGACCGGTACCCCGGTGGAGAACAACCTGACCGAGCTGTGGGCGCTGCTCGACTGGACCACCCCCGGCCTGCTCGGGACGGCGGGCGCCTTCCGGCGCGGGTGGTCGCGGACCATCGAGGTCGACCGCGACCGCCGCACCGCCGACCGGCTGTCGCGGCTGGTGCGGCCGTTCCTGTTGCGCAGGCGCAAATCCGACCCCGGGATCGCGCCGGAGCTGCCGCCGAAGATCGAGACCGACCACGGCGTCGAGCTGACCGCCGAGCAGGTCGCCCTCTACGAGCGCGTGGTGCGCGAGGTGCTGGCCGAGATCCGGGCGGGCGCGACGGAGATCGCGCGGCGCGGGCTCGTGCTCAAGCTGCTGGTCGGGCTCAAGCAGGTGTGCAACCACCCGGCGCACTACCTGAAGGAGACCGGCACCCCGGCGCGGTCCCGCTCGGAGAAGCTGCAACTGCTCGACGACCTCGTCGGCACCGTCCTGGCCGAGGGCGGCGCGGTCCTGGTCTTCACCCAGTACGTGCGGATGGCCCGCCTGCTGGAGCAGCACTTCGCCGACCGCGGCGTGCCCACGCGGCTGCTGCACGGCGGCACACCCGTGCCGCGGCGCGAGGAGATGGTGCGGCGGTTCCAGAGCGGGGAGGTGCCCGTGTTCCTGTTGTCCCTCAAGGCGGCGGGCACCGGTCTCAACCTGACGAGGGCCGACCACGTGGTCCACTACGACCGCTGGTGGAACCCGGCCGTCGAGGCGCAGGCCACCGACCGCGCGCACCGCATCGGCCAGACCAAACCCGTGCAGGTGCACCGGTTGATCACCCGGGGAACCCTGGAGGAGCGCATCGCGCGCCTGCTGGAGACCAAGCGGGCACTGGCCGACGCCGTCCTCGGCGGCGGTGACGCCGCCCTGAGCGCACTCTCCGACGCCGAACTGCTCCGCCTCGTCGAACTGAGGACCCCGTGATGAGCGCCTACGACGATGACGAGTACGACGGCCACCTCGCCGCCCTGTTCGCCGACGACGAGGAAGCGGACGCGGAGGCCGACCTGGTCGACCCCGGTCGACGCGCGGTCGCCTTCGCGCCGTTCCCCCCGGGGAGGCGGTACGGCAAGAAGTTCGCCGACACGTGGTGGGGCAACGCGTGGGTCGAGGCCATGGAGGACACGGCCCTCGACCACGAGCGGCTGCGCAAGGGCCGCGCCCACGCGTTCGCCGGCCTGGTCGGGGTGATCACGGTCAGCCCCGGTCGCGTCTCGGCGCCCGTGCACGACGGCGACCACACCCGCCCCTACGCGACGGTGGTGCGGATCGCGGAGCTCACCGACGCGGGCTGGGACCGGTTCCTGGACAAGGTCGCCACCCGCGCGGGCCACATCGCGGCGCTGCTGGACAAGGACATGCCCCGCGACCTCGTCGGCGCCGCGTCCGACGCCGGGGTGCGGTTGCTGCCGGACTACGGGGACCTCGACCCGGAGTGCGACTGCCTCGGCTGGGACAGCCCGTGCGAGCACGCGGCGGCCCTGGCATACCAGGTGTCGTGGCTGCTGGACCGGGACCCGTTCGTCCTGCTGCTGGTCCGCGGCCGCGGCGAGGCGGAGTTGACGGCGGAGTTGCACCGCCGCAACACCCGTGGAACGACAGGCGATCCCGTGGCGGTGCCCGGGGTTGCGGCGGCGGAGGCCTGGGCCGCCGAGGTCGCCGACCTGCCCGCCGACTCCGAGCCCGCTTCCATGCTGGACCTGTTGCCGGTACTGGAAGACGTCGAGGCCAAGTCCCCTGTGGACAATGCCGCACTGGTGGCCCTGGCGGCAGCCGCCGCCGAACGCGCCCGGGCCTTGCTGGCGGGCGATGACCTCAACCTGTCCCAGTGGCCGGACGCGGTGCGCCTCGCGGCCCACACCGACTTGGTCGAGCGAACGGCCGCACGCACCGGCCGCCCCACGGACTTCACGCGCGCCGTCCACGCCTGGGAGATCGCCGGCGCGGCGGGCCTCGCGGCGCTGGAGCAGACGTGGGCGCCGCCGCGGGAGACCACTACCAGGACCCGAGCGGAGTTCGAGGAAGCCTGGCGGGACAGCGGGTTCGGCGAGCCACCCGCGCTGAAGGTCTGGCGGAACCGGTGGACGGTCGAGTCCAAGGGCATCCAACTCCGCCTGACCCAGGACGGCCGCTGGTACCCCTTCCGCGCCGACCCCGCCGGGGGCTGGGCGCTCGCGGGCACCCCCACCGACGACCTCGCCCTCTCGCTCGTCGAACTGCTGCGGGACGAGTAAGTCTGGGTGTCAGTCGGTCGGGTGGTTCCACTGTGGGCCGCAGCTTGGCCGCACCGTCTCGCTTTGTCCTTGGTGGGACTGTTGCGGGGCAGGTGAGCTGGGAGGTCAGTCGGCCCGCTGCTGGGCTATCAGGTCGGCCACGCCGTCGAGGATGCGGTCGAGCCCGAAGCGCAGGGCGTGGTCGGCGTTGTACGCGGCCTGGTGCTCGGTGCCCGCCGCCGTCCCGACGCGGTCGGCGGTCGGGTGGTCGCCGGGGCGGGTGAACCGGGCGAGCCACGGGGCCTGGCTGCGCCACCACTGCTCGTCGGTCAGGCCCGTGCTGCGCTCCAGTTCCACCACGTCCGCCGCGGCCCGGGCCGTGTTGCGGACGTGGCCCAAGACCAGCGTCAGCACCGAGTCCAGTGTCACGTCGTCGAGGCCGGTGTCCGCGAGGGCGGTCAGCTCGCGCTCGTACTTGGCGATCAGGTTCGGGCCCAGCACGGGCCTGCTGGTTTCCACGTACGACAGCCACGGGTGCGCCCGGTACAGCTCCCAGTTGCTGCGCGCGACCCCCTCCAACCGCTCCCGCCAGCCGCTCGCGGTGGGGTCGAGCGGGGGCAGCTCGCCGTAGACCGTGTCCATCATCAGGTCGATCAGCTCGGCCTTGCCGGGGACGTAGGTGTAGGGCGACATCGTCCCCACCCCCAGCGCCTCGCTCACCCGCCGCATGGTCAGCGCGCCGACCCCCTCGCCGTCCGCGATCGCGATGGCAGCCCTGGTGATCCGGTCGACGCTCAGCTCGGTGCGGCCTTCGCGCGGGGACGGTTCCCGAGTCCGCCACAGCAGCGCCAGGCTCCGGGTGGGGTCGGACTTGTCTCGGCCTCGTGTCATAGTCCCCCCAGAATAGCCGCGTACCAAGTACGATACTACGTACGACCACCGGCGTGGGCCGCTCCCGTCGGAAACCCGATCGAACCGCGCCCGACAACCGGCCGTGCTGGTTGGACGAGGGCTACCGGCGTAGACGAAAGACCGGGGGCACCCCCTTTCCCCCGGCGCATACCGCCATCTCCGAAGTGGCGGGCGGACGGCCCCGCGCACCCGAGCCCCCGACGGCGCGCGGGGCCGTCCGATCAGGCCTGGCTTGGATCGAGGTCGCACCCGCCCACCTGCCCGGCCACCTCGCAACCCACCCCGCCGAGCCCACCGGCCGCCGACTTGTGCCCACCCGAGCCGCACTTGCCCGCCTGCCAGGCTCGCCCGCAACTTCTTCCACCCGGTCGAGCCGAGTCCATTGGCCGCCGACCTGTGTCGGCCCTACCCGCCCACCCAAGCCGTACGTGCCCGCTCGCCAGGCCCGCCCGCAACTTTCTCCACCGGGTCAAGCCGAACCCGCCGGCCGTCGACCTATGTTGGCCCTGCCCGCCCGCTAGGCCCGCTCCGCAACTTCCTCCACCTCGTCAAGCTGAGCCCACCGGCTGCTGACGTGTCCCAGCCCGACCTTTCACCCACCCAAGCCGAACCTGCTGGCCGCCGACCTGTGTCGGCCCTACCCGCCCACCCAAGCCGCACTCGCCCACCTGCCAGGCCCGTCCCGCAACCTCCTCCACCCCGCCAAGCCGAACCCGCCAGCCCCCGACGTCTGCCAACCCACACCCCACCCAACCCACCGCGCCCCTGTTCACTGCTCGATGGGGTGGAACGTCTTTGTGTGGGAGGACGGACCTGCCAAGCTCGCCCGCGGGTGGGGTGGGCTTGCCCCTCCCACCGCTTTGCCCCACCGCAGGTCCGTAGGGGCCCCGCACAAAGACGTTTCACCCCATCGAGCGCAGCTCGAAAACTCGCGCTAGAACCACGAGAGAACGCAACCCCGCTGGAACCGCACCAACCCCGACCCCGCCCCGCTGGTTCAGAACCCACCGAAGCCGGACCCGCCGCACCCCCGGCAGCCGGGCCGTCCGATCACGCCGGAGAACGCCGGCCCACCTAGTCCACAGTGAACATCAAGCCCACATCGAGTTCCCAGGCCCGGCGCAACGCCCACCCGTCCAGCGACCGCTGCCAGCGAGTGGTCCGCGGGTTGTCCCCGAGGACCACGAGCAGCCCATCCGCGCGCGGCGCGGCCACGCCGTCGAGTACCGCGCGGACCGCGTCGTCCCAGGCCAGTTCGCGGCGGGGGCCGTGCTCCCCCCAGGTCGGGGCGGGGCCCGTGGTCAGCACCAGCGCGCCCCGGCGGGCGTCCGCGCAGCCGGGTTCGGTGATCGCCAGCACGTCCGCGTCGGCGCCCGCGTCCGCCGCGGCGGTGACCGGCAGCCCGGTGCGCTTGGCCGCGTCGGCGGCGAACCCGACGGCGTTCGGCCCGGTCACCCGGACGCGGCGCAGCGTGGGCAGCGCCCTGGTCAGCGCGCGCAGGCAGGCCCACGCGACCGGACCGGTGCCGCACAGGCCCAGCACGTCCGCCCCCGGCGGCGCGAAGTAGCGGGCCACCAGACCGGCGGGCAGCGCCGTGCGCCACGCGTCGAGCGCGTCGGCGGCGAGCCGGGCCAGCACCGCGCCGTCGTCCTCGGCCAGCAGCGTGACCACCGCGCCGCCGCCACCGGGCGCGCGCCGCACCGGCACGCCGTCCGGTGTCTCGAACGCGTCGGGGTCGCTCGGCCCGCCGAGCAGGTCGAGCGCGAGGTGGAACCCGGCCTCCAGGAACACCGGGTCGTCGCCGAGGTGTTCCAGGTCGCGACGGGACAGCTTGACGGGCACGGGACTCCCGGGGGAATCGGCGAATTACGCTGAGGATAACGGCGAATCCGCGGCGCGGCAACACAGTCCACGTTATCCACGCTGCGTCCGAATGTTGTGTGAATGTGGTCGGGAGTGCACCGAAGTGATTCCGCCGAACGGGTGGATATCGCCCCGGATTCCAGTCCACTACGGTTCGTTGCCACCGGTGTGCCGCGGATCTCATAGCACACGGAACCGGTCGATCTGGGCAAAACGGGGAAGCCCGCGCATTACCGTGACTTCACGATGTGCCGCCCGGTCGGGCAGCGGAATGTGCCATCCGACGCCCTATATCGGTCGTGCCCCGCGCCGGTCCGTGCCAGGATCGCGCCGTGCCGACACGCCGGAGCGGTGCCGCGTCGGCGCCCCCACCGACCCCGGCCGCCCCGCCGGGTCCCGGAGCCGTCCCGGCGGCAGGTCAGCGGCGTCTCCGCCGCCACCCTCCGGGCGATCGCGGACCTCGAACGCCCGGGTGAACTCGCCGAGGCGCCTGCCCGCTGGTCCGCGTTCGCACCCGGCCCACTGCGCCGACTCCGCGAGTACGTCCGCGGGACCGCGATTGCCGCGGCTGGGCCGCCGAGTCGCGGCACCGCGAGATCCCGAGAGCGGCCTTGTGCGCCCCACCGAAGAACGCCGCGCGGGAGTTGCGAACGCTCATCGACCCATTGGACAACGTATACCGCGCCCGCATCGCCCCGCACTGCCTCGGCGACGGCTTGCGCATCCTCCTCGACAACGACGTGAATCGCCTTTGGTACCGCGCCGCCTTCGGGGATTAACCACCAGTTACGGCGCCGTCGGCGAGGATAGGTGGCGCCGACCGGAGGGACACCACATGCGGTTGATCATCGACACCGACCCGGGCATCGACGACGCCCTGGCCCTGCTCTACCTCGCCGCCCAACCCGGCGTCGAGATCGCGGCCGTGGGCAGCGTGCACGGCAACGCCCCCGCGCCGCGCACCGCCGCCAACGCGCGGCGGGTGCTGGATGAGGCCGGTCTGCGCGACGTCCCCGTCGCCGTCGGCGCCCACCGGCCGCTGGCCCAGCCGCTGCGGACCTCGGAGTTCGTCCACGGCGACGACGGCCTGGGCGGCGAGGGCGGCGACGTCGACGTCACCCGCGGCGAGTCCGCCGCCGAGCAGCTGGTCCGGCTCGCGCGCGCCAACCCCGGGCGGTTCACCCTGCTGGCGCTCGGCCCGCTGACCAACGTCGCCCTGGCCCTGCTCCTCGAACCCGACCTGCCCGACCTGCTCGACGCGGTGGTCGTCATGGGCGGCGCCATCCGCGTCCCCGGCAACCGCACGGCCCACGCGGAGGCCAACGTCCACCTGGACCCGGAGGCCGCCGACCTGGTCCTCGGCGCCGGTTTCCGGCTGACCCTCGTCGGCCTCGACGTCACCGAGGCCGTCCGCGTCGACAGCGCCTGGATCGACGCCCTCAACGCGTCCCCCGCGCCCGTGGCCCGCTTCTCCGCCGCGGCCCTGCGCTACTACGTGGACTTCTACACCAAGGCCCTGGGCTACCGGACCTTCACCCCGCACGACCCGCTGGCCGCCGCGATCCTGCTCGACCCCACCCTCGCCACCTACGACCACCTGGCGGTCGGCGTCGAGCTGACCGGCACCCACACCCGGGGCCGGACCGTCGCCGACCTCCGGGGGAACCGCGCCGAGGGGACCGGCCACCGCATCGCCGTGGCCAGGACCGTCGACACCGCGCGGTTCCACAGTGGACTGCTCGCGGCGCTCACCCGCTGAGCAGCGCCAGGTACGCCGCGACCGCCTCGGCCGGGGTGCCGTCGGCCACGACGCGGCCCTCGTCGAAGACGACCGCGCGGTCGAAGTCCGCCAGCAGGTCCAGGTCGTGGGAGACCACGACCACCTGCTGCGCCAACCCGGCGACCACCGCCACGACGCGGCGCTTGTTGCGCAGGTCGAGCAGCGTCGTCGGTTCGTCGAACACGATGTACGCCGGATCCGTCACCAGCACCGCGGCGATGGCCAGCAGCTGCTTCTGCCCGCCGCTGAGCAGGTGCGCGGGGTGGTCGCGGTACTCCGCGAGCCCGAAGTCCGCCAGTGCCCGGTCCACCAGCCCGGGGATCGACACCTTCGGCACGTCGTGGTGCTTGAGCCCGAACGCCAGGTCCTCCGCCACCGTGGGCATCACGATCTGCACGTCCGGGTCCTGGAACACGAACCCGACCCGCCGCCGGACCTCGCGCCCCCGTTTCCGGGTGTCCAGTCCGTCCACCCGTACCCGACCCTCGGTCGGCACGATCAGTCCATTGAGGAGCCTGGCGAACGTGCTCTTGCCCGAACCGTTGGCGCCGATCACCGCCACGCGCCGCTCGGTCAGCGCCAAGTCCACACCGCGCAGGACCCAGCGGTCGCCGAAGCGGTGACCCACACCGGAAAGCTCGATCACGCGCCCGCCCGCTCGCGCGGCTCGACCAGGGGGTAGGCCCGGCGCACCGCCACGGCCGCCAGGGACGCCACGACCACCTTCGCCGCGTCACCGGGCAGGAACACGACAGATCCCGTGAACGCCCTCCCCAGCGGCAGCCCGCCCACCACCGCCATCCACGGGATGCCGATCGCGTACAGCACCAGCGCCCCACCCACGGCGTTGCACAGCAGGGCGAGCGCCAGGTTGTACCGGCGCCAGCACAACTCCGTGAGCAGTCCCACGACGAACGCCCCGACCGGGTACGCCAGGACGAACCCGCCCGTCACCCCCATGATCACGCCCAGCCCGCCGCGCCCGCCCGGCAGCACCGGCAGGCCGATCGCCACCAGCACCACGAACAGCAGGATCGCCGACCCGCCGCGCCGCGCGCCGAGCACCGAACCCGCGAGCATGACGCCCAGCGTCTGCGCGGTGAACGGCGCGGGCACCAACGGCAACTCGATCAGCGGGAAGAACCCCAGCACCACCATGATGGCCGCGAAGAGCGCGACCAGGGCGATGTCCTTGCTGCGCACCTGTTCCCCCAGTTCCACAAAGGAGGGTGCGCACGGTGCCGGGCCGCGCGCACCCGGTTCCGGTCAGCCTCGGGGCCCCAGCACGTCCAGCGGGTGTGAGGAGGCGTGCCCGAGCGCGAGCCGGGCCTCGACCTCCTCGTCGGTCGCGGGTTGCCGGTAGAACTTGTCGACCGCGACCATCGTCGACTCCCAGACGCTCTTCACGGTGCTCTGCACCACCATCAGCCAGGTCGTGGAGATCCACTCGCGACCGACGGCGAAGTACTGGCCGCTCCACGTGGTGAGCGAGTTCGAGTCGTTCACCCCGTTCTGCCACGACACGCTCCACCCGACGGCCGCCCCGTAGCCCGCGGTGGGCGCGGCGTTGTACTTCCCGACGAGCGCGTAGACGCCGGGCGCGTTGCCCACCAGGGACTGGTAGGTGCCGGTGAGCGTGACCCCGTCGGACGCGGTGGCGATCGTCATCTTGGAATTGAGCTCGTTGTACCAAACTCCGTTGACGCTCATTGATCCCCCTGCGGATCGCTGGTTCGGACGGCCCGCACGCTAGCGCGGGACCGCCGGGAGCGCTCCCCGGAGCCGACGCCCCGCGCGTCCAGCGCCTCGCCCAGTCCGTCGGCCAGCCGCAGGGTCCGCACCAGCAGCGGGACCAGGAACGCGGTGCTCCGCTCGACTCCCCGGGCGCGCTGGGCGGCGCGCACCAGATCGGCCTGTTCCTTGATCACCGGGATGAACCGGATGGTCATCGCGACCACCAACCCCACCCGCTCCGGCCGCACCCCGAGCGGGCGCAGCGGCCGCAGCGCCGCCTCGACCGCGGCCACCACCGCCGAGGTGCGGGTGGTCAGCGTGACCAGGTTCGCCAGCGCGACCAGCACCAGCACCCGCAGCCCGACCAGCGCGGCGACGACCCACCCGGCGATCAGCACCTGCGTCGCGACGATCAACACCAGGAACGGCAGCACCGGCGCCGACTGCCGCCAGGCCACCCGCGCGGGCACCCGAGCCAGCGCGTACAGCAGCGCCACCGCGCCCAGCGACGCGCCCAGCACGGGCGCGGACCCGGCGAAGAACACCGCCGTGCCGACCGCCACCAAGATCGACAGCTTGACCCCGGCGGGCAACGCGTGCACCGGGGTCCGGGCGTCGTGGTAGAGGCTCAACATGGCTACCGCACAGTATCGCCCGCCCGGTCGAGCACCATCTCGCGCACCCGCGCCCGGTCGACCTTGCCCGTTGGGCGGTGCGGAAGGGCAGCGAACTCGAACAGCCGCTGCGGGCACTTCTGCCGCGACAGGTGCTCGGCCGCCCGGTCCCGCAACGCCGCCAGGTCGAGCCGCGCCGCACCGCGCCAGCGCACCGCCGCGCACACCACCTCGCCCCAGTACCCGTCCGGCAGACCGACCACCGCGGCCTCCGCGACCTCGCCCAACCGCAGCAGGGCCGCCTCGACCTCCTCCGGGTAGACGTTGACCCCGCCGCTGACCAACATCCCGCGCGTCCGCCCCAGCAGGTGCAGGTGGCCGCCCGCGTCGAGCCGCCCGATGTCGCCGGTGGTGAAGAACCCGTCGGCGTCCGGGCCCGAGCCGTCGTCGGGGGAGAGGTAGCGGGTGAACAGCATGTCGCTGCGCACGTGCACCCGGCCGGGTTCGCCGGGCGGGACCTCGGTGCCGCCGGGACCGCGCACCGACAGCTCCACCCCCGACACCGGCCTGCCCACCGAGTCCTCGGGACCGGTGCCGCCGTGCAGGACCGACACCAGGCTCAGCTCGGTCGCGCCGTAGACCTCGGCGGTGTCGGCCCCGGGGAACAGCTCGACCGACCGCGCGCGCCGGGCCGGTGACCACTTCGCGCCCGCGGACAGCACGGTCCGCACCAGCGGGAAGTGGCCGCGGCCGTGGTCGACCAGCGCCTCGAACATGGTCGGGACCAGGTACAGCACGGTCACCGGGTGCTCGCGGACCCGGGTCAGGACCAGGTCCGGGTCGAAGCGGGGCAGCAGGTGCAGGGTCGCGCCCGCGGCCAGGGCGTGCACGGCGCCGAAGAGGAAGTGCGAGTGGCCCAGGGAGCCCGGGACCAGCACGTGGTCGTCCGGGCCGATGCCGAACTCCTCGTCGTAGCGGTCGAAGGTGCGCGTCCACGAGCGGTGCGCGCGGACCGCGGCCTTGGGGCGACCGGTGCTGCCGGAGGTGAACCCGACGTAGAACGGTGCGGTGTCGGGGACCTCGGGCAGGTGCGGCGCGCGCGGCCGCGACGCCACCCAGTCGCGCAGCCCGCCGAGGGGGACGCCCGGGACGTCGTGGTCGGTGCCGGTGAACACCAGGCTCGGCCGGGTCTCGGCGAGGACCGCCGCCACCTCGGCCCGGCTCCACGCCGGGTCGTAGACCTGCACCGGCACACCGGCGAGCGCCGCCCCGAGGAAGACCTCCAGCACCTCCACCCGGCGGTCGGCCAGCAGTGCGACCCCCGCGGCGTGCTCGGGGCCCAGGGCGTGGGCGAAGGCGCGGGCCCTGGCGAGCAGGGCCGCGTAGTCGACGGTCGCGCCGTCGCCGGAGACGACCGCCGGTCGGTCTCCCGCGTGCGCGGCGAAGCGGGCGGCGATCGTCATGGCGAACGCCGCCGTGGTGCGGATGCCACGCCTTCGGACCTTACGAGGGTTGTCGAAGCACCGCACGCCATGGCAGCCGTCCGCAATTCGTTCGGCGCGGTCGCGGCCCGGTGCGAGCATGGGCCCATGAACCCACCCGAGCGCTGGACCCAGGCCACCGTCCACCCCGACATGTGGGCGGACCCGGCGGACGACCCCCGCGAGAGCGACGGTCCCAGCCCGGACGGTGAACTCGCGACGCTGCGCGGCTACCTGCGCGACTACCGCCTGACGCTGCGGATGAAGTGCGACGGCCTGACCCCCGCGCAGCTGGCCCACCGCTCGGTCCCGCCGTCGACGATGTCGCTGCTGGGCCTGGTGCGCCACCTCGCCGAGGTGGAGCGGGACTGGCGCACGTGGATCACCGACGAGGACCTGCCCAAGCTCTACGGCCCGCGCGACGGCGACTTCGACGGCGCGGTGGGGGAACCGGCCGCGGTGGCCGCCGCCTTCGCGGACCTGGCCCGGGAGCAGGCGGCCACCGACGCGGAACTGGACCGGCACCCGGACCTCGGCGCGGCGCCGGGGCGCAGGTCCATCGCGATCCGCGACCTGCTGGTCCACCGGATCGAGGAGTACGCCCGGCACTGCGGCCACGCGGACCTGCTCCGGGAATGCGTGGACGGTCGTGTCGGCCAGTGACGCGGTCCGTGGTCCGTCCGGTTGAGCGTGGGTCGGCGATGCTCCGTCCCCATCGCGTCTCAGCACCGGGATCACCCACGAGTCCACGGCCGACTGGCATTCGGCGAACGCCGTAAGGAGCTGGCTCGTGTCACCCGTCGGTGAGACCTGACAGCGGCACGCGCCCATCTTCGCCGCCCACGGCGTTCCGGCCTGCTGCCCGGACCACCGGCGAGACCGTCAAGTCGGCCTGGACATCGATATCGGACTCGCGAACATCGCTCGGGATAGACCACGCACATTCCTTTTACTTGCCGATGTTGTGCATTTGCGGCATCGACGCAAATCCATTCGGTATTTATGCTCGCCGATATGGCGGCTCTTTCCACGGTGACCTACCGGCGTTTGTTCCTCGCCCAGGTCGTCGCGTTGGCGGGGACCGGGTTGACCACCGTCGCGTTGGGGCTGCTGGCCTACGACCTGGCCGGTGCGGACGCCGGGGTGGTGCTGGCCGGGGTGTTCGCGGTGCGGATGGCGGCCAACGTCCTGGTCGCGCCGATCGCGGCGGCGGTGGCGGACCGGGTGCCGCGGCGGGTCCTGCTGGTGTCCTTGGACTCGGTGCGGTGCGCGGTCGTGCTGGTGTTGCCCTGGGTGGGTGCGGTGTGGCAGGTCGTCGCGCTCGTGGGGGTGCTCCAGGTCGCGTCGGCGGCGTTCACCCCCGCGTACCAGGCGGTGATCCCGCTGGTGCTGCCGGACGAGCGGGACTACACGCGGGCGCTGTCGCTGTCCCGACTGGCCTACGACCTCGAAGGCGTGCTGAGCCCGGTCCTGGCGGCCGGGTTGCTCGCGGTCGTCGGGTTCTCGTGGCTGTTCGTCGGGACCGCGCTGGGTTTCCTGCTCTCGGCGGCGCTGGCGCTGAGCGTGCGCCTGCCCGACACCGCGCCCGGGTCCGCGCCGGTCCTGGCCCGCACCCTGGTCGGCATCCGCCACTACCTGCGCGCCCCGCGACTGCGCGCGCAGCTCGGCCTGAACCTGGGGGCGGCCGCGGCGGGGGCGATGGTGCTGGTGAACACGGTCGTGCTCGTGCGGGCGGGGTTCGGGCTCGGGCAGGTGTCGGTGTCGGTCGCGCTGGGCGTGTTCGGCGCCGGGTCCGCGACCGCCGCGCTGCTGCTGCCCCGGGTACTCGACCGGCGACCGGAACGCGTGGTGATGGTGCGGGCCTGCGGCGCGCTCGTGGTGCTGATGACCGCGGGCGCGGTACTCCTGTGGGCCGGTGGCGGGTGGTGGGTGCTGCTGGTCCTGTGGTTCGCCATCGGCACGGCCTGCTCCGCCGTCCTCACCCCGGTCGGCCGCCTCCTGCGCGCCGCGGCCGCGCCCGCCGACCTGCCCGCCGTCTTCGCCGCCCAGTACGCGCTCTCGCACGCCTGCTGGCTGGTCACCTACCTGCTGGCGGGCCTGCTCGGCGGCGCGCTCTCCCCGGCCGCCGCCCTCGGCTGCCTCGCGCTCGTCGCGCTCCTGGGCCTCGCCCACGGCACGCGGACCTGGCCGGGGGAACCGGCCGACGAGTCCATAGTGGACCGTGATCACCGGTGGCGGTCGGCGATGGCCCGCAGGTAGTCGTGGACACCGCCGCGGCGCCCCACCCAGGACGCCAGGCGGGGGGAGAGCGCGCTGACCGCGTTCGCGATCCGCGCCACCGGCGGGGCGACGGTGATCTCCGCGCGGTCGCGGCGCACGCACCGCAACACCGCCGCGGCGACGTCCTCCGGCCCGACGCGACCGAGCGCCCGGGGACGCCCGCCCGGCGCGTCGGTCTCGGCGACCAGTGTCGGGTGGACCACGGACACACCGACCCCGGTACCGCGCAGTTCCTCCCGCAACGCCCGGGTGAAGCCGACAACGCCGTGCTTGGCCGCGGAATCCAGGACGCCGTACGGGTAGCCGGTCCGGCCCGCGACGGAGCCGATGGTGACGATGTGGCCCCGCCCGGCGGCGAGCATGTCCGGCAGCAGGCGGGCGGTGAGCGCCTGGGTGGCGATGAGGTCGAGCCCGATCACCCGGCGCACGTCGCCCGCGGTGACGTCGCGGAAGTGCGCGACGTGCGCGGCGGCCGGGTTGGTGACCAGCAGCGTCGGTGGGCCGAGCACCTCGCGCACGACGCGCACGACCCGTTCCCGCTCGTCGTCGTCGGTGAGGTCGGCGGGCACGACGAAGGTGTCGTACCCGGTCAACCGGCGTTGCGTGGCGCGCGGGTCGTCCTCGGCGCGGGCGACGATGGCGAGCCGGACCCCCGCGCGGGCGAGGTGTTCGGCGACCACCGGCCCGATCCCGAGCGCGGCCCCGGTGAGCACGGCCACGGCACCGTCCAGTTCCACTGCCGCACCCCCATCCACTGGTTCCGTCGACCGTAGCAGGACTCGGATACGGCGTTCGGGTGATGAAAAAGTGTTGGCAGCCAAAGGAAGTGGTAGACCAGGAGCGAAGGCTCCGGTACCGGCCGTACGGGCGCGCCTGGGAACCGCGGTGTGAACGGCCGAACCGCCCCGGATCCGTGTCGCGCCTAGTACCGTGAACGTCCACGTGCGGCCTAGGGGGACCACCGTGAGCACAGGGCAACCACCACCCGCCCGATTACCCGCGGACGCCGCCTGATGCCCCCCGCGCTCCGCCGCGGTTCCGCGCCGGGTGGCTCTGCCGCCGCGCCCAGGTCCGCGGCCGCGCAGCCGTCGGCGCTCGGCCACCTGCCGTCGGGTGCCCACGCGCCCGCGCGCCCCACCGCGGGCCAGCACCCGCCGCGGTCGCCCGAGCGCGTTCCCGCCGCCATCGCCCACCGGCACCCGGAACACCCGGTACCACCGGGTTCCACGGGCCACGCCGCACCGCCGCGGACACACCACACCAGACACCACTCGGGCTCATCGGGCCACCTCCCGCCGCCCGCGCGGTCCCCGCAGCGGCCGCTCGGCGTCCTGACCGGTCCAGTTGGAGACCGGGACCTCCCCCCGGTGGTGGTGTCCGACGGCGCCCGCGTCGACTGGCGCCGCGCCCTGGGGTGGCACAAGGCCTCGTACGAGCCGGGAATCGGCTTCACCGTCGGCGAGTTCGTCCGCAACCCCGACTACGTCGACGACCGCGCGGCCCCGGCCCGGTCGGACCAGGCCCCGTCCCCGGACACCCCGACGACCACCCGCGCCAACTCGCCCCCGCGGCTTCCACTCGCGAGCCCCGCCCCACCGCGGTCGACACCCGCCGAGCACCCGGTGCCCGCCCGACTCGGCAACCACCGGCCGTCCGACCACGACGCCGCGCGCCACCGCAACCACGACGCCGCGCCCACCGGTCGCGACCGGACGCACCGCGCGGGACTCGGTGACCGGATCGGCCGCCTCGACGACCCGCGCCTGGACTCGCTGCGCCCGCACCTGCGCGCCACCCGGGCCGGGATGTCGGCGTTCGCCCCGTCCGCCTGCGCGGCCGACGGCGGTGCGCGGGGCGCGCACCACGACGACCGGTACACCGCGGGCCGGGTGCCTGGGATCCCGGGCCGGTTCCTGGTCGACATCCACGGCTCGCCCGACGCCGCGCGGATCGGCGACACCGCGCTGACCCCGCGCGAGCTGGCCGACCTCATCCGCGCCAACCCGGACTACGGCGGCAGTCCCGTCACCCTCCTCGGCTGCGGCACCGGCACGACCCGGGACGGCTTCGCGGCCCGGTTGGCGGTCGAGTTGGGCGTCCGGGTGACCGCCCCGGACGGCGACGCCTGGGCCGCCCACGACGGCAACCTGTTCGCCGCCACCCGCGCCCGCGACCCCGACGCCCCGCTCACCTGGCCCCCCGACGGCTCGTGGAACACCTTCTCCCCGACCGGCGCCACGATCGTCCACAAAGGACCATATCCGCCCGGTCACCGTCCCGCCTGGGGACTGTGCGCGCCGGTCGACACCGGTCGGCGGGCCACCTACACCCCGGACTTCTGGGCGCCGGGCACCACGGCCGACATCCTGCAGCAGATGGTCGACGTCGGCGTGCGCGCGGTCTGGGCGAACTTCAACTACGAGAACCGGGCGTTCCAGCAGTGGTGCCAGTCGGCGGACCCCGGCCCGCTCCCGCCGCTGTGCCCGGAGATCCGGATGAACTGCTGGGAGATGGTGATGTACGCGGCGATCGTGTCCGGCGAGCTGACCCGGGCGCAGGCGCAGGAGATCTACCGGTTCGAGAACTCCGCGGCGGGCCGGGAAGCCTGGACCCGGCGGCTCACCGGCCTGCTCGGCGGCGCCGAGCGGCGCCGGTACCGGCGGGGCGGACCACCGCCGCGGCGCGGGCAGATCGTCTTCTGGAACGGCATCAGCCACGTCGGCATGGCCACCGGGCGGATGCGCGGCGGATCACCGGAGGTGTACACGTTCTGGCCCCCGCCCACCAACCTCGCGGAGTTCGTCAACAAGAAGAAGCCGGGCCGCGCGGGACTGCTGGGCCACGCCACGGACGACTACGTGAAGACCTCGACCATCGACGCGCTCCGCGCCTACATGCTCGACCCGGACGGGGAGGTGAAAGCCGCGGAGGTCGTCGTGGAGTACAGCGACCCCAAGTGGCTGGAGCGCGACGAACACCGGTGACGCGTCAACCGTTGTCCGGTCACCGATCGCGCCCGGGTACCGGGACTTTCCTTCCCGACCCCCGGACCCGCGCGGCGCTCACGCGCCCGCGGCCGAACTTCGCAGACCGTCCCCCGTCGACCGTCCCAGCACCTAGGGTGTGGGGCTGACCCGAAACCCCAGGGAGGTTGCCCGTGGCCGTGGCGTGGCACAACCGGGCGGAGCTGAGAACCGCCGGTGTCCAGGAACTCCGGGAGCACCGTGCGGCGGGGACACTGGCGCGGCGGCGGGACGCGCCGGTCCGGGTGGGACCCGATGGGCGCGCGCGCGGTGGGTTCCACGTCTGCCTCACCGCCCGCGGTCTCGCGGAGGCGCGGAACGTGCCGGTGGCGCGGGTTCTGGCCGACGACGGCGTGCGGTGGCTCGACGAGACGGCGCGGATCTGGGGGATATCGCCGGTCGTCGGTGGACTGATCGACCGCTGCTTCGAACAGGTGCCCGCTGCCGAGGCCGCCGACTTCGCCGTCGCCGCCGCCGAGGCCATCCCCGTCGGCGGCGACCTGGGCCGCGTCCCGGCCAGGTGGGTGGTCGACCTGCTCGCCGACCACGAGGGCGGTGGCGCGCACGGCGTCCTGGGCCGAACCGACCCCGGCAGCCCGCAACACTCCGCCGTGGCGCGGGTTCTCCGGCTCTACACGCGCAAGCTCGCGGGCGAGACGATCGCCGTGGAAGAGTGGCGGGCCGCCGCGCTCGCCGCGCAGGAGGCGAGCGACCAGGCCAACGCCGCCACCCCGGCGGGGCCGCCCACCACCGCCACCGCCACCGCGTACGCCGCCGCGGCCGCCTACGCCCCGGACGCGCTCCCCGTCGAGGTCCGCGCCGCCGCGTGGCGGGCGTCGGTCGACCTCCCCGACCAGACCGCCGCCGCGGCCTACCAGGCCGTCCACCTCGAGTCCGAGGCGCTCGCGCAGGCCGCGCACTACGCGGTCAACACCGTCGAAGCCGTGGCGGACGCGGCTTTCCGCCGCGCCTTCGCGCCCATCGAGGACGCCGCCAACCGGGCCCGCGCGGCCGAGCGGGCGGGCCGGGTGCCCGAGCAGGCCGACGCCGACGCCGCGGCGCGGGCCAGGGCCGCCGCCGACCGCGGCGTGGCCGCCGTGACCGACTACCACCGCTGGCAGGCGCGCCTGCTGGTGCGACACCTGGCCCAGGCGCCGACCGCCCGACCGTAGGCCGATCCCGCACCACGAAAGGGACACCCATGAGTGACCTCGTCGGCATCAGCGGGAACGCCGCGTTCCTGGTCGTCCCCGGCCCCGGGCGCACCGGTCTCGTCGACCAGTTCGCGCCCGTCGACGGGATCCCGACCGGGCAGGGCAACCCGGTCAAGCGGGTCGCGCTGTCCGAGCTCGAATCCGTGTTCACCCTGCGCACCGTGCACGCCGACGGCACCGACGTGCCGGACGCCGACCCGCTCGCGGGCCACCTCGCCACCGTCCCGTTGCGACAGCTGCGCGAAACAACCCGGGACGAGCGGTCGGCGACCTGGTTCCCGCACCTGCCCGCGGACCCGGCGGGGGACAGCGCGTCCGACGAGGTCCAGGCCGCGCTGGAGGCCGCGTTGACCGGCGCCGCGCCGTCCGGCTGGACCGGCATGGCGGTCGAGTGCGAGGCGCTGGCGACCCGCATGGCGGTCGCCATCACGGTGACCATGGCCGACGGCACAACCCGCCACTGGGCCCCGCCCGCGATCATCGGCCAGTGGCTGCACCGGCTCCGCGTGCGCGACTACCACCCCGGCCGCGGCGTCTGGTTCCGCGCTCGCCTCGACCTCGCGCCCGGCGCGCCGATGACCCGCGACCTCGACACCTCGGGTCCACCAGCCTTCCGCGACGACCACGAGTCCTGCGCCGACGAGCTCCGCCTGCTCCCGCGCCCCGCCGCCGCCATCCCGCCCTGGCTGCTCGCCGCCGCCATCCGCAGTGACCAGGCCGCCCGCGCCGCCTACCCGGACCCCGAGGCGGGTGGGCCCCCCGAGATGGCCCGGCTCTTCGACGGCCGGGGCCGTGGCGGGAAACCGACCTGGTACCGCCCCGAGCTCGGCGAACGGGAGCGCCAGGCGGTGCTGGAGTACCTGGAGTCCGCGCCGGTCGTGCTCTCCGCCCGCGGCCTGACCCGCGACGAACTGTCCGATTCCGACGATCCGGTGGTGGTCATGGCCTTCCACACCGACGGCCGGTTCGTCTGGCCCGGGTCGGCCGCGCACTACCTGCGCGCGCACGGCGTGCCGCCCGCGTCGCCGCTGGTCGAGCACATCCGCGCCCGCCGCCACCGGCCGCCGGACGCGGTCCCGGTGATCGCCATGGACCAAGCGGCCGCGCTGGCCATGGGCAGGCCGTGGCAGGAGTCCGAAGTGGACGCCAAGGTGGCCGAGGCGCTGCGGGTGCTGGAGGGGGTGGTCATCGAGAAGCGGATCAGCCAGCGGCACTACAGCGTGCACGCCGAGCGGGAGGACGCCTGGTCGCTGCTGCGCGACGGCGACCGGTACCGGGTGCAGTGGTCGCTGGACCCGTGGAGCGCGGTCCGCTTCGGCGATGTCCGGCAGGCCGCCGCGTACCTGGCCGGGCAGCTGGCGGCCAACGCCGCGGAGCTGGAGTACGCGCTGGGCGAGGAGATCCCGGCCTGGCAGTCGCCGCTGATCGTGCTGTCCGACGACCCGCCGGTCGAGTCGTTCGCGAGCATCACCACGGAACTGCTGGCGGACGTCGAGGTGGACCGGCACGGCGGCACGGAGGGCAACCTGGTGTTCGCCGTGGACACGCCCTTCGACCGGCGCGGCCTGCCCCCCGAGTTCGCCGAACGCCCGTACCACCGCTACCGCCTCACGGGGTCGTGGCGGGTGGTGGCGGTGGTGTCCGAGGCGGGCGGCCGCGGGTACCTGCTGCCGCTGGCCGTGGAGGAGTACCTGCGTTCCGGCGCGATAGCGGAGGTCACCCCGGGCGGCCACCCCGGCCTGCCCCCGATCACCGACGCCATGCGCGCCGAGGCCGCCCGCACCCCCGGCGTCTGGGTGTACTGCGCGGACCCCGACGCGGACCCCGACCTCATCGACGGCACCCCCCTCCCGGTCCTGCTCGGCGGCTACAAAATCGGCGACGACGGCCGGTTCACGGGGGAGACCTACGTCAACGAGGAGTACCGCCCCGGCCCGCGCCGCCGCGGCTTCCCGCCACCGGAGACGGAGTTCGAGCGGGTCCTGGGCCACGTGGCGGCCGGGTGGCTGCCGCGCGACCGCCTCGTGCCCGTAGCCCTGGACGCCCCTTTCGTCCTGGAGACCGACGACGAAGGCGGCCTCCGAGTAGGCGTGCACCCCGACGGCCACCGCTTCCTGGTCGTCTACTCCTCGTCCCGCCTGGTCCCCCCGGACGCGGGCCCGGTCACCCGAACCACGGGCCGCGACCTCCTCCCGGCCCTCCCGGGCCTGACCCTCATCATCAACCCGGGCGAGGACTTCGGCACCGAACTCCCCGGCGACGACCTCATCGAGGAGACCCGGTGACCGCCCCCTGATCGTCCCTACGGCGGCGAGCACCCTGACCGACCGACCGCGCACGCACCTCTCCTTGTGCGTACCGGTTGTGGTGTGCTGGCCAATCGCGCCAGCACCAGGGCTTTCGAAGCGGCGTCCGCAAGACCGACGCCACCGCCACGTGTGCCGAGGTCTTGACCGGGGCGGGCGTCCGGCGCCTCTTCGTAGCCCGCGAAGCCGCCCACAACCGCCATGACGCGACCCGCCGGGTGACACCGCGCGGCGCTTTCGTGGTGGTGTGCGCGGGCTGTGGAGTTCGATGTCGGCTGTGTCTGTTTGATCTTCGTGTGGGGGACCCGCTTTTGGGTCAAACCCCGCAATATCGGCTGCGGTGTGTGAACGGTGAGGTGCGTACCCGTGCCGCTCCCGTTGGCGTACCTG
>NZ_PTIX01000015.1 GCF_002934265.1 Actinokineospora auranticolor
GCACCGACGGCGCGCGGCAGGCGAGGGCGATCGCGTCCCGCACGGTGTCGTGATCGGTCCGCGGCATGACCGGTCCTCCTCTCCTCGGTGGTACGGCCCCACGGTGCCCACCCGCTCTCGCCCGGGGACAGAGACCAAAAGTCCCCGGTCTCCGGGACCGAAGCCCGTGACCGGCACCGCCGGGGTGGAACGCGGACGGCAGTGGACGAAGGTCCCTGGCAGTCGGGGTCCCCGGTCCGCTTCGGGAGAGCGCCGGACCGGGGCAGTGTCGGCGGTGCCCGCACTCTGCGGGCACCGAACCGTAGGAGGCGACATGACGGGCATCCTGCCCAGGACCACGTTGATCCCCGATGTGTTCCGGCTGTTCGAGGCGCTGCCGACCATCGACCGCCACATCGTCCGCGTCGAGGACTACTTCGACGACGGCACCTACGTGGTGCGCGCGGAACTGCCGGGCCTGGACCCCGAGGAGGACATCGCGGTCACCGTCCAGGGCGACACGCTCACCATCACCGCGCAGCGGGTGGAGCGGCGGCGCGAGCACGGGCGCAGCGAGTTCCACTACGGCAGCTTCGCCCGCTCCGTGGCACTGCCCCGGGGAGCCAGCGTCGACCGCGTGGAAGCCACCTACGACAAGGGCATCCTCACGCTCACCGTGCCGGTGAAAACCGAGGGGGAGGCCAAGCGGATCACCGTGAACCAGGTAGCCGAGTGACCGCCGGTCCCCGCAGCGCGGGCCGGTCGGCGCCGCCACGGGGACCACTCGCACGAAGGAGGTAACACCATGCGCACCGAGCACATCCTCGTCGGGTTCGACGGCTCGACGCCCGCGTCCACCGCCCTCCAGTGGGCGCTGTCCGAGGCCGAACGGCGCGGTGTCGCCGTCCGGGTGATCTGGGTCTGGGGCGGCGGTCCGCCCTGGGACGAGCGCGTCCGGGTCGGTGCGGTGCTGTCGTCGGTGGTCGCGCGGCACCCGGACGTGTCGGTGCGCTACGACGACCGCACCGGCGCCGCGGGCCCCGCGCTGGTCCGGGCTTCCGAGGAGGCCGACCTGCTCGTGGTCGGCAAGCACGGCACGGGCGCCATCGCGGCGCTGATGGGCTCCACGACCGCCTACTGCCTGCGCCACGCCCGCTGCCCGGTCGTCGTGGTGCCGGGCGTGGTCGCCGCGGTCGGCTCACCCGCGTCGACCGCGGGGGCACCCCACCGGTCCACCTGAGCGAGAGGGCCGCAACCGTGCTGCTGGACGCCGCGCCGCACGCGGTCACCGGGCACCGCGGCCTCGGTGGGGTCGAGGGCCTGCTGATCGGCTCGGTGTCCGACGCCGTCGCCGCGCACGCCCGCTGCCCCGTGGTCGTGGTACGCGGAACCGCCGGACCGATCGTGTTCGGTGTGGACGGTTCCCGTGCCGGGGGCGCCGCCATCGGGTTCGCCCTCGAACAGGCCGCGGGCCGCGGCGAGGAGCACGCGGAGGTGCCCGTCCGGCTGGTCGTACCGCGCGACCGCGCCGCGCGCGTTGACGGAGCTGAGCGGGGACGCCCAACTCCTCGTCGTCGGGGGCAGGGGGCGCGGGCTGCGCACCGGCCTGGGCATGGGCTCGACCGCCCGTGCTCCGCCGCACCGCGGCGCGTGCCCGGTGGCGGTCGCGCACACCTGACCGGGCCCGTCACCTCCGGCCCGGTCCGCCATTGTGGCCGCTTGGCCCTGCGGGACACGGTCCAAGATCCCTGGAGCCGGTCGGCGGCGGTGAGCAGGCTCGGCGGCGTGACTGATCGCAGAGCGGCGCGGGGACCGAGGATCGCGGTCGTCGGCGCCGGACAGGTGGGATCGACCCTCGCCTACGCCTGCCAGATCAGGGGCACCGCCAACACCGTGGCCCTGTTCGACACCGACGCGGCGAAGCTGCGGGCGCAGGTCCTCGACCTGCGCCACGGCGGCATGTTCGCCCCGACCGTCGAGGTCGTCGGCTCCGACGACGTCGGGATCTGCGCGGGCGCCGACGTGGTGGTGATCACCGCGGGAGCCCGCCAGCGCGCGGGGGAGAGCCGGATGGCGTTGGCCGGGCGCAACGTGCGCCTCTGCCGCGCCCTGGTGCCCGAGCTGTGCGCGCTGGCCCCCGAGGCCGTGTTCCTCGTCGTGACGAACCCGGTGGACGTGGTGACCCAGGCCGTGCTGGAGGTCAGCGGGTTGCCCGCGCACCGGGTGCTGGGGTCGGGCACGGTGCTCGACTCCTCGCGCCTGCGCGCGCTGATCGCCGCGCGGGCCGGGGTCGGGGTGGCGGGGGTGTGCGCGTACATCGTCGGTGAGCACGGTGACACCGCGGTGCCGTTGTGGTCGCAGGCGTTCATCGGTTCGGTGCCGGTGCTCGACTGGGTCGTCGACGGGCGCCAGGTCTTCGACGAGCCCGCGCGCCGGGAGATCGAGGACTCGGTGGTCGGCGCCGCGTACGAGGTGATCGCGGGCAAGGGGGCCACCAACTACGCCGTCGGCCTCGCCGTCACCCACGTGCTGGAGGCCATCCTCGGCGACCAGCGGCTGATCCTGCCGGTCAGCGCCTACGTCGCCGACTTCCACGGGATCGGCGGGGTGTGCCTGTCGCTGCCCAGGATCGTCGACCGCTCGGGCGCGGGCGCGCTGGAGCCCACGGTCCCGGGCACCGCTGAACTGGCCGGGCTCCGGCGGTGCGCGCACGTGATCGCCAAGGCGTGCCGGGAGTCCGGTGTGGACGTGTGCGGGTGAGCGCGTCGAGTGCCCGCGACGCGCTCACCGTTCGGCGGGCGGCTCAGCGGGCCCGCCAGGTCCGGGCGTTCTGGCCGCGACCAGCACCGTCGGTTGCGCGTTGATCCGTCCGGCTCCCCGCTGTGGACGAGCTCTCGGCGACCCGATGTGGCGCTGGGGCACGCGGAGCGCGACGCTCGACCGCCGGTATCACCGATCCGTTCCACGACGCGGTTCGCGGGGTTCCGCCCGGCGGTCGCGCGGTCGGGTCCCACCGCGCCCGATTGTCTCCGGCGAACGGTTCTCGCGGCGCCGGAGCGCCCGCACCACCAGTCCGGGGACCGTGGCGGCGACCACGGTGGGCAGCAGGTCGCCCACCGGTACCGCCGCGGTGCCCAGCGCGTCCCGCAGCGGGGGGAGCCACGCGCCCGCCAGTTGCAGTGCCACGGCCGCGATCACGGCGAGGTCGAGGAACCTCGGGCGGGCGCCAGGGCGCCGCAGCGCCGTCGCGACACCGAGTTGGGCGAGGCCCAGGCAGAGGAAGACCAGCGTCTGCCACTCCCGGCCGGTGTGCGCCGCCCACACCCCGACGCCCAGGGTGACCGCGGCGATCAGCGCCCCCGTCCACGCTGTCCGCGCCCACAGACCGGCGCCCAGGATCGACTCCCCGGGTGGGCGCGGCCGGGCGCGCATGGCCCCCGCCGCGGCGGGTTCGGCACCGATCGCCACCCCGGGCAGTCCGTGGGTCAGCAGGTTGATCCACAGGATCTGCCCCGGTCGCAGTGGGACCGGTAGGCCCAGCAGCGGTCCGGTCAGCATCACCAGCACCTCGGCCACACCGCCGGAGACCGCGTAGCGCAGGAAGGTCCGGACGTTGGCGTGGATGCGCCTGCCCTCTTCCACCGCGGTGGCCACGGTGCCCAGGTTGTCGTCGGTCAGCACCAGGTCCGCGGCCTGCCGCGCCACCTCCGTGCCGCCGCCCATGGCCACGCCGATGTCGGCCCGCCGCAGGGCGGGGGCGTCGTTGACGCCGTCACCGGTCATCGCGACCACGTGGCCCTCGTCCTGCCAGGCCCGCACGATCGCCTGCTTCTGCTCGGGCCGGGTGCGCGCGTACACGCGCACCCGGCCCGGCGCTCCCGCGCCGCGGGCGGCGAGTTCCTCGCCGGTGCGCACCTCGCCGCCGTCACCGATGCCCACGCGGTCCGCGATCGAGGCCGCCGTGCGCGGGTGGTCCCCGGTGATCATGACGAGTTCGATGCCCGCCTCCTGGAACGCGGTCACCACCTCGGCGCTGTCGGACCGCGGTGGGTCGGCGAGCGCCACCAAGCCGAGCAGCCGCACCGCCCGCTCACCCGCGGCGGCCCCGGGAGCGGCACCCGATCCGCCGCCCGCGGCCACGGCGAGGACGCGGTACCCCCGGCGCGCCAGCCGTTCCGCCGCGTCCACGGCCTCGGTGCCCTCGGCGAGCAGGGTTTCGGGCGCGCCCTTGGACACCACCAGCCAGTGCTCGCCCGCCTGGTGCACGGTCGTCATCCGCCCGCGCTCGCTGTCGAACGGCAGTTCATCGATCCGGGGGTGGCGGTCGCGCAGCGCCGCGCAGTCCACGCCCGCGGCCGCGGCCATCGAGAGCAGCGCCACCTCCAGCGGGTCGCCCGCGATGGCCACCCGGTCGTCCCCGGGCGTGGCACGCGGGTCCGCGTCGTTGCACAGCACGACCGCGCGCAGCAGCGCCGCGGGCAGCTCGGCGCCCGGGTCGACCTCACCCCGTTCGGGTGTCCACACCCGCTCGGCGACCATCCGGCCCTCGGTGATGGTGCCGGTCTTGTCCGTGGCCAGCACGGTGACCGAGCCCAGGGTCTCCACCGCGGGCAGGGACCGGACCACGGCGCGCCGCTGCGCCATCCGGTGCGCCCCCAGCGCGAGCGCGAGGGTGACCACGGCGGGCAGCGACTCGGGCACCGCCGCCACGGCCAGGCTGATCGCCGTGAGGGCCATCGCGCCCACCGGCTCGCCGCGCGCCAAGCCGATGGCGGCGACCACCACCGACAGCCCGACCGCGGCGAGGGCGAGCACGCGTCCCAGGTCGGCGAGCCTGCGCTGCAACGGCGTCGGGCGGGGCCGTTGCGCCCCCACCAAGGCGGCGATGCGGCCAAGACCGCTGTCGGGACCGGTCCGGTTCACCACCGCGACGCCCCGGCCGTGGGTGACGACCGTGCCCGCCGCGACCTCACCGCCGACGGGCTTGTCCACCGGGACCGACTCACCGGTGACGGCCGCCTCGTCGACGCGCAGCGCGTGCGCCCGCACCAGCGCGGCGTCCGCCGCCACGACGTCACCGGCGGTCAGGACCACCACGTCGCCGGGGACGACCTCAGCGGACGGCACCTCCCGCGCCGTCCCGTCGCGCACCACGGTCGCGGTCGGCGCGGACATCGAGCGCAACGCCGCCAACGCCCGTTCGGCCCGTGACTGCTGCGCCACGCCGACAGCGGTGTTGAGCACCACCACCGCCCCGATGACGGCCACATCGGCGAAGTCCCCCAGGACCAGCGCCAACGCGGCGGCCACCAGCAGCAACAGCACCATGGGGTCGCGCAGCTGCGCCAGCACCCGCGCACCCCGGCCCGCCCGCTTCGGCTCGGCCATCAGGTTGTGGCCCACCCGGGCCCGCACCTCGGCGGCCTCGGCGTCGGTCAACCCGCGCGGCGAGTCGGTCACCGGTGTCTGCGCCATGATCGCGGCGGCCCTTCCCCTCGGCGAACCCGTGCCGGGCACGGGAAGCGGTCGTCGTCCACGCTCGACCGCCCGCCCACCACCCAGCAGAGCCGAACGTCCCGGCAAGACACGAACATGGGCCGCGTCGGGGCCGGGCCCGGCGGGTGAGGCTGGTCGGGCGCGGAGAGGAGCCCGATATGGCCGAACACCTGGCCTGGCGCGTCCGCGCGCCGGGCGCGCCCACCGGTGAGCCGCTGGTCGCCGGGCGCGAACCCGTGCCCGAGCCCGGTCCGGGGGACGTGCTGCTGCGCGTGCTGGCCTGCGGCGTCTGCCGGACCGACCTGCACATCACCGAGGGGGACCTGCCGGTGCACCGGTCCGGCGTGGTCCCAGGGCACGAGGTCGTGGGACAGGTGGTCGCCACCGGCGCGGGCGTGTCCGGTGTGGCGGTGGGCGACCGGCTCGGCGTGGCGTGGCTGCGCGGGGTGTGCGGGCGGTGCCGCTACTGCCTGCGCGGCGCCGAGAACCTGTGTCCCGGTTCCGTCTACACCGGGTGGGACGCCGACGGCGGCTACGCCGAGTACACCGTGGCGCCCGCTGCCTCCGCCCACCCGCTGCCCACCGGGTACACCGACGTCGAAGCCGCGCCGCTGCTGTGCGCGGGCATCATCGGCTACCGGGCGCTGCGGCGCAGCGCCCTGCCACCGGGCGGGCGGCTGGGCATCTACGGCTTCGGTGCCAGTGCCCACCTCACCGCCCAGTTGGCCGTCGCCGAGGGCGCGACCGTGCACGTGCTCACCCGGGATCCCCGCGCCCGCGAGTTGGCGCTGGAACTCGGCGCCGCGTCCGCGGGGGGCGCCGCCGAACACCCGCCCGAGCCGCTGGACTCCGCGATCCTGTTCGCGCCCGCGGGCGAGCTGGTGCCGGCCGCGTTGGCCGCGCTGGACCGCGGCGGGACGCTGGCGGTGGCGGGTATCCACCTCTCGGACATCCCGCCGCTGGACTACCGGCGGCACCTGTTCCAGGAGCGCCAACTGCGCAGCGTCACCGCCAACACCCGCGCCGACGCCAGGGACCTCCTCGCCCTCGCCGGAACGCACCCGCTTCGGGTGATCGCGTCGGCGTACCCGCTCGACGGTGCCGCCCGCGCACTGCGCGATCTCGCGGCCGACCGGGTGCGCGGCGCCGCCGTCCTGGTGCCGTAGCGGCGGCTCGGCCACCCGCCGGGGAGTGGCGGGTGGCCGAGCCGCGCGTGGCGGTCACTCCGCGGGCACGATCACCACCGGGCAGCCGGCGTGCCGCAGGCAGTCCGCGGCGAACGCGCCGACTCCCGAGGTGATGTGCGCGGGGGAGTGGTGCGCCCCGATCACCACCAGGTCGGCGTCCCGGGCCGCTTCGGCCAGCGCCCGGCCGGTGCGGCCCTCGACGCGTTCGACCGACAGCGGGACCCGCGCGTGGTCACCGAGCAGTTCGGCGGGTTCGGGCAGGGGGCGTCGAGGCGGTTGGCCACCGTGGGGTTGCGGTGACATGGGCGCGGCGGGCACGAACGCGGTTTCCGGTGCCACCACCTCGATCGCGGCCACCGCGGCGCCTTCTGCGTCGGCGTGGGCCAGTGCCCATCGCAGCGCCGCGGTGGCGTGGCCCGAGCCGTCGTAGCCGACCACGAAACGCCGCCCGCCGCCGGACCTATTTCCGGACATGGTCTTCCTCCTCGTCATCGACCTGCGCTGTCCTGAGTGGATGGTTCGGGGTGGCTCGGCGCGCCGCGCCGACCACCAGGGCGACCCCGCCCGCGAGCAGAACGGCGCCCGCGGTGAACAACCCGGCGGCCAGCCAGGGCAGCGCGGGCGCGGTGGCTCCGATCGACACCCGCGCGTCGACCCCGGCCGAGGCGTCCGCGTTCATGAGCACGACCGTCCAGTCACCCTCGATCGGGGTCCAGTCCAGCCGCACCACCCCGCTGCCGGTCCCGGTGACCGTCCAGAACGACTGCGCGGCGGGCGGTGTCCGAGGCGCGTCACCGGTGATGTCGCGGGTGTTCACGCCGTTGTGCATCGGCATCGTGACCGATCCGAGCACGGTGCGGTCCACGCCCGTCAGGTACCCCCGCGCCCGCGCGGCCGGCGCCAGGCCGACGAACACGGGGCGTTCCCCGGCGTCGACCCGGATCGACACCTCGCCCACCGCGCGTGCCATCCACGGCCACCCGGTACCGCGCGCCAAGTCCACGTGCTCGACGACCACGGCGTAGCCGTTGCTGGTGGCTTCGCGGGTCGCGGTGTGCAGGTAGCCGTCCTGGTCACGGTAACCCCGGTCGGCCACGACCAGACCGATGCCCCCGGTCAGCAAACCCACCGCCGACAACGCCACGACGACTCCCACGACCATGGCGACCACCCGGCCCGGAGTCCACCCGGGCCGCGGGGAGACGGCGGGCGCGACGTCCGCGTGCGGGGTTTCCGCTGGGGCACCGGTTTCGTCCGCGCCGAGGTCGAGCCGGAACGGCGGGTACCGGTCGGTCAGCAGCGCCGTGTAGGCGGCCACGCGCAGCACCCACCGGTCGAGCCCGACCACCAGGTCGTGCAGCGATGTCGGGTACTCGCCCCGAACCAGCAGAACCACGCCCGCGACCAGCGTCAGCACACCGACCAAGCCACCGGCGCCCCAGTGGAAGCCACCGGTGTCGGCGTTGCCCGCCAACCACAGGCCGCCGCCGGCGAGCAGGCCGACCACCAGGTAGTGCGGCACCGCCAGGATCCACTTGACCAGCACGAGACCCCGCGAAAGCCGCTCCGGGTAGGCGATGTGCAGCCTGGCGGGGTAGTCGGGCACGTCGGCCAGGGTGAACGGCGGGTACCGGTCCGTGCCCAGGGCGGCGTATCCGTAGTAGTGCACCCGCCAACTCCAACGCAATACCCCGGTGGTGTAGTCGAACAGCGGTCGCGGGTAGCGGCCGGTGACCAGGATCGCGAAGAACGCGACGACAACGACCAGGACGAATCCCAACCACAGCGCGGCAAGCACCAGCAAGTGCGGCAGCAGCAGCAACCACTTGACCAACCACAACCACCGCGAAGGCGAGTCGAGCGTCCCGGTCACCCTGACCGGCTCCGGTTGTCGCGCCATCACTCCTCCGTTCCCCCGCTCTCGGTGTCGGTTCCAGCCTCACCCACCCGACGACCGGCCGGACACCGACGGAAGTCCCGGTCGCGCCGTGCCGCATCGCCCTGCTCGGCGGGAACGATCGAGGAGTTCGCCTGGTGCGGGACCAACGTCCCGGTCGCCGGGGTCCGCCGTCCGTGCCCGCGTGCCCGCCGACCGGGCAGCCTGGTGGACGACACGGAAGGAGCCGAGATGCCCGCCGAGGACACCACAGCGACATCCTCCGGCGCGGCGGTGCGCGCCGCCGCGGGTGAAGGTGCCCGACTGCGCCTGCCGGAGCGCCCCGCGGACCTGGGCGCGGTGGCCGAGCTCATCCGCCGCGTCGACCACGTGCTGGGTCGTGACCCGGCACACGTGGCCGAGGTCCGCGCCTGGACGGCGGGATCCGGTGACGGCGACGGCGCACCCGCCTTCGCGGTGGGCAGGCCGCCATCGCCTGCCACCCTGGTCGTGTTGCGGGACTTCGACTCCCCGGTGTCGCCGCTGCCTGTCGAGCCGCTACCGATGCCCGCCGTGCCGACCACCCCCGGCGACCGCGATGGCGACCAGGTCGCCGCGGGTCGGGCGTTGCCGCGGGTGCTGCTCACAGCTTGCGCCGAGGAGTTGGCCTTTTCCCTTTTGTCCCAACTGATCGAGGCGCCCGCAACCCGCCGCGCGCTGAACGAGGTCGCGACCGGGGTGGCCGGCGAGGAGGGGCGAGCATGATCGCGGAGTGGGATCGAGGCGAGGTGGCCGTGCTCACGGCGGCGTTCTCCCGCGCGCCGTCGGTGCACAACAGCCAACCCTGGCTGTTGGAGCTGGACGGCCGCGCGGCGCGTGTGCTGGAGCGGGTGGACATCGCGCTGCCCCGGCACGACCGGCTCGGCCGCGACCGGCTGATCTCCTGCGGCGCCGCCGTCACCACCGTGCGCGTCGCGGTGCGCCAGCTCGGCTGGGCCGCTCCCTGGCGCCAGTTCCCGGACCCGACCCGGCCCGAGGTCGTGGCCCGGATCGACGCGGGTGGGCGCCGGGAGCCCACCGAGACCGACTTGGCCGTCTACCGCGCCATCCCGAACCGGCACAGCCACCGCGGGGCGTTCACACCCGACCCGGTCGACGCCGCCCTGTTGTGCGCGCTGCGCGACCAGGCGCTCGAGGACACCCCGCGGGCCGCGGCCGTGCGCATCCTGCACGCCCCCGGCGATACCGGCGACCTGGCGCGGGTCCTCGCGCGCAGCGCGCTGGTATTCCGCCACGACCACGCGTACCAGCGCGAACTCGCCGCGTGGCGCGGCGGCGCGGACGACGGGCTGCCCAGCGCGGGTGGCACCCCCACACTGCCCTGGACCGGTCTCGTCGACGAGCACACCGCGGTCCCCGACGACGACGTGCTGGCCGCCCGCCTGGCGCGGGAGAGCTACCTCCTGATCACCACCACCGGCGACGGCCGCAGCGACCACCTCGCCGCCGGGATGGTCACCCAACAGCTGTGGCTCGGGGCCGTCGCCGCCGGACTGGCCGGCTCGGTTCTCACCCAGCCACTGCACGTCCCCGAGGCGCGGAAGTCCCTGATCCGGCGACTGGACCTGTCCGGCTACCCCCAACTCCTGCTGAGGGTCGGGCACCCCGCCGAGGTGCCCGCGCCCAGCAGGCGCCGATCCACCGACGACCTGATCCGCGTCACGTCCGAAGAGTCCGGGAGGCCCGGGTGACCACTTCACACGGGCAGGTCGGAGTCGACGGCTCCGACACGCCCCTCACCGCCAGGTGAACCGCGGACGGAACCACGGCGATGGACCAGCCCACCGAACTCTCGGTCCGGAACCCGTTGCCGTCGAGCGGAGCCAGTTCTTCCACTGAGGACATACGGGGCGTACCGGCCATTGTCCGCCCCTCCAGCTCGGATCAGAACCGTGGTCGCGCCGCGTCGTTCACGGGAGTCGGGCGGTCCAGACGAACACCCTGGTCCCGTCGACTCCCCGCGTCTGGCGCACGGAGCGGGAGCCGTCGGAAAGATCCCGCAGGACGGCCACCAGACGTGATCTGGCGACCGTGGGCGCACCGTCGTCCTGAACCGCCACCGCGAACGTGTCACCGTCGAAGTCGACGCACAGTTCGACGAGTCGGGCGTGCGCCACGGTCGTCAGCGCGTCGCGTGCGACCGCGATGATGTCGTCGGCGAGACCGGGCGGGCACATCCGGGTGATGTTGTCGGCCAGGGCCACCCGCACCGGTGTGTCGATCACCAGCTCCGCCGCGTCGGCGGTCGCGAGCAGGCGCAGGGAGAGGGGAACGGGGTGTCGGCGGCGGGGGAACTCGGCGGCGAAGAAGTCGCGGACGCGGGAGGCGGTGGCCGTGAGCGAGTCGATGTGCTCGGTGAGGCGTTCGCGGTGCGCGGGCGGCGTACCGGTGCCGATGAGGTTCCGCAGTCCCAACCCCACCGCGAACAGGTCGCCGACCACCGCGTCGGTCAACGCGGCCACCGCCGTGTCGACTTCGTCGCGGTGCTCGGACTGGTCGTGCGCCGCGCTGGACCACGCGAACTCGATCGCTCCCGCGACCTGCCCGGCGAACGCCCCGAGGTGGCGCAGGTCGACGGGTGTGAACGGTGGTCCACCCGGGGTCCGGCCGACGGCGAGGGCGCCGGTCACCCGGTCTCCCCACCTGAGCGGCACCATGGCGACCGGACCGATCGCGCGGGCCTCCGGGTACGCCTCGGCCAGCAACGCCTTCCCCGCGCGGACCACGCGCGCCGCCAGGCTGTGCACGGGGTGCGGGGAGGTGCCCGCGGTGAGGTCGGCGGCGAGCGACCCGGTCACCGCGCGCACCCGCAACACCCCCGAGTCGGAAAGCAGCGTGAGGGTGCCGAAATCGGCCTCGGCGGCCTCGGCGGCGCGGTCGGTGAGCTGGTCGAGCGGGCGCTGGCCACCGCCGTAGAACAGTTGGACGCTCGCGCAGGCCGACGCCGCCGCCCAGCGCTCCCGCAACGCGGACTCGCGGATGTGCCGCGCGCTGTCGCGGACCATCGCCACCGTCAGCGCGAGTGCTTCCGCCAGGGTGTCCTCGGTCGTGGCGGGCACGCCGGAGGGGGCGGCGGGCAGGCACCGCGTCGCGCGTGCGCCCGCCTCCAGGACGGCGCGGACCAGCGCCGCGGTCTCGATCACCCCGTCGGCGCCGGGAGTCGACCGCGGGTCTCCCGTCGCGCAGACCGACACCAGCGCGCTCGCACTGCTGTGGGTGATCCTGGCGAGCAAGGCCTCCCAGCGGGCGGAGCCGTGGTCGGACACCTGCTCCCGAGACGCGTTCGACATGACGATTCCCCATCGCTCACGTGTCACGTGTCGGCGGGGTCACGGCCAACGATGTCAGCTTGTGTGGACCGGGTCGCTTCGTTCCACGACTCGACCATAATCGGATCACCGGCCGGGGGAACCGCCGAGCGGGTGGGTCCGTGAGCCGCGACGCGGCGGCGGTCGAGTCGCGGCGGGAGTTCGCGATGAACCCCATCACACGCGGGAGTGAACGGGCACCGAGCGGCCAGGACCGTTTCACCGGACGTGCGCCGCGTCGGGTACGTTGCCCGCCTGACCCTGTGCGGGCTCTGCGCAACCGTCGTGCCCCCGCGGACTTCGTTCAGGAGTGGGCAGGAGGTGTCGCGCGCGTGGTCCACTGGTGCGCTCGTCGTGGCTGAGGCCGGTGATGACGAGGCCGACCGGGTTCGTCACCGCGTGGTGGGGGACCTGCGCGGCGGCGGCAGCGAACTCGACGCGCTCGCGAAGGTGTGCGATGCCTGCGTCGAGTTGCTGCCGGTCGACGGCGCGTCGGTCTCGGTCATGACCGGCGACCTCGGGCGCGAATGCCTGTACGCGACCGATCGGGTCGCCGCCCGCATCGAGGCGGTGCAGTTCAGCCTGGGTGAGGGGCCGTGCTTTCAAGCGTTCGACACCAAGCGGCCCGCGCTCGCCCCGAACCTGCGCGACGTGGCCTGGCCGGTGTTCGCCGCGGAGATCGGGGCGGAGCCGGTCGGGGCCCTGTTCGGGTTCCCGCTGGTCGCCGGGGCGATCAGCATCGGCGCGCTCGACCTGTACCGGCGGACTCCGGGCTGGCTGTCGGCCGCGCAGCTGCGGGTCGCCCTGCGCCTGGTCGACGTCGCGACGCTGGTGTTGCTGGGGCTCGGGCTCGACCGAGCGGCCGGGGCGTGGACGGACCTGCCGTTGCGCCGCGCCCAGGTGCACCAAGCGGTCGGAATGCTCATCGCGGAGTTCGGCGTGTCGCCGGAGCACGCGTTGGCCCGCCTGCGCGGACACGCGTTCACCACCGGACGCCTCGTGGACGAGGTCGCCGACGACCTCGTGTCCCGCAGGCTTCACCCCGCGGACGTCGGGGGAGCGTGATCCACCTGTGGCCGCCCGGCACGTTCTACGCTGTTCGGGCGAAGTAGGAAAGGAGGTTCCCGTTGTGGAGACGCCGGGATCGGCGCGGGAGGCGCTGCTGCTGGGCGCGTTCGTGCGGATGGCCGACACGCTGGTCGACGACTACGACGTCGTCGAGATGCTGCACGAACTCGTGGGATACTGCGTCAGCCTGCTCGACTCGGCCGCGGCCGGGCTCGTGCTGTCCGACCAGCGCGGCGGTCTGCAGGTGCTCGCGTCGTCGACCGACGAGACCCGGCTGTTGGAGCTGTTCCAGGTCCAGATCCGCGAGGGTCCCTGCCTGGACTGCATCGGGGCGGGCGAACCGGTCCGCGTTCCCGACCTGGCCGCCGAGCGCGCCCGCTGGCCGAGGTTCGTCCCCCAGGCGGTCTCCCGTGGCTTCGCCGCGGTGCACGCCATCCCGATGCGCCTGCGCCAGAACACCATCGGCGCCCTCAACCTCTTCGACCACGGCGTGGGTGCGATGGCCGAGCAGGACCTGCTGGTCGCTCGGGCTTTGGCCGACATCGCCACCATCGGAATCCTGCACGAACGCGCGATCCGCCGCGGTGAAGTGCTCACCGAGCAGTTGCAGACCGCGCTGAACAACCGGATCACGATCGAGCAGGCCAAGGGCGTGCTGGCGCACGCGGGCAGGCTCGACATGCACCAAGCGTTCCAGGCGCTGCGGGCCTACGGGCGCAGCCGCAACGCCCTGGTCTCCGAAGTCGCTCACCAGGTCGTCACCGGGGTCATCACCCCGGCGGCCGTCCTGACCCTGAGCGCGCCGCCCGGGCGGGGTTCGACGTGACGACCTCGTTCCGACGCGGCTCCTCCCCGGTGGGGGCTGAACCACCCCGCGGGCCCGGCCTCGCCCATCGGGTTGGCGGGATCCCGGGAACCGGGCGAGGAACGGCAGCGCGGCGACCACGACCGCGGGAGGTTCCAGCCACCACCTCACGTCGGTGTGCGGTCGTCGGTGATACCGCCCGCGAGGAGGTAGGCCGCCGCCCGGGTCGCTGCTGAGCCGACCGCTTCGCCGCCGCCACCGCTCCTCCCGGGGCGCGCACCGAGCCCGGTACCCGCCCTCGTTCGAGGTGCGGTGATCGGGGCAGTGCCGAAGGTCACCGCCGGTCGAGGTCCCGCGACCACTGCCCGACACCCGCGCGAGTGGCGACGATCGAGAGGTGGGAGCAGCGCGTCCGCCCCGGGCGCGCCACTGGCGGAGGACGGGTTGGTCCGTCCGGTGTGGAGGATGCGATGCGGGTTCGGGACTTGATGAGCAGGCCGGTCTTCAGCGCCCGACCGGGGAGCACGGTGCGCGAGGTGGTCACGGTGATCACCGAGCACGGCTACGCGAGCCTGCCGGTCGTGGACGACCTGGGTCGCGTGGTCGGTGTGGTGGGCGAGCCCGAGTTGCTCCGCCACGTGGGCGACCGGCAGGTCTCTCCCGACGCGCCGGTGTCGTCGGTGATGGTTCGCCCGGTCGAGGTCGCGCACCCGGCCGACGACGTGTCGACGGTCGCGGAGACGATGCTGCGGACCGGGCTGCGGTGCCTGCCGGTTGTGGAAGAGGGTTTGCTCGTCGGTGTGGTCGCCCGCCGGGACCTGTTGCGCTCCATGGTCCGCGATGACGACGTCATCGCCGCCAAGGTGCGCGCCCTGCTCGACGACTACGCGGGCAGCAGGCGCCACTGGCGGGTCGAGGCCGACGACGGGCGGCTCGTCGTGACCGGCGAGTTCGCCGACGAGGCCGAGCGCGGCCTGGTCGTCGCCCTGTGCCGCACCGTCCCGGGCGTTCGCGAGGTCCGGTTGTCGGCGCTCGCCCCCACTTCGTCCGGCTGGGACGACTGAGGTCCGCGGCACGGGGCCCGGCGTTGGACATCGCCGTTCCCCGGTGGTGGGCGGACAGGGGAATCCGGCCCCGGAACGGCGAGCGTCCGCCACTGGATGGGCGTACCTCTCGTCACTGGTCGCCCGGGGGTGTCCGCGGTCAGTGTCGGTGGAGACGAACCGCGCCCGCCCGGACGGGGCGGGCGCGGGCTGGATCGCGCGGGCCGAGACCGATCAGGAGGCGTCATGCTGGCGAGCGAGATCATGGACGCGGGAGCGGTGGCCGTGCGGCCGGACACGCCGCTGCGCGCGGTGCGGGAGGTGTTGCGCGCGGCGCGTGACGGCGCGGTCGCGGTCGTGGCGGACGACCGCGTGGTCGGGATGGTGTCCTCGGGCGACCTGCTGCGCGAGCAGGTCCGGTCGATCCCGCGGGCCGCCACCGCCGCGGACGTGATGGACCCCGTGCGGCCCATCACGTCGACCGCCCACTGCGGGGACGTCGCCAGGCTCCTGCTGGGCACGGGCCACCAGGCGCTGCCCGTGGTGGACGGGGACGGCGGCCTCGCCGGGGTGATCGGCCTGAGCGACCTGCTCGACGCCCTGGAAACCCGGGATGACGTGCTGGCCGTGCGGGTGTGCAAACTCGTCGCGGACAACGTCCAGCCGTGCGCGCTCGACTGCGCCGTCACCGATGGCAACGCGGTGGTGACCGGCGAGTTCCGCAGCGGCCGCGAGGAGCGCGTGGTCCGAGCCCTGGCGTCTTCGGTACCCGGGGTGCGGACGGCGCGCACACGACCGGCGCCTGGACCCCGTGACTGATCGCGCGACGCGGGGTTCACCCGCGGCAGCGCGACAAGGCGGCGTGGATACCGCGATGTCGTCACGGCACATCGCCACGCCTCCCCGATGACCGCGCCGCGCCGGTCGACCCGCTTGGCGGTGGTCTCCTTGCCCTCGAACACCCCTGGCCCCCGAGACACGTCACAACCCGGCTTCTCGCGGAAGAGCACCTCGGCGGACTTGCTCGTTCAGTCCACAGAGGAGTGCGGCAGACACGGGCCGCTCCGATCCGGGCCGGAGTCCAGGACCGTGTACCCGGGTCCAGTCGACCGACGCGCGGATCGGGACCTACGCCGCGATCGCCGGGACGATCGGTTCGGCAACCCCGGGAAGTCGTCCTCTGCCGTGGCCCCTTCGTCTCCGCTGTACTCGCTGGGAGGAGCACACGACGAACGGGAGCGCGAAAATGCCTCGGTCGACCATCGGTCCTGTCCCGCGACCGGAGCGGACCCGCGGGTTCCTGCGCCTGCTGAGGTGGTCGGTGCGTTCCTCCGCCCGCGGCGCCGACCACGTCGAGGCGGTTGTCGTCGTGCTCTGCGCACTGGGCGCACTCGTGGCCGTGCCGGTCGCGGCGGCGGTCGGCACCGAGGTGTACGTCGGCACTTCGGCGGCGGCGCGTCGGGAGCAGGCCACGCGGATCCCCGCCGAGGCGACCGTGCTGGTGGCCACACCCGCGGGTCTCTCCGGCAGCGGCGGCGCCGCCCTGCCGCACAGCTTCCAGGCGCCTGTGGAGTGGTTCGCGGGCGGGGAGCGGCACACCGGGATGGCGTCCGTGCCGGAAGGTACCCGGGTGGGCGAGCACCAGACGGTCTGGCTCGACGTGGTGACCGGCGAGCCGGTTTCCCAGCCCACCCGCGCCACCGACGCGGTGACCAGCGCCATCACCGTCGCCGTTTTGGTCCTGATGTTCGCACTGGTCGGCTTGGTGGTGCTCTGCGCGACCGCGCACTCGGCACTCGACCGGCTCCGGTTGCGCGGCTGGGCGGAGGAATGGGCCCGTGTCGGCCCCCGCTGGAGCCACCACACGCCCTGAGACCTGTGCTCGCACGTAGAAGGCAGACTGCCGAGTAGGGCCCTACGCGGCGACCGGCGGCCTGGACACCGCTTTCCGGCACCGATTTGCCAGGCATCGGGTGCCCACGGACGGCGTGACCCGCGACGAGTCGGCGAACCCGCCGCGGTTCGCGGACGCGACCGACTACCCTTGCCCGTCATCCGACCGACCACGCGCGGCCAGGTCGCCCACCGTCGGCACCACCGGCTGTTGGCGGCTTACCGCAACCGATCGGCGGGCGCGGCAGCTCGTGGTCGGCCCGCCGACGGCGCCGGGGGACGCTCAGCCGGGTTCGTTGCCCACACGGATCCCGCCGAACACGGCGGTAGCGCGCACGACCAGCACAGGTGCCTCCGGCGGGAGCTGTTCCCCCGCGGTCTTGTCCTCGCACCCGCCCATGACCGGCATGCCGGTGATGCGCACCCGCCACCCGCGTGGCACGAGGACGTCGACGCCACCGAAAAGCGCGAGCGCGTCCACTGTGGCCTCCCGCTCGACGTGCGCCTCGCGCAGGTCGAGGGTGGCGCCGCCGAAGATCGCGGAGACGTCGGCGTGCGTGAGGTGCGCGGAGCGGTCGACGGTCCTGGTGCCGCCGAACACCGCCACCGGCGCGGTGAACTCGCTGTGGTCGACGACGCGGTGCCTGCGCAGTCCGATCAGGACGGCCGCGCCCATGACGACGAAGACGGTCGGCCAGAACACGCCGCTCTCGCGCCACCCCAGTTGGTTCGCCAGCAGAACGCAACCGAAAGCCGCTACGACAACCGGGCCCGCTGACACCCGCCGCTGCACGAGCATGACCGTGACCCCGAGCCCGATGACCGCGACCGGCCACCAGTGGTCGAGGACGTTTCCCGCGTCGAACAGGTCGAACGCGTCGGCCAGGCCGAGCACCCCGAGGATGAGCAGGACCAGGCCGATCCACAGCCGAACCGGTTTCATGACGACCTCCTCGTGTCGATCGCGACGCCCCGCACACGCGGGGCCAGGCACGTCGACGCTAGGGCGGACCCGCGACGACCGACGCGCTCGGAGGTCCCCTGATCGCCGGGACCTTCGCACCCGACGACGTCACCCGGCGAGACCGGACCATCCGCGCGGCGGACAGGACCTTCGTCCCTGCGCGGTCGCGGTCGCCGCCGCGATTCTGGGAAGCGGTCGACGACACCGGGAGGAGCCACCCGTGACCGCGACGTCAAGCAGGCGGACACCGCCCACCGCGAACACCGGCACTCGGCAGTCGCCCGCCATCGACTTCCTCGGTCATCAGCGGCTCGCCGACAGCGCCCACCTGATGACCGAACCACCACCCCCTGCTGGAACCCTCTCGGCCGCGACCACCGATCGAGTCGACCTCCGGCGGGTCGCCGCCACGACGACACCGGCCTCGGGGGGACCAGCTCACCGAGGTCGTGCGTGGGACTGTCGACCGCGGCGGCGGCGTGCTGATCCCCGCCTTCGCCGTCGACCGCACGGAGACGGTCCTGCTCACCCCGGCGCGCCTCGCGCGATCCGCGTCCTTGGCGGCGCGCCTGGGGACCGGGTACGGGTGGACCGCGGTGGTGCTCCTTGAGGGCGAACGCGTGCTGGTCCGGCCGTTCGCGCCACCGTCCACCCAATCCACCTGACTACCGGCCACCCGGCAGAGGAGCCACGCCATGGCGAACGCAATCACGAGTGACGCCATCACCGCATCCGGGCTGCGCAAGGCGTTCGGCCGCACGCGCGCCCTCGACGACTTGGCTCTGACGGTGCGCGCGGGGGAAGTGCATGGGCTGCTCGGTCCCAACGGAGCGGGCAAGACCACCCTGCTGCGGGTGCTGCTCGGGCTTGTCCGGGCGGATTCCGGGGTGGCGCGCGTCCTCGCCGCCGACCCGTGGCGCGAAGCCGCGGAGCTGCACCGGAGGGTGGCCTACGTGCCGGGGGAGGTGACGTTGTGGCCGACGTTGACCGGCGGCGAGGTGATCGGCCTGTTGGGGGAGTTGCGCGGTGGCGCACGTCGCGCGCGGGTGGCCGAGTTGGTGGAGCGCTTCGAATTGGACCCCACCAAGCGGTGCCGCACCTACTCGTCGGGCAACCGCCGCAAGGTCGCGCTGGTCGCCGCGCTGGCCTCCGACGCCGAACTGCTGGTGCTGGACGAGCCCACCGCCGGGCTGGACCCGCTGATGCAGGCGGTGTTCGAGGAGTGCGTCGCGCGGGCACGGGAGGATGGGCGCACGGTCTTGCTGGCCAGCCACATCCTCGCCGAGGTGGAGAAGGTGTGCGATCGCGTCAGCATCGTGCGCGCGGGCCGGGTCGTGGACAGCGGCACGCTGAGCGACCTGCGCCACCTCACCCGGACCACGGTGCGCGCCCGGCTGACGGGCCCGCCCAACGGCTTGGCGGCGCTTCCCGGCGTGCACGACTGGACCGCTGACGGCGACCAAGTCCGGTTCCGGGTGGATGGGAACCGGTTGTCACAGGTGCTGCACGTGCTCACCGAGCGTGAGGTGCGTGACCTGGTCTGCCAGCCGCCCACCCTCGAGGAGCTGTTCCTCGGCCACTACGGGAGCCGGTCATGACCGTCCCCGAGGGAACCTGGGTGTTGGCGCGACTGGCGCTGCGCCGGGACCGGGTGTTGTTGCCCGCGTGGATGGCCGCGCTCGCCCTGGTCGCGATCACCTCCGCCGCCGCGACGAAGGGCCTGTACCCGACGGCGGACTCCGTGCGGCAGGCGGCCGGTGCCCTCAACGACACCCCCGCCATGGTCGCGGTCTACGGCCACATCGCGGACGTGTCCTCCCTCGGGGCCCTGGCGATGCTCAAGCCCCTGACCACGGGCGCGGTGCTGGTCGCGGTGCTCGCGGCAATGCTCGTGGTGCGGCACACGCGGGCGGAAGAGGAGGCGGGCAGGCTCGAACTGGTGCGCGCCGGGCTGGTCGACCGCTTCGCGCCGATGACCGCGGCCTTGGTCGTCGTCATCGGCGCGAACGCGGTAATGGCGGTGGTGACCGCGCTGGGGCTCAGCGCGACCGGTCTGCCGGTGGCGGGCTCGTGCACGCTGGCGGCGGCGTGGCTCTTCGTGGCCGCGGTGTTCGCGGGCGTGGGCGCGTTGGCCGCTCAGGTGGTCACCGGGGCGCGGGCGGCGAACGGCCTCGCGGTGTCCGCGCTCGGCGCGGCCTTCGCGGTACGCGCGATCGGCGACACGACCGCGCCGTGGCTGTCGTGGCTGTCGCCGCTGGGGTGGGCGCAGCGGACGCGCCCCTTCGCCGGGGACCACTGGTGGGTCGCCTGCGTCGGTCTGGTCGTCGCGGGCGCGCTGATGGCCGCCGCCTACGGGGTGCTGGCCCGTCGCGACCTCGGTGCCGGTGTGCTGCCCGAGCGCGTCGGACCCGCGACCGCCGGGCGCGGGCTGCGATCCGCGCTCGGCCTCGCGTGGCGGCTCCAGCGGGGATCGCTGCTGGCCTGGTCCGCGGGTTTCGCCGCCTACGGGCTGCTGGTCGGTGGCGTGGCGGACCAGGTCGGTGGACTGCTCGACAGCGACCAGGCACGTGAGCTGTTCACCCGTCTCGGTGGGCAGTCCGGGATGACCGACGCCGTGCTGGCCGCCATGGTGGGCTTGCTCGGCGTGGTGGCCTCGGCCTACGGCGTGCAGGCCGCGCTGCGACCCGCCGTGGAGGAAGACGCGGGTCGCGCGGCCCTGCTGCTGTCCACCCCGCTGGGGCGACCGCGCTGGGTGGCGGGCCACCTGCTGATCGCGGGCACGGGCGTGGTCGTCGTCCTCGCCGCGGCGGGCGTGGCAGCCGGTGCCGTACACGGGGCGCGCACGGGCGACGCGGGGCAGATCGGACGGGTGCTGACCGCGGCGCTGGCGCAGGCACCGGCGGGCTGGCTGTTGACGGGCTTGGTCCTGGCCGTGTTCGGCGTGGCACCCCGCTTCGCGAAGGCGACCTGGGCGGCGTTGGCCGTGTTCCTGCTGCTGGGGGAGTTGGGCCCGGCACTGGGACTCGCCGACTGGCTGATCGGCCTCTCCCCGTACGCGCACTTGCCCCACCTGCCCGGCGGCGCGTTCGCCCCGTTGCCGGTCGCCTCGCTGGTCGCCGCATCGGCGGTGCTGGTGGCAGGCGGTCTGACAGCGTTCCGCCACCGCGACGTCGGTTGAGCCCCGACAGGTGGATTCACAGCGAAGGAGACAACGATGCGGCGCAAGTGGACAGACCTGACCCGTTGTCAGCGCAGAGGAGTCATCGCGGCGGCGGTCCTCCAGATCGGCCTCGCCGCGTGGGCGTGGACCGACCTGGCCCACCGTCGCGCCGAGCAGGTCAACGGCCCGAAACCGCTCTGGGCGGCGGCGATCGCGATCAACTTCGTCGGCCCGATCACCTACTGGCGGTGGGGCAGGCACCACCCCGGCAGGGGGTGCGCCCCGTGCTCGGGGCGCGGCGGTCGGCCTGGTCCGCATCCGCATGGCGGCCAGTGACAGAGCGCTACCCCGCGCACACCGAAGTCCGCGCCATACCGGCCGCACGGTGGCGATCCGAGATTCACCGCCGACCTGGCGCCCGATCGCGTCCCCACCGAGGGGCGACAGAACGTCCACTTCGCGGCGATAACCCTGCCCGCGGAATTGAGGATTCGCCCCCGGGTCGGCGGCGAACTCGAGCCCCGCTACGAGACTCGGGGACGACTCGGTTCCCATGTCTGCCGGAGTTCGATGGCCATTCACCGGAACCGAAGCCGCGATTCGGGCCGTGCTCGCGGTCCAGCTCAAGACCCACGTTGCTGAGAAGGGCGCTCAGCGCGGTGTTCGCCGGGGTGAAACCGGCGCTGACGTCTGGGCACTCCCGCTCGTGTCACCTCTCGTGCTGCCGCGGCGACAGCGGTCCGCGCTGGAACACCGATGCCCCAGTCGTAGCAGGGTATTCACCCGCCCACGGGTTGGCGGCAGCAGGGCGGTGACCGACCGCGGGTTCAGGACCTCGGATCTGGTCATCATCGCCGTCAGGGCGTGGGGTCGACCTCGGGCAGGCGGGTGAACTCGATCGTCATCGGGCCGTGGTCCCGGCATCAGCGGTGATCGGTCCACTGTGTCCGATTGGCCGCGGAAATTCCCTGACGGGCCAGTGCGCGCGGGTGCCTGGCGTCGGGTGGGAGCTTGGCAGGGAGAGTCAAGAAACCGGCTCCGCGGCGGCCTACCGTGCTTCGCACCCGGGCAGAGGGGGAGGATGATGCTGGAAAACGCGCACACGTTGGAAGTGGTGCGGCGCAGGGGATACGCGTCCCGCTGGGTGGTCGGCGCGGTGTTGGTCGCGGTGGTCGGGTGGTTGGCCTACACGGTGGTCACGAGCCCGAACCTGGACTGGGTGGTGATCGGTCAGTACTTCCTGTCGACACCCGTCATGGAGGGTGTCGGCACCACCCTGGTGCTGACCTTCGCCACCCTCGGCATCGGGCTGGTGCTCGGTGCCCTGCTGGCCATGATGCGCCAGTCGCACAACCCCGTCGCCATCGCGGCGGCCTCCGGGTACATCTGGTTCTTCCGGGGTGTGCCGCTGGTCGTGCAGATCGTGTTCTGGTTCAACCTGTCGCTGCTGTTCCCCACCCTCGGCTTCGCCCAGACCAACGCGGTGATCACCCCGTTCCTGGCCGCCATGCTGGGGCTGGGCCTGCACGAGGCGGCCTACCTCGCGGAGATCATCCGGGGCGGGTTCCTCGCGGTGCCCGGTGGTCAGGTCGACGCCGCGCTGACCATCGGCATGACCCGCGCGCAGGCGACCCGGGCCATCGTGCTGCCGCAGTCCGTCCGGGTCATCCTGCCCGCGCTGGGCAACCAGTTCATCCTGATCCTGAAGGGCACCTCGCTGGTGTCGGTCATCGGCGGTGGCGACCTGATGACCCGGGCGCAGCAGATCTACGGGCAGAACTACCAGGTCATCGCGCTGCTGCTGGTGGCGACGGGGTGGTACCTCATCCTGGTCACCCTCGCCGGGCTCGGGCAGCGCTTCCTCGAGCGATGGGCGGCGGCGTGATGACGGCGGAAGGCGGCCTGCGGCTGCGCGGCCTGCGCAAGTCCTTCGGCGCGATGGCGGTGCTGCGCGGCGTCGACCTGGACGTGGCGCCGGGCGAGGTCGTGTGCGTCATCGGCCCGTCCGGCAGCGGCAAGAGCACCCTGCTGCGCTGCGTCAACCACCTCGAACCGCTCGACGCCGGGTTCGTGCAGGTCGACGGCCTGCTCGTGGGCTACGAGCCGCGCGACGGGCGGCTGCACGAGAGCAGCGAGCGCGACACCGCCCGGGCCCGGCTGCGGATGGGCATGGTGTTCCAGCAGTTCAACCTGTTCAGCCACCTGAGCGCGCTGCGCAACATCACCCTCGGCCCGGTCAAGGTGCTCGGCCGCGACCCCGCCGAGGTCGAGGCGGAGGCCCGCGAGCTGCTGGCCAGGGTCGGCCTCGCCGGGCACGCCGACAAGCTGCCCGGCCAGCTCTCCGGCGGCCAGCAGCAGCGGGTGGCCATCGCCCGCGCGCTCGCCATGCGGCCCTCGGTGCTGCTCTTCGACGAGCCCACCAGCGCGCTCGACCCCGAGCTGGTCGGGGAGGTGCTCGCGGTCATGCGGGACCTCGCCGACCAGGGCATGACCATGGTCGTGGTCACCCACGAGATCGGCTTCGCCGCCGACGTGGCCGACACCGTGGTCTTCATGGACGAGGGCGTCATCGTCGAGTCCGGCCCCGCCGACCGCGTGCTGCGCCACCCCGACTCCGCCCGGACCGCGGCCTTCCTCGCGCACGTCCGCCGCCACCCCGAAGCCGACTGATCCCCGCCGATCCCCCTCGAAGGAGCCCGACCATGCCCAGACGCCTGGCCGTCACGGCGCTCGCCGCCATCCTGGTCACCGCGGGGTGCGGTGACCCCGGTGCCCAGCAGCAGCCGACCGCCCCCGCCGCGACCGCCCAGCCCGCCAAGGACCAGGCGCTGCACGACCTGCTGCCGCAGCGGATCAAGGACGCGGGGGTACTCAACGTCGGCACCACCCTGCCGAACCTGCCCTACCTGCTCACCGACGCGGACAACACCATCACCGGCGGTATCACCCCCGAGGTCGGCAAGGCCGTCGCGGCCAAGCTCGGCGTCGGCTACAAGATCGAGAACATCGCCTGGGAGGCGCTGCTGCCCGGGGTCGCGGCGGGCCGCTTCGACATGGCCGACGACGGCCTGTCCGACACCGAGGAGCGGCAGCGGGTCGGGGTGTTCGTCGACTACATGCAGTCGGCCAGCGTGCTGGTGACCGCGAAGGCCAACGAGGGCAAGTTCAAGTCGATCGATGACGCGTGCGGTAAGCGGATCGCCACCATCCGTGGCACCACCGACGTCAAGCACGCCGAGGAGATCTCGCAGGACTGCGTCAAGAAGGGCAAGGCCGCCGCGGAGGCCCGCCAGTACCCGACCGCCCAGGACGCCGACCTCGCGCTGCGCTCCGGCCAGGCCGACTTCCAGGTCGCGGTGACCGAGCAGGCCAAGTACGCGATCGAGAAGCAGAACGCGCCGATCGCGATCGTGTCGGAGAACTTCGGGCTCAGCTACGTGGGCATGTACCTGCGCAAGGACGACACCCAGTTGGCCGACGCGCTGCTCGCGGCGTTGAAGGCGCTCAAGGCAGATGGCACGCTGGACACCATCATCGGCCACTATGGACTCAAGGCGCTGCCCGAACCGGGGATCAACCTGGCCACCAAGGGCAGCTAGGCGAAGGGGGCGGCATGGTCCGCGCGACACCGCCGCTGCCGCTGCACGAGATCGAGGTCCCGGTGCCGAACGGCCTGTCGCCGTTCGCCATCGGGACCTTCGACGAGATCGGGTCCTTCACCAGGGCCCGGTTCCCGCACCGGCACGACTTCTACGAGATCCTGTTCCTCACCGGCGGCGGGGGAGTGCACGTCGTCGACTTCGAGCCGTACGAGATCGAGCCGAACTCGGTGTACGTGCTCGCGCCCGGCCAGGTGCACTTCTGGAAGGATTCCGAACTGATCACCGGTCGGGTTCTGGTGTTCGCCGAGGAGTTCCTGCTCGTGCACCCCGGCGGGCTGCTCCCGGCGCCGGGCGGCAGCCCGCTGCTGCGGCTCGACGACGCGCAAGCCGCGCAGGTCGAGGAGGTGCTCGACGACATCGACCGGGAGTACCGGTCCCGTGACCCCGGGTACGCCACGATGTTGCAGGCGCACCTGCACATCCTGCTGGTGCGCATCCAACGGCTGCGGCAGGCGCACCCGCGGGTGCCCGCTTCGTCGTCGATCGTGTGGCGGTTCACCCGGCTGGTCACCAAGCACGTGCTCGCCGAGCGCTCGGTGACCGCGTACGCCGAGCGGGTCGGGGTGACCGCGGGCCACCTCACCGACCTCGTGCGCGCCGCCCTGGGCACGACCCCGGGCGCGGTGATCCGCGCGGCGCTGGCGCTGGAGGCCAAGCGGCTGCTGGCGCAGACCGAGCTGAGCGTCGCGCAGATCGCGCACGCCCTCGGCTTCGAGGACCCGTCCTACTTCGGCCGGTTCTTCAAGCGGGAGGCGGGCGCGAGCCCGGGTGACTTTCGGCGGGACATCCGCGAAAAGTACCAGTTGGCCCACGACCTCTGACTGTCCGCGCGGGGTCCGCGCTCGTAGCTTCGAAACAGGCCACATCGAAGCGAAAGGCGTTGACATGGCAGGGAAGTACGAGAAGTACATCGTTCGCAACATGGTCCGCGAGGAGCTGCCCAACGAGGGCGTGCTGGCCTACGGCGAGGTCGAGGGCGGTACCAGCGGCGCGCACGCGCTGATCAGCGGCTGGCAGGTGCCGGGCTGCCAGGTGCACATCGCCTACAGCTGGATCTACCAGGTGCCGACGCCGAACCCGTACGTGCTCGAGCACACGCACGAGTACGACGAGGTCCTGCTGTGGATGGGCTCGAACCCCGACGACATCAACGACCTCGGCGCGGTCGCGGAGCTGACCATCGAGGGCGAGGTCTACGAGATCTCCACCAGCGCGTCGGTCTACATCCCGGCGGGTGTGCGGCACTGCCCGCTCGGCTACAAGAGCGTGGACCGGCCGTTCCAGTTCATCGCGCTGTCGCTGCACCCCGAATACAAGTCGTGACCGGCCGCGGCCCGGATCCCCTGCTGCACCGCATCCACGCCTTCATCGACGCCCGGCTCTCCGACCCGGAGCTGAGCCCGACCGGGGTCGCGGCGGCCAACCACGTCTCGACCCGGCAGCTGTACCGGCTGTTCGAGACCGAGGGAACCACGGTGGCGCGGTGGATCCGGGACCGGCGGCTGGAGCGGTGCCGGGTCGACCTGCTGGCCGCGCGCGGGACCGGGGTGTCCGAAGTGGGCGCTCGGTGGGGCATCCCGGATTCCTCGTACTTCAGCCGGGTGTTCCGCCAGACCTACGGCTGCGCGCCGCGCGACTATCGGCGCACCCGTCATATGGTCTAGACCTTGTGGCCGGGCGCGCGTGGGGAAGGCGAACCGCTCTCGCAACACGCCTCACACGCGCCCGGCACTAGCCTCGTGGCCATGAACAACGACGTCACCGTGAACGTCATCGTGTTCCAACTGCGGGAAGGCGAACCGGCACTGGCCAACGTCCCCACCCAGGCCGACGACGCCGTCCGCCTGGCCTGGGCGCACGTCTCGACCGAGCGCGGCATCACCCCGGCGGACGTCACCGCCGTCTACAGCGAGTGGCAGCCCTCGGACGAGGACAACGCGTTCGTCGCCGCGACCTTCCCGGGTGTCCAGCAGACCTACAGCTTCGCCCGCCCCGCCCCCGACGGCTGGGAGGCGGCCTTCACCGAGGCGCGCCGGGTGATGGTCGAAGCGGCGCGGCAGCAGGCGCAGGAGACCGGCGAGGAGCTGCTGCCCCTGGTCTGGAGCACCGCCGCCACCGGCTCGTCCCTCCTCGAATCCCTCCCGCACCTCCAATTGGTCCCCGGCCAGCTCGCCGTGACCCTCGGCCGGGTCGGCATGACCGAGCGCGGCACGGTCGGCGTGCACTACCTGACCGCCAAGGAACACGAGGACATGGGCGCCCCACCGCTGGCCGACCTGCTGGCCCAGGCGGGCGACAACCTCAAGCGCGGCCTGCGCATGGAGGTACACGAGTCCGACCGCGGCGACCTGCTCTCGATGACCCGGGCCACCTGGCTGGCCTCCTCCGCCATCGCCCTCGACGACTTCCACGCCCGGCTGTCCCGGCAACTCGGCACGGACCGCATCGTCGTCGGCATGCCGAACCCGGACCAGCTGCTCATCGCGGCCGCCGAATCCGGGTGGCTGGACGCCATCCGGGAGGAGGTCATGAAGTCCGAGCACGCCAACGGCCAGTTCCTGCCCGCGGTGCTGCTGGTCGACTCCCAGGGCATGCAGGTGCTGATCGAGCAGACCGCGTAGCGGCCCGAGCACCCAGGGCCACCGGTCCACGCCGCGCTAACCCGTCCGCGCCGCCCCCGTAGCCCGATGGGGGCGGCTACCCAACAGGTGCGCCGGGCTGACCGATCGGGCTATGTCCAGGCGCTCGCCGTCAACCCCGACGGCACCGACCGCGCGCGGCTGACCACCCACCCCGAGTACGACTCGTCGCCGGTGGTGTCGGCGGACGGGCGGAAAGTGGCGTTCATCAGCAGCCGGACCGGTGTCAACCAGATCTGGGTGATGAACGCCGACGGCAGCGGGCAGACCCAGGTCGGCGCCGACGGCGTGGTGGAGCGGGGATTCGTCGTGTGGACGCTGTCCTGGGCGCCGAACGGCCGGATCTTCTACTCGAACCGCGACGGCGTCATCGTGTCGGTGAACGCCGACGGCACCGGTGGCGCGTCCACCGGCATCACCGGGGCGGAACCCGCGGTGTCGCCCAACGGCACCCGCATCGCCTACGTGCCACCGCCCACCGGGATCGCCAACGGCAACCTGTGGGTCGCGGACCTCAACGGCGCCAACGCGATCCGCCTGACCGACAACCCCGACTACACCAGCGCCTGGCACCCGGACTGGTCGCCCGACGGCACCCGCGTCGCGTTCACCCTCTTCAGCCGCGTCACCGCGGGCGTCGGCGTGGTCGGTGCCGACGGCAGTGGACTGTCCACTGTGCCCAGTGCGTCCACCGAGTACGGGCCCCAGTGGTCCCCGGACGGCGCCCGGATCCTGATCACCGGCGGCTACGGCCGCGTCTTCGACACCGTCAAGCCCGACGGCACCGGCCGCTCCCGCACCGCGGCCTCCCCGGGCGGTGCCACGGCCGCGCTCATGGCGGGCGACTGGGCCGTCGTCGTCCCCGCCGACGCCGCCGTGACCCTCACCGCCGCCGCGCCCATCACCGGCAGCCGCGTCGACTACACGATCGGCGTCGCCAACTCCGGCCCAGCGACCCTCGGCTCGGCGACCGTCGTCCTGACCCTGCCCGCGGGCATCACGCCCACCCTGGTCCCCGCAGGCTGCACCGCGTCCGGCAACCAGGTGTCCTGTGTGGTCGGCCCGCTGGAGCCGGGCAAGTCCACCCAGCGCGTGGTCCGCACCGTCGCGGACCTGCTCACCCTTGGTCAACGCACCGCCCGGGTCGTCAAGGTCGCCGGGACGCCGGTGGACCCCAACCCGGCCAACGACTCCGCGACCGCGACCTGCGACACGGTCCTGGGACTGCTCATCACCTGCTGACGCCGCGTTCGCGGGACATCAGCGCGGCGGTCTTGTCGGGCAGGTCCACGGTGCCGAGGAAGGTGTAACCGGACCGTTCGAACGTCTTGATCGAGGATGCGTTGCGCGAGTCGGGTTCGGCGACGACGCGGCGGCCTCGGGGTGGGCGGCGAGGACGGCGTCGGTCACGGCGGTCAGGAGGTGGTGGCCGAGACCGCGGCCCCGGTGGTGGGCCGGACCGATGAGCAGGTGCACGCCGAGGTCGTCGGGATGCGCGGGGTAGCACCGGGCGAGCGGGTCCGCGGCTACCCGGTAGACCTCCCAGTAGCTCATCGCCTCGGTGCCGAGGTGCCCGATCCAGGCGTCGCGTTCGGCGGCGGTGGCGCGGAGGTAGTCGACGATCCTCCGCTGTGACCAGGCCATGTTCCAGTAGCGGGCCACCTCGGGGTCGTTCATCCAAGCGCGCACCAGTTCCGCGTCCGCCACCGGATCGACCGGCCGCAGGTGGAAGTCACCCGCGGGTACCGGCACCGGGTCGTCGGCGGTGATCACGCGAGCGGGTTGGCGATGTCGACGTAGACCGACTGCCCGTCGACCGGGCCGATCATCGGCCAGCCGTTGAGCGCCGAGCGCGCCGACGAGGCCGAGGAGGTTGTTGACGCCGACGTAGTAGCCGAGGCGTTCGTCGATCACCGCGTCGGGGCACCAGGTGCCGAGGTCCCGCCCCACGCCCGGTTGCCACCGCGAGAGCGCGTCGGCGCGCTCGGCGGAGAAGTAGTACCCCTGGTTGTCCCGGTAGCGCCCACCTGAGGGCAGGCCGGACTCGTCCAGCACAACGAGCGTGTTCTGCTGGTGCGCCTCCAAACCGAGGCCGTGCGCACCGTACAAACACAGCACCGGGGCGATGACGGCGTCGAGGTAGCGCGCCAACCACTCCTCTGCGACCTCCTGGGTCTCCCTGCCGTCCCGTCGAGCGAGGTCGTGGAAGAGGGCGCCCAGGGTGGACCGGCCACCGGGTCGGTCCGGGCGTGACGCGGTCAGCCCGGCCAGGCACGAGACGCGCTCCCCGTGCCGGAAGGGGTTGTCGCGCAGTACCACCTCCAACCCGCGCGCGCCGCGGACCGCGAGCCACGCCGGATCGCGGACGACGTCGAAGTCCGGGTACGCGGCCCGCAGGTCCGCGCCCAGCCCCGCCGCCAGCAGCCGGTGCACGGCGATCCCCCGCGCCAGCTCGACCGGCAGGTGCTCCCGGCGGGAGTTCGTGATCCGCAACCCCAGGGACAGCTTCAGCATCACCGGCGCGTCCGGCCGGTAGACCGTGCGCAACGACGAGGTCGGGGACCACTGTGGTCCCGCCGACCCCAACGGCACCAACGCGCCCCGGTCCAGCAACTCCCCGACCCCGGGCCGGGTCACCAGGTCACCCGCCTGCCACGGGTGCGCGGGTACGGCGGTGAACCCCTCCGGCACGACCAACTCCGGTGCCTGCTCCGCCACCACCCGGTCGGCGGGCGTGGCCAAGGCCGAGTCCTGGTCCACCAACTCCGCTGCCACGGCGAACCAGCTCAGCGCGAACTCCCCGCGCAGCTCGGGGGAACACGTCCGCGCCGATTCCCCGGTCAGACCCTCCCGGCTCGCTGGTGACGGGTGCAGCGGGTGCCCCAGCACGAGTGACTGCTCACCGGCGAGGAAATCGAGCGCCCCCGAAGGGTGTTCCGCGCGCCGGGCCTCGACCTGTCGCGCCACCCGCCTGCGGGAATCCAGCACGCGGCCCACCATGTCGGCGACCGCGTCGGACGGTGCCCGCGACGCCTCGGACGCCGCCTCCGTGGCCAGCAGCGCGGCGACCGCAGTGGAGTCCAACCGGACCCCGCGCTCGGTGTTTCACCGGCCCGAACCGGTGGTGGCCCGTTCGCGACCAGTAGTGCACCCGGACCCGCAACCGCGCCCCGGAAGCGGGCAGCGACAACGCCAGGACGTCGCCATCGGGCTCCGCGACGCGGGTTTCCCGCACCCAGCACCGCACCAGGTTCTCCGCGGCGGCGAGGTCGGCGACCTCGTCCGGGTCCGCGACGGACAGCAGCGGTTCGTGGGCCGCGGTCACGGCCGCACTGTCCGTTCCGGACACCGGATCCGTGACGTTCGGTCCTCCCACGGCGGTCGGCTGGTCCCGCCCACGCTCTCCGCCGCCACCACCGCGTGAGAATCCCCGTAACGCCATTGCCGGTGAAATGAACCCGACGTCGCACGGGCGCGGACCCTGCGTGGTCCCGCGCTGCTCCAAACCGGTGTCGACCGGTTCCCACCCTGATGGACGAGTTTCGCGGTTCGCCCCACGCGGTTAAGTGACCCTTGATCAACCCCGAGCAGGAGGCCGGATGACCACGGACGCGTTCACGGTGTTCCCATCCATCCACGTCGCCCGCGGGCGGGTGGTGCACCTCGTGGGCGACGGCCACGTACCCGAACCCGTCCGGGTCGACCCGGTCCGCACCGCGCTGGAGTTCCAGCGGCAGGGCGCGACCTGGCTGCACCTGGTCGCCGTCGACGACGACATCGACACCGTCCGCCGGGTCATCGGCGCGGTGGACATCGACGTGCAGCTGATGTGCCGCGACACCCTGACCGACGACGCCTCCCTCGACCGCGCGCTCGCCACCGGGTGCGCCCGGCTCAACCTCGGCCGGTCCGCCCTCACCGACCTCGACTGGTGCGCCCGCGCCGTCTCCCGGCACAGCGACCGCCTGGGGGTGAGCCTCCCGGTGCGCACCGTCGACGACGCCCGCCACGTCGCGGGACCCGGTCACGGGACGACCGTCGCCACCCTCACCGACGTCATCACCACCCTCGACCAAGCGGGCTGCACCCGGTACGTGGTCACCGACGTGACCCGCGAAGGCACCTTGTCCGGCCCGAACTTCCCCCTGTTCGAGGACGTCTGCGCCGCGACCCCGACCCCGGTCCTGGCGGCGGGCGGCATCAGCTCCCTCGGCGAGCTCCGCTCCGTCGCGACGCTCGCGCCCCGCGGTGTGGCGGGCGCCATCATCGGCCGTGCCCTCTACGCCAACGCGTTCACCTTCTCCCAGGCCCTGAGCGCCACGACGGGGAGCGGTCAGTCGAGGTCGGTGTAGTCGGCGAGTTCCGGCGGGATCCCGCGTTCGAAGGTCGTGCTGTGGAAGTCGACCTGGGGGTCGGTGGGTGAATCGGTGCGCGGCGCCGGGATCGGGCAGAACTCGGCGCCGTGGAAGTCCGCGTTGGCGGTGAAGGTGGCGGCGCCGAAGTTGGTGGTGCCGCCGAAGACCGTGGTGCGGAAGTCGGCGTAGCCGGTGAAGCCCGCCGCGCCGAAGTTGGCGCCGTCGTGGAAGTGGGTGCGCTCGAAGTCGGCGCCGTCGGTGAAGGTCGTGGAACCGAAGTTCGCGCTGTGGGTGAACTGCGCGGACTCGAAGTCGGCGCCGTCGCCGAAGGTGCTCCACTCGAAGTCCGCGGTGGCGAAGGTCGCCGCCTCGAAGTTGGCGTACTCGGTGAAGGTGGTCCACTCGAAGTCCGCGTCGGCCGCGAAGCGCGTGGCGCCGAAGTTGGCGCCGCCGGTGAAGGTGGTCGCGCCGAAGTCGGCGTCGCCGGAGAAGGCGGCCGAGGCGAAGTCGGCGTAGCCGACGAAGGTGGCGGAGCGGAAGACCGCCGTGCGCACCGCGCACCGCCGCAGGCTGAAGCCGACCAGCGTCGCCGCGGTGAGGTCGAGGTCGATGTCGCGCCAGAACGTCGACAGCGGGCCGTCGGTGTGCTCGCCCGGGCAGAGGTGCGCGGTGATCAGGCGCTGCGCGGTGAGGCGGACCTCGCGCTCCTGGAGGCGCTCGCGGTAGGTCGCCCGGTAGGTGTCCTCGATCTGCTCGACGGGCAGGTCGTCGCTGGTGTCGTCGGGCAGTTCGCACGGCATCCGCAGGCACGCGCACAGCACGTTCACGATGGTCTGCCGCTGGCCCGGGTTGTCCTGGGCCAGCCGTTCGAGGGCGTAGAGGCCACCGAGCCGGACCGGGGCGTGCGGCGAGCCGAGCAGCTCCACGGCCTTGGTGTAGAGGTCGGTGATCCGCCGGGCGGCGGCGTCGTCGCGGGTGTCGGCGGCGACCCGCTCCCGCAGCGCGAACGCGAGCGCGGTGTCGGCCTGGTCGCGGTCCTTCTGCCGCAGGGCGATCTCGGTGCTGCGCTGCCTGCGCGCGGCGAGCAGCAGCGCCGCCGCGCCCCCGGTGCCGACCACGATCGACCCCGCCGTCCGGATCGCGTCGAGCTTGAGCCGGTCGGCCTCGGTGTCGCGGTCGGTGTGCCCCATCAGCAGCCACGCCGTCACCGCACCCCCCACCGCCACGATCAGCACCGCCCACGCGATGATCACCTTCACGGAGAGCACGGTGTAGCGCACCGGCGCGTCGTGCTCGACGGGTCCGCGTCGTGCCGAGTCGGTTGTCACCCCACCAGCGTCGCGCCGGCACGGCGGCCGGACCGCCAACCGTCAACCGATCGGGTGGCGCGCCCGGGCTACCCGGTGGTACCCGGCGCCAGGTCCCAGGTCTGGCCGGGCACGCCCGCGACCGTGACACCCACCGTGCCGCCGCCGGGGTCGGCGGTGAGCAACCGCTGGGCAGCCGGGTCCGCCGACGCGGGCGAGACGATGAACATGCTGGTCGCGGCCATGGCGGCGGCCACCGCTGTGGTCCTCATGGGCGAGGCGTAGCCGCCCCGCGCCGGACCGGACGCGGCGTCACACCATCCGCTGGGACTTGGCGGGCAGCTCCCCGGCGAGGAACGCGGAGATGATCGCGGCCGTGGCGGCCGGGTGGGTCAGCGCGGGGGAGTGGCCCGCGCCGTCGACGGTCTGGATGTCGGTCGACCCCGGCAGGTGGTCGCGCAGGAGCGCCATGCGCTCGACCGGGATCGAGACGTCCTCTGAGCCGCGCAGGAGCAGGGCCGGGCAGGTGATCTCAGCGAGCCGGTCGACGATGTCGTCCCGGGTGATCAGGCAGTCCACCGGGGCGCCGAGCGGAACCCCGCGCTCGCGCCAGCGCGCCGCCCACACCGCCGCCAGGCGCTCGTCGCCGACGATCTGGCGGGACAGGGGGACGATCAGGTCGTCGATCGGTCCCGAAGCGGTGAGAGCCGCGAACAGCTGGGTGTACTGCGCGCGGTCGTCCGCGGCGAGGGCGGACGCCTCCGTGTCCATCAGCACCAGCGACGTCACCCGCTCCGGTGCGAGCAGAGCGGTGCGCAGGGCGATGAAACCGCCTTGGCTGACCCCGCCGACGACGGCGCGCTCGACGCCGAGCGCGTCCATCAGCTGGAGCTGTCCCCGTGCCAGGTCCCAGTACGTGTACGGCGAGCCGTCGGAGGTGGTGTCGCCGTGTCCGGCGCTGTCCCACGTGATGACGCGGTAGCGCGGGGCCAGCGCGGTGGCCAGGTCCGCGAACATCGTCTTGTCCAGGCCGAAGCCGTGGGCGAGCAGGACCACCGCACCATCACCGCCGGGGTCGAGCACGGCCAACTCCAGCCCGTCCACGGTCACCTTCGGCATCCCCGTCCTCCTCCGCGTCGCGACATCCCAGGGATATCACGCGCGGGACCTGGCGGTGGCGTTCCGCCGCGGCTGTGATCACCGCGGCGGAACGCCACGTCCACCTCGACGCGCCGCCCCAGCGGCCGGGGTGGTGTCCCCCCTGCGTGGGTCAGGCGCCGCGGTTGCCGCAGCGCGCGGGGGCGGGTGGCAGGACGACGGTGCCGTCGATGACCTCACCGGTGTCGTGGCGGACGGCGTGGGCCCTCATGTGCTCCACCGTGTTGCGCGCGGCGGGCGTCATGTGGACCTCGCGGAGCCCGGTGGGCGTCGAGACGTCGTCGGGGTTGGTGAAGAACACGACGTCGTTGTCGGTGAAGGTGACCGTCCAGTGCTGACCTGCGCCCCGGGTGGCGATCTCGAACTCTTCCCCGACGACCAGCGCCCCCGGTACCGGCCCGTCGTCGTCGTACATCGACTTGAGCGTCCACGGCGTGCCGTTGCCGCCCACACCCTGTGCCCGCGCCGCCTGCCCGCAGGGCCGATCCTTGGCCTCGGCGGCGGTGGCGGTGGCCGTGACACCCACGAGGGCGAGCACGCCCACGGTGACCACGGCGGTGGGAACGCGCATGCGCATCGCGGAACCTCCTTGCGTTTCGCGGAAAATCCCTACGGTGACCAGTACGCGCCGCTGTTACACCGGCGGCCCGTGAACCCGGATCGGGGGTTGTGCGGATAACAGGTGACCGAACCGCGCAGTGCCCGCCCGAGAGGACGAGATGACAGCAACCGACGCGGAGATCATCGAACGATCACGGCGGGAGCCCGAGTCGTTCGCCGAGATCTTCGACCGGCACGCCCCGCACATCCACCGGTACCTGGCCCGGCGCCTGGGGCGGGAGGCGGCCGACGACGCGGTGGCCGAGACGTTCCTCGCCGCCTTCGACAAGCGGGAGCGCTACGACCGGGGCAGACCGGACGCCCGGCCGTGGCTCTACGGCATCGCGACCAACGTCGCGGGCGGCCACCGCCGCGCCGAGGCGCGCCGGTTCGGCGCCCGGCCGCACCCGGTCGACGCGCACGACCACGCCGACCGGGTGGCCGCCGACGTCACCGCCCGGTCGTTGCGCGCCCAGCTCACCGCGGCGCTGGGCGCCCTGTCACCGGGGGACCGGGACGTGCTGCTGCTGATCGCGTGGGAGCAGCTGGCCTACGAGGAAGTCGCCTCGGCACTGGACATCCCGGTCGGCACCGTCCGCTCCCGGCTCAACCGCGCCCGCCGCCTCGTGCGGGAGGCGCTCGGCGCCACCTCCACCACCGACACCATCGAGGAGCTGCTCAACAATGGACAACACCAGGCTCGATGACCTGACCCTCGTCCACGACCTCGGCGCGGACACCCCGCTGCCCACGGCCGCGGACCTCGACCCGGTCCGGCAGCGGCTGGTCGCGGGCATCACCCGGCAGCGCACCTCCCGCCGCCGCTCCCGGATCGCGCTGGGGGGCACGACGATCGGCGTCGCCGCGGCGGCCGCCGCCGTGGTCGCCTTCTCCTTCGTCGGCGGCGACCCGCCCGCGCCGTCCACCGCCACCGGACAGGCCACCGCCCCGCCCGTCACGGACCCGGTGCGGCTGCTGGCCGCGGCCGCGAAGACCGCTCGCGCCCAGACCGGCCAGACCCCGCGGCCCGACCAGTTCGTCTACACCCGCACCGGCGACCGCGAGACCTGGTTCTCCGTGGACGGCAAGCACGACAGCCTCATGCGCAGGGCGGGCAGGGACACCCCCGTGCCCGGCTGTCGAGGCGGGGTGGAGGCCGTGGTGAAGGGGGACGACGTCGTCCCGGGGCAGTTCCAGCCCTGTGAGGTGCGTCCGGCGTACCGCTCGGACCTGCCCACGACCACCGAGGCGATGATCACCTACCTGGCGGACAACGCCAGCGGCGAGCCGGGCGACATCAACGCCCGGGGCAAGGACATCCTGGGCCTGGCGACCGAGTCCATGCTCCCGCCCGCCACCCGTGCCGCGCTCTACGAGGCCGCCGCCCAGATCCCTGGTCTCACCGTCATCCCCAGCACCCAGGACGGCGCGGGCAGGCCCGGCGTCGGCATCACCTGGACCCAGCCGGAGGGGGATCCGGGGTCCGTCGGCGTGGTGATGGTCTTCGACCCCACCACCCACCAGTTCCTCGGCACCAACTTCGACTCGATGCGGGAACCGGTGATCGTGGACCAGCCGGGACAGCGTCCCTGAAGCTCCAACCCCTGATCCGATCCGCCGCCCGGGGCAGGCCGCGATTTGATCTCGCCTGCCCTGTCCATCCACAGGATTTCGCGGCCGCTTCCACCTCACCCCAGCGCCGGTAGACTGGAGCAGGGCTGTCCCCGTTACCTTCTTCGTAGCTCCTGATCAAGGAGTGCTGGTCGCCAGGCCCGGCATGACTTGCTTCCCCAGTCGAACGCATGATCCGGGGGACCGGGTTTGGTGCGTGGGTGGACCGCTGATAGGGACACGGCCGCCCTCTGGGCAGGTCTCGTCGTAACGTGGTTGCGGCCGTCGGTGCGTGACTGGCGACCAGGACACGACGAGACGTGAGGACCGTTGATGGACGACGGCTACGCGGTGTTCCCCGGCCTGGACGTCGGCAAGGGCGAGCACCACGCGGTCGGCCTGGACCCGGCAGGGAGGCGGTTGCACGGCGGGCCGCTGCCCAACAGTGAGCCCAAGCTGCGGGAGGTCTTCGACAAGCTCGCGAAGCTCGGGCGGGTCTTGGTGGTGGTCGACCAGCACAACACGATCGGCGCGCTGCCGGTCACCGTGGCCCGCGCCTGCGGCCTGGACGTCGCCTACCTGCCCGGCCTGGCCACGCGCGGGATCGCCGACCTCTACCCCGGCAACGCCAAGACCGACGCCCGCGACGCCTTCGTCATCGCCGACGCCGCCCGCACCCTGCCCCACGCCCTGCGCCGGATCGACGTCGGCGATGACACCCTCGCCGAACTGGACGTGCTCATCGGCTTCGACGACGATCTGGCCGCCGAGGCCACCCGGATCAGCAACCGCATCCGCGGCCTGCTCACCGGCCTGCACCCCGCGCTGGAACGCGTGCTCGGCCCGAGAGCCGCCCACCCCGCGACGCTGGAGATCCTGTCCCGCCCGGCGGCCCGATCGGCTGCCCGGGTCCTGACCTCCATGCCCGGCATCGGGGTCAGGACCGCCGCCCGCATCCTGCTCGAAGTCGGCGACGCCTCCGCGTTCAAGTCCTCCGCGCACCTGGCCGCCTACGCGGGCATCGCTCCCGTCACCCGCACCTCCGGCACCAGCATCAAGGGCGAACACCCCGCGAGATCCGGCAACCGCAAACTCAAACGCGCGTTCTTCCTCTCCGCTTTCGCCGCCCTGCACGACCCCGCCGGCCGCACCTACTACGACCGGCAACGAGCCGAGGGCAAGAAGCACAACGCCGCCCTCATCCGCCTCGCCCGACGCCGCCGCGACGTCCTGTTCGCCATGCTCCGCAACAGCGCCCACTACCGCCACACCGAACCCGCCCACACCGCCATCGCGGCTTGACAACCCCATAGGGACACCCCGGAGGAGGGCGGGGGCTGCGCTCGATTCGGGCGGTGGGGTTCAAAAGGTCGTTGACCGGGTCCGTCGAGGGTGGGGGGCGCTCAGGCGGCGGCGTCCGGGCCGGGGAATCCCCGGCCCGGACCGCGGGTCACTTGGCCGACTGCTCGAGGTGCAGCAGGGCGGCGGCGAGGGTGAAGTACTTGCTGCTCGCCAGGTCGCGGACGGTCTTGATGCCGAAGGCCGCGGCCAGCTTCTCCGCGTCGCCCTCGCTGACGCCCGCGAGCGCGGCCACGGGCGCGTCGAGCACCTCGGTCAGGCTCAGTTCCTCGTAGGCCTTGTCGAGCTGCTTGGCCAAGTCCACCGAGATCGCCACAGCGGTGTTCCTTTCCTGGGGTGGGGAGTCGAAGTTGACCGCGCCACCCTATCGAGGGGCCTCGACCGCGTGACGGCGGTCGGGGTCGTCACCGATTGTCTACCGTCGACGGGTAACGCCCGGTGCCGTGCGCCGATGCAGTGGTCGGATTCCAGCGAGCGGAGACCCGACGATGAGCGCGCCCCAGGCCCGACCCCAGGTGGGCAACTACTTCCGGTTCCTGCTGCCCGACGGGTGGACGGTGCAGGAGAACGCGAACATGCTGTGCCTGAACTCCCCGGACCAGCAGGCGGCGATCATGACCGTCGGTCTGGTGGGGATGTTCCAACCGTTCACCCCGGACCAGTTCGCCGACTACGCCCTGCGGCTGCAGGGCATGCCGGTCACCGCGTGGCACTCGGGTCGCCCGGTCCCGCCACCGCCCGGCGCGACCGCGGCGGGTCTGTTCGAGTTGACCTACGCGATCGGCCCGATCGCCTGCCACGCCGTCGTTGTCTCCCAGGTGACCCACGGCTACGGGCAGTGCGACGCGTCGATCACCATGGCCGCCGCCCAGGTCCCGTCCTGGCCCGCCTACCGCGAGTGGCTGCCGGACGTCGCGGCGCACGTCGCCCCGGCCGGTTCGCAGACCTACGGCGCGGGCGCGCTGGCCCGGCAGAACCTGGACAACTCCATCGCGTTGGGACAGCGGTTCCACGAGGTCGACGACCACGGTCAGCAGCGCTGGCAGGAGGTCGTCGACCAGCGCTGGCGGTCCGACGAGCGGCGCGGTTTCGAGTTCCGCGAGGCACTGGGGAACGTCGACACCCGGGTCGACCCGTACGACAACAACCGGCCGGTCGAGCTGAGCACCCGGTACCGCTTCTACTGGGTCAACCGCCAGGGCGACATCCGCGGCAGCGACGACCCCAACTACGACCCCCGCGTCGGTTCCACCGACGAGTGGACGGTCATGCCCCGCTACCGCCCCTGACCCGGGGGGCGTTCGGACGATCTTGTGACCACCCCGTCACGGCCGAAGTGGATCAAGCGATGTGCTGGCTGTCCGGCCGACGACGCGGAGGTCCACCCATGCGCTTCTCCAACAGCAACAGCTTCTACGGCGACCCGGTGGCCGATGTGGAACCGTACCGCGACCTGGTGCTGGCCAACGTCACCGACCTGGGCCAGTTCGCGGGCGGTCAGCCCGTCGTGTTCACCTGGGACAACCCGACCAAGCACCAGATCGAGTACGTGGAGGTCACCCGCGCCGACTACGAGGCGCTGACCGCCGAGATGGAGGTCGAGCCCCCGGCCCCCGCGACGAACACCTACGGCCTCGACGACAACTGCTACTACGTCACCGCCGCCGCCCTCCTCGACACGACCGTCGGCGCCCTCATCACCACCACCGAAACCATGCAGATCCGGGGCGGTGCCTCGGAAGGGGAGATCACCTCGCTGTTCCGCGCCGCGGGCCTGCGGGCCACCCCCACCACCCTCACCACCTACACCGCGCTGGTCGCGGAGATGCGCCGGGTGGCGGCGGGCAGCCACCGGCGCTTCGCCGTCGCGTTCGGCCGCGCGGACGGCAGCGGGCACGCCGTGGTCGGCGAGGTCATGGGCGCGGACACGGGCGAGGTCCGCTTCCGCGACCACCAGGTCACCGAGGGCGCGGACGCCACGACCGACGTGTCGGCGGGCGTGCTCTTCGTGCTGTACCCGCAGTAGCCGCCGCGCCACCGGTTCCGGCCCGGGGGAGCCGGAACCGAGCGTCCTCTGTGGAGTTACCGGCACTGGGTCGCGTCGGCGTTCACGATGAGCACGCACTCCGGCGGGCGGGCGAAGTCCCGCACGTCCGGGAGCCGCAACAGCGCGAGTGGCCGGCCGCCGGTCAGGTCGCGCAGGCCCGCGCACAGCGGTGTCGCCCGGGTGGTGCCGTCCGACAGGCAATCCCGGTTGCGCAGGACCGTCAGCGGACCCAGCGACACGTACGTGATGGACTTGCCGCTGTACTTCGGGTTGGCGCGCTTCGCCTGCTGGGCCACGAAACGGGCCACCGTGTCGTCGCCGATCACCGTGGGCAGGTCCTTGCCGCACACGTCGAGCACCTGGTCGAGGAACCTGTCGAAGTCGGGTTGCCTGCCCGCGAAGAAGGCGATCCGGTCGGCCCCGCACACCGGGTCGACCAGGGCGACGTCGCGCCACAGGCGGAGGTCCTCCGCGCGCACGAGTTGCGCCAGCTCGTCGTGCAACGACGCCAGGTACCCGTCGCCGTCGACGGATTCGGGCTGGTAGACCGTGAGCGCCTTGCCCGCTTCGGCCGCGTAGCGCTGGACGAGCGCCGCTTCCTGGTGGTTGTCGGGGATGACCTGGAAGTAGAGGGGTGAGCGGTTGGTCAACCCGGTGCCCGTGAGCGTCGTGCCGACGACGGGCACCCCGAGGTCGCCGAGCCTGGTGATGGCCTGTTCCACGGAGTCGACCGTCCGGCTCATACCGACCACGCCCAGGACGGACCGGTCCTGCTCCAGCAGCGGCGTGATCAGGTCGACCGCCGTACCGGCCTGGCTCATCAGGAAACCCGCGTTCGCGATGACCACCCGCAGCACCGGGGTGGGGTGGTCGCTCGGCTGGTTGGCCCACGCCTGGAGCAGGAGCAGTCCGGTCAGCTGCTCGACCGTGGAGTCGTCCGCGCCAACCTGGCCCTCCGGTTTGGTCAGTTCCGAGAGGTAGATGACGCTGACCAGCGGCCGGGCGGGCGACTCGGCGTGCAGGCGCGCGGCCGTCTCGTTCATCTCGAACACCGCGCGTTGCGCGGTCCGCATCCAGTCGCTGTCGCCGAAGGTCTGGCCCGACCGGTCGCTGTAGCCGACGCACTCCACGCCGATGGGGGTGTCGACCAACCGCACGCTCACCCCGATCCCCAGCTCGGGGAGGCCTGTGCCCAGCCAGCGCGGCACATACCAGAGGCCGGCGGCGGTGAGCAGGCCGCCCACCACCACGGTGGTGACCACCCGGGTCGTCGCCTTGCGGACGAGCGGCGAGACCGGCCGGGGCCGCGGGTACCCGATGTCCGACCACGCGGTCTCGTCGTGGTCCTCGACCGGCCCGGTCGGCGTCGTCCGGCATCCCGACGACCACGAACCGGGCGTCGTCGTGCAGGAACTGCCGCCGCTCGGGCAACCGCCGCGCCCACGCGGCGAGCGCGCCGGGCAGCCGGTGCACCGGCTCCACCTCGGTGGGCAGCCAGTCGGGCGGCTTGTCGGCGGTGGCGACGAACAGCACCGGATCCGGCTCGGTCGACCGGTCGCGCACGTCGTTGACCAGCTTCAGCAACTCCCACCCGCCGTTGTCCTCGGTCAGGCCGGTGAGCAGGACGAGCACGTGCGCGGTGCGCCGCCCCCGCCGCAGGCGCCAGGTCCCGGTGCCGAACTCGCGGCGCAGGTCCTCGAGGAAGGCGTGCACCAGCAGCAGCTTCAGCTCGTAGCGGGCGTCGTCGCGGCCGCTCGCCTCGGTGAGCCACTCGGCGAACCCGACGAAGGACTCGGAGTGGCCGGGGGAGAGGACCGGTTGGCGCCGCAGCCACGACCGCTCCCGTCCCACGCGGACCCACCACTGGAACCGCAGCGCGCGGGTGGCCGCGCGCGGTGTGAACGCCACACCGGGCGCGGACACCCGCGTCGGCTCGCCCGGTTCGAGCGCGTTGCCGGGGCGGGCCCGGTGCCACCACCGCAGGAAGGTCGTGATCGCGGCGCGCTCGTCGACACCGTGATTCGACGGCGTGGTCCGGCGGAAAGCCACTCGACGAATCCGAACATGCGGAACCGTCGAATTCGCTGGTTGCCGAACCGGTCCGCGGCGAGGCTCCGGCGCAGCGCGGTCAGCAGCGGGAGCAGCCTTTCTTCCGGCACCGTCCCGCTTTCCGGCGCGGTCCTGGCACCGGCGGCGCGGATGTCCGCGCTCGCCTTGTCGACCTCGAGCGTGGCGTGCAGCACTTTGGGTGGTGCCGCCCGGCTCAGGAGGTTTTCCAGGAACCGCGCCCATTGGCAGGCGTCGTCGCCGATCAGGCACACCAGCGGGAGAGCGCGCTCCCGGCTGCGGTTCCAGCTGGTGCGCTCGCTGGGGTACGGCTTCTCGTCCACCCGGAACGGCCGTGGCCGGTTCACGAGCGTTTGCACGGTGTTGAGCAAAGTGCTGAGTCCACGGAAGACAGCCCCTCCCACCGTACCGCCTTTCTCCAGCGCGCCCGGCCTGGGCCGTGTCTTCCGGTGGCGTGCGGAAGCGACGGCGGTGGGCCAGATGGGTTCTACCCCCGAGACTGCCACCACCGCGGACGTCGCCGCAATGGACCCGACGCACCGTCCGAAATTGCCGACCGTCCATTTGGGGGGGCGCATCGCCGTGTGGACGAATTCGGATCCGATTTCCGATATGCGAAATGCCGGGCCTGGTGGTAAATGAACCTTGCAAATCTCTCGGTACGCTCGCGGATTCGAGAAATCGGTCAAATAGTGGACAGGCGCGCCACGAGAGCGGTGAGGGCCTGGCCCAGGGGCAGGTCCACGCGGACTGCGGCGTGGGTGTCGCCGCGGGTCGGGCCGCGGGTGATGATCAGGACCGGGATGCCGTTCGACGCCGCCCGGCGGACGAAGCGGAGGCCGGACATGACGGTCAGGGACGAGCCCAGCACCAGGAGGGCGGCCGCGTCGTCGACGAGGGAGTTGCAGCGCTCCACGCGGCGTTTCGGGACGTTTTCGCCGAAGAAGACCACGTCCGGTTTGAGCGCGTCGCTGCCGCAGGCGGGGCAGTCGACCAGGTGGAAGGCGCGCACGGCGGAGTCGGGCAGGTCCACGTCGCCGTCGGGGTTGATGCTCGTGGCCGTCGAGCTGAACGCGGGGTTCGCGGCGCGGAGGCGCTCGTCGTGGGCCGCGCGGGGCGTGACCGCGCCGCACCCCAGGCAGGTGACGCGATCGAGGCCGCCGTGCAGCTCGATCACCCCGGGCGTGCCCGCCGCCTGGTGCAGGCCGTCGACGTTCTGGGTGATGACGCCGGTGACCAGGCCCGCCCGGTGCAGGTCCGTGACGGCGCGGTGGCCGTCGTTGGGCTCGGCGTTCGCCATCACGCGGTACCCGATGTGGCTGCGGGCCCAGTAGCGCCTGCGCGCGTCCGAACCCGCGACGAACTCGTCGTAGGTCATCGGCGTGTACTTGCGCAGGCTGCCCTCGGCGCCCCGGTAGTCGGGGATGCCGGACTCGGTCGACAGCCCGGCCCCGCTGAGCACCACCACCCGTCCCCGGCCGACGACGTCGACCACCTCGTCCAGGCTGGTCGTCCTGGGCAGGGGCGCCCCCACGGCGGTCCAGCTCAGCGTGGGGCGTGTGCGCATGGACCCACCTTACGTGGGCCCGCGTCGCGGGGAGGGTTCCCCGGGTCCCGCGCGGTGCGGGACCCGGGGGCCGTCAGGCGTGCGAGGGGTGACCGGTGATGGGGATGTCGACCAGCAGCGGCCCGGCGGACTGGGTGGACTTGGCGACGATCTCCGTCAGGTGCGCCAGGTCCGTCGGCCGCACCGAGGGCACGCCGAAGAACTCGGCGGCCTTGGTGAAGTCCAACCTGGACGGTGTGAGGTCGAGGCCGGGGTAGTTCCCGGTGACGGTCGCCCGGCTGTGCCAGCTGTCCAAAGTGTCCTTGAGCGTGCGGTACTCGCCGTTGTTCATCACCAGGAACGTCACCGGCGCCTGCTCCCGCGCCGCGCTCCACAGCCCCTGGAGGCCGAACATCGTGCACCCGTCGCCGAGCAGGGCGACGACCGGGCGGTCGGTGCCCATCGCGGTGCCGATGGCGGCGCCGACGCCCCAGCCGAGGCCGCCGCCGACGGTGTGCACCAGGCCGCCGGGGCGGTCGAAGCTCATGACCTTGCGGAACAGCACACCGCTGGTGATGGCCTCGTCGATGACCACCACGTCCTCCGGCAGCCCCGCCACGATGGCGTGCACGGCGGCGAACGGGTCGAACGGCGCCGGGCCGTAGACCGCGCGGGCCGCCGCGTCGTGCTCCGCCACGCGGGTCCGGTGGCGCGCCGCCGAGGCCTCGACCCGCTCGGCCGCCCGCGGCGCCGGGCCGCCGATGGCGTCGGCGAGCAGGCCGAGGGTCGCCTTGATGCCGCCGACGAGCCCGAGCGCGACCCCGAAGTTGCGGCCCGGCTCGGCGTGGTCGGAGTCCAGCTGGATGACCGCCGTGGACTCCGGGATGGGCGAGACCGGCGTGTAGTGGTGCGGGTTGAACGCGTGCGCGCCCGCGATGAACACGACGTCGTGGCCGGTCAGCGCCTTGTTGACGGCGGCGTTGACCGGCGGCAGCGGCCCGGCGTGCAGGGGGTGCGCGTACGGGAAGTCCACCGCGTCGTGCATCGGCTGGTGGAAGACGGTGGCGCCGAGCGCCTCGGCCACCGCGATCAGCTCGGCCGTCGCGCCCTCGCGGCCGACGCCGTCCCCGGCCACGATCGCCGGGTTCGCCGCGTCGAGCAGCATCCGGGCCGCCTCGGCCACGCCGCCCGCCGCGCCGAGCGGGGCGAAGGTGGTGCGGGTGGGCAGGTCGACGTCGACGTCCTCGGCGAGCAGGTCCATCGGGATCGACAGCAGCACCGGACCCGCGGGCGGCGCGACCGCGGCGGCGAACGCGCGGCGCAGCAGCAGCGGCAGGTCGTGGGCGTGCTGGACGTCGAAGGTCTGCTTCACCGCGGCCCGCGCCAGCCCGATGAGGTCACCGGAGAGCATCGGGTCCTGGATCAGGTGGCGGCGGTCCTGCTGACCGGCGGTCACCACCAGCGGGGTGCGCGACCGGCCCGCGTTGAGCAGCCCGATCAGCCCGTTCGCCAGGCCCGCGGCGATGTGCAGGCTGATGAACGCGGGCCTGCCGGTGGCCCGGGCGTAGCCGTCGGCCATCGCGACGACGGCGCACTCGTGCACGCCCATGACGTACTCGATGTCGGGGGTGTCGACCAGGGCGTCCAGGAAGGGCAGCTCCGAGGTGCCCGGGTTGCCGAAAACCTTGGTGACGCGTTCCTCGCGCAGGACCGCGAGCAGCGCTTCGATGGGCTTCATCGGCCCACCGTAACTCTCCATCACCCGTTTGTGGGATAGCTTGTTCGCCCTTTGGGACGAACGTCAACCTCGAGTTCCCCTCCGCGTGATCAGCGGGATCGGCGGGTCCGACCTAACCTGAAAGACGCGTTCCGTGTCGGTCGAGGTCGGGAGAAGCCATGGAATGGGTCCGCCGCCACCGCCGTCGAGTGCCGGGCAGCTGGTTCCGCACCACCACCGTCCGCAGCCACCACCGCAGCCGGTCGCGCCTGCTGCCGCTCGCCGGGATCGTCATCGCCGTGCTGGTCATCCTCCTGCTCGTCGTGCTGTTCTAGTCGACCGCCGCCCGGGCCTCCGGTTCCAGCGCGAGCCGTGCGCCGCCCTCGCCCGCGACCACCGGGTTGACGCCGATGTCGAGCGCGTCGGCGGTGGCCCACAGCTCCAGCGCCAGCCGCGGCTCGCCCCGCTCGGCGGCCACGTTGGCCAGCCCGGTCAGGGCGCGGGCCAGCTCGTACCGGCTCCCGGCGCGCTCGGCCAGGTCGGCGGCCTCGGTGTAGGCGCGGGCGGCGTCCTCCGGCAGCCCCGCGCGGAAGTGCACCCAGGCCAGGCAGTTGAGCCCCATCGCGGTGTCGACGGGGATCTGCGCGGCGTCCTTCGCCGCGCGGGCCAGCTCCATGGCCTCGTCGAATCGCCCCATCGCGGTCAGCGCCAGGGCGAGCCCGCGCTGGGCGATGACGACGTTGCGGGTGCGCCCGGTTCGCCGGTACGCGTCCAACGCGACCCGCAGACCGTCCGCCGTCTCGTCGGGCACGCCCTGGTAGAGCCGCACCCAGGCCAGGCTCGACAGCGCGTCGGTCTCCCCGTGGTCATCGCCCGCCTGGGCGAACCGCACGGCGGCGCGGCTGTGGCAGTCGGCCGCCTCGTCGAGCCTGCCGGACTCGATGTGCGCCATGCCGAGGCTGTTGAGGATCCGCCCGGCGGCGGCCTGGTCCTTGGCCGCCTCGACGGTGCGCAGCGCGGCCCGGTGCGTGGCGACCCACGGCTCGAAGAGCTTGTCGTGGAAGAAGAACGGCCGCAGCGCCATCGCCAGCTCCCAGCAGCGGTCGGTGCCCGCGGTCAGCTCGGTCAGCCGCGCCAGCGTGTACGTGTGCGCGCGCAACCAGAGCAGCGCGCCCGCGGCGTCGGCGAACGGCAGCGCCCGGGGGCGGTGGACCTCGACCGCGGGCCGGGTCCGGTGCGGTTCGAGTAGCTCGTCGGCGGCCAGGACGGTGCCCAGGACGTGGTCGACGAGCCGAAACCAGGCGGCCTCCCGGGTCTCGTCGCCGATCTCGGGCAGCACGTACCGCTCGGCGAACGCGCGGACCAGGTCGTGCACCTCGATGTCGCCGCCCTCGGCGCGGGTGACCAGGTGGGCGTCGTGCAGCTTGTCCACCAGCCGCTCGACCTCGGGCACGGTCAGGTCCGCCAGGGCGGCCGCCGCGCCGGGGGTGAGCGCGGCGGGCGGGTGCAGCGCGGTGAGGCCCAGCAGGAACTGGGCCCGCACGGGCAGCGCGCGGTAGGAGAGCAGGAACGCGGCGGCGACGCTGCGCTCGCCGTCGTCGAGCGCGTCGAGCGGGGTGGGCTCCCGCGCCATCCGGTCGAGGAACCGGGCGGCCGTCCACCCGCCCGCCGACACCTGGGCGGCCGCGATCCGGATGGCCAGCGGCAACCCGCCGCACCGGCGCACGATCTCACCCACCGCCGGGTCCCCGCGCTCGGCCGACGCGCGGGCGACGGCGTGGAACAGGCTCTCCCCGTCGGGCTGGCTGAGCATCCCCAACGGCACCCGCCAGGCCTCGTCGAGGGCGGCGAGCCTGCGCCTGCTGGTGACCAGGACGCGGCACCCGGGGGAGTCCGGGATGAGCGGCGCGACCTGCGCGGCGCTGCGGGCGTTGTCGAGGACGACCAGCACCCGCCGTCCGTGCAGGACGGACCGCAGCAGGGCGACCCGGGCGTCCGGGTCGGCGGGCACGCGCTCGACGTCGAGCATCACCAGCAACCGCTGCGCGGACTCGGCGGCCTGCGCCTCGGCCGCGCCGGGGGTGTCGCCCCGGAGGTCGAGGTAGAGGGACCCGTCGGGGAACCCGGTGCGCGCCCTGGCCACCGCGGCGAGCGCCAACGCGGTCTTGCCGACCCCGGCGAGTCCCGTCAGCAGGCAGACGGCCCCGCCCGACCGCCGGTCCAGGAACTCCGCCACCCGCGCCAATTCCCTTTCCCGCCCGAGGAAGAACCGCGTGGACCCCGACACCCCGGGCAGCCGGGGCGCGCGGGAGGCGATCAACTCGCTTTCCGCCAACCCCAGCAACGCCCCCTCGGCCCCCAACGCCTGGTCCACGGCGACCGCGAACGCCACCGTCGGCCGCGTTTGCCCGGTCTCGACCTTGCTTATGTGCCCCTTGGTGAACCCCACCCCCTCGCCGAGGGCGGCCGCGGTCATACCCGCGACCATCCGCCGCCGCCGCAACTCCGGTCCGAACGCAGTCATGTTCGCCCCATCCGTGTGCCGGGAGGCCCGGTCCGACCCCCATGCCGGACCGGGCACCACCCGATTTCAGCCGAAGAGCGTGCTCAACCACAGGATCATAGCGTGCGTGTGCATTTCCCTATTCCCTTCCACGAGGACCGACTAACCAACTCGACCTACCGTGGATCCCCGGTGAGGCCGCCAGTCGACTGGTTGAGACAATGGTGAACCCGCGTCGAGATAAGTGGAAGGAGTTTCTTGTCGGGAAAGTGTTTCGTTCGAGGAAACGCCCGCGACCTGCGGTTTTGTCAAGACCCGGTAAACGAGTGGAAACGATCGCCCGTCGCCCCGCGGCTCATCGTCGCTTCGGACTGAACGTCGCGGAGTCGCAGGTTGGAGAATCGCGGGGTGCGCGCGCCGGGTTTCCGGTATCTGACAATGGGCGTGACGGATTGTCGAACAGCGTTGTCATGCCGTCGGGAAGATGCGGCGGAGCAGGTCGTCCGCTGCGGTGCGGAAGTGGTGGAGGTCGTGGGCGAGCTTGCCGTCGCGTTTCCGGAAGTGGCCGTCCACCAAGACGTTGGCGACGTCCGCGGCGGTCGCGGTGGCGACGACGGCGGACGGGACCACGTCGGGGGCGACATTGATCAGGCCCGCGTAGCCGGTGACGGTGATGAGGTCCGCGCGCTTGCCCGGCGTGATGGAGCCGGTCCGGTTCGCCAGGCCGATGGTGGCGGCGCTGTCCAGGGTGGCGGAGCGCAGGAGGTCGGCGGCGGGTGGGTGGGTTTCGGTGGCGGACGGGGTGGTCAGGCGGCGTTGGGCCAGAGCCGAGCGGAGTTGGTCGAACATGCCCGCCGGGGACGTGGTGACGACGTCCACGCCTAGGCCCGCACGGGCGCCGTGGGCCTGGGCGCGGTCGAGGATCGGGCGGCCGTGCCCCATCGTCGACTCGACGCAGGGGGTGACGCTGATGGGGCAGCCCCGGGCGGCCAGGCGGGCGAGCAGGGCGTCCGGTAGGGCGTTGGCGTGCACGAGTTGGGTGTCGGGGCCGAGGGCGTCGAGGACGGGCTCGAGGCCGCGGCCGTCGTGCAGGTGCATCGTGGTGGGGACGCCCAGGTCGCGGGCCAGGGCGAGGTGCCGCGCGGTGTCCTCGACCGGGCCGAAGTCCGGCCCCAGGGTGGCGATCGCGAGGCTGGTGGTCGACGCGGGCAGGTCGCGGTGGAGGGCGCGGATGGTCGCTTCGTCGTCGGCGTCGCCGTAGGCGTAGACCGCGCGGATCCCGGTGGTGCGCAAGGCGTCCACGGCGGCCGCCGCGTGGTCCGCCGTGGTGGCGGGGTTGCTCCAGTCGACGACGGTGGTGATGCCCGCGTCGAGGGCCTCGGCGGCGCCGAGGAGGGTGGCGGTGCGCAGGTCGTCGGGGGAGTGGCGGCCCGCGAGCGTGCCCAGGACCAGCGGTAGGTAGCCCGCCAGGGTGAGGTCGGCGGTGAGGCCGCGCAGGGGTGCCTGCCACACGTGCCGGTGGCTGTCGACGAACCCCGGTAACACCACCTGACCCGACACGTCGACGACCTCGCCGTCACCGCCGTCCGGGCCGACGTAGGTGATCAGCCCGTGCTCGACCACCACGTCCGCCCCGGGCAGCACCCCGATGTCGGGGTCGACCGCCACCACGAACCCGCCGCGCAGCACCAGGCGCATGAGACCTCCCAAGAAGCTTTGTCGATAACTTTTTAAAAAGGTAACGACGTGGGGCGCGGTGCGTCAAGAGCCCTACACTGCGGCCCATGGGTAGCGGTGGCGACGTGACGGACGGGATCGTGGCCGCCTGGGCGCGCGAGCTGCCCGACATCGACGGCCCCGCCCTCGCCCTGGCCAAGCGCGTCGCGCGGTTGGCCGCCGTGCTCGACGCCGCCACCGTCGCCCAGCTCACCGCCCTGGGGCTGACCAAGGCCGAGTACGAGATCCTGGTGACCCTGCGCGCCGCGGGCGACCCGTTCACGCTGCGCCCGTCGGAGCTCTCCGCCCGCCTCCGGCTGACCTCCGGCGGCACCAGCAACGTCCTGCGCAGGCTCACCGACACCGGCATGGTCGTGCGCGACGCCGACGAGACCGACGCCCGCGGCCTCTGGGTGCGCCTGACCCCCGCGGGCGCCGGTCGCGCCGAGGCCGCCGCCCGCGCGGTCAACCGCGCCACCGTCAAGCTCCTGCGCGACGTCCCGCCCGCCACGGCCGAGTCGGCCTCCGGCCACCTGCGCGACGTCCTCATCGCCCTCGACGACATCTGAATCGACCGCTGAACCGATATCGGCAGGCCGCCCACTCGAAATTGCGGCTGAAATTGCCACCACCTGTCCTAAAAATGTCCAATCCCAGGTCGGGCGGCTGTCTCCCTTTGTCGGCGGGCGCGCCTGTTCCGGGATTCGGGTGAGCCTTGCATTCCGGCCGGGACTGTGGTGATTATCGACCTGTGAAAGAACATGGGCGGAAGGCGAACCCGTTACGGAACACCGTCGTCCACCGGCGAGCACCGGCGCCGGTGACCGGCGGATGGTGAGCGAGATACGCCTGTCCACCCGGCTGACCATCGCGGCGTGGCGGCGCCACCTGGGGTCGGGGGGCGGGCCGCTGACCGAGAGCGGGGCGTGGCGGCCGGGGGTCCTCAAGGGCGGGCTGTGGTTGGACCTCACCGCCGTGGAGTTCGCGCACCTCGGTGCCCTGGCACGGATCCTGCTGCTGCTCGACGCGGCGGTGCGCGACGGGGTCGGCGCCACGGTCGTGCTGCCGACGGGTGTGTTCGGCGCGCGCGACCGGTGGTTGGCGGACACCGGCGCGGCACCGGTGCCCGACCAGTTCCTGCGCCGCGCGGCTCGCCAGGCCCGCTCCCGCGCCGAAGCGCGCGGATTCCTGCGCCATTCCGGTTTCGACGACGCACTACGCGCGCCGCACTGGCCCCCGGGCGCCGTGACGGTGCTCGACGCGGAAGGCGCCACCGCGGAAACCCCGCCCACCCCCGCCACCGTGCCGGTCGACGGCGGTATCCGGTTCCCCGGCGCGCCGCAGGAACGCAGGGTGCTGCCGTTCCAGTGGCTGCACCACGACGCGGGCACGGGCCTCGGCCTGCCGGAGGCCCTGGCGGGGATCACCCGGCGGCTGTCGGACATGGGCCTGCCCGCGGCGGACGCGTGGGCGATCACCCACGCGCTGGTCGTGGAACTGGTGGACAACATCGGCAAGCACGCCAGGGTCGGCCCGTCCGACCCGCCGTACGCGCTGGTGGCCGCGATCCTGGTCAACGAGGGCCTGTACGCGACCCGGCGCACCGACCTGCCCCGGTCGGGCGCGGCGCTGGCCGACGTGCTGCGCGAGGGCGGCGACCGCCGGGTGCTGGACCTGCTGGTGGGCGACTCCGGCACCGGGCTGGTCGCGCGCAGCGCCTCGGCACCGGCGGACGAGGCGGGCGACGCGATCCTGGCCGCCTTCGACCGCAAGCACGCCGCGGGCGTGCCGGTGCGCCGCGAGGGCAACGGCCTGTGGCGGGTGGGCAGGCTGGCCAGCGGCTACCGCGGCCTGGTGCAGGTGACCACGGCGGGCACCACCGCGGGCAAGTCCTACCTCGACCCCGACACCGAGGAGCACGTGTTCGAGGGCGACCAACTCGTCGCCCCGGGCACCCTGGTCGAGGCGTCGCTGCTGATCGCGGGCACCCCCGAGCCGGTCCGGGGCAAGCCGTGGCGCGGGCGCCCGGCGTCCACAGTGGACGACGACGGTCCGATGGCGGTGGTGCCGTGCGACCTCGACGGCGCCGACGGCATCGGCGACGCGGACCGGACCTGCCTGCGCAAGGCGGTGCGGGCCAACAACCGCGCGGGCGTGGTGGTCGTCGTCCCGGTGACCCCGCCGCGGCTGTCCGACAGCGCCCTCAAGACCGCCCTGGCCCGCGTGCTGGACACGGTGAGCGCGATCCCCGACCAGGTGCCGCTGGCCGTGGTGCTGCCCGACGCGGGCGTGCGCATCCTCGACCTGTGCGTGGCGGGCATCAACTCCCACGAGGACGCCCAGTCGTGGTGGCCCGCGCCGCGCAGCGCGGTCCTGGTCATGGGCGCCACCGGCACGCCGCGGTGGTGCGGCGGACCCGCGCGGCTGCGCGCGGTGCTCGACGCGCTCACCGAACTCGGCGGCGCGCTGACCCACCAGGTGCTCCGGTCCCGCACCGGCGCGTCCGAGGTGGCGCACCAGGAGCTGTGCGCCTGGCTCGGCCGCTACCCGCACCTGCTGTCGGTGACCGACACCGGGATCGCCCTGCGGGTGTCCCCCGGCGACGCGGCGCACGCCATGCGGCACTGGGCGCGGGGCCGGTTGGCCGAGACCATCCGCGACGCCGGACCCGGTGTCACGGCGGGCCACTTCCGCACCCCCACCCTGCGCCACACCAACCGCTGGATCCGGGTCCGCACCCTGCTCGACGAGGTGGTCGGCACCGCGACCGCGGGCTGGGTGCTGGCCCGCATGGTCGAGGAACGCGCGGACCTGCACGGACCGGAGAACCGGGCGGTGGCCCGCGTGGTCAACACCGCCACCGAGCCGCTGGCGGGCCAGCTCAGCGAGTGCCTGTGGATCGGCGGCCGGTTCTACGCCATGCCCGGTGAGCTCGACCTCGACGGCGTCGCGGTCAGCGAGCAGGTCCCGCAGCACGCGGAAGTCGTGCTGTGCGCGGACATCCTGTCCACGGAGAACACCGTGCGCCGGGCCGCCGCGGCCATCGCCGCCCGGCAGGCGGTCGTGGTCGCGGTGGCCTGCGTCGTCGACAGCCGCGACCACGACCGGCAGATCCGCATCTTCAACCGCGACGTGCCGGTGGTGTCGCTGGTGTCGGTCGACATCAGCGCCGGTCCCACCCCCGAGAGCCCGAAACCGGTCGACGTCGACCCGCTGCTGCTGGAGCCGGTGCGCCCGCGCGCGGCCCGCCGCGCCTACCTCGACGAGGAGACCCTGCTCGGCTGGCTGGCCCGCGACCCGGACTGGCTGCGCCTCGGGCACTTCGACCGCGCGCCGCGCAACCGGCACTTCAGCGCCTACCTGCGGTTCGACCGGCTGCTGCGCACCCCGGCGGTGGCCACCCGGATGCGCGACGCGGTGCGCGGCGCGCTCGACGACACCGCCGGGCTCTGGCGCGCGGGCCTGTCCGCCGACCCGTTCGCCACCTGCGAGATCTGGTACCCCGAGGCCCCCGACGACTTCTCCGCCCTGCTGGACCTGGTCGGCGACGCCCTGGCCGCCGACGGCCGCCGGGTCACCCACCGGCGGCTGGTGCCGCGCGCCGTGGCGGGCACCCGGTGGAGCTACCCGACCGCGCTGGACGTCGACGCCCCGCCGGGCGCGGTCGTCGCCGTCGACGCCGGGTCGCTGACCGGCAACTCCATCGTCCAGCTCATCCGCCTGGCCGTCTCGGCGGGGGCCACCGCGGTGGTGGTGATCGTGGCGCTCAACCAGCTCGACGACCGCGACGCCGACGCGATGCTCGCCCTCAGCTCCATGCGCCCCGACGACGGCGGCACGCCGGTGCCGGTGCAGGTCCGGTTCCTGGCCAACAGCAGCCTCACCGGCCTCAGCGTGCGCAACTGCGCGTTGTGCGAGACCCGCGACCGCGCCGACGAGCACCTCCGGACCGCCCCGGCGGTGCTGCGCTCGCACGTGCGCGTGCTGCGCGAGCGGACCCGGCTGCGGCCACTGCGCGAGGGGTTCGGCACCCCGCCGACCGACCTGTTCGACGTGCCAGTCAACGGCACCGACCTCGCCGACTACCTGCGCTGGCGCACGCTGCTCGACCGCGCGCTGCGGGTCACCGAAGCGCGCCAGACGGTGGTGGACAAACTCTCCGGCCTCACCCGCGTCACGCACGTCGGCCCGGGCGGCACGTGGTCGCGGGCCAACCTGGTGCGGCTCATCGCCGCAGAGCAGCAGTGGCTGAAGCTGCCCCCGCTGCGCCACGCCGCCCCCCGCGCCCTGCTCGGCGAGGTGTGCGCGACGATCCTCGACGAGCCGCCCACCGCGCTGGCCTGGCTGCGCGCCCAGGCCGTCATGGTGATCGCCGCCGCCGACCCCGCCAACCTGGTGGGGCGGCTGCCCCGGCTGCTCGCGCTCACCGTGGACGAACCGGTGATGATCAACCAGCTGCTGCTGGAGTGCTACCGGCTGACGCTGCGCCCCGCCGTGGACTCGCCGGTGGACCACGACGCGCTGCGGCTGTGCCTGGACCGCTGCCGCGACCGGCTCGACGAGCTGATGGTCGACGACCGCGACCCCGCGTCGATCGCGGGCCACCGGGCGCTGGTCGACCAGATGCGCTCGATCCTCGACGACCGGGACCGCCCGGCGCCCACCGACCCGCAGGAGGCGTGGCACCGGCTGCGGCGGGACTACAAGCCCTACGTCGAGGCGCACAACATGGAGTCGATCCTGCTGCGCGTGCGCGACCACGTCGAGGACCTGCCCGGCGCGCGCCCCACCCCCGAGCGCACCAAGGAGGCGCTGGCGGACTGGGACCGGTGCGCGCGCCACCTCGGCGAGAAGGCGATGCCGAACCTGCCCGCGCTGGTCGGGATCCTGCAGGGCGAGTACGTCGCCGACCGGATCGGCACCCAGGAGCAGCGGGCGCTGGTCGCGGTGGCCGACGGGGCGGGCGTCGCGGCGCTGCACCAGGTGCAGAACCTGCTGCACGAGGTCACCGGGCAGTGGCTGCCGACCAACCCGGGCTGGTGCGCCACGCGCGAGGAGCTGCTGCGCAGGCTGCGCTGGTGGCACCGGGTCTTCATGGACCCGCACGCCGACGGCGAGGCCCCCGCGCTGCTGGTCGGCCTGGTGGGCTCGGTGCCGACCTGCCCCGCCGACCACGTCGAGCGGCTGCTGGCGACCCGCGCGCCCGGGCCCACCGCGCACCGGGGTGAGCCCATCGGCCGCACCGCGCGGGTGTTCTGCCCGGGACCGCTGCTCGAGGCCGTGGTCGCCCACGCGCTGGACAACATCACCCACCACGCGGCCCCCGGCGGTCAGCGGCCCCGCGTCGAGGTCGACTACCGGCTCGGCGAGCACTTCCTGGAGCTGCTGGTGCGCAACACCGGCACCCGGCCGCGGTGGCCCGCGGGCCGCGGGCTGCGCGCGTTGAACGAGCGGCTGCGCCCGTTCGGCGGCTCCCTGGTCGGCAATGCCGAGGACGACGAGGACTGGACTTTTACCGCGAACGTGACACTTCCGCTGTGGCGAGGAGCGTGACACCAGATGGTCCACCGCATCCGGGGTTTGATCGTCGACGACGTGCCCGAGAACCTGAAGAGCGTCAGCACGCGGCTCAACCAGTACCTGCGGGAGCAGGGCTGGGCGGTCGACTGGACGATGCTCGACGACCCCGACGCCGCGCACGCCGCCATCTCCGGGGCGACCGCGGGCGGCGGCTTCCACCTGCTGGTCATCGACCTGCTGTTCGAGCGCACGACCGGGGGCGACGAGGCCCGCGGCCTGGAGTTGGTGGCGCTGGCCCGGGCCGCGCTGCCGCACTCGTACGTCTTCGTCATCAGCGAGGGCGACCGGCACCGGCACAGCCTCTTCGCGCGTGCCATGGAACTCGGCGCGAACACCGCGGTGCGGCGGTGGGAGTTCAGCGTCGAGTCGCCGTTGACGAGCCCGGCGGCCATCGCCACGGACATCCGCACGTACCTGCTCTACAACGGGACCGTCGAGGAGATCGGGGTGGTGGTCGACGAGAGCGACCCGGCCGTGGTGACGCTGCTGCACGAGGTCGGCAACCCGACCATCGCCCAACTGCACCGCCAGGTCCTGGAAGCCGACAACGAGACCGCCGACGTGGTGCGGGTGCGCCACCTCGCGCCCGGCGTCTCCGGGGCGCGGATCTGCGCCACCGAGGCCCCGCTGCGGCACGGGACGACCGCCCACCACGTCCTCAAGCTCAGTCGCGACCTCGACGGCCTGCGCGAGGAGACCGCCCGCGCGGCGCGCGCGCCGAAGGTGATGTCGTCCAGGTTCGTCGTCCAGCCGCACCGGGCGGTCGGGCCGGTCAACGGTTGGTGGGCCACGGGGTCCGTGTGCGAGCGGGGAGTGACCACCGCCCGCCAGTGGCTGGGCACCGGACCCGCGCCGGAACGGGCGGAGGACGCCTTCGCCACCCTGTTCACCGAGGCGCTGTCGCCGATGTACTGGGCGACCGCCCGCGACGAGTCCGGCGACCCGATGGACGCGTTGCGCCTTCCGTTGCGGCGCAGGCAACTCGTCCTGCGGGCCGTCGACGAGCTCTGCCCCGTCCTCACCCGACCGGACGGCGGCGGCCTCGGCGACACCACCCGGCTGCGGGCCGATCTCACCGCGTACGCCGTGGAAGGCCGACTCGCCGGCGTCTACGTGCCGCGGTGGCCCGACAAGCGCTGGAGCACCCACGCGCACGGCGATCTGCACTGCGGCAACATCCTCCTGCTGCCCGGCAGGCACCCCGCCCCGATGCTGATCGACTTCAGCGACTTCGGCCCGGCGCACTGGGCCACCGACGCGGCCCGACTGGTCGCCGACCTCGTGGTCCGGGTGGTCGACGAGGGCCCGGAGTCCTTGTTCTTCACCGGGTTCGCCACCTGGCGCGCGCTCGCCGCCGCCGTCGGGGACCTGTCGACCGACCTCGTGGCGGTCACCGACAGCCCGGCCACCAACGCCACGCTGGCCGCCCTGCGGTGGATCACCGGGCACCTGCGCGAGATCTGCCCGCCGCTGACCAGCGAGGTGGACTTCGCCGCGCACCGCTGGCAGTGGCACATCGCCTTCTGCCTGTACCTGCTGCGGTCGACCTACCACTACGAGGTGCCCGGCCCCAAGCGCGCCTTGGCCCTGGTCGCCGCGCACGACCAGCTCCGCGCGGGCGCCGAAGCGCTCACCGGCCATGGTCGGTGAGGTCAGCAATGTGGTCACGGGGCACGCGGGCGCGGTCCTGCAGGTGGGATCCGTGGTGCGGGCGCGGGAGGTGAACGTGTGGTCGGGGGCGCGGATCCCGGTGCCCCGGCAGCTGCCACCGGACACCCCGGCCTTCACCGGCCGCGACTGGGAGTTGCGCACACTGGACTCCGCCTTGGCCGACGGGACCAGGCTGTGCGTGGTGACCGGTCCGCCCGGGGTGGGCAAGACGGCGTTGGCGGTGCGGTGGGCGCACCGGGTCGAGCACCGCTACCCCGACGGGCAGCTCGTGGTGAACCTGCGCGGCTTCGACCGCGACGGCAGGCCGTTGCCGCCCGCGTCCGCGTTGGACGACTTCCTCCTCGCCCTCGACGTCCCACCCGGACGGATCCCGGTGGACCTCGACGCCAAGGCCGGGCTGTTCCGGTCGCTGGTGGCCGAGCGGCGCGTGCTGGTGCTGCTGGACAACGCCCGGGACTCGGCCCAGGTGCGGCCGTTGCTGCCCGGCGCGCCGGGGTGCGCGGTGGTCGTGACCGGTCGCAACGTGCTGTCCGGACTGCTCACCGAGGACGGTGCCGCGTTGGTCCGGGTGCGACCCCTCACCCGCGCGGGCGGCGCGCGCATGCTGGCCGCCGCCGTGCCCGGCGCGGACTCCGACACGGCGCTGTCCCGCCTGGTGGACCTGTGCGCCGGGCTTCCGTTGGCGTTGCGCATTGTCTCCCAGCGCTTAGTCTCCGACCCGCACACGGCGCTCGCCGATCTCGCCGACGAGCTCGGGAACTCCCGCACGCGCCTGGCCGGGTTCGAGGTCGACGAGGAGTCCGTGGCGATCCGCGCGGTGTTCTCCTGGTCCTACGACATCCTCCCGCCGGACGCCGCCCGGCTCTTCCGCGCCGCGGGCCGCCACCCGGGTCCGCACTTCAGCCTGGACACCGCCGCCGCGTACGCCGACCTGCCTCTCCCGCGCGCCCGCCGGGCCATGGCCACCCTCACCGCCGCGCACCTGGTCGAGACCACCGGGCGGGACCGGCACCAGTTCCACGACCTGCTCCGCTGCTACGCCGAGGACCGCGCCGCCACCGAGGCACCGGCGCGCCGCCGGGCCTCCGTCCGCAGGGCGGTCACCGGGTACCTGGCCGCCGCGGAGGCGGCGTCCCGGTTCGTGCGGCCGGTGCGGCCCCCGCTGAGCACCGAGCCGGGGCGGGAGTTCTCCGACTACGACGACGCGGTGGCCTGGTTGGACGGTGAGCGCCCGAACTTCCTGCCGGTGGTGCGGATGGCCGCGCGGGAGGGGCTGCCGGAGCTGGGTTGGCGGCTGGCGGGCGCGCTGTGGCCGTACTTCGACCTGCGCAAGCCGTGGGAGGAGTGGACCGCGCTGCTGCGGGTGGGCCTGGCGTGCGCGCTGACCGCCGGGGACCGGTTCGGTGAGGGCCTGATGCGCCACGACCTCGCCTTCGGGTTCCGCCACCGCGGCGAACCGGCCGAGGCGGTGGTGGAACTGGAGCACGCGCTGGCGGCGTTCCGCGCGGTGGACGGGACCTGGGGCATCGGGTCCTGCCTGAACTGGCTGGGCGACCTGCGGCGGGCGCTGCGCCAGTTCGAGCCCGCGCTGGAGTCGTGCGAGCGCGCGCTGGGGGAGTGGCGGCTGGCGGGGGACCTGGTGGGGGAGACGTGGGCGCTGCGGAACCTGGGACTGATCTACCGGGACCTGGGTGACGACGAACGGGCGCTGGCCGCGTTCGCCCGCGCCCGCGAGTTGTTCGAGCAGCGGTCCGACTCCCGGGGGCTGGCGTCGGTGCTGCGCAACGAGGGGATCATCCTGCGCCGGACGGGGGAGTTGGCGCGATCCCGGGAGACCCTGGAACGCGCGCTGGCGATCCACCGGGCGCGCAACGACGAGTGGAACGAGGCGTGCTCGCTGGAGCGGCTGGGGGAGACCAGGTACGCGACGGGGGACACGGACGCGGCGGTGGCGGCGTGGCGGCGGGCACTGGAGATCTTCGAGAAGTTCCACGACCACCGCGCCACCCGGGTACGACTGCTCCTAAGTGGACAGTAGCGCGGTCGGTGCGCGCCGCCGAGGTTGAGCGTCACCACGCCCGCCACGATCAGCGCCACCCCGACGACCTCGAACGCGATGGCCAAGGCCAGGTAGACGAACGCGGCCAGGGCCGCACCTCCAACACTCGGGACGGATGGGACGGCGCCGACCGGCTCGGGCTACCTGGGGCGGGCGCGCACGTGGGCGCGCTCGCCCTGCGGTCCGAAGAGCACCAGCGTCTCCACGGCGCGGCCGTCGGCCGAACCGAGCCAGTGCGGCAGGGCGGTGTCGAACTCGGCGGCCTCGCCGGTCGCCAGCACCAGGTCGCGGTCGCCGATGACCAGGCGCAGTCGGCCGGTGAGGACGTAGACCCACTCGTAGCCGCCGTGGGTCTGCGGGGTCGGCTCGGCGGGCTCCGCGCGCTCGGGGATGACCACCTTGAACGCCTGGAGGCCCCCGGCGCGGCGGGTGAGCGGGATGAACGTCATCCCGTGCCGGTAGATCGGTCGCAGGTGGATCCGCGGATCCCCGACCCGCGGCGCGCCGACCAGGTCGTCGAGCGGCACGCCGTAGGTGCGGGCCAGTGGCAGCAGCAGCTCCAGCGTCGGCTTGCGGCCACCGCTCTCCAGGCGCGACAGGGTGCTCTCCGAGATCGCCGTCGCGGCGGACAGGTCGGCGAGGGTGAGGCCGCGTTGCCCGCGCAGCGCCCTCAGCCGGGGGCCGACCGCGGCCAGTACGTCGTCGTCCATGCCGCCCATCTTGCCGGGGTGGCAAGTTTTCGTGCTCTTCCGGCCAGGTGGGGCGAGAGTGGGGCGATGACCACACGAGACATGGGCCCGCCCGGCACCGGTACCCGGGAGAAGGACGTGCTGACCGCCTTCCTCGACTACCTCCGCGCCGCCGTGGCCGCGAAGGCCGAAGGCGTCCCCGAACCGCACGTCCGCGCGCCCGGCGTCCCCTCCGGCACCAGCCTGCTCGGCCTGGTCAAACACCTCACCCAGGTAGAGGCCCACTGGCTGCTGAGCGAACCCGTCCGGGACTGGCAGGCGGGCCACCACCCCGGTCCGGACGAGACCGCGGCGTCCGTGCTCGCCGCCTACCGCGCGACGATCGAGCGGGCCAACGCCGAGATCGCCCGCTGGTCCACCCTCGACGACCCGAGCCCGCCGCGCCGGGGCAGGCGGGGCGTCTCGCCCTCCCGCCGCTGGACGCTGGTCCACCTCATCGAGGAGACCGCCCGGCACGCGGGCCACGCCGACATCCTCCGCGAGCTGCACGACGGCGCGACCGGCCGCTGACCCCGCGTGCTACTGTTTGGGCAATCGCCCAAGGCGAGTGACCTGGGCGATCGACCAGGAGTGGTGATGGCGGGTGTGACCGCGGCGGACCGCGGGCGTGAGGTGCGGCAGCGGCTGGTGGCGGCGGCGACCGAGTTGATCGTCGAACGGGGGTGGAGCGCGGTCAGCACCCGGGTGCTGGCGGAGCGGGCCGCGGTCGCCCCGGGGCTGGTGCACTACCACTTCTCGTCCCTGCGGTCGTTGCTGACCGAGGCGGCCGTGGCGGCGATGCGCGAGGCCGCTCAGGTCGTGGACCCACTGTTGGCGCGGGCGGGCACGCCCGAGGACGCGGTCGACCTGCTCGTGGGCGCCTTCGCGGAGTACACCGGGGACGAACCGGTCTCGCTGCTGTTCACCGAGACCTACCTGGCCGCCACCCGCGACGAGGAGTTGCGGCGCGCGGTCGCGGGCGTGGCGGCCGAGGTCGGCGACCGGCTCGCGGTGTGGCTGGGGGAACGCGGCGTCGCCGATCCGGGGCCCACGGCGGCGGTGTTGATCGCCGCGATCGACGGACTCCTGTTGCACCGCGCGCTGAACCCGTCGTTGACCGCCGACGCCGTGGCGCCCGTGCTGCGCAGGTTGTGCGCCGGCCCGGAGCCGAGGAGGAGTGGGCCGTGATGAGGGTTGTGATCTGCGGGGCCGGGATCGCCGGTCTGACGTTGGCCGAGCGGTTGGCCACGCGTGGCTGGGACGTCCTGGTGGTGGAGAAGGCGCCGCGGCCCCGCGAGCAGGGGTACATGATCGACTTCTTCGGGGTGGGCTACGACGCCGCCGAGGCGATGGGACTGCTGCCGAGGTTGGCGGAACTGGGATACCGCGTGCGCGAGGCGGCCTACCTGGACGAGTCCGGGCGGCGGCGGACGGGGATCAGCTTCGCGCGGTTCGCCTCGGCGCTCGACCAGCGGTTGCTCAGCATCATGCGGCCGGACCTGGAACGCGCTCTGCGCGAACACCTCCCGGAGCGGGTGGAAACGCGCTACGCCACCACAGTTGCGCGCGTGACCGACGAGCGCAGTGCCGTGCGGGTGGGGTTGAGCGACGGCACCGAGGTCGAGGCGCACCTGCTCGTCGGCGCCGACGGCATCCACTCCGCGGTGCGCCGACTCGTGTTCGGGCCGGAAAACCCCTTGCGGTACTTGGGTTTTCACACCGCCGCGTTCACCTTCGACGCCCCGGACATCCGCGACCGGGTCGCGGACCGGTTCTGCCTGACCGACACCAGCGACCGCCAGATGGGCTTCTACGGCCTGCGTGACGGCCGCGTCGCCGCCTTCGCCGTGCACCGCGCCGCCGAACCGGGCTCGCCCGCCGACCCGCGAGCCGAGTTGCTCCGCGAATACCGCGATCTGGGCTGGGTCGTGCCCCGCGCGCTGGCGGCCTGCCCGCCCAACGACCAGATCTACTACGACCAGGTCGCCCAGGTGGACCTGCCCGCCTGGCACCGGGGCCGGGTCGTGCTCGTCGGTGACGCCTGCGCCGCGGTGTCCCTGCTGGCGGGTCAAGGCGCTTCGCTGGGCATGGGCGGGGCGTACGTCCTGGCCGGGGAGCTGGCGGCGCTGGACTCGCTGGACTCGCTCGACTCAGTGGGCTCGCCGGACTCGATCGGCGCGGCGCTGGCGGGTTACGAACGCCGCTGGCGTCCCGTGATCACCGAGAAGCAACGGGTCGCCCGCGCCACCGCCCGCTGGTTCCTGCCCCGCTCCCGGACCGAGTTGTGGGTCCGCCGCGCCGCGCTGGGCCTGGCCCGGCTCCCGGTCGCCGACCGGCTCCTGGCGACCGGCCTGGCGGGCAAACCCGCGCGCCTCAACGCCTGACGCGGCGCCTAGCGCCTGGGCCGGTTCGGCCAGGTGCCCTGACCGTGCACGGACAGCCAGCGCTGCCACTCGTAGCCCTTGAGCGCCGCGCTCGGCAGCCCGCGGACGCGCTTGACCTCGATGGCGGCGTCGAGCACGGCCAGGGCATCGGGGGTGTCCACCCGCTGGCCGAACAGCTCGACGACCAGGCACCCGGCGCCGTAGGTCGCGAACTCGCTGCCGTCCTCGGTGACCAGGGCGCGCAGGTCGGCGATGAACGCGTCGCGGTCGTGCGCCTCGCCGTCGTGGAACGGTGCGACGCAACGGGTCTGGACGTCGACCGCGTCCAGACCGGAGCCCGGGGAGTCGAACTCGTACCGCCCCAGGTACTCCAGCCGCCGGACCATGTCCGGCGGGAACCGCGGTTTGTGCTTGCGCCCTAACCACCCCATGCCGGGGAACTCCTCTCGTCGGGCGATTGTCCCGGGGGTGGGATCGCCCTGGGTGAGATGAGCATTACCGGAGGTCGTTAATCCGCCGGCTCGGTCCACCTCGGATCGGCCGGATGGCCGAACGGGACAGCGAGACCATGACTGTCCATTGTGTACTCAAAACGGCGGAGGTGAACCGGGTTCGCCTCCGTGGCGGTCAACGCGGTTCCGCCTCGCTTTCGGACCACCACGCCGCCCAGCGGGTGTCGAGCGCGTCGAACGCGGCACCGTCGAGGTCGTACGTGCTCAGCACGGCGGTCGGATCGGCTCCGATGCCCTCGACGACGAGCAGCCCCTCACCCCAGGAGTCGACGGTGAGACCGAGTTGGCGTTCGGTGCGGAACCACACCTCGCCCTCGACCCGTTCGCCCGCCAGGGTCGCGCGGTAGCGGCTGCCGGGCGGGCCGGTGAGCGAGTCCAAGCCGAGTCGTTCGACGGCGGAGGCGTTGTCGTTGCGGAACACGGTTCGGCGCCGGGCGGTGGGACGGCGTTCGAGGGTGAAGCGCAGTTGGTGCAGGAAGGTCGTCCAGCCCTCGGTGATCTGGTCGTAGTAGGCGTCCCAGTTCGGGTCGCCGCTCAGCGGGGCGCGGGTGAGGGTGACGCGCGCCCCGCCTTCCGTCTCGTGCACCTGGAAGCGGTCGCCGCCGTGGGCGACGAGGGTGCGGGTCTCGGCGTCCTCGGTGACGCCGGTGAAGTAGATCGCGTCGATCTCGGCGTCGAGGTCGGCGGTGTCCCAGCCGTGCCACTGGCCGATGACGTCCTTGTCCCGCAGTGCCCGCCAGGTGGCGTCGGCGGTGGCGGCCACCGTGACCACGATCCGGGGCGTCTCGCTCATCGGTCGTCCTCTTGTCGTCGGGGTGTGGTCGCGGGGTGGCCGCCCACGATGACGCGGTACTCCCGGCCGTCGCGGCCCTCGTAGCGGGACGCGATCTCGCGCAGCGCGGCGGTGAGTTCGTCGGTGAAGCCGTGCACGTCGGCCGGGGCGGCGAAGCGGACCTCGGCCTCGATGGTGAAGGTCAGCAGGTGCTTGCCCCGCTCGTCGGCGCGAACCCGCAGGCCCGCCACCTCCCGCACGGTCGCGGCGGCCACCTCGACCAGGTGCTCGGCGGCGTACTGGTCCTGGACCAGGCAGGCGGGCGGGTCGTCGTCGCGCAGCACCGTCGGGTCGACCACCAGCGCGCCGGGCCGGGCGCGCAGGATCCGCTCCACGCACCCCCGCCGCTTGCGCTCCTCGACCAGTTCGACCAGCCCGGCGGACTCCAGGGCCCGCAGGTGGTAGTTCACCCGCTGCCTCGGCAAGCCGAGCGCGGCGGCCAACTGGCTGGCCGAGGCCGGTTCGCGCAGCTTGACCAGCAGTTGCCTGCGCAACGGGGGCAGCGCGACGGCCACCCGGTCGACCTCGTCGAGGTAGTTGATCCCGCCCGTCACGCGCCCATGTTCCATTTGACAGTTCGATTTGTCAAATGACGTCGTCGAGTACCCGGTTCGCGTGAAGGGGACCCGTGTGGGGGATATGCACTGGCGGACTAGGACCGGTCTGACCCGCCCGTGGGGGACCGCTGAAAGGGTGGCAAGCGGCGCTGCGGCGACGGAGTGTAGAGCGGATGGGGTGTCCTTGTCCCGCGTGGACGGTTGCGGGTGGGGAGTGCCTTGGCAGCTGTGTCGGTGCCGAGCCCGCCCGGTGGCCCGCGGCGGGGTCAGGATGAGTCATCGCCACCAACCGCACCGACCTGAAGGAGTCCGCGATGACCGAGAACGAGATGATCGCCCTGCAGGACGTGGCCGACGGCGCGGTGCTGTTCCACAACGGTCTGTGGGGCGGCCCGATGGGCTTCCGCTGGGCCGACTACAGCGGTGCCGCCGCGGGCGAGCTGGCGGGCTGGGAGGCCGACGCCGTGCTGTCGCTGGTGCGCCGCGGCCTGGTCGTCATCGAGTCGCTCTCGGTCGCCGGGCGCGACGCCCGCGTCGTGGTGACCGCCGCGGGCGCCATGCTGGTCGACCGCTCCCTGCTCACCCTCGCCGCCGCCTGAGCCACCGGGGGTAACGCCACCGCCGCGGTCCGCGATCTTCCCGGGCACGGGAGGAGTCCACGGGCGAACGGGGCGGTAGGCGCTGGTCGAGGTCCACAACCAGGCCGGTGACCTGACCAACAGCACCCAGGTCGGCGTCCTCAACGGCGACCTCGTCATCGGATCCCGCCCGCACCACTGGGACTACCGCACCCTGCGCGACCTGGCGCCCGCGGACTTCACCGGGCGCGACGACGAAACCGCGTCCCGCGCACTGCCGGGACACCCGGGGCAGGCGCCTGGTCCTGGTGGTGGACGGCCTGGACGAGGAGTCCGGCACCGGCCGGACCGGCATCGCCCACCTGCTCCCCGCGCGGCCCCGCGACGGCCTGCGGATCATCGTGTCCTCCCGCCCGCACCGCCCCCGCCCCGAGGCGATCAGCCGGGACCTCACCCACCCGCTGTGCGACCCCCGGGTCGTGCGCGAGCTGACCAGGTCGCCGGACGCGGCCCAGCGCGAGAGCGAGGTGGCCGACGTGATCAACGGCCACGCCGACCTGCGCGCCTGGGCCGAGGACTGGCGGTCGCGGGACTGGCCCGAGGACACCCCCGAATACCTGCTCGGCCGCTACTTCGCCCTGCTCGAATCCCTCGGCGACGTCGACGGAGTGCTGCACCACGCCACCAGCACCGCCCGGCACGACCGCATGTACGAGCTGACCGGTAGCGACACGGCCGCCCTGGCCGAGGTCGCCACCGCGCAGCGGATCCTCCTCGAACAGCCCGACCCGTCCGTCGAGACGCTGTTCTCCCTGGCCGTGCACCGGCTCGACCTGGCGGGCCGGAGCGCGGACGTGCCGCCCGGGTTGGTCGCGGTGTGGGCGCGCCTCGGCTACGCCGCGCGGGCGCGCGGGCCGGCCACCGGGCTGTCCGACCCCCGCGCGCGGATCACCGCGCTCGCCGCCGCCCTGCGGCACACCGCCGCCGACGCGGACGCCCAGCGACTGCGCGCGGACGCCGAGGCGGCCGTACCCGACATCGCCGACCCGCGCGCCCGGATGCACGCCGAGTGCGAGCTGGGCCGCGCCCTGGCGGCCCGGGGTGACTTCGACGGGGCCGAGGAGGTGGCCGCCGCGCTGCACCCGGACCGGCGGACCGACGTGCTCGTCGAGGTGATCCGGGCCGCGTGGGCCAGGGGCGACCGGGACCGGGCCCGCGCCGCGTCCACCGCGGTGACCCAGCCGAAGCGGCACCACCGGCGGGCCGCGCGGCCGAGGCCCGGGCGCTGGTCGGCGCCGCGGCGGAGTTGCTGGGCGAGCCGATGAAGCGGACCCGGCACGTGGAGTCGGTGCGCAACGTGGTCCGCGGCTGGATCCGCTGCGGTGAACCGGACCGGGCCGTCCTGCTGCTGGCCACCGCGCCCCGCGTCGAGGACCTGGCCGACGCGGCGGGGTGGTTGGCGGCCGCCGGGTACGCCGCGCAGGCGGTCGCCATGATCCACCGAGCGGCCGCCCGCGACCACCCGCGCCCGGTGGAGCTGGTCCGCGCCGCGGTACTCGCGGGTGATCACGCGCTGGCGGCGGGAATCGCGGCGCGCGGGGAGATCGACGTGCCGGTGGAGTTCGAGCTGGCGCGCGGGGAAGAGCGGGTCGCCGTCGCCGCGCGGTCGCCGGACCCGGCCTGGCAGGAGGCCGCGCTGGCCGATCTCGCGCGGGAGTCGGCCGACGCGGGCGACCACACCGGCGCGCTGCGGATCGCCCGGGCGTCGAGCCTGCCCGCCGGACGGGCCCGGTTGCTCACCGGTCTGGCGGACTCGGCGACGGACCCGGTCGTCGCCGTCCGGTTCGCCCGCGCGGGCCGCCCTGGCCAACGACAGCGAACCGGAGCGGGCCGAGGCCACCGCCCACGACATCGACTACCCGTACTACCGCGTGCGCGCCCTCGCCGCCCTGCTGCACGGTCTCGGCGACGACCAGGTGCGCGGCAGGCGGATCCTCGCGCTGGCTCGCGTGGCGCTGCCGGAGGTCGACCTCGACTGGCGTAGCCAGGCGCACGCGTTCGTCGTCGAGGCCGCCGTGCGCGCCCTGGGCAGGCAGGCCGCCGGTCCGGTGGTGAAGCAGGCCCAGGTCTTCATCGCCGACGTGGTCGACCACGCGGACCCGGACAAGCAGGCCCAACTCCTCGACACCCTGGCCCTCGCCGTGGCCCGCACCGGGTGGTATCAGCGCGCCACCGCGCCGGCCAAGGCGATCGAGGACCCCCACCACCGGATCCGCGCCCTCTGCCGCGTGGCCATCACCGCCGCCGACCACGGCGACCACACCACGGCAGCCACCATCACCGCCGCCGCCGAGACCGCCGCGACACCGCTGCGCCCCCAGGACCTCCGGGTCCGCTGCCTGCGCCACGTCGTCGACGCCTGCACCGCCTGCCACGACCGCCGGGGTCGGTCCGCGCGCCACCGGGCCGAGCGCGCGGCGCTCTCGATCAAGGACGGTTTGCACCGCCGCGCGGTCACGGCCATCCTCACGACCTCCGCCGCGCTCACCGTCCCCACGAGCCCCTTCGCCACGAGGTCCGGGGACCCGGCCGCGACCGAGCCCCCGTCCCGCGACACCGTGATCGCGCGACTCACCACCGGCGACTGGGTCTCGGCCCTGGTCCCACTCGCCCGCGTCGACCCCGACGCGTTCCGCGCGATCGCCGCGCGGCTGACGACCTGACCGGCCTTTGGGGCTCCCGCGCGATTCATGGAGTGCGTAACCACTCCTCGCTGCCGTGCGCCCATACCAGGTCCTCGTTGGGTAGTTCGGCGCGCAATTCGCTCGCGCGACGCCGGTTGTGCTCGGTGGTCGTTCCGACGTCCCATGCCTCGGCCCGGGTCGGCACCGCCCACAGTGGACGAACGCGGGCGCCGCGCCTGGCCTTGGCGTGGGTGGACCCGGAACCGACGTGGAGCGCGGTGGCGCCGCGCTGGTACGCGTCCCGGATGGGTTCGTAGAAGAGGAGTTGGAAGTATTCTCCGACGTGCGGCGCGTTGGCGTAATCGAATCCCGCCACGCGCATGTAGTCGGTGGTGCCTTCGGCGTAGGCCAGGGAGAACCCGATGACCTGCCGCCGTTCGTCGCGGCAGAGGTAGACCTGCCCGGTGTCGGCGGCGGCCCCGTTGAGTTTGTCCAGCCACTCGGCCATGTCCTCGGGCGTGGCCTCCTTGTCGTACTTGCGCATGGTTTGGGCGAGGAGCCAACCGCACCGCTCGTGGCAGGTGGAGAGGCGGGTTCGCTCGACCGTGAGGCCCGACCTCGTGATGCCGCGCAGATCCCGGCGGACCGCCTCGCGCCGCGACCGGGAGAGGCCGCCGAGGTAGTCGTCGAAACCGGCACCGGGGAGGTCGACGACGCATTCGCCCCAGGCGTGCAGGCGGGGGACGACACCCGCGCGCTCGGCGATCGTGGCGGCGTGTTCGCTCGTCGTGTAGAGCCACCAGCCGAGACCGGCGCTGTGCTCCTCGGTGATCCGGTCGACGGCGTCGAGCAAGAGGGGCAGCGGGGCCGCCGCGCCGCCCAAGGGGGCGCTGAGGTAGCCGTTGGTGCCGCCGATCAGGGTCACGGGTGTGGCGTCGGGGCGGGTGATGTCGGGGAACAGGCGGTGGGGGTGGTAGTCGGCGCGGCTGGGGCGGTCGAGCGCGAAGACCGCGACGGCGGCGACAAGTCGGTCGCCGGAGCGAACGCACACGTGGTACGCATGCGCGTTCGGCTCCAGCGCCCGCTGGAACGCCAGCCAGCGGGTGCCCGCGTAGAACGACTCCCGCCCGGCCAAAGCATCCCACTCGGCGTGATCCGGCCGGTCCACCACCTCGACGCGCAAGTCCTCCGGCATGCGGATCCACACCCCTCCAAGCGATGCGTCCTCGGCGGCGCCCAGCGTAGTACCGGGGACAGGCTTCCCCGTGCGAACTCTCGAGCGACCTCCCATTGCGCCGGTCGCATTACCGACCGACCGACTCCGAGTGACCGTGCGTGAACAATTGGCGCAGACGGGCGGTTTCGTGATCGAACTCCCGGAACCCGTGCGACACTCGGAAGTGCCGTGCGGGAGGAGGTGGGCACTCGACTCCACACCCCGGACGCAGGCCGGAATGCAATTGCAGGAAAGCGCTTTCGCTTTCCCTGCCCGCGCGGACACCACCCTTGATCCGGTCTGGTGAGCGCCGAAATCAGGTGAAGGGACCACGACCGCATGAGCCTCCCGCTCGACGAACACCTCGGCGCGCTGTACCGGGCCTACGGTCCACCGAAGGCGATGGGAGACTCGGCACCCGCGCACGACCGGCCGCACTTCTTCCTGCACCGCAACTTCCTCGGCGAACAGGACCTCGCGATCCTGTTCAACACCAAGCGTTGCCGGTACCAGTGCAAGTTCTGCGCGCTGCCGTTCAAGTCCTCCCGCGACTGGGTGCCCGCCGAGCAGGTGCGCGCGCAGTTCCGCCACGTGCTGGACGAGGACCGGCACGCGCTGGGCGTGCTGGAGCGGATCACCATCGCCAACGAGGGCTCGGTCTTCGACGAGACCACCTTCCCGCCGGAGGCGTTGACCGACATCACCACCGCGGTGCGCAAGCTCCCGAGGGTGCGCAAGATCGTGCTGGAGACCAGGTTGGAGTTCGCGCGCGCCGACCGGCTCCGGCAGATCGCGCGCGACAGCGGCAAGACGCTCGACATCCTGACCGGCTTCGAGACCCTCGACGAGGACCTGCGCGAACGCGTGCTGGGCAAGCGCGAACCACTCGAGTCGTTCCTGCGCGGACTGGACGAGGTGGCCGAGGCGGGCTGCGAGCTGACCGCGTACGTGCTCTTCAAACCCGACCCGGAGATGACCGACGAGCAGGCCTGGACCGAGGCCGAGAAGGCGATCGACTACCTGCACGAGCACTGCGCGAGCAGGCGCGTCCCGCTGACCATCCGGATCAACCCCATGTACGTGGCCCACGGCACCCAGTGGGCGGCCCGCGCGCAACGCCTGCCGGACTACAAACCCCCGAGGCTCTCGGACATCGTCGCCATGGCCGAGCGCAAGCGCGAAGAGGGGATCGCGGTGTACCTCGGGCTGACCTCCGAGGGTCTGTCCGATGAGGACAAAACCTACCGGGCCAGGGAGGATTTCACCCGGGGCCTGCTCAAGCGCGCCATCGTCATGAACGGCGACGGTTCGGTGCGCCCCGGCCACCACCTGCTCCCGCTGATCGCCGAGCCCCGGACCGCCACCGATCTGACCATGGAACACAAGTGACACCGGCGGTCCGCGAAGCCTGGGCCCGAGGACGCGCGCTCCTCGACGACCTGCGCCCCACCGGGGACCTGGTGGCCGGATTGGCCGAACGGCTCGCCGACACCGAGGGCCTGCCCGGCCCCGAGGACGCGTTCGCCTGGCTGTCCTGCGTGTTGGGGCTGGTGTCGGCCAACGAGGGCAACTACGGCGTCGGCGCCGTGGTCCTGCGCGACGGCGAGATCGTCGCCGAGGGCCGCAACCGGTTGCTCCAACCGCGCCGGGACACCTCGGCGCACGCGGAATCCGACGCCCTGGACACCTTCGAGGCCCGCTTCCCCGACTCCGACCCCGGGTCCGGGTCCGGAGTCGGAGTCGGAGTCGGCACTACCCTGTACACCTCGCTCGAATGCTGTCCTATGTGTACGGTCCGCTTGCTCAACTCCGGTATCCGCGCCGTCCGCTACCTCGCGCCGGACGAGGACGGGGGCATGCTGTCCAGGATGGCGGGCCTGCCACCGTACTGGCGGCGCCTCGCCGCGGGGCGCACGCCCCGGCAGACCTTCGAACCCGCCGCCTGCCACCCGGTGCTCGGCGAGATCGCGGCCGACGTGTTCGCCACGACCGAGGCGTGGCTCAACGAACGCCTCGTCCGCTCATGACCGGACCGGTTCGCCGAGACAAGGACCCCGCGTGACGAACCCCACCACGAGCCCACCCGACAGCCAGTCCCCACCACCCCCGGACCAGGCGCCGTGCCTGGCGCGGTTCGACCCCGTGCGCACGGGCACGCACTGCGTCTACGCCCCGGCGTCGCGGCTGTGGGGCGCCCCGGACTACGACCGGGACCGGACGCCGGAGGAGAACCTCGCCGGTGCCGTGCCCCTGCTGTGCGACTTCATCGACCACACCTACGCGGACAACCTCGACGGCTTCGTCGTGGAACTGGCCGGGGAGCGCTTCGGCGCGAGCGTGCGGGCACTGGCCCAGACCACGCACGCCGTGCTGCGCTTCCTCAGCGACCACGATCCGGCCGACAGCCGGTGCCTCTACGGCGAGATCGAGCGGGTGTCGTGGTGCTTCGCTTTCGGCGGCGAGGAGTTCTTCGTCAACACCTTCGCGCCGTGCTACCCGTCCGCGCACTCCCGCTACGGGTTCGGCATCGACCGCACCTACCTGCTGATCCAGCCGCGGCCGTCGTTCACCCGGGTGCTGCGGCCGGGGGAGACCGTGCTGCCCCCGCCCGTCCGGGAGAAGGTCCGCCGCGACTACGCGGACAACGGCCGCGGCTACGACCCCCGAGCGAGCTACTGCCCGTACGAGGCCTGGCGCATCGTCCGCCCCCTCGACGTCGACGCGCCCGCCGTGCGGTGGTGGGAGACACCGGCGGTGTTCCCGTGAGCCCGACCTGGGCCGTGGCCGCCGAATCCGACCTCGCGGCACTGGCCGTCGACGCGCGGGTGACCGCCGAGGTGCGCCTTCGTCCGCACACCTCGGTCGTGCCCGTGGTGGAGTACCGGTCCGCGCGCGGTCGGTACGGGTTGCTGCTCGACCCGGTCGGCGCGCTGCCGTTCCTGCGGGCGAAGCCCCGGCAGTGGGTCATGGCGCAGAACCTCGCGGACTTCCCGCCCCGGGCGTTCACCGCGGTGTTCGACCTGTGCCCGTTGCGGGGCGACGCGGACATCGTGTTGTTCAGCTACGCCGTGCCCGGCGACGGCACCGTCCTCGCGCTGCGCGAACGGCTCGACGGCGGCCTCACGCTCGAGGTCGCGGGCGAGCGGGTGTCCTTCGGCAAGAGCCTCGACTACGCCCAGTGGCAGCGCCTCGCGGTGAGCTGGGACGCCACGACCGGGGAAACCCTGCTGTACCAGGACGACGGCATCGCCAGGGTGACCGCCGAGGCCGAGGGGCGGTCGCCTTCCCCACTTGCTGACCCGATCGCCCGGCAGGTCGTGGCGCGTGGCGCGCGGCTGCCCGGGGGCGGCGCGTTCGCGGTGGGTCAGTACCAGGGGCAGCCGGGCGACCCGGGGCTGTTCGACCTGGGTCGTGGGCTGCGCGGTTCGGTCGCCGAGGTCGACCTGTGGGCCGATGCCGCCGGCCCGACCCGGCGGCCGGAGTGGACCGGCACCCCGACTCCGGGCGCCGTGGCGCGGTGGCGGTTCACCGCCACGGGACTGCGGACCCAGGAGACCCCGGGCGCCGCCACGGCGTACCTGGGCGGGTTCGGGCCCGACGACCTCCGGGACGTCCGCGCCTACCGGGTGATCGTGACCTGGGGCGGCCGGGCCTGGGGCGCGCGCACCCTCCTGCCGGTCGGCGGCGCGCACCGGCTGGAGTGCGCCTCGGCACCGGAGTTGCTCGTCGACGGTCGGCCCGTGCCGCTGGACCCCGTCGACGCGGCGGACCTCGGGCGACCCGAGGTGCCGGGCTTCCGCATCGGACCGCTGCAGGACGTCGCCGAGGTGCGGCTGCACCACGACGGCCGGTTGCACCGGTCGTTCGCCTCGGCCCGGCGGCAGGGCGACCTGCTCCCCGACCTGACCGGCCACGGCCGCCACCTGCTCGTCCGGTCGTGACCGCCCCGCACCCAAGGAGCTGACCACCGTGCTGATCCTGTCGTTCAAGGAGGGCCACGACGGCGCCGTCGTGGCGGTCGAGGACGGGACCCTGCTGTTCTCCCTGGAGGCGGAGAAGGACAACTACCCCCGCTACGACCGGCTCACCGCGGACCTGCTGCTGCGCGCCGCCGACCGCCTGGACCGGCAACCCGACGCGGTCGCCGTCGGCGGCTGGGTCAAGGGCTGGCACTCCGTCGAACCGCCCGCCCACACCGGTTACTTCGGCGTCGGCCCCGGCTCGGTCACCGACCGGCCCGGCCGCTTCCTGGGCAAGCCGACCCGGGTCTTCTCCTCCACCCACGAGCGCTCGCACATCATGACCGCCTACGGACTCGGACCGGTGGCCGCCGGGCAGCCCTGCTACTGCCTGGTGTGGGAGGGCAACATCGGCTCCTTCTACCGCGTCGACGAGACCGGCGCGGTCACCCACCTCGAGCACGTGCTCACCGACCCGGGCAACAAGTACGCCTACCTGTTCGCCCTCGCCGACCCGAGGTTCCCCGACCTGCCCGGCCACTTCCGCTTCCAGGACGCGGGCAAGCAGATGGCGCTCACCGGGTTCGCCGAGCGGGGACCGGTGCTGCCGGAGGAGAAGGAACTCATCGAGTACCTGCTGGACCAGGACGGCATCCTGCTCGCCCTGCCCAAGTCCGAGCTGTCGTGGTCGCCGTTCCACAACGTCGGGGTCCTGTCGCAGGAGTACAAGAACCTGGCGGCGAAGTTCTCCGACGCCATCTTCGGCCGGTTCCACGACTACGCCGCCCGGCACCTCACCGAGGGCCTGCCGCTGCTGCTGTCCGGCGGGTGCGGGCTCAACTGCGAGTGGAACCGGCGCTGGGCGGACTGCGGGCTCTTCGCCGAGGTGTTCGTCCCGCCGTGCCCGAACGACAGCGGCTCGGCGCTCGGCACCGCGATCGACGCGCAACTGCACTACACCGGCTCCGCCCGGGTGGCGTGGGACGCCTACGCGGGGGAGGAGTTCGTGGAAGACGCCGCGTTCGACCCGGTGCGCTACGACGTCCGCCCGCTCGACCACGCCGAGGTGGCCCGGTTCCTGGAGGGGGGCAACGTGATCGGCTGGGCCAGGGGCCGCTACGAGATGGGTCCCCGCGCGCTGGGCGCGCGATCGATCCTGGCCGCGCCGTTCACCAGGGAGACCCACGCGCGGCTCAACACCATCAAGCAGCGCGAGCCCTACCGCCCGATCGCGCCGATCTGCCTGGCGGGCGACGCGGACCGCTGGTTCGCGGGCGGACTGCCCGATCCGTTCATGCTCTACTTCACCGACGTGCGCACCGACGCGCTGAAGGCCGTCACGCACGTGGACGGCACGGCCCGCGTCCAGACCGTCACACCGGAGCAGAACCCCGGGATCGCCCGCCTGCTCACCGAGTTCCGCGCCCTGACCGGCTACAGCGTGCTGTGCAACACCTCCCTCAACTTCTCCGGGCGGGGCTTCATCAACCGCACCAGCGACCTCATCACCTACGGCGAGCAGCACGGCCTCGACGGCTACGTGGTCAACGACCTGTTCGCCACCCGGAAGAGCTCGTGAGCGCGGTAGACCAGCGAACCGCCGCGCGGGTTCTTCAGGGAACCCGGGATCCCCTTTCGCTCGCGGTGGTCTGCGAACGAGGTGGCGTCACCTACCGTGTTACCCACACCGAGCTGCGCGCCCGCGTGCGGCGGTTGGCACACGCCCTCCTGGTCAACGGCGTGCGGCGGGGCGAACCCGTAGCCGTCCTCATGGAACGGTCCGAATGGACGGTCTCCAGTCTGCTCGGGGTGCTTGAGTCGGGTGCGGCCTACTTCCCGCTGAGCACCGAGTACCCGGCGGAACGGCTCGCGCTGCTGCTCGCCGACAGCGGCTGCCGCTTCGCGGTCGTCGACGACACCGGGCGGCGGGCGATCCCGAACGCGGTGACCACGCTGTCCCCGGTGTCCCTGTTGTCTCCGGACCATCCCGACGAGCCAGGGGCACAACGAGCACCGGGTACACCGGAACCTACCGGCCTGGCCGCGTTGCTGTACACCTCCGGGTCGACCGGCACGCCGAAAGGGGTGCTGCTCGAACACGGCGGCCTCGCCAACCTCGTCACCCACCTCCAGGACACGCTCTACGCGCCGCTCGGCGGCCGGACGGTCGAGGCCCTGTCGGCGCCGTTCGTGTTCGACGCGGCCCTCCAACAGGTGCTGTCGTGCGCGGCCAACGGCGGCACCCTCCTCGTCCTCGACGAACACGACCGGCGCGACCCGCACCGGTTCCTCGACCTCGTGGTCCGCCACCGGGTCGGGCTGGTCAACGTCGTCGCCCCGTTCCTGGCCGCGCTCGTCGACGCCGGGCTCGGCACGACCCGCACCGACCTGCGGCACATCGTCACCGGCGGGCAGGCCGTGCCCACCGCCGTGGTCCGGCGGCTGCTCGACCGGAGCGCGGGCGACGCGCTGACCGTGTGGAGCATGTACGGGCCGACCGAGGCCACAGTGGACGCCACCTGTCTGCGCGTCGACCGCGACACGCAGCTCACCGGACCGACGCTGGGACTCGGCACGGCGTTGCCCGGTGTGCGCGTGGACGTCCGCGACGACGGCCTGCGCGTGGTTCCGCCCGGCGTGGCCGGAGAGATCTGCGTCGGGGGCATGGGACTCGCTCGCGGCTACCTGCACCCGGCGCCCGGCTCCGGCTTCACCACCCTCGACGACGATCGGCTGTACCGGACCGGTGACCTGGGGCGGGTCACCCCCGACGGCGGGCTGGAGTTCCTCGGTCGCGTCGACGACCAGGTGAAGGTGCGCGGGTACCGGGTCGAGCCCGGCGAGATCGGCAACGTCCTGGCGGGCTGCCCGGGCGTCACCGAGGTCGCCGTCGTCGCGGTCCCCGACGGCACGGGCGACCTCGACCTCGTCGCCTGCTACGCCGCCGACGCGGACGCAGAAACCCTGCGCGGGCACGCCCGCGCCCACCTCCCGCCGTGGATGGTGCCGTCCCGGTTCCTCCGCCGCGCCACGCTGCCGCACAACGCCAACGGCAAGGTCGACCGAGCCGCGCTGGCCGCCGAGGCGGCCCGGAGCACCGCGGCGCCACCCAGTGCGGACGCGACCGATCTCGGCGTCTTGCTCGGCACCGCGCTGGGCCGCGCCGCCTTGGCGCCGGACGAGGACTTCTTCGCCGCCGGTGGACACAGCCTCAAGGCGTTGCGCCTGGTCAACGGCATCGCCGCGCGCTGGGGCGCGCGCGTTCCGCTGCGCACCGTCTACGACCACCCCACACCCCGGTCCCTCGCCCGAGCGCTGGCTGACCTCGGCGCGCGGGTCGACCACATCCCGCGCGCGGAACCCGCGGCCGACCACCCGCTGTCCCACGCGCAGCAGCGGATGTGGATCCTGCACCAGCTCGGCGGTTCCCTGGCCTACAACGTCCCGGTGGTCATGGACCAGGGGCCGCTCGACCGCGCCGCCCTGGAGACCGCGCTGGCCGTCGTCACGGCCCGCCACGACAGCCTCCGCACCGGGTTCACCGTCCGCGACGGCGAACCCCGCCAGATCGTCCACGAGCGGGTGCGCGTCCCCTTGCGCGTCGTCGACGTGTCCACGGAGGACGACCCGGTCGCGGCGGCCGAGCGACTCGTCCGCGCCGAGGCCGCCAGACCGTTCGACCTCACCGAGGCACCACTGGCCCGGGTCGTGCTCGTCGAACTGTCGTCGTCGCGGTGCAGGTTGGTCATCACGCTGCACCACGTCATCTGCGACGGCTGGTCGATCGTCGTGCTCTCCCGCGACCTCAACGCCGCCTACCGCGCCGCCCGCCGGGGAGAGCGGCCCGCGTTGCCCGACCTGCCGATCGGCTACCGGGACTTCGCGGTGTGGGACCGCGCGCGGGACCTGTCCGCGCGGGCACCGGCGTGGCGGGAACGACTCGCGGGCGTGCCCACCCACCTGCCCCTGCCCGCGGACGGCGACTCGGCGGCGGGCGCGGTGTTCTCCGGCGGTACCTGCGCGTGCACCTTCGACGCGGACCTGTCCGCGCGGGTGCGCGCCTTGGCCGCGCGGTCTGGCCGGACGCCCGCCACCGTGTTCCTCGCCCTGTACGGCTGGCTGCTGCACCGGCTGACGTCCCTGGAGGACATCTGCGTCGGCCTGGGCGGCGCCGCGCGCGTGCACCCCGACCTCGAGCACCTCGTCGGGTTCTTCGTCAACGTCCTGCCCGTCCGCCTGTTCCCGCGCCCGGACCTGGACTTCGACGAGTTCACCGACCAGGTCGCCGCCGCCCTCACCGCCGCGCTGGACCAGCAGGACTGCCCCATCGATGTGGTCGTCCGCGACCTCAACCCGGATCGCGGGTCGGGCACCCAGCCGCTGACCAACGTGATGTTCGCCTACCAGAACTTCGCCGACGTCCTCGGCGCCGAACCCGAGTCGGACGGGCTGTTCCTCGACCAGTCCCGGCTGGTCGAGGTCCCCGTGGACACCGCCAAGTTCGACCTCACGCTCTACGTCCACGACACCGCCGCCGAGTTCCGGGTCGCCTTCGAGTACGACGGCCGCCTGTTCCGGCACGGCACGGTCGAGCGCTACCTCGCCGCCCTGCGGCGGCTTGCCCGAGCCGTCACCAGGGAGGTCTCCGCGTGAAACTGTCCAACATCGCGCTGTGGGAGGACGACAGCGAACCCGGGGCCCGGCCGCCCACCGCCACCGAGTCCCCCGGGGAGCGGACCGCGGGCGCGCTGATCACCGAGCAGGCCGCCGCGACCCCGGACGCGGTGGCCGTGGTCGACGGCGCGGCCCGGCACACCTACGCCGACCTCATCGCCGACGCGGACCGGCTGGCCGGGTTCCTCGCCGAGCACGGCGTCGGGCCCGGCGCGCACGTCGGGGTCCTGCTGCGGCGGTCCTACCGGCTCGTGGTCGCGCTGGTCGCCGTGCTCAAGGCGGGCGGCTCGTACGTGCCGCTCAACCCGGACCTGCCCGACGCCCGGTTGCACTCGCTGGTCCGCGACACCCGTCCGCTGGTCATCGTGTCCGAGCGGGCGTTGACCGGCACCTGCAACGAGCTGTTCTGGAACAGCCCCGACACCGCGGCGAGCCTGTGCGTCGACTCCCCGGACGTGCTGCGCGAGCTGGAACCTGCGGGCACCCGGATGAGCCTGGAGCTGTGGAACTACGTCGCCGACCACGCCGACGACCCGGTCGCGGCCAACGGGTGGCGCAGCCCGTACACCGGCGCGCGGATCAGCGACGAGGCGCTGGACCGGTACGTGCGCGCGACCGCGGGCAAGATCGCCGACTACCTGTCCCCGGACGCGACCATGCTGGAGATCGGCTGCGGCACGGGCACCACGTTGAAGGGCCTCGCGCCGCTGGTGGGCCGGTACGTCGGCATCGACCCGTCGGCCGGGGTGCTGCGCTGGGCGCACCGGGCCCGCGCCGAACACGGGCTGGACAACGTCGCGCTGCACGAACTTGGGGCGCTCAACCTCAACGAGCTGCCCGCCGAGTCGGCGGGGCCGTTCGACGCGGTCGTGTTCAACAGCGTCGTGCAGAGCTTCGGCGGCGTGAACTACCTGCGCGCCGTGCTCGGGGAGGCGATCGGCCGGGTCGGCGCGCGGGGCGTGGTCTACCTCGGGCACGTGTGGGACGCCGCCCGCCGGGAGGGGTTCCTGGCGGAGGTGGCCGCCCGCCACCGGGCCGAGCACGGCGGTCGCCCGCTGTCCGCGGCCGACGCGCTGTTCCTCCCGACCGCCTTCTTCGAGGACCTGCCCCACCACTTCCCGGAGGTCACGCGGGTCGAGGCCGCCCCGATGGCCTTCCACGACGACCACCTCACCGGCTACGCCTACGACGTCCTGCTGCACATCGACCGCACGACACCCCGGGCACCCGCCCGCGTCCACAAGCGCCAGTACGACCGCCGCGCACTCGACACCCGGCCCGCCACGCCGGTGGCGGACCGGCACGACCCGGACGCCACGGCCTACGTGATCCAGACGTCGGGCTCGACCGGGACGCCCAAGAGCGTCGAGGTCGGCATGCGGGGGCTGGTCAACCTGCTCCGGTGGTACCGGGACGCGTGCGAGATGGGTCCGGATACGCGGGTGCTGCAGACCATCACCTGCGGGTTCGACGCCTCCGTCAAGAACTACCTGGCACCGCTGATCTCCGGCGCGAGCGTGGTCCTGGCCCCCGACAGCGCCTACGACCCGCGCGACCTCCTGGCGCTGCTGGAGGCGCAACGGGTGACGGTCCTGAACCCGGGTGTGCCGTCGGCGGTGTACCCGCTGATCGACGTCGCCGCCGCGGCGGGGTTCCGCCCCTTGCGGTCGCTGCGCCACCTCGCGCTCGGCGGTGAGACACCGGACCTCGCGCGGCTGCGGGACTGGGTGGCGTCGGGGGAGTGCCGGGCGACGCTGCTCAACATCTACGGACCCACCGAGGCCACCGACATCAGTTGCGCGGCCGTGATCGACCCGGCGCGGGTGGGCTCGTCCGGGCCGGTCCCGATCGGCCGCCCGATCCCGAACGCCCGCGCCCACGTCCTCGACAGCGAGCTGCGCGAGGTGCCCGTCGGGGTGGTCGGCGAACTGTGGCTGGCCGGGATCGGGCTGGCCAAGGGGTACCTCGGCGACCCGGCGCTGACCGAGGAGAAGTTCGGCACCCGCGCGCCCGCGCTGCCCGGGGAACGGCTCTACCGCACCGGCGACCTGGCCCGGCGGCTGCCCGGCGGCGACCTGGTCGTCAGCGGTCGCGCCGACACCCAGGTCAAACTGCTCGGCCACCGGGTCGAACTGGGTGAGGTCGAACAGTGCCTGCGGTCCCTGCCCGGCGTGCGGGACGCGGCGGGCGCGGTGCGGCCGGTACCGGGCACGGACGAGCTCCGGTTGTGCGGCTACGTGATCCCCGACCCCGGCGCGGCACCGGATCCGCTGAGCCTGCGGGCCGCGCTCGGCCGGTTCCTGCCCGCCGCCGCCGTGCCCGTCGACGTCGTGATCATGGCGGACTGGCCGAGGATGCCCAACGGCAAGCTCGACCGCAACGCCCTGCCCACACCCGAGCAGGTCCGCCGCGCGGCGGCTCGGCCACCGGCGACCGAGACCGAGCGGGTGCTGCTCGACCTGTGGCGCGAGGTGCTGGCCGACGAGAGCGCGTGCCTGGACGACAACTTCTTCGTGGTGGGCGGTCACAGCCTCGGCGCCGCGCTGCTGGCCATCCGCATCCGGGACGTCCTCCGCCGCGAAGTGTCTATCGTGGACGTGTACCGCGCGCAGACCGCCGCCGCGCTGGCGCGGCTGATCGACCGGCGCCCCGCCGCGCACAGCCCGCTGAAGCTGCTGGCCGAGGGTGACGGCGCCGCCACCGTGTACTGCTTCCCACCGATCGCGGGCTACGCGTGGGCCATGGCGGGCTTCGCCCAGCACCTGGGCTTCCGCGTGTACGGCTTCGACTTCCCCGGTGGCGAGGACCCGGCGGCCAGCGCGGCGGACCTCATGACCGCGACCCGCGCGTCGGGGCCCCGATTCCTCGTCGGCTACTCCGCCGGTGGCGTGCTCGCCACCGCCACGGCCGCCGCGCTGCGGGAACGCGGCGAGCGCGTGGACGGGATCGTGGTCCTCGACTCCGAACCGCCCGGCACCCCGGTCCCGATCGGCACCGGCGAGGTTGCGGCGATGGTCCGGGAGGTCCTCGACGACCCGCACCTGACCGCGCACGTCCACCAGACCGGCGCCGACCGGGTCACCGACACCGTCGCCCGCTACGCCCGCTGGCACGCCGCCGCGCGGCCCGCCGGTCGGGTGCCGTGCGACCTGCTGCTGCTGACCGCCGCGGACGGCGACCCGGGGTGGATCGCGGGCTGGCGGGACCTGGTGACCGGGGACTCCCGGGTTCAACCGGCGGTCGGCGGCCACACCGACCTGCTGTCGGGCACCAACGCGGTCGCCAACGCCGACCCGGTCCGCACCTGGCTGGCGCAGCGCAGCACCACCACCGGCCGGGTCCGGATGATCGGACCCGGAATCCCGCAGGTCACCCCCTGAGCCCGCGCGCCAGCCGAGATGCCGCCCACGACGCCCGGCCCGGCGGGACCCGCCCCGGCAGGCGAGTCGACCGTGCTGCCCGCGCTGACCGTGCTGATCGTGCAGCAGGGGGTGTGGCACATGGCGAAGGAGTCCATGCCGCTCGCCGCCGGGTACCTCGCGGCCGTGGTCCGCGCGCACCCCGAACTCGGGTCGCGCTGCGCCGTGCGGATCCTCAACTTCCCCGGTCACCTGTCCCCGCTGGAGATGGCCATCAAGGTGCTCCAGGCCGGGGTACCGGACGTGATCGGCTTCTCCGTGCTCGGGTGGAACGCCAACCAGTTCGCCGCCGTGGCCGCGACCGTCAAGCAGGTCAACCCGTCGGCGGTCGTCGTCTTCGGCGGCAACCACGTCGCCAAGCAGGCCGCGCGGGTGCTCACCCGGGACCCGGCGGTGGACATCGTGGTCAACGGCGAGGGCGAGGTCACGTTCGTCAACATCCTCAAGGCGGTCCTCGACGGTGGCCCGTACGCGCGGGTGCGCGGCATCTCCTTCCGGGGCCCGGATGGCTCGGTCGTCACGACGGCGGACGAGGCACGCGTCGACGACCTGGACCGGATCCCGTCGCCGATCCTCACCGGGGCCGTCCCGCTGCTCGACGAGCGCGGTGGGTTCCGCTACGACGTGGCCCTGATGGAGACCAACCGGGGATGCCCGTACCACTGCGCGTTCTGCTACTGGGGCGGTGCCGTCGGCCAGAAGGTCCGGTCGTTCTCCCGGGTCCGGCTGCGGGCCGAGTTGGAGGCACTGGCGCGGGCCGGTGCCGACACCGTCGTGCTGTGCGACGCCAACTTCGGGATGCTGCGGCAGGACGCCGAGTTCGTCGACGACCTCATCGAGATCCGGGACCGGTACGGCTGCCCGAGGGCGTTGGAGACGTCCTGGGCGAAGAACAAGTCGGCGGTGTTCCGCGGCATCGTCCGGCGGATGCGGGAGGCCGGCATGCGCAGCTCGTTCACCCTCGCGCTGCAGACCCTCGACGACACCGCGCTGGACCTGGTCAACCGCCGCAACATGAAGATCAACCAGTGGCGCGACCTGGCGGAGTGGCTCACCGCCGAGGGACTCGACTGCTACGCCGAGCTGATCTGGGGCATCCCCGGCGAGACCCCGGAGACCTTCCTGCGCGGCTACGACGAACTGGCCAAGCACGTGTCCCGGATCGCCGCCTACCCGCTGTTGCTGCTGCCCAACACCGACTTCTCCGACCGCCGCGCGGTCCACGGCTTCGTCACCGTGCGCGGTCGCCAGGACGACTTCGAGTACGTGCTGGCCGCGCGGGGCGTCTCGCTGGCGCAGAACCTGCGGATGCAGCGGTTCCTGTTCTGGGCCCGGCTGCTCGCCGAGAACCTGGTCCTGCGCGACACGTGGCCGGTGTTTGACGCGGTGCTGGGCTGGAGCCAGTCCGCGGTGATCCTCTCGCTGGCGGACTTCGTCGAGGCCGAGGCCGCGCACCACGCGGGTGCCCGGTTGCTGAGCGCGGCGGCGACGAGTTCCACCGCCGACCCGGACTCCCTCGCCCCCGCGCTCGCGTACTGCTTCTCCACCGAGGAGTTCGCCGACCTGGTCGACGGCTGGTGGCGCGCCGCCGTGGGCCCGGCCACGCCCCGCGAGTGGCGCGAGGCGCTGCGGGAGGTGCTCCGCTACGACCTGGACACCCGTCCCCTGCCCGATCCGGGTCCCCGGGCGCTGCCCGACGCCCGGCTCTCCTCGGTCGACGGCGAGGCCCACTGGACCGTCGCCCGCACCTACGCCTTCGACGTCCCTGCCCTGGCCAGGGCCGCCCGCGCGCGCCGCCACCTCGACCCGCCCGCCGCCGGTCCCCACCACGTCCACCTGCGCTTCAAGCACGGCTTCGCCGACCTCGTGCACTCGACCAACCACGAGGAGACCGCCCACTACATCGGCCGCGCCGAGCTCCCGACCTGCCCACCGCGCTCACCCGAACCCGATGACCGGTGCGGTCCGGTCGACCGCACCCGCACCGCCGCGCCGGGACCGGACGGGTGAGCGCGGTCGGTCAGGGGAGGAAGAGGGTGAGCAGCCCGTAGGTGGCCGCGGCGATCGCCGCCGACATCGGGATGGTGAGGATCCACGCGGACACGATGGTGCCCGCCACACCCCAACGGACCGCGGAGAGCCTGCGGGTGGCGCCGACGCCCATGATGGCGGAGCTGATGGTGTGCGTCGTGGACACCGGGGCGTGCAGGCCGATCGCCATCACGTACAGCACGCTGGACGCGGTGAGGTCGGCGGCGACCCCGCGCGCCGGGTCCAGCTTGATCACCCGGCGGCCGAGGGTGCGCATGATCCGCCAGCCACCGGAGTAGGTGCCGAGCGCGATGGCGCCCGCCGCGGCGAGCTTGACCCACAGCGGGACGTCGTGCCCGGTGTGCAGACCCGCGGTCACCAGGGCGAGCACGATGACGCCCATCGTCTTCTGCGCGTCCTGCAGGCCGTGCCCGAAGGCCAGCGCCGCGGCCGAGAGCGACTGTCCGGCCCGGAAACCCCGGTTGACCCGGCCTGGCGAGCCGCGGCGGAACAGCCAGGCGATGGCCACCATCACGCCGTAGGCGAGGCAGAAGCCGACCAGCGGCGACACGACCATCGGGACGAGCACCTTGCCGACGATGACCGACCAGTGCACGGTCACCGACGCCGCCATCCCCGCGCCGATGAGGCCGCCGATGAGCGCGTGCGACGACGAGGACGGCAGCCCCCGCCACCAGGTGATCAGGTTCCAGGCGATGGCGCCGACCAGGCCCGCGAGGACCACGGTCATGCCGCCGGAGTTCTCCGGCGGGCTGATGATGCCGCTGCCGATCGTGCTTGCCACGCCCTCGGACACCAGGGCGCCGAGCAGGTTCATCACCGCGGCCAGCAGCAGCGCCACCCTCGGGGTCAGCGCCCGGGTGGAGATCGACGTGGCGATGGCGTTCGCCGCGTCGTGGAAGCCGTTGGTGTAGTCGAAGGCCAGGGCGATCGCGACGACCGCGATCACGAGTGCGAACTCCACGTCAGGATTCCTTGACCGCGATCTGCTCGACGATGTTCGCGACCGTCTCGAACGAATCGATCGCCGCTTCCAGCTGCTCCACGACGTCACGCAGCCGCATGACCGTCAACGCGTCGTAGGCGCCGGAGAACAGGTGGGCCAGGCACCGGCGGTAGATCTTGTCGCCGTGGTTCTCCAGCCGGTTCACCTCGATCCAGTACTCGTCGAGGTCGCGCATGTCCCGCAGCCGCGGCATGGCCGCCGCGGTGAGGTCGGCGGCCTGCCGCAGCACCTCCACCTGGTCGGACACCTCCGGTGGCAGCTCCTCGATCCGGTACAGGGTGATGTAGTCGGCCGCGGCCTCCATGTCGTCCATCACGTCGTCGAGCCCGCCGGTCAGCCGGTAGATGTCCTCCCGGTCGAACGGCGTGATGAACGTCGAGTTCAGTCTCCGGATGATCTCGTGCGTCACCTCGTCGCACTGGTGCTCGACCTCCTTGAGCCGCTCGGCCGCCGCCGCGCGGTCGCTCCCGGCGTCGAGCATGCCGGTGAGCAGCCGGGCGCCGTCGACGAGGTGGCTCGCCGACTTGCCGAACAGCTCGTAGAAGGTCTTGTCCTTGGGCAGGGGGTTGAAACGCACGCCGCACCCTAAATCGTCCGAGGTCATGGTGGTGGGGTGGGGGTGCGCGCGCTCCCGGTCCGAGGTGGACGGAACGCGCCCGGGGTACCGGCGGGCGCCGGATTTGTCGGTCTTCCCGCGGTGGCCGGGGTGACCACTGTGGTCTTTTGTCCCGTAACACCGGTGATCTTCGGGGCGACCGTGCGAAAAGGAGGTGGGGTGCTTGTTCGCGCGCGTGGTCGCCATCATTTCGCTGTTGTCCTGCGCCTGCGGTTGCGGCGCCGACGGTCCGGTCGTGGATCTGGAGGTCGGCCTCGGCATCGTGGAATTCAAGATCGACATGGGCGCCTACAAGGACCCGGTGCTGCGGGTGCGCGACCGCGTCACGACCCTGATCATCACCGAGGAGGTGAGCGTGATCTCCGTGTCGGACGGGGAAATCGCCATCACCGCGACCGCCCCGGTGCCGACCACCGCGCCACCCACGACCACCGAAGGCGTCGAACTGACCCTCGACGAGACGACCACGGCCGACGAGCCAGCGCGCCCCGCGGACCCCGACCCGGTGACCAGCGGCTGCGCGCGGGACGCGCGAATAGCGGCCGAAGGCGCGATACGCGACAACGCGGGCGTACCGATCCTGGATGTGCGCGTCTGGCATTCCAACGCGTCCAACCGCGACTGGGGACAGGCAACCGGACGAACCTACGGCAGATTGGTCGTGAGCCTGCCAAGCAAGGGGAACAAAGCCGTATGCCTGCCTGCCGACTGCTCGGAGCACATGATCCCGATCGGCGATTTCCACACGATGATGATCGACGGGGACGTCCCCACCAGCGCGTGCGCCTGGGCGATCAGCCCCCGCGACCAGCTCAGGTACCAGGGCTGCCTCCGCGCCTGACCGCCCCACCCATCGCGCTCGGTCATCGGTACTGATCGCGAAACGTTGTTGGACGCGGCCCCCGGTGCCGGGTCAGGGTGGTGGGAGCCGGAGTGGGAAGGACCACCGATGACCCGCACCACCGATCGCCTCGAACCGTCGGGGTTGGACCCCGCCCTGCTGCGCGCGGCGTTCGGCGCGTTCCCCAGCGGGGTCGTCGCCGTGGCCGCGCGGGTGGACGGGCGGGTCGTGGGCCTGGCCGCCAGTTCGTTCACCTCGGTGTCGCTGGACCCGCCGCTGGTGTCGTTCTCGATCGCCACCGGTTCCCGCACCTGGCCCGACCTGCGCCGCGCCGACCACGTGGGTGTGACCGTGCTGGCCGCGCACCACGACGGCGTCGCCCGCCAACTCGCGGGCCCGGCCGACACCCGCTTCGCGGGCCTGGCCACGGTCACCACCGAGTCCGGCGCCGTCACCCTCGCCGACGGCGTGGCCTGGTTCGACACCACGATCGACCGCCAGGTGGCGGCGGGCGACCACACCATCGTCCTGCTCCGGCTGCACGCGGCGGCGCACGTGGCACACCCTCTGCCGCTGGTGTTCCACCGCAGCGGGTTCGGGCTGCGGCAACCCGCCTGACGCCCGCGGCCCGCGCGATCTCGTGCCAAGACCGCCACCTCGCCGGTGACAATGGGCACCACCGGGTCGTGGATGCGCTTTGCCAAATGCGCGGTTTCATCCCCAGTCGCATCCTGAGCCGTCGATGGTGTTGGGGATGGGGTCGAGTCATGTAATGCTCGCACCGAGGTTTTCGGACAATCCTCGTGTCAATGCTTCAATCCTGCCTGAAATGCGTTGACGTGGCGGGGGCCCCGCGTTATGCCTTCTTGGGGAACTGCTGGAGCATTGCGTCCTGGGGGTGGTTCTATGTTTGAGGCGCTCGGGTTGAGTGAGACTTCCGAGCTGGTGTACCTGGCACTGCTGGATTGCGCGGACGGCGACTACCGCCACCTCGTCGAGCACCTCGACCTCACGGAACGCGAAGTCGTCGTGGCGCTTGATGAATTGACGAAATTGGCGCTGCTGCAGGCGGGCGACGCCGGTCGGCGGCTGCTGCGGCCGGTCGATCCCGAGGTCGGCGTGGCGGCGTTGATCGCCAGGCGGCAGGCCGAGATCGCGCGCAGGCAGCAGGAAGTCGAAGAGAGCAAACTCGCGTTCGCCCGGTTGCTTTCCCGGCACTCCGAATCCGGTGCCAAATCGGCCGATTCCGGCGTCGAGCACCTGATGGGGCTGACGGCGATTCGGCGACGGCTTCGCGAGATAGCGGAGTCCTGTGAACGGGAGGCGTGCTCGTTCATGCCGGGCGGCGCGGCGTTCGCCGAGGGCCTGCCCGTCACCCGGTTCCTGGATTGCGAGGCCATCGACCGGGGAGTGCGCCTGCGGACGATCTACCACGACAGCATCCGCAACCACCCGCCCGCGGTCGAGTACGCCCGCAGGCTGTCCGACCTCGGCAGCGAGGTGCGCACCGCGCCATCGCTGCCGCTGCGGATGTTCGTCGTCGACCGGCGGATCGCCGTGGTGCCGGTCGACGACGACGACGCCGACTCGGCGGTAGTCGTCTCGATCGGCGGCGTCGCCAGTGCGCTGCACACCCTGTTCGCGTCGGTGTGGCGGACCTCGACGCCGCTCGGCCCGCCCCGGCCGCGCGCCGCGGACGGCTTGACCGACCAGGGCCGCGAAGCGCTCAAGCTGCTGGGCAAGGGGTGCACCGACGAGGTGATCGCCCGCCGGTTGGGCGTTTCGGTGCGCACGGCCCGCCGCGTCGCGTCGGGACTGCTCGCGCGGTTGGACGCGCGGAGCCGGTTCCAGGCGGGCGCGCGGGCCGTGGCACGGGGCTGGGTCGACATCGACGACCTCGACTAGCGTGTCAGGGTCGCCGAACCCCGGGCACCTGGCAGGTCGGGTCCTCGGAGAGCCCCTGGAGCTGGCGGTACCCCATGCCGCAGCAGTCGCCGGTGATGTCCTCGTCCAGCGCGTCCACCGGGTGGGGCACGTCCAGCGGCTGGACCCGGGTCAGGTCGATGGGGTCGACCTCGTCGTCGATCCACATCAGACCGCCGACGGTGATCAGGTCCAGGTGGGCCCACGCCATGTACCCGACGCGGCTGTTGCTCTGGTTGTGCGCGCCGAACCCGAGGTGCAGACCGCAGCTGCGCTCGTTGATGTGCGAGTTCGCGGTGAGGAACTCGCCGACGCCGTGGTTCGTGCCGAGGCCGAACTCGCCGATGTTGCGCCCGTTCGGGCTGTTCAGGCAGAGCTCGAACATCTCCAGCAGTTCCGGGCGGTCGCAGCTGATCGACCGGGCCTTACCGCCCTCGATCTCCACCCGGGCCGGGTTGTCGGCCAGCTTGGCGTTCAGGTCGCTGATGATGTTGGCGTTGTACGCGCCGTCGGCGACCAGCACGCCCTCGACACCCGCCGGGAAGGTGGCGATCTCCCCGGCGGGCAGGATCGTGAAGCCGCCGGGCCGCCACACCCCCCGGTTGCTGATCCACTGGTACTTCTCGCTGTCGAGGTCGACTGTGATGTCCGTGCCGCCCTCGGTGGTCACGCGGACCCGCTTGGCGTTGTCCAGCCGGTGCAGCAACGTGCCGTTGAGCGACGACAACTCCGCCGGGCTGACGTTGAGCGCCTTGGTGAAGAAGTCGGCGCCCGCGCTGATGATCCGCAGGATCATGGTGTTGCCCTGGCCGTAGCGGCTCAGCAGCGGCGCGAGCACGTCGAAGTGCGACATCGTGTCCAGCTCGAGGGTGATGATGACGAGCCTGCCCGGCAGCGCGGCCGGGTCCGGCAGCACCGCGCCGATCCGCTCGGCGAAGCCGCTGTCCTCCAATGGGCGCATCGGGATGATGTCCGGGGTGAACCCGCGTTGCCGCAGCCCGAGCGCGACCCAGGCCGCGGGGTCGCGGCTGTCGGGTGTGTAGGTGATCACGAACTTGTCCTGGTCGCGGATCTTCACGTAGTCGTCCAACAGGGAGCGGACCCCCTCGAAGACCCGCTCGTCGACCATCTGCGCAGTCATTGTCGCTCCTTGGGTAGTGCCCGAAGTGAATTGTTTCCCGGATCGCGGTGGCCCCGCCCGCGGCATGCCGACGGGACCACCACCTTTCGCAACCCGTCCCCGCCGTTATCCCGCTGGGGCGGCGATACCGATTACGGCGTGTCCAGGTACCAGGCGACGGTGCCGAACTCGATCTGCTCGGCCTTGCCGGGCTCCGGCTCGGACTCGGCCATCGCGGTGAGCAGGGTCTGCAACTCCTGGGGGTCAGGCATGGTGCGCACCTTCCTTCGAGACCACACCGGCGACCTGCCGGCGGATCCCATGCTCCCGCGCGCGTTCGCCCATCGCGAGTGGTCATTTCCTGCCAGTGGTCGGCGCGGCATGAACCGGCCACCATAAACGATTGTGGCCTATTGTCGTGTAGGTATACTCGACCAGGCGAACTGATCGCCGCGGTGTCGGAATCGACGCCGACTATCGACACGCCGCCGACGTGACCCGGGAGCGCAGTGCGATGCCATCCGCAGCCGAGGAATACCTGAGAAATCAGCTCACCTCATTCGAGATAAACCAGAACGCGACCGCCGCCCTGGCGACGGTGTACCACCGGCGGCTCGGTCGACGCCTCTGGGCGCGCCTCGCCGAGCAGGGCACGCCGCCGGGCGGACCCGATGGCTGGCGACGACTCACGTGGCTGCACCCGAGCGTCGTCCGCATGGTCACGGTCGGCCCGGTCGACGCGGGCGCGCTCGGTGCCGGGACGTACACCGTGGTGGGAGGGCCCGCGCGGCCACCGCTGGAGCACCTCCCGGAACGCGACGGCGTGCCGTGGCTCGAGGAAAGCGTCCGCTACCTCGAACACGACATCCGGGCGGTCGACGATGCCCAGTCGTTGACGTTGTCCCGGCGGTTGGCCCGGAGCGCGCGGCCACACGTCGACCAGGCCGTCGAGGTGCTCGCCCGGGTGTGGCCCGCCGCCGCGCGGGAGTTCCGGACCCTGGTGCGGTCGATCGTGTACGTGGACGGGACGGTGTTCCGCTCGGCGACGGTCGAGCAGACGTACGGCGCCATCTACGCCGCGCCGCGCTCGCTGGGCAGCGTCGCCGCCGCGTTCGAGATGCTGCTGCACGAGACCGGCCACCACGCCCTGTACCTGCGGAACTCGTTCGGGCCCTTCGTGCTCAACGGCGCGGCACTGGCCTCGCACCCGCTGCGACCGGACCCGAGACCGATCTTCGGCGTCCTGCACTCCGCGCACGTCCTGGCCCGGATGGCCACCGGCCTGCACCGCTGGACGGCGGAGGCGGACGCTCCCGACGAGGCGCACGAGCGGCGGGAGCGGGCGCTGGGGAACCTGGCGCAGAGCCTGGACATCCTCGACAGGCAAGCCGAGTGGACGGCCCAGGGCGCCGACTACTTCACCGACCTCCGCGCGTGCGCGGATTCGTTGCGGGCGGCGTGACCGGACCCGCGCCGCGGCGCCCGGACCGCCGACCACTGAACCGGAAGTCGTTGTTCGAAGCCAAAGCCGGACGAGGTCCGCGCTGCCACGGCCGCCGCGGAGCGGGCCCGCCCGCCGCGTTCGAAGGGAGAGTTCCGCGATGGAACAACCGGCCTACCCGATGTCCCGGTCCTGCCCGATGCGCCCGCCGGACCGGTACACCGAGCTGCGTGCCGGGGCGCCGCTCGAGAAGATCACCCTGCCCAGCGGGCGGACCGCCTGGTTGATCACGCGCTACGAGCACGTGCGCCGGTTCCTCGCCGACCGGAACGTCAGCACGAACCGGCTGCACCCCAACTTTCCCTTCTACCGCCCGCTCGCGCACAAGTTGATCGGCGTCAACGCGTCCCTGATGAGCCTGGACCCGCCGGCGCACGCGGTGCTGACCCGGATGGTGATCCCCGAGTTCACCCACAAACGCGTGCAGAAGCTGCGGCCCCTCGTGCAGCGGATCGTGGACGACCACATCACGACCATGCTGGACGGTGACCGGCCCATCGACCTGGTGGACGCTCTCTGCCGCCCGGTCACCGCCCAGGTCATCTGCGAGGTCCTCGGTGCCCCCTACCGCGACCGCGAGCTCTTCCGCTCGACCAGCAAGGCGATGGCCGACTGGCACAGCAGCCTGCGCGAACGCGAGGAGGCGGACGCCGCGCTTCGCGGATACCTCAGCGATTTCGTGGCCGCGAAGGTGGCGGAGGCCGAGCAACCGGGTGCCGTGCCGGGCGACCACCTGGTCGGCAGGCTCATCGCCAAGAACCGGGAGGAGCGGGTCCTCAGCCAGGAGGACATCGCCGCGTTGTGCCTGTCGCTGCTGAGCGCCGGGCACGAGACCACGGCCAACGTGATCGCGCTCGGCACCGTGCTGCTGCTCGAGAACCCCGAGCAACTCGCCGTGATCCGGGCCGACCCGACCCGCACCCCGGGTGCGGTGGAGGAGATCCTGCGCCACACCAGCATCACCGACCCGAGCGGGCTGCGGGTGGCGCTGGCCGACATCGAGGTCGGCGACATGGTGGTCAAGGAGGGCGACGGTGTTGTCGTGTCGACCGCGGCGGCGAACTGGGATGACAGCGTCTTCGCCGAGCCGGAGAAACTCGACTTCGACCGCGACGCGCGGCACCAGCTGGCGTTCGGCCACGGCATCCACCGGTGCGTCGCCCAGAACCTGGCCCGTCTCGAGCTCGAGATCGCGTTCACCACGCTGTTCGCCCGGGTCCCCGGGCTCCGGCTCGCCGCCCCTGTCGAGGAACTGGACTTCAAGGATGGCGCGCTCCTCTACGGTGTCCACACACTGCCCGTCACCTGGTGAGGAGGTGCCGTCATCATCCGGACGTCCCGGCCAGCCCGTCGCCCTCGAGCGGAGGCGCGCGTGACGACGACCCCACGCCGGGCCGCGATCGCAGCGGAGCCCGCCGTCCGCCTGCTGGTCCCACTGCGGGATCGGCGCTTCGCGCTGTACTTCATCGGCCAGCTGCTCTCCCGGATCGGCGACGGCATCTACCTGGTCACGCTGCCGTTCGTCATGCTCAACCAGGGCGGCGGTCCCGCGAACCTCGGCGTGGTGCTGGCCTGCTACGGCGCGGCCAGGCTGGCCGCCCTGCCGGTCGGCGGCACGCTCGCCGACCGCCTGGGCGCCCGGCCGGTGATGCTCGCCGCGGACGCGCTCCGTGCCGTCGTCGTGCTCGGTTTCGTCCTGCTCGCGGCCAACAGCCGCATCCCCCTGTGGGCGATGGTCGCGGTCGCGGTCCCGTTCGGCGTCCTGGGCGGGATCTTCATGCCCGCCTCGTTCGCCGTGCTGCCGCGGATCGTGCCGCCCGAGTCGCTCGCCGCGGGCAACTCCCTGATCCAGGTCATGCAGAGCACGTCGAGGATCGCCGGGCCCGCGCTGGGCGGGACGCTCGTCGGGGCGTTCAAGAGCGGCGTGGGGCTGCTGATCGACGCGGTCACGTTCCTGGTGTCCAGCCTGACCCTGGTGGCGATCCGCCCCAGGCCCGCGGCCGGGGCACCGCGCGCCGACGACGTCCCGGACGTCGACCGGCTGCGGACCTGGCGATCGGTGCTGCGCTACGCCACCGGCTCGCCCCTGGTGCGGATGAACCTGCTGACCACGCTGGTGTTCAACCTCGCCGCCGTCGGCCTGATCGAGGTCGCGCTGCCGATCCTCGCCCAGACCACGCTGGACCGCGGCGCCCCCGGGTTCGGGATCATGATGGCGGGCCTCGGCGGCGGCTCGGTCCTCGGCGCGCTCCTGGGCCCGACCCTGCTCCGGCAACGCCGCCGCGGACTGATCGCGCTCTGCCTCGGCGTCGTCCAGGGTCTCGCCCTCGCGGCCATCCCGACGGGCTCCTCACTGGTCATCGCCACCGCGACCCTGTTCACCGCCGCGTCCCTGCAAGCCGCGGTCAACGTCTTCTACATGACCATGCTCCAACGCGAAGTCCCCGCCCAGGCACTGGGCAGGATCATGAGCCTGCTGGCCACCTGCGCGGGCCTCGCCTACCCGGCCTCCGCGCTACTCGCCGGGACCGCCCTGGGCGCGGTCGACCCGCGGCTCGTGATCATCGTGGCCGGGCTGGGCGTGTCGGTGTCCTTCTCGGTGGGGTTCTTCAGCAAGCCGTACCGGAACCTCTGATCGGCGCGTGCACGGCCAAGTCCTCCGACATGTCCGAAGTGGACCGTAGGTGTACCGCTGCGAGGCTGTCAGAGCGTGGCCACCCGTTGGAGCGGGAAGATCGGCTCCCGCCGCGGGCCCGATGAACCTCTCCTCGTCATAATTTGACCGACTCCAGAAACCGTTTTACGGTCGGGGGGTGACGTCGGAGTTCGAGGCTCAGTTGCGGGCCGTGTCGCTGCGGGTGACGCAGCCGCGGTTGGCGGTGCTCGCCGTGCTCCGGGACCACCCGCACGTGGACACGGACGCGGTGATCGCGCTCGTGCGGGTCGATCACCCGTCCGTGTCGCACCAGACGGTCTACGACGTGCTCCGGGCACTGACCGACGCCGGTCTGCTGCGCCGGATCCAGCCCGCGGGCGCGAACGCGCGTTACGAAACCCGTGTGGGGGACAACCACCACCACGCCGTGTGCCGGTCCTGTGGCGCCATCGCGGATGTCGAGTGCGCCGTCGGCCACGCCCCCTGCCTGACCGCCTCGGACGACCGCGGGTTCGTGGTCGACGAGGCCGAAGTCGTCTACTGGGGCACCTGCCCCGACTGTGTTTCCGCCGAACAGACTGCTTGAGAGGAACCCGACCTGATGAGCGATCCCCAGGGCAAGGCAACGGGATGCCCGGTCGCCCAGGACTCCGCCACCGCGCACGGCAGCGAGAGCGAGAACCCGGCGATCGACTCGCCGACGCCGAAGACGGGTGGCCGCCCGCGCACCAACCAGGACTGGTGGCCCAACCAGCTCGACCTGTCGGTGCTGCACGCGCACTCGGCCAAGGGCAACCCGCTGGGGGCCGACTTCAGCTACGCCGAGGAGTTCGCCACCCTCGACGTCGAGGCCCTCAAACGCGACATCACCGAGGTGCTCACCACCTCCCAGGACTGGTGGCCCGCGGACTTCGGCCACTACGGCGGCCTGATGATCCGGATGAGCTGGCACGCCGCGGGCACCTACCGCATCCACGACGGCCGCGGCGGTGCGGGCGACGGCGGCCAGCGCTTCGCCCCGCTCAACAGCTGGCCCGACAACGCCAACCTCGACAAGGCGCGCCGGCTGCTGTGGCCGGTGAAGCAGAAGTACGGCCAGCAGGTCTCGTGGGCCGACCTGCTCGTGTTCGCGGGCAACGTGGCCCTGGAGTCCATGGGGTTCAAGACGTTCGGTTTCGCCTTCGGCCGCGAGGACGTCTGGGAGCCCGACGAGATCATCTGGGGCCCGGAGGAGGAGTGGCTAGGCGAGGACCGCTACGCAGGCGCCGCGGAGATGGTGCCCGACCTCGGCGCGACCGAGATGGGCCTCATCTACGTCAACCCGGAGGGCCCGCGCGGCAGCGCCGACCCGGCCGCCGCCGCGCACTTCATCCGCGAGACCTTCGCCCGGATGGCGATGAACGACGAGGAGACCGTCGCGCTCATCGCGGGCGGTCACACCTTCGGCAAGACCCACGGCGCGGGGATCGCCGACGACCACGTCGGCCCGGAACCCGAGGGCGCCGCGTTGGAGGCGCAGGGCCTGGGCTGGCTGAGCACGCACGGCAGCGGCAAGGGCGCCGACTCGATCACCAGCGGCCTCGAGGTGACCTGGACCGACGTGCCCACCCAGTGGAGCAACCGGTTCTTCGAGATCCTCTTCGGCCACGAGTGGGAGCTGACCACCAGCCCCGGCGGCGCCAAGCAGTACGTGGCCAAGGACGCCGAGGCCATCATCCCGGACCCGTTCGACCCGGCCCGCAAGCACAAGCCGACCATGCTCACGACCGACTTGTCGCTGCGCGTCGACCCGGCGTACGAGAAGATCTCCCGCCGGTTCCTGGCGAACCCGGACGAGTTCGCGCTGGCGTTCGCCAAGGCCTGGTACAAGCTGCTGCACCGCGACATGGGGCCGGTCAGCCGGTTCCTGGGGCCGTGGGTGCCCGAGGCGCAGCTGTGGCAGGACCCGGTGCCCGCCGCCGACCACGACCCGGTGTCCGACGCCGACGTCGCCGCCCTGAAGGCGAAGGTGCTGGACTCGGGGCTCACCACCGCCCAGCTGGTCACCACCGCGTGGGCGTCCGCGTCGAGCTTCCGCGCCACCGACAAGCGCGGCGGTGCCAACGGCGCCCGGATCCGCCTGGAACCCCAGCGCGGCTGGGAGGTCAACCAGCCCGATCAGCTCTCCGCCGTGCTCGACGCCCTGGAGAGCATCCAGCGCGAGTTCAACGCGGCGGGCGGCGCGAAGATCTCCCTCGCCGACCTGATCGTGCTGGCGGGTTCGGCCGCCGTGGAGAAGGCGGCCCGCGACGCGGGCGTCGAGGTGACCGTGCCGTTCCACCCGGGCCGCACCGACGCGAGCCAGGACCAGACCGACGTCGAGTCGTTCGCCGTACTCGAGCCCCGCGCCGACGGGTTCCGCAACTACGTGCGGGCGGGGGAGAAGGCCCAGCCGGAGGTGCTGCTGGTCGACCGCGCCTACATGCTCAACCTGACGGCACCGGAAACCACCGTCCTCGTCGGCGGCCTCCGCACCCTCGGCGCCAACTTCGGCGGCACCGCACACGGCGTCCTGACCGACCGCCCGGGCACCCTCACCAACGACTTCTTCACCAACCTGCTCGCACCGGGCACCCGCTGGCAGGCGTCGAAGTCGGACGAGCACGTCTACGAGATCCGCGACGCGAAGACCGACGACCTCAAGTGGACGGCCACCGCGGTCGACCTGGTCTTCGGCTCCAACTCGCAGCTGCGCGCCCTGTCCGAGGTCTACGCGGGCGCGGGCGCCCACACCCGGTTCGTGCGCGACTTCGTCAAGGCGTGGACCAAGGTGATGGACCTGGACCGCTTCGACCTGGCCTGACCGCACCGCGCGGACCCGAGCCCGCCCGGGCTCGGGTCCGCGGCGCCAGTCCGAAAGGTTGGTCCCGGTGCAGGTGGCAGTGGCGAGGATGGCCGACGTCGCGGGCTTCCTCGCCTTGGCCGGGCACGTCGAGCAGTGGTTCGGGCCGATGCTCGACGTGCCCGGGTTCCACGGCGCCCCGCGGCGCGATCATCGACCGGGGCACCGCGCTGTGCGTACACCGGGACGGCGGCGACCTGCGTGGCGGCATCCTGTTCGGCATTCGCCCACCGGTGTGCCGGATCGGCTGACGATCACGAAGTACGGCTGCCGTTTTGGTCGAGTTTCCGCTGTCGGTGGTCACTTGATCATCAACTTCCTCGGACTGCCGCGGGTTCGCCGTACCCGGCTTCTAGCATGTGGGGATGCGGGTCGAGGAGCTGTCCAACCACCCACTGGCCCAGGTGCGCGCCCTGCGGGCCGAGATCGCCGAAGTCCAAGCCCGCCGGGGCGAGCATTTCCGGGCGGTGGAAGGGTTCCGCCGTGCCAACGCGGCGTCCCGGCGGTGGTGGCAGTGGGGTCTGTGGTGGCGGCACCGGGCCCAGGAGGCGGCGATGCGGGCGCTGGCGCCGGTGGTGGACCCGGCCCTGCACCACGAGCTGGTCCGGTACGAAGCCGGGGCGGCCGCCGAGGAACGCGCGGCCTGGGAGTTGGTGGCGCGCTTCGACGACAGGTGGGCGCTCTTCTCGGGCTACACCAACCGCCGTGGTGAGGTCGACCTCGTGGTGGTCGGGCCGGGTGGGGTGTGGGCGGTCGAGGTCAAGGGTCGTGGCGTGCGCGTGCACGTCGATGGTGACGGCTGGACATACGAGAAGTTCGATCGCTACGGCAACCTGGTGGAGGAGGACGACCTCTCCGATCGGAGTGGCCGTAGCTGGGGTCGACAGGTCCGCGACGTGGCGGACGCGCTGGAGGGCTTCCTCGGTCGACGCGGGGTGCCCGTTTCCGTGTACGCCGCGGTGGTGGTCATGCACGAACGCGCCGAGATCGGCTCGGTGAGCGACCTGTCGGTCCTGCTCTCCATCGGTACCGGCTACCTGGTCGAGCAGATTCGCCACGGCCCCGCCGTACTGAGCGCCAGCAGGCAGGCAGACGTCGAACGCCTGATTCGTCAAGACCACGACTTCCACCGCAAACGCCGCGGACGTCGAAGAGGCGTCTCGTGAACCGGTGCCGGTCAGCGCCCGATCCGCGCGGCGAGTTCCGCCGCCGTGAGACCACCCGGTGACCGTCCCGTTCGGACAGACTCGTGGACCGCCACCAGCAGCGCCTCGTTCACCGGGGTCTCGATCCCGTGCAGCCTGCCCAGCGCCACGATCTCCCCGTTGAGGTAGTCCGTCTCCACACCCGTCCCCCGAACCACGCTCTGCCACGACGAACTCCCCCCGGCCCCCGGCATGTCCTGGGACACCACCATGCCCCCACGCAACTGGACGAACTCCTCCTCCGTGGCGCAGTCGATCCCCGCCACCGCCAGCACTTCGCGGCCCTCGGCCACGGCGAGGTCACGCAGTGCGGGGACGGGTCCACCGGTGACCGCGTCGATCGCGTTGGCCAGGTTGGCGAGCAGCTTCGCGTACTTCCACCGCATGACCCGCGGCACCACCGGTGCGGGCAGGTTCGCCTTCTCCAGATCAGCGGCGATGGCCTCGGTGGTGTCGTCGTGGCCGTGCGGGTAGCGGCCGATCGTGAGCATCCCCGTGTACGGCGCGGCGGTGGCGATCACCTCACCGGGCGTCAGGTACGTCGCGGGCAGCATCAGGCACACGGCCTGCACCTGCCGGAAGTGCCGCAACGCCATCCGTTCGTTCGCCACGCCGTTCTGGGCGGTGACCACGGGCAGCACTTGGCCCGCCGTCGCGCCCGCCACCGGGCGCGGGCTCCACGCCCGCAGCGCCGCGGCGCTGTCCTGGGTCTTCGTGGTGAGCACGAGCACGTCGTCGGGCCGCAGGTCCACCTCGTCCGGACCCGTCGCCACCGGGATGTCCAGGTGCAGGGTGCCCTGCGGGGTGATCAGCCGCAGCCCGTCGGCCCGCAGCGCGGTCGCCTGCGCGCCCCGGGCGACGAGCACCACTTCGTGGCCGCTCTCGTGCAGCTTCCCACCGATCGAGCACCCGACGGCACCCGCGCCGATGACCACGTATCGCACACCGCGACCGTAGCCGAACGGACTCAGGGCGCGCGGCGTTCGAGCAGGACGGTGTCGCGCCAGACGCCGTGGTGCCGGGCGATGCGCTCGCGGACGCCGACGGTGCGGAAGCCCGCCGCGTGGTGCAGGGCGATGCTCGCGTGGTTCTCGGGGAACACCGAGGCCTGCAACGTCCACAACCCCGCCGCGTCGGCGGCCGCGATCTGCTTGCGCAGCATCGCTTTCCCCACGCCCCGGCCGCGGTGGGCCGCGCCGACGTAGACGGAGGTGTCGGCGACCCCGGCGTAGCGGTCCCGCGTGGACGCCGGGGTGACGGCGGCCCACCCCGCCACGGCCCCGCCGACCTCGGCGACCCAGCGGTGCCCCGGCAGCCACTTGGCGTCGAGCGCCCGGAGGTCGGGGGTCTCGGTCTCGAACGTGGCCACGCCGGTCGCGATGCCCTCGGCGTAGACGCGCCGGACGTCCGACCAGTCGCGGTCGGTCATGGCGCGGATGACGGCGTCGGGGGAGTTCATGGTGTCCATGATGGCGCCGTCACGAGCGCCAGTTCGCCGCGAACGCCCGGGCCGGGTTCTCGACGAAGATCATGGCCGCGGTGTCGACCCCCAGGTCGCGCTCGATCCGCGGGCGCAGGCCGCTGAGCAGGAACGGCATCCCCGGTCCGTCGGCGCCGGAACGGGCCGCCGAAGTCGTCGTGTCCCCGCCGAGCAGGATCCGCGGGGCGTGGCCGGAGTCGGCGAGTGCGGTGAGACCGCGGAGCAGGAGCCAGTCGGTGCCGTGATGGGCGCGGGACGGGCCGTCGAACGCCAGGAACGCGCCCGCCTCGGCGGCCCGCCGGTGGCTCTCGGCATCCGGGAACCGCTGCGCGTGCCCGAGGATCACCCGGTGCGCCGGGACTCGGTGTGTGTCGCACAGCAGCCGGAGCACGTCCATGGCGGCCGTTCCGCCTTCGAGGTGGACGCCGATGGGCGCGTCGGTGGCGTGGTGCGCCTCAGCCGCCGCCGCGATGACGTGCCGGGCGTGGTCGTCGAGGCGGTGGTAGGCGCCCGCGACCTTGATCATCCCGGCCCGGGTCCGCGCGCCGGTCAACTCGTGGACGAACAGGCCCGCCAACCCGTCGTAGACGCGTCGCAGGTCGTCGCGGTCGTAGTGTTTCGCCTGGTGGGCGCCGGTGGCGGAGATGATGTGCACGCCGGACCGCCGGGACAGCGCGGGCAGGTCGTCGGCCCGCGCCCCCAGGCCCCACGGGGTCCACTGCGCCACGGCGCGCCCGCCGAGCGCGGCGAAGGCGTCCAACTCGGTGAGCGCGGCCCCGGCGTCGTCCAGTTCCTGACCGGGCAACACGGGGGAGCGGAGGAACAGGTGGTCGTGGGCGTCGCAGACACCCAGCTCGGACGGCGCGATGTCGCCGAGAACGGTCCGGATCGCCGCGGTCACCGCCCGGGCTCCCCGAGCGCGGCCGCGGCGACGCGGAGCCCCGCCAGCGCCTTGGGCACCCCGATGTACGGCGCGAGGTGCGCGAACACCTCGACGACCTCGTCGCGGGTCATACCGATCCGCAACGAGGTCCGGACGTGGCCCGCCAACTGCGGGTCGACACCGCCGAGCGCGGCCAGCGCCGCCAGGGTGACGAGCTGCCGGTCGCGCAGCGACAGCCCTTCACGGAGGTAGGTGCCACCGAACAGGGCGGTCACGATCCAGTCGGCGAACCCGGGGGCGAGGTCGTCGAGCCCGGGCAGGGCGGCGTGCTGGGTGGCGGTGTCCTGTAAGTGGTCCAGCAGCCGGTATCCCTCGTCGCGGTCGAACCGCGCCTGGGTCAGCTGCTCCGGCAGAGGCCTGGTCGTCATGGCGAGAACCCTTCGCTGTAACGCTTCGAACGTTACGGCGACGCTAGCACGCGTAACGGATGATCCGTTACCGTCCGGGTATGGCGAACGAGAACGCGGCGGCCTTCCGGTTCGACTGCGGCGCGGTGTGGCTGAACCTGCTCGCGACCAAGGGCCGCGCCCACAGCGCGAACCCTGTCGAGCGGTTGGCTACGCCCGACCGGCTCGCCGAGTGGCTCGAGCACGGCGAGCTGTCCCCGGCCCGGCCGCCGGACGAAGACGACCTGCGCCTGGCCCACCACCTGCGGGAGACACTGCGCGTGCTCGCGCTGGCCACCGTCGACGAACAGCCACCACCCAAGTCCGCGGTCGGTGACCTCATCACCTTCCTGGCCGAACACGACGACCCGATCCACCTCGCCGCGGACGATCGGCTGCGCCGCGAACAGCCCGCGACGGCCGCCGACGCCCTCGTCCGCATCGCCCGCCAAGCCGTCGACCACCTGACCGGCGCGGACCGCCGCGCGCTGAAGAGTTGCCCGGAACACGACTGCCGAGGCGTCTTCATCGATCCACCCGGGCGCAGGCGCTGGTGCCCGTCCCCGGCCTGCGCGAGCCGGGGCCGCGTCCGCGCGCTCCGCGCCCGCCGCGCCGCCGAGTCGGGTGGCGCGCCGTAGCGGCGGGCCTCGCTGTCCTCTATGGACGAATGGGGATCAGGTCGGCAGGGGGAAGTCGGCTTCGACGGTGGTGCCGGGGGAGGCGTTGGTACCGTGGTCGACGCGCAGGTGGGAGGCAAGGGCGCGCAGGATGCGGAGTCCGCGGCCGCGGAAGCGGTCCGTGGCGGTCCGGGGCCGATCGGCGGCTCGCCAGTGGCCGCGATCGGACACCGACACCCGCACCACCCGGTCTCGGACGTCGGCGCGGACGGTCACCACGCCGGGCGCGTCCGGGGGATAGGCGTGTTCGACGCTGTTGGTGACCGCCTCGCTGACCCCGAGGAGGATCTCCTCCGCCCGCTCACCGACCACCTGGTGGGACATGAGCCACGCGCGCACGGCAGACCTGATCTCGGACACGGCTCGTGCGCGTGCGGCGACCTCGACCCGCAGCGGTCTGGTACTCACCGTGGCGGTGGTACCCGTCGAAAACGCCCCTCACACGTGAACGCGCCAATTCGCCACCAATCGGCCCTGCCCCCCGAAGTCGCGGTCGCCCACCTGCGCAAACTCCTCGACCGCGACACCCGCGACCGCCTGTGCGCACGGGCCGCCGTCGCCCGCCTGACGCCCGCTTCATGTCCACTGAGGACGAAGGTGGCCGTTCGGCGTACGATTTGGCGGTCGCGTACAGTCGGTGCGGTATGTGAAAACACACAGGCCGGGTGGAGCCGGCAGTGCTCCCCCTTCGCGTCGCAGCCCTGTGTGGATCCTCGCCCAGGCGCGCGACAGATGACCGCGCCCCGGTCATCACCGACACCTTGAGGTGGCATGACCACGAACAGCCCCGTCGTCGACAGACCGCGCCCGCAGGCCAAACCGCTGCTCTCCCACCAGGCGGGACGGGTGGAACTGATCACCATCCGGGCCTTCCTGATCATCCCGTTCCTCGCGCTGGTCGCGGTGGTGCCCGCGGCGTGGGGGTGGGGGATCGGCTGGGCCGAGATCGGCGTCGGCGCGGCGTTCTACGTGGTCTCCGGCCTCGGTGTCACGATCGGCTACCACCGCTACTTCACGCACGGCGCGTTCAAGGCGAACCGGGCGCTGCGGATCGCGCTGGCCGTCGCGGGCGGGCTGGCCGCGCAGGGGTCGGTCATCACCTGGGTGGCCGACCACCGGCGCCACCACGCGTTCTCCGACCGCGAGGGCGACCCGCACTCGCCGTGGCTGTTCGGCACCTCGGCCGCCGCGCTGGCCAAGGGCTTCTGGCACGCGCACATGGGGTGGCTCTTCGGCAGCGACCGCACCAACGTCGCCCGGTTCGCCCCCGACCTGGCCGACGACCCGGACATCCGCGCGGTCGACCGGATGTTCCCGCTGCTGGTCACGCTCAGTGTCGGACTGCCCGCGGTGCTCGTCGGGCTCATCACCTGGTCGTGGTGGGGCCTGCTCACCGGTTTCCTGTGGTCCGGGCTGGCCAGGGTCGCGTTCCTGCACCACGTCACGTGGTCGGTGAACTCCGTGTGCCACATGGTCGGCGACCGCCCGTTCACCAGCCGTGACCGCTCGGCCAACTTCTGGCCCCTGGCGATCCTGTCCTTCGGCGAGTCCTGGCACAACCTGCACCACGCCGACCCCACCTCCGCCCGCCACGGCGTCAAGCGCGGGCAGATCGACATCTCGGCCCGGGTGATCTGGGCCTTCGAGAAGCTCGGCTGGGCGCGGGACGCCCGCTGGTCCAGCCCGGAGCGCCTGGAACGGCTGGCCGCGAAGGCCTGAGGCGGGCCCACCTCCCCGGGCCTGGGGACAACGTCGAGCGGGCCGTGGCACTGGCACGGCCCGCTTGTTTTGTGCCCGGAGTTCGGCGTGGAAACCGCGACGCGCGGCCGCACCGAGGTACCGGACCGACCCCGCCGCGCGGTTCCCGTCATCCGTTCGCGGGAACGACCAATCCGCTCCAGAAGTGCCGTCGAATGACCTGCGAGGCCCCGGTGGCGCCGCCGCGGCCCTCGATTCGCTGTCCGTTTGCGACTGATTCACACTGGAGTGGAAGCACCATGCAGAAAAGGATTCGCGCCGCGCTCGTCATCCTCGGCACCGGCGCCATCGCGCTGACGGCGACCGCCTGCGGGAGCGGTGACACCGGCGCCTCCGGCTCGAACCCGGGCATGACCACGACCACGGCCGCCGCCGCGCCGATGACCACCACCTCGGCCATGGCCGAACCGGCGTCCGACCTGGTCGGCCCGGGCTGCGCGGACTACGCGAAGGCCGTGCCCAGCGGCGCGGGCTCGGTCTCGGGCATGGCCGCCGACCCGGTGGCGGTCGCGGCGAGCAACAACCCGCTGCTGACCACGCTGGTCTCCGCCGTCTCGGGCAAGCTCAACCCCAAGGTGAACCTCGTCGACACGCTCAACAGCAGCCAGTTCACCGTCTTCGCCCCCGTCGACGCGGCGTTCAAGAAGATCGACGCGGCGACCATCGAGAAGCTCAAGACCGACGACGCGCTGCTCACCAAGATCCTGACCTACCACGTGGTCGCGGGCCAGAAGTCGCCCACCGCCATCGTCGGTTCGCAGACCACGGTGGAGAAGGGCACGGTCAACGTCACCGGCTCCGGCGACAACCTGAAGGTCAACGACGCCAACGTGATCTGCGGCGGTGTCAAGACCGCGAACGCCACGGTGTACCTGATCGACTCGGTGCTCATGCCCACGAGCTGAGCCCGGGTCACACCGGGCCGCGCCCACGGGGTTCCGCTCCGTTCACCGCGGGTGCGGCCCGGCTCGTGATCTTGGCGACCGCGCGACCGTCCGATCGGTCGCGCGGTCGTAGACTCGCGCCACCAGTGGAACCCCCGCATCGGGAGGCAGGGTGAGCGGCCCCCGTCGCGAAGTGCCGGACTGGGTCGCGCTGGTGCTCATCGGGGTCTAGCTCGCGTCGGCGATGGGGTTGCTCGGTATGTACGCGGACAACCCGAGTCGTCTCGAATACTCGGTTTTCGCCTGGGTGTTCGTTGGGAGCCTGCCGTTCAACCTGGTGGCGCTCGCCTCGGTCCGCCACGCGAGGAGCATGGCCATCGCGTGGCATCCGTTCGCCGTAGCGCTCTTCGTGGCGTTCGTCGTGTGGCACGCGGCCGGGACCGGCGCGCTGGCGGGATGGTGGCTTCCGCGCTGGGGGATCGCGTTCATGATCGCCTCCAGCCTGCCCGCCTCGATCGCCTACCAGGCGGCGATGACGGCCTTGTGCGCGCTTGTGATCGTCGGCGACCGGCACCGGGCGCACAGCGCGACCAGGGTGCGCCGGTCCGAGCCCGCCGGGTGAGATGCCCCCGAGTGGATCGTCCACAGGGGACCCCGCTGGTTGCTCTGTTCGGGTGACGGCGCCCCTATCCCCGGGGCGGGCCGGTAGGCGGGTGGGAGCATCGCCCCCATGGGGGCGATCTTGAACGACGTACCGGTGCCGCACGACCACGCCGGGGCCGCGTCGTGACCACGTGGACCGGGTACGGCTGGGTCGCCGTGCCGCTGGCGCTGGTCGGGATCCTCGTCGGCGGTGGTGTCGGAGCCGCCTTCGGACACGGGACGCTGATCGAGGTGCTCGTCGGCGCGGCGGCGGGGGTTCTCGTCGCGGGCGTCGCCGCCTACCTGCTGGGGCGCGGGGTGAACCGGGCGGGCTCACCCGCGGAGCGGTACTGGCGAAATGACCACCGCATGTGCGGCGTGCCCGTGCAGTTCGCGGGTTGCGGGTACGCCGTCATCGGGAACACGACCGTCGCCCAGGAGCTCGGCCGCGCCAGGGGCGCCTGGCTCGGGTGGCTGGAGTTGCTGGTCGTGACCGCGCTCATCGTGCTGGGCACGGTCTGGTGGGGCCGGAGCCAACGGACCTCGCCGGCCACCTGACCGCTCACGCCGCCGGGGCCCACGGGTCGATCGGGACGGCGCCGGTGATGCGGCCGGTCTCGTCGATCAGGCACCCCATCCGCTCGACGGACCGCAGCGTCACCGCGCGGTCGGTGAGGGTCACGTGGGGGAGCTTGGCGGCCAGCTCGGCCTCCAAGCGGCGCGGAGCAGCTCGCGGTGGTGCGGTTCCCAATCCGCGCGAGTCCCCGCACCGCGTCGTCGCGACAGGCGGGTTCGATGTCCAACTCGATGAACGCGTTGCAGTGGTCCTTGGCCCAGGTGGTCACCGTGGGGTAGGCGGTGATCCGCGCCAGACCCGCGTCGTGCAGCGCCTGCCGGCGCCGGGCCGCGGTGGCGGGCGCGATGCCGAGCCGCTTCCCCAGCTCGTGCCAGGTGGCCCGGGGCGCGGCTTGCAGCGCGTGGACGATTTCGAGGTCGACCTCGTCGAACATGGCGGAATCCGGCACGGAGCGTCCATCCGGTGATTGATCAGATCGAGATCACGGCACAGCGCGGCAGCGGTCGGGATGCTTCGGCAAGCCCCCTGCCACCACGCCAAGGGAGTTCGAAGTGTCCGTCCTCGACGACGCCGCCACCGCGCGCGACGACCTCATCCGCCTGCGCCGCGACCTGCACGTCGACCCGGAGATCGGCCTCGACCTGCCGCGCACCCGGGCGAGGGTCCTCGCCGCGCTCGACGGCCTGCCGCTGGAGATCACCCCCGGCACGGGCCTGACCTCGGTCACCGCCGTGCTGCGCGGAGTCGCGCCGGGCCCGGTCGTCCTGCTGCGCGGCGACATGGACGCGCTGCCGATCCAGGAGCGCACCGGCCTCGACCACGCGTCCCGCGTTCCCGGCGTGATGCACGCCTGCGGCCACGACCTGCACACCGCGGCGCTGGTCGGCGCCGCCCGGCTGCTCTGCGCGCACCGCGCCCGGCTGCGCGGGGACGTGGTCCTGATGTTCCAGCCGGGGGAGGAGGGCTGCGACGGCGCCGCCGCGATGATCGCCGAGGGCGTCCTCGACGCCGCGGGCCGCCGAGCCGAGGCCGCCTACGCGCTGCACGTGTTCGCCTCGGGCGTGCCGCACGGGGTGTTCAGCGCGCGGGCCGGCACCACGATGGCCGCGTCCGACGGCCTGCGCGTCACGGTCCACGGCGCGGGCGGGCACGGCTCGCGACCGCACCGAGCCAAGGACCCGGTGTCGGTGGCCTGCGAGATCGTCACCGCCCTGCACGTGCTCATCACGCGCCGGGTCGACATCTTCGACCCGGCGGTGCTCACCGTGGGCACGTTCCAGGCAGGCACCCGCCGCAACATCATCCCGGACAGCGCGTGGTTCGAGGCCACCGTCCGCACGTTCTCCGCGCAGACCAAGGACATCCTCAAGCCCGCGCTGCTCGCCGCCGCCACCTCGATCGCGGGGGCGCACGGCCTGCACGCCGAGGCCGAGTACGTCGAGGGCTACCCGATGACCGTCAACGACGCCGCCGCCGTCCTCGCCGAGCTGGCCCTGCGCAGAGGGAGCCGGGGATGACCCTCACGGTTGTCGCCGCCATCGCCGTCGTGCCCACCACGGGTCTGCTCGCGTGGGCGCTGTGGTTGCTGTTCAACGCGGTCGTCGCCCGCAGGCACGGGCCCGACGCGCTCAACGCCACGCCGCCGATCGCCCGCGCGTTCCGCGACACGCGTGGCGTCCCAGGGCCTTCCGACGACGAACCGTGCACCTTTCGGCACTGCCGCTGGGGTGTGCTGCGGTTCGACCATCGGATGCAGGCGAGAAGGAGCGCAGACCATGCCGAACCTCCCGTGCACCTCGACCGTCGAGCACGACCTGCCGCCGACCAACAGCCCCGTGGCCGTGTTGGTTGACGTCCGCACCGGTGCCCACCCCGACGAGGGGTTCGACCGCGTGGTGTTCGACTTCCGCGACAACACCTCCGCGCCCGGGTTCTCCGTCGGCTACGTGCCGGAGGTGATCGAGGACCCGAAGGGCACGCCGCTGCCGATGGTGCCAGGGCTGAAGCTGCTGGTGTCGCTGCGGTGGGCCGCCGCGCACGAGGGTGGGGCGTCGACGATCCCCGCCGGTGACCGCGACCTCCGGCCCGGGTTGGCGAGGGTCCGGCAGGTCAAGCTGGCTGGGGACTTCGAGGGACACGTCAGCTTCGGTATCGCGGTCGGCGGCTCGACCGACCCGGTGCCGTTCCGGGCCTTCGCCCTCGACGGCGCGCGGGTGGTCGTCGACATCGCCCAGGAGGGCCGGAATCCTTGGTACTGCGGCGAAGTCTTCTTCTGCGACGACCACAAGGTGGACGACAACACCGACCCGCCGGTCACCGCGGTGGAGCGCAGGTTGGACAAGCCCGCCGTCGCGAACGCCGCGCTGCGGGCGTTGTTCGACGGCCCAGGGGAGTCCGAACGCGCTAGGCGTCTGCGGTTCGTCAGCAGCCACGTCACGGGCTTCGCCGATCTCCGCGTCGACATCGACCGCGTCGCGCACGTGCGGCTGCTCGGCCCGATCAGCTCCGACGGCTCCGCGGTGATCACCGTCGCGGGGCAGATCACGCCCACGCTCAAGCAGTTCCCGACCGTCGACTGGGTCAAGATCTACGACGAGCAGGGCCGCACCCAGCACCCCACCGGCGCCCGCGACTCCATCCCCGAGCAGCTCGAACCCTGACCGCCGCCGCACCGTGCGGCGATCCGCTATAGTGCAAAGTGCTTGATGCGTGACGCACTAGTTGGCGGGGGTGGGATGGCCAGGGAACGGCTCGGCGACCGGGACGTCGTGGCGTTGGCGGTGCTGGCGCTGCTGGCGGAACAGCCACGACACCCCTACGAGATGCAGCGGCTGATCAAGGAGCGCCGCAAGGACTTCGTCACCGGCCTGCCGCGCAGCCTGTACCACGCCGTCGACCGGCTCCTGCGGGCCGGTAACGTGGAGCAGGCCGAGACGACCAAGGACGAGGGCAGGCCCGAGCGGACCACGTACCGGATCACCGACAGCGGCCGCGAACGCCTCGAACTCCGGCTGCTCGACCTGCTCTCCACACCGCGCACCGAACGACCGGTGTTCACCGCCGCGGTCTCCTTCCTCGCCCACCTGCCCGTCGAGTCCGCGCTGCGCGCGCTCCAGTCGCGCGTCGTGGCGCTACGCGGCCGGATCGCCGACGTCGACACGCAGATCGCGCTCGTTCGTCCGCACCTGGACCGGTTGGCGCTGCTGGAACTCGAACACGCGCGGGCGCTGGACAACGCCGAGGCGGACTGGCTCGACTCGGTGGTGGCCGATCTCCGTGCCTGCTCGCTGACCTGGCCGTCCGAATCGGACAACGTCACGCCGTTGACACGAAAGGTATCCCGCTCGAACTAGACATCAACCTGGGGGATAAATGTCTATATCGGACAACGGAGAACTCCGTCATTCCGTCGAAACGCGTCCCGCGACCGGCCGCGCCATGCTGCCACTCCTGCTGATCGACGTCGTCCTGCCCGCGGGCGTCTACCTGGCCCTGCACCTGTTGGGCGTGTCCGACCTCATCGCCATCGCCGCGGCGGGCTCCACGTCCCTGCTCCGCGTGCTCTTCACCGCGATCCACACCAAGCGCCTGGACGGCCTCGCGGCCTTCATCCTGCTCCTGTTCGCCGCGGCCGTGATCGCCGCACTGCTGGTCGGCGACCCGCGCGTGGCGATCGCCAAGGATTCCGCCTTCACCGCCGCCTTCGCGGTGGGTTGCTACTGTTCACTGCTGTTCGGCCGCCCGGTGGCGTACCACCTGGCCCGCCGCTTCCTCGGCAAACCGTCCCTTTGGGACGCGGCTTGGCGGCGGAATCCGGTGCTGCGGAGGAAAGCGCGCACAATGACCGCGGTCTGCGCGACCTTGTTCCTCGTTGACGCGATCGCGCGCATACCGGTGGTGTATTCGATGGGCCTGTCGACGAGTGAAGCCGAGGTTGCCTCCCGGTTCATCGCCCTGGGTTTGGCGGTCGCGCTCGCCGTCGTCGGCCGCACCCAGGGCCGCGGCCTGCGCAAGGAGATCAGACCGCTCGAGGGGCCCTGATCCGGGCACGCGCGGCCACCGCCGCCACCAAGCACACCACCGCGAGCGTCGACAGGATCGTCCGCACGATGTTCCAGGCCACCCACGGTCCCTCGTACTGCGCGCGCACCGCGGCCGGGTCCGCGTACGCCCGCGGCGGCCAGCCACTCGTTGAGCGGCACGCTGACCGCCATCGTCAGCGCGAAGGCGGCGGCGTAGAGGACGAGCGCCGCGACCGCCCACACCAGCACCCGCCGCACCGGTCGGCGGGTGTGCAGTGCCAAGGCCACGGCGGTGAGCACCAGCGCCCCGAAGAAACTCGGCGCGAAGGCAACGTTGCGGACGACGGCGTTGATGCCGCGCATCGAGGCGACAAAGGCGCGGTCGTCGAGCCTCTACGCCTGGTTCGGCAACCGCACCGGTCTGCTCGCCGACCTGATCCGCCGCCAAGCCGACACCGTCACCGCGGCCGTGACCACCGCCCTCGCGACCCCCGCCCCGTTCCGCGACCAACTGATCACCATCGCCGAGAACCTGCTGGGCCTGCTGGTGAGCCCCCCGTCCCCGGCAATCAACCGAGCCGCGATGGCCGCCCCCGAACTCGCAGAATTGGTACTCCAACACGGCCGACACACAACGGGCCCTCTGGTCGAGTCCTACCTGGCCGCCAACGGCATCCCGAACCCCGGACGCCTTCCGACTCCTCTACGGCCTGGTGATCCAAGACCACCAAATCCGCGCCCTACTAGGCGAAACACCCCCGTCCGACCCCAGAGCGGAAGCAAGAGTCGCAGTCGACCGCTTCCTCACCCTGACCGCCGCGAATACCCCACGTGGCGCTGACCGCCAGCCTCCACCCGGAGCCTGGCGCGAACCGCTCCTGCCGCTATCACCTCCGGTCCACGACGGACACGGTGATGCCGTCGACTGAGGTCCACCGGACCCGCGCAGCCAACCAGCGATCCCCGAGCCGAGGCACGTGTGGTCAAGGCAGGTTTACGTGGGAAACCGTGCCGGAACGGATACACGAAGAGTCGCGTTGTCCGTGCTGCGCGGGTTTTCGGGAGCTTGGGTTTCACCTGGGCCGCGCGGTTTCCGGTGGGATCGCGCGGCCCACGGGCGGTGCTAGGAGAGCACCGGTTCCGTCATGATCAGCGTGCCGTCGTCGGCGTCGAGGGTGGCGTCGGCGCCCAGGGGGATCGTGAGTTGGCCCGGGCAGTGGCCGAAGCCTAGTTCCCAGACCATCGGGATGCCGAGCCCCCCGAGCAGGTCCTCCGTCACCCCGTAGATCTCCGACAGGTCCCCGCACCCCGACCACGACCCCAGCGCGATCCCCGACACCCCGGTGAACCAGCCCGCCCGCAGCAGCTGCGTCAGCATCCGGTCCACCCGGTACGGCGACTCCCCAACGTCCTCGAGCAGCAGGATCGCCCCGTCCGGCGGCGGGTAGAAGTCCGCGGCGCCCAGGGTTGTGGAGATCAGGGAGAGGTTGCCGCCCACCGTGCGGCCTCGGGCCAGGCCGTGGCCCGCCGTCGCGGTTTTGGGGCCGATGAGGCGTTTCACGCTCTCCGGGTAGAACAGGGTGTCCTGGAGGTGGCGTTGGGCCTCCTCGTCGAACAGGGTGCCCGCCATCATCGGGCCGAACAGGGTCACCAGGTCCAGGCGCTCGCCGAGGGCGGCGTGCAGGACGGTCGTGTCGCTGGAGCCGACGAACACCTTGGGACCCGCCGCGGCCAGCTCGTCCCAGTCCAGCAGGTCGACCAGGCGCTGGGAGCCGTAGCCGCCCCGCGCGCACAGGACCGCCTCGACCTCGGGGTCGGTCCACGCCTTCTGGAAGTCCGCGGCCCGGGTGGTGTCGGCGCCCGCCAGGTACGGCAGCTTCGGGTGGCGGTCGAGGACGTGGTCGCCGACCTTCACCACCAGGTCCCACGACTGGAGCACCGCGACGCCCCGGGCCAGCTGGTCCGGGTCCACCGGCCCGGCCGGGGCGACCAGCGCCACCGTCGAGCCCGGGCGCAGGCGGGCGGGGTGGGTGCGGTTCATCGGTGCAGCTCCAGGGTCGGGGCGTCGGTGTCGAAGCCGAAGACCTGACCGTAGAACGACAGCTCCGCCTCGTGGGCCGTGACGATGGTCTCCGCGCGCCGGAAGCCGTGGCTCTCGCCCTCGAACGTCAGGTACGCGTGCGGCACACCGGTGCCGTCGAGCGCCGCGACGAACCGGTTGGCCTGCGCGGGCGGGCACACCGGGTCGTCCAGGCCCTGTAGCAGCAGTACCGGACCGGCGAGGGTGTCGACGTGGTTGATCGGCGAGAGCGCCAGGTACCGCTCGCGGTGCTCCGGCAGGCTCCCGACCAGGCCCTCGACGTAGCGGGACTCGAAGTCGTGGCTGTCGACGCCGCCCTCGGCCCACGGGGACAGGTCCAGGATCGGGAAGCTGATCGCGGCGCACGCGAACACGTCCACCGTGGTGATCGCCGCCGCCGCGGTCCACCCGCCCGCGCTCCCGCCCCGGATCGCCAACCGGCGCGGGTCCGCGGTGCCCTCGGCGACCAGGGCCCGGGCGACGGTGGCGCAGTCGCGGACGTCGGCGACGCCCCAGGCGCCGTTGAGCAACTCGCGGAACGCGCGCCCGTAGCCGGTGGACCCGGCGTAGTCGACCTCGACGACCCCGATGCCGCGGCTGGTGAAGTACGCGATGTCCAGGTTGCGCGCGGGGGTGACCCGCGAGGTCGGGCCGCTGTGCGGGTACACCACGTACGGCGGCAGCTCCCCGTCCGGCGCCGCGAAGTCCGGGTTGGTCGGCGGGTACGCGTACGCGGGCACCCGGTACCCGTCCGGGCTGTCGAACGACCGCGCCACCGGCTCGGGCAGGTACTCGGCGTACGCCGACTCCTCGGCCCCGGCCAGGTCGACCAGCTCCCCTGTGGACAGGTCCAGCCGCACCGGCCGCCACCCCTCGCGCGGTCCACCGGCCGCGCCGACCACCACGCCGTCGGGGGTCGCGTCGAAGTGCGTCCACAGCGGCAGGTCGGTCTCCACGTCGGTGACCGTGCCGCTGCGCTCGTCGAGCACCGCCAGCCGGTCGTCGCGCAGCACCGCGTACCGGCCCCGGCCCAGCGGCGCGAACCACCGGTAGCCCAGCTGCCACAGCGGGCCGCCCAGCTCGTACTCGCCGGGCGCCAGCGTCGCCGCGGCACCGTCCACACCGATACGACGCAGGTTCCACCAGCCGTCCGGGTCGGTCAGCACCAGCAGGGCGTCCGCCGACTCCCACTCCACCTGGCACACCGACTCACGCGGCCCACCCGCCACCACCCGGTGCGCGCCCAGCGTCCCGTCGGCGGTGACCGCGGCCACGCACAGCTCGGTGCCGTCCCACGGCATCGCCGGGTGCTCCCAGCCCAGCCACGCCACGTGACGGCCGTCGGGGCTCGGCTTCGGGCCGGACATGAAGTGGTGGGTGCGGCCCAGCACCCGCGGCTCGCCGCCGTCGAGGGGCACGGCGACCAGTTCGCGGAAGTTGTCGTGGTCCTCCCGCACGCACCACACCTCGGTGCCGTCCGGGCCCGCCACCAGGTCGGTGTACCGCAGCCCCTGGGGCTCATTCGGCTCCGGGGTGATCGGTCGGGGCTCGGCGCCGTCGAGGTCGGTGAGGTAGAGCCGCTGGTCGACCCAGTGGGTGAACACGACGCGGCCGGACATGACCAGGTACGGCAGACCGCCGTACTCGTGCACCCGGTTGCGGACGTTCCACGGCGCCGGGGTCAGCTCGCGGACCCGCGCGCCGTCGTGGCGCACCAGGGTCACGCGGCCCCCGTCGGCGGGTCGGTCCTCGACCCAGAACGTGTCCGGACCGTGCGCGCGCACCCAGCGCGGCCTGCTGTCGGCGCGGGCCACGTCGGCGGCGCCGAGCGGGGAAACCCACGTACCGTATGGAGCGATCTTCACCACAGGCAGGACCCTACCGAGTCCCGTCCGATCGCCCGATACGGTTTAGGTGTGCGGCGACACCGGCGGGTACGGCCTGCCCGTCCCGACGATGTCCCATAAGGTCGGAGGTGCCATGGCCCGTGTCATCCACGTCTTCCGTCAGCCCGACCGCTTCATAGCCGGAACGGTCGGGCAGCCCGGCGACCGCACGTTCTACCTGCAGGCCGTCGAGAGCGCCCGCACGGTCAGCGTGACCATCGAGAAGCAGCAGGTCGCGGTGCTCGCCGAGCGCATCGGGTCGCTGCTGGAGGAGGTCCACCGCCGCTTCGGCGCCGAGGTCGACGACCGGGTCGAGGACGACGACGTCGACGCCGAGCCGCTCCAGGTGCCGGTCGAGGAGGAGTTCCGGGTGGGCACCATGGGCCTGGGCTGGGACGCCGAGACCCGCGCGGTGGTCATCGAGCTGCTCGCCGCCACCGAGGGCGAGGTCGACGAGTCGGTGGTGCTCGACGACACCGAGGACGGCCCGGACGCGGTGCGGGTGTTCCTGTCCCCGACCGAGGCCCGCGCCTTCGCCGAGCGCGCCGACCGGGTGGTCAACGCGGGCCGCAAGCCGTGCCCGCTGTGCGGGGAACCACTGGACCCGGAGGGGCACGTGTGCCCGCGGCAGAACGGGTACCGCCGCAGCGAAGAGGACTGACCCGCCGTGCTGCCCACCGACCCCGACGCCGGGGAGTTCCTGCGCCACGGCACCCTGGACATCGAGGGCAGGCTGGTCGACGCGTCCAACGCGACCCTGTTCTGCGCCATCGAGGCCGAGGGCGTCGAGGCCAAGTGCGTGTACAAGCCGATCCGCGGCGAGCGCCCGCTGTGGGACTTCCCCGACGGCACGCTGGCGGGCCGCGAGGTGGCCGCGTACCTGGTGTCGCGGGCGGCCGGGCTGGCGGTCATCCCGCCGACGGTGCTGCGCCAGGGCCCCTTCGGGCCGGGGATGGCGCAGCTGTGGGTGGACACCAAGGAGGGCGACGACCTGGTCGACGTCCTGGCACCGGACGAGCTGCCCCAGGGCTGGCGCCCGGTGCTGCGCGCCCTGGACCGCTACGGCGACCCGGCCGTCCTGGCCCACTCGAACGCCGCCCCGGTCGCGCTGATGGCCGCCCTCGACGTCGTGCTGAACAACGCCGACCGCAAGGGCGGGCACGTCCTGCACGGCACCGACGGCGGCGTCTACGGCGTCGACCACGGCATCTGCCTGCACCAGGAGCCGAAGCTGCGCACGGTGCTGTGGGGCTGGGCGGGGGAGGCGCTGCCGGACGAGGCGGTCGACGCCCTGCACACCCTGTCGGCCGCGTTACGCGGGGACGACCTGCCCGAGGAACTGGCCCCGCACATCACCCTGACCGAGATCGCCGCCCTGCGCTCCCGCACCCAGGCCCTGCTCGCCGCCCCGGTCTTCCCCGAACCCGACGAGGACGGCCGCCCCATCCCGTGGCCCGCGTTCTGACGCGGCGAACCCGGCCATTCCGGACCCGCGCCCGGTGCCGGTGTGCAAGGCTCTGGCCGATGGCCGTTCAGGGGGAACGGCAGTGGGGGAGCAGAGCGTGACCGAGTGGTACGAGGGCGCGGGCGCCGTGGAGAGCGTCGCCGGGTTCGTCGACACGTTGACCGGTGAGTCCGAGGGTGAGGGCGTCGACGTCATCGACGCCGCCATCGGGGGCGCCGGGATGGTCGTCGACGTGGTCGGCTCGGCCGCCGACCCCCTCAGCTCGGTCATCTCGGCCGGTGTCGGCTGGCTGTTGGAGCACATCAGCTTCCTCCGCGAGCCCCTCGACGCCCTGCTCGGCAACCCGGACGAGATCAACGCGAACACCGACCAGCTCAAGTCCGCCGCCCTTGAGATGAAGATGGTCGCCCAAGAACACCGGGACGACGTTCAGGCGATGGGCGGCTCCTGGTCCGGCGAGTCGAACGAGGCGTTCCGGGCGTCGCAGGAACAGATGGCGGCGCAGTACGAGGCGCTCGGCAAGACGATGGACGGCACGGCCGCGATCTACGCGTTGTCCGGCGCGCTGGTCTGCGAGCTGCGCGCCATGGTCTTCGACTGGATCTCCGACCTGATCGGCGACCTGGTCACAGGCGCGATCATCGCCGCCGCGTCGGCCACGGTGACCCTCGGCAGCTCGGTCGCCACCTATGCGGGTTATGCCATGGGCAAGGCGATCAGGCTGTCCACCAAGATCGCCGGGCGGCTGAAGAAGCTGCTTGAGGCGATGGAGCGATTCGGCAAAAGGATCGGCGAGCTGTCGAAGAAGATGTCCGGCCTGATGAAGGGCCTGGAGAAGTTCTCCGACTACGGCGACTACGCCAAGACCGCCTACGACGCGGTCAAGCCGTACGAGATGCCGCAGACCCAACCGCAGACCCCTGGCGTCAACCCCGGCTTGGCCCACTGACCGACAGATGCGCAGGCACGGCGATTCCCCCGGTGGCAGCCACGGGGGAACCACCCACCACGGCGGGTCGAGCACACCCACCCCGGGCGGCTCCGTCGGTCCCGGGTCCGGAGTCGGATCCGGGACGGGCATGGACCCCGATGGCATGGACGCCATCGGCAACCGCATCTCCGGTCGCGGCGGCCAACTCCGCGACGGCGTCGGCGGCAAGCTCAACATCGGCGCCTCGTCGCAGAGCGCGGGGGTGTTCGGCCAAGTCGCCATGTTCAAGGCGGATGAGGCGATCAAGACCGCCCGCGAGGGCGTCCAGCGGGCGGCGGAATCAGCGGAGACCAGCGGGCGGAAGGTCAAGGACACCGCGCAGGCGGCCCGCGACACCGACCGGTCGAACGCGTCCAACCTCGGCCGCTCCGGCGACGGCCTGGGCAAGACCGCGCCCCGCGCGTCCTCCGACTCAAGCGTCGCACCACGGACGGCGAACGCCCCGGGCGCGGCAAGACCAAGCGGCGCACCGGCGGTGTCGGGCGGCACCGACACCGCCCCTCGTGGCCCGGCGGGCACTCCGGGCGCTCCCCGCCAGGTCAACAACCCCACCGCGACGGGCACGCCGCAACAGACCCCCACCGGCCCGACCAACCGACCGACCTCCGCACCCCGCGTGCCAGGCACTGCGGAGCAGGCCGGCCCGCCGGCCGCGTCTCGCACCCCCGGCGGGGGCCCGGCGACCGCGCAAGCAGGCGCCTCTGCCGGTGCACGCCCTCCGGACCTGTCCGGCCGCACACCCGGAACCCAGCCATCCGGCGGCCCACCCATGGGCACGGCTGGTTCACGCCCTCCCACCACACAAGCGGGCACCCCAACCGGTGCACGCCCACCCGGCGCTCAACCGGCCGGCGGGCCTGCTTCGCGTCCCTCGACCGCCGCCGGCGCTCCGGCAGGCTCGCGCGGTGCCCAGCCGACCGCAGGCCCGTCAACGGGCACCCCGGGCTCGCGTCCTTCCACTGCCCAGGCGGGCAACCCCGCGGGATCGCGTCCGCCGGGCGCTCCGGGAGGCGGCACACCAGCAGGCAACCCGGCCTCCCGTCCGTCGGCGGCTGCCGGCGCCCAGGCCGGCTCGCGTGCGCACGGCGCCCAGCCGACCGGCGGCCTGTCGGCAGGTACTCCCGGCACGCGCCCTCTCAGTGCGCAGGCAGGTGCCCCGGCCGGCTCGCGTCCACCGGGCACGCCAGCAGGTACTCCGGCCTCCCGTCCGTCGACGGCGGCCGGTGCCCCGGTTTCACCCGCACCCGCGACCCAATCGACCGGCGGCCCGCTCACAAGTGCTCCCGGCACTCGTCCCCCCACTGCCCAGGCGGGCGCACCGGCAGGCTCGCGTCCATCAGTCACCCAGTCGACTGGTGGCCCGTCCACGGGCACCCCAGGCTCACGTCCGCATGGTGCCCAGCAGGCAGCTGGTCCGCCCTCGGGTGCCACCGCTTCCCGCTCCTCGTCTGCGGCAGGCACCCCAAGCAGTCCGACAGGTGCACAGCCGACCAATGGGCCGACTACGGGCACCCCTGCCTCTCGGCCCGCGACCGGGGCAGGCGCTCCCGGCGGCTCGCGTCCGCCTGGCATCCAGCCCACTGGCGGCCCGTCGGCGGGCACCCCGGGTTCCCTCCCCCCGCCCGGCTCCCGTCCGCTTGGTGCTCAGCCACCCGGTGGTCCCGCTCGTCCGCCGACCGCCGCCGGCGGGCTGCCGGGTGGTTCCCGTCCGACCGGCGCGGATCCCGGCCCGTCGACGAACCCGCCCCGGCCCGCCATCGGCCAGCCGGGTGCCCATCAGCCTGGCGCTCAGGCCGGCCCGGCCAACCGCATCGCCGACGCGCTGTCCGGTGGGGCACCACGTCAGGGAGGAGTGCAGGCCGGTCCGCACGCGCCGGCGGGCTTCCGGCCGAACGCTCCCGGTGGGCACCCCGGCTTCCCGGGCGGCGCCACCCCGGATGGCACGCGGACCTCGCCGGGCCGTGTTCCGGGGACGTTGCCCGGTGATCCCGCTGCCGGGCCCGGTCGGCCGCCGAACGTGCCCCGACAGCACCCGGGAGCGCCCGCCGCCTACTCCGGTCACCCGGGAAACCCACCCCAGGGCGTTCGCCCACCCGGCCAGACGCCTCCCCACGGCGGGTTCCCGCCGGGAGGTAGGCCGCCCGCGCCCCAGGGCAACCCGCACGGCGGACCCACACGCCCCGGCGGCTTCGCCCCGCCGCCGAACCGCCCTTTCCACCAGGCGCCGCCACCCGGCCACCGACCGCCACTTCAGCACGGACCGCAGGCACCCCACCCGGGTCGGCCGGGTGTCCCGCCGGGGCAGCACCGGGGCAACGGCGGATGGCAGGGCAACCCGCCGCCCGGGCCTGGCGCGCCGCCGCGGCGGCCCGGGCCGCCCGAGAACGCGTGGTCGACCCGGCCGGAGACACAGCCGTCCGGGCCCGCGTTCACCCCCGACCAGCTCCGCGAGTACGGCATCGACCGCGGCGACTCGGACCGCCCGCCCGTGGCGATGCACGGCGTCGACCCGACGAAGTACGGCGTGGCCAAGGTGATCGTCCGCAAGATCATCGACTGGTTGCACCGCGATCACACGCTGTACCGCGGCGACGCCCGGTCCCCGGAGGAGCTCGCGGCGGCCAGCGGTTTCCTCCCGCCGTACACGAACCGCCCGGAGTGGGCCTCGAAGTACCCGAACGGTGTCACCCCGGACATCGCCCAGCACGCCGACGGCCAGACCAACGCCTTCGTCTCCACCTCGACCGACCGCAAGACCGCCGAGGACTTCGCGCTCGGCCGGTACCTCTACGAGATCACCGCACCGGGCGGTATCTACTCCGACGCAACCCTGTACCCGAGCACCGGCAAGAAGGACCGCGGCGAGTCGGAGGTCCTCTTCCCCGGCGGCATCGACTGGAAGTACGTCAAGGGCTGGTACAAGATGACGTACGACCCGGGCGACAGGAAGTTCGTGCGCGGCCCGTTCGTACCCAACCCGGACTACCTGTACCGCGACCGGAACACGTCCACAACGGACACCTCGACCGCCACCCAGTCGCCCCCGAAGCCGAACCCCCGGATCGACGGGCCGCACGCGCCCCCGCAACTCCACGACGGCCCCGACCGGAACTACGGGCCGAACACCCCGCCCCGCCAGGAAAGCCGCCCGATCCGCGAGGGTTCGCTCGGCGACCGCATCGGTCACCTGGCCGACCCGACCCTGGAATCCCTGCGCCCGCACCTGCGGTCGACCCCGGGTGGCATGTCCGCGTTCGCCCCGGGCGCCGCCTCGCCGTTCGTCAACGAGAAGTCGGCCCACAACAACGACGTCTACACGGCGGGACGGGTCCAGGGGATCCCCGGCCAGTTCCTCGTCGACATGCACGGCTCCGCCGACGCGATGCGGGTCGGCAACACCCCGTTGTCACCGCGGCAGGTGGCCGACCTCATCCGCGCCAACCCGGACTACGACGGCGGCCCGGTCACCGTCCTCGGCTGCGGCACCGGCAGCACCCGCGACGGGTTCGCCGCCCAGCTGTCCCGGGAACTCGGCACCAAGGTCACCGCACCGACCGGCGACTCCTGGGTCGACCACACCGGCAACATGTTCGCCTCCAGCCGCGAACACGGCGCCGACCCCAGCAAGCCCGCCAAGCCCACCTGGCCCCCCAACGGCGAGTGGCACACCTTCTCCCCGGACGGCGACCAGACTGTCCACAAGGGACCGTACCCGCCCGGCCACACCCCGAGCTGGGGTACGAACACCCCCACCCGAGCGCCACAGCAAGCCGCCCACCGCGGCGAAGACACGACCCAGGACCACCGCCCCCGCCCCGAGCGGCGGCACGTCCCACCGGTCCCGGACTCGGGTTTCCACGGCCACGGCGTCCCCGAGGCGAGCAACGCCCACGCCCAACGACTGGCCGACCAGGGCCGCGCCGCCGTCGAGCGGATCGCCGGGGGATTCGACCACACCCGCGTCGAACGGCTCGCGGACGGCTCCCACCGCGTCACGGATCCCCACGGCTCCTACACCGTCGACGTCCGCTCCGCCCCACTTCCGGAGCGGATGGTGGCCCGCACCACCGCCGACCACGAGGGCGGCAGGCACCTCGTCGAGCTATCTAGGAACATGGACAGCAGGCACGTCGACCGCGCGGTCGCCAACGAACTCGGCACCATCGCCTACGAACGCAAACTCCACGCGAACGGCGAAACACCCCCCGCCCACGACGCGCTGCGCCCGGGCACCCCCGAACCCGGCACCCGCCCCTCCAGCCGGGACGCGGGCCGCGCCCAGGAACTGCGGGTCCTGGCAGAGCAGTACAGCAAGCTGACCCCGGCCGACGCCATCAGCCTCGCCCGCGTCCGCCGGGAGGGCTTGGCCCTGGTCGACCACCTCGGCCTGCGCGACGACACCGCGGGCGCCCCGGAGCGGCGCGGCCTGGTCGACCAGCTGCTCACCGAGTCCGGCAGGTCGGACGTCCGCGCCTTCCTCGCCGACGTCGGACGCCCCGAACACGACCTACCACCCGGCGACCGCCACCACGACAGCCCCAACAGCGAGCGGTCGGATACGGAACAACGGGCAGAGGCCGACCTGTCCAATCCGCCAGCAGATGCGGCTCCGGGGATCGAGCGTTTTACGGCCGACCTCAAACGAAATGCTGAAATCGAAGCGGCACAACGAGGGACCACGCCCAAAGACGAGATCCAGCAGTTCATCATCGGGCGCGCGCTCGCTCGGTTCTTCGCGGACAACCCCGATGGCTGGGTGCTCAAGGGTGGGCAAGCGCTGCGTGCCCGCTATCCGGGCAGTAGATCGAGCACCGACCTCGACTTCACGAGGACCACGACGGCGGACCCGGAGAGCATGGTCCGCGACTACGAGCGCGCTCTGGCGCGTGATCTCGGTGACCACCTGACGTTCGTCCGAGGTGCGACGAAGTCGCTGCTCAACGGCACCGGCGTCCGCCTTTCCCACACCGTCTACCTCGGCGTCGACCCGATGATGGACCTCAGTGTCGACCTCGCCCCACCGCGGCCGAGGCCTGATCCGTCCGGTGCCGGGCCGGTGTGGCGCGAACCGGATGTGGTCCCGTTCCCGGACCGCGCTCTTTCGACCGGCGCCGAGGGAGCGACACCGAACCTGCGGGTCATCTCGTTGGAGGAGACGCTGGCGCACAAGGTGTCCGGCATGTACACCCACGGCAGCCGAACGCTGGAAACCAAATGCGATGAGTGCGTGCTGATCAGCAGGGACAAGTTCACGTGCAGGTCGGGTGCCCCGCCGATCCGGTCCCAGGACCTGGCCGACGTCCTCATGCTCGCCACGAACAGCCCGTGGGACGCCAGGGAGACCCACGCGGAACTGCGGCGGGAGTTCGCCTGGCGGATCGACCAGCAGGAAGCCCTGCAGGTGCCGAAGCGCTTCGAGGTGCCGAACCCGGACTGGGCCCGCAGCTTCGCGGAATACGCCAAGACCCTGCCCGCTCTTGCCCACAAGAGCCTGAAGGAAGCGGAGATGCTGGCCGGCAGGTTCCTCGACCCGCTGCTGTCGGACAACCCGCCGGACGCCCGCTGGGACCACCGGGAGTGGCGGTGGGTGGACAAGTCGGAACTCGACGGGCAGCAGTTCGACACACCGGACACCGAGCGCGGCGGCTCACCCGAGCAAGTCCAGGACTCGGGTGAGCAACCCCGCGTTCGGCAAGCCCAGCTGCTGGAACGCACCGGCGACGCGCCGCCCTCCGACGCCTTGGCAGATCCGGCGATGGTCGAGCGGTGGGACGCGCTGGCCGATCGACGCTCTCCGGACAGCTATGACGCGTTCGTGGACCGGCTCAAAGAGGGAGATCTCGGAACCTCGGAGAAGCTCAGGGCCGTACGCGACTTCATGGCCGAGGTGGGCGAGACCCCTTCGCCGGTGACGGGCTTGGACTCCAAGAACCTCCGGGTCTACACCCACCAGCGCGGCGAGCTGTACATCCACAGCGCGGCGTTGATGGCCGACCGGGGTACCACGCTGGAAATCGCCTACGAGTTCAACCGCACGATCGGCACCTACCGCTGGGAGGCGCACCAGTCACACGTCGCGCACCTGGGCCCGGTTCCGGACGGCATCGAGGCCAACGACGCCAACGCCGCGGCCTACTGGCGGCAGAGCAACGGCCTCCCACGCACCGATTCAAGCGCGGACACGGTGACGCGCGACCTCGTCGACATGCAGGCGCAACCGCTGCGCGACGCGATAAAGATGCGGCAACGGCTCATCGACGACCACGGCATCGATCCCAGCCGGATCCGATTGGTCCACGACGACGGCAAGGACAAGGGCGTTTACGGCGACAGCCGCTGGGTCCGCGCGCACCTGCTCACGCTCGACGCGATCCGGGACAACCCCGAGCAGGCGCGCCAAGACATGCTCGACGCGATGCGCGGGTCCGGCGAGCGGGGAGAACACCGCGAGCGCCGCGCGCAGGACGTTGTCGACCGCCTCGAAGCAGCCACACCGCCCCGCGACGGACAGGGCGAGCGGACGCGTCAGAAGTACGCACTGCTCTGGGTTCGGGACTCTCGTGACCAACCGGTCGGCAGCAGGCACGGCCCCCACTTGGACACCCGACCGGAGATGCTGCGCCAGACGATCGAGGCGCTTCGCGAGTCCCACCCGGACGTCCGACCGGTACTGCTCGGCGACGACGTGTTCGCCCGGCGCCCGGAACTGCTCGACCAGTGGCGGCGCGACGGCGTGCTCGACGGCGTGGACGCCGACACCCTGGTGGGTTACTGGGACGCGGACCGCAACGGGGGACAACCCCTCAGCCACGCCGAGCAGGCGTTGTTCTTCCACCGGCTGACCGAGCAGCACGACGTCGTGCAGATCGGCATGGAGAGCGGTGCGATGGAGTTGCCCGCCGTCCTCGGTACCCCGACGGTCTACCTGGAAGCCAAGGAGCACGACGGCAACAAGGGCAACCGCTGGGCCCTCTACTGGCAGGAATGGGCCTACGGGAGCCACGAAGCGGCCGTGGACTCACGCGGCGCGCAGCTCTACGACAGCTCCGGCAGGCCGATCATCACGAGGTTCGCGGAGACCGAAGCGCGTTCCGCCCCGCTGTCGTCGATCGAGCGCGTGCTCTACGGCCGGGATCTGGACGACCCGTCGAACAGGCGAGCGCAGCCTATCGCCGTCTACGAGTCCGCCAGGGTCGCCGTGACCGCGGACCGGATCGTCCGGTTGGTGGACAGCGGCGAGCTGGGGAGTTGGTCCCAACGGCTTGGTCGCACCGCCGGGCTCACCGGAGCGGAGTGGCAGACCTGGAGCGACCAGCAGTGGGCGGAGAGCGAGTTCTACGTCGACCAGCTGCACCGGTGGCTCAGCGCGGAGGCTGACACCTCCGAGGGGATGACACGCAAATGGGACGGTATCCGCCTCGCGCTCAATGGCGTTGTCGATCCGGGCTTCACTGCTGACCGACAGATAGAGAAGTCGGACATCTTGTTCGCCTACGCCGGTTTCCGCAACGACCAACCGCTACCCGCGGACCAAGCGGACCGGATCCGCCAGGCGTTCGCGGCCGCGCCCGAGGAACGGGCCGCAGCCGTCACCCAGGTGTTGACCGACCTGCTGTCGGATCCCGGATTCCGCAGACAGGCCGTGGACGACATGCGCGTCTTCGCCTTCGATCCGGCGGAGATCCAGAACCTGCGGGAAGCGATCGACCGGGTGGTTCGCCGTTCCGAGTAGAGACGACCGACACCGCGCCGGTGTGCGCGAGACGCCGTGTCGACGGGCTCTGCTCAGACGATGGACCGGTCCTTGATGTCGGGCCACAGGCTTTGGCTGACGATGTCCGCGGCCAGGTTGGCGACGAGTTCGTCGGTCACCGTCTTCTCGTCCGCCGCGGACCCCAGCACGATGCTGCGGGTGGAGTGCAGCAGACGTCGCGCTTCCGGCAGCATGTCCTCGACCTGTTGGGGGAACATCATTGCTGTGGCCGACCGCACGTTGCGCGGAGACAGGCTGCCGAGGTGTAGATCTGGCGCGAAGTATTCAATGAACGCTCTGCCGTGGATCGGGAATGGATACCTGACCTTCGTGGCCAATGGGATCATGTAGGCGAGCAGTTCTCGCAGGTCCACGAGATCGAGATGCGCCGCATCGGAAACCAGGCGCTCGGGTGCTCCACCGCCACATTCGACCACGAGGTCGGCGATGGTCCGAAGGGGCGTGGTGACAGGGACGCCTTCGACACGCATTACTTCCGTTTTGGGGATTTCTGCGACTGTGAAGGTAATATTCGGCAGCGCCTCGCGATCATTTCGCACTGTGAAGTGCGATCGCGCTCCAACGTATTTGCCGATTCTGTGCAGACGGGCCGCGCCGCCGTGTGACATCACAGCGTTCAACTCGTTCTTGCGGCGTTCATACGACGTCTCGTGCGGCTCCAGGGAAAGCCAGTCTTCATATGACTGTTGGTAAATCGTCCCAACCCGGTCCGTATAGCTGAGGTAGTAGGTCCCGTTCGGGAACCGCTCGACCAGGCTCATGTCCATCAGGTGGGTGAGTCCCTCGGCGCTGATCCCCAGTCTCGCCACCTGCGCAGGCGTGGCCAACCCATGCTGGTTCCTGGCCAACGACACCAGTTCGCCCAGCTCCCGTTCCCACATCCCGGTTCCTCCCAGATCCTGACGACGGCGGTCAGTCCGCCACCTCAAGCACGGTAGAGGCTACCCGGGCGCGGTCGGGTCGGTACTCGTCTTGTCGGAAGCCCGGTGTCCGGCGTCGGCTCAGACGATGGACCGATCCTTGATGTCGGGCCACAGGCTTTGGCTGACGACGTCCGCGGCGAGGTTGGCGACGAGTTCGTCTGTCATGGTCTTCTCGTCCGCTCCGGACCCCAGCACGGTGCCGCGAGTGGAGCGCATCATCCGCCGTACTCTTCGACCTGTTTGGGGAACATCATCATGGTGCACGACCGGACGTTGCGGGGGACAGGCTGCCGAGGTGCGGCAACGGCATGAAGTACTCGATGAATGACCTGCCGTGCACCGGGAATGGGTATTGGACCCTATTGGCGAGGGGAGTCATGTAGCGGAGCAGTTCCCGCATGTCCACCAGCACGCTCGTTCTCGTGGCGTTCGTGCACGGTCTTGTCCGGTTCCAGGGCAAGCCAATCGCTGTACGGCTGTTGGTCCTCCGGCCCAAGATGTCGGTGTGCTTGAGGTAGTACATGCCGTTCGGCAGCCTGCGGATGAGCTGGGTCTCTGTCAGGTGGTCGAGCCCCTCGACGCTGACCCCCAGCTTCGCTGCTTGCCCAGGTGTGACCAACCCGCGTTGGTTACCCGCCAGCGAAACCAGTTCGCCGAGCTCCCGCTCCCACATCCCGAGGTCCTCCAGTTCACTGCGGATGGCAGTCGGCCCGTCACCTCAAGTACGGATAGCGGCTACCTGGGTGAGCGCACGTCCACGCTTGGTTCGCCATGGAGATGGTGGTCGTGTGCCTGGCCTGCTCGGATGATGGAACCATACCGTCCACAGTGGAATCGAAATCCGTTCGGGGTCTGTTTCCGATAACCCGTGAGCCGCCCCTCGCGCGCTGCTAGCGTGGCCTGCGAAGCGGGGGTCGGACGGGGAGAACACATGCTTGTCGCGCGTTCGGCGCCGGAGTGCCGCCTGTACATCGACCTCCACCCCTGCCACTGCGGCGAGCACCGCCTCCAGGTCGAGCACTCCCTCCGCGCGGACCCCGGCGGCGCGCTGGTCGCCGACTACTGGGGCACCTGCCCCCGGTGCGGCGCGGGCCGGACGTTCGTCTTCGAACTCGACGAGGAGATTCCGCCGCCTCCGCCCGCCTACGGTGGGGATCGGCCGTCGCGGATCCTGTGCCCCGGGCAGTTCATGCGGTACTCCACGCGGTTGGCGGGGGCGGTGAGGGCCGACCCGCGTGGGGTTTCGGCGGGGGAGCGGGTTCGGGCGGCGGGCATGCTCGAGTTGGCGGTCGCCGCGGCGGTCGAGGTCGTGAAGTTCATCCCCCCGAATGGTGACGCCGTGCCCGCGCAGGCTTTCACCTCGCCTGAGGGACTTGCCGAGTACCAGGCCGAGCCCGGTCGCTTCCGCCGCGTCCGGCTGGAGGCGAACCTCGAGGTCCTGCGCGGGGTGCTGCGTTCCTACCAGGGGTGACTACAGGCGGAGACATTCGCCGGAAACGAGGCCTGTGATGCGGATCTTCACGGCGCGCGACGGCTGGCCTGTCCTGCGCGTCCGGTGGGCCGACCGACTCTCCAAAGGCGACCTGGCCGTGCTCGACGAAGCGGTCGCGTTCGCGGTCGAGCGGCACGGCGACCAGACGCGGCCCGCGGGGGAGCCGTACGTCGAACACCTGCTCGAGGCGGCGGTCGTGCTGGTCGAGGGGATCGGTGTGACCGACGTCGACCTCCTGCTGGCCGCCGTCCTGCACGACGTGGTGGAGGACACCGACACCACCCTCGACGAGGTCCGGGACCGCTTCGGCCACCGCGTGGCGACCCTGGTCGACTGGGTGACCAAGCCGCCGCGCGCCGACGGGGTCGGGCGGGAGGAGGCGCGGGCCGCCTACCTGGCGCGGCTGGGCTCGGCGCCGGACGACGCCGTCCTGGTGAAGCTCGCCGACCGGCTGAGCAACGTCCAGCGGCTGGACACCCACCCCCGGCCCGAGAAGGCCCGCTCCTACTACGCCGAGACCGTCCGCTCGATCCTGCCGCTCGCCGAACGCCACCCGTGGTTCCGTGACTGGTTCCACACGTGGCGGCTCGAATTCGGCGCGCTGGCCGGGTGAATCCGCACAACGGGGGAGTGGGGCACCCCTATTGTGGGGCGGGACGCACACAACGCACGGGGGACGGTTCTTGAGCACGCGCATCGGGTTCAGCGGGGATAGCGCGGTCGTCGTCGAGGAGGGGCCGGGGCGGACCGGGTACGTCGACCCGGGCGCGCCCGTCGACGGGCGGCTCGTCACCCTGCCGGACGGGCGGACCGTCAAGCAGGTGACGCCCGCCGACTTCGAGTCCCTGGTCACGGTGCGCACCCTCTACCTCGACAGCGGCGACCCGGTGGCGGGCGTGGACCCCCTCGCGGGCCACCTGAGCAGCCGCCGCCTGGTCGTGCACCTCCGTGAAGGCATCCGCGACGAGAGCGTCGCGGTGTGGTTCCCCGGGTCGCCGTCGGACGACCAGTGGGAGGTCGACTCGAGTCCGACCGGGGACGTGCTCGCCGCCATCGACCGCGCGGTCGCCGCCGCCGCCCCGGAGGGCTGGCACGAGCTGCTGGTCGAGTGCGAGGCGGTCGGGGCGCGGCTGGCGGTCTGGAGCACCGTCACCATGGCCGACGGCGCCAAGCTGCACTGGGCGCCACCCGCCATCGTCGGCCAGTGGTTCCACCGCATGCGGGCGCGCGAGTACAAGCCCCACCGGGGCGTGTGGCACCACAAGGTCTACCGGTTCAAGCCCGGTCAGCGGCCCGCGCACGTCCAAGCCCCCTTGAACGCGGCCATGATGTCGGAGGAGGACGCGGCCGACGAGCTGCGGTTGATGCCGCGCAACCTGGCCTTGGCCCCCGAGCGCCTGCTCCGGCTGGCCGTCGCCAGCGAGCAGTCGCAGCGCGCCTACTTCGCCGCGGACGAGGACTACGACGGCGAGCCGGAATCGGTGCGGCTCTTCGACGGCGTGGACGAGTCGGGCAAGCCGATCTGGTACCGGCCGGTGCTCGGCACGCGGGAACGCGCGGCGGTCTCGGCCTATCTGCGCGGCGCGCCCGTCGTGCTCTCCGCGCGCGGCGTGACCGTCGACCAGCTCGACCCCGACCGCACCGTGCCCATGGGCTTCCACACCGACGGCCGCTACGTCTGGCCCAGCGCCGCCGCGTACTACCTGGACGCGCACGGCGTGCCGCCCGCGATGCCGCTGCTCGAGCACATCCGGGCCGCGCGGCACCGGCTGCCCGCCGACATCCCGACGCTCGTGCTCGACCGGGCCGCGGCGGTCGCCATGGGCAGGCCGTGGGACGAGCCCGCGGCGGACGCCCTCGCCGAGCAGGTACGGCGCTCGCTCGAACCCGTGATCGTCGAGAAGCGGATCAGCCCCCGGTTCTACAGCCTGTTCACCGCGCGCGACCGCGCCTGGTCGATCCTGCGGGTCGGCGACCGGTACCGGGTGCAGTGGGGCCTGGACCAGCGCACCGCGGTCGACTTCGCCGACGTGGGGCAGGCGGTCGCGCACCTGACCGGGCAGCTGTTCGTCAACGCCGAGGACCTCGAGTTCCAGCTGGAGGAGGAGATCCCGGCCTGGCAGTCGCCGCTGGCCGTGCTGGGCGACGACCCGCCGGTGGCGGCGTTCGCCGCGGTCACCACGGTCATGATCGAGAACTTGGACGTGGACCGGTACGGCGGGCCCGACGGCAACCTGGTGTTCCGCGCGGGCACCCCGTTCGAGCAGCGCGGCCTGCCCCCCGAGTTCGCCCAGCGGCCCTACCACCGGTACCGGATCTCGGGCGCCGCGTGGCAGGTCGTCGCCGTGACGGCGGCGGCGGGCGGTGTCGGGTACGTGCTGCCGGAGTCCGTCGGCGAGTACGTGCGGTCCGGGCACCTCCGGGAGATCTCGGTCGCCGACCACCCCGGCCTGCCCCCGGTCACCGACGCGATGCGCGCCGAGGCCGCCCGCACCCCGGGCGGCTGGGTCTACTGCGCCGACCCGGACGCCGACCCCCAGTACTTCCCGGACATGCCGTCGGCGATCCTGCTGGGCGGCCACCGGGTCGGCCCGGACGGCCGGTTCACCGGCGAGACCTGGGTCAACGACGAGTACCGGCCCAGCCCGCGCCGCCGCGGCTACCCGGAGCCGCAGACGCCGTTCGAGCAGGTGCTGGGCTACGTGGCGGCCGGGTGGCTGGCCCACGAGTGGATCCTGGCCGCGGCCATGGAGTCACCGTTCATCCTGGAGTCCGACGGCCGCGGCGGCCTGCGCATCGGGGTGGACGCCAACGGCCGCCAGTTCCTGGTCGTGTACTCGTCGCCGCGGTTCGTGCCGCCGAACGCGCAGAACGTCCAGCAGGCCGATGGCCGCGACCTGGCCAAGGCCCTGGCCGGTCTGACCCTGGTGGTGAACCCGGGTGGCGGCTTCGGCATCGAGCTGCCGGGCGACGACCTGGTCCTCGTCGCCGCGGGTACCCCGCCCGCCTGACCCACCTGCCGCACTGCCACTGACCGCCCCCGGACTCCCGTCCGGGGGCGGTCTTCTTACCGTCTCCAGGGCCGTCGTATGCCCGCTGACCAGCACTATCCGCGCCATCAATCTTCCTGCACCTAACTATCCACTATTCACTATCAAGATAATTAACTATGGGTCCAGGCTCAGACCGGGACTTGAACCGGTGGAGACAAAAAAACCGCCTGGACGGCGGGCCCGGTCGGGCGTGCCTCCGCCACGGTGATCGTCAACGCCGCGGGCCCGGTGGCGCGGTGGTGCTGCCTGCGAGGTCTGGGGAGGGGCGGCCGACGTGGGGTGGTGGGGGAGAGGGGTTCCGCTGCGTTGGCGGGCTGTATCGCGCGGGGCCTGGACGGGTGGTGTGGGCCATTCGGGGGATGCGCGGTGGTCGGTGGCGCGGTCGCTACCGTGATCTCGCCGTCGGGACGGAGGTCACCGTCTGGGTGTCCGAGCCGTCGACGCGACCCGCGCGCTCCGGTGGCTGTGCTGGAAGAGGACGGTGCCATGGTCTCGGTCTCGCCCCACGCCGACGTGCTCGACGCCGATCACGCGGCGGCGCTGGACGCCCTGCCCGGGGTGGCGGACAAGATCCGCTACGCGTGCGCGTGGGTGGATCCGCCGACGACCGCCGGTGTGCGGGCGTGGCTCGCCGGGCACGGTGTGGAGACGAAGCGCTCGTACGCGTCGAGTGTGGTGTCGAAATGGCGCCGGGAGCGGGGTGTGGGCGACACGGGGAACCTGGTGCGGTTGACGCCGGAGTTGCTCGCGGAGTTGGACGCGCTCGGTCGGGATCCGGTGGAGGAGCTGGCGACGGTCGAGGTGCCCGTCGGTGAGCGGGCTTCCGTGGCGGTGGTCGACGAGGTCCCGGTGGTGGCGCGGGTCGAGGCGCCGGTGCGGGAGCGCGTCGAGGTGGTGGCCGAGCGGGTCGCGCCGGTGGCGGAGTCGCGGGTGTTGCGGTGGGTGGCGACGGCGGCCTGGTTGGTGGTGGTCGTGGTGGCGTTGGGGATTTCGTGGTGGTCGTTGTTCGACTACGCGCGGTCGTTCGCGATCCCGACGCCGTTGGCGGCGACGGTGTCGTTGGTGTTCGACGCGGCGGCGTTGATCGTGGCGGGGTTGGCGCAGCGGTACGCGTCGTCGGCGGGGTCGGGTGCGGGGCCGCGGTTGATGATGTTGGTGTTGTTGGCGGGGTCGATCTACCTGAACTGGGAGCACGCGGCGAGCAAGGGGTACGGGGTGCAGGCGTCGATCATGTTCGCGGCTCCGGCGGCGATCGGGATCGTGTTGTTCGAGTTGCAGATGGCGTGGCGGTCGCGGGTGGTGCGTCGGGCGCGGGGTCGGGTGGCGCCGCCGTTGCCGGTGATCGGGGCGTGGCGGTGGGTGTTACACCCGGTGCAGAACCTGATGACGTTGTGGATCGTGGGTCGGGCGGAGGGGCGCGCCGACCGCGCGGCGCGGTTGGCGCGGATTCCTCGGGAGTCGTGAGTCGCGGCTAGGGGTGGTTGGGTAGTGGTTCGCGGTAGGGGATGGGGTCGGTCAGGCCGAGGGTGGTGAACGCGGCGCGGCGTTCGGTGCAGGCGGCGCAGGTTCCGCAGTGGACTTCGTCGCCGTGCAGGCAGGTCCAGGTTTGTTCCCAGGGGATGCCGAGTTCGGTGCCGAGTGCGATGACGCCGGTTTTGGGGAGTTCGATCAGTGGTGTGAGCAGGTCGAGTGGTTCGGGGTCGGCGGTGAGCTGCATGTCGCGGAATCGGCGGAGAAGCTCGGGGGTGGTGTCGGGGTCTTGGGCTCGGGTGCCGATGGCGACGGCTCGGGCGGTGGTGCTGGTGGCCAGGGCGAAGGCGATGGACAGCAGGACGGCGTTGCGGTTGGGGATGTGCCCGGTGTGGGGTGTTCCGCGGTGGAGGGCGCGTAGTGCGCGGAGGTCGATTTCGTCGTAGGGGGTGTCGAGTCGGTGGGCGGTCGCGGCGGCGAAGATCAGTTCTTTGCGGTGGTGTTGGCCGTAGTCGATGGCGAGCAGGTGTAGGTGGTGTCCTTGGGTGGCGAGGTGGTGGGCCATGACGACGGAGTCGGTGCCGCCGGAGACCATGGCCACGATTTTCATCGTTCGCCGCCGCACAGGGCGGCGTCGAGTGTGGTCGGGGTGGTGCGGCGGGTCGTGGCGCGTCCTCGGCTGGCCGGTGTGGGTAGTGGTCGGGCGGGGTCGGTTTCGAAGCGGAACGTCACGGTGAGTGGTTCGTCGTCGGGTGGGTGCGGGTGGTGGCGTAGGGCGTGCCAGCGGCCGTTGGTCCAGCGGTGCATCAGGTCGCCGAGGGTGACGGTGAGCGTGTCCGGGTCGTGTGGGGTCGTGCCGGTGCGGATGGTGAAGGTGCCGGGGTCGGTGTGGAACGGGTCTTGGGGCCAGGTGGCGTGTTCAGCGCGGGCGGTGAAGTAGTCGAATGGGAGGCCGAGGGTGCCTGCCAGTAGTTCGTTTCGGAACGTGCCGGTTCGGCGCAGGGCGGTGTCGAGGTGGTGGCGGGTGGTGGTGCGTTCGGTGGTCGGGCCGCCTTGCCAGCGGATGAGGTTGATCGTGGGTGTGTCCGGGGACATGGGTCCTTCCTGGTTGTTGCGGGGTTCAGCGGCTGGGGACGCTGGTGGCGGCGTCGTGGACGATGTGCAGGCCTTCGTCGAGGTCGTCGTCGTGGATGGTCAGGGGTGGGAGGAGTTTGACGACTTCGTCGCGTGCTCCGGAGGTGGTGATGAGCAGGCCGCGGTCGAAGGCGGCGGCGCAGACCTTGGCGGCGGTTCCGGGGCCGCCCGTGGTGCCGAGGTCCAGGCCCCAGACGAGGCCGCGGACGCGGACGCTCGTTGAGGTGGTGGCGGCGGTGCGGCGCAGTGCCTGGTTGACGTGGTCGCCGCGTTCGCGGGTGGTTTTCTCGAGTGTGTTGTCGCTCCAGTGGGTGCGCAGGGCGCCGGTGACGAAGGCGAGGGAGATGCCGCGTCAGGTTTGCCGGTGCCGAGGTAGCCGTCGTAGGGCATGGGGATGACGTTGGTGAGGGGTAGGCAGGCGGCGGCGCGTTTGCGGCCGTCGCCGCTGGCGGCGAGGGTGCCGAGGCTGGTGCCGTGGAAGCCGCGGGTGAAGCTGATGACGGGGGTGCGGCCGGTGACGCGGCGGGCGAGTGTGAGCGCGGCTTGGACGGCGTTGGCGCCGCCGGGTCCGGGGAAGATCATTTTGTAGTCGGCGGCGCGGGGTCGTAGGACGAGTTCGTCGAAGGTTTCGAGGAACTCGCGGCGGGCGGCGGTGAACATGTCGGGGGAGTGGGTGATGCCGTCGGCGGCGAGGTATTCCAGCAGCGCTTGTTTCTGGGATGGTTCGTTGTGCCCGTAGTTGAGGGCGCCTGCGCCTGCGAAGAAGTCGAGGTAGGGGCGGCCTCGTTCGGTGTAGAGGTGGGCGCCGCGGGCGCGGTGGAACACGACCGGCCAGGAGCGGCTGTAGCTGCGGGCGGCGGATTCGAGGGTGTCGAAGACGGTCACCGCGGCCCCCGGGTGGTGTGGTCGGGCTGCTCGGTGTCTTTGGGGTGCATCGGGCTGTCTCCTGTCCCACGCGGGTCGGGTGGATCGGCTGTGTTGGCGCGTGTCGTCGCAGGTGGGGCCGGGTGCGTCTGGTCGCACCCGGCCCCACCGCGCCGGGATCGCGCCGCCCGAGGCCGTCGGACGGGCGCGGAGCCGGGGAAGCGTCCCGGTGCCGCGGCGGTCCGGCCAGGCGCGATCTCCGGCCGCACCGCGGCTCGCGCGAGGGCTGTGGTGCGGCGTTACCGCTGTTCGCGGTGCGTGGGTGGGCTCAGGCGGCGGCGTGGCACCCGGCCTCGCTGACGATGTTGAGCACCTTGAACAGCGCGGTGTGGTGGTGGTCGGCGCGGCGGACGACGCCGAGGACGAGGAGTCGGTAGATGTCGTCGGCGCAGTCGGCGGCTGTGCGGTCGACGGTGCGCGCGAGGTGCGGGACCGACCAGTAGCCGTCGGGTTCGGTCGAGGTGCCTCGGGACATGGCGGCGAGCAGGTGGCGTTGGCGGCGGCTGAGCGCGGCGACGGTGCCGGGTACCGACGCGAAGGTGGCGCGTCCGGGGTGGCCGTCGGGGCCGCGGGCGACGGTGAGCGGGTCGGTGGTGAGTTGCTGGGCGAGTTGTCTGGGGGAGTAGACGAGGCTCCACCGGGCGGCGGCTTCGAGGGCGGCGGGTAGGCCGTCGAGTGCGCGGCAGATGCGGGCGATGTCGGCGAGTGTGTCGGGGTTGGGGCGGAAGGCGGGGTGGGTGCGCGCCAGTCGGGTGAGCAGCAGGGATACCGATGGCACGGCGCCGAGGTCGGCGGGTTCGGTGCCCGTGGGCGGCACGGGCAGTGGTGCGAGGGGGAAGAGGGTGTCGGGGGGTAGGTCGGCGGGGTCCCTGGTGGTGACGACGATCCGCAGCCGGGGGCAGGTGGTGAGGAGGTGGGTGGCGGTGGTGTCGCCGGGGCGGGCGCCGTCGATGACCAGGAGGCGGCGTGTGTGGCCGATGTGGTCGCTGAGCCGTCTGGCGTTGTGGTGGTTGTTGTGGGGTGGGCCGTGGGGGGACAGCCACAGGGGGGTTGGGTGGTCGTCGGTGTCGAGGGTGCGCGCGACTTCGAGGGCGAGTCGGGTCTTGCCGACGCCTTCGAGGCCGGTGATCGTGACGAGGCGGTGCTGTTCGGAGCCGAGCATGGCGGTCAGCGCGGCGAGTTCGGTTTCGCGGCCGAGCAGGGGGCCGCGTGGGGGGAGGCGGGGTGTGGTTTCGCGGGTGAGCCGGTCGAGTTGGGGGGCGCTGAGGCCGAGGGCGCCGGCGAGCAGCCGGAGGGTGACCGCGCGGGGGCGTTGTACGCGGCCGTTTTCGAGGTCGCGGATCGCGCGGACGCTGAGTCCGCTGGCGTGTGCGAGTTGTCGCTGGGTGTGGCCCGCGCTGACTCGGAGGTCGCGCAGTCGCGGCCCGAAGGCGGTGGTGCGGTTGGGTGTCACCACGGTGTGGTTCGGTGATCGCATCGGTGGTGGCCCCTTTTCCTGGTGCCTGTTGGTCTTGTTGATCCAGTGCAGCACGCGGGGTGGTGGCGGTGACACGCGGAACGACCGGCAGGATCCGGGTGTCCGGTGATTGCCGGGCGTGGAAAGCGTTGTCGTGTTGGGGATTGTGGCCACGTGTGGTCGGGGCCGTGGCAGACTCGTGGTCGTCGGGGGGAGGGTGCGTGGGGATCGCCGTGTTCGGGGACCTCTTGCGGTTCCACCGGTTGCGGGCCGGGTTGACGCAGGAGGAGTTGGCCGAGCGGACCGGGGTGAGTGTGCGGGCCATCTGTGACATGGAGCGCGGGCGGGCCCGCAATCCGCGGCTGCGGACCGCGGAGCTGTTGGCGTCCGGTCTGGGGTTGGCCGGGGAGTGCGAGTCGGAGTTCATGGGGTTGGCGCGTTCGTCGCCGCGTGCGGTGGAGCCGCCTGAGGAGGTGTCGTCGCACACGGGGTTGTGCGCGTTGCCGCCGGTGGTGATCGAGGTCACCGGTCGTGATCGTGAGTTGGGGGAGTTGCGCGCGCAGGCTCGGTTGGCTGAGGTGGGGCCTGGTGTGCGGACTGTGCTGGTGTCGGGGTTGCCCGGGGTGGGCAAGACGGCGTTGGCGGTGGAGGCCGGTCATCGGTTGGCGCACCGGTTCGACGGTGGCTGTCGTTTTCTGGATCTGCGTGGTGTGGACGCCGACCCGTTGACTCCGGCGCTCGCGCTGCACCGGTTGTTGGGCGCGTTCGGTGTCGAGGAGCGGGCCATCCCGGGGGATGAGGAGGACCGGTTGGCGTTGTACCGGTCGTTGGTGCGTGACCGGGCGCACCTGCTGGTGTTGGACAACGCCGCGTGGGAGGGGCAGGTTCGGCCGCTGCTGGAGGGTGGGCCGGGGTCGATGGTGTTGGTGACCAGTCGTGGCACGTTGGCCGGGTTGGCCGCGCGGCACCGGTTGTCGGTGGAGGTGTTGTCGACTGGGCCCGCGGTGGAGTTGTTGGCGGTGGTGGCGGGTGCTGAGCGGGTGTCGGCCGAGCCTGCCGCGGCGGCTCGTGTGGCGGAGTTGTGCGGGGGGATGCCGTTGGCGTTGGTGATCGCGGGCAACCGGCTCACCAGTCGGGGCCGGTGGACCATCGAGCACCTGTCTGAACAGCTCGCCGGTCAACGCCGCAGGTTGTCGGTGTTGACGGCGGGTGACCTGCGGGTGCGGACGGCGTTCGAGCTGTCGTACCGGCATCTGCCCGCCGACGTGGCGCGTGTGTTCCGCGGGTTGGCGTTGGTGCCGGGCAGTGAGACGTCGGTGGAGTTGGCGGCGGTCGTGTCGGGTCTGTCGCCGGAGGTGGCGGAGTCCGCGTTGGAGGAGTTGGCCGACGCGGGGTTGATCGGCACGGCGGAGGTCCCGGGCCGCTACACCCACCACGACCTGATCCAGGTGTTCGCCAGCGAACAGCTCGACCAGGACGAGGATCCGGTCGTGGTCGCCCGTGCGGCGGTTCGGGCCCGGGCTTGGCTGTTGCGGGTGGCGGCGAAGGCGGCGGCGTGGTTCGACCCCGACCGCGACGGCGACGACACCGGGCCCGTTGACGGGCCGGATCCGATCCTCGATCGGGACGCCGCGCACGAGTGGCTGGTGGACGAGCTGCCCAACTGGCTCGGCGCGTTGCGCGCGGCCCGCGCGGACGGGGCGCACCGGGAGGTGCTGGAGTCGGCGCGGGCGGTGTACCGGTACGCGGAGTCGCGCGGTGCCGGGGAGCTGAGGCGGGAAGTGGGCCAGGCGGGTGCGGAGGCGGCGCGGGCGTTGGGGGCGCGGCCGGATCGCCCGTGGTGGGAGTTCGCTGTCCCCGGTGGCGCGTCGTCGGCAGGCCCGGTGGGCGTGACCGGGTAGTCGTCGGTCGTTTGTCGCGGAGCCGCTGGTGTCCCGGCGGTCGCGTTGGAGCGGCGACACGTTCTCCGGCGCGCCGGGCTTCCCCGGCTTGTGCGGCGTGCCGGGCCGCGGCGACTCGCACGACCATGCCGTGGTCTCGGCTCGGCGTTGTCGATCCACGTGGGGTCCCGGTCGGCCGGGCACCACGACACCGGTCGGCGGGTCGGCACCGGCGGAATGTCACCCGGCCGCACCTGCCCACACAACGCGCGGTTCCGCCTGCCCGGCGACGAGTCGTCCGGTGTCGTGGTGGGCGACCAGTACAGCGGCGTCCGCGCTCCCGGCGCCACGCGGAACCACCGGCAGGAGGGCGGGGAACCGGCAGGATTATCCGCCTTGCCGGTGGTGGCCAGGGACCGTGGTCCCTGGAAGTCGTCCGGCGGGCCGTGATTCATTGGGCGCATGTCCACCGCGTCGGGGGAGCCGAGTCCCGAGGTCTTCAGCACGTTGTTGCGCACCCACCGGGAGCGGGCCCGGTTGACGCAGGAGGAGCTGGCCGAGCGGGCGGGGGTCAGCGTCCGGGCGATCAGCGACATCGAGCGCGGGGTGGCGCGGAGCCCGCAGCGGCGCACGGTCACGGCGTTGGCGGGCCATCTGTCGTTGTCCGAGGTCGAGGTGGTGGAGTTCCTGGCCTCGGCGAGGTCGGCGCGGCCGAGGGTGGTGCCGCCGCCGCCCGCCACGACGGGCGCGCCGGTGTTCAGCCCGGCGGTGGTCGGTGTGCTGCCGCCCGCGATCGATGACCTGGCGGGGCGCGCCGAGGAGTTGGCGCAGGTGCGGGAGTTGGCGGAGGCGGTCGCGGCGGGTGGTAGGGCCGGGCAGGTGTTGGTGCTCAGCGGCCCGCCCGGCACGGGCAAGACGGCGGTGGCGACCAGTGCCGCGCACGCGTTGGGTGAGTTGTTCCCCGACGGGCAGATCTTCCTGCGGCTGCGGGGCATGTCCGATGGGCCGGGCACCCCGGCGGATCTGCTGCACGTGGTGCTGCGGTCGATGGGGGTGGATGGTGTGCGGGTGCCTGCCGAGGTGGAGCAGCGCGCGAACCTGTGCCGGTTGCTGCTGCGGGACCGGCGGGCGTTGATCGTGCTCGACGACGCCGCGGACGAGGCGCAGGTGCGGCCGCTGCTGGTCGGTGGGCGCCGGTGTCTGACGTTGGTGACGAGCAGGCAGATGTTGGTCGGTCTCGCCGGGGTGCGGCGGGCCGCGTTGGACGTGTTGGGGCGGGCGGCGGCGGTGCGGTTGGTGACGACGATCGTCGGCGCGGACCGGGTGGCCGACGAGCCGGGGGCGGCGGCGGAGCTGGTCGAGTTGTGCGGGCGGTTGCCGTTGGCGCTGCGGATCGCGGGGAACCGGTTGGCGAGTCGGCCGCGGTGGCCGATCGGCCGGTTGGTCGGGCAGTTGCGCGACCAGGGCAGGCGGTTGTCCGCGCTGACGGCGGGTGATCTGCGGTTGCGGGGTGTGTTCGACCTGTCGTACCGGCAGTTGAGTGAGCGGGCGGCGACGGCGTTCCGCAGGTTGGCGTTGGTGCCGGGGGCTGATTTCGCGGCGGGCGGGGTGGTGGCGCTCACCGGGGCGACGCCGGACGAGGCCGATGACCTTCTGGAGGAGTTGGCCGACGCGAGCCTGTTGCAGCCGTCGGCGGAGGGCCGGTACCAGTTCCACGACCTGCTGCGGGTGTTCGCCGCGGAGTGCCTGGCGCGCGATGAGCCGCCCGGGGTGGTGGCGGAGGCCGGGGGGCGGTTGACGGCGTGGTTGGTGGGGGCGGCGACCGGTGCGGCGGGCGGCTACTTCCGGCCGTCGGGCGCGCCGCGGGTGCCGTGCCCGGAGTTGGCCGATCACGTCGCGGCGGCGCGGTGGCTGGAGGTGGAGCGGGTCAACTGGCTGGCGGCGTTGCGCGCCACCTCCGCGCGCGGCGGGCACGAGGAGGTGATCGCCTTGGCTCGGGCGATGCACTGGTACTCCGAGATCGGCGGCACGGCGGCGACCTGGCACGAGGTGTTCAGCCTGGGCCTGGAGTCGGCGCTGGCCCTGGGTGATCGGCACGCCGAGGCGACGTTGCGCAACTTCCTGTCCTGGACCGAGTTCACCCTGTTCGACCGCCCCGTGGCGGCCGCCGAGATGGCGCGGGCGGCCCGGGTGGCGGCCGAGGCGGTGGGGGACCTGAGGGAGCAGGCGTGGTCGCGGGTCTACCTGGCCAACAGTGCCCCGGACGCCGACCAGGCGTGGCTGCTCGACGAGGCGGTCGACCTGTTCGACCGGGCCGCGGACCCGCTCGGTCTGCACCTGGCGCGGATGTTCCGGGGCGGTAACCGTCACCGGCGCGGTGATTTCCACGGCGCCGCCGAGGAGTACGCGACGTGTGTGGCGTATTTCGCGCATCCCACCGGGGAGAGCACGCCGGTGGACAGCACGCTGCGGGGCTACCTGCTGTGGCGCTCGGCGCAGAACCTGGCGGCGCTCGGGTCGCCGGAGCCCGCGTTGGCGCAGTGCGCGGAGGCGCTGTCGTTGTTCCGCGCCACCACGGCGGTGATGGGGGAGGCGACCGTGCTGCAGACGTGGGGTTCGCTCTCGCGTGGGCTCGGTGACCTCGACGGCGCCCGGACCCGGTTGGCGGCGGCGCTGGACCTGTTCGGCCGCATGGGGCAGCCCCTGCGGCAGATCGAGACCCTGGGTGAGTTGGCCGGGATCGCCGACGAGACCGGTGACCCCGACACCGCCCGCGCGCACCGCGAGCACGCGTCCGGTCTGCGCGCGGCCCTCGCGGAAACGAATTGCGGGTGACGGTCCGGGCAAGCGCCCGAAAACGGAGATGCCGGAGTCCGTATCAGAACAAAATGGGTGGTAGAATCCTGCCGACCCCATAGAGATATGTCCGGTTCGAGTTTTTCGGGCAGACATCCGGGATTTTCGGGCAGGTTCCGGTTCGATGCGGGCAACGAATTTCGCGGGTTTCAGGTGAATTGCTCGCGGGGTCGGTCTGTGACGTGGTTACGTTTCTTTCATGTCATTTCCTCACATATTCCGGCGCGCCCGCGCGCGTCGTCGGCGCGCCGCGCGGTGGCGGGCGCGTGAGCCGGTCGCGGTCGGGCTCGCCCTGGTGCTGGCGCTCACCGGTGTCGCGGTGCCGTCGGTGGCGCGGGCGCGGGCGAACGACGACTCGCCGCTGGACCGCACGACCCTGATCACCAACAACATGCAGGGCCGCACGTCCGGGGGTGACGCGGCGGGCAAGTGGTCCCTCGACGTGCACGCCTACGCCCGCAACGCCCGCGTCGTGCTGCTGCAGGAGGTCGGCAGCGGCGGCCCGCCCGGGGCGGGGGACGGGGTGGACTGGTGGACCCCGGCTCCGGAGCGGCGCCGCTACACCCACTACGAGTGGCGGCCGGGCGGCGACCGGGACACCACGACGTACAACGTCTACTACGCCCAGACCCAGGGCGGCACGAACGCCCCGGAGACCGACAACCAGGGGCGGGTGAACATCGCGATCGTGACCCGTGACCAGCCCAACGAGGCGCGGATCGTGGAGAACCCGGTCGCGGCGGGTCGCAACGCGCTCGGTATCCGGTTCGGCAACCACTGGTACTTCACCATGCACGCCCTGTCGGGTACCGGCAACGACGTCGTGCCGATGCTCAACCGGATCGAGGACCGGGTCCGGGCGTGGGCGGCGGAGGCGGGCCTGAACCCGCGCGACGCCCAGTGGACCGTCGGCGGCGACTTCAACCTCGACCCCGACGAACTGCGGGCCCGCGGCGGTTACCCGTCGAACGCGGTGATCCGCAACTCCGGCCGGGCGACGCACCTGCGGGGCGGGGAGCTGGACTACTTCGTCACCACCGAGATCAACTACACCCGGGTGCCCGACCGGGAGGACATGCGCTCCTCGGACCACCTGGCGGTCCGGTTGGGGCCGCTGCAGGCGGCGGCGGGCAGTCCGCCGACGGCGACGATGCGGGTGAACACGACCGCGAACCTGGTGCACGCCGACAAACCGCCCGGCGCGTGGATCGGCACCACCCTGGCCGGGATGCTGGGCGCGCTGGCCATCCTGGTCTCCCGCAAACGCGACGGGCAGGTGGAGCTGGTCGGCTCCCAGTCGGCGGGCAACGGCCTGAACTACACGGGCAAACCCGGCGACGACACGACCCGGCTGGTCAAGCGCGGCGAGGGCGACATCCCCGAGTACCAGCCCAACGTGGCGCTGGTGCAGGCCGGGCTCAACGACGTGCTGGCCGGTCGGCAGGACGGGCTCGCGGGCAGGCTGGGGAGCCTGGTCGCCGAGGCGCGGGCGGTGAACCCGGAGATCGTGGTGGGCCTGGCCGAACTCACCCCCGCCGCCGACCCGCAGACCCAGCGGCGGATCACCGAGGTGAACACCGCGATCCGCGCGCTGGTGGCCGACGAGCAGCGGGCCGGGCACAAGGTGCTGCTGGTCGCCATGTGGGAGGTCACGACGGGTGACCTGGACTCCGACGGGCTCAGCCCGAACGACGCGGGCGCCCGCAAGATCGCCGCCGCGTTCGCGGGCACCGTCACCGACGCCCAGATGCGGGGCTGGGTGGTGGAGCCGAACAACAACCGGCTCGACCGGCTGCCCGAACCGACCGTGGGCCGCACGAGCATCCGCAACGCCGACCCCAGCGTGATCCGCGTGGGGAGCACCTACTACTCGGTGGAGTCGAGCTACGGCCGGATCATGGTGCGGTCGGCGTCGAGCCCGGAGGGGCTCGGCGACTCGCTGCGGTCCCTGGTGTGGGCCGACAACGGGCTCGGCGAGATCTGGGCACCCGAGCTGACGCGGATCGGCGACCGGTACTACATCTACTTCTCCGCCGGCAGAGGCGCCGCGCACCGGATGTACGTGATCGGCTCCGACGCGCCGGACCGCGACTACGGCCGAGAACGGAAACTGGGCCTGCCCGACGACAAATGGGCGATCGACGGCGCCGCGTTCACCTTCGACAACCAACTCTGGTTCGTGTGGTCCGGCTGGGAGGGCGACACCAACGTCGAACAGAACCTCTACCTGGCGCGCATGAACGACCCCACCACCCCGACCGGCGCCCGGTTCCGGATCTCGCAGCCCCGCGAGCCGTGGGAGCGGGTGACCGGCGACCCGTACATCAACGAGGCGCCGGAGCCGATCAAGGACCCGAACGGGCGGTTGCACATCGTGTACTCGGCCAACGGGTCGTGGACGGACAAGTACTGCCTGGGCGACCTGCGGCTCAAAGCCGGGGGCAACCCGGAGTACGTGTGGGACTGGTACAAGTCCAACGGCTGCGTGATGGGCTCCGACGGCGCGAGCATGATGTCGGGCTGGACGGCCACGGCGAACGTCAACGGCCCCGGGCACCACAGCTTCGTGCTGGAGAACGGCGACATCGGCACCAGCCCGCCCGCCGGGCGCAAGTTCCCGCTGGTGTACCACGGCGTGCCCAAGGGCATGACCTACAAGTGGGACAACCGGGTCTGGTACTCCGGCGGGTTCACCTGGTGGAACAACATCCCCTACGGGCGGCGGAACGTGCCGGGCGACAACGTCGACACCGGCTACAGCCTGGGGTTCTTCGAGGACGCGAACGCGCCGCTGCCCCCGCCGCCGGTGGTCCGGCCGCCGACCACACCGGGCCCGCCGGGGCAGAGCATCCGCAACGCGGACCCGAGCGTGATCCGCGTGGGCGCCACCTACTACTCGGTGGAGTCCGACGGCGGCAACATCTACTCCCGCTCCGCCCCCGACATCCACGGCCTGGCCGACGCCGAGCGCAGGCTGATCTGGTCGGCGCCGCGGAACCTGCCGAACCTGTGGGCGCCGAAGATCACGCGCCTCAACGCCGCGCTCGGCACCCAGGTGTACGCGGTGTACTTCGCCTCCGGCGACGGCCAGGGCGGGCAGCGCATGTACTACACGTGGTCGAACGTGCCGGACCGGGCGTTCAGCGAGCCGATGAAGCTGGCCCTGCCCGACGACAAGTGGTCGGTGGACGGGTCGGCGTTCTACTTCGGCGACAAGATGTGGTTCGTGTGGTCGGGGTGGGAGGGCGACACCAACGTCGAGCAGAACCTGTACCTCGCGGAGATGACCAGCCCGTCCAACGTCACCGGCAGGCGGTATCGGATCTCGCAGCCCCGCGAGCCGTGGGAGCGGATTACCGGCAACCCGTACATCAACGAGGCCCCGGCGCCGATCCGCGACCCGAACGGGCAGTTGCACATCGTGTACTCGGCCAACGGGTCGTGGACCGACCACTACTGCGTCGCGGACCTGCGGCTGCGCCGGGGCGGGGACCCGACGTACGTGTGGGATTGGTACAAGTCCAACGGCTGCGAGTTCGGGTCCTACCGGGCCACGATCGCGAAGGGCTGGGACCCGACGCTCTACGTCGACGGCCCCGGCAGCCACAGCTTCGTGCTCGAGTACGGCGACATCTCGACCAGCCCGCCCGCCGGGCCCAGGTTCCCGCTGGTGTACCACGCCGTCCCCAAGGGCACGCCCTACAACTGGGCGAACCGGCACTGGTTCACCGGCACGTTCAGCTGGTGGGGCAACAGCACCTACAGCCGCCAGAACGTACCCGGTGACAACAGCGACACCGGGTACGGCCTCAAGTTCTTCGAGGACGAACCCACCACCGGCGCCCCGGGCCAGACCGCCATCCGCAACGCCGACCCCAGCGCGATCCGGGTCGGCGGCACCTACTACTCGGTGGAGTCCGAGGGCGGCGGCCTCTACGTCCGGCAGTCGTCCTCGCCCACCGGGCTCGGCGGCGCCGCGCGGAGCAGGATCTGGACCGACCCGGGGTTGGGCGAGGTGTGGGCGCCGGAACTGGTGGTCATCGGCGGCCGCTACTACGTGTACTTCTCCGCCGGGAGCGGCAACGCCCACCGGATGTACGTGATCAGCTCCGACCGGCCGACCACCGGCTACGGCGACCACCGGAAACTGGCGCTGCCCGACGACAAGTGGGCCGTGGACGGCACCGCGTTCACCTTCGACAACCAACTCTGGTTCGTGTGGTCCGGCTGGGAAGGCGACACGAACGTCGAGCAGAACCTGTACCTGGTCCGGATGAGCGATCCGACCACACCCACCGGCCCCCGTGCCCGGATCTCCCAACCCCGGGAGCCGTGGGAGCGGGTCGTCGGCAACCCGTACATCAACGAGGCACCCGCCCCGATCCGCGACCCCGACGGGCAACTGCACGTCGTGTACTCGGCCAACGGGTCCTGGAGCGACCAGTACTGCCTGGCCGACCTGCGGCTGCGCAAGGGCGGGGACCCCACCTACGTGTGGGACTGGTACAAGTCCAACGGCTGCCAGTTCGGCTCCAACCGCGACTCCATCATGGACGGCTGGGACCCCACGCTGTGGGTCAACGGGCCCGGCAGCAACAGCTTCGTCCTGGAGAACGGCGACATCGGCACCAGTCCACCCGCCGGACAGCCGTTCCCGATGATGTACCACGCGGTCCCCAAGGGCACGCCGTACTCGTGGGACAACCGGCTGTGGCACACCGGCACCTTCATGTGGTGGGGCAACAGCACCTACCGCCGCCAGAACGTGCCCGGCGACAACAGCAACACCGGGTACGGCGTGAAGTTCTTCGAGACGCCACCCTGACCCGACCGGCCGTAGAAGGGGGCGCGCATCCACCGGGTGCGCGCCCCCCTCACGTTGGGGGGTGTCGCGCGACCGGGTTGTCGTTTACGCTGCCGCCGCAGGTCAGCGCAGCATAGGAGGGGACGTGGGTTTCTCCGGTACTTACCGTTACGACGGCACCCGGTGGCACGAGTTGGAGGGGTGGAGCCAGGCTGAGCACCCCGGGCGGTGGTTGGCGGTCGTCATCTTCGACAGCGACCTCGCCGAGGTCCGGTACCAGCCCGCCGGGCCCGGTACCGGCTCCGCGTTCCTCGGCTACACCCCACGCGACTACTTCGGCGACGAGGACGCCTCCGCCCCCACCGACGTGCCCCGCGAGGCCGCGGGCCTGGCCGCGTGGTGGGCCGACGGCGACGACGCGGCCGACACCGACGGCAAGGCCGGGGAGATCGAGGGATTCCTCGCCGCCGACGACGCGCCGCACGTCCACCCGAAGACCGACGACGCCGACCTCTTCGTGGAGATCAAGGCCGCGCGTTTCCTCACCGCGCTCGGCCTGCCGCTGCCGCCCGCCCTGGCACGCTGAGCGAACCGGTCAACCGTGCTCCTCGCCGACCGGCGCGGTGGCCACGGGGTCCTCGGCCGGTGCCGACGCGCCGAGGGTCTCGGCCAGGTCGGCGAAGCCCAGGTGCGCGAGCCGCGCGGCGAGGCGCCGGGCCTCGACCGGGTCGGTCCGGCCGAGGCCGTCGACGGTGATCAGCCGCTCGAGCACCTGGTGGACGATCGACAGGACCACATCGGGCAGGTCGGGGAAGGCGAACCGGTAGAACGGGTGCTCCACGACCGGGGCGACGGTCTCGACCACGACCGCGCGCAACTCCCGCGCCGTGGCGGACGCGGAGAGGCGGCCGGTGTCGCGCGCGGCGAAGACCTCTCGGAACACGCCGCGCAGGTGGCCGTACCGCTGCGGGAACACCCGGTTCAGGTAGAGCACCGGCAGCGACCGCAGCACCGCGTCCCGCAGCGGCCCCGGTTCGGGCCGCGGGGCCACCCCGGCCTCGTCGAGGACACCGCCGAGCCAGTCCGCGACGACCACGGCCAGCGCCACGTCCTCGGGCCCCGTGAAATCGTGGACCGGATCCCGCCGCCATTCCCGGGAGAACGCCGCCTGGGCGGCGCGCCTGCTCACCGGCGGGCTCCCGAGTGGACGCGCCCCCGGTCCGGCGGCCGCGCCGGAGAGGGGCGACGCCCGTCAACGGATGTCGACACGGTTCCAGAAGTACCAGCCCGCGCCGCGACCGCGGTTGTCCGGGTCGGACGCGTAGTAGTGGCAGTCGTAGCTGTACCAGTAGGGCGGGTCCCACAGGCCGTCGGAGACGCTGTCGCAGTACTGCTGGTCGGCGTAGGCGCCCAGGTTGTAGGTGGCCCAGATGCCCGCGCTCGCCGGTGTGGCCCCGGCGATCGTCGCCGTCACGGCGGCGGCCGCGGCGGCCAAGGCCGCTATCTTCCCCATCGCTGTCCCCTTTCGACTTCCGGTGGGCGAACGATCACACGCCGGGTGCCCACCGGGCCATGATCGTCACTCCGGTGCAGCAACGCGTACCCGACCGTCGGCCGCCGCACGGCCGCCGCGGTTGGGATGACCGGCCGCGGAACGGGGATATCGGGTTGGCGCCGGTGGGAGACTGCCGGGATGGGGAAGCGGGCGTTCGACACGCGGTTGCTGGGGGAGCTGGCCGAGCGCGGCGTGCCCGAGGGGCGGGTGCTGCTGCTGCAAGGGGTGCTGGCCGGTGTGGACCCGGCGGCGGTGTTCTGCGGCCACGCCTCCGGGCTGGCCGGGCTGGTGACCGAACTGCCGCGGGTCGCGGCGGCGCTGGCGCACTACGAGGTCGAGCGGCAGCCGACGCCGCGGCAGCTCAACCGGTTGTGCGTCAACGCCGCCGAGCGGGTGCGGGCCGTGGTGGCGGCGTGGGGGTCCGAGCCGGTGCTGGTGGCCGCGCGCGAGGCGTTGGACGACGCGCGGCGGGCGATCGCCGCGGACGGGACCGGTGTGCGGGCGGGGGAGTTCGCGGCGCGGGTGGACGCGGCGGTGGCCGGGCTGCCGGGGCTGCTGCGGCGCCGGTTCACCCGCGCCTGGGCCGAGCGCGGCGGGGACCTGGTGGCCGACCAGGTGGCGTGCCTGCTCGCCGTGGCGGACCGCGACCCCGCGTTCGTCGTCCAGGACCTGGTCCGGGTCGCCGCCCGCCTCAAGTCTCACCGTGAAGTCGAGGTTGAGGGTGAGGCTGAAGTGGAGGGTGAGGTCGTGTGGTCGGCGCTGCTGCCCGACGCCACCGATCACCAGGTCGCGCTGGTGGTCCGCGGCACCGGCGCCCTGTCGGACCTGCCCGCGTTCGAACCCGACGCCCGCCAGTGGCCGCTGCGGGCCGCAGCCGACGCGCGTTGGGGCCCCACCACCGACCGGCTGCGGCACTTCGTCGCCGGACTCCCCCCGGGCGAGGGCACCCTGGTGACCCTGCGGGTGCGGGCCCGCGACCGGCCGTCGGCGGCCCGACTCGCCCGACGCCGACTCGTCGAGGCACTCGACCAGTACCACGCCGGCAACCGGCTCCTGGACCTGCGCCTGGACCCGGTCGCCCTGGTCGCCGAGGGACACCACACCTGGCAGGAGGCACCCGCGGTGCCCCGCCGCACCCGCGAGGCCCGCCCGCTGACCGTCACCGCCCTGCCCGACCGGGTGCGGCGCGCGCTGCGCATGGCCCGCGTGGCGTCCTCGACGGACTCTCCACACGCGACAGCGGCCCTGTCGTGGTCGGCGGTCGAGGCGTCCGGTGTGCAGAACCGCTCCCACCTCGCCGCCGCACTGTCATTGCAGTGCCTGCGCCAGGAACTCGTGCTGGCCCACCGCCGCCTCCGCTGGTCGCTGAGCGCCGCCGCCGCGCACCGGGCGTGGCTGGTGACGGTCGCGCGGTCCCACGTGGACCACACCCACCGCTCGGTCCGCCGCTGCCCGCCCGGCCACCCGCGCCTGGCCGCGCTGCGCCGCGAACTCGCCGACGCCGAGGCCGGACTCACCCGCGCGCTCGAGCCCGCCGCACGCCACCCCCACGACGACGCCTCGCCCGGCGGGCTCGACGTCAACCGCTGGGCGTGGACGGTCTCCGACGTCCCGACCACCGACGAGCACGTCCTGCGCGCCCGCGAGGCCCTGGCCGCGCTGACCCCGCACCCGCTGGCCCGCCACGACCTGGCGCGGTGGCGCGCCCTGCTGGGCTCCCCCGAGGCCTGCGAACACCGGCTCACCGAACGCGGCGAACGGATGATCACCGTCCTCGACGGCCTCTACGCGACCCGGAACCTGACCCTGCACTCCGGGGTGTTCACCGGCTCCGGTGACGCCGTGCACGGCGCCGGGGCCCGCAAGCTCGCCGACGTCGTCCTGGAGATCCTGGGCAACTGGTACGGCCGCGGCGGCACCGGCACCCCGGAGGAGGTCATCGCCGAACTGGGCCGCCGCAGGCGCGCGATCGCCGGCGTGCTGCCGGTGACCCTGGACTTCGCCGCCCTCACCGGCCCGGACTTCCGCGGGTGAGCGGTCAGTACGGGTAGTCCTGCGTCATCGGCAGCGGACGGCAGCCCTGGCAGGCGTTGCGGCCCGGTCGCAGCAACCCCAGCCGCTGCCCGCACCGGGTGCAGTGCAGGGGCGCGGGACCGGTGTCGGTGAGCACCGTGTCCGGGGCGTAGGCGCCGGGCTCGCCGGTCAGCTCCTCGAACACCCGACGGCTTCGCGGCGGCACCAGGTAGACGTAGCCGTGCTGCTCGACGAGCGGTTCCAGCTCCCCGGCCGGGACCATGGCGGCCACGTCGTCGATGGTCAGCCCGCGCAGGGGCACGGGTTTGGGGTGGTAGCGGCCGCAGGGCCCGCGGTGGGACTCCGGGCAGCGGCCGAAGTCGTCGTAGGCGCAGCGGGCCGCGGTGATCGTGCGCAGACCTGTCGCGGTCGCCGAGCGGCGGGAGGGCAGGTCGTCCCAGCTGACCCGGTTGCAGCCGACCGAGGGGACGTGGTGGAACCAGGCCGGGGTGTGGTCGGCGTCGGCGAACCACACCGGCAGCCACCCCGACCGGTAGGACGCGGTCGCGTCGGCGGTGGCCTCGGCCGCGGTGACGTCGGTGCGGCGCAGCTCCACACCGGTGCCGCGCGGCCCGGCGATGGCGACGTCGAGGATCGTGTCGGCGGGGGTGCGGACCTCGCGCGCGGTGGGCAGCCCGGCCTCGTCGGCGGCGCGGGTCCAGTAGTCCTGCTGGCGCCGGTGGTGCTCGCCGCGCGCGCTGACCGGGTGCCCGGGCTCGTGGGTGCGGTGGTCGAAGTGCACGGCGCGGTGCCCGCCGACGTGGTCCTGGACGTAGAGCTCGCCGTCGCCGGTGCGGTCGCCGGGCAGGCACAGCAGGACCCGGTCGCCGCGGCGCAGCTGCCGGGCCAGGCCGGTGACCAGGCGGAAGTCGTCGCCGCCGAGGCGGGCGAGGTCCAGGACGCGGTCGGGCCCGGCGGGGTCGGGTCGGTAGCGGACATAGGTCACCTGCCGTTGCACCTCCCCGCCTCGCAAGATGTGCGTCTACCAGCGATTCTACGGGCGGCGCCGCCCCGGCGGCGGGGCCGGAGGAGGTATCTCGTGCGCTGTTCGGCGGCACCGGATGCGTTCACCGCTCGGCACACTGGGCACGGCGAACGGCGAGACGTCACAAGAGGGGGACGCACGTGCGGGACGCGCACCCGGTGGTTGTGATGATCGTGAACGTGCTCAGCGTGCTGCTGGGCGTGAGCGGGGTGGTCTGGGGCATCTGGATGTGGGTGGCGACCGAGCAGCGGTGGTGGGAATGCCTGCTCGTCATCTTCGTGGGGTGGTGGACGACGACCGTGCCCGCCGTCCTGCGCGCGGGCCGGGAGGCGCCGCCGTCGGTGGGCGGGGACCCGGGGCACGACCACCTCTGACCGGCGTGGCCTCCACGGCGCGGGCGGGGCCGGTCGCTAGCGTGTCGGCCGTGCGCTCCCACGACTACGGCGACATCCTCGCCGGCAAGCCCCGCAAGTCGATCCCCGAGGTCGTGGCCGAGCCCGGGCTGGTGGTGGAGGACCCGGCGAGCGGGTTCTGCGGCGCGGTGGTGCGCTTCGAGCTGGGCAACGTCGTGCTGGAGGACCGGCACGGTCGCCACCGGCTGTTCCCGTTGAAGCCCGCCGGTTTCCTCGTCGACGGCACACCGGTCACCCTCCTCCGCCCGGCTCCCGGGAAGACGGCGGCGGCGCCCGCCCGGTCGGCGTCGGGGTCCACGCGGGTGGCGGGGCTGCGTGCGCGCACCGCTCGGGAGAGCCGCATCTGGGTGGAGGGCGTGCACGACGCCGAGCTGGTGGAGCTGGTGTGGGGCCATGACCTGCGCGTCGAGGGGGTCGTGGTCGAGCCGCTCGACGGGGTGGACAACCTGCCCGAGCGGGTCGCGGAGTTCGGGACCGGCCCGGGCAGGCGCCTGGGGGTGCTGGTCGACCACCTGGTGGCGGGCAGCAAGGAGTCCCGGATCGTCGACGGGCTGCGCGACGGGAACGTGCTGGTGACCGGCCACCCGTACGTGGACGTGTGGGAGGCGGTGAAGCCGTCGGTGCTGGGGATCGCGGCGTGGCCGCGGGTGCCGCGCGGCGTGGAGTGGAAGCAGGGCGTGTGCGCGGCGCTGGGCTGGGGCGAACCCGCGGACGGGTGGCGTCGGGTCCGCGCCGCGGTGCGCGGTTTCCGCGACCTGGAGCCGCCGCTGGTCGGCGCGGTCGAGCGGTTGATCGACTTCGTCACCGAACCGGCCGAGGACTAGGCGCCGGGTCAGGGCTGCCGGAAGGTCCGGGCGACCCGTTCCGGTTCCGCGCGCCGGTCACCGGGGGCCGGGCGGGCCGCGGTGTCCACACCGACCGCGCCGTCGAGCTGCTCGCGCAGGATGTCGGCGTGCCCGGCGTGCCGGTTGGTCTCGGTGAGCAGGTGGACCAGGACGGCGAACAGGGTGACGTCGGGTTCGGGCCACCACGGCACGCGGCCGGGCGCGTCGAGGGGCAGGTCGGTGACGGTGGCGGCGGAGTGCGCCCACACGCGCCGGTACCGGTCGACGATGTCCGCGCTGCTCTCCCGCTCGGTGGCCCACATGTCCGTGCCGCGCGCGGGCAGCGGTTCGGGGAAGGGGCGGTCGAACACCTCGCCGAGGTAGCGGGCCTCCCAAGTGGACAGGTGTTTGACCAGGCCGAGCAGGTTGGTGCCGGAGTCGGTCAGCGGGCGGCGCAGGTCGTACTCGCCCAACCCGTCGAGCTTGGCCAGCACCGCGTCGCCGATCCAGCGCAGTTCGCCGTGCAGGTGGGTTTTCAGGTCGTCGTCGGTCACGGCGCGAGCCTGCCGCACCGGGGGTGATCGGCGCCAACCCGGTCGATCATCCCCGGAACGGGGTCCGGATCTGCCAGGATGGCGGCATGGCGGCGCTGATCTGGCTGGTGGTCGGGGTGCTGCTGATGCTCGCCGAGGTGCTGTCGGGCGACTTCGTGCTGCTGATGCTGGGCGCCGCGGCGGTGGCCGGTGCGGGCGCGGAGGCGCTGATCGGGTCCACGGTGGTGAGCGCGGCGGTGTTCGCCGCGGTCGCCCTGGGCCTGACCACCCTGGCGCGGCCGGTGCTGCGGCGGCGGATCACCGCGCCGCAGACGCGGGACAACGTGGCGGCGCTGGTGGGGACGCGGGCGGTGGTGACGACCCGGGTGGACGAGCACGGCGGCCGGGTGCGGTTGCGGGGGCAGGAGTGGTCGGCGCGGTCGCTGGACCACACGCAGGTTATCGAGCCGGGGACCCAGGTGACGGTCATGGAGATCGCCGGGGCCACGGCGGTGGTGTTCGCCGACCACCCGTAGTGGTCGGGCGCAGGGTGTTGCTGGTTGGTTGGAGGCTGTGGTGGAGCTACCGGTCGTCGTCGCGTTGGTCGTGGCGTTCTTCGTGTTGGTGCTGGTGTTCAAGTCGATCAAGGTGATCCCGCAGGCGCAGTCGGCGGTGATCGAGCGGTTGGGCCGGTTCCGCACCGTGGCCGAGCCGGGGCTGAACTTCCTGGTGCCGTTCTTCGACAAGATCCGGGCCCGGATCGACCTGCGCGAGCAGGTGGTGTCGTTCCCGCCGCAGCCGGTGATCACCCAGGACAACCTGACGGTGTCGATCGACACCGTCGTGTACTTCCAGGTCACCGACTCCCGCGCCGCGGTCTACGAGATCGCCAACTACATCATCGCCGTGGAGCAGCTGACCACGACGACGCTGCGCAACGTGGTCGGCGGCATGAGCCTGGAGGAGACGCTGACCTCCCGCGACCACATCAACGGCCAGCTGCGCGGGGTCCTCGACGAGGAGACCGGCCGGTGGGGCATCCGGGTGGCGCGGGTGGAGCTCAAGGCGATCGACCCGCCGCCGTCCATCCAGGACTCGATGGAGAAGCAGATGCGCGCCGACCGGGAGAAGCGCGCCATCATCCTCACCGCCGAGGGCCAGCGGGAGGCGGCGATCAAGACCGCGGAGGGCAACAAGCAGTCGCAGATCCTCGCCGCCGAGGGCGCCAAGCAGGCCACGATCATGGCCGCCGAGGCCGAGCGGCAGTCCCGGATCCTGCGCGCCCAGGGCGAACGCGCCGCCCGCTACCTGCAGGCCCAGGGCCAGGCAAAGGCGATCGAGAAGGTGTTCGCCGCGATCAAGGCGGGCCGCCCCACCCCGGAGGTGCTGGCCTACCAGTACCTGCAGACGCTGCCGGACATGGCGCGCGGCGACGCGAACAAGGTGTGGATGATCCCGACCGACTTCGGCAAGGCACTGGAGGGTTTCGCCCGCCAGTTCGGCATCCGCGGCGACGACGGCGTGTTCCGCTACGAGCAGCCCACCGAGGAGCCGGTGACCTCGTCGCCGCAGTCGGATGAGGAGGAGGTCGCGCAGTGGTTCGACACCTCCACCGACCCGGAGGTGGCGCGCGCGGTGCGCGCCGCGGAGGCGGTGGCCAGCAAGACCGTCGAGGACCCGCTGGTGCCGCCCGCCCCGGTGGCGCCCCGGCACCGCGCGCCGATCGAGGACGCCACCGACGAGGACCGCACGGTGTCCATCCAGCCGCCGCCGCGCCCGGAGGCGTGACCCACCGCGGGGTCGCGCTGAGGAGGAGGCGCAGCCGTGCCGGACAGTGAGGCCGCGTCCCGCGTGCTCCGCCGTCTCGCCGACAACACGAGCGACGCCCCGGGGCCGCCCGGGGCGGGCGCGTACCACCACGTGCACACCGTCGGCCGATTACCGCGCGACGGAATCGGCGATGGGTGGGCGCGTGGTGGCCGCGTCGGTCGTGGGGTCCGAGCGCGGGCAGTGGGTCGCCGCGGACGGGTCCGGGCGCGTGGACGTCGTCGAGGAGGGCGCGAGCGTTCGCCCGACGGGCGACTACGGGCCGGGGGAGTTGTCCGCGGATTTCTCGTGGCGGCCGATCCGGTGGCCGTCGCGGAACGTCTGCGGGAGGGGAACCCCGACGGTTCGGCGGCTCGGGCGATGAAGGTGTTCGCGGGTGTCTGGAAGCAGCGCCTGCTGCTTAGCGACCTCGCCGGGTGTCCGGACATCTCGACGGCGCCGGTACCCGCGCCCTTCCGGGGGGAGACCGGTCGTGGCGGTCGGGCACGTCGACCACCGGAGACGAACGCCGCGCGTGTTGGTGTTCGACGAGCGCACCGGCGCGCTCACGGGCGAGGAAGTGACGGCGTTGGAGGGTTCTCGCCCGGGCGTCGCCCCGTCCGGCGTGGTCAACACGACCACGTGGGTGTCGTCGGGGTACGCGGACACGACGGTCCCCGCGCTAGCCGCGCCGGCGTTTCCCGTGTCCCGTCGAAGGGGTTGGCCGCTACCCGCGTAGAGACCTGGATCACATCGTTGGAGTTCCTGGTGTCGCAGAAGGGTGATCGGCGCTCCACGGACGGGTGACGGGGAAATCCGTTCGGTGTCGGGCACGCTCCCAGTCACCATGGCGGGGTGACCGCTGTCGCCGATTCCCCGTCGCCCGTCCGTGTCCGGTCGTACCTGCCGTTGGCGTCCACGTGCCTGGCGGTGGGGATCGCGACGGCGTTGGCGACACCGTTCCTGTCGCTGTTCCTGACCCGGGAACTCGGCGCGGACCCGGTGGCGCTGGGCGGGTTCCTGCTGGCCACGCCGATCGCCGGGGTGGTGGTGAGCACGCTGATCGGCCGGTTGTCCGACCGGCGGGAGATCCGGCGCCTGGTGCTGCTGGTCGGGGGTGTGGCGGGCGCGGCGGGGTGGGCGGCGTTCGTGGTGGTGCGCGACTACTGGGCGCTGCTGGCGGTGTCGGTGACGGTGATCGCGGTGTCGGCGGCGCTGATCCCGCAGGTGTTCGCCTTCGCCCGGCAGGTGAGCGAGCGGTCGGGCTCGTCGCGGGCGCCGGTGGTGGTGAGCGCGCTGCGCACGGTGATCTCGGTGTCGTGGGTGGCGGGCCCGCCGCTGGCGGCGCTGCTGCTGGCCACGACGGGGTTCAAGGGCCTGTTCGCGGCGGTCGCGGTCTGCTACGCGGCCGTGGCGGCGTTGACGGTGTGGCTGCCGCGGGCGAGCCCGGAGACAACGGCCCCGCCCGCGGACGCGGCGGGGGAGGGCGGGGCGTCGTCGCGGTTGTGGTTGGCGGTCCCGGCGCTGGTGCTGATCCAGGCGGCCGGGGGCCTGGGGGTGACGACGATGCCGCTGTTCGTGTCGGAGACCCTGCACGGCACCGAGGCCGAGGCGGGCCTGGTGCTGGGGTTGTGCGCGGCGCTGGAGATCCCGCTGATGGTGTGGTTCGGGGTGCTGGCCACCCGGGTCAGCCAGTACCTGCTGGTCCTGGGCGGCGCGGCGCTGGCGATCGTCTACCACGCGATCATGGTGGCCACCGGCCAGGTGTGGCAGGTGGCGGCGGCGCAGGTGGTCAACGCGGTGGTGATCGCCGCGGTCGCCGGCGTGGGGATCTCGTACTTCCAGTCGCTGGCGCCGGGACGCCCGGGAGCGGCGACGACGATGTTCAGCAACACCACCGTGACCGGGATGATGATCTCGGGCCCGCTGCTGGGCGTCGCGGCGAAGGTCGGCTACCGGTACTCGTACCTGATGTCCGCGGTGATGGTGGCCCTCGGCGTGGCCCTGCTGGCGGCGGCACGCCCCCGGCCACAGGCGGGCGTCATCCGGAACGCGCAGTAGGCGCGCTGTTGCCGCGCCGGCTCGGCGATTCACCCGTAGTGGACCTGCGCAGCGCCACCACGCGCGGTGGAATGCGGACCCGGCCGCAACCCCAAGACCGGTGAGGCGATCAGCATCCCGCCGACCAGGGTGGTCAAGTTCAGCAGCGGCAAGGCGTTCAGGGACAGCGTCGCCGCGCACTGACCGGCCGCCGCTCAGGTGTGGGTGACGCGGGCCTCGGCGAACCCGCGCGCCGCCGCCGCGCGGTGGGCCTCCGCGTCGAGCAGGCCGCGGGTGGTTTTCGCCAGGGTGCCGAACGCGTCGACGGTGACGCCCAGTGCCTTGCCCGCGGCCTTGGTGCGCCACGTCCCGACGACCTCCCCGTCGACCAGGACCGCGCCCGGGTTGCCGATGACCTTCCACAGCCGCTTGCGGTGGGTCTCGTCGGGGACCAGCAGGTCCCGGTCGCGGCCCTGCAGCAGCGGGTCCAGCGCGGGCAGCAGCCGGGGCCCGGGCGGGTCCGGGGCGTCCCGCAGCGCGGCCAGGTCGGCCTCGGGCAGGTGCCGGACCGCGCCGTCCACGTCGACGGCGGCCAGGTCGGCGGGCCAGGCGGGTGTGGCCTGGGTCTGGGTGGTGTCGAGGAACCCGGCGAGGTCGGCGAGGGTCGCGGGGCCGTGCAGCCGCAGGTAGGCGTCGGCGACCGGGCCCGCGCCCGCGGGCCCGGCGGGGATCACCCAGTCGGGGTCGACCGGGGCGAGGACGGTGGGCCGGGACGCGGCGCGCACCCGCACCCCGGCGGCGAGCCCGACGAGCTGGAACAGGCTGCCGTAGACGTGGGTCGCCGCGCACACCGAGCAGTCGTAGGCGAAGGGCCCCGGCAGCAGCGCCGTCATCTCGCCGCTGACCTGGCCGCGCGGCTTGGGGGAGTCGACCACGGCGTGCATCGCGGCCACCCCCGCCGCGAACGCCGCCAGCCCCGGGTGCCCGGCGCGCCGCAACGCCGTCCCGCACGCGCCGAGGCGGGCCGTGGCGTCGGCGTCGGTGGCCGGGTACAGCGCGGCCGCCAACGCCGGGAGGTCCGCGCGGCGCAGCAGGTGCGGCGCGCCCCGGTGCGCCCACACGGTGACCAGCCGGTCGTCGTCGAGGTCGGTGCCCTCCGGCAGCCGCGCCGCCGCGGCCACCCTCGGGGACCCGCCGCCCGCGTCCTGGATCCCCAGCTCCAGCACCGCCAGCTCGTGCAGGGCGGTCGTCTCCCGGTGCAGGCCGTGGCGGGCGACGCGGTGGGCCAGGACCTGCGCGCGGGTCACTTTCACCGCGGCCTCCCTCTAGTCGATGCGGACAACCGTGTGCACGGTGGCCGGTCCGGGCTCCGCCCCGCAACTGGCGGGCCGGTCCGGGCCCGCCGCGCGCACCGCCACGGTCACCCGCCAGCCGCGCCCGTCGACGTGGGCGACCTGGACCCGCCAGTTCCCGTCCTCGTCGCGCTCGGGGTCACGCACCCGCAGCACATCGGCGTGGGTGGTGTTGGTCAGCTCCCGCACCGCCAACTCGGCGGCCTGCCCGGCGGGCGCCCACGTGGAGCGGCCCCGGCACCGGTCGACGACCACCCCCGGGTCGGCCAGCAGCGCCCGCGCCCGCGCGCCGTCGAGGTCGCCGTAGGTGTAGCCGGTGGGCAGCAGCAGCGCCGTGGGCGCGAACCGGTGCCCGCCGATGTGGGTGCACTCCCACGCGGCCTCCCCGTGCGTCGCCGCCAACTCCGCCGCGACCGGGCGCCCCGCCACCGCGCAGCACACGTCGCGGCGGCCGTTGGTGCACACCAGCAGCACCGGCCACGACACGACCTCCCCGAACCCGTCCGCGGCGCCGCCGCCCACCGCCGCGAAGTCCAGGTCCAGCAGGTGCTTGGGGTCGGTGAACACCTCCCGCCGCAGGAACGCGCGCCCCGGCGCGGTGTGCGCCAGGTACACCCTCCGGGGCGCGGGCCGGTGCCGGTCCGGGTGCGGGCCCGGCCGCCGGATCAGCACCACCCGCACCCCGGTCCCGGCGGCGCGCGCGGTCAGCTCCGCGGCCAGGCCGGAGTCGAGGTGGCTCTGGGCGAGCGCGTCGCGCCCCCACGGGCCGGGTTGTTCCACGCACAGCCAGGTGACCGCGGTGGCGGCGGTGCCCGCGAAGGGCTCGTCGAGTGCCCGCGAGCGCGCCGCGCAGGCGGTGGCGGGCAGCGGGGGAGGCGTCGTCGGCATCCGCACCAGACTCTCACGGCCGGTACCGCCGAACGAGTACTGCGCGCGTGTCACCCAGGTGAAGGGGTAGTGATCCCCTTCGACGCCGCGTGGGTCAGCCGGTGGGCCACCGCGGTCATCCGGTCGATGAGCTCCGGCGGGGAGCGGACCTCGAAGTCGCAGCCCAGCAGCGCCAGCCACATGCCCATCGCGTCGAGGTTGTTGCCGCCGGTGCGCAGCAGGCACCTGTCCTCGTCGATGGCCTCCAGTACCCCGGCGGTCGGGCTGACCTGCTCGGCGGCCCGCTCGGCCGACATGTGCAGCACGATCACGCCCTGGTAGCGGTAGGCGCCGTTGGACAGGCCGTAGGAGGCGTAGGCGGCCATGTCCTCCGACGGCGGCTCCCGCGGCGGGAACCGCGGACCCACCGGGGCGCGGGGGACGAGCCGGTCGACGCGGAAGGTGCGCCAGTCGTCGCGGTCGAGGTCGAACGCCACCAGGTACCAGCGGCGCCCCGTGTGCACCAGCCGCGACGGCTCCACCCGCCGGGGTGTCTCGGCGCCGTCGCGGCCCCGGTAGTCGAACCGCAGCGTCTGCCGGTCCCGGCACGCCCCGGCGATCACCGACAGGTGCTCCGGGTCCACCATCGGGCCCTCGCCGCGCAACGGCACCACCACCGACTGCAGCGCGTTGACCCGGTTGCGCAGCCGCGCGGGCAGCACCTGCTCCAGCTTCGCCAGCGCCCGCACCGACGTCTCCTCGATCCCCACCACGCCGCCGCCCGCCGCGCTGCGCAGCCCCACCGCGACCGCGACGGCCTCCTCGTCGTCGAGCAGCAGCGGCGGCAACGCCGCGCCCGCGCCGAGCCGGTAGCCGCCGGTGACGCCGGTGGAGGCGTGCACCGGGTAGCCCAGCGACCGCAGCTTCTCCACGTCGCGGCGCACGGTGCGGTCGGTGACGCCCAACTTCTCGGACAGGTCCGCCCCGGACCAGTCCCGCCGGGTCTGCAGCAGCGACAGCAGCCGCAACAACCGTGCCGAGGTCTCCACCATGACCCCAGTCTGACACCCGTTGCGGACGGATCCTGTCCGCAACAGGGCCTAGGCTCCACGCCTGTGACCGACGTGCTGACCCGCCGCGCCCGCAACCGCGCCCTGCTCGCCCGCCAGCTGCTGCTCGAACGCGCCCCCATGGGCGTCCTCGACGCCGTCGAGCACCTCGTCGGTCTCCAGGCCCAGGCACCCCACCCGCCCTACACCGGCCTGTGGTCGCGGCTGCGCGACTTCGCCTTCACCGACCTGTCCGACCTGCTCGCCGACCGCGCCGTCGTGCGGATCGCCCTGATGCGCTCCACCATCCACCTGGTCACCGCCCGTGACTGCCTCCCGCTGCGATCGGTGCTGCAACCCGGCCTGGACCGCGCCTTCCGCGGCGGCCACGGCCGCGCCTTCGAGGGCGTCGACCAGGACGCCATCGCCGAGGCGGGGGAGCGGCTGCTCGCCGAGACCCCCATGACCTTCGCCGAACTCGGCCGCGCTCTCGCCCTCCGCTGGCCCGACCTCGACCAGGACCGCCTCGCCGCCCTCGTGCGCACCCGCGTCCCCCTCGTCCAGGTCACCCCGCGCGGGCTGTGGGGCCGCTCCGGGCAGGCCCGCCACACCCCCGCCGCCACCTGGCTGGGGCAGACGCCCGCCCCGGCGTCCACCGTCGAGGACCTGGCGGTCCGCTACCTCGCCGCGTTCGGGCCCGCGAGCCCCGCCGACGCCCAGACCTGGTCCGGACTCACCGGCCTGCGCGAGGTCTTCGACCGCCTCGACCTGCGCGCCTTCCACGACGAGGACGGCCGCGCCCTCTACGACCTGCCCGACGCGCCGCGCCCCGACCCCGACACCCCCGCGCCGGTCCGGCTCGTCGCCGGGTTCGACAACCTCATCCTCTCCCACGCCGTCCGCGACCACGTCATCCCCGACCGGCACCGCGCCACCGTCGTCATGGGCACCGGCAACGGCATCGTCCGCCCCACGGTCCTCCTCGACGGCACCGTCGAGGCCATGTGGTCACTCGACCGCGGCAAACGCGCCGCCACCGTCACCGTCGAACCCTTCGGCACCCTGACCGCCCGCGCCCGCCGCGCCGTCGAGACCGAGGCCCACGCCCTGATGGCGGCCACCGACCCGGGCCTGGCCCACGAGTTCCGCGTCACCGAACCCTGACCGACGGACCCGTCGACCCCGCCCTCGTCCTCGTCGACGGGCTCGACCTCTGCCGCGCCGGGGTGTTCGTCCGCGTTCGCCGGGCCGTGAACGCCCCACCCGCCACACCAGTACATGCCTTGACGGGCATATTCCGTGGTCGATAAGTTCGGCGGTATGGACGCCACCCTCCACACCGACGCCGGACGCAACGTCCTGCGCTTCGAACGGACCCTGCGCCACCCACCCGACCGCGTCTGGCGCGCCATCACCGAACCCGAACACCTCACCCACTGGTTCCCCGCCGCCCTCACCGGCGACCGCGCCCCCGGCGCGGCCATCACCTTCACCTTCGCCGACGGCACCGACGGCGGAACCGGCACCATCACCACCTACGACCCGCCCCGCCGCCTCGCCTTCACCTGGGAGGGCGAACTCCTCGACCTCACCCTGACCCCCACCGGCACCGGCACCCGACTCGTCCTCACCCACCACTTCGACGACCGCCCCGCCGCCGCCTCCTTCGCCGCGGGCTGGGACAGCTGCCTGGCCGCACTCGCCGACACCCTCGACGGCACCCCCGCCCGCGCCCACGACCGGGCCGCCGCCCACGAGCACTACGCCGCCCGCTTCGACCTGCTGCGCGGCACCGCCGAACCCCAACCCGACGGCACCTGGCACGTCCGCTTCGAACGCCTGCTCACCGCGCCCGCCGACACCGTCACCCCCCTGCTCGCCGACCTCCTCGACACCCCCGCCACCACGACCGGCGCCACCACCGTCGCCCACCCCGCCGACGGCACCACCATCGACGTCACCCTCGACCCCGGACCCGGTGGCGCCCGCCTGCGCCTGCGCCACACCGGACTCGCCGAACCCCACGTCGTCGCCGCGCTCGTCCGCTGGCACACCGGCATCCGCGCCCTCGCCGCCCACCTCACGGGCACCACCCCCGGCGCCCCCGACGCCGACCTCGACACCTTCTACCAGGACGCGATCGGCGCCCCCATGCCGTAAACTCAAGACCCATGTCCGCCACCGGAACCACCCCGGAACTGGACCGCCGCTGGCCGCGCAACGACGCCCGGGACGAACTGCGCCTCGGGCTCGAGTTCCTGACCTTCCTGCGCGTCACCGCGGTCACCAAGGCCACCGGCCTCACCCCGGACCAGGCCACCGAGACACCCCTGGCCACCTCACCGCTGATGAGCGTCCTCGGGATCGTCAAACACCTCACCGCCGTCGAGCGCTACTGGCTCACCCGCACCGCGGGCGGCACCGACCACCCGCTGCTGTGGGACCCCACCGACGTCCACGCCGAATGGCGCGTCACCGGCGACGACCTGCCCAGCACCGTCCTCGCCGCCTACCGCGACGAGTGGGACACCGTCGACAAGGCCATCGCGGGCCTGACCCCCGACTCACCCGCCCGCGCCGACGACCGCTACACCCTGCGCTGGATCATCGCCCACGTCGTCCAGGAAACCGCCCGCCACATCGGCCACCTCGACATCCTCCGCGAACTCCTCGACGGCACCACCGGCGAATAACCCGCGTGATCACCCCCGGCCACTCCGCCGGTGCTCACCGCTCGGCACATCCACACCCCGCCTCGCCCGCGCCGCCGCACCAGTACGAACGCCCCGGCACCGCCGGGCACGGCCCGGTGGGGTCGCGACCAGCACGGCCACGACCCCACACCACACCCGGACCTACCGCGCGCCGACACCACCCAACTGGCGCATCCCGGCCTCGGTCACCCGCACCGCCGCGTCACGCGCACCCGCGACGGCCCGGATCGCCACCAAACCCCGACGCTCCAGCACCACCACCGCGTCCGCCGCCCACTGCGGCAACCGACCCGCCGACAAACCATCGCCACCAGCCCACAGGAACCCCATCGGCACACCCCACAGGCCCGAGTGGAACAACACCTCACCGGCCGCCACGTGCCGCAACGCACTCGTCTCGTTCTTCGTCACCACAACCCCTCCCCAGTACCAACGGGCGACCACCGGCGCCGAGGGAGCGGCCACCCCGACACCACCCGGGCGCCGGGGACACCACCTCACCCCAACCAGCGGCCGATCCCGGCCAACAACGCTGCCTTCGTCCCCTCCGAAGCGAAGGACGACTCCACCGACGCCCGCGCCAAACCCGCCAACGCCACGTCGTCACACCCCAACCCCGACCGCCACACCCCGTACTCCGCGGCCAACGACCGACCCGTCACGTTCGGCACATCGGTGTTCACCGTCACCACCACACCCGCCGCCACCAACCGCCGCACCGGGTGCTCCGCCACCGAACCCACCAACCCCAACGCCACGTTCGACGACACGCACACCTCCAACGGCACACCGCGGTCGCGCAACAACGCCACCACCTCCGGGTCCTCCACCGCCCGGAACCCGTGCCCCACCCGGTCGGCCAACCCGACCTCCACCGCCTCCCGCACGCTCACCGCGCCCGCCGACTCACCCGCGTGGTGCACCAACCGCAACCCCGCCTCCCGGGCCTCCCGCAACACCCCCGCGAACGGCGCCAACCCATAGGCCTCGTCACCGGCCACACCCACACCCACCACACCCCGGTCGGCGAACTTCACCGCCAACTCGACCGTGCGGCGCATCCGCTCCACCGACCGACGCCGCGAATGGTCCAGCAGCACACCGAACTCCACCCCGTGGCGCCGCCGCCCCTCGGCCAACCCGTCGAGCACCGCCACCAACGGCATCTCCGGATCGCCCACGCGCTCACCGTGCGACGCCGCCGTGAACGTCACCTCCGCGTAGCCCACACCCGCCGCCGCCTCATCCGCGCAGAACTCCACCGCGACCCGCCGGAAATCCTCCGCCCGCCGCAAACACCCCCGCACACCGGAGTTCCAGTCCGCGAACTCCCTGAACCCCGAGAACCGACCGGGTGACCCGCCCGGCCCGCCGATCTCGACCAGCGTCGAGAACCGCACCGCACTCTCCAAATGGACGTGCAGATGCGCCTTCGGCAGACCGGACAACTCGCGCATGCCCCCGAGGGTAGGCACCGCGCCCCGAGATCGCCCCGATTTTTCGCCGAATCCGAACACACCCGGCAACCTTTGGCCCGCCACCGCGGATCAGGGGGAGTAGCAGACCGCACACCGACGAAAGGCGTGGGATACCCGTGGCACCGAGCTTCGCCCGGCCGACGACACCGCACCCCCGACGCGAGCTCAACCTCAGCGTCCACCGCGGCACCCACGCGGTCACCATCACCGCGTCGGGTCACATCGACCTGGCCACCGAAGCCCCCTGGCACGACCACCTCATGCGCGCCTGCACCGCCGCCGACGACACCACCCGCGTCACCGCCGACCTCACCGCCGTCACCTTCCTCAGCTGGGCCAGCGCCGCCGTCCTCCTCCGCGCGCACCGCGCCTGCCACCGCCGCGGCCGCGCCTTCCGCGTCCTGGCCACCGGACCCGTCCTCACCGGCCTGCAACTCACCCGGCTGCACGAGGAGATCACCATCATCCCCACCACCCGACCGGTCACCCGCGCCCCCGCGCCCGCCGCCTCCGGCTGGCTCATCGCCTGAACAGGCTCACCCGCCGGGGGAGAAGAACGCCCGCGCCGAACGCGGCACCCACAACAACGCCACCACCACCAGCTGCACCACGTCCAACGCCGGGATCACCCCGTGGAACATCCCCGACGACGACCACGTCACCACCATCGCCACCGCCGACACCACCTGCGACATCGACGTCATCCGCCGCGTCCACGCGCGCCCCGACGCCAACCGCCACACCAACACCGCGCACAGCAACACCAGGAAACCGTGGAACACCGAACCCGACACCACCTCGGACCCCGCCACCGAGCCCCGGTTCGCCCACAACACCGACACCATCCCCAGGTGACTCGCCGCCACCACCGCGAGCAACACCCGCGCCACCCGCACCGCGGCGGGAACCCGCGCCGACTCCACCACCGCCGCAGCGTCCACGTGCCACCCTCCCAGGTCCTCCCGCGACCCTAGGCACGCACCACACACACCGACCACCGGCGCGCCCCGCCCCCTTGAGCGCGCCTACAGCGCGACCCGGCGAGCCCACACCCACACCACCAGCCCGCACACCGCGAACCCCGCGCCCAACGCGTTCGACCCCACCCACCCGGTGGCGTCGAACGCCGCGGTCGTCGCGGCCGCGCCCAGCGCCGAACCCAGCGAGTAGAACACCATGTACCCGCCCACGACGCTGCTGGTGCGCTCCGGATGCGCCGCGGTCAACAGGTGCTGGTTGCTCACGTGCACCACCTGCACCGCGAAATCCAACACCACCACGCCGACGACCAACCACCACAACGACACCTGCCCGATCGCCCACCACGACACGACCAGCACCACCAACCCACCACCGGTGACCGCGCCCGCCAACCCGCCGTCCGCCCACCGACCCGACCTCGCCGCGCCCACAGCGCCCGCCAACCCGGCCACACCGAACAGCCCGATCTGCGCCGGACTCAACCACCACGGCGCCCCCGCCAACGGCAACGCCAACCCGCCCCACAACGCGCCGAACGACGCGAACAGGAAAAACGCGATCAGCCCACGCGAGACGAACAGGCGCTCACCGAACAACCCACCCAACGACACCAACACCCGCCGGTACCCGTCACGACCCACCCGGGGATCCGGCGGCAACACCCGCCACACCACCGCCGCCAACGCCACCAGCAGCACCGCCAACACCACGTACACACCGCGCCAACCCCACACCCCGGCCACCGCACCCGCCACGACACGCGCCCCCAGGATGCCGATCACCACACCCGAGGTCACCACACCCAGGGTGCGGCCCCGCTCCCCGGGCGCGGACAACGACGCCGCGTAGGCCACCGCGGTCTGCACCACCACCGCGAACAGACCCACGACCACCAGGCCCCCGAACAACACCCACGCCCGCGCCGCCGACGCCACCACCAGCGCGCCGACCGCCGTCATCCCCAGGTGGCCCACCAGCAGCACCCGCCGGTCGACCACGTCGCCCAACGGCACCAGCACGACCAACCCGACCAGGTAACCCACCTGCCCGGCCGCCACCACCCACCCCAGGTGGGCCCGCGCCACGCCCAGGTCGGCGCCGACGAGGGGGAGTAGCGGCTGGGCCGCGTAGATCCCCGCGACCGCGACCGCGCACACCGCGGCGAACACCAGCCTCCACGTGCCCATCCACACCCACGATCAGTAGCATTTTGCAACTGATTCGACGGTAGGGCAGAATGGTTTCAAACAGCAACTCTTCGGGAGGCGCGGTGACCACCACCTGGACCGACCCCACCTGCCCCGTCGCCCGCGCCCTCGACCTCATCGGCGACCGCTGGACCCTCCTCATCATCCGCGACGCCATGGACAACGCCCGAACCTTCACCGACTTCCAACAACGCACCGGCATCGCCCGCAACATCCTCACCGACCGACTCCACCGCCTGATCGACCGAGGCATCCTCCACCGCCACACCGCCCCCACCGGCAAACGCCAGATCTACACACTCACCCCCACCGGGCGCGACCTCTTCACCGTCATCGTCGCCCTCCGCCAATGGGGAGAACGCCACGCCTACACCCCCGACGAACCCCACTCCACCCTCATCGACCACCACGGCCAACCACTCCCGCGGCTGCACCCCACCGACACCCACGGCACCCCCGCCGACATCGACACCACCACCGTCCACAAGTCAGGGGAGTAGCGCCAACGCCTCACCCAGATTCCGCTCCACAACCCGCACCATGAACTCCCGATCCGGGAAATCCCCATCCAACAACCGCAACGGCCCCGCCACCAACGACAACCGCATCGCCAACCCGTAGAAGTCCAACCGAGCCCCATCCAGGTCGCTGCACGCCAGCGGCGCGTAGTGCGGACCGAACCGCAACCGCAGGAACACGTGCTCCCACTCGACATCGAAGAACATCAACCCCTCGACGTCGATCAACACCGCCCCACCATCAGCGCCCACCAACACGTGATCCGGCCCCAACTCACCGTGGATCAACCCGTACTCGGCACGCGGCGCCACCCGCTCCCGCAGCGCGACCACCAGCTCGCGAAGATCATCGTGAGCCCGCTCGACCCGGCCATCACGCCCCGCCGCCTCCGCCAAATCCCGCACAGCCCGGTCGAACACCACCCGCTCACACGACGAACCCGTGATCAACGGCCGATCCACACGACCGAACCCGGGGGAGCGGCGACCACGCATCGCCCCCAAGAACCGCGCCAGGTCACCCAGCGCCACCCGCGCCCGATCCGTCCCGAGCACCGACTCCAACGTCCCACCCGAAACGTCCTCGACAACCACCACATCCACCCCGACGGCCAACACCCGAGGCGTCCGCACCCCGACCTCGTCCAGAACCCGCCCCGCCGCCAGGAACAGGTCCATCCCACTCGCGTCCGCGAAGACGTCGACCTCGGCGACCTCCGGCCAGAAGTTCTCCTCAGCGGCCCACCGGTACACCACCACACTCGACCCGCCATCGAACCGAACCCGGTACACACCCTTCTTCGACCCGCCGCGCAGCCGATCCACACCGACCACCCGACCGTTGACCACACCGCGCGCCGCCACCGACACGGCTTCGACCACCTGCGCGGACGTCTCCCTCGCCACCGACACACCCTCCATCACGGACCATCCTCAAGTGACCTCGAGCCAACCTATCGGTCCTCAATGGACGGCCGCACACAATTGGCGCCCGCTGCCGCACCTCGCCGAGACGGACCATCCGGGCGCGAACACGGTCCGAGCCCAGGTCGCAGCCCACCGACCACCGTCACCCCACCGGCTCACCCGGGACGAACTCCACCCGGAGACATCGCACTCAAACGACAACGCGAGCGGCGGGGGAGTCAACGCCAAGTCGCCATCCGTATCACCGCCAGCGCGACTGGCCGGTTTCCGGCCCGTACGGACTCCAGCCGCCGAGGAAGGGCTCAAGATCCGCCCCCGCCAACTCCGGAACGTCCGGTATAACAGGCAGATCCTTCAAAGGATCCGCGCCAGCGACGTACTCATGCGCCCAGGCCAACCAAGCCCGGGCACCGTCGAGACCCTCGTCATCACGCGGGGCTTCGCCGATTCGACGCTCCAACGCCTCGCAGTAGCCACGGAGCAGAGTGACCCGTTGCCACCTCGCCGCCTGCTCAGCCGAATGCTCGGCTTGTACCGAGTTCTATGTGCTTGTGAGGGTGCTTCTCCCTCTCCGCAATCAAGGCTTGAGCGGCGACCTGCCGTTCCGCGGCGGTACGAGCGGTGGCGCGTGGTGGTGGTCGGCGTCCGGGTTGACGGGTCGAACCTCGGCGTTCGCACTCTGCGTCGCTTTCTCCCGCACAGGTTTGTGCTGCGCGCCTGGGTAGGTCCGGGTGGTGGCCATGGCTGAGGTAGAAGCGGCCGGCGTCCGTCCTGCTCGCGCAGTACTGGCCGTGCCGTCGACTGATGGCGACCAGCGAGCGATCACGCAATGCCCGCGCCGATCGGCGCGTGATCGCATGGCACAGACGCGCTGCGGCGAACATCTTGATCGTGATCGCCGGGACGGGCGGCGGGGCTCGTGAGTGACGAGAGGGACGCTCCAGCTGGCGCGGTTCTCGAATCGGCGGCTTCGGACGCCTGACGGGGAGCCGTTGGGGAGGCGCGTGGGACGGCCCTCCGGACGCTACTTGACATAATGTCGATTATCGAACTCCCGTCAACCCGCAGGTCGGCACCCGGAAGGTGCTCAACTATGCGTCACCGTGACGTTTTACCGGTGTGTGACGAGATGTGGCCCTGACAGCCTCCAGTGGCCCGTCTGGGCGCCTGTGGACGTCCATCAGCGCCTGGCCGTCACGTAGCCGGGCACCGGGCGAACCGGGCCGTGCGACGGTGTCGCGTCTGCGCGAACTCGTCGGCGGGTGGTCTGGTCCCCGGCGGTGACCTCCTGGCTCTCGAACGTCTGTTTGATGCATAATTGCGGTTATCCATGATCCAGCCGGTGCGCGGACTGTCGGGGTGATCAGGTATGTACACCTGGTGAGGTTGGTCGAAGCGCAGGACGCGTTCTTTCTGGCTCGGCGGTCCCGGAAGGACTCGCCGCATACGACGGCGGCTTATCGGCGGGATCTGGCCGGGGTGAGTCGGTTGATCGCCCAGGTGGTCGGGGTCGGCGACGTCGGGCGGGTGTTGGCCGACGACGTGACGGCCCAGGTGTTGCGGGAGGCGTTCGGGTTGTTCGCCGACACGCACGCGAAGAGCTCGGTGGCGCGGGCCTGGTCGACGTGGAACCAGTTCTTCCAGTTCTGCGTGGCCGACGGCCTGGTGGCGGGCAACCCGATGGGCGCGATCGGCCGCCCCCGACCCGCTCCCCTCTCCCCCAAGCCGCTGCGCGGCGAGGGTACGCCGGAGCAGCTGCTGTCCGCGGTCGCCGGTGGTGCCCGCAAGGCCCGGGCGCCGTGGTCGGAGCGGGACCTGCTGGTGCTCGCGCTCGGGCTGGTGGCGGGGTTGCGGGCGTCGGAGATCCGGGCGTTGCGGCGGTCGTCGGTGGTGGGCAGGCCCGGTGAGCGGCGACTGTTCGTGCACGGGAAGGCCAACCGGGAGCGGTCGATCCCGATCGAGGTGCCGTTGGAGCGGGTGATCGAGGCGTACCTGGCGTCGTGCGAGGCGCGGTTCCCCGCGGCGCGGTTCTCGGACGAGTCTCCCCTGGTGCTGGGTGGTGATGGGGCGGGGATCGGTCGCGGAGCGTTGGATTATCTGGTGAAGGCGTGCTTTCGGGCGGCGGGGATGCACGACCGGGTGCCTGCGGGCGCGAATCTGCACGCGTTGCGCCACACTTTCGCCACGCGGTTGGCCGAGGACGGTGCGAACGCGGTGGAGATCATGGTGCTGCTGGGGCACGCGAGCCTGAACACCAGCCAGAACTACATCGACGCGACCGGTGAGCAGCGGCGCGCGGCGGCGGCGAGCAACCGCACGTACCGGTTGCTGGCCGAGTTGGCTGGTGAGGACTAGGGAACGCTCATGTCCCCCGTGGTGCGGTCGATGAGTGGATCACGCCGTCGCGACAGGGAATGGGGCATGGGTCATGGGGTTGCTGGACGACCGCTCGGTGCGCGCGAAGATCTTCTCCGTGTTGGCGGTGGCGTCGGTGGGCATCGTGGCCGCGACGGTGATGACGCGCGTGGCGCTGGACAACATGGGTGCGACGTCGGATGTGCTGTACGAGCGGGGTGTGGCGGCGGGGTTGCAGGAGTCGCTGGTGCACCAGCAGGAGATCAAGGTCCGGATGGACCTGATGGCGCACGTGGCGGCCCTGCCCGGGGATCGGGCGGCGTGGGCGAAGGCGATCACCGAGGACGAGGCCGAGTTGGACGCGGCGACGGCGAAGTACAACGCGTTGGCGGGCAATTCGACGGATCTGGCGGAGTTCACGCTGCAGTGGGGTCAGGTGCGCGACCTGTACGGGAAGCTGCTGCTCCCGGCGGCGGAGGCGGGGGACTCGGCGGGCTGGTGGGAGGCGTACACCAAGCGGGTGCAGCCGGAGATCAAGCAGGCCGTGGCGGAGTTGGACGGGTTGGAGGCGCGGCGGGACGCGGAGAGCGCGGCGCAGCGGGCGGACGCGGATTCGGTGCGGTCCTCGGGTGAGTTGTGGACGTTGGTGGTGTTGGGGTTGGCGTTGTTGGCGGCGGTGGCGTTGGGTGTGGTGGTGACGCGGCGGATCGTGCGGCAGTTGGGGGCGGTGTCGGAGGTGCTGCTGGGGTTGTCGCGGGGTGATTTGACGGCGCGGGTGCGGGTGTCGGGTGGGGACGAGGTCGCTCGGATGGCCGGGTCGTTGAACGACGCGTTGGACAGTGTGGGGTCGGCGTTGGCGGAGATCGGGCAGTCGGCGGGTGAGTTGCGGACGGCGGCGGGTCGGGTGGCGTCGACGAGTGGTCGGATGGCGAAGGACGCGGATTCGGGTCGGGCGCGGACGGGTGAGGTGGCGGAGTCGGCGGCGTCGGTGACGACGAATGTGCAGTCGGTGGCGTCGGGTTCGCAGGAGATGAGTGTGGCGGTGTCGGCGATCGCGCAGTCGGCGGGCAAGGCGGTGCGGGTCGTGGAGCAGGCGGTGACGGCGGCGGCGGGCACGGCGGAGACGGTGAGCCGGTTGGGGGTGTCGAGTTCGGAGATCGGCGCGGTGGTGAAGGCGATCACGGCGATCGCGGAGCAGACGAACCTGTTGGCGTTGAACGCCACGATCGAGGCGGCGCGGGCGGGTGACGCGGGTAAGGGTTTCGCGGTGGTGGCGGGTGAGGTGAAGGACTTGGCGCAGGAGACGGCGAAGGCGACGGAGGACATCTCGCGTCGGGTGGAGGCGATCCAGGCGGACACGGGTGCGGCGGTGGCGGCGATCGCGGAGATCAACGGGATCATCGGGGAGATCAACCAGCACCAGTTGACGATCGCGTCGGCGGTGGAGGAGCAGGAGGCGACGACGGGTGAGATGAACCGGAACCTGGCCGCCGCGGCGTCGGGTTCGTCGGACATCTCGACGCACATCGCGGAGGTGGCGGCGGTGGCGGATTCGGTGGCGGAGGGTGCGGGCGACACCCGCTCGGCGGCGCGTGATCTGTCGTTGTTGTCGGCGCGGTTGAACGCTTTGGTGTCGCGTTTCCGGACTGAGTGAGGTTTTGGGGGGTACTCCCCCGCTGCTGGTGGGGTGGGTCGGCCCCGGGTCTAGTCGCCTGCCAGGGCGGCGAGGATCTCTTCCTCGGTCAGTCCTTCCAGCGGGAGCGCGAAGTCGAGTGACTCGTCGAACAGGGTCAGGGGCTGTTCGGGTGCGAGTTCCCGCTTGGCGTGGAACGCCAGGCGGGCGAGGTGCGGGTGGTTGCGGGCGGCGGAGAGGCAGATGCCGCTGGTCGACAGGGAGCCGTCGAACCAGCGTGAGTCGTCGAGTTCCACATTCCAGGTCAGCGTCATCCGCGGCCCCACGGGCTTGAGTGTGATCTCCGCGTCCGGCCACAGCCTGTGGAGCAGGTGCTCCACGTCGGGTGTGGCCATCCGCCATGACGTCCTTTCGGGTGGGCGGATCAGGTAGTGCATGTCTGGTGCTTCTCCGGTCCTGGTGTCGGTTTGATCGGCGTTGAGGTTGCCGTCGCCGCCGAATGTAGTGCGGTGGACGGGGGTGGTGGTCTGGTCACCTGTGGATGCGGGCGACGTTCTTCCCGCTCACGGGGGCGGGCAGGTGAGGTGGCCCCGGTCGATTCTGGCCAGGCGGGCTTTCGGGGGCGGTCCGGTGGTGGTCCGGCCACCACCTGACTCTCCCCCGGCTCGATCCCGCGGGGTCCTGGCTGCCGGGGGTGGTGGCTGGGCCACCACCGGGTCGTCGAGGTCGGTGTCTGCCGCACCTGGGCAGCTGCTCTCGCTGTGGCCAGTGTTGTCACCACTTCCACAGGTCGGCCGCGGTGGCTGTCCTAGGCAGAGGGGGCACCTGTGACCACTCATCCGAGGCGTCCGCGCGGGGCGCCGGTGGACGACGCGTTGTTCGCGGAGTTGTGTGGTGAGCTTTTCGGTTGTCTGCCGCGGGTCGACCAGCGGGTCAAGGCGGCGGTGTATGTGCGGGGGTTGTTGTGTGCGGAGGGGCGTAAGTCGGTTCGGAAGTTGGCGGCGGTCAGTGGTGGGGCGGTGAGTGAGCAGGGGTTGCACCATTTCGTCAGTGAGTCGACGTGGGATTGGCGGCCGGTGCGGGCTGTCTTGGCGCGGTATGTCGCCGGGGTTGTCCCTGTGCGGGCTTGGGTTGTTCGGCCGATGGTCATTCCGAAGGCGGGTGAGCATTCGGTCGGTGTGGATCGGGGGGTCGGTCAGCTGCGCAACGCGCAGTACGCGGTGGGGGTTTGGGCGGCGTCGGAGGCGGGGTGTGGTCCGGTGAGTTGGCGGTTGCATCTGCCGCGGGTGTGGCTTGACGACCGGGACAGGCGTTCCCGGGCGGCCATCCCGGAGGAGGCGGGCGCGGAGACGGTGGAGGGCTGCGCGGTGTCGGCGTCGCTGGAGGTCGCGGGGGCTTGGGGTCTGCCGTCGCGTCCGGTTGTGTTCGATGCTCGTTCGGCGAGTGTGGCGGCTGTCGTGCGTCGTTTCCGGGCGGCGGGTGTGCCGGTGCTGTTGCGGGTCGGGTCGGCGACGCGGTTGGTGCGGGTGGGGGGCGGGGCCGGTGAGGTGGCCGCGAGGCACCTGGTGGCGGGGGTGCGGCATCTGCGCAGGCCGGTTCGTGTTCCCGGGGCGCGGTCGGCCGAGCACACCGCGGCCGCGGTGGTGGTGCGGTTGCCTGGGGGCACCTGTGAGTTCGTGCTGGTCGGGCATTGGGTCGGGCGTGGCGCTCAGCCCGAGTACTGGTTGAGTGATCTGGTGACGGCGGGTCCCGCCGCGTTGGTGTCGTTGTCGCGGTTGGTCGGTCTGGTCGACGGTGATTTCGGGCGGTTGACCGACGGGTTGGGTGTTCGTGATTACGTTGGTCGTTCGTATGACGGTTGGCATCGGCACGTCACGCTCGTTTCGGTCGCGCACGCGGTGGCGGCGCTGAGCGAGGCGGTGTTGAGCTACGCGGGTTGATCGTCGGGGGCGCGGACGCGGTTCAGGCGTAGTGCGAGCTGTACCTCGAGGGCCTGGGTGGGGTGTTGCCAGTCGGGGCCGAGGAGTTCGGTGATGCGTTCGAGTCGTCGGGCGACGGTGTTGGCGTGGACGTGGAGTTTCTTGGCGGCGTGGGTGGGGCTGCCGCTTTCGGCGAAGTAGGCCTCGAGGGTGCGGGTCAGTTCGGTGTCGCGGAGTCGGTCGTAGTCGAGGACGGGGCCGATGGTGGCGTGTACGAAGCCGTCGACGTCGTGGTGGTCGGACAGCAGGATGCCGAGGAAGCCCAGTTGTGCGGTGGAGGACGCGCGGCCTGCCATGCCGAGCGCGGTCATGGTCGTCAGGCAGCGGGTGGCCTCGTGGTGGGCGGGCAGGATCGCGGCGGCGTCGGTGACGGGGTTCGAGGCGGCGACGGTCGTCGGTTCTCGCACCGACGCCGACACGCTGTCGTGGACGGCGCGCGCGGCGGTGTCGGCGTCGTCGCCGGGGATGAGCAGGACGACGCGGTCGTGGTGCAGGGTTTTCATGCCTCCGCGTCGGTGGCTGTAGGCCGAGGCCCAGATCGATACCTTGCCCAGCGCGTCGCCTTCGGGGCGGACGAGGACGACCGTGTGCGGGTTGGTCAGGTCGATGCCCATCCGCAGGGCGCGTTTGAGGATCTGGTGTGGTGGGCGTTGGGGTTGGGCGAGGAGGTCGTCGAGCAGTTCGTCGCGGAGCCGGTCGTCGGAGGCGTCCGCGTGGTTGTCGAGTAGGAGGTAGGTGGTGGCGGCGTGGGCGGCGACTTGGATCAGGCCGCGTTCGTGTTCGCCGGGTTCGTGGTCGGGGCGCAGGAGCAGTGCGCCGAGGTGTCGGTTGCCCGCGTGCAGGGGCATGGTCCACAGGCCGTCGGGTGCGCGGGTGGGTGTGCGTCCGGTGTGGGCGGTGATCATGGCGGCGGTGAGGGCGTCGGGGTCGTCGTCGGGGAGTTCGCCGATGGAGACGAGGATCCGGGAGTCGGTGGTGGTCAGGCGGAGGCTGCCGCCGAGGTGGTGGTGGGCCTCGGTGAGCACGGTGGTGAGGTCGGCTCCGTCGATGACCAGTTCGAGCATCCTGGCGTGGGTGGCGGTGAACTCGCGGATGGTGGCCGCGGCGGTGTCGGCGGTGGTTTGGTGTTCGCGTAGCCGCGTGATGACGTCGTCGGAGTGTTCTTGGAGTTGGGCGCGTTCGATGGCGACGCCCGCGAGGTCGCCGAGGCTGCTCATCAGCGAGACCTCGTCGGTGGTGAACCGGCGGACGGTGCGGGAGGCGGCGTAGAGGGCGCCGAAGGGTGTGTTCCGCGAGAACAGGGGGACGGCCATGACGGTGCGCAGGCCCTCGGCCTCGACGACCTCGTCGATGGCGGGGCTGTGGTGGATGCGTGGGTCGTTGAGGTAGTCGGCAGTCCAGAACGGGGCCGCGTTGAGCAGGACCTCGTTGCCGACGCCGCCCGCGCCGGGGAGTCGCAGGCCGACGCTGAGCACGGAGGTGTGTCCGTCGGCGGTGCGGATGTGGATCGAGTCGCCGTCGGGGAGGCTGATGTAGGCCATGTCGACGCCGAGGAGCAGGCGGGTGCGGCGGGTGATCATTTTGAGCAGGGTGTCGACGTCGGTGGCGATGGTGAACTCGCGGGCGGTGTCGACGAGTGCGGTGAAGTCGGCTTCGCGGTGGCGGTGGCGGGTCAGTTGTTCGGCGACGTCGAGCGCGACCCGTTTGGCGTGGTGGAGCACGGCGGGGTCGGCGCCCTGGGTGACGGCGTGGGTGATCGCGGTGTCGTATTCGTGTGGTTGGGCGGTGCCGGACAGCAGTTCCAGCATCGCCAGCACGGCGGAATCGACGGCGGAATGCCCCTCAACCACGCCCCACGCCCTCAGTGCGTCAGGCCCGCGGTTCCCCTTCGCGCGGGCGACTGACGTCCGAATGTACTGGGGTCGTCAACCGCGGGTGCGTCGGTGTGGGGTTGGTGAGCCGGTCGTGGAGCAGCCGGATCAGTCGGTGCCAGTCGCGGGTGGCGCGGTGTGCGGCCTCCCGCTCCAGTTGCCGGGCGATGGCGTCCGGGTCCACTCCGGTTCCGCGCAGTTCGTCGAGTACGGCCTGGGCGGTGGTGTGCTCGCCGAGCAGGGTGTCGCCGAACAACTCCCCCGGTGTGTCCAGGGCGGTTCGGGGCAGGGCGGTGGCCGTGCCCCAGCCGACCACGCGGCCCACGGCGCCGGGGGCGGTGTGCCACAGCAGCCGCTGCTTGCGGGCCCCGGCCGCGTGCAGGGCCCGCCAGCGGTCGCCGCCCAGTGACCGCTCGTACTCGTGGTAGAGCAGCCGCGCGGTGGCCAGGCCCGCGGATCCCGGCAGCGGGGCCGCGGGCCGCGCGCGGAGCCGGGTGTCGACGGCCTCGTCGAGGCGGCCGATCGGGACGCCGACCAGCGAGGGGATGGTCGACAGGTCCAGGCCCGCGGTCCGGGCCGCGGTCAGGCCGTCGAAGTAGGCCTCGACCACCTGCCGGTAGCGGGTGGTGGAGTACACGTCGGTGGCGTGCACGCCTATCCCGCGGGCCAGGCAGCGGCGGGTCGCCGCCAGGCCCGCGGGGGTGGCAGGCAGTGCGACCATCGTGTTGGGGCGGCGCAGCAGGGCCGCCGCGCGCATGCCCGCCACCTCGGCGGTCCGCGCGTGGCCCGCGGCGGTGGCGGGGATGTCGACGGAGACGTGCCCGTCTTGGCCGCCGGAGTGGAGGTGGACCTCGCGCAGGGCGTCAGCCGCCGCGCGGGCGACGGCCGCGGCGAGTGCTTCGGCGGCCGTGTCGGGGTCGGCTCCCTGGTCGAGCAGCCGGTGCAGCGGGCGGGCGTGCGGGTCGGGGCCGTCGGTGGTGGTGAGCGAGTCGATGAGCGCGGTTACCGTGGTGGTCGCCCCGTGCAGGCTTTTGGGGCCGACGGCGCCCGCGAACCAGCCGGAGTCGATCCAGCGCCGGTCGAGGCCGTCGAGCCACGGGGAGACGCCCTCGCTGACGAGGTCGCCCAGGTTCACGTCCGCCATGTGGCCCATCTCGTGGGCGCTAGACGGACGTGGTGAGCCCGGCCTTGATGGCCGCAGCGATCTCGATCACGCGGCGGGTCTGGAACCCGATCGCGAGGAGGTTGTCGTCGGTGACGTTGAGCGCGAGACCGCCCGGGACGGCTTGCAGGCCCGAGGTGGCGCTGACGCCGTAGGGGTTGCCGTTGCTCGGGCGCAGGAGCACGTCGTCGAGCACGCCGGGCGCGACGATGATCGCGCCCCAGTGGTAGAAGACGTTGTTGAGCGACAGGATGGTGCTCTCCTGGCCGCCGTGCGGGGTGCCGGTGGAGGTGAACGAGGACATCACCTTGTTCGCCAGGCCGCGGCGGGCGTGCAGCTCGAAGGTCCGGTCGATGAAGTGCTTGAGCGGTCCGGCGAGCAGGCCGTAGCGGCCGGGGGTGCCCCACAGCACCGCGTCGGCCCAGTAGAGGTCGTCGGTGGTGGCCTCGTCGACGTCGTCGCGGGCGGTGGCGGCGTGCTCGGCGTTGGCCTCGGTCCAGGCGGGGAAGTTCGGGGCCAGCGGCTCGGTGGTGATCTCGGCGGCGCGGCGCAGGCGGACCTCGGCGCCCGCCGCCTCCCCCGCCGCCGCGGCGGCGACGGCGAGTTTGTGGATGTTGCCGGTGGCCGAGTAGTAGACGATGGCGAGTCTGGTCATGTCCGGTCGCTCCCTGGCGGTGTGCCGCGGACGCCTCCGGTCCGCCTGCTGTCTGCCGTGTACGGGGTCGATGCTCGTCGTCGGGTGGGGCGCGCGCCAGCCGGCGGCGGAAGTCTGTCAACTCGGGACCGTCCCGACCGCTCCCCCACTATTGATCCACTGTGGACTGTGCGGGTGACCTGACGGACTTTCGGCCACCTGACAAGGTATTCCGGTGTCGATGGCCGGGGGAGCGCGCCCCCGCCAGGATCGGTTCGTCAGCGAAACCCCGCGGGCGGCTCGACGAGCCGCGTGTGGCATCGCGCTTTCCCGGTCCCAGAGAGGTTCCACCATGACGTCCACGGCCGCGGGCGCCCTCGACCGCGCCCCCCGGCGCCGCCGCGCGGGCCTGACCCTGGCCCTGCTCGCCTTCGCCCAGCTGATCATCTCCATCGACTACAACATCGTCTACGTGGCCCTGCCGGAGATCGGCACGGGCCTGGGCTTCACCCAGCAGACCCTGCAGTGGGTGATCAGCGCCTACGCGGTCACCTTCGGCGGCTTCCTGCTGCTCGGCGGCCGGGCCTGCGACCTGTTCGGCCCGCGCCGGATGTTCGTCACCGGCCTGGCGCTCTACGGCGTGTCCTCGCTCATCGGCGGCTTGGCCCCGAACTCGGCCGTGCTGATCCTGGGCCGCGCCCTGCAGGGCGTCGGCGGCGCGTTCCTGTTCCCCGCCACGCTGACGCTGGTCTCCACCGGCTTCGCCGAGGGCGCCGAGCGCAACCGGGCGTTCTCCGTCTGGGGCGCCGCGGGCGGCTCCGGGATGATCCTGGGCTCGCTGCTCGGCGGCGTCCTGACGCAGGCGTTCGGCTGGGAGGCCGTGTTCTACGTCAACGTCCCGCTCGCCGCGCTCGCGCTGCTGCTCGCCTTCCCGTTGACCGCCCCCGACACGAACGCTGTCGGTGGCCGCTCGTTCGACCTGGCGGGGGCGCTCACGTCCACGGTCGGCATCACCGCGGTGGTCATCGCCCTGGTGCAGGGCCCGGAGTCGGGCTGGCTGGCGCCGGTCACGGTGATCAGCGCGATCGCGGGCGTCGTGCTGCTCGCCGCCTTCGTCGTGGTCGAGAAGCGCGGCGCCGACCCGCTGATGCCGCTGCGGCTGTTGCGCGACCGCAACCTCGGTACCGGCATGGGTGTCACGTTCCTGTACATGGCGACCATGGGCACCCTGCTGTACTTCCTGACCGTGTTCTTCCAGGGCGTGCAGGGCTACAACGCGCTGGAGACCGGCTTGGCCTACCTCGTCCCGATGGTGGCCATCTTCACCGGCGCGATGGTCGGCGGCAGGCTGGCCACCCGGTTCGGTCCGCGGGCCACGATGGTCGGCAGCCTGGTCGTCGGCGCGGTCGGCACGGTCGTCACGGCGTTGACCATGCATCCCGGCGACCCGTACTGGGTGCTGGTGCCCGGCATGCTGGTCCTGGGGCTGGGCCAGGGCACCGGCTACACCGTGATGTTCGGCGCCGCCACCGCCGACGTGGCGCCTGCCGAACAGGGCGTCGGCTCGGGCATGGCCTCGACCAGCCAGCAGATCGGCGGCGCGCTCGGTCTGGCCGTCCTGGTGGCCATCGCCAACACCGCCGAGGACGGCGCCACCGGCGACGCGCTCCCCGCCGCCATCACCGACGGCCTCACCACCGCGATCCTGGTCGCCGCGGCGGGCATCGTGATCACGGTGTTCGTCGCGCTGAACTTCACCAAGCCCAAGCCCCCGGCCCGGCACGAGGACACCAGGACGGCCGTGACCGTCTGATCCCGGCTCCGGCGCGCCCGCCCAGCGCGCCGGAGCCCCCCTCGCCCACCACCTAGTCGACGCGTCCGCGCAGCGTGAGAACGACCCGCATCACCTGCTCCACCGCGGCGGGGAACACCGCGGCCCGCAGCTCGTCGCGGCTGGCCAGGGCGCGGGCGGCGAGGCCCAGCACCACGTCCTCGTCCATCCGCCGCACGACGAGGGCGACGATCTCCTCCAGTGGCAGGTGGGGGTGGTCCAGGCGGGTCAGGACGACCTCCACCAGCAGTTCCTCGTCAGTCACCGCTCCCCCTCGGATGGCACACCACCATTATCCCGGCCACGAGCCGGACCGGCCCGGACACGCCGGCGATCAGCCCCACCCGTCCTCGACGAGCACGCACCCGGCGGTGGTGATCCGGTGGGTCTGCCCGGAACCGCCGACCACCCGGCAGAAGCTCCGCACGACGAGGCCCTCGCCCTCCAGTCGGTACCCGAACCCGCCGTACATGCCCGGAACCGGGAAGAACATGTCCGGCTTCTCGAGTTCGGTGAGCACCTCCAGCTCCGGCAGCCGCAACCGGTGCTCGCGCACCAGGTGGTCGGCGCGCTCGCGGATCAGGTCGTGGAGGTGCCCGCCCAGCACACCGGTGCGCAGCGGGTGCCGGATCACCGGCGTGAGCAGACCCGCCAGGTGCGCGTTCCCCCGGCGCAGCGCGATGTCCAGCGCCCGGTCACCCGCGGCCGTCCGCAGGGTGAGCCAGGGCCCGCGGGCCACCATCCGGCGCACGACCTCCGGGGACGCCCCCAGCCAGGCCGCCTGGTGCACGGGGGTGAACCAGCTGTTCCCGCCCGGTCTCCAGGCGTTGACCAGGCTCGGGGACCTCTCGATCATCCCCAGCACGGTGGCCCACTCCCCGTCGCGGGCGGCCGAGGCGAGCCGGTCGCGCTCCGCGAGGTGGACTTCCCGCAGCGAGCCGCCGAGGGTCGTTCCGTCCCAGTCCGTGTTGGCCACGCCAGGACGGTAGCCGCGCGGATCATGGCGGTAACGGGCGGGCCGCCGCGCCGATGCACAGGAAACCTACTGTGCGTCCCGGGAGTCCTGACCCATGCCTGACCTGACGATGTTGGTCGCTGAAGTGGCGGTCACCGTCACCGGCGAGGAACACCACCAGCCCGCGCTCCGCCGCTACGACGTCGCGCCGGGGCGCCAGCGCCGGGTTCGCGTCGAGCTGGCCTGGAGCGTCATCCAGGCGGGAAAGCGGCGCGGCGAGCGAGCCATCGAGGTCCGGCTGGACGGTTCCCGCGTCGGCGGCCTGACCGCCGCGATGTCGCGGCGCTACGGCCCGCTGATCGACGAGATCACCGCGCGCGGCGGCGTGCCCGGCTGCCGGGCGGTGATCCAGCGGGAGGACGCCCGGGGCCTGCAGATCAGCCTCCGCCTGCCGCGCCGCTCGGACGACGAGCGGCCGTCCCCGCAGGTCCCGCCGGTCGGCGGTGCCGGCTCGGCGCCGACCTCCCGGCTGCACCCGCCCGCGGAACCGGCCGTGGCGGGTGAGCCGACCCGTGTCGTCCCGGTCGAGCCCGCCGTGGTGCCGATCGAGGTCGCCGCAGCGCCGAAGCGCTCGAAGCGCCCGCTGGGGATCGCGGCGGCGGTGGTCGGCGCGGTTTTCGTCATCGCGGTCGCCACCAACAACGACGACGCCAAGAACACCGCGGCGGAGACCACACGCACTCCTGCCACGACCACAACAACCACAACAACCACGACGACTTCGACGACAACGACCACCACAACAACGACGGCGACCGTGGCCCCGGCCGCACCGCTCCTCACCACCGAACTCCCGGCCGCCCCGACCACGGTCGCACCCGCGCAACCGGCGCAGAAGCCGGCGACCAAGACCACCCAACCCGCGCCGCACACGACCACGCGCCCTCCCGCGCCGAAACCGGTCACCACCACCACGGCCGCGTCCACGTGCAACCCCAACTACAGCGGTTGTGTCCCCATCGCGTCCGATGTCGACTGCGCGGGCGGCAGCGGCAACGGCCCCGCCTACGTGTCCGGCCCGATCCGGGTCATCGGCAGCGACGTCTACGGACTCGACAACGACAAGGACGGCATCGCCTGCGAATAGCCCACACGGTGGCGATCACCCGACTCCACAGCACCTGCCGCGGGGTCACCGCCGAACTCGACGTACTGCGGGAACGGGTGGATTCGGCCGACGCCGCCGCTCGGACGGCCGAGGAGCAGCTCTCGCGGGCACGCGCGCAACTGGACCACGCGCCACCGCGCCGCCGAGGCCGAACACCTGATCGCCCGGCTGCGCGCGCGGCGCCTGGAACTCGTCGAACGCCTCGACCACGAGACGACCGCCGAGCCCGAGTACGTGCCCGTGCCGACGCTGCCCGTGGACACGCCGGCGGAGCAGCGAGCCGTGCTCGATCGCGTGGACGTGCTGCTGGCGGAAGCGGCGCCTGCCCGCGTCCACCGCCGGTCCATCGCCGCGGCGTGGGCTTGCCTCGCGGGTGTGATCGCGACCGTGGTCACCGTCAGCGGCGGACCGGACGACCGCGGCCTCGGCGGCGTCGCGCCGACCACCGGCGTGCCGCTGAGCACGACCACGGCCGGTCCCGCCACGTCGAGCCCGACCATGTCGCTCGCGGCGGACCCGGGTACGAAGTTGCGGGCATGGGGCACGGACCCGGTGTTCTCCGAGGAGCGGGACGTCGATGGGAAACGCGTCCGCGACCTCACCTGGAACTTCACCGGCACCGAGAGCACCGCGGTGCGACTGGTCGACCCGCCGCCCGTCGACTTCCCCGAAATGGCCACGCTCACCGGCAGGATCGTGCTGACCGGGACCTGCGACGAGGTCGTCGTGTCCATCGCACCCCCGAGGGCACCCAGGCATCGGACAACCGGAAATCCCAGGTCACACTGCGGCCACGGGTCGTGGGCAGCCTGTACGCCCGGTTCGTCTTCACGGGCACGGTGTACCCGACGATCACACTCACCCCGAAACACGCGCCGTGCGACGCGCGGGTGACCTGGAGCGTCGTGCACGACGGCGCGTAGCCGTTCGGCGGGCCGGGGCGGGGCTCGCCCCGGCCCGCCGAGTCTCAGCTGAGGGGCAGGGTCAGCGAACTCTGCGCCGGGGACAGCCGCAACGTGGTGCCCGCCGTGGGGCGGAGGGTGTAGTCGTAGTCGGTCGAGATGACCACCAGGCCGATGCGGTGGCCCGTCGCGAACACGTGGTCCTTGGGTTGCAGGGCGAAGGTCAGGTCGTACTCCTGGCCCGGCACCACCGGCCGGCCCGCGGTGTCACCCGCCCGGTTCTGCGGGTCGATCCAGCCCCGCGTGACGATGGTCGGGGTGGTGCCGCTGTAGTCGACCAGCAGGGCGGTGAGGTTGGCGGCCTTGCGGTTCTCCACCGCCACCCGCAGGGTCACCCTCGGCACACCGGACAGCTTGGTCGCCTTGGTCAACGCCGCGCTCCGGTAGACGAGTCTGCCGGTGTTCGCGGTGTCCGGGCCCGCGACGAGGGTGGCCGCGGTGGTCGTGCGGCCGCGGTCGGTGAAGGTCTGCTTGACCTCGCCCGCGCCGGTCGAGGCGAGCGTGCCGGGCGCGGTGGCGGAGGTGGCGCCCAGCCGGTAGGCGGTGTCGCGCGCGGCGGGGTCCGGCCAGTCGGCGTAGCGCTGCCAGGTGCCGTCCGCGAACTGGACGTCGGCCTTCGGCTCGGTCATGACGCCGTTGTCGATCCCCTTGAGGTGGTAGTCGAACCAGCGCCCGACGGCCGCCTGGTAGTCCGAACGCGACGGTGCGCCGTGGCCGCCGCGGTGCAGCCAGATCTTGCGGGGGACGTTGTTGGCCTTCAACGCCTCCCACCACTGGGAGTACTGCTGGCCCTTGACGTTCCAGTCGCCCTGGCCGTGGATGACGAACACGCCCGCGGTGACCTTGTTCGCGTCGCGCACGTAGTCGCGCTGCTGCCAGAACGCGGTGTTGTCGCCGGTCGTGCGGTCCTGGTCGCGCCCGATCGCCGCGAGCTGGGCCGAGCACCTGGCGGAGTTGGCGACCACGGCCTTGGCCAGCACGTCGGCGTCCTCACCCTGGTAGCCGCCGGGCGCCACGACCAGGCCGTTGGCGCGGTAGTAGTCGTACCAGCGGGAAATCGCCGCGATCGGCACGATCGCCTTGAGCCCGGCCACACCGGACACCGCGGCGGCGTTGGGCAGCGTGCCGTTGTAGGAGATGCCGATCATGCCGACGTTGCCGGTGCTCCATGTCGCCCGCACCTCGGCCCCTGACCGGTTGTAACCCTTCGCGCGCCCGTTGAGCCAGTCGATGACCGCCGTGGCACCGAGGGTCTCGTTGCGGTCGCCGGTGGTGGGGCAGCCGTCGGAGTCGCCCGTGCCGATGCTGTGCCCCATGACCACCGCGTAGCCGCGCGGCACGAAGTAGTCGTCGTACCAGTCCGGCAGGTCCGGCACCGGCCGCGCCACCGGACCAGTCGCGGCTAGGGCCGCCGGGAACAACCCCTCCTGCGGCAACCGGTCCACGGTCACGCTGTGGTTGGCGGCGGTGTTCAACCCCTTGGCGTACGGGCTGTGCTCGAACACCACGGGAACCCTCGCGGCCCCGGCGGGCCGCGAGATGTCGATGGCGACCCGGTCGGGGCGCCCGTTGTTGTCGGTGTCGACGCCGGTCTCGACGTAGACCCGCTCCTCGACCATGGCGAAACCGGGACCGGGCGGGGAACTCGCCGCGGAGGTGGCCAGGGGGACGCCACCACCCACGACGAGCACCAGCGCCACGGCGGCGCGGGGCAGGGACCGCATGGGGGACTCCTTCGCTAGGGCCCGTCCTCAAAGCGGGTGGGCCGGACGTGGTTTGATCTTGTGTCGTGGTGCGCAGGCATGAGCTGACTGACGAGCAGTGGCAGGCGTT
>NZ_PTIX01000016.1 GCF_002934265.1 Actinokineospora auranticolor
CACCGGAGCTACCCGCGGGTGATCAAACGGAAAATGAGCAACTTCCCGGTCAAACGCGCACGACACCGACAACAACTCCGAAACAGCCGACCACCTCACTCGAACATCACCCTCACCCCGCCCAGCAAGACCCGACACCGCCGCCGACCAGCCGAAACCACCTAACCGACCGGCATTGGGCCTAGGCCACCATGGGCCGGGTGAGTTCGGGCAGGCGGAGCTGTGCTTCCGCGAGGGGATTGAGCTATGCCGGAAATCCGGTGACGAGGTGGGCGTCGCCAGCGCTCTCAACAGCCTGGGTCTCGCACTTCACGGCCTCGGGCGGTCCAGAGAGGCGATTGACCACTACCAACAAGCGCCACGGGCGCAGATCGCCCGTGGTGAGCAACGCGGAGCGGCGCTCACCCACGTGAACGTCGCCCGCTCCTTGATCGCTCTGGGGGACGACTCCGACGTGATCCCACACCTCGACCGGGCGAGGACGGTTTTCGCCGAGATCGGTGACCGGTACAACCAGGCTCGTGCGTCGCTCGAGCTGGGTTCCCTGCGCTTGAATGCCGGCGAGCCTGCCGAAGCGCGGAGAATCCTCTCCGCGGCGCTGGGGGTCATGGTGGACTTGGACGCCAAGTACGAACAGGCACGTATCCACGAACAACTCTGCGCGGTGGCGACGGCGATGCGGACCGACGAGTCGGCCCGACGGCACCTTGAGCGGGCCGCGGAGCTGTACGAGTCCACGGGCAGCCCCTTGGCCGAACGGATCCGCCGCCGACTCACCGGTAGCTGATCAGCTCCGGTGGTCGCAGCCGCGGCAGGACCGCCGCCGTCGACGGCTCCGGCAGATGGAGCACCACGTACACCTCGCGCCGAAGGTTCGCCGCGAATCGACCCGGCTGCGAGCTGAGCAGGTGCCCGAAGCCCGCGTAGCGGCGCGGACCTCTTGGTCGGCCGCTTCGAGCAACTGTTCTTCGAGAGGGCGGTCCGGTACCGGCTCCGGCACGGCGGCCCCCAACCTGCTGCGCACCGACCCTGGTGCCACCAGGGGGTCGTGGAAGCCTGCCTTGAGCAGCGCGGCACCGGTGATGGTCCCGTACTGGAAGGGCGAGCCCTGGTCGCCGATGATGTAGTCGGCCGCGATCGATACCACGGGCCAGTCCTGGTCAGGGGGTACCAGGCGCAGACCTGATCACAGCGCGTCGTGCAGCACGTGCTCGACCTGCTTGCCGTAGCTGTGCCAGATGTTCGGGTGCAGCACGCCGACGACCCGGTACCGGTCGGATGGGAGTTCTGTGACGAGCCTGCGCATCAACCCCGGCTGGTCCAGCCACAGGTTGTGCGCGCAGCCGGTCGAGGTCACCAGGACCAGCCGCTGGTCGGGGCGGACTCCCAGCGCGGCTCGGTGCTCGGCGCGCAGGTGCAGTTCCGCCAACAGTTGGTCGACGACGGGATCGCCGACCACACGCAGCGACTCTCGCACGGCCTCGTGGTGGCCGTTGTAGGCGGCGACTTGGTCGTCGTGCGCCAACAACTGCCGAACCGCGATGGCGCGACCGGCGTGGACGGTGTCCTGCGCGCTGGTGCCGTACCGGTGTGATTCGGTCTGCTTCCCGGCCCCGGCCCGGACGGGCGCGACCTTGTCCCGCAACGCCCCGTGCGCCATCACCAGGACCGGCTCGGTGAGCTTGTGCAACCCGCTGTTCTGCGCGGCGATCGCGACGTCGCAGGACCCCGGGTGGGCCTTGGTGACATCCCTCCAGCGAACGACGTCCGCCCCGCGTCTGCGGAGGTGGGCTGCGACATCGCGCGTTCTGACCTGCGACGGCGTGCCCGCGACGGGGAATACCGCGCAACGTCGTGCAACATGTCCGTGCCACGACCACGGCCGAAAGGGCTCATGCGCCAGCGGCACCTCGTCGTCGCGTGGTGTGGACGCGCTCAGCACGGCCCGGCAGTCAGCGGCCCTGCCATGCGTATCAGCACTTCGGCCAACCGCACGACCTCGACGACGGTTCCGCTGTTGCGGGACAACAGTTGTTCAGCGGCGGTCAGGTCGGATCCTGCCCGCACCCACCCCGCGTCGTCACTTCCGGCAGGGGGTAGTCCGGGGTACTTCACTCACTCGCCACGTCTTCAGCGCCTGGCCTCGATTCGCTGCGTTCGATACGCAGTGCGGCGTCATTGCCGAAGACGGACTTTGCCAGCGGTGCGACCGCGTCGACAGTACCAACCTCTCCGCGTCCGGCAAAGAGGGAGAGCAGGCGCTCGACGAATTCGGTGGCTTGGTTGTTGGCTTCGCGTGCCTCGATCTCCACCCGGCCGTCTTCAAGAACGCGCCACGACTGCGGTGGACTACTTTGTCCGACCCGGTCCGGAGATCGATGACCTGCCCACCGAGTCGCCGCTCCCGCCATCTTTCCACGACCAGGTTCACCGCGAACAACGCGCCGATCACCTCGGCGTAGGCGGTGGGATCCCAGGCAGCGAACCCGACTTCCTCGACGCGGACACCCTCCTCCTCGGCGGTCGCGACGAGGAGAGCCAGGTCATCCTCGTCCCGCACTTCGACTATGTCCCGCGATTCCACCGCGTCCGGACTCACCTCCCTGTGCGCGGCCTTGTCGCATCGATCATCTGCGGAACCTGTGCCGTTGTTGCACGCGAGCAGGCGGTACAGGTCCAGGCGACTGCGGTGGGGTGTGTTTGTCGTAGCGGCACCGGCCTGGTCGCCCGTCCGGGCCACGCGAGAACCTGGCTCTGGGCAGAATGCCTGGTATGGACACCGGTTCGTTCGCGCGGTACCTCGGTCGGATGGACCGGGTGGAGTTGGCTGAGTTGTTGCGGGTTCGGCCGGAGGTGCGGACGGCGCCGGTGCCCGATGGGCCCGGGGCGCTTGCGGAACGACTGAGCGGTCGCGGGTCCTTGGCCGCGGTGCGGTTGGTGAGCCGGGATGCGGTGGCGGCGGGGCGGGCCGCGGCAGGCTTGGGGTCCGAGGCCACCGTTGACGCTGTGGCGGCGTTGACCGGGGGTCGCAGGGACGCGGTCCGGTCGGCGCTGGGCGAGTTGCGGCGGGTCGGGGTGGCGTGGCCGGATGGGGAGGTCGTGTGTCTGGTCTCCCCGGTGTCGGCGCAGTGGAAGCGAGCGAACGGTCACATGGAGGTGACCGGACCGCCCGCGGTTGAGCCTGGTCGGCGCGGTGCGGACGGTGAGCTGCGGTCTTCGGTGCAGCACCTGCTGCGGGTGGCCTATGCGCTGTTGGATACGAGCAAGCCGATCGTGGGGTTGCGACGGGGTGGGGTCGGGGTCCAGGAGCGGAAACGGTGGGGGGCGGCTCTCGGTCTGGATGACGACTACCTGTTGCTGGTGTTGGACCTGCTGTTCGCGGCTGGGTTGTTGGCGCAGGTCGGGACAGCGTTCGAGGTCACCGCGCGGTATGAGCGGTGGCGGGAGGCAACGCCTGCCAGGCAGTGGGCGGAGCTGGCGTGGGCCTGGTTCTGGTTGTCGCACTCCCCGACTGCCCGGCGGAGCGCGGCGGGGTCCAAGGTCGAGTCGTCGCATTCTCGGGCAGCGCGATGGGCGGTGCTGCGGGCGGGACGGGGCGGGGTGTCGGTCGAAGCGGTCGCTGATGCGGCCTATTGGTTCTGCCCGGCGGTGCATCAGCACGCTGTTGGGGTTGTCCGCGAGGCGACGATGGTGGGGGTGGTAGCGGGGACCGCGCTGAGTGCGTGTGGGGAGGCGTTGTTGTCCGCGGGCGATACGGAGGCGCTGGCCGCTTCGGTGGCCGAGGTGGTGGTGCCGATGCGGTGCGAGGTGGAGGTGATGGACGACCTGAAGGCTGTGGTGTTCGGGCAGATGACGGTCGAGGCCGCGCGAGTGCTGGAGGCTTCCGCGGAGAGCTCGGTAGAGGACGGGGCGCGGGTGTGGCGGTTCACCACGGCGAGCGTCCGGGCGGCGTTCGCCCAGGGGTGGACCGAAGGCTCTTTGCTGGCCTCCTTGAACGAGCTGACACAGCACAACGTGCCGTTGGCGCTGCGGGTGCTTTTGGGAGAACGCGGGCGAGGGCAGGTGCGGTTGCGGGAGGTGAGGTGCTGCGTGGTGGCGGAGGCGAATGTCATCACGGAGGTGGTGCGGTTGCCCGGGTTCGCGGAGTTGGCGCCGACTGTGGCGGGGAGTGCGATGGCGCCGTCGGAGGTGGTCGCGCAATTGCGGGCGGAAGGATTCGAAGTGGTCGACGATCCGCCATCCGGGAGTGTGATCGTCCGGCGGCCGCGGAAGGCACGAGTGGCCGCCCAGGTGGAACAGGTGGAGCCGGAGGCGGTGGACCTCCCCGACCTGGGGTCGGACGGGTCGTCCACGACGCAGATCGTGCGCGGACGGAACCCGATGTTGTCGGAGGAGGCGGTGGCGTTGCTGGTGGGAGCTATCGACGGGCAGTCCGACGTGCGCATCGACTACGTCGACGGGAAGGGCGAGTCCTCCACCCGCACCATCACGCCGACTGGATGGGACGGGCCGTTCCTTCTGGCGTGGTGCCACATGCGGGAGGCCGACCGTGTGTTCAGAGTGGAACGGATCAGGGCGGTGTCACCAGCGGGACCCTGAGGGAAGCGATGGGCAAGCACACCTTGCCCGGCCTGCGGAGGCTCGGCGGGATCGGTGCCGCGGGCAGTGCGGTGTTCTAGGCCAGGTCTCCGCCCGTCGAACGGGAAAGTGCCCGCGGACCCGCCGCTTCGAGCCGTGACCGATGTGGGCCTGCGGCACATGAACCTGGAGGAGTTCCTGCGCGCGGTCTTGGCCCGCATCCAGGAGCTGTTCGAGGTCGACGCCGCCTCGGTGCTGCTCTACGACACCGCTGCCGAGGTGCTGACCGTCGGAGCCTCGGTCGGCATGAACGAGCAGGTCGGACACGGGATCACCATCCCGCTGGGCGCTGGGTTCGCCGGGCGGGTGGCCGCTGCCCGCACCCCGGTGATCCTCGACCGCGTCGACGCCACCACCGTGGTCAACTCACTGCTGTGGCGTCGGGGCCTGCGAGCGCTGCTCGGTGTCCCGCTGCTCGCGGGCGGCGACCTGGTCGGCGTGCCGCACGTCGGGTCGTTGACCCCGCGCCGGTTCACCCCCGACGACAGCCACCTGCTGCACTTGGTCGCGGATCGGATCGCCCAGGCCACCCAAGCCGATATCAGCAACGCCGACCGCGCTCCAGCGCAGCCTGTTGCCCACCAGGTTTCCCGGCCGTCCCCGGTCTGGCGTTCGCGGCCCGCTACATCCCCGGCACCTCGATGGCGGTGGTCGGCGACTGGTACGACGTCTTCTCCCTGCCCGGCGACCGCCTCGGCATCGTCATCGGTGACGTCACCGGCCACGGCCTGGCCGCCGCGGTCGTCATGGGCCGCCTGCGCAGCGCCCTGCTCACCGCGCCCCCCGACCTGCCCATCGGCCTCGGACTCACGCCGCGACACCGTCGTCGCCCTCCCGCGGGGAAGCGTCTTGGCCCTCCACACCGACGGCCTCGTCGAACGACCCGGCCAGCCCCTCGACCCCTACCTTGACCAGCTCCTCGACAACCTCACCCACGACAACCCCGCCGCTGTCTGCGCCCAGGTCACCGACGCGCTCTTGGGCGCTGAACCACCCCGCGACGACGTCGCCCTGCTCGTCGTCCGATTCACCCCGACGTAGGCGCCCCCCGCTCGTCCGAAGTCCCGTTCACGTTCGCGCCAGGCCCGGCCCCGCCGGCACGCAACGGCACCCTTCGGCGTCCGCTGGGAGTTGGATGAGTCTCACCCGCAGCCTGCGGGTTCGGTGCACCGGGCATTGGAGATCACCGGACTGCTCACCGTGCGGGTCACCTACCCCCGGTTGCGCACCGTCCCCTGAGCACGAGGTCAGCTCGCCAGGGACGCGGGCGGAGCCTGCCACCGCTGGAGCAGGTGGTGGCCGAAGTTCGCTTCCACGGCGAGGGCGCAAGCCGCGCCGAACACGATGTCGGCGGCCGCGGTGGGGTGTTGCCTGGCGTAGGAGCCGCACAGGTCGTGCGCGGCGATCTGCTCGTGCACCGCGTCAGCCTCGACGTGCTCGTCGTAGAAGCGGGTCGCCGCCTGGTCGAATCCGAGTCGGCGCAACCCGTTGCCGTAGCGGCGGTTCGGTAGCGACGAGGTCATCTCGAACGCCGCCAGGTGACCGAGCAGGGCCGGGGTCCAGCGGTGGTGCAGGCCGAAGAAGGAGATGAGGTTGTTGACCGCCAACGTCTCCCCGGACGCTTGGTCGATGAAGTGGCCGTAGCGGTCGTCGAGGTCGAGGGCGCGCATGGTGGCGCGGAACAGTTCCGAGTGCATGTCGGAGAGTCGGCCACCGCCGTACTCGTCGGCTTGGATCTCGATGATGGCCGCCTTCGCCTGGCCTTCGAGGCGGGGGATGGCCAGGCTGTGCGGGTCGGCTTCCTTGAGGTGGTAGATCGACCGCTGGACGACGAACTCGCGGAACTGCTCCAGTGTCGCTCCGCGTTGCAGGAAGCTCGCCAGCGGCGGCCCGTCATCGGCGGCGACCAGCTCCGCCAACGCCTCGGGGACCCGCTCATGGGTCGTCGACCGGTGCGGAACGAGGTCACGCAGGGCCTCGTGCCACGGTTGTTCCAGCTGTCGGCGGAACGCCAGGAGATCGAGGTCATCAGCGAGGTCGGGGTCCACCTCGTCGAATCCCCGGTAGTGCAACTCGTAGCAGATCCACAGGGCGAGCTGCAGGTCCGCGTCGCGCCAGGGGTCGTCGACCCGCACGGTGGGGAAGGGGCTCCCCGGCTCCCGAAAGGCTCTGATCACCGCGGCGCTGAGCTCGCCGCGGGTGTGGGGGACGCGCATGAGAACTCCTCGGGCCAAGGTAAGTGCCCGACGACTACCCGAACGACCACGAGTCCAATCGGAACCGATCAGTCGTGAACACCACGTGTGTGGTGGGGCAGGGCCGGGTATTCCGCCTCCATGGCTCCAGAACCGGCGGCGACCGTGACCGTCTACGACAACGGCCCCCTGCTCGTCCGGGGCGACTTCGAGATCCACACCCAGGACGGCGCCGTCGTGGACCGCAACCGGGCGACGATGGCGCTGTGCCGGTGCGGACGATCCGCGATCGCACCGCTCTGCGACGGCAACCACAAACTCGGTCACCGGGGGGCCGAGAAACACCTGGGATGAACCCGCGTCGCCTGACGTCGGCTCCCCGCGGCGCCACCGTGTTCCGGTGACCGGCACAGTCCTGAGTGGATCTCACCGTGCCGGGCGCGGTGACGTCGGTTCAGGCCATGTCGCTTCGCGGAAGCTTCCCGGCCGGTGCGCGGTTCCGGGGGACGGCATCAACGGGACGTGGCCAGTGAGTTCCTGGTCGAGGTCAACGTCGCCGAGCAACTGCCCAGCGCCTTGGACCGCGCGATGCGCACCGCGGCGGGGATGCGGGCTCCGACGGTGCCGATCGTTCCGGCGGACCTGCAAGAGGCGGAGCACACGCCGCCGACGCACGAGTTCAAACAGGTCCCGTCCAGCCCACCCGCCCGCGTCCACCCCCGCTTGGTCGCCGCCGCCGACGCCATCACCTGCGCGGCGGACGTGCTCACCGCGGTGGAGAAGGTCGCGATCCTGGTGGGTCAAGGCGCCCGAGGTGTCGCCGACTGCCTCGCCGAACTCATGACCATCACCCGCTACCGACACTCGTGGTCCGCGTGTTCCACAACAACGACCTCAACCAGGTCACCTGGGAGTTGCGCGCGATGGGCGGCGCCCCGAAGTTCGAGCAGTCCCCATCCCTGCCCGACATCTCCTACGCCGACACCGCGCGCCTGTTCGGCGTCGACGCGATCACCGTGGACGGCCCCGCCGACCTCACCGCCGCCTGAGGCCGCGCCCTCACCGCGCGCGGCCCCGTTCACCCCGCCGGGGCACAAGCACGGCCGTGTCGCCGACCCGCGGTCGTCATCACCAACGGCACCGACCGACCGCTAGGCGCTCTGCACGACCTGGGACTGCGCCGCGCCCGCGCCTTCCTGGGGCATCCCGCCCGGAGTGCGACCTGGCTCCTGTCCACCGACGCCGACACCACCGACACCACCGTCCCCGCCGACTGGATCACCGCGCACGTGCGCCTGGCCACCCGTGGCGCCCGAGCGGTCGCGGGCGCCGCCCACCTCGACCACCCGGCTGGGACTCTCCCGGGCCGGAATGCTCGCCTACGCCCAGGTCCTGGACTCCGCCCGCCTACCCGAAGGCCACGGCAACGTCCTACGGCGCCAACCTCGGCATCCGCGCCGACACCTACGACACCGCGGGCGGCTTCCCCACCGGCAATACGGGCGAAGACCACGAACTCTGGCGCCGCCTGCGCCACACGCCCCAGGTGTACGCGGACCACGCTGCCGTCACCACCCGCGCACGCCGCAGCGGCCTGGCCGACCTCCTCGCTAGCCTCGACTGAGCCGCACCACCGAGCCGCGTTCCCTCGGATCGCGGGGATGGGCGCGACACCGAGCGCATGCCCCGAACTGCCAGGACTTCGAACCACGCCTCCGCCGCGTCCGCACTTGGCGCCCGAGCCGGGGTTGCCGCGAAAGCCCGCCGGGTACTCGTCCGGCATGGCCACGGTGCACGCGCGGATATCCGCTTCGCCCGATGTTGTCTGGGCGGTTCTCGCTGACGGTTGGATGTACGCGTCCTGGGTGGTGGGGGCGTCGCACATCCGGAGCGTGGATTCCGGGTGGCCCGCGGTCGGGGCCCGGATCCACCACAGCGTGGGTGCGTGGCCGTTGCTCATCCACGACAGCACCGAGGTGCGGGAGTCGCGCGCGGGGGAGGTGTTGGAGCTGGAGGCGCGGTTGTGGCCCGCCGGGTCCGCGCTCGTGCGCTTGGAGCTCGCCGCGGTCGACGGGGACACGGAGGTCACCATGGTGGAACAGGTGCGTCGCGGGCCGTTCTCCGCGCTCCCCGACCGCCTGCTGGACGCGCTGCTGGTGCCGCGCAACCGTGAGGCGTTGGCGAGGTTGACCGACCTGGCCGTTCGCCGGTCCGACTGAGCGGGCCCCTGGTGCTGTCGAGCATCCCGCCGCCGTTGGCACTGGTCACCGGCGCGTCAACCGGAATCGGGTTCGAGTTGGCCCGCGAGTTCGCCGAACACGACTTCGACGTGGTGCTGGTGGCTGACGAACCCGAGGTCGTCGACGCCGCTCACCGGCTTTCCAGACCCGGCAGCCGGGTGGTGGGGGTGCGGGCCGACCTCACCGTGCCCGCTGAGGTCGAAGCGCTCGTGGCGCGAGTGGGGGAGATGGGCGCGCTGACCGCGCTCGCCCTCAACGCGGGCGCGGGTGTCGGCGGCGAGTTCACCGAGGAATCCACGGTGGACGAACAGCTCGCCGTGGTGGACCTCAACGTCCGCTCGACCGTGCACCTGGCCAAGTCGCTGGTGCCGGGGATGCTCGGACGCGCGCACGGACGGGTGCTGTTCACCTCGTCCATCGCGGCGCTGGCCCCCGGCCCGTACCAGTCGGTGTACAACGCGTCCAAGTCGTTCGTGCAGTCCTTCGCGAAGGCGCTGCGGGCCGAGGTGGCGAATACCGGGGTGACGGTGACCTCGTTGATGCCCGGTCCCACCGACACCGCGTTCTTCCGGCGTTCCGGCCAGCTCGACACCCCGATCGGCGCCGGGCCCAAGGTCGATCCCGCCGAGGTGGCGCGCGCCGGGTTCGCCGCCATGATGGCGGGACGCGCCCAGGTGGTCACCGGGTCGTTGCTGGTCAAGGCACAGGTGCTGCTCGGCAGGGTGTTGCCGGACCGGGTGCTCGTCGCGGCGCACAAGCTGCTGACCCGGCCGCGCGTCAGCGGTGGAGGGCGCGGTGCAGGCCGCGCATGACCGACCGGTAGGCGGGGCCGTACCACCCGTTAGCCGCTAGGGCGGCCTTGGCCGCGTTCGCCCCGGCGCCGCCGTGGACGCCCCCGCCGGGGTGCGCGGACGCACCTGCCAGGAACAGGCGTTCGACGACGGTGTCCGCGCGCGACAGGCCGGGGGTGGGGCGGAAGACCAGCTGTTGGTGGATGCCCGCCGTGCCCGCGTTGATGGCGCCGTCGACCAGTGAGGGGTTGGACCGCTGGAGGTCGGCGGGTCCGGAGACGACCCGACCCGCGATGGTGTCCCGGAAGCCCGGGGCGTGGCGGTCGACGATGGCTTCCACCTTGGCCGCCCACTGCTCCAGGCGCTCGCGCGGCCAGTCCCCGCCGCGGGGCACGTGCGAGTACAGCCAGGCGGATTCCGTGCCCTTGGGGGAGCGGGTCGCGTCGGCGGTGGTCATCTGGCCGAGCAGCAGGAACGGGTTCCCCGGCTCACGGCCGCGGCCCAGGTCGGCGTCGACGGCGACCAGGCCGTCGCTGTCGACGCCGAGGTGGACGGTCCCGGCCCGGCGCGGCTGTTCGGCGGTCCACGGGATGGGGGTCGACAGTGCCCAGTCGATTTTGATGGTGGAGTCGTCCCAGTCGAACTTGCCGATGTCCGCCAGCAGGGTGGTGGGCAGCTGGTCTTGGTCGATCATGTCGAGGTAGAGCGCGGTGGCGGGGACGTCGGCCAGCACGGCGCGGGCGGCTCGGATGTCGTGGTCGGCGGTGCGCACGCCCACCGCTCTGCCCCGGGCGGTGAGGACCTTGGTCACCCGCCGGTCGCATTCGATTCGTCCGCCGCGCGCGGTGAGTCGCGCGACCAGGGCGTCGGTGAGCGCGCCCGCGCCGCCTTGGGGGACGGGGAAGCCGACGTCTTGGCCCAGCATGGCCAGCAGCCAGCCGAAGACGGCGCTGCCGGCTTGGTTGGGTCCGAGGTCGGTGTGCATGGCGTTGCCCGCGAGCAGGACCCGGGCGCCTTCGCCGTCGAACAGTTCCTCGCCGAGTCTGCGCACGGGCATGGTCACCAGGCGGGTCGCGCGCAACGCGTCGCCTACCCCCAGCGTCCGTGCCAGGCCGAGTCCGGCGCGGACCGGGGGGAACGGGCGCAGCAGCGCCGCGAGCAGGTCGTCGCGGACGTGGAGGTAGCGGTCGTACTGGGCGCGCCACGCGTCGCCGTCGCGGGGGGCGAATTGCGCGACCGACTCGGCTGTGCGTTCGACGTCGCGGTCGATGAGCACGGCGCGGTCGTCGGGCAGGACGTGGGCCAGTACGGCCGGGGCGTGGCTCCACCGCAGCCCCCACTGGGCGAGGTCGAGTTCCGCCAGCACCGGGGAGGCCGTGGCCAGCGGGTGGAAGGCGCTGAACAGGTCGTGTCGGAACCCCGGGACGGTCAGCTCGGCGGTGCGCACGGCCCCGCCGGGCACGGCGGCGGCCTCCAGCACCAGGACGTCCCACCCCGCGTCGGTGAGGATGTTCGCCGCGACCAGGCCGTTCGGCCCGCTGCCGACCACGACCGCGTCCACCGCCACCCGAACTCCCATCACCCCCGTGCGCTGGTACCTGACGCGCTCCGCGCGACGAGCGAACGCCCCACCTCACCCTGCCACGCTTGACCGCTCGCCGCTCGCGTAGGCGACCGCCCGGTGTTCAGGCGGCCTTCTGGTCGGACCGGCGCATGGGGTGGCGGCGCAGTTGGTCGAGCAGGCTCTCACTGTCGTCGACGTCACGGATGGCCACAGGCGCGGTCTGCGGGCGGCGGCGGTCGCCGCGCGCCACGGCGGCGAGGAACCTGGCGATCCGGCGGGGAGCGGGGGCGACCGCGTTCGCTGCCAGGTGCGCGACGGTCACGAGGTCTTCCCCGGAGTGCGTCTCGACCGCGACCGACCAGCCGTGCCGCTCGTCCCAGAGCAGGGCGGTGTCGCGCCCCGGGTGGTCCGGTAGCTCGGTGTCCAGCGCGATGTACGCCGAGAGCGGGGTGTCCAGGTCGACCGTGGTCGACTCGGCGCCGACGCCCAGTTCCTCGGCCACCGCGCCGAGGTACTCGCCCAAGGCGCGGTGCAGGGCATCTGAAGTCACGTTGAGGGTGTCCTTTCCCGCGCGGCCGGGTGGATCGGCTGCCCGGGCGTCCGCTCGACCGCCCGGGCAGCCGCAGGTCAGGCGTTGATGGCTTTCCGGTCGCCGTCCGCGGCCTCGATGGCGATCTTGCGGGGCTTGGCCCGCTCGGCGACGGGGATGCGCAGGGTGAGCACGCCGCGGTCGTAGGCGGCGCTGATGCGTTCGGTGTCGAGGGTGTCGCCCAGGAACAGTTGCCTGCTGAACACCCCGCTGGGGCGCTCGGCCACCTGGAACTCGGCGCCCTCGGCGCCTTCCTGCGGCCTGCGCTCGGCCTTCACGGTCAGCACGTTGCGCTCGACGTCGAGATCGATGGCGTCGGGGTCCACACCGGGCAGGTCGAAGCAGACCACGAACTCCTCACCCGCGCGGTAGGCGTCCATGGGCATCGCCGTCGGACGCGACCACGTCCCCTGAGCGCCTCCCAGCACCTGCTGGGCGATCCGGTCGAACTCCCGGAACGGGTCGGTGCGCATCAACATCGTTCCACCTCCTGTGTTGTCGTCTGGTCGTCAACGCGCACGACAGTTCTAACACGTAATCCAAACGACGACAAGTTCATTGTCGTCGGAGTGACGACGTACACGGCTATCTTTGGCGGGTAGCAGGCATCTAGACTGTCGTCTTGTGGATGACGATCGAGACGACGCGCGTTCGCGGTTGCGCAGCAGTCCGTCCCGCGAGGGCGACGCGGTGGCCGATCTGGCCCTGGTGAGCGCGGTCGCGGGGCACGAGGCCGCGGGGGGAGAGGACGTGTTGGCCGCCCTCAGCCTGCTGCGGCACATCCGCGACGAGGTGGCCCAGTGGGAGCCGCGGTTGATCGAGGCGGCGCGCGCCGCCGGTATCAGTTGGGCGCGGATCGCGCCCGCTCTCGGTGTCTCCAGCAGGCAGGCCGCCGAGCGGCGCTACCTGCGGCTGCGCCCGGACGGCACGACGACGAGCACCGGGGAGGAACGGGTCCGCGCCGAACGCGATCGGCGTGCCGGCGACCGGGCGGCCGTGCTCTGGGCCCGCGAGAACGCCGCCCTCCTGCGCAGGCTCGCCGCCGCGGTCGGCGCGGTGGACGGCCTGGGCCGCGATGCCCAGCGCTCGATCGACCACGTCACCGACGCGCTCGGCGGCGCCGACACCGCCGACCTGCTCAGCCCGCTCGCCGACGCGAGCCCGTACCTGCGCGAGTCGTACCCCGACCTGGCCGACCGGATCGCCGCCGTCGGCGACCAGGTCGACCGCGCCCGCCACGACGCCGGAGCGTGACACGTCGACCGTGATCTCCTTGCCGCGGCTTGTTTCCGCGACCGCCCGCCGCCGGGCATGGGGGTTCGGGTGGTCGGCGTCCGCCGTCAACGACGAGGACCACGTGGACGCGAGCAAGCCCGCGAAGATCGTCAAGGACGCCTTGGGCAAGGCCGTCGAGAAAGTTGCCGAACCGACAACAACACCACCGGTACCGGGGCTCCCGGCAGCGCGCCCCCGTCGCTGGACGAGCCGACCGAACCGCGTGAGCCGTGGCCGCGCAAGTCCGACCAGGGCTCGCCCCCGACACCCGCACCGCCACGGGTGCGCGGACCGGGGCCGACCACGGCGCCAGGGAACAGCAGGGCGCGTACCTGACCACCTACGACCGGTGTCCGCCTGCCCGATACCGACCACTCGCTCAAGGGGTGTTCGTGCGGTTCTCCACGGTCGTGGGTTCGCGCGGGTCCGCCGACGCCGTCCGCGACACCAGGGGTTTTGCCACCAAGTTCTACATCTCCGAGGGTAACTTCGACTTGGTGGCAACAACTCCCGGTGTTCTTCATCCAGGACGGCATCAAGTTTCCGGACATCATCCACGCCGCGAAGCCGCACCCGGACCGGGAGATCCCGCAGGCGCAGAGCGCGCACGACACGTCCTGGGATTTCGTGTTCCTGCACACCGAGGCGACCCACCACCTCTTCTGGCACCTGTCAGACCGGGGCATCCCGCGCTCGTACCGCACCTGCTCGACCGACCAAAATCGCGCCGGCGGAACTGGCGCCCGTCCGGCCCATGGGCATGCTCACGCTCGACCGCAACACCAGCAACTACTTCGCCGAGAGACCGAACAGGTCGCCTTCCACGTCGGGCACCTTCCGCCGGCCATCGATGTCACCGACGACCCCCTGCTGCACGCGCGGCTGTTCTACCGCAGCCTGAGCCCGGTGGAGCGGGAGCACATCGCCCGGGCGTTCACCTTCGAGCTGGGCAAGTGCTACGAGCGGGTCATCAAGGAACGGCAGCTCCGGGTACTGGCTACTGTGGACACCGAACGGTGCGCCCGCGTCGCCGCCGGGCTGGGACTGCCCGCGCCGGAGCCCACCGGTCCGGTTGCGGGCGGTGCTGGGTGACGCGGTCTTCCACGACGACCTGTTGCCCACCTCCGGTCAGGATCGCGTACACGCACGCCACCCCGATCGCGAGTGTGGTGGCCGTGGAAACATTGCACAGCAGCGCCTTGCGTCTTTCAGTGGTCTCGGAAGGCTGGTCCCAGAGGTTGTTGTACACGGTCAGCCACACCGTCATGACCAGGAGGGTGACCACGGTGATCCCGGCCAGCCGCAGCGGGGACAGCGCGTCCGCGAGCTTCCAGGACGAACTGGTGATGATGCCGTAGGCGGCGGTGCCCGCCGCGGCAGCGGTGGCGCCCGCGAGGTGGGGGACGAGCCGCCACGGGCGGTTGTCCCGGACCATCCCGGCCAGCAGCCGCAGCCTGCCGCGCAACCCGACCAGGACGACGTGTGTCGCGGACGGCGCGTGGTCGTCGGGCACGTGCTGTGTGGGGGCCAGTGCTCGACGCAGCCGTGCCGCCACCCCCTGTCCGCCGGGATCCCCGTCCAACCCGGGTTGTCGCGAGACCAGCTGCCGCACCACGCGGACCAACAGCGCTCGTACCCGGCGCCGGACCAAGAGGGCCCCGAGCGCGGGCAGCGAGATCAGCGCGACGCCGTGTTCGACGTCGACACCGGCGGCGACGGGTGCCGTCCCGGCGCGCCGGGGCAGATCGGTGACCAGGACCAGCAGGTCCCAGCCCCGGTGCTCCCGGTGCCGATCCGCCAACGCGCGCATCGGGATGTCGCCGTCCTCGTCCAGTGGCAGCTGGTCGACCTCGCGCTCCACCCGCCACCGCGTCCGCCCGCTCACTTGAGCGGCGAAGACCTCGGGCAGCTCGTTGACGGTCGTCGTGATGACCCGCTCCGGCAGTCCTTCGTCGACCAGCACGCCGACGGCCAGCCGGCTCGGTGCGTTCACGTGGTTCCCCTCGCTCGTCGGTTCCCCAGAGCTCAGGCAGCACCACCCGGCCCGGCGGCGTTGCGCGCGGTCGCCGGCCGGGTGGGTGCCGTCAGGGTTTGAGGACGATCTTCTCGCAGTCCTCCTCCTTGTTCTTGAAGATCTCGAAACAGCAGGGGTGAGCGGCGTTGCGCGCACAACCACACCGCCGCGACCCCGGCAGCGGCCACACCTGGCTCAGGTTCACCGCGTCGAGCACCGTGAGCCGTCCGGCGGTGTTCGACGCGAAGAACAGCACGGCGAACACCGCCGTGCGCGCTACTGCGGTGGTCGTGGTCATCCACCACGGCCACCCGAACTCCTCGATCGTCGCCAGGCCCAGTGCCGCGCTCCCCACGTCCACGCCCCGCGGGCCGTCGGCGCGCAGCCAGTCCGCGGTCAGTAGTCGTCGCTCAACCCACGATGCCGCTCTGCGCGCGTGGTCGGATCACTGGCGCGCGCGGTCTTGGAGTCTTCCAGACGCAGGTAGTCGTGGATAGGGTCGAACTACACGAGCCCCTGGAGGTGCAGGTCGTGCAGCCAGCCGCGCACGGGCCAGTGGCCGTGTCCGCGCCGGAAGGTGGTGGCGTTGCGGACGAGTTCGGGTGCGCGGTCGGGGTCGAGGCGGGTCGGCGGGTGGCACTGGTGGTAGACCGCAGCCGCCGCTCGGCACCGCCACCGACCGCACCGGTGCGGCACCGGGGATGGGGTGGAGCCGGGGCACGTCGTCCATGCGCGACCACGACGTGGGAGTCGGGTGGGCAGGCGGCGATTCCCGTGCGTTGCCGGTGCAGGTGGTCGTCGCGGCGGTGGGTGGTGGTGACCACCGCGATACGAGGGCTGGTCACGCGGACAGCGCGTCCAGTTCGGCCGCGGCCCGCGCGGCGCCGTCGCCAGGTGACCACCGCTGCCAACCGTCGCCGCCGCGCTCGCGGGCGCGACGCAGCAACTCAGGCCACCGAGCGGGTTCGGGCCAGCGCGGTGCCACGACGGCGAGGCGGGCCCGGGACAGGACCGCGGCGGTGGTCCGCTGTTCGCCGAAGGGGCGAGCCTGGGGGACCACCACGGCCGCCCGCCGCGCCGCGGCGACCTCGGCCACGGCGTTCTGGCCGCCGTGGGTGACCACGACCTCGGCGGCGCACAGCGCGTCCCACGGGTCCTCGGCCCAGCCCGCCCAGCGGAGGTTCGGCCGCTCGTCGACGGGCTCCGGCCCCATGGCGGTCCAGGTCCACTCGGGAGTCGCCGCCGCGCAGGCGCGCAGTTGCCGGGGGTCGACGTCGAGTCCGCCGGAGCCCCACATCGCGAGCACGTGGCCGGTGGTGCCCGTGCGGCTCGTGTGCCGGTGGTCGGAGCGTGACAACGCGCCGAGGTGGGTGGTCTTCGCCCGCCACTCGGGTGGCCAGTCCGGTTGCGCCCGCGCGGGCCACGGGGCGAGCAGTCTGGTGGCGGGGCACCCAGTGCAGGATGCCGTGGGCGGTGACGTCGTCGGTGGTCGGGTCGGCACCCACGTCGTCGGCGAGTCGCAGCCAGGCTCCCGGCCAGTCGGCCGGTCGAGCCGCGCTCGACAACCCGATCACCGGAGTGCGCAGTCGGGCGGCGACTGCGCGGGCGCGGTGCAGATGGCCGGAACCGCGGTGGTGGATGTAGTAGCCGATCACGATGCGAGTGCCCGGTACAGGCTTTCGTAGTTGTCCACCATAGTCGTCAGCGAGCACGTGCGTTCCGCGTGCACCCGAACCCGGCGGCGGTCCAGAGTGGACGCCGCTGTGATCGCGGTGGCGAGACCCGGGATGTCGCCTGGGTCGGCCAGTATCCCGGTGGGGTCGTCGAGCAGTTCCGGCAACGCGCCGCGCGCGTAGCCCGCGACCGGTGTCCCGCAGGCCAGTGCCTCGGCCACCACCAGCCCGTAGGGCTCGTCCCAGCACGGTGAGACGACCGCGACGGCCGCGGAACCCGCCAGGGCCACCAATGCGGAGTGGTCGAGGTACCCCAGGTACTCGATGTCCCCACCGAGCAGAGGCGCCACCTGCTCATCCTGGGGCGTTGGGTGTCCTGCGGTCGTCGACCACTGTCGTGTGCGCGGTGCATCGCGATCGTCCGCTATGGCGCGCTGATACCCAATTGCGCACTTCCAACGTGGAGAAATCGGGCTGGTCCTGGTGCGGGCGGCGTTCAGCGACGCCACCCGCACCACGTTTGTCACAAGGACCTCGAAGGCCGATTCCAGGCCGCTCAGCTCGCGGTCGTGGCGAACCGCTCCCACACCCTGTGCAGGGTGAGCAGTTGCGTGACCTGGGTGAACACCTCGGCCGGGTCGTCCCCGACGACCACTCCCGGTGCGGTGGGTGCGATACCCGCTTCGGCCAGTGCGGCCTCCCCGCCCCAGGTACCGATCGCTTTGCCGTGTCGGTACGCCTCCTGCAACATCAGGACTACGCGTGGATCGACGGTGGCCGCGGGCACGCCCGCCTTGGCGTCGAGGACGGGCAGCGCGTCGGGTGCGGGGGGCGGCGCGGCGGCGAGCAGGATCGCGTCGAACTCGACGGAGCGGGTGGTGAGGAACGTCCGCTGCGCGATCAAGCCGTCGGCCAGTTCACCGCCGCGAGCGGCGATGACCAGCGGTGTCATGTCCGCGCTGGTGATGTCCTGGCGGAGGGTGTGCAGGGCGTTGAGGCTGTCCGGGTCGTCGGCGTCGACGACGATGCCGACGACCCTGCCGTCGGTCGGCCACGCCTTGCCGACCTGCGACAGGGCGGGACTGGGGATCACCTCCGGCGCGGGCGCGGCCTGCTCGGGGACGGGGAGCCCGAGGCCCGCTGCGACCTGGGCGCACAGTTCGGTGTCCACAGCGGCCAGTACCCGGAGCTGCCGTTCCTTGATGGCCCGCTCGTAGCACTTGCCCAGCTCGAAGGTGAAGGCGCGGATGACGTGGTCGCGCTCCACCGCGGTCAGGCTGAGGTAGAACAGGCGTGCCTGGCTGAAGTGGTCGGCGAAGGACGCCGGTGACCGGCGCTGTTTGACCGACGCCGCCACGGTCGCGGCGACCTCGGCGAACGCGCCGGAGTCGGCACCCGCGTGGAACGGGCAGCCGCCGTCGAGGCTGTTGGGCTTGTACGGGGCCACGCCGCTGTGCACGGCGTGCTGGTGGAAGCCGTCGCGGAGCATGTCGTTGACGGGCGCGTGCGGGCGGTTGATCGGGATCTGGTTGAAGTTCGGCCCACCCAGCCGGGAGAGCTGGGTGTCGACGTAGGAGAACAGCCGCGCGTGCAGCAGGGGGTCGTCGGTGACGTCGATGCCCGGCGGAAGGTGCCCGACGTGGAAGGCGACCTGTTCGGTCTCGGCGAAGTAGTTGGTGGTGTTGCGGTTGAGCGTGAGCAGCCCGATCGGCTGTACCGGGGCCAACTCCTCCGGCACGATCTTGGTCGGGTCGAGCAGGTCGATGCCCTCGAAGGTCTGCTCCGGAGTGTCGGGCAATACCTGGATGCCCAGCTCCCACTGGGGGAACGCGCCCGCCTCGATGGCGTCGAACAGGTCGCGCCGGTGGAAATCCGGGTCCACACCGGAGATGAGCTGCGCCTCCTCCCAGAGCAGGGAGTGCACGCCGAGTTTGGGCTTCCAGTGGAACTTCGCCAGCGCGGTCTCGCCGTCGGCGTTGACCAGGCGGAAGGTGTGGACGCCGAAGCCCTCCATCATCCGGTACGAGCGCGGGACCGCGCGATCGGACATCTGCCACAGCACGTGGTGGGTGGCCTCGGTGTGCAGGGACACGAAGTCCCAGAACGTGTCGTGCGCGCTCTGCGCCTGCGGGATCTCCCGGTCCGGGTGCGGCTTCGCGGCGTGGATGATGTCGGGGAACTTGATGCCGTCCTGGATGAAGAACACCGGTATGTTGTTGCCCACCAGGTCGAAGTTGCCCTCCGAGGTGTAGAACTTCGTAGCGAACCCCCGGGTGTCACGCACGGTGTCGGCGGACCCGCGCGAACCCACGACGGTGGAGAACCGCACGAAAACCGGCGTGCTGACCCCCTCCGCGAGGAAAGCCGCCTTGCACACCCCCTGCGCGTTGCCGTAGCCGACGAACACCCCGTGCACTCCGGCGCCGCGCGCGTGTACCACCCGCTCGGGGATGCGCTCGTGGTCGAAGTGGGTGATCTTCTCGCGCAGGTGGTGGTCCTGCAGCAAGGTCGGCCCGCGCTCACCGGCCTTGAGCGAGTGGTCGGTGTCGTGCAGGCGCACACCGGTGGACGTCGTCAGGTACTCGCCGTGCTGCTCGCGCGCTCGCGGCTCGGCACCGGTCTCGGCACCGGTAGCCGTGCGCGTCTCCGGCGAGGACTGGTCCGCCTTGCGCGGCAACGGCCCCTGGGGCTCGGTGGGCGGATCGATAGCGGGCGGCTTGCTCCCGGGTGCGCCGGGAACGGGTGGGGTGACCAGGTCGGCGACCTTCTCCACGGCCTTCTCCACCGCGTCCTTCACGACCTTGGCGGGGTTGAACGAATCCACGTGGCCTCCTAGTCGGCAGTCGCCGCCCGACTACCCGGGGCAGGCCCGACCTACACGTGGCCGCCGCGGTGGGGTGGAAACTGATTCGGCTCGACCGCGCCGTCGACGTCACAGCGGGCTCACGGCGGTTCTCCCGTCCCCGCGTCCGGCGGCCGGACACGGAGGCCACGGGCATCCGGGTCGAGGAGGATGACGGCTTAGCGCGCGAGGTGCCACGTTGAGTTGCGAACACGGCCCGCCTCTCCACGCCGCAGCCAGTCGACCAACGCGTCCGATACCACCAGGCGATCCGTGGCCGGGGGAACCGGGAGGGGGCGGACGAACAGGTCTACCCTGCGCCCGGTGTAGCTGCGCTCCCAGCGTTCCCACCGCGCGCGGGTGGCCGCGGACGTGGCTCCGGACAGGTCGTAGCGCTGCCGCCCCAACTCCGACGGCCCGAAGTCGACGCGCCGTTGCCTCTGGTAGGCGGGCCACGGCGTGTCGGGCAGCTGCGCGTAGAACGACCACACGTCGAGGTCCTTCACCCCGGTACGGCCGTCGAGGTAGTGCGACGCCGCCCCTGCGCGAGGGTCACCGCCACGCGGCGGTCCAGGTACTCGGGGCGCCGCGCGGCGAACACGGCGTGGTCAGCCTCGGCGATGGCGTACAGCCTGGCCAGGTGCCCCTCGGCCAGCGGCGCGCAGGAGCGCTCACTGAACCCCGGTTCGCCCAGCTTCCCCTCCGCCATCGTGATCAACCCGCCGCCGCGGTCGAGGTCACCGCCGGGTGCGTGGCCGAGCCGCCTCGGCCGTGCCTCATCGCCGCGGTCCGGGTTCGGCGTTGCCCGCGTCGGCTACGCGTGAGGTCGAACGAGGAGCGGCGGCCACCATGTTGACACGCCAGGATTCCTTGATCCCCCGGTTGTCGAAAGGCATCGGCTTGCCGGGAAACACACCGGACATCCTGGGGCTCGCCATACGGGTCACCGCCGACGAGCCATGGGACCTACCGCTGTCCAGAGGACGACAAGACCAGCAGCGCTGCGGAGTCCCTCTGTGAACGCGGGGTGGAAACAGTGGCGTGACGGTGACCGCGTTGATGCCGGGGCCGACCGACACGGAGTTCTTCGGCCGGGCGGACATGAGCGACACCAAACTCGGTACGGGCCCCAAGGACAGCGCTGAGGAGGTAGCCCGAGAGGCGTTCGACGCGCTGATGGCGGGCAAGGACCACGTGGTCGCGGGTTCGGTCAAGAACACCGTGCAGTCGGTCGCCGGGCATGTGGTGCCAGACCGTGTTCTCGCCGCGCGGCACCGCAAGATGTCGGAGCCGGGCACCGATGCGGACTGACACGCGGGTCATCCGGGTGGCGTCCGTCCCCTCCGGACACGTGTACGTCCGCCATATCGGCGACCCGTTGGGACGGGACGGGGCCATCCGCCTCGACGACCCGCGCCGGTGCCACGCACCGAGCGGTTCACAGCAGTGGTGGCCACCGGTCATGCTGGACCCGCGCTGGGTGCACGACCACCACGACGAGTTCGATGTCTTCCACATCCACTTCGGATTCGATGCCCAAGAACCGGGAAAACTGGGCGAACTGTTCGCTGGGTCACGCCGATACGGGAAACCGCTGGCGCACACTGTGCACGATCTCCGCAACCCGCACCACGGGGATACGCGTGCCCCGCGGAACTGGCCGTCACCACCCACGTCGGCGAGCACGGCGGCATCGAGGCCACCTACGGCGCACTCGGGACCTGGGTGGTGCAGAACGCGATGTCGGTGGCCGGACCGGTGCGGGAGGTCTACGTCGTCGGTCCTCGTGACACACGCGATCCCGCCGCGTGGCGCACCGAGATCGGCTGGCCGGACTTCGGGCGGGGCACCACCCCGTGCGAGATCGTTGTGCGCAGGGGTGGCGCGGGTGGCGAGTTCGCCCGCCACTCGGCCGTGGACGATCAGCTCGCTGTGGTGGACCTGAACATCCGTTTGCAGGCGGGCGTTCGGGTGTCGGTGGTGGTGGGAGGACCTGGCAAGACGACCCGGAGGATCACCGATGCCAGTTCCCCAGGGCCCCACCGACCTGCCGAAGCGGTCCTGGTGGGCGGTACTGCGCGCCACGGTCAAGGAGTCCCAGCGCGACGACCTGCTGGACTGGGCCGCCGCGCTGACCTGCTACGCGGTGTTGTCGTTGTTCCCCGCGATCCCCGTGCTCACCTCGGTCCTGGCCATGCTCTGAACCGTCCGCCACCAGCGCCCTGATCGACAACGTGCGACTGCTCGCTCCGGGCGAGGCCGCCGACATCATCGTCAAACGCGATCACCGGGCTGCAAAAGACCAGCAGCACCGCGGGCATCCTGGCGGTTGTCGGCATCGCCGGGGCGTTGCGGTCGGCCAGCGGCTACATCGGCGCGGTCGCCCAGCGGGTGGGCGCGCTCGTGGGGATCGGCGACGCCGGCTTGCGGATCTGGGACATCGCGAAGTGGCCCGTGATCGCCCTGCTCGTCGGGCTCGCGTACGCCATCCTCTGCTAGGCCGCGCCCAACGTCCGCCAACCGCGGTTCCGCTGGCTAAGCCCTGGCGGCCTGCTCGCCGTCTTCCTGTGGGTCCTCGCCTCGGCGGCGTTCGGCGTTTACGTGGCCAACTTCGTCTCCTACAACAAGACCTATGGCTCCCTCGGCGTCGACCATCCGGAGACTCAGCTCCGCCGCTCTTACCGGGAGAAATACCAGTACATCGTCTCCCAGGGAGGGAAGTCTGCGGGCAACGCCCGCCACGCGCAGCCGGTGCGCACCGCGTACGGGATGGGGTCGCAAGGGCACCGAAGCCGCCCCCGGAACCACCGTCGCTCTCGACTTTCCCTCAGGACACCGCCTTACCGGGCAGGACGGTGAAATCCGCCCGGCAGCGGACCCTGTTCGACGGGCCGGTGCGGGGGCGAGGTGCTTGGGTGGGGGAATGGGTGACGACGTGGAGGCCGTTGTGGAGCGCGCCGGCGACGGGATCGTCGTGGTGTGCGCGCCGGGTGAGTTCTTGCTGCTGGAGCCATGAGGCGGTCGGCTGTGAAGAGTCCCCGAGAAATGTCACATCCGGTGCGTCTTCGACAACCCGCCGCGACTGGCTATGGTGAAGGCACGTTCGGGCGGTTGAGCAGCCAGCGGCCACGATGACGCCGCTGGGAGGCTTGGCATGACCAACCCGCTGACCATCACCACCGGCTTCGGCGTCCACGGGGACCTGATCCAGGCCGAGGGCGAGATCGACCTCGCGACCGCGGGCGAACTCCGCGACGCCCTCGATGCCGTGTTCGCCACCGACCACAGTTCCGCGACGGTGGTCGTCGACCTCACGGGGGTGACGTTCATGGACTCGGCCGGGTTGTCGGTGCTGCTGCGCGCCGCCAAGCGCGCCAAGGCCACCGGACGGCAGCTCACCGTGGCCGCGATCCCGGCAGGCCCGGTGCGACGCGTGCTCGACCTCAGCGGGCTCGGCACGATCTTCCCCGTCGTCGACGAACCAGGAACCGCACCGCTCTGAGGCGGTCGGGCCCGCCCCCGCGTCCTCGCGCAGCTACGGTCGGTGATCGCCGAAGCGCGCCGTCGGACTTCGACTGGCTGGTCATGGCCGCACCCGACCGCGGCTCGCGGCGCGGGGTGGGCGCCTTCGGGCATACCCGGCGGGGCCCGTGTTTTCGGGCGTGCCCGCGGGGTACCAGGTGGGTGCGTCGCGCGGGCCTGTCGGCGAACCCGCCGCGTGTGGAGGGACTGGCGGGGCAGGCGGTCGCCGCGGCTGTGGGTGGCCCGCCGGTTGCACGACTACCGGCACCTGCGGTCGATCCGCGGGCCCGACGTTCGGCCGTGGGGCGCCCGTGGGCGGGAACTCGCTCGGGGCCCGGACGACGAACCACTGATCGAGGTCCTCCGGCCGATCGCGCGCATCCACCCGGCGGTGCTGGACGAGGTCGACGCGACCCTGGCGGTGCACGGTGGGCACTGGGGTCCACTGGACCGCACAACCCCGGGGCCCTGCCGCGTTTGGACGGGAGGGCCGTGTGTTGCTGGACGCCGACACCGCTGCCGACGTGCTGAGCACGTGGTCCGGGCGACACCGGCCGCCGTGCCGGATGCCGATCACCGCCACCGACAGCGGACTGGCGTCGACGCCCGCACTGGGGCAACCGCCGAGGACGGAGCCCGGATAACCTCACCGGCAACGACAGTGCGGGTGGAGGAACGGGTCGTGCGGGTTGCGGTGGTCCAGGCGGCGGCGCCGCTGTTCGAGCTGTCGACCGCGCTCGAGCGGTTCGAGATCCTGCTGCGCCAGGCCCGCGACGCCGGTGCCGATCTCGTGGTGTTCCCCGAGGCGTTCCTCGGCGGGTACCCCAAGGGCGCCTCGTTCGGCGCGACGGTCGGTGATCGGACGGCGGACGGGCGCGCGCTGTTCGCGCGCTACCGCCGATCGGCCATCGAGATCCCCGGCGAGTCGCTCGACCGGGTACGCGCCGCGGTCGCCGCGGCGGGGTGCCTGGTCGTGGTGGGCGTGGTCGAACGGGCCGGACACACCCTCTACTGCTCGTCGCTGCTGTTCGACCCGGCGGGCGCCCTCATCGGGCACCACCGCAAACTCATGCCCACCGGGGTCGAACGCCTGATCTGGGGTCAGGGCGACGGCTCCGACATCACCGTCGTACCCACCGACCTCGGCCGGATCGGGATGGCCATCTGCTGGGAGAGCTACCTCCCGCTGTACCGGGCCGCCCTCTACCAGCGGGGAGTCGAGTTCTACTGCGCGCCCACCGTAGACGCCCGCGACGCCTGGACGGCGACCATGCGGCACATCGCCGTCGAGGGCCGCTGCTTCGTGCTCTCCGCCAACCAGTTCGCCACCCGCCGAGACTATCCCGAGGAATACCCGCTTCCCGAACCCGTCGCACGGGAGCAGGCCCTGATCAACGGCGGCAGCTGCGTGGTCGACCCGTTCGGCCACCTGCTGGCGGGTCCTGTGTTCGGCAGGGCGGACCTGCTGGTCACCGAGGTGGACCCCGACCAACTCGACGGCGCCTACCTCGACCTCGATGTGTCCGGCCACTACTCCCGCCCCGATCTGCTGCGCTTGGACCACACCCCCGGCCCACCCCGGGTCGCCGCGCCACCGGTCACCACCCGACAGGACCGGTGCTGACCCGGGTGCTCGTGGTCGGTCGGCTACCGGTGACGGCGTTGTTCCGGAGCGGCGGTGGCGGAGGGGCGGGAGAGCCGGGCCGTCAGCAGCCACAGGGCCAGGACGACGAGGTCCACGACCAGGGTCGGCCAGCGGACGCCGAGCGGTTCGTCCTCGCCGACCGGCGAGAGCAGGCCAACCGCGTCGAAGGCGACCAAGCCGAGGAACGCCGGCGAGCCGAGCTGGGCGAGCAGCCTGCGGAAGCCCGGCCGCAACAGTGCGACCAGCGCGAGCGCGGCGAACACGAGGTGGATGACAGCTGTCAGCGGGTTGCCGAACAAGCCGACCCCGCCGTGGTCGGTGGACCCGGGCATGGTCGACCCGCCGGTGGTGAACGTGACGATGGCGGTGGCCGTGAGCACCACCACCAGCGCGGCGCACAGGGCGACAGCCAGCCGGAACGACACGGGGCCTCCTTGATCAGCTGGTTGCGGTCGGGTCCCCCATCGGCCACCGCTCAAACTCACCGCCGTACGGGCAGTGCTGTGCGACCGCCGCGGCGCCGGCAGCGCGCTGGCGCGGTCGTCTTAACTGTCATCCTTTCGGTGACATGGCTCTTGTCATCGTTTGGACGACGTGCTAGAACTGAGGTGCGCGTTGGCAAGAGCGACACGAGAGGAAGGACAAGCCATGTTGATGCGCACCGACCCCTTCCGGCAGTTTGAGCAGCTCGCCCACCAGGTCTTCAACGGCGTCGCCGGGACCTGGTCGCGTCCCACGGCGATCCCGATCGACGCCTACCGCGCTGCGGACGAGTTCGTGGTCGCCTTCGACCTGCCCGGCGTCGAACCCGACGCGATCGAGCTGCACATCGAGCGAAACGTGCTCACGGTCAGGGCGGAGCGCAGGCCCGCCGCGGGCACCGAGTCGGTGGAGATGCAGGTGTCCGAGCGGCCGCTGGGCGTGTTCTCCCGGCAGTTGTTCCTCGGTGACGCCCTGGCCACGGATCGGATCAGGGCCGCCTTCGACGCGGGCGTGCTGACGGTGCGGATCCCGATCGCCGAGCGGGCCAAGCCCAGCAAGATCACGATCGGCAGCGGGCAGGACGCCCCCAGGGAGCTCAAGACCTGATCCGGGAGGTGACCGTCATGACGTCTATGACGACACCCACCCGCGACGAGTTCCTCGCCCTGCTGTGCGAGGACGACGACTGGGTCCGCGCCGAGTTCGACGCGATCATCGAGGCGAGCTGGGGTCGCCCAAGTCGGCCGCGCCCCGACTCGCCCACCCCGCCAGGACCACCCGTGGCCCGGTACGGGGAGCGGACGGGGCCACGGCGTTGCGACGCCGGTTCGGTGTGGTGTCGGGAGCGCTCGCCTCCGCGGCACAGTCGCCACACACGATGGGACAGGAAGGACGGTGTTGCCCAGTAGCAGAAGACGACAACGCGATGGACTACCTGTCAGGCCGCTCGCCGCTTCGAGCACACCACTGCGCGGGTTCCCCCTCCGGCCCGCACCGCCGTTACGGCACCGTCGCCATACGACACGGCGAACCGCACTGACTGCAAGTCCACTGTAGATGGTGGCCCCGGTCCGCCGGGGCCACCACCATGACCCAACCGGAGCGCGAGCAGGCCCTTCCCGTCACCACACCGGCAGCCGCGGCGAACGCCGCCGCACCGCACGGGTTCGCGGTATCCGCAACCAGCCGGGCCGGGGCCACGTCCAGGCGCGCGTTCGACCCGGATCGGCTCGCGCGCATGAGCGGTGGTGAAAGGGAATCAACATCGCCCCAGGGCTACGCGACCGGTCGTGCGCGACCACCAGTACTGGTCGCAGCACCCCGACCGCCCGTTCCAACCCCGCAGGCGGAGCGTGCCGTACCAGGTGGGTTCCGGACTGCGCGAACGCGACAACCACCCTGTAACGTCCGCGCCGCCGGTTTCCACGTCAAAGGCCACCACCCACCCCGTGCACACCGCTGCGCCCGCCGTCGCCGCCGCCCGGGCCACGTGGGAGACGTCGGCCCCGACGACGCGGCGCCTCAGCCCTGGTCAGGCGCGCGCACCGGGGAACAGCGCGCGGACGAGCAGGGCGACCGCCTCCGGGGCCCCGTGGTGCACCGCGTGCCCAGCCCCGCACAGCTCGACGAGTCTGCCCCTCGGCAGCGGCGCCGCGACCTCGCGGGCCCACGCGCGCGGCACGAGGGGGTCCCGCTCGCCGCGGATCACCACCGTGGCGGTCCGCAAGTGGTGCGGCTTGTGCTCGACGTCGTCCGCGAGCAGGCACCTCGCCGTTCCGGCGATCCGGCGCGGACCGCACCGCAGGTAGTCCGCCGCCACGAGCGGGATGAGGGAGAGCCGTTCGCGGGGGATGTCGAGCAGCAGCCTCCTGAGCTGCCGGATCGCTGAGCGCGCGCTCCGGTCCACGGTGGGGCCGAGGAAGACAACGGGACCGAGCAGCCCGCCCGTGTGCGAGGCCAGGTCCGCGACGACCTGGCACCCCGCCGAGCTCACCACCAGCACCGCCCCCTCCCGCCCGGTGCGCCGCAGCCAGTCGGCCGGCGCCGAGGAGAGCCCCCGCGCGTCCAGCGCCGAGCGGGGGCCGAGTGTGCCGCCTAACCCGGGCAGGTCGATCGTCGCGACCCTGGCCACCGCACCCAAACGCCGCGCCAGCGGCAGGAACGACCGGTGTGCGCAGCCCAACCCGGGGAACGCAGACCACCGCGGGCGCCCCGGTCGGGCCGAGTACGGTGGCGTGCACCCGGGTGCCCGCCGCTTCGGTGATCTCCGTGGTGGTCAGCACCGCCCGAATCCACCCAACCGGACAGCCACGACGGAGCGAGGGCGGCCGGACGGCCGTGGTCGCGCCCGGCCGCCTCGCCCGGCGGCTGTCGGCGCGCTGTTGGACCGACCGTCCACGACTTCGCACTCTCGTGCCGTGCCGGTGAACACCACTGTCGAAAAAGCTGAAACGCCCTACCTGTGGGGATTCCCCCTGGTGCCCGCACTTTCCGGCGTACGTCGTCCACCACCCTGGTGTGACCGCCGCGCAGGGGGAATCCCCGGTCAGGCGCACCCCTGCGGCCAGATGCTCGAGGGGACCCACCGCGGGCTGCGTCAGCATCCCGCCCCGACCCTGGACTCGGTCCTGACCTGGCTCGCCCCGGCTGCCCACCCCGTCATCTCCATCGGTGTCGCCTAACCCGCACGCACGCCTGACGGAGTCGACAACAGCGCAGACCAGCGACTCGACGGCAGTTGGCCACCATCGACTGGTTGCGCGGCAACGCCTCCCCGCTGTTCACCCTCACCGGCCCCAGTAACGGCGAGACCGTCCTCTGGCACGTCGTTGCGGTCGCGGTGGCCACTGCGGCAGCCGCCGGGGTCGGTTCGTGACCGTCAATCGGACCGGATCCGGGGGTGGGCCCTCAAGGCCCACCCCCGGACTTCACCAGCCGTTGGTGGTGCAGGTAGTGGTTGCGGTGGTGGTGTTGCTTTCCGAGGTGGCGGTGAAGGTCACTGTCGTTTGGCCGGAGCCGCTGTTTCGCTTCGCGTGCACTGGAACCCGCACGGTCTCGCCGAACTGTGCTGTGGTCAGTGCGTTGGGTACGGCGATTGTCCTCTCGGGGTTGTCGGTTGTGGCTGTGAGGCGGTAGACGTCGCCGTTGAGGTAGGCGCTGACGTCTTCTGGGTGTTGTCCGGCGGGTTTGGCGAGCAGGACGCCGGAGTCCGGGGTGAACGAGTCCGAGCCCATCCGGTGCGTGCCCGGTGCTCGCCGATGACGGTCAGGAAAGCGTGGTTCGCGGTCTCCAGCAGGTGCGACGACCCGGCCAGCACGACGTGCGCGGCGACGGACTGCCCGAACAGCGCCCGCAAGTCCTCGTCCGCGCGGTCGGCGAACGCAGGACTGGTTGCCAAGTGGCGTTCCGCCGTCATGGTGTTTCCCGGTCCGTCCCTTGTCCCGTGGATGCCACCGAACAGTCGGGGATCACGCCCGCCGGCACCTGACGACCTGGCGGTACGCCGTCGTGCGGGGCGGCGGCGTGCTGGTCGGGTGGTTCCCTGAGTTCCGGTTAGGCGGGGATCGTGGCGAGGGATTTGATGATGGTGAAGGCCTTCGTGGTGGGGTCGGGGTTCGCGTGGCCGTAGGTGAGGGACTTGATGGTGTTGCCCGCAGGCGCCTCATAGGGGATTTGGGCGGGGGTGTTCGGGGGTGGGGTGACTGTGCGGGACTCGACTGTGCCGTCGGCCAGTTGGAGTCGGAGGGTGTAGTCGCCGCCGGTTCCTATGACGGTGAGGGTCAGTTGGCGGGCGGGTTGGGCCAGTTCGATGCGGACCGGGAGGTTGTTGCAGAGGTTCGCGCCCGCTGGGCGGGCGCTGGTGAGGAAGCCGCCGAAGGTGCCGGTGGTGCGGAGGGCTACCGAGGTGGCGTCGCGGCAGTCGGTGGGGGATCGTTCGGCGTCGCTGGACAGGGTTAGGCCTTTGTAGAGGGTTGGTTGGATCAGGCGGTCGCCTGCCGGTTGGTTGTCGGGGAGTCGGCTGAAGTCGGTGATGGTCGATTCGCCGGGGGGTTGGGAGGCGGAGGAAGGGGTGGAAGAGGAAGGGGAGGGGGGAAGGGAGGAGGGGGAGGGAACGGAGGAAGGGGGAAGAGAAGAGGGGAGAGAAGGGGGCGAGGAGGGTTGGGGGAGGGCGGTGGGGATGGCGGGAGGGGTGGGGAGGAGTTGGGCCACCTGCTCGGTTTTGTTGTCGCGGATGAGTAGCGCGCCGCCGACCGCGGCGCCTGCCAGGGCGGCGATGCCTGCTGCGATTCCCGCGACCCGAACAAGACCACCGGCCAGGCGAGGGCGTTGGACGAAAGTCGCCGGTCGCTCGGACTCGAGTTCGCCCGCGTGGGCGCGCAGCGTCAGGGCTCGGCGGACCTCTTGACCCGTGAACGGCGCGTTGGCCCGTACACGCACCGCTACGCCCGAGCCGGTGCCCGGCTCCAGCAGCACCCGTTCCGGGTCGAACTCGAAGCCGACGCGGCGTTCGGGGTCGCTGCCGGTGAGGGCTACCGCGAGGGTTGTGTTGCCCTCGTTGGACAGGGCTACCGTGTAGGCGCCGCGGTCGCCGCCCAGGACGACCTCCGGTTGTACGGCCATGGCCAGTACGGGGACGGGTGCTACCGCCAAGGGCAGTTCCGCGCAGTACGACGCGTCGCGTTGGTAGGGGGAGCGGACCAGGATGCCGAGGACGTAGGGGCCAGCCACCAGCAACCCGCGTGGTGGCACCGTGATGCGCACCTGGGTGGTCCCCGTCTCCTTCGGTCGCAACTTCACCGTGGCGGGCTCCACGGTGAACAGGTCGTCGCGGGGCAGGCCGACGACGGTCGTGGTGAAGTGCTCCACCACCGGCCCCGCGTTCTGGATCGTCACCACCACGTCCGCCGACTCGCCCGGCGCCAGGGCCAGTCGGTCCGGCGCCACGGTCACCCGCACCAGCGCGTTCATCGCTCCACCCTCGGTTCCACCCAGCAGGCCCAGTCCTGGCCGTTGGGCTTGTCGTCTTCCACCCGCAGCACCAGCTTGGTGGCGCCCTGGAACGGGGTCAGGTCCACCTCCAGCCCGTGGACCGCGTGGTCGGTCCCGGTCTGGTTGCTGCGCACCACCTCGCGCCGGGTGCCGTTCGGCATCACCGCGAGCACCACGAAGTCGTCGATCCCGGCGGTCGGGTTCGACCCGCACTGGATGTAGCCCAGCGAGGTGCGGAACCGCTGCCCCGGGGAGACCGGGCCGGGCAACGTGTACGTGCCCTCGATCCACCCGCCCGGCTTCATCTCCGGGTGGGTCTCGACGTACCTCGGGGCCGAGCCGTCCTCGAGAGCGCAGTCGCCGTCGTAGACACCGTCGCGCGGGATGGCGAAGCCGCGCGCGTCGGCGTCGGCCCCGTACGGGATGGTGCCCGCGCCCGTCGCCCAGTCGGCGCTCACCCCGTTGTCGTACATGTTGTACGGCCCGGTGGTGAACCGGAAGGAGCCCCACGGGCTGGACGGTCCCGGCGTGCCGTCGGCGCCGACCGCGGTGACCCGCCAGCGGGCCTGGTTGTCGCCGGTCATGGTGAAGGACGCGGACCCGGTGACCGCGGTGACCGGGCCGCCGCGTTCAGGTTCCCAGCCGCCGGACTCTGTTGTCCATCGACCGCACCGGGGATCCGTTACGGGTGGGAAACCCGTTCGCCCGCCCTCGCGCGCTCGGCTACGGTCGCCGGGTCCGGGGGTTCCCGACCGAAGGCAGGTTCCGCGATGGCGTGTCGGATCAGTGAGCTCGTACTCGGCTGCCGCGACCCCGAGGCGCTGTCCCGGTTCTGGTGCGAGGTCCTGGACTTCGTCGTCCTCGACCGGATGGACGACGGCTCCCAGGAGATCGGCCCCCGCGAGGGCTTCGGCGGCCCGCAGGCCACGATCATCCTGAGCAAGCGCGACGAGCCGGAGCGGGGCAAGTCCCGCCTGCACATCGACGTGAACGCCACCGACCGCGACCAGGACGCCGAACTCGAGCGGCTACTGGCCCTCGGCGCCCGCCCGGCCGACATCGGCCAGACGGGCGACGAGGAGTGGCACGTCCTCGAAGACCCCGAGGGCAACGAGTTCTGCCTCCTCAAGGCCCGCCTCAACCCCCTGTGAGCGGGGCTCGGCGCTCTTGGCGGTGGCCACGAGCACCGGCGGTTGGATGGCTATCGAGCCGACCGCGGCGGCGCGTGGTGGCCGGACCGGCTCAGCGCGGTCGGTTGGTCGCGCGGCCGAGCAGGGCGGCGGCCGTGCGGGCCGCCGGGTCGGTCGACGCGGCGTGCCAGCCGACCGCTGTTACGCGGGTGCCGCCGACGCAGATCCGGTGCAGGGCCGAGGCCACGTTGCCGTTGGTGGTGGCGACGGGTGCCTCGTCGCGCCAGCGGGTGCCGTCCCAGTGGGCCAGGTGCGCGGTGTCGGGGAGGCCCGGCAGTTCCGCGTAGCCCGCGAACCAGACGTCGTCCGGGGCGACCACGGCGATGCCGGTCAGCTCCGTGATGCCGCTGGGGGTCGGGGCGATGTCCGTCCACTTCGAACCGTCCCAGTGCCGGGCGATGCCGACGTGCGTGTCCGACTTGCCCGGCGTGACGTTCGTGCCGACGACCCACACGGAGTCGTGGTCGACGGCGGCGACGTCGTGCAGCTCGATCCCGTCGCCCGGGAACGGGACCCGGGTCCAGGTCGTGCCGTCCCAGCGCGTGATGAGTGCCTCGACGCGTTCGCCGTCGCCGCGGCTGCCCACGGCCCAGACGTCGTCGGTGGTCCGGGCGGAGACCGCGTCGAGCCGGTTCAGCGCGGAGCCGGGGCTGGGGGAGCTGATCGCCCGCCAGGCCGTCCCATCCCAGCGGGCGATCAGCGTGTGGGTCGGGTCGGCGTCGGCCGAAGGGCCGGAGGCGCCTACCGCCCACCCCTCGGTGGTCGACAGCATCGCGACGGCGTTCAGCGAGCTGTTGCCGTCCACCGACGGCCCGTCCAGCGCCTCGACCGCGCCGGAGGACCGGGAATAGCGCTCGATCCGGGGCTTGCCGCCCCCGCGCCCGTCGGAGATCCAGCCCACCGCCCAGACGTCGTCCCCGACCCCGTCGACCCCGATCAGCCGCGCGGCCGCGGCCGCGGGGGCCGGGGCGACGAACCGGAAGTCCTGGGTCCAGCGACCCACCAGCGCGACCGTGCGCCCGGTCGCCGGGTCCGCGGCGCCGCCCACCGCCCACACCTCGTCCGCCGACACGGCCAGCACGCCGGTGAACTCGGACGTCCCGTGCACCTGGACGCGGGTGTCGAACCGCAGTGCGGACAAGGCGGACGCGTCGGATCTCACCATCGGGCAAACCCCCTGTTTCGTGGTGCCGCCACCGCCGTCCTCCCCGACGGCGCGTGGCGCTTGCCCCACGATCCTGCCCGCCGCGGTGCGACCGGGACAGTGCCCGGCATACCGATATTCGCCCCCGGGCATACCGAACTTCCCGCCCGCCCGGGGCCTCGCGCGCGAGGCCCCGGGCGGTCCACCCGCCGGTGGGGTTCAGTTCAGCGGGTTGGTCAGGGACTTGCGGCCCTCGTTCAACGACGTGCCCGGGTTCAGGTGGAAGCCCGCGTCGCCGTCGGAGTAGGAGAGGTCCAGCTCGTAGGCGAAGTTCCAGGTGTCGTGCCCGTTGGGCGCGATCGTGACGGTGATCGAGCCGCCGTTCTCGATGGCGTCCCAGGTGGCGCCGGTGCGGATGCGCAGGGGCAGCGTCTTCGAGGTCTGGTCCTTGAACTCGCCGAAGAAGCCCGAGGTCTGCGCGTCGACCCGGCCGTCGCGGTCCTTGACCACCACGGTGACCAGGGTGTCGAAGTCCTTGTTGTCGGTCAGCGTGGTGAACGTGATCGACGCGGACCGCAGCGTGGCCCCCGCCGCGTCGGCGTGCGCCGGGGTGGCCGATGCGGGCCCCGCCACGCCGACCATGATCGCGGCGCCCGCGAGCACGGGCGCCGCGACCCGGCGCAGCACGGTCTTCTTGTCCATAGGTGATTCCCTTCTCTCGCGCACTGTGGATCCGGTGCGCTTCGAGGGGAAGTGTTCCGCCGGGACCGGTGCGCGCGGATCCGCAGCGGATACCGGGATTCCCGTTGCCGCTTACCGAGAATCAGGACGCCCTTGGTGGGTGGTTTACCCCCTGGGCGGAGATGGTGTCGACCGCTTACGAACGCGCGCCGCCGGGCGATCCACACAGGGGAGGGCGGGTCGGATGAGTGTGGTGAGCGGGACGAAACCGTCGTGGGGGCCGGTCATTCCGGACATCGTGGGCCGCGACGAGGAGTCGGGGCTGTTGCGCTCGGCGCTCGCGGCGGCCCGGCGGGGCCGCGGCTCCGCGGTGTTCCTGGTCGGCGAGGCGGGTCTGGGCAAGACGCGGTTGCTGCGCGACATCGCGGGCGCGGCCGGGCGGTCGGTGGTGGCGCGGGGTCGGGCCACGACCCCGACGGCCCAGTTCCGCGCCCTGTCGGAGGCGTTGTCGTCGGTGCTGCGGCACGGCGCCGTCCTCGACGACGCCGACCTCGCCCCCTATCGGTCCACTTTGTCCCGTTTGGTCCCCGCTTGGCGCGCGCACCGGGTCCCCGGCGCCGACGACTCGCCCGCGGTCCTCGCCGAGGCCGTGCTGCGGCTGCTGCGCCTGCTCGGCGCGGACCACGGCTGCCTGCTGGCGCTGGACGACCTGCACGACGCCGACGCGGACACCCTCGCCGTCGTGGACTACCTCGTCGACAACCTCGCCGAGGAGCCGGTGCTGCTGGTGGGCACGCTCCGACCCGACCCCGGCCCGGCGGTCGACCTGGCGAGGGCGGCGGGCAGGCGCGGCGTCGCGACCGGGCTCGAGCTGTCCCATTTGGCCGATGACGACGTGCGGCTGCTGGTGGCGGGCTGCGTCGGGCTGGACCGCGCCGATCCGACGGTGGTCGAGCTGGCCCGGCTGGTCGCCGACGGCGAGGGCAACCCCTTCTACGTGGAGGAACTGCTCGCCGAAGCCATCGGCGGGGGACCGGGGCGCGCGGACCTCGCACGCGGTCGCGGCCCGGGCGTACCCGCCGCGGTGCTGTCCTCCGTCGCCTCCCGCGCCGACCGGCTCGGACCGGACGGGCCGCGGGTCCTGCGCGCGGCGGCGGTGTTCGGCAGGCGCTTCCCGGCCGAGCTGGTCCCCGGCGTCGCGGGTGTGGACGAGGCCGTCCTGCTCGACGTGCTGCGCGCCGCGATCGGGGCCCGCCTCGTCGTCCCCGTCGACGGCGGCTACGCGTTCCGGCACGCGCTCACCGCCGACGCGCTGCGGGCGGGCCTGCTGCCGCACGAGCACGCCGCGCTGGCCGCCCGCGCCGCGCGGGTGGTCGAACAGGCCCACCCCGACCTGCCCGACGACTGGTGCTTGCTCGCGCAACGACTCTGGGAACGCGCGGGCGACACCACCCGGGCCGCCGAACTGCTGGCCACGGCGGGCCGCCGCGCGGCGGGCCACGGCGGCCTCGGCACCGCCATCACCCTGCTGGAACGCGCCCTCGACCTGGGTGCCCCCGCCGACCCCGCGCCGGTCCTGGCTCCCCTGCTCGACGCCCTCGTCGCGGCGGGCGAGGTCGTCCGCGCCGCCGACCTGGGCAGCCGGTTCACCACCCGCGCCGACCCCGACGCCCAGGCGGGCGTGCACCTGCGCCTGGCCCGCGCCGCCGCGGCGGCGGGCCGGTGGGAGGTCGGCCGACGCGAGCTGGACCGCGCCCGGGCGCTCCCCGCCGTGGCCGACCCGGAGTTCGCGGTGCGCGCCGACGTGGTCGCCGCGCAGCTGGCGTTCACCGACCCCGCGCCCGGGCGGCTGGCCGACGCCGAGGCCCTGGCGGGCCGCGCGCTGCGCGGCGCGACCAGGGCGGGCCTGCCGGACGCCGCGTGCGAGGCGCTGGAGATCCTGGGTACCTGTGTCCGAGTTCGCGATCTGGACGAGGCCGAGTCCCTGTTCACCCGGGCGCTGGACCTGGCCGACCGGCACGGCCTGGTCCTCTGGCGGATCCGCCTGCTGTTCGACCTCGGCGCCCACGCCGGTATCCGGTCGGGCGACCCGACCGCCCTGGTCGCGGCGCACGACGCCGCCCTGACGGCGGGCGCGTTGGTGACCGCGTTGGACATCGCCGCCGAGTTGGCCGTGGTCAACCTGACCCGCGGCGACCACGCCGCCGCCGAGAAGGGCGCCCACGACTGCGCGGAGACCGCCCGCAGGCTGCGCCTCGGCGACATGACCCGGACCGCCACGGGCCTGCGCGTCTGCGTCAGCGCCCACCGCGGCGACCGCCCCACGACGATGACCCTGCTCGACGACTACACCCGCCTCGGCGGCGCGGACTGCGACTTCACCTCCGCGCTCTGGGGCTTCGGGATGGCCTTCTGCTCGCTGCTGGAGGAGGACCGCCCCCGGGCCATGGCCGAGTTCGACCTCGCGGCCGCGGCCGAGGCGGACCGGCCACCCCAGTTCGTGTCCTACGCGCACGGCCCGCGCGTGTTCCTGTCCGTCCTCTCCGCAACCGCGGTCGACGCGACCGCCATCCGCGCGTCGGCCAGTGGGCAGGCCCGGTGGAACCGCGTGTTCCTGGCCGCCGCCGACGCCGTCGTGGCCGCGCGGGACGGCCGGTACCGGGAGGTCGAGCGCCACCTCGCCGACTTCGAGGCGGCCGCCGAGCCGTACCCGCCCGCCCGCCACCTGTGCCTGCGCCTGCTGGCCGAGCCCGCCGCGGCGGGCGGCTGGGGCGACCCCGCCCGCTGGCTGCGGGAGGCGGAGGCCTACTTCCACGCCTTCCCCGCGCCCCGGGTGGCCGCCGCCGCGCGCGGCCTGCTGCGGAGCGCGGGCGAGTCCGTGCGGCAACGCAGGCGCGGGACCGACGCGGTCCCGGCCGAACTGCGGCTCGCGGGCGTGACCGCGCGGGAATACGACGTCCTGGTCCTGATAGGGCAACGCATGACCAACCGCGAAATCAGCGAACGCCTATTCCTCTCGCGGCGCACGATCGATACCCACGTTTCGAACCTATTGGCCAAAACGGGCCAACCCGACCGGTTCGCCATGATCGCGAGATACGCCGAGGACCTGGCTCCCCGTTGATCGCTTTGGGGGTCGGGGGGAGTCCGGGTAGGGCGGCACCGGAGCCAGGGGCAGAATACGCGCGAATCGGACGAATGCCGCCGAAACTCCCCGGATCGACTGAATGTCGCGGGTCTGGGGACTGAGACAACCCTCAACCGGTAGTCTGACGCCCCTAGGGGAAATGTACCCCTGTCGTTGGATGTACAGGACGCCCTTGTCAACAACACTTTCTCCCATGAACCAAGCACCGACGGCGATCACGCCGGGCGCGGGTGGGCGCCTGCGCCGCACGGCCGCCGTACTCCGGCGGCGCGTGCCCTTCACCAGCGCCGTCGTGCTCGCGATGCTCGTGCTGGCGGTGGCCACCGGGGCGCTCTGGGACGCCGCCGAGGACCGCGCGGCCTACCCGTTCGTCGCCTACGGCGTGCCCTCGATGGAGGCGGGCCGATGGTGGACGATGCTCACCGGGCCGTTCTTCGCGGTCGTCCCCTGGTACTACCTGCCGATGGTCGGCAGCTTCGCGCTGCTCGCGGGGTTCGCCGAGTGGCAACTGGGGACGCGGCGCGCGATGGCCGTCACGATCGGCGGCCAGTTCGCGTCCGTGTGCGTCGCCACCGTGTTCCTCGCGCTGTGCCGCGACTCGGGCTGGGAGTGGGCCGAGCGCCTCGGCGGCACCCTCGACGTCGGGTTCTCCGGCGGCGCGCTGGCCGCGGTCGCGGTCGCGAGCGGCACGCTGCGCGCGCCGTGGCGGCTGCGCCTGCGGGCCGGGCTGTGCGTCTACGCCGCGGCGACGATCATCTACGTCGGCACCCTCGCCGACCTGGTGCACTTCTTCGCCCTGGCGATGGCGATCCCGCTGAGCAAGCGGCTGGTGGGCAGGCGCTGGGTGCCGGACCTGGTCGGGCCGAACGTGCGGGAGTGGCGGCTGCTGGCCGTCGCCTGCCTGCTGCTGCTCACCACCGCCGAGTTCCTCATGTACTTCGTGCCCGGCACCGGCCCCTTCGGCTCCGACGACGGGGTGTCGCTGACCGGACCGGAACTGGCCGTGCTGCTGGTGATCGTGGTGCCCGTGCTCAACGGCCTGCGCAAGGGCAGCCGGTTCGCCTGGTTCTGGGCGGTCGCGCTGTCGGCGTTCATCGCGCTGGAGGGCGTCGTGCTCGCCACCCTGATCGTGGTGGCGGACGTGCTCGGCGGCGACTACGACACCGTGGGCCTGCCGCTCTTCTTCGTGGACAACTTCCTGTGGACCGTCGAGCTGGTCGTCCTGCTCGCGGGCAGGCACGCCTTCCGGGCGCGGTCCCGCCGCTGGGCCCGGCGCCACCCCCAAGCGCACGGCGCGGCCCTGGCCCGCACGCTGCTCGGGCGGCACGGCGGCAGCACGCTGTCGTGGATGACGACCTGGCCCAGCAACAGCTACTTCGTCCGCGAGGACGGCCGCTCCTACCTCGCCTTCCGCCGCCACGCCGGGGTCGCCATCGCGCTCGGTGACCCGATCGCCCCCGACGGCACCGCGGCCGCCACGGTCACCGAGTTCGCCGCCATGTGCGACAACTCCAGCCTGGTGCCCTGCGTGTTCTCGGCGACCGAGTCGACGCTGGCCGCGACCCGCGCGCTGGGCTGGCGGCACGTCCAGGTGGCCGAGGACAACGTGCTCGACCTGACCGACCTCGAGTTCCGCGGCAAGGCCTGGCAGGACGTCCGGACGGCGTTGAACCACGCCGCCAAGCAGGGCGTCGAGTTCCGCCTGGTCCGGCTGGTCGACCAGCCGGAACCCGTCCTCACCCAGGTCCGCGCGCTGTCGCGGGAGTGGATGGCGGGCAAGGCCATGCCGGAGATGGGCTTCACCCTGGGCGGTCTGGCCGAGGCCATGGACCCGGCCACCCGGGTCGGTCTCGCGGTCGACGCCGAGGGCACCGTGCACGGTGTGACGTCGTGGCTGCCGGTGCACACCGGCGACGGCCAGATCAGCGGCTGGACCCTCGACATCATGCGCCGCGGCGCCCACGGCTTCCGCCCGGTGATGGAGTTCCTGATCGCCTCGGCCTGCCTGGCCTTCCGCGCGGAGGGCGCCCGGTTCGTGTCCCTCTCGGGGGCGCCGCTGGCCCGCAGCCGCGAGTGCGGGCCGGGTCGGGTCATCGAGCGGGCGCTGGAGTCCCTGGGCAAGGTCATGGAGCCGCACTACGGGTTCCGCTCGCTGCACGCCTTCAAGGCCAAGTTCCAGCCGCACCGCGTCCCCCTCTACCTGGCCTACCGCGACGAGGCCGACCTGCCCCGGATCGGCCTGGCGCTGAGCCGCGCGTACCTGCCGGACATCCGGCTCCGCGAGCTGACCCGGCTGGCCCGCAGGCTGTCCAAGGGCGACCAGGCGGTGCGTCCGCGGACCCCGGCCATCTCCTGAGGTGTCCACACGGGACCGGTGCGCGAACGTCGTCGAGTAGGGCGACCTCCCGCGGTTCCAGGACGAGTCGATCGCCCAGGAAGAGGGCGAGCGGCGGAGTCTGTCGTGGACAGTCCACTGTGGACCAGTGACGGGCCAGGGCGAATCGCCCTGGCCCGTCGTGCTTTCCGGGCTCAGGTCAGGGCGGTGAAGAAGGCGCGGATGTCGCCCGCGACGAGCTCCGGGACCTCCAGGGCGGCGAAGTGGCCGCCGTGGTCGAAGCGGCTCCAGTGGACGATGGCGCTGTTGTCGCGCTCGGCGAAGGCCTTGATGGTCTGGAAGTCGTCGGCGAAGACGGCGACGCCGGTGGGGGCGGCGTTGACCGCGGTGGACTCAGGGGCCTCGGCGTTCTCGTAGTACGAGCGGGTCATCCCCGCGGCGGCGTTGGCGAACCAGGCCACCGAGACCTCCAGCAGCACCGCCTCCAGCGGGACCAGCGAGGTGCCGTTGCCGAAGGAGGTGAACAGCTCGCTGTAGGCGAGCAGGCCGAGCGGGGAGTCGCTGAGACCGGCGGCGACGGTCTGCGGACGGCTGGCGTTCATCGTGTTGTAGCCGCCGACCTTCTGGAACCACTTCATGTGTTCGAGCCCGGCGTAGTCGCTCGGCTCCAGGCGCTCGAACTCGGCGGGGTCGCCGGAGGGAAAGGAGAACAGCTGCAGCACGTGCAGCCCGAGGAAGCCCTCCGGGGCGAGCAGGCCCAGCTCGCGGGCGATGACCGCGCCCTGGTCGGAGCCGTGCGCGCCGTAGCTGTCGTAGCCGAGTCGGCGCATGAGGGTGTCGTAGGCGCGGGCGGTGCGGGCCGAGTTCCAGCCGGACTCGGTGACGGGGGTGGAGAAGCCGAAGCCAGGGGCGTCCGGGATGACCAGGTTGAACGCCTGGCCCTCGGCCGGGTTCGCGAGCTGCTCGACCATACCCAGGTAGTCGACCGACGAGCCCGGGTAGGTGTGCAGGAGCAGCAGCGGGGTCGCGTCCGGGTGGGGCGAGGTGACGTGGATGAAGTGGATCGGCTGGCCGTCCACGTCGGTGACGAAGTGCGGGTGCGCGTTGATCCGCTCCTCGGCGGCCCGCCAGTCGAACGCCCGCCACGCCGCCACGGCCTCGCGCAGGTAGTGGTTGGGGGTGCCGGTCGCCCAGTCGTCGCCGGGGGCGGGCTGGGGGAGGCGGGTGCGGGCCAGTCGGTCGGTCAGGTCGTCCAGCTCGGCCTGGGCGATCTCGACGCGGAAGGGGCGGATGCTCGTGTTCGTCATGGCGGTAACGCTAGAGTGCCTATAGGAACGTTTACTTCCTAATTGACGGAGGACCGGTGGCCGATACCCCGGCACGGCTGCTCGCCCTGCTGTCGCTGCTGCAATCCCGGCCGGTGTGGAGCGGCACCGAGCTGGCCGAACGCCTCGGTGTCACGACCCGGACCGTCCGCGCCGACATCGAACGGCTGCGCGGCCTCGACTACCCCGTGCACGCCACCCGGGGCGCCACCGGCGGTTACCGGCTCGGCGCGGGCGGGAAGCTGCCGCCCCTGCTGCTCGACGACGAGGAAGCGGTCGCGGTGGCCATCGGGCTGCGCGCGGGACGCGGCATCGCGGGTATCGAGGCGGCGAGCGGTCGCGCGCTGGCCAAGCTCGAACAGGTCCTGCCCCCGCGCCTGCGGCCCGCGGTCGAGGCGGTGACCTCGGCCGTCGACCACGCCCCTGAGAACACCGCCACCGACGCCCCCGACCCCGAGGTCGACCCGGAGGTGCTGCGGGCCGTCGCCACCGCCATCCACGCCGTCGAGCACTTCCGCTTCGACTACGACGACACCCCGCGCCTGGTCGAGCCCTACCGCCTGCTGGCCTGGCAGCGCCGCTGGTACCTCGTCGCCCGCGACCCCGCGACCGGCGAGTGGGACGTCTACCGGGCGGACCGGGTCAGCCCGCGCATGCGCACCCACCGCCGCTTCGCCCCGACCCCGATCGCCGACGGCGACTACACCGCCTTCGCCATGCGCCGGGTGGCCAGCAGCGGGTGGAACGTGCACGCCCGACTCCGGGTCGACGCCCCGGCCGAGGCGGTGCTGGCCCGGATCAACCCGGCTGTCGGGGTCGTGGAGGCCGTGGACGCGACCACGTCCGTCCTGGTCACCGGGGCGGACTCGCTGGAGACGGTGGCCGTGTTCGCGGGCCTGCTCGGCCTGGACTTCACGGTCGAGTCCCCGGCCGGACTGCGCCCCCTGCTGCGCACCCTGGCCGAGCGCTACGCCCGCGCCTGACCCGATCGGCGCCGCGTCGGGATAGGGTGGGAGCGCAGCTGGTTCGACCGCCGTCCCAGGGGTGGCGGTCGAGGCAAGAGGGAACCCGGTGGGAATCCGGGACTGCCCCGCAGCGGTGAGTGGGAACGACCGCCGTCAACCAAGCACTGGGCGCGAGCCCGGGAAGCGACGGCCAGTAGGCACGAGTGTGGCGCCCGCGAGTCCGAAGACCTGCCGGCCGCGCGCCCCGCGACCGCGGGGCGCTGGCCGAGACCTCGCGGGTGGGTCGTGCCGGACCGGGGTGGTTTGGCGCGCGCTCCTCGCGCGGTCCACGTGGACTCGCGAAGGAGAGCCCCGTGACAAGGACGTTGACCAGTGGCGCGACCGTGTACGGATATCCGCGCCAAGGCGCGGACCGGCGGTTGAAGAAGGCGACCGAGGCCTACTGGGCGGGTCGCGCCGACGCCGACGCGCTGCTCGCCGCCGCCCGCGAGCTGCGGTCGTCGCGGTGGACCGAGCTGCGGGACGCGGGCTTGGACGAGATCCCGAGCAACGACTTCTCGTTGTACGACCACGTGCTGGACACCGCGTGGCTGCTGGGCGCCGTCCCGGAGCGGCACGCGGGCGCGGCGGAGGGGCTGGACCGCTACTTCGCGATGGCCCGGGGCACGGCGGACGTGGCGCCGTTGGAGATGACGAAGTGGTTCGACACGAACTACCACTGCCTCGTCCCGGAGCTGGGCCCGGGCACGACGTTCGCCCTGGACCCGGCCAAGCCCCTGGCCGAGTTCGCCGAGGCGCTGGCCGAGGGGGTGCTGACCCGGCCGGTCGTCCTGGGCCCGATCAGCTTCCTGTTGCTGGCCAAGGACCCGACCGGCACCGCGGGCTTCCGGCCGCTGGACCTGCTCGACCGACTGCTCCCGCACTACGCCGATCTGCTCGGCCAACTGCGGGCGGCGGGCGCGGAGTGGGTCCAGCTCGACGAACCCGCGCTGGTGACCGACCAACCCGCCGACGTGCTGGCGCGTGTCGCGCGGACCTACGCGGCGCTGGCCGCCGAGCCGGTGCGGCCCAAGATCCTCGTCGCCTCCTACTTCGACCGACTCGGGGACGCGCTACCCGTGCTCGCCCAGACCCCGGTCGAGGGCGTGGCGGTGGACTTCACCGGCCCCGCGGCGGCCAACCTCGATCACCTCTCCGCCATCGGGGGCGTGCGGGACAAGCGGCTGGTCGCCGGTGTGGTCGACGGCCGCAACATCTGGGCGGCCGACCTGACCGCCGCCCTGGACACCCTGGGCACGCTCGACGGCCTGGCGGGGTCGCTGGACGTGTCCGCGTCCTGCTCGCTGCTGCACGTCCCGCTCGACACCACCCCGGAACGCGACCTCGACGCCGAGGTCGCGAGCTGGTTGTCCTTCGCGCGGCAGAAGCTCGACGAGATCGTCACCTTGCGTCGCGGGCTGACCGACGGCCGCGAGGTGGTCGCCGACGCGTTGGCGACCAACGCGGCCCGTCTGGCCTCCCGGGCGGCGTCGCCGATCACCCGGGTGCCTGCGGTGCGAGACCGCCTGGTCGCCGATACCCGCCGGGACAGCCCCTACGCGATCCGCCGCCAGGCCCAGCAGGCGAAGTTGGGGCTGCCCGAGCTGCCGACGACCACCATCGGTTCGTTCCCGCAGACCACCGAACTGCGCCGGGCCCGCGCGGCGCTGCGCAAGGGCGCGTTGACCGAGGACGCCTACGAGGAGGCGATGCGCGCCGAGATCCGCGCCGTCATCGCCGACCAGGAGGAACTCGGTCTCGATGTGTTGGTGCACGGCGAACCCGAGCGCACCGACATGGTCCAGTACTTCGCCGAGCAGCTCGACGGGTTCCTGGCGACCCGGCACGGTTGGGTGCAGTCCTACGGCACCCGCTACGTCCGCCCGCCGATCATCGCGGGTGACGTGTCCCGCCCGGCGCCGATGACCGTGGCCTGGTCCACCTACGCCGCGAGCCTGACCTCGCGGCCGGTCAAGGGCATGCTCACCGGACCGGTCACGATGCTCGCCTGGTCGTTCGTCCGCGATGACCAGCCGGAAGCCGAGACCGCGCGGCAGGTCGCGCTCGCCCTGCGCGACGAGGTCACCGACCTGGAGGCGGCGGGGATCGCGGTGATCCAGGTCGACGAACCCGCCCTGCGCGAAACGTTGCCGCTGCGCGCGGCGGACCGCGCAGGCTATCTGGCGTGGGCCGTCACCGCGTTCAAGCTGGCCACCTCCGGCGCGCGCGACGAGACCCAGATCCACACCCACATGTGCTACGCCGAGTTCGGCGACGTCCTCCAGGCGATCATCGACATGGACGCCGACGTGATCAGCCTGGAGGCGGCCAGGTCGAACATGGCCATCGTCGCCGACCTGACCACCGCCGGGTACCCCAACGAGGTCGGCCCCGGCGTCTGGGACATCCACTCGCCCCGCGTCCCGTCCGTCGCCGAGATCACCGCGCACCTGCGCGCCGCCACCGCCGCGTTCCCGGCGGACCGGCTGTGGGTCAACCCCGACTGCGGCCTGAAGACCCGCGGCTACCCCGAGGTCCGCGCCACCCTGGCCAACCTCGTCACCGCGACCGCGCGGCTGCGGTCCCAGCCCTGATCGACGTCCGCCGCCCCGCGGTGCGCGCACGGCGGGGCCGGCAATTGGTACCGATCGCGGCGGATGTCCGGTTGCGCTGTCCGGGCGTATCAGCGGTCCGGATCTTGCTCTAGCTTGGTCTAGACCATAGCTCCGAGATGAGGAGGGCCATGTCCGGGAAGAGGTGGGGTGCCGCGGTCGCGGTGGGCGCCTTGGCGGTCGGGTTGGCGGTTGTCGGGACACCCGCGCAGGCCCACGGCGGTGGCGGCGAGGTGCGCACGGTCGGGTACTACACGCAGTGGAGCCACCAGGATCGCGGGATCCCGGTCCGCTACATCGTCGACAACGGCACGGCGTCCAGGCTCACCCACCTCAACTACGCGTTCGGGCTGCTCGACGAGCGGGGTGGCTGCGTCAGCTCCGACCCGGAGGCCGACTACCGGCGCCTGATCCCGGCCAAGGACTCCGTCAACGGCAAGGCCGACCAGGCGGGTCAGGCGCTGGCGGGCAACCTCAACCAGCTCAGGCAGCTCAAGCGGAAGTACCCGCGGCTACGCGTCTACATCTCGCTCGGCGGGTGGATCGGGTCCGCGTACTTCTCCAACGCGGCGCTGACCCCGCAGTCCCGCGCGGCGCACGTCAAGTCCTGCGTCGACCTGTGGCTCAAGGGCAACCTGCCCGGCGCGCCCGCCGGTGCGGGCAAGGGCGTGTTCGACGGCATCGACCTGGACTGGGAGTGGCCCGCGACCGAGGGCGCGCCGGGCAACGTCGTGCGGCCGGAGGACAAGCAGAACTTCACCGCGCTGCTGCGCGAGTACCGCGCCCAGCTGGACAAGCAGGGCCGCGCCGACCACAAGCGGTACGACCTCACCGCCTTCCTGCCCGCCAACCGCGAGGCGATGGACCGCGGCTACGAACTCCGCGAGGTCTACCGCCTGCTGACCTTCGCCACCGTCCAGGGCTACGACTACCACGGCGCCTGGGAACGGACCGCCAACCAGCAGTCGGCCCTCCGCGTGCCGGACGGTGACCCCACCACGCCGAAGGACAGCGGCGAGATCGTCGTCGACGCCCACCTCGACCGCGGCGCGCCCCGGGACAAGATCACCCTCGGCGTGCCCTACTTCGGCCGCGGCTGGACCGGCTTGCCCAACCAGAACAACGGCCTGTTCCAGCAAGCCACCGGCCCCGCCCCCGGCACCTACGAAGCGGGCTATGACGACTACCGCATCCTCAAGGGCCTGCTGACGAGCGGCAAGTACACCCTCCACCGCGACGACAAGGCAGGCCACGCCTGGCTGTTCAACGGCACCACCTTCTGGAACTACGACGACCCGACCGAGTTGGCCCGCAAGGGCCGCTACATCCGCGACCGCGAACTCGGCGGCGCGATGATCTGGTCCCTCGACGGCGACACCCCGCAGGGCGAACTCATCCGCGGCCTGTCCTCGGGCCTGCACCGCCGCTGACCGACCGACCCGGCCACCCGCCCCGCTCGCCAAGCCCGGTGAGCGGGGCGGTTCGGCGTTCGGGTCACAGGTCCAGTTCCGCGAAGAAGGCGGCGATGTCGGTGGCGAGGGCTCGGGGTTGTTCGACGGCCGCGAAGTGGCCGCCCGCCGTCATCGGTGTCCAGCGGTGGATCGGGTAGAGGCGTTCGGCCCACGAGCGCGGCGGTGTGGAGCCGTGGGTGTATTCGCTGGGGAAGAGGGTGACGGCGGTCGGGCAGCGCACCCGGTCGTCGGCGGTCAAAGGGGACTGGGCGTTGTCGAAGTAGTCGCGGAGTGTCTCCGTGACGCAGCCGCCTGCCCAGAACAGGGTCAGGGTGGTGAGCAGGAAATCCCTGGTGACCGCCCGTTCCGGGTCGCCCTGGGAGTCCGACCAGGCGCGCCACTTCTCCAGGAGCCAGGCGGCCAGGGCGGCGGGGGAGTCGGTGAGGCCGTAGCCCAGCGTCTGCGGTTTCGTGGACTGGATGGCACCGTAGCCACCCTCCCGCCGCTCCCACTCCTCCTCCCTCTCCAGGAACTCCCGCTCCGCCACCGTCAGGGTGTCCTCGTCGGCGATCGGGTCGAGTTCCAGGTTGCTCAGGTGCAGCGCCACGACCGACTCGGGGTGGTCGATCGCCAGGAACGTGCTGACCGCCGCGCCGAGATCGCCGCCGTGGGCGGCGTAGCGGTCGTAGCCCAGCGCCGTCATCAGGCGGTGCCACAACGCGGCCGTGTCGCGGGTGGTGTGCGCGCGGGGTGGACGGCTGGAGAACCCGTACCCGGGCAGTGATGGGATCACCACGTCAAAGGCGGGTCCGGTGATGCCGTGCGCGGCCGGGTCGGTGAGCAGCGGCACCAGCGGCAGCAGTTCGACGAAGGTGCTCGGCCAGCCGTGGGTCAGTACCAACGGGACGCCGCGCCCGTTCGCCGCGCGCCGCAGGGTGAAGTGGACCGTCGCGTCGCCGAGCGCGAGCCGGTGGTGGTCGTGCGCGTTGAGCGCGGATTCCGCGGCGCGCCAATCGAAACCGTCCGCCCAGTGCGCCACGACCTCGCGCAGGTAGCCCAGGTCGGTCCCCTGCGACCACGCGGGACCCGGCGCGGGGGAGGGCCACCGGGTCCGGCGCGCGCGGTCGCGGAGGTCCGCCAGCACCGCTTCCGGAACGGCGATCGTGAACGGTTGCACGCACCCAGGCTGCCACAGCGGGACCCGTGTCGACAGGGGAACCGCCATGGTGGCCACTTCGCTGGATGTGGCCTTGTTGGGCGAAAACTCGCCCTTGCTCCAGATAGGCGACCGGGGAGGCCGTTCGGCCGAAGCCCACGCCGAAGTTGCCCGCAATCCATGTCTACTGGACCGCCCGCTCTGGTATACCAACGGATACCGGTGGCGTGCCCACGCCCCGATCCGCCGCCACAAGGCGGAATCCGCACTGTCGACAAGCATCGGCGTTCCAACAGGAGAGATCCGTGGCCCTTGAACCCCCGAAGTCCCGTCTGCGCGTCGACAAGCTCGTCCCGCACGTGATGGCGGCGATGGAGTCGCTTGAGGACGCGGGCGACAAGCTGAGCCTGCCGCTGGACCTGCTCGAACTCGTCCGGGTTCGGGTGTCCCAGGTCAACAACTGCGCGTTCTGCGTGCACGCGCACCACCAGGCCGCGCTCGACGCGGGGGTGTCGGCGACCAAGCTGGCCGCGCTGCCGGTGTGGCGGGAGGCCCCGTTCTACGACGACCGCGAGCGCGCCGCGCTGGAGGTCGGCGAGGCGTTGACCAACGTCAACGTCGAGTCCGTCGGCGACGACGTGTGGGCCCGCGCGGGCGAGCACTTCACCGAGGTGGAGCTGGCCGAGCTGACCTGGGCCGTGGCGATCATCAACGTGTGGAACCGGATCGCGGGCGGGGCCCGGCCCTGGCCCGTGTCCTGAACCCGGTACCCACCCACTGTAGAGACAGGACGATCGGATGCGCGTAGGAGTGCTTGGCGTCGGCCGGATCGGCGCGCTGCACGCCGCGTCCCTGGCCGCGGACCCCCGGGTCGGCGCGGTGGCCGTCCTGGACCCGGACGCCCGGCGGGCGGGCGAGGTGGTCCGTCCGCTCGGCGCGCGGGTCCTGCTCGACCGGGACGACCTCGCGGCGTGGCGACCGGACGCGGTGGTGCTCGCCACCCCGACCGACACCCACGCCGCGCTCATCCTGGAGTGGGCGCGCGCCGGACTCCCGGTGTTCTGCGAGAAGCCCTGCTTCACCGACCTCGACACGGCTCGCGCGGTCGTGGCCGAGGTCGGGGACGCGGGTTCGGTGGTGCACGTGGGGTTCCAGCGCCGCTTCGACCCGGGCTACCGGCGCGCGTACAACGCCGTGCGCACCGGTGAACTCGGCGAACTGCGCCGCGCGCACCTCGTGACCGCCGACCCGGCCCCACCGCCCGCCGAGTACGTCGCCCGCTCGGGCGGCATCCACCGCGACTGCCAGATCCACGACTACGACGTGCTCCGGTGGGTCACCGGCCGCGAGGTGGTCGAGGTCTACGCGACCGGGGCGAACCGGGGCGACCCGCACTTCGCCGCCGTCGGTGACGTCGACGAGGCAGCCGTGCTGCTCACCCTGGACGACGGCACGCTGGTCACCGCGCAGGCGTCCCGCTACAACGGCGCGGGCTACGACGTGCGCATGGAGGTCGCGGGCACCGAGGGCACGCTCGCCGTCGGCTGGGACGAGCGGGTGCCAGTGCGCTCGGCAGAACCGTCCGCGCCGCCGCCGGGGGACGCCTGGTCCGGTTTCCTACCGCGCTTCGCCACCGCCTACCAGGCGGAGATGACCGCCTTCGTGACCCTGGTCGCCGAGGGCGGGACCAGCCCCTGCGAAGTCTCGGACGCCTTGCGCGCACTGGAGATCGCGGAGGCGGTGACCCGGTCGCGCCGGGACCGCCGCCCGGTGTCGTTACCCGCCTTGACCGCGCCGGCGGTGGGCGCGTGAGCGCCGGACTGGCGCTGTCCGAGGACGCGGTCTTCGCCGACTTCGCCGACCGCGTCCCTCTCTCGGGTGCGGACGTCGTCGAGATCGGCGGCGCCGTCCCGGTCGAGGTGACCGCCGCGCACGGCGTCGCGAGCTGGCGCGCCGTCGACCCGAACCGCGAAGCGCTCGTGGACGGGCACTACGCCGTGGTGCGGGCCCGCGCCGAGGACCTGCCCCTGCCGGACGAGTCGGCCGACGCGGTGTTCTCCAGCAACGCCTTCCAGTTCCTCGACGTATCCGCCACGCTCGCCCAGGTGGCCAGGGTGCTGCGACCCGGCGGGGTGCTGCACGCGCACTTCGGTCCGATCTGGAGCGCGGTCGACGGACACCAGCTCGAATACACCCGGTACGACGGGCGGGACCTGCTGTTCTGGCGCGACACGCTGCTGCCGCCGTGGGCCCATTTGGCCTACACCCGCGAGGAGTTGGTGGCGTTGCTGTCCAGCGCCGTGGCGCCCGACCTGGTGGAAGTGCTGGTACGGCACGTGCACGACAGCACCACGGTCAACCGGATGTTCTTCGAGGACTACGTCGCCGCCGCCCTGGGCAGCGGGTTGCGGTGGGAGCGGGTCGAGGCGTCGTCGGTGCTGGACTACGCCATCGAACCGCCCGCGTACGATTCCGCGCTGCTGCGCGAGGTCGACGAGGCGGCGTTGAGCGCGCACTGGTCGGCGCGGCGCGGCTCGCCGACCTCCGTGGGCTACCGCGACGTGCTGATGGTGCTGCGCAAGCCGGAGCGGGATGGGGAGAGCCGTGCGCACAGCTGAGGACTGGGACCCGTTCCTGTGCGCGGCGACCCGCGCCGCGCACGCGGCCGGGAGCGTGGTGCGCGCGGGCTTCGCCGACGCGCGGGTGGCCGTGCGCTCGAAGTCCCCCGGCGACTACGTCACCGAGGTGGACCTCGCCGCCGAGGCGGTGATCCGTGAGTTCCTGGTACGCGAGACCGGGGCCGCGGCCGAGTTCGTCGGCGAGGAGTCCGGTGGCGCCGTCGACGGGCTCTGCTGGGTGGTGGACCCGTTGGACGGCACCACGAACTTCGTCCGCGGCTACCCGTCGGTCGGTGTGTCGATCGCGCTGGTGTGCGACCGCGAGCCGGTCGTCGGGGTCGTGCACGCGCCGATGTGGGGCGAGACCTTCACCGCGGTGCGCGGTGGCGGCGCGTTCCGCAACGACATGCCGATCCGGGTCGCCAACCGCCCGGTGCGCCAGGCGTTGTGCTCCACGGGTTTCCCGTTCAAGCGCCCGGAGTCCTTCCCGGCGTACTTCGACGTGCTGGGCAAGGTCGTGCGCTCGGTCGAGGACGTGCGCCGACCGGCCGGGGCGAGCCTCGACCTGGCGTGGGTGGCCTGCGGGGTGTTCGACGCGTTCTTCGAGCTGGGCCTGGGCCCGTGGGACGTCGCGGCGGGTGCGCTGCTGGTCCGGGAGGCGGGTGGCGTCGTGACGGACTGGCACGACGACCACGACGCCTGGCTGGTCACCGGCAACGTCCTGGCCGCCTCCCCGCGCGCGCACGCGCCGCTGCTGGCCCACACCAGCACGGCCGCCCTCAGCGCGCCCGCGCCGGTGACGGCCTAGCGGGAACCCTCAGATGAACTCGTCCATCAGCCGGTAGAACGAGTCCTTCGCCGAGTCCACATCGGACAAACCGTAGCGGGCGGTGAACCCGGCCGGGTCGCACCACCCGGCCTCGGCGAGGTCGCGCAGCAGGATCGACAGGTCGGTCCAGCGGTCCGCGACCCCGAGCCTGCCCGCGTCCAGCAAGCCGGTCGGCGCCAGCGTGTCCGGGTCGAGCAGGACGTTGTCCAGCCCGAGGTCCCCGTGGCAGACCACGAGGTCCTCGGGCGGCACGGGCGTGGCGGCCAGCTCGGCGAGCAGTTGTGCCCCGGTCCAGCCCTCGTGCCGCTCGTCGAGGTCGTCGAGGTCCACCGTGCCCAGTTCCACGGCGCGGCGGCACGCGGGCAGCGTCACCGCCAACCGCCGGTCGAACGGGCACCGCGCGACCGGGAGCCGGTGCAGCGCTGCCGCCACACCCGCCACCGCGTCGAGCACCGCGTCCACTTGGTCGGCGCGCCACGGCCCGGACGCGGGCACACCGGGCAGTTCCTCGGTCACGAGCCAAGACCATTCATCGTCTCGGCCGACCTCGACCACCCGCGCCACCGGGAAACCCCGCTCGCGCAACCACCGCAGCGCCGCCGCCTCGGCGACCGGGTGGAACCGGGGGTCGGTCTCGTCCGCCGACGTCGTCGCCTTGACGTACAGCGCGGGGCCGGAGTCGGGCACCACCCGGTGCACGGTCGTGCCGTACGACCGGGTGGCCACGTGCTCCCACCGGCCGCGCCGCCGGTACGCGGGTACCGGCGGCGCGACGGGCGGGGTGGGAGCGCCGGTCACCGGTCCTGGTGCTCGATGATCCGGGTGATGGTGTCGTCGACCCGCGCGAGCACCTCGGGGGTGTCGGTCAACGCGCCGCCGAACGCCTCGGCGGCGAACTCGGCCTTGCGCGACCCGGGCAGCTCGCCCGGCTCGATGTCCGTGCGCGCCGCGACGTCGGCCACGCCGCGCTCGAACGCGGTCAGCGCGTGGTCGACGTCGGCGTCGGTGTAGGACAGCGTGATCATCTGCGTGCCGCTGTCCTCGAAGTACGCGCCGTGGTCGTAGGCCGCGCGGTACAGCTCCCACGACAGCGCCTCCGAGGGCACCACCACGTCGAACATCAGCGGCGGACCGCCGATGAACGCGGGGATGCCCGCCGCCGCCAGGATCTCCCGCATGCCGTCCATGAGCGCCTGGCCGCGCTTCTCGGCGCCCGCGTGGACGGTCCCGTCGGCGAGCACGTCCAGCGTGGCCAGCGCGGCGGCCATCGGCGGCACCTCGCGGGTGTAGGTGCCCGCGATCCCGGCCGCGTCGTAGGCGTCGATGACCTCCCGCTTGCCCAGGATGGCCGCCAGCGAGTGCCCGTTGGCCAGGCCCTTGCTCATGGTGATCAGGTCGGCGGGCACGTTGCCGGTGCCGTTGAGCCCGCGCGGGCCGTAGCGCAGCGACGTGATCACCTCGTCGATCACGAACAGCACGCCGTGCCGGGCGCACAGCGCCGACAGGCGGCGGTAGTACTCGGCGTCGAACCACGCCGGTTCCGGGGTGACGATCACGCAGGCGACCCGGTCGGCGAGCGCGTCGAGCATGCGCTCCAGCGCCGTCTCGTTGTAGCCGAAGCAGGCCACCCGGGTACCCGCGTCGAAACCGAGGTTGAGGAACCCCAGGTGCCAGTCGTGCCAGCCGTGGTACCCGGAGGTGATCACCAGGTCCCGGCCGCTGGCCGCGCGCGCCAGCCGGATCGCGGTCGTGGTGGCCTCCGAACCGGACTTGGTGAACACCGCCTTCTCGCACGCCGGGTACCGCTCCGCCAGCCGCTCGGCCAACTCGATGCGCGGCAGCGACAGCGTGCTGGCGAACACCGTGCCGTGCTCGGCGATGTAGCGGGTGATGGCCTCGACGACGGCCGGGTGCCGGTTGCCCAGCAGCAGCGCCCCGCTGGCCGCGGTGACGTCCAGCAGCCGCTTGCCCTCCACATCGGTCATCCACGACCCGTCCGCGGTGGTGAACACCGACGGGAACCGGGTGCCGATGTCGTACACCTCGGCGGCGGTGACGCGGCGCGCCCGCTCGATCAGCTGCTCGTTGTTCATCGGGTCTCCTCGTCTACCGCGAAAAAGGCACGTAACGGGGCTTCGGTGGCCGGGGTGTCCACAACCGACCGGTAGTGCGCGAGCGGTAGCGCGGGGCTGACCAGGGGCGACAACCGCACCACCCCGTTCGCGACCAGCTCCACCGCCCGGTCGATCATGCCGACCCCGGACAGGGAACCGACGACGGTCAACTCGCGCAGCATGACCACCGACGGCTCGAACGGCGTCGCCTCGGACCCCGAGTAGCCCACCAGCACGCAGGTCCCGCCCTGCCGGGTGGCGGTGAGCGCCCGGGGGAACAGCGCGGCGACCCCGGTCGCGTCGAACACCACCTCCGGCGGATCGGCCTCGAACCGGGACAGGTCCGCTTCCGCGCCCAGCCCCAACTCGGCGGCCACCGCGCGCCTGCTCGCCACCGGGTCGACCACCGTCACCGACTTGGCCCCGGAACCCCGGGCCACCTGCGCCACCAGCAGTCCGACCGCGCCCGCGCCGATGACGCCGACGGAGCGACCGGTCACCTCACCGGCCCGGTCGACCGCGTGCACCGCAACGCACAACGGCTCCACGAGGCAGCCCTCGGCACCGGACACACCGTCCGGCAACAGCCGCAGGTTCTCGGCGGGCACGCACAGCGCCTCGGCGAACGCGCCGGGCAGGCTGAACCCGATCTCGTCGAGCGACTCGCACAGGTTCTCCGCGCCCCGGGCGCACCACGCGCAAGAACCGCAGGGCAGGAAGTTGTGCCCCACCACCGCCCGACCGACCAGCTCCGGCCGGGTGGGCGCCGCGCGCACCACGCCCGCCCACTCGTGCCCCGGCACCGTCGGGTAGTCCGCGTCGTGCAGCGTCCCGCGCAGCAGCCGCAGGTCGGTGCCGCACAACGCGACGTGGCTGACGTCCACCAGGGCCTGGTCGCCGACCGGCTCCGGTCTGGGCACCCGCCGCAGTGCGTGTTCGCGCGGCCCGGTCACTACCAGTGCCACCATGTCCGGCGCGTCCGGGTGGGCCTGTTCGGTATACATCATCACCTTGCTTTACTTGACGGGATGACTGGACGGATGAGGAGCTGAGCCGTGGCCGCAACCGCTGACCTCGGGCCGGTGCTGGCGGTCTCGCCGCACCTCGACGACGCCGTGCTCTCGGCGGGCGCGGCCATCTCCGCGCTGACCCGCGCGGGCAGGCGGGTGGTCGTGTGCACCGTGTTCGCCGGGGACCCGGTCCCGCCGCTGTCGCCGAAGGCGGTGTCGTTCCACGCGAAGTGCGGCCTCGGCGACGACGCGGCGCCCGCGCGCCGGGCCGAGGACGCCGCGGCCGTCGCGGCGCTCGGCGCGGAGCACCGGCACCTCGACTTCGCCGACGCCATCTACCGCCGCCTCGGCGACGACTGGCTCGTCACGGTCTCCGGCGCGCACTTCGACCCGAACCTGCCCGCGGAACCGGACGTGGCCGCCGCCGTCGGCGCCGCGCTGACCGACGTGCTGGACGAGCTGCGCCCGGCCGAGGTGTGGACCTGCGCGGGCATCGGCGGGCACGTCGACCACCGGATGACCCGCGCGGTCGTCGAGCAGGTGCGCGGCGACGTGGAGCTGGTGCTGTGGGAGGACCTGCCCTACGCCATCGGCACCCCGGGTGTCGCGTTCGGACGGGTGCGCGCCGACGCGGGCGACGAGCGCGACCGGGAGCGCAAGCTCGCCGCGATCGCGCACTACCGCTCGCAGATGGGCATGCTGTTCCCGGACAGCTCGTGGCGGGACGGGTTCACCACGCACGCCAAGGTCAGGGTGGACGACCACGGCGCGCCGGAACTGCTCTGGCACACCGCGGACTGAGCCGGTCACCCGGCGTCCGGGTTGGGGCTGTCGCCCAGCCGGTGCGCGAAGAACGCGCGGCCGTGCCAGCCGTAGCGCAGGAACTCGCTGTACTCGTAGAAGCCGTCGGTGCGGGCGAAGCACTCCCGCATCGCGCGGCGCATGCCGAACCTGGGGTTGGCGCGGTTGCAGTTGTAGTCGTCCATCAGCAACACCGCCCCATCGGGCAGCAGCCGCTGCCCGAGGAGGTGGTCCAGCACCTCCACGGTGGACGAGTACAGGTCGCAGTCGAGGTTCGCGATGGCCACCGGCTCGGTGATCGGGTGCGCGGGCAGCGAGTCGGAGAACAGGCCGGGCACGATCGTCCACCCCGAAGCGCCGAGCCTGCGGGTGAACTCCTCGCGCAGCATCTGCTCGGTCCCCGGCGGTGACGCGTCCTCGTGCTCGCGCCAGTAGCCGCTGTCGGCGACCTCGTAGGAGATCGAGTCGACCGGGTTGCCCTCACTGGTCGGGAAGCCCTGGAACGAGTCGTAGACGTACACGTGGCGCGGGAACGTCTCGGCGTAGAACTCGGTCTCCGCGCGGAACTCGGCGACGAGGTCGGCCAGCAGCAGCGTGCTGAACCCCTCGAAGCAGCCGAACTCGGCCACCGCGCCCGGGATGTGGCTGCCGTAGACGTACTCGAAGGTGAGCCGGAAGGCCTCTCCGTAGATCTTCCTGGCCCGGTCGATGTCGCCGTAGGTGGCGTTCTCGACCTGGTGGGCGAAGCGGGTCATGCGTGTCCTTCCGACTCGACCTCGGTGATCAGGGTGTCTCGCCCGGCTGGGCGGTCTTGGCGAACAGCGCCGGGTCGACCTCGATGTCGAGGCTGAGTTCGCAGCAGCGGTAGCAGATGGGCTCGAGCTTCTCGCGGATCAGCTCCCGCATCCGGCCGTACACGTCGTTGCCCCACACCTCGGCCAGGCTCTGCCCGCGGACCGAGCCCATGACCGTGTCGGCGAAGGGCGTGCAGCTGAGCACGTCCCCGTTGGGCAGCACCGTGGTCTGCGCCCACAGCTTGGGGCAGGTGGTCTCGTGCACCACCTCGCGCCACTGGTCGGTGAAGTAGGTGCTCTGCTCCTGGGAGTTGTAGCGCACCGGCGCCACGAGCACCTCGACGGTGTCCGAACAGGACTTCGCCTCCTCCAGCACCGACAGCAGCACGGCCTGGTCCACGTCGGCGTGCTGGTGCTCGTTGCAGTAGCCGGTCCAGGACAGGAACGGCCTGCCGGTCACCCCCTCGAACCCGGCGCGCGAGGCCTTGCCCTCCTCGCGGGTGAAGTACATCGCGAGGTCGACGGTCACCTGCGGGATGTCCAGCTCCTCGGCCAGCCGGACCATGCCGGGCAGCGAGGTGTAGTTCATCCCGGTGAGGGTGAAGTTCAGCGCGATGCGCGGCCCGCGCCCGGCCTTGGCGCAGGCGTCCTGCAGCGCGCGGATGCCGGTGACCACGCGCTCGAAGGACTTCCGGCCGCGGATCGGGTTGTTGATCTCCGGGGTCGGGCCGTCCAGGGACACGTAGACGATGTCGATGCCGCCCTCGACCAGCCCCTCGGCGTAGCGGGGGAGCAGGGTGCCGTTCGTGCTCATGTCCAGCTGGCACCCCGGCGCCCTGGTCTTGGCCTCCCGCACCAGGTCCAGCACCAACGGGTGCATGAGCGGCTCGCCGCCCATCATGGAGATGCCGGGGTGCTCGTTGTGCGCGGCCAGCTCGTCGACCAGCGCCGTCCACATCTCCAGGCTGATCTGCTCGCGCTTGACCTCCTCCAGCCAGGTGTTCTCGCTCGACGAGTCGCCGTAGAGCCAGCACTCGCGGCAGGTGAGGTTGCAGGCCCAGTTGACGAACACCGTCGCGTAGCGCGGGGCCGCGGGCAGCGGCGGTGTGGTGGGCTCGATGGATAAACGGATCATTGTGATTCCTCCGAATGGGGCGTAGCGCACTCCTGGTTCCCGCCTTGCCCTGACGCCACCCTTGACACCGCTTTCCGGGATGCGTCTAATAAACCACGCGGAGCAGCGCCAGATCAAGGATTCCGCAGAGGGGGGTCCGATTGAAGTCGGTCCAGGCACCCGGTGCCACACGAGTTCTTCTCATCAAACCACCAATTCGGTCGTGCATGGTCGAGATCGGTCGGCACATGCCGATCGGGTTGGCCTACCTGGCCGCACAGCTGCGCGCCGACGGCATGCACGTCGAGATCTTCGACTCGCTCGCCTGGACCGACGACAACCACGTCGTCGACCCGGCGGACTACACCGACGCCGACCGCGCCAAGATCGCCGCGCACCCGCGCTGGCGGCACCTCGTGCACTGGGGCGCCACCTGGGAGCGCGTCGAGCAGACGCTGCGCGCGGGGGAGTTCGACGTCGTCGGGGTGTCCTGCATGTTCACCCCGTACTACGAACCCGCCTACCAACTCGCCCGTCTGACCAGGGAGATCCTGCCCGACGCCAAGATCATCCTGGGTGGCCAGCACCCCACCGTGGCACACCACCACGCCCTCACCGAGACGGCCTTCGACGCCCTGGTGCTCGGTGAGGCCGAGGCGAACGTCTCGGCCATCGTGCGCGCGCTGCACACCGGCTCGGGGCTCACCGACCAACCCGGCGTGGCGTTCCGCTGCAAGCCCGGGCTGTGCGACTGCACCGGTCCCGCGCGCGTGCACCTGCGGCCCAGGGCGACGTTCCTCGACGACCTGGACAGCATCGCGCCACCCGCCGTGAACCTGCTCGACATGAGTTCCTACGACGCGACCGCGACGCTCATCACCAGTCGTGGTTGCCCCTTTTCGTGCTCCTTTTGCACGGTGCACGCGACCGTCGGCAAAAAATTCCGATCGCGGGCGTCAGAAAAAGTCGTCGACGAAGTAGAACACTACGTCACGGAACACGGTATCCGGCGGTTTTTCATCGAGGACGACAATTTCACCTTCGACATCGACCGGGTGCGGGAGATCTGCCGGGCGATCCGCGCCAGGGGGCTCGACGTCGAGCTGCACCTGCCCAACGGCATGACCGTGGTCAAGCTCAGCGAGGAGCTGGTCGAGGACATGGCGGGCGCGGGCTTCCGGTCGCTGTTCCTCGGGCTGGAGACCACCGACATGGCCCGGCTGCGCAAGATCCGCAAGGGCTTCACCTCGCTGGCCAAGGTCCGCGACGGCGCGGCCCTGTTCACCCGGCACGGGGTGGACGTCGGCGCGTCGCTGATCGTCGGGCTGCTCGGGCAGTCCACCGAGGAGCTGGTGAAGGACTCGGTGAACCTGGTGCTGGCAGGCGTCCGGTTCTGGACCAACCCGTTCTACCCGATCCCCGGGTCCCCGGACTTCCAGCAGTGCCTGGACGCCGGGCTCATCCGGCACGAGACCGAACCGGCGCTCTACGACCAGTTCAACTTCGCCATCGGCTCCGACCGGCTCCCACCCGCCGAGCTGTACTGGGCGTGGGTGAGCACCCAGGCCATGGCGCAGTGGCCCGACTACCTGCTGGAGGGCGCCGAACGCCGCGCCCGCGGACCGGTCTCGCTGGCCGAGGGCCTGGAGCGGCTGCTCGCGCACAGCACCGACCTGTTCGGACCGGACGGCGGCCTCGAGGTCCCGGCGGTGCCCGAGGTGCTCGACGGGAACCTGGTGCACGTGCACCGCGACGGCTGCTACGACGCCATGCAGCACCTCGGTGACAAGGCCCGCCCGGACGGTCTGTGCACCTTCACCGGCGACGCGCTCGCCGCCGCGGTCAGCCTCTACACCGGGGTCGCCCACGGCAGCAGGCAACTGCCCGGCAAGGTGGACGGCCGCTGCGTGTTCGCGCTGAGCGTCGACGACACGGACCCGGTCTTCGAGTCCGTGTGCGCCACCGCGATCGCCGTGCTGCGGTCGAGCCTGGACGAGCTGGCCGACGAACCCGCACTGGTCGCGGAGTAGCCGGTGCGCGACGTCTGCGTGATCGGCAGCGGCGCCGCGGGCGCGGTCGCCGCCGCCGTGCTGGCCGAGGCCGGGTGGGACGTGCTGGTCCTGGAACAGGGCGAGCACGTCCCACCCGGCACGCACCTGCACGACCTGATCCCCGGCTACGAGACGGCCAGGGCGCGCGACCTCGACGGCGGGTGGACCGAGGAGGGCTACCCGTGGACGGCCTGCTGCGTCGGTGGCGGCACCCGGTTCTACGCCGGGGTGTCGCTGCGGCTGCGGCGGGTCGACTTCGACGCGACCGCGCACTGCGCCGCGGAGGCGCTGCCGCCCGCGTGGCCCTTCGGCTACGACGACCTGCGGCCGCACTACGACTGGGTGGAGCGCCGCCTCGGCGTGACCTCCGACGGCGGGCTCGACCCGACCCGCCCGTCCCCGCCGCTGGACCTGCTGCCCCCGCACCGGCCCAGCGCCCGCGGCGCCGCGCTCGTGGCGGCCGGTCGGGCCCTGGGTCGTACCCCGTTCCCCATGCCCTTGGCCGTGGCGTCCGCGCCGTTCGCCGGGGCACCCGCCTGCGCGGACCTGACCACCTGCACCGACTTCGCCTGCCCGAGCGGCGCCAAGGGCGATGTCCACCACCGCCTGCTCGCGCCGCTGGCCGACCGCATCGAGGTCCGCACCGGGTGCAAGGCGGTGCGGTTGGTCGAGGACCGGCCGGGCCGGGTGGCGGCGGTCGAGTGCCTCGACGTGGCCACCGGCGCGCGGGAACTGGTGCGCGCCAGGCACTTCGTAGTCGCCGCCAATGCCATCCAGTCCGCCGCGCTGCTGCTGCGTTCCCGCTCGGCGCACTCGCCGGACGGGCTCGGCAACGGCCGCGGCGTGGTGGGGCGCGGGTTGTGCATGAAGGTGGGGCAGAACCTGACCGCCCACCTCGACCACGACCTCGACGAGATCCCGGCCCCGAAGGGTGGGCGGTACGTCACCGTCGCGTTCACCGACAACTACCTCGACCAGCACTGCCCATCCGGCCTCGGCGGGCTGGTGCTGGAAACCGGACCGCTCGACCCGGCGGACATCGCCGACCGGCGGGTGCTGCGGCTGGAGTGCCTGGTCGCCGACCAACCCGTGGCGGAGAACCGGGTCACCCTGGATTGGTCCACAGTGGACGCGTATGGTCTGCCACGACTGGTGTTGGACTACCGGCCGCACCCCCTGGACCTCAAGCGGCTGGACTACCTGCGCGATCGCGCCACCGAGGTGCTGACCCGCGCGGGCGCCGCGCGGGTGGACCCGGAGCCCATGGACTTCTCCCTGGGCAGCGGGCACCTGCACGGCACCTGCCGGATGGGGACGGATCCCGCGACCTCGGTGTGCGACCCCCAGGGGCGGGTGCACGGCGTGGTGAACGTGCGCGTGGCGGACGGCGCGCTGATGCCGTACCCCGGCGCGGTGAACCCGGCCCTGACCATCCAGGCCCTGGCCCACCGCGTCGCCACGCTGCTGCTTCACGAGGAGACCGCCGCGGGGACGATCCCGGAGTAGACCCCGGTGAGGCGGCGGGTGACCGCGTCGAGCGCGAAACCCGCCGCCCGCCGGGCGCCCGCGGCGCCGAAGTCGGCTCGCAGTTCCGGCGCTTCCAGCAGTTTGCGCACCGCCGCGGCCAACGCCTGCGGGTCGCACGGCGGTACGACCAGCCCGGCCTCGCCGTGCCCGACCACCTCCGGCAGTCCACCGACGTCGGTGACCACCACGGCGCGCCGGGCGGTCAGCGCCTCCAGCACGGTGCCGCCCAGTTCCTCGTGCCGTGAGGGGATGACCACGACATCCGCCGCGCCGATCGCGGCGGCCACGGCGGTCCGGTCGAGGTGGCCGCACAGCTCCACGTGCTCGGTGATGCCCATCCTGGCCAGTTCCGCCCGGCAGTACCGCAGCTCGTTGCCGTCGCCGCACATCAGGAACCGCGCGGACGCGCCCTCCCGGACCAGCACCTCGGCCGCGGCCACGAAGTCGGCCCACCCCTTCTCCGGGGCGAACCGTCCACAGTAGAGCACCGTGGGCACCTCGGCGGGCGCGGGCGCGGCGGTGGTCAGCTCGGGGGTGAACAGGTCCAGCCGCACCCCGTCCGGCACCACGTGCACGCGGTCCGCCGTGGTCAGCCCGGACTCGGTGTACACCCGGCGAACCCGTTCGGTCAGCACGACGACGGCGTCCGCCCGGCGCACAGCCCACCGCTCGAACAGCCTTGCCGGGCCGATGAGCAGCCTGCCGACGAGGTTCTCCGGGTGGAAGGTGGCGATCGCGCTGCAATGCGTGGTGATCACCAGCGGTCTGCCCAGCACCGCCTTGGCGACCACCGCGAACAGGAACGTCCACGGCAGTTCGCTGCAGTGCACGTGGATGACGGAGAAGCGCCGGTGCGCGCGCCGGACCCGCTGCCGCAGGCACCACACGGTGAGCGCCAGGCCCCACGACACCAGCAGCCCCGCGTACCCCTTGGCCCGGGTCGGGATCGGCGCGATCGGCAGGCGCAGCAACTCGAACCGGGTGCGCGGGTCGACCTCGACCGAGCGCGGCATCCCCGGCCGCCTGGGGAACACCACGGTCTGCCGTGCCCCGAGTTCGCTGACCTGCTCGGTGGTCTGCATGATCTGCACCTGCATGCCACCGATCGGCTCGTACTGCAGCTCGCGGTGGTCCAGCCGCCGATCGGCCAGGTAGTAGTACGGCGTCAGCCGCAGCACGTGCAGGTCGGCGGGGTCACCGCCGCGCCCGCTCACAGCTCGTGGGCGTGGTCGCGGACCTTGGCGACCGCGGCCACGATGTCGGCCGCGTCGGCGCTGTCGCCCAGCAGCACGCCGTGGTGGAACAGCAGCGCGGACCGCCGGAACCGCTCCGCGCCGGGGAACTCCCGGCCGATCGCCCGCCGCTGCCCCTCCTCGGACCAGATCTGCGCGAAGCGGCGCTTGGTGAACGGCCGCAGCATCACGCTGTCGTTGAGCGGAGGGTCCGGCGGGTAGACCGCGAAGCCCAGCTCGGCGGTGATCGCCTCGGCGACCTTCTCGGCGGGCGCGCCGCCGAAGGCGTCCTCGGCGTAGCTGATGCCGTACTCGTAGATGGACCGCCGGTCGACCTCCTCGGGCACCGGGATCGGGCCGAACCCGCCGAGCTCGGCCAGGCCGCGCTCCAACTCGCCCGCGATCTTCTCCCGGTGCAGGTGCTGGGTGTCCAACCGCGGCAGCTGGTCGAGCAGCACCGCCGCCGACAGCTCCGACATGCAGTAGTTGGCGCCCATGACCTCGCCGTCCTCGACCAGCTCCATCGTGCCCTCGGGCACCGGGTGGTCGGGGTAGCGGCGGGAGTCGGCGCGCAGCTGCTGGGCCCGCCGGTACAGCACCGGGTCCGAGGTGATCACGGCGCCGCCCTCGCCCGCGGCCAGCACCTTGCCGTTCTGGAAGCTGAACACCCCGAGCGCGCCGTACGTGCCGACGTTGCGGCCCCGCCAGCGCGCGCCGTGCGCCTGGGCGCAGTCCTCGACGACCGGGACGTCACCGGCCACCGCGAGGATCCCGTCCAGGTCGGCGACGGTCGCGCCGAGGTGCACGACGATGATCGCCTTCGTGCGCCCGGACCGGCAGGCGGCGATGGTCTCCGGCGTGACGCACCCGGTCACCGGGTCGACGTCGGCCAGCACCGGCAGCGCGCCGACGCGCAGCACCGCGGTCACCGGCGCGACCCAGGTCATGGTGGGCACGATGACCTCGTCGCCGGGCCCGATGTCCAGCGCCTCCAACGCCACCAGCAGCGCGCTGGAGCCGTGGTCGACGCTGACGCAGTGGGGGACGTCGTTGTAGCGGGCCCAGTCCTCGGCGAAGCGCCGCTCGCGGGCCGTGGTGCCGTCGCTTGGCCAGCTGATCGCCCAGCGGCCCGAGCGCAGCGCGGCGACCACCTCCTGCTCGGTCGCGGTGTCGTACTGGGGCCAGCGCGCCCAGCGCTTGTCCGCGCGGACCCGGGGTCCGCCGTGCAGTGCCAGTCGGCTCATCGGTTCTCCTGTCGACTCGTCAAACCCACGTCCCGCGCTCCCGGCGCGGTCAACTCCGGAACTCCGTGACCAGCGCGTCCACGCAGTGCGCGAGCTTGCGCACCGCGTCGGCCGCGTCGTCGGCGGCCACGACGACACCCAGGTGCGGCAGGGCCGCGTCGGTGCCCGCGACGAGCGTGGGCACCACGTCCGCGGCCAGCCCGGCCAGCTCGACCGCGCGGGCGAAGCGGGCGAAGGCGGGCCGGGAGGCGTGGCGGCTCGGCAGCGCGATCACGTCCCGGCTGATGACCGTCACGTCCCGGCCGCGCCGCGCGCGCAGGCAGGTCTGGACGCTGAGCGGCGCGGTGGTGCCGGTGCGCCGGGCGTTGATCTCCAGCGGCACCAGCTCACCGGTCGGCCGCACGAGGAAGTCGATGTCGAACCACCCGCGGTAGCCCACCAGCGCGAGCTGCTCGCCGACCGCGACGCAGAACGCGGACAGCAACGCCGAGCGCGCGGGCGCGATCACCACGCCGTCGTCGGTGACCCCGCCCGCGAACTGGGTGCCGTTCATCGCCATGGCCGTCACGCCCTCCAGGCGCACCCGTCCCAGGTGGTCGATGGTGCAGTCGCCGCTGACATCCGACCATGGGAGGTCGGAACGCCACTGGTAGTCCTGCACGATCGTGGGCAGTCCGTTGTGGAACGTGTCGTCTTCGCGCAGGCGCGCCAGCGTTTCGAGCACCGCGCGGCGGGTCGACGTCCGGTGCGGGGACAGCACGGCCGTGCCGTAGCCGCCGACGCCGAACGGCGCCTTGAGGACCACGGTCCGGCCGCGCGCGCCCGCGTCGACCAGGGTCGCGACCAGGTCCGGTTCGGACTCGCAGAGCCGCTCCCCGGTCAGGTGGATCCCGTCGGGGGAGTCCAGCGCGTTGTGCGCCTTGGCGAACAGCTCGGGGCTGGAGGCCTTGGACTCGGCGAACGCGGGTAACGCGGCGTCGGTGGACCGCACCGCGGCGGCTTCCGGCAGGTCCCGCGCGTACTCCCGGTACGGCGCGCTCTCGCCCCACGGGATGAGCCGCGCGCCCGCGTCGACCGCCGCGCGCACCCGCGCGGACAGCACCGGGTCCGCGCCCAGCGCGGCGAACCCCGGCCCCAGCGGCCCCGGCACGGTGACCGGCTCGAACCGGTCCCACCCCAGCAGCGCCACCTGGCGCTCCCACCACGGTTCGCCGTCGAACTCCGGCACCAGGACCAACCCGGGGTCGGGGGAGTGGAACGGCGCCAGGCAGGCGTAGCCCAGGTCCCCGGCGGCGACGTCCGCGCGGACGTCGTCCGGTACCCCTTCGGGCAGCATCGCGTCGTGGAACTCGACCACGTTGCCGACGTGCACGTCACCCACGCGCCCGGCACCTACGTGAGCACCGTTCACCTTGCCCTCGCGGGGATGTGCGCCGGTGCGGACGTCCTTGCCCTTGTGGACACCGCTCATGTGGACACCCCCGTCCCGAATCCCGCTCTCGTGCGGGTTCTCCGCGCTCACCGGTCTCCCACCCCGCTCCCCCTTCCGCCCACCGCTCAGTCCTCGCGCGCCTTCCAGGTCTCCGTGCTGAGGGTCAGCCCGTCGAAGTCGGTGACGTGCCCCAGGTCGAAGTCCCAGTGGTTCGTCGGGACCAGCACCTTGCCGCGCGCGGCGGGCATGTCGATGACGTGCTGCGGGAAGGCGAGGCCGTCGAGCCGCTCGCGCAGCCGCGACATGATCGCCACCTCGTCGCGCAGGTCCATCTCGAACCGGGCCGTGGTCGGGATGCGCTGGCAGTGGTAGAGGTAGTACGGCCGCACCCCCAGCTGGAACAGCCTGGTGTAGAGGCGGTACAGGACCTCGACGTCGTCGTTGACGCCCTTGAGGAACACGCTCTGGCAGATGAGGAGGTAGCCCATCGCGCGGAACTGGGCGATCAGGTCCTCCACCTCGGGCGTCAGCTCGTCCGGGTGGGAGATGTGCAGGCTCAGGTACATCGTCGGCCGCAAGGTGGCCAGCTTGCGCATGAGGTCGAGGTTGACCTGGCCCGGGGACTGCACCGGGAACCTGGTGTGGATCCGCATGACCTTGACGTGCTCGACCTCGGCCAGCGAGGTGAACAGGTACTCCAACCCCTTGGGGTTGATCAGCGGGTCGCCGCCGCTGGCGATGATGTCGTGCAGCTCGCCGTCCTGCTTGACGTAGTCGACGATGGTGTCGATCTGCGCGGTCCCCAACCGCCCCAGGCGGTCGAGGCCGACGCCGACCCGGTCCTGCCGCTCGCAGTAGCGGCAGTTGGCGCCGCAGGTGTACGAGAGCAGTACCAGCAGGCGTCCGTCGAACTTGCGCACCCCGCCGGGCACGGCGGTGTTGGCCTTCTCGCTGAGCAGGTCCCGTTCGATGTCGGCGGGGATGTCCTCGTGCGCCGGGTCGTAGACGTACATCTTGCGGACGGCGTCGCTGCGCTCGGCCAGTTCCAGCAGGTACGGCGTGGTCTTTTCCGCGAAGCGAGCTTCAGTCATGCGCCTACTCGAATCTCTCGGAGGGACGTGGCGGGACACCGCCCGGGCACCGCGCCCGTCGCCGGACGGGTCGCGCGACCCGTCGCCGGTCGGGCCGCGCGCTGCTGCCGGGGATCGCGGCCGGGGCGTGCGGCCGATTGTCACCGGTGGATCGTCTTGGGGTCGTCGTGGTGGTAAGCGAATTCGTTACCCGGTTAACCGGTAGGCCAATTTCGACAGTCGACGATGGTCACCGCCGGTTTTTCGCCAGGCCGCTCGGGTGCGGCCCAACATAGCGAAAACCCGGGGCGGTGTCGCTGCTCTCCTTGGACCGCACCGGTTAGGACGTTCGGCGGAAATCCGCGCGGTTGCGTCCTTTTGGACCAACGCCGTCCCGTGTGTAACAGTCGGGTTGTTTGCGCGAAACACACGCGACAGTCGGGGAGCGCTGCCTATACTCGGAGTAGGGGAGGTGACCTGTGGTTTTCGCCCACCTGTTGGCAGCGCGGAGAGTTGACCTCTCACGGCACCTGCCGCCGACCGGTTGGTGACTCATTTTCGACTCCCCGCGCGTCCACTCGGGCGCGTTCGTCACCGGTTCCTGACGCGAAGGACTGTGCACAATGGCCAAGTCCGCAAGGCCTGCTTGGAGACGCGCGTGGGCCACGCCCGCGCGCAAGGCGGTACTGGGGGCGCTCGCCTCCGTTGCTGTCGCTCTTGGGGCCGCGGGTCTTGTGCAAGCGGGCACCGCCCGCACCGCGCTGCTCATCGGGGCCTGTACCGCCTTCGCCGCCCTGATCGCGGCTTTCCTCGTCCAGCTGGCCCGTTCGGCCGCCCCGGTGCCCGGTGACCTGGACGGCACCACCGTGGACAACTCCGCCGCCGCGGACGCCGCCGACGCCGCGCTGGTCCGCGACCCGGACTTCCTCGCGCTCGGCCTGGGCGGCACCAACATGATGGCGATGCTGTGGACGGTCGCCATGGGCAAGCGCGCGGTCGGCGTGGAGATGCGCGGCGACCCGTCGCTCGGCGTGCACTGGAACATCCGCGAGGACCTGTACCACCACTTCGGACTGATCGACCAGATGATGCTGGAGCGCTACGGCGCCGACGGCGTGCCCAAGCGCGGCAACGGCACCCCGTTCCTGCTCGCCGAGTGCTTCTACCACCCCGACACCGCCGCGGGCGCGGTCGCCGCGGACGAGGTCGTCACCGGCTTCCTCGACTCGCACATCGGCGAGGACGCGCACGTGTCCGGCATCATCCACCACACCGAGTTCATCGACGACCGCTGGGCCGACGGCCGACCGCAGCGCGTGGTGACCGTCGTGGACTCCGCGCTGCCGCCGACCGACCACGACCCGTCCAAGATCGGCAGGCCGATGGTGGAGGTCCTCGACGGACCCTCCACGTTCCAGGCGGGCGCCTCCGAGGTGCTCATCCTCCAGCGCCGCTACCTCGAGGCGATCGAGCGGATGGACCTCGAGCGCGGCGCGCGGCCCCGGGTCCGGTTGTTCACCAGCCACCGCGTGGTGACGCCGAACGACGACGGCGGCTACCTGAACTGGCTGCGCCGCGACGAGGGCTTCACGCCGCAGCGCGACGGCCGGATGGGCGTGCGGATCGAGCAGATCCGCGAGCTGGACTACAAGGGCAAGTTCCGCCGCGTGCGGGTGCCCGGCACCGAGGTGCTCGACCTCGGCGTGCCCGAGCTGTTCATGATCGCGCAGGGCTTCGACAGCACCGACGCCACCCGCCTCGGCTTCCGCCAGGAGGAGGTCAAGGTGGACCACCAGGACGGCCGCGGCCCCGTGGTGGCCCAGGCCGACTACCTGGCCGGGCTGATGGAGGTCCTGGTCGACGGGCGGCTGCGCAGGCGCATCGCGTCGGAGTTCGACAAGCAGGGCAACGAGTACTGGGTGCGGCAGATCGCCGTGGGCCACCAGGACGACCCCGAGGTGGGCTGGATCCTGGTGCAGGTACCCGACTTCAAGACCTTCGACCCGATCCTGGCCGGACTGGTGCCCCCGGGCACCGACCGCAAGGCGCCGGAGTACTTCGCCGCGTACCAGTACCTGCTGCGCGACTTCTACCTCGAGCAGGTCTCGCACATCGTGGAGATCCCGCGCGAGGAACTGGAGTCGGTGCAGATCCCCTACGGCCCCAAGCTGTTCAGCCTGGTCGAGCAGGTCGGCGCGGACGCGCTGGTGGCGGCCAACGGCGTCGTCGCGGGCGACTCCTTCGGCAACGGCCACTTCCTGACCAGCGGCGGCGCCATCACCGGCATGGTCGGCCACGGCGCCCGGGTGCTGCGCTACTGGGAGGCCCGGGCGGCGGGCGCCGACCAGCCGACCGCGGTGCGCGGGTTGGCCGACGGCATCAAGGCGGACACCGACGGGTGGCTGCACGTCAGCGCCCAGGAGTTCAGCCAGGCCGTGCCGATCAACTTCGGCGCCGAGCGGATCGAGCGGATCTCCGCGGCCAGCGGCAAGTCCACCGAGGCCCGCGCGAACACGATCGACGCCACCCGCAGGCACCGGCACTCGCTGGTGCCGCTCGACCCGTCGGACTGGCGGCGCCTGGTGATCCGCAGCGGCCGCACGCACGCGCTGTCGCTGCCCCCGCTCAGCCAGGTCCACCCCGCGCTGCGCGGGTCGGGGGAGGTGGCCGGGGAGTCCTCGGACGTGATGGCGGACGAGGCCGGGATGACCACCGGCAACGGCCAGGCGGACCTGGCCGCCCCGGCGCTGAACGCGGGGGCGTGATGGACGCGATGACCGGGGCCGCGCTGCGGCCCGTCCCCGTGCTGCGCGGCCTGCGCGAGCGCCAGTTGGCGCTCGTCGTGCTCTGCGCGGGCACCCTGATGATCATCCTCGACGGTTCCGTGGTGAACGTCGCGCTGCCGTCCATCCAGACCGACCTCGGGTTCGCCCAGACCGACCTGGCGTGGGTGATCAACGCCTACCTGATCCCCTTCGGCGGGTTGCTGCTGCTGGCGGGTCGACTCGGTGACCTCTTAGGTCGCAAACGCCTGTTCATCAGCGGATTGGCCGTGTTCACGGTCGCGTCGCTGGCCTGCGGGCTGGCGAACAGCCAGGCCGTGCTGATCGCGGCCCGGGCCGCGCAGGGCATCGGCGGGGCCGCCGCCTCGGCGGTGGTGCTCGGCATGATCGTGACGATGTTCCCCCGCCCGAGGGAGCAGGCCCGCGCGGTCGGCGTCTACTCCTTCGTGGCCGCGGCGGGCGCCTCGCTCGGCCTGCTGGCCGGTGCCGCGCTCACCGAGGCGATCAACTGGCACTGGATCTTCTTCGTCAACCTGCCCCTCGGCGCGGCGACCATCGTCGCGGCGCTGCGGCTGCTCGACGAGAACACCGCCGACACCGACGCGCAGACCTCGGACGTGCTGGGCGGTCTGCTGATCACCCTGGGCCTGTCGCTGTGGGTCTACACGATCGTGCAGGCCGGGGAGACCGGCTGGGGCTCGACGCGCACGATCGTGCTGTGCGCGGTGTCCACCGCGCTGGTGCTCGGCTTCGTCGCGCACCAGGCGCGGGCCCGGGACCCGTTGGTGCCCCTGGGCATCTTCCGCGCCCGCAACGTCGGCTGGGCGAACCTGGTGCAGACGCTGATGGTGGCCGGGTTCGCCGGGGTCTTCTTCCTCGGCGCGCTGTACATGCAGAACGTGCTGCGGTTCAGCGTCGCCGAGGTCGGGCTGGCGTTCCTGCCCGCCGCGGCGGCCATCGCGACGCTGTCGCTGAAGGTCACGCCGAAGCTGGTGGACAAGGTCGACGCCAAGGCCGTGCTGGTGCCGGGCATGCTCCTCATGGTCGCGGGCCTGGCGCTGTTCGCCAGGGTCCCGGTCGACGGGGACTACCTGGTGGACGTGCTGCCGGTGATGCTGCTGCTCGGCACCGGCGCGGGTCTGTGCTTCCCCGCCGTGATCACGGTCGCCATGGCCGACGCCACCACCAGCGACGCGGGTGTGCGCTCCGGTCTGGTCAACACGACCCAGCAGATGGGCCCCGCGCTCGGCCTGGCCGTGCTGGCCGCGATGTCCAGCGCGCGCACCGGCGACGCGCTGGCGGACGGCGTGCCCGCGCTGGAGGCGCTGACCTCCGGCTACCGGCTGGCGTTCCTCGTCGGGGCCGGGATCGTGCTGGTCGCCGCCGTGCTGGGCATGACCGTCGTGCAGCCCGCGGTGCCGAAGACGGCGCCGAAGTCCCTGGACGACACCGCGGTCGACGCGCACGACCACAACCTCGCGGGCGTGCGCGACCCGGACTACCTGGCCCTCGGGCTCGGCGGCACCGGGATGATGGGCATGCTGTGGTCGGTCGCGGAGGGCAAGCGGGCCGTCGGTGTCGAGCTGCGCGGCGACCCGTCGTACGGGGTCATGCACTGGAACCTCAACGCCGACATCTACCACCACCTCGGCGTCATCGACCAGCTGATGCTGGAGCGCTACGGCGCCGACGGCGTGCCCAAGCGCGGCGACGGCAGCCTGTTCCGGCTCGCGGAGTGCCTCTACAGCACCGAGACCGAGGCGGGCGACGCCTCCGCCGACGAGGTGGTCAGCGGGTTCGACCTGGAGTCGCACGTCGGCGGCGTGGTCTTGCACGAGGAGCACGTCGACGACCGCTGGCTCGACGGCAGGCCGCACCGGGTCGTCGCCGACCTGGGCGGCATGACGCCGCCCACCGGCCCGGACCCGTCGCGGCTCGGCCGCGACCTCGCCGAGGTGCTGGCGGACCGGCCGACGTTCCTCGCGGGCGCCGAGGAGGTGCTGGTGATCCTGCGCCGGTACCTGGAGGCCGTGGAGGCCATGGACCTCGCGTCCGGCCGCGAGCCCCGCGTGCGGCTGTTCACCAGCCACCGCGTGCTCACCGAACCGCGGCGCGCGGCCAAGGGCGCCACCGGGTTCGAGCGGCAGCCCGACGGCAGGCTGCGGGTGCGCCTGGAGATGGTGCGCAGCCTCGACCACAAGGGCAAGTTCCGCCGCGTCGCGGTGGACAACGCCGAGATCGTCGACCTGGGCGTGCCCGGTCTGATCGTGATCGCCGAGGGCCAGTCCGGCGCCGACGCGCGCAGGCTCGGGTTCACCCAGCGCGACGTCCGCGTCGACCACGGCGACGGCAACGGCCCGGTGCCCGCGCAGGCGGACTACCTGGCCGGGCTGATCGAGGTGTTCATCGACAGCCGGGTGCGCAGGCGGGTGTCCACCGAGTTCGACCGCAACGGCACCGCCTACACCACGCGCCAGATCGCGATCGGGCACGAGGACGACGCCGAGGTCGGCTGGGTGCTGATCGAGGTGCCGGAGTTCAAGACCTTCGACCCGGTGCTCGCGGGGCTGGTGCCGGAGGGCACCGCCAAGGACACCGCGAAGTACTTCGCCGCCCACCAGCTGCTGATGCGGGACTTCTTCCTGGAGCAGACCGCGCACCTGCTGGAGATCCCCAAGGCCGAGCTGGCCAAGATCCAGCTCACCTACGGGCCAAAGCTGTTCCGCCTCGTGGAGCGGATCGGCTCGGACGCGGTGGTCGCGGCCAACGCCGTGGTCGCGGGCGACTCCTTCGGCAACGGGCACGTGCTCACCAGCGGCGGTGTCACCACCGGCATGGTCGGCCACGCCCACCGCGTGCTGCGGTACTGGCGGGCCCGCGAGTCGGGGGTGACCCACGAGCAGGCGCTGCGCGACCTCGCCGACGGGATCAAGGCCGACACCCAGGCCTGGATCCGGCACAGCGAGTCGGAGTTCAGCCCGATGCCACCCGCGGACCGCCGGGCGTTGGCCGCGACCCGCGAGCACCGGGCGTCGCTGCTGATCCGCGACCACTCCGACGAGTGGATCCGGGTCGTGATCCAGGCGGGCAGGCTGCACGCGTACGCGCTGCCGCCGCTGGCCGACACGCACCCGGCGGCCCGCGCCGCCGCGGAGTCGCCGTCGTCCTGACGCCCGCCTGACGTTCGCACGGAAAACCCCGCGGTACGACGGCATCGTCGTACCGCGGGGCACCCGCGTCTGCCATCGTGTCCGGGGAGAGATCCCTGGGGGAGATCATGACCACGCATCAGACCGTCTTCCTGTTCTTGGACCTGGCCGTCGTCGTCGCGCTCGCCCGCCTGGTCGGCGCCCTCGCCCGGCGCCTGGGGCAACCCGCGGTCATCGGCGAGATCCTGGCCGGTGTGCTGATCGGCCCGAGCCTGCTCGGCACCGGCGTGACCGACGTGCTGTTCCCCGCCGACGTCCGCCCACTGCTGTCCACCCTGGCCAACGTGGGCGTGGCGGTGTTCATGTTCGGCATCGGCGTCGAGCTGGACCGCGCCCTGTTGCGCGGCAAGGGGAAACTCGCGACCGCGGTGTCCCTCGCCTCGATCGCGCTGCCGTTCGCGCTGGGCGCGCTGCTGGCCCTGTACCTCGTGGGCAACCACACGGCGCCGCACCGGCTCGGGTTCGTCCTGTTCATCGGCGCGGCGATGTCGGTGACGGCGTTCCCCGTGCTGGCCCGGATCCTCGCCGACCGCGGCCTGTCGAGGACCCCCGTGGGCGGCATCGCCCTGGTGTGCGCCGCGGCGGGCGACCTGCTCGCCTGGTGCCTGCTCGCCGTCGTCGTCCTGGTTTCCGGCGGCGGTGGACAGTGGTTGTTCCTCTGGGGTCCGGCCTACCTCGTGGTGATGCTCTGGCTGGTCCGCCCACTGCTGCGCAAGGTGCTCACCGACCGCGTGCCGACCTCGGTGGCCCTGTCGATCCTGATCGCGGGTCTGCTGCTCTCCGGCGCCGCCACGGAGTGGATCGGCCTGCACTTCATCTTCGGCGCGTTCCTGTTCGGCGTGGTGGTCCCGCACGAGGGGACCAGCAGGCTGCGCGAGTCGGTGGTCGAGCGGATCGACCTGTTCAACGGGACGTTGTTGCTGCCGGTGTTCTTCATCGTGGCGGGGCTCAAGGTGGACCTGTCGGCCATCGGCGCCACCGGCGTGCTGGAGCTGGCGCTGGTCCTCGTGGCCGCCGTCACCGGGAAACTGGGCGGTGCCTTCGCCGCCGCGCGGCTCAACGGCATGCCGACCAGGGAGGCCGCCGGGCTCGGGGTGCTGATGAACACCCGGGGCCTGACCGAACTGATCATCCTGTCCGTCGGGCTGCGACTGGGGATGCTGGACCAGCGCCTGTACTCGGTCATGGTGGTGATGGCCATCGTCACCACCGCCATGGCGGGCCCGCTCCTGCGCCTCCTCGACCTGCCGACCGACCCGCCCGCCCCGGTGCACCGGCCGCGGACGGCCGCGGCCGCCGCCGAGTAGCCGGGCGGCGATAGTCCACGCGAAAGGAGCGGGTCCCGGTCGGTGCCGGACGCCTCGTCCGACCACCTGCTCGCCACCCGGTCGGGACAATGGTGGTTCCCATCGGAAAATGAACGCCATGTCTTGTCGCCGACCGGAACCGGGCTGGGGTGCGCGGGCGCGGGCCGCCACCGGGTCGTCACGCTGTTCGCGGTGTCCACAGTGGCCACACCGTAGGCGTCGGGAGCGACCCACCGCGCACGAGCCGATCGACACCCGCGTCCGCCCATCGGACGCCACCACCTGGCTCGCCCGCACCCGCGAGCCGGGTGGTTCCGCCCGGCTCGCGCCGGGTGCTCCACTCCGGACAGTTCGATGACGTGAAACCGATTCGCGGCAAGCGCGTCGTTCGCCCTTGGCGGACCGCGACCGGACAGGATCTCTCCGCGTCGGGAAATCGGAACAAACGGACACGATCCACCGATCCTTCGCCTGCTGAGCGAATTTTCCGAAACCCCCCACCCGGGAGGTGTTCACCGGGTAATTTCCCCTCAGTGACGAGGAGGCTGGATGGGTGAGTTCGTCGGGGCGGCGTTGAGCTTCCCGGCCGTGCTGTTCAGCTTCCTGCTCGTCGTGGTCGTCGGCTACTGGCTGCTGGTGCTCGTCGGGCTGTCCGAGATAGACCTTCCCGGTGCCCCGGACCCCGACGGCATCGGGCTGGGCGGCGTGCCGCTGACCGTCGCCGTGTCCGTGGTGACGGTCGTGGCCTGGTTCCTCGCGCTGGTCTCCGGCGTGCTCCTCGACGACCTCGGCCTCGCGGGCGCCCTCCTGGTCATCGCCCGCGCGGTGGCCCTGGTCGTCGTGCTGGTGGTCGCGCTGCTGGTCACCAGGCTTGTCGTCATCCCGTTGCGGAAGGCGTTCCCGGAGGACGCCGGGCCCAAGCGGGCGGACTTCGTCGGGCTGGTGTGCGTCGTGCGCACCGGGTCGGTGGACCGGACCTTCGGGCAGGCCGAGGTGACCTCGGTCGACGGGTCCTCCGCCGTCATCCAGGTCCGGCAGCCCGGAGTGGAGCCGCTGCGGGCGGGCAGCACCGCCGTCATCCACGACTACGACCCGGTGGGCGAGTTCTTCTGGATCACCCCGGTCGACCTGACCCCCCTCGCGGACCCCCGCGACCAACCACGGCCAAGGGACTAGAAGCATGGACGTCATCTCCACCGGGCTGGGTGTGCTGCTCGGCGTCATCCTCCTCGTCGTCATCGTCCTGCTGTTCCTGATCGGCAGGCTGTTCCGCAAGGTCGACCAGGGCAAGGCGCTGATCGTGTCGAAGGTGAAGAAGGTCGACGTGACCTTCACCGGCGCGGTCGTGCTCCCGGTGCTGCACAAGGCCGAGGTCATGGACATCTCGGTGAAGACCATCGAGATCAACCGGGCGGGCACCGAGGGGCTGATCTGCCGGGACAACATCCGCGCCGACATCCGGATCACGTTCTTCGTGCGGGTCAACAAGACCGTCGAGGACGTCATCAAGGTGGCGCAGGCGATCGGCACCGCGCGGGCCAGCGACGAGCAGACGTTGCAGGTGCTGTTCAACGCGAAGTTCTCCGAGGCGCTCAAGACCGTCGGCAAGCACCTGGACTTCGTCGACCTCTACACCAAGCGCGACGAGTTCCGCGACCAGATCATCCGGGTGATCGGCACCGACCTCAACGGCTACAGCCTGGAGGACGCGGCGATCGACTACCTGGAGCAGACGCCGATGGCGCAGCTGGACGCGGCGAACATCCTCGACGCCCAGGGCATCCGCAAGATCACCGAACTCACCGCGGTCGAGCACGTGCGCACCAACGAGTACCGGCGCAACGAGGAGAAGGAGATCACCCGGCAGAACGTCGACGCCCGGGAGGCCATCCTCGAACTCGAGCGCAGGCAGGCGGACGCGGAGATCAAGCAGCGCCGCGAGATCGACACCATGCGCGCCCGGGAAGAGGCCGAGACGCAGAAGGTGCAGGCCGAGGAGCGGCTCAAGGCCCAGGGCGCGAACCTGCGCACCGACGAGTCGCTCGGCATCCAGGCGGAGAACCAGGCCCGCGAGATCGCCGTCGCGCAGAAGAACCGCGAGCGGGTCATCGCGATCGAGACCGAGCGGATCGAGAAGGACCGGCTGCTGGAGGTCATCTCCCGCGAGCGCGAGACCGAGCTGTCGCGGATCGCCAAGGACAAGGAGGTCGAGGGCGAGAAGCGCGCCGTCGCCGAGGTCGTCCGGGAGCGGATCGCGGTCGACCGGACGGTGGCCGAGCAGGAGGAGAACATCAAGCGGCTGCGCGCGGTCGAGGAGGCCGAGCGCGGGCGCCAGGCGCTGGTGATCGCCGCCGAGGCCGCCGCGCAGGAGAACCTGGTCAAGGACATCAAGGCCGCGGAGGCGGCCGAGGCCGCCGCCAAGCACAAGGCCCGCGAGGAGATCGTGCTCGCCGAGGCCCGCCAGCAGGCCGCCGAGCTGGACACCCGCGCGCAGATCCGGCTCGCCGAGGGCGAGCAGGCCCGGGCCGCCGCGACCGGGCTCGCCGAGGTGCAGGTGCGCGAGCGCGACGCCGCCGCGATCGAGAAGGTGGGTCGCGCGGAGGCCGCTGTCGCCCGCGAGAAGGCGATGGTCGAGGCCGCCGCGATCCGGGAGAAGCTCAAGGGCGAGGCCGAGGGCCTGTCAGAGAAGGCGGGCGCGCTCGCCGCGATGGACGACGCGACCCGCGAGCACGAGGAGTACCGGCTCCGGCTGGAGGCGGACACCTCGGTGCGGCTGCGCGGGATCGACGTGCAGCGCGAGGTCGCCGAGGCGCAGGCGATGGTGCTGGCCGCCGGGCTGGAGAAGGCCGACATCGACATCGTCGGCGGCGAGTCGATGTTCTTCGACAAGATCGTCGGCGCGGTGTCGCTCGGCAAGAGCGTCGACGGCTTCCTGGACCACTCGGAGACGGCGCGCACGCTGGCCCGGCCGTGGCTGGACGGTTCGTCGAGCTTCACCGACGACCTGCGCGGCCTGCTCGGCTCGCTCGGCAGCGAGGACGTGAAGAACCTGACCGTGTCGGCGCTGCTGCTCAAGATGATCAACTCGGACGGCGGCGAGTCCGGCAAGCTCCGGGAGCTGCTCGGGCACGCGCAGCGGTTAGGGGTGGCGGACAAGCCGGTGGCCGCCCTCGCCGCGAGCCTGTAGCACCCGATGACCGACACCACGGAGACCACCGGGCCCGCGCTCGACGCCGGTACCTACGAGGTCCTGCGGGCCCGGCTCGGCGAGCAGGCCGCCGAGCTGGCCCGGCGGGCCGAGGCGCTCAACGACGACCGGCTGCGCGTGTTCGGCGGCACCGAGCTGCGGCTGGTCGGCACCGAGCGGATCCGCACGGAGAACAACTGCGTCCCGCGCGACATCATCTCCGTCGACGGGCTGATGCTGTTCGGCTACAACGTGTTCATCGGCCTCAAGCCGGAGACCTCGGTCGACGACGTGTTCTCCCTGCACCGCTTCGCCCGCGACGGCGAGGCGTTCCGCTTCGAGGCGGCGGGGCCGGACGAGCTGCCCGAGCTGTTGCGCGGGGAGGGTTTCCGGCGCGACTTCGGCGAGCTGTACCGGTACTACCGCGAGACCAGGCTGCTGCAGCTGCGGCACGTCGAGGGCAAGCTGCTCGCGGTGTTCCAGACCGGGCCGCGCACCGAGGACGTGAAGGTCCTGCGCTGGAACATCGCCCCCGGCGGCGCGGTGTCCTATGCGGACAACCGCGGCGAACGCGACCACGTGTTCCCGCCCGCGCAGGACTTCGAGTGGGTCGAGACCACGCGTGACGACCACGTGCTCGGCCGGTTCCCGCACATCTCCATCCTGGGCAAGGTCTTCGTGGAGACCGTGCGCGGCGACCTGACCGTCAAGGTCGAGAACAACACCGAGACCGGCGAGGGCATCTACGCCGAACCGGTCGCCGAGCCGTTGCAGAGCCTCGCCGACGCGGACGTGTACTACGCCGAGGTCGGCTCGCTGATCCTCCTCCGGATCCGCCCCTACAACGAGACCGAGTGGCGGCACCTGGTCTTCGACACCCGCGCCCGCTCGGTCGTCCGCCTCGACGGCATCGGCCAGGCCTGCCGCAGGCTCCCCGAGGACCAGGGGATCATCTTCCCCGGCGGCTACTACCTGGCCACCGGCGTGCACAAGACGTTCGACACCGAGGTGGCGAGCCTGGAGTACGAGCGCGTCATCCGCTCGCCCAACGGCGAGGACGTCCTCTACGCCTTCCACGCCCGCGAGGAGGGCCGCACGCTTCTGCTGCCCTACAACGTGATCCGCAAGGAAGTGGCCAACCCGCTGGTCTGCCACGGGTACTCGCTGTTCGACGACGGCACCCTCGTGGTGTTCCGCGCGACGTCCGAGGAACCCACCCGCGTGCACCCCATGCAGGTCTGGCAGACGCCCTACCTGTCCGACACCTACGCCGCCGCGCGGCCCGTCGGCACCGGGCCGCTGGAGCGGGTCGGCAACGCGGACCTGGTGCGCGGCATCTCCGACTGCCTGTCGGTGGCCCAGATGGTCGGCGACATGGCCCCGTCGACCGCGGTGTTCGAGGCGCTGATCACGACCTGCGCGCGCGTGTTCGACCACTACCACTGGCTCGGCGAGGCCGACCTCGGTGACCTGCGCACACCGCTGGCCCAGGTGCGTTCCACCGCCGAGCAGGTGCTCGACGAGTTCGAGACCGTGCAGGCCCTCACCCGCCAGGCCGCCGACGCCCTCGCCGAGGCCGGTGCCCAGGTCGGCGCGCTGGTGCGGTCCGCGCGCGGCGCGGCGCCGAAGTCGGCGGACGGGTGGGTCGCCCAGCTCGCGGACCTGCGGCGGGCCCAGGGCAGGCTCGTCACCCTGCGGGAGCGGCGGTACCTCGATCTGGCCACAGTGGACTCGTTGACCGCGGAGCTGGCCGCCGAGCTGGTCTCCGCCGGGCAGCGAGCGGTGGCCTTCCTCGGTGGCGCGGACGCCTTCGCGGGCTACCACGAGCAGGTCGACCGGCTCGTGGCCGACGCGGCGGCCATCGGCACGGTGGCCGAGGCCGGACCGGTGGGGGAGCGGCTCGCGGAACAGGCCGAGGGGCTGGAGATCGTCACCGACGTGGTCGGTTCGCTCGACATCGCCGACGCCACCGCGCGCACCGCCATCCTGGAACGCGTCGGCGAGGTGCTGGGCGGGGTCAACCGGGCCCGCGCCACGCTCGCCGCGCGGCGCGGGGAGCTGCTGGCCACCGAGGGGCGGGCGGAGTTCGCGGCCGAGTTCGCGCTGCTCGGCCAGGCGGTCACCGGCGCGCTCGCGGTCGCCGACACGCCGCAGCGCTGCGACGACCAGCTCGGCAGGCTCATGCTCCGGCTGGAGAACCTGGAGTCGCGGTTCGGCGAGTTCGACGACTTCCTCACCGAACTCGGCGAGAAGCGCTCGGACGTCTACGAGGTGTTCTCCTCGCGCAAGCAGGCGCTGCTCGACGAGCGCGCCCGCCGCGCGGACCGGCTGGTCGAGTCGGCGGACCGGGTGCTCGGCAGCGTCCAACGCAGACTGTCTACTCTGGCCTCGCTGGACGACATCAACACCTACTTCGCCTCGGACCCGATGGTCGCCAAGCTGCGCGCGGTCACCGACGACCTGCGCGAGATCGGCGACCAGGTGCGGGCCGAGGAGCTCGCGGGCAGGCTCAAGGCCGCCCGGCAGGAGGCGGGGCGCGCGCTGCGCGACCGGCTCGACCTGTTCACCGACGGCGGCGACACCCTGCGGTTCGGCAAGCACGCCTTCGCCGTCAACACCCAGCCGCTCGACCTGACCCTGGTCCCGCACGACGGCGGCATGGCCTTCGCGGTGACCGGCACGGACTACCGCGCGGCCGTCACCGACCCGGACTTCGCCCAGACGCGCGGGTACTGGGACCAGCTGCTGGTCTCCGAGTCGCCCGAGGTCTACCGCGCCGAGCACCTGGCCGCCGCGATCCTGACCACCGGTGACCTGGACGCGCTGCACGCGGCGGCCGTCGAGTCCGGCGGTCTGCTCGCGGCCGTGCGCGCCGCCGCCGAGTCGCGGTACGACGAGGGCTACGAGCGCGGTGTGCACGACCACGACGCGGCCCTGATCCTGGACGTCCTGCTGCGGCTGCACGCGGGCGCGGGTCTGCTGCGCTACCCGCCCGCCGCTCGCGCCGCCGCGCAGCTGTTCTGGGCGTTCGGCGCGGAGTCCGCCGCCAGGGACCGGTGGTCGGTGCGGGCGTCCTCGCTGGCCAGGGCCCGCGCGGCCTTCGGTCCGCCCGCCGCGATCGCCGAGCTGTGCGGGGAACTGACCACGGCGGTGGCGGGTTTCCTGCGGGTCGCGCCCGACGCGGCCGTGGGGGAGTACCTGTTCGAGGAACTCGCGTCCGCGCCGTTCGGGTTCGTCACCAGCGCGGGCGCGCGGACCGTGGTCGAGCGGTTCCACCGCGCCCTCGGCGGTAAGGACACCTCGTACGCCGAGGACCTGCGCGCGCTCGGCGACGACCTCGACGCGCGCCACCAGCTGGTCTCGGCGTGGTTGGGCGCGTTCCTCGCGACCACCGACATGTCCGATGTGGACCTTCCAGAAGCGGTGGCGCTGGAGCTGTGCGGTGACCTGCTGGCCCGGCACGACTCGTCCGCGGCGTTGGCCGAGCGGGTCGACGGCCTGCTCGGCGCGCACCCCCGGGTCGTCGACCGCGCGCTGCCCGTGCGGCTGGACGACCTGCTGGACCGCACCCGGCGGTTCCGGCTGGAGCGCGTCCCCGGCTTCCGCGACTACCAGCGCAGGCGCAACGAGCTGGTCGCCGCGGAGAAGCGGCGGCTGCGGCTGGACGAGTACCGGCCGAAGGTGATGAGCGCGTTCGTCCGCAACCGGTTGCTCGACGAGGTCTACCTGCCGCTGATCGGCGACAACCTGGCCAAGCAGCTCGGCGCGTCCGGAGTGGACAAGCGCACCGACCAGATGGGCCTGCTGCTGCTGATCTCGCCGCCCGGCTACGGCAAGACGACGCTGATGGAGTACGTCGCGAACCGCCTCGGCCTGGTCTTCGTCAAGGTCAACGGCCCGGCGCTGGGCCACGGCGTGACGTCGTTCGACCCGGCCGACGCGCCCAATGCCACGGCCCGGCAAGAGGTCGAGAAGATCAATTTCGCGCTGGAGCTGGGCAACAACGCGCTGCTGTACGTCGACGACATCCAGCACACCAACCCGGAACTGCTGCAGAAGTTCATCTCCCTGTGCGACGCCCAGCGGCGCGTCGAGGGGGTGTGGAACGGGCGCACCCGGACGTACGACATGCGCGGCAAGCGATTCGCGGTGTGCATGGCGGGCAACCCGTACACCGAGTCCGGTAAGCGCTTCCGCGTCCCGGACATGTTGTCCAACCGCGCGGACGTGTGGAACCTGGGTGACGTGCTGTCGGGCCGGGAAGAGTTGTTCGCGCTGAGCTACGTGGAGAACTCGCTCACCTCGAACCCGGTCCTGGCCCCGCTGTCGACCCGCGAGCGGTCCGATGTGGAGTTGTTCGTCCGCTTGGCCCAGGGCGATGACGGCGCCCGGGCGGACCAGCTGGCCCACCCGTACTCCGGCGTCGAGGTCGAGCAAATCCTCTCGGTCCTGCGCAAACTCCTCCGCGTCCAGCGGGTGGTGCTGGACAACAACCGCGCCTACATCGCCTCGGCCGCCCAGGCGGACCCGTCCCGCACGGAACCGCCGTTCGGCCTCCAGGGTTCCTACCGGAACATGAACAAGCTGGCCGAGCGCATCGTCCCGGCGATGAACGAGGACGAGCTGGAGGCCGTCATCGACGACCACTACCGCGGCGAGGCCCAGACCCTGACCGCGGGCGCCGAGGCCAACCTCCTGAAACTGGCCGAGATCCGCGGCCGCCTGACCCCGGACCAGGCCGAACGTTGGTCGGAAGTGAAGAAGGCCTACCTCCGCACCCAAGCCCTCGGCGGCGGCACCGACGACCCCATCAGCCGCGCCGTCGGCGCCGTCGGCCTCCTCGCCGACCGCGTCGAAGCCGCCATCGACCGGGCCGCGGGCCACCGCTGATCTGCGAGACTCCGGCCGTGCGTGAACTTTTCCCTGTCGACGGCGACAGCCTGGCGCGGTTCCTGACCCGCTGGTATGGCCCACCGGACCGGCAGTCCGTGCTTGACGGCAGCCGCGCTCCTGGGCCGCTGCGCGACTGGTTCGAGGTGACCTCTCGCTGGTCGACGCCGGTCGCCACCCAGAACCGCGTGCTGAGCGAGCCTTGGCTCGAGGACGGCAAGCTGGTCTTCTGGGAGGAGAACCAGGGGGCGTGGTCGTGGGCGATCGATGCCGACGGTGACGACCCGCCGGTCTATGACCGGGAGAACGTCGACGGCGCGGTGTGGCAGCCCACGGGCGAGCCGCTGTCGACGTTCCTGCTCCACGTCGCGGTGTTCGAGGCGGTGATGGGCTCGGCGTTCGGTGCCTGTGCCTGCGTTGTGTCGCAGGCACAGTGGGAGGGGATCGTGGCGCCGGTGCACCCGCTGCCGATGCCTGATTGGCGCTGGCCCGCCCGCGGCCATCGCCTGTACGCGGCGGACGGGCTGCTCGCCTTCGGCGGACCGAACCCCGGACCGGGCGAGACAGCCGAAACGGCGACCGCGCGCGAGGTGTGGGTGGCGGCCGACAAGCCCGCCCGTCTGGCGTACCTCACGAAGATCGAGAACCTGGAGTGGGACGCCTTCACCGCGTGAGACCGAGACGAGTCTCGGGATCGGCACGGTGGGCGGCGGCCGAGGGCTGTGCTCACCCTGTCCACTGTGGCCTTTGGCAGTGGCGACACGGCAGAGCACGCCGAGTCGCTTCGCTTCCGCGACGAGGAAGTCGTAGGGCGACCGGATGCTCACGATCCGTGCCGTGTGCCTGGTCTCATCCCGCGCGGGCTCGGGTCTCCTTACACTCCGGCCGTCGACCTCGTTCTCGGAGGTCCGGGCGCTGTCTGGGGAAGTGGACATGGTGTGGCGATGGTGGGCCGCCGCCGCGGTGGCCTTCGGGGTGCTCGCGGCCGGGTGCGCGACGGACGGGCAGCCGGTCCCGTCACCCGGGGTGAGCGGTGCCGTGCGCGCGCCGATCGACCTGGCCGAGACGCAGGGCCGCTGGTGGAGTTGGGCGGCGTCCCGGCCGAGCGGGTCCGACCCGGTCAGTGACCTCGTCGGCACCCAATGCCACGTCAACCAACCGGACGACCTGTGGTTCGTCGCGGGCACCTTCGGCGGCAAGGCCCACCGCCGGTGCGTGGTCCCCGCCGGTCGAGCACTGGTCGGTCCGGCGGTCAACCTGGTCAGCACCCCGGAGGACTGCCGCGACTTCCTCGACGCCGCCGAGGGCACCGTCACCCTCGACGGCGCGCCGGTCACCCTGCGGCGGACCGGGCCGACCCGCCTCACCGTGCGCGCCGTCGAGGGCAGCGCGATCTACGACGAGGCGGGCGACCACCGCGGTTGCGGCTGCGGCCTCTGGTTCGAGATCGAGCCGCCCGCGCCCGGGCCGCACGAGTTGCGGATCAAGGGCGGGTCCGACGGGCTCGCCGTCGAGGTCGTCTACGACCTCGTGGTCGGCGACCGGAGCTGATCAGCCCTCGGTGGCCAGGTTGTCCAGGAGTTCGTCAAGGCGGCCGAAGGCGCGGGCGCCCGCCAGGTGGTGGGCGTAGTCGCGGGACTCGACGATCAGGCCGTCGCGGACCCGGGTGATGAAGACGCAGGGCAGGGTGAAGTCGCGGCCGTCTCGGGTGATGGCGTAGCTGAACTCCTGGATCACCACCTCGGGGTCGTCGGTGCGGTGGACCACCTGGTCGACGACCTCGAACCGGTCGACGGCGGGGGTGCGGTCGGGGGCGCCGACGAAGTGCGCGCGCACTTCGGCCCGGGTGCGCAGCGGGGTGTCGCCGAGCGGGGCGAACGGGTGGCGGACGTCGGTGTCTTCGGCGTACAGCCCGGCCAACTCGTCGAACGCGGCGGCCTGCTCCCGGTCAGTGAGGCCACCGGAGATCAGGCGGGAGACCTCCGCGGTGACGGCGCGGACGACTTCGGTGGGAGTTCGTGGCATCTCATCCCCCAGGACGGGTAAGCGGAGTCTGGACTCTGGTTAGCCTACCGAAGTCCCCGCTCCGGTTACCCTGCTCCACACGGGCGAATCACGAGGAGGGCCATGCGCCAGGACGCGCGGGAGAACCGGGAGCGGATCCTGGCGGCGGCCGAGGACGTGTTCGGCACGCGGGGCGCGGCCGGGTCGACCGAGGAGGTGGCCCAGCGCGCGGGCGTCGGCATCGCGACCGTCTTCCGGCACTTCCCCACCAAGGACGCCCTGATCGAGTCCGCCCTGCTCCGCCACTACGAGCGGCTGGGCGAGCGGGCCCGCGCCCTCGCCGACCACCCCGACCCGGCTGAAGCGTGGCGGGCGCTCGTCCGCGCGCTGATCGAGACCGGCGCCACCAAACTGACCCTCGCGGCGACCCTGTCCGACCGCACCCAGACCCCCGCCGCGGCCATGCGGGCCGCCAAGCACCTGAAGACCGCGGTCGGCGACTTCCTCCACCGCGCCCAGGCGGCCGGTGCCGTGCGGGAGTCGGTCACGATCGACGAGGTCTACCTGCTCATCCGCGCCCTGGCCCAGGCCTGCGCCACCGCGCCCACCCCACCCGACACCCGCGACCGCGCCATCACGATCGTCCTCGACGGCCTGGCCCTGCCGTGACGGGCGCGGTGGAGTGGCGGCGGACCAAGGGGAGGGCACCTGGTCCGCCGCCACAGTCCCTCAGGAGATGAGCCTGGGACCGCTGGGCGTGAGGCTGGGGCCGACGGCGAGCGCGGCGCCGGGAGTTCGGCCCCGACCCCAGCCGAGGTGCGCCCGGTAGCTGCCGAGCAGACCCGTCTCGACCAGGTGCGCCACGTCGTGCTCCGGGGAACCCGGCGGCAGCGGCGTGGTGTGCGGGGCGACGTAGAGGGCGTCCGTCGGGCAGTTCGCCTCGCACTGGAAGCAGGTCTGGCAGTCCGACTGGCGCGCGATGACCGGCACGCCGTCGGCACCGAGGTCGAACACGTCGGTGGGACACACCTTGACGCACTTGTCGCACGACACGCAGCGTTCCGGGTCGAGGAGTTCGATCACGCGACGGCCTCCGTCCAGGTCCGGACGCGGTCCAGGCCCCCGCTGAGCACGCGGTGGTGCTGGGTCGGGTCCTGCTCGGGGAAGTCGAGCCGCTTGGCCATGCCCCGGCTCTCGGTGCGGGTCAGCGCGGAGTGGTACATCCACCGGGCGTGCGCGGTCATCGCGGCGGCGGAGCGCAGGCGCCCAGCCCCGGAACCGTCCGCGAAGGCGTGTTCCCGCAGCGCGGTCCACACACCATCCAGTTCGGACAGGGCCGCGCGCAGCCGGTCGCCGTGGCGCAGGTAGTTGATGTCGTACGGCAGCACTTCCCGCTGCACCAACCGGATCGCCTCGGCGGCCGACGGCGCGGCGCCGAATCCGGTGGGCCGCAACCCGGCCCCGCCCGCCGCGCGGACCGGACGGTCCCGGTGACGCCCCTCCGCGAGCGCGAAGGCCGCCGCGCCCGCCCCCGCCCAGGCACCCGAGGACATCGCCCACGCGGCGTTGTGGCTGCCGCCGCCGGTGAAACCCCCGCAGATCGGCTCACGGGTGGCCGCGTCGCCCGCCGCGTAGAGTCCCACGACGGTGGTGGCGCAGTCGTCGCCGGTGATCCGGATGCCGCCCGTGCCGCGCACCGTGCCCTCGGCCAGCAGCGTCACGGCGAACCGCTGGGTGAACGGGTCGATGCCCAGCCGGTCGAAGGTCAGGAAGAAGTTCGGCTGCGCCAGCCGCATCGCCCGTCTCGTCGGCTCGTCGGCGCGGTCGAGCACGCAGAACACCTTCTCCGACAACAGGGTCCGGGCGATCACCGACCGACCGCGCGCGCTGCCCGCGCCCTCCAGCACCTCCCCGTCGGCGCGGCTGAACGTGGCGTACGAGTAGAACGCGGTCTTGGTCACCGAGGTGTGCTCGGGGGCGATGCCGTACGCGTTGGAGAACTCCATGCCCGACAGCTCCGCGCCCACCTCGGCGGCGAACAGCGCCCCGTCCCCGGTGTTGACGTCACACCCCAACGCCTTGCTCAGGAAGGCGCACCCGCCCGTGGCCAGCACCACCGCGCCCGACCGCACCCGGTAGTCCGCGCCCTCCTGCCGCCGGTGTCCGACCGCACCCGCCACCGCGCCGTCGCGGTCGACCAGCAACTCGCGCACCGGGCTGTGGTCGAGCACCCGCACCCCCGCCCGGCGCACCAGGACCCGCATGCGCCGCATGTACTCCGGCCCCTGCAACCCGGTGCGCAGCGGCGCCCCGTCCGGGCCGGTGGGGAACGGGTAGCGGGCCACCTCGGCCAGTTCGTTCATCTGCGCGTACGTCTGGTCGAGCACCCGCCCCATCCAGCGGCGGTCGGCGAGGTAGCCGCCGAGCCCCTCCCGCGCGGCCATCGCGGCCTCGCGGGCCTCCGGGTCCGGCGGCACGTACCAGACGCCGGTACCCGCCGACGCGGTCGCGCCGCTGGTGCCGCAGTAGCCCTTGTCGGCCAGGACGACGTCCGCGCCCCGCTGGGCCGCGCGCAGGGCTGCCCAGGTGGCCGCGGGGCCGCCGCCGACCACGAGCACATCGGTGTCGAGGGTGGTCATGAGTCCTCCGGTCGGTCATGAGGTGGGGACGCGCCAGGACGTGAAGCGGCGCTCGACGGCGACGAGCGCCTGGTTGAACAGCACGCCGAACACCGAGAGCGTGACGATCCCGGCGTACATCCGCGGCACGGCGAAGTTGTACTGCGACGCGTTGATCAGCTGACCCAACCCGGCCTTGGCGCCGACCATCTCGGCGGCCACCAGCACCAGGATCGACACCGCGCCCGCCAGCCGGATGCCGGTGAACACCGTCGGCACGGCGGCGGGCAGCACCACCTTCTGGAACACCCGCGGCGGCGGCAGGTCCATCGACCGGGCCAGCTTCACCAGCGTCGGGTCGACCGTGCGGACCGCGCTGATCGTGTTGAGCAGGATCGGCCACGCGCAGGCGTAGAGCACGATGGCGATCTTCGAGGTCTCACCGATGCCGAGCAGCAGCACGAACACCGGCAGCAGCGCGAGCGCGGCGGTGTTGCGGAACACCTCCAGCAACGGCCCCAGGATGTCCGACACCCGTTTGTACCACCCGATCAGCAGCCCGAGCGGCACCGCGACCAGCACGGCCAAGCCGAACCCGCTCAGCGCCCGCACCAGGCTGGCCTCCAGGTGCGTGGTCAGCTCGCCGTCGAGCAGCAGCTCCCACCAGGCCACCGCGACCTCGCTGAACGGCGGCAGGAACGTCGGGTCGACCAGCTCGAAGCGGGGCGCCAGCTCCCACAGCAGCAGGAGCGCGGCGATCGCGGCGGTGCGGGTCACGACCGCGCCTGCCAGGCGGCGCAGGCGGACCAGGCCACCGGGTCGCCTGGCCGGGGCGGGGGTCGCGGGCGCGGGTATATCCACTGTGGATGGTAGCTCGGTGGTGGTCACAGCGCGGCCCTCTCCTTCTCGCGCGAGCGGGCGACCTCGTCGCGCAGCAGCGTCCAGATGTCGTGCCGGTACCCGGCGAACTCGGGCGTGGACCGGGTGTCCGCGCCCGCCGCGCGGCTGTCGAGCCCGATCGGCCGCACCTGCTTGATCCGCCCCGGCTGCGAGGTCATCACCGCGACCCGCTGACCGAGGTACACGGCCTCGTCGATGCCGTGGGTGATGAACACGACCGTCTTGCCGGTGCGCTCCCAGATCCGCAGCAGCTCCTCCTGCAGCGACTCGCGGGTCTGCGCGTCCAGCGCCGCGAACGGCTCGTCCATCAGCAGCACGTCCGGGTCGTAGGCGAGGCTGCGCGCGATGGCGACCCGCTGGCGCATGCCGCCGGAGAGCTCGTGCGGGTAGCGGCGCTCGAACCCGGTCAGGCCGACCAGGTCGAGGAAGTCCCGGGCCCGCGCGGCCCGCTCGCGGCGGGGCACGCCGGTGGCCTCCAGACCGAACTCGACGTTGCCCAGCGCGGTCCGCCACGGCAGCAGCGCGTACTGCTGGAACACGATGCCCCGGTCGAGACCCGGCCCGGTGACCGGTTTCCCGTCGACCAGCACCTGCCCGCTGGTCGGCTTCGTCAGTCCGGCAAGCAGTTCCAGCAGCGTCGACTTCCCGCAGCCGCTGGGCCCGACCACCGCCAGGAACTCGCCGGGTGCCACGGTCAGGTCGATCCCGTCGAGCGCGGTGAACGTGCCGGTGCCGCCCGCCTCGCGCACCGCGAAGGTCTTGCCGACACCCCGGAACTCGATCTTCGCGGTGCTCATCCGCCCGCCTGCCCCGACTTGTTGTACTGGTTGGTGTACAGGTCGGACGGCTTGAGCGACCCGGCCTCGACGTCACCGCGCTTGCCCAGCCAGTCCAACCACAGCGCGAACTCCTGGTCGCGGATCACCCCGCCCCGCTCGGCCACGCCGAAGGACTTCCAGAACGCCAGCGGCCCGGAGTCCTCGGACCGACCGCGCTTGGCCACGATGTCCCGCATCCGGGCGATCACCTGCTCGCGCGGGGTATCCCGCGACCAATCGAGAGCCTTGGCGACCCCGGTGACGAAGGTGGTCGTGGTGTTCGGGTTCTCCTGGACGAACCGCTTCGTCATCACGTAGGTGCCCGCGCTGAACGGGCCCAGCAGCTCGAAGTCGGTGAACAGCGGCCGCAGCCCGCCCGCCGCCAGTGCCTTGTCGCGCAGGATCCCGCTCAGCGCCGCCACCTGGATCTGGCGCTGCCGCAGCGATTGCTCGGTGTTGACCGGCGGCAGCGCCAGCCGCTCGACCTTCTTCGCCTCGTCGCCGGCGATCCCGGCGAGCTCCAGGTAGGTGTCCAGGATGGCCTCCGCGTGCGCGCCGAGGGTGTTCATCCCGACCTTCGCACCGGACGCGACCAGGTCGGCGGGCGTGCGGATCGGGCTGGAGTCCAGGACGAAGTAGCCCGTGTAGGAGTCCTTGTCGGAGCCGTAGTAGCTGATCACCGACACGATCGGCGCCTTGCTCGCCACCAGCTTCACCACCGCGCCGTTGAACGCGCCGCCGAAGTCGACCTGGCCGGTGGCCGCGGACTGGATGTCCTGCGGGCCGCTGGTGGTGTTGCCGACCCACTCCAGCTCCAGGTCGCCCAGGTACCCGAGGTCCTTGGCCAGCTCGGGCAGCGTGACCTGTCCGACCCAGCCCTGGTAGCGCAGCTTCTTGGTCTCGGCGCCGCCCGCCGCCTCGCCGCGCCCGCACGCGGTGACGAGCGCGGTCGCGCCGAGCGCGGTGAGGCCGAGGAAAGCCCTTCTGGATGTGGTGCGCACTTCGATGTCCTTCTGTGGTGGGAAAAGGGTGGACGGCGCCGTCAGACGGCGGAGGCGAGGTCGGCGAAGCCGTCGGCGGGGCGGGCGAGTCCGTAGTGCTCGCGCAGGGTCGTGCCGGTGTAGTCGTCGCGGAACAGGCCGCGCCGCCGCAGGATCGGCAGGACGGTGTCGACGAACTCGGTCAGACCGGAGGGCAGCAGCGGGGCCATGACGTTGAACCCGTCGGCCGCCCCGGTGGTGAACCACAGCTCGATGTGGTCGGCGATCCGCTCCGGCGTGCCCACGACGACGGTGTGGCCGCGTCCGCCGCCCAGCCGCGACAGCAGCTCGCGCAGCGTCGGGTTCTCCCGCTCGACCAGGTCCCGGACCAGCGCGAACCGGCTCTGCGCGCCGTTCACCCCGGTCACCGGCAGCGGCGGCAGCGGCCGGTCGAGCGGGTGCCCGGACAGGTCGAACCCCAGCATCTCCGACACCTGCGCCACCGCCCGCGCGGGCACGATCAACTCGTCGAGTTCACGGGCCAGGCGGTTCGCTTCCTCCTCCGTAGACCCGAGCACCGGCACCACCCCCGGCAGCACCTTCACCGAATCCGCGCCGCGACCGTGCCCGGCCAGCCTGCCCTTCAGGTCGGCGTAGAACTTCCGCGCCGACTCGACGGTCTGGTGCGCGGTGAACACCGCCTCGGCCCACCGCGCGGCGAACGCCTTCCCGTCCTCCGACGACCCGGCCTGCACCAGCAGCGGGTGGCCCTGCGGCGACCGGGTCGAGTTGAGCGGGCCGCGCACCCGGTGGAAGCGGCCCTCGTGGCCGATCTCCCGGACCTTGGCCGGATCGACGAAGCGCCCGGTCTCCCGGTCGGCCAGGACCGCGTCGTCGGCCCAGCTGTCCCACAGTGCCGTGACCACCCGCAGGTACTCGTCCGCGCGCTCGTAGCGCTCGGCGTGGTCGGGCGCGCCGGGCAGGGAGAAGTTCTGCGCGGACCGGTCGCCCGCGGTCGTGACGATGTTCCACCCCGCGCGACCACCGCTGATGTGGTCGAGCGAGGCGAACCAGCGGGCCAGGTTGTACGGCTCGCTGTAGCCGGTGGACACCGTGGCGATCAACCCGACCCGCGAGGTCACCGCCGCCATCGCGGTCAGCAGCGTGAGCGGCTCGAACACGTGCGCCGCCGTGTGCTCGACGTCGCCCCAGACCTGCACGCCGTCGGCGAGGAACACCGAGTCGAACCCGCCTGCCTCGGCGATCCGGGCCAGCTCCTGGTAGTGGCGGACGTCGCCCAGGCGGGCCGGGTCGGTGACCGGGTGCCGCCAGGCGGCCTCGTGGTGACCCACCCCCATGAGGAAGGCGTTGAGGTGCAAACGGCGTACGGACATGCGCGCTCCAAGCGTGCGAATGGGGAGGCACACCGCATTCGACGCGGTGCTGCGAAGTGGTCCCATCCTGTTTCAGCCCGTCGCGACCGGTCAACTATGCGACCGGCGAAATTAACTCCGGCCCATGAAGTGGGAAGTCCGCACCGCCCCTATCGGATCCGCGTACACCTCGGCCAGAGCGACCCCGGCCGCCGACACGGCCAGGATCTCGGCAGGTGGGAACGCGCTCGCCCGGATCGAGGTGGTGGGGGAGGAGCACAGCAGCGACCGCCGACCGACCTCGGCGCGGATCGCGTCAAGGCATTCCGGGATGGCCGAGGCGCCCAATTCCGCGACGATCAGCACATCGGGGTTGACGATGTCGTACAACAGCGCGGCGGCCCGGCCGACGATCCCGCCGCGCGCGACGAACAATTCCCGCGCCCGCGCGTCCCCGCCCTGGGCTTTGCCCAGCAGGTCCCAGAACGACGCGCCCGACACCCGCCGCGCCCACGCCTGGTCCGCCACCGTGGCCTCGAAGCAGCCGGTGTGCCCGTCGGGGCAGGGGATCGCCGGGTCGCCGACCGGCAGGTGGGCGACCACCCCCGCGCCCGAGCGCGGCCCCCGGTGCACCTCCCGTCCCGTGCGCACGGCGGCGTCGACCACGTTGCCCACGAACAGGAACAGCACCGACTGCTCGGGGTCGACGTCACCGAACAGCCCCTCGGCCTGCACCAGACCGCGCGTGTGGTTGTCCACGTGCACCGGCAGCCGGACCCGGTTGGCCACGATGTCGCGCACCGGCACCGACCGCCACCCGAGGGACGGGTGCGAGACCAGCACGCCCTGGTCGGCGTCGACCCAGCCGCCGGTGGCGACACCGACCGCCCTGGTCCGCCCGGGTTCGACCCACCGCGCGGCGACCGCGGCCACCGAGTCGACGGCCGCGCCGGGGGAATCGCCGCGGTACTCCACGCGCCGCTGGCGGATGATCCGTCCACACAGGTCGGCCACCGCCACGGTGCCGAACTCGTGCGCGAGGTGCACCCCGATCACCTCGCAGGCCCGGGGGTTCACCGCGAGCGGCACGTGCGGCCTGCCCACCCGCCCGTCGGGCCTGCCCTCGGTCTCCCGGATCAGCCCGGTGTCCAAGAGGACCGCGCTGTGCCGGGTCATCGTCGACCCGCTCATGCCGACCAACCGCCCCAGTGCCCGCCGCGACAGCGGACCGTGGCGCAACACCGCGCGCAGCATCATCGCCGTACTGGACGCGAACCGGTCTTCGCCGGGTACCGAGATCGCGGACATCCCCCGATGCTCGCACGATCCGCCGCGCGCGGAACCCGCGTCCACAGCGCGGAACCACTTGCGCCGGACCGCGCACCAGGCGCTTGGGCCGTTCGGGGGGTGTTTCCCGACCGGCCCGGGAATCCCGACCACTCGAACGCGCGGGTGCGTTCCGCGCATACCGCCCACCGGCGCGCGCGAACCGTGCATGATCGAGACAACGACGGCCGGAGGTGCGGGTGGCGAACCGGAGACGGGTCTGGGTGATCGGCGCGGCGGTCGCCACAGCGGTGGTGGTCGTGGCCGGGGTGTGGCTGGTCCGCGCGCTGGTCGGGTACTTCCGGCTGCCACTGGACGAGCGGGACTCGCAGGCGAGCGTGGTGAGCATGTTCATCGGCGGCGCGTCGCTCGTGCTGGGGCTGGTGTCGCTGGTCGTGACCCTGGCGCAGTCCCGGCGGGCGCCCGCGCCGACCCAGACCATCACGGCGTCCGGGGGCGGGATCGCGCAGGGCGTGATCGGCGGCGACATCGTCAACCACCCGGCGGGCCCAGGTCGGGAGCACCGGTGACGGCCGCGGACGGCGCCGTCCAGCACGTGACCGCCACCGGCGGCTTCGCCTACGGCGTGATCGGCGCGGACATCCACGTCCTGGGCGACGGCGCGCCGCTGTACCTGCTCCGGCGCTGGTCACCGCCGACGCCCCCACCCGACGCGTGGCTGCGGGAGGTCCCCAGCCGACTGCTGCACGCCCGCAGCGCGGTGGTCGGGTTCACCAGCCGCGCCGACGAACTCGACCGGCTCCGGGCCTGGCGCGACGCGGACGGCGACCTCGCCGCGCACTGGTTGCACGGCCCCGGCGGCGCGGGTAAGACCCGTCTCGCCGACCGGCTCGCGGCCGAGTCCGACGCGGCGGGCTGGCTGGTCGTCACCGCCACCCACGGCCCGGGGGCCGTCGCCGTCGCGCCGGGCAGCCAGGACCTGCGTGTCGACGGGAAGGCCGGGGTGCTGCTGGTCGTCGACTACGCCGACCAGTGGCCGCAAACCCACCTGCGGTGGCTGCTGAGCAACGCGCTGTTCGCCCAACCCGGCACGCGGACCCGGCTGCTGCTGATCGCCCGAACCGACACCGCCTGGCCCGCCGTGCGCGGCGCGTTGGTCGCGTTGCGCTCCCGGACGTCCTCTTCGGCGCTCACGACCCTGCCACCGGCCGACCGCACGACCATGTTCACCGCCGCCCGCGACGCCTTCGCCCCCTACTACGACCTGATTGACCCGGCGGACGTGCGGCAGCCACCCGACCTCGACGGCAACCCCGAGTTCGGTCTCACGCTCGCCGTGCACATGACGGCCTTGGTCGCCGTGGACGCGCACGCGGCCAGTCGCACCCCGCCCGCCGACCTGGCGGGCACGACCGCGTACCTGCTCGACCGCGAACACCTGCACTGGCACCTCATGCACGAACGCCGCGACGGCTACCGCACGACCCCCGAGGCCATGCACCGGGTCGTGTTCACCGCGACGCTGACCGGCGCCCAACCCCTCGCCGCCGCCGAGCGCGTCGTCGCCGACCGCCTGGACCTGCCGGACGACGCCGTCGGCGACCACGCCGCGTGCTACCCGCCGGAGGACGGCGCGGCCCTGGAACCGCTCTACCCGGACCGCCTGGCCGAGGACTTCCTCGCGCTCACCCTGCCGGGCCACGACGCGGACCACCCGGCCGCGCCCTGGGCGGCCGAGACGGCGCGGGCGGTCCTCGCGCGGGTGCCGACGAGCCGTGAGCCCGCCGACTGGACACCCCGCGCGGTCACGTTCCTGGCCGCCGCGGCGCACCGCTGGCCGCACGTCGCCGAGACGTTGTTGCTTCCCCTGCTGCGCCGTGATCCGCACCTGGCCGTGGCGGCGGGCAGTGGCGCGTTGGGCGTGGTCGCGACCATTCCGGGGATCGACCAGACCACGCTGACCGGCATCATCGAACGGTTCCCCGCCGCGGTCGACCCGGACCTGGCGGCCGGGGTCGCCGCGGTGGCCAATGTCCACATCGGACGTAGGCTGGTCGAGGAGACCGATCTCGCGACCAAAGCGGTGTTGTACGGCGCGCTCGGGTCCCGATTGCTCGCCGCGGACCGGTTCGACGAGGCGCTGGCGGCGTTCACCGAGTGCGTGGCGCTGCGCCGCGAACTGCACGCCGCCGATCCCGACGCCCACGCGGGCACCTTGGCGGCGGGCGTGGACAACCTGGGCATCGCCATGGCGAGCCTGGGCCGCCGCGACGAAGCCGTGCGGCTCGGGGAGGAAGCGGTGGCGGCGCACCGCGCGCTCTTCGCCGTCGACCCGGAACGGTTCGCCGTCGCACTGTCCCGGTCGTTGGGGAACCTGGCGAGCCACTACACGGCCGTGGGCCGGGTGCGGGAGGCGGAAGCCGTCTCCGACGAGGCGATCGCGCTGCCGCGAGACCCCGACGAGTCCCCCGACGAGTCCGTGGCGCTGCTGCGCGTTCACGGCACTCGCCTGAGGGACAAGGGGGAGTGGGCGGCGGCGGTCGCGGTGTTCGAGGAGCGGGTCGCGCTGCTGCGTGAACTGGTCGAGGCGAACCGGCTCGTCCACACGCCCGACCTGGCCATCGCCCTGGGCGACCTCGGGACGGCGTTGGCGGACGCGGACCGGCACCCGGCGGCGCTGGAGTCGACCGTCGAGGCCGTCGCCCTGTTCCGCGGCGTCGCCACCGAGGACAACAGCACCCAACGCGTCCACCTGGCCGTCACGCTGACCCACCTCGCGGACCGGCTCGCCACCGCGCAGCGGCCCCAAGAGGCCGTGGACGCGGCGGAGGAGGCCGTGGCCATCTTCCGCGTGGAGGCCGAACGCAACCCGACCGCGCACGCGGTGAGCCTGGCCGAGGCGCGCGCCGCCCTGGCGGTCGCGCAGGCGCGCGCGGGCAGGCGCGCCGACGCGGTGCGGACGGCGGGGGAGGCCGTGGCGGGCCTGCGCGGCCCGGCCGCGACCTACCCGGACCGGTTCGAACCCCGGCTCGCGATCGCGTTGGGAAACCACGCCACCGACCTGGCGACCGCCGGTCGCCCGGCCGAGGCACTCGCGGTCGCCGCGGAAGTGGTGGCGCTGCGCAGACGACTGGCCGCGCGCGACCCCGAGCGCGAGACGGCCGGTCTCGCCGCCGCGCTAAGCGACTTGGGCGCCAGGCTGACCGAGAACGGCAGACCCACCGACGCCGTCACCGCCGCGGCGGAGGCCGTCGAGCTGAGCCGCGCCCTGCTCGACGCGGGCGAACTCGCGGGCACGCGGCGGTTGGACAAGGCCCTCACCGCCCACGGCCTGGCGCTGGTGGACGCGGGCCGCCCGGCCGAGGCGGTGGCGGCGCTCACCGAGTCGGTACGGCTGTGCCGGTCGCTCGTCGAGGCGGACACCGCGGACTCCGCCGGGAGCCTGGCCACGGCACTGGTCAACCTGAGCCTCGCGCTGGCCGCGTCGGGTCGGTCGACCGAGGCGCTCGCGACGGGGGTGGACGCGATCGCCGCGCTGCGACCGCTGGCCGCCGCGGTCCCCGAGGTGTTCCGGCCGCACCTGGCGAGGGCGCTGGCCAACCACGGCGAGCTGCTGGCGGAACTCGACCGCGTCCCCGAGGCGGTGACCGTGCTGCGCGAGTCGCTGGCGCGCTACCGGGACTTGGCCGCGGTGGAGGAGGGCTTCGAGTTCGACGTGGCACACGGATCGGCCCGGCTGGGCGCGGTGCTGTACCGACAGGGCGAGCACACCGAGGCGGCCACCATCCTCAAGGACGCGGTCGTCCGACACCGAGCACTGGCCGCCGCCGAACCCGCCGCGTTCACCTTGCCCCTGGCCAGGACGCTGCGGTTGTCGGCATTGGCCACCGCGCGCGCGGGCGGCGACCGCGACGCGGCTCTACGTGAGGCCGAAGAATCGTTGGCGCTGCTGCGTTCCCTATCGGCCTCCCCGGACGACATCGCCGACGCGCTGGAGCTGATCGAACTCCTCCCGATCATCCCCGCACCACCACGGCCCGATCCGGAACTGGCGCGGACCCGGGAGGTGCTGCGCCGCTCACACACCGCGTCGAGGTGGCTCGGCCTGCGGCTGCTGGTGCCCGCCGCGCTGTACACCGCCGTCGGGGTCTTCACAGCTGTGCGGGGCGCCGTGCCGGTCACCATCGCCACCGCCTTGGTCGTGGCGGTCGCCGTGCTGTCGGCCTTGATGTTCGCGCTACGCAGCGACTACGCGACCGTGCCGTTCTCGGTATTCGCGGTCTGCACGGACACCAAATCGGCGGTGCTGCTACTCGGCATCGCCGCCATCACCTGGTTCGACCGCATCGTGACCGACCCAGGGCTCTGGATAACCTTCGCCGCCGCCCTGATCGTCGCGACATTGAGCGCGGTGTGGGCCCGGATATCAGTCGAGTCCGTGATCGGCAGAGTGGGCTAGGCCCGATCGTCGCGTAGCGCGCGGGCGTGGACCATGCCCTGCTCGTGAGCGGGCCGGTCCGGGTGCTCGGCGGGCATGAGGTGCAGTACGACCTCACCCTGCTCGATGAGTTCGTCAAGGTCTTCACGAACCCCGAACCGCCGAAACCGCGCGTCAAGGGCACTGCAGAGCGAGCGAGTCGCCTGAAGGCGGTGCTCGGGGCCCGCGTCCGCGAGCGCGTCCCGCGCCACCGCGAGAGCTTCAGCCAGGTCGGCATCGGCAGTGAACTCGGCGAACCGACCCAACAGGTTCGCCCCCAACATCTCGCGAGCGATGAACCGCTGAGGCGACCCAGGTTCGGTAGTGCCCAGCGCCGCCCGCCAAAACGCAACCGCCGCATTGCGATGGGGGAGCGACCCGAACACCTCCGCCCGTACCGAAAGCCCCACACCCACAAGCTGGCGGTGGCGGCCCGCGTCAGGATGACCGGGCGGCAGCGCCGCAAGAGCGTCCTGCCACAACCCCAGCGCTTCCTCGCAGTCGCCCCGATCGGTGGTGGCGACACCCCGAGGCATCAGCGCACTGGCAAGCTGAGCCTGCTGCCGAGGATAAGTCGGATCGTCGGGTGACAGGATCGCCAGCACTTCCCGGTGCGCTTCGACGGACCTGGTGATGTCGTCGAGGTCGCCAAGCCGCTCAAACCGCAGCCGCAGCAACACACCGAGGTTCTCCACCGCCTCGACCCGCTCGGGAAGCCCTATGGGCGCCACTTCCCTCAACGCACTCAACGCCACCACCGCGTCATCCAACGCCTGAAGATCACCAACGTTCTCAAACACGCTCTGAGACTCTCAGCGCATCTGACGGCACCAACGAACAGATAGTAGCCAAGCGGTCACCGGTTGTCCGGCGGTTGGCGAAGAATCGCTAGCGTGACACCCCGGAGAATGCAAAGTGTTTTCGTATTCGTGCTCGGCCGCGTCATGAGCGAGGCGTTCGAACTCGTTTCCTCGACATCGGCGTCTCCGCCTGCGCGCACCGACGGCGTCCGCCTTCCCCTGAGTTCCCGGAATGGCGGTCGGCACCTGCGCCTGCGGAACGACATCGCGCCCTGGTGTGATCGGTCGGAGCGATGACTGGGCGTCGGTGGTTTCCGTGGCTGGCGGAGGTGCTGGCCGTGAGGGCGACCAGATGGGCTTGTCCCGGCACGCCGAGCCCCATCCGGCCAGAGCGCCGTTGCGCGGTATCTGCCTGTGGTGGCCACAATTGGCAGCCACTGTGCGCAGACGCGGCTGAGCCACCCGCCGTGCGTCTGCACGGACATCTCAAGCCAGGCCGAGCTCTGCCACCAGGGCCGCGAACGCCCGAGTCGACAGGCCCGTGCCCAGACGGCTCACGCTACCGGAACCACGCCCGGATCATCTCAACAGGCGCTCGCTCAACCCTGCGCGATGGCAGGCGACAACGGTCGTTGTGCCGACTGCCGGTATGACCACCCTGTCGAGCCCCAGCCAAAATTGAGCCCTCCTCGTCTTCGGCGATAGCGGACTCCAGCACGGGAAGATCCACTAACGTGCTACCCGTGCAGTCACACCCTCCACGCTCGAGCGACGAGGACCTCGTTCGCAACATCATGCAGCCGCCCTTCTGGGTGGTGCACGCCCTCGATATCGATGAATGGTCGACGGAGGCGATGGTCGAGGGCGCGTTCGCGTTCGATACCCGGTTCGTCAAGGAGGGAACGCACCCTCCGCACGCACTGGACGTGGCGAGCTGCTGCCGCCGCTATGCGCGCGAGCACCCGGACCAGCGGGTTGTGTTCTTCACCGATGTCACCAGGTGGCTGGACGAGCAGGGGTCGTCGTGGGCGGCGCTGGAGGTGGATTGGCTCTCCGCGCTCAACTACATTCCCGGCAACACCTTGGGCCTGTTCATGACCGTCAGCCGACGGGCTTTGATGCACATCGGCAACGCCGCCATTGTCCACCGGGTGCACTATGGCGACGGATCGAGTGAAGTTCTCACCGAGGGTGAACGAGATGCCGTCCGACAAGCCCTGGCCGAGAAGTTGGCCGACGATTGGCCTCCCTTCATTCGTGGTCTCATCGACCGGGGACAGCTCGCGCTCGGGTAGTGCGCCACGAAGACGGGAGGACGCGGTGGACAGGTTCGAGCGGGATGTGCTGACCATGCTCTGCGCGGGGTTGCCCGAGCTGCGCCAGGAATGCGCGAACCTGTCGGCGGACCGCAAGGCGCTGCTGGACCGCATAGAGGTCGAGGCCGCCTCCCGCCGCCCGGTGGCCAGGCTCGTCTCGCAACTGCTCGAGTGCGACCCCGAGGACATTGTGGAAGCGCGCCGAGGCCCCGCCACCGGCCTGCCCGGCGCGGGCGGGGGTCGAGCCGACGACGAGGTCTTCGGCTGTCCCGACGACAGTTGCAACCACCGTGCGCGAACGGTTCCGGCGGGTGAACCGCCCCGGTGCGCGTTGCTCGGCCTGCGCATGAGGCGCCTGTAGTGGGCAAGTTCTTCGAGGAGCTGGCCAAGAAGCTGGCCGAGCGCTGGATGGCGTTGCTGGTCCTGCCCGGCGCGCTGTTCATCTTGCTCGCCGCGCTCGCGCTGTGGCAGGGCCAGCGGCTCGCGCTCGACTGGACCAGGGCGCGACAGGGGCTGGACGCCGTGACGGCGCTGCGCCTCCAGGTCGGCGGCCAGGTTACCGCCGTGCTGGCGTTGCTCCTCGCCTCGGCCGGGATCGGCTTCGCTGTACAAGGTCTCGCCGGGCTGACCAGGGCGGTCTGGCTCGGCCGCTGGCCGGGTCCCGTGCGGCGTCTACGTGCGGCGGCGCGCAGGCGGCGGTGGCTGTCCCTGGTCGAGAAACGGGCGGCGGTCGACCGGGACGACCCCGACCGGCAGGCGAAGGTCGACCGGTTCGCCGAGCGGGCCAACCGGATCGCGATGGCCGAGCCGGGTCGTCCGACCTGGATGGGCGACCGGGTGCACGCGGTGGAACAGGTGGCGCTGAACCGGTTCGGCGTCGACTTGGCGTTCGGTTGGTCGCGGTTGTGGTTGGTGCTACCCGACACGGTCCGCGCGGAGATCACCGCGGCGGAGTCGACGTTCGCCGCGGCGGTGGCGACCGGCACGTGGAGCCTGCCCTACCTCGTGCTCGCCGCGTGGTGGTGGCCCGCCGCCGTGATCGGTCTGGTGTTCGGTGCCACCGGGTGGGCCAAGGGGCGCCACGCCATCGCCGAGCTGACGGTGTTGTCGGAGGCCGCCGTCGATCTGCACGGGCGCACCCTGGCCCGTGCCCTCGGTGTCGGCGACCAGGAGGAGACGGGGGTCCTCACCATCGATCAAGGGCGGGAGATCACCGCTTTGGTCCGAAAGGGACGGTGAGCGCGTGGAGCACGAGCCGGTCATGCAGTGGGTGCTGCGGAAGCGAAAACCACTGGACGAGGAGGCGCACATCCGGGTCAGCGTCCGCGCCGGGGAGTACCGGGTCGACCACACGGGTTTCGGTCACCGCCGCTACCCGGACAAGCAAAGTGCGTGGGACGCCGTGCAAGCGCTCCGCGCGGGACATGACGGCGTGTGGGTCCAGGTGGAGTGCGACGACGCCCCGTTCGCCGCGATGCGCCCCGCGGATGGTTCGCGGGTGCTCTACGACACCGCGGGCGAGTGCCTGTACGGGCACTGGGGCACGCACGCGGACAGTTGGTGGAAACGCTACGAGCAGGCCATGGCCGCGGGCGAGACCTTCCGGCAGACCCTGGCGCACGAGCTGTTCGGTGGCTTCATCGACGCGGTCGCCTACCGCGACCCCCTCACCGGGGACGACCGGTACGCCGTGGCGACCGCAGTCGACGAAGGCTCCGACTACTACGTGGTCGACTACCCGGACAGGTCCACGGCGGAGACCCAGTACGAGGAGACCGTCCACGCCAACCGCAGCGAGGAGTTCCCGTACCGGTCCTGCGACATCCCCGCGATTGTCATCGACTCCGCCTCGGACATGCCGGACAACCTCGTCCGACTCCCGAATGGCGCCGTCATGGACCGCGTCGACCACCTGGAGATGTACGGCTACCGCGCGACGATCGACTTTCCCACGACCCCCCGCTCGGCGAAACCCGGTCGGGTGCGAGGCATGACCAGCCGCCCGCGGAGTTGGGGGCCGGGTCCGATGGAGGTCGTCGACGCGACGCCCGAGTCTTGGTCGTCCGGCAGCGCGCCGCACGCGCTGACGCTCCTCGACCTCCCCGACGGCAGCCTGCTGATGGCCTCCGGCGACGACGGCGGCGCGACCGTGTGGAGTCCCCGCGACGGTATGCCCCGCCAGGAGTTCGTCGGTCACGGTGATCGGGTGCTCGCCACCGCGTTGTTGCCGTTGCCCGAGGAGGAGGCGGTGCTGGCGACCGGCGGGCAGGACGGGCTCGTCAAGCTGTGGGCGGTGCGCGACGGCCGACCGCTGTTGAGCTTCGAGGCGCACCGCCGCCCGGTCAACGCCGTCACCTGGGCCTGCCCACCGGGCGAAGTGCCGTGGTTGATCACCGGTGGGGACGACGCGACCGTCGTGGTGTGGGACCCGGAGACAGCAAGCAAGATCGTGGACTGGGAGGTTGGCACGCCGAGCGTGCACATCGTGTGGTCGCTCGACGCTCTCGTGCTCGCGAACGGGCACGTCTGCGTGGTGGCTGGATCGGATGATGGTGCCAGCTCGGTCGTCCACGTGTGGGACGCGACCACGCGGACGACCCTGCACACGTTCACCCTGGAGCGCGGCGGGTTCGGGATCGAGTCGCCGAGTGTGGCGGTTGTGGGGTTGGCGGACGGGTCGTTCCGGGTGGGGGTCGCCGGCGGCTCGGAGGTGCGGGTCTGGGATGGGTCCACCGGTGAGGAGATCCGCGCGTTCTCCGTCCCCGGCAGGTACGGCCAACTCGCCATGGCGGTCCTGGAGGATCTGCGGGTCGCGGTCGCGGTGACCGACGGCGAGCGCACCGCGGTGTGGGACAGCGAGTCCGGGGAGGAACTGGCCTCGGTGACGGGCCGCGAGACGTACCCGACCGCACTGGCCATGACGACCACAATGGACGGTGGTGTCGTGCTCGCCGTGACCGATGTGGACCACGTCCCGGCTCGTCTGCTCCGTTTGGCGGAGTGAGAGTGCAGATCGACGAGCAGATCAACCGGGTGGCGGACTGGGTCCGCTACCCGCTTCCGGCCGCGTTCTCCCGCGACGCCGAGGAGGAGTCCACCAAGCTGTGGCGAACCGTGCGCGCGGCGACCGACGCCAGCGGGTCACGGGTGCTCGCGGCACAGCTGACCGCGGCCAAGACCGTCCTCGGCCAGTTCCACCACCGCCGCTACCGGTTCCGACGGCGCCCGATCGACCTCGCCAAGGCGATCATCTGCCTGTCCCAGGTCGCCGACGACCACCAGCGGATCCCCCCGGACCTGACCCCGGTCGTCGGCCGCTTCGCCGACCGGCGGACCCAGGTCGAGGTCGGCACGAGCCTGCTCGACGGCTTCGAGCCGGAACTGGTGGAGGCAGGCATCCTGCTCGTCGCTGCGCACGCGGCAGGCTCCCCGGAATTGAGGCGCGTGCTGTTCCTCGCCTACCTGCGCCGCTACCAGGACTCACGCGCCCCGGCTGATCTCGAGCACGGCATCGAACTGGGCGACAGGGTGATCGCCACGACAGACGACGCGGAGATCATCGAAGCCCTCGCCCGCGCCTACCTGGACAGGTACGCACTCCACACCCACCTGGACGACCTGGAGCGCGCACGTGAGCTCCTGCACGACGTCCCCTCCGCCCGCGGCGCACTGGGCGTCGCCTACCGACTGCTCTACGACCACACCGGTATCGACAACCACCTCGACCGCGCCATCGACTTCTGCGAGTCCACCCACCTCGCGATCGCCCTGGCCCGCCGGTTCGAACGCGACGCCACCCTGCCCGACCTCGACCGCGCGTGGACACTGGTCGTCCCACCCGTGGACGTCGAGTCCGCAGCCGACATCGTCGCCCTGTTGTTGCTGCGGTACCGACACCGCGGCGACCGCTCGAGCCTCGACCGCGCCGTCACCCTGGCCAAGGACACCCTGGCCGAACTACCCGACCACCACCCCCGCCTGCACGGCCTCCACCTGGCGCTGGCCGCCGCGCTGCACCAGCGCTACCTGGGCGGGGGTGCGGAGGCGGACCTGCACCAGGCCGTCAAGAACGCGACCTGGGCGCACCGGTCACGCCCGGCGAACAACACCGCCCCCGACTCCGGTGCGGTCTTGGCCGAGATCCACCTGACCCGCTACGCCCGCAACGGAGTAGGCGCCGACTTGGACGCCGCGGCCCGCCTGACAACGGACGCGGCGGTGTCCGCCCGCATCCACCACGCCCGCTACCTCGCCACCCAGGACCGGGCCGAGATCGACCGGGCGGTGGAACTCGGCGACCAAGCCGTGCGCACGACCCGCGCGGGCCGTGCGTCGCTGCCCGACCGCCAAGCGCAACTTGCCCTCCACCTGCGAATCCGCGATGCCGAAGGGGACTTGGCCATGGCCACGGCGTTGGCCGAGGGCGCCGTGGCCGCCACCGGAACCGATCACGTCGACCTGCCGGATCGCCGCGCCGTGCTCGCCGACGCCTACCTGGCCCGGTTCCGCGCCGATCCGGACGCCGCGCACCTGGCCGAAGCGGTGTCGGCGAGCGAGCGCGCGTGGGAGCTGGTGCGGGCCGATCCGCAACACCCCCGGCGGATTCGGCGAGCGGGGGAACTCGCCCGCTGCCTGCTCGAGGCGGCCCGCATCGACGCTCCCGTTCCGGCGGACACCGTGCGCGCCCTCGCCGACGAGGTGTTCCTCGCCCCGTCGGCGTCTCCGCACGACCAGGTCGCCGCCCAGCACGCGGTGGGTGAGCTGCTGTTGGCGATCGGTGAACCGGACCTCGCCGTGCCGGTGTTGGACGCGGCGATCAGGTTGTTGCCGTCGCTACCGCCGCGCGAGGCGGACTGGGCGGACCGGTTGGGCACCCAGTCGGGCTTGGTGCAGGCCGCGGTCGCGGCGCGCTGCGCGGTGGCGGACCCGGCCGGGGCGGTCACCGTCGCCGAACTCGGGCGCGGCGTGCTGCTCGCGGCCGAGGCGGGCATCCGGGTCGACCTGTCCCAGCTCCGGTCCGCGCGGAGTCAGCTGGCCGACCGGTTCGAGTGGGTGTGCGAGCGGCTCAACACCCCGGACTTCCCGACCTCGGAGCGCAAGCGCTGGTGGCGGGACTACGACGAGCTGCTCGCCGAGATCCGCGACCTGCCCGGCTTCGGCGACTTCCTCGCCGAGCCAGCTGAGCGGTCGCTGCGCCCCGAGGCGGGCACGGCCGTGCTGGTCAGCGCGCACCGCCGTGGTGGGCATGCCGTATTGGTGCGCTCCGACGCCGAGCCGGTGGTGGTGGACCTGCCGGACCTGGTGGACGTGGAGGCCCGTGTCGCGGCGATGCTCAACGTCGTCCAGGGCAACTCGTTGGCCATGCAGATGCGGCGACGCCCTGTCCTGCTCGACACACTCGCCTGGCTGTGGGACGCCGTGGTCGGGCCGGTCATCAGCGCACTGCCATCCACCCGCGTCTGGTGGGTGCCCACTGGCGTCCTGGGACTGCTCCCCTTGCACGCGGCGGGACACCCGGGGGAGCAGGGGGCATTGGACCTGGTCGTCTCGTCGTACACCCCGTCACTGCGCGTACTGCGCGCCGCGCGGTCCCGACCACCGGCCGCGGAACGCCGTGTGCTCGCGGTCGCCATGCCGCAAGACCTGGCCACCGCGGCCGAGGAAGTCAAGTCGCTGCGGGGGACCACGCTGGTGGACACCGCCGCCACCGGGGACGCGGTCTTGGCGGCCATGGGCAAGGCGACTTGGGCGCATTTCGCCTGCCACGCCATCACCGACCCGGTCTCGCCCGCAGCGGGCGGACTGGTCCTGCACGACCGGGACGTGCTCCTACCCGAGATCGGCGGACTGCACCTTCCGGACGCCGAACTCGCCTACCTGTCCGCCTGCTCGACGGCCAACCACGGCACCCGCCACGCCGACGAGGTGCTCCACCTCGCGTCGGCTTTCCACCTGGCGGGCTTCCGCCACGTCATCGCCACCCTCTGGCCCTTGCACGACACAACCGGCGCCACGGCCGCCCACGCCTTCTACGACCGACTCCCCGACAGCCCAACCGCCCCCGACGCGGCAACCACCCTGCGCCACGTCACCCGCGAACTCCGAGACTCCGACCCCCAACGCCCGGACCGCTGGGCAGCCCTCATCCACAGCGGCCCATAACCACTGTGCTCGAACCGGAACGCATCGTGGACGAACCGCCCTGGGCCCGCGGTCCGGGGCGGTGGCGAATCCGCCACCCTTCGCGTTTGGGCAATTTGTCTGTTTCTTGGCATCCGGACGCCGCGCACGGCGGTACGTCGCATCGCACGGTGCTGCGCCAAGGCGCGGGTGCAGGCATGGCTGGGCAGGCGGAGGGGTATGTCCGGCTTGGCCTGAAGACGTCGTTGAGGAGGCGTGGTGTCCGCTGCTGTGCTCACCGCCACCGGCCTGGAGTGGCTCGATTGTGGACGGCCGCCCAGATCGGCGGTGTCGAGGTCGGCCGCGAGTGCGATCGACGAGGTGCGTGCGCACTTGGCCGACGGTGGGCTTGAGCTGCCGATGCCGGGGGAGGACACGGTGGCTCGGTGGGCTGCTCTGGCGCGGTTGGGGCGAACCGACTTGGTGGTGGCGCGGCTCGCGGAGGGGCATGTGGACGCGGTCGCGATCTTGGCCGAGTCGGGGCGGGACGCGGTGGCGGGCGCGGTGTACGGGGTGTGGGCGTCGCGGTCCGGCGGGGTGTGTGCGCGACTGGTCGGCGGACGGGTGTGCGGTACGACGAGGTTCTGCTCCGGTGGCGCCGGGTTGGACCGGGTGCTCGTGGTCGCGGTGGACGAGGCGGGGGCGGCGCGGCTGGTCGAGATCGATCCGGCGCACCCCGGGGTCACGGTGGACCCGTCGAGTTGGCAGGCGATCGGGATGGACGCTTCCGCCAGCGCCGACGTGCGATTCGACCACGTGGAGCCCACCGCGGTCGTCGGGCCGCCGGACTGGTACGCGGCGCGCCCGGGGTTCGCGGTGGGTGGTGGCGGTGTCGCGGCGGTGTGGCTGGGCGGTGCGGTCGGCGTGCTCGACGACGTGGTCGACGTGCTGGGCGGGCGGGCCGACGAGCACCAGCTGGCGCACCTGGGTGCCCTGCACGCGGCTGTCGCCGGGGCGGGCGCGCACCTGGAGCACGTGGCCCGGATGGTCGATGCCGGTGTGGCGACCGGTCATCACCTGGCTACCTGCCGGGCGGTGGTGGAGCGAGCGGCGTGGGAGGTCCTTGATCGCGCGCCGCGGGTTGTGGGGCCGACGCCGCTGTGCCGGGACCGGGTGTTCGCGCAGCGGTTGGCCGATCTGCAGGTCTACGTGCGCCAGCACCACGCTGAACGGGATCTCGCCGCGTTGGGTCGAACCGTGCTGGACCGTGCCGGGCGGGGCGCGGGATGAGGCAGACCACCGACGAAGACGAGTGGGCGTCTTGGTTGACCGGCCTGCGCCGGTTCCCCGACGAGCGCTACGACCTGGCCGTCGTGGTCGCCGCGCACCCGGACGACGAGACGCTGGGCGCGAGCGGGCTGATCCAGGCGCTGCACGAGCGCGGCACCGAGGTCCGCCTGGTGGTCGCGACCGACGGGGAGGCCGCCTTCCCCACCCTGTCGCCCGCCGAACGCGCCGATCTGGGCCGCGCCCGCAGGCAGGAGCTGACAGCGTCGCTGCGCGCCCAGGGGCTCGGCGAGGTGGAGGTGCGCTGGCTCGGGCTGCCCGACTCGGGGCTCACGGGCCGTCGCGTCGAACTCGCCGGGGCCTTGGTCGGTGAACTGGCCGACGCGGACCTGTGCCTGGTGCCGTGGCCGGGAGACCCGCATCCCGACCACCAGTGCGCGGGCGAGGTGGCGCTCCAGGTGGCGCCGGTGACCGCGCACCGCTGGTCCTACCCGATCTGGATGTGGCACTGGCTCAAGCCCGATGATCGCCTTGTCCGGCGCGAACGGGCGTTCACGATCGCGCTCGACCGGGGTCGGCGCGAGCGCAAGGCGGCCGGGATCGCCCGGTTCGTCTCGCAGGTGGAGCCGGGGCCGGAGGGTGTTCCGATCCTGGACACGGCGATGTTGAGCCACTTCGACCGGGACGTGGAGGTCGTGTTCCGGGAGCCACCGCGTGCGAGCGCTCCCGTCGACCGGTTCGCCGACCTCTACGCCGCGCACACCGACCCCTGGTCGGTGACCGACAGTTGGTACGAGCGGCGCAAACGCGCGGTCACCCTCGCGTGCCTGCCGGAACAGCGGTACGGCACGGTCGTGGAGCCCGCGTGCGGGATCGGTCAGCTCACCGTCGACCTCGCCGCCAGGTGCGAGCGGTTGACCGCCTTCGACCCCGTGCCCGTCGCCGTCGACCGGGCCAGGACGCGCACCGCGCACCTGCCCCACGTGCGGATCGAGGTCGGCGCACTACCGCGCGACCTGCCGGACGAGCCCGCGGACCTGGTGGTGTTCAGCGAGATCCTCTACTACCTCGGCGACACCGACCTGGACTCCACAGTGGACAAGGCGGTCGCGGCGCTGCGCCCCGGTGGGCACCTGCTCGCCGCGCACTGGCTGCCATGGGCGGCCGAGGCACCCCGGGACGGCATGGACGCCCACCGCCGCCTGCTGGCCCACCCCGACCTCGACCCGCTCGTCGAACACCTGGACCACGAGTTCGCCGTCCACGTGCTGCGCCGCCGGTGATCACACCGATCACCGCCGTCGCGATCGCCGTCCCGGCCCGCGACGAAGCGGAGCACATCCACGCCTGCCTGCGCGCCATCGCCACGGCCGCCCGTGGCCTACCCGCCGCCATCGCGTGGTCGGTGTGATGGCCCACCTCGACCACCGCACCACCCTGGGCCATGTCGCGCTGCTGCGCTACGCCCATGTTCTCGACAAGGCCCGGCTACCGGAGGGCCACGGCAACGTCTACGGCGCCAATCTCGGCATCCGCGCCGACGCCTACGACGCCGTCGGCGGCTTCGGCTCCCTCTCCACCGGCGAGGACCACGACCTGTGGCGTCGACTCGGTCAGGGCGGACACCCCCGCGCCTACGCCGACCACATCACCGTCACCACCAGCGCCCGGACCCGCGGACGCGCCCGCGGCGGCCTCGCCGACCTGCTCGACTCGCTCGAGAGCACTGCCGGACCGCCGGTCTGACCAGCAGCGTTTCACCTGTCGCGGTGGCGGGAACACCGCTGTGAGTTCGCGCGGAGGGAACGACGATGCCGGTGCCAGAGGGTCCGACGGATCTGCCGAAGCGGTCGTGGAAGGTCGTGCTGCGGGGCACGGTCAAGGAGTTCCAGCGGGACAACCTGCTGGACTGGGCAGCCGCGCTGACCTACTACGCGGTGCTGTCGCTGTTCCCGGCGATCATCGTGCTCACCTCGGTGCTGGCGATGCTGGGTCCTTCGGCGACCGCCACGGTGATCGAGAACGTGCGGCTGCTGGCGCCCGGCGAGTCGGCCGGGATCATCGTGGACGCGATCACCGGGCTCCAGCGGACCGGTGGGGCGGCCGGGGTGTTGGCGGTGGTGGGCGTCGCGGGGGCGTTGTGGTCGGCCAGCGGGTACATCGGGGCGTTCATGCGGGCGTCGAACGCGATCTACGAGATGCCCGAGGGCAGGCCGGTGTGGAAGACCATCCCGTTGCGGGTCGGGTTGACCGCCGCGGTGGTCGTGTTGTTGGCGGTGTGCGCGTTCGGCGTGGTCACCACCGGCACCGTTGCCGAGCGGGTGGGAACGCTGCTGGGTATCGGCGACACCGGTGTGCGGATCTGGGACATCGCGAAATGGCCCGTGATCGCGCTGCTGGTCGGGCTGGCTTTGGCGATCTTGTACTGGGCCGCGCCGAACGTGCACCAGCCCCGCTTCCGATGGCTGAGTCCCGGCGGGCTGCTCGCGGTCCTGCTCTGGGTGCTCGCCTCCGGCGCGTTCGGGCTCTACGTCGCCAACTTCGGCTCCTACAACAAGACCTACGGCTCACTCGGCGGGGTCATCGGCTTCCTCGTCTGGCTGTGGATCTCCAACATCGCCGTGCTCCTCGGGGCCGAACTCGACGCGGAACTCGCCCGCGCCAAGCAGATCACCCAGGGGCTGCCGGCGGAGCAGGAACCGTTCCTGCCCCCGCGCGACACCCGCGCCCTCGACGAGGATCAACGTGCCGACATCGAACCCGCCGTCGAGGCGGTCGCCACCGACGGGGAGCCCGGGGAAGTTCAGAAGCCGGTTCAGCGGCGGTCGCCTAATAGGACAGTCGCCACTCTCGTGGCGGGCGGGGCCGTGGCCACCCTGACCGCGGTCGTGCTGGCGTCCCGCCGTCGCCGCTCGTGATGGCCGGGGGCTAGGCCACGACGCGGATGGTCTTGAGTTCGGGGTCCACCGAGTCCGGGATGACCATCCCCGCCGTGACTCCGGTGAGCAGGTAGTCGAGGGCGTGTTGCTCGATGCGTTCGCCGGGGAGCAGGACGGGGATGCCGGGTGGGTAGGGGGTGACCTGTTCGGCGCAGATCCGGCCGACGGCTTCGCGGGCGGGCACGTCCCGGGTGTCGGCGAAGAAGGCGTCGCGGGGGAGCATGACCGTGTCGAGTTCGAGGTCTCCCAGGTCCGGCAGCGCCACCTGAGGTGGTGTGGGCAGGGCCTTCGCGGTCTTGGCGAGGGCGGTCAGGCCGTCGATGAGGATGGTGGTGGTGTGGGTGGTGTCGGCGATGCTGAGTTGGGCTTCGACGCGGCGGTGGTCGGAGAGCCCGACGTCGATGGCGTGGTGGGCGCGCAGCCAGTCGGCGGCCTGGTAGCCGGAGATGCCGAGGTCGGAGACGTCGATGAGGATCTTGAGCGGGTCGAGTTCGTGGGAGGCCTCGACACCGATCAGTTCGTCGCGGAGCACGTGCGGGCCGGGGATGTCCTCGATGGCGGCGCGCACGGTGTCGGCGAGGTCGAGGGCGCCGGTGAGCAGCCGGTGCCCGTGCTGGACCATCTGGCGGCGCCAGCCGTCCATGGCGGCGTAGACGAGGGTGTTGGGGCTGGTGGTGGCGAGCATGTCCGCGCAGGCCCGCAGGTGTGCGGGGTCGACGAGGTCGCCCTGCAGGTGGAACACCGAGCCCTGCTCCAGTCCGGCGCCCATCTTGTGGACGCTGACCACGCACAGGTCCGCGCCCGCGTCCATCGCCCAGGTGGGGAGCTGTTCGTGGAAGGGCAGGTGCGCTCCCCACGCCTCGTCCACCACCAGCGGCAGCCCGCGCTGGTGGCACAGTTCGGCTATCGCGGTGATGTCCGCGCACGTGCCGTACGGGGTGGGGCTGGTGATCAACACCCCCGCGACGTCACCGTCGCGGTCCAACGCCTCGGCCACCGCGTCGGGCGAGGGTGGGTGGGCCAGGTGCAGGTCGGGGTCGTAGCGCGGGTGCACCCAGGTCGGTCGCAGCCCGGAGAGCACCAGGCCGGAGACGACCGATTTGTGCACGTCGCGGCTGACCAGGATGCGGCCGTGCCGCCCGGCGACCGCGAGCACCGCGCTCTTGACCGACAGCGAGCTGCCGCAGGTGGAGAAGAAGGCGTGTTCGGCGCCCACTGCGTCGGCCATCAGCCGTTGTGCGCGTTCGATCACCTTGCCGGAGGAGGAGCGGTCGTCGAGTCCGCCGGTGGCCAGCAGGTCGTTGCGGAACACGTCCTCACCCAGCACCGCTCGCACCCGCGGGTCGGCGCCCCGGCCGTGCTTGTGCCCCGGTGGCGTGAAGGGCGTGTGGCCGCGGGCGTGGTAGCCGGCCAGGGCGTCGAGGACGGGTGCCTCGTCGTGGTTCACGGACATGCCCCTTTCAGGAGATCGGTGAGCCGCCGGTGACGCCGACGACCTCGCCGGTGGTGTAGCTCGATTCCTGGGAGGCGAGGAAGACGTAGGCGGGCGCGAGTTCGGCGGGTTGAGCGGGCCTGCCCAGCGGTGCTTGCGCGCCGAAGGACTCCACCTTGTCCGGTGGCATCGTGGCGGGGATCAGCGGTGTCCACACTGGACCGGGGGCGACGGAGTTGACCCGTACGCCGCGGTCGATCAGGTTCAGCGCGAGGCCCTTGGTGAAGTTGACGATCGCGGCCTTCGAGGCGGCGTAGTCCAGCAGGTGCGGTGAGGGCTGGTACGCCTGGATCGAGGAACTGGTGATGATCGACGCGCCCGGGCTCAGGTGTGGTAGGGCGGCCTTGCACAGCCAGAACATGGCGTAGACGTTGGTCTTGAGCACGCGGTCGAACTGCGCGCTGTCGATCTCGGCGAGGCCGCCGTCTTGCGACATCTGGTAGGCGGCGTTGCTGACCAGCACGTCGATCCGCCCGAACGCGGCCACAGCGGCGTCGATCACCCGCGCGCAGGCGGCCTCGTCGGTCAGGTCGGCGACCTCGATCTCGCCGCGCCTGCCCGCCTCCCGCACGAGTCCGATGGTGGTCTCGGCGTCCTCGCGTTCCTTGGGCAGGCAGGTGATGAGCACGTCCGCGCCCTCCCTGGCGAAGGCCAAGGCCACCGCGCGCCCGATCCCGGAGTCGCCGCCGGTGATCACGGTCGCGGCGTCGGTCAGCCGCCCGGAGCCCCGGTAGGTGTGCTCCCCGTGGTCGGGCTCGGAGTCCATCTGCCGTGTGGGGCCCGGGTGCTCGACGTCGTCGGCTGACTCGACCGGGCCGGGGTACTGGCGGCGCGGGTCCTGGCGGGTCGTCTGGTCCGGCATCGCGGCTCCCGAGTCGCTGGTCCATGTGTACGGGACAGAAGTGCCCAGGAGCGGGAGCGGGAAACCCGAGCGGTTAGCGCGCGCCGCGCACGGGTATGCGAGGACATGCGCATAGTGGTCGTGGGTGGAAGCGGCAACGTGGGGACCGCGGTTCTCCGGGCGGCCCGAGCTGCCGGGCACACCGCGGTCGGGGTGTCACGGCGGCCCCCACGGGCTGGTGCGCCTTACGACGGCGTTGACTGGCACTCCATCGACATCAGCGGCGCGGACGCGTCCACGAGGCTGTTTGAGGTGTTCGACGGGGCCGATGCGGTGGTCCACGCCGCGTGGGCGGTCCAGCCGAGCCACGACCAGGACTACCTGCGGTCGGTGAACGTGACCGGTAGCCGCGCGGTGTTCGACGCTGTCACCGACTCGGGTGTCACACGGCTGGTGTACCTGTCTTCGGTCGGGGCGTACGCGGCCCGCCGGTCGATGAGCCGAGTGGACGAGAGCCACCCCGTGACGGGGGTGCCGAGTTCCTCCTACAGCAACCACAAGGCCGAGGTGGAGTCGATCCTCGACGCGTTCGAGGCAGACCACCCGGACGTGTCCGTGGCGAGGTTGCGGCCCGGGCTCATCCTGCAACGCGACGCGGCCAGCGAGATCCGCCGCTACTTCATCGGTGCCCTGATCCCACGTCCACTGTGGAAGGTCGCACGCGACGGCAGGTTGCCGGTGCTGCCCCTCCCGCGTGGCCTGGTGCTTCAGTTCGTGCACTCGCCCGACGTGGCCGCTGCGGTCCTCGCGGCGGCGGAACGGGGCTACCGGGGCGCGGTGAACCTCGCGGCCGACCCCGTGCTCGACGCGCGGGACCTCGCCGCGGTCCTGGGCGGACGCGTGGTCGAACTCCCCGCGCGGGTCGTGCGCGCCGCGGTCGCCGCGGCGTGGCGGGCCCGGGTGGTGCCCACTTCGCCCGGGTGGCTCGACCTCGCCCTGTCCGTGCCCCTCCTGCGCACCGACCGCGCCAAGTCCGAACTCGACTGGGCACCGACGACCGACAGCCACGACACGCTGCGCGCGCTGCTCGACGGACTCGCCTCGCGCGCGGGCATCGAATCCAGCCCGGTTCTGCACCCCTGACCCGAAAGGCATTCCCGGTGAAAGCCCTGACCTGGCACGGAAAACGCGACGTCCGCGTCGACACCCACCCCGACCCGGTCATCCAGGACCCGACCGACACCATCATCCGCGTCACCTCCACCGGGCTCTGCGGATCCGATCTGCACCTCTACGAGGTCTTCGGGCCGTTCCTCACCGAGGGAGACATCCTCGGCCACGAACCCATGGGCGTGGTGGAGGAAGTCGGGGCGGAGGTGACCTCGCTCAAGGTCGGCGACCGCGTCGTGGTCCCGTTCAACATCTCCTGCGGCGACTGCTACATGTGCGGGCAAGGGCTGCACTCGCAGTGCGAAACGACGCAGGTCCGCGAGCAGGGCATGGGCGCGTCGCTGTTCGGCTACACCAAGCTCTACGGCGGCGTTCCCGGCGGGCAGGCCGAGTTCCTGCGCGTGCCCTTCGCCGACCGCCTACCCGTCAAGGTCCCGGAAGGGCCCGCGGATACCCGGTTCCTGTTCCTGTCCGACGTGCTGCCGACCGCGTGGCAGGGCGTCGAGTACGCCGACGTCCAGCCCGGCGGCACCCTGGCCGTGATCGGGCTTGGCCCCATCGGGGAGATGTGCGCCCGCGTCGCGCAGCACCGCGGGGTCGAGAAGGTGATCGGCATCGACCTGGTCGACGAACGCCTCGCCCGCGCCGCCGAGCGCGGGGTGACCACACTGGACCTGCGTGAACACGGTGCCGACCTCGCCGACGCGGTCCGCGAACTCACCGACGGCCGGGGCGCCGACTCCGTCATCGACGCCGTCGGCCTCGAAGCCCACGGCGCGCCCGTCGCCTCCCTCGCCCAACGCGCCGTCGGACTCCTGCCCGACGCCGCCGCCGAGAAGATCATGCGCACCGCGGGCATCGACCGGCTCTCCGCCCTGCGCCTGGCCATCGACATCGTCCGCCGCGGCGGCACCATCTCCCTCGTCGGCGTCTACGGCGGCATGAGCGACCCGCTGCCCATGCTCACCCTCTTCGACAAGCAGATCCAGCTCCGCATGGGCCAGGCCAACGTCCACCGCTGGGTCCCCGACATCCTGCCCCTGCTCACCGACGACGACCCCCTCGGCGTCGACACCTTCGCCACCCACACCCTCCCGCTCACCGACGCCCCCGAGGCGTACTCCATGTTCCAGCGCAAGGAAAACGGCGCCATCAAGGTCGTCTTCACTCCCTGACACCATCCGCCGAGTGCGACCGGTCCCGCCGCCGCGGTGCCGGGCAGGTGCACGGCACGCTCCACGACCTCGGATCAGGCGCCCAACGGCGCGCCGAGATCGAGGACGACACCGTCCGCATCGGCCCGTTGTCGAATACGCGTCGCGGTACGGGTCGCCACGGGTGTTCAGGTCGTCCGCAGCCTGATCAGGTGGTCGGTGGCGGGATGTGGACGGCGATGAGGGCGATGTCGTCCTCGGGTGCGGTGCCGCCGAGGCGGGCGACGAGGGTGTCGAGCAGGGTGGGCATGGTGCCGGTGTGGCCGGCGAGCAGGTGGAGGGTGTGGGTGGTGGCGTCGTCGATGTCGTGGCCGCGGCGGTCGGTGAGACCGTCGGTGTAGAGCAGCAGGGTCGACCCGGGCGGCAGGACTGTGTGGTGGTCGGTTCGGGCGGGCGTGGGCAGGTCGGGGTGGATGATCCTGCCGGAGTGTTGGAGCTGGGTGACGCGGCCGGACGGGCACCGGAGGAGAGGGCTGGGGTGTCCGACGTTGGTCCAGGTGAGGTCCCAGCCGCGGTCTGGGCGTGGGCGCAGGTGGCAGTGCACGAGGCTGCCGCTGGCGCGCAGGTCGAGTGCCTGGTTGGCGTTCTCGACCGCGGTGACGGTGGTGGCGGGGCCCGCGCCGGGGTGGTCGAGGTCGGCTTGGCGGATCATGCTGCGGAGCTGGCCCATGAGGGTGGCGGCGTGGATGTCGTGGCCGGTGATGTCACCGATGGTCACGGCCAGCCCGGCCGGGAGTGTGGTGGTGGCGGGCAGGGGGTAGGCGTCGTACCAGTCGCCGCCGACGAGTTCGTCGGTGGTGGCGGGGCGGTAGAGGGCGGCGGTCTCGATGCCCTCGGTGGTGGGGAGGTCGGTGAGCATGGCCTGTTGGAGCTGGTGGGCGGTGCTGACCCGGTCGTCGAGGAAGCGGGCGCGCTCGACGGCGCGGGCGGTGTACCCGGCCAGCGCGGTGACGACGGAGCGTTCGAGCAGGTCGAGTTCGTGTGGGGTGTCCCAGCACACGGCCAGGGCGCCCAGTGGGCCGCGGGTGCCGGGCAGGGGGACGCAGATCGCGGTGCGGAGGTTCATCTCCTCGAACGCGGCGACCACCTCGGCGGGGTAGCCCCCGTCGACGAGGCCGGCGGTGTCCTGGATGACGACGGTGGCGTTGTCGCGGATGGCGCGCGCGGTCGGCCAGTTGTCATCGAGGTCGTAGCTCTCGTAGACCGCTTCGACCGGAACCGTGCCGGTGTGGTCGACCACCCGGCGCAGCCTCCTGCCCTCCACGAGCACCAGGCCGACGTAGCTGGGCTTGAGGTCGCTGGTGACGAGGTCGCGGACGCGGTCGCGCACCTTGACCAGGCCGGTGGTGTCGGCGAGGTCGTCGGCGGCTCGCAGCAGCAGTTCCGAGCGGGTCAGGGCGGCTCTGACCTGAGCGGCGTACTCGTCGGCGCGGCGGTGGGCCTGCTCGGCCCGGTGGGACACGATCCGCAGCCGCAGCTCGGCGGCGCACGCGGCGGCCAGGTCCGCCAAGTCCCGCAGTTGGGCCTCGGTCCAGCTGCGGGGTGAGGTGTCGATCGCGCACAGTGACCCCAGCACGTGACCGTCGACATCGACCAGCGGCATCCCCGCGTAGGCGGCGACACCGAGGTCGTCGATCGCGGGGTTGGCGCACCAGTGGTCGTCGGCGCGGGTGTCGGGCAGGACCAGGGGCTCGCCGGAGAGCACGACCTGGCTGCACAGCGAGTGCGACAACGGCGTCGACCGGGCCGTCGCCCACGGGTCGTCCAGCCCCACCATGCCGGGGAACATCTGGCGGTCCGCCTCGACCAGCGACACCAACGCCACGGGGGTGCCGACCACGCTCGCCACCAAGCGCGCGAACCGCTCCATCCCGAGATCCGACATCTCGGACAGCCCGGTGTCGCGCAGCGCCGCCAGCCTGGCCGGGTCGGCCAACCCGCCTCGCGCGGGTACCTCCCGCCTCGTCGACATCGTCACTCCCACCGGACACGAAACCAGCGCGGAAGCGTAGCCCGCCGACCAGGGCCGCGACAGTGGATGCGAGCGACGTGACACCGAAGGCGAGAACGTGGGTCTCGTCGTCCGGTGGGGCGGGGCGCCCGGAGCTAGGGTGACGAGGGAGAGCTTGCTGCTCGCCCCACCCACGAATGGCCGGGCGACCGAATCGCGAGCGGATGCGGTGGATGCGAAACCGATGACACCCGGCACCACCACACCGCGGACCTCCGCGTTACGCGTCGAGATCACCGCGCACATCGACGACATCACCGTCATCCGGGCCGCCCTGCGGGCCTGGCTCACCGCCCGCGACATCGTTGAGGCGCGTCGCGAGGACATCCTCCTGGCCATCGACGAAGCGATCACCAACAGCATCGAACACGCCTACCGCGACATCGCCCCCGGCCCCGTCACGCTCACCGCGCTGGTGCTCCCCGACGCCACGAGCGTGCGGGTGTCCATCGCCGACCGCGGCCAGTGGCGCACCCCGACCTCGGAACCGTCCGGGACCCGGGTTCCCCTGAGCGGCCGGGGCCTCAAGATCATCTACACGATCGCCGACCGCCTGAACATCGACCGCGGCACCCCCACCGCGCCCGGCACCACGACCACCATCGAGTTCAGAGCCGAGACCACCAGACCATGAACCCGCAGCTACCCACCGTCACCGTCGACGGGACGGCGACCTCGATCACCGTCCGGTGCGCGGGCGACATCGACCTCGCCACGGTCGGCGACCTGAACACCGCCGTGGACCACGCGCTCACCGCGGCGCCCGCGACGCTCGTCATCGATCTCAGCGATGTCCGGTTCCCCGGCTCGTGCGGCCTGGCCACGCTCGCCAGAACCGACGAACACTGCCGCGCCAACGAGAACAGGCTCGTCGTCGTCCTGCCGCCCGACAACGCCGCCTACCGCGCGCTCCAGATCACCGGCCTGCTCGACGTCCTCGACGTCGTCGACACCGTTCCGCATCGTCGACAGCACAACCCGGTCTGACCCACTGAGCCGCGCGTACCGCCGCCGCTCACGACGCCGCGGGTTCGATGTCGTCAGGTCCCCAGCGGACTTCGGTCCACGGGATCTCGCGGACACCGCGGTGGATCACGCGGGCGAGCCGGTTGACGGTCCAGGGTCGTTGGATGCCGGGTCGTTCGTAGCCGAGGAAGCGGCTGCGGTGGCGGGGTGCGACCAAGACTGCGGTGATGACCGGGGTGCCGTCGGGGCCGGGGGTGGTGAGCAGGTCGACAGCCCGGCCGAGGGGACGGCCGTCGTGGTCGTGGACGGTGCGGCCGAGGAGGTCACTGGCGCGCATCGCGGGCTCCGGGGATGCGGGCGATCACGTGGTCGCGCAGCCAGCGTTCGAGGGGTGGTTCGTCGAGGAGTTCGAGGTCGATGCCCAGGGTGATGGCGCTGCCGACGTCGGTGACGTGGTGGAACGGGACACGCAGCGGCACGGGGTCGCGGTCGGTGTGCAGGCGTCGGCCGACGGAGGCCAGCCAGGTGCCGAACCGGCCGTCGATGCGCAGGCCGAGGGCGATCTGCCCGACGAGCAGGGCGGTGACGGTCGCGGTGCCGTCGAGGTCGATGTGGAGTTCGATGTCGTCGACCTTGCCGACGGGGCGGCCGTGGCGGTCGACGACTTGGCGGTCGAGGAGGTGGAAGTCGACGCGCAGCGGGTCGGGGGTCATGAGGTGCCCATTCCGGTGATGACCATGAGTGGGATCGCGGCGACGGCGGCGAGGAGGATGACGGCGAGGTAGCCGACGCCGAAGATGTTGGCGAGGCGACCGTTGACCTGGTCGCCGAGGTAGTCGCGGTCGTTGGCGACCACCAGGATCGGCAGGTAGGTCAACGGCAGCGCGACCGCGCTGAACACCAGGGAGACCTCGGTGACGGTGACCGGGTCCACCGTGGTCAGCAGGAGCGCGACCCCGAGCAGGAGGCTGACCAGGACGACGGTGTGGAAGCGGGCGGCGCTGCGCGGTGCGACGCTTTTGCCCCAGCGCCAGCCGAAGTACTGGGCGATGGTGTACCCGGCGGACAGGCCGGTTTCCAGCGCGGCGCCGAAGGTCGCGGCGAACACGCCGAGGATGACCACGGCCAGGCCGAGTTTCCCGAGCGCGAGGGCCACCGGCAGGGTGGTCTGCCCGATCGAGTCGACCTGCACGCCGAGCGGGGCGAAGACGGTGGCGGCGCAGGCCATGATCGCCAGCGACAGGATGCCGCCGAGCGGGAAGCCGATGAACACGTTGGTGCGCTCGGTGATCAGGTCCTTGCGGGTCCACTCCTCCTCGACGCCACCGGAGGAGAAGAAGAACACCTCGTACGGGGTCATGGCCGCGGCGAACAACGACACCGCGAAGAACCCGTAGCTGGCCCAGCCTTCCCCGGACGCGGATGCCTGCCCCAGCGCCTGGGACCCCAGTTCGCGCCAGGGCGGGTCGAGGGCGATGAGGGCGACGACGAACACCACGAGCGCGAGTCCGGCGAGGCCGAAGACGCGTTCCATGGTCTCGAACCGCATCCGCCACAGCACGACCCAGATCACGAACGCCGCGATCGGCACCCACAGCAGGTAGTGCACGCTGGTCGCCAACTCGATCGCCAACGCCACACCGCCGATCTCCGCCGCCAGGGTCAACAGCGTCACCAGGTAGGACCCGGCCAGGTTCGCCAACGCCACCTTCGGTCCGAGGCGTTCGCGCACCAGGTCGAACACCGGACGCCCGCTGACCGCCGCGACCCTGCCGGACATCTCGGCGTACACGCAGATGCCGATGACCCCGACCACGACCACCCAGGCCAGGCGCATCCCGAACCGGGCGCCGGTCTCGGAGTTGGCCACCAGGTCGCCGATGTCGACGAACCCGCCGATCGCGGTCAGGATGCCCAGCGTGACCGCCAACGCCCGCTTCACGCGACGGCCCCAACGAGCTCCCGCAGCCCGGCGGCGAGCCGATCGAGCCTGCTCGCGTTCGCGGTCAGCGCAGCCCTGTCGTCGTCCTCGGCGGCGCGGGCGGTGTCGGTGATCGCGACCACCGCCTCGGTCAGCAACGGCATCGCCCGATCCCTGAGCCGGGCGGCGCCGTCGGTCGGGACCTCCACCGCGAACAGTTCGTCCACCGCGTCGGCGGCCCGCTCCCGGGCGTCGTCGAACACCGCCGACCGGTACGGCGCGAGCACCCGCCCGTCCAGCAGCGCGGTCGCGGTCAACCGGGCCGTCCGCACCGCCGACCCGGCGTCCCGACCGCCGGAGGCGACCGCGGACCGCACATCGTCCTCGGTGGCGGGCAGCACCCCCGGCACCACGAACCCGGCCAGCGCCACCGCCACCACCAGCGAGGCCACGACCCCGCGCTTTCCCATGCCCGCGCACTACCCGGTCGGCGAAGACGCCAAACTCCGCCGACCCCCTTCTATGCTGCGGAAATCGACAGTTTGTCCGGTCCGCTCCGCTTGTCCGGGCAGCGAGCACGCCAGGAGGTAGGACCACCCTGCAAGCGGTCTGGTTCGCCTGACTGGGTGGAGGTGACACGATCACCCGATGACGTCCCGCCGGGCGTCGGCAGCGGCGCTCGGAGGAACACCCGTGTCCGAACCGATGACCTCGCGCGGATCGACCGGCCCCGCCGCGGAGATCGACGTGCTGCTGGTCGAGGACGACGAGGGTGACGTGATCATGATCCGCGAGGCGTTCGAGCAACGCCAACCGGGCGCCCGCCTGCACGTGGTCAACGACGGCATCGAGGCCGTCGCGTTCCTCAGACGCGCCGACGGCTACACCGACGCGCCCAGACCGGACCTGATCCTGCTCGACCTCAACATGCCCCGCATGGACGGCCGCGAAGTCCTCGCCGAGGTCGAGACCGACCCGGCGCTCACCGCGATCCCCATCGTCGTGCTCACCACCTCCGGCGCCCCGGAGGACATCGCGCGCAGCTACACCCTCTACGCCAACGCCTACATCACCAAACCCACCGACCTCGACGACTTCATGACCATCGTCGGCAAGATCGACGAGTTCTTCGGCACCACCGTCACCCTGCCCACCTGACCCGGAACCCGCCCCATCTGTGGGGCGGGATGCCGGTGGTGATCATCAGGTCCGGCGGGGGCGGGGGCGTTGATGTCGCCAACGGGGAGGACCACGTGCTCGACAAGTCAGACGAACGAGCGGCTGAACCACGCCAGACCGCGGCGCCACCAGTTTCACGACCGATCGCAGTGGCCACCGCTCGGGGTACCGACCCTCCCAGCGCGCGGTCTCCCCGCGCAATGACCGGCCCCGGGGCTACCGCCGAATAGGAACCGCGGCGTCACTCCGGGTTGCGCGGTCCGGTGACCATGGCGTGCTCGACCGACTCGGCGATCGCGAGAATCCGATCCAAGCGGCTCACCTGCAACGCGCGCCCGGCGACGTTCGAGGAGCCCACGACGAACACCAGGTCGATCCCCTGGTTGCGCGCCTGTTCGTGTGCGCGGGTGAACGCCGTCAACGCGACCGAACCCAGGAACCCGATCCCGTCCAAGTCGGCGATGACCAGCAGCACACCGTCGTCGGCGGCCTGGGCGAGTCCGCCGAACAAACCCGTCTCCAGCACCCCGGCAGTGCCCAAGTCGAACTCACCGCGCATCCGCAGCACCATGACGCCGCCCTGGTGCTCGCGCTCGACCGCTGTCTCCACCGACTGCACACACCCACTCAACCACCATGGCCAGCCGCCTGCCCGGTGACTCGAGAACTGTGCGTCACCGTGCTGCCGCGGGCGCGGTTCGCTGCCGGGTCACCCGGAGGAGTGGAAGTCGACGATGATCGTGATGCTGGGAGCACTCTCCGTACCTGGATCGAGGTCGAAACGAACAGCCAGTGCTCTCAGGATGCCCAGCCCCGGCCGCAGCGGGATGCGATCCGGCGCCCGCCGGATTTGGCGTGCGCCGCCGACCGCGATGCCCCACCCGGACTTGAACGCCTCGACTCCCTGGGCCCATATCGACTGCCTCGGCGGTGCGATCACCGGCCCCGGCTCGGAATCAGCCATCAACGGGTACCGATGGCCGAACAGCAGGACGTGCTCACCCGGAGTCCGGGCACCGTTCCCGCTCCCTGGCCCGCCGGTGCCTAGTACCAGCATCCGCCCTGTCCGCCACGCGAGCTGTCGTCCCGGACACCGCAGGAGTGATTAGGCTGCCCGTCGTGCCCGAGACCCCCGGCGCCACCGACCGCACGCGCGTGTTGGAGGCGATCACCAACGTCGATCTGCGCCACCTCGACCTGGAGGAGTCCCTACGGGTCCTGCTGGAGCGGGTCCGGGACGTCTTCGAGGTCGATACCGCCACCATCCTGCTCTACGACTCCCACACCGAACGCCTGACCGTGCACGCCGCGGCGGGCATCGCGGACGAGGACATCCTCGGCATCACCGTCGACCTCGGCGCCGGGTTCGCCGGCCGTGTCGCCGCCACCCGGGAAGCGGTGATCCTCGACCAGGTCGACCACACCACCGTCGTCAGCTCCATCCTCTGGCGCAAGGGCCTGCGCGAGCTGCTGGGCGTACCCATCCTCGCCCGCGGCACCCTCATCGGCGTCCTGCACATCGGCTCCCGCACACCCCGGCGCTTCACCGACGAGCACACCCAGCTCCTGCTGCTGGTCGCCGACCGCGTCGCGCTCGCCATCCAAGCCGAACTCACCACCGCCGAACGCGCCGCCACCACCGCCCTGCAGCGCAGCCTGCTGCCCACCCGCTTCCCCGCCGTCGACGGCCTGCGCTTCGCCGCCCGCTACGTCCCCGGCGCCACCACCGGCTTCGGCGGCGACTGGTACGACGTCTTCACCCTGCGCGACGGCCGAATCGGCATCGTCATCGGCGACGTCGCCGGGCACGGCCTCGCCGCGTCCATCGTCATGGGGCGCCTCCGCAGCGCCCTGCGCGCCTACGCCATCGAGAACGACTCACCCTCGGTCGTACTGTCCAAACTGCACGGCAAGGTCTCCCACTTCGAGGCCCGCAGCATGGCCACCGTGCTCTACGGCATCATCGACGTACCCCGGGAGAAGATCGTCCTGTCCTCCGCCGGGCACCTCCCATCGGTCCTGGTCGCACCCGGGCACCCAGGCGCGCTCATCCCGGTCCCACCGGACCCACCCGTGGGCCTGCACGTGCCCGAACGACGCCCCCGCCGCGACACCACCATCGACCTCCCCGACGGCGCCGTCCTCGCCTTCTACACCGACGGCCTCATCGAACGCCGCGACCAACCACTCGACCGCTACCTCGACCGCCTCACCACCGCGGTCACCCCCGACGACCCCGCCCTCGTCTGCACCCAAGTCATGGACGCCCTCATCGAACCCACACCCCAAGACGACGTCGCACTCCTGATCGCACAGGTGAGAACGCACCCGTCGCACCGATGACGACCACCGCGGGTCGCCCGGTGCGCGCGTAACGCGCGTCCGTGCGTCGTGGCGCCGAAGGCTGCGAGGCCACGCGGACGTCACGAAGCGGGCCGGTACTTGACCAGTGCGCGGAGGAACGCCCGGGAGAGCGGTTCCAGCGGAAAGTCGAGGTCGCCGGGCAGGGCGCTCTGCTGAACATGCGCGCCTAGGTCGGCGACGGGCGCCCGCCGGTGCGGATGCTGATCCCGGAGAGGCTGACGCCCTCGGTGGGGCCGGTCGCAGAGCCCGTCGCGCAGCACCCGTTCCACAGCCGACGAGGCCGCGTCGACTGCCGACACGCCTGGAGGACACGCCCCTTCCCCCGCCGGGGCGGCCATCAAGCTGGCCCTTGCCACCAGGTCGCCGAGGGCGTTCATCGAGCCGTACGGCGAGGAGATCCGCCAGTGCGCCACGACATTTCCGACCCCGTCGAGCATCCTCGCCCCCAACCGCCGTCCCACTCGCGTTCGCCCACGGTCTCAACCGTGGGCTGCTCCGCTCTGAGACGGAGGGCTGACCATGAACATTCTGGCCTGGTGAGATCGCTATCGCACGCGACGCTGCGCAGTCGATTTGCAACGGTTTACCTGAGTCTACCCGCTTGGGTGTCACCCGAAAGCGTAGACCGCCGCGCGAGAAAACCCGCCCGCGACTAGAACGGGAGTCACGGAAAGGCCAGACGTGAAGGAGAGGACTGAGTGATGCCTGGATTGCTCGACGTCGTGGTCGATCTCATTCAACAGATCGTGGGTGTGGTCGTCGGTTCCTGACCCACGCGGAGTCGGAGGCCCCTCCGGTGCGAGCGGGACGCGCCGCGGGGCCTCCGGCTCGGTGCACCCCGTCCCCGCGATCTGCTTCGCCTCGAGCGGTGGTCGCGTCGTGGTCGAGAACCGCTGTCGATCTCTCCCGCCCTGCCCCTGTCCCCTGACCCATTGAGATGTGCACACGGTGACCGCCGAGAACAACGAACCTGACTTCTCCTTCGATGGACTGAGGGACTTCACCTGGACCGCGGGCGAGGTGGCGCGACGACTGGGTGTCACGGAGTCGACATTGCGCTCCTGGCACCACCGCTACGGGATGGAGCCCTGTTCCGCGCGGGAGGGCGGACAACGGCGCTACGGCACCGAGGACGTCGTCCGGATGTCGCGGATGCGCGAGCTGGTCGAGAGTGGGATGCGCCCCTCGGCCGCCGCCGCGCTGTTGCAGCGGGCGCTCCCGCTCCGGGACGCGCACCAAGCCGTGGTCGCCGCGGGCAAACAGCTCGACACCGGGGCCTGCGCCGATCTGCTCACCCAGGTGATCCGCTCGTGGGGCGTCACCCGCACCTGGAACCGGGTGTGCAGGCCCGCGTTGCGATCGGTGGAACAGGCCCAGCGCGCCGACCCGGACTGCGTCGACCACGAGCACGCCCTGTCCTGGTCGGTGACCGCGGCGCTGCACCGCGTCCACCGGCCCGCGGGCGAGGCGTCGATCCTGCTGGCTTGCGGCCCCGGGGAACAACACAGCCTGCCCGTCGAGGCGCTGGCCGCGGCGTTGGCCGAACACGGCGTCCCCGCCCGCGTCCTGGGCGCGGCCACCCCCACCCCAGCCCTGGTGCGAGCGGTCACCACGACCACGCCGCGCGCCGTGCTGCTGTGGTCGCACCACCCCGACCCCGCTCACCACGCCGCCGCCTCAGCACTAGCCGACCTGCCACCCCGCCTCCTCGTCGCCGGTCCCGGTTGGCGCCACCCGATCCCCTGGGAACAGCCCACATCACTGGTCGACGCGGTATCGCTGCTGAGCGAGCACTGATCCCGCCCTCCAGCCCGTGACGCGATCACCGGCGACGCCATCGCCCTGCGCCTATCGCGGCGCTCGGCAGAAGCGGTCCGTGTCCGAACCGGTGTTCCCGGGGCGGTCCGCCGCCACCCGCGGCCCCTGGTAGCCGGTGATGGTGTTTCGGGCCTGTTGACCGTGGTCGCCACACCCAACCGCCGACTTGTCGTGGGGCTCGGCACGTCCTGTATCGGCCCACCGCCCGCAGGTGAGCGGCGGTGTCGGTGTGCTGAACGCTCTGCAACCGAAATGCAACGCCTTTCCCGTGTTGACGCGGTCGGATGTCACCGGTTGGTGTTGTCTGTCGCGCCACCTCGCCCGGTGTGGTCTAGAACTGGAGTTGGAGTTCCGAACGCGCAGGACACTCGGCGGGGAGCGGTGGGGCCGGGTTGCTGGGCCTCGCGGCCGGGTTCCTGGTTGTTCTCGGGGTTGGCGGTCGGGTCTGACTCCGGGGCGGAGGGGTGCCGCGGCGCGAGGGGCGATCGCGCCGCGGAACCTCCTGACCGCAGCGCCCTGTTGCCAAGTCCGAGTTGGCGCGGTGGTCGTTGGCGCGTCGTGTCGCTTCCGTCTGCGTGGCGCGGTTGACGCGCTGGTGACTGATCCACGGATATGGGCGGGTTCCGCAGGTGCGGAAATCCCGGGCGCCGCGTGCTGTCGGCGGACGTTTTCCTTGCGAAGGAAGTGGTTTCACAGAAGTTGCGGATCGATCTGCGTGTGTCGCTTGATGGTGTGGATTGCGCGGCTGATCGCTTGTTCTCCGCACCGCCGGGTAGCACGTCGCCGACCGGACACTACGAACAATGGAGTGGTGATGAGACGTCTTGCGATCCGCGTGGGTACCCGAGTCGCGGTAGCCGCCGTGGCGATGGCGACCTTGACACCGGTGGCCCATGCCGAACCGTTGCGGTGGGTCGCGTTGGGTGACGCCTACACCGCGGGTGGCATCGACGCCGCCGGTGAACAGATCCTCGTCGGCGGGGTGCGGGACGGGTGCGGCCGGACGAGGGGGTCGTACCCGGAGGTGTTGCGCGCGCGGTGGTCCGGTCGGTACGGGTTGGTCAACGTCAGCTGCGCTGGTGCCTCGGTCGTCAACGTGGCCGGGGAGCCGCAGCGGCCCCCGGGCTACCACATCCCGTTCTTCGAGGTGTACGACCCGGACTTCCCGTTCCCGCTGGTGCCCCCGCAGTTGGACGCGGTCACCGCCGACACCGACCTGGTGACGGTGGGCGTGGGCGGCAACACCCTCGGGTTCTCCGAACTGGTGCTGGCCTGCTTGCAACTGGGGGAGTGGTCCGACCCGGTCACCGACCACCCGTGCGCCGACTACTTCAGCTTCGGTTGGGACGGCGTCCCGACCATCGCCGAACGCCTGGCGCTGGTCGCCGACGAGTACGACGGCCTGCTCACCATGATCCGGCTGGCCGCGCCCGGCGCGACCGTGCTCGCCGTCGGCTACCCCACGATCTTCCCGGCCGACCCGGCCACCTGCGACCGCGGGTTCACCCCGCGGGGCATGCGCAACTTCGCCACGGTCACCTACCCGGACCTGCTCTGGTTGCGCACCGAGGTGGTGGAGCCGTTGAACCGGGTCATCGCCGAGCGGGCGGCCCGGCACGGCGCCCGGTACGTGGACCTCTACACCGCGAGCGAGGGCCACGACGCGTGCCGACCCGACGGCCTCAACTGGGTCGAGGGCGTTGTCGACCGTGTGGGCCGCTGGGCCGTGGTCCGCGCCAACAGCGCCGGGCACACCGCCGCCGCGGACGCGGTGCAAGCCGCCCTGGAGACAACTCCCGGTTCGTGAGCGCAGGCGGGGTTCGGTGGTCGAGGCGTCCATCGCTCCGAGCTGAACCAGTGCGCTGGACCCCACCGCTGATCGAGTCGGTGGGGTCCGTTCCGTTGGCGCCGTCAGGCAGCCGAGAACAGCGGGTACGTGCCAGGGTGAGTGGGTAGGGGCTTCGTAGAGGCTGCCTTCCGGGTCCAGGGCATGAGTCCGCGGCGCTGTCGCGTGATCACGGTGTCGCGGGTGGTCGCTGGTACTGCTGGGTCGCGGTGCGATCTCGTAGCGGGGTACTGCTTTGAGCCCGCGGACTGGGTGGCGCGAACCGGGTGTCGGTGTTCGGTGTGGCGGCGGGGAGGGTGAAGGTGAAGCGGGTGCCGCCGCCGGGGTTGTCGGTGGCGGTGATGGTGCCGCCGTGGCGCTCCGCGATGCGTTTGCAGATGGCCAGGCCGAGGCCGGTGCCGGTGTACGGGCCCCCGGTGTGGGCGCGGTAGAAGGTGTCGAAGATCTTCTCGTGCTGCCCGGCCGGGATGCCGATGCCGTTGTCGGCGATGGTCAGGGTCACGGTGCCGCCGCGGCGGGTGGTGGTGATGGTGATCTCCGGGGTCACGCCCGGGGCGGTGTACTTGACGGCGTTGCCGACGAGGTTGTCGAGGAGTTGGCGCAGCAGGACGTGGTCGGCCTCGACGGGGTCGAGTTCGCCGTGGGTGAACCGGGGGACCGGCGCGCTCGCGACGGTGGCGGTGTCGATGCGGGCGGCGGTGATGTCGGCGACGAGCGCGGTGAGGTCGACCCGTGCGGGTGCGATGCCCGCGTCCCGGGCGGTGGTGTAGGCGAGCAGGTCGTTGATCAACCCCCGCATCCGCCCCGCCGCCCGGGCGACGCGGACCATGGCCATCTCCGCGCGCGCCGCGTCGTTGTCGCGAAGCGCCTCGGTGGCGGCGTCGGTCCAGCCCTCGGCGGCCGCGAGGGGGTTGAGCAGGTCGTGGGCGACGACGCCCGCGAAGGCGGTGAGCTCGTCGTGGTGGCGGCGTTCGGCGGTGACGTCGTTGTAGACCATGACGGTGCTGCGGCCGCCGCCGGGTTCGGGCAGGGCACTGGCGCGCAGGTGCACGATCCGGCCGTCGGGGACGCCCTCGTTTCGGATCAGCACGTCCATGTCCTCGACGACCTCGCCCGCGGCGATGCGCACGTGTGGCATCTCGGCGTCGGTCATGGGCGTGCCGTCGAGGTGGTGCATGCCGTAGTGGGCACTGCTCGCGGCTTGGTCCTCCGGGCTGAGTCTGCCGCCGAGGATGTGCCCGGCGGCGACGTTGCGCAGGGTGATGTTCCCGGTGGAGTCGACAACGGAGACACCGTCGCTCATGGAGTCGATGATGGCGCGCTTGAGCGCGGCCCGGCGCGCGGTGTCCTCCCGACCGACGGCGAGTTCACGCACGAGGTCCGCGCGTTCGTCGCGGCCCAGCGCCAGGGTGAGGCCGACCACGGCGACGACGATGACGAACAACTGGACGACCAGGGCGCGGCCCGCGTGGGAGGACATGACGGCGAATGGCCCGCGATCGTGCAGGGTGAACAACACGGCGATGGCGGCGACCACGGCGGTGTGGGCGGTGACGTACGCCGTCGACAGCCGCACCGCGGACCACACGGTGAGCGCGATGAGGGTCGAGGTGATCGGCAGCCCTTCGGCGTCCGCGAAGCCGACGCCGTAGCAGATCGCCGAGAACACCGAGACGGCCGCGTGCTCGACGAGCCGCCCGCGGTCGACCGGTGGCGGGTTCGGGGCGGTGAGGCGGTTGCGCAGGCCGACGGCGGCGCGGGCGAGGCACAGGCTCGCGGTGCCCACGACGAGGATGCCCGCGAGGTTGCGCGCCAGCCACACCCCGGTGGCCAGCCACGAGTGGCGGCCGGTGACCAGCCAGATCCCGACCGGTCCGACGGCCGCGGCCGCGGCGGTGGCGGTCAAGGCGGCGAGCAGCAGCGCCCAGAGGTCCCGCAACCCGCGCAGACCACCGCTGTCGGCCAGGGACCACATCAACGGGCGCCTGCGCACGATCAGGGTCATGAACAGCCCAGCCTGGATGAGGTTGGCCAGCACGAACACCGCGGACTGGGCCGGGGTCGAGCCCGTGGCCAGGTTCACCACCGCGGTGATCAGTCCCAGTGCGGCCACATCCAGCCAGAGCAGCGGTGAGCGGCGCTGCGCGCACAACCACACCGCCGCGACCCCCGCGGCGGGCCAGACCAGACTCAGGTTCGTCGCGTCGAGCACCGTCAACCGCCCGGCCGCGGTGGCCGCGGCGAACAGCGCGGCGAAGACCGCGCAGCGGACGAGTGCGGTACCCCGGCCCATCACGGCACGCCGGGTTCGGCCGATCCGACCCCGGCCACCAGTCGTCGCACCGCGGCGCACAGTTCGGTGCTGCTGGAGGGCTTGGGTACGTAAACCGCGCTCGCGGCCCGGATCCGCGCCACGTCCGGGGCCGACCACAACACGGTGAACGCGACCGCGGGCAGCTCGCGGTCCCGCTCGCGCAGCCGGGTGAGGAGTTCGAGGCCGTCCATGTCGGGCATCAGGACGTCCACCACCGCGACCTGCGGCCACCCCGGCGCCACCGAGTCCAATGCGAGCGCGCCGCTACCGGTGTCCACCACGTGGTGGCCGTCGACTCGCAGCCATCCCGCCACAAGCTCGCGCAGATCAGTGTCGTCGTCGACCAGCAGTACCCGCACCACCACGTCCCTCCCGCCCCGCCGATTCCCGCTGCTCCCGCACGTGAGTGCACGGTCAGTGGTCCGGCCGCGGTCGACGTCGCCGGTGACTTGGTCGCGCCGCGACCCAATCCTGCTCACCGTTGTAGACCGGCGGGCACTCCCGCGCAGCGCGGCGCCCCGATCGGATGACGCCGCCGCGGGGTTCCCGCCTCGCGCTACCAGCGGACCCGGGTGACCAGCAGCGCCTTTGACGCGGGCGTGGTGTGGCGATGGTGTTCGGCGGGTTCAGCTGTGGTGCCCCATGGTCAGGCGGACGGTGAAGCCGGTGTCGGTGCGGGTCATGGTGACGTGGTGGCAGAGTTGGTGGGCGATCCACAGCCCGTAGCCGCCGCCCTCCGGGCCCGGGGTGGCGACGAGGCCGGCGAACGGGTCGGCAGGGCCGGGGCCCCTGTCGTGGATGGCGACGACCACCTGCCGAGCACCTGCCCACAGGCACAGGGTGGCGGGCGGGGATCCGTGCCTGATGGCGTTGGTGATGATCTCGCTGACGGACACCACGAGATCCCCGAGATCACCAGACGGGAGTGCCCCGGCGCACGCGGCGCTGACGACGTGGCGGGCTTCGCCAGGCGTGGGGTCGGTGAGTTCGACGGTCGGGGGTCGGCGCTGGAGCGGGTGCGGTACCAACGGCGCGGGACGGCCCAGGAAGGAGGGCGGCTCGACGTAGTCGGGGTTGGGCTTCTGGACGCCGCCCGCAGCCACGAGCGAGTGGGTCTGGGCGACGTCGCGCAGGACCGCGGTGGGGGTGGTGCGGGTGTCGTAGGCGCACATGCTCCGCACGGGGAAGTGGTCGTAGGCGTAGTTGACCGCGGCCTCGTACCTCGACCACACGTCCCAGTCGCGCGTCAGGGCGGAGTAGGGGATCTCACCGACGACGCGGATGGCGCTCGCACCACCCTCGACCAAGTTCGCGAACATGTCGCAATAGGACTTGATGGCGACCGCGGGTCGGATGTACTGCGCGTCGGTGCGCAGGATCGTGACGCGCTCCGGGTGCGGCAGTTCGGCGAGCACGAGGTCGGCGCGGTGCCCGTCCAAGGCGATCATCGTCGCCTCGTCGCGGTCGACTCCCTCGGTGAGGAAGGGGACCGAGGCATCCAGAAGTTCGTCGTCGTTCGCGTAATAGAGGGCGATGTGGTCGTAGCCCCGCTCGGCGGGGTGGGTGTGTGAGCTCATGCCACCTGTTCCACGCGCACTCGCCGGATCCCCAGCATGTCCACCAAGCGCGCCGGGCTCGATGCTCGGGTGCGCAGCACGGCGGTGAAACCGTGCCGTTCGGCTTGCTCGGCCAGCCGCAGCAGCCCGTGGTGGTCGGTGAAGGTCAGGCCGCGGGCGTCGACCACGACCTCGCCACGACCCCAGCCTCCCGCGGCGTGGTCGAGCGCCCACGGGAACAGCTCACGAGACCTGGAGTCGAGTTCGCCGTCGAGTGCCACCGCGCCGCTACCGCCCCAGCCGTGCAGGTGGAACGGCACCGTGTCGACATTGGTCCGCGGGTGCATGGCCGCGAGCCGGTCGACGGCGTCCGCCCCGAGGTCCGGCAGGCTGTAGGCGCACATCGCGTCGAAGGTGGAAGCCGCCATGTAGCGGTCCACGGCGTGCTCGTAGCGGGCGAACGCACCCAGTTGGGCGGGCGTGCGCACCAACTCGGTCGCCTCGGCGGCCACCCGGAGCCCGGTGAACCCGTCCGCCACGGCCCGCTCGGTTTCCGCGGTGTAGAAACCGACCTGCTCCTCGGGCTCGACCACGTCGCCATCGCCGTACACGGTGTCCAACGACCGCACCCGCACCGCGCCACGCTCGAGCAGGGCATCGATCCCCGCGATGGGGCGGAGCTCGTCGAGCAGGGACCGATCGGACCCGGGAGCGATGAGGCAGACCTGCTTGCCCGCTGCCAACCCCTCGCTGAGGAACTCCCGGGCGCGGGTGAAGAACTCGCCCGGCTCGGTGAAGGCCCAGCACAGGTGACCACGCCCCTGACGGGGTGCGGTCGCGGGCGGCGCCGAAGATTGGCTCACCACGTCAATGTACGCCCCCACCAGGACAAACGACACCAAGGGAGCGGACGCGGCAGCCCGCTCCGGTGCACCCACTGCCGCGTCGTCGCCGCCACCCCAACGCGAATCGCACATGACCACTGGCGTGCGCATGACGGCGCGATCGGCGGAAGTGGTCACTTTCCCGGTCTTCCCAGGTGGGATCCGGTCCAACCGCTGATTGACCTGGTTTTGTCGGGGCACAACGAGGACTGCGTAGTGAGTTGACCCGCACCGGGCGTACATGGACGTCACCGCAAGCGCGGCCTGGTCCAGACCACTCCGACAGCACGGCGCCAATCTTGGTGACCTGTGTCACGGACCATCGCGCCCGGCTGTTACGAAGACCGCTGGCCCGCTGCGACTGGCCTGGCTCGACTACCAGGGGCGACGTGGACCACATCCAACCGTCGGCCGCAAATCGAGAACACGCTGTTCAGGCGCATGATCATGGCCGGGGAGCAGGTCGTGAGGCGGGACGGGCTCGAAAATGCCGCTGTAGCAACGAAAACGGCCTGACCTCTTCGGTGTGAACCATGTCCGGCATACCGCGTTGACCTGCGAAATCCGGTGTCCGCAGGTCAACACGAGCATGTTCAGAGGTGTCGAATGGGGTTCGGGACCGTCCGAGGCGCATTTGCTGCTCCCGATTTGCTCCCTGCGGTGCTCCCCACCGCGGACGAGAGCGCACCTGTCGACTGGGCGACGGGCACAGTGTTGACCACGGTGCGCCGGGGAGCCGGCTTCTGGTGGCTCGCCGTGCGTGGCACATGCCCGCGGCGACCTGAGCGCAGGTCAGAGCCACCGGGCCGCGTCTTGGACCCAACAGGTGGCCCCGAGCACGTGGCCGACGGCGTTGTGGCGCAACCGCTGGGTCGTGATCGCGGCCGTGCGCTCACGGCAGGCGAGGTAGGACGCCGTGTTCGGTGAGCACCTGCTCGACATCGGTCACGGCTCCCGGCCTGGCCGCGGACCTCAGTATCGTTCGCGCGGTGGTCTCCGGCGTCCACGGTGGCACGACCAACAGGCAACGCCCGCGTTGGTGCGTGCCGGTGACCGACACGGTGTGCGGTTCGACGGCGTCGGAGCCGACGAGCTCGACCGGCCACCCGTCGACCACCGCCCCGCCCTCGGTCGCGTCCCAGTCGTCGACGTGGTAAGTCACCCGGCTCACCGGGCCGACCCACGAGCTCATGGCCAGGACGAGTTCCGGGACCTCCAGCAGGGGCTGGGGAGAACGGGGCCACCAGGCCCCGTCCACTCCCCGCGCGAGCTGCCGCGGCTTCAACCGCAGCCGCACCTCGCTGCGCACGGGCAAGTCGCCGCAGGGGGTGGGGGTGCTGCCCCAGCGGGCCACCCGGTGCCGTTGGTCGGCCGCCGGGAACCGGCGGTGCGGGTGCCCGGTGGCGCTGAGCGGATCATCGCTGAGCCGCGGTCCGGAGGTCATGTGCGCGTCCTGTCGTCAGTGGTCGTGGCCGTGTCTGCGATCGCGGCGGCGCCGCGGCCGTGCGAGAGCTACCGGGCGCGGCGAGTCAGGCGCCGCACCACCAGGAACGTCGCGATCGCGACGGCCAGGGTGGCCCCAGGGCGTTGCCGGACGGCTTTCCCGAACTGCTCGACACCGCGCGCCAAGCCGCGGGCGGGTGTGCCCGCGGCTTCGCCAGGGACTCCCGGCACGGCGGGTTCGACGGGGACTGGGGTGGTCATGGGCGGCCCTTCCTCGACGGGTTCGGCTCCTCGCTGCGGCGGCGGAGCCCTCAACCGGGTATCCGAGCGTTCTGCTCGTGACACCCGAGCGGGCCGGTCGACGCATCGGGCACGCGCACCGGCCGTGATCGTCCAGAGTGGACATTGTGACCGCGGCGGACGCGGTGCGGGACCGCACCGCGACGACCTCACCGGTGACCGAAGTCGAGGCCGCGGCCCCGGCGGTTCACACCAGGCGGACCGAGGTCGCCTGTGGACCCTTCCGGCCGTCGGCGACCACGAACTCCACCGTCTGGTTGTCCGCGAGCCCGTTGTGGTCGTAGCCCAGGATGTCGGTGTGGTGCAGGAACAGGTCGTGCCCGCCCGCGGAGGGGGTGATGAAGCCGAAGCCCTTGGCTCCGTTGAACCACTTGATGGTTCCCTGGGTCATGCGCGTGCTCCTTTGGTTGGTCGGGTGTAAGGCTTCGGTGTCCCGGTGCGCGCCCGAAGGCCCGTCACCGTCGACCACGGATCAGCGCGCACGCCGTGTCGGCGTGGTCTCCACTCCGGTCAGCCCGAGCATGGAGAGCAGTTCCCGGCAGTCGTCCGCGTCGAGCGAGTTGCCCGCCACCAACCGGGTGGCCCGGACCTGCTGGTCGGTTTCCGCCCTCGCGGCCACGGCTTTCATCTCGGCGAACCGGACACCGGTCCCCGGCCCGTGATCCGGGCCGTGCCGGATCGTTCGCGCCGCACTCGCGGTGGGGGCGGGCAACGGCGGGCTGAGCCGTCCGGTGAGGTCGGTCGGCCCCGTCGGCGGCTTGTGGCCGAGGATGTCCTGGGGGGTTGTGGCGAAAGGACTGTAGGGCAACCGTGCTCCCGTTCCCGTGCGGCAAGGCCGATCGGTGTGATCGGACAGGAATCCGCGCCGCTTGGACGCGGGCGGCGCGGTGTCTCGTCTTCGGTGACCGCTACCCCACCGCGAGCGGGCGGGGCGGGTTCGGGACGCGGCCCACCGCCGTTGTGGTCAACGCCGCGCCCCGGTGCCGTGGGGGACAGCGGACCGCGTGGGTGAGCGGCGTCCGCGGTGCGGTGCCGCGTGCGGGTGACCGGTTCCGGCGGCCTGCGCCGGTTCACGCGAGCCACCACCGTCCCCAGGGGCGCCGGGCTGGTGGCGTGCTGTCCACTGCCACCAGCCCGGGACGGAACGTCAGCCGCGTGGGGCCAGGTCGCTCGGCGTTCCCCGAGTGGGCGCCTGCGGCTTCGTCGTCGCGATGACGGTCAGCCGTGACGGCTCGGTGCCCGAAGGGGCACGGTGGGGAACATCCAAGCGGGCAATCCGACACAACGTCGACGCTCCAGTCCCCGACCGAACGACTCCGGCCGGGCCTTGTGCCGAGGACGCCACCAATATGGGAACCGGTGTGCGAGGAACTCTCGACCCGGTCACCATACCCCACATCCACCGTCGCGCGGTGGTAGACGAGTACCGTCGAGACATGACCGGTACGCCGGGCTGATCGCCCTGAGCCGCACAGGCGGCTCGTTCGCGCCCTCGCGGCGCGGACCGCCCGGACCGGGCGGACCACCCCGCGGTGCGGGCGGCCGACTTCCTGCGCTGTCCACAGTGGTTTGGACATCGATTCGGCGTGCGCCTGTACCCGGTCCGGGAGCGCCGAGCGCATCACGTGTGGCGGGCGCGCAGGTCCGGCCCCCCGGCGTCGGCGCGGTGGAGCGGCCGTTCGGGTGTTGCGTTCCCGTGGCAAGGCCCGCTCGGTTCTGCCGCGGGCCGCACCGAGTCGGCGACCACGCGCCGCGGCGGATGTGCCGCGCCGGGCAGGACGACCTTTCCACGTACGGAGAACTCCACGGCGGTGCGCCGCCTCACGACTGCTGGCGCGAACACCGGCCCGCCGGTCGCGCGCGATGCCTACCCGCGCCGAGACACCGATGTCCGGTTCGCCCGCCGCGGGTACCGGAGCGGGTCGTCGACACCGCTGACCTCGACCGGTCGCCCGCGCAGGTTTCGAACCACCGGCCACGGGGCACCTCCGGCACAGCCTCCGGGCTTCGGCTGAGGTCGGAACCGCCGCGACCGAGGCGGCCAGGGCGACCGGGTCCGGTCTCGCGCGACGCGCGGTATCACATCGTTTTTCGCACAGTGGAGGCGGAATGGTTGTCCTCGTAATCGTGTTGCTGGTGGCCTGGCTGATCGTGTCGGTCATCGGGTTCGCCCTCAAGGGGCTGGTGTGGCTGGGGATCATCGGCGTGGTCCTGTTCATCGGGACCGCCGCCATCGGAGCCGTTCGGCGCAAGGCGTCCCGGCGGTAGTCCGGGAGTCGTTCAGCGCGTCCCGGCGAGCCGGGACGCGCTGGTGGCTCACCCGGCGGGTGGTCGCCTGGAAAAGGACAGGACCGTGACCGGATCGATGCCCCTGGTGACGATCCGGTGGGCGACCTCGGAGAGCAGCGTGTTGTGGCTGCGGCCGTAGGCGCGCAGTGCCTGGAACGCGCTGTCCATGTCGATCTGCCCGGCTTGGGACAGCACACCCTTCGCCTGTTCGATGGTGACCCGGCTGTTCAGTGCGGTCTGCAGTTGCTCGGTGAGCACCTCGCCGCGCCGGATCGCGCGTTCCTGGAGGATGCCGATCGTGGCGATGTCGGCCAACGCGCGTGCGACGTCGGTGTCCGGCTCGCGCATGGCACCCGGGTGGCGGCCGAAGAGGTTGAGGGCGCCGATGGTGTCCTGGCGCAACCGCATCGGGACGGCGTGCACCGCGAAGAAGCCCTGGGCCAGCGCCTGGGGTGCGAATCGGGGCCAGCGCTCGATCCCGGTGCGCACGTCGGAGACGAAAACCGATTCCCCGGTGGTGACGCAGTCCAAGCAGGGGCCCTCGTTGACCTGGACCTGGAACAACTCCAGCAGCCTGCTCTCCTCGTTCGACGAGGCCAGTACGTGGAACCCGCCGCGCTGGTCGGTGAGCACGAGGCCCGCCTCGGCGGCGTTGAGCAGGCTGACGCAGTAGCCGACGAGTTCGTGCAGCAACTCGGCGATGTCGTAGTCGTCGACCAGCGTGTCCGCCATCCGCACGAACGCGCCCAGCAGCCGCGGCTCGCGGGCTGGTTCCGGTGTCTGCACCACAGGACCTCGTTCCTCTCTCTGCCGGTTCGGGGTGGGACTCGTGGCCCGGCCGGGCCGCGCGGACCGCAGGTCAGGGCAGTCCGAGGTCCTCGGGCCGGATCCGTTGCGACACCAGGTCGTCGGCGACGTCGTCGACGAGGCGGCCCGTGGCGAACGCGTATCCGCGCAGGCGAGCCAGGGCTTGCTCGGGCGGGAGGTCGAACGCCGCGATGAGCACCCCGGTCGCCTGGTGCACGTGGACGTGGCTCAGGGGCAGATCGCTCCACGCGCCGTCGACACCACCGTGGCGCAACCCCAGCAGGACCAGCGTCACCACGTCGACCAGCCGCAGTGCCAACCCCACCTCCTCGGCCGACATCCACCCCGGCGCGCGCCGGTACATGTCCATCGCGCCGATGCTGATCGCCCCCGCCACCAGCGGGAAGCCGAACAGCGCCCCGACCGGCTCCGCCGCGATCTCGGCCGCGAACACCGGCCAGGCCACGGTCCGCAGGTCCGGGGCGAGCACCGGCCGCCTGGTGTCGAACGCCTGGAAGCACGGCCCCTCCCCGAGGCTGAACTGCACGGCCTCGATCCGCGCGGCGACCTCGTCGGTGGCGTAGAGGCTCTCCCGGCCCGTGAAACCGGTCATCACCGAGACCGAGGCGCCGTCGATCGGCAGCAGCTCCACACACGCATGGCACACCCGCCCCAACGCCTCAAGCCCGGTCCCGCCGTCGCGCAGGCGATCCAACACGGTCTCGCGGATGCGCCTGACCGCGTCGTCGCCCGCGTCAACCACAGGCCGCCGACCACCGACGAGCCCGCACCGCACCTCCCCGCCTGCGTCAGAGCGAAGCCCTGGACGCGGCGGGGTCTTGGCCCACGCACAGAGTTGGCCGAAATCACGACGACTCTACGGCAACGCGCGGATTCCGGTACGGCCGGGTGCGGGGGCGAACCCGGCCCCGGCCCGGGCGACTGGGGGGCTGAGCGGGTTGCCCGTTGTTGTTCGGTCCGGACGGTGGACCTCGTCCGGTGCGCGCGGTGGCCAAGGGTTCCGTCGGCGGAGCGTGATCGCGTTGCCGGGCATCGCCGCGCCGCGCCCGAGGTGGGGGGATCGTGATCGGCTTGCCTCGCGGCCGTCCCGAGTGGACACCGCGATCGTCCGAACTCCTCTGCCCGACGGAGGAAATGTCACGATATGTGGTTGAGATCGCAAACGCGCCTGGCGGATCGCCGACTACCGCGTTCAACGCGTGGAGTCACCGCGCTTGGTCGGCAACCCACTCGCTTGGCGGTTTCCGCCATCCGCCACGAGACTAAGGTCGGGACGTGCGGCGGGTCCGATCGCCGCGCGCTCTGCCGAAGACGTTGGCCCTGACCCCGCCGACACGCCTCACGCGATCGACGGGAGTCCTCATGCTCGACGCGTCCTCTGATGCGCACTCCACCGGGGGAGCGGCCAACGGCCTGGACCGCCGCCACCTGGACGAGCTGCTCGCCAGGATTTCGCGGCGGTGCGGCACGCCGAGGTCCACGCGGGCGAAGGGCGGGGACGGGGCGGCCGATGGTGGCAACCCCCGCACCGAGACGCTGGTCCGCGAGATCCTGGAGGCGAGCGCCCGCGTGCTGGCCGCGTCGCCGGGCGGCCAGGGAAGTGCCACGGCGACCGAGGACCTGCTCGCCGAGGCGGTCGCGCTGATGGTGGGTATGGTCCGCGACGCCGCGGCGCACCTCGTGGACTCGACGCGACGCGAGCGCTGGGCTGTGGCGACGACCACCGCGAGCACCCGGTTGTTCCACGGGGGCGATCAGCGACCACTCGACGACCTCGCCCACCACGCCGCCGAGGCCGCCGAGGCCGACTTCGGTTCCCTGACGCTGCTGGCCGGCGCCGGGCAGTTGCGGGTGCACACCGCCACCGGCTCGCTGGCGACGAGCCTGGCGGCCGGGAGTTGCCCCGATCCGGCGACCAGCCTCGCGGGGCGGGTGGTCCGGACGGGCAGACCGACGCTGGCCGAGGAGTACCCGGAGGCGGACGCGACCGGGCCGGTCGTGATGGTGCCGCTGGGCTGGGGGGACAACCTGATCGGCACCCTGGCCGTCGGCAGGGCGCCGGGCGGGCGGCCGTTCACCGCGGTCGACGTGCGCCACCTGGTCGCTTTCGCCGCGCAGACCGCGGGCGCCATCGAGTACGCCCGTTCGGACGCCGGGCACAAGGAAGTCCGTCGGCGCGACGAGGTCAGCGCGCAGGCCACCGAACTGACCGACCAGGTGGTGGGAGACCTGTTCGCGGTGGGGCTGGGTCTGCAGCAGATGGTCGTCGCGGGCGCTCTGCCCGCGCACCGGGAACGCCTCACGGACTACGTCGAGTCGCTCACCTCCGCCACCGCGCGGATCCGCGCGTTCTTCGTCGCGGAGTTCCCCCGTCGCAGGCACCCGGTGCTCCTGTCCCTGCGACTGCTCGCGACGGTCGACGCGGCGGAACTGGCGATCGGCACGCCCATCCGCGTGTCGTTCACCGACTGCCTCAACCGGGCGCTCCCGCCCCGCTTGGCCGACGACATCATCGAGCTGGTGCAACACGCCCTGACCAGCGTCGCCCACGCCCGAGTCGTCGAACTGCGCATCGACTACCGCGACGACGCGTTCGTCGTCGCGGTGTCGGACGACGGCACGGCCACACTCACCCGATCGCGGTTGGTGGCGGTGCTGCGCGCCACCGCGGACCACACCCGTTCGGTGCGCCAGAGCCACACGGACGACGGCCGGAACCTGCTCGTCTGGACCGCCCGGACCCACTGATCGCCGCCGCGGCCCCGAGCACCCGGACCACAGGGGTGCCCATGACCGTTGTCGCCGGACCCACCTGGCTCGGGTCCGCCGCCGAGCCGTCCCCGTGCCACCGGTTCCGCCCGGCTGCCTACGCCGGGCTCTTGGCCATGTCGACCGCGAGGGTGCCCCGGTCGATCTTGGGAGACACTGGGTTGAGCCTGCCCCTGCTGTGCCCGTCGACGACATCGCTGACGAACCGGGCGACGAGGGCGGGCGCGGGCGCGATCTCCCCACCGAGGTGGCAGATCACCGGAGGTCGGTCGTTGCCGCGCGGTTCGACCGCGACGTACCAGCCGAGCGATTCGTCCCAGACGAGCATCAGGTCGCGCCGCGGGAGCGCCGCGGCGCGGTCGGTGAGTCCGATGTAGGCGGTGGCCGTGTCGGTGACCTCGTAGGTCACCGCGTCGGCGGGCACTCCGAGCTGCCCGGCCACTTGGCGGACGTAGACCGCGAGGGCAGTCTCCAAGGCCCGACTGTCTCTATCCATTGTGGACTTGGTGGTCGGCGTGGGCGCCGAGTCCGTGTCGTGCGGGTCGGCATCCGCCCGCCCCGCCGCGCGGGCGGCGAGGTGAGTCGCCGGTCTTTCGGCCTGCGGTACCGCGGTCATGGTCTGCACCTCGTCGAAGGTCGGAGAACCGGATGCGACAGGGGCGGGAGCGGCCGACCGCGTACCGCCCGGTGCCCTCGGGCACCGGGGCGGCGTGCTGGTGGTCAGAGAACCGAGACCGCCGTGGCCTGCGGGCCGCGGTTGCCCTGACCGACGTCGAACTGAACCCTGGCGTTCTCGGCGAGGCTGCGGAACCCGCCGCCGTTGATCTCCGAGTAGTGGACGAACAGGTCGGCGCCACCGTCGTCGGGGGAGATGAACCCGAACCCCTTCTCGGAGTTGAACCACTTCACGGTGCCCTGGGCCATGCGATCTCCTTGCCGCTTCGAACCTGTCGCCCCACCTCGGCTGAGGTGGCCGGGCTGCGAGTGAGGGATCAAGGAAACCCCGGGGGGCGCCGACGCGACGCTCGCCAAAAACCTCTGCGGGCGTCAAGGATCAACGAACACAAAAATCTTCAACCAATCCCCAGTGGAGCACACCCCCGGGTGGCCGTCAAGGAACGGACCGCCGTTCAGCTCCGCGCGGTGGTGGTTGTCCGTGACAACGCGTACCGTGGTGAAAGCGGGTTCGCGCCAGGCCCCCAACCACCGGGTGACGAGGACCTCGAGGACGCCCCCGCTCGCCGCTGGCCCTGCGGATCCCGGGCCACCAAAAGACACCCGGTGCCACCGACCACGCACTCGGCGCCACCGCCCGGTGTCGCGCCTTCCCGGTCCGCGCCATCCGCCCGCGGGCCAACCCTTGAGGAGTTTCCTTGTCACACCCGTATGCGGGCGACGTGTTCGCGCCGGTCTCGCCGGTCGTGTTCAGCCATCCCGCGGCCGAAGAAGCCCGCCGCACGCCGTCCGATATCGATCGACGCCGCTCGCGCGAGATCCGGTTCTTCACCGCCGCGGCGACCGACTCCGCGGTGCGGCACCCGTGAACGACAGCACGCCGCGCGGCTCCGGCACCTGCGGACGCCCGCGCGCCGTGCTGTTCACCCCGTTGGCGTTCGCCGGGCCCGACGCCGGGTACAAGCGGATCTTCAGGCGGGGTGGGAGGATCACCGACTTCGCCCTCGGCGGACTGAACCACCGGATCGAACACCGCCTGTTCCCGAACACGCCCCGCCCCACCGGCGCCACGCTCCACCGGTCGTGCCTGACCGACCCGCCACCCGGCCGGTACTGCCGGGACACGCGCACCGCGTTCACCCACGCGTGGTGCAATACTCGCCGTCCATGGACGTACGCAGGAGAAACCGCGTGACTGTCGGTGATGGCGGTCGGGACGGTGATGGGCGTCCGGTGTTGCTGTTCGCCCACGGGTTCGGGTGCGACCAGAACATGTGGCGCCTGGTCGCACCCGCGTTCGCCCAGGACCACCGCGTGGTGCTGTTCGACTACGTCGGCGCGGGCGGCTCCGACCTCACCGCCTGGGACCCGGGCCGGTACGCGACGCTGGAGGGCTACGCCACCGACGTGCTGGAGATCTGCGCCGAGCTGGGCCTGCGCGACGTGGTGTTCGTCGGGCACTCGGTCAGCGCCATGATCGGTGTCCTCGCGGCCGCTCGGGAACCGTCGCGGTTCGCCGCCCTGGTCATGGTCGGTCCCTCGCCGCGCTACATCGATGACGAGGGGTACGTGGGCGGGTTCGGCGCCGAGGACATCGATGAGCTGCTCGACTCGCTCGACAGCAACTACCTCGGGTGGTCCGCGGCGACGGCGCCCGCGATCATGGGCAACCCCGACCGGCCGGAGCTGGGTGCCGAGCTGACCAACAGCTTCTGCCGCACCGACCCCCGCATCGCCCGGCACTTCGCCCGGCTCACCTTCACCGCGGACAACCGCGACGACCTGCCGCGGGTCGGCCTGCCCACCCTGGTCCTGCAGTGCCGGGAGGACGTGATCGCCCCTGTGGCGGTGGGGGAGTACGTGCACCGCGCCGTGCCCGGCAGCGCGCTGGTGGTGCTGGACGCCACCGGTCACTGCCCGCACCTGAGCGCACCCGAGCCGACCACCGCCGCCATCCGCGATTTCCTCGCCGCGACGTTCGCGTCCCGCGCATGATGGGCCGCACCGACGACGACCGGACCGGCGGCGGCCACGACGGCGCGGCGGTGCCGGGCGGCAGCGACGCCACGTTCGCCGCGCTGCTGGAGGACGACGCCGCCGACCTGTACGACAACGCCCCTTGCGGCTACCTGTCCACCCTCCTGGACGGGCACATCGCGAAGGTCAACAAGACCCTGCTCACCTGGCTGGGGTACCAGCGCGACGACCTCGTCGGCAGGCTGCGCTTCACCGACCTGCTCACGGTCGGCGGAAAGCTCTACCACGAGACGCACTTCGCGCCGCTGCTGCGATTGCGGGGCCAGGCCGACGAGATAGCACTCGAGTTGCGGACCGCGGACGGCCACCGGTTGCCCGTCCTGGTGACCTCGACGGTCAAGACCGCCGCAGACGGGCAGCCGCTGCTGATCAGGACCTCGGTCTTCGACGCCCGCCAGCGCCGCGCCTACGAACGCGAACTCCTGCGCGCCCGGCGCGAGGCCGACGCCGAGCGCGAGCAGGTCGAACGGGAACGGGCGCGCCTGCAGCAGCTGAGCGAGACCCTGCAGCGCACCCTGCTGCCGCCGATCCTGCCCGTCGTGCCCGGCATCGACGCCGCCGCGCACTACCACGTCGCCACCCACGAACAGGTGGGCGGCGACTTCTACGACCTGTTCCCCCTCGGGCCCGACCGCTGGGGCTTCTTCCTCGGCGACGTGTGCGGCAAGGGACCCGACGCCGCCGCCATCACCTCGCTCACCCGCTACACCCTGCGCGCCGCGGCCGTCTACGACCCGGACCCCGCCGCGGTCCTGTCCAACCTGAACAACGTCCTGCTCCAACAGGACTACGCCCGCGACGCCCGCTACTGCACCGTCTTGTTCGGACTCATCAGCCCCGACGGCGACGGCTTCACCCTGACCCTCGCGGGCGGCGGGCACCTGCCCGCGCTGCTCACCCGAGCCGACGGTCGGGTCGAGGCGGTGAGCACGGCGGGCGGGCAGCTCATCGGGATCCTGCCCGACGCGCGCATCGCGGTCACCACCACGCGCCTCGAGCCCGGGGACAGCCTGCTGCTCTACACCGACGGCCTCACCGAGGCCCGCCACCCCGACGGCACCTTCCTCGGCGAGGAACACCTCATCGCGCTCGCCGCGGACTTCCGCGGCCACGACGCCCGCACCATCATCGACACCCTCGCCCGCGTCCTGCACGAGCTCGGCGACCGGCTCACCGACGACACCGCGCTGCTCGTCCTCACCGTCCCTACGACCAACGGGGACACCCGATGACCGACCTCACGATCACCACCAGCACCACCGCCCGCGCGCACATCATCACCATCAGCGGCGCACTGGACATGACCACGGCACCGAAGCTGCGGCAAGCCTGCGAGGCGCTGCCCCGCGGCGCGGCCCGCGAACTCGTCCTCGACCTCGCGGGCCTCGACTTCTGCGACTCCAGCGGCATCTCCACCTTCATCACCGCCCACCACCACGCCACGGCCCTCGGCGCCACCTTCGCCCTCACCGCCGTACCGCCCCACATCACCAGGATGCTCGCCATCACCGGCCTCGCCGACTACTTCACCCTCCACGACACCGCCGGACAAGCCGACCGCCCCTGACGAGCCGAGCGCCGGCCCGAACCAGCCACCGGAGCACGCGGACGTGTTGCTGCTCGCCGAGGCTCTTGGCCGACAGCGGCACGCACGTCCCAGAGGGGAGCACCGGCACCCCGTCGGTGGGTGACCGGACGCTGGATGTGGTTGGTGTGAAAGGGAACCGGGACGCCGTCACGCCGTGGTCCGCAGCGCCTTCGCCACCCGCCGCCCCGACGTCGCGGCCGTGGCCCGAGCCCGGTCCCCGCCGCCGCCGACCGCGGTTCGGGCGGTTCGTGCCTGCCGGGTCCGGCCGGTGGTGCCGGGGTTAGGCACGTCCCACGTTTCGGGCGAGGAGCAGCGGATGTCGGCTGGCAGGCAGCAACCCGCGCGAACGGGGTCGGCTGACGGGGGTCGGGTGGCGTCGCCGTGGGACCCGGGGTCGGCGGAGGCGTCCGACACCGGGATGGAGCGGTTCGCCCGGCTCGTGACCAGGGTCGTGGGGACCCCCGTCGCCTTCGTCGCGCTGGTCGAGCCCGATCTGCAGGTGTTCCCCGGCCCGATCGGGCCGTCGGATCCGTGGGCGGCGTGGCGGTCGGCCCCGCTGTCGCGTTCGCTGTGCGGCCGGGTTGTGCTCTCCGACGAGCCACTGGTGCTGCCCGACACCGGCGCCGACGAGCACTGGCGTGCCGATCCGGCCATCGTCGACCTGGGTCTCGCCGCCTGCGCGGCGATGCCGCTGACCGATCCCGACGGCCGCGTCCTGGGTGCGCTCTGCGCCCTCGACACCGCCCCCCGCTCGTGGATCGATGCGCGGCTGCGGGACCTGGCCGACACCACGGGCCTGGCCGAGGTCCGCGGCAGGGTCCGCGACCTCGTGACCAGCGACCTCAAACCCCGCTACGTCGGTCTGGTCCTGATCGAGGGCAGGCGGTTGCGGCGGCTGGTCGACCACACGGACGTGATCCCGGTCGAACACCGCTACGAGAGCTACGGGCTCGACGACGACTGGCCCACGGCCCGCGCGGCGCGGGACAACACCACCGTCGTCATCAACGGCACCGCCGACCTCATCGCGGGCGGCTACTGCGCCGAGGCGGTGGCGGCGTTCGAGGGGGTGGCGGCGTTCGAGGGGGTGGGGCTGCGGTCGGCGATCTGCGTCCCGCTACCCGGCGCCGGGGGACCGCTGGGCGCGCCGGCCATCTGCTGGGACACCGACCACCGCCTCGGCGTCCTCGAGCGCGCCGTGGTCACCGCGCTGGCCGACCGCACCGCCCGCGCCGTGGAGCGCGCCCGCTACCTCGACAACCGGATCAGCACCGCCCACCAGCTCCAGCAGGCCATGCTCACCGCGCTGCCCACCGTCGACGGGATCGAGATCGCCGCCCACTACCGACCGGCGGCCGCCGACGAGCTCGTCGGCGGTGACTGGTACGACGCCTACCCGCTCCCCGCCACCGCCGACCTCCCCGCCGGGCTCGCGGTCACCATCGGGGACATCACCGGCCACGACATCCGCGCCGCCACCCTCATGGGCCAGGTCCGCGGCATGCTCCGCCAGGCCGACCTCGACCACCCCCGGCACGGCCCGGCCACCACCGTCACCGCGGTCGAGTTCGCCAACCGGATCCTCGACCTGCGCGCCAGCGGTACCCTCGCGCACTGCCACCTGCGTCCCCGACCCGCCGGTGGCTGGGACCTCACCTGGGTCAACGCCGGACACCCCGACCCGCTGCTGCGCCACCCCGACGGCGCCGTCGAACCGCTGCGCGACCGCGCCGTGATGATCCACCCCAGCCTGGCCGACCCCGACCGGGCCGATCACCGCCGCACCCTGGCCCCGGGAACGCCCCTGCTCTTCTACACCGACGGCCTCACCGACCGCCGCGGCCACGACCCCGACGAGGCCACCGGCCTGCTCACCCACCTGCTCGCCACACCCACACCGGTCCGCGAGCGCGCGCACCGTGCGGGCAGCGGCAAGCACCACCAACCACCCCAGCATGTCCGAACAGGACACTTTCGCGCCCGCCCGCTCTCCTCCCGGTACGCCCGGGTGATCAACGGAGGTCACACCATGCCCACCCGCGAGCGCCTCCGCCCGGCCGCCCTGGCAGGCGTGCTCACCCTGGCCGCGACCGCGGCCCTGCCCTCGACCCCGGCCTCGGCGGGCGCGCTGGATGTCACCTGCCTCCCGCCCAGCGCCACCGCGGTCGCCTTCAGCCCGGCCCTGACCGCCACCCCGCGGAACACCACGGTCTCCGTGTCCACCCGGTACGGTCCCTGCGTCTCGGCCGGCACCCGCGCCCTGACCTCCGGCACCAGCGGCTTCCAGGCCCCGGCTCCCGGCTGGTCCTGCCAGACGCTGCTCCACCCCTTCCCCAGCACGTTCACCATCACCTGGAACACCGGCCAGACCAGCACCATCACCGGCAACGCGACCGCCACCATCACCGCGGGCACCCTCGTCTACACCCTGACCGGCACCGTCACCTCCGCCTGTTCCACGGCGACCACGCGGTGCAGACCAGCACCGCACCCGCCGCCGACATCCTGCTGTGCACCCTCGGCCTGGGCGACGTCCCCGGCATCAACTCACTCGTCACCCTGACGATCACCTCCCCCTGACCGCTCAGCCCTGGGCCCGCTCCGCCACAGCGCGGGGGACAGCCGACGCGCGTTCGCGCACTGGACGCGCCGAGAGGTGTCCGTCCTCACACAATGTAGCTAATCGAGTTAGTGACTTAATTGGTAAGCTAACTCGTATGACACCTTCTGCTCCCGACGCGCCCACCGGTGGACCGGACCAGGTCGCGGGCAGGTGGCGGGTCGAGTCCCCGGGCGTGGGGAACCCGGTCATGGAGCGCCTGCAAGAGGTGGGCGCGTTGACTCGGGTGATCGAGAAGCGGCTGAGCGGTGCTCTGGGGGTCAACGCCACGGGCTTGTCGGCGATGGAGCACCTCGCGGGCGAAGGCCCGCTGACCGCGAAGGACCTCGCCGACCGGCTGCGGGTCTCCACGGCGGCGAGCACCCACATCGTGGACCGGCTGGAACAGGCCGGGCACGTCGTCCGCCGCCCGCACGCCACCGATCGCCGCAAGGTGCTGGTCGAGCCGGTCCAGGGGTCGATGACCCGGCTCTTCGACCACCTCAACCCGCTGCTGCGCGGTGTGGAGAGCCTGGTCGAGGCACTGAGCCCCGACGACCGGGACGCGGTGGAGAACTTCCTGACCGAGGTCGTGCGGATCTACACCGACACCGCCGACTCCCTGCCCCAGGACTGACCCCGGTTCAGCGGGCGGGTGGCCCGGCTCGCCCCCGCGCCACCCGGAACACCGCGAGTTCCCCGACGTTCGTCCGCGGCGGCTCCGATGCCCGCCGCGCACCCCGCTCGTGCGTCGCGGACGCGGACGGCAGACCGTCCGCGTCCGCGCTGATCAACCCGGTTCGGAGTGGAAGTCATGGCTGTTCCTGAGAAGACCAGGTCGAGGTCGATGTGGTGGCTGCTGGCCACCGTGCTGGTCGTCGAGCTGATGGACCTGCTGGACTCGACGATCGTCAACGTGGCCGGTCCGGCGCTGGAGCGGTCCCTCGGGGCGAGCCCGGTGGGATTGCAGTGGGTGATCGGTGGCTACGCGCTGCCCTCGGCGCGGGCCTGGTGCTGGGCGGGCGCCTGGGCGACCGCTACGGGCGCCGTCCGATGTTCCTCTTCGGCCTGGTCGGCTTCACGGCCGCGTCGCTGCTGTGCGCGATCGCGCCGAACCTCGGCCTGCTGATCGCCTTCCGGTTGGTCCAGGGCGTGGCCGGGGCGATGATGCTGCCCCAGGGGTTGGGCGTCCTGCGCGACAACCTCACCCCGCGCGACCTGACCAAGGCCCTCACCGTGTTCGGTCCCGTCCTCGGGCTCGGCGGGGTGCTCGGCCCCGTGCTGGGTGGCGCGCTCGTGGACTGGGACCTGTTCGGGCTCGGCTGGCGGCTGGTGTTCCTGGTCAACGTGCCGGTCGGCCTCGCCGCGCTCGCGCTGTCGTGGCGGTTGGTGCCCCGCGGCGGGCGGACCGGGACGCCGCGGGTGGACGTCGTCGGCGCCGTCCTCGTCGCCGCCGCGTCCGCGCTGCTGGTCCTCCCGCTCAACGAGGGGCACACCGCGGGGTGGCCGCTGTGGACCTGGCTGTCGCTCACCGCGGCGGCGATCGGGTACGTGGCGTTCGCTCTGTGGCAGCGCCGCGTGGTGCGCCGGGACCGCGCCCCCCTGGTCACGCCGAGCCTGTTCGGCAAGCCGGCGTTCACCGTCGGGCTGGTCGCGGTCGCGTTGTTCTTCGGCGGCCTGATCGGCACCCAGTTGGTGCTGACGTTCTTCCTGCAGATCGGGCAGGGCTTCACCGCCGGGCAGGCCGGCCTGGGCAACCTCCCCGTCGCGCTGGGCACGGCCGTCGGCGGCGGCATCAGCGGCGGACTGCTCGCCGCGAAACTCGGTCGCGCGGTGCTGCGCACCGGTGCCGTGGTCCAGCTCGCCGGGATCGCGTGGCTGTGGCTCGCGCTGGCCGACACGTCCGGCTTCACGATCTGGCGGATCGTGCCCGGCAGCGTCGTCACCGGGATCGGCGCGGGCATCGTGATCGCCGCGGTGTTCAACACCGTCCTCGGTGCCGTCGCCGACGACGAGGTCGGCTCCGCCTCCGGGGTCCTGTCCGCGGTCCAGTCCATCGGCGGCTCGGTCGGCGTCGCGGTGTTCAGCACGGTGTTCTTCGCCGGTGCCCTCGCGGGCCGGGCCACCGCGAGCTTCCGCGACGCCCTGGTGGTCCAGGCGGTCATCATCGGGGTGTTCCTGCTCATCTCGCCGCTGTTCCCCCGCCGAGCCCGCCCCGACGACACCGACCTCACCGACACCGACCTCACCGACACCACCACCTCGGCCGCTGACGCGACCGCCGTCGGCGAGTTCCGCTGACCCGCGCACGGCCAACCACCTCGGGCAAAGGAGGACGTCCCATGTCCCGCAGCGTCTTGATCTCCGGAGCGGGCATCGCAGGACCCGCGCTGGCTCTCTGGCTCCACCGGTACGGCATGACCCCGACCGTGGTCGAACGCGCCGCCGAGCCGCGCCTCGGCGGGCAGACCGTCGACCTGCGCGGCGCGGGCCGCACCGTCATCGAACGCATGGGCTTGGCGCAGGCCGCGCGTGAGCGCGTGACCCGCGAAGAAGGCGTGCGCTTCGTCGACGGCGGCAACCGCGTCCGGGCCTCGTTCGGCAGCGACGCCCTCGGCGGCGACGGGTTCGTCACCGAACTGGAGCTGCTGCGCGGCGACTTGGCCGACCTGCTCCACCAGCGAACCCGGGACGACACCGAGTACCTGTTCGGCGACGAGGTCACCGGCCTGACCGAGACCGGCGACGGCGTGGACGTCACCTTCCGCACCGGCCCCGACCGCCGTTTCGACCTCGTCGTCCTGGCCGACGGGTTCCGCTCCCGCACCCGCGGTCTCGCGTTCGCCGACATCGCCCGCACCCGGTCCTTCGGCCTCTACACCGCCTACTTCACCATTCCCCGCGCCGAATCCGACGGTCGCTGGGCCCGCTGGTACAACGCCCCCGGCCGCCGCGTCGTCCTCCTGCGCCCGGACAACCAGGGCACCACCCGCGCGTCGCTGTCGTTCCTCACCCCGCGACCAGGTCTCGACCGGCTGGAGTCCCCGGCCCAGAAGCGGTTCCTGCGCCACCACTACGCCGACGCGGGCTGGGAAACCACCCGCGTGCTGGACCACATGGACGGCTCCGCGGACTTCCACTTCGAATCCGTCGGGCAGATGCGCCTCGAACAGTGGTCACGCGGCCGGATCGCCGTCGTCGGGGACGCGGGCTACTGCGCTTCCCCGCTCAGCGGGATGGGCACCAGCCTCGCCCTCGTCGGCGCCTATGTCCTCGCGGGCGAACTCGACCGCCACAGCAGCCACCGCGACGCGTTCCGCGCCTACGAGAACACCATGCGGCCCTACGTCACCCAGGCCCAGAAGGTGTCCTGGTTCGCGCCCAGGCTGGCGTCCCCGAAAACCCGCACCGGCATCCGGATCCTCCACGCCCTCGCCCACCTCGCCACCGACCCCCGGCTCAGCCGCTTCGTCACCCGGTTCACCAACCCGCCATCCGACGCCGTCGACCTCCCCGCGTACCGGACCCGGCACTGACAGCGGACCCGCGACGCGCCGCTCGCCACGGGTGCCCCCGCGGCGAGCGGCGGTGTCCACCGTCAGGCCCCTGCGGTGCGGGGGAGGGCCGCTCCGGCGATGATCTCGTCGGGCCGCTCGGTGTTGCCGGGCTGTGCCGCGGTGGCCATGGCGTGGCGGGCGTCGGACTCGGCGGTGCCGGGCGGGACCACCAGCAGGCTGATGCGCAGCCTGCCCGGACCGGTGGCGGTGATGGTGTTGCGGGGGTGGGAACGGAAGCCTTCCAGCCGGATCTGGATCTCTCCGGCGGTGAACCGGCGCGGCACCGGGTCCCAGGCGAACAACTCGTAGGACACCCGGCTGAGGTGCCCCAGCCGCTCGGCGAGGGCCCCGTTCAACGCGGCCAGTTCGGCGGTGAGGTCCGTCGACCGCGGCCACCAGGCGCCGTCGACGAAACCGGTGGCGGGGCCCGCGGGTTTGAGCCGCAACCGCAGCGGCGGAGGTGAGTTCCCGGCTGACGCTGGTGAGGTCATGTGGGTTTCCGTTCTGGTGTGGGGCGTGCGGGGCACGAGCGGTTGCGCGGTCGCGAGTCCGCGGTGACCGGCTCTCCCACGCGGGCGGCTGTGTCCGATGTGGCCACGGTCCTCGGTGGGCGCGAGTGGCTCATCCCGGGTGCGAAGCGAGCCGCGGGCGCCGCGGATCGCTCGTCATGGCGGACGCGGGAGCAGCCGCCGTGTGGCGCGCGATCCCGATCGCCGAGGCGACCGCCGCGGCGAAGCCGATGACGGCGACGGCCGTGAAGCCGGGGCGCACGTGGTCGTCGAGCACGAGCACGCCGATCAGCGCGGAGAGCGCGGTGTTGGTGGTGGACATGAGGGCGGTGACGGTCGTCGCGGCGCTGTGCTGGAGGGCGAGGGCGAACAGGGCGGCGCCCACGGCGCCGTTGAGCACGAGGGCCCACAGCGACGGTTGCAGCACGAGCAGCCACGCCGTGTCCGGGACCGCCAGGGTCCGGGCCGACACGCCGACCGCGCAGAACGCGACCCCGGCGCCGAAAGCGAGCACGTGAGGAGACCACGGCGCGGCGCGGCGCTTGGCGTGGCTGCCCGCCACCGCGACCAGGAACGGTGTGGCCAGCAAGCCGATGACGCCCGCGGTCGGCAGTGCCGCGGCCGTGCTCGGTGCCGCGGCGATGCCGAGCATGCCCAGACCGACCGCCCCGAGCCCGAGCAGCGCCCAGCCGGTCGCGGCGAGGCGGGCGCCCAGCACGGCGGAGATCGTCGCGGTCACGCCGACGCTGAACGCGAGCATGGCTTGGACGAGGAACAGCGGGAGGTGCCGCAGAGCGAGCGCGGCCAGTGCGAAACCGAGCAGGTCGACGCCGAGACCGAGCAGGTAGAGCGGTTGGCGGCGCAGCCCGGTCAGGGCGGAGGCCCCGCCCAGGAACGCCTTGGCGCGCCGGACCGCCGCCGATTCCAGGACCGATCCGCTGCCGGAGGACAAGGTGGCCAGCGCGGCGAGCAGGTACCCGATGATCATCGAGTGCTGCTGCCGGTGGCCACGCCCGCGTTGGCGAGCCGGGCGAGCCGCTCGGGATTGGGCCACCGGACGTTCGTGGCCCAGCCGAGCTTCTCGAACACCCAGATGACCCGGGCGGAGATGTCGAGCTGCCCGCGCCGGACGCCGTGGCGGGCACCGGTGGGGTCGGCGTGGTGGGAGTTGTGCCAGGACTCCCCGCAGGACAGGATGGCCAGCGGCCAGAAGTTGGCGGACTTGTCGCGGGCGGCGAACGGCCGGTCGCCGATCAGGTGGCAGATCGAGTTCACCGACCAGGTCACGTGGTGGAGCAGGGCGACGCGGACCAGACCGGCCCAGAAGAACGCGGTGGCCGCGCCCCACCACGACATCGTGATCAGGCCACCGAGCAGGGCGGGCCCGAGCAGGGTGACGACGGTCAGCACGGGGAAGAGCCGGTCGACGAGGGCGATGTCGCGGTCTGCCAGCAGGTCGGGGGCGAAGCGACGAGGGTTGGTCTTGTCGCGGTCGAACATCCACCCCATGTGGGCGTGCCAGAAGCCCTTGGCCAGCGCGGCGGGCGACGTGCCGAACCGCCACGGCGAGTGCGGGTCGCCCTCGCGGTCGGAGAAGGCGTGGTGGCGGCGGTGGTCGGCCACCCAGCCCACCACCGGACCCTGCATGGCCATGCTGCCCGCCACGGCCAGACCCACGCGCAGACCCCGGTTGGCCTTGAACGCGCCGTGGGTGAAGTAGCGGTGGAACCCGACGGTCACCCCGAGGCAGGTGAGGAAGTAGAAGCCGGCGGCCAGCCCGATGTCGACCCAGGACAACCCCCAGCCCCACGCCAGCGGCACGGCGGCGGCCACCGCGAGCAACGGGACCACGGCGAACAGCTTGACCAGAAAGTTCTCCGTGGCGCTCTTCTCCCCGGCCAGCATCGGTTCGGGGGAGCGGCGTTCAGCGGGCGGTCGAGGTGCGAGAGCGGTAGTCACAGAGTTTTGGCCAATCGTTTGCGCGAGTCATCGCGTCCGAAAAAAGGGCGTCCGAGTGGACGACGTGGCGAGCGCGGCTGCGCGCCTGGGAAGTCGAACGGTCGGAGTGCCGATACGAAGTCGGGAAGCGGGTTCGAGCTCGCGCTTGGCACTTAAGTGGAGAGTACCCGTTATTGCCGGTGTTCAAGCACCGGCGCCGCGGCGAGGGGCCCGGTGACCGCGAAACCTGGCCGCGCGCAGCAGGGCGGCGACCCGTCTGACCAGGGCGGACGCCGTGAGCACCCCGGTGGGAAGCGCGCGGACCAACACGTGCGCGGTTCCCGGTCGTGGACTGCGACCCGATCCACTGGAACGAGGCGTTCGCCCGCGTGGCCGCCGCGCCTGCGAACTAGTGGCCCGCGTCCTGGGCGCGCAGGGCGCGCCCAACCTCGTGGAGGTGGCGCAGGACGTGGCGGTAGGTACCCAGGAGACCGCACTGGGCGTATTCGATGCCGCGTTGTTCGCAGAACTCGCGTACGAGGGGTTGCGCGCGGCGGAGGTTGACGCGCGGCATGCTGGGGAGAAGGTGGTGTTCGATCTGATGGTTGAGCCCACCGAGTGCGACGTCGACCCACAGGCCGCCCCGAACGTTGCGGCTGCTGAGGACTTGCTTGCGGAGGAAGTCCAACGCGGTCGCGTCGGTGTAGGTGGGCATCCCCTTGTGCCCGGGCGCGAAGGAGCATCCCATATAGACACCGAACAGACCCTTGGTGCACGGCGATGAACGCGATCGCCACAGGTGGGGACAGCACGAGGAACACCGCTGCCAGGTAGCCCACGATGTGCGCCACCAGCATCACCGCCTCCGACCGCCGAGCCTTGATCCCGCCGTGCCAGACCGCCCGGATGCCTGACCAGTGCAGGCTCAACCCCTCCAACAGGAGCAGGGGGAAGAACAGCACGGCCTGGTGCTCCGCCGTCCAGCGCACGAACCCGCCGCGATCGAGGGACTGGCCGCGGGTGAAGGCCAGGATGGGGATATCGAGGTCCGGGTCCTGGTCCTCGTGGTTGGGGTTCGCGTGGTGGCGGGTGTGCTTGCCCATCCACCAGCCGTAGCTGATCCCGACGAGAACGGCCATGAACCGGCCGACCCGGTCGTCGGCGCTCCTGGAGCGCAGGATCTGCCCGTGCCCGGCATCGTGGCCGAGGAAGGCGAGCTGGGTGAACACGACAGACAAGAAGATCGCTGTACCCAGCTGCCACCACGAGTCGCCCAGTAGCACGAACCCGGTGCACCCGACCGCGAAGAGCAGCAGGGTGAGGCTGATCGTCACCGCGTAGTAGCCGCGGCGGCGGTCGAGCAGGCCGCGCGGCGCACCACGCCGATCAGGGCGGCGAAGTCGCTGTGCGGCGGAGTGTAGTGGGCAACAGCACCACTCGCGGTGGGTGGAGCGGACATGGTGAGCCCTCCCGAGTCCGGCGTCGCCGGGGACTCGGTCAACTTGTCGTTCACCGTGATGGTTTCCGCTGGGAGCGTGGCGCAAACAAGCCGGTCCGCCGGCGTGCGGGGGTCACGGTCGTCGTTCGCCCCGGCGTGGACCGGGGATGCGGATGGTGTCGAGGTCGGTCTCGCCCGCGATGACGGAGGTGGCCAGGGTGGCGAGGCGTTGGCTGTGTGAGCGGGCGTGGTCGCGCAGTGCGGTGAACGCCTCGTCCATGGTCAGGGAGCCGTGTTGGGCGAGGATCCCCTTGGCCTGCTCGATGACGACGCGGCTGTCGAGCGCGGTTTGCAGTTGGGTGGACAGTTGCTGCCCGTGCTCGATGGCGCGGTGCTGCAGGATGGCGATGGTGGCCACGTCGGCCAGCGCCTGCCCCAACGCGAGGCGCTCGTCGTCGAGCGCGCCCGGCTCGGTGCCCAGCAGGCTCAACACGCCGATGACTTCTTTGCGCAACCGCATCGGTATCGCGTGCGCGGAGCTGAACCCGCACTCCCGCGCGGCGGCGGTGAACCGGGGCCACCGCGGTCCGTCGGTCGCCAGGTCGGCACAGCTCACCGGCATGCCGGTGCGGACGCAGTCGATGCACGGGCCGCTGTCGACCTGCACCGCGAACTGCTCCAGCAGGTCCGCTTGCCTCGAGGTGCTGGACAGCACCTCGAGGTTGCCGTCTGGCGCGCGCAGGATGACCCCCGACGCCCCCACCGACAGAAGTTCCGCGGTCCTGGTGGTGAGCAGGTCGAGGAACTCGGCGATCTCGAAGTCGCCTACCAGGGAGTCGGCGAGCGTGACGAAGGTGCGGGAGACCCGCCGTTCTCGCGAAGTCGCGCTCAGGGCGCGGGACTTGTCCGTGATGAGCAGCCTCCTAGCGGGTGCTTTCAGTGGACCCCGACCCGGTGGACGGGGCGTCGAGCAGGGCGCTGGGGGCCAGGACGCCGGTGGCGACCTCGCTCGCGACCGCGGACAGCCTGCGCTGGTTCGCGCGGGCGTACTCCCGCAGTGCGGTGTAGGACTCGTGCATGCCGAGCCCGGCCACCTGGGCGAGTACGCCTTTGGCCTGTTCGACGACCGTGCGGTGGTGCAGGGCCGCTTGGAGCTGTTCGAACACGATCGCCTCGTGGCGGATCGCCCGCTGCTGCAGGATGCCGATGGTGGCGACGTCGGCCAGTGCCTGACCCAGCGTGACACTGGGCTCGTCGATGGCCCCCGGCGCGGTGCTCAGCAGCGTCAGCGCCCCGATGACGTCATCGCGCAGCCGCATGGGTACCGCGCACGCGGCCCGGAATCCCGCGGCTACCGCGGCCGGGGCGAACTCCGGCCAGCGTCCGCTGTCGTCGGTGAGGTCCGCGCTGGCCACCACGACACCGCCGCGCACGCAGTCCAGGCACGGTCCCTGCCTGGTCTGGGCGGAGAACACCTCGACCAGGTGCGCGTGTTCGGAGGAGCCGGCGGCCGGACGCCACCCCCCGCGCTGGTCGGACAGGATAACCCCGGCGGCGTCCACAGCGAGCAGGTCCACCGCGCGCTCGGTGAGCAGTCCGAGGAAGTCCAGCACGTCGAAGTCCGCGACCAGGGTGTCGGCCAGTGTCACGAAGGTGCTCGCGAGCTGCTGATCTCGGGCGATGCTCATCCAGTCGACCTTTCCTCACCACGCATTATGGCCCGTCCTCGCCCTCGGTGAACCGCAACGTGCGGGCCACGACCTGGCGCGCGACCTCGGCCAGCGGCACCCCGCTGGAGAACGCGTGCGCCCGCAACCGCAACAGCGCCACTTCGGTGGTCGACCCGAGTTGCACCTGGACCATCCCCGCGGCCTGGTGCAACTCCAGGTGCGGGTCGGCCAACCAGCTCAGGTCGTGCACGTCGTGGCCGTCCAGGTCGGCCACCACCCCCTGGGTCGCCAGGTCGGCCAGTACCAGCGCGTCGGCCATCTCCACCCTGCCCAGCGGACCCGTCTCGTCGCGGTAGAGGTCCAGGGAACCCAACCGGACCACGCCGACCTGCAACGGGAAGGAGAACACCGCCGCCGCGCCCAGCTCGCACGCCGCCGGGGTGAACGCGGGCCACCGCGCGCCCTCGGCCGCCAGGTCCGCCACCAGCACCGGACCACCCGAGGCGAACGCGTCCAGGCACGGCCCCTCGTTGACGGTCAGTTGGAGGTCCTCCAACCCGGCACTGACCGGGTTCGTCGCGTAGACCAAGCCGCGTTCCATGCCGGCACTCTCGTCACCCGGTAGGTGGCTCACCACGGTCGCACCCGCCCCCGAGATCGACAGCTCCGCCACGCACAACTCGCAGACCAGGCTCACCACCGACGCGGACTGGTCCGCTCGGCGCGCGGTCAGCAAGGTCCGCAACCGCCGGAACCGGTCTTCCACCATGAGCCCTCCGCTCGACCCGCTCCAACCTTACGCGGCGCGCGTGCCGCGGGCGCCGCGCAGGGCGGTGAACCGGGGACGCCCGTGCTCTGCGGCCGGAGCGTCGTGCGCGATCGCCGCCATGGGGCTACCCTCGGGGCCTCTCGTCGGTATGTGCCCAGATCCCGCACTGACGGCGATCTCTTCACACCTCCGGCCGCCCACACGGCGTTCGGAAGGTCAGGAGCTGATCGTGGAATCGAATCTCCTCCCCTTTCTGCTCCCCGATGAGATCGAGGCCCGTCGCGGCAGCGGTACGCTTCCCAGGCGGAAGCGGTCGAAGACCGTCTCGCAGGTAGCGCCCCGCGAAGGGGCGTTCGGCGGCAGCGCCCTGCTCCGCCTCACGATCACCTGGCAAACCGGTGCGAGCGGCGCGGAAATGCACATCCAGATCTCCGGTGCGTTGGACACCACCGCCGCACCGACCCTGGCCGAAGCACTCGCACGCGCGCAGATCGACCTGCGTGCGGTGCCGAGCGCGACCGGGCTCGTCCTCGACCTGCGCACCGTGTCATCCCTCGACGGGGCAGGCGCGAACGTCATCGCCCGCGCTTACGCCACCTTCGCCGCCTGCGGGACCAGCCTGCGGTTGGTCGCCGACAGCGCCGCGGTGACCAGACCACTGGCGCTGACAGGCTTGGACCGCATATTCGACCTGTACCGCGCACCGCATCCCGAACCCGGTGATTCCCCGGCGCATGCGGCGAGTCCTGGGACACAGCGGCCGTAGGGCGAACTCGACGGGCCACTTGTCACGGGGCAGTGCGACGCCATGGCCACATCGAGGTCACCCTCCAACCTCGGAGGGCGTCCAGTGTGGACTGTCCACGCCGCGACCGATCCGTCCCGCGATGCCCGCGGGGCGGGTTCGGGTGTCGCGTGGATCAGGTTCGAGCGGGCGGGTTGTGCGTCCTTGTGGGCGGTGCGGTCGAGGTCAGCCGGGCGCAGGCGGTACACCTGTAGTTCCGGGTCGACGTACTTGCGGGTCTCGCCGACCCGGTGCGTGCCGTTGCGCCGCGGGAGCACCAGTGGGCGGGGTGTCCCGACCCGGTCCCGCCCGATCATGGTGATACGACGAGCCTGTGCTCGGTCCGGTTCCAGGTGTCGGGGTTGACGGAGACGTGCCGCACCGGTATCCCGGACGCGGCCATGTCGGCGACCAGGGGGACTCGATCGCCGAGTCGCTGGAGGGCGGCCACCCCAGGCCCTGTCGACAGAGCCCCGCGCGCCGTCAGCGGGTTTCACCGTCCACCGGCATCCGGTTCGCGTTGTCGGGTCGTCCCTGGCGCTGGTCCGGTTCGGTGTCATCTCGGTCGTACCGCTTCCGGGTCCGCTGTGGAATGGTTCTCCGTGAGCGGCGCGACCTGGTCGGTCCGCACTCCCGGCCCCCCGGTGGCGTGCGCGCGGAGGTCGTCGCCCGAGTCGGCCGGGGATGCGGCGAATCGCGCAGCGGGTTCGTCGGTGAAGCGGAACTCGACGGTCGTGGGCAGGTCGCCGAGGTCGAGAACCCGGCACAGGCGGGGCACCCCCCGGGTGGCCAGCGCGCGCCGGATCGCGGCGGGCTCGGCGTCCTGCTCGGTGCTGATCACCAGCACGAGGGTCGGGTTGTCGCGGGTCCCGGCGAGGGTGCCGCGTGCGGTGTGCACCCCGGGATAGGTCTCGGCCTCGGCGAGCAGCGGTCCGACGGCCGTGCTCGCGGACAGGTCGGTGCGACCGGTGTCGGTGTCGAACCGCCAGGTGTGGGTCTTCGGCTTGCGGATCACCTGGGCGACGAGCCAGCGGATGGCGAGCAGACCGAGGACGACTCCGCAGGCCGCGGTGGTGTACCAGACCCACGTCGGCGCAGTCGCGGAACCGGGGACGAGGTGGCCCTCCGGCGGCAGCACGTCCAGCACCGCGAACCGGGTGGCCAGGGCGAACCCGCCCGCGGCGAGCAGCAGCAGGCCGGTGGCCGCCAGCAGGGCGCGGTTGAGCCTCGACGGCCGCTCGTGGCCGCTCACCGCCCCCGCCTCCGGATCCGGACGCCCACCGCGGGGCGGCCTGCCTGCCCGATCCGGTCGAGCCGGTCCTCGATGGCCGCGCGCACGGCGTCGGCGAGCCCGTCGGTGATGGCGCGGTGGGTCGTGGCGGTCGCGGTGACCGCGCGGCCGGTGAGCAGGAGCCGGACGGAGGCCACGCCGTCCACCGACGACGCGGCGGAGCGCAGGACGCGTCGCACGCTCTTGCGCGTCGCGCCGGAACGCACCGCGCGGTCGATGCGCGGGTCGTCGTCGCGCAGCGGTAGGACGGTGGGGGTGCCGGGCAGCAGCGCGCAGAGCAGGAGACCCGCGCCCACCAGCACGCACACCGAGGCGGCGGCGACGACGGCGGGATCGGTCCACCGCGCGGCGCGCAACGCGCCGAGCACGGCGCCGGGGTCGACCAACGGGGTCCACCCGACGACCCGCTGCACCGCCACTGTCGTGACCAGCGCACAAGCGGAGAGGACGACCAAGGCCACGAGGACCGCGGGTGCGCCGCGCCGGGGGAACCTCGTCATCGGACTCTCCCGGTCGTGGCTGCTTGGGGGTGCAGGGCGGTGACGGTGATCTCGACCCTGGACACGATCAGTCCGGTGAGCGCGCGGACCCGCCCGCTCAAGTGGTGGCGCACATCCTCGGCGACGCGGCGCACCGGCATCGGATAGGTCATCGACAACCGCACGTCGAGCGCGACGGTCGCGCCGTTGACAGTCGCCTCGACCTGGACGTCCCGCCCGGCGCGCTCCGCACCGACGGGTACACCGAACAGGCGGTGGGCCGACCCGCCGACGCCGCGGGCCTCGGTGGCCGCTCGTGCGGCGATCCGCGCCACGACGCCGTTGGCGATGGTGAGGCTCCCCCGCTCGCTCGCGGTGGTCGACGATCCTGGTGCCCGCGGTTGGACCGGGGGAGCGGTGCCCACGGCGCTCACGACCGACCACGGCCGGTCAGCGCGGACACGTCGAGCTTGCCGTCGAGCACCCTGCCGACGACGAACCCCGCCGCGCCGAGCACCAGGACGAGGATGAAGGCGCCGAATCCGCCGAACGCGGCGGCGAAGCCGAGCGCGATGCCTGCGAGCACGCCGGTGGTGGTCGAGTTCACGTTGTCGTCCTCGCTGTGGTGGCCCTCGTATCCCGCTGCGGAGTGCCGGGCTCGGGTTGCCGCGGCGGCCCGAGTGCCGCGGCCCGCCAAGAGGTGGCACGGGGTCGGGGAAGCGCCACGTCACCGATCCACACGTGCAGCGCGGGGAGGGCCGGGCCGACCGCTGCGCGGACGGCCGCCCGGACCGCCGAGTCGACCTCGGCGACGGTGGCCGGGTACCGCGCGACCACGCCCACGGTGATCTCGGCGGTCCGCACCCGGACCCCGGCGATCCGATGCCCGGGGAGGTAGGTGGCGATCTCGCCGTACCGCCCGCGGTGCGGGCCCGCCACCTGCGGCAGGGCGCGCACCGCGGCGGCGATGACGGTCGCCTCGATCTCCGGGCTCACTGCACCCGGACGACGGTGGCGCCCGCACCCTCGTCGTCGTCCGGGATGTGCACGTCGGTGACGGCGACGTTGACCTCCACGACCTCCAACCCGGTCATCTGCTCCACCGCGCCGATGACGTTGCGGCGGACCGACCTGGCCAGGTCCGCGATGGACACCCCGTACTCGACGAGGATGTTCAGGTCGACAGCGGCCTGCCGCTCACCGACCTCGACCGAGACGCCCTGACCCGCCGAGGCCGTCGCGCCGGGGATGCGCTCCCGCAGCGCGCTCAGCGCTCGAGCCGCGCCGCCGCCGAGCGCGTGCACACCGGCGACCTCACGCGTGGCCAGTCCCGCGATCTTCTGGACCACGGTGTCGGCGATGGTGGTTGTTCCCCTGTCCGGTGCGCGCGTGTCCGCTTGGCGGGGGACGACCTCGGCGTTGGTGTTCTGGGTTTGTGGCTTCGACGCGGGGGTGACGGGATTCGTCACGGTGGTCTCCTCGATCGTGCGCTAGGTGTGCGATGGCGCCAGGCAAAAGCAATCGGGAGCGGCCGCTGCGACAGCGGAAGCGCTTGGAGCGGACCCCCGAGGGGAACGGGCGGATCCGCGTGGCGGACGCGAAGCGCCGACTCCCCGGAACCCGGTGTCGCCTGGGTCCTGGGCGGCTGCTGTGGTCTTCGGATGCCCTGCCACGCCTTCCCTAAACCACAACCACCGGTGCCGGTCGTGGTCGAGGGGAGGCGAGGGCACCCTGGGTGGGCCCAGCCGATGAGAAGTCCGATGTGGACGATCGCCGGGGTCGGCGAACCGCGCCGGCGGGTCCTCCGGTATGGATGGGCCGTCGGTCGCGGAAGCGGGCTCGATGACGGCGGGCGGTGCGACGGCGAGCCGCGACACCGGGCGCCGCGGCCTTTCCGGAGAAGCGGAGCAGGTCGACCGGGAAGGGCGGCACCAGGGCGCTGTTCTTCCCGGCGGACACGTCGACCACGGTCTGGAGGAGGCGGGGTTGCGGAGCGCCCGGGGGCGTCCATGGCTCGAACCCCGCCTTTCGTCAGCCCCAGTACAGGGGGCTGGCACCGTGGCGGTGCCGCGCGTGCTGTGGCGCGGTGCGCGCTTTCAGGTCGTCGAGCTGACGGCGCAGGTTGTCGCGGACCTCGATCAACGCGGCTGTGCGTGTCCGCTGCGAACTGGTGGCCACCAGCCGTGGCCGTCCGGCGAGCCTGCACTGCAGAGTGGTGGCCTGCCCCGGGAGGTCTCGATCCTTGGTCGACAGCTCCAGTTCGACCGTCGAGACGTCGTACGCGCCCAGGGCGTGGTCCAGCGAGGACAGGCGCTTGACGATGCCGGGGCGTTCAGCGGCGGTGAACCCGTTGCCGAGGCGGAGCCGCGCGCTGATGGTGGCGGGGACGTGTGCGCCGAGCACGGTGTGTCCGCTGTGGACGATGTCCGGGGAGCGGGGGTGGGTCATCGGGTTCCCTTCGTCGGTCGTCGAGCGGTGCTGACCGGCAGGTGTTCGCGCGCAACCGCGGGGGAGCGCGGACATCCGGCGCCCGGGGCCGTCCGGGTGATCCGGCAGGCGGTGGTTTGTCCCCGGTGTTTGACTTGACCCCATAGTGGGCTTCGTGACGTGCGCGGTCACGGCCCAACCAGGCCGAGTTGACCGCTGATCGGTTTCCGCAACCGGGCAACGTCGCCGCCGCACCTGGGGCTCGACGAAGGAGATGATCGCAGTGCCGATCGATCCGAGGGCAGGTGGTGCGCGTGGTCCCGGTTCGGTGTCCGAGGTCGACGTGGCGGGGCTGACCGGCGCGGCCGTGGCGCAGTCAGGCGGCCTGGACGCCGCCCTGCTCGGCGACTACGTCTCGGCGTTGACCCGCGTCAGCGCCACCCGAACGGCGTTGAACCGGACGGAACTGGAGGGCTACCGCCGCCTCGGCGGCGAGGCGGCGGACGCCGGGGTGCCCCTGCCTGCCCTGATCGACCTCTACCTGTCGGTCACCTGGCGGCTGTGGCGGTACCTGCCCGCCGTCACCGCGGCGGTGCCCACCCTCGCCCTGGTGCAGGCGGTGGGTGAAACGGTGATGCGCGCCGCGGGCGAGGCGGTCACCGCGGTGAGCGACGGCCACCAGATGGCTAGGCAGGCGGTGATCCGCAGGCAGGAGGCCGCCCGGCGGGAGTTCATCGACGACCTGCTGACCGGCAGCTCCGACGTCTCCGGGCTGCTCGCCCGCGCCGCCGGGTTCGGGCTCGACCTCACCGGACCGCACACGGTCGTCCTCGCCCGCGCGAGCACGGCGTTCACCGAAGGCAGCGCCCAGCTCAACCGGGTCGAGAGTGCCTTGAGCGGGCGCGGCTCGCCACCGGCGCTCGTGGCGAGCAAAGACGGACTGCTCGTCGTCGTCGGGACCGTCAACGCCGCGGACGCCGTCGGCCGGATCGTCGCGGCCATGCGCGGTGTGCTCGGTCCTCGTGCCACGACGATGAAAGGCGGGGCGTGGCAGATCGGCGTCGGTCGCGTCCGCCCCGGCCCGGTGGGGGTGCTGCTCGCCTACGAGGAAGCCCGCGACGCGCTCACCCTGGCCGGGCTCCTGCGGATGGACACCCCGGTCGTCGCGGCCGTCGACCTGCTCGTCTACCGGGTCCTGCTCCGTGACCGGACCGCCATCGCCGATCTCATCCTCACCACTCTCGGCCCGCTCGCGGATGCCCGGGGCGGCGCGGCGATACTGCTCGGCACCTTGGACGCCTACCTCGACGCGGGCGGCAACACCGCCGAGACCGCACGCAGACTGCACCTGTCGGTGCGGGCGGTCACCTACCGGCTGGCCCGCATCCGCGAGTTCACCGGACTGGAGCCTGCCGACACCGGTGTCCGCATCACCCTGCATGTCGCCGTCCTCGGCGCCCGGCTGCTCGACTGGCCCGCAACCGCGCTGCCCACACCATCCTGATTCCGCGGCACTCGCACGCCGAGGGAGACCGCGGGGGGCAGGCGGGCCATCGGTCAGGCCGGGTCGTGCCGGTACCCGTCGGGCACGCCGTCGCCGGCGCGAGCGGCGTTGCCCACGCATCGCCGCCTCGCGTTCAGCCGGTCGGGGACTTCAGACTTCCGCGACTCCGATCGGGTCCCGGTCCACGTGCCGCAGGTACGCGGCGAGCGGGGCCGCGATCAGTGCCGCCGCGACGGCGAACACCGGTGTCAGCGCGGCCGACGTGATCGGGGAGGCGGGATCGGCGTGCGCGCCGAACCACTGGTCGACGGCGATGCTCAGGCATTCCAGCACGTACATCGCCAGCATCGACCCGGTGACCAGCAGACCCCATGGCCCGCGGCGCAGCGCGACGACGGCGGCGGTCACCACCTCGACGGCCGGTTGCCCGCGCAGCGTGCCCACCAGCGCGCCGAGTCCGGCGAGGGCGAGGACCACGATGGTGAGCGCGCCGCTGAAGCGGGCCAGTTTCCGGGTCAGCGGCGTGTCCACCGGCCGGTCACGGCGACCAGGTGGTGCACCCGGCCGATCTCGGTGTCCGCGGCGGTCGCGACGACCACGCCGCGTCCGCCGCCGGAGGTCACCAGGGTGCCCGCGTGGGCCATGTTCGTCCGGTCGGCCGGTTCGGTCGCCGCGGGCAGGTCGAGCGGGTCCTTCGCCGCCGGTCGGGACTCGCCGGTGAGGGCGGATTCGTCGATCCGCAGCTCGCGGGTGTACACCAGCCGCAGGTCGGCGGGCACGCGGTCGCCCTCGTCGAGCAGCACCAGGTCACCGATCACCAGGTTGGTCGAGGCGACCTCGGTGGCGACTCCGTCGCGGATCGCGGTGGCCTTGGTCCGCGTCGCCGCGGCCAGCGCGTCGAGAGCCCGCTCGGCGCGGCCCTCCTGCAGGAAGCCGATCAGGGCGTTGACCACCACGACGCCCAGGATCACGCTCGCGTCCACGATGCCGCCGAGCAGGCCGGTCGCCAGGGCGGAGCCGAGCAGGACGTAGATCAGGGGGTGGTGCACCTGACCCGCCACCCGGACCAGCGCACCGCGTCGGCGGGGTGGCGGCAGCTCGTTGGGGCCGGAGTGGTCGAGCCGGGCCCGCGCCTCCTGGACCGACAGCCCGCGGTCGAGGTCCGCGCCGGTCGCCTTGCGGCTGTCGTCGACTGACCTGGCGTGGGCGACGGTCACCGGCGTCGGCCGGTCATCGCGCGGCGGTGACGTGGACCACGACCAGCGGGCAGGACGCGTGGTGGATAAGGGCCTGGCTGGTGGAGCCGTGCAGCATGCCGGTGAACCCGCCGTGGTCGCGGCAGCCGACCACCAGCAGTTGGGCGTTCTCGGCGTTGTCCAGCAGACTGCGCACCGGTCGGTCGCGGCTGACGACCTGGCGCGCGGTCACCGCCGGGTACTTCTCCCGCCACGCCGCCAGTTGCTGGGCCAGTACCTCGCCTTCGCGGTTCTCCATGGCGTCCCAGTCCACAGCGGACTGGTGGGCGTAGGTGTGGGCGGTGATCGAGGCGAAGTCGGTCCAGGCGTGCACGGCGACCAGGTCCGCGCCGCGGGAGGCCGCCTGCTCGAAGGCCACCGCCAGCGCGGGCTCGCTGGTGGGCGTGCCGTCGACCCCGACCACCACGGGACCGGTCGAGGGAGGCGCCCCGTCCTCGGTCCGGCCGCGGATCACCGCGACCGGGCACTTCCCGCGCGCGGTGAGCGCGACGGCGGTCGACCCGATCAAGATGCCGCTGAACCCGCCCAACCCCCGGGAGCCGAGCACGACCAGGCACGCCTTGGCGGACTCTTCCACCAGTGCGGGCACCGCGTCGGAGGTCCTGCGCGGCGTGGGCGGCAGAAACCGAACCGTCGACACCGGCGACCACCGGCAGGCGGGACATGAGGTCGTTCATCGGGGAACTCCTGTTCGTCGTGGTACGGGGCCAACGGTGCTGAAGGGCCGCGCGCGCCGCCGCAGCCCGCGACCGCGCGGGGGGACGACCCGCGGTGCGACGGGCCCGGCTGCGCGGTAGAAGGACCGCTTGCCGATCTCGATCAGGACGAGGTAGCCCACCACCATGGCCGCCAGGGCGGCGTAGAAGGCCAGGGGCAACGGACGGAAGCCCAGGGCACCGGCCAGGGGTGTCGCGGGCAGCAGCGCACCGATGACGACCACGCCGAGCGCGGCCAGGGTCAGCGGCAGGCTGGGGTGGCTGCGGAAGAACGGGACGGTCCTGGTCCGGATCGCGAAGATCACCAGCGCCTGCGTGGCCAGCGACTCGACGAACCAGCCGGTGTGGAACTGCTCGGGCCCGGCGTGCAGGACCCAGAGCATCAGGCCGAAGGTGGCGAAGTCGAACACCGAGCTGAGCGGGCCGAAGCGCAGCATGAACCGGCGGATGAACGCGATGTCCCAGTGCGCCGGTCTGCGCAGCTGTTCGGCGTCGACGTTGTCGGTGGGGATGGCGAGCTGGCTGGTGTCGTAGAGCAGGTTGTTGAGCAGGATCTGCGACGGGAGCATCGGCAGGAACGGCAGGAACAACGATGCCCCGGCGGCGGAAGCCATGTTGCCGAAGTTGCTGGAGGTGCCCATCAGGACGTACTTGATGGTGTTGGCGAAGATGCGCCTGCCCTCCACGACGCCGTCGGCGAGCACGCCGAGGTCCTTGTCGAGCAGGATGACGTCGGCGGCGTCCTTGGCGACGTCGGTGGCCGAGTCGACCGAGATGCCCACGTCGGCGGCGTGCAGGGCGAGCGCGTCGTTGACCCCGTCGCCGAGGAACGCCACAGCGCCCGCGCCGTGGCGCTGGACCCGCACGATCCTGGCCTTGTGCTCCGGGCCGACGCGGGCGAACACCGTGGTGTCGGGGATGGCGGCGGCGAGGGCTTCGTCGTCGAGGGCATCGATGTCGGTACCGGTGAGCGCGCCCCCCGTGGCCAGTCGGAGGTCGCGGCAGACCTTGACGGCCACCGCGGCGTTGTCGCCGGTGACGACCTTCACCGCGACGCCGAGATCGGCCAGGCGGCGCAGTGCGGTCTCGGCGTCGGGCTTGGGCGGGTCGAGGAAGACCAGGAAGCCGCTCAGGCGCAGGTCCCGTTCGTCCGCGGCGGTGACTGTCGACAGGTCATCGGCGGGCCGTGTGGCTACGGCGACAACCCGGTTGCCCGCGGCGAACTCGGCGGCCAGCGCGGTCCGCGCCCCGGACGGCACGTCCACGCAGCGGTCCAGGACGGCTTCGGGAGCGCCCTTGGTGATCAGGGTTGACGAACCCGACGGAGCGCGGGTGAGCACGGACACCATGCGGCGGTCGTGGTCGAAGGGCAACACCGCCGTCGGCTCCCGCACCGCCGAGACCGCACCCAGCCCCGTCGCGGCGGGCGAGGACCACATGGCCTGGTCCAACGGGCTGCCGCCACTGGCTCGCGCGGACGCCTCGGTGCACCGCAGGCCCCACCGCAGGACCTCGTCCGGGGTGTCGACGGCCGCGGGGACGGCGCGCATGTACTGGACCCGGCCCTGGGTGAGGGTTCCGGTCTTGTCGGTGAACAGCACGTCGACGTTGCCCAGGTCCTCGATGCAGACCAGCCGCTTCACCAGGACCCGGCGGCGGCTCATCCGGCGCGACCCGGCGGCGAGGCTGGTGGAGACCACGGCAGGCAACAGTTGCGGGGTGATGCCGACCGCGATCGCCAGGGAGAACAGCAGCGCGTCCAGGAACGGCTTGTCCAGCAGGAGGTTCGCCGCGAAGATCGCCGCGGTGAGCGACCCGGCGACGTAGACCAGCAGCATGGAGAACTCGCGCAGGCCGATCTGGAACTCGGTGTCGAGCGGGTGGGTGTCGAGTCCCGCCGCGATCGAGCCGAACCGGGTGCGGGCGCCGGTGGCGACCACGACGCCGACACCCGAGCCCGCCCTGACCACCGTGCCCATCAACGCCGCGCTGGACAGCTCCGCCAATGGGGTGTTTGGCGGCACCGGGCCGGTGGACTTGTCCACGGCCAGTGCTTCGCCGGTCAGAACGGACTCGTCGCACTCCAGACCGGTGGCCGACAGCAGCCGCAGGTCCGCCGGGACGATGTCGCCGAGGCGCAGCTCCAGCACATCGCCGGGCACGAGCACGGTGACGTCCACCCGCGACCGGGTGCCCTCGCGGATCACGGTGGTCTCGTGGCGGATTCGGGAGTGCAGGGCCTCGGCGGCCTTCTCGGCGCGGTACTCGTTGGCGAAGCCCAGCCCCACCGACACGACCACGATCGCGGCGATGATGACCGCGTCACCGCGCTGCCCGAACAGGGCGGACGCCAAGGCCGCCGCCAGCAACAGCCCGAGCAGCGGGGAGCGGAGTTGGTGCCAGAGCACCGGCAACAGCCTGGCGCGGTGCGAGGACACCGCGTTGAGCCCCCACCGGGCCTGCTCTTGGACAACGTCGGCCCGGGTGCGGCCCTGATCGGCGGTGACGCCGAGATCCCGCAGGACCTCCGCCGTGGAGCGGGCCGCCGCGGTCACCACCTCGGTCGCCGATCCGCTCCGCCGGTCCACCTCGTCGGTCTTCGCCGCGGTCATCGGAGTGTCTCGTTCGGCACCGGGACCGGACGCGGAGCGCGTGTCTCCTGGGCGCTCAGGAGGTCTTCCCCGGCGGTGATCACGAAGGTTCGCATCACCGATCCAGATGGAGTGCCACGGGTGTCGGCGCGCGCGGACCGGTTGTGCTCCAGGCCGAGGGCGCCGCCTGGGAAGCGAGGCCATTCGACCAGTTCGTCGTCGAGCAGGCGCGGCTTCAGGCTCGCCGACTCGGCATCGGTGACCAGGACCCGCACGTCAGTTCCCGGACCGCAGGGTCCACCCGGCGATCGCCGGGTCGTCCTCGCCGTGCTCCCGGGTGTGCCTGCGGGCCGCGACCCGGTTGTCGACCATCGCCTGGCGCAGCCCGGCGGCGCTCTCACCCAATCCGGGGACGCGATCGATGACGTCCATGACCAGGTGGAACCGGTCGAGGTCGTTGAGCATGACGTTGTCGAACGGGGTGGTCGTGGCGCCCTCCTCCTGGTAGCCGCGCACGTGCAGGTTGCGGTGGTTGGTGCGGCGGTAGGTGAGCAGGTGGATCAGCGACGGGTAGCCGTGGAAGGCGAAGACCACCGGCTTGTCGGTGGTGAAGATCGCGTCGAAGTCCACATCGGACAGCCCGCGCGGGTGCTCGGTCTCCGACTGCAGTCGCATCAGGTCGACCACGTTGACCACCCGCACCCGCAGGGCGGGCAGGTGGGTGCGCAGCAGGTCCGCGGCCGCCACGGCCTCCAGCGTGGGTACGTCCCCCGCGCACGCGAGCACGACGTCCGGTTCGCCGTGGCCGGTGCCCGCCCACGGCCAGATGCCCAGCCCTCGCGCGCAGTGCGCGATGGCGGCGTCGATGTCCAGGTAGGTCAGCGCGGGTTGCTTGCCCGCGACGATGACGTTGACGTAGTCCTTGCTGCGCAGGCAGTGGTCGGTCACCGACAGCAGCGTGTTGGCGTCCGGCGGCAGGTAGACGCGGACGATCTCCGCCTTCTTGTTCACCACGTGGTCGATGAACCCCGGGTCCTGGTGGGAGAATCCGTTGTGGTCTTGGCGCCACACGTGCGAGGACAACAGGTAGTTCAACGAGGCGATCGGCGCCCGCCAGGGGATGCCGCGGCTGGTCTTGAGCCATTTGGCGTGCTGGTTGAGCATCGAGTCGACGATGTGGATGAACGCCTCGTAGCAGTTGAACAACCCGTGCCTGCCGGTGAGCAGGTAGCCCTCCAGCCAGCCCTGGCACAGGTGCTCGGAGAGCACCTCCATGACCCGCCCGTCCGGCGCGAGGTGGTCGTCACCGGCCACCGTGATCGCGTTCCACGCGCGGTTGGTCGTCTCGAGCACCGCGTCGAGGCGGTTGGACGCCGTCTCGTCCGGACCCATGATCCGGAACCGGTCGGTGTTGGCGGCGACGACCTCGCGCAGGAACCCGCCCAGCACGCGGGTCGCCTCGCTGGATTCGACCGCGGGACGACCGACCGGCACGGCGTGGTCGCGGAAGTCCGGCATCGACAGCTCGCGCAACAGCCTGCCCCCGTTGGCGTGCGGGTTGGCGCTCATCCGCCTGGTGCCGGTCGGCGCCAGGGCGCGCAGGTGCGGCAGCAACCGCCCAGTGTCGTCGAACAGCTCCTCGGGGCGGTAGCCGCGCAGCCACTCCTCCAGCAGTGCGCGGTGCGCCGGATTCGCCCTTGTCCGCGACAGCGGAACCTGGTGGGCCCGGAACGTGCCCTCCACCTGGACGCCGTCGACCTTCTTCGGGCCGGTCCAGCCCTTCGGGGTGCGCAACACGATCATCGGCCACACCGGCCGGTCCGCGACCGCCCCGCCGCGGGCGGCGTGCTGGATGGCGGCGATGTCGCCGAGCACCTCCTCCAGCGTCGCGGCCAGCAGGCGGTGGACCTCGGCCGGGTCGTCGCCGGTGACGAAGTGCGGCTCGTAGCCGTAGCCGCGCATCAGCGCGGCGAGCTCGGCCGCGGGGACGCGGGCCAGCACCGCGGGATTGGCGATCTTGTAGCCGTTGAGGTGCAGCACCGGTAGCACCGCGCCGTCGGTCACCGGGTTGAGGAACTTGTTCGAGTGCCAGCTCGCCGCGAGCGGGCCGGTTTCCGCCTCCCCGTCTCCCACCACGCACAACGCGATGAGATCCGGGTTGTCGAACACCGCGCCGAACGCGTGCACCAGCGCGTAGCCGAGTTCCCCGCCTTCGTGGATCGAGCCCGGTGTGTCCGGCGCCACGTGGCTGGGGATGCCCCCGGGGAAGGAGAACTGGCGGAACAGCGCGCGCAAGCCATCCTCGTCCTCGCCGATGTCCGGGTACACCTCGCTGTAGGTGCCCTCCAGGTACGCGTTGGCCACCAGCGCCGGGCCACCGTGCCCCGGGCCGGTCACGTACAGGACGTTGAGGTCACGAGCGCGGATGAGCCGGTTCATGTGCGCGTACAACAGGTTCAGCCCTGGGGTGGTCCCCCAGTGCCCCAGCAACCGAGGTTTCACGTGTTCGGCCAGCAGCGGTTCCCGAAGCAGTGGATTGGCCAGCAGGTAGATCTGCCCGACCGAGAGGTAGTTGGCCGCGCGCCAATAAGCGTCGACCAGCGCCAAGTCCTGGTTCGTGGGATCGGCGACCGGCTCGCGGGCGGTGGTCAGCATGGCGGTGACTCCTCGGACTGGTGTGCTTGTGGCACCGTCCGGGGTCCTGGGGCGGTGGTGACGTAGAAGGTCAGAAGGTGTCGCGAGCAGCGGCTCGACCGCCCTCGTCCGCCCAGCGGTCGAGTTCCCCGTCCCGGAGCGGGGAACGCACCGGGACGGCGCCGAGCAGCCTGCCCGGGACGGCCGTCAGGACCGGGGGAGAGGTGTTGCCGGATCCGGCACGCACCACTCTGCCGACGAACGATGACCTCGACGAGGCGACGCGTGAGCCCGACATCGGGCAGGCTCCCGTCCCCGGTCGACGCGCGACCGGCAGTCAGAACGCCGAGGACGGCGCCCGCTTGACCGCGGTCGCACGAGGTGAACTCGACACAGCGGAGCCTACGCCCTCCAGGCCCGTGTGACGCCATGAGCCGGGGACGGTTCTCGCACGTGACGCGCACCGCGGGTGATGACGACAGCCCGCCAACGGCGGTCTCCAAGGCCATGTCCTTGGCCGCCTACCGTGCGTTGACCGCCATTCGAACATCCGACGAACGCGGGCTTCCGGCTCAAGCGAACGTGATCCACCAGCGCGGGCGCGGCAACGCTTGCCCGAGCGCCGGTCGCCTGCCCGCGGCGAAGTGGGGCGAAGATTCTCGGCGGAGGGGTGTAGTGTCGTGAGCACGTGCCCTGGACCCCGGTGTCACCTCGACCCGAGGACCGGTGAACGGCGCGTTTCGACGAGAAGCCCGTTGCCGTGCCCGGCGAGGGACTCGCGTTCTCCCGTCGGCAGGATTCGAACCGGTGATCGGCGGGGCTCCGCCACGTCTCGATCTGTCCGCGAAGGACTGTTGCGGCGATCGGGCCCGACCCTGCCTGACGAGGCCACCGGATCAGGCAACCGCGGCCCGTCGTGGCGGCACCGCCCACAGAGGACAGGACACACGTGGATCAGCTCAGCCTCGGCGTCATCGCCCGGTCCCGGAAGGAGGACGAACTCCGACTTCCCCTCCACCCGCGACACCTGGACAGGATCGATGCGGACCTGCGGGACCGTGTCTACCTCGAGCGCGGCTACGGGGAACGCTTCGGCGTCTTCGACGATCAACTCGCGGCGTCCGTCGCGGGGTTGCGCTCACGCGCGGAACTCATCGCGGAATGCGATGTCATCCTGCTGCCGAAGCCACTCGCCGCCGACGTCGCGCAGCTGCGGGAAGGACAGGTGCTGTGGGGCTGGCCGCACTGCGTCCAGGACGAGGAGCTCACCCAGCACGCCGTCGAACGACGGCTGACGCTCATCGCCTTCGAGGCGATGAACCACTGGAACTCCGACGGCTCGTTCGGCCTGCACGTCTTCCACAAGAACAACGAGCTCGCGGGCTACTGCTCGGTGTTGCACGCCATGCGGCTGCTCGGCTCGACCGGTGACTACGGGCGGCGGTTGCGCGCCGTCGTGTTGGGGTTCGGGGCCACCGCACGAGGCGCCGTGACGGCCCTCAACGCGCTCGGGGTGCACGACGTCGACATCCTCACCAACCGCGGTGTCGCGGCCGTCAGCTCGCCGATCCACTCCGCGCGGATCATCCACTTCGACCACGGCGACACCGATTCCCGACGCGGGCACCACGCCGTCACCGCAGCGGGCCGCGTACCGCTGGCGGCATTCCTCGCCGAACACGACATCATCGTCAACTGCGTGCTCCAGGACACCGACACGCCATTGATGTTCCTCACCAACGACGACCTGCCCGTCCTGGCCCCCGGCACCCTGGTCGTCGACGTCTCCTGCGACACGGGTATGGGCTTCGAGTGGGCGCGCCCCACCTCGTTCGCACAACCGGACTTCCTTCTGGGAGACCACGTGCGCCACTACGGTGTGGACCACAGCCCGTCCTACCTGTGGAACTCCGCGACCTGGGAGATCAGCGAAGCGCTCCTCCCGCACCTGCGCCCGGTGCTCACCGGCGCCTGGGACTCCAACGAGACCATCCGACGTGCCATCGAGATCCGCGGGGGAACCATCCTGAACCCCCGCGTCCTCTCGTTCCAACACCGATCATCGGAGTACCCCCATGCCCGCCTCTGAACCGAGGACCGCCCTGCTGGAGGCCGCTGTCGACAGCTGTGCCGTGTGCCCCCACCCGTGGCGCGACCACGACCCCATCGGCGTTCGCTACTGCACCGCCACCGAGGCTTCCGCGCTGTCCCGGGACTGCGTCTGCCGGTGACGCGCGACACCGGTCGCCTGTCCTGGTCGAACGTGTTGCCACGGGAGGTGAGCCGGATTCCAGGCGGTGGTTCGGTGATCGAGGGAGGTCTTGCCCGCGCTGCGCCCGCTCCTCAGGGACGACGAGACGATACCGGCACGTGTCACCGACTCGGGGCCCTGTGCGGTGCCAAACCGGGGCAGGGTGCCCTGCCCCAAGATCGTCGTGTCCCGCATGGCGGCCTCGATCGGGCGTTTGCGGCACGCTGAGGTCATCACGCCGGCGTTCGGATCCCTGCGCTGGTCGAGAACTCGGGTCGTTGATCGGTGGTCTTTGGCTGTCGACTGTCGTGCGGGCTCCTGGCCGGGAAGTGGCGGCTACCGAAACCGCCAGGTCGTCCTCCGATCAGCGAGGAGATCGCTGCCCACCTGATCCGTGACCGCGACGCCAGTTCACCCACCGGCCACTCATCACCAGCGGCCACCAACAGCCAGGGCCGGTCGTGACCGTGGCCACGTCAGAGATCGTGCTGTGGTGGCTTGTCCTGTTCGGACGGCGCGAGCGCCTCGTTGAGAGCGCGTGCTTCTTGGAGCTGGTCCTCCAGGCTGACGATGCGACACGCGGCTTCCACGCCGGCGCCTTGGTCGACGAGTTCGCGGGCGCGCCCCGCGATGCGCAGTTGGTGACGGGAGTAGCGGCGGTGTCCGCCGGCAGAGCGCTGCGGCTCGATCAGCCCCGCCTCGTCCAGGCTGCGCAGGAACCCCGGTGTGGTTCCCAGCATCTCCGCGGCTCTGCCCATCGTGTAGGCCGGGTAGTG
>NZ_PTIX01000017.1 GCF_002934265.1 Actinokineospora auranticolor
ATCCACACCGAACCCGGAGGCCCTCCCTCATTTCAAGATCATCCGATCACGTGTCGGACCGTTCGCAACGTCTCGGGTCAGTACACCTAGCCGCGCTTGACGGAGTGGAGCAAGGCGGCGAGGGAGTGCGGAGTCAGGTGGAGGGCGCCTGCGGAGCGGTTCTTGGTGTCCCGGATCAGGGTCTCACCAGGCCCACGCCCGACCTCGACGCAGTCGTTGTTGGGCAAGCTGAATGAGCTGACCCGCCACATCATGGTGCTCTTCATCGTTCCGACTCCAGTTGGTCTGCCTTGCGGCTGAACAGGGCCGCCGTATCTTTCTCCGACAACGCAAGGGATTGGACATCATCGAGGGCTCCGGCGAACTTCGCTACATCTCGAGCGCCTTCGATCCACTCCCCGCCACCGAAGTACTCGACATAGACCACATCCGGATCTACAGCGGGCTCGGCGAATCCCAGAAGCGTAACCGCTCCTGGAATCACGCTGTATTCCCCCGCCCCGAAGGGGATCACACGGATGGAGATGTTCGGCGCGCTGCCGAGAGCAACCAGATGGCGGAGCTGCTCGGCCATGATCACCGGGCCACCGACAACGCGGTGTATCACGGCTTCATCCAGGAGAACCGCCATCGACAGGGGGTCGGGTTCGGCGAATCGCCCCCTCCGCAACTCCATGGAGGCGGCATCCCGCTCGACATCAATGGGCGAGTCGATGAACCGGTCGAGCACCCGGTAGAACGCGGAGCGGTAGCTCACCGTCTGGAGTGGTCCCGGCAAGATCAGCAGGTGCAGCGTGCGCGCGGAAATTGCCTCATTCCATGCCTTTACGAACGCTCGGTACCGGGGCGGCATGGCCGACGAGTGCTCTAGAGGCGCGGCTTCCTGGCCTGCTTCCTCCCACAACTCCTCCGCGTGCTGCCGCTGATCGGCGGTGGCCTGGTAGAGACCGAGCATCGCGGTCAAGGCGGAGAAGTCGCATCGGCTATGGCCGTTCTCGATGCGGGACACCGTGGACGGGGACTTGCGGAGCAGCTTGGCCACTGCCTCGGGCTTGAGCCCGGCATGGTCGCGCAGGTCGGCTAGATACCGCCCCAGCTTGCGCTTCCGACGGGTCTGAACGCTGGGCAACACCGCTCCTCGACGTGCTAGGCAACCTGCGGACGCACCTTACCGCCGGTCGGGTGTCGACTACTTCACTCGATAGGTGCAATGCGCGAGTGCATTGCACCTTGCTACCGTCGGCCTGCAAACTTTCCGCAACACAGGAGCGTAGATCCATGACCAGGTCCTACAGCGAGGGGTTCTCCGCCGGTCTCACCGTGGCGGTCGACTTCTGCCCCATCACCCACACCGTCTCCGCCGACCGCATCGACTTCACCTTCAACTCCGACGAAGACCTCACGATCACCTTCAGCCCCAAGGGCCTGGACACCCTCATCGACCGCGCCGTCGCGGCACGTGCGGAGTTCCGGGAGCTCCAGACCGCCCGGTGAAGGCGAAACCGGGGCCGACCTCGGTGAGGTCGGCCCCGGTTCGCGAACAGGGCTAGCGGGCGGGGTGGACGACCCCGGCCGACGTACCACTGCGGCGGACGGGTTCACCCGCGGCCGTGATCTGGCCGTTGCCGGTGAACTCCAGCGCCGCCGCGGCGCCGATCTCGGCCTGCTCGGTGAACTGGTGGCGGTAGAAGTTCCCCAGCTCCGGGTAGGCCGCGATGAAGGCGGGCTCCGCCGTCACCGTGGGGGTGTTGCGCTGGCTGGCCCGGGGGGCCGCCACCGCGGACGGGAGGTCGAGCTTGAAATCGATCCGGTTGAGGATGATCTGCAGGACCGTCGTGATGATGGTCGAGCCGCCCGGGGAGCCGAGGGCGAGCCAGGGCTTGCCGTCCTTCAGCACGATGGTCGGGGACATGCTGGACCTCGGGCGCTTGCCCGCGGCCGGGAGGTTGGGGTCCGGGGCGGCGCCCTGGGTGGGGGTGAAGTTGAAGTCGGTGAGCTGGTTGTTCAGCAGGAAGCCGCGGCCCGGGACGACGATGCCGCTGCCGCCGACCTGCTCCAGCGTGTTGGTGTACGACACGACGTTGCCGCGCGCGTCGGCCACCACGAAGTGGTTCGTGTGGACCTCGTTCTCCGCGGTCGGCGTCGCGGACGGGGGCGGCGGGTAGCACGGGCCCGGCGAGAGCGGGTTGCCCGGGGCGACCGGCGCGGGCCGGGCGCGGATCGGGTCGATCTGGCAGCCCCGCACGTCCGCGTAGGACTGGGACAGCAGCGCCTCGGTCGGCACGTCCACGAACTTGGGGTCACCCACGTAGCGTCCCCGGTCCGCGTACGCCAGCTTCGTGGCCTCCAGGTAGTAGTGCAGCGCCCAGGTGCGGTCGCGGTTGGCGAGCTCGAACTTCTCCAGGATGTTCAGCGATTCCCCGACCGTGGTACCACCGCTGGATGACGGCGCCATGCCGTACACGTCGTAGTCCCGGTACTGCACCTTCGTCGGCGCCTGGTCCAGCGGCCGGTACGCGCGCAGGTCCCCGACCGCCAGCTTGCCCTTCGGCGGCGTGATGGTCGCGCCCGGCGCCAACGGCGGGTTCTGCGCGGTGTTGGCCACGTCCCGCCCGATAGAGCCGCCGTAGAAGGCGCGGGTGCCGTTTCGGGCGATCTCCTTGTACGTGCGCGCCAGGTCCGGGTTGCGCAGCGTCGAGCCGACCGCGGGCGGCGCACCGCCCGGCAGGTACAGCGCGGACGTCGAGCTGAACTGCTTGAACCGGTCCTGGTTCTGCTCGATCTCCTTGCGCAGCTGCGGCGTCACCGGGAAACCCTGCTCGGCCACGCGGATGGCGGGCTTCAGGGCGTCGTCCAAGTCGTACTTGCCCCAGCGCTGCAAGGCGCGCTCCCACAGGGCCAGGTTGCCGGGCGTGCCGACCGAGAGGCCGCTGGTCACGGCGTCGGCGAAGGCGTACGGCTGGCCGGTGGCGGGGTTGACGAACAGCTTGTCGTCGGCGGTCGCGGGAGCCGTCTCCCGACCGTCGATTGTGGACACCTTGCCGCTCTTGGCGTCGTAGTAGACGAAGTAGCCGCCACCACCGAGACCGGCCATGTTCGGGTCGGTGACACCGAGGGTCGCCGCGACCGCGACAGCCGCGTCGGCGGCGGTACCGCCCCGGCGGAGGACGTCCAGCCCCGCCTGCGTGGCCTGCACCGTGTCCGAGACGACGGCACCGCCGGAGCCCTTTGCCACGGGCACCTTGTCCAACCGCGGGGAGGCGGATGCCCCTGGTACCGCTACCAATCCGACGGTGGCGACCGCCGCCACCGAGCAGATCCCGATTCTGCGCCTGACCCGCATCACGACCCTCTTCCGTTGGTCAAAACAGGTGGTCCCGTTGTACTAGGCCACTACAACGGGAACCACCGCCAATCGGACCGGATCGGACAGCGGGAAGGTGGTATGCGGATGGGCCATCAGGGTGAATGCGAGCGACCGGTCACTCGTCGCCGAGAAATCCTCAGCGACCAGAAGTTGCGCTCGCGCAACTTGCGTGGCCGATAGGCAAAGAAAACGACTACCGGGCGGGTTCGGCGTCCACGCGTTTGATGTCGGCGCCCAGGCGCTGCATGTTTTCCACGAACTTGGGATATCCGCGATCGATGTGGAAAACGTCCCAGACCTCGGTGACGCCGTCGGCGCACAGGCCCGCCAGGACCAGGCCGACGCCCGCGCGGATGTCCGACGCCCACACGGGCGCGCTGGAGAGCTGCGGCACCCCCCGGACGACCGCGTGGTGGCCGTCGGTGCGCGCGTCGGCGCTCATCCGGATCATCTCCTCGACGAACCGGAACCGGGCCTCGAACAGGTTCTCGGTGATCATCGAGGTGCCGTCGGCGATGGCGGTCAGCGCGATGGCGAAGGGCTGCAGGTCGGTGGCGAACCCCGGGTAGGGCAGGGTCACGAAGTCCACCGCGCCGGGGCGGTCGTGCTGCACGACGCGGAATCCGTCGTCGAAGGTGGTGATGTCGGCGCCCGCGGTGCGCAGCTTCTCCAGGACCAGGTCCAGGTGGTGCGGGTTGACGCCCTTGACCGTGATGTCGCCCCGGGTCATCGCGGCGGCGAACGCCCAGGTGGCGCCGACGATCCGGTCGCCGACCACGCGGTGCTCGGTGGGCTGCAGCGAGGTGACGCCGTGGACCGTCAGCGTGGAGGTGCCCGCGCCCTCGACCTTGGCGCCCATCTGCTGCAGCATCAGGCACAGGTCGACGATCTCCGGCTCGCGCGCGGCGTTGTCGATGACCGTGGTGCCCTCGGCCAGCACGGCGGCCATCAGGATGTTCTCGGTGGCGCCGACGCTGGGGAAGTCCAGCCAGATCTGGGCGCCGCGCAGGTTCTCCGCCTGGGCGACCACGCAGCCGTGCTCGATCTCGCTGCTGGCGCCGAGCTGGCGCAGGCCGTTCTGGTGCATGTCCAGCGGTCGCGAGCCGATCGCGTCGCCGCCGGGCAGCGCCACGACCGCGCGCTTGCAGCGGCCGACCAGCGGGCCGAGCACGCACACCGACGCCCGCAGCTTGCCCATCGACGCCGAGTCGGCGCGGTGGTTCAGCTCGGCCGGGGTGGTGATCCGCACGACGCCGCCGTCGACGGTGACCTCGCAGCCGAGGCTGCGCAGGACGTCGGCCATGAGGGGGACGTCGAGGATCTCCGGGCAGTTGGTCAGGGTGGTGGTGCCCTCGGCGAGCAGCGCCGCCGCCATCAGCTTGAGCACGCTGTTCTTGGCGCCGACGACCTCGACCGTACCGACGAGCCGCGCCCCGCCGCGGACCTGGAAATGCTCTGTCACGTCGGCAATGATGCCCGCCGCGTCCGGCTGCCGGACGGGCGGGTGCCCACGCGCTCGCCGGGCGCCTAAGAGGCCCAGGGGAGGCGTTTGCCGGGTGGGGCGCTCTCCATCCAGGAGAGGAAGCCGGTGAGGGCGTCGGGGCCCATGGCGAGTTCCACGGCCGGGGCGCCACCGGCGGGTTCGAAGCGCAGGACGCGGGAGCCGGTGGGCATGTTCGGGGTCTCGATGTGCTCCGGTTCGCGCCGGGAGGCGATCTCCAGGCCGTCCCGGTGGATCACCCGGTCGGGGCCGGTGCGCAGGCTCAGCGCCCGGAACCAGGTGAACTCGTCGCCCTGGTAGCGGCCCACGCCGAGGTGCCAGCCCTTGGCCGGGTCGTCGAAGCGGTCCCGCAGGGCCACGTGGATGCCGCCCGCCCGCAGCAGGCGGATGCGGCGCAGCACGAGCAGGAGGAGGACGGTGAGGACCACCCCCAAGGCGGCCACGACCAGCAAGCTGATGTCCACCGGCGCCGCCCCCTGCCCGCTAGGCCGTCATCAGACCGCGTGCTCGGCGGCGCGGACCCGGGCCGCGGCCCTGGTGCGCTCGGCCTCGTCGGCGTTCTGCAGGTCGGCCCGGGCCCGGTCGATGTCGATCTCACCGGAGAGCTCGGCGGACTCGGCCAGGATGCTGACCGCCTCCGCGGTGACCGAGAGGAAACCACCCAGGACGGCGGCGTAGATGGTCTCGCCCGCGGAGGTGCGGATCTTCACCACACCGTTGTCCACCAGCCTGCCCAGGACCGGCTCGTGACCGGGCATGATGCCGATCTCGCCCTCGGTCGTCTGGGCGACCACGAACGTGGCGCTGCCCGACCACAGGAGTCGTTCGACGGCGACCAACTGGACGGACATCTCAGCCACGGTTTCTCCTCACAAGCACCCGGTTGCGGGCCAGTCTAGTCGACACCCCCGGCAACCTCGCCCGCCAGCCCGGTGTCGACGCAGTCAGACCGACCACACCACCGAACACCGAAAGACTGGGGGTGGGCACCATCAAGGCCGACGACGAGTTCGCCGAGTTCGTCGCACACCGGTCCACCGCGCTGCTGCGCACCGCGTACCTGCTCTGCGCGGGCGACCGCGGCGCCGCGGAGGACCTGCTCCAGGACGTCCTCGAACGGGTCTACGCGCGCCGCGGCCGGGTGCACGGCGAACTCGAGCCGTACGTGCGCGCCGCCATGGCCAACGCCTCGGCGAACCGCTGGCGGCACCGCTCGCGGCGGGTCACCGAAGCGCCGCTGGACACCGCCCGCGAGCCGGGCGTGCGCGGCCACGAGGGCGGCGTGCTCGACCGCGACGAGGTGACCCGGGCGCTGGGCGGGCTGCCCGCCCGGATGCGCGCCGTGCTGGTCCTGCGGTTCTTCGACGACCTGTCCGAGGCGGAGACCGCCGCCGCGCTGGGGGTCAGCGCGGGCACCGTCAAGAGCCAGACCTCGCGCGGGTTGGAACGGCTGCGCGCGCTGCTGGGCACCCACGATCTGACAAGGCGATGAGTACCTTGGACACCACCGAACTGGCCCGGCTGCTGCGGGACGCGACAGCGGAGGTCACCGCACCCCCCGGTTTCGACACCGAGGTCATCCGCGGCGGTCGCAGGCGTCGATTTCGCCGCCGAACGACCGTGGCGGGGACACTGGCCCTCGTCGTGGCGACGGGCGCGGTGACCGCGACCCTGCCGTGGCACCACGACGCCCCGGCGGCGGGCGCGCTCGTCTCCGCCGCCCACAACCCCATGCTCACCACCAAGACCCGGGGCGAACTGCGGACCGACACCGCCTACCTGCAGGCGGCCGAGGACGCGTTCACCTACGGCATGGCCCGCTCCCCCAACGGCGACCAGCGGCTCGTCGACACCCCGCACGTCTACTGGGCGGACGAGACCCCCGCCGGGCGGGTGGCCGTCGTGATCCAGCGGCGCGCGGCGGAGCGCGGCACCGCGAAGCAGGCGAACGGCACCTACCTCGACCTGAGCACCCTGGAGCCGACCGTCATCGGCCTGGTCGTCGGCGACAAGCCCCGGCTGGTGACCGCGATGCTCGGCGAGCCGCACGGCCTGGCCGACGGCTTCACCTTCCTCTTCGGCGACCACGACCGCTACGGCCTGGTCTTCGCCGAGCTGAGCACGCTGTGGTACTCGCCGGAGTGGGTCATCGGCCAGGACGGCAAGGGCGCGCGCCAGTGGACCGAGGTGCCCAAGGTGGACGACGGCGTCGGGTTCTTCACGCTCCCGCCGTCGGTGGACAGCCGCGACACGCGGGTCATCCTGGGGCTGGGCCCGGAGCGGATGGCGGCGGACAAGCTCATCCCGATCAACCGCGCCTCGCTCTACAACGAGGGCTACGACAGGCAGCGCAATCCCATCGCCAAGCGCAGCACCAACCTGCCCGCGGACGCCCCCATCCGGGCCGTGGGCAGCACGTCCCCACCCCTGCAGGACTCCGTCGTCAGCCTGCAGGACGCGCTGGTGCGGGCCGGGTACGCCGACCCGCTCGGCCCGCGGGCCGAGGCGGGCTTCCAGTTCATCGCCGACCTCCCCGGCATCACCAGCGTGGTGGCCCTGGAGTTCACCCCCACCTTCGGCGGCAGCAGGCTCTACGTGGCGCTGCGCAACTACGACGGCGGCGTCACGCAGTGGGTCTACATCAGCCGGTTGACGGGGGTGGACCGGCGGATCCCGTTGAGCGCCCGGCTCCAGCACGGCATCGGCACGCTCGTCATCGCGGTGGACAAGTCGCTGCGGTACCGCACCTCCGCCGACGCCCCCTGGATCGACGCGGGCAGCCAGGTCGCGGTCCTGCCCCCGAGCGCCCGGTACTGCGAGTACCGCGGCGCGACCGGCCTCCCGGAGGTCACCGCCCTGCCGTGAGCGCGAACCGGGCCGGTGTCCACAGAGGACACCGGCCCGGTTCGTCGAACTAGACTAGCTCACTTCTTGGTGAGCTGCGCGTACTTGCGCTCCAGGTCGTCGAGACCACCGATGGAGAGGAACGCCTGCTCCGGCACGTGGTCGTACTCGCCCTTGGCGACGCGGTCGAACGCCTCGATGGTGTCGGCCACCTTGACGAACGAGCCCTCCTCGCCGGTGAACTTCTGCGCGACGAAGAAGTTCTGCGACAGGAAGCGCTCGATGCGGCGGGCCCGGTTCACCGTCACCTTGTCCTCTTCGGACAACTCGTCCATGCCGAGGATGGCGATGATGTCCTGCAGCTCCTTGTACTTCTGCAGGATCCGCTTGACCTCCTGCGCCACCCGGTAGTGCTCGTCGCCGACCACGGCCGGGTCGAGGATCCGGGAGGACGAGGACAGCGGGTCGACCGCCGGGTAGATGCCCTTCTGGGAGATCGGACGGGAGAGCTCCGTCGTCGCGTCCAGGTGGGCGAAGGTGGTCGCCGGGGCCGGGTCGGTGTAGTCGTCGGCGGGCACGTAGATCGCCTGCATCGAGGTGATCGAGCGACCCCGGGTCGAGGTGATGCGCTCCTGCAGCTCGCCCATCTCGTCGGCCAGCGTCGGCTGGTAACCCACGGCGGAGGGCATGCGGCCCAGCAGGGTCGACACCTCGGAACCGGCCTGGGTGAACCGGAAGATGTTGTCGATGAACAGCAGCACGTCCTGGTTCTGCACATCGCGGAAGTACTCCGCCATGGTCAGCGCGGACAGGGCGACGCGCATGCGCGTGCCCGGCGGCTCGTCCATCTGACCGAACACCAGCGCGGTGTCGGGGAGAACCCCCATCTCCTCCATCTCGAGGAAGAGGTCGGTGCCCTCGCGGGTGCGCTCGCCGACTCCGGCGAACACCGAGGTGCCACCGAAGTTGCGGGCGATACGGGTGATCATCTCCTGGATGAGCACCGTCTTGCCGACACCGGCACCGCCGAACAGGCCGATCTTGCCGCCCTCGACGTACGGGGTGAGCAGGTCGATGACCTTCACACCGGTCTCGAGGACCTTGGTCTTGCCCTCGAGCTGGTCGAACGCCGGGGGACGGCGGTGGATGCGCCAGCGCTCGGCGTCCGCGGCGTGGCCGGGGGCGTCGAGGCACTCGCCGAGCGCGTTGAACACGTGGCCCTTGACCGCGTCGCCCACCGGCACGGAGATGGCCTCGCCGGTGTCGCGCACCGGGGTGCCGCGCACCAGGCCGTCCTGGGGCGCCATGGAGATGCAGCGCACCAGGTTGTCGCCGAGGTGCTGGGCGACCTCGAGGGTGATGGTCTTCTTCAGCGACTCAAGCTCGACGTCGACCTTGAGCGCGTTGTAGAGGTCGGGCACGGAGTCGCGCGGGAACTCCACGTCGACGACGGGGCCGATCACCCGGACGACGCGACCGACCGCGGTCTTCGGTTCCTGAATGGCAGTCATCACTCATCACTTCCTGCGGCGGCGAGCGCCTCCACACCACCGACGATCTCGCTGATCTCCTGGGTGATCTGCGCCTGGCGGACCTGGTTGGCGACACGGGTGAAGCTCTTGACTAGCTCGTCGGCGTTGTCCGTTGCGGACTTCATCGCCGTGCGGCGGGCCGCGGACTCGGACGCCGCCGACTCCAGCAGTGCCGCGTAGATGCGGGTGTTGATGTACTTCGGGAGCAGGTGGTCGAGCAGCACCTCGGCGCTGGGCTCGAAGGAGTACGCCGAGGACAGGCCCCCGGCTTCCTTCTCCTGCTCCAGGTACTCCAGTTCCAGCGGCGCGATCCGGGTCGCGACCGGCCGCTGCGAGAGCATCGAGCGGAACTCGGTGTAGACGATGTGCAACTCGTCCACGCCCAGCACGCCGTCGGCGCCCGGCTTGTTGTCGACGTCGTCCTCACCGTGCAGGAAGGACTGGATCATCGTCTGGCTGGCCTCGACGGCGTCGGAGTAGTTGGGCCGCTCGGAGAAGCCGGTCCAACTGCCCTTCACCGCGCGCTGGCGGAACCGGAAGTAGTTGAGGCCCTTGCGACCGATCACCCACACGACCGGTTCCTTGCCCTGCTCCCGGAGCATGGCGATGAGCTCCTCGGCCCGCTTGATGGCGTTGGCGTTGTAGCCACCGCACAGCCCGCGGTCGGAGGTCACCACCAGCACACCCGCCCGGCGGTACTTCGGGCGCGGGCGCAGCAGCGGCGAGTCGAGGTTCGACGCGCCGGTGGCCAGCGCGGTGAGCACCGAGGTGATCTCCTCCGCGTACGGCTTGGCCGCGGCGACCCTCGCCTGCGCCTTGCTGATCCGCGAGGTCGCGATCAGCTCCTGCGCCTTGAAGATCTTCTTGAATGACTGGGCCGACTTGATCCGCTGGCGGATCTCCCGGAGCTGTGCCATGCCTGCGCCGCCCTTACTCGGTCGGGGAGGGCTTGTTGACCTTGACGGTCTCCTGGCCCACCGCGTTCGCGTCGAGGGCGCCCGCCTGCACGTCGCGCACGCTGCCGCCCGTGCCCGCGGTGAAGCTCTCCTTGAACGACTTGACCGCCGCGAGGAGCCGCTCGGTGTTGTCGTCGGAGAGCGCCCGCGAGACCCGGATCTCGTCGAGGATGCCCGCGTGCCGGTGCCGCAGGTTCTCCAGCAGCTCCGACTCGAACCGGCGCACGTCGCCGACGGCCACGTCGTCGAGGTGGCCCTTGGTGCCGACCCAGATCGAGACGACCTGCTCCTCGACCGCGACCGGGGAGTACTGGCCCTGCTTGAGCAGCTCCATCATCCGGGTGCCGCGCTCGAGCTGGGCCTTGGAGGTGGCGTCGAGGTCGGAGGCGAAGGCCGCGAAGGCCTCCAGCTCGCGGTACTGGGCCAGCTCCAGGCGCAGCGTGGACGCGACGGACTTCATCGCCTTGGTCTGCGCGGCGGTGCCGACGCGGGAGACCGAGGTACCGACGTTGACCGCCGGGCGCTGGCCCGAGTTGAACAGGTCCGACTCCAGGAAGCACTGGCCGTCGGTGATGGAGATGACGTTGGTGGGGATGTAGGCGGAGATGTCGTTCGCCTTGGTCTCGATGATCGGCAGACCGGTCATCGAGCCGCCACCGAGCTCCTCGGAGAGCTTCGCGCAGCGCTCCAGCAGGCGCGAGTGCAAGTAGAAGACGTCGCCCGGGTACGCCTCGCGGCCCGGCGGGCGGCGCAGCAGCAGCGAGATCGCGCGGTACGCCTCGGCCTGCTTGGTCAGGTCGTCGAAGATGATCAGGACGTGCTTGCCCTGGTACATCCAGTGCTGGCCGAGCGCGGAGCCGGTGTACGGCGCCAGCCACTTGAAGCCCGCGGAGTCCGAGGCGGGGGCGGCGACGATGGTGGTGTACTCCAGCGCGCCCGCCTCCTCCAGCGCGGACTTGACGCCCGCGATGGTGGAGCCCTTCTGGCCGACGGCGACGTAGATGCAGCGGACCTGCTGCTTCGGGTCGCCGGACTCCCAGGCCTTCTTCTGGTTGATGATGGTGTCGACGCAGACCGTGGTCTTGCCGGTCTTGCGGTCACCGATGATCAGCTGGCGCTGGCCGCGGCCGATCGGGGTCATCGAGTCGATGGCCTTGATGCCGGTCTGCAGCGGCTCGCCGACCGGCTGGCGCTGCACCACCGTGGCGGCCTGCAGCTCGAGGACGCGCTCGCCGTCGGCGGGGATCTCGCCGAGGCCGTCGATCGGGTTGCCCAGCGGGTCGATGACCCGGCCCAGGAAGGCGTCGCCGACCGGCACGGAGAGGACCTTGCCGGTCCGCTTGACCTCCTGGCCCTCCTCGATCTTGTCGTAGTCACCGAGGATGGCCGCGCCGATCTCGCGGGCGTCCAGGTTCAGCGCCACGCCCAGCACGCCGCCGGGGAACTCCAGCAGCTCGTTGGCCATGGCCGAGGGCAGCCCCTCGACGTGGGCGATGCCGTCGCCGGTGTCGGAAACCACACCGACCTCTTCCCGGTTGACGTCCGGGGAGTAGCTGGAGACGTAGTTTTCGATCGCACTGCGGATCTCGTCCGACGAGATCGTCAGCTCCGCCATGGGGTTCCTGCTCTCACTTCGTAGCTTGGGGGAAGTCTTGGGGGATCAGCCGGCAAACCGGCGCCGCAGCGCGTCGAGCCGTCCGGTTGTGCTGCCGTCGATGACCTCGTCGCCGACCTTGACCACCAGGCCGCCGCCCAGGTCGGGGTCGATCTCCAGGTGCAGGGCGATCGGCCGGGCGTAGATGCGCTGCAGGGAGGCGGCGAGCCGCTCCTGCTGCGCCTCCGAGAGCGGTCCGGCGGAGATCACGTGCGCGACCGAGCGCTCGCGGCGCTTGGCCGCCTCGGCGGCCAGCTCCTCCAGACCCGTGACGACCTGCCTGCCGCGCGGGCTGCCGACCAGGTTCTCCACCAGCGCCACGGTGGTGCGGTCCACCTTGGCGCCGACCAGCTCGCGGACCAGGGCGACCTTGCCCTCGGTGGCCGCGCCCCGGTCGGTGAGGACCTGCTCCAGGTCGGTGTGGTCGGCGATGATGCGGCCGAGGCGGAACAGCTCGTCCTCGACGGCGTCGAGCCGACCCGCGCGCTCCGCGCCGACCAGCAGCGCGGTGACCGCCAGCGACTCCAGGCCGTCGACCAGTTCGCGCGGGCTGGACCACCGGGCCCCGGCCGCGGTGGTCAGCACCTTGAGCGCCTCGGCGGAGACCTTGCCGGTGAGCAGGTCGGCGACCAGGCGTTCCCGGCCCGCCGAGTCGGTCGAGGAGTCGGCCACCGTGCGCCGCAGACCGATTTCCCGGTCCAGCAGCGCGACGACGGCGAACAGCTCCTCGCCGACGGTGCCCGACGAGGTCGGGCTGCTCTCCAGCACGTCGAGCAGGGTGAGCTCGACGGCGGCGAGCGCCTCCCGGCTCGCCGCGTGCAATGTCGATGCGGTTGCGGTCATCGAAGGATTCCCCTAGCTCTTCACGGTCGCGGAGACCGAGTCCAGCTCGGCGAGGAACCGGTCGACGGTGCCGCGGCGGCGCGCCTCGTCCTCAAGGGACTCGCCGACCACCCGGCTGGCCAGTTCGACGGCCTGGCGCCCCAGCTCGGCGCGCAGCTCCGCGACGATCTGGGCCCGCTGGGCCTCCAACTGCGCCTGGCCCTGGGCCACGATGCGCGCGGACTCCTCCTGGGCCTGGGCGCGCAGCTCTTCCTTGATCTGCTCGGCCTCGGCGCGCGCGTCGTCGCGGATGCGCGCGGACTCGGCACGGGCCTCGGCCAGCTGCGCCTTGTACTGCTGCAGCGCGGCTTCGGCCTCGACCTGGGCCTGCTCGGCCTTCTCGATCCCACCCTCGATCTTGGCGGTGCGCTCGGCGTAGAGCGCCTCGAACTTGGGCGTGACGAACTTGGCCAGGACCCAGACCAGGATGCCGAAGGCGATCAGGCCGAGGATGACCTCGGAGATGTGCGGCACCACCGGGAGTGGGGCCTTCTCATCCTCCGCGAGGAACAGGACTGTTGACGACAGCGCCACAGCGTCTCCCTAAAGCTTGGTCCGCTGGACCTGGGTCAGGCGGAGGCGATGAAGTAGAGAACCAGGCCGATCAGGGCGAGCACCTCGGTGAGCACGAAGGTCTGGAAGCCCAGACCACGCAGCTTGCCTTCGGCCTCCGGCTGGCGGGCGGTGCCGTTGATGACGGCGGCGAAGATCAGACCGACACCGATGCCGGGGCCGATGGCACCCAGGCCGTAGCCGATCATGGCCAGACCCTTGTTGAGCGGGTTCGAGGTGGTCTCGGCGGCCTGGGCGAGGATGAGAGCAGCAGACACGTGCGTTATCCCTTTCAGACTCGGGCCGTCCGAAGCGGACGGACCGGGGCTTGGTCTTGAAACTCAGTGCTCGGCGGCGAGCGCGGAGCCGATGTAGCCCGCGGACAGCAGGGCGAAGATGTAGGCCTGCAGCACCTGGATCAGGGCTTCCAGGAAGGTCATGGCGATCGCCATCAGGAACGCGACCAGCGACACCGGCTTGAGCGGCGCGGAGGCCTCGATCAGCAGGAACTCACCGCCGAGGGTGAACACCAGCAGGATGAGGTGACCCGCGAACATCGCCGCGAACACCCGGATGGCCAGGGTGATCGGGTCCATGAAGAACTTCAGGAAGATCTCGATCGGGGTCAGCAGGAAGTACACCGGCTTCGGGATGCCCGCGGGCATGACCGACTTCTTCAGGTACTTGCCGACACCGAACTTGCGCATGCCCACGATGTGGTAAGTGGGAAAGACGATCAACAGCGCCAGCGCGAGCGGGAACCCGATGTGCGAGAACGTCGGGAACTGGATGATCGGGATGATGCCGAAGATGTTGTTCACCAGGGTGAAGGTGAACAAACCGAGAATCAGGGGTACGTACGGCTTGAACTCTTTCGAGCCGATCTGTTCCCGCGCGATGTTGTTGCGGCCGAAGTCGTACACCGACTCCGCGAGGAACTGGAACTTGCCGGGGACCACCGACAACTTGCGCGAGGCCAGCAGGAAGAAGGCCAGGATGATGATGACCGACAGGACGATCAACACCATCGGCTTGGTCACGTCGCCGAAGATCGGCGGAAGATCGAAGTCCTTGGCGCCAGGAGGAACGAAGGTGCCTTCCTCCGCCAGCACAAGCCTGCCCACAGGGCTCCTTCCGGTTCTCCCGGCCGGCGTCGGGTCCTCCGCCGGGGGAATCGTCACGATCAGGACGTAACGTACCTGACGCGCATGGGGTACCTAGCAGCGGCTGCCACGGCTGGGTTTCCCACCGGAGTGTGAATGGCTCGGGCGCCGCCACTGGCGTCAGGGCGCACCATATCAGCCCCGCTCCCGAGGCCGTACAGGCGTACTGCTTTCAGTTCTCGCTGGTGCCGGCCGGACCCGAATCCTGTGCCGGGAGGATCAAAGTCGGGATCTTCGTGCGGCGGAACGAGATCGTCTCGGCGGCCGCGCTGACCAGAACGACGGCCAGCATCGTGGTACCCAGCGCGAGCACGTGCACTCCGGGGACCGCACGCAGCAGCACGAGGGTGACCAGCAACACGAACATCTTCACCACGAACCCGCCGAGCGCGGCGACCAGCAGCATCTGCACGTTCAGATTCACGGTGCGCCGCACGAGCAGGACCGTGCCCAAGCTCGACAACCCCGCAACGGTACCGCCGACCAACGAGCTCCACAGCCCGGAAGAGCCGCCGACCACCGTCCAGGTGATGACGCCGACGACCCAGGCGCCCAACACCGGCCAGCGCATCGCGCGCCACATCTGGTCGGCCACCAGCAACTGCGCCTGGGCGTGCGTGGTGGGCGCGGGGACGGTGTTCAGCTCGACCTCGGTCGCGCTCTCGGCGGCGGGTTCGGCCGACGACACCTTTTCCGCGGCCGTCGCGCTCCCGTCATGTGCCGTCGACGCCGCGTTTTCCGGTGCGGCGGCCGCTGGGGTGGGTTTGTGCTCGCTCATCGTGACCTCAGTCTAGGGATGGCCGAGACGATCACCGCGACGAGGACGCCGAGGCCGACCGTCCACATGACCGCCGACGCGTCGAAGAGGGTGACGGCCACGGCGCCGAAGGCGAACAGGCCCGCCCACAGGTAGATCAGCAGGACCGCGCGGCGCTGGGAGTGGCCGATCTGCAGCAGGCGGTGGTGCAGGTGCATCTTGTCCGCCGAGAACGGGCTGACGCCCTTGGCGGTGCGCCGGACCACGGCCATCGCCAGGTCCAGCACCGGGATGAACAGCACCGCCATGACGATCAGCAGCGGCGAGAAGATGGCGATCGCGTCGGTGACGCCCCACAGCGACGGGTTCGGCTTGCCGGAGGCGGTCGTGCTCGCGGCGGCCAGCATCAGGCCGATCAGCATCGACCCCGAGTCGCCCATGAAGATGCGCGCGGGTTGGAAGTTGTGCGGCAGGAAGCCCAGGCAGGCCCCGGCCAGGGTGGCGGCGATGAGCGCGGGCGAGTACGTGGCGATGTCGCCGCCGGACAGGTCGAGCAGGTGCAGGGAGAACACGCAGATCGACGCCGCCGCGATCAGCCCGACGCCCGAGGCCAGGCCGTCCAGGCCGTCCACGAAGTTGATCGCGTTGATCATCGTGACGGCCAGCAGGATGGCCAGCAGGCTGCCCTGGTTCTGGTCCAGGATCAGCACCGAGCCGAACACGCCCTGCTCGCCGCCCCACGGCACCCACAGCACGAACCACTGGATGCCGAAGAGCACCAGGATGCCCGCGCAGGTGGTCTGGCCCGCCAGCTTGGTCAGCGAGTCCAACTCGAAGCGGTCGTCGAGCATGCCGATGCCGACGATGATGCCGCCGCCGATGAGCACCGCGACCGGGTCCAGCGAGTAGTCGAAGGCCCGGCGCAGCACCGGCAACTGGTGGGCCAGCAGCATGCCGCCGCAGATGCCCAGGTACATGGCCAGCCCGCCGAGCCGCGGCATGGGCACCACGTGCACGTCGCGCTGGCGGGGGTAGGCGACCGCGCCGATGCGGATGGCGAAGACCCGCACCAGGCCGGTGAGCAGGAACGTGAGCACCGCGGTGACGAGCGCGACCAGCAGGTACTCGCGGACCGGGAGGACCGAGGGGAGGGCGTCGGCGGCCGGGCTCACGCGCGGGCGCTCTCCGCGCGGACCGGGTCTCGGGGCGGCGTGCGCACGGCGGGTCGCATCTCCTTCTCGCGTCGGCGGTTCGATCGGGTCGTGCTCGGTTCCGTCGGCGGGCGGACTGGTCCCCCACCGGGTACCGCGTTCTCGGCTACCGCGGCTGCGACGTCCACAGCGGATGGTGTGCCCCCGCCACTGGCGGGGGCGGCCCTCACCGGGCGGTGCGGACCTCGGTGCCCAGCGCCTCGCGCAGCTTGGCCAGGCTGACGGCGCCCTCGCGCAGCACCAGGGGGTCGTCACCGGTGAGGTCGACGATGGTGGACGGCACCGGGTCGCCGGACGGCCCGCCGTCGAGGTAGACCGAGACCAGGTCGCCGAACTGCTCGACGGCCTCCAGGGCGGTGGCCGCGGGCGGCTGCCCGGAGCGGTTGGCGCTGGAGACCGCCATCGGCCCCACCTCGCGCAGCAGCTCGATGGCCACCGGGTGCAGCGGCATCCGCACCATCACGGTGCCGCCGGTGCGGCCGAGGTCCCAGTTCAGCGACGGGGCGTGCGGCAGCACGATGGACAGGTCGCCCGGCCAGAACGCCTCGATCAGCGTGCGGGCGGTGTGCGGGACCGACAGCACCAGGCCGTCGATGGTCGACCAGGAGCCGACCAGCACGCCGACCGGCATGTCCGGGCCGCGGTTCTTCGCCGCGAGCAGCCCGGCCACCGCGGTGGCGGAGAAGGCGTCGCAGCCGATGCCGTACACGGTGTCGGTCGGGATGACCACGACCCGACCGGAGCGGACCGCGCTGGCCGCCGCGCCGAGGCCGTCCTCGCGCTGACCGCGCTCTCCACAGTCGTAGACCGTCACCCGCGCGAGCCTAGCGGTGTCCGTCACCGACCGGTCACGCGCCTCGCCGGGTGATCCGCCCGGCGAGCACCCGGGCCCGGCTCTCCCAGGCCTGCCTGCGGAAGCGCACCACGATGAGGAACAGCAGGGCGCTGCCCAGCACGATGCCGAGCACGACCAGCACCACGCTGCCGGTGATGCCGCCGACGGCGACCAGGATCAGGCCGAGGGACACCGCGAGCACGGCGAGGCTGACCGCGATGCCCTCCGGCCGCCACTGCCACTTGCGGCCCGCGCGGACCTCGGCGAGCAGCCGCTCGGCGCCGCGCCGCAGCTCGTGGTCGTCGACGTCGAGCTGCAGCACGCGGCGGGCCGCGTGGTCGCAGAGCCGGAGCTGGTACTCGCTGGTGATGACCAGGACCTCGTCGTCGGTGCGGGCCCGGGCCTGGTCGCCGGCGGAGGCCCAGGTGCTGGCGAGGTAGTAGCGCAGCACCGGGTCGGTGCTCGTGCCGAAGCGCCGTTCGAGGTCCCGGGCGGCCGTCTCGGCCTCGTTCCCGGCGACCATGGCCTGGGACATGCCGAGGACGGCCAGGACGTTGTCCGGGTCCAGCTCGACCGCCGCCCGGTAGTGCCGCGCGGCGGTGCGCCAGCGGCCGCGGGCGAGCAGCACGTCACCCATGCCCACCTGGTCGTGCGGGTGCGCGCGCAGCCCGGCGGCCTGCTCGAACCCCGCTATCGCCTCGTCCAACCGGCCCGCGAGCAGCGCGGACCGCGCGGCCGCGGCGAACTGCCCACCGGCGAGCGCGTCGGCGCCACCCACGTGGTTGGCGCTTTTCCCACCGCCGGGCGGTAGGTTGTAGTCGATGTGGTCACCGTCACCCGTGGCCAACTGCCACTTGGCGATGACGTCCTGCCATGTGCGAAGCATTGGATCACCCAGAGCGGCACGCTACCCTCGGTACGCCATACCGATCGGCCATACCGGCCCGCCACGCCGTCGACCGGGGAGTCACCACGACCAGCCGCACGCCACGCCGCAGCCTCCAGCCCAGCTCGCGCTGGCTGGCGTCCTCGCTCGTCGTCGCCTACGCCGCCGTGAGCGCGGCGGTGGGCACCGTGCTGCTCAACGCGCCCAAGGACCCGGACCCGACGGCCCAGTCGACGCCGATCTACGTCTACACGGACGCGCCGACCCCGGAGCCGACGACACCGACGACGAGCCCGAAGCCGTCCCGGGTGGCCATGCCGGTACCGGAGGGCTACCAGCGGGTAGCGGGCCCGGGCGGGTTGGTCACCACGATCCCGAGCGGCTGGAAGATCACCCGGTCGGGTGGCCCGGGGGCGATGCAGGCGACCGACCCGGACGACCCGGGGCGGTACGTGCGGTACGGGGGGTCGGCGGCCCCCGCGGCGGGGATCGTCGAATCGCACGTGGCGTACGAGAAGACGTTCGGCTCGGCCAAGCCGAACTTCACACGGCTGAGCCTCGGCACCACGACGTACCACGGCACGCAGGCGGTGGACTGGGAGTTCGAGCACGACTCCCCCACCGGCAGGCGGCGCGCGCACTCGATGTACTGGCGGGTCGGCGGGATCGAGTACGTCCTGTACGCCAGCTCGACGAGCGCACGGTGGTCCGACACCAAGCCCGTCTACGACACCATGGTCGACAACGCCACGCCGTAGACCGCTGCTCAGGTGCGGCTCAGCGGGCGGTCCCGTGGTCTTGGACGCGGACGTCTCGACCCAGCGTGGTCGCGTTCTCTCGTGGTCCAGGCGCGACTTTTCGAGCGCTGCGGCGGGGTTTTGGTGGCGTTCCGTTGGCGCGTCAGGAATCGCGGCGACGCGCCACGGCGAAGCGGGCTCGGCCCGCCAAATCAACTCGATCGTCCACTTCGGACAACACCCGCCGGGTGGCGAGCAGCTCCGGCACCGATTCCCCGTGCGTGTCATCGTGTTCGATGCCCACCCAGCCGCCGGGCGCGAGCAGCCTCGCGGCCGCGGCGACCACGTGCCGGATGACGTCCAAGCCGTCCGCACCGGAGAAGACCGCGTGCCGCGGGTCGTGGTCGGACACCTCGGTCGGCACCTCCGTCCCCTCCGGGACGTACGGCGGGTTGCAGACCAGCAGGTCGACCTTGCCTTCCAGGTCCACCAACAGGTCCGGGTCCGTCACGTCCGCGGCGTGCAGCCGGATCGGCGTGTCCCCCGCGGCCACGCGGACCTCCGCGTTCTTCCGCGTCCACGCCAGGGCGGTCGGGTCGACGTCCACCGCGTGCACGACCGCGTCCGGCCGCGCGTGCGCCAGCGCCAGCGCCAGCGCGCCGGAGCCGGTGCACAGGTCCACGATGACCGGCGCGGCGCGGCTGGCCAGCACCGACACGCCCCACTCGTACAGCAGCTCGGTCTCGGGGCGCGGGACGAACACCCCCGGGCCCACCGCCAGCGCGATCGGGCCGAGGTGGGCCTCGCCGACCAGGTGCTGCAGCGGCTCGCGCTTGGCCCGGCGGGCCACGAGCTTGCCGATGGCGTCCACGGTCGAGGGGTCGACCAGGGGCACGAGCACCAGCTTGCCCCGCGCGACGCCCAGGACGTGCGCCGCCAGCAGTTCCGCGTCGGTGCGCGGCGACGCGACACCGGCCTCGGTGAGGATGCGCTCGGCTTCCAGGATCGCGACCCGGAGGGGCTGTCTGGTCATGTTCCCCACCATCGCACCTCTCAGCCGGTTGAGCCCGCCAGGCGGTCGGCGCGGTCGGCGTCGGCGAGCGCGTCGAGCACCGCGTCCAGGTCGCCGTCGAGCACCGCTTCGAGGTTGTGCGCCTTGAAGCCGACCCGGTGGTCGGAGATGCGGTTCTCCGGGAAGTTGTACGTGCGCACGCGCTCCGAGCGGTCGACCGTGCGGATCTGGCTGCGGCGGGCGTCGGACGCCTGCTTGGCCGCCTCCTCCTCCGCCGCCGCCATCAGCCGGGCGCGCAGGACCTGCATGGCGCGGGCCTTGTTCTGCAGCTGCGAGCGCTCGTTCTGGCAGGACACCACGATGCCGGTGGGCAGGTGCGTGATGCGCACCGCCGAGTCGGTCGTGTTGACGCTCTGGCCGCCCTTGCCGGAGGACCGGTACACGTCGACCCGCAGGTCCTTGTCCGGGATCTCCTCGAAGTCGGCGGTGTCCTCGATCTCCGGCACCACCAGGACACCCGCGGCCGAGGTGTGGATGCGGCCCTGCGACTCGGTGACCGGGACGCGCTGCACGCGGTGCACGCCGCCCTCGAACTTGAGCCGGGCCCACACGCCGTCCGGGTCGGAGCCCTTGCTCTTGATGGCGACCGTGACGTCCTTGAAGCCGCCCAGGTCGGACTCGGTGCCGTTGAGCACCTCGGCCTTCCAGCCGTGGCGCTCGGCGTAGCGCAGGTACATGCGCAGCAGGTCGCCCGCGAACAGCGCGGACTCCTCGCCGCCCTCGCCGGACTTGACCTCCAGCAGCACGTCCGCGGCGTCGTGCGGGTCGCGGGGCAGCAGCAGCTCGGTCAGCTTGGTCTCCAGCGCGGGGATCCGCGCGGCCAGCTCGTCGGCCTCGGCGGCGAACGCGGCGTCCTCGGCGGCCAGCTCCCTGGCCGCCTCCAGGTCCGCGCGCGCGCCGTCGAGCTCGCGGGCGGCCTTGACCACCGGCGTCAGCTCGGCGTAGCGGCGGCCCAGCCTGCGGGCCCGGTCCTGGTCGGCGTGCACGGACGGGTCCGCGAGCGCGACCTCCAGCTCGGCGTGCTCGGCGCGCAGTTCGCCCAGCTTGGTCGAGTCCACGACGGGCACCTCCCGGGGGTGTGGCGGAGTGGGAACACGCGAACGGCGCCCACCCGAGATCCCGGGTGGGCGCCGTCTGCGGAGCTACTTGGCGGTCTTGGTCCGCTTGCCGTAGCGGGCCTCGAAGCGCGCGACCCGGCCGCCGGTGTCGAGGATCTTCTGCTTGCCGGTGTAGAACGGGTGGCAAGCCGAGCAGACCTCGACGAAGATGCTGCCGGAAGACTTGGTGCTGCGCGTGGTGAAGCTGTTCCCGCAGCCGCAGGTCACCTCGGTGGTGACGTACTCGGGGTGGATGCCGTTCTTCACGGTGGTCGCCTCTCGATCAATGGCCGCCGGGTCCTCGCGTCGATGGCTCTCGACGGAGGTGAACCGGTGCCGGACTCGACCTGACAGTGTGCCAGAAGGCCTGGCACGGGCTGCAACGCGGTCGCCCGACCAGGTATTCCCCCGCCGTTCGTCCGGTGTACTCGACCTCCCGCCGCACCCCTTTGGCCGCTCGCCGACGGCCCTCGAACGCGCCGTCGAACAACCCCCCGGCCGCCTCCCACACTGGGCGCGTGCGCTGCGCCATCGGCACCCCGCTGCCGGTCCCGGTCTGGCTCGCGGTGCCCCTGCTGTTCATCGCGGCCGTGCTCGGGCTCACCGGCCTCGGGGGGCTCCTGCTCGGGTCCACCTGGGCCGTCCCGCTCTCCAGCGGGGTCTTCGGCGCAGCCGCGGCCACCGCGGGGGTGCTGGCGGGCGCGGTGCCCTGGCGCACGGCCGGGCAGCGCGCGGCGCTGGCGCTGCCCTACCCGGCGGTGTGGTTCGCCGCCGGGCTGTTCGTCGGCCACGTCGCCGTGCCCGCCGCGTGGGCGGTGGGCGTCGGCGTCCCGGCCGCCGCCGCGATCGCCGCGGGCGGCGCGCGGCTGCGCGGCACCCGAACGCCACCTCCTCCGCCGGTACCGGTTCCCGCACCGACGCCCCCGGGGGCACCGGTACCGGCGGCCGAAACGGCCGAGTCCCCGCACGCTTGGCGCGCGCGGGGACTCGGCCGTGTGGAGTTCGACTGACGCCGTACTAGTCGTCGTTCCCCTGGGGGGTGGTCTTGGCCACCTGCATCAGGAACTCGATGTTGGTACGGGACTTGCGCAGCCGGTCGAGCAGCAGCTCGATGGCGGCCTGGCTGTCGAGCGCGTGCAGCACCCGGCGCAGCTTGACGGTGACCGCCAGCTCGTCGGGCGAGAGCAGCAGCTCCTCCTTGCGGGTGCTGGACGGGTCGACGTCCACCGCCGGGAAGATGCGCTTGTCGGCGATCTTGCGGTCGAGCTTGAGCTCGGCGTTGCCGGTGCCCTTGAACTCCTCGAAGATCACCGTGTCACCGGCGGAGCCGGTCTCGACCAGCGCGGTGGCGAAGATGGTCAGCGAGCCGCCACCCTCGATGTTGCGCGCCGCGCCGAGGAAGCGCTTCGGCGGGAACAGCGCCGTCGAGTCGACACCACCGGACAGGATCCGGCCGGAGGCCGGGGCCGCGAGGTTGTACGCGCGGCCGAGGCGGGTGATCGAGTCGAGCAGCACCACCACGTCGTGGCCCATCTCCACCAGGCGCTTGGCGCGCTCGATGGACAGCTCCGCGACGGAGGTGTGGTCGCCCGGCGGGCGGTCGAAGGTCGAGGCGATGACCTCGCCCTTGACCGACCGCTGCATGTCGGTGACCTCTTCCGGCCGCTCGTCGATGAGCACGACCATCAGGTAGATCTCGGGGTTGTTGGTGGTGATCGCGTTCGCGATCGCCTGCAGCACCGAGGTCTTGCCTGCCTTGGGCGGCGAGACGATGAGCGCGCGCTGCCCCTTGCCGACCGGCATCACCAGGTCGATGACGCGGGTGGTGAGGATGTGCGGCTCGGTCTCCAGGCGGAGTCGCTCGTTCGGGTAGAGCGGGGTGAGCTTGGTGAACTCGGGGCGGTTGCGCGCCTGGTCCGGCTCCAGCCCGTTGACCGACTCCACCCGCACCAGCGGGTTGAACTTCTGCCGCTGCTGCTCGCCCTCGCGCGGCTGGCGGACCAGGCCGGTGATGGCGTCGCCGCGGCGCAGCCCGTGCTTGCGGACCAGCGACAGCGAGACGTAGACGTCGTTGGAGCCCGCCAGGTAGCCCGAGGTGCGGACGAACGCGTAGTTCTCCAGCACGTCCAGGACACCGGCGACGGGCAGCAGGACGTCGTCCTCGCGCACCTCGGTGTCGTTCTGGCCGCCACCGCCGCCCTCGACGCGGCCACCGCGACGCCTGCGGTCGCGGAACCGGCGACCGCGGCGACCGCCGCCGTCCTCGTCGTCGTCGTCCGGACCGGTGGCGCGGTTGTCCTGCTGCCGGTCGTTGCGGTCGTTGCGGTCACCGCGGTCGTGGCGGTCCTGCCGGTTGCCCCGGTCACCGCGGTCGTTGCGGTCACCGCGGTCCTGGCGGTCGCCCCGGTCGTTGTTGCGGTCGCCGCGGTCACCGCGGTCGTTGTTGCGGTCGTTGCGGTCGCCCCGGTCCTGGCGGTCACCGCGGTCGTTGCGGTCACCCCGGTCCTGGCGGTCGCCCCGGTCACCCCGGTCGTTGCGGTCGCGCCTGCGGTCACCGCGCTCGCCCTGCGGGCGCTCGTCGGTGCGCGCCGGGCGCGCCTCCGGCTGCCGCTCCGCCTCGGCGGGCGCGGTCGGCGCGGTGGTGGCCTGCGGCTGCGCGGCGGGCGCGGCGCCCTCGGGGCTGCCCGCGGCCCGGCTGGCCCGGCGGCGACGGCTCTCCCGGCCGCCCTCGGCGGCCCGGGACTCCGGCGCGGCCTCGGCGGCGACCGGCGGCGCCGGGGCGACCTCGGTCGGCCGGACCTCGGCGGGCTGCTCGGCCTTCGCCGCGGTGCGCCGCGCCTTGGTCGGCGCGGGCGCGTCGGTGCCGTTGAGGGGCAGCTGCTGCGCGGTGGCTCCGCCCGAGCCCCCGCCCTGCCGCTCTTTGATGGCCGCGATCAGGTCGCCCTTGCGCATGCCCGTGGTGCTGGCGATGCCCAGCTGACCCGCGAGTTCGCGCAGCTCGGCCAGGACCATGCCGGACAGGCCCGCGCGGCGCTTGGTCGTGCCGTTGCCCGCGGCCTTCTCAGCGGGGACCTGCGACTCGGCGTCGCTGCTCAGTAGATCGGTATTGCTCACACATGTCCTTCCTGACCGGTCCCCGCCTCCAACGCGGACCAGCGGACCGCCACCCGTCGGAACGCGAGATGGCGTGGCTGCGCCCCTGACCCAGCAGGTCGGGGCACGGGGGTGGCCGTGGCACGGCCACCGGGCGACCCGGTCGCCAAACGGGGAGCATCTGGTCACCACGGTCGTCGGGTACCTGGGAGCCCCGACTCTCGACCTTGGCAAGGACGGAGCCGAATCTCCGGCAGATGATGCGCGACCCGGGAAGAATCCCCGGGAACGACACCGGGCGCCCGTGCGCGCGGTGACTGAACGCCCCCGAGGGTAGACGGCCGTCACTCGACGTGCAACAACCGGCTCACAGCGCGTCGCCCCCGTTTCCCGGCGTGGCGCGGTGATCTGAGTCACTCGTGTCCCGAGTGACGTGACCCGGATGGCACAACGCCTCGGTGACGTCGGGTATTCCGGTTCAGCCGAGTGGGTCCACCACTACACCCGTACGGTCGAGCGGCAGCGGCAGAACGGTGAAGCCGCCCAGATCGACCGCTTGGGGTAGCGCGGTACCCGCCGTGAGGGCCAAGACCGTCGGCCCGGCGCCCGAGATCGCCGCCGCGACACCGTGCGCGCGCAGCGCGCGCACCACGCGCAGCGAGTCCGGCCACGCCTTCTCGCGGTAGTCCTGGTGCAGCGAGTCCGCGGTGGCGGGCAGCAGCAGGTCCGGCCGCGCGGAGACCGCGTGCACGGCCAGCGCGGCCCGGCCCGCGGCGAACGCGGCGTCCGCGTGCGGCACGACCTCGGGCAGCAGGCCCCTGGTCACGTGGGTGGCCGACTGCTCCCGCGGGACGATCGCGACCGGCCGCAGGTCCGGGTGCGGTTCGACGCGCGCGGCGCGGAACCGCCGGTCGCCGTCCGACTCCTCGCACCAGGCCAGGACGAGCCCGCCGAGCAGGCTGGCCGCGACGTTGTCCGCGTGGCCCTCGAACTCGGCGGCCAGGTGCAGCGCGTCGTCGAGCGCGGCGCCGGTCAGCGCGACGCCCGCGAGGCCGTACCCGGCGGCGATCCCGGCCACGACGGCGGCGGCCGACGAGCCGAGGCCGCGCGCGTGCGGGATGGCGTTCGCGCAGGTCAGCTCGAGGCCGCCGGGGGCGGTGTCGAGCCGGGAGCAGGCCGCGAGCAGGGCCCGCACGACCAGGTGGCTCTCGTCGAGCGCCACGTCCTCGGCGCCCTCGCCGGAGACCCGGACGACCAAGCCCGGGTTCGGGGTGCGCCGGACCTCCACGACGTCGTGGAGGCCCAGCGCGAGGCCTAGGGCGTCGAACCCGGCGCCCAGGTTGGCCGAGGAGGCGGGGACGCGGACGCGCACCCCCGCGACCCCTGCGCTCACGTGAGGTCCAGCGCGGAGGCGACCGCCGAGGCGTCGACCGGGACCGGTTCGACCTCGACGAGCCCGTCCAGCGCGGTGTCCGGGTCCTTGAGGCCGTGGCCGGTGACCGTGCAGACGACGACGGACCCCCGCGGCAGGCGGCCGTCGGCGGCGACCGCGAGCAGGCCCGCGACGCTGGCCGCCGACCCGGGCTCGACGAACACGCCCTCGCGCACCGGCAGCAGCCGGTACGCCTCGAGGATCTGCTCGTCGGTGACCGCGTCGATCAAGCCGCCGGACTCGTCGCGCGCGGCGACCGCACCGGCCCAGGAGGCCGGGCTGCCGACGCGGATGGCGGTGGCGATGGTCTCCGGGTTGGGCACGGGCTCGCCGCGCACGATCGGCGCGGCACCCGCGGCCTGGAAGCCGAACATCCGCGGCGTGGCCGGGATGATGCCGTCCTCGGCGTAGTCGCGGTACCCGCGCCAGTACGCGGTGATGTTGCCCGCGTTGCCGACGGGCAGGCAGTGGATGTCCGGCGCGCGGCCGAGCACGTCGCAGATCTCGTACGCGGCGCTCTTCTGCCCGACCAGCCGCACCGGGTTGACCGAGTTGACCAGGCCGATCGGATACTCGGCGGAGGTCTTGCGGGCCAGTTCGAGGCAGTCGTCGAAGTTGCCGTCGATCTGCAGCACGCGGGCGCCGTAGGCCACGGCCTGCGCGAGCTTGCCCTGGGCGACCTTGCCGCGGGGCACCAGTACCGCCGAGGTCAGGCCCGCGCGGGCGGCGTAGGCCGACGCCGAGGCCGAGGTGTTCCCGGTGGAGGCGCAGATGACCGCCTCCATGCCGTTGGCCAGGGCGTGGGTGATGGCCACGGTCATGCCGCGGTCCTTGAACGACCCGGTCGGGTTGTGGCCCTCGACCTTGAGGTAGACGGCGCAGCCGGTGCGCTCGGACAGGTACGGCGCGGGCAGCAGGGGCGTGTTGCCCTCGCCGAGGCTGATCACCTTCGCGCCGGGTGGGATGGTGATCCGGTCCGGGTACGCCTGGATGATGCCCGGCCAGCCCGGCCGCACATCGGTGGGGATGGTCATGAGTCCTCGCCTTCGACCCGCATCACGCTGACCACGTCGTGCACGAACGGCAGCCCCGCTACCTTGTCCACTGTGGAGCGTAGCGCGGCGTCCGGTGCCGAGTGGGTGACGATCACGAGGCTGGCGTCGGTGGCGCGCCCTTCCTGGCGCACCGCGGCGATGCTGACCTCGTGCTGGGCGAACTCGGCGGCGACCGCCGCCAGCACGCCCGCGCGGTCCGCGACGTCCAGGCTGATGTGGTACCTGGTCGAGGCCTGCGCGATCGGGCGCACCGCCAGGTCGGCGTAGGCCGACTCGCGCGGTCCGCGCCCGCCGACGACCCGGTTGCGGGCTACCGCCACCAGGTCGCCGAGCACGGCGCTGGCGGTGGGTGCACCGCCCGCTCCCTGCCCGTAGAACATGAGCTGACCGGCGGCCTCGGCTTCCACGAAGACCGCGTTGAACGCGCCGCTGACCCCGGCCAGCGGGTGGCTCCGGGGGATCATCGCCGGGTGCACGCGCACCGCGACGGACTCCTCGGGCGCGCCGTCCTCGCCGGTGGTGAAGACGCGCTCGCAGATGGCCAGCAGCTTGATGGTGCGGCCGAGCGCGCGGGCGGCGGCGAAGTCGGCGGAGGTGACCGCGGAGATGCCCTCGCGGTAGACGTCGCCCGCGGTGACCCGGGTGTGGAAGGCCAGCGAGGCCAGGATGGCGGCCTTGGACGCGGCGTCGAAGCCGTCCACGTCGGCGGTCGGGTCGGCCTCGGCGTAGCCCAGCCGGGACGCCTCGTCGAGGGTCTCGGCGTAGCCCGCCCCGGTCTCGTCCATGGCCGAGAGGATGAAGTTGGTGGTGCCGTTGACGATGCCCATGACCCGGGTGATCCGGTCGCCCGCCAGCGACTCGCGCAGCGGGCGCAGCAGCGGGATGGCACCGGCGACGGCGGCCTCGAAGTAGAGGTCGGCGCCGCTGGCGTCGGCGGCCTCGAACAGCTCCCCGGCGTGCTCGGCCAGCAGCGCCTTGTTCGCGGTGACCACGGACTTGCCCGCGGTCAGCGCGGCCAGCAGCCAGGTGCGGGTGGGCTCGATGCCGCCGATGACCTCGACCACGACGTCCACGTCGGGGCTCGCGACCAGCCCGGCCGCGTCGGTGGTGAGCAGCTCGGCGGGCACCTCGCGGTGCTTGTTCGGCCTGCGCACCGCGATGCCGACCAGTTCCACCCGGGTGCCGACCCGGGCGGCCAGCTCGTCGGCCTGCTCGGTGAGCAGCCGGACGATCTGGGTGCCGACGGTGCCGCAGCCGAGCAGGGCGACCCGGATGGGTTTGGCAGTCACGCTCGCCGCCGAATTCACTCGGTCTCCAGTCTCAGCAGGTCGTCCACGGTCTCCCGGCGCAGCAGCAGCCGCGCCGCGCCGTCGCGCACGGCCACCACGGCGGGCCGGGGCAGCCGGTTGTAGTTGCTCGCCATCGAGTAGCAGTAGGCGCCGGTCGCGGCCACCGCCAGCAGGTCACCGGGAGCAAGGTTGTCCGGAAGCCAGCAGTCTCGCACCACAACGTCACCGGACTCACAGTGTTTGCCCACCACTCGGGACAGCACGGCCTCGTCGCCGCGCTCCCCCTCGGCGCTGGAGCGCGAGACCAGGCGCACGTCGTAGAGGGCGTCGTAGAGGGCGGTGCGGATGTTGTCGCTCATGCCGCCGTCGACGCTGACGTAGCGGCGGCCGGTGCCGTGGCCGAGCGAGACGTCCTTGGTGGTGCCGACTTCGTAGAGCGTCACGGTGCCCGGTCCGACGATGGCCCGGCCGGGCTCGACGGCGATGCGCGGCAGCGGCAGCCCGGCCTGCTCGCACTCCTTGGTGACGATGGTGCGCAGCTGGTCGGCCAGCCACTGCGGGGGCGGTGGGTCGTCCTGGGCGGTGTAGGCGATGCCCAGGCCGCCGCCGAGGTCGACGGTGGTGAGGTCGGCGAGGCGCTCGGCGCCGTGCTCGGCGTGCAGCTCGGCGAGCAGGCCGATGACCCGGTGCGCGGCGACCTCGAAGCCGTCGGCGTCGAAGATCTGCGAGCCGATGTGGCTGTGCAGGCCGACCAGGCGCAGGCCGCCGGACTTGAGCACCCGGCGGGCGGCCTCGGCGGCGGCGCCACCGGCCAGCGAGAAGCCGAACTTCTGGTCCTCGTGCGCGGTCGCGATGAACTCGTGGGTGTGCGCCTCGACGCCGACGGTCACCCGGATCAGCACGTCGGCGACCTTGCCGCGCTCGCGGGCCAGCTGGTCGAGCCGGGCTATCTCGAAGAACGAGTCGACCACGATCGCGCCGACCCCGGCGTCCAGCGCCTGGGCCAGCTCGTCGGTGGACTTGTTGTTGCCGTGCAGGGTGATCCGCTCGGGCGGGAACTGCGCGCGCAGCGCCACGGCCAGCTCGCCGCCGCTGCACACGTCGATGCTCAGGCCCTCGTCGGCGACCCAGCGGGCGATCTCGACGGAGAGGAACGCCTTGGAGGCGTAGTGCACCAGGGCCGGGTCGCCGAACGCGGCGGCGTGCTCGCGGCAGCGGGCGCGGAAGTCGTCCTCGTCGACGACGAACAGCGGTGTGCCGTGGGTGGCGGCCAGCTCGCGCACGTCGACGCCCGCGATCCGCACGGCGCCGTCGTCGGCTCTGGCGGCGTTGCGCGGCCAGACCGCCGGGACGAGCCCGTCGAGCGCGGCCGCGGTGGTGGGCCGTTCGGCCGCGGTGCTGGTGGGCGGCAGGACTTCCGCGTGCCGCGGACCCGCCGGGTGTGCCCTCATCGTTGACCTACATCCGTTCCGGTGCGGTGGTGCCGAGCAGTCCCAGGCCGGTGGCCAGGACCTGGCGGGCTGCGGCGCACAGCGCGAGCCGCGCGCCGTGGGTCGGGCCCGGCTCCTCGTCGCCGATCGGCAGCGCGCGGTCGGTGACCGGTCCGCGCACGGCGTCGGCGACGTCGTCCAGGTGGTGGGTGAGCCGGTGCGGTTCGCGGTGCGCGACCACGTCCGGGAACTCGGCCAGCAGCCGGGCGAGCGCGCGCTCGGCGGGCCGGTCGAGGAGTTCGAGGTCCCCTGTGGAAGGTGTGACATTGAGGTCGGAAGCGTTGCGGGACAGCGAGACCAGCCGCGCGTGTGCGTATTGGACGCGGAAGAGCGGGTTGCTGTCCGTCCGCTTGCCCCAGACGGCCGGGTCGATGTCCACAGTGGACTTGTTCGTGTTCAGCGCGGCGTAGCGGGCGGTCTCGGCGCCGACGGCGGCGGTCTGCGCGGCGGTGGGCGCGGCGCGGGGGTGGAAGTCGTCCGGGGTGCGGTCGCCGACGCCGTAGCGGGGGCCCTCGGCGAGCACCCGGCGCACCGCGTCGTGGTCCACGGCCGCGGCGAGGCGGAGGTTGACGAACCCCGGGCCCGCGACCTCGGCGGCGGCCACGGCGGCGTCGGCGTCGAGCAGGTCGGCCAGCCAGCCCGCGACCTCGCGGGGGTCCGCGCCGACCGGACCGGCCACCCGCAGCGCGACGGCCGTGGCGTAGTCGCCGTGCGCCGGATCACGCGGACGGGTGACGGTGATCTCGGCGGGGACGGCGCCCGGATCGAGCCCGCGCGCGCCCAGCGCCCGCACGGCGGCGGAACGGACCAGGTCAGCGAGCGCGGCAGGGGTCACCGGGCAAGTCTAGGTAGCGGGGTCCCGGCGGAGCCTGCGGGTCCATACACTCAGCCGCATGATTCGCTACGCGCGACGGCTCGCGCTCGGTGCCGCCTGCCTGCTGCTCGTCGGCTGTTCGAGCACCACGAACGGGGAGACCGTCCCCGGTGGGACCCGGGCCGCGGACCCGCGGGCGAGCGGATCGAGCGAGGAGCCCACCACGTCGGGGGGCAAGGCCGACCCGACGGCGCGGATCAAGGGCGTGCTGTCGCTGAAGTACAAGGCGGGCCAGCACGTGAAGAGCCCCCAGCGGGTCGCCTACGACCACACGCCCCCGCTGGGCGGCCCGCACGACCAGCTGTGGGCCCCGTGCAACGGTGTCGTCTACAAGAAGGCGGTGCGCACGGAGAACGTCGTGCACTCGCTCGAGCACGGCGCCGTGTGGCTGACCTACGACCCGAAGAAGGTCAAGGACGCCGACCTCGCCACGCTGGTCAAGAAGGTCGACGGCCAGCCGTACTCGGTGCTCTCGCCCTACCCGGGCCAGCCGACGGCGGTGTCGGTGCAGGCGTGGGGCAGGCAGGTGCAGGTCGACGGGGTCGACGACCCGCGCATCGACCAGTTCATCACCGCCACCCGCGGCAACCCGGACCTGGCCCCCGAGGCGGGCGCGCGCTGCGACGAGGCGGACCCGGAGGCGTTCAGCCAGGACAACCCGCCGCCGTTCGACCCGACGCCGCCGGGGCCCGACGCGGTGCCGGTCGGCGGCGGGTCCTGACCCGTTCCCGTTTTCCCGTTCGGGTCGGCTGACCAGCCGGTTCACGTGGCCGTTGACACCCACCAGACACCGGTTCCCTAGACTTGGCCACCGCACCCACCTGGTGCGTCCCCTGCAGCGGGGAGCCGACGCGAGGGTCCGAGGGACGGCATGGCCAGCGGAACGAAGAAGAACGGCCCCAAGGGGGGCAAGGGCGGCGTGGACGCGGTCAAGGCCGCGCGCTCGTCCGTGGTGTCCAAGAAGGGCGCGCCCTGGGGGCTGATCGCGGGCATCACCGCCATCGCGCTGCTGGCGGGCGGGGTGTTCACCTACGCCTTCGTCAAGATCAACGCGGCCAAGGAGTTCACCGCCTCCGACGACAACAAGGACCCGTCGGAGAACATCAACGGGGTGCTGCGGATCAAGTACACCTCCGGCCAGCACGTCGAGGCCACCCAGCGGGTCGCCTACGACCAGAGCCCGCCCTTCGGCGGGCCGCACGACGGCGTGTGGGCCGACTGCTCCGGTGTGGTGTACCCGTCGGCGGTGCGCAACGAGAACATGGTGCACGCGCTCGAGCACGGGTCGGTGTGGATCGCCTACAACCCGGACAAGGTGCAGGGCGAGCAGCTGGACAAGCTGAAGACGCGGGTGGACGGCAAGCCGTACATGGTGATGTCGCCGTACCCCGGCCTGGACAAGCCGATCTCGCTGCAGTCGTGGGGCCACCAGCTCAAGGTCGACAGCGCCGATGACGAGCGGGTCGACCAGTTCATCAAGTCGCTGCGGACCAACAGCTACCTGACCCCCGAGCCGGGTGGCCGCTGCGACAGCAACCAGACCGGGTTCGACCCGTCCAACCCGCCGCCGTTCGTCGCCGAGAAGCCCGGCGCGGACGCGATCCCCATGGACGGCAAGGGTTCCAGCCCGGCGGCCTCCGAGGGCGCGATGATCCCGACGACCGCGGTCTCCGCGCCCGGGTCCGCCCCGGCATCGGCCCCGGCGCCCGCCTCCGCGACCTCCGTCCCGTCGTCGCAGTGACCGAACAGCCGGAGGACAGCGAGCTCCCCTCGACCCAGGGGGCTCGCCGGTCCGGTCTCGTCTACGCGATCGCGGCCCTGGTGGTCCTGCTCGTCGGCGCCGCCGCGGGCATGCTGATCACCCTGGCCGCGGTCGGCGGTGACGACGAGCACCCCGGCCCCGACTCGATCGACGTCGGGTTCTCCCAGGACATGCGGGTGCACCACCTGCAGGCCATCACGATGGCGGGCCTGGCCAGGGACCGCAGCGACGACGCCGAGGTCCGCCAGCTGGCCTTCGACATCGAGTCGACCCAGCTGGACCAGAGCGGCCAGTTCAGCGGCTGGCTGACGGCCTGGGGTCAGCCGACCCTGGCCCCCACGGACCAGCCCCACATGCGCTGGATGGCCACCGCCCACTCCCACGGCGGCGGCGCGGGCGTCGACCTGATGCCCGGGATGGCGACGAGCGAGGAACTGGCCAAGCTCCGCGGCCTGCAGGGCAAGGAGTTCAACGTCTACTTCCTCCAGCTCATGCTCCGCCACCACCAGGGCGGGCTGGAGATGGCGTCGTACGCGGCGGACCACGCGAGGGCCGACTACGTGCGCAACCTGGCCCGCAAGATCCAGGAGGGCCAGCGCGCCGAGACCGGCCTGCTGACCAGGATGCTGAGCGACCGGGGCGGCTCACCGCTGCCCAACTAGCGGACCACGGAAATGGCCGGCCTCGGATCAGTCGAGACCGGCCATTTCTGATCTCGCGCCCCGGAAGGCTCCATCCCCATCCGCTGCGGTTGTCCACAGAGGCTTATTCAGCGGCGTAGAAGCAGAGGGCGATAACGGCCGATATGGTGTCGGTGAAAGTGTCGGTGGGACGCCGGTAGTCGGTGTGGAGAACACGCCAGGTTTTGAGTTGGGCGATGGCGCGTTCGACCACGACTCGGAGGGAGTTGTGGTGTCGGTTGAACTCCACTTCCCAGTCGGGTTGTTCTCGGTTTCTGGGTTTTCTGATCGGGGTCAGGATGCCGCTGCCGATGTAGCCCTTGTCGCCGAGCCGGGCGCTGGGCTCTCGTCCGTCGAGAACCCGCGAGGCGTTCAGGCCGACGATGTCGTTACGGGATCCCGGCCTAGGATCCGACACCCATCTCGGACGTCCGTCCGGCGTGCACACGACCTGGACGGTGAGCCCGGTCGTGCGGTGTGTCCCGGAGAACAACTCCGGACGGGAAGCCCAGGACCAGCACGGCAGCAGTGTCCCATCCACTATGGGGGAATTGCGGTCGTCGAGATCGTCGGCCGTCGGAACGCACTGTTCGAGCACGCCGGCCAACAATGGTGTCACCGCCGCGATCGCCCGACTGATCGTCGGCTGTGACACCTCGAACGCTTCCGCCAAACTCCGCTTGAACCCGATTCCGCCGCAAGTACGCCAACGTGACCACCACGGAGCGATATAAACCCAGAACCGGCGGCCACAGGCGAATCGATTCGCTGATGGCTTCGCGGATCAGAGCACACAATTCTTCGGCACGGTCTCGCACGAGGCCGGTTGTGTGATACATGGAGGCGGTCCGTTTTCGAGAACCAGGTGTGGTAACTGAATTCTCTCAAACGGGCCGCCACCTCTTACTTTTGGTTACTCACCCCGGGGTTGTGAATAAGCCTCACAGGCGCCGAACAACGGCTTCCGACCCGCCGGGCATTCCAAATAGGATCAGAAATAGGGGTTCCCCCTATTGCGGGGGACCCCTCGCGGGCGCTGAAGGACCGGTAGAGCGGATTGAGGCTGCGGGCGCCTGCCAGGCCGGCAAGGTGCGGATCCTGGCTGGAGATCCAGAACGAGTACCGCCGCGTTCGGAGCGCTCGTCGCGCGACTGAACGGCCGCCACGTGGACCGCTACCGCAGGCTTCTGTTGGGCAGGTCGGCCGTGAACCCGCCACCAGACCTGCGGCTGACAAGCCCGGTCGCTGCCCTGAACGAGCGGGCGCCCGCTGGGCCTCGCAAACGTTCGCGGCGGGGCCGTGGAGCCGCCGGGCCTGGAGCAGGTCTGCCCGATCAGGCAGACATGCTTCCCCTCACCAGGACAGCTGCTTGCACTTCGAGGCCGCCGCCCGGTGCTCGACCTGGAGCGTCGCGTGCTCGATGCCGTAGTCGTGGTGCAGCAGCTCCCGCGCGGTGTCCAGGACACCGGCCTGGTCCGCGCACTCCGTCGTGGTCAGGTGGGCCGACGCCACCTCCATCCCCGACGTCAGCGTCCACACGTGCAGGTCGTGGACCTCGGCCACCCCCGGCACCCCGCCGAGCCGGGCCGCCAGCTCGTCCACGTCGACCCGCTCCGGGGCGTGCTGGAACAGGATCCGCAGGGCGCGGCGGGCGAGGGACCAGGTGCGGGGCAGGACCCACAGGCCGATCGCGACGCCGATGATCGGGTCCGCCCAGCGCCAGCCGGTGGCCAGCGTGATCAGGGCGCTGACCAGCACGCCGAGTGAGCCGATGAGGTCGGCGACGACCTCCAGGTACGCCCCGCGCACGTTGATGCTCTCCTGCGCGCCGTCGCGCAGCAGGAAGAACGACACGACGTTCGCCGCGAGGCCCGCGGTCGCCGCCAGCAGCACGGGCAGGCCCGCCACCTCGGGCGGGTCGGTGAAGCGCTCGACGGCCTCGTACACCACGTACGCCGCCACGCCGAACAGCAGCACCGCGTTCGCCAGCGCGGCGAGCACCTCGGCCCGGTACAGCCCGAAGGTGCGCCCCGGCTTGCTGCGGGCCCGCCGCGCGACCACGATCGCGGCCAGCGCGAGGCCGACCCCGACGACGTCGGTGAGCATGTGCGCGGCGTCGGAGATGAGCGCCAGCGACCCCGTGGCGACGCCGACGGCGAACTCCACCGCCATGATCGCCGCGGCGATGCCGAAGGCCACCCACAGCCTGCCCACCAGCCGCCCCGAGGCGCTGGCGGCGGCGGTCGTGCCGTGCCCGTGACCGTGTCCCACGACTGTCCCCTTCCCGACTCGCCGAACATATAGTCACATGCGCATAAGTGCAACGGGGTGTGACCCGATCGGCGCTGAACGCCACTCGAACGAGGGATCATGCTGGCTGAGGTCCCAGAGGCTTGTCAGCGCTCTGGTAAACGGGAACCGTGGTTACCACTTCGCGCACGGCCGAGCCGGGGGGCGCGCGCCCGGTCACCGCACTGGCGCTCGTGCTGCTGTCCATCGCCACGGCCGCCGCCCAGGCCTCCGGCCCCGTGTCCCCGCCCGCCCGCGCGGACGCCCCACCACCCAAGGTCGCGGGCCCCTACCCGACGGCCGCCGCGCACGGTGAGGCCCAGCGGGCCGAGCCCGCGCCGGTCGGTCCGATAGCCCAGATCCCGGAGCCCGCGCCGGTCGCGCGGACGCAGGTCCCGCGCGCGTACCCGGCGCCGGTGGGCGAGCAGGGCATCCCGCGCAACATGCTCGCGGCGTACCGGCGCGCCGAGGGCGCGGTCGGCAAGGCGTGCGGGCTGCGCTGGTACCACCTGGCCGCGATCGGCCGCGTGGAGTCCGGGCACGCGCGCGGCGGCCAGGCGACGCCGGAGGGCGACACGGCGCCGCACATCCTCGGCCCGGTGCTGTCGGGCGCGCCGGGCGTGGCCGCGATCGCCGACACCGACGGCGGCGAGTTCGACGACGACCCGGTGTGGGACCGCGCGGTGGGTCCGATGCAGTTCATCCCGTCGACCTGGCGCAAGTACGGCGCGGACGGCAACAAGGACGGCAAGTCGGACCCGAACAACATCTACGACGCGGCCGTCGCCGCCGCCCGGTACCTGTGCTCCGGCGGGCTGGACCTGACCAAGCCGGACGACCTGGGCGCGGCGATCTTCCGGTACAACAACTCCGGCGACTACGTGGTCGCGGTGACGACGTGGATGACGGCGTACTCGAACGGCGTCACGCCGGTCCCGCCCGCGCCGCCGGTCGTCGACCCGGTCGCGGAGCAGCCCGCGCCGCCGCCGGAGCCGGATCCGGTGCCCGCGCCGACGGAGTCGGTCGAACCGACGCCGTCCGCCGAGACGCTGGCGGAGGCGACCCCTTCGCCGGACGCGTCGTCCGAGCCGCCCGCGGGGTCGGAGCCCGCCGAGTCGCCGTCGCCGTCGGTGGAGCCCAGCGCGGAGCCGTCGGCGGAACCGGCGCCCGCGGGACGGCCCGCGCCGCTGCGGCTGTGCGCCGTGGGCGTGGAGTCGACGCCGGAGGCGCCGTGCCGGGCCCGCGAGCGGCCGACCGGGTGAAGACGTCGGGCCGCGCACCTCGCGGTGCGCGGCCCGATCACGACCCCCGGGGGTGTCAGATGAGCCGGTCGCCGGACTCGGGGTGGAACAGGTGGATCTCGGACGGGTCGCGCAGCACGACGCGCGCGGTCTGGCCCAGCTGCGGCGGCGTGCGGCCGTCGACGCGCAGGACCAGGCGGGGGCCGTCGGGGTCGTGCGCGACGGAGCCGTGCACCAAGGCGTCGGCGCCGAGCTCCTCGACCAGCTCGACGACGAGGTCGAGGGCGTTGGGCGAGCCGGGGGACACGAGGCCGAGCGACTCGGGGCGGACGCCGACGGTCACCTCGGACAGGTTCTCGCGCTGCACGGCGGCGAAGGTCTCGCGGGTCAGCGGGACGTCGAGCTCACCGATGCGCACGGTGCCGTTGCCGACGCGCGCGGAGCGCAGGTTCATCGACGGCGAGCCCATGAAGCCCGCGACGAAGGCGTTGACCGGGCGGTCGTAGAGGGCGCGGGGGGTGTCGCACTGCTGGAGGATGCCGTCCTTGAGCACCGCGACGCGGTGGCCCATGGTCATGGCCTCGACCTGGTCGTGCGTGACGTAGATGGTGGTGGTGCCCAGGCGGCGCTGGATGTTGGCGATGTTCGCCCGGGTCTCGACGCGCAGCTTGGCGTCGAGGTTGGACAGCGGCTCGTCCATCAGGAAGACGGCGGGCTCGCGGACGATGGCCCGGCCCATGGCCACGCGCTGGCGCTGGCCGCCGGAGAGCGCCTTCGGCTTGCGGGCGAGGTAGTTCTCCAGGTCGAGCATCTTCGCCGCCTCGGTCACCTTCTCGGCGATGACCTGCTTCGACAGCCCCTGCAGCTTGAGCGCGAAACCCATGTTCTGGGCGACGGTCATGTGCGGGTAGAGCGCGTAGGACTGGAACACCATCGCGATGTCGCGTCCCTTGGGGGGCACAGCGGTCACGTCCCGGTCCCCGATCCGGATCGCGCCCTCGTCGACGTCCTCGAGCCCGGCCAGCATCCGCAGCGCCGTCGACTTGCCGGAGCCCGACGGCCCCACCAGAACCAGGAACTCCCCGTCCTCGATCGACAGGTTGAGCCCATCGACCGCCCGCACCGGCGGGGACCCGGGGTACACCCTCGACGCTGCCTCGTACCGGACCTCGGCCACAACACCCTCCTAGCCGTCGCGTCCGAATGGATTCAGACGCCCTGAGAGGCCAGAATGCCTCAGCAATCGAGGTGTGACCTTAGAGGCACCCCGCGAAAAGGTCCAGACCACTTCCCCGGCCGTCTCCCGACCGTGACCCATCGCGAGGGAAAACCCCCAGGTCAACACCACAACCCCAAAACTAGGCCCCCACCCCCGAGCCCGCCACCCCCGATGCGCTACGCTTCCCCCCGTCGCCACGGCGACCGGCCGCCCCCGTAGCTCAGGGGATAGAGCACCGCCCTCCGGAGGCGGGAGCGCAGGTTCGAATCCTGCCGGGGGCACGAGACTCTGGCGGCCTGTGTTCGCGGAAAGCGCGAACCGGGTCGCTCGTCATTTCTTCTGGGGTGCAACCCCAGACCCGCCCGGCGGGCTTCGCCCCCGGACCCCCAATCGGGACTCGTGTGGATGCTGCATGAGCCTACCGGGCGCACGGGTCGTTCGTTGTTTTTTCTGGGGTGCGACCCGAAACCCGCTCGGGAGGCTTCGCCCCAATCGGCGTGCGTGTGGATGCCGTATATGGTTGAAGCAGGCTTAGTTGTGCTTGGAGTACATCTCGAAATGCACGTGCGGGCCGGTGCGCCAGTCGCTGGACGGGTAGCTGCCTGCCGTACCGAGTTGGGTTCACTGGAGAAGTGACGCACTCGCCCGGGTCCGCGCATGAGGGGGTCTACCGTGTGGCACATCGAGAGTTTCACCAGCACCGCGATGGTCGACCAGGTCCCGGTCAAGGCGATGTCGCCCGCCGACTTCGCCCGTGTGGTGGGGCTCGATGAGCGCACCTGCCACGATGGGAACATGCTGGAGATAACCGAGCCGATGAAGGCTGCGCTCGGCGAGCGGCTCAATTTCCGATTCGATCCGGAGTTGGACTATTTCGCCCACAATCTGGCCGACTTCGATGGCCAGGTCCTCCACGGCATGGCCAATTTCGCCGATGAACTCCTCCCATTCCAGGAGGAACACGGAAACCGACTGGTATTCGGCGTGGCCGACACGGACGTCGAGGATCACGAGTTGGCATTGCTGTTGACCTCGCATTCGCGCTACCCGCGCCCACCACACGGCTTCGAGTTCACCGAGACGAGCCGGGAGGAGGTCCTGCGCGTCCTCCCCGAGGATGCCGACCTGATCGCGCGGACATCCTCGGTGTTCACGGCCACCGAGGACTACGTGCTCCTGATCGACCGCGGCAGCGCAACCGTGACGCTCATCAAGGGCAAAGGTGACGTGACGCCCGCTCCTGCGGGGTGACACGATCGGATCGGGAGGGGCCATGTGGTACATCGAGAGCTATGACCGCTCAGGCATGGGCGTGGGCGAGGTCCAGGTCGAGGGGATGTCGAACGCCGAGTTCGCCCGGCTGCTCGGCCTCGACGAACACACCTACTTCGACGGGTACATGCGCGAGGTGACCGGGCCGATCCAGGCCGTGCTCACCGAACGCCTGGGGATGCGGTTCGATCCCGACCTGAAGTACCTGGCGACCGAGCTGGCCGAGTACGAGGGGCAGCGGAGCCACGGCATGGCCAACTTCGCCGACGAAATCCTCCCGCTACGGGACAACCGCAACGGTCGGCTGACGTTCGAGATCGTGAACCGGGAGCTGCCGGACGACGAACTCGCCTTGCTGCTCATCGCCCACTCCGAGTACCCGCGCCAACCCCAGGCCGGGGAGTTCACCGAATCGACCAAACAAGACGCCTTGAGCGCCCACCCCAACCTGGCGGACCTCATCGAACAGGCATCTTCGATCTTCACCGCCCGCGACGGATACCTGTTGGCGGTAGACCGTGACCAGGGCACGCTGATCCTGATCACCTGACGACCCGGCCGCCCCACCGGCGCGGCGGCCGATCCCACGACCAGGAAAGCGCCTGGTGCGCCACACCCACGCGATGCGGGTCCTGCCGCACTGCCGGCAGCCTGGCCACCACCACGGTGATCCGGGTCTTCGCCGCACGGCACGTCGAGGTCCGCACCGAGCAGGATGAGGGCGGCGACGGCGTCGGTTGTATGCGTTCTAGGCACCTAAAGGTTGTCCCGTAATGATCAAGTGTGTTTGGTGGGCATAGACGACGGTGGCGGTGCGCTACCGGGGACGACCGTCAGGCCGTCATGGCCAGGTTGCGCATCTGGGCGACGCCACGGGTGGCGTACCAGACCCCGTCGCGTTTGCGGCGGCAGTTGCGCAGGATGTTCCAGGACTTCATATGGGCCAGGGCGTGCTCGACCCGGGCGCGGACGCTCTTGTGGATGGTGTTGAGATCTTCTTTCCATTGCGGCAGCGGCGGTTGCCCCTTGCGGGGTTTGCGATAGGGCATGATCACCTCGGGGTTGCCTTGGTAGCCGCCGTCGGCCATCACCTTCGCGCCCCGGCATTGCTCATCGACGCCGGAGTCGGTGTAGGCGCGGCAGTCGTTGCGGTTGCCGGGCGTGGGTTCGCCGACCGCGATGACCAGGCGGGTGTTGGCGTCGATGACGACCTGCATGTTCACCGAATAGCGGTAGTTCTTGCTGGAGGCGGACATGCCGCGGTCGTGGGTGGGCACCAGTGTTCCGTCCACGATCAGCACCGTGTCCGGGCTGTGTTTCCGGGTCACCGGGGAGAGTGCCAGCAGCGGCGCCAGATGATCCACCGCCCGGTTCGCGGCCGACCTCGAGATCCCGAACAACAGCGCGACCTGCCGAAACGTCAGGTTCGTCCGGTAGTACACCGCCACCAGCAACACCCGATCCGCCAGCGACAGACCCCACCACCGGCCAGCACCGGTCTGCTCACCACCCCGAGCGGCCACGGCCCGCACCAGTTTGCGGAACGCCCGCACCGACAAACCCGTGAACACCGGCACCCACTCCGGCCGGTCCGCACTGATCACCTGCACCACACCAAGATCATCGATCTTGACGAGACACCGTTACGGGACAGCTTCTAGTCTCGTATAGGTCGGACGTGCCTGCATGAACTCCGCAGGGGCGCGGTCATCGGCTGCGGTGTGGCCGGTTGGGGTAGAGGTGAGTCGGTCTGAGGCGGTGTGGTCGGGGTTGGACTGGACTCGGACGGTGCCGGTTAGGGGATGAAGGTTACCTCTGGGTAGCGGGGGGATGGGGCGTCTAGTAGGTGGCCTTTGTGTCGGAGGTGTAGATCGTAGAAGGCCAGTGGGTAGGCGCGTTGTACTGCTTCGGCGCAACGTGGGGGAAGTGTGCCGATTTGTTTGGCGATGTCGTTTTGGGACCAGCCGAGTAAGGGGGCGATTTGGGGAATGAGGAATTCGGGTCTGCCCAGGGTTTGGTTGACACCTCATGTGTGAGGCTTCGGCCTCGCCTGGAAGGATGTCATCGTGCCCAAGCCCTATCCCCGTGAGTTCCGCGACGATGTTGTGGCCGTGGCTCGTCGAGGTGATGCCCCGTTGAAGCAGGTCGCGAAGGATTTCGGGATCTCCGAGTCGTGCCTGGCCAATTGGCTGCGTGCCGCCGATGTCGAGGACGGCGCGCGGCCCGGCGTGACCCGGGATGAGTCCGCCGAGCTACGCGAGTTGCGTAAGCGCAACCGGTTGCTGGAGCAGGAGAACGAGGTCCTGCGCAAGGCCGCGGCCTACCTGGCGCAGGGCAACCTGCTGGTAAAATAGTCTTCCCGCTCGTCCGTGAACTGGCCGCGGCCGGCGCCTCGATCAGGGTGCCGGTCGCGGTGACGTGCAGGGTGTTGGGGATCTCCCGGCAGGCCTACTACCAATGGTGCTCGGCTCCGGTCTGCCGGCGCGATTGGGACGACGCGCAGTTGATCAACGCCGCGCTCGAGATCCACGCCGACGACCCGGCCGACGGGTACCGGTTCATCGCCGACGAGCTCGCCCAGCAGGGCTTCAGCGCCTCGGAGAACCGGGTGTGGCGGATCTGCTCGATGCAGCAGATCTTCTCGCTGCACGCCAAGAGGAAAGGCCGTTTCCACAAGGCGGGGCCGCCGGTGCACGACGACCTCGTGCGCCGTGACTTCACCGCCACCGCACCGAACATCAAGTGGTTGACCGATATCACCGAGCATCCCACCGGTGAGGGCAAGCTGTACTTGTGTGCGGTCAAGGACTGCTACTCCAACAAGATCGTCGGATACTCCATCGCCTCGCACATGCGGGCCTCACTCGCGGTCAGCGCTCTGCGCAACGCCATCGCGCTGCGCGACCCGCGCGATGTCGTGGTCCACTCCGACCGCGGCGCTCAATTTCGGTCGGGAGCCTACCGGCGTCTGTTACGCAACCATGGGCTAACCGGGTCGATGGGCCGGGTCGGTGCCTGTGGTGACAACGCCGCGATGGAATCGTTCTTTTCTCTGCTGTAGAAGAACGTTCTCGATACCCGACGGTGGCGCACCCGGGAGGAGTTGCGGTTGGCGATCGTGTCCTGGATCGAAACGAAGTACCACCGCAAACGCCGACAACGCGCCCTGGGCAAGCTCACACCGGTCGAGTTTGAGACCATCTACACAACCGCAGCAGCGGCCTGAGAACCCGTCAACACCGGTGTCAACCGAAGTCTGGGCAGCCCCTTCCTCGTCTCCGTAGGAGATGTGTGCGGCGCCAGAGAGGCCGGTGTTGAGTCGCCAACCGCGTAGGCTTGACCAGAAACTTTGTTGGTCGGCTTGTAGTTTTCGGGTAGTTCGGTTGGCGTCCATTAGGAGGAATGGGCGATCCAGGCCGCCGGTGGTCACTGGGCCGAACATGGGGCCGTCCATGCTGAGGCCTGCTTTGATCCGTTGGTCCTCGAACATGGTGTTGGCGGTGGTGCTGCCGCCCGCGGATACGCCGAACATGGCGATTCGGCGTAGGTCCAGGGCGTCGGGTAGTTCGCGGTGTTCGGCGTCGGGGTTGGTTCCGGTGTTGAGCAGTTGCAGTTGGTCTAGTACGAAACGGGTGTCGGCGACCCGCGTTCCGGCTGGGTCGGGGGCTGTGCCGTCGGGCGATGCCTGGGCCAGGTTGCCGTGATGTTGCGTTTCGAAGTGTTGAGCGTGGGTTCATACGTCGCGGCGGGTCAGGCGCCAGGTGGCTGCCGTGATGCCGACGGCGAGGTAGGTCAGGCAGACGATCAGGGCTGATCCCGGGGGTGGCCAGTCGGGGTCGTGGAACGTTGTCCAGGTGAGGCCTTCCGCTGCCGCGGCTGGAGACCAGTGGATCAGGGCTGTGGAGCCGTCGGGGGAGATCGCTTTGAAGACCGTGGTGGAGAGGAACATCAAACCGGTGGTGAGTGTGGTCGCGCCTGCGGTGTGGCGGAGCAGGGTGCCGATCGCGGCGCCGAGGATCGCGGCTGTGCACAGGTAGAAACCCTGGCCCAGCAACGCGCGCAGGACGTTTGGGGTGTCCAGGGTGACGTCCAAGTGCTTGCCTGCCAGGACGGACTGTGCGGCGAAGAAGGCGGTGAAGGCCAGGGCCAGGCCGGTCACCAGTGCCACGGTGCCGAGGACCAGCAGCTTTGCTGTGAGCACTCGGCCGCGCCGGGGTACCGCGGCGAACGTCGAGCGGATGGTGCCTGTGCTGTATTCCGCGGTGACGGCCAGGATGCCGAGGAGCGCGAAAGCCATTTGTGCCAATTGGAATCCGGTGAACGTGGTGAAAACGGGGTCGAACTCGGCACGGGCGCGTGCTGTCCAACTGTCCCATGCGCTGATCGTCGAGCGGGCCTGTAGTACGGCGATCGCGATGGTTGCGACCGTTGCGACGGCGAGGATCAAGGGGGTCGATCGGACCGAGCGCAGTTTCGTCCACTCGGCGGCGACCAGGCTTGTCGGGAAACGGGTCATCGGGCGTCCTGTGGGCGTGGCTCGGCGCGGTATCGGAGTTCGGGGTCGGTGATGCGGCGGAAGACTTCCTCGAGTGAGGGTGGGCGTGGGGTCAGTTCGACGAGCGCGATGCCGTGTGTGGCGGCCGTGGCGGCGATCTCGGCCGGGTCGAGACCCGTCACCGCCAGGCCGTGGGCGGGTTCCGGTGCCACTGTGGCCCCGCGAGCGGTGAGCAGCGTGGCGAGCGGTGTGTCGCAGGCGGTGCGGACCAGCACGTCGCCGCCGTCTGAGCGGACCAAATCCGCCATGCCGGAGTCCGACAGCAGCCTGCCGCGGGCGAGGATCAGGACGTGGTCGGCGGTCAGCTGCATCTCGCTCATCAGGTGGCTGGAGATCAGCACCGTGCGGCCCTCGGCGGCCAGCGACCGGATCAGCCCGCGGATCCAGTGCACGCCGTCGGGGTCGAGGCCGTTGACCGGTTCGTCGAAGATCAGGACCTGGGGGTCACCGAGCAGGGCCGCGGCGATCCCGAGCCGCTGCTTCATGCCGAGCGAGAAACCGCCGACACGTCGGTGTCCTTCCTCGGTCAGGCCGGTGCGGCGCAGCACTTCGGCGACCCGGCCGCGTGGGATGTCGTTGGTCTGCGCGAGCCACAGCAGGTGGTCGCGGGCGCGCCGGCCGCCGTGGGTGGCGTGCGCGTCGAGCAGGGCGCCGACCTGCCGCAACGGTTGGGTCAGTGCGCGGTATGGCCGTCCGTTGATCCGCACGCGGCCGTGTGTTGGCGAGTCCAGGCCGAGGATCAGTCGGATGGTGGTGGATTTGCCCGCGCCGTTCGGGCCGAGGAAACCGGTCACCCGCCCGGGTAGGACGCGGAAGGTCAGGCGGTCCACCGCGCGGTGGCGGCCGTAGGTCTTGGTCAGCTCATCAGCTTCGATCATGGGCACTCCCCTTCTGGTTGACCCACCGTGCCGGGTTGGTGCCTGCTCCGTCATCGCCGCACGGGCAGGCGCCCCGCGGCGTATGCCCGTGGGCATACGCCTGGAGAGTGATGTGCGCGGCGGTGGTGCCTGGCTACGGTCGGGCGATGAGGATCGACGTGCGCCCGCCGCTGCGGCCGGGACACTGGTTCGCGCTGGACTGCGTCGCGGCCGTCGCGGTCGCGCTGGTGTGGGGCGGCCCGCTACTCGGTGGGCACGGCGAGGCGCCGCGGTGGGTCGGTCTGCTCGGTGCCACTCTTCTTGCCGTGCCGCTCTTGCTGCGACGACGGTGGCCGTGGGTGGCGTTCGGGCTGGGCATTCCGGCGTTCGGCATGTCGCTGGCGACGTCGGTGGTGCCGGTGGTGCCGTTCGCGTCCGTGCCGATGGCGGTGGTCGCGTATTCGTCCGCGGCACGAGGATCCCGCCGCGCGTACGCGGCGCTCGCGGCGGTCGTGGTCGTGGTCGCCGCCGCTACCACCTGGAATGGACAGTGGGTGGCGGTTCTGCTCCCCGGTGCCGTCGTGGTGATCGGGTGGAGTGCGGGGTTGTTGCGGGCGCAGTATCTCGGGTATGCGCGAGTCCTTGCGGCGCAACGGGAACGCGAAGCCGATGCGCTGGTCACCGATGAGCGCCTGCGCATCGCGCGGGAGCTGCACGATGTCGTCGCGCACAGCATGAGCGTGATCACCGTGCAGGCCGACATGGGCAGGCTGGTGTTCGACCGCAAGCCCGCCGCCGCGGCCGCCGCGCTCGGCGTCATCGAGACCACCGGTCGCGAAGCGCTGACAGAGCTGCGTCGGATGCTGGGTGTGTTGCGGGACAACGACGTGCGCGGCGTGCTCGAACCGGCACCGGGCCTGGCTGGACTGGACGGCCTGGTCGCGCGCACGGCGGCCGCCGGAATCAGCGTCGACGTCGTGGTGCGCGGCACGCCACGGCCGCTGCCCGCCGGGGTCGATGTTTCGGCCTACCGGATCGTGCAGGAGGCCCTGACGAACGTGGTCAAGCACGCCGGGACCCCGACGTGCCGCGTCACGGTCGTCTACGGGCAGGACGCCGTGCTGCTGACGGTCAACGACGACGGGCGCGGCGGGCCGCACGGCCCAGGTGGGCACGGGCTGGTCGGGATGCGTGAGCGGGCCGCGCTGTGCGGCGGCGAGTTGCGCGCGGGCGCGGTGCCCGGCGGGTTCGAGGTCGCCGCGCGGCTGCCGGACGGGGACGGCCGGTGATCCGGGTGCTCGTCGCCGACGACCAGGCGCTCGTCCGGGCCGGTTTCCGCGAGATCGTCGGCTGGGCCGACGATCTCGACGTCGTCGGGGAGGCCGCGAACGGCGCGGAGGCGGTCCGGTTGGCGGCGACCCACCGGCCCGACGTCGTGGTGATGGACATCCGGATGCCCGAACTGGACGGCATCGAGGCGACCCGGCGGATCACCGCCGAGCTGACCGGGGTGCGGGTACTCGTGCTGACCACGTTCGACCTGGACGAGTACGTGTTCGCGGCCCTGCGCGCGGGCGCGAGCGGCTTCCTGCTCAAGGACACCCCATCGGCCGAGTTGCTGGCGGCGATCCGGGTGGTCGCGTCCGGCGACGCACTACTGGCCCCCGGCGTGACGCGCAGGCTCATCGCGGAGTTCGCGACCCAATCCGCCCGGCCGTCCCCGCGCGCGGTCCTGCCCACCACGATCACCGCGCGGGAGCGGGAAGTCCTCACCCTGGTCGCGGCCGGGCTGTCCAACGCCGAGATCGGACTACGACTGCACATCACCACCGGGACCGCGAAAACCCACGTCGGGCACCTCATGCTCAAACTGGCCGCGCGCGACCGCGTGCACCTGGTGATCCTCGCGTACCAGACCGGCCTCGCCGCGGTGTGAACGAGGAAGGACGCGGCGGTCGCTCGTACGCGGGCGCAGGTCGGAATAGGATCGGCGCGGGGCTCTGGCCGTCCGTGTTGAGGAGGATCGAGTGGACTCGAAGGATCCGAGGGACCCGGACTACCCGGAGAGCCGGTGGCTGGTGGTGGGGCCGAGGGCATTTGTGTCCGTGCTGTTGCTCGTGGGGTTCAGCTACGCGGGGTTCCAAGTCCGGCCGGTGGTGGGCTGGGTCGTGGTCGCGTTGGCCGTGGGGTGGGTCGCGGTGAGCGTGGTGCTGGCGGTACGGGCGTCGGACCACCGCTGGTACGCGTTCTGGGAGCGGCTGGGGCGACCGTTCCACTCGGCGTGAAGTGCTGTGGGGCGTTGCGAAGTCATTCGTCCGCGAGTTGACGCGCGTGGGAATGGCTATGCCGTCGGGTTCACGGTGTGGTCGGCGCGGCGGTGGCCGGGGCGTGCGGGGTCGACCGCGCGGAGGACACGGGAAATCACCGCGTGACCGGGGGGAATGCAGTTGTGGCTGAAATACCGGAAAAAGGCTGGATTCCTCGCTAGCATTGCGCAATGCCAACCGCTCTCGTCACGGGTGCCACGGCGGGCCTCGGGCTGGAATTCGCACGTCAGCTGGCCGCGCGCGGCGAGGCGGTCGTGCTCGTCGCCCGGACCGAAGCCCGGTTGCGCGAGGTGGCCGCCGAGCTTGCGGCCGCCTACGGCGTCGCGACCGAGGTGCTCGTCGCCGACCTCGCGGATCGGGCCGACGTCGATCGGGTGGCCGAGCGGGCCAGGACCGTCGATACCGTGGTGAACAACGCCGGTTTCGGCCTGCGGCAACGCTTCCTGGACAACGACATCGCCGCGGAGGAGGAATTGTTCCAGGTCCTGTGCCGGTCCGTCCTCGCCATCTGCCACGCGGCGGGTCAGGGCATGCGCGAGCGCGGTCGGGGGCGGATCATCAACGTGTCCAGCGTGGCGGGGTGGTTGACCTCCGGCACGTACTCGGCCGCCAAGTCGTGGGTCACCGTGTTCAGCGAGAGCCTCTCGGGTGAGTGCGCGCCGTCCGGGGTGACGGTCACGGCGTTGTGCCCCGGGTTCATCCGCACGGAGTTCCACCAGCGCGCCGGAATCGGAACCGGGTCGATCCCGGACCGGGCCTGGCTGGACGCCCGGCGGGTCGTGCGCACCTGCTTGCGGGACGCGGGCAAGGGCAAGGTGATCTCGGTCCCGGGCACGCTGTACAAGGCGATCGTGCTCGCCGCGCGCTTGGCGCCTCGGCAACTGGTGCGGCGCAGCGGTACCGGCGTCGCGAAGGCCCGCCGCGGATGAGCACGGCGTTGGTCACCGGCGCGACCTCGGGGATCGGGCTGGAGTTCGCCCGCCTGCTCGGCGCGCGCGGCCACGACCTCGTGCTCGTCTCGAACGAGGCCGACCGGCTCGACGAGGTCCGCGCTGAGTTGGCCGAGCGGTACGGCGTCGGGACCGAGGCCCTGCACGCCGACCTGTCCGCGCGCGCCGATGTCGAGCGGGTCGCCGAGCGGGCGCGCGCCGTCGACGTCTTGGTCAACAACGCCGGGTTCGGGTTGCGGAAGTGGTTCCTCGACAACGAGCGCGCCGACGAGGAGCGGCTGCTCGACGTGCTGTGCCGCGCGGTGCTGGTGGTCAGCCACGCCGCCGGGCGCGGCATGCGCGCGCGGGGCCGCGGCTCGATCATCACCGTGGCCAGCATCGCGGGCTGGGTGGCGGGCGGCACGTACTCGGCGGCCAAGTCGTGGAGCATCGCGTTCAGCGAGGGCCTGGCGGGCGAGTTGGCGGGCACCGGTGTCACCGTGACGGTGCTGTGCCCCGGGTTCGTCCGCACGCAGTTCCACCGGCGCTCCGGGATCAGCGTCGACAAGCTGCCGGACGCCCTGTGGCTCGACCCGCGGCGGGTCGTCCGCGACTGCCTCGCCGACGTCGACCGGGGCAAGGTCGTCTCCGTGCCCAGTCGGGTCTACAAAGGACTTTCCTGGCTCGCCCGGATCGCGCCGCGGCGGTTCGTCCGCAGCGGCGGGAAGATCACCGACCACCGCCCACCCCTGCGGTGAGGCCTGGAGGACCCCTGTGAGTGCTGCGGTACACGACGGCCGGTTCGCCCGGGCTGTCGCGGCGGTCGGTCGGGCGAGCGCCCGGCACCGGTTCGTCGTGATCGGCGCGTGGGTGCTGCTGGTGGCGGCGCTGCTGACGAGCGCGCGGCTGATCGGCACGCCGACGGACAACGACGTGAGCCTGCCGGGCACCGACGCCCAGCTCGTCCGCGACCTGACCACGTCGGCGTCCGCTCCCCTCACCTCCGGGACCGTCATCCTGGTCACCGAGCAAGGACGGCTGGACGACGAGGCCCGCTCCGGCGTGGTCGCGGCGACCGCGGCCGCTCTGCGCGGGACCGAGCACGTAACCACGGTGAAACCACCCTCCACGCGGGACGGTTCACTGTCCGCGGACGGGCGCACCGGCTGGTTCACGGTGGGCATGGACGTGCGCCGGGCGGAACTCACCAAACCCGTGGCGCGCACCGTCACCGACGCCGCGCGGCCCGCCGCCGACGCCGGTCTGCGCGTGCTCCCCGGCGGCGCCTTCGCCCAGGTCGTCGACGGTTCGGGCAGCACGGGCAACGAGTACTTCGGGCTGATCCTGGCCGCCCTGGTGCTGTTCCTCGCGCTCGGCGGGATCGTCGGCGCGCTGCTGCCGCTGCTGGCCTCGGGTCTGTCGGTGCTCGCGACGCTGGAAACCGTCGGCCTCGCCGGGAACCTGACCTCGATGCCCGCCGTGGCGTCGACCCTGGCCCTGATGGTCGGCCTCGGCGTCGGCATCGACTACTCGTTGTTCCTGCTCAGCCGGTTCCGCACGCTGACGCGGTCCGGGCTGTCGGTGCCGGACGCGATCGAGCGCTCGGTCGCCGACTCCGGCACGGCGGTGGCCGTCGCGGGGGTGACGGTGGCGGTCGCGCTCGCGGGGCTGGGCCTGACCGAGGTGCCGCTGCTGCGGACGCTGGCCTGGACGTGCGGGATCGCGGTCACGTTCGCCGTGCTCGCCGCGCTCACCCTGCTCCCCGCGCTGACCTCGCTCGCGGGCACCCGGCTCGCGCGCGGCGGGCGGCTGCACCGGCGGCTGACCAGCCGCGCGGGTTCCGGTTTCTGGGCGCGGCAGGCGGATCGGGTGACGCGCAGGCCGTGGCTGGCGGGCGGGCTCGCGCTCGTGCTGCTGGCGCTGCTCGCCGCGCCCGCGACCGACCTGCGCCTCGGTCAACTCGACGCGGGGTCGTCGCCGGAGGTCACGGCGGTCCGGCAGGCCAACGACGCGATCTCGGCGGCGTTCGGGCCGGGGACGGGGACGCCGCTCACCGTGCTCGGTCAGGTGTCGACGCCGGTCACCGATGCCAAGGACCCGCGCGTGGGCCGGTTCGTGGCGATGGTGCGTGACCAGCCGGAGGTCGCGGCGGTCGGACCCGTGACGCCGACGGCGGACGGGCTGGCCTTCGCGGTTCAGGTCGTTCCCTCGACCGCGGGCGGGGATCCCGCGACGGCGGACCTCGTGCACCGGTTGCGTGAGCGGTCCGTGCCGGAGGTGACCGTGCACGTCGGTGGGACCACGGCGGCCCGGGTGGACCTCGCCGACCGGGTGAGCGACAAGTTGCCGCTGGTCATCGCGGTGGTGCTGCTGCTGTCGGTCGCGGTGCTGCTGCTGACTTTCCGGGCGCCGCTGCTCGCGCTGAAGGCGGCGGTGATGGACTTCATCTCGATCGGCGCGGCCTACGGTGTGCTGACTGCGGTGTTCACCTGGGGTTGGGGGGTGACGTGGATCGGGCTCTCCGGTCCGGTGCCGGTGCCGAGCTTCGTGCCGCTGATGCTCTTCGCACTGCTGTTCGGGCTGTCGATGGACTACGAGGTGTTCCTGCTCAGCGATGTGCGGCGGCGTTGGACGCAGACCCGCGACAACCTGCGGTCGGTGCGCGAGGGGCTGCTCGGCACGGGTGGGGTGATCACCGCGGCGGCCACGATCATGGTCGGCGTGTTCCTCGCGTTCGTGCCGAACAACGACCCGACGATCAAGATGTTCGGGGTGGGGATGGCGGTCGCGATCGCCGTCGACGCGACCGTCGTCCGGTGCCTGCTCGTGCCCGCCACCATGGCGATGCTCGGCGACCGCAACTGGTGGACACCGGGCCGCAAGCGCTTGCCCGCCTGAGCCGCGTCGTCGAACTCCAGGGGTCGGCTACCCCACGGACGCCCCGCCTGGGCTGTCTTGCCGTTTCGCGCGCCAGGGCAGGCGGGGACGCCAACCGGTGAAAGCCATGGTGGCGGTGAAGATGACGGCCGCGATGGCCATGCCCGCCAAGCCGTCGACCAGGTAGTGGTGGTTGAGGTAGACCGAGGCCAGTAGGACCAAGGCGAAGAAGGCCCAGGCCACGGTGCGCAGGGAGCGGTAGTGGGTGGCGAAGAGGGCGGCGAGGAAGGTCTGTCCCACGTGGAGGGATGGGAGCGCGCCGAAGACGCTTGAGCTGGCCTTGTATTGGCCGGAGAACCAGGATACTCCGAGGAGTTGGTCGAAGCGTGTGCCGCCGGCGGGTTCGGGTGGGGCGGTGACGACCGCGGGGCCCGTGCCGTATTCCGTGACGTACCAGGGTGGGGCCGTCGGGTGCAGTTGGTGGATGGTGTACCCGATGACATGTAGGGCGAGCAGGGCCCACATGATGACCCACGCGTCCGTGCGGCGTTCCTTGAAGCGCCACCAGGCGGCCAGGAGGACGAAGCCGGGCATGAATCCCAAGTAGACGATGCCGCAGAGGAAGTCGAGGATCGGGGTGGTGTGGGTCTGGAACCACTCCGCCACGGTGATCGGGCCGTTGGCGGTGCGCACGCTGAACCAGGCCAGTTCCCAGTCCCGGGGGCCCGTGACGTCGATGGCCCGCCGGGTGACGGCCGGGGACAGGACGCGTTGGCGGTCGTAGATGAGGAGTTGGATCAGGAATGGCGAGGCGAACAGGGCGAAGGCCCGCCAGCGGTGGCAGGTGAGGACGATGGTGGCCGCTGTGGCCGCCAGGACCAGCCGGAACAGGAGGGGGGCGCCGGAGAGCAGCAGGAAGCCGATGTAGGCCACGCCCGCGATGCGGACGGCGGGAACCAGCCAGCGGTTCACTGCGCGGAGGCCGCCGTCGTCGAGTCGGGGAGGTCGCGGACGCGGCGCACGAGGACGTAGTCCTGGGTGTAGGCGTCGGCGAGTCCGCCGCTCTGGGGGTCGAGCAGCCAGGGCATGGCGAGGCGCTCGGGGACGGCGAGGGGCTTGGTGAAGGGGACGTGGGTGCGGAAGACGTGGTCCCACACCGCCGACGTGACGCCGAAGTTGCGCTTCGGGGTGTGGAAGTGGTGCTGGACGTGCTGCAACCGCAGCCACCGACCGTAGGACGTGCGCGGGGCCCTGGTGTGGATGACGCGGTGGACGGACTCGTAGACGAGGTACATGAACCCGAGCCCGCACGGGAAAGCCGCCGCCTCGAAGTCCCCAAGGGACAGTCGCAGGATCGCGACGAGCACACCGACCACGAAGACGACCCCGATGAGCTTCCGGGGCCAGCCGACCATGTGCAGCGGGTCCGCGTGGTGCAGCGCGTGCTCCTTCGCGAACGGGTTGCGGAGCCCGCGGGAGTGGAAGAGCCGCCCGTGCAGCAACCACTCCAGGAAGGTCCACGTGAGGACCCCCGCGGCGAAGTACCCGAGCAGAGCCATGGTGCGTTCCCCCTGTCTTCGTCAAGCCGCCTGCGGGCGGCCGAACACGATCGACGCGTTGAGTCCGCCGAACGCGAACGAGTTCGACATCACCAGGCGGGTCCGGTGCTCCCGCGCGGTGTTCGGCACGCAGTCGAGGTCGCAGTCCGGGTCCGGGCCGTCGAAGTTGGCCGTCGGCGGCACCACGCCGTGCTCGATGGCCAGCACGGCGACCACGGCCTCGATGCCGCCGGACGCGCCGAGCGCGTGGCCGGTGGTGCCCTTCGTCGAGGACATCACGGGAACCGAGTCCGCGCCGAAAACGGTTTTGAGCGCGGTGGTCTCGGCCGGGTCGTTGGTCGGTGTGCCCGTGCCGTGGGCGTTGACGTAGTCGATCTCGTCGGGCGCGACCGCGGCCGAACGCAGCGCGCCCGTCATGGCCGCCGCCATCCCGCTCGCGGAGGGCCGGGTGAGGTGCCCGGCGTCCGCGCTCGCGCCGAAACCCGCCACTTGCGCTCGAGGTGTGAATCCCCGCGCCCGCGCGTGCGCGGCCGATTCGAGCACGAGCATGCCCGCGCCCTCGGCGAGCACGAGCCCGGTGCGGCCCGCCGCGAACGGGCGGCAGGTGTCTTTCGCCAGCACGCCAAGGGATTCCCAGGCCCGCAGGGATCCCTCGACGAGGCACGCCTCAGAACCACCGCACACGGCGACGTCGACGGCACCCGACTCCACGAGCTGCGCGGCCACCCCGATCGCGTGCGTGGCCGCGGCACAGGCACTGGCCACGACGAAGGCGGGGCCGCGGAAGCCGAACGTCATGCTGATCCAGCTCGCCGCCGAGCTGCCCATGCTCTTCGGCACGGTCAGCGGGCTCAACCGGTTGGCGCGCTGCCGGTACAGCCGCTCGTACTGCTCGTCCAAGGTCGCGATGCCCGGCGCGCCACTGCCGACGACCACCGCGACCCGGTCGGGGTCGGGGAGATCCGCGTCCAGAGCGGCGTCGGCCAGCGCGGCGCGCGCGGCGGCCACGGCCAGCAACGCCGACCGGTCGCACAGCGCGGGCCGCGCGACCCCGGCTCCGGCGATCCACTCCGTGCCGCGGATCTCCGCCACCGGCACGTCCACCCCTGGGCAGCCCGATGGCGGCGCGAACACCGGGGACGGGTCGACGAGCCCGTCCCAGAACCGCTTCAGGCTCGACCCCGACTGGGTCAGCACCCCGAGCCCGCTGACGTGCACGCCCCGCATCAGGCGGTCCCGGACACCGCGAGCGCGTCGTCGCGGACGCGTCGGTCGAGGAGTTCGGCCATGGCCACCAGGGTGTTGTTCATGCCCAGCAGCAACTCGTCGAGGCCGAGCCGGACGGCGAACTCGCGCTCGATGACGAAGAGCATCTCCAGGGCGATGAGCGAGTCGATGTCCATCGACGCCAGCGGCAGCGCGGGGTCGAGGTCGCTCGGCGCGCACGAGAGCATCTGCCCGAGCTGCTCGCGGATCACCTCGACGATGTACCCGACGCGCTCCGCGTCCGGCAGCTCCGCCAACCGCTCCAGCGAGAGCCCGACCGGCTGGGTGGCGGCGAGCGGCTCCAGCACGGGCCGCGAACCGGCCCAGGTCAACAACTCCGCGGCCGAGTCGTCCCACGAGGCCACGGCGAGGTTCGGCTCGTCCCGCGCCAGCGCCATGTCGACGGTCGAGAGCACCTGGTCGACGGTCAGTCGCCGCAGGCCGAGCCGCTCCCAGACCTCGTGCAGTTGCGCGCCGTCCGGTGTGGCGCCGAACCCCACCTCGCCGATGGGCCCCCACGCGATGCTGACGGCGCGGACCCGTCCACGGTTCAGGCGGCGCGCCACGCCGTCGAGGACCGCGTTCGCCGCCGCGTAGCCCGCCTGCCCCGGTGAGCCGAAGGTGGCGGCGGCAGAGGAGAACAGCACCATCGCTTCCGCGCCGAGTTCTTCGGCGAGTTCGCCGAGCAGCAGCGCGCCACTTGCTTTAGCCGACAACAATACCCTGGTCTGTTCCTCGGTGGAGTTCATCAGTGAAGACACACAGGACAGCCCGTCGATCCGCCAGTTCGAGGCGAGGTGGAACACGCCGCCGATGGCGTCACCTCGGGCGCGCAAGCGGTTGGTGAGCGCGCGCACGGCCGCCGGGTCGCCGACGTCGAGCACCTCGTACTCCGCCGCGCAGCCCAGGTTCGCCAGCAGCCGGAGGTTGCGCTCGCGGTCGCGGTCGAGCGGACTGCGGCCGAGCACCAGCAGGCGTTCGGCGCCGCGTCGGGCCAGCCAGCGCTGGACTTCGAAGCTGAGCCCCGCCGCGCCGCCGCTGACCACGTGCAACCGTCGCGGCGAAAGGCCTTGGCCGCTGGCGACCGGGGGCAGCGCCGAGGCGCGCAACCGGGCCACGAGTGGGCCGTCGTCGCGCAGCAGGACCTCGTCCTCGGCGGAGTCGGAGAGCAGGTAGTCCGCCAGCAGCCTGCCCGCCGCGGTCGGGTCGTCGACGTCGAGGTCGACGAGTCCGCCCCAGCTCTCGGGGCGTTCGGCGGCGTGGCACCGGCCCAGCGCCCAGGCGAAGTCGTGCTCGGGCCGGACCGCCTCGCGCGCGCCCGGGCCGTGCAGGCCGGTCCGCGTGACGATCCACAGCCTCGCGCCCGCGTTGGCCACCCGCTGACACAGGCGCACGGCCGCGTGCGCCCAGGCCCAACCCTCGTCGCCGGTCAGGTCGGATCCGGTCAGTGGCGCGGTCTCGTCGAGGAAGAACACACACCGCTGACCCTGGATCTCGTCGGGCGCTGCCGCGAGATCCGCGCGGTGGACTCGGGTGCTCGGGTCCGTCGCACCGAGTGCCGCCGCGAGGGCGTCCGCGCTCCGACTCGGCCCCCACGACAGCAGAACCCACTCGGACTCGGTGGCGGCAGCAGGCCGGGGCTCGAACTCGGCGGCTTTCTCCCAGTTCAGGCCAAGGATTCGGGTCTGGTCGTCCTCGTGGACGCCGGTCATCGCGGGCTCCTTGATGTCGGCACGTGGGCGAGGGACTCGTTCAGCTCGGCGAGCAGCGGCAGCTGCGCGCGCACCTGGGCGCCGCGCAGTCCGAAGTCCACGAGGCAGGCGACCTCGTCGACGCCGAGGTCGCGCACGGTCTTGAGGGTGCGGTGCGCGTCGTCGACGGTGCCGATGAGGGAACGGCCGTCGATGGCGCGCTGGAAGTGCGCCTGGGCGAACTGGTCGACGTGCCGGGCGGTGAACCGGTCGAGGTCGACGCCGCGACCGCGCGCTTTCGCCAGTCCGCGCGCCAGCGGTGTGATGCTCTTGAGGTAGTCGCGGTACGGGTCGCGGACGAGGCCGACGACCTCGTCGCGGTCCGTGCCGAGGTGGGTGTGCAGCATGAGCGCGACGCGGCCGTCCGCCGGGTCGTGACCGGCGGCCGCGAACTCCTGGCGGTAGGCCGAGATGTTCTCCGCCAGCTTGTCCAGGTTGCCGTCGAGGACGTGGGTCAGCACGCCTTCACCGCGCCTGCCCGCGCCGCGGAAGGTGTCCGTGCTCTGCGACGCGGCGATCCACACCGTGAGGTCCGGCTGCACCGGGCGCGGCAGCGGGCGCACGCGGATGTCCTCGCCCGAACCGGAACGGGCCTCGTGCAGGCCGCCGCGCCACAGGGCCCGCACCTGGTCGATCAGCTCGAAGAGCACGGCGTGCCTGCGCTCGTAGCGGTCGGGGTGGAAGGCGAAGTCGGCGGGCGACCAGCCGGAGGCGAACCCGGCTTCGAGCCGCCCGCCGCTGAGGTTGTCCAGAATGGACAGGTCTTCGGCCACCCGCAGCGGGTCGTGCAGGGCGACGACCAGGCTGCCGGTGCGCAGCGTCAGCCGCTCGGTGCGCGCGGCGACGGCGGCCAGCAGCGGTACCGGGTTCGGGAACGGGGCGCCGAAGCTGGAGAAGTGCCGTTCCGGCAGCCACACGCCCGCGAACCCGCTGCGGTCGGCGAACGCGGCCAGGTCCAGGACGGTCCGGTACTGGTCGGCGGCGTTGGACTCCAACGCGCCCGCGAAGAACATCAGGCTCAGTCGCATGGTTCACCTTCCACGTAGGTGAAGCCGCCGTACATGAACTTGGTCGCCTCCGCGCCGAGCACGCCGAGCACCTGCCCGGGCCGCAGCACGTGCTGCTCGCGGACGCTGTGCAGGCCGATCCAGGTCGAGGCGGAGCCGGTGTTGCCGTAGTCGGCGGCGCAGTTGTGGAATTTCTTCTCCGGGATGCCCAGCACCGGGGACAGCACCTCGCCCATGCGTCCGTTCGCCTGGTGGGTCAGGTACCGGTCGACCCGCGGCTCGTCCAGCCCCACCGACGTCAAGGCCTCGAAGCCCGCGCGGAACAGGTCCAGGCCCTCGGCCCGGGCGAGGTTGTAGTCGTTGACGAAACCCATGGAACCCGGCTGGTCGATGGCGTGCGCCGGTTTGGCCGAACCGCCCGTGACGAGGCTGAAGGCGGACGGTTTACCCAGGCCCAGCGTGCCGAAGTAGACGTTCGACAGGTAGGCGCCGTCGCCGGGGTACCGGGAGAGGATGACGGCGCCCGCGCCGTCGCCCATCTGCGCCGCGTTGACCAGCTGGCCGCGGTCCGCGCGGGCTTCCTCGACGTCGAACAGCACCGAGCCCGTCTCGCTGCCGACGACGCACACGCGGTCGGCGGCCGTGGTGGTCAGCATCGAACTCGCGATGGTCAGCGCGTTGGCGAAGCCCGTGCACGCCTGGCGCAGTTCCATGTACTGGCCGGTGTAGCCGAGCCGGTCGGCGACCCAGGAGACGTTGGGCGGTAGCAGGGTGTGGGGCGAGGTCGTGTGACCGATGACCAGGTCCACGTCGTCGATCGTGAGCCCGGCCTGCCCGAGCGCGGCGCGGACGGCGCGTTCGGACAGCTCGGGGTTGGTGTCCCCGGGTCGGGGCAGTTCGCGGGTCGCGAGGCGGTCGCGGGCCAGGAACCGCTGGTACACGCCGAGTTGGTCGGCGATCTTCCCGACGAACTGGGACTGGTGCGCGCTGACGCCCAGGGACATGAACCGCACCATGTCCGCATTGGACACAGGGACTCCCGGCATGGCCACGCCGGTGCCGAGCACGCCGAGCCGGGCGGGGAGCAGCCGCGGCGCCCGGCTCATTTCTCGACCCGCACGGGCTCGACCGCGGACCGTGGCGGCAGGAACAGCGGGTTGGTGGTGAAGCGCCTGAGATAGGCCACGGTGAAGCTGCGCTCGTAGGGGATGCCGCGGGCGTGGAAGTCCTCCCGCAGGACCTTGGCCACCTTGACCAACCGCGGCCCCGGCACGTCGGGGTACGCGTGGTGCTCGGCGTGCCGGTTGGCACCGCTGAGGAACACCTGGCCGAAGAGGTCGCAGTCGAAGGACGTGCACGCCTGGAGGGTGTCCTCGGCGACCAAACCTTGGTGGTAGACCATGTCGTTGAGGCTGCCGAGAACCGACCCCGCGATGAGCGTCCACAGCAGGAAGTACCACTGCGCGCTCGGCAGGACCTGGCTGAGCGTGGCGTACAGGGCCACCGCCGCGACCGGTCCCCACAGCGCCCGGACCACACCGGTGTGCTTCAACGCGATGATCGGGGCGCGGACCAGGAGGAACACCGGCGCGCCGACGACCGAGGCGACCGTGAGCAGCGCCATCGTGGCGGGCGCGGACCGCCGGGGGAAAATGATCTCCTGTGGATCCGCCTCCGTGCGGAACTTGGCGTGGTGGGTCAGGTGCGCGGCGCGGTACCCCGGGTAGGACGTGCCGACGATGACCGACATCGCCTCGCCGAGCCACCGGTTGACCTTCCGGCTGGCCGCCAGGTGCCCGTGCGCGGACTCGTGCATCAGCCCGAAGACGCCGATGAACTGCAGCGCGCCCAGCACGACGAAGAAGACCTTGACGGGCGCGGCGAGCGGGCCCGCGTAGGCGGACCCGAAGATGATCGAGAGAGCCAGCACCGCCAGGTAGCCGACGAGCTTCCACTTCTGCCAGGCAACGGGAACGAAGTGCTCCGGAGCCAATCCACCCCGGCGCCTGGTTACGGAAACCAACTGTGACACTCCCCCCGTGTGGTGTCATTCAGCAATAGCCCAAGCTACCTCGGGGGGCGGGGGCGGGCAACGCCCTTCAGTCTCAACCGAAAGCGAGCCGCCCAAGATCTGTTTCTCGGGCCGTCCGCGGACATGTCTTGCTTCTCAACACATGTTTGTCTGTTCCTCGAATTCCTGGGATGTCCACAACGAAACCGTTGGGACCGCTGGCGGAGCGGGCGGTCGGTGTCGCGGTGGGGACGGTCGGGAGGGGACGGAGAAGGGCAGCGACCACCAGTACGGTCGGGACTTGAGGAGCAGACAGAGTTCGAACGCCGCGATTGTCGGCGATCTGTCCATATTTTGTCCTGGACACCCGAGAATTGCTCCGCGAAAGCAGGCTAGGGGTTTCCCCAACCGCCGCGTGGTCGACTCCGCAGGACCCTCACCACAGAATCGGGGATGAACGTGCTCCGTCGACTCACCACCGCCACCGCCCTCGCCGCGGCCCTGACCTGCGCCGCGACCTCCACCGCCGTCGCCGCCGCGCCCGCCGACATCACCTGCGGCAACCACGCCACACGCGACGCGGACAACCACTACTCCTACTTCGGGAACTGCGCGGACCACCCGGTCAACATCCACGTCTTCTCGTACTACATCCCCCCGGGCAGCACGCTGCCGGTCAGCCAGGACAAGGGCTACCGGTGCGTCCCCGCGAACACCGACCAACTCCTCGGCAGCTACCCCAACAGCGTGAACGCGTTCTACGCGGGAGGCGAAACCGGCCCCTGCTGACGAGGTCACCACCGGGCGCCGTAGACCCGCCCCGGCACCAGTTCGTCGAACCGGATGTGGACCTCGCCCGCGTCGTCCACCGGGTGCGGACTGCCGCCGGGCAACTCGCCCCCCGCCGCGCCGCGCACCGACCGCACCTGCGCGGGCACCCGCTCCCGACCGAACCGCACACGCAGGTCGAAGCGGGTGCCCGGTTGGTCGGGCCGGAACAGCAACTGCGTCGGCGGGGTGGCGGGCTGCGCGCGGATCGCGAACGTGTGCGACTCGCCCCGGGCCAGGGGGAACGGGAGCCGGAACCTGCCCTGGTCGGTCAGGGTGCCGCCGTAGTGGACGCGCAGGTCCGCGGCACGGCACGTGGTCTCCAGGTCCAGCTCGCGAAGGCCGTCCCCCGCCGCGGTGATCCGGTGGTGCTCCAGCACCTCGGGTCGTGGGCCGTCCAGCGCCAGCGCCGCGCTCAGCGCCACCAGGTGCCACGCGGCGGGCGCCCCGGCTTCGGGGGCCGGGGTGTCGTTGGCCAGTTCGGCGAGGTGGTCGATGGCCTCGTCCACGCGGCGGCGCACCGTGCGGACGTCGCGGTCGATCTGCTCGGACGCCCAGCGGACCCGGTCCTGGTAGAGCGGGAAGCGCGCGTCGGCCTCGATGGCGAACGCGACGCGGGCCGCCAGCCGCAGGTCCTCGGGGAGGCGGTTGCTCAGGTCCGCCAGCCGGTCGGTGACCTTGCGGCGGATCACCGGCCGCCCGTCGAACTCGGTGATCGCGCAGGCCAGCCGCAGGGTGGGACCGACGCGGTCCTCGATGCGGCCCACGAACAGGCCCCGCCCCTTGCGCAGCGACTTCAACTCTCGGACCAAGTCCACGTGCCCGTTCATCCGCTCGCCTCCCGATGGACCGCCAGTGCCCGCAGAGGCTGCGGCAGGCCCGTGGACCGGAAGTGGACAGATCGTGGATGCCCTAGTGCCCCTGGACCGGGTCGGCGGCGGGCGCCGACCACGCCATCGACACGGTCAGGGCGGTGCCGACGCGCACGCCGTCGCGGCCGAGGAACACCTGGGCGGTGCCGATCCGGGCGAGTGTGCCCTGGTCGGCGGCGCCGACGCCGAACGCGACCGCCGTCGGGTGCGCGGGCCACCGCGGGTCGGTGAGCGCCGCGTGGGCCGCGGGCCAGGTCACCGGGTCGGTCGGCCTGCCGTCGGAGACGAAGAACATGACCGGGCGGCGCACCACCAACCGCTCCGCCGTCAACTCGCGCACGTCGCGGTCGATGACACCCCGCAGGAAGGTGAACGCCAGCCCGAAGTTCGAGCCGACCCGCGGTCTCGGCGCGGTCACCTCCGGCAGTTCGACGACCGGCCGCAACGGGTGCAGCAACCGGGGCGCCCCGGCGAACCCGACCACGCCGACCCGGACCCGGTCGATCGCCGACCGGTCGGCGTGCACCGCGCCGCGGAACTCCCGCAACCCGGCGTTGAGCTCATCGATGTGGTCGACCACCGACGACGACATGTCACAGACCACGTAGCACGGCGAGATGTCTGGCCGCATGTTCGCACTCCTCTGCTGGGGGACCGGCGACCGGATCGTCTCCGACCCTTGTCGACTAAAAGTGGACGGATCGCCGATCCCCCGATACCCGGACGGCCGATTGCGCGATGTGTTCGGCAGACATCAAGCTCGCAGCCGGGGAGGCGCGGAGTGGAGTTTCGAATGCTGGGCCCGCTGGAGGCGTGGCACAACGGCACACCGTTGAACCTGGGCGACCCGCAGCAGCGGTTCGTCCTGGTGGTGCTGTTGCTGCGCGCCAACATGCCGGTGTCCGTGGACCGGTTCACCGACATCGTCTGGGACGGCAAACCGGAACGCGGTGGCTCGGTGCGCAACTACATGAACAGGCTGCGCAAGACCTTCCGCGACGCGGGCGCCGACGACGTCGCGATCGAGACCACGCCCACCGGCTACGTGCTGCGCGTCGACGAGGACCGGATCGACCTCCTCAGGTTCAACCGGCTGCGGGAGGCGGCGCGCGCCGCCTGCGACCCGCGGCGCGAGATCGAACTCCTGCGCGCCGCGGTGGGTCTGCGGCGCGACGAGTTCCTCGCGGACATCGACCACGACCGGATCGGCGGCACCGACCTCGTCTCCCCGGACGTGGCCTACCTCGACGCCGTCGGTGACCTCGCCAAGCTGGAACTGGAGTCGGGTGACCACCGGTCCGCGCGCGACCGGCTGCGCACGGCGGTGCGCATGGACCCGACGCGGCAGCCCCACGCCGAGTTGCTGATGCGCGCCCTGATCGCCGGTGGCGACCGGGTCGCGGCGCTGCGGGTGTTCGCCGACGCCCAGGCCGCCTTGGCCGAGCTCGGCCTGGAGCCGGGCACGCTGCTGCGCAACCTCGCCGCCCGGGCCGAACGCGGCGAGCCGGTCAGTTCGCTGCCGTCGCGACCGGGCGGGTTCACCGGCCGGGGCGAGGAGTTCGCCGCGATCGAGGCGGCCGCGGCGGCCGGGTGCCGGGTGGTGTGGATCAGCGGGGCGCCGGGCGTCGGCAAGAGCGGTCTCGCGATCGAGGCCGCCCACCGGTTGCGGGACCGGTTCCCCGACGGCCAACTCCTGGTGCGCCTCAACGGCTACACCCCGAACGTGTCCGCGACGACGCAGGAGGACGCGCTCGCCCAGCTCTTGGCCGAGATGGTCCCGGTGGAACAGATCCCGCCGACGCTCGGTCGCAAGTGCACGGCCTACCAGACCGAACTCTACGGCACCAGAAGGCTCCTGGTGCTGGACAACGCCGAGTCCCCCGAGCAGGTCCGCCCGCTGATCCCCACCGACCCCGGTTGCCTCGCCATCGTGACGAGCAGGCGGATGGGCGAACCGGGCGTCGGTGCACACCTCCGCCTCGCCCCGCTGCCGCGGGCCGAGGCGGTCGAGCTGTTCCGCGGCCTGGCCGACTCGCCGCGCCTGCACGGCAAGTCGGCCGAGCTGGACCTGGTCGTGAAGCGGTGCGGGTACCTGCCGATGTCCATCGTGGTGACGGCCGCCCTGTTCCGCAGGCACGCCCGCTGGCCGCTGGAGCACCTGGTCCAGCTGCTGGAGGAAAGCGGCCCGTGCCGCACGGAGGCCGACGAGGTCACGATCGCGGCGCGCGTCTCCTACCGGCTGCTCGAACGCCCGCAACAGCACATGTTCCGCCTGTTCGGCCACCTCCCGGGGCCCGACCTCGACGTGGTGGGCGCGGCGGCGCTGGTCGACCACGACATCCACGGTGCCCGCGCGCTGCTCGACCACCTGCACGAGGTGTGCCTGCTGGAGGAGGTCGCGCCGGAGCGGTACCAGATGCTGGACCCGCTCAAGGAGTTCGCCGCCGCGCAGCCACCGACGACCCCGACCGAACGGGCGGGCGCACTGGGGCGCCTGCTCGACTACTACCTAGTCTCCCTGTCCTCGGCGGTGGGCACCGCCTACCCGTTCGACCGCGCCATGCAGCCCGCGTCGGACCGCCGTTGCGCGCTGACGCCCGTGTTCACCGGTCAGGAGGCCGCGCTGGGCTGGATCGACGCCGAGCGGGACAACCTGGTCGCCGCGATCCGCTACGCCGCGAACCACGGTTCCCGCGGGCACGCGTGGCGGCTCGCGGTGCTGATCTGGCGCTACTTCAACACCACGAGCCAGATGGAGGACTGGATCGAGACCATGGGGCTGGCCAGGGAGATCGTGGCGGCTACCCCGGACGAGTACGGCCAGGCGCACCTGCTGCTCCGGCTCACCACGGCGCACAACCGGCTCGGGCGGCTCGTCGAGGCGCGGGAGCTGGCCGAACAGGCGCTCCCCCTCTGGGCGCGGCTCGGGGACGTGCGCGGCGAGGCGGCCACGCTGTGCGCGTTGGCCATCCCGACCATGGAACTCGGCCGGTACGACCAAGCCACCGACCAACTGACGACCGCGCTGGCGAAGTACGAGCAGTGTTCCGATCTGCGCGGCCAAGCGCACGCGCTGAGCACCCTCGGCTACATCAACGAGCAACGCGGCGAGCTGGACGTCGCGCTGCGCCAACACGAGGCCGCGGTGCCGATGCTGCGCCAGGTCCGCCACACGCAGGGACTCGCGCACGCGTTGAACAACCTCGGCTCGGTCCAGCGCCGACTCGGCCAGGTCGACCTGGCACTGGACAACCACCTGGAGGCCTACGACAAGGCGCGGGAGGCGGGAGACACCTGCGCGGAGGCCTACGCGCTCAACTACATCGGCAACGTCCACCGGTCCCAGGGACGGTTGGCCGAAGCCAGGCACCACCAGGAACGCGCCGGGAAGGTCGCGGCGAAGCTCTCCGACGCCGACCTCCGCATCCAGCTCTACCACGACCGCGGCACGACGGCCCTGGCCGCGGGCGACCTGCTCCGGGCCTGGGACGGCTACCAGGCGGCGCTGGACCTGGCCGACGGCGCCGGGAACCGCACCCACCAGGCGCCCGCCCACCACGGTCTCGCGCGGACCCTGCACGCCATGGGCAAGCACACCGAGGCCGCGGCGCACTGGGGGCTCGCCGAGACCGCGTTCGCGGCGCTCGACCAGCCGGAGGCGGCGGAGGTCCGCGCGGAGCGGGCGGCCATGGGCTGCCCGTGCCAGGCACCCCCGGGATCGCGGTGAGCGCGCACCGCGATCCCGGTGCCCCTCCCCCGGTCAGTTCCGGTGCAGGACGCGGCTCAGGTCCGGGTGGATGTCCCGGACCGCGCCGTGGGTGCGCCAGCGGCTGAGGGTCCTGCTCAGCTCGCGCAGGTCCATCCGCACGGTGGCGGAATCGACGTGGGCCGCGTCGTCGAGGGTCGCGGCCAGCGTGACGCAGCTCTGGTCGATCTCACCGGACAGCGCGTACGCCAGGGACCGGCGGACGCCGAACCGCGCGCGGGCGCGGCGGGCCGTGGCGGGCAGGTGCGCCATCGCCCGCGTCAGCACGGCGGCCGACTCGGCCGCGTGGCCGAGGTCGCACAGCGACCACCCCCGGGCCAGGTCCACCGGTTCCGGCGCGGTCGACCCGAGCACCGGGTAGGCCCGCGTGTCCGGGAGCGCCGAGTCGATCAGCTCGGCGGCCCGCTCCATCGCGCGTTCGTAGGAGTCGCGGTCGCCCGCCAGGGCGTGGCCCTGCGCCTCGCGGCGGGCGGCCATGGCCAGGGTGCGCGGGCCGGGCCTGCCCACCCGCTGGGCGTGCCGGGCCAGGTCGATCGTGCGGATCGGGTCCTGCCGGTACAGCGCCAGGCCCGCCTCGCGGACCAGGGCGTAGCTCGCGATCTCCTGGTCGCCGCCCGCGCGGGCCAGGTCGGCCGCGTGCCGGGTCCACCACAGCGCGCCCCGGTCGTCACCCGCCTCCTGGTTCATCCACCCGGTGTACTCGGCGACCCGGCCCGCGAGCAGCAGCAGGCGCGCGCGGGTCGGCTCCGGGTTCTCCTTGGCCAGCCCGTGCAGGGTGCGCACCTGCGCGACCAGCGGTTGCAGCACCGTGGCCGGGCTGGTTCGCGCGCCCAGGGCGCGCAGGTGGTCGAACGAGGTCCGCAGACCGTCCATGACGAGCTCGTCCGGTTCCGGGCGCGGGCCGCCCGCGAGCGACAGGCCCAGCACCGTGCCCGCGGTCAGCACCTTCCTGCGGTCGAGCGTCGGCTCGTCCGGGTCCCGGTCGCGCGCGGTGCGGGCGGCCTCGATGAGCTTGCCGCCCGCGCCCAGGGTCGCGTCGCAGAGCCGGGCCAGCGGCTCGTTCGGCGGTTTGCTCCCCTTCTCTATCTTGCTGAGGTAGCCCTTGCTGTAATTGACCCGCCTCGCCAGCTCGCTCAGTGAGACACCCGCCGCGGTACGAAATTCACGCAGGCGCTCGGCAAATGATTCGGCCACCCGTTCCTCCCCGTTTCTACGGCAAACCGAGTACACCACTCACCACCTCCGGCACGCAATCGCCCGCCGCGCCGCGCGCGGCGCGGCGGGCGATTAGCCACGGTCAGCCGTGCCAGGGGTTCCCCTCGGTGGTGACGGTCGTGGTGGGCGGGGGCTTGGGGTCGTCGTCGGACGGGGTGGCCGAACTGGTCCCGGCGGTCGCCGCGACGACGAAGCACAGCGCCGCGGGCACCGTGCAGAGCTTGGCCAGAAAAATACGCGTGGACTTGGACATGGCGAATCCCTACGGTGGATGTGATTGGTTGATTTCGGGGCCTCCGGTATTTCCGGCCCCTGCCAATAAGGATTCATCACCACCACAGCGCCAACAAGGCGTTGACCGTTTCCCAACGCGATGGGCAACGGGGCCGCGCCCGGCATCCACGATCCATCCACGTCCGGTCGACAGGCCTGTCCGATGCTGCGCCGGTACCTCCAGTCCGCCCGCCGGAGGCGGGCACGAACCAGGGAGATCGAGTGACCGACCTAGCCACACCGGAGATCGCGCCGACGGACACCGCCGTCCCCGCCACCCCCGACTACGACATCGCCATCTCCTTCGCCGAGGAGCAGCGCGCCCTCGTCGAGCAGGTGGTCGAGACGGGGGTGCAACACGGGCTGACCCTGCTGCACGGGCCCGAGCGGACGCACGCGTGGTGGGCCCGGGAGGCGGCCCGGGACCTGCCGGACGCGCGGGTCCGCTACTTCGTCGCGTTCGTGTCCACCGTGGACGAGTTCGGCGAATCCGTGCTGCGCGCGGTCAAGGCGGGCGCCGAGCACGTGCTCCCCGTGCTGGTCGACGACGTGCCCGTGCCCCCGGAGCTGCTGCACCCGCACGTGGCGTACCCGCGCACCGGTGACGGGGCGCGGCGGCTGGTGGAGGTGCTGGCCGCGCGGGTAGAGGCGGCCGAGGCGGCGGGCCGGGACCGGGCGCGGGTCGCCGACGTGGTGCGCGAGGCCCGGGCGCTCACCGCGCCCGCGGGCACACCGGTCGGGTTCAGCCGCTACGCCGAGCAGGACGCGACCCTGCGCTACCTCGGCGAGCAGTTCGCGGCGGCCCTGCCGGGTCTGGACCGCGAGCGGTTCACCGGCACCGCGCACGTCGGCGACGCGCGGATCGCCGTGCGGGTCGAGCAGGCCGGTGACACCGTGTACGCACTGGACATCCAGCGCGGCGGCATCGGCGGCGACGAGACGGTGAACTTCGTCGTCGGCAGGCACGACGTGGGCAGCGCGTGCAGCAACGGGTGGGCGCGCCCGGTCTACGCCCCCGGGACCGGTGCCCTGCTGGAGCTGCGCGACCTGTCCCTGCTCGGGCGCGGCGGCGACACGCGGATCCTCGACCGGGAGGAGCTCTTCACCGTGCTCTGGCGGCGGATCAACGAGGTGCTGGCGGACACCGTCCGCTGAGCAGGTGAAAGGGACGCGCTCCCCACCACTCGGTGGGGAGCGCGTCCCGTTGCGCGGTCACTCCGGTTGACGAGCGCGCTCCAGCACCTCCTCCAGCCGGAGGGGGCTGGGCGGGTGGTGGCTCAGGCAGAGCGGGGCGCGCATGCGGCGGAAGGCGATGCCGTCGCCGGTGACGTAGAACTCGCCGTGGTCGAGCTTGGCGATGTCGGTGATCGCGGCGCCCTTGGCCCGGGCGATCTCGTTCGCGGCGGCGATCTGGGTGGCGTTGTTCAGCCTGCCGAAGAACTGGGTGGTGGCGTTGCCGGTGACCTGGTTGTGCACGCCCTTCGGCGCCTGGGTGGCCAGCACCAGGCCGAGCCCGTACTTGCGCGCCTGCGAGGCGAGCAGGATGGTGCTCTGGGTGCTGGCGGTCCAGCCCGCCGACGGGGCGATGGTCTGCGCCTCGTCCATGACGATCAGGCCGCCGAGCGGGCGGTCCACCGCCGGGTTGCGCTTGAGCCAGGCGAAGACCTCCAGCTGCAACTGGCTGACGAACCCCTGCCGTTGCTCCTCGGTGGGCAGGCCGATGAAGTTGATCACCGACACGCGCGCCCGGTGCCCCGCCGACGGGGTCAGCAGCATCGCCGGGTCCGTCGGTTCGCCCGGCCCGCCGAGCAGCGGGTCGTTGACCATGGCCGCCCGCAGCGTCTCGGCCAGGTCGGCCGCGGTCGCTTGGCCGGTGGCGAGCCCGCTGACGCCGTCCGGCAGCTCGGCGAGCACGTCGACGAACCCGGACAGGTCGCGCTTGCCCGTGCGGGCGTAGTGCCGCAACGCCTCGCGCAGCACCGCGCGGCCGCGCACGGCGCCCTTGGCCTTGCCGCCGATGCCCGCGTGGGCGACCAGCCGGGCCACGGCGGCCTCGACGGCCGCGGCGAACTCGTCGGCGTCCGCGCTGACCTCGGCGAAGTCGGGCAGGGGGTGGAAGCTGAGCGGCCTGCCGGTCTCGCGGCCGGGGGTCCACACGACGACCTCGGTGGCGGACAGGTAGTCGGCCGCGGTGTCGGCGTCACCGGCCAGCCAGCCGTCGGGCGGGCACGGCCACGCGTCACCGAGGCGGGCCAGGTCGTTGTTGGGGTCGAGCACGATCGCCGACACCCCGCGCAACGCGCACTCCTCGACGATCCGCCGGAGCAGCACGGTCTTGCCGCTCCCGCTCCCCGCGATGATCATGACGTGCTTGCGCAGCGACTCCAGCTCGATCCGGATCTCACCCGCCGTGCCGAGCGCGATCTCGTCGTGGCCGGGCGGGGGCCGCGTCTCCTGGTGGCCTGCGGCGGCGTGGGCCGGGGTGGGAAGGATGTGCCGGAGGAAGGTGGTGCTGCTGACGGGTTTGCGCGCCACCAACCAGGCGAGGAGCCGGTGGGTCTGCCTGGGCAGCATCTCCCGGAGCGCCGCGAAGGTGCGCAGGTCGTCATCGGAGATCTCGACGCGACGTCCACCGGCCCCGACCACGCCCGCGACCTCGTTCCTGGTCACGTTCCCGGTCCACCCCCGGGATCCGTTGGTGAGCATGACCAGGTACCGGCTGGTGACACCGGGCCGGATCCCCACCGCGACCCGGGCGGAACGCAGGTTCCTGAGCACGGTGTTGCCGTGCGCGGGCGCGATGAACCGGAATCCCCAGCGCTCCACGACGTCCAGCTGCTCGTCCACGGACCGGTGCAGCACCGCGTGCAGGTCGTGCCCGCCGGGCGAGACTTCCACCGACCACGCCATGTCGTCGTTGCCGACCTCGGCGACCCAGCACTTCAGCCCGGCCTGCAACAGCCCGGGGACGAGGTCGTTGGCGTTGAGGCCCGTGAGGTCGGGCGCCGAGAGCGCCGCGCCCGACCGCAGGCGGGCGAACTCGGCGTCGAGTTCGGCGAACTCGTCGAGGTCGGCGAGGTCGGCGAGGTCGGCGATGACGTGTTCGACGACCTCGGGCTGCTTCTTGTCGAACGAGGTCAGCTCTCTGACCTCGCCGTGCACGCACGCCTCGGCGTGGGCGTGGATCCGCTTGAGCAGTTCTCTCGGGGTGTAGGGAGCCCACGCCCCCTTGCTGAAGGCGGCGGGTGCCACCGGCCAGGTCGGGTGCGGCGGGGTGAACCCGATGCGCTGGTAGACCGCGTTCAGCCAGCGCTGCACGAAGGTCCGGCCGAGGGCGGGATCCACGATCGAGCCGAGGATCGGGGTCTCCGCGAAGCGGTCGGCGAAGGAGTCGCTCGCCGCCGAGTACATCAGCTTCCACGTGTTGGGCAGGCAGGCCACAATCGACAGGGTGCGCCGCGTGGTCTCGCGCAGCTGCATCATCCCGTCGGCGAGCAGGGCGATCTCCTGCTTCAGGTCGGCGTCGGACACAGCGGCGTCGAGGGCGTCCTGCCCCTTGTTGACCAGGGTGTCCAGTTGGTCGACGGCCACGACGCACGGGCCGGTGATGGCCAGCACCCGGGAGAAGTCGCGGACCAGCACCCGTGCCGGTTTCGCGGCCGTGTGGATACCCCACTTGCCCAACTCGGCGGCGGGTTCGCCCTCCAGGTGCGCGCGCCCGAGTTCGGCGTGCTCGGACGCGTACAGGACCAGCGCGCGGATCGTGTCACCGCACTCGACCGCGATTCGCGGATCCACCTTGCGCACACAGCCGAGGAAGTCACGGAGGTGCTCGGGGGTCAGCTTGCCCACGCCGAGCACCGCCTCCGCCACCGCGTCGGGCACGTTCGCGACCGCGCAAGCCTGCCGGAGGAACCGGACCACCTGGACCTGGCCGTCATCCCCGGCCCGCTGCAACTCGCTGCGCATGGCGTTGGCGACGTCATCCCAGAACGCCTGCCCGGTCGTGAGCTCGACCAGGAAGAAGTACCCGTCCACGGCCTGCGCCATGGTCCGGACGGAACCGAGCAGGTGCGTCTTGCCCACGCCCCTCCGCCCCTGCAGGACGAGGCCGATCGGACTGGGACCGGTGCTGTCCCTCGCGTCGTTCAAGCTCGCCCGGATCTGGCGCTGCGCCTTGAGGTGCAGCTCCTCCACATGCGACGGTGAGGTGCGCCAGACGTCATCGGGCGTCTCGGCGGAGTTGAAGCGGAGCGCGGCGAGCGCTTCCCGCAGTTCCTCGGTCATGATTCCTCGATCGCCAACAGGTGGTTGTCTTCGCCGCCGACCCGGATGGCCGCGGTGTGATCGGCCTCGGTCAGCACCTTGCGGTTCGAGTCCGGTGCGAGGTGCGCGATGCCCGCCCGGACCATGTCCAGCAGCGTCTCGTCCACTTCGGACCTGTCCGCGCCGTTGAGCTGGGGGCGGATCCTCGCCAGCCGGACCCAGTCCCTCGGTTTGACCGCCAGGTCCTGCCAGACGTGGAGGATCAGGGATTCCAGGTCCTCCGGCAGCGACCGCGCCGCCCCCGGGTGCACCACGTCGTAGATCGAGCCCTGGGCGCGCAGGTACCGGACCAGCACTCGCAGCAACTCGAACCCCACCCGGCCCAGGCCACCAGATGCCGGGGTCGGCTCGACCGCGGCCAACTCCTTCTCGCACCAGTCGATCCCACCCTGGGTGATCCGGTGCACGAACGGCCTCCGGTCCACCTGGCTGGTGATCAACCCATCGGTGTTCAACCGATCGCGGCCCGGCTTGTCGAGCCGAACGCCGTACCTGGCCGTCAACTCCGGGTTCGGTACGTCGGTGTCGGCCAGGAACAGGGCTATCAACGCGGCTTTCTCGGCTGCCGCGTACTTCTTCGGCATGTCGCCACCTCTCAGTCGGTGTGTGCTTGGAGCCTGCGGTCGAGCCGGTCCAGCAGGGTCTCGATCGCGGTGCGCAGGGGTGCCGGTGTGGAGAGCCGGGCGCCGTCGGTGTGGACCTTGGCCAGGAGGTCTAGGTCGACCGCGAGGTCACGGAGCAGGGACAGGTCGCCGTTGTCGAGCGCGGCGGTGAGGTCGGTGACGACCTGCTCGACCAGAACGAACCGCCCGGCGTAGGGCATTTCGCTCGGGACCGCGCGGAGGCTGGCGGCCACCTGGCTCAGGACGTCCTGGTCCGGGTCGGCGCCCGGGGTTCCGGTGATCAGGTTGCGCAGTTCGCGCGCAACGGGGAGTGGGCCGGATTGCGGGGTGAACTCCAGGTGGCGGAGGTTGCGCAGGAAGCCGGGGAGGCGTTCGCGGTCGGTACCGCGGGTGAGGACGCAGAACAGCTGGCGTTCGTCGCCGTCCGGGTCGAGGGCGTGGCGCAGGAAGCGCTCGGCCTCGGTGATCTGCCAGCGGCTCACCTCGCCGTCCACCATGAGGCACAGATGCTTGGCGGGTTCGCGCAGGTGGTCCAGGAACTCGGCATCGGCGGACAAGGAGCGGTCGGCGCGCAGGCCCAGTGCGCGGAGTTCGTCGATCAGCTCGGTCGCGGCGCGCTGTGCCGAACGGCGGCTGGACACCAGGAGGTCCAAGTCGAACTCGCGGTGGCGGGCGCGGGCGGCGGCCACGTAGGCGTCACGGTTGTCGGCCAGCAGGTCGGTGCGATCGAAGTGCTGGCCGATGACGGCGGCGACTGTCTCGAGCGCGTAGGAGATCTGATCCGGTGAGGGCGTGCGCTCGTCCTGCACCGGGAGCTGCTCGCCGAAGCTCCAGTAGGAGACGTACGGCAGCGTGAGGTGCCGCAGCATCAGCTCCTCCGAGACGCTTTTGGCCAACCAGTTGCCGAACAACGGCGAGACGACCTCGGCGCACCGGCGCTGCCAAGTCTCGGCGCGCTCGTATTCCACCCGGTTGTCGAACCGGGACAGGATCGGCAGGACCACGTGCCGGGGTCGGTCGTAGGGAAGGCGGTCCCGGGCGCGGTCGGCGCGGTGCACGACGTCGACGACGTCCACCAGGTTCTGGTCGTTGGCGGTGAACACGACGACCAGGCGGTCCGGCAGTTGCGCGGTGCAGATGCCCGCGATGTCCGAGATACCGGTCCGGCTGTCGATGAGGACGAAGTCGTAAGCATCCGTCCACTCCTCCCGGCACTGCTCCAAGAAGGTCGCGAAGCCGCGTCGGTAGAGGTCTTCCCAGTCGATCTGCTGCATGCGACCCGCGTACGAGGGGTGCGTGCGACGCGGATCGTCGGGGTGGAGGATGCCCGCGACCAACAGGGCGAGGCTGCCGCCCGAGTCGTCGGCGAGATCGAGCTCGACGATGTGGGGACCAGGGCTCTGCGCGCCCGCGAGGAAGTCGTGCGCGAGATCGACAACGCCGCCGGTCGGCATGGTCCGCAACAAGGGCGCGAAGTAGTGGTGCAGTCCGGGCGCTTCCAGGTCCCAGTCGATGGCGAGCACCCGGTGACCCCAGCGCGCCAGCAACACCGCGATGTTGGCCAGTGTCGAGCTGCGACCGACGCCACCCTTGTAGGAGTAGAAGGTGATAACGGTCCCGGTCATAGCCTCTCGAACCTCGGAATCATCGGTGGGGGAATCAAGACCGGATCCGGTTCGACCACCAGCGGCCAGTCCGGTTGCCACTCGGGCACCTGCGGCAGCAGCTTCGCCAGTTCGGTCGCGAAACCGACCACCATCTGGTGGAAGTCGGCGAACCCCCGACTCGTCTGGTACGAGGGATCCGGGTTGGCCACCGCCTTGAAGTCCACCCAGGATCGATCTCGCGCCTCCATCGGAAAGTTGTCGGAGTCCGAGAACAGGATGGGGAGGATCAGCCCTTGCGGCACATCGGCGCTCGCCAGCCCCAGCACCCTCTCCCGTTCCCGCATGCTCCTCCACTCGGCCATGCACCACGGAGACTGGAAGTAGGGCGGGGTGTATATCGGGACGATGATCTTGCTGCGCTGAAGCGCCTGCCGGAGGTTGGACGGCCAGTGCACGCCCCGCGACATCGACCGGTCGATGTACACCGCGGGCGCGGGAGCGATCTGATCGGCGAGGCAGTCGACGAGGCGCTCGTAGAAATGATTCAACAACCACCTCTGCGCCGTCCCTTTGCGGCTGTAGCTGATGAACACATCGAACTGGTAACCGGACACGAGTCAAATGCTAGGCAGCACACCAACGTCGAAAACAGACAGAAAAGTGGGCAGCCGATTCCGCAGTGGCCAAAGAGTGGTCAAAAAGCGGCTATTCGTCCTTCGCGGGCGCGGCGGCGTCCGGTACGTCGACGGTGATCGTGCCGTCGTGGGTGACGCGGCCGCCTATTTCGGCCGCGGTGGGACCGGCGGGGCGGGCGGAGACACGGGAGCCCGCGCCGTGGTGGACTTGGATTTCGCGGCCCAGGGTGGCGGCCAGCAGGAGGGTGGCGGAGCCGCAGGCCTCGTCCTCCACGACGCCGAAGTCGGCGGCGAACATCCGGGCTCGGATGTGGCCCGCGGGTTCGTCCGACCAGGCCCACAACTGGGTCCTGGCCGCGTGGGGGGCGACCGGTTCGGCGGCGGTGACCGCTGCCGGGTCGGCCAGGCGCGTGTGCAGCCACGGGGGTGCGTCGGCGGTGGCGGCGCGGATCCAGGTCAGGTCGTCTTCGACGAAGGTCGGTACCGGGTCGGACACCAGTTCCGGGCGCAGTTCGGTCGGCTGCTCCCCGAGTTCGCGGGCCAGCAGCCAGCTCGTGCCGACGAGCGGGTGGCCCGCCAGCGGCAGTTCCACGGCGGGCGTGTGGATCCGCAGCCGGGCCGTCGCCGGGTCGGTGACGAACACCGTCTCGCTGTAGCCCAGCTCGGTGGCGATGGCCTGGCGCACCGGTCCGGCCAGTTCGGGGCCGCCCAGCACCACGCCGAGCGGGTTGCCGAAGCGGCCGTGCTCGTCGGTGAACACGCGCAGGACGTGGACCTCGATCACGGTGCCCCCCGGTTCGCGCGCCGGGTGGCGCGCGCGAATTGGCCGGGGGTGACCCCGGTGTAGCTCTTGAACACCCGCGAGAGGTGGGCCTGGTCGCAGAACCCGGCCTCGCTCGCCGCCCGGGCCGCGGTGGCGCCCGCTTCCAGCAGGCCCCGAGCGATCCGGACGCGCAAGCCCAGTTGGTACGCGTGCGGTGGCACGCCCAGCTCAGCGCTGAACACCCGCACCAGGTGGTACGGGCTCACCTCGCTGGCCCGCGCCAGGTCGGCCAGGGTGACCTTGGTGGTGGCCCTCGCCTCCAGGTACGCCCGCGCCGCCGCCACCGCGCGGTGGCCGCGCGCGTCCTCGACCTGCGGTCCCCGCACGGCGTGCCCGCCCAACCGCGCGGCGACGGCGGCCAGGGCCGCGCGCTGGGCCGCCGGGGCGGCTGGTCCGGCGAGCAGCCGGTGGGCGGCGTCGAGGCGGAGGTACAGCTCCGGGTCGCGCACCACGGTGTCCGCCGCGGCGAAGCGCGGTGGGGCCTGGCCGGGGCGCAGCCGGGTGAAGGCCTCGTCGGTCAGGTACAGCACGCGGTACCGGTAGCCGTCCGGGTCGCCGGGCACGCCGGTGTGCACGACCCCCGGGCTGATCAGGAACACGCTGCCCCGGGGCGCCACGTGGTGGCGGCCCGCGCACTCGAACTCGGCCGCGCCCGCGTCGACGACCGCGACCGTGGTCGCGTCGTGCGCGTGGCGGGAGTACCGGTGCCTGCGGAACCGCGCGTGCAGGACCTCGATCCCGGAGAACCCCGGCCGCCAGATCGCCGACGCGTCCGCCGCTTTCGGTCCCACCTCAAGCCCGGGCGTCACGGGCGAAAGTCTACCGGAAAGCGTTGTCGCGCCCCCTCCAATGGGGAGTGCGCGGAAAAGCAGCAAGATCGTACAAGACGGCGGGTGTAGCGACCCCCGAGAGTGGCACGCGCGCGGTCCGGCGCACCGGACCGGCGGTATTCGAGGAGAAGTTCGAGTTGACTGAGGCGCAGGGCCCTTCCCCGGTCGTATGGGACACGAAAATCGCCGTAGTGCTGCGCGACGACCTGAAGGACTGGCAGAAGCTCAACGTCACCGCGTTCACCACCAGCGGTATCGCGGCGACCGTGGGCGGTGTGACGGGCGAGCCGTACGAGGACGCCTCCGGGGTCCGCTACCTGCCGATGTTCGTCCAGCCGGTGCTGGTCTTCGTCGCCGACCACGAGACCGTCGCCAAGGTCCACGAACGCGCCCTGCGCCGTGAGGTCACCTGTTCGGTCTATACCGAGGACCTGTTCGTGACGAACAACGACGTGGACAACCGGGCCGCCGTGCGCCGCGTGGAAACCGACAAGCTCGCCATTGTCGGCCTGGCCTTCCGGGCGGACCGGAAATCCGTCGACAAGATCGTCAAAGGCGCGTCCCTGCACCCCTGAGCGCGATCCCTATCGCCTGCGCGCGGTGTCGGCGCGGAGCGCCTCGATCGCGGCGGTCAGCACCTCGACCCGTTTGCAGAAGGTGAACCGGGCCAGCGTCCGCAGCGGTTCACCCAGGTAGAACACCGAGGTCGGCACCGCGACGACGCCGCGCGGCGCGAGGTCGCGGCAGAACGCCAGGTCGTCGGTGTGGCCCCAGGACCGGATGTCGGTCTGCAGGAAGTAGGTGCCCTCCGACGGCAGCACGTCGAGCCCCACCCCCGCCAGGCCCGCGGCCAGCAGGTCGCGGCGGTCCTGCAGGTCCGCGCGCAGCCCGTCGACCCACGGCCCGAGTTCGCGCAGGCCGTGCGCGACCGCGACCTGGAACGCCGTGCCGGAGTTGAAGGTCAGGTACTGGTGCGCGGTGCGGACCGGGTCCACCAGGTCGGCGGGCCCGCACACCCAGCCGACCTTCCACCCCGTCACGCTGAACGTCTTGCCCGCGCCGGAGACCACCAGCGTCCGCTCCGGCATGCCCGGCCACTCGGCGAGCGAGCGGGACTTCCGACCGTCGAACACCAGGTGCTCGTGCACCTCGTCGGTGATGACGATGAGGTCGTGCGCGACGCAGTGCTCGGCGATCAGCGCCAGTTCCGCGTCGGTGAACACCTTCCCGGTCGGGTTGTGCGGGGAGTTGAAGATCAGCAGCCGGGTGCCGCGGCCGGTCGCCGCGCGCAGGTCCGCCGGGTCGAAGCTGAAGCCGGACGGGCCGGGGTCGAGCCGGACCGGTCGGGCGACGCCGCCCGCCATCGCGATGTTGGCGGCGTAGGAGTCGTAGCCGGGTTCGAACACCAGCACGCCGTCGCCGGGTTCGCAGTGCGCCAGCACCGCCGCCGCGATGCCCGCCGTGGCGCCGGTGGTGACCACGATGTCGCGGGCCGGGTCGTACTCGGTGCCGTACCGCGCGGCCCGGTCCTCGGCGACCGCGGCGCGCAGCACCGGGACCCCGCTCACCGGCGGGTACTGGTTGTGGCCCGCCGCGATGGCGTCCCTGGCCGCCGCCAACAGCTCCGGTGGCCCGTCGCTGTCCGGGAAGCCCTGTCCCAGGTTGACCGCGCCCGTGCGGTTCGCCAACTCGGTCATCTCCACGAACACCGACGCGCCGAAGCCGCGCAGCCTGCTCGCCCCGCTCACGACAGCACCGCCGCGGGCGCCAGCGGCGTGGCCGCGCCCGGCGCCGACAACGTGCTGACCCGGTCGCGGAGGTCGGGACCGGACCGCGGTGGTGGCACGCGCTCGACCGTGCCGACGTAGAGCCAGCCCAGCGACCGCTCCCCCGGCCGCAGCCCCAGCGCCGCCGCCACCCGGGGGCAGCGGCTGGCCGGGCCGGTGCGCCAGATCGAGCCCCAGCCCGCCGAGTGCAGCAGCAGCCCCAGGTTGTGCACGACCGCGCTCGTCGCGGCCAGTTGCTCCCACTCCGGCACCTTCGGGTTCACCCGGGGCGCGAACACGATCGAGATCAGCAGCGGCGCGCGCAGCGGTTTGCCGACCTCGCGGTCCCGCGCGGCCCCCGGCGGCAGCCCGCCCGCGTGCGCGCGGCCGAGGTCGGCGCGCCGGTCGCCGCGCACCAGGATGAACCGCCACGGGCGCAGGAGCCCGTGGTCTGGGCCGTTGGCCGCGGCGGCGAGCAGGGACACCACGTCGGCGTCGGTGGGGGCCGGGCCGGTGAGCCGGGTGGCGCTGCGGCGCAGCCGGATGGCGTCCCGGACGGTCGGGGTCGGCGCGTTCATCGGAGGGACTCCCTCGGGCGGTTCGGTGTGGGGAAACGGGTCCCGGGGTCGACGGGCCAGCGCGCGGCGGTCGGGCCCGTGCGCGGCAGCGCGGTGATGTCGCGGCTGAGCGGTCCCGGCGCGTCGGCCACGACGAGGTCGGCGGCGACGGCGGCGAAGCCCGCGCGGAAGTGCGTGACCGACTTGACCGCCACCAGGTCGTAGCGGGCCGGGTCGATGCCGTGCAGCAGCAGGATCTCCGGGTCGAACACCTGGCTGCGCCGGGTGGCCACGACGACGTCGACCGTGCCGACGCGCAGCCGCGCGCACCGGCCGAAGTCGAGTGCCTTGCCGCGGCGCATGGCCTGCTGCACGACCCGGCCGTCGGTGATCGACCGCACCAGGGCCTCGGCCTCGACGGGTGGCCCGCTGGCCCAGCCGTGGCGGCCACCGAGCGCGACCGGCACGCGCGCGCCGACCCCCGCGGCGATCGCGGCGGACACCGCGGCCGGGTCGTGGATGGTGGCGAAGCAGGCGCGCGCGTCGTGGTCGAGCAGCGCCCGCAGCAGGTAGGTGCCGTCCCCCGGGGCGCCGCAGCCCGGGTTGTCGGTGCCGTCGCCGATGACCACGGGGAACGTCGGCGCGGACAGGGCGGCGGGCACGACCTCCTCGGGCGCGCGGGTCGGGACGGTGAAGTCCGCGCGGTGCGCCCACAGCCAGTCGGCCAGGCGCCGGTTGACCCGGTCGGCGTGCGCGCGGTCGCCGTCGACCACGGTGGCGACGGAGACGGCCGTCTGCGGTGTGTCGGCGTAGGGGAAGCCGTGGAAGACCGTGCAGGCCAGCACGCCGGACTCGGCCTCGGCGGCCCGGGCGAGGTCGCGGGCGTCGGCGGCGGCGCCGGACGCGGTGGTCGACGGCGGGATGAGCATCGGCAGCCGCAGCACCGCGGTCACCGGCCGGGCGCGGCCCGCGCGCTGGGCGAAGGCGATGTCCGCGGCGCGTTCGGCGCGCGCGGCCATGTCCGTGTGCGGGTACTCCTGGTAGCCGACGACCACGTCCGCGATGGCGGCCACCTCGTCGCCGACGTTGCCGTGCAGGTCCAGCGTCGCCGCGATCGGTACGCCGGTGCCGACCATGGCGCGGACGGCGCGCAGCACGACCAGGTCCACGCTCTCCCCCGCCGCCGTGGCACCCGCGCCGTGCAGGTCGAGCAGCACGACGTCGACGGCGCCGACCCGGCTGGCGCGGTCCAGCAGCCGCTCCAGCAGCACGGAGACGGCGTCCTGGGCCAGGGCGGCGCCGGGTTCGGCGCGGGCGTGCAGCGCGGGCACGCCCGCGGCGCGGTGGCGGGCGCAGGCGGCGAGGTAGCCGCCGACGACGGTGTTGGTGTCGGCGAAGGCGGCGACGAGGTCGGAGCCCGCGTGCACGGTGAAGTCGTCGGCGGTGGTCGGCCCCATGACCTCGACCATGAAGGTGCTGGACTCGTGCACCAGCCCCGCGATCAGCGCCCTGGTCACGGCCGTGCCCCGGACAGCGGCGGGCGGTTGTAGCCGTGCTCGCGCCGCGCCGCGCGCAGCGGCACGCCCGCTGCCGCCGCGTCCCGCACGGCCTGTTCGACGAGCAGCACGTCGCGCAGTTCCCGCACGGTGTCGTCGAGGAGGCCGGAGGGCACGACGAGCACGCCGCTGGCGTCGGCGACCACGAGGTCGCCCGGTGCCACGGCCGTCCCCCGCACGGTCACCTCGACCTGCGCGGCGACCATCCGGACCCGGTTCTTGCCGGACTTCATGTACGACCCGAGACTCCACAGTGGATAGTCCAGCGCGCGGATCGCGTCGAGGTCGCGGCAGACGCCGTCGATGACCGTGCCCAGGACGCCGTGGCGCAGCGCGACCTCGGTGAGGATGTCGCCCCAGACCGTGCAGTGGTCACGGCCCGCGTTGGCCAGCACGACGACCGCGCCAGCCGGGACGTCGTCGATGTAGTCCGCGGCGGGTGCCGGGGTGCCGGGCGCCACAGGTTCCAAGTGGACGGTGAAGGCCGGGCCCGCGACCCGGCGGGCGCTGGAACGCGCGGCCAGGCCGGGGAGGCCGCCGTCGACACCGAGGCGGTCGAGCGCGTCGCTGACCGCGGACGTGCCGTGCTCGGCGAACAGTGCGGCGCAATCGGTCACCGGATCTCCTGTCGTTCAAGCGGTTACGCGGTTATGTGCAGTTCGCGTTCGATGCGCGCGTTCGCGGCCAGCCGGGTGCCCAGGCCGGGGGCGTCGCGCGGGGTGACCCAGCCGGGCCGGTCGAACTCGACCTTGGTGTCGGCGGCGTCGTCCAGGTAGTAGTCGCCGCTCGGGCCGATGTCGCTGGGCAGCGTGATCCCGGGCAGCGTGGCCAGGGCCAGCGCGCACCAGCGGCCGACGCCCTGGTCCCACTTCCCGCCGACGAGCAGGTCGACGCCCTCGTCCCGGCAGATGTCGTGGACCTTCCTGGCCTCGGCGAGCCCGCCCACCCGGCCGACCTTGATGTTGACCATCCGGCCCGCCTTGAGCAGGCACACCCGCCGGGCCTCGTGCGTGGAGTGCACCTGCTCGTCGAGGCAGATCGGGGTGGCGATGCGGGCCTGGAGGGCGGCGGTGGTGTCGAGGAGGTGGCGCGGGAAGGGCTGTTCGATCCCGGCGAGGCCGAGGTCGTCGAGTGCGGCGAGGTCGTCGACGGCCGATTCGGGGTACGCGGCGTTGGCGTCGGCGAGCAGCGGCAGGTCGGGGAAGGCGCGGACGGCCGAGCGCAGCGGTTCGACGTCCCAGCCGGGGCGGATCTTCACCCGCACCCGTTGGTAGCCGCGTCCGCGCAGGCGGTCGAGGTTGGCCAGGAGTTCGTCGACGGTGGGTTCGATGCCCGCGGTCGCGCCGACCGGGACGGGCCGGACCGCGCCGCCCAGCGCGACGCACAGCGGCTGGTTCGCCTTGCGGGCGCGCAGGTCCCACAGCGCGGCCTCGACACCGCCCTTGGTCTCCTCGTGGCCGTCGACCTCGGCCCACGCGGCGGCGGCCTCCTCCGGCGTGGACGCCCCCGCGCTCAGGACCATCGGCGCGAGGTAGCGCTCGGTGATGTGCCACGCGGTGTCGATGGTCTCGTAGTTGTAGAACGGGGTTTCCATCGCGGCGCACTCGCCCAGACCGGTCTCGGCACCGTCGTCCACTTCGAGCACGAGCTTGGTCCAGGTGTGGTAGCGCTGCCAGCGGTTCTCGAACGGGCGGGTCAGCTCGGTGGTGACGAAGCGCAGCGTGATCCGTTCGACGGGCATGGCGCCTCCGGTGCTCATCGCAGGACGTGCACGGCGAGTTTCCGCCCGCCGCGGAAGACGTTGAGCCGGGCGTGAAAACTGGCTTTCGAGCCGAAACCGACGACTTTCCCGCCCAGCACGTAGGTGTCGAAGCTGATCGGCATCGCGGCGACCACCGGCTTGTCCGCCAGTCGCACCACGGGATATGCCGCGGGTGGGACATACCGTTGGACCAGGAGGCGTTCGCGCACCGCGCGTTCGACCGCCGCGCGCCACACCGAGCGCTTTGCGGCGCGGCCGACGGTGACGCCGTCGCCTCGGATGTCGTACGCCTGCTTGATCACGTAGTCGGCGGGGTTCTCCAGCAGTTCCGCTACCAGGGATCCGTTTCCTTCCGGCGTGGGGGTTCGCTCGTCCACTCGGACGGACCACGGCACAAGGTCGGCCACCGCCCGCTCCTCCTCGGTGAACAGGTCCGCGAACCCGGGGTCGCGCGGCAGCGCCAGGGCGAACTTGCTCTCGGCGGCGTAGCGCGCGCCGAACGGGTTGGCGGCCGCGAGGTTCCCGCCCGACACGGCCTCCGACCACGTCCGCACGAGGTCCGGGTCGGACTCCACGACCGCGCGCCACCCGGCGGTGTTCACCTTGTTCCAGCACGCGTCCGCCGGTTCCCCGTCGAAGTAGGCCCGTCCCGCGCGGACCTTGGCGGCTCGCGGGTCGGCGACGAACGCGTGCGCGCCCGCCGACCGGAACACCTCGACCATCTCCTCGACCTCCGCGCTGACGGCGCCCGCCAGAGCGAGCACGGCCACGGCCGGGTCCCTGCCCACCCTGGGGTCCGCGCAGACGGCCCCGAGCAGTGCCGCCTCGTCGGTGAACGTCAGGTCCGACCACTGTGGACAGGGGGAGCCCGCGTCCGCCAGGGTCTCGGCGGCGATCCGGTTGACCCTCGGGGTGAACAAGGTCCCGGCCGGGGCGTCGGCGTTGTTCTCCAGCAGCCACAACCGTTCCGTGCCCTGCTCCAGGTAGCCGTCCAGCCTGCACACCGGCACGTCGTCGCGCGGGTCCGCGGCCACCAGCGCCTCGGCGGCCGGGCCCAGCCCGTACCAGGCGCGCACGGCGGGCTCGGCGCGGAACACCTCGACGATCCGGCGCAGCAGTCCCACGTACCGCTCCAACGCCGGGACCACCGCGCGCGCCGGGGCCGCGGCCGCGTAGACCGGCAAGGGGGACAGGGGAAACGCCGTGTTCTGGCAGCGGCCCGCGCGCGCGGCGGCCGCGGCGAGTGCCCCGGACGCGATCTCGGGGCGCTCGGCGAGCGCGGCGGCGCCCCGGGTCGCCGTCCCCCAGTCGATCATGGCGCGGTCTCGGCCAGCAGCGCCGAGCGCGGCCCGGCACCGCCCCGGGCCGCGGTGAAGTAGCGCACCGCGAGCAACCTGGTCACCCGGTCGTCGGGCCAGTGCCCGCACGGTCTGCCGTCGAACGCGCGGACGGGTGCCAGCTCGATACCCGTCCCGCAGAGGAAAGCCTCGTCGCAGCGGTAGGCGTCCTCGGCGGTCAGGGTGGTCTCGCGCGCGGGCAGTCCGGTCCGCGCGGCCTCGGCGAGCAGCCAGGCCCGGGTGATGCTGGGCAGGACGTCCTCCGTCAGCGCTGGGGTCAGCAAAGTGCCGTCCCGCACCAGGAAGAGCGCCGCGGTCGGCGCCTCGCACAGCCGTCCCCACCGGTTGGACAGGACGCAGCCGTCGTGGCCCGCGTCCTTGGCCGCCAGCAGCGCCAGCCGGGGACCGGCGTAGTTGGAGATGTTCTTCACCGCTGCGGGGAAGGCCGCACTGGGCGCCCGTTGCGTCGCGCTGACGGCCAGGGACATGCCGATGCCCTCGGCCAGCCAGCGCTTGCGGCCCATGGGGGTCGCGGTGACGGTCAGCGCGGTCTCGGCGTCGTCACCGAGACCACCCGCGTTGAGCGGGGTCGCCGTGATCCGCGCGTACGCGTCCTGGTCGATGCCGTTGCGGTCGACCAGTTCCCGCACCAGTGCGGGAACCTGGTCGACGCCCGGGTCGGGCAACCGCATGGCGGACAGCGAGGTGCGCATCCGGTCCAGGTGCTCGGCGAGCAGGAACGGCCGCGGGCGCGCGCCGTCGATGCCCCGGTACAGCCGCACGCCTTCGAAGACCGAGAGCGCGTAGCGCAGCGCCAGGCTGTCCATCGACGCCACGGCCTGGCCCCGGGGCCGCCAAGCGCCTGCGAAGTAGACGTGCGGGTATCCGGTCACCGCTGCCTCCCACCGGCTCGGCTAGTCGGCCGTGTACCGGAAGACGGGTTCGGCCGGGTCGTAGGCCTCGCGCAGGATCGCGTCGAAGTGCGCGTGCCGCAACTCGATCGCGGTCTCCAAGGCGTGGCGGGCGCCGGTCCGCAGTTCGTCGGTGTCGCAGTAGCGGTCGATGACCACGCGCAGCGGGGCGGTGTGCTCGTCCTCCAACTCGCTGACCCCGGACTCGCCCGCGTCGGCGGAGGCGTGGTGCTTGAAGAACTCGTAACCCCACTCCGGCACGCCGTAGTCGTCGCGGATGACCGCCATCATGCTCCGGCCCCGCTCGTCGGTGATCGGCGGTTGGCCCTCCATGAGCAGCAGCACCGACGCCACGCCCTCGGTGAAGTGCACGTTGGTGTCGTTGCAGGCGCGGCGGTTGTGCTCGATGACCGCGACGGTCTCCGGGAACAGCTCGAGGGTCGGCAGCGTCGCGGGGTCGACGCCGACCGCGCGGCCGAAGTCCTCGAAGGTGTCGACGTGCCGCTTGGAGTCCGACAGCGCGCCGAACTCCTCCTCGTAGGCGTTCTCGATGAGCGAGCGGCGGATGTCCAGGTCGTCCATCCGGGCCGCGACGCCCACCAGGTTCCGCGTCCACCAGCTCTTGATCGGCCAGCGCTGCTCGACGAAGACCCGGAGCAGCCGCTCGGTCGCCTTGCCCGCCAGGATGGTCTGGTAGAGCGGGCTCGTGTTCTTGCGCCGGGCGTGGATCAGCTCCTCCAACTCCTGGACGAACGCTTCAGACATGGCTGTCGTCTCCTTGTGCTCTCATGGGTTCGGGGCGGTGCGCGCGTCGACGAGCGCGGCGAGTTCGCCGTTCTGCTCGCGCACCACGCGCAGGTCATCGATGTTCAGGTCGAGCAGCCCGCTGGCGATGGCGTCGAACCGGGCCGGGACGTCGTCGCCGCACGCGTGCAGCACGGCGGGGACCGCGCGGGCGAGCGGGACCGTGGCGTAGCGGGCGGTCGCCCGCGTGCGCAGGTACCCGGCGATCAGTTCGAGGGAGAGGTTGCCGCCGCCCTTGCCGACACCGCCGAGCGAGGCGTCGAGGTAGCGGCAGCCCGCCGCCGCGGCGCTGAGCGAGTTGATGAAGGCCAGGCTGAGCCCGTCGTGCGCGTGGAACCCCAGCCCGGCGTCCCCCGCGTGCGCGGCGGCCAGCGCGACGAGTTCGGTGACCTGTTCGGGGAACAGGCTCCCGTTGGAGTCGGCCAGGTACAGCACGTCCGCGCCGTAGCGGTGCGCCGCGGCGGCGGTCCTGGTCACGTCGGTCGCGGTCAACTCGCTCACCCGGACCAGGTTGAGCGTCACCCGCAGGCCGACCGCCTTCGCGGCCTCGACGTGCGCGGCGACGGCGTCGAGGTGGTTCGGCGCGGTCGTCAGCCGCAGGCAGTGCGCGCCCGCGGCGGCCAGCGCGCGGTAGTCCGACGGCACGGTGTCGCCGGGTCTGGCCATCACGACCAGGCGCACGCCGGGGTGCCGCTCGCGCAGTTCGGCGAGGTAGTCCGGCGGGCAGCAGGCCACGGGCGCGGCGGTGTCCCCGCGCTCGTGGTGGCGTGGGCGGAAGTAGCCCACTTCGCAGAGGTCGACCCGGGCCGCGGCGCAGGCCGCGAGCACGGCGTGCGCCTGCCCGCGCGTCCAGCGGTGGCGGTTGAGGTAGCCGCCGTCGCGCAGGGTCACGTCCAGCAGGACAGGGTCGGGCACACCACTCACCCCCGAATAGGGAAGGCAGCGTAGTTCGAGGTTTTGGGCGCGATTGGTCGAACGCAACCGGCTGGGTGTCGATTGCCGTTGAGGCCGCGGGTGGGCGGCCGATGGCTAGCAATGGTATTGCCGCTCCGCGACCGCTCTATACCACCGGACGGGTGTAATAGCTTGCACGTCCTTGCTCCGTCCATAAAGGACTTTTCAGCGCCTCACCAGGTGTGCACCGGCTCGCCGCCCGCGGCGAGTTCGCGATACCGGGCGAGGGTATGGGCGAGCGCGGCCGGTCGCGACCCCGGCGCGGTGGCGAACGCGCCGATCTGCCAGGCCGCGCCGGTGCGGCCGGAGGTCGCGCGGTCTTCGACCACGGCGAGCAGCGGGTCGGCGTCGGTGACGCCGCGGCGGCGCAAACCCTCTGCCGCCAAGGGAACCAGCCTGCGGACGAGGTCCGGGGCCGGGGTGTCGCGGTGCGCGCCGGGCCAGTGCAGCTCGCTGCCGAGACCGGACCGCGCGGCCCGGTAGAAGGTGGTCCGGACCGGCTCGAACGGCGCGGTGGTGGCGAGGTCGGGGAGTTCGTCGGCGACCCAGTTGATCAGTCCCAGCAGGAAAGCGGCGTTCGCGCACATGTCCACGGGCGTCGGACCGGACGGGAGCGCGCGCAGTTCGACGCGCACGTTCCCCGCCGGGTCGTAGACGGGGCGGTTCCAGCGCCACACGGTGCTCTGGTGCAACCGCAGCGCGCGCAAGGCCGGGAACGGCGTCGGGTCCGGCTCCGGGGCGAGGTCGGCCAGCAGCGGCGGGTGGTCGCGGACGAGCTCGGCGAACAGGTCCTCGGCGCCGCCGACCAGCCACCCGGTGCCGAAGTCGCCGCGCCGGACGGCGGCCCGGTCGTCGGCCGCCTGCTCCCAGAGCGGGATCCGGGACTCGACCCACAGCCGGTGCCCCAACGGCAGGGGCGAGTTGCCGGAGACCGCGAGCGCTGGTCCGATGGCAAGTTGCGCGGCGTTGTAGAACCGGGCGAAGTCGGCAGGCGGGACGGCGAGGTGCAATTGCCAGGAGCAGGTTGCGCCCATGATGGCGATGCTGTCCCAGTTGAACCGCAACGGATCCACGCCGTCGACATCGATCCGGACCGGTGTGCCCCGGAGACCCATGATGGCGCGGTCGAGCGCGCCGTAGCGGGGCAACGCGGTCAACGAGTCGGCGGGCAGGTCCGCGGCGGTGAGCGTGGGGAGGGTGCCGATGGCGGTGACGAGCGCGCCGTGCTCGGCCGCCGCGGCGCGCAGGATTCCCGTGCATTCGGCGAGTTCGGTCGCGAGTGCGGTGAACGGTGAACCGGCGAGGGCGATCGGGGTGAGGTTGGCCTCCACCAGGTGCCGCGACCCCTCGACCACAACCCGCCGATCCGCGGCGGTGGCCACGACGTCGAGGTTGACCGGGCGCGGCCTGCCGGAAGCGTCGGCGAGGAACATCTCGAACTCGGCGCCGATGGTGGGGGCGCCGTCGCCGAACCCGGGGGTGCGCAAGACCTCGCGCACCTCGTCGACGCACGCGGAGAGCACCGCGCGAACCGCCGGATCCCCCGGCGACAAGGCCGGGTACTGCCTGCTGACCTGCGTACCCATCACTCGGCTCCCTGCGCTCGCCGACCCGGACACCGCGGCCCCCAGCCCCCGCGCGGCGCGGCCCCACGCTGGCAGTGTCGGGGGGTGGGGGCAAGCCGGGGACGGGAGCAGTACCCCATTGATGGGTCGCGCGGTCCGGAGTGGCCCGGGCCGTTTCACACTCCGTGAGCGGATGTCCGATCGAGTAGCACCCGCACGTGGACTCGGGCGGAGTTGACCACTGTGGACCGAATTGGCGGGCCCCGCCGTGCAATGACCGGGAGAACACTGACGTGTCGGCGCTCCAGCAGCAGGTGACCACCGCGTGCACCACCACCGCGGAGTTGCCAGGGTGGGTCGAGCAGCTGGGCGGCGCCGGGACCACGGCAGCGAGTGCGGAGCCGCGACACGCACGCGACCGATCCACCAAGCCGAGCGCGCTCGACGCGGCCGGCCCGAAGCTGCGGGCGGAGGTCGACAAGTGGCGGCGGTATGTCGCACACCCGGGGAGTTGTGGCACCACGGGGACAGTGCGAAGCGGCTGGTCACGACCTGGGAACCCATCGGGGAGCCGGGTGTCCACATGTGTGGCGCAATGGCGTCGAAGGATCATCGTCTGCGGTCGCGGGGAATTGAGCCAAGGTCATGGAGGAGATCGAGCGGGAGCGCGCGCGGCCGGCCAAGGAGCGGGCGCACTACACGGGCGCATCGGCGGGTGAACATGGTCAATCCGCGGCGGGAGTTCTTCTATGCGACGCCTGCTGAGGTTCGGGAGTTGTTGGTGGGGTTGGGGAATGACCACGTGCTCGACTACACCGAGGTGGCTGAGGCGGTCGAGTGGCGGGCGTCGGAGCCCGGGCGGCGTGACGGTCGGGTACCGGCGGCGGTCGGTGCCGTGGGCACGGACGCGGGTGGCGACGGCGACCTGTCCGACGACGGGACCGAATGATGAACCAGACAACCCACCGCCCCGCGGGCTGGTTCGTGGACCCGATGGACGGAGCCCTGCTGCGCTACTGGGACGGCCACCGCTGGACGTTCCACACGGATGTCCGGCCGGTGCCTGAGCCTGCGGAGCCAGTGGCACAGGAGGTGCCCGTGTTGCGGCCCGATGTGGCCGCCGCGTTGGGGCGGGTGAAGGGGATGTTGGTCGGGTCCATGAAGGAGGTGCGGCTGCCGGCCGACTACCTCCAGCCGGAAGAACGGGTCCTGGCCCTGACCGGGGCGATGAGCGACGGCACGGGTGTCCTGAGACTCCTGTTCCTGTTCGTCGGCTTGCTGCGCAGACAGTTCCTCGAAGTCGGTTGGAGCGAGGCCCGCGAGGTCTGCTACCACCGGGACCTCGGGCAGTTCGCCGTCTACACCACCAAACGCACCAAGCGAGCAGTGCCCGCGCTGTCCGTGAAGGACGCGGAAGCCATTGCCAATGCGGCGGTGGCGGCGTCGGCGGCGCCGAGGTTGGACGTTGTCGACTAGGCCGGTTGGGCTTGGGGTAGCGGGGTTCCGGTGAGGTCCGCGCAGTAGGACAGGAGTTCGTCCTGGAGTTCGGTGGCGTAGACGTCCGGGTGGGGGTCTACTTCCTCCCGGTGGAAGAAGTACCGACCCGTGACCCGCGCCGCCGGGTCCGCGCTGGTGGCGAGCCACGTCTGCGTCGTCGCGCCCAGGGTCAGGTCGTCGGGGGCGCCGCGGCCGCCCATCCGGGTGGGCACCCAGCCGGGGTTGATCGAGTTGGCGGGGATGTGCGGCCACCGCCGGGACACGGCGTTGGTCAACAGGATCTCGTGGAACTTCGAGTCGCTGTAGGCGGCGGAGCCGTTCCAGTGGCGTCGGGTCCACTGTAGATCTCCAAGGCTCGTGTCGGCGCCGTGGTGCATGCCGGAGCTGACGTAGACCAGGCGGTCGGGTGGGGTGATCAACGCGGTCAGCAGGTACGGGGCGATGACGTTGACCGCGAACACGTGCTCCACCCCGTCGACCGTCTCGGCGCGGCGGCGCTCGAGGTGGCCAAGGGACACGTTGTGGATGACGGCGTCGTGCCTGCCCAGCGCGTTGACCTGGGCCGCGACGTCGCGGGTGGCGGACATGTCGGAGAGGTCGCCGACCACCACGGCGGACGCGCGCGGTTCGGCGCGGCGGACATCGGACGCCCGGCGGTCGTTGCGGGCGTGCAGCGTCACCTCGTGCCCGTCGTCGAGGAGGTGGCGGGCGGCCAGCAGGCCCAGCCCGTCGGTCGATCCGGTGATGAAGACCCGTGCCATACCCGCATCCTCCGCCGACCGGGACCTCGGTGCCAACGCGGGGCGCGTACTCCTTGAGGTCGACCCCGCCAGGGCCGACCTCAAGGAGCGCGGTCAGCGCGCGAGTTTCGCGAGCAGCAGCGGGGGCAGGCCCGCCGACGCCCGAGCCTGGGGCGTGTCGGGTTCACACGACAGGTCCCGCGACGGCAGCTCGCCCAGCGCCAGGAAGCGGTGGGCCGCGGTGGTCGCGCACGACGGTGTGCTCGGGTCGTACGCGCCGTGGTTGCCGGTGTTCACCGACACCATCACCGCCCGCTTCCCCAACGCCGCACGCATCCCCAGCGCACCCTCGTACGGCGTCGCCGGGTCCCGCCGGGTCTGCAACATCAACACGTTGCGCGGCCCGTGGTCGGTCACCCGCACCGGCGGCTCCACCGGCCCGGGCCAGAACGCGCACGGCCAGATGTTGGCGCCCATGCCGTCCAGCACCGGGAAGCGGGGACGGTTCCGGTCGACGTCGTGCTGGTAGTGCTCGGCGTCGCGCGGCCACTCCGCGTCGCCGCAGACCACCGCCAGCAGCACGGCGAGGTTGTTGTCCTGCGGTATCCCCGGGGTCTCCGCGACCGGCCCCAACGGCGGCGGCGGGCCGTTCTGCGCGGCGAACTTCCACCAACCGGCGATCTGCGGGAACAGCAGCACGTGGTACTGCGCGGCCCGGTAGATCGCGCGGAAGAGCGCGCCGGTCAGCAGCCTGCCTGTGGGGTGCCGCACGGGGTTGGCGTCGAGCCGCTTCGCCAGCGCCAGGTAGTTGGCGCGCACCTGTTCCGGGGTGGCGCCGAACCCGAGTTCGGCATCGCGGTCGGCCGCCCACCGGCCGAAGTCGGGGAACCGCGCTTCGGCGCCGGGGTCCCAGAGCGCCCACTGCCGGTGCCAGACCCGGTTCGGGTCGACGTTGGCGTCGAGGACGATCCGGTCGACGCGGCCGGGGAACAGCTCGGCGTACACCGCGCCGAGGTAGCTGCCGTAGGAACCGCTGTTGTACGACAACTTCGGCTCACCGAGGGCGATCCGGAAGCGGTCCATGTCCCGCGCGGTGTTGGCGGTGGTGACGTACCGGACCACCTCGCCGCCCTTGTCGAGGCAGTCACGGGCCAGCGCCCCGGCGAACGCGACGTTGCGCTGGATGGAGCCGTCCGGTGCGGGGAACGGGAAGACGAGGTCCGCGGGCAGCTGGCCGATGTCGCCGCCGAGGCGGCGCCCGCAGGTGATCGGGGTGCTGTACCCGACACCGCGCGGGTCGAAGCTGACCAGGTCGTAGCGGTCGAGTACCTCCTGGGGGTAGAACCGGGCGTAGATGCTCGGCAGGTTCAGACTGGCCCCGCCGGGTCCACCCGCGTTGTGGAACAGCACGCCGCGGCGCGTCCCCGGTGTGGCCGAGGCCAGCTTCGACACCGCGATGTCGATCTTCCGGCCGTGTGGCTCCCGGTAGTCGAGCGGCACCCGCAGCGTGGCGCACCGCAGGCGCGGGTCGATCGGGAACCCGCTCGGGTCGGGCGGACAGCTCCCCCACTCCAGCCCCGAGCCGACATCCCCCTCCGCGGCGGACGCGGGCACGGCCGTGGCCAGGCCACCCGCGAGGACCACCGCTACAACAGCGCAGAACGCCTTGCGCAGCCGTGTCGTCATGCCGTCGACGGTATGGACTCGACCGAGATTTGCGGCTGCGGCACGGGAAACTTCGTAGTTTGTGTCAAACCCAGGTCCGGCCGATTAAGTCCTCGGTTCGCCGCCGCTCGTAGGGAACCGGTGTCCGCGCCGGGTCGACGAACCACTCGCGGCCCGCGAAGAGGGCGAAGACGGGCAGGGGCAGGCGGAGCAGGAGGCGCAGCGCCGGGGCCAGGCGGCCCTTGCCGTGGACCACCGACCGGTAGGCCAGCAGGGCGGCGCGCTTCTGGCGGGCGTAGCGGCGGACGTCCACGCGGTGGGTGATGGCGGCCGACGGGCTGAAGGTGCCCTCGAGGTCGAAGCGGAACGGGACGCGCAGCGCGCGGAGGACCCGGCCGACCCGGACGGCCAGGTCGCGCGGCGCGGTGGCCTCCAGCACGGTCGGCACCCCGACCAGCTCGGCCGCGCGCCTGCCGACCTCGTGGACCTTGAGGTGGTCGCGGTGGCCGTAGCCGCCGTTGGGGTCGTAGCCGATCAGCACCTCGGCGCGCTCCGCCCGCAGGATCGCGGCCAGCCGCTCGGCGGCCGCCTCGGTGTCGGCGCGCGCGAACCGTGTCCAGCCGGGCGGGTCCGGGTAGAGGAGCGGGCCGTGGCCGCTGTCGGCGTACCCGAGCCGGATGACCCGCTCGACGCCGAGCGCGGCGGCACTGGCCTGGAGTTCACCCTGACGTGGCGTCGGACCGTTCGGGTCCATTCCCTGCGTGGCGACGACGATGAGCACCCGGTCGCCCTCGGCGACGGCCCTGGCGAGCGTGCCGCCGGTCAGGATCACTTCGTCGTCCGGGTGCGCGTGGAACGCGATGACGGTAGCCATCGCCCCATTCTCCCAGTTCCGGCCCGGAAAGGCTGTATATACCCCCTATGGGTATCAGCCAAGTGCGCTCAGCGGGCGGTTGCCACTGCCCTACCCCCCTAGGGTATAAAGGTGGCACGGCCCCGGCACGGGCCGACCGCAGACCTCGAGGAGACGACGTGAAGACCGCAACCAAGGTGTCCGCCTTCGGCCTCGCGCTGGCCGTGGTGTTCGTGGGCGCGTGGGCGGCGGGCGCGGTGGTCGGCCCGCTCGGGGACGACCCGGCGGAGCACGCGCGGGCCGCCCCACCACCGGAGCACGGCCACGACGCCGCGCCCGCCGGCGACCCGGGCCACAACGACGGGCACGACCACAGCCACGCCGCCGCCGACCCGGCGCAGTTGCCCGGCCTGTCCTCCGCCGCGGGCGGCTACCGCCTCGACCTGGGCCGCGGCACCGTGACGACCGGTGCCACCGAGGACCTCACCTTCCGCGTGCTGGGCCCCGGCGGCGCGCCGGTCACCGCGTTCGACGTCGAGCACGAGAAGCGCCTGCACCTCGTGCTCGTGCGCCGCGACGGCTCGGGCTTCCAGCACCTGCACCCGGAGATGGCCGCCGACGGCACGTGGCGGCTCCCGCTGACCGTGCCCGCCGCGGGCAGCTACCGCGTGTTCGCCGACTTCAAGCCAACGGGTGCCGCGAAAACGACCCTGGGCGCGGACATCCAGGCGGCGGGCCGGTTCGACCCGGTCACCCACAGTCCTGTTCGGACGTTCACGGTGGACGGGTTCGAGGTCAAGCTGGACGGTGAGCTGATCGCGGGCAAGGCGTCGACGGTCACCTTGACCGTCACCAAGGACGGTGTGCCGGTCACCGACCTCCAGCCCCACCTCGGCGCCTACGGCCACCTGGTCGCGCTGCGCGCCACCGACCTGGGTTACCTGCACGTGCACCCGATCGGTGAACCCGGCGACGGCGTCACCAAGGCGGGCCCGCAGATCCGCTTCGCGGTCGAGGTGCCGACGGACGACCGGTACCGGGTGTTCCTCGACTTCAGGCACAATGACGTGGTCCGGACCGCCGAGTTCACTGTGGACACTCAGGGCGGCGCGCACGGGGAGGGCGGCCGATGACCGCGACGACAGGAGGTGCGACCGTGCGCGAGGTCGAGCTGTCGATCGGCGGCATGACGTGCGCGTCCTGCGCCGCCCGCATCGAGCGCAAGCTCAACAAGGTCGACGGCGTGACGGCCACGGTCAACTACGCCACCGAGAAGGCCCGGGTCACGTTCCCGGGTTCGGTCACCGAGCAGGACCTCGTGCGGGTGGTCGAGGCCACCGGGTACACCGCCGAGCTGCCCGCGCCGCCCGCCCCCGACACCGGGGACACCCCCGAGGTCCCGGACCGCGCGCCGCGGCAGCGCCTGCTCGGCTCGCTGGTGCTGACCGTGCCGGTCGTGGCGCTGGCCATGGTCCCGACGTGGCAGTTCACCTACTGGCAGTGGCTGTCGCTGGCCCTGGCGAGCCCGGTCGTGGTGTGGGGCGCCTGGCCGTTCCACCGCGCGGCCTGGGTCAACCTCCGGCACGGCGCGGCGACCATGGACACCCTGGTCTCCCTCGGTGTCGGCGCCGCCTACCTGTGGTCGCTGTACGCCCTGTTCCTCGGCACGGCCGGGACACCCGGGATGCGGCACGGGTTCACGCTGACCGTCGAGCGCGTGTCCGGAACGGGCAACCTCTACCTGGAGGTCGCCGCCGGGGTCACCACCTTCCTCCTGGCGGGCCGCTACTTCGAGGCCCGGGCCAAGCGGCGCGCAGGGGCGGCGCTGCGGGCGCTGCTGGAGCTGGGCAGCAAGGACGTCGCCGTGCGCCGCGACGGCGTCGAGCGGCGGGTCCCGGTCGAGCAGCTGGCCGTCGACGACGAGTTCGTGGTCCGGCCCGGGGAGAAGATCGCCACCGACGGTGTCGTGGTCGAGGGCAACTCCGCGGTCGACGCGAGCATGCTGACCGGCGAGTCCGTGCCGGTCGAGGTGCGCGCGGGCGACCAGGTGGTCGGCGCGACGGTCAACGCGGGCGGCCGCCTGGTCGTGCGGGCGACGCGGGTCGGTTCGGACACGCAGCTGGCGCAGATGGCCCGCCTGGTCGCCGAGGCGCAGAACGGCAAGGCCGCGGTCCAGCGGCTGGCCGACCGGGTCGCCGGGGTGTTCGTGCCGGTCGTGATCGCCCTGGCCGTCGGCACGCTGGCGTTCTGGCTCGGCGCGGGCGCGGGCACCGCGACGGCCTACACCGCGGCGGTCGCGGTGCTGATCATCGCCTGCCCGTGCGCGCTCGGCCTGGCGACCCCGACCGCGCTGCTGGTCGGCACCGGTCGCGGCGCGCAGCTGGGCATCCTGATCAAGGGCCCCGAGGTCCTGGAGTCGACCCGGCGGGTGGACACGGTCGTGCTGGACAAGACGGGCACGGTCACCACGGGCCGGATGGCGCTGGCGGCCGTCGAGGCGGTCGGCGACGAGGACGAGGCGCTGCGGATCGCGGGGGCGCTGGAGCACGCGTCGGAGCACCCGGTCGCGCGGGCCATCAGCCAGGCGGCGACCGAGCGGCTGGGCGCACTGCCGGAGGTGGCGGAGTTCCGCAACGTCGAGGGGCTCGGCGTCGAGGGGGTCGTCGACGGCCGCGGCGTCGTGGTCGGGCGGGCCAAGCTGCTGGCCGACCGGGCGGTGACCGTGCCGCCGGCGCTGGACGCGGCGCGGCGGGCGGCCGAGGCGAAGGGCTGGACCGCCGTGCTCCTCGCCTGGGACGGCGAGGCGCGGGCCGTGCTGTCGGTGCGCGACGCGGTCAAGGAGACCTCCGCCGAGGCGGTGCGCGAGCTGCGCGCGCTCGGGCTGCGGCCGGTGCTGCTGACCGGCGACAACGAGGCCGCGGCGCGCGCGGTGGCCGCCGAGGTGGGCATCGACGAGGTGATCGCGGAGGTGCTGCCGCGGGAGAAGGTCGAGGTCGTGACCCGGCTCCAGCGGGAGGGCCGGGTGGTGGCCATGGTCGGCGACGGCGTGAACGACGCCGCGGCGCTGGCCAGGGCCGACCTCGGGCTGGCCATGGGCACCGGCACGGACGTGGCGATCGAGGCGGGCGACCTGACCCTGGTCCGCGGCGACCTGCGGGCCGCGGTGGACGCCATCCGGCTCGCCCGCCGCACCCTGGGCACGATCAAGGGCAACCTGTTCTGGGCTTTCGCCTACAACGTCGCCGCGCTGCCACTGGCCGCGCTCGGCCTGCTCAACCCGATGATCGCGGGCGCGGCGATGGCCCTGTCGTCGGTATTCGTCGTGTCGAACAGCCTGCGGCTGCGCGGCTTCCGTTCCTCGATCTGATCCGCCGACCGATTCGGCGAAAGGGCGGAAAGGGGAAAGCGCGGGAGCACCGGTGAAATCGGTCCCGCGCCTTTCCCGGTTTCAGGAACGGACCAGGCGGGCGATGGCGTCGGTGGCCTCGCGGATTTTGTCCGGTGCCGACTCCGCGCCGTCGGTGATCGCGGACGCCACGCAGTGCTTGAGGTGTTCGTCCAGCAGGCCGATGGCCACCGCCTGCAGCGCCTTGGTGGCGGCGGAGATCTGGGTCAGCACGTCGATGCAGTACTCGTCGTTCTCCACCATCCGGTGCAGACCCCTGACCTGGCCCTCGATCCGCCTCAGGCGCTTGAGGTATGCCTCTTTGTCGTCGGTGTAGCCGCGCATCGCGTTCCACGCCTCTCTTGTCACACCCCGCCGCCTGGTCCTCCCAGCATAGAGCGCGGCGGCGGGGGTTCCCACGGCCTCGCGCGGGGTTCGGGACATTAAGGTGTTCGCATGACTGGCACGCCCTCTTCCGACTGGTTGGCACCGCTGTCCGCGGACTCGGTGGCGCTTGGGCGGGCCAGCACCGCGCAGCGGGTCGCGGACATCCTGCGGACGCGGGTGCTCGAGGGCGATCTGCGGCCCGGGCTCCGCCTTTCCGAGGAACTGATCGGCCAAGCGCTCGGTGTCTCCCGGAACACGCTGCGCGAGGCGTTCCGGTTGCTGACCCACGAGCGGTTGCTGGTGCACGAGCACAGCCGGGGCGTGTTCGTGCGCACCCCGGACACCGCCGACGTCGTCGACCTCTACGCCGCCCGCCGGATCATCGAGGGCGGCGCGCTCGCCCGCTGGCCGTCGGCCGACGACGCCGCGCGGGAACGGGTCCGGGCGGCGGTGCGCTACCAGCGCGAGGCCGCCGAGGCGCAGCGGTGGGACGACGTGGCCACCGGCAACATCGCCTTCCACCAGGCGGTCACCGGTCTGGCGGGCAGCGCGCGGCTGGACGAGGAGGTCCGGCGGCTGCTGGCCGAGCTGCGGCTGATGTTCCACCACATGGGCGACCCGCGCGAGTTCCACGAGGACTACGTCCGGCTCAACCGGGAGATCCTGGCCCTGCTGGAGGCCGGGGAGGTGGCCGCCGCCGGGGACCGGCTGGCCGCGTACTTCGGCGTCGCGGAGCGGCACCTGGTCTCCCGCATGCGGGAGTCGGGCGCGTGAGGTGGGCGGCAGTTCCGGCCTTGCCTTGACGCGCGGGGCAAGGTTTACCGTTCGGGCATGCGCATCAGCGAGCTGGCCGAGCGGACCGGGACCACGCCCCGGGCGCTGCGCTTCTACGAGTCGCGCGGCCTGATCGACGCCCCGCGCGCGGTCAACGGCTACCGCGACTACGGCGAGGCCGAGCTGCGGCAGGTCAGCGAGATCGTCGCGCTGCAGGCCGCGGGCCTGAGCCTGGACGAGACCCGGCCGTTCGTCGAGTGCCTGCGCTCCGGCCACGACCGCGGCGACGCGTGCGCCGACTCGGTCGAGGTCTACCGGCGCAAGCTCGCCGAGGTCGACGAGTGCCTGGCCCGGCTCGACGAGGTGCGCGCCGACCTGCTGGCCAAGCTCGCCCGCGCGCTGGCCAGGCAACCCGGTACCTGCGGCGTCGACGGCGCCGCGGACACCGTCACCGAGCGAACCCCCAGGAGTGGCAGCGATGGCTGAGTTGACCGTGGTGACCGACGAGACGTTCGCGCGGGAGGTGCTGGCCTCGGACATCCCGGTGCTGGTGGACTTCTGGGCGCAGTGGTGCCCGCCGTGCCACATGATCACACCGGTGCTGGCCCAGCTCGCCGACGAGCTGGCGGGTCGGCTGCGGATCGTCAAGATCAACAATGACCAGAACCCGGTGACCGGCCGGGACTACCAGGTGATGTCGCTGCCGACCCTGCTCGTCTTCCACAACGGCCTGCCGGTGCGCTCCTTCGTCGGCGCCCGCCCCAAGGCCAAGCTCCTCGGCGAGCTCACCGGGGTCCTCGACGACCTCGCGCTCCCCGCCTGAGGACCGCCGCCGCCACGGTCCGTGGCGGCGCGGTGTCCACTTGCGACCGTACGGGCAACCGGTCCACACGTGCGGGTGATCCACCACCGCTCAATCGAACACAAGTTCGAATGACGGGCTATGGTTCGGGGCATGTTCGACGACCGTCCCCCGGATACCCCCGTCCGCTACCGCACGAGCAACGTGGGTGAGCGGATCGCGATACTGCCCGCCACCTGCAAGGTGGGCACCCACTCCCTGGCGCGGGTCGGCTACCGCGCGCAGGCCAGCGAGCAGGAAGGGGTCGTGCGCGTCTCCTGCAACGCCTGCAACGAGAACATCGACGTCGACCACTTCTGGTCGCTCACCCTGACCGGCGCCGCGCCCGCCCGCGTCGAGCTCGACGACTCGCCGTACGCGGGGGTGGTGCCGGTCATGGTCGAGCCGCGGTCGAGGTCCTAGCGACACCGCCGCGGTGGAAAGGCGTACCGGAACCGGTTCGACCCGGGGGCACACCGAGCACGGCACGGCGCCGACCGACTACCGTGTGCTGCCGGGCAACCGGGCCCGGCGGCACTAGGCGAGGAGTGGGCGATGGGCGCGCTGGACGGCCGGGTCGCGCTGGTGACCGGGGTCAGCAGGCGGGCGGGTATCGGGTACGCCACCGCGCGCCGACTGGCCGACGCCGGGGCGCGGCTGTTCCTGCACCACCACGCGCCGCACGACGCCGAGCAGACCTGGGGCGCCGACCCGGACGGCCCGGCGGCGCTGGCCGCGAGCCTGGGCGACGACGTCCGGCACCTCGGCCTCGACCTCACCGACCCCGGCGCCCCGGAGCGGCTGATGGCCGCCGCGGTCGAGGCGTACGGGCACGTGGACGTCCTGGTCTGCAACCACGCCCGCGGCGGCGGCGACGGCCCGCTCGGCACGCTGGACGCGGAGATGCTGGACGCGCACTGGGCGGCGAACACCCGGTCGGTCGTGCTGCTCACCCAGGCCTTCGGCGACCAGCACGACCGCCGCCCCGGCGGCCGGGTGCTGTTCCTGGTGTCCGGCCAGGACCTCGGCCCGATGATCCACGAGGTGGCCTACGCGGCCAGCAAGGGCGCGCTGTCGGCGATCACCCGGACCCTGGCCGACCACTTCGCGGGCCGGGGCGTGACGGTGAACGCGGTCAACCCGGGCCCCGTGGACACCGGCTGGGCCTCACCGGAGGACCGCGAGGCCCTGCTCCCCCGCTTCCCCAGCGGCCGTTGGGGCGCCCCGGACGACCCGGCCCGCCTGCTCACCTGGCTGGCCACCGACGACGCGGGGTGGATCACCGGTCAGGTCATCCACTCCGAGGGCGGCTTCCGCCGCTGGGCCTAGGCCCGGCACCAACCACCCCGCTTCCCCGCCTGCGGGGTGCCATCCGGCCGAGACAATCACACGTCCACTGTGGACACTACGCACGCTCGCACCCGCTCCGGCGAACCGACCCGCCGCGAGCGAACCGTTGCCGCCACACTGGGACGGTTGTCCACAGCCAAGATCGCCTTCTCCGCGAACTGTCGCCCCGCCCCGGTATCATGGATTCCGGGGGCCGGAGGCGCGCCAAGATCACCGGCCAAGACCAGCACCGCCCCGGTCGTACCCGATAATCGCGCTCGTCAGCCGCGTGACCCGCGACCGGAAGGCGAGCATGAACGACCCCGGCACCCCCGACCTGCGCGCGATCGGCCCGCGTGGCAACGACCTGGTGACCCTGCGCCCCTGGCGGGTCGACGACCTGCCGGTGATCGCCGAGGCGGGCCGGGACCCGTACATCCCGCTCATCACCACCATCCCCCGCGACTACACCCCGGAGGGCGGCCACGCCTGGCTGCGCCGCCAGCACGACCAGGCGACCGACGGCCGGGGCTGCCCGCTGGCCATCTCGGCGGGTGACGAGGCCGTCGGCATGGTCACGATCAACTCGATCGACTGGCACGACCGCCGCGGCAGCATCGGCTACTGGGTGCTGGACCGCCACCGCGGCCGCGGCTACGCCAAGTCGGCCGTCTCGCTGCTCCCCGAGCTCGCCCGCGACCTCGGGCTGGTCCGCCTGCAGGCGCTCGTGGAGCCGGACAACGCGGCGTCCCAGGCCACCTGCCGCGCCCTCGGCTTCACCGCGGAGGGCGTCCTGCGCGGCTACCACCGCATCGGCGGCACCAACCGCGACATGATCATGTTCGGACTGCTGGTCGGTCCACAGTAGACAATCAGCTCAGGTTGGGCGCGGCACCGCGGCGGGGGGTGCGCGCGCCCAACCGAGCGCTCGACCGGGGCATGACCGGTCGGTGCGACAGCGCTCGTCGATGGACCACGACGGCCGCGAGGGAGTGGGTTCGCGGCCGCCGTGGTCACCCCCGGAGTGACGACCACCTGTGCGAACGTGTCCTTCGGCCACCCCGGGCCGGGTATGAGAAATTCCTGAGCGGCGGCATCGATCGCCAGGTCGGCAGTAGGGTCGGGGCATGGCCGCTGACTACTACCAGGTCGTCACCACCGCCGGTTCCCAGGACGAGGCCGACCGCCTGGCCACGGGGATCGTCGAGAACCACCTCGGTGCCTGCGTGCACGTGCACCCCGTGACCAGCGTCTACCGCTGGGCGGGCAAGGTCACCAGGGACCTCGAACTCCGCTTGGTGGTCAAGACCGCGGCCGACCGGCTGCGTCCGCTGGTCGACTACATCAAGGCCAACCACAGCTACGACGTCCCGCAGGTGGTGGCCACCGAGGTCGTCGCGGGCAGCGACGAGTACCTGGCCTGGGTGCGCGACGAGACCCGGGGCTGACCTCAGCCGAAGCGGCCGTTGATGTAGTCGGACGTGCGCGGGTCGTCCGGCGTGCTGAAGATCTTCTTCGTCGGCCCGGACTCCACGATGTGCCCGGGCTGGCGCGCCTCCGCGAGGAAGAACGCGCAGTCCTGGGAGACGCGGGCGGCCTGCTGCATGTTGTGGGTGACGATCACGATCGTCACCTCCTGGCTGAGCACGGCGATGGTCTCCTCGATGCGGCGCGTCGAGGTGGGGTCCAGCGCCGAGCACGGCTCGTCCATCAGCAGGACGTCCGGCCGCACGGCCAGCGAGCGGGCGATGCAGAGCCGCTGCTGCTGACCGCCGGAGAGCGCGCCGCCGCGGCTCTTGAGCCGGTCCTTGACCTCCTGCCACAACCCGGCCCGGGTGAGGCACTCTTCGACCACGTCGTCGCGGTGGCCCCGGGACACCTTGGTACCGGTCAGCCTGAGGCCCGCGAGGACGTTGTCCGCGATGGTCATGGCGGGGAACGGGTTCGGCTTCTGGAAGACCATGCCGACGCGCCTGCGGGTGCCGGTGATCCGCTGGGACTCGTCGTAGATGTCGGTGCCGTCCAGGCGGACCTCACCCGCCAGCGCCGCCGAAGGGACCAGCTCGTGCATCCGGTTGAGGATGCGCAGGAACGTGGACTTGCCGCAACCGGACGGTCCGATGAGCGCGGTGACCTGACCGGCCGACATGGTCAGCGACACCCGGTCGAGCACCTTGCGGTCGCCGAACCAGGCCGAGACGCCCACGGCCTCCAGCGTGGAACCGCGCCGCGTGCCGGGGTCGGGGCCGATGGGGTGGACGTCGAGCCGGGTATCGGTGGTCACAGCGGGAAACGCTATCCAGCGGCGGCAACCATTTCGTGAAACCGCGGTGCACCCCACATGGCCGTGCCGGTCGCCCGAGCGGTGTGCGTTCGCCATGGCCGTTGGCGGGGCCGTGACAGTTGGGTGCCAGTTCACCGCCGCTGCGTGTGGCCCGTGCTCAAAAGTCGCTGCGTCGTGGTGGTTTGTCACAAACCGGTTCCGCCACAGTGGGTTTCGCCCCGCACGGGGCACGATGTGTTGAAGGACAAGGGAGAACCACGCAATGCGCTCCACCTTCCGCAAGGGTGTCGCCGCCGTCATCGGCGCCGCCGCGCTGTCCGTCATCCTCTCGTCCACCGCGGTCGCCGACTCCGGCGTGCTCGCGGACGCCAACGACGCCGTCGGCGTCGGCTCGGACACCACCGAGTACGCGCTCAACGCGCTCGCCGCGGCGTACAACCCGACCGTCCCCGCGGGCGGCGTGCTGGTCCACTCGTTCAACGCCACCGTCCCGGCCGCGGGCCAGCCGGTGCTGCCGACCGACACCGGCGCCACCATCGTCCCGCGCTCGGGCGCCACCGCGATCACCCGGCCGAACGGTTCCTCCGCGGGCATCACCGAGCTCAAGCGCGCGGGCACCGCCACCACCTTCGCCCGCTCCTCGCGCGCCCGCCAGGCCTCGGACAACACCGGCACCGCCGTGCTGTTCCTGCCGTACGCCACCGACGGCCTGCGCTACGCCCGCTCCACCTCGCCCGCCAGCAACGCGCCGGTCGACCTGACCAACGCCGAGCTGAAGAAGATCTACGAGTGCAACGCCGACGGCAACCCGGCCACCCCGGACCTGTGGTCGAACGTGCGCGCGGGCCTGCCCGCGGTGACCATCCTGCCGGTGCTGCCGCAGTCCGGCTCGGGCACCCGCAGCTTCTTCCTGACCGAGATCGGCGTCACCAGCGTCGGTTCCTGCGTCAACCAGACCGCGCAGGAGCACGACCCGGCCGCCGTCGCGGGCAACGCCAACAAGATCGCGCCGTTCTCCACCGGCCGCTACAGCATCCTGCCCCCGGCTCAGCAGTCGACCATCGTGCTGAACACCGGTGGCTTCACCGCCACCCGCTCGCTGTTCAACGTCGTGCGTGACGTCAACGGCGGCGGCGTGCTGAACAAGGGCGTCGACGCCGGCCTGCACCGCTTCTTCGGTGACGGCACCGGCGGCCTGGCCACCGCCACCAACAACTGGATCTGCAGCTCCGCGGCGACCTCGGTCATCGCCGCCCAGGGCTTCACCCAGCTCTCCGGCACCGCTTGCGGCAAGGTCGCGTAAGCTCGCCGAGCAGTCCTGAATGGACCGAGGCCCGTGGGGATCCCCCACGGGCCTCGGTTCGTTTCGCGGATCAGGCGTTGAGCGCGGTCTTGACGTAGCCGTAGGTGATGCCGCTGGTGAAGACGCCGTCGAGGCGCAGGCCCCGGTTGATGGCGGCGGCACCGGCCTCGGTGAGCAGCAGCGGGACACCCGCGGAGGTGTTGCTGCCGAAGGTGAACAGGTCGATGCGGCCGCGCAGGTTGTCCTGCGCCACCACGACCCGGCGGTTGTTGTCGATGACGAGCTGCCACAGCACCTCGACGCCGTCGGAGTCGGCCAGGACCAGCGCGCCGCGGTGCTCCACGGTGCCGTCGGTGGGGTCACCGATCACGTCGAAGGTCTGGGTGGTGTAGCCGTCGACGACCTGCGAGGTGCCGAAGAGCACGAGGGACTGGATGCCGTAGTAGCCCAGCCCCTCGACGAGCGACGGGTCCACGATGATCGTCGTCTTGCCCACCGCGGCCTGGTTGGCCGAGGCCACCACGGCCGCGGGCACCCGCGGCGCCGCCTGGGCGGACGCGACCGACGCGCCTCCGAGCAGCACCCCCGCGGACATCGCGACAACAGCCAAACCCGACACCAGACGAGTACGCATTTGTTCTCCTCCTCGACCAGACGCTAACTGCGTCGCGAGGAGGATGTCGGGAAGCGGGGACCGCCCGGAAGACCTCTGTGGACGATTCGCGAACTCGCCGGGTCGGGATAGCTGCCGGTTAACCGTTACATGGCCTCGGCTTCGCCGAGGCGGCGAGATCGCCTTTGAGCCGATTTCTTCCCTCCCGGTTTCGCACGGCCGGGGGCCGCGCGAAACCGCTCAGTCCAGAAACCGGCGCGATCTCGCAACGCTGGTCGAGCTCGGACCAGAGGAGCGCATAGAACTGTACACAATGGATCCATCTGCGCCTGCGCTCATGTCCCACAGTTCGCTTCGCTACAGGAGGTTGGGCAGGAGTCGCAGGCCAGTGTCGTAGACGTTCCACAGGACGGCCAGGCAGATCGGGACGCCGATCAGCAGACCCTCCGCCCGGCCGAAGCGGTGTCGCAGCCACACCGTGGCCGCCACCGCCAAGCCCAGGGCCGGGATCCACAGGGCCAGCAGGGGGACGGCCGCGCGGTCCGAGCGCATGGCCTTCTCGTCCGGTGGGACCAGTTGGGGGCGGCGGACGGGGGCCGGTTGCGCGTCCCCCTCCGCCAGGGTCGCGTCCACGTACACTGTGGACTCCGGCATGAACGGCCTGCCGGACGCGGTCACCAGGGTCAGCCGGGCGCCGCCGTCGGTCAGCGGGGCCGGGACCGGGTCGCCGTCCCGGCGGGTGCCGTCCACCAGGTAGGTGAACGTCCCCTGGCCGGTCACCACGTGGATCTCGTTGCCGGGAACCAGGTTCACCACCTCGCCGAACGGGCCGCCGTAGGCCGCGCGGCGGCCGTAGACCAGGGAAACGCCGTACTGGCCCGGTAGGGCCGTGTCGCGGCGGTGGCCGACGCCCGCCGTCAGGTCCCCCGACGTCGTCCCCTCGACCACCACCTTCCGCAGCCCCAGGGCCGGGATCTCCAGCACCGCGACCGGGGTTCCCGGCTCGATCACCCGGAGCGGCCCGTCGGCGCTGAAGGGCGCGGCGGTGGCCTCACCCAACTGCTCCCGCAGCTGGTCGTACAGCCGGTCCTGCTCGTGGTTCGCCTGCAAAGGCGTCAGCAGGAAGGCGAAAGCCACGAAACCCAGAGCCAGACCGGCCAAGGTGGCCACCGCGACCAAGGCCACGGGCAGTGACCTGCGGCCGGTCAGCACCTCCGTGGGCCGTGTTCGGACCATCGTCATCGGCGGCGCACCGCGTCTCGCAGGCCCAGGAAGAAGCGGTTGACGGGCGTGCCGGGCTGGGAACCCAACCAGCCGAGGGGAACCGCGACGGCCGCCAGCAGACCCAGGGCCAGGGCGATCGGCAGCCCCCACTTCAGGAAACCGCTGCGGTCGGCCTGGGTGTTCACCACCGCGCGCTTCGCCGTGGCCTGCTCGGCGTTCGCCGGGGCGGCGCCCGCCGGGGCCGCGGCCTGGGCGGCCGGGCCCGCCGCGGGTGCGCTGTTGTTGTTGCCACCAGCCGCGTTCACGGTGTTGCCAACCGAACCCCGCGCGCTTGCCCCGCCGCTGGTGCCGATCGTCTTGGGGTCGGTGAACGGCGGCGGGGGGACCGCCGCCTTCTGCTCCCGCACGGCTGTGGCAACGGTGCGGGTCTGGACGCGCAGTTCCTCCGGCAGCGGCAGGTAGCCCAGCGGCAGGGCACCCAGGTTCGGGCCGGTGGTCTGGGCCTGCGGGCTCGCCGCGAACTCGAGGATCTTCGCGTACCGGTCGGCGGTGGGCGCGGTCAGGCCGGTGGTGGCGACCGCCGCGTAGTCGATGGTCGTACCGGGGTAGGCGGCCGCGCCGAGCTTGGTGTAGTCGAGGCCGATGGTGCCCGTGGTCTGGTCCAGGACACCCGAGCGGACGGCGGCCAGCATGCTCTGGTCGTTGGGCGTGACGAACACCGGTCGACCCGTCGCGTCCTTGCCGTTGGCCAGTTCGGCCACCGGGACCCGGTACCGCAGCGCGGTCGCGTAGTCGGTGATGCCGATCAGCGAGCGGCCACCGAGCCGTTGCGGGGCCGGGCGCTTCCAGACACCGGCGTTGAGGTCCCACTCGGTGCTCTGCAACGTCTGCCCGTTCAGCAGGTTCGTGCCGATGTCGCGCAGTTTGGACGACCGCTGGGCCAGCAGCTCGTGCAGCTGGGCGGCGTGCCGCGCGCAGGTGTACCGCTCCTCCGCGCCGGTGGTCGGGTTGGTCACCGTGCACTGCCCGTCCTTGGCCGGGCGCGCGTCGCGGTTGCCGACGAAGGTGTCCCGGTAGTCGAACTGGTCGGCCGGGGTCGGCCAGTCGAGGAACGCGGGGTTGACCTTCGTGCCCCACTGGTCCGGCGTCCCCTTCAGGAAGGCCGCCGCGTCCGGGTCGGCGAGCAGCCACGAGGTCACCGCGTGCGGGAGGTCGCCGTCGCCGGTCACCAGCAGCGGGGTCGACATCGTGCTGTCGAGGATCAGGCCGGTCAGGTCCGGGTTCAGCGACAGGAACTCCTGGTCGCCGAACAGGGTTTCCGGCTGGTTGGGCAGGAACCGGGTCGTCGGGTCGACACCGCTCAGGTCGGGTTCACCGCCCCAGCGGCCGCGGTAGCTCTGGGTGATCAGCTTGGCCACGAGCCGGGCGTTGAGCCGCAGGTGGGTGACCTGCTGCTGGTTGTCGGGCCGGTCGATCATGTAGGCGAAGACGAACCCGCCGATGGACAGCGGCGCGTGCGCGGTGGCCCGGTCGGTGTCCTCCGGCCGCACCGGCCTGCTGCCCACCACGAAGCTCTGCAACCCCTGGTGGTACTGGCGGCGCGCCTCGCCCTCGCCGACCGGCGTGTAGCTGGACGGGATCGCCGCCGCGCCGGTGCACAGCGCGGGGATCCACCGGTACACCGCCTCCGCGGCGATCTCGCTGCCCGCCATGGGCAGTCGCGCGTTGGCGTCGAGCGGGCAGTAGCCCTCCTGCGGCAGGAAGTCCAGCGGGAAGACGAAGCGGTTCTTCCAGTTCGACCCCGACATCGCCATCACGTAGCTGTTGAGCAGGGTGTAGTCGTCGGAGATCGAGTCCGGGCAGCCCGCCGGGACGTCCGGGCTGGTGCACGGCATCGGCCGGACCGGGACCACGACCAGCGAGCACTCGATCGGCGCGGTGCCCGGGACGATGACCCGGCCGCAGCCCAGCGAGTTCGGCATCTCGTCGCCGGTGCGGACCTCGAAGTCGATGGCGCCCTTGCCGTCGGCGCCGGTGAAGGCCAGGCGGGCCTGCCTGCCGAAGGTGAACCAGTCGCCCGGGTGGTCGGTGATGCCGTCGCCGCACTCGCCGCCGACCGGCGGGCAGTCGTCGAGGTAGTGCGTCTCGCCCTTGGTGTCGACGAACGGCACGTAGCCGGTCTCGTAGACGCCGTCGGTCGCGGCCTCGGCCGGGTCGAACTCCAGGGCGTAGCGGTCGGCGCCGTACTCGTACCAGACGCACTGCTCGCGCGTCGGGTTCTTGCCGCGGCACTGCATGACCGCCACCGGCATCCGCTCGCTGTTGGGCTGCAACGCGTTGAACGGCAGACCGCTGACGTTGTTGGTGGGCAGGAACCCGGACCACTCGACGCGCACGGTCTCGCGGCGCATGTTCTCGGTCTTGTTGACCGTCACCCGGCCCTTGTCGCCGTTCTCGAAAGTGACCTCCTTGGTCACCCCCGAGTCGGCCTGGGCCGCGGCGGGCAGCTGCGCGGCGAGCGAGAACGAGCCGGTGGCCAGCACGAGACCGACCGCGGCCAGCAGGCGGGTCACCCGGCGCGGCCGGGGGTCGCTGGTCTTCATCGTCAACCGTCCCTTGTGGAGCGTTCTCATGACTGCCGCCGCCTGCGGATGGCCCGGGCGACGAGGGCGGGCAGGACGAGCAGGACCAGCAGCTCCAGTGCGGCGATCCCGCCGAACAGGGACGTGCTGGAGTCCTCGCGGAACGCGGCCAGCTCGGTGGCGGTCCCGTACGCGGCGCCGCTCGCGGCACCGTCGGACGACGACCCGACGGGCAGACCGGTCTCCGGGTCGACGGCACCACCCGCACCGGGCACGGTGTTGCCGTTCGCGCCCGGGCTGGTCCCCCCGGTGCCGGGGTTGTTCGCCCCAGGGGCATTGGCCCCGTTGCCGTTGTTGCGGTTGCCGTTGCCACCGCCGCCCCCGCCGCCGCCGTTGTTGCCCGCCGGACCGGCCTGCCCGCCCTCGCGGCACGGGCCCTTCCCGGTCGCGTCGCAGTCCGGCGGGTTGGGGGCGCGCTCGGCGAGCACGTTGCGGCTGGGGTTGGCCGGGTCGAAGGTCGGGTTGTTGCACCGGGACGGGTCGAGGAACCGCTCCTCGTGCCCGGGGATCCGCTTCACCTGGTCGAACCCGGCCTGCACGAGGTTCAGCGGCAGCGGCGAGTAGCCGAGCGCGCCCGCCTTCTGCTGGCCCTCGCAGAGGAAGTAGAACGCGAACGCCGAGAGGGTGCGGCCCTGCTCCCTGGTCATCGGCGGGTCGGGTGGCGCCTGCTGGTCGTCCTGCGCGGGAACGATCATGTACGAGTACGAGGAGAGCGGGTAGGTGCGCGGGTCCCGGTCGGTGTAGACGCCGTCGAGGATCTGGGTCAGGTAGACCTTGGGGTCGTGGTTCTGCGTCTCGATGCGCGCCTTGGTGAGCGCGACGGCGACGTTGTAGTCGGTGGGCAGGGTGTAGTAGCCCGCCTCGTTGAGGATCTTCGCGACCGGCCAGTCGCGCTTGTTCTTGGCGTAGGAGTACTCGACGTACCCGATGGCGCCGTCGCCGTAGTTCGCCGAGACGTAGCCCGCGACCGCGTCGCTGCCGTTCTGCGCGATGAACTTGTTGCCCGGGTTGGGGTAGTACGAGGTCAGCCCCGAGCGGCCGAAGAACGGGCGCCACAGGTCCGGGTACCGCTTGTCCATGAAGGTGGTGAACTGCGCGGTCGTGCCGGAGCCGTCCGAGCGGACCACGGGGATGATCGGCCGGGCGGGCAGCGCGAACCCGTTGTTGTCCCGGGTGATCTGCGGGTCGTTCCAGTTGGTGATCGCCCCGGTGAAGATCTTCACCACGGTCTCGGTGGACAGCCGCAGGCCCCGGTAGGGCTGGCCGCCGACCTTGACGTTGTACATGAACGCGGTGCCACCGGCCACGATCGGCATGTAGCCGAAGGCCCGGCCGCCGGAGTCGTCGATCACGCCGCGGTCGTCGGCGCCCTGCTGGAACGGGATCTCCGAGACGCCGAACACGGTCTGCCGCTGGGCGTACATGGTCCGACCCCGGGTGGAGCCGACGGCCTCGTAGTTGACCCGGATGCCGTTGGCCGAGACGTCACCGATCCACGTGCCCAGCGCGTTCGCGCTCCACGTCGAACCGGAACCGCGGATCGGTTCGTACGGCTGCGCCGCCGCCGGGCTCGCGAGCGCGACGGTGGCCACCACCGAGGCGGCGGCCCCGAGCGCGACCGCACGGCGCGCGGCGGGGAAACGGACGGACCACACGGTGCTGACCCACTTTCGGTTGACCGACATCAGCGCTCGCCCCGCTTGCCCCTGGCGACCAGCCGGGCGATGACGAACAGCAGCAGCACGAGCAGGAGCAGGACCGTCGCGGCGCCGAAGGCCCGGGCGGCCATCGCCTCGTCCGGCAGCCGGAAGACCTGGTAGACGAACAGCGGCAGGGAGGTCTGCCAGTCCACGAGCGGGTTGGCGTTGAGGAACTGGCTGTAGCCCGCGGTGAGCAGCACCGGCGAGGTCTCGCCCGCGCCGCGCGCCACGCCCAGGATCAGCGCGGTGGCCAGGCTGGGCCGGGCGGTGGGCAGCACGACCCGCCAGATCGTCTGCCACTGCGACGACCCCAGCGCCAGGCTGGCCTCGCGCAACCCGTTGGGCACCAGCCGGAGCACCACATCGGCCGACCGGGTGATGATGGGCAGCATCATGACGCTCAGCGCGAGCGCGGCGGCGAACCCGCTGCGCTGGACGCCGAGCAGCTGGATGGCGGCGACGTAGATGAACAGCCCGGCCACAATGGACGGCAGGCCCGTCATCGCCTCGATGAGCGTGCGCACCACCTTGGCGAGCCTGCCGCCGACCTCGGTCAGGTAGACCGCGCAGGCGATGCCGAGGGGGAGCGTGATCGCCACCGAGATGGCCAGCTGCTCCAGCGTGCCGACCACGGCGTGCAGGATGCCGCCCTGCCGCAGGTCTGCGGGGTCGGTGTAGATGAGTTCCTCGGTGTAGAAGTTCGCGTACTGCATGGCGTCGAGGCCGCTGATGATGGTGTAGCCGATCACCAGCACCAGGCTGGCGCCGACCAGCGCGGCGCCGGTGCGGACCACCACCGCGGCCATCCGGTCGACCACCTCGACCGCGCCGTGGCGCTGGAGCGTGACCAGGGTGTAGACGAGCAGGAAGGCCGCGTACCAGCAGACCGCGAAGCCGAGCAGGCCCGAGGTGGGCAGCAGCCGCTGGTAGACCACCCAGACCAGGGCGAACCCGGCGGCGGCCGACCCGATCAGCGCGACGCGGTCCGCCGGGCCGCGCGCGCGGATCACGCGCCGGGGCTCGTCCTCGTCGACGCGGGGGAAGCGGTCGGTGTCGTCGGTGTGGTCGCCGTCGTCGTGGCCGCGGTCAGCGGTGTCGTGGCTGTCGCGGTCGTCGTCGAACCCGTCGACGCGCTCGTGCTCGGGGAGGGTTCGGGTCATCTCGCCTTCGGCTCCTGTCTCCGCCTGGGCTCCGGTGTCCGCATGGGTTCGCTAGAGGTCCGTCGCCGATCCGCTGCGGCTGCGGGAGACCACGATCGCCGCGAGGGTGTTGACCACCAGGGTGAACACGTAGAGCACCAGTCCGGCGGCCAGCAGCGCGGACAGCTGCAGCGCCGAGGACTCGCCGAACCGCAGGGCGATCAGCGAGGACACGGTGATCGCGCCGTTCTCCAGGATCCGGAAGTCCAGGTCGAAGGCCGGTGAGATGATCATCGCCACGGCGATGGTCTCGCCCAGCGCGCGGCCGAGGCCGAGCATGGTGCCGCCGACGATCCCGCCCCGGCCGAACGGCAGCACCACCGAGCGGATCATGCCCCAGCGGGTGGATCCCAGTGCCAGCGCGGCTTCCCGCTCGCCGACCGGGGCCTGGGAGAACACCTCGCGCATGATCGACGCGGTGATCGGCAGCACCATCATGGCCACCACCACGCCCGCGATGAACGCCGACGAGGTGTAGCGCGACTCCGCCCAGTTGGCCGCGTCCGGGTCGGTGCCGACGCTGAGGAACGGCAGGAACCCGAACGCCTGGTGCAGCCAGCGGGCCAGGTAGATGATCTCGTCCTGGAGGAAGTAGAAGCCCCACAGGCCGTAGACGACGCTGGGCACCGCGGCCATCAGGTCGAGCACGCTCACCAGCGCCGACTTGACCCGCGGCGGCGCGTACTCCGAGATGTAGAGCGCGGTCGTGATGGCCAGGGGGAACGACACCGCGATCGCGATGAGCGCGACCACGATGGTGCCCGGCAGGACCGCCGCGATGCCGAGCCGGTTGACCTCGGGGTTCCACTGCGTCTCGGTGAAGAAGTCCCAGCCGTAGGCGGCGAACGCGTCGCTGGAGCGGATCGCCAGGAAGGCGCCGATGCCCGCGGTGAGCACCAGCACCAGCACCCCGGTGCCGCGCGCGACGGCCCGGAACACCCGGTCGTCACCGGTGGGCCGCACCCGCACCCGGCGCGGCCGGTCGGCGGTTCCGACCGGTGACGCCTCTTCCGTACCGCTCACGGCGCGCGCACTCCTCGGCTGCTGGATCGGGTTTGCCGGTACGGGCCAGGGGTACCGACCCGCGCGGGTCCCATCCGAACACCGCAGGGTGAAGTACCTCGGTGACCAAGGTGAACCACCGGACAACCAGCCGCTGCCCCAACACGTCGGTGTTCACTTCCTCCCGCCACCCGGCACCGTCCCGACTCGGCACGCCAACCGGAACGCGGGCGAGTGGGCACGTCGACGCACGGGCGATCCGACCAGTGCGGACCGTCGGGGTTGCCTAACCGAAGCGCGCGATCCTGCCCCGGCGGCTGTGGTTGAAGACGGCGACCACGGGGGTGACCTCCGCGTCGGGAGCGCCGACCTGGAACCGGGCGGCGGCGTGCTCGGCGTCGATCCGGCGGGCGAACCCCTGTGCCGATTGGACTATCTCCCCGGCCTCCACGCACAGCCGCCACCACCACTGGCCGTTCTCCGCGTGCTGCACCTCGACCCAGGCCACCCCGGCCACCCGGCGCACCCGGTCGATCTCGACCAGCGCCTCGTCGCGGTTGCGGTGCTCGCCGATGCCCAGGCCGAGTACCCGGTTGTTGCCGCCGAGCAGCCGCCACCGGACCCCCGAGCCGTCGACCCGATAGCACTGGAAGCGCGCCACGCGGATTCCCTTTCCCTAGAACGAGCCACAATCGGCGCCGAGGCGGCGGATGGAGCAAACGCGGTAACCCGAATGCGGGTGATTCCGGGACTGCCCGAGAGCTATGGCGACAACCTACATCGGATGAACCGCCCAAAGCATTTCCCTTGCCCGATAACGGTTCCCTTCCGTCGCCGGGTAACACCGGGCGGAGTGGGGGCGTTCACGCTCCCGTGATCAAGTGGACCGGGCCGGCGTGCGGGGAAATGGTGAGTTCGACTCGGTTTCACCCCCGGCGTCAATCGGGCGAGCACTATGGCGCGGTGACGGTGGGATCGGCCTCAGGGGGTGGCGACGGCGGTCTCGACGGCGGCCACCGCGTGCAGGATGACCCGGTGCGGCTCCCCGGTCTCCACCGCGCCGAGCAACCCGCGCAGCACCGCGACCAGACCGACCACCCCGGGGTCCGGGTGCAGCACCGAGATCAACCAGCGCAGGCCGACGGCCAGCCCGGCCGCCTCGGCCACCACGGTGAAGCCCTGGGACAGGTCGCCCGCCCGGGTGCCCGCCCACCCCCAGTCCGGCGGGTCGCCCACCGCGCGGGCCGCGGCCGCCGAGATCCCGCCGACGGCGGCGGCCAGCCGCGCGATCACCGCGGCCTCGCCCGGTACCCGCCCGGCGCCCATCGCTGCCCCCAGTCCACTCTCCGGCGCGGCACCGGCCCGGATTCGACTCGGACCCCGGGTGCGGATCGGGACAACGCGCACGCGGCCGACGCGTCCTCCAGTAGAGCGGTCCCCACCGGGAGGGCGGATGACGGTTGTTCGGCTGACAGCCGATCGACCGACACGCCGACCGGGGGAAAGAAACACACCCGACCCCGCGCTCGATCTCACCAAGGTGCCAGGGAAGGTTCCAGCGAACGCCCCATCGACCCCGGAAGCGGGCGCGGCGCGGGTCGCGCTCGACCGGCTGATCGCCCGCTGCGCCGCGGCGATGCGCGTCGCGGTCGCGGCCACCGGCGCGGTCGCCGCGCTGGCGGGTGCCGCGCCGCCGGTGCGGCCGTCGTGGCTGCTGCCCGCGGTCGCGCTGAACCTGGTCTGGTCGGCGGTGTTCGCGTGGCTGGCGGTCCGCCGGGGGCTGCGCGCGCCGGTGATGGCCGCGGACATCGCCGTGACCACGCTGCTGTGCGCGGGCATCCCGTGGCTGGTGCCCGAGTCGCTGCTGGTCGGCGGGATCAGCTGGGTCGACGAGCTGACCAGCATGACGATCATCGTGTCGAGCCTGGCCTGGCGGCCGCGGGTCGCCGTGCCCGCGGGTCTCGGGCTGGCCGCCGCGCACGTGCTGGGCACCTGGCAGGCGGGGGCGGGCGCGGTGCCCGGCACGATCGGCATCTACCTGGTGCAGATCACCGCGTCGGCGGCGCTGATGACGCTGCTGCGGCACGCCGCCGCGCTGGCCGACGACGCGCTCGCCGAGCTGCGGGAGACCGAGCGGGCCGCCGCCGTGCTGCGGGCCAGGCGGGCCGACGAGCGGGCGCAGAACCGCAAGCTGCACGACACCGTGCTGGCCACGCTGACCACCGTCGGCACCGGCGGGATCACCGCGTCCACCCCGGGGCTGCGCGCGCGGGCGGCGGCGGACCTGCTGGTCATCGAGAACCTGGGCGAGCTCAACGAGTCCGGCACGGACGTCGACCTGCGCCCGCAGTTACAGGCCGCGGTGGACTCCTCGGCCGTGGCGGTCGACTGCGACCTGGTGCCGTGCCGGGTGCCGCTGCGGGTGGCGGCGGCCTTCGCCGAGGCGGTGGCCGAGGCGCTGACCAACATCGCCCGGCACGCCGGGGTCGCGTCGGCGCGGCTGCGCCAGCACGCCGAGCGGGCGGCGGTGTGCGTCGTGGTGTCCGACACGGGCGCGGGTTTCGACCCGGCGGAGGTGCCGCTGCACCGCTACGGGGTGCGGGAGGGCATCGTCGGGCGGATGCGGGCGGTGGACGGCGACGCGGACGTGTCGTCGAACTCCGGCGGCACCACGGTCACGCTGCGGTGGCCCGCGTGAGCACCGAGTCGTCGGTCGTGGTGGCCGAGCGCTACGCGCACGGGGCGATGGTGGCGGCCGTGGTCGTCGTGACCTGCTGGCACCTGGGCTACGACCTGACCTCGACGGTGAGCAGCTGGTCGGTCTACTCCGGACGGTGGCTGGCCGCGCTGGCCTGGGTGCTGTTCCTGGCCATCGGCGTGGCGGCGACCTGGCTGCTGCGCGACCGGTCACACCGGTTCGCCTGGCCGCTGGCGGTGTGCGCGCTGGCGCTGGACGTGCTGCTGGTGGCCGCGGCGCCGGACGAGAACCTGCTGCGGCCCGCGAACTGGGCCTGGGGCGCGGTGGGCTGGCTGGCCGTGGTGCTGTTCTGGTGGCACCCGGTGCGGCACCTGGTCGCGTTCTCGGTGGCCAACGCGGTGGTGCTGGCGGTGTCCATGGTCACCTTCGACGTGACCGGCAGCGAGCACGTCTCGCGCGCGATCATGGTCGTGTTCGGCGCGGTGACGCTGCAGATCGGCTACAGCGTCGGCGCGCACGGCCTGGGCACCGCGGCGGGCTGGGCGGCGGCGAGTTCGGCGGCCCGGGCCAAGGCGACGGCGGAACGCGCGGCGGCGGAGGCGGTGGCGGCCTCGCGCGCGCAGCGGTACCAGGAACTGCACCGCACCACGGCGGCGCTGCTCGGCGAGCTGGCGGCGGGCGCGGACCCGGCGGACCCGGCCGTGCGGTACCGCTGCCTGGCGGGCGCGGCCCGGCTGCGGCGTCTCCTGGCGGAGACCGACGACGTGCCGGACCCGCTGCTGCACGAGCTGCGGGCGGGCGCGGACGTCGCGGAGCGCCGGGGGGTGGTGGTGACGCTGTCGGTTGTCGGTACGGTGCCCGAACTACCGGTGGAGTTCCGCCGCGCGCTGACCGAGGCCCCGATCATGGCGCTGAGCACCGCCCGCACCACGGCCCGCGTCACGGTGGTCTCCGCCGACGGCGAGGTGGCCATCGCGGTGGTCGCCGACGCCCCCGAGGTGGCCGCCCGGCCGCGGCCGGGGGTGCGGCTGACCCAGGACCGAGAGGGGGAGAACCTGTGGCTGGAGACGGTGTGGCGCACCCAGTGACGGTGGCCATCATCGAGGACCACCCGGTGGTGATCGACGGGGTGAGCACCTGGATCGAGGCCGACCCGGAGCGCCGGGCGGTGGTGGTCGCCGCCGGGGACAGCATCGATGACGTGCTGGCGGGCCCGGGCGGCGCGGCCGACGTCGTCCTGCTCGACCTGCACCTCGGCGACGTGGTGGCCACCGACCGGGTCGCGGAGCTGTGCACGGCGGGGCGGCGGGTGGTGGTGTACTCGGGGCTCGACGACCCGGACACGATCCTGACCGTGCTGGAGGCGGGGGCGTCGGCGTTCCTGTCGAAGCACGAGGGCCGCGGGCACTGCGTGGACACCATCATCGCGGCGGCGCGGGACCGGCCGTACGTGACGCCGTCGGTGGCGGGCGCGTTGCTGTCCGACGAGAAGGCGCCGCAACTGTCCAAACGGGAACGCACGGCGCTGCTGCTGTGGTTCCAGTCGATGTCCAAGGCCTCGGTGGCCAAGCGGATGAACCTGAGCGAGGCCACGGTCCGGCAGTACATCGACCGGGCCCGGGTGAAGTACGCGAAGTCGGGCAGGCCCGCGCCGACCAAGACGGCGCTGTTGGCCAGGGCCATCGAGGACGGGTTGATCCGGGCGGACGAGATCGGGGAGTACCGGTCGCACGCCGCGGAATAGGGTGATGTCGCGAATCCGCCGGACGTCCGGTGGATTCGGTGTTGTGCTGTGCGCATGACGCGGCAGAACCGGGTTACCCCCGCCGGAAACCTGATCTCGACGGCCGCCCGTGGGACGATGATGGGCAATCGCGGGGTTCTGCACGACGACACCGGCCGGATAGTGCGGAACTCGCAGGTTCGGCGGTGGATCACGTGCGAGGTGGAGTTCCGGGGGCGGCGCCGCGAGGTGATGGCGCCGGGCCGGTACACGGAACTCTTCTTCCTCGACGAGGCGGTGGCTTTCGCGGCCGGGCACCGGCCGTGCGCGGAGTGCAGGCATGGGGATTATCGGGAGTTCCGGCGGTTGTGGCCGGGGACCGGTCGGCGGGCGGACGAGATCGACCGGGAATTGGCCCGGGAAAGAGGCCGGGCCACGGAGACCGTCGACCCGCCCGCGGGCGCGTTCGTGGCATTGGACGACGAGTGCTGGCTGGTGACCGGTGACCGATTGGCTCGGTGGACACCGTCGGGCTACGCGGACCGCCTGCCGGTGCCGTCGAGCGCGGTGGCCATGTTGACCCCGCCCTCGACGGCGGCGGTCCTGGCGGCGGGTTACCGGCCACGCCTGCACCCGACCTCGGCCTGAGCGCCCGGGCCGTGGTCCAACCGCATCTGCGGGGTTAGGCTGCGTCCGGGATCCGCATCTACGGGAGGTTGTCGTGCGCCGGTTAGTTGCCGCCCTGGTGAGCGTGGGGTTGCTCGTTGCCGGGTGTAGCGAATCGTCGACCGGGAGTGGTGGGACACCAACGGGGAGCAGCGCCCCGGGTACGGGTGTCACCGGGACCGTGACGGTGTTCGCGGCGGCGTCGTTGACCGAGTCGTTCACGCGGATCGGGAAGGATTTCGAGGCGGCCAACCCCGGGGTGAAGGTGACCTTCAACTTCGCGGGCAGTTCCGCGCTGGCCCAGCAGATCACCCAGGGCGCGCCCGTCGACGTGTTCGCCTCGGCCGCGCCCGCCAACATGCAGCAGGTGGCGGACGCGGTGTCGCCGACGGCTTTCGCGCGCAACAAGCTGGAAATCGCGGTCCCGCAGGGTAATCCGGGAAAGGTCGCCGGGCTCAAGGATTTCGCCGACGCGGGCAAGAAGATCGCCTTGTGCGCCGAGCAGGTGCCCTGTGGCGCCGCGGCCAAGAAGGTCTTCACCGCGGCCGGTATCACCGCCGCGCCGGACACGTTGGAGCAGGACGTGAAGGCCGCGCTCACCAAGGTGCGGCTCGGTGAGGTCGACGCCGCACTCGTCTACCGGACGGACGTCAAGGCGGCGGGGGCTTCCGTCGAGGGGATCGAGTTCCCCGAGGCCGACAAGGCGGTCAACGACTACCCGATCGCCGCGCTCAAGAAAGCGCCCAACGCCAAGGGGGCCAAGGCGTTCGTCGACTACGTGTTGTCGGACAAGGGCAAGTCCGTGCTCGCTGACGCCGGGTTCGCCGCGGCGTGAGGGCCAACCGCGGGTCCATGCCGCCGGTACTCGTCGTCCCCGCGGTACTGGGCCTCGCGTTCCTGGTCGTCCCCCTCATCGGCCTCCTCGCCAAGGCACCGTGGTCGACCCTCCCCCAACGCCTGACCAGCCCTGAAGTCCTTGACGCGCTTGAACTCTCGCTGGTCTGCGCCACCCTCGCCACCGTCCTCTGCGTACTCATGGGGGTACCGCTCGCCTGGGTGCTCGCCCGCGGCGACATCCCGGGGCGCGGCTTCATCCGGGCGCTGGTCACGGTTCCGCTCGTGCTGCCCCCGGTCGTCGGCGGCGCCGCGCTGCTGTTCGCGCTCGGCCGCCGGGGCCCGGTCGGACAGGTGCTCGACGACTGGTTCGGTGTCTCGCTGCCGTTCACCACCGCCGGGGTCGTCGTCGCGGAAGCCTTTGTCGCCATGCCGTTCCTCGTCATCTCGGTCGAGGGCGCGCTCCGCGCCGCCGACCCCCGGTTCGAGGAAGCCGCCGCCACCCTCGGCGCTTCGCGGTGGTACGCGTTCCGCCGCGTCACCCTGCCGTCCGTGGCGCCGGGTGTCGTGGCGGGCACGGTCCTGTGCTGGGCGCGCGCGCTCGGCGAGTTCGGTGCCACGATCACTTTCGCGGGCAACTTCCCAGAGAAGACGACGACGATGCCGCTGGCGGTCTACCTCGCGCTCGAGACCGACCCCGAGGCCGCGATCGTGCTCAGCGTGGTGCTGCTGGCGGTGTCGGTGGCGGTGCTGGCGAGCCTGCGGGAGCGGTGGATCGGCGGATGACCCTCGACGCCCACGTGCGCACCGGACGCGGCACCTTCGAGGCCGACGTCCCCCTGCTGGTCCAACCGGGTGAAACGGTGGCGCTGCTCGGTCCCAACGGGGCGGGCAAGACCACGGTATTGCGCGCCTTGGCCGGTCTGCTGCCGTTGCGGAGCGGTCATATCCGGTTGAACACGACGTGGGACGAACCCCCGTCGACCTTCGTCCCGCCCGAGCGCCGCGCGGTCGGGGTCGTATTCCAGGATTACCTGCTATTCCCCCATATGCCGGTTCTGGAAAACGTCGCTTTCGGCCTCCGCGCCCGTGGCGTCAACCGGGAAGCCGCCCGCCGAGCCGCGCGGGCCCAGCTCGACGCGGTCGACCTCACCCCGTACGCGGACGCCCGCCCCCGCGAGCTCTCCGGCGGCCAGGCCCAGCGGGTCGCGCTCGCCAGGGCCCTGGTCACCCACCCCGACCTGCTGCTGCTCGACGAACCCCTGTCCGCCCTGGACGCGGGCACCCGGCCGCGGGTCCGCGCCGAACTGGGCCGCCACCTGCGCGAGTTCCCGGGGTGCGCGGTCCTGGTCACCCACGACCCGCTCGACGCGATGGTCCTGGCGGACCGGCTGGTGGTCGTGGAGGGCGGCAGGATCACCCAATCGGGGGAACCCGCGGTGATCGCCCGCAAACCGGCCACCGACTACGTCGCCCACCTGGTCGGCCTCAACCTGCTGCGCGGGCAGGCGGACGGGACCGCGGTCGCCCTCGACACAGGCGGGACCTTGATCGTCGCCGAACCCGCCGCCGGACCGGTGCACGCGGCGTTCCCCCCGACGGCGATCAGCCTGCACCCGGAGCGGCCGAGCGGCAGCCCGCGCAACACGTGGGAGGTGGCGGTCGCCGGGATGGAGCAGCACGCCCACACCGTCCGCCTCCACCTCGACGGCGCGCCGTCGGTGGTCGCGGAGGTGACCCCGGCGGTGATCGCCGAGCTGGGGCTGGCGCCCGGTACCCGGGTGTGGGCCGCCCTCAAGGCGACGGAAATCCAGACGTACCCGCGGGCCTGAGTCTCGGGAGAACGCCGATCCGTGTGGCAGGGCCGGGAGGGTTCGTCAGTCCGCTCCCGACCCCGCTCCCGCCGGATCGCTCGTCAGCCGGGGCAGCGTCACCCGGAAGGTCGCCCCCCGGTCTGGTTCGGAGATCACCTCGACCACACCACCGTGGGCCTCCACCAGGGCCGCGACGATCGCCAACCCCAGCCCGGCCCCGCCGCTGTCCTGGCTGCGGGACGGGTCGGCCCGGTAGAACCGCTCGAAGACGCGCTCGATCTGCTGGGGGGTCAGGCCGGGGCCGCGGTCCGCCACCTCCAGCACGACCGACGTCTCCGTTGTCCGCGTGCGCACCTCCACACCGGTATCCACGGGCGTGTGCTTCACCGCATTGCCCACGAGGTTCGCCGCGATCTGCCGCAGCCGCTGTTCGTCGCCCAGCACCAGGGCAGGCTCGCCGGAACCGTCCAGGTGTAGGGCGATCGGGCGATCCGGGGCGACGACCCGGGCGTCGCTGACCGCGTCGACGGCGATTACCGTCACGTCAACGGGTGAGAGTTCGAGTGGCCGCTGGCGGTCCAGGCTCGCCAGCAGCAGGAGGTCCTCGACCAGGCCGCTCATCCGCTCCGACTGGCCCTCGATCCGGCCCATCACCTCGCCCACGTCGGTGACCGCGCCCTGCCGGTACAGCTCGGCGTACCCGCGGATCGAGGTCAGCGGGGTGCGCAGCTCGTGGCTGGCGTCGGCGACGAACCGGCGCATGCGGCCCTCCGAGACCCGGGCCGCCTCCTCCGAGCGGGACCGGGCGTGGAAGGCCTGCTCGATCTGGCCGAGCATGCCGTTGAGCGACACCGCGAGCCTGCCGACCTCGCTGCCCGGCCGCCGGACCGGGACGCGCCGGGACAGGTCGCCCGCGGCGATGGCCTCGGCGGTGACCTCGACCTCCTCCAGCGGCCGGGTGCTGCGCCGGACCAGCGCGTACCCGGTGACCCCGAGCAGGACCAGCGCGCCCAGGCTGATCAGCAGGAACGTGCGTTGCAGGTCGTCCACGGCCGCGTCGACGTCGGCTTGGCCGACGGCCACGACGACCTCGGCCGCCGTGCTCCCCGAGGTGCTCGCGATGACCGTCCCGTCCACCACGACCGGGGTGACCAGCGGGCGGACCAGCACCCGCCAGCGCGGGCCCGAGTCGTCCGCCGAGTCGACCGTGGCGTACGAGCCCGCGAACCCGAAGGCGGGCAGCCGCGGGCGGGTCGTGCTGTCCCGGCGCCCCAGGTCGACGGCGCTGCCGTCGGCGCGCCGCAGGAGCACGACCTCCAGCTGGGGGAACGCGAAGTCCCGGTTGCCGCGCGGCAGGGTGAACCCGCCCGCCAGCTGCCGCTGGGCCTGCGCGCTCATCCGGTCCAGCCGGGCGTCGACCTGGCCGAGCAGGTAGTCGCGCATGACCTGGGACCCGATCGCCCAGGTGCCCAGCAGCCCGGCCGCGGCCAGCACCACCACCACGAGCACCAGGTGCACCCGCAGCGGCAGCCTGCCGAACGCGGCCCGGACCCGGCCGACGGCCGTCACGGGGCCCGCAGCACGTAGCCGAAGCCGCGCACGGTGTGGATCAGCCGCACGGCGCCGCCGGTGCCGTCGTCGACCTTGCGGCGCAGGTAGGAGATGTAGGACTCGACCACACCGGCCTCGCCGTTGAAGTCGTAGTTCCACACCTGGTCGAGGATCTGCGCCTTGGACACCACCCGGCCCGCGTTGCGCAGCAGGTAGTGCAGCAGCTTGAACTCCGTCGGGGACAGCTCGACCGGCCTGCCGCCGCGCCGCACGACGTGGCTGTCCACGTCCAGCTCCAGGTCGGCGACCCGCAGCCGCTCCGGCTCGCCCTCGACCGGGCGGGTGCGGCGCAGCACGGCGTTCACCCGGGCGATGACCTCCTCCAGGCTGAACGGCTTGGTCACGTAGTCGTCGCCGCCGAGGGTCAGACCGGTGATCTTGTCGTGGTTGGCGTCGCGCGCGGTGAGGAACAGCACCGGCACGCCCTGACCGCCCGCGCGCAGCCTGCGCAGCACGTCGAAGCCGTCGCGGTCGGGCAGCATCACGTCGAGCAGCACCAGGTCGGGGCGCAGCTTCTCGGCCTGGCGCAGGCCGTCGTCGCCGGTGGCGGCGGTGGCCACGTCGAACCCGGCGAAGCGCAGGCTGGTGGCGAGCAGGTCGCGGATGGCCGCGTCGTCCTCCACGACCAGCAGCGACGCCCGGCCGCTCACCCCGCCGCCTGCCTGCGGGTGAGGGTGCGCGCGGTGACGGAGCCGTCGTCGCCCGCCTGGCCCTGCACGACGACGGTGTCGCCGGGCGCCAGGTCGGCGAGCTTGCCCACGTCGACCAGGTCGACCACGGTGGAGTCCGATGTGGACACCTTGACGACCTTACCGTCCTGGGTCTTGACGTACACGGTGGTGCCCTCGACGTGGTCGATGGTGCCCGCGGTGCCGCCCCGGCCGCCCATGCCACCCGCGCCGGGCTGCCCGCCTTGCCCGTTCTGCCCGCCTTGCCCGGCACGGCCGCCGTAGCCGCCGGGGAACCCGCCGCCGTAGCCACCGGCCCGGGGACCCGCGGTCGCCGACGGGGTGCCGTTCGAGGCGAACGCCTTGTGCGCCAGCGCGCCGCCGCCGAAGGACAGCAGCACCAGCGCGGCGATGCCCAGCCCGACGGTCACCTTGCTCACGCCCTTGCCCGCGGTGCGCAGCTCGCGGTCCAGGTCACCGCCGACCGGTTGGGCCAGCGTCTGCTCCGGGTCCACTGGTGTGGTCACGGTCCACTCCTTCTTTCCTGGGGTCACTCGTGCCGGAGGGCTTCGATGGGGCGCAGGCGCGCGGCCCGACCCGCCGGGTAGCTGCCGAAGAACAGGCCGATCAGCGCGGACACGGCGAAGGCGAGCAGCACCGACGACGGCACGATCACCGGCGTGATGCCCGCGATGGTGAACTGCGCGCCGATGAACGCGGCGGCCACGCCGAGCGCGCCGCCGAACAGGCTCAACATCGTCGCCTCCAGCAGGAACTGGCCGAGGATCGACGAGCGCCGGGCGCCGACGGCCTTGCGGATGCCGATCTCCCGGATCCGCTCGGTGACCGTGACCAGCATGATGTTGGTGACGCCGATCCCGCCGACCAGCAGCGAGATCGCCGCGACGGCGGCCAGCAGCACGGTGAACGTGTCGGTGGTGGCGGTGCGCGCGGTGAGCAGCTGTTCCTGGCTGAGCACCCGGTAGTCGGCCGTGCCGCCGAAGCCGATGCCGTGGCGGCCGTCGAGGATCGTGGTGACCTGGGCCTGGGCCGCGGTGAGCGCGTCGGGGCCGGTGGCCTGCACGACGATCTGCGAGAGGCTGCCGTAGCCGGTGAGCGCGTTGCGCACGGTGCTCAGCGGCGCCACGGCGGTGTCGTCGGCGTCCTGGAGTCCGCTGGAGCCCTTGCTCGCCAGCACGCCCACCACGGTGAACGGGATGTTGTTGACCAGGATCGTCTGGCCGACCGGGGCGGCGCCGGGGAACAGCTCGGTGGCCACGGTCGCGCCGATGACCACGACCTTGCGGCCCTGGGCGACGTCGTCGGCGCTGAACGGCGAGCCCTGCGCGACGGCGCTGTTGGTGGTCTCGAAGTAGGCCGGGTCGGTGCCCAGGAACTGCGAGACGCTGTGGCTGACGTCCGCGTGCGCGGCGGTCGCCGAGGTCGACACGACCGGCGACGCCGACTTCACCGCGGGCGCCTCGACCGGGTCGGCCAGCGCGGTCGCGTCGTCGACTGTCAGCGGTCGGGCGCTGGACCCGGCCTGGGCGCGCTGCGGGGAGATGGTGAGCACGTTCGTGCCCAGGCCCGCGATGCTCTGCTGCACCGACACCGACGCGCCGTTGCCGACCGCGATCAGCAGGATCACCGACGCGACGCCGATCAGGATGCCGAGCGTGGTGAGGGCGGAGCGCAGCTTGTTCGCGGTGACCCCGCGCACGGCGAAGGCCAAGACCTCGGTGAACCTCACGCGAGCACCCCCGTGAACCGGTTCTCCACGATCCGCCCGTCGACGACCCGCACGACCCGGTTGGCGTGCGCGGCGACGTCGTCCTCGTGGGTGATCAGCACGACCGTGCGGCCGCTGGCGTGCAGGCGGTCCAGGATGCCCATGACCTCCTGGCTGCTGCGCGTGTCGAGGTTGCCGGTCGGCTCGTCGGCCAGCACGATCGCGGGGCCGGTGACCAGGGCGCGGGCGATCGCCACGCGCTGCTGCTGGCCGCCGGAGAGCTCGTTGGGCCGGTGGTGCGCGCGCTCGGCGAGCCCGACCAGGCGCAGCGCCGCGTTCGCCCGCAGCCTGCGCTCGGCGCGCCGCACCCCCGCGTAGACCAGGGGCAGTTCGACGTTGGCCAGCGCGGTCGTGCGCGGGATCAGGTTGAACGACTGGAACACGAACCCGATCTTGCGGTTGCGCAGCAGGCCGAGCTGGGCCTCGCCGAACTCGGCGGTGTCGATGCCGTCGAGCAGGTAGCGGCCGGAGGTCGGCACGTCCAGGCAGCCGAGCACGTTGAGCAGCGTCGACTTGCCGGAGCCGGACGCGCCCATGATCGCCAGGTACTCGCCGCGGTCGACGGTGAGGTCGAGCCCGCGCAGCGCGTGCACGGCCGTGTCGCCGCTGCCGTAGGTCTTGCGCAGGTCGCGGACCTCGATCGCGGGGGTCATCGCCCGCCGCCGGTGCGCCCGCCCGCCGGGACGCCGCCGCCCCCGCCGCCGAACCCGCCACCGCCGAAGCCGCCGTTGCCGTTGCGGTTGTTGTTGCCCTGCTGGGTGGTGCCGGTGGCGACCTGGGGCAGCACGACCTGCTCGTTCTCGCTGAGGCCCGAGGTGATCTGGGCGTACGAGTCGCCCCGGACACCGACCTCGACGGTGCGGCGGGTCTCCTGGCCGTTCTCCAGCACGGTGACGGTGCTGGTCGTGCCGACGGTCTGCACGGCGGCGGACGGCACGGCGAGCGCGCCGGTCGCGCTGGCCACGGTGATCGAGACGCTGGCCGACTGGCCGGGTTTGAGGGTGGCGGGTGGGCTGGTCATGGTCAGCGTGGTGCCGTACTGGACGACGTTGTTCGACGACGTGGGCAGCAGGTCCACCGCGGCGACGGCGGCCTGGATGGGCTGGTTCGGCAGGGCGTTGACGGTGACCGTGGCGGCCTGGCCGACCTTGAGCTTGCTGACGTCGCTCTCGGCCACGTCGGCGTGCAGGGTCAGGTTCTTCAGGTCGGTGATGACGAAGTCGCCGGACGCGGTCGTGGTCGTGGTGCTCGAACTGCCACCGCCCCCCGAGCCCGCCTTGGCGCCGACGGTGACACCGACGGAGGTGATGGTGCCGTCACCGGGCGCGGTCAGGGTCGTCGCGGCGAGGGCGGCCTTTGCCTGGTCACGGGCGAGAACGGCCTGGTTGACCTGGTTGTCGAGCTGGTCGGTGTCCTTCCCCGCCGCCTCGGCGTCACCGCGGTTGGTGACGGCCTGGTTGAGGTTGTTCTGGGCGATGGTGAGCTGGAGCTTGGGCTCGGAGGTCTCCAGCGTGCCGAGGGTCTGGCCCTTGGTGACCACGTCGCCGACCTTGACGTTCACCGCGGCGACCGTGCCGGACGTGCCGAAGGAGGCGGTGCCGGTGTACCCGCTGGCCACCGTCCCGGCAGCCGTCACCGTCTCGCTGACGTCCCGAGTCTGCGCCGCCGCCGTCCGCGTCTGCGCGGCGGCCGCTGTCTCGGTGCCACCGCCGAACAACACGAAGTACCCCGCCACCGCCGCCCCCACGAGCACGACGGCCAAGATGCCGTTCACCACCAACCCACGTCTCATGACCCGAAAGCCTCGCGCGCGTCGCTGTGGCGCACCTACGAGAAAGCCGGCAGTTTCCTGTGAACCGCGCTCGACCTGGCCGAACAACCACGGGCATCGCCCGACGTTCTCGCCCGATCACTTCGACCGGCCCCCTCAGGGGCATCAAGCGCGGATCACTCAGCGAACTCGTACCGTCCACGATGGACAGCGAAAAAGACCACTGCGCACTGTGCCGACGAGAGCGATCTACGAGCAGACGCATGCGCGACTCCGGATATGGACGCCATTGTCCATCGGTCGAGCGAGTGGGCGGAATTGCCGCAAACGCACCAGGACTGGATGCCGTGCCATGCCGGGGTGACGCCCTTGAGACCACGCGCAGCTTGAACCCGGTGTGGTCGAGGGTCGGGCGGCGATGCCAACTCCCTGGTGGTGATCGGGGAACCGTTCAGGTCGCGCAGGTCCAGGGGCGGGGGCCGAAGGCGAGCATGACGGAGAAGGTGTCGTCGGAGACGGAGTTGACCAGCAGGAGCACGTCAGGCTCGTCAGGGTGCTCGAAGCAGAGGCCATCCCCGCGACCGTCTTTGGGCTCCCACCCGCGCTTGGCCGCTTCCGCGCGGTAGAAAGCGCGGGTCCGCGGCATGCCGCCGTCGGCCCCGGACATCCGGATCTCGACGCCACCGAAGTAGCCCTCGTCGTCACAGGGCTTGATGACCCAGACCTCCCCGGGCACCGCGCCCGGCGGGATCACGTCGGTGACCATCTCGTTCTGCCGCAGCCGCGCGGCGGTGGCGTCGTGCTCCTCCAGGCAGGGGCCGCCGACCCCGTCGCCGCCGAACAGCCGCGTGCCGGTGCAGCCCGCGAGGGTCAACAAGAGCGCCGAAATCACCACCAGGCCCACTACGCGCATCAGATCCTCCCCGGTCCACCTCCGATAACACCTCAATTCGGCGGCGAACGGCTTGATCTCCTTCGAATCCTCACCCGATCTCCACGGACCAGGGCACCCGGCGGGAGCTGAACTTCTCGGCGCCGAGGAAGTCCAGGAGCGCGGTGTGGGCGGGGGTGCCCGTACCCCAGGGAAACCGGACGAGGTGCCACCGCAGTGGGAGCACCTGGCCGTCGACGAGTTTGACGGCCAGGTAGCTCAGCCCGAGGAACCGGGCCAGCGAGGATCGGGGCGGACGGACCCACCGCCAGCCGGAGATCTCCGCGGGCTCGATCCGGTGGTGGCGCCACGTGGTGGTGCAGGTGAGCCGTCCGTCTTTGATCCGCACCGGACCCACGGCGCGCACGAGGTTCGCGCACCACAGGGCCAAGCCGGTCGCGACGACGGTGGTGCCGAGGAAGACGGGATCGGCGCGGTCATGGAGATCTTGGTAGGTGGCGAGAACGAAGAGCGGGCAGAGGAGGGTGAGGAAGGCCCAGAAGAGGGTGAGCCACCACTGCCTGCCCAACACGACCACGACGGTTCCTCCCGAACGGGTGCCGCTACCCAGGGCCCTGTCGAACAGCTCCCGCGGCCCAGGGATCACGCTGCCCCACCATGTCCCCCTACCCTGACCATCCTCCTCCACCGCCGGGTCTTCGTGGCCGCTTCCGCACGTCGCTGTCCCACGAAATCAGGCCGACTGCCCCACCGCGCTGCTCTTGCCCGGGCTGTCGCCGATCGGCGGATCTCGCGGTGCCGCCGGCGCACCCCGGCGGCACCGATCTCAAGCGGCCACAAGCGACAGTCCTTATCGGATGGTCAGTTCGCGCGCGCCTTCCCGCTCGCGCGCAGCCGCTGGGCGGTGTCGGTGATGGTGCGCAGCGATTCCAGCGGGCTCAGGGCCAGGGCGCGGATCGCGTCGGCGTCGCGCTGGTAGGTGCGGACGTCCTCCGACCGGTGCAGCCAGAGCGTGGTCACCCGGGTCTCGACGAAGGCGACCGTGTCCCTCGCCGACGACTCCAGCAGGGAGAAGGCGCCGTCGAGGGCTGGGTGCCAGCCGAGGCCGAAGGGGACGACGAGCACCTCGACGTTGGGCAGCTTGGCCATCTCGACCAGGTGGCGCAGCTGCTCGAACCCGGCTTCCGGGCCGCCGACGTTCTGGTGCAGCGCGGACAACCCGATCAGCGCGGTGAGCCGGGCGGGTTGCTGCCGGGTGACCGCCGTGGCACGGCCGAGCGTGTCGGCCGTGCGGCGGGGGACGTCCGGCAGCGGGACGCCGGAGGCCGTCGCGATCGCGGTCGCCACCTCCTCCGTCTGCAGGAGTTCCGGTATCTGCAAGGGACTGATCTGCACTATCCCGGATGCACCTTGCTCATACGCCAGGTACGCCGCGCGCTGTTCGCCGCGCTCCACCGGGTCCGTCGTGATCCACTGCGGCAGGTCGATCCCCTGCGTCAGGGCCATGATCCGGTCGAAGCGCTCACCCCGGACCCGCAGCGCGGCGAGGATGCGGGCGACCTGCTCCGGCCGGGGGACGCGGTCACCGGTCTCCCAGCGGGACAGCGTCGGCGCGTCCCGGTCGATCCTGAAGGCGAAGTCCCGCAACGAGACCCGCCGCTGCTCCCGCGCTTGACGGAGCGCCCGACCGAGCGCGACCGCTTTCGGCGTTTTCGACATGTGTTCTCCCCGTCTGGTGACAACCCGTCACCACCCACACCGTTGGAATAACCAGTTGCAGGGCCTGCAATCGCGTGGCCGGACCCGGCTCGAGGTCACAAACTCTGGGCAATCGGTTTCCGATTGTAGATCACACGAGAGCGGAGTTCACATGGCAGCCACGCGCGATCCCATCACGGCGGCGGAGGCGGTGCGCCGGTTCCCGGAACTGGCGATTCTCCTCGACCTGCGCGACCACGACTGGCGCTTCCACCTCCTGCAGGAGAACGACGACCTGGTGGCCGTCGCCGCGACCAACAGCACCGACAGCCACACCGACGCGGTGTTCGTCTTCGACCGCCACCACGTCCTGGCCAACCGGCTGGTGGGCGACGGGGTGGTGTGGATGAAGGACGGCACGGACCTGACCGAGGTCGTCACCGACCTGCTCGCGCTGCCCGCCCCGGGCGAGCCGGGGGCCCCGAACCTGGTGATCCGCTCGAGCACCCTGTGGATCCCGTGAGCACCGGCGGAATCTGGCAGGTGGTCCTAGGACTCGTCATCCCATCGGTGGCCGTTCAGGTCAGCTTGCTGTGGTGGAGCCCTACTCGCAACCGCCGAAATCACTGATGTTGTGTTTAATTGTAGGCCACGAATATGTGACGATTACCTGCGCTTTCCTCGACCGCGTGAACCACGTCATGGCACACACTGGCAATTTGCCACGAACATCGGACCACCGGAATGGTCCTAGGACCACGCGGAAAGGCCCCGGGCGGTTTCGCGCCCGGGGCCCGTGGCCCGCTACCCCCGGCGCAGCGCGAAGCGGCCGGGGCCGAGCACGGCGATCAGCAGGAACACCCACGAGAGCAACGCCGCCTGCTCGCCCATGTTCTGCAGCGGCAGCAACCCCATCGGGGCGTGGACGGCGTAGGCCATCACACCGGAGCTGACGAACGCGGCGGTGCGGGTGCACAACCCCAGGACGACGAGTCCCCCACCAGCGACCTCCAGCGCGCTGCCCCAGAAGTCGGGCCACGTCCACAGGTCCACCGCGCCGCCGACCCCGTCGATCCCCCCGAAGAGCCCGAAGCCCTGCAGGCCGCGGGACAGGTAGAGGAAGCCGACCACGACCCGCACCGCCGCGAGCACAACCGGCGCGAGGCGGTTGTCCACATGCGCCTGACTTGTCCACAGGCTCAGCTTGCGCGGTTCCCCACCACCACCCGGCCAATAGACTGGTTTCGGGGTGCCCCCCTGGGAGGGTGGGGTCTGTCGTCCGGGCCGGGCGGTGTCGATCTTGGCGTGGGTGTCGTCGGACGAGGGTCGCGTGTTCATCGGAGACTCCTGGGATCGGCGAGGGCTCGAGTGGTGGTCGGGTGGGACGCCACTGCGGACGCGTTGGGACGCTTGGGGTTGGAGGGCGCTGAGGAATCGACGAAGCCGGGCGAGCAAGGGAAGCCGGGCGAGCAAGGGAAGCCGGGCGAGCAAGGGAAGCCGGGCGAGCAAGGGAAGCCGGGCGAGCAAGGGAAGCCGGGCGAGCAAGGGAAGCCGGGCGAGCAAGGGAAGCCGGGCGAGCAAGGGAAGCCGGGCGAGCAAGGGAAGCCGGGCGAGGGTGGGGTGGGTTGGCTGGCCGGTGCGGGGGCAGGTGCTTCGAATCGAGGGCTTGAGCGGTGGGGTGAGCGGTGCGGCCTCGGGGCGAGTGGGGGCAGGCGCGGATGTTGCGAGCAAGCCAAGGCGGATCCGAGGTGGACCAGGAGAACGCACGGGCCCACGACACGTTGCGGAAGAGCGAGCTGCCTGGGGCTGTGGTTGTCGCGGTCGGCGAGCTAGGGGCGCGGGAAGGCGGGTGCTGGGGACGCCGGGCGAGCGGGATGTGGTCGGGGTCGTGCGGGGTGGAGCGCCTGGCAGTTAGGTGTGGGGGCGGCGTTTCGAGTCGAGGTGGCTCGAGCATTGGGGGCGAGCGCTGTGGCGCGGATCTGGGGCGGGCAGGGGCGCGGATGTCGCGAGCGGGCCGGCCAACGCGGATCCGGGGTGGATCAGGAGAACGCGCGGACCCACGACGCGTCGAGGAAGAGCGTGGTTGTTGTGGTCGGCGAGCTAGGGCGTGGCCGGGCGAGCGGGATGCGGTTGGGGGTTCGTGTGGGGTGGAGCGCCTGGCAGGCAGGTGTGGGCGCCGGCGCTTCGAGGTGAGGCGCTGGGGTGAGTGCTGCGGCGCGGATCTGGGGCGGACAGGGGCGCGGATGTCGCGAGCGGGCCGGCCAACGCGGACTCGAGGTGGATCGGGAGAACGAGCGGGCCCTCGACGCGTTGGGGAAAGGCTGGCTGGGAGGGGCCGTGGTTGTTGCGGGCGGGCGCCGGGCGAGCGGGATGCCGGGGGGTGGTGGGCACTTGGCTGGCAGGCGTGAGGGCAGACGCGTCGAGCAGAGGGGCTCGAGAACTGGGGGTGAGCGGTGCGGCCTCGGGGCGAGCGGGGGCACCTGGCCGGAGGAGAACGCGCAGGCCCACGACGCGCCGGAGAAGGGTTGGCTGCCTGGGGTGCGGGGGCAAGGCGCGGGCGCTGGGGAGTGAGGGGCGGGACCGTGGAGCGAGGCCGCGGGCAACGGGCCAGGCACCAGGGAGGGGAGGCGTCCCCGCCCGCGACCCCCAGATCGCGGGCGAGGTGGGGATCAGGCGTAGACGGCGTCGAGCCAGGTTTGCCAGGCGGCGGTGGTCTTCTCCGGGTCGGCGGGCTCGGTGAACAGGTGGTGCGCCAGCGACACCGGGGCGCCCCAGGGCTCGCGGCAGTAGAAGCGGTACAGGGTGTCGCCGTCGCGCAGGCCGATGAACTGGCCCTCCAGGTAGTCGACCTCCGCGTCCACCCCCAGCCCCTCGATCCGCACCCGGTCCCCCACCGCCGTCACGCCCAGGGCTCGGCGGAGGACGTCGACCGCGCCCGGGGCGTGGGAGGCGGCCGGGCCGTCGGCGGCGACGTAGGTGGCGCCGCGGCCGGGGAAGTGCTTGACGTACTGGCCGAGCGAGTGCAGGTAGAAGTCGGTGTGCTTGCCCGCGCCGTCGTACTGGGTGTCCCAGTCGTCGGTGAAGATGCCGCTGTGCACGTACCGGAGCACGGCCGTGCCGCCGTCGCGGGCCTCGATGACGTGCTCCAGCGCGTTGAACCAGCCGTCCGGGCCCTCGGTGCGGACGGCGACCTCGTGCGGCGGGTCCCACTTGGTCACCCGGCTGCCCTGCGCGTCGACGGTGCCGTCGGCGGGCGGGTACGGCATCGGGAACAGCCAGGACCCCTGGTTCTCGGTGACCGCGGCGAAGATCTGCGCCGGGGTGGCCTCGAGGACGACCTCGCGGCGGATCTCGAACTGCTTCGACATGGCACAAGCTCCTTCTAGTTCTTCAGGCTGGGGTGCAGGGCGACGACCAGGCGGTGCTTGCGCCCGCCGGGGGCGTCCTCCGCGTGGTGGCGGCGGACCAGGTCGGCCACCGCCTCTTGCAGTTCACCGGCGAACGCGGCGCGGTCGGCGGCGGTGGCGAAGGTGAGTTCCGAGTCGATCGCGTAGGTGGCGAGCCGCTGGTTGGCGGCGGTGGCACCGGCGATGAGCCGACCCAGCTCGCGCACCAACCGGGCCGCGAGGGCCAGCAGCCAGCGCGCGGAGAGCTGGTCGGGGGCCCGGGCCGGGTCGGGTTCGACCGCGGACAGCGCCGCGGGCGAGATCACGTACGAGGCCGCCGTGGCGCGCAGCACCCGTTCGGTGCAGTTGCCCCGGCGCCGCTCCTCGACCAGCTCCACCAGGCCGTGCTTCTCCAGCGCCCGCAGGTGGTAGTTCACCTTCTGCCGCGGCAGCCCGACGGCCGCGGCCAGCGAACTGGCCGAGCCGGGCTCCGCGAGCGCGGCCAGCAGGCGGGCGCGCACCGGGTCCAGCGTGACCTCGGCAGCCGCCGGGTCCTCGATCACCGCTACGTCGAACATGGGCCTAGCCTGTCACCGACAACTTTTCTTGTCAAGGATGAAGTGGGTTGTCGGTGACCCGGGCGCCGTATCATGGCCCTGACCACCGCGAACACACCGAATCGGGAGCCCATGACCACCCACGTCCTGCTCGTGCGACCCGCGCTCAACCGCGTCTACGCCGAGTCGTCGGTGGACCTCATGGCGGCGGAGCTGGCGGTGTTCAGCGACCGCCTGCTCGGCGGCCGGGTGCGCGACATCGCCCCGGTCCGGCTCAGCGGCGTCCCGTACCTGGGCTTCACCTGCCCCGACCTGGGCCCGGACGACGCGGCGCGGCTGGCGAACCTGTCGTCGGCGTACGCGCTGTTCGAGCGGCGCGGCGACCTGCTGGCCCCGGTGGAGCTGACCCCGCTGGACAAGTTCGACGACGACCTGGTGACCATCCAGAAGTACCCGGGTAAGACCAACGAGCACTTCACCAAGCTGCTGCTCAACCTGGCGGTCGTCTCCTCCGCGTCCGCCCAGGACATGCTGACCAGGCGGCTGCGGGTGCTGGACCCGATGTGCGGGCGCGGCACCACGCTCAACCAGGCCCTGACCTACGGCTACGACACCGCGGGCATCGACGTCGACGGCAAGGACTTCGACGCGTACGCGCAGTTCATCCAGACCTGGCTCAAGCGCAAGCGCGTCAAGCACCAGGCCGACACCACCCGCGTGCGCCGTGACGGCAAGGTCATCGCCCGCCGGTTCCAGGCCTCGATCGGGGTCACCAAGGAGTCGTACAAGGCGGGCGACGCCCTCGACCTGGACTACGTCAACGCCGACACGACCGAGGCCAACCGGTTCCACCGCGCGGGCACCTTCGACGTCATCGCGACCGACGCCCCCTACGGCGTCCAGCACGGCAGCCGCGCCACGGGAGCCCTGCACCGGGGCCCGCTCGAGCTGATCCGCGCCGCGATCGGCGGCTGGGTGGGCCTGCTGCGGCCGGGCGGGGCCCTCGCGATCTCGTGGAACACCAACGTGGTTCCCCGAGCGTCCCTTGTGGACGCACTGGCCGCCGCCAACCTCGAACCCCTCGACGAGGGCCCGTACCTGGGCTTCAGCCACCGCGTCGACCAGGCCATCGTGCGCGACATCGTGGTGGCGAGGAAGCCTTGACCGCCGATCTCCGGCGGTGGCTGGAGAACCTGGTCAGCCGCGCGGTGACACCGGGAGAGGCCACTGCCTGGGCCAGGTCCCGGGTGCTGGGGCACAACGAGTTCAGCGACCTCCACTGGGACCTGCTGGTCGCGCTGGGCGCGGCGGGACAGGCGAACCACACCCACGAGTCCGCCGAAGAGTTGCTGGTCCGGTTCCTGACCGAGCCGCCCGGCCCGCCGCGCCCGCGCACCGTCGTCGACATCGACCACATCCTCACCCCGGTGAGATCCCTTGTGTGGAGCGAGAAAGAGGCGGAAGCCTACGCGCGCCGGATCACCCACATGTTCGAATGGGCGCCCGGCATGGACGACAACTGGATCGACCTCGCCTGCGGGCCCGCGTTCGACGCGGCCATCTACGTGAAGCGACCGATCGTCATCGCGCGGGTCGACTTCCGGGTGCACGGTCACCCGGGGCTCGCGCTCATCCCGGTGGAATCGGCGCTCGAACCGCGTTTCACCGCGAGCCCGGGCCTGCTTGAGGAAACATTCCAGCGGCAGCTCCCCGGATTCCCGGACCACGCCTTCACCGCGAACGACCTGATGTTCCTGGGCCACTGAGGTTCCGACACCAGGTCACACTCCGGTCGAGGATAGTCCACTCAGTACCGTCCGCGCCCGCGCCGCGCAATCCTTCGACGCCTGCCAGCCCATCCCAGGCCATACCGGCGAAAGCCACTGTCCTACCCGGACGCCACTCCGGCATCGCCGCCAGGCGCCCGCCGATGCCGGTCCAGGAGCGGGCCTGGTCGGCGATCACCCACGCGTCCGGGGCGCCGCCCGCGAAGCGGCAGGCGGACCGCAGCCAGGACGCCGCGGTCGCGGGCCAGCTCACCACCGCGCCGATCTCGCCGTCCCAGGCGTCGAGGAACGCCCGGGCCGACGCGACCGAGGCCGGGTCCCGACCGTGGCCGAGGTTGACCAGCGTGCCCAACCGCTTGACCAGGGCCAGGACCGTGGCCAGTTCGGCGGACGTCACGCCACCGGTCCGCACCGCTCGCACGGCCGGTAGCCCGCCTGCACCGCCTGGGCGACCGTGCGGAACGCCCGCCGGGAGGCCGCCGGGACCGACCGGATCCGGTCGCACGACGGGTAGCACACGACGCCGTCGTGGCCGACCACCGCGCGGCGGGCGTCGGCCAGCGCGCGCATCTCGTCCACATTGGACTCCTCGGCGCGCAACAGGTCCTCCTTGACATCCGCGCCGAAGACGTACTGCCCCAGGTGGCCGTCGGCGCGAACCACGCGGTGGCACGGGATCAGCACCGGCACGGGGTTGTTGCCCAGCGCGGTGCCGACGGCGCGCACGGCCTTGGGGCGGCCGATGGCCTTGGCGATCCACGCGTACGGGCGGACCTGGCCGACCGGGATCTCGCGGGTCGCGGTGAGCACGTCCCGCTCGAAGGAGGTCAGCGTGCGCAGGTCGACCGGCGCCTCCTGGGCGCGCGCGGCGTCGGGGAAGAGCCCGGCGGGCACGGCCGCCACGTGCTGCAGCGGCCGGTTGAACCGCTGGTGGAAGTGCTCCCGGAAGACCTCGGCCCGGCCGCGCACGGACGCGGCGGTGCGGATGTAGCTGACGCCGACGTCGGTGTAGGCGAGGAACAGCTCGCCGACCGGGCCGGGGACCGTCGTCCACCGGCCGAACAGCCGGGTGGTCAGGTCGAGGGACAGGGGGGCGGCCAGGCCGCCCAGCGCGGCGGTCAGCTGGTCGGGGGTCTCGTCGTGGGCCATCATCGGACGACCTCCTTCGCGTACTGCTCCCGCAGCCGGGCCAGGCCGCGGGAGATGTGGGACTTCACGGTGCCCTCCGGTGCCGCCATGACCGCGGCGATCTCGGCCACGGGCAGGTCGACGACGTGCCGCAGCACCACGGCGACCCGCTGGTTCTCGGGCAGGGTCGAGACCAGCGCGGCCAGCTCGCCGCGGGTCTCGGCGTCCGCCACCTGCTGCTCCACGCTGGGGCCTGCCGTGGCCCGCTCGGGCAGCTCGGCGACGGCGACCACCGGCCGCCTGCTCGCCGCGCGAACGGTGTTGCGCCAGGTGTTGAGCAGGATCGTGAGCAGCCACGACCGGGGGCGCAGGGCGAGGATGCGGGACCGGTCGTAGCCGCGCAGCGCGTGGTAGGCGCGCAGGAAGCACTCGGCGGCCAGGTCCTCGGCGTCCCGGCCGCCGACCCGCAGGGCGACCGAGAGCACCACCCGCTGGTGGGTGCGGACCAACTCGGCGAACCCCGCGTCGAGGTCGTCGGCGATGGCGGCGAGGACGGCCGCGTCTGGGTCGGTCATACCAGGTGAACACCGCCACCGCGCCAGCCGTTGCACCCGCGCCTCGGGTCGACCGCAGGGTACCGCCTGTGGGGCGCCCTCGCGGACCGGACCGAGCTGGGCGCCCGGGTCCCCGGAAGTGGTCGTGGCGCGACTACGGGTGGGGCAGGCAGCGCGGCCCCGGGTCGTTGCGACGACGTGGGAGCACTCGGTAACGGGGGCGGGACTCCCTGTTCGGGCGAAAACCCGCACGCCTCGCTCGGCTGCCCGGTCGCCACCACGGAGCCCGACTCCGGGTTACGATGCCCAGGCCCGTGGACAACTCGCTGGACGACGGTGTGGTGGCGTGGATTGCCCGGCCGGTCGCGTGTCGAGGAGTTGGGTGCCCCTGTCGGTGCGGGGTGGATGAGGGGGTAGTCGATGTTCATCGCCATGGTGGGCGTCGTGGTCGCGGTGGTGCTGTTGTGGCACCTGTTCGCGGTGGTCGCGAGACGGACCGGCGAGGTGGCGCGTCCGTGGGGCATCCGGGCGAAGGCGACCCTGATCGGCGCGACCGCGGTGTGCGCCTTCAGTGCCCTGAAGGTGTTCGGCAGCGGAACCGACTACCGCTGCCTCTACCCGGACCCGTCCCACGGGCCCACCTACCTTCCCCAGCGGTGGCCGTGCGGGGAGATCTTCGAACAGGTTCCCGGTTTCATCAACACGTTGTTCTTCGTCCTGCTCGCCGCCTTCGCCGCTTGGGTCGTGATCGCGACGCCCGGCCGCGCACAGGACTCGGACGACGAGCGCGACTGATCCGCCCACGGGTCACAGGTCCAGGACGAGCCTGCCCCGGCCGCGCGACACGCAGATCATCATCGTCTTGCCGGACTCCTGCTCCGCCGCCGACAACACCGAGTCCCGGTGGTCGACCACGCCGTCCAGCACCGTCGTCTCGCAGGTGCCGCACGTGCCCTCGCCGCACGACGACACCACCGGGATCCCGCTCTCCTCCACGACCTCCAGCACGCTCACGTCAGCGGGCACACTCAACACCTGCCCGGTCGACGCGACCTCCACCTCAAACCCCGAGCGCTCCCCCGAGTCCTCCCGGGGCGCGAACCGCTCCACCCGCAGGGAGCCCGTCGGCCAGGAGGCGCAGGCTTGTTCGACCGCGCCGAGCAGTCCTTCGGGACCACAGCAGTAAACCGCGGTGTCGGGTGTGGGGTTTCCCAGTTCGACGTCCAAGTCCAGCAAGCCGAGCTCGTCCTGCGGCCACAGCACGACCCGGTCACCGAAGCGCTCCACCAGTTCCCGGGCGAAGGCCATGCTCGCCAGGGACCGACCCCCGTACACCAGCCGCCAGTCGACGCAGCGGTCGAGCATCGGCAGCAACGGTGTGATCCCGATGCCGCCCGCGATGAACAGGTGCCGCTCGGCGGGTACCAGTGCGAAGTTGTTGCGGGGCGGGCTGATCCGCACGATGTCGCCGACCCGCAGGGCGTGCATGAAGCGGGAGCCGCCGCGGCCCGCGGGGGCGTTGAGGACGGCGATGCGGTACCGGTCCGCCCCGACCTCCCCGCACAGCGAGTACTGCCGCAGCACACCCGCGCCGACCTCGACGTCGATGTGCGCGCCCGGCTCCCAGGCGGGCAGGTTGATACCCGCCAGGTCCAGGGCCACCACCCCGTCCGCCACCACCGAGCGGGACGCGACCGCTACCTCGATCACCGGGATCCTCCGAACAGCATGTCCCCCACCAACGACGTGTCGTGCTTGCCTTCCCGGAACACCGGGTTGTCCATCACCGAGTGCAGGAACTCCGCGGTGGTCGCCGCGCCCGGGCCGTCGACGCGCAGTTCGGTCAGGGCGGCGCGCATGCGGGCCAGGGCGACCGCGCGGTCCGGGCCCCAGACGACGACCTTGGCCAGGAGGGAGTCGTAGGCCGACGGGATGCGGTAGCCGTCGAACAGGTGGGTGTCGACGCGGACGAAGGGGCCGCCCGGGGCGACGAAGGACCGCACGGTCGCGGGGGCGGGCGCGAAGCCGCGGGCCGGGTCCTCGGCGTTGATCCGGCACTCGATCGAGTGGCCGGCACACGCCACGTCCTCCTGCCCGTAGCCCAGCGGCTGCCCGGCCGCCACGCGCAGCTGCTCCGCCACCAGGTCCAGGCGGGTCACCATCTCGGTCACCGGGTGCTCCACCTGGAGGCGGCAGTTGACCTCCATGAAGTAGTACCGGTTCTCGGTGTCCACGAGGAACTCGAACGTCCCGGCACCCACGTACCCGGCAGCCACGGTCGCACGGACCGCGGCGGCGCCCATCTCGGCGACCAGCGAGTCCGGCAGGCCCGGCGGCGGCGACTCCTCCACCAGCTTCTGGTGCCTGCGCTGCACCGAGCAGTCGCGGGCGCCCAGGTGGACGGCGTTGCGGTACCGGTCGGCCAGCACCTGGATCTCCACGTGCCGGGCCGACTCCAGGTACCGCTCGACGTACACCCGCCCGTCGCCGAACACCGCCTGGGCGTCGAGCCGGGTGTCGCGGTAGGCGCGGGCGAAGTCGGCGGCGTCGCGCACGATGCGCATGCCGCGGCCGCCGCCGCCCGCCGCGGCCTTGATGATGACCGGGTAGCCGATGCTGTCCGCAAGCGCTTGCGCCTCGGTGACCGTGTCGATGGCCTCGGTGCTGCCGGGCAGCAGCGGGAGCCCCGCCTGGACCATCATCGAGCGGGCCACGGCCTTGTCGCCCAGCTTCTGCATCACCGCGGCGGGCGGGCCGATGAACACGATGCCCTCGTCCTCGCACACCTCGGCGAAGTCCGGGTTCTCCGACAGGAACCCGTAGCCGGGGTGGATCGCCTCGGCACCGGTCCGCTTGGCCGCCTCGATCACCGCCGGGATGTGCAGGTAGCTGCCCCGCGACGGCGGCGGTCCGATGTGGACGGACTCGTCGGCGAACCGGACCACGGCCGAGTCGCGGTCGGCCGTCGAGTAGACCGCGACCGTGCGGATGCCCAGTTCGCGGCAGGTGCGGGCGACCCGGAGCGCGATCTCACCGCGGTTGGCGATGAGGACGGTGCCGAACATCAGGCCGTCTCCGGGGTGTAGGCCAGCAGCGCCTCGCCGTACTCGACCGGGGTCCCGTCGGCGACCAGCAGCTCCACCACGCGCCCGGCGCCGTCCGCCTCGACGGGGATCATCAGCTTCATCGCCTCGACGATGCCGATCTGCTGCCCGGGCGCGACCACGCTGCCCTCGGTGACGAACGGGTCCGCGCCCGGCTCCGGCGACCGGTAGAACACGCCGACGGTCGGCGACGACACGTGCCGCACCGCCACCTCGGGCTCGGCGACGACCTCGGCCGCGCGCGGTGCCAACGCCAGCACGGGGGCGGGCACCTCGGCCGGGCCGATCGACGGGGCGACGGCGACCACGGTGTCCGCGAAGGACAGTTCGACGCCGACCTCGCCCGCGGTCACCTTGATCCAGCTCACCGGCCGCGCCGACTGCGCGCACAGCGCGAGCGCGTTGGCCCGCACGGCGTCCAACACCTGCTCCGGGCTGCCCACGGCGCTCTCCATGGCGGTCATCAGGCGCTCTCCCTCTCTGCGATGTCCTGGTCGAGCAGGTCCGGGGCGGTGACGCCGAACCGGCGGAAGCGGGCGTGGCGGCGCGGGACGAGGTTCATCGCGTCCAGCGGCATGAGCGCCCGCAGGGTGCTGGTCAGCGCGGTGCGCATCGCGGCGGCGGCGAACCCGTGGTCGGTGTGCGCGCCGCCCTCGGGTTCGGGCACCACGCCGTCGACGACGCCCTGCTCCAGCAGGTACCGCGCGTCGACCCGCAGCGCTTCCGCCGCCTTGGGCGCCGCGGCGGCGTCCTTCCACAGGATGGCCGCGCAGCCCTCCGGGGTGATCACCGAGTACATCGCGTTGGCGCACATCAGGACCCGGTTCGCGACGGCCAGCGCGAGCGCGCCGCCGCTGCCGCCCTCACCGGTCACCACCGCGACGGACGGCACCGGCAGACCGGCCATGAGCCGCAGGTTCTCCGCGATGGCGACCGCCTGCCCGTCGGTTTCCGCGTCGACACCCGGGTACGCGCCCGCCGTGTCGATGAACGTCACCAGCGGCAGCCCGAGCTTGGCCGCGATCCGCATGAGCCGCGCGGCCTTCCGGTACCCGGCGGGGCTGGGCATGCCGTAGTTGCGCTCGGCCAGTTCGGCGGCGGTGCGGCCCTTCTGCGTGCCGACCACGACGACGGGGATGTCGTCGAGGTAGGCGAGTCCGCCGACGATCGCCTTGCAGTCGGCCGCGCGCCGGTCGCCGTGGAGTTCGACGAAGCCGTGCGTGACCAGGTTGATGTAGTCCACAGTGGTCGGTCGTCCGAGGGTCCTGGCCAGCCGCACGACCTCCCACGGGTGCCGCTCCGGCAGGTGGGCCGGATCGGTGATCAGCTCGGGACCGGCCTCGCCCGGACTCGCCTCACCGCGCCGAGACGCGACCGCGAGGATCCGGGCGATGGTTGGGCGGAGCTGGTCGCGGGTCCGGATGACGTCGACGATGCCGTGCTCCAACAGGAACTCCGCAGTCTGCAGGCCCTCGGGCAACTTCTGCCGGATCGTCTGCTCGATGACCCGAGGGCCCGCGAAGCCGAGGCGCGCACCGGGTTCGGCGATGATGACGTCGCTGAGCGTGGCGAAGGACGCGGCGACACCGCCGAAGGTCGGGTCGGTGACCAGGGTCAGCGTGAGGATGCCCGCCTCGTCGAGCTGGCCGAGCGCCTGGCTGGTCTTGGCCATCTGCATGAGGGAGATGACGCCCTCCTGCATCCGCGCCCCGCCGGACGCGGTGACCAGCAGCAGCGGTGTGCGCTCGCGCAGCGCGGTCTCGGCGGCCTGGGTGATCGCCTCGCCGACGGCCGCGCCCAGGCTGCCGCCCAGGAAGCGGAAGTCCATGACGGCGGCGATGACCGCGTGCCCGCCGATCGTGCCGCGCGCGCAGACCACGGCCTCGTCGAGACCGGTGGCGGAGCGGGCCGTGCGCAGCCGCTCGGGGTAGGCGACGGAGTCGACGAACCGCAGCGGGTCGTGGTCACCGACCGCGAGGTCGAGCAGCCGCAGCGAGCCCTCGTCGAGCAGGTGCGAGAGCCGTTCGGGGGCGTTGAGCACGGCGTGGTGGCCGCAGTGCGGGCAGACCTTGGCCGCGCGGGCGAAGCGCCTGCCGTAGACCATCTCGCGGCAGCCCGGGCAGAGCAGCCACACCGATCCTCGGGGTTCGGTCACCGTGTCCTCCTCAGGGAGCCGGGCGGTAGGTCGTGCACGCGGCGGGCAGCCGGACGCCCGCGCCGGTCAGCGCCGAGACCCGGGCGGCGAACGCGGCGCCGCGCATGAGCTGCGCGGCCACGTCGGCGACCGCGCGGTTCTCGACCGGCGCCAGGAACGTCCCGGCGGCCCAGGAGTTGAACGCGCCCATGGCGGGCCCGCACCAGACCTGGTAGTCGGCGGCGCGCTCGGGGTCGCCGGACATGCTCCACCGGGAGGAGAGGCCCAGGTACCAGCGGAAGATGAGCGCCATGCGGCGCTTCTCGTTGCCCTCGGCGCGCGCGACCTGCTCGGGGTCACGGGCGCTGAAGTACTCGACCGTGTCGGCCCAGACGTCCTCCAGCGGGCGGCGGAAGACCTTCTGCTCCAGCTCGGCCCGGTCCCGGGGCGGGATCGAGTCGATGCCGTCGTGGCGGCGGTAGAGGTCGAACAGCTTCTTGGCGCGCCCGACGAACATCGTGCCGCGCTTGAGGACCTGCACGTCGACGCCGAGCTCGAACATGTCCGACGACGGCGCCATCTCGCAGTCGGTGACGTCCGCGGTGGCCAGCAGGCGCTTGACCGCGGGCGACTGGCCGGACTCCACGGTGGACTGGTTGACCGAGCCGGTGACCACGTAGGCGGCGCCCATCGCGAACGCGGCGAAGGCGGCGGACGGGGTGCCGATGCCGCCCGCGGCGCCGACGCGGACCTGCTTGGCGTAGCCGAGCGCGGACTGGAGGGAGTCGCGCAGGCGCAGGAGTTCGGGCAGCAGGACCGGGAGCGGGCGGCGGTCGGTGTGACCACCGGAGTCCGCCTCGGCCGTGATGTCGTCGGCGACCGGCACGGACCGGGCCAGCTCGGCCTGCTCGTGCGTGATGTCACCCGCCTCGACCAGGCCGCGCAGGATGGAGTCGGGGGCGGGGCGGATGAAGCGCTCGGCGACCTCGGCGCGGGAAACCTTGGCGATGACCCGGTTCTCGACGCCGCGCTCGCGGGACAGGCCGCTGGCCCGGTACCGGACGATCTGCGGTGTCAGGTCGAGGAACGCCGACGCCTCGACGCAGCGGACCTTGTGCTCGAGGCACAGGTCCACCGTGGAGCGCTCCATGGCGAGTTCGCTGGGGCTGTGGATGAGGTTGCAGGAGAAGGGCGCGCCCGGGGCTTCCCGGGCGATCTCCTGGAGGGCCTCGGCGACGCGTCCGGGGACCGTGGAGGCGGCGCCGTAGGAGGCGAGGTAGCCCGCGCGGGCCATGGCGGCGACGAGCCGGGGGGACGCGATGCCGTTGGCCATGGCGCCCGCCATGTAGGCCAGGCGGACGCCGTGGTCGCGGGTGAAGTCCGGCGCGCCCAGGCGTTCCGGGGTCATCGGGGGGACCGCGGCCAGGACCGTGCCGGACGAGCGGGCGACGCGCTCGTCGTTGGTCGCGCCCACCCCGCCCTGCGCCACGACGAAGCAGGGCCGTTCCAGGTCGGCGAGCACCGAGTAGACCTCGGCGGCGGTGCGGGCCAGGGGTTGGGTCAGCGCGGTCATTTCGCCCCCACGCCGCGGCACTCCACGGCGACGTCGTCGAGTTGGTAGATGCGCATGCCGGGCTTCCACACGCTCGCGTCGGCGACGACGCGGACCCGCTGGTCGCCGCGCTCGACCCGCTTGAGGTGCACCTCGAGGGTCATCTCCCCGTCGGTGGCCAGGATCTGGCCGCGGTAGCGCCAGGACAGCGGCAGACCGGCCGGGAGGACGAACTCCGGCGCGACGAGCCCGTCGGCCAGGCCCGCGTCGACCAGCCACTCCTGCATGGCCTGGATGACCGCCTCGACGCCGAGCGAGCCGGGCATCACGGGGTCGAGGTGGAAGTGGCGGCGGAAGAACCAGTCGGTCTCGCGGATCGGCTTGACCGCGCGCAGGTAGCCGAGGCCGTGGTCGCCGCCGCCGTCGACGACCTGGACCTCGTCGATCAGGTGCAGGTGCGCGGTGGAGCGGGCGGGACCGTCGGTCCCGCGCCGCCCCACCGCGATGGTGCGCACCCGGGGAGCGGAGGCCTGGCGCTCCAACCAGGTGGGCACGTACGCGCCGCCGTCGAGGCCGGTCTGGTTGGCCAGCGCCCGCTCGTTGAAGAACCCGAACAGGGACTCGCCGCGGTAGAACGGCTCGCCGTCGACGGACAGCTCGTAGGTGAAGCTCTGCAGCACCGCTCCACTGAGGACGCTGGTGTTGGTCAGCTCGGAGTGCTGCTGGATGGTCTTGTCCCGCAGGTCGACCTCGCGCAGGACGGTGGCGGAGCCGTCGAGGTTGCGGAGGCTGAAGTCGTCGTTGGGGTCGGTGAGGGTGGCACCGAGGTAGTAGCCGAGCAGCAGCGCGGACTGCAGCGAGGTCTCCATGTAGATGACGTTGGGCATGGAGGCGTTCGCGGTCTCGGCGTAGTACCACGAGTCGGCGGGCGAGTCGTACTCGGTGTCACCCGCGGCCCGGGCGAGCTTGTGGCGCTCGCCGTCGACGTGCATGACCCGGTCGCAGAGCCGGAGCCCGCCGCTGGGCATGCGGGTGGCGCGGCGGCCCGCGGTGCGCGCGAACTCGGGGCCGAGGGTGATGGCCAGGTCGCCGCGCGAGCTGTGGATCATGTGGAACTCGTTGAGCAGCGCGGGTTTCCCGTCGGCGTTGCGCCTGCCGAAGTCGCGCGGGATGGCGCCGCCCTGCTCGGGCCCGATGGGCACGCCGGGGCGTTCGCGGACCTCGAGCTTGAGGCCGTGCACCTTGGCGACGGTGATCCCGTTGGCGTGCAGGGTGACCTCGGCGGTGAGGCGGGGGCGCGGGATCATGTCCAGATCGGACAGTGCGAGGGCGACGTCGACGTCGCCGGTGACCGGGGCGGCCAGTTCGACCTCGGCGCCCTGGGCGGTGAACTCGGCGTCGGGCAGGCACAGGTGCAGGCCCAGGTTGAGCGCGATGACCTGCGCGGCTTGCAGCGCGACCTCGGTGACGGCGGTGACGGTGAAGTCGGTGAGGTGCGCGGTGGCGTGCAGCGTCCCGTGGTTCCACTCGCCCGCGCGGCGGGTGGTGTGGGTGACCTGGGTCAGGGCGCCGTGGGTGGGGGTGTGCAGGCGGATCTCGGGGTTGAGGCCCTGCTGGTCGTAGGGGCGGCCGAAGACGGTGGCGATGGCACCCGCGCGGAGGTGGTCGAGGTCCTGGCGGGTGAGGGCGGAGGCGGTGGTGCGGGCCAGGGCCTTGAACGCGCCTTCGGTGGTGGCCGGTTCGGGGTAGCGGCGCTCGCCGGGGGCGGTGATCTCGGTGGCGACGACGGCGTCGGGCTGGATCGTGACGACGAAGTGCCGTGCGGGGCCCTGGATCGGGGTGGGCACGACCGCGGCCGGGAGCGCGGTCTGCTGGTCCGCGGCGGGCGGGGAAGCGATCCGAGCCGTGCCGTGCTGGGCGTGCGGGCCCGACCCGTTGGACCGCGAGTCGATCTGGGGCGCGGCGTACCGGGCGGGGAGCCCGGCGGACCGGGTCACCTCGGCCAGTCGCGCGTACTGCATGGCCTCCTGCGCGGCCAGCGCGGAGGCGTGCGCGGCCACCAGGCTTTCCCGCAGCCGTGCCACGACCTGGGCGGCGTGGTCCCCGGGCGCGGGCCGGAGTTGTCCACAGGCCTCGTCGTCGAACCCCGGGTTCTGTCGGTCCCCCGGAGTAGCGTTGATTTCGGGGGTCCCCCAGGCCCGGGGGGTGATTTCGTGGGAAATCGCTGGTGCGGGGGCCGGGGTGTGGGGCCGCGAGGCGGGCGACGGCGTCACCGGATCGGGGGATTTCCCGGCGGGGGCGGCCGTGGGCTGGGGATAGCCGGTGGTCCACGCGGTCGCCGGGGCGGAGCCGGTCGGCGACGCGGCGGTCGGGGTGGCCGCGGCGGAGACCGTCGTGGCGGAACCAGTCGGGCCGGCCGGGGCGGAGGCCATCGCGGCTGAGCCGGTCGGGGTGGCCGAGGCGGGGATCGTCACGGCGGAGCCGGTCGGCGTGGTGTCGGTCGGGGAACTGGTGGTCGGGGAAGTGGTGGTCGGGGAAGTGGTGGCGGCGCCGGGGAGGAAGTCGAAGGGGGTGCCGTCGAAGGTCAAGGTGGTCATCGGGGCTCCGGGGTGGTGCGGCGGGTGACGGCCTCGGTGAACTTGTCGCGCATGTCGGGGGTCGTCACGACGGACACGTCGGTCACGCGCTGGAGGAGTTGGCCGTCCGGGCTCTGGATGGACACGTCGACGGTCACGGTCATCTGGGTGTCGCGGAGGTTGTCGACCACCGCGATGAACGGGGTGGTGTCGGGCAGCGGGGCGAAGAACTCCCAGCGGCCCAGCGACAGCGGCAGGCAGCCCGCGTCCAGGAACCAGACGCCCAGCACGGCGGCGGCCTGGAGCACCACGTCACCGAGCACCGGGCTGTGCAGCGCCGACCGGTACGCGCCGAAGCCGACCGGTTCGTCCGCCAAGGCGCACTCGGCGACCAAGCGGCGCGGGTCGTGCTCCAGCACGCGCCGCACGCCTTGCAGCAGCGGGCCGTGGAAGAGGTCCGCGTCCTCGTAGGCCGTCGTCGGGGTGCCGCCGCCGACCTCGTAGGCCCGGCCGCGCGGCGCCGTGGCCACCGTGGCGGACAGGACGAACGTGCCGCGGTAGTGCGACCGCTGGCCGCTCACCACCGACGCGTTGACCAGCAGCCGGTCGCCGTCCACGACGCCCGCCGTGGCCTCCAGCCAGTACTCGGGGGCCAGCGAACCGTCGAACACCAGGCCGCGCTGCACCTCGAAGCCGCGCACCTCGACGACCCGCAGGCCCGGGTTGGCCCGCTCCAGCGCCCCGGCGATCCAGCCGAGCGCGGCGGACGCGGGCAGCACCGGGTGCGTGCCGATCCGGTGCGCGTCGATCACCGGGTCGCCGCCCACGGCCCGCACGTCGCGGCGGGCGCGCAGCGGCGCGGTCGGGCGCGGCGCGGCGGTCTCGGCCAGCGGCGCGGCCGGGCCGACGAGCACCTCGATGTCGCCCAGGTGCGAGTCGGCGAACTGCTCGGCGAACATGGCCGACCCGGTCGCGACCGGCAGCAGCGGGATGCCGCGCGCCTTGAACAGCTCGGACAGCTCCGGCGTCACCATGCCGCCGTCCCAGGCGCCCCAGTTGATCGCGGTGACCCTGCGGTGCGGGGCCGACCGCTTCCAGGTGGCGGCGAGCCTGCCGAGCGCCTCGTTGGCGACGGCGTAGTCGGCCTGGCCGGTGTTGCCGTAGACGCCCGCGACGGAGGCGAACAGGACGATGTGCCGCAGCCGGGACTCGTCGACGGCGTCGAGGACCGCGCGCAGGCCGGTGAGCTTGGGGCCCAGGACCTTGGCCAGGTGCTCGGGGGTCTTGTCGGTGATCACCGCGTCGGCGAGCGCGCCCGCGCCGTGCACCAGCCCGGTGGGCCGGATGCCGTCGAGGGCTTCGCGGACCGCGTCGGCGTCGGTGATGTCGACGGCGAGGTAGCGGACCTGGACACCGTGCTCCGCGACCGCGGCCAGCGTCTGGTGGATCTCGCGCTGGGCCAGGAGTTCGTGGTAGCGGCGGTCGACGTCCTTGGGGGTCACCGGGCCCGCGGCGCGCATCTGCTCGATGAGCCGGGGCTTGAGGTCGTCGGCGTGCGCCCAGTCGGGGAGCTCGGTCAGCGCGGTGCGGCCGAGGAGGACGAACTCGCCGCGCCCCCGGGTGGCCAGGGCCTGGACGCACGCGGCCGTGACGCCCCGGGCGCCACCGGTGACGACGATGACGTCGTCGTCCGCGAGGGTCGGTTCGGCGGGCCCCTCCGGCCGCTCGCTGAACACCGCGGTCCAGCGGTTGCCGAGGCTGTCGATGCCGACCTCGACGGGTTCGGCCGCGGCGTCGTTGATCTCCCGCCAGACCAGTTCGGGGTCGTCGAGCTTGGTGTCGACGGCCCGGCAGAACAGCCCGGGCACCTCGTGCCGCAGGGTCTTGACCAACCCGGCGATCCCACCGGCGAGCGCGTCGGCCGGGGCGGCGGCGCCCTCGTGGCCGAGCGCACCGTCGAGGGCGGTCACGGAGACGAAGGCGGCGCGGGTGCCGCGGTCGATCGTCCGCCGGAGCGCGGGGACGACGTCCTTGGCGAGCAGGAGGTGGCTGGTGAGCAGCTCGACGTTGCCCGCCCAGGTGGCGTCGGTGGGCAGGCCGACCAGGCAGAGGTCGATCTGGTCCACTGTGGACGCTTCCTCGGGTCCGACGACCGTCCACCCGCGTTCCCGCAACGCCTCCGCGTGCCGCGGGGCCGCGCTGACGACGGCGACGGGGTTCTCGGCGTAGCCGCCCGCGGCCTCGTCGACCGGGGGGATGCGGACGAGTTCGAGGTGCGCCCGGCGCGCGGTGGGGTCGTCCTCGGGGTCGTCCTCGGCGCCGAAGTAGCCGATGACGTCGGCGAGGGTGCGGAGCTCGGCGACCTGCTCGGGGCCGACGGCGGGCAGCGACGGGAAGCGCTCGCCGAGGGTGCCGAGGATCTGGACCCGCTTGATGGAGTCGACGCCGAGGTCGGCTTCGAGGTCCATGGTGAGGTCGATCATCTCGACGGGGTAGCCGGTCTTCTCCGCGACGATGTCGAGCAGGGCCGACTTGATGTCCGGGGCCGGTGCGGCCACGGGCGCCGCCGAGGTGTGGTGCGCCTGCTTGACGTCCGATGCCTGCCCGGCGCCGAGGTGCGCGATGACATCGGCGAGGGTGCGCAGTTCGGCGACCTGCTCCGGGCCGACCGCCGGGAGTTCGGGGAAACGCTCGCCCAAGGCGCCGAGGATCTGCACGCGCTTGATCGAGTCGACACCGAGATCGGCTTCCAGGTCCATGGTCAGATCGACCATCTCCACCGGATAACCGGTCTTCTCCGACACGATGTCCACCAGGGCCGACTTGACGTCCGGAGCCGATGTGGCGGCGGGCGCTCCAGCGGTGAGGTGCGCGATGACGTCGGCCAGGGTGCGGAGTTCCGCCACCTGCTCCGGGCCCACCGCGGGCAGCGACGGGAAGCGCTCGCCGAGAGTGCCGAGGATCTGCACCCGCTTGATCGAGTCGACACCCAGGTCGGCTTCCAGGTCCATGGTCAGATCGACCATCTCCACCGGATAACCGGTCTTGTCGGCCACGATGCCGACCAGGGCCGCGCTGATGTCCGGAGCCGGGGCGCCGGTGGGTGCGCCTGCGGAGAGGTAGGTGATGACGTCGGCGAGGGTGCGGAGTTCCGCGACCTGCTCCGGGCCGACCGCCGGGAGCTCGGGGAAACGCTCGCCCAAGGCGCCGAGGATCTGCACGCGCTTGATCGAGTCGACACCCAGGTCCGCTTCCAGGTCCATGGTCAGGTCGACCATGTCCGGGGGGTAGCCGGTCTTGTCGGCGACGATCTCCACAAGGGCGCCGCTGATGTCCGGGGCCTGGGTGGCGGTGGACGGGGCGGCGGTGAGGTGGGCGACCACGTCGGCCAGGGTCCGCAGTTCCGCGACCTGCTCCGGGCCGACCGCCGGGAGTTCGGGGAAACGCTCGCCCAGGGCACCGAGGATCTGGACGCGCTTGATGGAGTCGACGCCGAGGTCGGCCTCCAGGTCCATGGTCAGGTCAACCATGTCCGACGGGTAGCCGGTCTTGTCGGCCACGATGGCGAGGAGGGCCGACTGGAGTTCGGGTGCTTGCGCCCGGGAGGTGGCTGGTTGGGGGGCAGCCGGGGCGGGCGGGGGTGGGGGCTGCTCGAACGCGGGAGGAGTCGAGGCGGCCGGTTCTGCATGGCGGGGTTCCGGGGCGGGTGAGGGGAGTTCCGGGGCCGGGACGGCCGGGGAAGCGGACGCGGCCGGGGCGGGGACAGCCGGGGCAGCGGGGGGCGTGGGGGTGGTGAGGGCGACCGGGGGGAACTGGGCGAGCGACGGGTCCGGCTGGGCGACGCGGCTCGGGGAGAACTCCAGTTCGGTCAAGGCGGCCAGGATCTCGTTGACCCGGATGTGCGCGGCGCCGATCGCGACGCTCTGGTCGGTGATCGCGTCCACGGCGGAGTGCAGGCCGGGGCTCGGGTCCGGGGTGGTGCGCAGCGCGGAGACCAGGCCGTCGGCGACCCGGAGCTGGCCCTCGACGTAGCGGGTGTGCAGGTCCAGGTGGCGGGCCGCGACCTCACCGAAGCCGGTCACGACCGGGTGGTAGGCGTTCGCGGCGGGGAGCGGGTCGGGCACCGGGACGACGGCCGTCTCGGTGGCCACGGCGACCGCCGAGGCCGGGGCGGCGACCGGTGCCGCGGCGGCGCCGTTCGACGAAGCGGGCACCGGCGTGAACGGCGCGGTGGCCGCGGGGGACGTGGGAGCGGCGGCAGCAGCGGACGCGGCGTAGGCGGGAACCGAAGCCGTCGCAGCGGCGGGGAGCGACGCGGAGAGAGCGGACGCGGAGTGGGCGGGAACCGAAGCGGAGGCAGCGGGAAGCGGCTCGGCGGCGGATCGGGACGCGTGCGCGGGAGCCGAAGGGGCGGCGGGGAGCGGCGCGGTGAAGGTGGGGGCGGCGCCGTTCGAGGTGGGCTCCGCGTGGGTCACGACCTGGTACGAGCCGTCGAGGGCGGTGGCGTAGGCGGTGTGGCGGCTGTCGGGGACGTAGTCGCGGCCGGTGAGGGTGACCGTCATCCCCTTGGGCGCCACCACCTCCAGCGGCGCCGCGTCGTGGCGGTTGATGTCGGTGACGGGCGCGCCCACCACCGCCAGCTGGACCGCCGCGCGCTTGAGCGACAGGTCGCTGTCGACCTTCCTGCCCTGGTCGACGGCGATGGTCACCACGTCCGACCCCAGGGTCCGGGTCGCCAGGTCGGTCAGCACCCGCCGGGGGCCGAACTCGACCAGGACGGTGCAGCCGTCGGCCTCCAGGGCCCGCAGGCCTGCCACGAACTCGACCGGGTTGCGCAGCTGCTCCGCGAGGACCGCCCGGTTCTGCTCCACCGACTCGCCGTAGGAGGCGCCCGCGGTGTTGGCGTAGACCGGGCCGGACGGGACCGTCAAGTCCACATCGGACAGATCGGCCCGGAACACCTCCACGGCGTGGCCGACGTGCGAGGTGTGGAACGCCGCCGCGACCGGCAGGACCTTCGCCGTCACACCGCGGGTCTTGCACGCGGCGACGAAGTCGGCCACGGCGATCGTCGCGCCGCCCACAACGACCTGGTCCGGCGCGTTGTGGTTGCACACCGACACCTCGGGGTGGTCGGCGAGGATCTCCTCGACCGCCTCCCGGGTCGCGTCGACGGCGACCATCGCGCCCGCGTCGAAGTCGGCCGACGGCGGCGCCATCGCCAGGCCGCGGGCCCGGGCGAGGCGGAAGAAGTCGGCGTCGGCCAGCGAGCCCGCCGCCCACAGCGCGGTCAGCTCGCCGAAGCTGTGCCCGAGGAAGCCCGCGCACTCCAGCCCCAACTCGGCCAGGAACCGGAACTGCCCCGCGGACAGCGCGCCGATGGCGGGCTGCGCGTACTCGGTGCGGCGCAGCGCCAACTCGCGGTCGGCGTCGGTGGTGCCGTCGAAGGAGGCCGCCGGGTAGACGACCTCGGACAGCAGCTGGCCGGACTCGAAGACCGCGTTGGCCTCGTCGAAAGCACCGCCCAGCAAGGGGTTGTTCAGCACCGCCGACAGTCCCATGTCGACGTACTGGCTGCCCTGGCCCGCGAACAGCGCGCCCACCTTGACCACCGGCAGCGCCCGCCGCCGGTAGTACACACCGGACGGGTGCGTCCACTGCTCGGCGGCCGAGGACGACAGCTGCGCCACGGCGACCGGGAGCAGCTCCTCCAGCGACCCCGCGAACCCGATCCGCGCGTGGTCGGCCGGGATCGGGCCGGATGCCGCAGCGGCGCCGGACTTCAGCAGCGCCAGCAGTTCCTCGCGCGTCGGCGCGTGCCACAGCCAGGCCCGGGCGGTCTCGTGCAGGGTCCGGGTCACCGAGCGGTCACCGGTGGCCTCTTCCAGCACCACGTGGAAGTTGGTGCCGCCGAAGCCCATCGCCGACGCCGCCGCGCGGCGGACCGGGCGGCGCGGGTCGGTGATCCACGGGCGGGTGCGGGTGTTGAGGTAGAAGGCCGCGCTGTCGAAGTCGATCGTGGTGTTCGGCTTGCTGACGTTGATCGTCGGCGGCAGCGTCTTGTGGTAGAGGCCCATGGCCAGCTTGATCAGGCTCGCCGCGCCCGCCGCGCCCTTGGTGTGGCCGATCTGCGACTTCACGCTGCCGATCGCGGCGAAGTGCCGCTCGTCGGTCACCGACCGCAGCAGGTCGTTGAGCGCGGTCAGCTCGGTCTTGTCGCCGACGCGGGTGCCGGTGGCGTGCGCCTCGAACAGGCCGATGGAGTCCGGGGCGCAGTCCGCGTCGGCGTACGCGCGGCGCAGCGCCACGACCTGGCCCTCCGCGCGCGGCGCGTAGATGCTCTTGAACCGACCGTCGCTCGAGGACCCGACGCCGCGGATCACCGCGTACACCCGGTCGCCGTCGCGCTCGGCGTCGGCGAGGCGCTTGAGCGCCAGCATGCCGATGCCCTCGCCGACCAGCGTGCCGTCGGCGGAGTCGTCGAACGGCTTGATCCGGCCGGACTTGGACAGCGCCTGGGTCTTGGAGAAGCACATGAAGCCGAACACGGAGTTCTCCGTGTCGGCGCCGCCGGTGATCATCATGTCCGCGCGGCCGGAGACCAGCTCGCCGATCGCGATGTGCACCGCGGAAAGCGACGACGCGCAGGCCGCGTCGACCGTGCAGTTCATCCCGCCCAGGTCGAGCCGGTTCGCCACCCGCCCCGCGATCACGTTGCCCAGCAGGCCGGGGAAGGAGTTCTCCTCCCACGGCGGGAACGCCTCGGCGTAGCGCGCGGCGATCTGCTCAGCGTCCTGTTCGGACAGACCGCACGCGCGCACGACCTCGCGCAGCACCGGGGTGGACAGCCGCGCCGCCAGCGGGTGCGACAGCGTGGTCGGACCCGCGACGCCGAGCACCACGCCGGTGCGGGACGGGTCGTACCAGTCCGAGCCGACCGCGCCCGCGTCGCGCAGCAGGTCCCGCGCCACGCCGAGGCTCAGCATCTGCACGACGGTGGTGACTTCCAGCTGGTTGGGCGGCAGGCCCCACTCCAGCGGGCTGAACGCCACGTCCGGCACGAACCCGCCGCGGGTGCAGTAGGTCTTGTCCGGCACGGTGGGGTCGGGGTCGTAGTAGTCCTCGACCCGCCACCGCGAGGCGGGCACGTCCTCGGTGCAGTCGGCGGCGTCCACGACGTTCTGCCAGAAGACCCGGTGGTCGCTGGCCATCGGGAACAGACCGGACACGCCGACGATGGCGATGGGCGTGTCGGCCGTGCGGTGCTGCTGGTCGGAAGTCACTAGCGTCCCTTCGGCTGGGCACTGGCCGGGAAGTCCTGAGTGGACTGGTGGCCGGTCAGGAGAGCAGTTCGGCGAATCCCGCCGCGATGGCCCGGTGTCCCGCCGGGCTCGGGTGCATGCCGTCCGGTCCCCACATCGCGGGGTCGCGGGTCAGCGGTGTGTCGACCATGTCGTAGCGCACGACACCCAGCTCGGCGGTGAGCTTGTCCATGAAGTCGTTGGCCGCGGCGAACCGGGCGCGCAGCGCCTGCCGCTGCGCGGGCGCCAGTCCCGGGAGCTTGCCCGGGATGTCGGGCCAGTTGATGGTGAACACCCGGGCGCCGCGCAGGCCGAGGCCGCCCAGGATGTGGCGCAGGTTCCGGCGGAACGCCACCTCGTCGAACGAGCTGCGCACCAGGTCGTTGCCGCCCACCGTGACCCCGTAGAGCGGCGCGTCCGCGCTGAGCGCCCGGGCCAGCTGGTGGTCGATGACGTCCTGGGTGGTGGCCATGTAGGCGCCGGTGTTGACCACCTCGTGCGGGGCGATGCCCAGCGACTCGGCCAGCGGCGGCACCCAGCCGCCGAAGGTGCCGTCCGGCCTGGGGTCGCCCCGACCCTCGGCGAAGCTGTCGCCGAGGGTCAGCAGGCGGACCGGCATCAGGCGCGGCCGAGCATCGTGGCGACGTGGTCGGGGTGGAAGAACTGCTCCCCGGTGGTCGCGCCCGCGATGAGGTTGAAGAACGCCTTGGCGTTGTCCGGGTGCGCGGCCAGCGCGCCGAAGATGACCTCCAGCTGCGCGGGCAGCGCCAGCTCGCCGACGGTGGCGGCGAACTGGAAGGCCGACGCGGTGCGCTCGTCGCGGGCCGCGACGTAGTCGGCGACCGCCTCGTCCAGCGGCCGCTGCCCGGACAGGCCCAGCTCGACCTGGTCGGCCAGCAGCTCGGCGTGCACGAAGGCGTCGCTGATGCCCTGCCCGGTGATCGGGTCCTTGTGGTAGCCGGCGTCGCCGACCAGCGCCCAGCCGGGGCCGTGCGAGCGGCGGTAGAAGTTGTCCGGGTAGCGCATGCCGGTGAAGCGCTCCTCGCGCTGCCCGGCGTCGGCGACCTGCTCGGCGATGTCCGGCACGATGTCCTTGACGACCTGGAGGAAGTTCGCCTCGACGTCGGTGCGGAACTCGTCCCAGCGGTCCAGCGGCTTCATGATCGCCAGCAGCGTGCGGCCACCGCTGGTCGGCCAGACGCCGACCTGCTGGTCCACGCCGATGCGGCTGTGGAAGTCGGTCTTGAGACCGGACCAGTAGGAGTAGTAGACGAACGACGCGGCCGGGATGGTGCGGTAGATCTCCGCGCCGACGGCCTTGCCGACGAACGACTGGCTGCCGTCGGCGCCGATCACGATGCGGGCGCGCTCCTCGGTCGGCTCGCCGCCGCCGGTCGAGCCCTTGACGCCGACCACGCGGTCGCCCTCGAAGAGCAGTTCGCGCACGGTGTAGCCCTCGCGGACCTCGACGCCCGCGGCGCGGGCGCCGTCGAGCAGGATCGGGTCGAGCAAGGTGCGGCGCGGGGCGTAGGTGGCCTCGATGCCCTCGTACGGGTCGGCGAAGCCCGCGATGACGTTCTCGCGGTAGGAGATGACCATCCGGGTGATCGGGGTGACATCGGCGGCCACCAGGGTGTCCAGCAGCCCCCACTGCTTGAGCTTGGCCAGGCCGTACTGCTGGAGGTAGTGGGTGGACACGGTGTCCGCGGGCTGGGTGGCGCGGTCCACCAGCAGCACCCGGTAGCCGCGCCGGGCGAGCAGCATGGCCACCGGCGAGCCCGCGCAGCGGGCGCCGACCACGATCGCGTCATACATGGGTTTGACTCCCGAGCTGGGCTTCGATTGCATTCACCGACATTTCTACGCAAGCCGTCCGAGGCCGGTCAACGCTCATCGGGCATCGCTATCACGCCATCTATCGCGACGATCGAGCCCATTTTCGACCGGCGTTATTTACCGCCCCGCACGGCATCGGTTAACCCGGTGTCCAGAATCGCGTAGTCTACTTCCACGACATGCCTCCCAAGAGCAAGTTCTCCGCCGAAGTGAACGCCGCGCAGTCCGCGCTGGCCGCCGCCGTCGTGGACGGCCGACCCGACTACGAGCGGATCCGCCAGATGGTGGACGCCGTGGTGCCGTTCAACAACCACGTGGGCGTGCGGGTCACCGAGTTGGGCCCGACCGAGGCCGTCGCCGAGGTCGCCGACCTGCCCACCATGCGCAACCACCTGGGCACCGTGCACGCCGGTGCGATGTGGCTGGCCGCCGAGGTGGCCTGCGCCGCCGCCTTCTCCGGGGCCGTCGCGACGCGCATCGCGGCCGTGCAGAGCTTCGTGCTGCGCGAGAGCAAGGTCAGCTTCCTGCGGCCCGCGACCGGTCGGGTGCGGGCCACCGGGACCGTCGAGGCCGCGGTCTGCTCCCGAATCGTGGCGGAGACCACCGCCGAGCGGTACGAAATGACCGGAAAAGCTCTCCTGCACGACGGTAGTGGCACTTTGGTCGGCAAGGTCGATTTCGACTACGTGTGCTGGATGAAAGCCAACTGATAGCACGATCGGCCGACCGCGAATACGCGGTCGGCCGATCGTCATTCACAGCGGTCGAACAAATATGGGAATGATCACGCGGGGCGTTCGGCCGCGTAGAGCGACGCGATCTCGGCGGCGAAATCGGCCTCCACGGCCGCTCGGCGCAGCCGCAGCGACGGGGTCAGGTGGCCGCGGGCGATGGTGAAGTCCCCGGTGATGACGTGGAAGCGGCGGATGGACTCCGCGCGCGACACCAGCTCGTTGGCCGCGTCCACCGCCTCCTGGAGCGCGGCCTCGACATCACCGGTCCACTTCTCGGCGACCGCGGGGTCCACGCTGATCAGCGCGGTGACGTACGACCGGCCCTCGCCGACGACCATGCAGTTGGACACCAGCGGGTGCAGCCGCAGCCGGTCCTCCAGCGGCGCCGGGGCCACGTTCTTGCCGCCGCTGGTGACGATGATCTCCTTGCGGCGCCCGGTGATCCGCAGGTACCCGTCGGCGTCGAGCGCACCGAGGTCACCGGTGTGCACCCAGTCCGGCGCGCCCGTGGCGTCGGGCCAGTAGCCGGGCGAGACGTGCGGGCCGCGCACGAGGATCTCGCCGTCCTCGGCCACCGCGACCGTCGTCCCCGGCACGGGGCGGCCGACCGCGCCGAGCCGGTTCGCGGTGGGGGCGCTCATGGTCACGGTCGAGGTGGTCTCGGTGAGGCCGTAGGCGCCGATCACCTCGAGGCCGACCCCGGTGAAGAAGTCCAAAGTGGACGTGTCGAGCGAGGCGCCGCCGCAGATCATGTGCCGCAGCCGGCCACCGAGCAGCGCGGTCAACCCGTCGACCGCCGGACCGGTCGGCGCGGGCAGGTCGACCCCCGCGCGGACCGCGGCGCCGTACGCGACCAGCTCGGCCTCGACGTCGGCGAACCCGGGGCGCTGCCGGACCGCCTTGCGGATCTTCTCCAGCACGTACGGCACGCCGACCAGGAAGCTGGGCCGGAACACCGGGAGCTGCCCGACCAGTTCGGCCGCGTCGCCGACCAGGCCGGTGCGGGTGCCCGCCCAGGCGCAGCCGAACTGCACCACCCGACCGTAGACGTGGGCCAGTGGGAGGAACAGCAGCGTCGAGGCGCCCTCGGCGAGGAACAGCTCGGGCAGCAGCCGCACGACGTTCACGGCCGCGTGCAGGATGTTGCGGTGCGTGAGCACGCAGCCCTTGGGCGTGCCGGTGGTGCCGCTGGTGTAGACGATCGTGGCCACGTCGTCGGCGCGCACGGCCGCGCGGCGCTGCTCGAACAGGGCCGGGTCGGCGGTGCCCTCGGGGCGCTCCCCCAGTGTCCACACGCGCTTCAGGTCGTCGACGAGGTCGAGCACCACGTCCCGCGCGCGCTCGACGACGAAGACGACCGACGGGGTGGCGTCGGCCAGCACGTGCCGGACCTGCTCGGCGGACGCGGTCGGGTAGATCGGCACGACGACCGCGCCGATCGCCAGCGCGGCGAAGTCGGCGACCGCCCAGTCCACGCCGGTCGGTCCGAGGATCGCGACCCGGTCACCCGCCGCGACACCGGCGGCCAGCAGCGCGCCCGCCACCTCGCGCACCCGGTCGACGAACTCGCCGTGGCCGACGTCGACCCAGTCACCCGCGACCCGGGTGCTGAACACCGGGCGCGCGGGGTCGTCGACCGCGCGGTGGAACACCGCGGCGGTGAGGGTGTCGTGGTCGGCGATCTCGACCAGGGCCGGGACCGACCACTCCGCTGCGACTGTGGGGGCGGTTGTCTCGCGCACGGTCACTCCATTCTGCGGCCGGGGCGGGCCCCGGCCATGGCACGGGCTCGCGTCGTCCGACGCGGCTCCGATCCTCGAGCCCCGGCGGCCCGCTGGGCAACGACCAAGGGGCGAACGGTCGATAGGTCAGCGTGATCACCCGCCGCCAGGCAGCGCAGCAGCGCCCGCACCGGCAGCGTCTCGGCGTCGCGCCGCCACACCGCGTGGATGGCCAGGCTCGGCACGGGGTCCACGATGGGCACGGTCACCAGGCCCGCGAGCCCGTTCTGGTCCCAGCGCGGGGCCGAGGCGAAGCCGACGACCCGGCGGGCGCGCACGGTGGCGGCGGTGGCCAGCGGGTCGTCGATCTCGGCGACCACGGCCAGTTCGGTGCCGGTGCGCCCGGCGATGGCCCGCAGCTCGTCGTACATCGCCGGGCACTGCTCGCGTCCGAAGAGGACGCACGGCTGCCCGGCCAGCTCCCGGAACCGGACCCGGTCGCGGCGGGCCCACGGGTGCGACTCGGTGACCAGGGCCACGAGGTCCACGCGGGACACCTGCGCGGACACCAGGCCGGGGGCGGTCGGCGCGCCGAAGACCAGCGCGACGTCGAGCTCGCCGTCGGCCAGCGCGCGCAGCTGCGGTCCGCTGCGCTTCTCGGTGAGGTCGACGCGCAGGTCCGGGTGCTCGGCGTGCATCCGGACCAGCGCGGGCGGCAGCACCAGCCTGCCCGCGGCGAAGTTGAACCCGACGCGCAGCGTGCCCGCGCGTCCGGAGGCGACCGCGCGGGCCGCCGCCACGGCGCTGTCGGCCAGGTCGAGCACCTGCCGCACCTCGTCGAGGAACACCTCGCCCGCGGGCGTGAGGCTGACCCGGTGCGAGGACCGCGCGACCAGCTCGACGCCGACCTCGCGCTCCAGCCGCTTGAGGTGCAGGCTGATCGAGGACTGGGCCAGGTGCAGCCTGCGCGCCGCCCGACCGAAGTTGTGCTCCTCGGCGATGGCCAGGAACGACACCAGTTGCTGGAACTGCATGGCAGGGGCTCCTCGGGGGACAAGCCTTCCTAACAGGACAGTTCGACGCCGTTGTCGTGGAACTCGATTCCCGCACTATCGTTGAGGACGCAGCCGAGGAAGGCCCGGACGGCCCTGGACTGGTCGCCCGCGCGCCACACCGCGTGCAGGTCGACCTTCGGAGTGGGATCGGTCAGCGGCACCGGCACCGAGCCCAGCCCGCTGGCGCGGGCGTGGTCGCCGCGGTGCGCGGAGACGAACCCGACGACCGGTTGGGTCGCCACCACGATAGCGGTGGCGGCGAGGTCATCAACGTGATCCTCGACCCGTAGCCGGGTGCCGGTGCGCTCCGCGGCGGCCTGGATCGCGTCGTGCATGGCCGGGCTCTGGTCGCGGCCGAACAGGATGCAGCGCTGCCCGGCGAGTTCGGCGAAGCGCACCGACGCGCGGGCGGCCCAGGGGTGCGCGGTGCCGACGAGCGCGACGATCGGGACCGACATCAGGAACCGGTGCGCGAGGTCGGCGGTGTTCGGGGATCCGTGCAGGAACGCCACATCCAGCTCGCCACCGGCCACCGCGGCCTGCTGCGGGCCGGAGCGCTGCTCGCGCAGTTCCACCGCGACGTCCGGGAACCGCTGGTGCATCCGGGCCAGCGCGGCGGGCAGCAGTTCCTGCCAGCCGGTGAAGTTGTAGCCGACCCGGACCTGGCCCACCCGCCCCTGGGCGGCCTCGCGCGCGGCCCGGCCCGCGCGGTCGAGCAGGCGCACGATCACGTCGGCGTGTTCGCGCAGCGCCTCCCCCGCCGGGGTCAGGCGGACCTCGTGCGAGCTGCGCACCACGAGCGTGACGCCGAGGGTGCGCTCCAGGCGCTGGAGTTGTTGGCTCAGCGAGGGTTGCGTGAGGTGCACGCGGGCCGCGGCCCGGCCGAAGTGCAGCTCGTCGGCGATGGCGAGGAAGGACACCAGGTACCTGAACTCCATCGGGCGCTCCCTCCTCCCGTCCCACAGTGAACGAGGTTCGGTAACGCCGGGACGGTCTTCGGCGAACGGTCGGTGAATCCCGACCCACCGATTCGGGGCGGGCGATCACGGCGGCCGATCACGCGATCGGACTCCGCGACCGGCCACGCGCCGTTCACGCGGGCGACACCCGGCGCTGGTCGACTCGGCGGGTCCACAACCTGCGGAGAGGCTTGGGTTCGAATGAGCGCGTCCACCCGGATCGAGGAACTGCGGACCGTCCTGGCGCACGGCGTCACCAGCGGCCAGGGCGTGGGGGTGTCGCTGGGCGTCACCGTGCAGGAGCTGGAGGAGGGCCGGGCGGTCTACTTCCTGGACCCGAACCCGGCGACGATCAACGCGATGTACGTCGTGCACGGCGGTGTGATCACGACCCTGATGGACACCGCGATGGGCAGCGCGGTGTTCACCCGCCTTCCCGACGGGGTGCTCTACACGACGCTGGAGCTGAAGGTGAACTTCATCCGGACGGTCCGAATGGACGGTTCCCGGCTCACCTGCACGGCCACCACCATCCACGTCGGCAGGAGCACCGCGACGGCCGAGGCGCGGGTGCACGACGGCGACGGGAAGCTGGTCGCCCACGGCTCCTGCACGTGCATGCTCTTCCAGCCCAAGGCTTAACCCACACGGCCGCACAGCGTGACCCGCTCCGTATCGGACGGGTGGATCTTAGTCCACAGACGAGGGTTCGTCATTATTTGACAAACCGCAGGTGGGTGTAGTTACCCCTGATCAGGTCATGATCGCGTTTCGTTAGTCCACCCTATCGGGTGACACTCCAGAGTGGGTATTTCCTCGCGGACAAGTCGGTCCAAACCGTACAAACAATGGTGTCGGGGTGGCATCTCCGACGAGGGAAAACCGGGAAGGAGTTCACATCATGGGTGATCTGCTCGGTATCGTCACGGGTCTGCTGAACACGGTGCTCGGCCTGGTCACGAGCCTGCTCGGCGGTTTGACCGGCGGCCTCGGCTGACGGAGCGAAAATGGTCCGGGGCCCCGCGGGGTCAACCACGGGCGGGGTCCCGGACCATTTTCGACATTTCCTCGACAATTGCGTGAACTCCCGGTTATCACGCCGGGAGGGATGTGCAACTGGCGATGAACCGCGTCAGCTCGGCCTGGCGGTCGGACTTGGTGTCCACCGCCCGGTCGATCACCTTGATGAGGTGCTCGTAGGCCTCCGTGTGGTCGTACTTCGCCACGTCGGCGATCTTCAGCGCCCACCGCCAGTAGCCCCGCAGGGTGTCGGCCAGCGGCATCCGGAAACCCGCGATCACGTCCCGGATCGGGTCGACCACGTCGTCGCCGTAGGCCCTGAGGTAGCGGGTGACCACATCGGCCATGAACGTGAAGTGCCGGGCCTCGTCGCGGGACAGCCTGGTCAGCACCGCCTTGAGCACCGGGTCGGCGACCACGTCGCGCAGGTGCTGGTAGTACATCTGCGTGGCCTTCTCCTGCACCAGCGCGTAGGCGAAGAACTGGACCGGGTGCGCCAGGGGCAGCGCGAACTCCTTGCGCCCCTCCTCGGCCAGCTCCGCCCACAGCGCCTCGCGCTCCGCGATCCCCGACGCCACCTGGTACCTGGTCAGCGCGCGGGCGTGGGTGTCCTCTTCGAACGCCCACCGGATGGTGAAGTGGTACAGCTCGCGGTTGTGCACGAACACCGACGGGTCCACTTCGCCGTCGACCGGGAAGTGCTTGTGGTAGATGTCGAAGTAGCCCGGCAGGTGGTCCTCGATCAGCGTGATGAACCGGACCGCGGACACCTCCCCCTCGGACAGCCGGTTGGCGTCGGCGGCGGACCAGTCGAACGCGGTCTCCACGTCCCAGCCCCGGGCCGCAGGGGAGGCGGCCATGAAGCTGTCGACCGCGTCGGCGACCTCGCGCGCGGGCAGCAGGCTCATCGGTGGTTCCCGCAGACGAGCGCGTAGTGCTTGGTCGTGTAGCCCCACCCGGCGTTGGCGACCTCCAGGTAGTGGCTCAGCTTGGCGGCCAGGCCCGGCTCGTGCGCGTCGAGCTTGTCGGCTGCGGCGGCCACGTTGGCGATCCACGCCTCGATGGTGCGGTAGTAGTGCGCGGTCAGGTCGTCCACCGCGACGATGGAGAACCCGGCGCGCTCGGCGCCCGCGACGAGTTCCGACAGCGGGCGCATGTCGCCCCAGCCGAAGATGTCCTCGCGGACGAAGTCCGTGCCCGCCTTGCGGTCGAACGCGGCGTGCACGGCGTCGCTGCGGAAGCAGCTCTCGGACACGTACAGCCGTCCGCCCTTGCGCAGCAGCCCCTTGGCCTTGGCGAACACGGCGTCGAGGTCGGGCATGTGCACGATCGAGCCGAGCATGCTGATCGCGTCGAAGGAGCGCGCGGGCAGGTCCATGACCTCGAAGTGGCCCACCTGGGTGCTGATCAGGTCGGTCACGCCCAGTTCGGCGGCGCGGCGCGCGATGTACTCGTGCTGGCGCGGTGCCGGGCTGACGCCGAGCGCGCGGGTGCCGAACTCCTTGGCCATGAACAGGATCAGCGAGCCCCAGCCGCACCCGATGTCCAGGATCCGTTCACCGCCGCGCAATCCGAGGTGGTTGGCGACGTAGCGCAGCTTGCTCTCCTGCGCCTCGGCGAGCGGCTGCTCCGGGGACGCGTAGAGCGCGGAGCTGTACTTGCGCAGCGGGTCCAGGAACTGGCCGAAAACCTCCGGGTCGAGGTCGTAGTGCTGGTTGGTCTCGGCGTGGGCGGGCGCGGCGGTCACTTGGCGCCCAGCGCCTTCTCCACGACCGCGGCGACCTCCGCGACGGTGGACACGCCGAAGACGTCCTCGTCCTCCAGCTCGATGTCGAACTCGCGCTCGATCTTGGCGATCATCCGCAGCACCTTGACCGAGTCGACGCCCTCCACCCCGCGCAGGTCGGTCTCGGGGGCCAGCTCGGCGGCCGGGACACCGATCTCGGCGGCGGCGATGCCGGTCACGGTGGCGGTGATCTCGGTGAGGCTGGTGGTCATCTCGGTGCTCCTACCGGGGGTTGATGGCGGTGGGGTTGATGGCGCGGGAAAGCAGGTCGACCTCGGCGTCGTCCAGCGTCAGCTGGTGGCGCACCTGGTCGAGGGCGAAGGGCTGGTAGACGGCGGACGCGGTCGCGCACACGCCGCCGTCGGCGTCGAGCACCTCGGCGGAGCCGTGGAACAGCTCCTCCCCGTCCGCGCGCAGCGTCGCGACGCAGCGGTACTCGCGGCCGACGAGCAGCGGGGTGACGAACCGGGTCCGCATCGACACCGTGAACGCGGGCTTGTGCCGCTCCAGCACGATGAGGTTGCCGATCGTCTCGTCGCAGATGACGCCGACCAGGCCGCCGTGCACGACACCGGGGTAGGACTCGAAGCCCCGGTCGAGGGTGAAGCGGGCCAGCAGGCCGTCGGGGCGCGGGTGGAAGGCCAGCCGCAGGCCGTGCGGGTTGTGCGGGGAGCAGCCGAAGCAGCGGTAGTCCGGCAGCACCGACCACGGCACCTGCACGCTCACGCCAGCGCCTCGGCCAGCGCCCGGCGCACCTTGGCGTTGCTGCTCAGGTCGAGGCCGGTCATGCTGCCGAAGGTGCGGCGGATCTTGTCCTGGAGCACGTCCAGCTCGCCGTCGGCGGCGACCTTCTCCAGGAACAGCTCGAAGCCGGTGTCGATGGTCTCGTGCTCTTCCAGGCCCTCGCCGATGCCGGACTTGAAGGTGCTCACCGGGTGCTTGATCTTCGCTTCGGAGCTGTACACGTACAGCGTCTCCAGCACCGAGGGCAGCTCCTCGGGCTTGCGCTCCAGCCGCTTCGTGGTGTAGTGGATGAACTCGCGGGCGTGCCCGGCCTCGTCCCGGCTGGCGCTGAGCAGCAGGCCCTTGAGCACCGGCTCCTCGACCCACGCGGCGACCGCGCGGTAGACGTGGTTCACGGTCAGCTCGGAGATGATGTTGGTGGCCAGCGTCGCGGACGGGCTGGTGCCCGGCGCGTACGGCGCGCGCATGGCGTCGACGGCCCGGTCGTCCACGGACTCGCCGACGCCCGCCAGCCACGAGCGGAACGCGTAGTGGTGCTGGACCTCCTGGTAGCCCCACACCACGGCGAAGGTGGAGAAGTCGTAGTCGTCGACGAACTCGTTGAGGAAGCCGTGCACGGCGGCGATCACGTTGGACTCACCCATGGTCGCGCTCTTGGCCAGGGTGATGTACGCCGGCTTGACCAGGTCGCGGTCGATCGAGTCGACCTGGAGGTCGCTGAGCTTCCAGTGCAGGCGCTCGTAGTGGCGGAAGACGTCGTAGCTGTGCACGGGCACTCCAAGGGGGTTAAGCGGTTTCGGTCACGGAGGTCACGGAGGTCACGAGATCGCGGGCGGCGAGCCGCTGGAACTTGCCGCTGCTGGTGCGCGGGAGCGCTCGGGGCGCGACGAGGTGCACCTCGACGGCAGCCAGGCCCAGTTCGGTGGACACGGCGGTGCGCAGCGCGGTGGCCACGGCGGCGGCCTCGTCGCCCTTGCGGCCGCACTCGGCGATGAGCCACATGACCTCGGCGCCACCGGGGGCGGCGACGGCGACGCAGCGGCCCTTGAAGATCCCGGGCACGGCGCGGGCGACGGCCTCGACGTCCTGCGGGTAGAAGTTGGCGCCGCGCACGGTGATCATCTCCTTGCGCCTGCCGGTGACGAACACCTCAGCGCCGCGCCGGTAGCCGAGGTCGCCGGTCGGCAGCCAGCCGTCCACAAGGGACTGCTCGAGGCCGAGGTAGCCGGGGGTGACCGGATCGCCCTGGATCAGGATCTCGCCGACCTGGCCCTCGGGCAGTTCGGCACCCGCCTCGGGGTCGACGATCCGCAGCCGCACACCGCGCACCGGCTCGCCCACACCCGCGACGGCGCGGGCACCGGGGGCGTCGTGCTCGACCTGGACCGCCCGTCCGCCGTCGGCGAGCTTGTCGCGGTCGACGTGCTCGAACAGCGGCGCGCGGCCCAGCGGCGGGAAGGTGACGGCCAGGGTCGCCTCCGCCATGCCGTAGACGCCGAACATGGTGGACGGGCGGAACCCGGCGGGGGCGAACCGCTCGACGAACGCGCGCACGGTGGCCTCGGAGATCGGCTCGGCGCCGTTGAACGCGACGCGCCAGTGGTCCATGCGCAGGCCCGCCAGGTCGTCGTCGGAGATGGCGGCGAGCTGGTCGTAGCCGAAGTTGGGCATCGCGGTGATCGTGGCGCCGCTGTCGAGGAACTCGCGCAGCCAGCGGGCCGGGTCCTTGATGAACGACAGCGGGGACCAGACGTGGGCCGGGATGCCGATGAGGACGGCGGAGAGGGTGCCGAACAGGCCCATGTCGTGGAAGAGCGGCAGCCAGAAGCCGCCGCCGTCGCCCTGCCCCAGTTGGATTCCCTCGCGGATGGCGAGCAGCCCGGCGACCACGTTGGCGTGGGTGAGGCGCACGCCCTTGGGCAGCGACGTGCTGCCGGAGGTGAACTGGACGATGGCCAGGTCGTCGGGGCCGACCTCGGGCAGCTCGCCCGGACCCGCGGCGTCGGCGGTGCTGATGATCTCCAGGCCCGGCACGGCTTCCCGGAGTCCGTCGGCGAGCGCGCCGAACCGGTGCGACACCAGGATTCGGCGCATCCCCGCGACCTCGGCGATGGCGGCGAGCCGGGCCGGGTAGGCGCCCGCGTGCCGCATACCGAGCGGGAGGGGCAACGGGGTCGCGGCGCCACCCGCCGCGCTCACGGCGAAGAGGGACTGGAGGAACTCGGGGGCGTTGGGGCAGAGGATGCCGACGGGTTCGTTCCGCTCGACACCGCGCGCTACGAGCCCGGCCGCCATGGCGCGGGCGGACGCGGCGAGGTCGGTGTAGGTGATCGACTCGCGCTCGGCCGGGAAGGTGGCCCGCACGTGCGGGTGGTCGGCGGCGACGCCGTCGAGGATCGCGTGCAGCGTGGTGGTCACGGCGGGACTCCTTCGCGGGTCGGGATCAGCGGGTGCCCCGATCGGGCGGGATCGGCGGGTGCCCCAGGTCGGGCGGGAACGGCGGGCGCCCGGGTCTGGCGGACTTCTCGGTGGACTCGCCCGGTCAGCGGAAGCGGACCGGGAGGGATTCGGGGCCGCGCATGGACACGCTGGACCGGTAGCGGGGCGCGGTGTCGAGCAGCTCGTAGTCGGGGGCGCGGCGCAGGAGGCGGTCGAACAGCACGGTGGCCTCCAGCCGGGCCAGCGGGGCGCCGAGGCAGAAGTGCGGGCCGTGGCTGAACGCCAGGTGCTTGCGGGTGCCGCGCGCGGGGTCGAAGCGCAGCACGTCGAGGCGGTCCGGGTCGGTGAACACCTCGGGGTCGCGGTTGGCCGACGCGGCCAGCAGGATCACCCCGGTGCCGCGCGGCAACGACCGGCCGGCGAACTCCAGGTCCCGCATGGCGACCCGGGTCGGGAACGGGACCGGGGTGTCGAACCGCAGGAACTCCTCGACCGCGATCGGCACCAGGTCCGGGTTGTCGGCCAAGACCTCGCGCTGCCGGGGTTCCCGCGCCAGGGCGAGCACGCCGTTGGCGATGAGGTTCATGGTCGTCTCGTGGCCCGCGATGAGCAGCAGCGCGCCGATGTCGCCGATTTCCTTGGTGCTGAGCCGGTCCTCGCCCTCGGCGACCGCGACCAGCCCGCTGAGCAGGTCCGGCCCCGGGGTGCGGGCGCGTTCGGCGATCAGCTCGGTGAAGTACCCGTGGAACGCGGCGACGGCGGCGGCTCGGGCGGACTTCTCCTCGTCGGTGAGCATCGCGTCCGGGTCGAGGCCGCGGCTGATCGCGGAGGCCCACTGGCCGAACACGGCGTGGTCGGCGGCCGGGACGCCCAGCAGCTCGCAGATGGTGGTCAGCGGCAGCCGGTAGGCGATGTCGGTGACGAAATCCGCCTCGCCCCACCCGATCGCGTGGTCGAGCAGGTCGTCGGCGATCTCGGTGATCCGGGTGCGCAGGCCCGCGATGGCCCGTGGCGTGAACGCCTTGGTGACCAGTGACCGCAGGCGGGTGTGGTCCGGCGGGTCCATCAACAAGAAGGAGCCGGGCAGCGTCTTCGGGTCGATCCCGGGGCGGAACGGGTTGATGCCGGAGAAGTAACCGTGACCCCAGTCCGGGTCGCCGAAGATGACGTCGCAATCGGCGTAGTGGGGCACGAGGTGGATGCCGGGCACGTAGTCGTGCAGCCGACCGGCTTCGCGCAGGGCGCGGTAGGCCGCGGCGGGGTCGGCGCGCACCTCGGGGTCGAACGGCGAGACCATGGCCCCTCCTCTAGGCGGTGAAGCGGGTCGGCAGCGCGGCGAGGCCGCGCACGACCAGGTTCGGCTTGTACGGCGGGGTGTCGGTGAGCGGCTCCAGATCGGACACCTTGCGCAACAGCACTTCCAGCAGGACCCGCATCTCCAGCTGGGCCAGCGGGGCGCCGAGGCAGTAGTGGATGCCGAGGCTGAACGCGAGGTGCCGGGCGGGTGCCGGGGTCCGGTCGTGGTAGCGGGTGACGTCGAGGCGGTCCGGGTCGTCGAACACCGCCTCGTCGCGGTTGCCCGAGTTGATGAGCACGACCACGCCGTCGCCGGGGGCGAACTCGTCGCCCGCCAAGGTCATCGGGCGCGTGGCCGCGCGGGTGGTCAGCTGGACGGGCGGTTCGTAGCGGAGCAGTTCGTCCACCGCGGACGGTATCAGCTCGGGGCGGGCGCGCAGCAGTGCCAGCTGGTCGGGGTTGCGCATCAGGGCGAGCAGTCCGCTGCCGACCAGGTTGACCGTGGTCTCGTGGCCCGCGACGACCGTGGTCAGGCAGGTGCTGAGCAGTTCCAGCTCGGTGAGGACGTCGCCGCGGTCCTCCACCTGGGACAGCGCGGTGAGCAGGTCGTCGCGCGGGTCGGACTTGCGCTCGTCGACGAGCCCGCGCAGGTAGGCCATGAAGTCCCGGGCGGCGGCGCTGCGCGCGGCGTGCGCCTCGGGGGTCATCAGCGGGTCGGGGTCGAAACCGCGGGCCAAGTCCTGGGCCCACCGCTGGACGTCGGGGTGCGCCTGGGCGGGGATGCCCATCAGCTCGCAGACGACGGTCAGCGGGAGCGGGTAGGCGATCTCCTGGACCAGGTCGAAGTCCCCCGCTGCCAGCGCGTTGTCCACAAGGGACTCGGCAAGAGCCTCGATCCGCGGGCGCAGCCTGGTCACCATGCGCGGCACGAAAGCCTTGGACACCAAGGTGCGCAGCCGCGTGTGGTCCGGCGGATCCATCCACAGGAAGGACGTGGGCATCTCGCGCGTGGCGTCCTCGTCGGGCACGCTCGGGTGCAGCTGCGCGGCCTCGGCGGCGTGGCTCCACGCGGAGTTCTGCAGCACGGCGGCGCAATCCGCGTGCCGGGTCAGCAACCGCAGGCCCAGCGGGGTCCGGTGCACGGGACCGAGCGCGCGCAGTTCGGCGGCGGGCGCGTAGGGATCGGCGCGGTTGGCCGGGTCGAGCAGTCTGCCGAAGGCTTCCGCCTGGGACGTCGAGGCCGGTGGGATCACGCCGTGAGCGAATCAGCGGTCTGTGGCATCGGCGTGAATCGCACGTGAATGGGCGCCGTCCACACCCGCTCGATAAGGCCTGCCAATAGCGTCATCGCCCCGGGCGATCACGAATCGGCTATCGCGCGATTGGCGCTGGTCGGGGACCGTTGACCCGGTCGGCCGGGGGCACCGAGCATTCCGCCAGGGACGTCGACGAACTGGAGCCGTTCGGTGCAGGAAGACCACGCAGCAGATCCCTCCGCCCTCACCCCCGTGCAACTGGCCGTCTTGCAGTCCGTCGCCCCGGACTGGCGGCACGACCCGTACCGCAGCTACGCGGTGCTGCGCGAGGCGGGCCCGTTCATCCCCGGGCCGCTGGGCACGCGGTTGGTGCCCGGGTACCACGAGGCCAACCTGATCATGCAGAACCCGGATTGGAGCCACGCGGAAGAGTCCGAGTTGCTGCACCCCGACAGCGATGTGGAGCTGCCCGGGTCGTTCCTGTGGATGGAGCCGCCGGACCACACCCGGTTGCGCGGGCTGGTCAGCAAGGCGTTCACCATGCGCACCATCGAGGGGCTGCGCGGCCGGACCGAGCAGGTCGTCGCGGACCTGTTCGACAAGCTGCTGGCCGAGGGCGGCGACCACCCGGTGGACATCCTGGAGGCGCTGGCCTACCCGCTGCCGCTGACCATGGTGTGCGAACTGCTCGGTGTGCCCGCCGAGGCGCACGACGAGGTCCGGCAGATGTCGGCGGGGATCGCCCGCGGTCTGGACCCGGACGTGCTGCTGTCGCCCGCGGAACTCGCGGCGCGAACCGCCGCGGTGCACCGGTTCCGTGACTTCTTCGGCGACCTGATCGCCCAGCGGCGCAAGGCCCCGCAGGACGACCTGATCACGCGGCTGGTGCGGGCGGAGGCCGACGGGGCCACGATGAGCCCGACGGAGTTGCTCGGCACGCTGCTGATCCTGGTGGTGGCCGGGCACGAGACGACGGTCAACCTGATCGGCAACGGCGTGCTGGCGCTGATCCGCGACCCCGACCAGTTCGCGCTGCTGAAGTCCAACCCGGACCTGGCGGTCGCGGCGGCGGACGAGGTCCTGCGCTACGACGCGCCCGTGCACCTGACGACCCGCACGGCGCGCACGGAGATCACGGTCTCCGACCAGGTGTTCGCGCCCGGCGAGGCGGTCATCGTCCTCTTCGGATCCGCCAACCGCGACCCGAGGGCCTTCCCGGAGCCGGACCGCTTCGACATCACCCGCTACGCGGCGGGCAACCGCGCCAACCGGCACCTGTCGTTCGGCCTGGGGCTGCACTACTGCATCGGCGCCCCGCTGGCCCGACTGGAGATGGAGATGGCGTTGCGCGCCATCGCGACCCGGGTCGCCGCCTTCGACCTGCCCCACGACCCGCCGCCGTACCGGCCGAACCTGGTGGTGCGCGGTATGTCGGAACTGCTCGTCCGCGTCACCCCCGAGGAGCCCACGCGATGACCGCGCTCTCCGTCCCCGCCTTCTGGGTCGAGGACAACAGCGACCCGTACCCGAGCTACGACCGCCTGCGCGCCGAGGGCGCCCTGCTCCCGCACCTGCTCGACGACGTGCCGGTCACCCTGGTCACCCGGTACGACGAGTGCGCGGCCGTGCTGACCGGTGCCGACTGGGGCCACGGCTACTCGGCGGGGATCAGCCCCTTCCGCGACACCGTGGCGGCCATCCCCGGCTCGTTCGTGCGCATGGACCCGCCGGAGCACGGGCGGCTGCGCGGGTTGGTGAACAAGGCTTTCACGCCCCGCACCGTGTCGGAGATGGTACCCCTGGCGCAGAGCGTCGTCGACGAGCTGGTCGACGCGGCCATGGAGACCGGCGAGCTCGACGTCCTCAATGGACTCGCCGTCCCCCTCGCCGTGGCGATGATCCCGGGCCGACTGCTCGGCGCGCCCGTGTCGGACGGTCCCCTGTTCCGGTCCTGGCAGCTGGCCATCGCCCGGGGCAGCGACCCGGACCACCTGCTGTCCGCATCGGACATCGAGACCCGGGGGCTCGCGGCCCGGGAGGCGCTGGGGTACTTCCACCAGCTCATCGAGCAGAAGCGCGCCAACCCGACCGACGACCTGCTGAGCGAGCTGATCGCGGTGGAGGAGTCGGGGGACCAGCTCAGCTCGCAGGAGATCCTCGGTCTCTGCGTGCTGCTCCTCGTGGCGGGCATGGAGACGTCGATCAACCTGATCGGCAACGGCATGCTGGCGCTGCTGCGCAACCCCGCCCAGCTCGCGCTGCTGCGTGCGCGCCCGGAGCTGATGGCGTCGGCGATCGACGAGATGCTCCGCTACGACGCGCCGACGCAGTTCACCATCCGGGTCGCGCTCACCGACACGGTCGTCGGCGACCGCCAGTTCCGGCGGGGGGACGGCGTGGTCGTCCTGACGGCCTCCGCCAGCCGCGACGACCTGGTCTTCGACAACGCCGCCGAACTGGACATCACCCGCTACTACGGCAAGCACCCGGCCCGCCGCCACCTGGGCTTCAGCCTGGGCCTGCACTACTGCGTCGGCGCGCCGCTGGCGCGGATCGAGGCGGAGGCCGCGTTCCGCACGCTGCTGGACCGGGCCCCCGACCTCACCCTGGCCACGGAAACCGTGGAGTACCAGCCGAGCCTGATCCACCGGGGCATCCTGTCCCTGCCCGTCCGCCTGTCCTGACCCTCCCCCTGTCCCAGAGGCGACCCGGCGCCTCTGGGACCCCTTGGGGGCAACGGATTCACGCGGCGCCCGGCGCCTCAAGCTACGCGGTCACCCAGGTTTTCCGGGCGCTCACCGCGTGGCAGGCGCCGGGGCCTTCTGCTTTGGCGGTGATTCGGCCGTTTTCCACGCGGACCGCCAGTTCCGTGGCGTCGCTGGTGGCGGTGAGGCCTACGGCCGGGGCGATCGTCGGGTCGCAGGTGACCTTGAGGGTGGGCCACGACTCCCGGGGGAATGCCTGGCGCACGCACGTCGTGGTCTCCGCGATCACCATGTGGGCCAAGGGAAGTAGCTCATCCGGCTGGTTGGTGACCAGTACGGCGGTCACCGGCAGCCCGGCCCGGGCGGACTCCTCGATCACCGGCGCCCGGTGCAACCCCAGCACCGCGACAACCCCGTCCTCCACCACCACCGAGGACCCACTCACCAGATCCGCCACCGCACGCGGTGCCCACGGCAGGTCCACCTCATCGACCCGCGCCGGTTCTTGCGGCGGGGCCCACCAGTCGTCGAGACTCAGGGTTGCCAGGTTTTCGCAGGCGCCTATTGCGTCGAATGGTTCGACGAAGCCCGGGGCCGTGGTGGCCAGTCGGGTGGCGCCGTGCAAGGTGGTCAGCACTGCCTCCGCCTGGCGGACTCGTCGCGGGTCGGGGGCGCCCGGGGGTTTTTCCGGTGGGGCCAGGCGTTCCATGGCCAGGCCGAGGAGTAGGGCGTTCAGGCCCAGCAGCGCGCGGTACGCCAGGCGCAGGGCGGGGTCGGCGGTGATCTCCGCGTCGAGGTGGGCCGCGATCCCCGTCTCGTCCAGCCGCCCGAGTCGGCCCGCGGCGAAGGCGCCTAGGGCGGTTGCGAGGTCGGTGCCCGGTTGGGCGAAGGGGCGGGTCGTTTCCGCCATGCCCGCGAGGACGGCGAAGTACAGGGCGCGCTTGCCCGGGAAGTTCGAGTACACCCCGCCCCTGGTCAGGCCGGCGCGCTCGGCGATCGCGTCGATCTTCGCGTCGCGGAAGCCGCGTTCGGCGAACTCGGCGTGGGCGGCCTCGATGACCCGGGCGCGGTTGCGCTCCTGGGTCTGCGCCCTGGTCAGGCGGGTCATGGCACCTCCGGTCTTGACGGACAGGATACTGTCGGTATCCAGATGATATGAACATCTGAATTGAACATCTGGAGCCCGAGCATGCTGCCCGAGATCGACCTGTCCGACCCCGCCGTCCTGCACGACCCGTTCACCGTCTACGGCCGGGCCCGCGAGCAGTCCCCCGTCGTCCGCCTGGCGATCCCCGGGATGTCCGACCTGCTGGCGGTGACCAGGCACGCCCCGGCCCGCGCGGTCCTCGCCGACCCGCGGTTCGAGCTGAACGAACGGAGCTTCCTGCGCCCGCCCGGCATCCCCGACTCGTGCCTGCGGTACCTGCGGACCATGGGCGAGATGAACGGAGCCGAGCACACCCGCCAGCGCCGGGTGACCGCCCCCGGCTTCTCCGTGCGCCAAGCCGACGCCCTGCGCGACCGCGTGCAGCGGATCGTCGACGGTTTCTTGGCCGACCTGTCCGACCCGGTCGACCTCGTCACCGATTTCGCCGCCCGTCTCCCGATGGAGGTCATCTGCGAACTCATGGGGGTCGACGAGGAAAGCCGCCCACGGTGGCGAGAATACGGGGCCGCGATTTCCGCAGGATACGGCCCCGCTTTCATCAACGCCATCCCGGAAATCATCGAGAGCGCCCGAGAACTCATTTCCCACAAGAAGGCCAACCCGGCCGACGACGTCCTCTCGTCGCTGATCGCGGGCGAATTGACCGACGACGAGCTCATCACCCTCGCCTGGCACCTCATCCTGGCCGGTCAGACCCCCGGCAACCTGATCTCCAACGCGATCGAGGTGCTGGCCGCGCACCCCGACCGGATCGGCCCCGGAATGGTCGAGGAGGTGCTGCGCTTCTGCGGCCCGCAACTGCTGACCGTCCCCCGGTTCGCCGTCGGGGACGTCGAGGTCGATGGCGTGGTGATCCCCGACGGCGCCGCCGTCACGATCGCGATCGGCGCGGCCAGCCGCGACCCGCGCTTCTTCGCCCGACCCGACGAGTTCGACCCCGCCCGGGGCGGCATCGGGCACCTCTCCTTCGCGCACGGACCCCACTTCTGCCTGGGCGCGTCCCTGGCGCGCGTGCAGACCGAAATCGCCCTGCTTTCCCTGTTCCGCGAATTCCCCGGCCTGAAAGTCGGCACCGGCGTCCGGGCGCCGGATGGCGGAACCTGGCGCTTGAGTTCGTTGCCCGCGGTAATCGGCGACCGATAGCGGGAAACAGCCGTTATCCCGGCCGTTCGAGCGAAGCGGCGGGGGTTGGGCGATAACGTCACCGGCGTCTCCGGCGAAACACCGGCGGACGGGCCGGAGGGGCAATGCCACTAACTTAAGCTAGGTGCGAGGATTCTGATGGTGGCCGGACCCTGATGTCGAACGCCTTGATGTTTGCCCTTTTTGGTGGGGTAGCGTTTATGGCGTCCACGTTTGGCCACACGGGGGCACGTTCGGTGCCTTCGGGCCGCGAGGTGTCTCTCGTTGATTTCCGCGCGGGTCTCCGATAACGCTCTCGCTTGGCGTTCAGGGGGAAAAATCCGC
>NZ_PTIX01000018.1 GCF_002934265.1 Actinokineospora auranticolor
CCGCCAACACACCCAACGAGATCCGATCGGTCAACCGAACAGCCGACGAATCAACGACACCACCACGAACCTGCACCACGCGAGCCACCCGAAAACAATAGCAGCTCCTTGCTTAAGTTAGTGGCATTGGGCCGGAGGCGCGCCGAGGTCCATTCTCAGCGGCGGAAGGTGACCTGGAGCGTTGGGGTCGTGGTGCCCGCGAAGAAGTCGTTGCCCTTGTCGTCGACCACGACGAAGGCCGGAAAGTCCTCGACCTCGATCCGCCAGACGGCTTCCATGCCGAGTTCCGGGTATTCCAGGACCTCGACCTTCTTGATGCAGTCCTGCGCCAGCCGGGCGGCGGGGCCGCCGATCGAGCCCAGGTAGAAGCCGCCGTGGGAGTTGCAGGCGTCGGTGACCTGTTTGGAGCGGTTGCCCTTGGCGAGCATGACCAGGGAGCCGCCCGCGGCTTGGAACTGCTCGACGTAGGAGTCCATGCGGCCCGCGGTGGTGGGGCCGAAGGAGCCCGACGCGTAGCCGTCCGGGGTTTTGGCCGGGCCCGCGTAGTAGACCGGGTGGTCCTTCAGGTACTGGGGCATCGGCTCGCCCGCGTCCAGCCGTTCCTTGATCTTGGCGTGCGCGATGTCGCGGGCCACGACCAGCGGGCCGGTCAGGGACAGGCGGGTCTTGACCGGCAGCTCGCTCAGCGTCGCGCGGATCTCGTCCATCGGGCGGGTCAGGTCGATGCGCACGACCTCGTCGGAGAGGTCCCCGCCCTCGACGTCCGGCAGGTAGCGGGCCGGGTCGCGCTCCAGCTGCTCCAGGAACACGCCGTCGGGGGTGATCTTCGCCTTGGCCTGGCGGTCGGCCGAGCAGGACACCGCGACGCCGACCGGGCAGGACGCGCCGTGCCGGGGGAGCCGGATGACGCGCACGTCGTGGCAGAAGTACTTGCCGCCGAACTGGGCGCCGATGCCGAACTCGCGGGTCATGGCCAGCACCTGCTGCTCGAGGTCCACGTCGCGGAAGGCGTGGCCGAGCGGGGAGCCCTCGGTCGGCAGGGTGTCGAGGTAGCGGGCGGACGCGAGCTTGGCGACCTTCAGGTTCTGCTCGGCCGACAGCCCGCCGACCACGATGGCCAGGTGGTACGGCGGGCAGGCGGCGGTGCCGAGGCCGCGCAGCTTCTCGTCGAGGAAGGAGGCCAGCCGCTTGGGGTTCAGGACGGCCTTGGTCTCCTGGTAGAGGAACGTCTTGTTGGCCGAGCCGCCGCCCTTGGCCATGAACAGGAACTCGTAGCTCGGGTCGGTGCCCGGCTTGGTGTTGATCTCGATCTGCGCGGGCAGGTTGGTGCCGGTGTTCTTCTCGTCCCAGAAGGTCACCGGGGCCATCTGCGAGTAGCGCAGGTTCAGCTCCTGGTACGCCTGGTAGACGCCCCTGGCCAGGGCTCGCTCGTCGGCGCCGCCGGTCAGCACGGTCTCGGTGCGCTTGCCCATGACGATCGCGGTGCCGGTGTCCTGGCACATCGGCAGCACGCCACCGGCGGAGATGCAGGCGTTGCGCAGCAGGTCCATCGCGACGAACCGGTCGTTGCCGCTGGCCTCGGGGTCGTCGACGATCGAGCGCAGCTGGGCGAGGTGCGACGGGCGCAGCAGGTGCTGGATGTCCTTGATCGCCTCGCGGGCCAGCAGGGTCAGCGCCTCGGGGTCGATCTCCAGGAACCGGCGCCCCGCGCCCTCGACGACCCGCACACCGTCCGCGCTGACCAGGCGGTACTCGGTGGTGGTGTCCTTGCCGAGCGGCAGGACGTCGGTGTACTCGAAGTTCGTGGTGGCGGTCACGTCAGCGGGCTCCCTTGCGCGCGTCCAGGATTCCGCCAAACGTACCCCCCGCCCCGGCACCCCAGCAGCCGTCACCGCCGTGGTGCTCCCCACGCCCCGGCCCGGCCTGCCACCCCCCCAGCGGGCCTCCACGCGGCCTACCCCCGGCTCCTGCCCACCTCTACCCATGTGGCTTTCATGCGCTCCGCGCATCGCCCTTCCGTCCCCCGCCCACGTCTCCCATGTGGCTTTCATGCGCTCCGCGCATCGCCCTTAGGGCTCTTGTCCGCGTCTCCCAATGTGGCTTTCATGCGCTTCGCGCATCGCTTTCCGGCTCTTGCCCGCGTCTCCCGGTGTGGCTTTCATGCGCTCCGCGCATCGCCGCGCCTTCCGCACCGAGGGGGATTCAGGGGGCTCGGCCCCCGGATGGATACGCCTTCCGGCACTTCGGCGAGTGCGCTCCACGAGCAGGGGGTGGCATGCCGGAAGGTCGGGGCGGCCCCCGGCCGTCCCGACCTCCCGTCGCGGGTGGTGTGCCCTGGTTGCTGACCGCACCACCGAAGTTCGCCGCGCCGCCAACGTTTGTTGGGGACTGCGAGTTCGTGCTGACTACGCTGCCGTGACTGGGGTCACATGTCAACGCCGCTATCAGTGTGACGTCGTCGAGTGGCCGATGTCGGGTTCGGTCCGGTTTCGGTTTGGTTGACCCGGCTCAGCTGGCGTAGGCGCGCAGCTTCTCGGCGCGTTCGCCCTGGCGGAGCTTGGACATGACCTCGCGCTCGATCTGGCGGACGCGTTCGCGGGAGAGGCCGAAGCGCTTGCCGATCTGGTCGAGGGTGCGGGGCTGGCCGTCGTCGAGGCCGTAGCGGAGGCGGATGACGGACTGCTCGCGGTCGTCCAGCGTGGCCAGCACGCGGCGCATGTCGTCCTGCAGGAGGCCGGAGATGACGGCGCTCTCGGCGTCGGTGGCCTCGCCGTCCTCGATGAAGTCGCCGAGGGGGGCGTCCTCCTCCGAGCCGACCGGCATGTCCAGGCTCACCGGGTCGCGGGCGTGGTCGAGCAGGTCGGCGACCTTCTGCGGGGTCAGCCCGGCCTCCTTGGCCAGCTCGTCCTTGGTGGCCTCGCGGCCGAGCTGCTGGTGCAGGTCGCGCTTGATCCGGGCCAGCTTGTTGACCTGCTCCACGAGGTGGACGGGCAGCCGGATGGTGCGGCCCTGGTCGGCCATGCCCCGGGTGATCGCCTGGCGGATCCACCAGGTGGCATACGTGGAGAACTTGAAACCCTTGGTGTAGTCGAACTTCTCCACCGCGCGGATCAGACCCAGGTTCCCCTCCTGGATCAGGTCCAGCAGCGGCATGCCGCGGCCGGTGTAGCGCTTGGCCAGCGACACCACGAGGCGCAGGTTCGCCTCCAGCAGGTGGTTCTTGGCGGTGTGCCCGTCGGCGATCAGCGCGCGCAGCTCGGCGCGGCGCGCGGGCGACAGGTCGGGAGCGGTGTCGAGCATGTGCTGCGCGAAGACCCCCGCCTCGACGCGCTTGGCCAGCTCCACCTCCTGCGCCGCCGTGAGCAGCGCGGTGCGCCCGATCCCGTTGAGGTAGACGCGGACCAGGTCCGCGGCGGGTCCCTGGGCGTCGAGGTCGGCTTCGTAGGTGAGCTGCTCGGGCTCGCGCTGGTGCGGGACCGTCATGGTGCTCCCTCCCCCTGTCACTGTGGTACTGCCTGTCAAACGTCGCGGGGGCGGGATTCGTTCCCGATCCCCACACTGGTGATGACGCCACCCGTGCGGGGATCGTTGCTCAGGTTTACCTGAGCTTTCGCTGAGAAGTCCGGCACCGGTCGCTGGGCCCACGTTCGCAGCGGGGAACGGCCTGGCGCATCAACCTTTGGGTGGACTCGCGTGTCAGTCGTGTGGGTGAAGGCAACCGTCTCACTGCGACTGTCGTTGAGCCTTCCTCGACTAGATGTCGAGCAGCACGGTGAACGGACCGTCGTTCACGCTCTCCACCGCCATCATCGCGCCGAACCGGCCCGTCTCGACCCGGGCGCCGCGGGCGCGCAGCTCGGCGACCGCGGCGGCCACCAGCGGCTCGGCGTGGTCCGGTCGGGCGGCGGCGGTCCACGAGGGGCGGCGACCCTTCCGGGTGTCGCCGTAGAGTGTGAATCGGCTCACTACGAGTAAGGGTGCGTCCGCGCTGGCGCACGATTCCTCGTCGCGCAGCAGCCGCAGTTCGTGCAACTTGCGCGCCATGGTCGCGGCCTTGTCCGAAGTGTCATCGACGTGCACGCCGAGCAGCACCAGCAGTCCCGGCTCGTCGATGCGGCCGACGACCTCGTCGCCGACGGTGACCGTGGCGCGGGTCACCCGCGCCACGACCGCCCTCACGCCAGTTCCTCGGGCAGCAGCATGCCCCGGGTGACCAGGTCGGCCACCACGGGCAGCGCGGCGGCCACCACGGCGTCGGCGGTGAGGCCGTTCGCGGCGGCGAGCAGGGCCAGCAGGTCGGCCAGCGGCAGGTGGCCGCGGCAGCCCGCGAGCAGCGCGGTCACCAGCTCGTCGGTCTCCTGCTGCCAGCCGGGGCCGTCGGTGCGGTGCAGCCTGCGCACGACCTCGCGCCAGCCGTCCGCGGCGGGCTCGGACACCCGCTCCAGCACGACCGTCGGCGGCACCACGAAGGTGGCGGCCAGCAGCCGCTTCGGGTCGGCGTGCGCGCGCAACCAGGCGACCCGGTCCAGCCAGCCGCCCGCCTCCGGGCCCAGCGGGTCGTCGAAGGCGTGCCGCAGGTCCTCGCAGGCCACCTCGGTGTCGGTGTCGGTCGAGCGCAGCGTGACGAAGCCGAACCCGATGCCCTCCACCTCGTGCTCGGCGAACCAGTCGAGCCAGGCCGCGGCCTGCGCCGAGCCCTCGGCCGAGCGCGGGTCGATGCCCGCGTCGCGCAGCCAGGTGCCCACGTACAGGGCGGGCTCGGCCACGTCGCGCTGCACGAACCACGCGTCGACGCCCTCGTCCGGCAACCACGCGGCGACCCGGTCGGCCCAGTCCTCGCCGCGGCGGTGCAGCCACGACGCCAGCAGCTGGCCGACGCCGCCCGGGGCGAGCACGTCGGGCAGCCCGCGGACCACCAGCGCGCTAGCGTCGTCGCCCGCCAAACCGGAGTCGCGGTAGACGTAATCCACCCGCGGCGGCCCCACCACGAACGGCGGGTTGCACACCACCTGGTCGAACCGCCTGCCCGCGACCGGCTCGAACCACGACCCGCGCGCGGTCTCCACCTCGACGCCGTTGAGCCGGAACGTGGCCGAGGCCAGGGCCAGGCAGCGCGCGGACAGGTCGGTCGCGGTGACCCGGGCCGCGTGCCTGGTCGCCTGCAGCGCCTGCACGCCGCAGCCGGTGCCCAGGTCGAGCAGCGTGCCGACCGGCCTGCGCAGCGTCGCCCGCGCCAGGCTCAGTGAGGCGTGCCCGATGCCGAGGACGTGATCGGTGCCGACCGGCGCGCCCGCCTGGTCGGCGTCGAGGTCGGCCACCACCCACCACGAGCCCAGGTCGTCGCCGAAGGGCCGCAGGTCCAACCCGGCGCGGGTGGTGTCGCCGGACACCCGCACCAGCCCGGTCGCGGCGGCCTCGTCGAGGTCGACCCCGGACAGCGCCCGCCGGACCAGGGCCGTGGGCTGCTCGTCGCCGACCAGGAACAGCCGGATCAGCGTCTCGACCGGGGAACCGCCCGCGGTCGCCCGCCGAGCGGGCTCCGGCTCCCCGCGCCCCAACGCCGCGTGCGCGGAGTCGCCGAGCACCGCCACCACCCCGTCGGCGTCGTACCCGGCGGCGGAGAGGGTGTCGCGCAACCGCGCGCAGAACTCGTCAGAGAAATGGGGGATCACGCCCGAATGCTCGCACGCACCTGACTTGGTCACCGCGTTCGGCCTGGGTGGTGTCAGGAGTTGACGTGGTGCGCGGTGTGGGTGGACGACGTCGAGGAAGGGGAATCGCGCACGGCGGAGGGCACAAGAGGTACCGCACCCGGTAGATGACGGCGGCGAGCCAGAACAAGAGAAGGGAAGGGGGAGACGAGTGGAGAGAGAAAGAGCGGGAGAGTGCGAGGTGGGTGCGCTGAAGAGAGGAGACAGGTCGCGGAGGGGACGCGCCTTTGGGGATTCGGTTCGGTGCCATGAACACAGGTTCGCAGCGGAGGTGTCAACCCCGCTCGGAGTTGTCCACAGGCAAGATCAGACCCGGGCCACCAGGTGGTAGTGGCCGGGCAGGCGGTAGCGGGCGACGACCTCCGCGCCCAGCGCGGCGATGGCGTCGCGGGCCTCGGCGGCGGCCACCAGGGGGCCGATCACCGACAGCAGGCCGCCCGCGCGTAGTGGGGCCGTGGCGGCGCGGAGCAGGCTCACCGGGTCCTCGGCGTAGTGCAGCAGGTCGTGGCACAGGACGACGTCGAAGTCGGCCGCGCGGAACAGGTCGGGGGCGTCCTCCGCCGTCGCCTGGACCACGAGCACGGTCACCCCGCGCGTGTAGGCGTGGGCCAGCGCGTCGGCGAGCATCGCGCCCGCGGGGTCGAGGATGGTGACCTCGTGGCCCAGTTCGGCCAAGGGCACGCCGTCGTCGCCCCGCCCGCCCGCGACGTCCAGGACGCGGGACGGGCCGGTCAGGTGCCGGGCGAGGTTCACCCCGGCCAGCAGGTGGCGGGTCGGTGCCTGGGGTCCGTCGACCGCGAATCCCGTCATAACCCTCTTCTTACCGGCTGGTCGCGTGATCTTTGCCCAGATCTACCCGGATGGCGCAGTTGGCCGCCGGAAGTGAGAGGATGGTGGGCGGAGGTGGTGTCGTGAAGGGCTCCGAGCGGGACGACACCCCGGTTCTGATCACCGAGGCCGAGCCGTCGTACGAAGAGCAGTTCGCCGCGCGCAAGCGCAAGTACATGATCATGATGGGGCTGCGGCTGCCGTGCCTGCTGCTCGCGGGCATCTTCTACCAGACCTGGTGGCTGGCCCTGGGCTTCGTGGCGCTGTCGGTCCCGCTGCCGTGGGTCGCGGTGCTCGTCGCCAACGACCGGCCACCGCGCAAGGCCGAGAAGGTCAACCGCTACGAGCGCGAGGCCCGGGCCATCGAGGGCGCGAACCGTCAGGTCATCGACGGCTGAGCCCCCACCCGCCGCACGGCCAGCGCGCCCGCGGCGGTCCCGGCGGCCAGCGCGGCGCGGGGTTCCGCGCCGTCCAGCCACGCCGCGAGCAGCCCCGCGTTGAACGCGTCGCCCGCGCCGGTCGTGTCCACGCACGCCACGACCTCGGCGGGCACGGACACCGACACCGACCGGTCCACCCACCGCGCACCTCCGGCCCCGTGCGTCACGGCGACCGCGCGCACCACTTCAAGGACACGCGCACCACCCAGCGCGGTGAACTCGTCCTCGTTCGGTAGCAGCAGATCGATCTCGCGCACCGCGTCCAGGAACGCGGTCCCGTCACCGACCAGCGCCGCCGACTGCGGGTCGACCGACGTCGTCAACCCGGCCGCTCTTGCGCCGCCAGCACCTCTATGCCCGCTTGGCGCGTCCCGCTGTCCGTGAGCACATAGCCGGAAAGGTGCAGGTGTTGCGCGGACGACAACACCGCCGGTGGGACGTCGGTACTGCGCAAGAGGGCGTTGGTACCGCGGTCGGGGAACATCGTCCGTTGGCCCGTCTCGTCAACCAGGACCACTACGCACCCGGTACCGGCCGTCTCGTCCACGGTGAACTCGCACCGCACCCCGCGCGCGGTCAGCTCCTCCCGGGCCTGCGTGGCCGCCGCGTCGCTCCCCACCCGGGACACCAGCGTGACGGACGCGCCGAGCCACGCCAGCCACGCCGCGGCGTTCGCCCCGGCGCCACCCGCGTGCATGCGGATCCGGGCCAAGGTGTCGTCCCCGCGCGCGATAGGTCCCGAATGTCGGGTGACGACGTCAAGCGCCGTATCGCCGACCACCACCACAGCCGCCATGACACCACCCGGATAAAGGATTCGCGCTCCTGCCGCCATTAGGGTAGAAAACCCAACCGGTCGCCGCGTCCGCGACACGAGCCCCAACCCGCCGAGGAGCAGGTATGCGTGTGCCGCGCGCGCTGATCGTCGCGGGTTTTCGGCGCTACGCCACCTATCGGCAGGCCACGGTCGCCGGGGCCTTCACCAACGTCGTCTTCGGTTTCCTGCGCTGCTACATCCTGCTCAGCATCGCCGAGTCCGCCGGCGGGTCGATGGTCGGCTACGACCCCACCCAGTTGGTGAGCTATGTCTGGTTGGGGCAGGGCATGCTCGCCGTGGTCAACTCCTGGACCATGCTCGACCTGGCCGAGCGGGTGCGCTCCGGCGAGGTGGTGTCCGACCTGCTGCGCCCCATCGATCCACTGTGGACGTACATGTGGACCGACCTCGGCCGGGGTGGCTTCGCGATGCTCACCCGCTTCCTGACCCCGTTGGTGGTCGGTGAGCTCTGCTTCGGCGTCTACGTCCCGGACAACCCGCTGACCTACCCGCTGTTCCTCTTGTCGGTCGTCGCCGCCCTGCTGGTGGGATTCGCCTGCCGCTACCTGATCGGCCTGTGCGCGTTCTGGCTGCTGGACGTGCGCGGCGTGTCGATGATGTGGGTGTTCTTCTCCGGCGCCGCCAGTGGTCTCTACTTCCCGCTGGCCGTCCTGCCGGACTGGCTCGCCACGGCACTGTGGGCCGTCACGCCGTTCCCCTCGCTCATGCAGGCGTCCCTGGACATCGCGGTCGAGCGCGGCGGCCTGGCGCACGGCCTCCCGGCGTTCGGGGCCCAGGTCGTGTGGGTCGTGTTGTCGCTGCTCGCCTGCCGCTGGGTGCAGACCCGCGCCGTCCGGAGGTTGGTGGTGCAGGGTGGCTGAGTTCGCCGCGAAGGTGGGGATCATCGCCCACATGGTCCGCGCGCAGGTGCGCGGCCAGCTCCAGTACCGCGTCTCGTTCGTCATGGAGCTCATCGGCAGCATGATGACCAACGCGCTCGACGTGGCCACCGTGTTCGTGTTGTTCTCCGTCGGGGGTGGCCTCGGCGGGTTCGGTGGTCCCAACGTGCTGCTGATGGCCTCGTTGTCCGCCGTCGCGTTCTCGGGCAGTGACCTCGTAGTGAGCAATGTCGACCGGTTGCGCGAATACGTGCGCACGGGCATGTTCGACTCACTGCTGCTGCGGCCCTTGTCGTCCTTGGCGCAATTGATGGCTATCACATTCGCCCTGCGCCGGGTGGGACGGTTCGCGCAAGCAGCGGTCTTGTACGTCATCGCGCTTTTCGTCGCCGACATCGACTGGACCGTGGGGCGCGTGCTTTTGGCCGTAGTGGCGCCGTTCACCGGTGTTGTCTTCTTCAGCAGCCTCTTCGTCGCGGGCGCCACGGTCGCGTTCTGGTGGGTGGAGTCCGGTGAGGTCGCCAACGCCTTCACCTACGGCGGCCGCGACTTCACCTCGTACCCCATCACCATGTACGGCGGCTGGTTCCGCGACCTGTTCGCCCTGGGCCTCGGTTTCGGCTTCGTCGCCTACTACCCCGTACTCGCACTGGTGGGCCTCCCGGACCCGTTGGGTGTCCCGGTCTGGTTGCACTGGTGCTCGCCGTTGGTCGCCTTCCTCGCCGCCGGGCTCGCCGCGCTGTTCTGGCGCGTCGGCGTCCGCCACTACCGGAGCACCGGATCATGATCATCTCAGCGCGCGGGCTGCGCAAGGACTTCACCGTCACCCGCAAGGTCGGCCGCTTCCGCCGGGAACGCCACGTGGTGTCCGCGGTGGACGGCGTCGACCTCACCGTGGAACGCGGTGAACTCCTCGGCTACATCGGCCCCAACGGCGCCGGGAAGTCCACCACGCTCAAGATGCTCACGGGAGTGCTCTACCCGAGCGCGGGAGAGGTCACCGTGTGCGGTGTGGAGCCGGTGGCCAAACGCACCACCCTCGCCAAGAGGATCGGTGTGGTCTTCGGTCAGCGTTCGCAGCTCTGGTGGGACCTACCGCTCGGTGAGTCCTTCGCGCTACTACGACACATCTACCGCGTCCCCGACACAGACCACGCCGCGCGCCTCACGCGCTGCACGGAACTCTTGGGCCTCGACGAGTTCATCCACACCCCGGTCCGGCAGCTCTCCCTGGGCCAGCGCATGCGGGGCGAACTCACCGCCGCCCTCCTGCACGGCCCCGAGGTCCTGTTCCTCGACGAACCCACCATCGGCCTCGACGTGCTCAGCAAGCAGGCCGTCCGCGACTTCCTCGGCGAACTCGACCAGCGCGGCGACACCACCGTCGTGCTCACCACCCACGACCTCGCCGACATCGAGAAGCTGTGCCGCAGGCTCGTCGTCATCGACCACGGCCGGGTCGTGCACGACGGCACCCTCGACGAGCTGCACACCCGCTACCGCTCCCGCCGCGTCGTCGTCGCCGACCTCGACGCCCCGTGGCCGACCGACCTGACCTTGCCCGGCGCCGAGGTCACCGCCGTGGAAGCTGACGGCCACCGCGTCACCCTCACCCTCGACGGCATCGCCGCCGGTGAGGTCGTCGCCGCCCTCGCCCGGGCCGTCCCACTACGGGACCTCTCCGTGCAAGAACCCGAGATCGAGGACGTCATCGCCCGCCTCTACCGCAGCGAGGCCTGACTCCGCGACAACGCCACCGCGCTCGCAGCGGCCACGCGGGTGTTGTCCGCCACCAACTCCACGTTCGCGGTCAGACTCGCCCCACCGCTACCCGAGTGGAAGTGCGACAGCAGCGCGGGCGTGATCGCCTTGCCCCGGATCCCGCGCTCCCGCAGCATCGCCATCCCCTCCGCGAGCAGCCGGTCGTGCAGCTCCCGGTCGACCTCGTACGCCTCCGGCACCGGGTTGACCACCAGCACCCCCGCCGACCCCGGCACCTCCCGGTGCGCGGCCACCACCTCGGCGACCTCCGAGGGGCTCTCCACCCGCCACGGCACGGAAAAAGCCGTCTCCCGCCGGTAGAACCCGGGGAAGGAATCCGTGCGGTACCCGAGGACCGGCACCGACCGGGTCTCCAGGACCTCCACCGTCGCCTCGACGTCCAGAATGGACTTCACCCCGGAGCACACCACCGTGACCGGCGTGAACGCCAAGACATCCAGATCGGCCGAAACGTCCCAAGAGGCCGCTCCCGTCGGTTCCGCCAAGTGCACCCCACCCAGGCCTCCGGTAGCGAAAAACCCGATACCGGCCTGGTGAGCCAAAGCGGCCGTCGCGGCGACCGTAGTAGCGCCATCACGCTTCGCCACGTACGCGGGCCCCAGATCCCGGCGCGACAGCTTCACCAACCCGGACTCGGCCGCGCACACCCGCGCCAACTGTTCCCCGGTAAGCCCCACCCGCGCCTTACCGTCCAACACCGCGATCGTCGCCGGGACGGCACCCGCCTCCCGCACCACGCGCTCCAGCCGCAGCCCGACCTCATGGTTGTGGCCCGGGGGCAGCCCGTGGGCCAACAACGTGCTTTCCAGCGCTACGACCCCACGCCCCTCGGACAGGGCGTCGGCGACCTCTTCGGACACAGCGAGATAGGTGCTCACCGCACCATCTTCGCCCACTACGGGAAAACTCTCAGTCGAAGATGCCCCGGGGCGCCGCCACCTGCCGCAGCCAGCCCTCGATCCGCTGCTCCCAGTCCGACCGGCCCACCTCGTTGGCCGCCACGATGAAGGACCCGACGGTCGAGACCCCGCGCTGCCCCAGCCCGCCGCCCTTCACCACGCGCACCTTCTTCACCACGTCCAACACCACCCGCACCTGCTGCGGACCGGCCAGGAAGGTGACCGCGACCTCGGTGAACGCCGCCGCGAACGCGGGGGACGGCGCGAAGGTGACCTCCTGGTAGAACGGCAGCTGCTGGTCGACGCCGTCGATCCGCTCGCGCTCGAGGTTCGCGGCGCGGAAGGTGAAGCCCAGCCTGCTCAGCGCGTCGAGCACCCGGTGCTGCGGCGGCAGCGGCTCCACCGACACCGCGTCCACGTCGTGCGGGTCCACCACGGCCCCGGCCAGCTTGAGCTTGGTCTGCAACCCCACCGCCATGCCGGTCAGGTGCTTGCCCAGCACCGAGGTGATCGGCGCCTCCCACGGCAGCCGCACCTCGAACGGCACGGTCAGCCGCGACCCCGCCCGCACCAGCTCCCGCCCGGCCAGGTTCACCTCCTGGAACGGCAGGTCGCGCGGCCCCTCCGGGGTGTCGACGCGGGCCAGCAGGGTCACACCGAGCGAGTCGACCTCTTGGTCGACCTGCCCGCCGATGAGGTGCACCTCGCCGCGCAGCGCGCCGCCGGGGCGGACCGCGTGGTCGAGCAGGCGGGCGTCGACCTTGGCCGCGCCCGCCCCGAACGACGCCAGGACCTTGGAGAACATGCGCGCATCCTGCCGGCCGGGCGTCCTCCCGAGGACCCCTTGGCCGACATCGGTGTCAGAATGGACGGGTGAGCGCACCGACCCAGACTCGTCCGGACGTCGACACTCGGCCCGAGGGCACCGAGACCACGAGTGACGACACGCCCAAGATGTTCCACTACGTCCGCAAGGACAAGATCGTCGAGAGCGCCGTCATGGGCAACATGGTGGTCGCGCTCTGCGGTGAGGTCTTCCCGGTGACGAAGTCCGCGAAGCCCGGTTCCCCCGTGTGCCCGGACTGCAAGAAGATCTACGAGCGCATGAAGGCGTGAGATCCACGCGAGAAGGGGCCGTGCCGGATCTCTCCTCGGCCCGGCCCCTTCTCGCGTTTCAGCAGGTCACACGTGCTGCAGCGTGGGCTCGCCCGCGTCCCGCCGGGCGTGCTTGGCGGCCCGCTTGGCCCGCCGCTTCTCCTTGCGGTTCTCCACCATCGTGTACAGCGTCGGCACCAGCACCAGGGTCAGCAGCGTCGAGCTGACCAGGCCGCCGATGACCACCAGGGCCAGCGGCTTGCCGATGAACCCGCCGTCGCCGGTGATGCCCAGCGCCATCGGCAGCAGCGCGAAGATGGTCGCCGCCGCGGTCATCAGGATCGGCCGCAGCCGCCTGCGACCACCCTCGATGACCGCCTCCCGCACCCCCATGCCGTCGGCCCGGTACTGGTTGACCAGGTCGATCAGCACGATCGCGTTGGTCACCACGATGCCCACCAGCATCAGCATGCCGATCAGCGACGGCAGGCCCAGCGGGGTGCCGGTGGCCAGCAGCAGGCCGATCGCGCCGGTCGCCGCGAACGGGATCGACACCAGCAGGATCAGCGGCTGCACCAGGCTGCGGAAGGTCGCCACCATGATCAGGAACACGATCGCGATGGCGGCCAGCATGGCCAGCCCCAGCTTCCCGAAGGTGTCGGCCTGGTCCGCGCTGACGCCGCCCACGGTGTAGTCGGCGCCGCCGGTCAGCCGCAGCTTGTCCAGCCGGTCGGTCATCGCCTTGGTGACCGCGCCCAGGTCGGACGACGTGGTCTTGGCGGTCACCGTGGTGCTGCGGTCGCCTTCGGTGCGGAACACCTGCACCGGACCGTCGACCGTGGACACCTGCGCCACGTCGCCGAGGGTGGCCCGGCCGGTCGCGCTGGGCAGCGGCAGCGCCTTGAGCGCGGCCACGTCCGCCGGGGCCGACCCGGTGCGCAGCACGACCTGCTGCCGGACCCCGCCGATGGGCAGCTCCGCGACCTGCGTGCCGTGCAGCGCCTGCGCGGCGAACTGGCCGATGGTCTGCGCGCTGAGCCCCCGCGCCGCCGCCTTCTGCTGGTCGACGAGCACCTCGACGCGCGGCGAGCTCTTCGCCAGGTCGCTGGTCACGTCCACCAGGCCGGGCGTGCCCGCCATGGTGTCCTGCACGGTCTTGGCCGCGGTCGCCAGGGTCGCCGCGTCCGGTGCGGTCACCACGACCTCCAGCTCGCTCGACGAGCCCGCGGTCTCCTCGCCGCTGACCTCCAGCTTGCCGTTCTTGGTGCCCACCTTGTCGGTGATCCGCTTGAGCACCGCCGTCCGGTCCACGCCCTCCTTGAGGGTGGCGCTGACCGTGGTGTTGCCGTCGCCGCCGAAGCCGAACCCGGCCAGCGAGTCGTCGGTACCCACCGTGACCTGGTACTTCTCGATCTCGGGGGTGGCCTTGAGGACGGCCTCGATCTCCTTGGCCGCGGCGTCGCGGGCGGCCAGCGAGGTGCCCGGCGCGGCCTCCTGGGTCATCAGCACCGAGGTGCCGTCGCCGCCGTCGATGAAGTTGGTCTCCAGCTTGCTCGCCAGGCCGAAGGTGCCGACCAGGATCAGCAGCGCGACGAGCAGCGTCACCCCGCGGCGCTTGGTGGCGAACCGCAGCACCGGCACGTAGGCGCGCTGCAGCGGGCTGCGCCGCTCCTTCTCCAGCGCCAGCTGCCGGGTCCGCTCCGCCGCGGCCGGGTCGGTGGCCGTCTTCGGGCGCTTGAGGAACCAGAACGCGAGCACCGGCACCACGGTCAGCGACACGACCAGCGACGCCAGCAGCGCCACCGTCACGGTCAGCGAGAACGGCCCGAACAGCTCACCGGCGATACCGCCGACGAACGCGATCGGCGCGAACACCGCCACCGTGGTCAGCGTCGACGCGGTGACCGCGCCCGCCACCTCCTTGGTGCCGGTCAGCACCGCGTGCTGCTTGTCCTCGCCGTACTCCAGGTGCCGCTTGATGTTCTCCAGCACCACGATCGAGTCGTCCACGACCCGGCCGACGGCGATGGTCAGCGCGCCCAGGGTGAGCATGTTCAGCGACAGGTCGCCGGTCCACATCACCAGCAGCGCCACCAGCACCGACAGCGGGATGGACACCGCGGTCACCACGGTCGAGCGGATCGACAGCAGGAACAGCAGGATGACCAGCACGGCGAAGGCCAGGCCCAGCATGCCCTCGGTGGTCAGGCCGCTGATCGCCTTCTCCACCTCGGGGCCCTGCGCGTAGACCACGGTCAGGTCGGTCTGCGCGGCCTTCTCCATGGCGGCGAGCTTGTCGTTGACCGCCTTGGAGATCGCCACGGCGTTGCCGTCGCGGGTCATGGTGACGTTCACGCTCAGCGTCGGCTCGCCACCGGTCCGGGTGATCACGGTCGCCGGGGCCAGCGCGGCGTCCACCGACGCCACGTCACCCAGGGTGACCGGACGGGTGCCCTGGGTCGGCAGTACGAGCGCCCGCAGGTCGTCGACGCTCTTGAGCGGGCCGCCGAACTGCACGGCCATGTTCTTGTCCGCCTCGGTGACCGACCCCGCGGGCAGCGTCGCCCCGGCCGAGGTCAGCGCGCCCGCCAGCGCCTGCGGGTCGATCCCCGCGGCGGCGAGCTTGCCGTAGTCGACGGTCACGTTCACCTGGTGGGCGCGGGCGCCGCCGACGGTGGCCTCGCGCACCCCCGGGATCTCCTCCAGCTCCGGCACGACCTCGGCCTTGAGCCGCTGCGCCGCGGCCGCCTCGTCGGTGCCGGAGGTGCCCGCGAGCACCACGACCGGGATGTCGTCGGTGCTGCCCTGCAGCACGGTCGGTTCGACGTTCTGCGGCAGCTGCGGCCGCAACCGGTTCACCGCCTGCTGCACCTGGCTGACCGCGTTGTCCACGTCGGTGCCGTAGACGAACCGGACCTGCACGGTCGCGGAGCCCTCACCGGAGCGGGTGGTGACCTTCTCCACGCCCGCGATGCCGCGCACCGCGGACTGCAGCGGCTCGGCCACCTGGCTGTCCACCACGTCGGGCGACGCGCCCGGGTAGGGCGCGACCACGACCGCGGCGGGCAGCTGGATGGACGGCAGGAGCTGTTGTTTGATCGACGGCAGCGCGATGGCCCCGAAGCCGATGATGATCAGGCTGAGCAGCCCCACCAGACCTCGGTTGCCCAGGCTCAGTCGTGCCAGGACGGACATGTGACGTGGATCCCCTCGCTGTGGTCAGACACTCACCGGTGGCCCCCGGGCGTTTCCGCACGCCCTCCATCCGGTGGCGGGAAAAGCCTGGCACAGCGCCAGTGTGGGCCGACTCCGTCCGGAGACCGAACCGGTCTCATACGAAAGGATGACCGCGAGCGGGTTTCAGCCCTGGGACGGCGACGCCGGGTGATCACCCGGTCGCGCAACCGGCAGCGCGGGGGTCTCGCCGGGTGCGCGCGGGTCATCCCCGGAGTTGATCCGCTCGGCCGCGCGCTCCATCTCCAGCCGCTGCCAGCGCCGCCGCTGCCGCTTGGTCATCCGCGCGGGCCACATCTCCTGGATGGCGGCGTTGAAGTAGGCGCCGATCACCACCGCGAGCCCGATGAAGAACGCGAACAGCAGGAACGCGATCGGGGTGGCCAGCGCGCCGTAGGTGTAGCCGGTGGTGGTGATCCAGCCGATGTAGAGCCGCAGGCCGATGCTGGAGAGCACGAACACCACCATGGCCAGCACCGCGCCCGGCAGGCCGCGGTGCCACGGCAGCTTGCGCGGCAGCGCCACCTTGTACAGCGTGGCCAGGGCCAGCGCGATCAGCAGCGCGATCGCCGGGTAGTAGGTGATGTCCACCCAGGTGATCACGATCGGCCGCCACGACGCGGGGAACAGGTTCGGCAGCAGGTCCGGGCCCAGCGCCAGCACCGGCAGCCCGACGATCAGCAGCACCAGGCTGACCATGTACAGCAGCAGCGCGAAGATCCGCTGCCACACCTCGTGCCGGACCCCGTATTGTCCGTGTGCGACGGTGATCGCGTCGACGAACGAGGACATCGCCGACGACCCCGCCCACAGCGAGATGAGGAAGCCGACCGACACGATCTCACCACGACCGACCGTGAGTATGTCGGACACCGTCGGCTGGATGATCTGCGTCACGACGTTCTCGCTGAACGCCTTGCGGGACAGGTCGAGGATGTCGGCCTGCACGGCCTTGATCACGTCCGGGCCGAACCACTCCGCCACGAAGCCGAGGCTGCCGAGCAGGCCGAGCAGCAGCGGCGGCAGCGACAGCACCTGCCAGAACGCGGCCTCCGCGGCCTCGGAGAACAGGTTGCCCTCCCAGGCCTTGGCCAGGGTGCGCTTGAGCAGCCGCGACGGCGCGCGACCCCGGGGCCGCGGCCGGGGCCCGTCGGGCGCGCCGTCGCGGCCGTGCTGGGGTCCGGGCTGCTCGGTCATACGCCCCCAAGCATGGTCCATGCCGCCCCGATCGGCTTGATCGCGGGTGTGCCGGGCGGCGGCGTGTCGTGGTCTGGCGGCGATCATGCCCCGGCGGCCGGTATTCTCACGGACGCCCTCCACCGGGTCCAGACCGCCGCGCACTGCTCGCCCGGCGGGAGCCGCTGGGGGCATCGGTGTGTTTGCGGCCGGTGACCGGCCGCGTTGGTGTCCGCAGGGTGGAGAGGAGCTGGGGCATCCCGTGACCCGGGCCGAGGTGGAACCGGACTCCCAGGAGCGAGCCCCGGCGGCGAGACCGCTGCGGGACTGGCAGCGCCGCGCGCTGACCAAGTACCTGGCCAAGCGGCCGAAGGACTTCCTCGCGGTCGCCACGCCCGGCGCGGGCAAGACGGTGTTCGGCCTGCGCGTGGCGGCGGAGCTGCTGGCCGACCGCACGGTGGAGTCGCTGACGATCGTCGCGCCCACCGAGCACCTCAAGCACCAGTGGGCCGCGTCGGCGACCATGGCGGGCATCCCCATCGACCCGAACTTCACCAACTCGATGGGCGCCACCTCCCGCGACTTCCGCGGCGTCGCGGTCACCTACGCGCAGGTCGCCGCGCACCCGAGCCTGCACCGCGTGCGCACGGAGCAGCGCAAGACCCTGGTCATCCTCGACGAGATCCACCACGGCGGCGACGCCAAGAGCTGGGGCGACGCGGTCCGCGAGGCGTTCACCCCGGCTACCCGCCGCCTGGCGCTGACCGGCACCCCGTTCCGCAGCGACGATTCGCCCATCCCGTTCGTGCAGTACGAACCGGACGGCGCGGGCTTCCAGCGCAGCCGCGCCGACCACACCTACGGCTACTCCGACGCCCTGCGCGACGGCGTGGTCCGCCCGGTGATCTTCCTGGCGTACTCGGGCGAGGCGAGCTGGCGCACGAGCGCGGGCGAGGAGTTCACCGCCCGCCTCGGCGAACCGCTGACGGCCGAGCAGACCGCCCGCGCGTGGCGGACGGCGCTGGACCCGACGGGGGAGTGGATCCCGTCGGTGCTGGGGGCGGCGAACACCCGGCTCACCCAGGTGCGCCAGCACGTGCCGGACGCGGGCGGCCTGGTCATCGCCTCGGACCACGAGTCGGCCAAGGCGTACGCGAAGCTGCTGGAGGTCGCGACGGGCGAGGCGCCGACCCTCGTGCTGTCGGACGACCCCAAGGCGTCGGGCCGCATCCAGGAGTTCGCGGACTCCCAGTCGCGGTGGTTGGTCGCTGTCCGCATGGTGAGCGAGGGCGTGGACGTCCCCCGTTTGGCGGTGGGCGTGTACGCCACCAGTGCGTCGACACCGCTGTTCTTCGCGCAGGCGATCGGTCGGTATGTGCGCGTCCGGCAGCAGGGGGAAACGGCGAGCGTGTTCCTGCCGTCGGTTCCGGTGCTGCTCGACCTGGCCAGCCAACTGGAAGCCGAACGCGACCACGTCCTGGGGAAACCGCACCGGGAGAAAGAGGGTTGGGACGACGACCTGCTCGCCGACGCCAACCGCACCAAAGACGAACTGGGCGAAGAGGAAAAGGCCTTCACCTCCCTCGGCGCCTCCGCCGAACTGGACCAGGTCATCTTCGACGGGTCGTCGTTCGGCACGGCGGCGTTCGCGGGGACGGCGGAGGAAGAGGAATACCTGGGGTTGCCGGGGTTGCTGGAGCCGGACCAGGTGCGGGCGCTGTTGAAGCAGCGGCAGGACCAGCAGTTGGAGGACAGGTCCCGGCGGGCGGCGGAGAAGAAGCCGGAAGGGCCCCGACCGGTCCAGTCCCAGTCCGTCCAGGAACGGCTCGCGTCGCTCCGCAAGGAACTCAACGGCCTGGTCGGAATGGCCCACCACCGCACCGGAAAACCCCACGGCATGATCCACGGCGAACTCCGCCGAGCTTGCGGCGGCCCACCGACCGCGTTGGCCACGGTGGAACAACTGGAAGAGCGAATCGCCACTTTGCGCTCTTGGTAGCGTCCGCGCGAGCTTGTTGATCTCGCCGTTTTCCGCGCCTTGGGCGCTTGTCCACATGCATTGGAGTTGTCCACAGCCCTGCTGCGAATGCTGTTAACGCCCCAGCGCTCCCCGATAGAATCAAAATAGGGGTTCCCTTTTGCGGAGGACCCCTCGCGGGCGCTGGGGAGCATTTTGCGATCGGGCGGGATGAGGGCACGCACGGTGACCGGGCTTGGCCGCCGTTCGGGTCTTGATCGAGCCACCTCCGTTCCGGAGGGGTGGTCGGCGGGCATATGTTGTGACTCCCAACATTCTCCTCCGGGAGGGACGCCATGCGTGCCAAGGGACTTCTGCTCGTCACCGCTCTGACACTCTCCGCCTGTGGGGCCAACCAGGCGGCGGAGCCGGAGAACCCAGGTGGGACAACGGGATCCGGTGGGGGGATCAAGGTCGGGGTCATCTTGCCCGAGACCGCCACCTCCGCGCGCTGGGAGTCGTTCGACAAGCCGATGTTGCGGGCGGCCATGGCGGCGGTGGGGTTGGACGCCGACATCCAGAACGCGCAGGGGGATGTGCAGAAGTTCAGTACGTTGGCCGACGGGATGATCAGTCAGGGGGTGCAGGTGCTGGTCATCGCGGCGATCAACAGCGAGGTGGGGGGATCGGTCGCGGACAAGGCGCGGGCGCGGGGGATCCCGACGATCGACTACGACCGGCTCAACCTCGGGGGCGGGTCCGACTACTACGTCTCCTTCGACAACGTCAAAGTAGGTGAGCTGCAAGGGAAAGGGCTCGTCGACGCGCTCAAGGGGAAGGTCGGGGCGCAGGTCATCGAGATCGAGGGCGCGCCGACCGACAACAACGCCACGCTGTTCCACGACGGGCAGCAGAACGTCCTCGGACCTCTCTACACCTCCGGCGCGCTCAAACTCGTGCGCTCCCAACCCATCGACGGCTGGGACAACCAGCGCGGCGGCCTGACCTTCGAGCAGATCCTCACCGGCAACGGCGGCAAGGTCGACGGTGTCGTCGCCGCCAACGACGGGCTCGCGGGCGCCGTCATCACCGTCCTGCGCAAGAACGGCCTCAACGGCAAGGTCCCCGTCACCGGCCAGGACGCCACCGCCGACGGGCTCATGGCCGTCCTGCGCGGCGACCAGTACATGACCGTCTTCAAACCCATCCGCGAGGAAGCCGAATCCGCCGCCAAGCTCGCCGCCGCCCTCGCCAAGGGCGACACCGTGGCCGCCGACAAGGTCGCCACCGACACCAGCGACGACCCCAAGGGCAAGCGACAGGTCAAATCCGTGCTCCTGGAGCCTCAACTGACCACAAAGGACAACGTCAAGGCGGTCGTCGAACAAGGTTATGTCAAGGCGGCCGACATCTGCGGTGGCGACCTCGCTGCCACCTGCGCCCAACTCGGCATCCGGTGAGTGCCGTGCTGCTCGAACTCGAGAAGGCGTCCAAGAGCTTCGGCCCGGTTCGCGTGCTCCACGACGTCGACTTCGCCGTCCGCGCCGGGGAAGTGACCGCGCTGGTGGGGGACAACGGCGCCGGGAAGTCCACTTTGGTCAAGTGCCTGGCGGGCATCCACGCCGTCGACTCCGGCACGATCCGCTTCGACGGCGAACCTGTCGCCATCCCCGACCCGCGCGCCGCGGCCCGGCTCGGCATCGAGGTCGTCTACCAGGACCTCGCGCTGGCCGACAACCTCGACATCGTGCAGAACATGTTCCTCGGCCGCGAACGCGGCAGCGGCTGGCTCCTCGACGAGGCCGCCATGGAGGAAGCGGCCAGGGAAACCCTCGCCTCCCTGTCGGTCCGCACCGTCCGCTCGGTCCGCACCCCCGTCGCCCAGCTCTCCGGCGGGCAGCGCCAGACCGTCGCCATCGCCAAGTCCGTGCTGTGGCGCAGCCGCGTCGTGCTGCTCGACGAACCCACCGCGGCGCTCGGCGTCGCGCAGACCCGCCAGGTGCTCGACCTGGTCCGCCGCCTCGCCGGGCAGGGCCTCGGCGTGGTCCTGATCAGCCACAACCTGGCCGACGTGTTCTCCGTCGCCGACCGCGTCGCCGCCCTCTACCTCGGCCGCATGGTCGCCCAGGTGCCGATCGCCGACGTCACCCACGCCCAGGTCGTCGACCTCATCACCGCGGGCCGGACGGGGGAGCGGCCGTGACCAGGACCGACCCGGGGGTGATCACCGACTTCGGCGTCGACACCACCGCGATGTCCACTCAGGACGCCATGCGCGACTACCTGGCCCGGCTGCGCGGCGGCGACCTCGGCGCGCTGCCCGCGATCCTCGGCCTGGTCGTGCTCGTCGCGGTCTTCTGGCTGCTCTCCGACGGCTTCCTGACCCTGGACAACCTCGCCAACCTGCTCGCCCAGGGCACCGGCAAGATGATCATCGCGATGGGCCTGGTGTTCGTGCTGCTGCTCGGCGAGATCGACCTGTCCGCGGGCACCGCGTCCGGCGTCTGCGCGGCCGTCATGGCCATGCACTACGTCCGCGCGGGCAACCTCCTCGGCGGCATGGGCACGACCGTGTTCGCGGTCTTCGTCGGCGGCCTCGTCGCCGCCGCGCTGCTCGCCCTGCTGACCCGGATCTGGGCGGGCGCGGTGCTCGCGCTGGTCGGCGCCGGGATCGCGCTCGTCGGCGCGCCGCCGAACCCGTGGCTGGAGATGCTGCTCGCGGTGTGCGTCGGCGCGGCCATCGGGGTCATCACCGGCTTCCTGGTCTCCCGGATCGGCATGCCGTCGTTCGTGGTGACGCTGGCGCTGTTCATCACCTGGCAGGGCGTGATCCTGCGGTTCATCGGCGAGGGCGGGGTGTTCGGCATCGACACCCAGCCGACGCTCTTCGCCGTGGCCAACGGGAACCTGGGCGTCGCCGCGAGCTGGGGGCTGTGCGCGGTCGTCGTGCTCGGCTACGCCGCGGCGGTCGGCGGCGAACACCTGCTGAGACTCCACAGAGGACTGGTGACCGCGCCGACCCCGGTGGTCGTCGCCAAAGTGGTCGCCGTGGCCGCCGTCGCCGTACCCGCCACCTCCGCCCTCACCCTCGACCGCGCCACCAACGACTACGCCGACATCCGCGGGGTCCCCTACGTCGTCCCGATCGTGCTGGTCCTGCTCGTCGCGGGCACCTACGTGCTCAACCGCACCCGCTACGGCAGGCACGTGCACGCCGTCGGCGGCAACGCCGAGGCCGCGCGGCGCGCGGGCATCCCGGTCGGTCGGATCCGGGCCAGCGTGTTCGTGGTCGCCTCGGCCACCGCGGCCGTCGGCGCCGTCGTGTACTCGTCGAAGGTGGGGTCGGTCGACCCGCAGGCGGGCGGGCTCAATACGCTCCTGTTCGCCGTCGGCGCGGCCGTCATCGGCGGCACGTCGCTGTTCGGCGGCCGGGGTCGGGTCTCGCACGCGGTGGTCGGCGGTCTGGTGCTCGCCGTCGTGGAGAACGGGCTCGGTCTGCTCAAACAGCCCGCGGCGATGGTCAACATCGTCACCGGACTCGTCCTGCTGCTCGCCGCCACGGTCGACGCGCTCTCCCGGCGCCGGGCGGCCCGCGGCTAGGGCACCTGCCCGCGGAGGGCGCTGGGAGCGATGAGGCAGTGACCGGGACGACCGCCGGTACCCGGCCGGACGAGGCGCGCCGCCACAACCGCACGGCCCTGCTGCGCAGGCTGCACGTCGACGGCCCCTGCACCCGCGCCGCGCTCGCGGGTGAGCTCGGCCTCAACCGCAGCACGATCAAGGCGCTGGTCGACGGCCTCGCGGCGTCGGGGATCGTGCAGGAACGCGTCCCGATGGTGCGCACCGGTGCCGGGCGGCCGTCGCTGCTCGTGCTGCCCCAGCCGCTGGCCGCCGTCGTGCTGGCCGTCGACATCCGGGTCGACCGGGTGTCCACGGCGCTGGTCGGCCTCGGCGGGCAGGTGCTGGGCCGCGACGGCTGGAACCTGCGCGGTCGCGCGGGCGAGCCCACCGAGGTCGTCACCCGGGTCGTCGAGTCGACCAGGGTGCTGACCGAGGAACTCGGCTCCCGCGTGGTGTCCGCCGGGGTGTCCGTGCCGGGCGTCGTCCGGCGGCTCGACGGGTACGTGCACGAGGCGCCGAACCTGGGCTGGACCGACGTCCCGCTCGGGCACCGGCTGACCACCGCGCTCGGCGCGCCCGCGCGGGTCGGCAACGACGCCGAGCTCGCCGCCCTGGCCGAACACCTGCGCGGCGCCGCCCGGGGCGCCCGGGACGCGGTCTACCTCTCGGCCGACATCGGCGTCGGCGGCGGCGTCATCTCCGGCGGCTCCGCGCTGCGCGGCACCGCGGGGTACGTGGGGGAACTGGGGCACATGGTGGTCAACCCGGCGGGCGCCGCCTGCTACTGCGGCAGCCGGGGCTGCTGGGAGACGGAGGTCGGGGAGCAGGCCCTGCGCCGCGCACTCGACCTGCCCGCGCACTCACCCCGGGGCGCCGTCGTCGCCGAACTCCGGCTCCCGGCGGCCCCGGCCCGGCTCGCCGAGTTCACCGGCTGGCTGGCGGCGGGCCTGGTGACCGTGGTCAACGTGTTCGCACCCGAATTGGTCGTGCTGGGCGACCTGTTCACCGCGCTGCCCCGGTCGGTCGTCGCGGAGGTCGCCGCGGCCGTCGCCGAGCGCAGCCTGGTCAGCCGGGCCCTCGGCGGCACCGATCTCCGGGTCTCCACCCTGGGCGCCGACGCCAAGCTCCTCGGTGCCGCCGAACTCGCCTTCGAACCGGTCCTCGACACCGTCTGAAAAGCACAGCGGGCGGGATCCCGAGGGATCCCGCCCGCTGTGGGTGTAGTGGCTACTTTTCGCCCTTCTGCAGTTCCGCGGACATCGCACGCAGGCGCTCCTCGTGGGCGCGGGCGTGGTGGCCGCAGAAGAGCAGCTCGCCTCCGGAGGGAAGTACGGCGCGGACCTGAGCAGCCGCACCGCACCGGTCGCACCGGTCGGCAGCGGTCAGCTCGGGGCGGGTGAGCGTCGTCGTCGTCATGGGAGTTCTCCCTCCGTCCCGGCACCGGGTTACGCCCGGTGCCCTTGTCGGCTGCGGTCACGGAGGGAAACGCTCCGCCGTGTTCGCACTACCTACTCTTACAGACGCTCGGGCCTCCGGCAGTGTTCCCGCGCCCGATGCGCGGGGACACTGGCGATGATTAACCCGGTTGGCCCAGAGCTTCGCGCCGATTCGTGGTGCTAGCTGGGGTTCTACCGGGCGTATCGCCGGGTTGGCCACCCGATGTCCGCCTACGTTGTTCACCATCGGCGAACGCTCGCCGGGCCGTAGGCAAACCGGGTAACCCGATTCGGGCGGGTGGTCGCGGCTACCGCGGGTAGTCACGGGGGCGACCCGCATCTAGGCTGTGCTCGACCGTCTTCCCCACCGGTGAGGTGCCCGGCAATGCCCACTCCCGACTTCCGCCGCGGCGTCGCCCGGTGAAGCCGGACGACTCCCGTCCGGGGCTCTCGATGGTGTCCGGTGGTGGCGAGGCCACCGCCGGGCGTGGGACGCTGCGACTCGTGCCCGCCGCCCCGCCGCCCTGCCTGCCCGGCTGCGAGTACGCCACCCGGCGCGCGCACGACCTCTCCGACCCGATGAACAGCGGCCACACCTGCGTGGTGACCCTCGCCGAGGTCACCACCCTCGGCGACCGGCTGGTCGTGGTCCAGGCGATCCGCTGGGCGGACGCGACCGGGATCAGCGAACCCGGCTTCGTCGAGATCCGCGCCGACTCGGGCGCGGGCATCGATGAGGAGGGCTTCAGCCCCGTCGCCGCGGCCGAACTCGGCGCCGCCTTCGCCGCGGGCGCCACCCTCATCCGCGACTTCGACCGCCCCGCCGAAGCCGCCGACACCCCCTGACGCACCAGGTGCCCGCTGGACGCCACGCCGCGCTCTGCGCCGGCTCGGCCCTCCCTACAGCAGGCCGAGCGCGACCTTCAGGGCGTCATTGACGCGGTTCATCGTCGCCGGTGGCAACGCGCCCAGGTCGCGGGTCACCTCGTCGCGGTAGACCTCGACGACGTCGTCCGCCAGCGCACTGCCGGTCCACGGGCCGTTCCGGTGGTCCAAGTCCACGATGCTGTCGAGCCTCGGCTTGGGGGCGGTGGTGAGCCGGATGGCCAAGAAGGACTCAAGAGCCCCGTTGCGCTGGTTGTTCGACACCGCCAGGTAGTACTTCTCGCCCGGGTTTCCGCCCAAGTCGGCGCCGTAGACCCGACCGCGAACAATCGTGCCCGCTGATCCACTGCTCACGCGTCAGCCGCCCACCTCGCCGCGGCGCGATTCCGTCGCGACGTGACTTCGGCCCGCTGCGCGGTGGCTTCCGCCGCGGAACGGCTCTGGGCCAATTCCGCGTAGCCGATCTCCCGGGCCTTCTCCCGCAGGGTCTCCATGCCGATGGCCAGGACCGCGTGCGCCACCTGGGCTCGCGAGGTACCGACCTCGCCGGTCAGGGCGATCAGGGCATCTCGCAGGACGTTGCCGTTTTCCAGCAACGCCGTCAACAGTCCCTGCTCTTCGGGCGAGACGGGAATGTTCTCACGTCTGGTGGCGGCAGCCATGTTACACATTTTGTCACATCAACCGGGGCACCCAGTGCCGACTTGTGGGTGTCGAGGCCCTGACACGCACGACGGGCTGTCCACTCGTCCGAGTGGACAGCCCTTCGTGGCCGTGTGTGTTGGCTTATTCCAGGTAGTCGCGCAGCACCTGGGAGCGCGACGGGTGGCGCAGCTTCGACATCGTCTTCGACTCGATCTGGCGGATGCGCTCGCGGGTGACCCCGTAGACCTGACCGATCTCGTCGAGGGTGCGCGGCTGGCCGTCGGTGAGGCCGAAGCGCAGGCGGACCACGCCCGCCTCGCGCTCGGAGAGGGTCGCGAGGACCGACTGGAGCTGGTCCTGCAGCAGCGTGAACGACACCGCGTCCACCGCGACGACGGCCTCGGAGTCCTCGATGAAGTCGCCGAGCTGGCTGTCGCCCTCGTCGCCGATGGTCTGGTCGAGCGAGATGGGCTCCCGGGCGTACTGCTGGATCTCCAGCACCTTCTCCGGGGTGATGTCCATCTCCTTGGCCAGCTCCTCCGGCGTCGGCTCGCGGCCGAGGTCCTGGAGCAGCTCGCGTTGGATGCGACCGAGCTTGTTGATGACCTCGACCATGTGCACCGGGATGCGGATGGTGCGGGCCTGGTCGGCCATCGCGCGGGTGATCGCCTGGCGGATCCACCAGGTGGCGTACGTGGAGAACTTGTAGCCCTTGGTGTAGTCGAACTTCTCCACCGCGCGGATCAGACCCAGGTTGCCCTCCTGGATCAGGTCCAGGAACGCCATGCCGCGGCCGGTGTAGCGCTTGGCCAGCGACACGACGAGGCGCAGGTTCGCCTCCAGCAGGTGGTTCTTGGCGCGCTCGCCGTCACGCACGATCCACCGGAGGTCGCGGCGCATCTGCGGCTGCAGCTTCTCGCTCTCCTCCTCGGACTTGCGCACCCGCTCCGCGGCGTAGAGGCCCGCCTCGATCCGCTTGGCGAGCTCGACCTCCTCCTCCGCGTTGAGCAGCGCGACCTTGCCGATCTGCTTGAGGTAGGCGCGCACCGAGTCGGCCGAGGCGGTGAGCTCGGCGTCCTTGCGGGCCTGCCGCAGCGCCTCCGACTCCTCCTCGTCCCAGACGAAGTCGCCCTCCTTGGAGGAGGACTCCTTGGGCTCCTTCTCCTCGGGCTCCTCGACGGGCTCCTCGACCGGCTCGACCTCGACCTCCTCGAGGTCGGACAGGTCGGGGTTCTCCAGGTCCTCGGGCTCCTCGCCATCGGGACCCTCGCCGGGGCCCGCCTTCTTCGGGCCCGCGCCCTTGGCCGGGGCGGCCTTCTTCGGCGCCCGCGGGGCGGCCTTCTTGGCTGTCGCCTTGGTGCCCGTCACTTCTTCGTCCTCGGCGCTCTTGGTCGTCTTGGCGGCGCTGGCCGACGCCGTCGAGCGTCGGGTTGCGGTTCGTGCGGCTGCCACGTACGCCCTTTCACAACAGTCCAACACGGCACGGCCGGAAACAATGCGTTGACCAGGCCGTTGCCGGAGTTCGGGGGAGTGCCCTGAGGCTGTACCGCCGCGGGCTTGCGTTCCATTGTAGCGACGGATCGCGCCGCGGCGGGCGGCGCCAAGGTCGGAAAGTCTACCCGGCGCGCCGCGCGCCCCGGCTCACCCGCCGCTGACCTGCGCCGCGGCGACCGCCGCGCCCACGATCCCGGCGTCGTTGCGCAGCTCGGCGGCGACCACCCGGGTGCGCACGTCGAGCAGCGGCAGCCACTTGTCCGCCTTCTTGCTGACGCCGCCGCCCGCGACGATCAGGTCGGGCCAGACCACGCTCTCCAGGCCCCGGATGTAGCGGGTCACCCGCTTGGCCCACTCGTCCCAGGACAGGTCCTTGACCTCCTTGACCGACGCCGCCGCGCGGGACTCCGCGTCGTGCCCGTCGATCTCCAGGTGTCCGAACTCGGTGTTGGGCACGAGCACGCCGTCGACGAACAGGGCGCTGCCGATGCCGGTGCCGAAGGTCAGCAGCACCACCACGCCGTCCTTGTCGTCCGGCCTGCCGTAGCGGACCTCGGCGATCCCGGCGGCGTCGGCGTCGTTGAGCACCACGACCTCGCCGTCCTGGCGGCCGAGGCGCTTGGTGAACAGCGCGGCCGCGTCGGTGCCGATCCAGGCCTTGTCGATGTTGGCCGCCGAGTGCGCGACGCCCCGCTTCACCACGGCGGGCAGGGTGACGCCGACCGGACCGGTCCAGCCGAACCGCTCGACGATGTCGGCGACCACGTCGGCCACCGCGTCCGGGGTCGACGGCGTCGGCGTCGGGATCCGGGCCCGCTCCCCGGCCAGCGCGCCCGCGACGAGGTCGACCTCGCACCCCTTGATCCCCGAACCGCCGATGTCCACGCCGAAGCCGCGGGTCGCGCCCATCCCCGGGTCCTCTCCTACTCGATTCAGCAGCGTCACCGGCTGACCCTAGCCCGCACGGGCCGCGGGCTCGACCCTGTGGTCCGATAGCCAGGTGGGGACCACAGAGCAGAACCTCGCCGAGATCGCCGTGACCGTCGCCACCGAGGCGGGCGAGCTGGCCAGGGCGACCCGGGGAAACGCGATCCGGGAGATCACCACCAAGTCCACCGCGACCGACGTGGTCACCGCCGCGGACACCGCGGCCGAGGCCCTGATCCGGGACAGACTCCGGCAACTGCGCCCCGGCGACGCGGTGCTCGGTGAGGAGGCGGGCGGCCGCGTGGGCGCGGGCGTCACGTGGGTCGTCGACCCGATCGACGGGACGGTCAACTACCTGTACGGCTACCCCTGGTACGCGGTGTCGGTGGCCGCCCAGGTGGACGGCGTGTCGATCGCCGGTGCGGTGGTCGAACCCGCTTCGGGACGCGTGTGGAGCGCCGCCGCGGGGCACGGTGCGTGGCTGGGCGGGGAGCGGCTGCGGGTGTCGGCGCCCGCGAGCCTGGAGCTGACGCTGCTGGCCACGGGGTTCGGGTACGCGGTCGAGCGCCGCAGGCACCAGGCCGCCGTGGTCGCGGCGCTGCTCGGCCGCGTCCGCGACATCCGCCGCAACGGCTCGGCGGCCCTGGACCTGTGCGCGGTCGCGGCGGGCTGGGTCGACGCCTACTGCGAGCGCGGCCTGTCCCGCTGGGACTGGGCGGCGGGGGCGCTGATCGCCGCCGAGGCGGGCGCGGACGTGCGGCTGCCGGGCGAGGCCCCGGAGCTGGGCGCGGACGCGGTGTTCGCCAGCGCCCCGTCGGTGGCCGAACCACTGCGCGCGGCCTTGGTGGAGAGCGGCATGGGCGCCTTCGACTCCTGACCGCCGCGCCCACTGCCCACCCGCTGAGCCGCCGCCTGACCAAGTCCGTGTCCAGCGCCGGGACGGCCACCTCAGCGCGTTTCGGCCCCAGCGCCCGCGAGGGGTCCCCCGCCATAGGGGAACCCCTATTTGTGACGCTATCGGGGCCGGTGGGCGGGGCGGAAGCCGTCGAGGTCGTCCTGTGGACAACTCCGGGGCATGGGGACCGCGGACCCGGTGCGCCGCCAGTCAAGATCGACTAGCGGTCGGACCGGTGCGGGGATCGGATCGACCAGACCAGGTCGGTGCGCGGGAACGGATCGACCAAGCCGGGTCGGCGTGCGGGGACAGCGTCAGGAGCAGCGGGTGGCGCGCGCGGCCTTGATCAGCGACTCGTCGATCTGGGGGGCCACGCCGTCGGTTTGCAGGCCGCCGCCACCCGGGTTGCTCTGCGCCCACTCGGTCAGCCGCTCCAGCACCCGGCGGGCCTCCGGGGTGGGCTGCAGGTGGTCGAAGTCCTTGCCGATGGCCAGGTCGACGGTGGCGTCCTTGCGCTCGTCCTTGACGAACTCCGCGCACGGCTCCAGCACGCTCAACGTCCGCGCCACGCTCATGCCGCCCTGCCCGAAGCGGATCTGGGCGCGGCAGGCGAGGGTGCCGCCCGGGTAGAGGGAGTCGGTGGTCGCGTCACTGATCTGGGTGAAACCCAGATCGCGCAGGGTCTCGGTGACCGAACCCGCCAGCCCGCGCTGCCCACCCGCGTTCAGCACCCGCACCAGGCCCTCGCCCGCCGGGGCGAGCGGGGTGCGGTCCAGCGCGTCGGCGGGCTGCACTTGGCCCGGCGGCAGCGGCGCGGGCTTGCCGTCCACCGGGGCCTGCGGCTGCGCGGCGGGGCAGGCGAGGTTGTCCGCGCCCGTCGAGTCGCTCTGGATGACCCGCAGCCACACCACACCGGTGACCACGGCCAGCACCGCCATGAGCACGACCGCGGGCAGCGGGCGCCGCCTGCGGTACCGCTGGGCCCTCTGAATCCCTGCTGACACGCGCGGACCCTCCCTACGGACCTTGTCTCGGTCCACCCCCGTGGACGCCGAGTGGGGGTGATAACCCCGACCCGTCTGTCGTCGCTGCTCAGCCTATTCGTTTCAGCGCGGCCCGCAGTACTTGCCCCATCGGGTGAACCACGCCGTGTTCGCGAAGGGGACCGGAACGCCTCCGAAGGGGCAACCGGGTTCCGCCGACCGGGCAGTTCCACCGGTCACCGCGACACGCCGGGGCGGGCCGCCGGACAGGGCAGACACCCCCAGCCGGGTGACGCTGTGCGCGGCCGGGGCCGGCATGGGCTACCCTCTGCCCGCTCCAGTCGCCGAAGACGGCATCCGGAATCGATTCGGAAGCGATTTCCGGGGTCGGTGAAACCTGACGCGGCCTGCGAGACCTCCGTCACTCGATTGGCGGGCACAAACCGGGGCGCTGGAACGTTGTCCAGCGGCACGACCCACATCCTGAAGGACCGCAGGGGTGAGACAGATGGCGACCGACTACGACGCACCACGGCGCAGCGAGGCCGACGACCTGGCCGAGGACTCCCTAGAGGAGCTCAAGGCCCGGCGCAACGAGAACCAGTCCGGGGTGGTCGACGTCGACGAGACCGACACCGCCGAGAGCTTCGAGCTCCCCGGCGCCGACCTCTCGGCGCTCTCCGGCGAGGACCTGACCGTCCGCGTCGTGCCCAAGCAAGCCGACGAGTTCACCTGTTCCAAGTGCTTCCTGGTGCACCACCGCAGCAGGCTGGCCGAGGACAACGGGGGAGTGTTCGTCTGCCGCGACTGCGCGTGACGCGCGGCGCGGCAAAGGCGCCGCGCGGGCTGGGGACAGCCGGGCTGCCCGGGGGCGGGCACCCGGCTGTTGCTGTACCCGGGTACCGGTGCCCGAGAACGGGATAGCGGGCGACGGGATGACGGGAGCGGGCCGAGCGGGGCGACAGCCGTGCCCCGCCCGCGGCGCCCCGGACCGTCAGTCGCCGTCCGACCGGTCGGCGGGGGCGGCCACCGGCTGCTGCTCGCGCAGCGCGGCGACGAGCCGCTCGGGGTGCCTCGTGCTGAACACCCAGTACGGCGTCGGGTCCTCCGGGTCGGTCACCTCGACCCGCACGAGCGGCCGCACCCAGCTGCGGTGCACCAGGAACGCGGCCGGGTCCAGGTGCGGCCCGAGCACGCGGCGCTTGTTCCTCTCGTCGTGCACCGCGATGGTGCCCGCGTGCCGCAGCGGCAGGTGCGCGTCGCCGACCCACAGCTCGCCGTCGGCCACCCGCACCCGGGTGCGCCCGGCGCGCCAGAGCAGCAGCAGGGCCAGCGGGATGATCACCGCGTACGGCAGCCAGGCCCGCACCCCGGGGTAGCCCATGTGGATCTCCGCGGCCAGCAGCCCGGCGGCCAGCAGCGGCAGCGGCCACAGGTACCAGGTGAGGTGGAGCCGCTCGCGGTACTCGCCTGGGGCCGGACCGCCCGCGCCTGAGGTGTCGCTCACGGCCCCAGGGTAGTCTCGCGGCTCGTGCCCAGCGTGGAGGTCCTGCTCACCCGATTGGACCCGGGTGTCCCCCTACCCGCCTACGCCCGCCCCGGCGACGCAGGCGCGGACCTGGTGACGACGACCGACGTGGTCATCGCCCCCGGCGAGCGGGTAGTGGTCGGCACCGGTGTGGCGGTCGCGCTGCCGGAGGGGTTCGCCGGGTTCGTGCACCCGCGCTCCGGCCTGGCCGCGCGCTCGGGGCTGAGCGTGGTGAACACGCCGGGCACCATCGACTCGGGCTACCGGGGCGAGATCATGGTGTGTCTGATCAACCACGACCCGAGGGAACCGATCAGCCTGCGCCGGGGCGACCGGATCGCGCAGCTGGTGGTCCAGCGGGTCGAGCACGCGGTGTTCCGCGAGGTGACCGAGCTGGGGACGTCCCGGCGCGGCACCGGCGGGTACGGGTCGACCGGTGGGCACGCGCTGCTCGCCGGGGCGGCGGGGTCGGGACGCGAGACGGAGGACTAGTGGCACTGTTCGGGCGCAGACGCAACCGTGACGAGGACGAGGAGCCGACCTCGGTACCCGCGGACGCCGATGCCGACGAGGGCTTCCCGGTACCCGTGGAGGCCCCCGACGGCCCCTACGACGAGGAAGACGAGCCCGACGACGAGCAACCGCGCCTCGACCTGGGCTCCATCCGGGTCCCCGTGCCCGACGGCGCCCAGTTGCAGGTCGAGATGGACCCGGCAGGCCCGGTCCGCGCCGTGCACGTGCTGACCCCGGTCGGCCAGATCACCCTCAACGCCTACGCCGCGCCCCGCTCGGGCGGCCTGTGGCGGGAGGTCTGCGGCGAGCTGGCCGAGCAGCTGCGCGGCGACGGCGCGTCGGTCCGCAGCCACGCGGGCGACTGGGGCCAGGAGTTGGGCGCCACACTGGGCGAGGCCACGCTGCGGTTCATCGGCGTGGACGGCCCCCGGTGGATGCTGCGCGGCGTGGTCGCGACCCGCCCGGAGCTGGTGGACCCGGCCACGGCGGCGCTGCGGGACATGATCCGCGGCACGGTCGTGGTCCGCGGCGACTCGCCGATGCCGGTGCGCACCCCGTTGCAGATCGACCTGCCGCGGGCCATCGCGGAGCACATCGCGGCCCAGAACGCGGAGCAGCAGCAGCAGTAGCACGGGCGTCATCGGGCGAGCGGCAGGCGGCTGCTCGCCCGATGTCAGCCGCGGCGCGCGGTCGCGGTCAGGAACGCCCCCACGGCGGCCCGGCCCAGCGCCTCCGGGTCGACCGCCATCACCGCCAGCCGGGTCGTGCGCAGGCACCCGAGCGGGACCGCGTCCACCCACTGCCGCGCGACCTCGTCCGGGTGCACCGGGTCGTCCACGCAGCAGCCGATCCCGACGGGAACCTGAATCCCGCTCAGTTCTTGCGCGGATGGCCCCGGTGCGGCGGCCCCCGCGTCCAGCGAGTCGGCCAGCGCGTCCCCGTACCGCCGCCACGACCGGCGCAGTTCGTCCCCCAACCAGCCCGGGACGTCCGCCACGACGGCCGCCACGCCCCGAGCGCGCACGTCCGCCGCGCTGGCCCGCGCGAGCACCGAGGCGGGCGCCGCGCCGGGTTCCCCGGTCCACGCGGGCAGCGCCAGGAGCAGGCCCGAACACCGGTCCGGGTGCCGCGCCGCCCACAACGCCGCGACGTGCGCCCCCAGCGACACCCCGCCGACCACCACCGGCCCGTTCCCGCACGCCTCGTCGAGGGCGGCCACATAGCCCTCCACCAGGCGTTTCCCCGGTTCGGGGGCGGGTGCGAGCAGCTCCAGACCAGCCGCGCGAAGCGGACCGGAGAACACGTTCCGCACGAATACCTCATCGGAGCCCGTACCGGGCAGGATCACGGCCGTGGCAAGGGATGCAGCCGGGTGGGTCACACTCACGACCTGATCCTTGTCCAGCTCCCACCCGGCGCGGTTACCCTGGCTGCGAATGGGCTGGGTGTCGGGGCCCGCCCCCACGAAGGAGACGCTGCGCTATGGGCACCAAGGGGGACGGTTATTGGCACCGTCTCGTCAAACGGCTGACCACTGATGTGGACCAGCTCGACGCGGACGACCTGTCCACGCACGCCGAGGCGCAGGGCGCGCGCCGGGCCTGCGACTGCCGCTCCGGCGAGGAGGTGACCGTCTTCGGCCGGTTACGGACCGTCGAGCTGTGCCCCCGCGACGCGGCCGCCACCCTGGAAGCGGAGTTGTTCGACGGGACCGAGGGCGTGACACTAGTGTGGCTCGGGCGTCGTCGCATCCCGGGTATCGAGCCTGGCCGGACCGTCAAGGCCCAGGGCCGGATCGCGGTCCGGGACGGGCGCAAGGTGCTCTACAACCCGTACTACGAGCTGCAGCAGACGGCTCCTTGACGAAACCGGTGCCATGACGGCCGCTGAGGTCCACGAGTCGGGCGACCCCGACGAGCGCAAGCCAGCCCCCGGTCAACCCGACGGCAAGGAACCCGACGACAAGCCGGAGCCGACGCTGCTGGAGCAGATGGGCGGCGTCAGCGGCCTGGTCTACTCGTCGGTGCCGGTGCTGGTGTTCGTGCTGACGAACGCGATCTGGAAGCTGCAGGTCGGCATCTGGAGCGCGATCGGCAGCGCGGTGGCCATCACCGTGATCCGGGTCGTGCGCAAGGAGCCGCTGCAGCCTGCCATCTCGGGCTTCTTCGGGGTGGCCATCGCCGCGTTCATCGCCTACCAGACCGGGTCGGCCAAGGGGTTCTTCCTCTTCGGCATCTGGACCAGCCTGGTCTACGGCGGCGTGTTCGCCCTGTCGATCCTGCTGCGGTGGCCGCTGGTCGGGGTCATCTGGTCGGCGCTCAACGGCCACGGCCAGGGCTGGCGCCAGGACAAGCCGTCGCGGCTGGCCTACGACCTGGCCACGCTCTCGTTCGTGGTCATCTTCGCGGCGCGGTTCATCGTGCAGAAGTGGCTCTACGACGAGGACCTGACCGGCTGGCTCGCCTTCGCCCGCCTGGCGATGGGCTACCCGCTGTTCGCGCTCGCGCTCCTGGTGACCGTGTGGGCGGTCCGCAAGGCCCAGCGCCGCCAGCGGGAGCAGGAGGAGACCGGGGCCGCCTCCGACGAGGCCGTGGAGGCCGCCCTCCGGGCCAAGTACTCCGGCGAGGACGTCGCGGCGGAGGACACCACGACCGAGGACGCCACCAGCGAGTCCCGGCGGTAGGTCCACCGAACAACGGACAAGGCTCCCGTGAACCCAGGGTTCGCGGGAGCCTTGTTGCTCTTGCTCTCCTCAGCCCATCTGTGACCGCTGCGTGGTCTCAGCCCTGTACCCGCGCGTCGCTCTTGCTCTCCTCAGCCCGCCCGTGACCGCCGCTTGATCCCGCGCCGCCCCCAACGCAACGCGCCCCCACCAACTCCTCGATCGGGCGGATTTGCTTTGTGTGGGGGGACGGACCTGCCAAGCTCCCCGCGGGTCGGGTGGGCTTGCCCATCCCACCCGGCTTCTCGCCCCACCGCAGGTTCGTAGGGGCCCCGCGCAAAGCGGATCCGCCCGATCGAGGCCGACCCCATATTCGCGTAGGGCTAGACCGCATCAACCCGCATCGGCGGCCTCCGGCGGCCGGGGCGCCACGGCTCCCACCACGGGCACCGGCCCGACCCAGCGTGGTCCCGTTCTCCCGGGCTCCAACGCGAGAACCGAGCGATGCTCGGTGAGGTGAATTGCCTTTGTGCGGGGCCCCTACGAACCTGCGGTGGGGAAGAGCGGTGGGAGGGGCAAGCCCACCCACCTGCCGGGAAGCTTGGCAGGTCCGTCCCCCCACACAAAGGCAATCCACCCCACCGAGCAGTGAGCAGGAGCGCGGCGCCTTGAGTGGGTGGATGGGTTGGCACACGTCGAGGGGCGGCGGGTGCGGCTTGGCGGGGCGGAAGGAAGTGAGGGGGCGGGTGGGCTGCCGGGGCGGGGTGCCTTGGCCGGGGTGTGGGAAATGGGCGGTTCGGTCAGGCGGGTGCGGCCTGGCGGGGTATGGGGGAGTGGGGGGCGGGTGGGCTGCCGGAGCGGCGTGCCTTGGCCCGGGCGCGGGAACAGGCGGCTCGGTCAGGCGGGTGCGGGGCGTGAGGGGACGGGTGGTCTGCGGGGCCGTGTACGACCTCGGCGCAGGTGGACAGATCCGAGGTCGCCGATCACGGCAAGACCCACAAGGCGGCTAGTGCCCGAGCGCCTTGCGGATCTCGCCCTCCACGTCCGCCGACGCCACGAACAGCAGCTCGTCGCCCCCCTCCAGCGAGTCGTCCGGCTGGGGCACGATCACCCGCCCGCCGCGCAGGATGGTCACCAGGGCCGCGTCGCGCGGCAGCCGGACCTCCCGCACCGGGCGGCCCGCCCACGGCGTGTCGTCCGGCAGGGTCATCTCCACCAGGTTCGCCTGGCCCTGGCGCAGGGTCAGCAGCTGCACCAGCCCACCGACGCTCACCGCCTCCTCGACCATCGCCGCCAGCACGCGCGGGGTCGAGACCGCCACGTCCACGCCCCACGCGCCGGTGAACAGCCACTCGTTGGCGGGGTCGTTGACCCGGGCGACCACGCGGCGGACCGCGAAGACCGTCTTGGCCAGCAGGGAGACCACCAGGTTGACCTTGTCGTCGCCGGTGGCGGCGATGACGCAGTCGCACAGCTGCAGGCCCGCGTCCTCCAGCGACGCCAGCTCGCACGCGTCGGCCAGCACCCACTCGGCCTGCTCGACGGTGTGCGGCTCGAACTGCCCGGCCTCCCGCTCGATGAGCATCACCTGGTGCTCACCCGCGACCAGCTCGGCGGCGATGGAGCGGCCCACCGCGCCCGCTCCGGCGATGGCGACGCGCATCAGTGCCCCTCCTCCGGCGCCTGCACGGCCGCCGCTGTGACATCGCTGAGCGTCCCGGACAGGGCCGCCACGTAGACCTGGTCGTCGGCCTGGATCACGGTCTTGGCCGTGGGCAGCACACCGGTGCCGAACCGCATGATGAACGCGACCCGGCAGCCCGTGGCGCCCTGGAACTCCTTGACCGTGCGCCCGACCCACTCCTCGTGCACCGGCACCTGGAGCACGGCGACCTTGCCCGTGGGGTCGCGCCACGCCGACGACACGCCGTCGGGCAGCAGCGTCCGCAGCAGCCGGTCGGTCGTCCACGGCACGGTCGCCACCGTCGGGATGCCCAGCCGCTCGTAGACCTCGGCCCGCTTCGGGTCGTAGATGCGGGCGACGACGTGCTCCACGGCGAACGTCTCCCGCGCGACCCGCGCCGAGATGATGTTCGAGTTGTCCCCGCTGGACACCGCCGCGAACGCGCCCGCGCGCTCGATCCCCGCCTCGACCAGCACCTGCCGGTCGAACCCGGTGCCCACCACCTGCTGGCCGTGGAAGTCCGAGCCCAGCCTGCGGAAGGCCTGCGCGTCCTTGTCGATGACGGCCACGGTGTGGTCGAGCCGCTCCAGCGCCGCGGCCATCGAGGCCCCGACGCGGCCGCAGCCCATGATCACAACGTGCACGACCAGCCTCCTCGTTCCGGTACGCGAGATCGGGCCACCTGGTCGGCCGGGTGACCCGATCGTCGTGTCTGCCGCGAACCTACCGGTGGCCGCGCCCGATCGGTGATGCGACCGCCTACGCTGTGCGTCCGTGTCCAAGTTCTCCACGGCGGCGAAACGCCTCCTGGTCGGGCGGCCGTTCCGCAGCGACCGGCTGGCGCACACCCTGCTGCCCAAGCGCATCGCGCTACCGGTGTTCGCCTCCGACGCTATGTCCTCGGTGGCCTACGCGCCGGAAGAGATCTTCCTCATGTTGTCGGTCGCGGGTCTGTCGGCGTACGCCTTCGCCCCGTGGATCGGCGTCGTGGTGGTCCTCGTGATGCTCACGGTCGTCGCCAGCTACCGGCAGAACGTGCGCGCGTATCCATCCGGCGGCGGTGACTACGAGGTCGCGACGGTCAACCTGGGCAAGCAGGCCGGGTTGACCGTGGCCAGCGCCCTGCTGGTCGACTACGTGCTGACCGTCGCGGTGTCCATCGCGTCCGCGGCGGCCAACATCGGCTCGGCGATCCCGTTCGTGGCCACCCACAAGGTCGAGTTCTCGGTCGTGGCCATCATCGTGCTCACCGCCATCAACCTGCGCGGCATCCGCGAGTCCGGCGCCGCGTTCGCCGTGCCCACCTACGCCTTCATGGCGGGCATCATGCTGATGATCGCCTTCGGACTGTTCCGCGGCCTGGTCCTCGGCGACGACATGCCCGCCGAGAGCGCCAACCTGCAGATCAACGCCGAGCACGGCGACCTGGCGGGCCTGGCGCTGGTGTTCCTGGTGCTGCGCGCCTTCTCCTCCGGCTGCGCGGCACTGACCGGTGTGGAGGCCATCAGCAACGGCGTGCCCGCGTTCCGCAAGCCCAAGTCCAAGAACGCGGCGACCACGCTGCTGCTGATGGGCGTGATCGCGGTCGTGATGCTGATGGGCCTGATCGTGCTGGCCCAGCTGACCGGGGTGCGCATCGCCGAGGACCCGGCGACCCAGTTGGTCAACGCCCCGCCCGGCTACGAGCAGAAGACCATGGTCGCCCAGGTCGCGGAGGCCGTGTTCAGCGGCTTCCCGGCGGGCTTCTTCTTCATCACCGCGGTCACCGCGCTGATCCTGGTGCTGGCCGCCAACACCGCGTTCAACGGCTTCCCGGTGCTCGGGTCCATCCTGGCCCAGGACCGCTACCTGCCCCGCCAGCTGCACACCCGCGGCGACCGGCTGGCCTTCTCCAACGGCATCGTCGGCCTGGCCGGGTTCGCCGTCGTGCTGGTCATCGCCTTCGACGCCGAGGTCACCCGGCTCATCCAGCTCTACATCGTCGGCGTGTTCGTCTCGTTCACCATGAGCCAGACCGGCATGATCCGGCACTGGAACCGGCACCTGGCCACGGAGACCGACCCGGCCGAGCGCCGCAGGATGCGCCGGTCGCAGGCGATCAACGCGTTCGGCCTGGCCATGACCGGCTCGGTGCTGGTCGTGGTGCTGATCACCAAGTTCCTGCTCGGCGCGTGGATCGCCATCGCCGCCATGGCGGTCATCTACCTGCTGATGACCGGCATCCGCAAGCACTACGACCGGGTCGCCGACGAGCTGGCGCGCGCGGAGAGCGAGAGCTCGTTCGTGCTGCCGTCGCGGATCCACACGATCGTGCTGGTGTCCAAACTGCACCTGCCGACCCGCCGCGCGCTGGCCTACGCCCGCGCGACCCGGCCGGACGTGCTGGAGGCGATCACGGTCAACGTGGACGACGTGGACACCAAGCGGCTGGTCGCGGAGTGGGACAAGGAGAACTTCTCGGTGCCGCTCAAGGTCGTCGAGTCGCCGTACCGGGAGATCACCAAGCCCGTGCTGGAGTACGTCCGGCGCGTGCGCTCGGACAACCCGCGCGACGTGGTCACCGTGTTCATCCCCGAGTACGTGGTGGGCCGCTGGTGGGAGCAGGTGCTGCACAACCAGAGCGCGCTGCGGCTCAAGGGCAGGCTGCTGTTCCAGCCCGGGGTGATGGTGACCAGCGTGCCGTGGCAGCTGGAGTCGTCGGAGAAGGTGGCCGAGCGCGACCTGGTCGCCCCCGGCGCGATCCGACGTGGACTGACCGGCAAGGACCCGATGAAGGACGCGCGCAAGTGACCGACTGGACCGGACGGCGTTTCGAGGTCGAGGTGGGGGCCGTCGCGCACGGCGGCCACTGCGTGGCGCGCGCCGAGGGGCGCGTGGTGTTCGTCCGGCACGCGCTGCCGGGGGAGCGGGTGGTCGTGGCGGTCACCGAGGACAAGGGCGGCTCGTTCTGCCGCGGCGACGCGGTGGAGGTGCTCGACGCGTCACCGTCGCGGGTGGACCCGCCGTGCCCGCTGGCCGCGCCCGGCGGCTGCGGCGGCTGCGACTGGCAGCACGCGTCGGCCGACGAGCAGCGGCGGCTGAAGGCTGCCGTGGTGACCGAGCAGCTGTCCCGGCTGGCCGGGCTCGAGTGGGACGTCGAGGTCGAGGAGCTGGCGGGCGGGCTCGCGCACTGGCGCACCCGGACCCGGCTGGCCGTCGACCGGCGCGGCAAGGTCGGGTTCCGCGCGCACCGCAGCCACCGGGTGGTGCCCGTCGACGAGTGCGTCATCGCGGCCCCGGGGACCGTGGACGCCCTGGCCGGTCGCGAGTGGACGCCGGGGGCCGAGCTGGACGTGTCCGTCGACGCGACCGGCCGCACGCACGCCAGCGAACTGCTGCCGGACCGGGGCAAGCTGCGCAGCGGCAAGCCGGTCCTGCGCCCCCACCGCGTGCTGGGCTCGTCCGTGGCCGTCGAACAAGCCGCCCGCCGCGAATGGCGGCTCGCGGCGCACGGGTTCTGGCAGGTCCACCCGGACGCGGCGGACGTGCTGGCCGAGGTCGTCGACGAATGGGCCGGGCTCACGGCCGGGCAGGTCGCGTGGGACCTCTACGCGGGCGTCGGTCTCTTCGCCGCGGTGCTCGGCGCCCAGGTCGGCGCGGAGGGCACGGTCGTCGCCGTCGAGTCGGCCCTCCGCGCCGCGGAGGACGCCGCCGACAACCTCGCCGACCTGCCCCAGGTGCGCGTGTTCGCGGGCAAGGTCGAGGACGTCCTGGCCGACGGCGGCCTCCCGGACCCGGACGCGGTGGTCCTCGACCCACCCCGCAAGGGCGCGGGCCGCGCCGTCGTCAACGCCATCGCGGCCCGTGCACCGTCCCGGCTGGTCTACGTCGCCTGCGACCCGGCGGCCCTGGCCCGCGATGTCGCGACCTTCGCCGACCACGGCTACCGGCTCAGCGACCTGCGGGCCTTCGACACGTTCCCGATGACCCACCACGTGGAGTGCGTGGCGTTGTTGTCGCGGTGAGGGGTTACGGCCAGTCGCCGGGGTTGCAGTAGTAGGAGTTGCTGCCGGTGCGTTGGTGGCCGAGGGAGTCGACGGCTACGAGGGTGACGGTGGCGCCGCCGGGGGTGCAGGAGAAGAGGCCGGTGCTGAGGAGGCCGTCGAGGGCGGGTTGGTGGTAGCCGTTCACCGACCACCGGGCCGAGGAGTAGGGGGCGACCCCGCCGGGGGACGCGCCGCAGGCGAACTGGCTGCCGCCGCTGTCGCAGTAGATGGTGAAGTCGAGGGCTGCGGCCGGGGTGGCCAGGGCCGTGAGGGCCGCGCCTGCGAGCGCGACGGCCGCCAGGGCGGGTTTGAGACGGGTCACACGGGCCTCCGGGTCACGGTGGGTACGGGCAACCAGCCGACCGTAACGGGACGCGCTCACCTGCGGGAAGACCCGTTGAGACCAGTTCCCCTGCGCTCAACGGGGTGGGGCTGGCGGGTTCGATTGCCTGAGCAGACGCGCCTGGTGGGTGGTTATGGGGTCTAGGAGGCGGCTCGTGCCACGTTCTCGTTCAACTGGGCAAGTCGAGCCGTGATTCGGGTTGATCGGACGTCGGTGAGTGCTTCGCTTGCCTGGAGTGCGAGCGAGTTGGCCTGCTCCTGTTCACCCGTTGCCGTGTAGACCTCGGCCAGGTCGATCATCCGTCCGGCGCGGCCGCGAAGTCGGTCGGTGCCGATGCGGGGTAGGAGGTCTTCGAATCGTCTGATCGCTTCGGCGTGTTCGCCTGCTGCGGCTAGTGCCTGGGTGGTGATGGAGTTGAGGTGATCTTGTGTTAGGAACCCCGCCCACTCGGGCGTTCCGCCCCCGCGAGCGGCCAGCGTCTCGGCCTCACGGATGTGCCGCAGCGCCGGTTCTTTCTCGCCTGATTTCGCTAGGTGTCCGGCCAGTCCGGCGTGCAGGTTCGCGCGCTCCAGCGTGCACACGCGGCGGTCGGACAAGGCTGCGTCGACCAGGCCGACGGCTTCGGATGGGAGCGCTTCGCCGACTTGAGCGGCGATGTTCAGCAGGACGTGTGCGCGGAGATCGGGGTCTGCGCCCTCGTCGGCGGTGCGTAGCGCGAGCGTGGAGAGTTGACGCGCGGAGTAGGTCCGTCCGGCGTCGAAGTGAGTCCACGCGGTCCGGTCCGCGAGTGCTCCGACGGCTGCGCTGAGTGCGATGCGGGTGTCGTCCCGCATCGGTGCGTCCAACAGACTCACGGCCCACCTGAGAGCGCCGGTGGACAGGTCTGCGGCGACCGCGCCGCCGAATCGGAGGTCCATCGTCGTGTAGACCGCCGTGGCCTGCTGGACGGCCTCGACCTCGGACCGGCCGACCTGCCCGGGGTGGTCCGCCGTGGCCAGGCCGTCCAAGAGTCGGGCGAGAGGGTCGGGGGCTTGGCTGCCTGCGAGCACCGCCGCAGCCGCCGCCAGTAGTTCCCGTCGGTTCACATCCTCACCCAACCCCTGAACGCCCAGCGTTCGCTCGTATGCGGCTATCAGGTCCGGTGTCGCTGTTCGTTGTCCGGTCTCCACCATGCCAAGCGTCGACTTGCTGTAGTGAACGCGGCTCGCCATCGTCGCCAGGCTGAGTCCGGCGTTCTCCCGCGCCGCCCTCAACACCCGCCCCGTCTCGTGCACGCGGACCGCTCCCCTGGGTTGTGGACGGCTGTGGACGCCCGAGTCCTTCCGATGACACTCCGCGACGGTCACGCTACTACCGAGGCATAAGCCTCCCGGAAGGGTTGGGGATGAATATCCCCCGAATGTCGTCCCCAACCTCCGGCCAACTGCCTGGTTTCGTCAGCGCGCTTAGGGGTCAACTGTCATGCCTGTGTCATGAATAGCGAAACAGAGGGCTCTGCGGACCGCTCGTCGCAATGTTCGGCACTTCTGGCCGTGGGTGGCAATGGGATGTGGGTCCAAGTTGCGCGGGTCGTGCTTCGGCAGGCGGTTATGCCAGGTGGCATCGGGATGTCGCCCGGTGAAGTCGTGCAATGGGTCGATGCTTTGGTCGATGTGGCCGATAACAGTCTCTTATCCGATATGCATAGTGAATCAAGGGAGAGTCATGACGCTCGCTAACGTGCGGAACCCGGCGGACTCGATCTCGCGGGATCTCCACCGCCGCCTGGTGGGTCAACTGATCCGTGAGCACGCCGGGATGACAGGGGACGAAGCGGTCCGCATCGTGAACGCCACCGTCGCGTTCCTGACCATCTGCGCCGAGAACCCCGGCACGCGGTTCCGTCCGAGCAAGCGCGTGGACCTGGGCTGGCACGCTTTCATCCTCAACACCCGCGACTACGCCGAGTACTGCGCGGAACTGGGCGCCGGGTTCCTCCACCACGTGCCCGACGAGTTCACCCGCCCCACGACCACCCGCACCGCCATGCGCGCGGCGCTGGCCCCTACGGTGGAGGCCCTGACCGTCGCCGGGTTCGAGATCGACGCGGAGTTGTGGGGAACGGACGCGGGCGACTGCTCGCAGTGCCACGCCGGATGCACCGACTGCGGTCAGGGTGGCGACGACGGCAGCTTCTGCCGCTAGAACGAGGGATGTGAATGACGACCCGTCGTGAGTGGAACGACCTACCCGTACAGGTGAGGCACGCGGTGGAGGAGCGCACCGGCCCCGTCCTCAAGGCGGAGTCCGCGACCTCTGGCCGAAACTCGGAATTGGCCGCCACGTTGCGGACGCCGCAAGGGCCGATCTTCTGCAAGGGAATCACGACGGCGTCGTCGTTGTCTGTCATGCATCACAACGAGATCAGCGCTAGCCCATTCCTGCCCGGGGAAATTGCGCCGCGCTTGTTGTGGCATGTCGAAACAGGGGGGTGGCTGCTGCTCGGGTTCGAGCACGTGACCGGGCAGCACGCCAACCTCACTCCCGGATCACCTGACATCCCGCTGGTGGCCGACGCGGTAAATGCCATCGCCCGAGTGCCGGTGCCGTCGGAGACGGCCGGTCGCCGCGCGATGGCCGCGCAATGGACGCGTGCACTCAAATCCGAGATCCACGCGGACCCGCCCGAGAAGGCGTCCGCCTGGTCGACCGACAACGCGGACAAACTCACGCACTGGGCAGCGCGCGCACCGGAACACATGGACGGCACGACCCTCATCCACACCGACCTGAACCCGGCCAACTTCCTCGTAGCCGACACCACCCGGGTGATCGACTGGGCGTGGTGGCGGACCGGCGCCGCGTGGATCGACCCGGCCTTCGTCCTCATCCGGCTCATCGCCGCCGGACACACGCCAGCCCAAGCAGAAGAGTGGGCGAACCGGACGCCCGGCTTCCAAGCCGCGAGCCCCGACGCCCTGACCGCCTTCGCGGCGTCCGTGCTGCGCCTATGGGAACGCAAGTTCGCCACCACCGACGCGACAGCGGCAGCCCGCGCGTGGGCGCGACACAGACTCGGATAGCCGTACTCACGACCGGGTAGTGATCGAGCACACATGAGGACTATCGAGGCGGGCCGAAGCCGTCCTGGGGTGGGCGGTACGGGCCGTTCGCGTGGCGGCCGGGGCCCGTTGACGGGGGCGGGTTCTCCCACGGCGGGGGTGGTGCCGCGTGGCGGCCGCCCGGTGGCGGCTGGTGCGGGCCGCGTGGCGGCGTGCCGGGCGGAACACCTGGACCGGCGGGCAGGGGCGCGCCCTGCGGCGGTCGGGGTGGTTGGTCACCGGTTTGGGCGGGCATCCCACGAACGGGCGTCCCCTGAACAGGGGGCGCGGGAGGGGGTGGCGGCGCGTTTTGGGGCTCCGGTGGGGACAGCGGCGGCAGGCCCGCGCGCGCTCGGAACCAGTCCGGGACGTACTCGTCCGCGCGCGGGAAGGACCGCAGTTCGTCGGTGAAGCCGATGGGCGGCGGCACCCGCCGCCAGGGGGGTTCGCGGTCGGGTTCGAACTCGCACGAGAAGGTGCCGGGGGGCTCGATCTCGTAGACCGCGCCGATCCACGTGCCCCGGCCCGGTCGGTACATCCCCGCCCGCAGCCGACCCAGGCCGTCGACGACCTCCGTCGGTGGGCGGACCGGTCGTGGGACCTCGTCCGGGCCCGTGACCAGCAGGTCCACCTCAATGTGCCTGCCGACCGCGCGGTACTCCGCGCGCACCCGGCGCCACTGCGGACCGGCCGCGCGCACCATGGCGCGACCGACCTCCTTGGTGATCCGGTCCAGCTCCGCCTGCGCCAGCACCGGCTGGGGCTCCCCCGTCGTCACGACGATCCCCCACCCCTGGCCGCTTCCCGCGACACTGCCACCTTCCCCCTGTTCCTACGCCCCCTCCGCGTGTCGGGAACCCTACCGGCCGCCGGGTGCGCGCAGGGTCGAGTCGGACAGGAACAGCCAGTCACCAAAGGACCCGGATGGGGGATGTGCGTCACTTGGCCGGGTGCCGATACCGGAAATCAGTGGCGCCGGAACACTCGTAGACTGGTCCGAACCGGCGCGTGGGCAGCGGATCCCGGCCGTGACTCCCAGGAGACCAGCCATCCACGACAGGACGAGGTGACGACGCGGTGACGCTGCTGGATTCGGTGCAGGGACCGGCCGACCTGAGGCGCATGACCCCCGAGGAGCTGGACCGGCTGACCGTCGAGATCCGGTCCTTCCTGGTGGACAAGGTGACCAGAACGGGCGGCCACCTCGGCCCGAACCTCGGCGTGGTGGAACTCACCATCGCCCTGCACCGGGTGTTCGACTCCCCGCGCGACCCCATCATCTTCGACGTCGGCCACCAGGGCTACGTGCACAAGATCGTCACCGGCCGCCGCGACGGCTTCGACGACCTGCGCCAGCAGGGCGGCGTCTCCGGCTACCCGTGCCGCGACGAGAGCGAGCACGACCTCGTCGAGAACAGCCACGCCTCCACCGCCCTGTCCTACGCGGACGGCCTGGCCAAGGCCCACCAGCTGCGCGGCGAGAAGCGCAGCGTGGTCGCCGTCGTCGGCGACGGCGCGCTGACCGGCGGCATGTGCTGGGAGGCGCTCAACAACATCGCCGCGGGCACCGACCGCGGCGTGGTCATCGTCGTCAACGACAACGGCCGCTCCTACTCGCCGACCATCGGCGGCCTGGCCGACCACCTGGCCTCGCTGCGCCTGCGGCCCGGCTACGAGCGCGCGCTCGAAGGCGGCAAGCGGGTGCTCCAGGGCACCCCCGTCGTCGGCAAGCCCATCTACGCGGCCCTGCACGCGGCCAAGCGCGGCATCAAGGACGCGCTGAGCCCGCAGGCGATGTTCGAGGACCTGGGCCTGAAGTACCTCGGCCCGGTCGACGGCCACGACATCGAGGCGCTGGAGGCGGCGCTGCGCCGGGCCCGCGACTTCGGCGGCCCGGTGATCGTGCACGCGGTCACCCGCAAGGGCAACGGCTACCCGCTGGCCGAGAACGACGAGCTCGACCAGATGCACCAGACCGATCCGATCGACCCGGTCACCGGCAAGCCCCGCAAGTCCAAGGGCACCGTGTGGACCTCGGTGTTCGCCGAGGAGCTGGCCGCGATCGGCGAGGAGCGCGAGGACGTGGTGGCGATCACGGCCGCGATGCTGCGCTCCACCGGCCTGGCCCCGTTCGCCGAGCGCTTCCCGCGCCGCTGCTTCGACGTGGGCATCGCCGAGCAGCACGCGATCACCTCGGCCGCGGGCATGGCCATGGCCGGTCTGCACCCGGTGGTCGCGATCTACTCGACGTTCCTCAACCGCGCCTTCGACCAGCTGCTGATGGACGTGGCGCTGCACAAGCAGCCGGTCACGGTCGTGCTCGACCGCGCGGGCATCACCGGCCCGGACGGCGCCAGCCACCACGGCATGTGGGACCTGTCCATCCTGGGCACCATCCCCGGCATCCACATCGCGGCCCCCCGGGATGCGGCGACGCTGCGGGAAGAGCTGCGCGAGGCCGTCGCGATCGACGACGCCCCCTCGGTGCTGCGCTTCCCGAAGGCGACCGTCGGCGAGGACATCCCGGCCGTCGAGCGCCGCGGCCCGGTCGACGTGCTGCGCCGCGACGAGGACCAGGACGTGCTCCTGGTCACCGTCGGCTCCTTCGCCGAGCTGGGCTTGGCGGCGGCGGAGCGGCTGGCGGCGCAGGGCATCGGCGTGACGGTGGCGGACCCGCGCTGGGTCGCCCCGGTGCCGACCGAGCTGGCCGAGCTGGCGCGCGCGCACAAGCTGGTCGTCACGGTCGAGGACTCCGGCCGCCACGGCGGTTTCGGCTGGGCGCTGGCGGCGCTGCTGCGCGACCACGACGTGGAGGTCCCGCTGCGGGACCTGGGCATCCCCAACGAGTTCCACGCGCAGGGCACCCGCGCGGAGGTCCTGGTCCGCTTGGGACTCACCGCGCAGGACATCGCGCGCCGGGTCACCGGTTGGGCGTCGGACCTCATCGCGTCCCCGACCCGCGAGGAAGCGGTCGACCAGGCTCGCTGAGCCCCGCGGTTGCCCGGTGCGGTCGCGCACCGGGCAACCGAGCGGTGCCCCGCCGCGTCAGAGCGGCATGAAGCGATCTTGGTGGCCGGTTGCCCTGGCCGCGTTGGTGTTGTCCGGCTGTGCCGCGCGGGACACCCCGTCGACCACCGCGACCACGACGGCGGGCCCGGTCAACGCCTACTCCGCGACCGAGGTCTGGGACGCGTCCGCGGGCTGGAAGGCGCCGCCCGCGGCGCCGGTGGCCGTGCCGAAGGAGAAGTGGCGCACCACCTTCCCGCAGGGCGGCAAGACCGAGATCAGCGAACACCTGATCATCTCCCTGGACGCGGGCGCGGTCCGGCGGCTGCACTCGGAGACCGGCGCCCAGGTCTGGCAGGTGCCCGCGCCCCAGGGCGCCCGGCTGTCCATCCACAAGGGACTGGCGGTGCTCAAGGGAGCCACCGAACTGGTCGTGCTCAACGGCAACAACGCCGAGGAGCTGCTGCGCGTCCCGATCGCGGGCGTGGAGAGCGTCGACGCCGACGAGAAGTTGCTGCTGATCAACCTGGGCACGCAGACGGCCGCCGTGGACCGCGCGACCCGCAAGGAGATCTGGCGGGTACCGGGCGCCATCTCGGTGCTCGGCGGGCGGTTGATCGGCACCCGCACCGAGGACGGCGGGGCCTGGTGGGTCCAGGTCGACCCGGCGACCGGGGCGGAGAACTGGCGGGTCCCGTACAACTCCGGCAGCGAGGCGACGGTCCTGTCCTGGGGTTTCGCGGTCACCGCGCTGGAGAAGGTGAACGTGTACTCGCTGGACACCGGGGCCAAGACCTGGGAGTCGAAGGTCGCCATGCGCGGCAAGTTCAAGATCCTGCCGTTCGACGAGAACACCCTCCTGGTCCACGACACCAGCGCGGCCTACCTGCTCGACCGCGGCAAGCGCAGCCCCAAGCTCGTGGGAACGGGCGTGACGGTGGTCGGTGTCTTCCGCGTGGACAAGTCGGCGCGCGTGCTGACGACCCGAGGCCGCGAGGTCTACCTCTGCGACGCGACCCACACGGACTCCGACTGTCCCAACGCGACAGTGCCATCGGCCGCCGCGGTCACCGAGGCGGGCGGCGCCCGCTACCTGCGCTCCGGCCAGAACCTCTTCGCCATGCGCCTGCCCGACCTCGGTGCCCAGTGGGGCCTGACCCTGCCGCACACCCGCGGCGAGGTCCTCGCGATCCCCAAGGGGTTCCTGCTCAGGGAGGGCAACGAGGTCGTCGCCTACCAGGGGTGATCACACCGGCCGGGTGGTGCCGTAGGCCGTGGCCGTGACCTGCCGCTCGTACTCGTCGCGCTGGGCGCGGTCCAGGGTCCGGGGCGTGCCCAGCGAGGACGCGCGCCAGTACAGCTCGCAGCCCCATTCCAGGAGCAGCGTCCGGGTCACGGCGGTGTCCAGGTCGGCGCCGTGGGTGATGCCGCCGTGGTTGGCCATCAGGGCGGCCGTGTGGCCTTCGAGGGCGTCGAGCACCGCCTCGGCCAGCTCCGGTGTGCCGAAGGTGCGGTAGGGGGCCACCGGGACGGTCCCGCCCAGCTCGACGAGCTGGTAGTGCACGCACGGCAGCTCGTCGAGCACCAGGGACATCGCGGTGGCCATCGGCGCGTGCGTGTGCACCACGGCCCCGGCCCGGAACCGGCGGTACACGCCCAGGTGCAGGTCCAGTTCCGAGGTCGGCGCGAGGGTGCCGTCCACGACCGCCCCGGCGGGGTCCACCACGGTCACCTGCTCGGCCCGCAGCTCGCCGAGCCGGGCGCCGGTCGGGGTGACCGCGATCAGGTCGCCCTGCCGCGCGCTCAGGTTGCCCGCCGTGCCCACCACCATCCCGGCGGCCGCCAACCGCCGGGCCTGCCCCGCCACCTGTTCCCGCAACGACCGCAGCATCATGGCGCTGATCATGCATGGCCCGGGCCGCCGCTGTCCCCGCCCTGACCTCACAGGTTGGCTCGGAAGGGCGTGTGGCACCGTGATGGGGTGCGGATTCTGATCGTGGAGGACGAGCAGCCCCTGGCCGAGGCGGTCGCGCGCGGGCTGCGCCGGGAGGGCATGGCCGTCGACGTCGCGTTCGACGGCGACGAGGGCCACGAGAAGGCCTCGGTGACCCGGTACGACGTGGTCGTGCTGGACCGCGACCTGCCCGGCATGCACGGCGACCAGTTGTGCCGCGAGATCGTCGCGTCCGGCGCGCTGACCAGGGTGCTCATGCTCACCGCCAGCGACGCCGTCGCCGACCGGGTCGAGGGCCTGTCCCTGGGCGCCGACGACTACCTGGCCAAGCCGTTCGCCTTCCCGGAGCTGGTGGCCAGGGTCCGGGCGCTGGCCCGCCGGGCCACCCCGGTGACCCCGCCGGTGCTGGTCGCGGGCGACGTCGAGCTGGACCCGGCGCGCCGCACGGTGGCCCGCGCGGGCAGGCCCATCGAGCTGACCCGCAAGGAGTTCGGCGTGCTGGAGGTGCTGCTCGCCGCGCGCGGCTCGGTGGTCAGCAGCGAGGAGCTGCTGGAGCGGGTCTGGGACGAGAACGCCGACCCCTTCACGACCACCGTCCGGGTGACCGTGATGACCCTGCGCAAGAAGCTCGGTGATCCCGGTGTGATCGACACGGTGGTGGGCTCCGGCTACCGCGTGCCGGTCAACGAGGGGTGACCGCCCCGCGCAGGCGGGGTCCCGGCCTGCGGGCCCGGGTCACGCTGCTGGCCACCGGCCTGGTCGCGGTGGTCAGCGTGCTGCTGCTGTGGCTCGCCTGGCTGCTGGCCGGTGGGGTCGGCGCGTCGGTGCCGTCGTTCCCGGCGGGCACGACGGTGATCGTCGGCGGGGTGCGCGTCGAGCCGGAGCGGCTGGCGGAGGCGCTGTCGGCGGAGGCCAGGAACCGGGTGCTGCTGGCGGGCGCGGTCGCGTTCGTCTGCGTCGTGCTCGCCACCGCGCTGCTGTCGTGGGCGATCACCGGCCGGGTGCTGCGCCCGCTGCGCGAGGTGACCGCGACGGCGCACCGGCTGTCGGTGGAATCGCTCGGCGAGCGGATCGGCCACCACGGCGCCCGCGACGAGGTGGCCGAGCTGGCCGACACCTTCGACGCGATGCTCGACCGCCTCCAGGCCGCGTTCTCCGCGCAGCGCCAGTTCGTCGCGAACGCCAGCCACGAGCTGCGCACCCCGCTGGCGGTGATCCGCACGGAGCTCGACGTCACGCTGTCCGACCCGGACGCCGACGCCGCCGAGCTGCGCCGCATGGCCGACGTGGTGCGCACGGCGACGCTGCGCGCGGGGGACCTGGTCGAGGCGCTGCTGGTGCTGGCCCGCACCGACGGGCTCGGTGTCGGCGCGACCGGTCCGGTGGAGCTGCCGGTCGTCGTGGCGGGCGCGTGGCGCTCGACCCGCGCGGACGCCGAGCGGCGGGGCATCACGGCCCGCTTCCACGACGGGCACGCCACCGTCGTCGGCGATTCGGCGCTGCTGGAACGGGTCGCGGGCAACCTCCTGGAGAACGCCGTGCGGCACAACGTCGACGGCGGCTGGATCGACGTCCGCACGCTGTGCGGTCCACAGTGGACAACGCTGGAGGTGGCCTCCTCCGGTCGCGCGATCCCGCCGGAGCGGGTGCCGGAGCTGTTCGAACCCTTCCGGCGCGGCATCGTCGACCGCACGTCCCACAACGGGACCGGTCTCGGCCTGTCCATCGTGCGCGCGGTCGCCCGGGCGCACGGCGGCACGGTCAGCGCCGAACCCGTGCCCGGCGGCGGTCTCCGCGTCACCGTCGCTTTCCCGGCGGTCTAGCGCCGACTAGGCCGTCCGGGGCACAAGCGTGCGCGGAGTGATCAACCTTGCCACCCTGGACCCGTGGCGATCAGGATCGGCACGTCCGGCTGGGCCTACGAACCATGGCGCGGGAACTACTACCCGCGTGGCTTACCCGCGCGGGAGGAGCTGGGCTACCTCGCGCGGCGGGTGGACACCATAGAGGTCAACAGCACCTTCTACGGGCCCCGCAAGGCATCGGACTACCTGCGGTGGCACGACACCGTGCCCGACGACTTCGTCTTCGCCGTCAAAGCGCCGCGGTTGATCACCCACTCCAGCCGCCTGCGCGACGCGCGGGCCAGGGTCGACGAGTTCTTCGACTCCGGCCTCGATGACCTCGGCGCCAAGCTCGGCCCCGTCCTCTGGCAGTTACCCGGGTCCCTGCACTACGACCCCGCGCTGCTGCGCGACTTCCTCCCCCTCCTCCCACCCGACCGCCGCCACGCCGTCGAGGTGCGGCACGCCAGCTTCGCCGACGACCGGTTCATCGACCAGCTCGCCGAGCACCGCGTCGCGCTGGTCGTCGCCGACAGCCCCCGGGTGTGGCCGAGCCTGCTCGCCGACACGACCGACTTCGCCTACCTGCGGCTGCACGGCGACACCGAGCTGTACACGAGCGCGTACCCCGACGACGCCATCGACACCTGGGCCGCGCGAGCCGTGGAGTGGTCCGGCGGCGACCGGGACGTGTTCGTGTACCTCGACAACACGATGGTCGGGAACGCGCCGAAGGACGCCGAACGCCTCGCCCGGCGGGTGCGCGCGCTCGTCTGAGGGGGCGACCGGTGGCACGGGGTGGGCCAAGGGGAGCAACGCGCCGGTACGGCGCACGACTCACCCCGACAGATTAGCCCGATTGAGTGACACTCGCGGGCATACTTGCGCGGTGCCGGAGATCCACAACGAGGTCAGTGGGACGGTACACGGCGCCATCATCCAGGCCCAGACCGTCGCGGTGACCACGTCGAACAGTCACCGACGGCCCGTGTGGATGGTGCCGGAGCCCGGCCGGGCACCGGTGGACCGGCCCGGGGTGGCCGACCGGTTGGCCGCGCTGGTGCGGTCCGGCGCCCCGGTCGTCGGCGTCGTCGGCGCGGGCGGGTTCGGCAAGACGACCCTGGCCGCGCAGGTCTGCCACCGGGTGCGCGACCGGTTCCCCGGCGGCGTGCTCTGGCTGACCCTCGGTGAGCACGTCCCCGACCCGCTGCTCGCCGACAAGGTCAACGACCTCACCGAGGTCCTGACCGGTCGCCGCCCCGCGCTCACCGACCCCCTGACGGCGGGCCACCGCCTCGGCGAGGTCCTCGCGGAGGCGCCGCCGACGCTGCTGGTCGTCGACGACCTCTGGGCCGCCAGCAGGCTGGCGCCGTTCCTGCGGGCCCGCGCCTGCCTGGTCACCACCCGCACACCCGGCGCGCTGCCGTCGGACGCCGAGGTGGTGATCGTCACCGCGATGAGCGCGGTGGAGAGCCGGACGCTGCTCACCCGCGGCCTGCCGGACATGGCCGCCACCGACCGCCTGCTGCGCCTGACCGGGCGCTGGCCGCTGCTGCTCGCCCTGGTCAACAGCACGATCCGCCGGTCGGTCGCGGACGGCTCGACGGCCGCCGCCGCTGCCGACTCGGTCGCCGAGCAGCTGCTGGAGGACGGCCCGGACTGCCTCGACCTCGACAGCGCCGACCGCCGCGACCAGGCCGTGCGCGCGACCGTCGAGGCCAGCACCGACCGGCTCGGCGACGCCGACCGCGACCGGTTCCGCGAACTGGTCGTGTTCCCGGCCGACACCGACCTGCCGGGCGCGGTCCTGCACGTCCTCTGGCGCGGCACCGCCGGGTCGGACGAATCGCGGACCCGCGCGCTGTGCCGCCGGTTGGTGGACCTGTCGCTGCTGAGCCGGGTCGGCGACGCGTTCCGGCTGCACGACGTCCTGCTCGCGTACCTGCGCAACGCCGTGGGCGCGCGCAGGCTCACCGAACTCAACGGCCACCTCGTCGACGGGCTCGTCCCGGCCGACTGGGCCGAAGCCGCCCCGTACGCGCGAAGGCACCTCGCCGCGCACGCCGCCGCCGCGCACCGCGTCGACGAGCTGCTGACCGACCCCGGCTACCTCCTCGCCGCGGGCCAACCCGGCCTCCTGCCCCACCTCGACGCGGCCACCGGCGCCGACGCGGTCCGCGCGGCGGCGGTGTACCGGCGCGCGGCGCACCACCTGCGCGACCACGACGTCGAGCAGCGCCCCGCCTACCTCGAGTTCGCCGCCCGCCGGGCCGGTGCGGACGACCTGGCCGCGCGGACGGCCCGGCACGCCACCGGGTCGGCTTGGCGGTGCTCGTGGACGGCCTGGGAGCCCAGCGTCGAGCACAAGGTCCTGATCCGCCACCAGCGCCCGGTCGAGGACGTGGTCGTCGCGCCGCTGCGGGGCGGGGTGACCTGGGTGATCAGCCGCGACGACAGCGGGGTCGTGCGCGTGGTCGACCTGGACACCAACGAGACCGTGCAGCCGCCGTGGCTGGACCGCGACGAACGGGTCGGCGCGATCGCGTGCGTACCGCGCCTGGGCGCCGGGCCGCTCGTGCTGCTGGACGCGGGGTCGGGTCTGCGGGTCCGCGACTGCGCGACCGGCGACCCGGTGCCCTGGGACGTCGACGAGCCCGACGCGGGCGTCGCCCAGATCGTGTCCACCCGCGCTCGCGCGGCGATCGTCACCTACACCGACGGCACCGCTCGCACGTGGGACGCCGACACCGGCGCGCGGATCGGCCCCACGGCCGCGCTGCGGCTCGACGCGGGTGCCGACTGGCGCGTGGCCGCCGCGACCCTGAACGACGACGTGCCCGCGGTGGCCGTCATGGGGTCGCGGCACAGCGTCATCCGGGTCATGGACCTGGCGGCGGGGACACCGGTCCGGCAGGGGTTCGACGCGGTCATGGCGGCCCCGGAAGCCCTGGTGTGCACGCGGCGGACGGTGCTGGCCCTGTCGCGGAACCAGGTACTGCGGTGGAGCCTGAGCCCCGGGGAGGTGATCGGGGCGCGCGCCAACCCCACCGGGCGCCGCCCGACCGCGCTGATCACCGGTGACCTCGCCGACGGCCGGGAGGTGGTGCTCAGCGGTGACGAGGCGGGGCAGATCTGCGTGTGGGACGCCGACACCGGCGCGCCGCTGGCCGAACCGCTCGCCGCGCACGGCGACGAGGTCGGCGCGCTGTCGTGCGCCCGGCTCGCCGACGGCCGGGTCGTGGTCGCGTCGGGGAGCGCGGACAACACCGTCCGGCTGTGGGACACCCGTGACGTGCTCGCGCCGTCCACCCGGGCCGTGGCGGGCCCGGTCGGGGTGACGGGTGTCGTGGCCGCGGCCGGGTGGCGGGTGAGCGGCCACGCCGACGGCCGGGTCCGCTTCTGGTCGGGCGCGGAGACCGAGGTCGCGGGGCCCGCCCCGGTCGTCGAGGTGACCAGGGCGGGGGAGTTCGCGGTGTCCCTGCACGAGGACGGGTCGCTGCTGGTGTTCGACGGCGACGGCCGGGTCGGCGCGCCCGCGGCGCGCCCGTGGGCCGGTCGCGCGACGTCGGTGACCGGCACCCTCCTGGACGGGCGGCCCGTGGTCGTGATCACCGGTACCGCCAACCTGCTGGAGGCGCGCGCCCTGCCGGACTGGGAACCCCTGTGGCGGCTGCGGCCCCCGGGCAGGCTGCGCGTCGCGCCGGTCGACGGCGCGGAGCTGCTGGCCGCCACCACGTCGGCGGGCTACCTGCAGGTGCGCGACCTGGCGACCGGCCGGGTGGTCGGCGATCAGATCGCCATCCAGTGCCACAACCCCACGACGGCCCTGGCCACCCTCGTCCACCCCGACGGCGGCGTCCTCGCGGTCAGCGGCAACGCGCGCGGCCAGGTGGTGGCCTGGCGCCTCGGCGACCACAACGCGCCGGTCTGGATGTCCGGCGACGCGGGCGACCCCGTCCGCGCGGTCGTGTGCGCCGTCCTACCCGGCGGTACCCCGGTCGCCGTGACCGCGGGCACCGCCCTCCGCGCCTGGCGGCTGGACGAGCCCGTGGCCGCGCCGTGGACACCGACCTGCGAGATCGACCTCGACGCCCCCATCACCGCCCTGGCCGCGCCCACCCCCGGCGAACTCCTCGTCGGCACCCGCCACGGCCTGGCCCGCCTCCACCTCCGCGACCCGGCAGGCGAACCGGCGGTGTGACGGTCCACCATGGCCGGGTGACCGGTGACGTACGAGTCGGGACGTCGGGCTGGGTCTACCCGCCCTGGCGCGGTGAGTTCTACCCGAAGGGGTTGGCGCGGAAGCGGGAGTTGGAGTACCTGTCCCGCCGGGTCAACTCGGTCGAGATCAACGGCTCGTTCTACGCCCTCCAGCGCCCAACCAGCTTCCAGCGCTGGCACGACGACACCCCGGACGACTTCGTCTTCGCCGTCAAGGCGCCCCGCTTCGTCACCCACATGAAGCGCCTGCGCGACATCGACTCGCCCCTGGCCAACTTCTTCGCCTCGGGCCTCCTCGCACTCGGGCCGAAGCTGGGCCCGGTCCTGTGGCAGCTGCCGGAGAACTTCACGTACGAACCCCGGGTCCTCGCCGACTTCTTCGACCGGCTACCCCGGACCACCGCGGCCGCGGCGGCGCTCGCGGGTGACCACGACGAGCGCCTCGAAGGTCGCGCGTGGACGAAAACCGACGCGGATCGGCCGGTGCGGCACGCGATGGAGGTCCGCAACCCGGCCTTCGCGGTCCCGGAGTTCGTGGACCTGCTGCGGGAGAAGGAGGTCGCACTGGTCGTCGCGGACACCGCGGGGAAGTGGCCCCACCTCGACGACGTCACGGCCGACTTCGTCTACCTCCGCCTGCACGGCGACAAGGAGCTCTACGCGAGCGGCTACGCACCCGACGCGCTCGACGCCTGGGCGACGAAGATCCGCACCTGGCGGTCGGGGAAGAACGTGCGTTCGGAGCACGTCGTCGGCAAACCCGCTCCCTACCGCAAGACCGGCCGCGACGTTTACGCCTACTTCGACAACGACATGAAGGTCAAGGCGCCCGGCGACGCCATCGGGCTGATGGGTCGCCTCTAGCGGGCCCGGGTGGATCGCCTCGGCAGGCGACCCACCCGGTTCACCTCACGCCGTCGGGACCGAGGCGACCCCGGAGGCCAGGAACGGCTTGCCGTTGACCCGTTCCGAGATGCCCTCGCGGTCCAGGTACGGGGTCACGCCGCCCAGCCAGAACGGCCAGCCCGCGCCGAGGATCATGCACAGGTCGATGTCCTGGGCCTCCGCCACGACGCCTTCGTCCAACATGATCCGGATCTCCTGGGCCACGGCCGCCAGCACCCGTTCGCGGACCGCGTCCGCGGTCAGCACCGAGGGGCCGAACTCCCACAGGGCCGCGACTTCCGGGTCCACCGACTGGTTCCCGGCCGCGTCCCACGTCCACACCGCCGACTTCCCGGCTGCCACGAACCGCCGCATGTTGTCGCTGACGGTGAAGCGGTCCGGGTAGGCGTTGTGCATGGTCGTCGCGACGTGCAGCGCGACCGGTGGGCCCACCAGTTGCAGCAGCACCAACGGGCTCATCGGCAGGCCCAGCGGGTCGGTCGCGTGGTCGGCCACCTCGAACGGAGTGCCCTCGTCGATCGCCTGGACGACCTCGCCCATGAACCGGGTCAGCAGTCGGTTGACGACGAACGCGGGCGCGTCCTTCACCAGCACACAGGACTTCCGCAGCGCCTTGCCCACCGCGAAGGCGGTCGCCAGGGTCGGGTCGTCGGTCTTCTCCGCGCGCACGATCTCCAGCAGCGGCATCACCGCGACCGGGTTGAAGAAGTGGAAGCCCACGACCCGCTCCGGGTGGCGCAGGCCCGCAGCCATCGCGGTGATCGACAGGGACGAGGTGTTCGTCGCCAGCACGCACTCCGCGCTGACGTGCGCCTCCACCTCCTCGAACACCTTCTGCTTGACGACCAGTTCCTCGAACACCGCCTCGATCACGAAGTCCGCGTCCGCGAACGCCGCCTTGTCCAGCGACCCGGTCACCAGCGCCTTGAGCCGGTTGACGCCGTCCGCCGACAGGCGCCCCTTGGCGGCCAGCTTGTCGATCTCGTCGTGCACGTACCGCACGCCCTTGTCGACGCGTTCCTGGTCGACGTCGGTCAGCACCACCGGCACCTTCAGCTGGCGCGCGAACAGCAGCGCCATCTGGCTCGCCATCAGGCCCGCGCCGACGATGCCGACCTTGTTCACCGGCCGCGCCAGCGACTTGTCCGGCGCCCCGGCGGGCCGCTTGGCGCGCTTCTGCACCAGGTTGAACGAGTACAGCCCGGCCCGCAGCTCGTCGGACATCAGCACGTCCGCGAGCGCCTCGGTCTCCGCCGCGTACCCGGCGTCGAGGTCTCCGGAACGGGCCAGTTCCAGCAATTCCACCGCCTTGAGCGCCCCCGGCGACGCGCCCTTCGTCCGCCCCTCGACGATCCCCCGCGCCCGCGCCACCGCCGCGTCCCACCCGGCACCCCGGTCGATCTCGGGCCGGTTCACCGCGGTCTTGCCGTTGATGACGTCCGCGGCCCACTGCGACGACCGCTCGAGGAAGTCCGCCGAGCCCAGCAGCACGTCCGTGATACCCAGGTCCGCGGCCTGCTTCGGCTTCAGCATCCGGTTCTGGCTCAGCGCGTTCTCGATGATCACCGTCACCGCCGCGTCCGGCCCGATCAGGTTCGGCAGCAGCTGCGTGCCGCCCCAGCCCGGGAACAGCCCCAGGAACACCTCGGGGAACGCGATGGCGGCGGTGTTGTCCGACAGCGTCCGGTAGTGGCACGACAGCGCCAGCTCCAGACCGCCGCCCATCACCGCCCCGTTGACGAAGGCGAAGGTCGGCACCCGGGACTCGGTGAGCCGCCGGAACACCTCGTGCCCACTGCGCGCGATGTCCAAAGCGGACTCACGCGTCGCCACCTGCTCCACACCGGACAGGTCGGCGCCGACGGCGAACACGAACGGCTTGCCGGTCACCGCGATCGCGCTCGGGTCGGCGGCGAACGCCTCGTCCAGCGCGGCGTTGAGGCTCACCAGGCTCTGCGGACCGAACGTCGACGGGCGCGTGTGGTCGTGCCCGTTGTCGATGGTGATCAGCGCGACCGGCTTCGGCAGCCCCGGCTGGCGCACCAGCCGCGTGGTCGCCTTCGTGACGACCTCGTCCGGGAACGCCTCCGCGGCCTGTTCCTGCGTCAGCATCAGTTCCCGCTCCCGTCCCAGATGGGGTTCTCCCAGATCACGGTGCCACCCATGCCGATCCCGACGCACATGGTGGTCAGGCCGTAGCGCACGTCCGGGCGCTCGGCGAACTGGCGCGACAGCTGGGTCATCAGCCGCACGCCGGACGCGGCCAGCGGGTGGCCGCAGGCGATCGCCCCGCCCCACTGGTTCACCCGCGGATCGTCGTCGTCGAGCCCGAAGTGGTCGAGGAACGCCAGCACCTGCACCGCGAACGCCTCGTTGATCTCGAACAGCCCGATGTCCGAAATGGACAGCCCGGCCCGGGAGAGCGCCTTCTCCGTGGCGGGCACCGGTCCCACACCCATGACCTCCGGCTCCACACCGGCGAACGAGTAGCCCACGAGCCGCATCCCGACCGGCAGGCCCAGCTCGCGCGCGGTCCGCTCCTCGGCCAGCACGCACGCCGTCGCGCCGTCGTTGAGCCCGGCCGCGTTGCCCGCGGTGACCCGGCCGTGCGGGCGGAACGGCGTCTTCAGCCCCGCCAGCGCCTCGACCGTGGTCCCCGGCCGCGGCGGCTCGTCCTCGGTGGCCAGGCCCCAGCCCAGCTCGGCGGACCGGGTCGCCACCGGCACCAGCTCGGGCCCGATCTTGCCCGCCTTCACCGCGTCGGCGAACTTCTCCTGGCTGCGCGCGGCGTAGGCGTCGCAGCGCTGCTTGGTCAGGTGCGGGAAGCGGTCGTGCACGTTCTCCGCGGTCTGACCCATGATCAGGGCGGTCGGGTCGACGAGCTTGTCCGCGATGATCCGCGGGTTCGGGTCGACGCCCTCGCCCATCGGGTGGCGGCCCATGTGCTCGACGCCGCCCGCGATCACCACGTCGTAGGCGCCGAACGCGATTCCGCTCGCGGTGGTGGTCACGGCGGTCATCGCGCCCGCGCACATCCGGTCGACGGCGAACCCGGGCACCGACTTGGGCAGCCCGGCCAGCAGTGCGGCGGTGCGGCCGATGGTCAGGCCCTGGTCGCCGATCTGCGTGGTCGCGGCGACGGCCACCTCGTCGACCCGCTCCGGCGGCAGGCCGGGGTGCCGGCGCAGCAGCTCGCGGATGACCTTCACGACCAGGTCGTCCGCCCGGGTCTCGGCGTAGACGCCCTTGGGTCCCGCCTTCCCGAACGGTGTCCGCGCCCCGTCGACGAACACGACGTCGCGGACGACTCGGGAGGCGGACGCGGCGGATGGGGCCACGGTGGTGCTCCTCGGTGTCGGATCCTGGGCTACCGTCCGGTAACCCCTGCCCACTCTAGCCCTTGTTACCGCCGGGTAACCACTGCGGCGCGCCTCACCCGGCGACCACCGGCAGATCCGCCGCGAACCGCCGCCCGGCCACGTGCTCCAGGTGCGGCACCAGCCGCACGCCGTGCTCGCCCGCCTCGGTCCGCGCCACCACGGCCTCGGCGGGCTCGCTGCCGAGGTTGGCGACCAGGTGCGGCAGGTCGGCGGGCATGTAGACCATCTGCCCCGCGATGGCGTCGATCATGTGCTCGACGTTGTGCCCGTAGTAGGTCCGAATGCGACCCCGGGTCACGTACAGCGCCGACTCGTGGTCCTGAAGGCGCACCGGACCCCGGCCGCGCGCGGGCACGGAGACCACGTACATCCCCAGCCCCCGGGCGCCGACGGTGTCCCGGCAGATCCCCTGCTCGCCCGGCGTGATCACCCGGACCGTCGGCGCGTCCGGGGTGTTGCGGGCGCGCGGGATGGTCGCGGCGGCGAGCACGGGGTCGCGCTTGGTCGTGCCGGTCCGGTAGCAGTCCCAGTCCGCCAGCCGCGTCGCCAGGTCCCCGCAGTACGCCTGCTCGACCTCCAGGTGCGTGCCCTGGCCCGCCGACCCGTACGACCAGCCCAGCGCGCGCACGGTGTCGGTGTCCAGGCACGGCGCGGCGTCGAGGAAGTCCGCGACCCGCTGCGGCAGCGGCGGCATCAGGTCGTCCGGCACCCCGACGGCGTGCAGGCAGGCCCGCTCGGCGTGCCCGGTGTCCGCGCGGAAGGTGACGCCGATGCAGAAGTCCGCGGGCACCACCTTGCGCATGGCCTTGAGCGTCGTGACGCTCGGCGTCGGCAGCGCGATCCCGCCGAGCACCTGGGCGCAGCGCTGCGCCGTGAGCGGACCCCGGGCCCGGAAGTACGCGGTGATGGTGTCGTCGCGGTGGTCGACGGCGGCGAACCGTGCGTGCGTCAGGCCTGCGGCGACCAGCCCGGCCAGGTTCGCCCGCACCGCGGCGGGCGCGGCGTCGAACACCGCCTCGGCCGGTCGCGTCCCGCCGAAGTAGACCCACGTCCTGGCCAGGCCGCCGATGCCGTCGAAATCGCACGACTGCACCGCGTCCGGGTCGAACTGCGCGTCCCACACCTGCACCAGCCGGGTCAGCGCCGTCTCGACGATGAGCCCGCGGCGCAGCGCGGTGTCCACCGTGTCGGCGTGCAGGCGGGCCAGGAAGCGGTAGCCCAGGTGGTCGCCGGGGCGGCTGGTGGTCTTCCACAGCACCGCCCCCGTGTGGAAGTGGTGCTCGAACGCGCACAGGACCCGGCGCGCCGTGTCCTCGTCCCACGGGGCCTCCACGACCGCCGCCAAGTGGGCGCCGTCGGTGAGGAAGCGGGCGGCGTCGAAGTTGTTGGTGGTCATGCTCGGCTCCAGGGTTCTGCAACTGGGGCCGGTGGGGTCGCGGACGCCAAGAGCACCGTAACCGCGCCCGCCGATGATCGGTACGCGAAGACGCGATCAACCCCGGTCGGTGAGCCCGACGAACTCCGCCATCCGCCCGACCGCGTAGCCGAAGAACTCGTCGGCCGGGTCCGCGCTGCCCACGAGCTGGCCGAACAGCTCGAAGCTGATCATCCCGAACAGCTGGGTCCAGGCCAGCAGGATCCGCGCCAGGGCGCCGGGGGGCAGGTCGTCCGGCAGCACCGCCCGGACGGCCTCGGACTGCGCGTGCACGACCGGGGGCAGTTCGCTGTCGGGCACCCCGGCCTCGGCCGCGATGCCGATCAGCACCAGCGCGACCCGGGCCGCGGGCGCGACGGTGTCCTGCGGCGCCCGGTAGCCGGGCACGGGGGAGCCGTAGATCAGCTCGTACTCGTACCGGTTCGCCAGCGCCCAGCCGCGCACCGCCGCGCACGCCGAGTGCCAGCGGGCCAGCGGCGTCGGGCCGTCGTCGGCCTGCTCCGCCGCGGCGCCGAGCGCGTTGTACGCGTCGATGATCAGCGCGGTGAGCAGGTCGTCGCGGCTGGGGTAGTACCGGTAGAGCGCCGAGGACACCATGCCGAGGCTGCGGGCCACCGCGCGCAGCGACAGCCTGCCCGCGCCGCCGTCCGCCAGCTGCCTGCGGGCCTCGTCCTTGATCTCCCGAGTCAGTTCCGTGCGCGCCCGGTCCCGCGCGGTTCGCCCAGCACTCATGGTCACGAGTCTGGCACAGGTCGGAGCGGTGCACAAAGATGAGAGCAGTGCTCTTGACAAGGAACGCCGATCCGCGTTGACTGGGATCATCCGAGAGCACCGCTCTCGCTTTCGAAGGAGTCCCCGCCATGAGCACCCAGGCCCACTACAAGCGCCCCGGCCGCGTCGAGGTCAACACCTTCCACCGCCTCGTGCGGTTCCTCGTCCGGCACGGCGTCAGCCTGTGGGGCGCGCGCGTGCTCTCGGTGCGGGGGCGCAAGAGCGGAGAGCTGCGGTCCAACCCGGTCAACCTGCTGACCCTCGACGGCGCCGAGTACCTGGTCGCGCCGCGCGGGCACACCGAGTGGGTGCGCAACCTCCGCGTCGCGGGCGAGGGCGAGCTGCGCGTCGGCAAGCGCGTGGACCGCTTCACGGCCGTGGAACTCCCGGACGCCGACAAGGTCCCCGTCCTGCGCGCCTACCTCAAGCGCTGGGGCTGGGAGGTCGGCATGTTCTTCGACGGCCTCGACGCCAAGTCGCCCGACGAGGAGCTGCTGGCCGCCGCCGCCAAGTTCCCGGTGTTCCGCGTGGCGCTGACCTGACCGTCGGATTGTTCAACAGCCGGGCACGACCGCGATCGCCGACTCCGCGCCTCGATCAGGCGCTCGCCTTGAGCGCCTCGCTCACCGCGTCGACGGTCAACCCGATCTGCCACTGCCGGGCCCCGCCCGCGCGCAGCGCCTCGGCGACCGAGTCGGTGTCCAGGTCGGCCGGGGGCTGCCAGCAGGTGCGGCGCAGCAGGTCCGGCTGCAACAGGTTCTCCACCGGCAGCCGGTTGTCCTCGGCGATCTTGTTCAGCGCCGTGCGGGCCGCCGCGAGCCGGGCCGCGGCCTCGGGGTCCTTGTCCGCCCAGCGGTTGGCCGGGGGCGGTCCGTCCGCGGGCGGCGACGGGTCCGGCAGCTCCGACTTCGGCAGCTGCGCGGCCGCGCGCAGCGCCCGCATCCACGTGCCCGCCAGCCTGCGCTGCGCCCGGCCCTTGAACACCGGCAGCTGCAGCAGCGCCTGTTCGTCGCCCGGGTTCACCGAGGCCGCCTGGATGATCGCGCTGTCGGGCAGCACCCGGCCGGGGGCGATGTCGCGCTCGCGGGCCATCGCGTCCCGCGCCTCCCACAGCGCCCGGATCGAGGCCAGCCCGCGCGGCGTCCGCACGCTGTGGATGCCGGAGGTGCGCCGCCACGGCTCCTTGCGCGGGGGCGGCGGCCCGGCGGTGCGCAGCGCCTCGAACTCCTCCAGCGCCCACTCCAGCTTGCCCTGCTCGCGCAGCTCGGCCTCCAGCGCGTCGCGCAGCTGGATCAGCAGCTCGACGTCGAGTGCGGCGTAGTTGAGCCAGTCGACCGGCAGCGGCCTGCGCGACCAGTCCGCCGCGCCGTGGCCCTTCTCCAGCCGGTACCCCAGCAGCAGCTCGACCAGTGTGCCCAGCGCGACCCGCTCGAACCCGGCCAGCCGACCGGCGAGCTCGGTGTCGAACAGCCGGGCCGGGCGCAGGCCCAGGTCGGCGAGGCAGGGGAGGTCCTGGGAGGCCGCGTGCAGCACCCACTCGCCGGTGCCCAGCGCCTCGACCAGGGGTTGCACCCGGTCGTCCACGGCGACCGGGTCGACCAGGAAGGTGCCCGCGCCCTGGCGGCGGACCTGGACCAGGTACGCCCGTTGGGAGTAGCGGTAACCGGACGCCCGTTCGGTGTCCACGGCTATCGGCCCGTGCCCGCCCGCGATCCGCTCTGCCGCCCGCGCCAGCGCGTCCAAGTCGACCACGACGTCGGGGGTGCCCTCCGCGGGCTCGGTGAGCAGCACCGGGGCCGGGGGGTCGGTTGCGGCGGGTCCTGAGCCGGGGATGGTCACGGCCGATGACCCTACGGCACAACCGGTGACAAACGTCGGAGATCAGCAGCAGTCGTGTGGCTGGGCCATGCCCAGCCCAGCCACACGACTGCTGTTGTCCTACCGGATGACGCCCGCCCGCATGGCCAGCGCCACCATCTGTGCCCGGTCGCCGGTGCCCAACTTCCGGCCGATCCGCGAGAGGTGCGACTTCACCGTCAGCGCCGAGAGGTTCAGCGCCTCGCCGATCTCCTTGTTGGACTGCCCGTCCGCGACCAGTTGCAGCACCTCGACCTCGCGCGCCGAGAGCTCGCGCGGGGTGTTGTCGGTGCCGGGGACCCGCGTGCCCGTGGCGAGGACCGGCGCGACGCTCGGGTCGGCGTAGACGCCACCCTCGAGCACCCGGCGGACCCCGTCGGTCACGACCACCGGCGATGCGGACTTCAGCAGGTAGGCCTGGGCCCCTGCCTGGAAGGCCGATCGAACGGCGTACGGGTCGTCGGACGAAGCCAGTACGACGATGCGCGGCCAGTTGTGGCTGCGCAGCTCCGTGACCAGCTCGATCCCGCTACCGTCCGGCAACCCGAGGTCCAGGATCGCGAGGTCGCACGGGCCGGTGGCCTGTGCTCGCGCCCTTGCCTCGGCCACCGTGGCGGCCTCGTGCACTGTGCCCGCGCCCATCTGCGTGAGCCGAGCGGCTATCGCCTCCCTCAACAGTGGGTGGTCGTCGACCACCAGCACTGAGAACAGCTCCTCCCGCGGGTGCGGGACCATGTTCGCCGGCAAGGCGCCGGCTGGCGTGGTTCGAACGGCCTGACCTAAGCCGACGGCAGCCACGTCACTACCTCCCTGGAGTCGGTCGTTGCCCCCCGACCGGCACTGGGACTTTCGACCAAACAGCCGCGCCGCCGTTGGACCGAAAGTGGTGTCGACGAAGGCAGCCTAGCCGCCCAAGCGGGTTAGCGGGACGATCAATCGGGTAAGTATCCGATCGGGTTGTGACTGAGGGGCGTTAGGGTCACACGTTTGGGTGAGTCCCTAGTCGGTGACGTAACGCGTCGCCCCCACCACGCGATGAAATGGAGTCACGGGTAGTGCACACGGCCGCATCGGAGCGGGCTCGACTGCTCCTCTCGCGCACCCCCCTCATCGACGGTCACAACGACCTCCCCTGGGCGCTGCGCCTCCGACCCGGCGACGACCCGGCCACGATCGACGCCGCGGGCCTGGTCGCGGGCACCGACCTCACCACCGAGCAGGACGGCCTGCACACCGACCTCGCCCGGCTGCGCCGCGGCCACGTCGGCGGCCAGTTCTGGTCGGTCTACGTGCCCTGTTCCCTGGTCGGCCACGCGGCCGTCACCGCCGTGGTCGAGCAGGTCGAGCTGGTGCACGCGCTGATCGCCCGGTACCCGGACCACCTGCGCCTGGCCACCACCGCCGACCAGGTCGAATCCGCCTTCGCCGACGGCCGGGTGGCCTCCCTGCTCGGGGCCGAGGGCGGGCACAGCATCGCCGGGTCGCTGGGCGTCCTGCAGGCCCTGCACCGCCTCGGGGTCCGGTACATGACCCTCACGCACAACGACAACACGCCGTGGGCCGACTCGGCCACCGACCAGCCCGGAGTGGGCGGGTTGTCCGATTTCGGCAGGCAGGTGGTCGCCGAGATGAACCGCCTGGGCATGCTCGTGGACCTGTCCCACGTGGCGGACACGACGATGCGCGCCGCGCTCGACACCACCACCGCGCCCGTGCTGTTCACCCACTCCTCGTGCCGGACGATCACGGATCACGCTCGGAACGTGCCCGATGACGTGCTCGAACGCCTTCCCGGGAACGGCGGCGTGCTGATGGTGACCTTCGTGCCGCGGTTCGTCTCGTCCGCCATCGCGGCCTGGGACCAGCGGATGGCCGAGGCCATGGCCGCCGCCGGGCGCAAGCACGCCGACCTGGCCGACCGGGAAGACTTCTTCGCCACCTGGGACGGCCGCCACGACCAGCCGACGGCCACGTTGTCCGACGTCATCGCCCATCTGGAGCACGCCCGCGAAGTCGTGGGAATCGACCACATCGGCATCGGCGGCGACTACGACGGCTGCGCCGAACTCCCCACCGGGTTGGCGGACGTCAGCGGATATCCGACGCTTTTCGGCGCGCTCCTCGACCGCGGTTGGAGCGAGGACGACTGCGCGAAGGTTGCTGGGCGTAACGTCCTCCGGGTCATGCGTTGCGCCGAAGAGGTGGCGCGCGCCGCCCGATAACTGGCAAAAGGTAATTTCTCCCCGCCGTCCGTTATCCGGACACGGGGCCGGTCGGGGGACCGACGCGTCGTGGACCCATCGGCGCAACCCCCGTCCGCCACCTCCCAACTGGCAACCGGTAACCCGTTTAGCGGTTCGCGCCATGGCTAGCGTCACGCTGACGCCCGTGCGCGCGCACGGGCTCCGCTCTGGGAGGAGACGGGTTTTGAGCGTGACAGCCAGACGTGTCCCGACGTGGCGGGTCGCCGCCGCCGTCGGGCTCAGCGGGGCCGTGGTCATCGGTCTCAGCGCCGCGACGGGCACCCCGGCGGGTGCCGCCGACAACATCCTGCGCAGCGACGACTCCGTCGCCCGCTCCTGCTTCGAGAAGCTGCTGCCCGCGGGCACCCGCGGCACGGACCGCCGCGAGGTCACCGCGGGCGTCGACGGCCTCGTCCAGGCCCGCCTCGCCCCGCAGGGCGCGGGTGTCGGCGACTGGGACATCGCGGTGTTCGACAAGAAGACCGGTGGCGTGGTCGCCGCCTCCGCCGCGCTGCGCAGCGCGGAACTGGCCGAGAGCTTCGTGACCAAGGGCCAGCAGCTGGTGGTGCAGGGCTGCCGCTACGCCGGTTCCGCCCGCTCCGCGCGCCTCGGTGTGGACTTCCTGGCCATCAACGCCCAGGGCGGCTCCACCAAGCCCGCCCAGCTGGTGCGCGTGGAGACGCCCACCCGCCAGCAGAAGGACCGGCTGCTCACCCTCGACCTCGACGTCACCGAGAAGGCCGACGCCACCGGTGTCGAGGTCATCCTCTCCTCCGACGAGGACCGCAAGGTCCTGGCCGAGAGCGGGTTGCGCTCCACCGTCGTGCGGCCGGACCTGTCCGCCGACTCCGCCGCCAACGCTCGCCGGGACGCCGCGTTCACCGCGCGCACGCCCAGGTCCGCGCTGCCGTCGGGCCGGTCGAGCTACCGGCACCTCTACGACTACGACTACGAGGTCAAGGAACTGGCCCGCCGCAACCCGGGGCTGGTCCGCGCGATCACGCTGCCCAACGCGACCTGGGAGGGCCGCGAGGTCAGCGGCCTGGAGATCGCGACCGACGTGGACAACCTGGCCGACGGCAAGGCGGTCAACGTCACCATGGGCGTGCACCACGCCCGCGAGTGGCCCTCGGCGGAGCACGCCATGGAGTGGGCCTACGAGCTGGTCAACGGCTACCGCGCGGGCGGCGAACTCCGTTCGCTGGTCGGCAAGACGCGCAACATCATCGTCCCGGTGGTCAACGTCGACGGCTTCTCGATCTCCCGCGAGGCCGAGCCCAAGGGCGACTTCACCCGCTTCGACTACGAGATGAAGCGGAAGAACTGCAACGTCAACGACTCGCCCGCGGAGTTCCGCACCGGCGTGTGCAAGGCGAACCCGGGTGGCCGCAGCCGCGGCACCGACCCGAACCGCAACTACGCGGGCTTCTGGGGCGGCGCGGGCGCCGGTCTCGGGTGGAGCAGCGACACCTTCCGCGGCTCGGCGCCGTTCTCGGAGCCGGAGACCCGCAACATCCGCGACCTGGTGTCCAACCGCCAGGTGACCAACCTGGTCACCCTGCACACGTACTCGAACCTGGTGCTGCGCGTCCCGGGCGTCGCGGACGTCCGCCCGCCGCTGGACGAGCCGGTGTACAAGGCCCTCGGCGACAAGATGGCCTCCCGCAACGGTTACACGAGCCAGCCCGCGTGGATGCTGTACGACACCACGGGGTCCACTGAGGACTGGTCGTACTTCGCCACGGGCGGCTACGGCTTCACCTTCGAGATCGGCGCCAACGAGTTCCACCCGCCGTACGAGACCGGCGTGATCGCGGAGTACGCGGGCCTGGCCCCGGCGCCCGGCGCGGGCAAGGGCGGCAACCGGCAGGCGTTCATCGACATGCTGAGCAACGCGGCGGACCCGGCGGCGCACTCGACGCTGATCGGCTCGGCGCCGAAGGGCTACCAGCTGCAGCTGCGGAAGTCCTTCCAGACCCCCACTTCCCCCGTCCTCAACCCCGACGGCTCGACCGGTCTGCCGATCTACGTGGCGGACACGCTGACGTCGAACCTGTCGTCGACCGGTGGTCGGTTCAGCTGGGCGGTCAACCCGTCCACCCGCCCGTACGTCGCGGGCCGCTACGGCCGCGACCCGAAGGGCCCGGCCCAGGCGGGCGTCGTGCTGCCGAACCCGCCGGGGGTGCCGCCGGTCAACACCAACTTCCCGGCCGACACCACGGCGGAGCGCATCCCGTTCCACGTGGACGGTCTGCCCAAGGTGGACAACGGGAAGCTGACCGTCTCGATCAGCTGGGCCGACGCCGCGACCGACTGGGACCTGTACATCTTCGACGCCAAGGGCAACGTCGTGACGTCCTCGGCGAGCGGCGGCACCAACCAGGAGCGGGCCGTGCTGTTCGACCCGCCCGCCGGTGACTACACGGCGGCGGTCGTCAACTTCTCGCAGGCGGGCCCGACCACGGACGACTGGGGCAGCCTGAAGGTCGACTTCGCCTCCCCGCTGCCGACCACGTACGGCCCCAAGGAGCCCTACCAGCTCACCTGCACCGACAAGAAGGGCAGGCTCGTCGGCCTGGCCGACGTCTACGCCGACCGCGGCCAAACCGTCGACGTCGGCGACGTCTGCCAGCGCTCGGCCCGCCAGACCAAGGAGCGCGGCAGGCGCTGACCGCCTGACCGGCCACCCTTGACCCACTGAAGAAGCCGCAGGGCCACCCGGCCCTGCGGCTTCTTCCATCCGCTGGCTCTGTTTGTTCGCCTACCCGCGAGGCCCGCTCTTCTTCTTTCCCGCTACCCCGCGATCCGCCCGCCCACGCAATCCGCTCTTTTCTCGGCCACCCCAGAATCCGCCGCTGAATCCCAGCCCCCACCCCAACGCAACGCGCCCCCGCTATACGCCTTGACTGGGTGGATTTGCTTTGTGTGGGGGAGCGAGTCTGCCAAGCTTCCCGTGGGTGGGGCGGGCTTGCCCATCCCACCCGGCTTCTCGCCCCACCGCAGGCTCGTAGGGGACCCGCGCAAAGCAAGTTCGCCCAATCGAGGCCGCCCATCTTTTCCGCGAAGAGCCGGACCGATCAACCCGACCACGGCCCCAGGCGGCACCCCGCGACCACAAAGATGATCAACGCATGCTTCCGGCCCCCACTATCCATTCTAGCCACGGGGAACGACAGTTCCGGCCGAAGACAATCATGCCTGTGGACAACTCGGACACCCGACAAACGAGCGAGCGCCCTACTCCCCGCCACGCCGCTGCTCGAACAACGCGACCCCCACCGGCGGCAACCCCACCACACTCGCCATCAGGTCGCAGAACGCCTCCCCGTGCGGCGCCAACCCGCCGGTCGGCGTCCACGACGCCCGCAACTCCAGGTCATCCGTCCGCGCGGGTCCCGCGATGTCCCCGAACCGCGCCGACGAGGTGTCCGTCACCGTCCCCCCCAGCGCCGTGAACTCCGCCCCCGACGCCGCCAGCGCGTCCGTCAGCCACGACCAGCCCACACTCGGCAGCAGCGGGTCGTCCGCCAGCTCCGCGTCCAGCTCCGCGCGCACGTACGCGACCACCCGCAGGACCCCGTCCCACGCTTCCTGCCCCTGCGGGTCGTGCAACAGGATCAGTCTGCCCGTGGCCTGCACCTCGGCCGGGCCCAGCGCCTCCGCGGTCAGGGCGAAGGCCCAGGGGGCGAGTCTCTGCGGGGGGCGGACCTCGGCCAACTGGAGTTCCGGGCGGGGTCGCAGCGACTTCAGCGCCTGTACGGCCTGGGTGAACAGCTCAGGCGCGGTCGACGTTCCGGTCACGACTGGTAACTGTAGGACCACCCGAGTCGGTGAGCGGGGAGGGCGCGCCGAGCTTTTGGGAGCGCTTTGCGGCACCCTCGGTGTGGGGGAGGGGCGCACCGGTCCACGGTGCGCATGGGAGCATGGGGGAGCGATGACTGATCTGATCACGCAGGTCGCCGCCAGGCGGGACCTGTCAACGGCACCTTTCCTCGTCGCCGCGCGGGGAGGGGCACCCGAGCGGGTGCCCGTCTGGTTCATGCGGCAGGCCGGGCGCTCGCTGCCGGAGTACCGCGAGCTGCGCAAGGGCACCCGGATGCTCGACGCGTGCTTCGACCCGGCGATGGTCGCCGAGATCACCCTCCAGCCGGTGCGCAGGCACGGCGTGGACGCGGCGATCCTGTTCAGCGACATCGTGGTGCCGTTGGTGGCGGCCGGTGTCGACCTCGACATCGTCGCGGGCACGGGTCCGGTCGTGGCCGCGCCGGTCCGCGACGCGGCGGCGGTGAAAGCGCTCCCCGCGCTGGACGCCCAGCAGGTCGACAAGGTCGCCGACGCGGTCCGCCTGCTGACGGCCGAGCTCGGCGAGACGCCGCTCATCGGCTTCGCGGGCGCCCCGTTCACCCTGGCGTCCTACCTGGTCGAGGGCGGTCCGAGCCGCAACCACGAGCTGACCAAGGCGCTCATGTACGCCGAGCCCGACACCTGGCACGCCCTGCTCGACCACCTCGCCGACACCGCGCTGACCTTCCTGCGGGCGCAGATCGCCGCCGGGGTCGACGCCGTGCAGCTGTTCGACTCGTGGGCGGGCGCGCTGTCGCTGCGGGACTACCGCGAGTTCGTCCTCCCGCACTCGACCAAGGTGCTCAGCGGCCTGGCCGACGCGGGCGTCCCGCGCATCCACTTCGGCGTCGGCACCGGCCACCTGCTGGCCGCCATGCGCGAGGCGGGCACGGACGTCGTGGGCGTCGACTGGCGCACCCCGCTCGACGTGGCCGCCAAGGCCGTCCCGGGCTCCGCGCTCCAGGGCAACCTCGACCCGGCCACCCTGTTCGCGGGCGACGACGTCATCCGCCGCGAGGTCAGCCGCATCGTCGACGAGGGCCGCGCGGCCCCCGCGCACGTCTTCAACCTCGGGCACGGCGTGCTGCCGGAGACCGACCCGGACGTGATCACCCGTACGGTCGACTTCATCCACACCAGGTGACCCCTCCGCGCGTGGCCGTCGTGGGTGGCGGCATCTCCGGCCTCACCGCCGCCCACCGCCTGCGCGTCCTCCTGGGCGCCGACGCGCGCATCACCGTCGTCGAGCAGACCGACCGGCTCGGCGGCAAGATCCGCACCGCCGAGGTCGCGGGCAGGCGCTACGACGTCGGCGCCGAGGCGTACCTGGTGCGCCGCCCCGAGGTCACCGCCCTGCTCGACGAACTCGGCATCACCGGCGTCGCGCACCCCACCGCCGCCCGCTCCACGGTCCGCGCGGGCGGCGTCACCCGCCCCATCCCGGGCGGCACGGTCATGGGCGTCCCCGCCGACCCGGCCGCGGTGAAAGACCTGCTCAGCGACGCCGGCCTGCGCCGGGTCGCCGCCGAGGCCGCGCTGCCGCCCGTCGACCTCGACGGCGACGCCCCCCTCGGCGCCCTGCTCCGCGACCGCTTCGGCGACGAGCTCCCGGACCGGCTCGTCGACCCTCTCCTCGGCGGCGTCTACGCGGGCGGCGTCGACGGGCTCGGCCTGCGCGCCACCCTCCCCGCCATCGCGGGCGCGCTCGACGCGGGCGCCCGCACCCTCACCGAGGCCGCCGCCAAGGCCCTGCCGAAGCCCACGAGCCGACCCGTCTTCGGCACCCTCGCCGGGGGCCTGTCCGCCCTCGTCGACCGCCTCGCCGGGTCCGCCGACGTCCGCCTCGGCACCACCGTCCGCGCACTGGCCCGCACCGAGCACGGCTGGCGGCTCACCCTCGGCGCCAACGCCCCCGCGCACGCCCCGGCCGACCCGGTGCTCGACGTCGACGCCGTGGTCCTCGCCGTGCCCGCGCCCGCCGCCCGCAAGCTCCTCGCCGACGTGGCCCCGGTCGCCGCCGCCGCGTACGGCCGCGTCGAGGTCGCCTCCATGGCCGTCGTCGCGCTCGCGCTGCCCGAGGGCACCGAGCTGCCCGGCACGTCCGGGGTCCTGCTCGGCGCGCGCGAACGCCGCCTCGACGGCACCCCGTTCGCGGTCAAGGCGTTCACCTTCTCCGCGTCCAAGTGGGCGCACCTCGGCGGCGAGACCGTCGTCGTGCGCGGCTCGGTCGGCCGCCACCGCGACCCCGGCGCCCTGCGCGCCGACGACGACGAACTCGTCCGCCTGGTCCGCGCCGACCTCGTCGAGCTGACCGGGGTCACCGCGCCCCCGGTCGACGCGCTGGTCACCCGATGGGGTGGCGGTCTGCCCCAGTACGCGGCGGGCCACGCCGACCTGGTCGACGAGATCGAGCGCGCGGTCGACGCGCTGCCCGGTCTGGCCGTGGCGGGCGCGACCCTGCACGGCGTCGGCATCCCCGCGTGCATCGGCACCGGCGAGGCGGCCGCCCGGCGTGTCGCCGCACACGTGCGCGCCCCCGCCACCGGGTGAGGGTGGGAGCATGGGCGGCATGGCCCGCCTGAACTACAACGAGCTCAACGACACCATCCGCTACACGATGTGGTCGGTCTTCCGGATCGAGCCGGGCAGGCTGCCCGAAGACCGGGGCACCGCCGCCACCGAGACCACCGAGTTCCTCGACGCGCTGGAGGCCAAGGGCGTCACCGTGCGCGGGGTCTACGACGTCGCGGGCCTGCGCGCGGACGCGGACTACATGATCTGGTGGCACGCGGAGGCCATCGAGCAGGTGCAGGCCGCCTACACCGCGTTCCGCCGCACCGCGCTGGGCCGCGCGTCCACCCCGGTGTGGAGCCAGGTCGCGCTGCACCGGCCCGCCGAGTTCAACCGCAGCCACATCCCCGCGTTCCTCGCGGGCGAGGAGGCGCGCAAGTACATCTGCGTGTACCCGTTCGTCCGCTCCTACGAGTGGTACCTGCTGCCCGACGACGAGCGCCGCAAGATGCTCGCCGACCACGGCAAGGAGGCCCGCGACTACCCGGACGTGCGCGCCAACACCGTCGCGTCCTTCGCGCTCGGCGACTACGAGTGGATCCTCGCCTTCGAGGCCGACGAGCTGCACCGCATCGTCGACCTGATGCGGCACCTGCGCGGCACCGAGGCGCGGCTGCACGTGCGCGAGGAGATCCCGTTCTACACCGGCACGAAGGTGCCGCCCGCCGAGCTGGTCGCCAACCTGCCGTGAGGTTCGTCGGCGACGAGCGGGTCGTGCGCCCGCTATGAGGCTCGTCGGCGACGAGGACGTCATCGCGGGCCCGTTCCGGGTGGCGCTGGCCGCCGCCCGGTGCGTCGGCGAGGTCACCGAGGCCGCGGCGGAGTTGTTGCGGCAGCGGGGAACCGAGCCCGGTCCGGTCACTGTGGACGTTCGGCACGCGGTCGAGTCGTTCCGCAGCGAGCAGCACCTGCGCGTCGACGGCGAGGTGCCCGGCGACCTGTGGGCGCCGCTGACCGGCGACTACCGGGCCGCCGACGGCTGGGTCCGGGTGCACTGCAACTACCCGCACCACGAGGCCGCCGTGAAGGCCGTGCTCGGCGAGGACGTCGCGGCGGGCGCCGCGGTCCGGTCGGCCGAGGACGTCGTCGAGGCGGTGATCGACGCGGGTGGCGCGGCATCGTGGTTGCGCGCACCCGAGGAGTGGGCCGCGCACCCGCAGGGCCGCGCGGTCGCGGCGGAGCCTTTGGTTGCCGTGGAACGGATCGCCGACGCCCCGGCGCGCCCGCTGCCGCGCGCCGACCGGCCGCTCGCGGGTGTGCGGGTGCTGGAGTTGACGCACGTGCTCGCCGGACCGGTCTGCGGCCGGACCCTGGCCGCGCACGGCGCGGACGTCCTGCACATCGGCGCCGCGCACCTGCCGACCATGTGGCCCGCCGTGGTGGACACGAGCTTCGGCAAGCGCACCGCGCACCTGGACCTGCGCACCGACCCGGCCCGGGACCGGCTGCGCGAGCTGCTGGCCGACGCGGACGTCATGGTGCAGTCGTTCCGCGCGGACTCGCTGGCCGCCAAGGGTTTCGGTCCGGTGGATCTGCCGCCCGGCGCGGTCCTGGTCACGCTGAACGCTTACGGCCACACCGGCCCGTGGCGCACCCGCCGCGGCTTCGACAGCCTGCTGCAACTCGCCACCGGCATCGCCTATCGGGGCGACGGTGCCAAGCCGGTCCCGCTGCCCGTCCAGGCGCTCGACCACGCGGCGGGCTGGCTGGCGGCCCTCGGCACCATCCAGGCGCTGCACCGCCGCGCCACCGAGGGCGGGACCTGGCACGTCCGCGTCTCCCTCGCCCGCACCGCGCTCTGGCTGGACTCGTTGGGGCGCGTCGACTCCACCGATTCGCCGGACCCGGTTGACGCCTACCTGTCAGAAATGGACAGTCCATTGGGGAGTGTCCGGCACATCCGGATCCCCGGCGGCCTTCCTGGCGCGCCCCCGCGCTGGGGCCACGGTCCGCGCGTTCCCGGTTCCGACGAACCGACTTGGTGACAGCGCACGACCGGCCCCCGGGAATCCCGGGGGCCGGTCATGTGCCAACCGATCTCTACCGCTTGGTCAGCAGGTAGGCCTTGATGATCGTCTGCTGGACCGTGCCGCCGCGCGAGTCCTCGGCGGTGGCGCGCAGCGACACCGAGGTCGCGCCGCGCGGGTGGTCCAGCTGGACCTCGGACTTGTCCTTGACCCGTGCCCGCTGCCAGGTCTTGCCCTCGTCGTAGGAGACCTCGACGTCGAGCCTGCGGGCCCGGCCCTGGCTGCCGTCTTCCAGCCGCAGCGCCACGGGAACGGTGAACTTCCCGGTCGGTGCCGCGTTGTTCGCGTCCAACCTCGGGGAGAACCGCACCACCGACAGCTTGATCGGCTCCGGGGCGGGTCCCGCCTGCGACCGGAACGTCCACGCCGCCGAGACCCGGGTGCTCACCTCGTACTCCGGTGCCCGGGTCGCGCTCGCCTCCAGCCGGAACTCGCCCGACGCGTCGCCGATGGGGAGCGCGGCGCCGAGTTCATTGCCGCTGCCCAGCTCGCGATCACCCTGGAACAGCGCGAGTCTCGCCGTACTGGTCTCCGTGAAGCCGATGTTGTCGCCGCCGTCGCCGAACAGCGAGACGACCGCCACCAGGTTCCCGCCGATCCGCTGGACGCGGGTCTCCGCCTGGTCGAACGCGGGGCCGAACACCGCCACGTTGGTCCGCTGCCGGTAGGTGTGGCCCCCGCGCGGGACGAACGCCTTGCCGTAGAACTGGGCGTTGTGCGACGCCGCGCCGATCAGCAGCGTGTCCGCCGACCACGTCTGGCCGGTCGCGGCGATCTGGTCGGTGTACTCGTCGCCCGGGGCGAGGTACCCGATTCCGGCCGAGCCCCCGCCTGCCTGGCCCGCCCTCGCCGCGAACACCCGGACCGTCTGGGTGTCGGGGATCCGCTTGCCGATCGTGGTCTTGATCGTCGCCAGGTCCCTGGCCGCGACCGACTCGCGCAGGCCGTGCGGGAGGTCGCCCGCGCCGGAGTACGCGACGAACCGCGACTGCGTGGCGTCGGCGTAGCGGGCCACCAGCTGCCATTTCACGTCCTGGACGGTGCCCCGGGACCCGATCTGGCCGGTGCGCAGGCCGCCCAGGTCGGCGACACCGAGCGCGTTGCCCTGGCCGCTGCCGCTGGGGCTGGTGGCGTCGAAGGCGATGAGCCCGCCCGCGGACGGCACCTCCGGGTCCGGCAGCCGGATGTCGACCGGACCCGCGTCCCGCCGGGTGTCCACGTCCAGGGTCGTCGCCTTGTCCACCACGACCGAGGGGGCCGTGATCAGCGCGGTCGTCTCATCCCCGAAGTACACGTTGGTGATGAAGTACTCGCCCTTGGGCAGCCGGGTGCGCGCCGTGCCGGTCGCGTCGGCGAGCGCCTCGGTGTGGTAGCCGTCGGCCACACCCCACGCGAACCCGATCCAGATGCCGTTGGCCGCGTCGACGCCGCTGTAGCGCACGGTCACGTCGTAGGCCTCGGACTCGCGTTCGACGGCCACCGGCGTGGCCAGGGCCTGCCCGCCCCCGGTCGCCGTCACGAAGCCGCTGAAGAGCCCGTCGACGGTGCCGATCCGGGTGTCGGCGGTGATCCGCACCGACGCGGTGCCGCCCGCCGGGACCGCCACCGTGGTCGCGGACAAGGTGACCACGCCCGCGGGCGCGGGCTTGCCGTCCGGCCCCTTGACGTCCAGCGCCAGGTCCAGGGTCACCGCGGCTGAGGAGCTGTTGCGGTAGGTGATGTCCTTGCTGACCGGCGCGTCGTCGTCGTGCGGCCAGAGCTGCGTGCCCAGGCTCGCCGTGGACGGCGAGGCCGTCAGGGTCTGGGTGAGGGCCTTGGCCACGTCGACGCGTCCCGCGCCCTGCTGGAACACCCCCTGCGCCGGGTTCGGCTTGGCCGAGGCGGTCAGCAGGGCCTTGAGCTGCGCGCCGGTCCAGTCCGGGTGGGCCTGGGCGAGCAGCGCGGCGGCGCCCGCGACGTGCGGGGTGGCCATGGAGGTGCCGGACATCGACACGTACCCGGGCTCGGCTGGCTCGCCGATGGTGCCGTTGGCGGCCTTGGCGGCCACGATGCCCGAGCCCGGCGCGGTGATCTCCGGCTTGATCGAGCCGTCGAGCGTCGGGCCCCGGCTCGAGAAGAAGGAGATGCTGTCGTCGCGCTCGACGGAGCCGACGGTCAACGCGGACGGGGCGCTGCCGGGCGAGCCGATGCTGCGGGGGCGTGGGCCGGAGTTGCCCGCCGCGACCACGAACAGCGCGCCCTTCTCCGCAGACAACCGCTCGACGGCCTCCTCGATCACGTCGACCTCGGGCGTGTCCGAGGCGCCCAGGCTCAGGTTGACGACGTCCGCGCCCTGCGCCACCGCCCACTCGATACCGGCCAGCACCCAGGAGTCCCGACCGCCGCCCGCGCCGAGGACCTTGGCGTCGAGGATCTTCGCGCCGTTGGCCACGCCCCGGTACTTGGCGCCGCCACCGGCGATGATCGAGGCCACGTGCGTGCCGTGGCCGACCCGGTCGACCTGGTCCTCGTCGGTGAAGTTGGCTTGCGCGACCTCACGGCCCGCCAGGTCCGGGTGGGTCTCGTCGACGCCGGTGTCGACGACCGCGACCTTGACGCCGGTTCCGGTGAGCCCGGCCTGCCAGGCGGCCGGGGCGCCGATCTGGGCGGTGCTGCGGTCGAGGTCGGGTGTGCGCTTGGCGTCGAGCCACAGCTTCCCGCCGGGCGCGACCAGGCTCTGCCACGAGTTCGGCAGCGCGGCCTTGTCCGCCGACAGCGCGCGGGCGTCGACCGCGGTGAAGTCGCGGGTCTCGCGGACACCGGCGGCGCGGGTCGCGGGGCCGGTCTGGATCAGCGGTAGGTCTGCGCTCCGCTCGTCGTAGCCCGCGTCGACCAGGGCGTCCACGTCGAACAACCGGCGGTCGAGGGCGCCGGAGCGCAGCAGCGGCACGGCGTCGACCGGGACGACCAGGGTGTGGCCGTCGGCGGTGGTCGTGTAGTGGCGGACCCGCTCGCGGCCCTTGGCGGGCACGAACAGTGGCCGCCTCCCGTGGCCGGGTACGACGACCCGGTCGCCGGTGACCAGCGTGACCACCGGCCCCTTGACGTCTGCGGCGAGCGGGGAGCCCGCCGTGGCGGGCTCGGCGGCGGCCGTGCCGGTCGCCGTGCTGATCAGGCCGAGGACTAGTGCCGCGGTCGAGGCGACCGCGATGGTGCGTCTAGGCATGAGACCCCCGTCGGAGAATCCGATTCTGGGCAAAGGGGAGTGCGGAAGGGGCGCGTGATTCCACCCGTTTCGACAATCCCCCAGTGGCCACGAAACTAGCCGGCGCCGTTGCCCGGTAGCAATCCGCCAATTGGATGTCCGGTCGGCGAAAAACCGACCCGTTCGGATGTTCGGCGCGGCGTGTTTTTCGCCTACTGGGAATGGTGATCACGAGCTGGTAAGGATTTCAAGACCTGGTCCCATCGAATTACTTGGCGGCTTCTGGGAGAACGGGAGATGTCCGCGGCCGCGACATTCGTGCCCGGAGTTCCGGCGATTTTCAAGCGGTGGTGAAACACGGTCGGGCCCCGGGGAACCCCGGAGCCCGGCCGCGTTCGAGCCGATCTCTACCGCTTGGTCAGCAGGTAGGCCTTGATGATCGTCTGCTGGACCGTGCCGCCGCGTGCGTCTTCGGCGGTGGCGCGCAGGGACACCGAGGTGGCGCCCTTCGGGTGGTCCAGCAGGACTTCGGACTTGTCCTTGACCCGTGCTCGCTGCCAGGTCTTGCCTTCGTCGTAGGAGACCTCGACGTCGAGCCTACGGGCCTTGCCGTGGCTGCCGTCCTCCAGTTGCAGCGCGACGGGGACGGTGAACCGGCCCGTCGGCGCGGCGTTGTTCGCGTCCAACTTCGGTGTGAACCGGACAACGGACAACCGGATGGGGTCCGGTTCCGGGTTCGTGGTGGGCTGGGACCGGAACGTCCACGCCGCCGACACCCGGGTGCTCACCTCGTACTCGGGTGCCCGGGTCGCGGTCGCCTCCAGTCGGAACTCGCCGGACGCGTCGCCGATCGGCAGGACACCGCCGAGGTCGGGGGTGCTGCCCAGTTCGCGGTCACCCTGGGACAGCGTGAGCTTGGCGGAGGTCGTGTCGGTGTAGCCGACGTTCCCCGCGCCGTCGCCGAACAGCGGGGTGTCCGCGCCGAGCAGACCGTTCCACCGGCTGACGAACGGGTACTTCGACGGCGCGAAGGCGGGGCCGAACACGGCCACGTTCGCCCGGAACCGGTAGGTGTGCCCGCCCTTCGGCGTGAAGGCCGTCCCGGCGAACTGGGCGAAGTGGGCGGCGTCGGGACTCGCGCTGAGCAGGGTGTTGTCCGAGGTCCACCACTGTCCGTCGCCCGTGTTGACCTGCTCGGTGAACTCGGACCCCGCGGCCTCGTAGGCGTCCCCGAGGAACGCCGAGTCCGACCCGGTGGGACCGACCGAGAAACCGCGGGTCACCAGCGTGTCCGGCAACCGCTTGCCGATCGAGGTCTTGATCGTCGCCTGGTCCTTGGCCCGCACGGTGCCGCGGAACCCGCGCGGGACCTCGCCGTCGCGGAAGAACGCGGAGAACCACTTGTGCGTGTCGTCGGCGTGCGCGGCGAGCAGACCCCAGCGCAGCCGTTCGGCCGAGACCCGGGGCCCGATCTGCCCGATGCGCAGCGACGCCAGGTCGGTGGTGCGGACCCCGACGCCGAAGATGCCCGTGCCGTCGGCGCTCTCGGACTCGAACGCCGTGGAGGCGAGGCCGAGGGGCACCGCCGGGTCCGGGGTGCGGACGTCGAGCGGCCCGGTGGCCCTGCGGACGTCCACGTCCACGGTCTCCGTCCGCACGACCGCGGTGGCGGGCGCGGAGATCATCGCGCTGACCCGTTGCCCGGCGGCGTCGAGGTTGAGGTGGGCGAGGAAGTACTCGCCCTTGGGCAACCGCAGGCGCAGCACGCCGTGCTCGTCCGGGCTGTCGCCGAGGTAGAGCTGCTGCTCGTGGTTCCACACGATGGAGACCCAGTTGCCGTCGGACTTCCCGGCGGCGTCGCGGTAGCGCAGGGTCAGGTCGTAGCTCTCGATCTCGCGCTCGACCGCGACCGGGGTGCGCAGCGCCTGCCCGCCGCCGGTGGCGGTCACGCCGCCGCCGTAGGCGCCGTCGAGGGTGCCGATCCGGGTGTCCGCGGTGATCCGCACCGACGCGGTACCGCCCGCCGGGATGGTGACCTTGGTGGCGGACAACGAGAACTGACCCGCCGGTGCCGGTTTGCCGTCCGGACCGTTGATGTCCAGGCCGAGGTCGAGGGTCACCGCGGCGGCGGAACCGTTGCGGTAGACCAGTTCCTTCGTGACGGGGGTGTCGTCGTTGTGCGGCCAGAGCTGCGTGCCCAGGTTCAGCGCCACCGGAGTGCTGGTCAGGGTCTGGGTGAGTGCCTTGGCCACGTCCACGCGGCCCGCGCCCTGGTCGAACGGGCCCGCGGCCGGGGTCGGCTTGGCCGAGGCGGTCAGCACCGCCTTGAGTTGCGCGCCCGTCCAGTCCGGGTGCGCTTGGGCGAGCAGCGCGGCGGCGCCCGCCACGTGCGGGGCGGCCATGGAGGTACCGGACATCCGCACGTAGCCCGGCTCGACCGGGTCGCCGAGGAAACCGTTGGCGGCCTTGGCGGCCACGATGCCCGAGCCCGGCGCGGTGATCTCCGGCTTGAGCGCGCCCTCCAGCGCGGGGCCCCGGCTGGAGAACCGGGAGACGCTGTCGTCGCGCTCGACGGAGCCGACGGTCAACGCGGACGGGGCGCTGCCGGGGGAGCCGATCGTGCGCGCTATCGGGCCCGAGTTGCCCGCCGAGACCACGAACAGCGTGCCCTTCTCCGCCGACAACCGCTCGACGGCCTCCTCGATCACGTCCAGTCCGGGCGCGTCCGTGGTGCCGAGGCTCATGTTCACGATGTCCGCGCCCTGCGCGACGGCCCACTCGACGCCCGCGAGCACCGACGAGTCCGAACCGCCGGTCTGGCCGAGGACCTTCGCGTCGAGGATCTTCGCGCCGTTGGCCACGCCCCGGTACTTGGCGCCGCCGCCCGCGATCGTCGACGCCACGTGCGTGCCGTGGCCGACCCGGTCGACCTGGTCCTCGTCGGGGACGAAGTTCGCCTGGGCGATCTCACGACCGGCCAGATCGGGGTGCGTCTCGTCGACGCCGGTGTCGACGACGGCGACCTTGACGCCGGTTCCGGTGAGCCCGGCCTGCCACGCCGCCGGGGCGCCGATCTGCGCGGTGCTGCGGTCGAGGTCGGCCGTGCGCTTGGCGTCGAGCCACAGCTTCCCGCCGGGCGCGACGAGGTTGCGCCAGCCGGTGGGCAGCGCGGCCTTGTCGGCGGAGAGGGCGCGGGCGTCGACGGTGGTGAAGTCGAGGGTCTCCCGCACGCCCGCCGCGCGGGTGCTCGGCCCGGTCTGGATCAGCGGCAGGTCCGCGCGCCGCTCGTCGTAGCCGGACTCGGCCAGGGCGTCCACGTCGAACAACCGGCGGTCGAGCGCGCCGGAGCGCAGCAGCGGCACCGCGTCGATCGGGATCACCAGGGTGTGGCCGTTGGCGGTGGTGGTGTAGTGGCCGACGTGCTCGCGGCCCTTGGTGGGCAGCACGAGCGGTCGCCTGCCGTGCCCCGGCACGACGACCCGGTCGCCGGTGACGAGCGTGACGATCGGCCGGTTGGCGGCCTGGGTATCGGTGTTGGGCACGGGTTCGGCGGCGGCCGTGGCGGCCGCCGTGCTGATCAAGCCGAGGACTAGTGCCGCGGTCGAGACGGCCGCGGTCGTGCGTCTGGGCATGTGACCCCCGGTCGGAGAATCCGATTCTGGGCAGGGGGGAGCGCGAAAGGGCGTGTGATTTCCCCCCGTTTCCGCAATCCCCCCGGTGGGCACGAAGCTAGCCACCGGCGTCGCTTGGGAGCAATCCGCCAATTGGATGTCCGGCCGGCGAAAAACCGACCTGTCCAGCGTAGTGGGCCTAAGGCTATGTGCAGGGGTTCACTTACTGGGAGCGTTACATGATCCCCTGAAGACGTTTCCGTATCAATTCCATGACTTCGTGTCGGCGAGTTGTTCGGCGCCGGGGGACATTGGTAGTCGTCGGTTGCGCCATTTGTCCCCGGCACCCTGCCCGCCGCCTACCGGCGGTGGAACGGGGGGCGGCACCTACCGCTTGGTCAGCAGGTAGGCCTTGATGATCGTCTGCTGGACCGTGCCGCCGCGTGCGTCTTCGGCGGTGGCGCGCAGGGACACCGAGGTGGCGCCCTTCGGGTGGTCCAGCAGGACTTCGGACTTGTTGTGCACCCGTGCTCGTTGCCAGGTTTTGCCTTCGTCGTAGGAGACCTCGACGTCGAGCCTGCGGGCCTTGCCGTGGCTGCCGTCCTCCAGTTGCAGCGCCACGGGAACGGTGAACTTCCCGGTCGGCGCCGCGTTGTCGGCGTTCAGGTTCGGCTTGAACCGGACGGCGGCGAGCTTGATGGGCTCCTGGTCGGCCCCGGGCCGCGACGTGAAGGTCCACTCCGCCGACACCCGGGTGCTCACCTCGAACTCCGGTGCCCGGGTCGCGGTCGCCGTCAGCCGGAACTCGCCCGCCGCGTTCCCGATGGGCAGCACGGATTCCACGAGGTCGCCGCCGCTGCCCAACTCGCGGTCACCCTGGTACAGCGTGACCTTCGCCGAAGTCGTCTCGACGAACGCGACGTTGTCCGCGCCGTCGTTGAACAGCGGGGTGGCCACCACGAGCGACCCGTCCCGGCGCGCGAACCACGGCTCGAACTGGGCGCCGAACCCGGGGCCGAACACGGCCACGTTCGCCCGCTCCCGGTACGTGCGGCCCTTCTTCGGGACGAACTGCGAACCGTAGAACTGGTTCAGCCGGGACTGCCCGTCGACCACCAGGTTGTTCGAGGTCCACCGCGCGCCGCCGGTGGTGACCTGGTCGGTGAACTCGGTTCCCTCGACGGCGTGGCTGATCCCGAAGCCCGGGTCGTCCGGGCGCGTGCTCGCGGACAGTTCGCGGATCACGCGCGAGCCCGGCAGCGACTTGCCGATCGTGGTCTTGATCGTCGCCTGGTCCTCGGCCCGCACGGTCCCCCGGAACCCGCGCGGGACCTCGCCTTCGCGGAAGAACGCGGAGTACCACGAGTGCGTGGCGTCGGTGTGCGCGGTGAGCAGCGACCAGGTCAGCCGCTCGGCCGAGACCCGGGGACCGATCTGGCCGATGCGCAGCGACGAGAGGTCGTCCTTGCCGATCCCGGTGCCGAATCCGCCACCGCCGGGGGCCCGGGAGACGAAGCTGATCGAGGCGTAGCCGAGCGGCACCGCCGGGTCCGGGGTGCGGACCTCGATCGGCCCGGCGTTCTTCCGCACGTCGACCTCCTGGGTCGTCGCCCTGGTCACCGCGACGGTCGGGGCGGTGATCACCGCCTTGGCCACCTGCTGGGTGCCGTCCGCCGCGAAGTTGACGTGGGTGAGGAAGTACTCGCCCTTCGGCACGCGCAGGCGCGCCACACCGGTCTCGTCCGCGTAGACCTGGGCGGTGTACCAGGTGACGGGGTTGATCGCGGTGGTCAGCCAGTTGTCGTCCGCCGCGCCGGTGGCGTCGCGGTAGCGCAGGGTCAGGTCGTAGCTCTCGGACTCGCGTTCCACCGCGACCGGGGTGCGCAGTGCCTGCCCGCTTGCCGTCGCCGTCACGACGCCGCTGAAAAGCCCGTCAGCGGTGCCGATCCGGGTGTCGGCGGTGATCCGCACCGACGCGGTACCGCCGGCCGGGACCGTGACCTTGTCCGCTGACAACGCGAACAGGTCCGCCGGTGCGGGTTTCCCGTCCGGTCCCTTGACGTCCAGGCCGAGGTCGAGCGTCACGTCGGCGGCGGAACCGTTGCGGTAGGCCAGTTCCTTGGTCACCGGGGTATCGTCGTTGTGCGGCCACAGCTGGGTACCGAGGCTGACCGCGGATGGCGTCGTAGTCAGGGTTTGGGTGAGTGCCTTGGTCACGTCCACGCGACCCGCGCCCTGGTCGAACGGACCCGCGGTCGGGTTCGGCTTCGCCGAGGCGGTCAGCACCGCTTTCAGTTGCGCTCCAGTCCAATCCGGGTGCGCCTGCGCCAACAACGCCGCCGCACCCGCCACGTGCGGGGCCGCCATCGAGGTGCCGGACAGCGCGACGTACCCGGGCTCGACCTGGTCGCCGATACGTCCCTGCGCGGCCTTGGCGGCCACGATGCCCGCGCCGGGCGCGGTGATCTCCGGTTTGATCGAGCCGTCCGGGCCGGGACCGCGGCTGGAGAACCGGGAGACGCTGTCGTCGCGGTCGACGGAGCCGACGGTCAGCGCCGAGGGGGCGCTGCCGGGGGAGCCGATCGCGTGCGCGGTCGGGCCCGAGTTGCCCGCCGAGACGACGAACAGCACACCCTTCTCCGCCGACAGGCGCTCGACTGCCTCTTCGAGGACGTCGAGCCCCGGGGTGTCGGTGGCGCCGAGACTCATGTTGATGATGTCGGCGCCCTGCGCGACGGCCCACTCGATGCCCGCGAGCACCGACGAGTCCGAGCCGCCGATCGGGCCGAGGACCTTGGCGTCGAGGATCTTCGCGCCGTTGGCCACGCCCCGGTACTTGGCGCCGCCGCCCGCGATGATCGAGGCGACGTGGGTGCCGTGGCCGACCCGGTCGACCTGGTCCTCGTCGGTGAAGTTGGCCTGGGCGATCTCGCGGCCCGCGAGGTCGGGGTGGGTCTCGTCGACGCCGGTGTCGACGACCGCGACTTTGATGCCCGCACCGGTGAGCCCGGCCTGCCAGGCGGCGGGGGCGCCGATCTGGGCGGTGCTGCGGTCGAGGTCGGGGGTGCGTTTGGTGTCGAGCCACAGTTTCCCGCCGGGGGCGACGAGGTTGCGCCAACTGGTGGGCAGCGCGGCCTTGTCGGCGGAGAGGGCGCGGGCGTCGACGGTGGTGAGGTCGCGGGTCTCGCGGACACCGGCGGCGCGGGTGCTCGGGCCGGTCTGGATGAGGGGGAGGTCCGCGCGCCGCTCGTCGTAGCCGGACTCGGCGAGGGTGTCCACGTCGAACAGCCGCTGGTCGAGCGCGCCGGAGCGCAGCAGCGGTAGGGCGTCGATCGGGATCACCAGGGTGTGGCCGTTGGCGGAGCTGGTGAGGTGGTCGACGTGTTCGCGGCCCTTGGCGGGCAGGAACAGCGGTCGCCGTCCCTTGGGTGGCACGACGACCTGGTCACCGGTGACCAGCGTGACGAGCGACCGGTGCGCGGTCTGGGTCGTGGTTGTCGGCGCGGGCTCGGCGGCGGCGGTGGTCGCGGCCAGCGAGCCGAGGATCATGGCCGCGGTCGAGACGGCCGCGGTGGTGCGTCTGGGCATGTGACCCCCGGGTCTGCGGAATCCGATTCCGGAATGCGAAAGCGGAACATTTACGCGGTTCGCGATTTCTCGGTGGCAAGAAGTTAGCCATCTCCGTTGCCCGGCCGCAATCCGCCAACCGGACGTGCTGACCAGCGCGGAATTAACGTTCTAGCGGTCTTCCGTCCAAGACTCCGTGGAGGGTTTCACCTGTTGGGAGCGATGTTCGCACCCGGGGGTCAGTTGTGTATCAATTCCATTTACCGTAGCCCAGCGAGTTGTTTGGCGGACCGATTTTCGCTGGTTTTGCTATTCATCGCCGGTCATCGCCCGCCTGAGGGAGTGCCGCTGTCGGTGGTTGGGGTTAGCGTGTCCGCGTCTGTTCGACCACCAAAATATTCTCTTGGAGGAACACATGGTCACCCGCGACACCGCCTGGGAGCCCGGCACCCCCTGCTGGGTCGACCTGGGCACCGACGTGGCCAAGGCCAAGGTCTTCTACTCCGCCCTCTTCGGCTGGCAGATCGAGGAGGGTGACCCCCAGTTCGGCGGCTACGCCAACTGCTTCGTCGACGGCCGCCCGGTCGCGGGTCTCGGCCCGCTGCAGGAGGGCCAGGAGACCGGCTGGGTCACCTACCTGTCCACCACCGACCTCGACGCCACCCTCGAGAAGGTCACGGCGGCGGGCGGCAAGGTGTTCGTGCCGCCCATGGAGATCGGCGAGATGGGCGCCATGGCCATCGCCGCCGACAGCACCTGCGCGACCTTCGGCCTCTGGCGCTCCGGGATCCACACCGGCATGCGGCTGGCCAACGAGGTCGGCGCCGTCACCTGGAACGAGCACCTGAGCACCGACTACGACAAGGCCAAGCAGTTCTACGCCGACGTCCTCGGCTACTCCTACCAGGAGGTGGGCGACGACGGCTTCAACTACGCCACCATCGTCACCACCAACCCGGAGTGGCCTGTCGGCGGCATCGGCGGCAACACGGACAAGTCCGGGTGGACGACCTACTTCCAGGTCTCCGACGCCGACGCGGCCGTCGCCAAGGTCCAGGAACTGGGCGGCAAGCTGGTGTCCGGCCCGACGGACAGCCCGCACGGCCGCAACGCCGTCGTCACCGACGACCAGGGCGCCGAGTTCGTGGTCATCGCCGTCCCGTCCCAGCAGTAGCCCTCGACCCGCCGCCGCAGGCGGGCTCGGCCACCCGCCGACCCGCCCGCGGCGCGGTCACCCGACCCCGACTACCCGACCGTGCTTCCACCCGCTCAGTGGGCGTTCGCGCGCACCAGCCAAGCCACCACCGCGACACCTGTCGCGGACGGACGCGGCCACCCGCTGACTCGCGCCCGACGCGTCCCCGCGCCTCGTGCTCCTACCGCTTCTCGGCACTTGCCCTCACCGGCCAGCACCACCAGGCCCGCCACGGCAACACCCGTCGCGGATGGACGCGGCCACCGCTGAGTCGCGCTCGGCGCGGACACCCACCTCCAACCACCTGGTCGAGCTTCCCGTCCACGCACCGGGCTTTGCGCGATGCTCGCCCGGTCACCGAGTTCGCCGCCTTGGCGGGTCCGTGGCACGAGTCGCGGGCAGACTCTCGGCCATCCCGCCGACCGCCCGCGCTTCCACTCACCCACCGGGCTCGCCTTCAGTGGCTGGCTCATCGCCAGGCCTGCCGCCGCGATACCCATGGCAGACGGATGTGACCACTCCCTGAGTCGCGCTCCGCGCGGTCCCTCATCTCCAACCACCCGGTCGGGCTTCTCGTCCACGCACCGGGCTTTGCGCGATGCTCGCCAAGTCACCGAGTTCGCCGCCTCGGTGGGTTCGTGGCACCAGCCGCAGGCGGACTCAGCCAACCGTCCGACCGCTCGCAGGCGCGGTCCGCCGCCTGCCGCGCGTCCGGCAATCCCGCTGCCGCTCCACCGGCGACCAAGGTGCCGAGTCCCACCACCGCGCGACCATCCCGGCCAGCGGGTTCGGCTGGCCCACCGAGCCATCCGTGGCGCGGTCCGCCCCTGTTCGCGCCGCGTCGACCCACTCCCCCCGTCACCGCATGGCGCCACCGGCCAGTCAGCCACCGGTCCCGCGCGACAGCCCGGCCATCCGCCGCGACGGCCTCAGCCGCGTTTCCACCACCGCTTGCGCTTCGGTGCCTCGATCTCGCCGCGCTCGACCAGCCAGGTCTCGAACGCCGCCGCGTCCTCCCGGAACCGGCTCCCCGTCACGCGCGGGTTGCCCGCCGCGTACGCCGCGAACAGCTCCGCGTACCGGTCGCCCACTTCCTCCGCCACCCCCGGCGCGAGCTGGGCCACGATCCGCCGCCGCTTCGCCAGGAGCGCGGCGGCCTCCACCCGAACCGCCGCCGCGTCGAACCCGTCCGGTACCGGCCCCCCGGCCAGCACCGCCCGCAGCAGTTCGGCTTGGGCGGCGGCCAACTCCGCGCGGCTCACCGCTCCACCACCGCGCGGATGGCGGCCAGTTCCGCCGCCAGCGCCTCGTCCGACGGGTAGTGGTCGTCCCGTTCCAGCAGCACCCCCGGTGGCCGCACCCGCGAGCACAGTTCCCCCAACAGTTCCAGCACCCCGGCGGGCACCGGGTGCGCGTGCGTGTCGTGGTAGACGCCGTCTTTCTCCAGGCCCCCGGCCACGTGCACGTACGCGATCCGCTCCAGCGGGAGGCCGTCCAGCGTCGCCAGCGGGTCGTCGCCCAGGTTGCGGGCGTTGGCCCACATGTTGGCGACGTCGATCAGCAGCGCGCAGTCGGTGCGCTCCACCAGTTCCGTGAGGAACTGCGCCTCGGTCAGGTCGGCGTCCGGCCACCGCAGGAGGGCCGCGATGTTCTCCAGGGCCAGCGGGACCGGCAGCACGGACTGCGCTGCCCGCACGTTCTCCACCAGCACGTCCAGTGCTTCCCGCGTGCGCGGCACCGGCATCAGGTGCCCCGAGTCGAGGCCGCCCGCGCGCACGAAGCAGATGTGGTCGCTCACCAGCGGCGCCCCGGTCAACTCGGCCACCGCCGCCAGGTGCTCGACCCGGTCCATCTCGACCGGGTCGGCACCGCCCAGCGAGAGGGAGACGGCATGGGGGAGCACCGGCAGCCCGCGCCCACGCAACACGAGCAACGACTCCGGTAGTTCGTCGTGGTGCAGGTTCTCCGCCACGACCTCCACGAAGTCCACCCCCGGCATCCGCTCGACGGTCAGGTCGATCTCCGACCGCCAGCCGATGCCCACCCCTAGTCGCTCACCCATGCCGTCATCCTCCCCCTTGGGCGCCTTGCCCCTGGCGCCCCGGGTACCGCGATCAGCCGCCGCCACCCCCGCAGCCGCCGCCACCGCCGCACCCACCCCCGCCGCAGCTCGACGACCCGCCCGAGCACGAGGACCCGCTCCCGCAGGAGGAGCCCGACGAGCCGGACGACCCCGAACCGCCGCTCCACGCGCTGGCCTGGGCCATCTGCAGCGCGCGGTCCTGTTCCAACGCGGCCACCACCGCGGCGTCCGGGTAGCTGGTGATCCCCCCGATGGCCACCAGACCCGCCACCCCGCCGAAGGCCGCGAACTCGGTCAACGCCGTGTGCTCGGACGGTCGCGGAGCGCGCCGGTGCGCCCGCTTCGCCTCGCCCACGACCCGGTCCCCGGCGTAGGTGCGGGCCGGGACCGGCCAGCGCCACACCAGGACCGCCAGCGCGGCCGTGCCCAGCAGGCACAGCGTCAGCCAGCCGACGGGGAAGCCCTGCGCCACCCCGGTGACCCACCGCGCCACACCCACCGCCAACAGCACCAGCAGCGGTGCCGAGGACAACCGCGCCTTCCGCCGCCGGTCACCGACCAGCAACCCCTTGCCGACGAGCCCGTCCGCGATCGTGGTGACCACGGACAACCGCTCGACCCGGTCGATGATCCGGCCGACGGAACGCGCGCGGTCGTTGCTGGTCTCCGCCAGCACCGCCGCGTCCAGGCCGGACGGGCCCGGGACGGCCCCCTCAACCGCCCGCACCCGCCCTTCCCGGCTCGACCGCAACTTCCCCTGGTCCAACAACCTGGCCACGGACAGCTCGACAACGCGCCGCGCGCCCCCGACCAGGTACGCCAGCTCCTCGACGTCGAGCGGTCGACCCACCCCGTCCCGGTGCCGCGCCGCACCGGACCGGGCCAAGATCCGCACGGCCCCCGCGATCAGGATCGCGAACGCCGCGCCGACCAGGTACACCCGCAGGAACTCAGGTCCCGACAATCCCCAAGGCTGCTCCATCCCCGCCCCCTCCCCGAGGGACCGCCGGTCCTCGTCCGGCTGGTGCCGGTCGCGGCCGCTTTCCCTCCTGTGCCACCGGTTTTCGTGCTCCCGGTGTGCGCACAATGCTGGGGTGGTGTGACCGCGCGCACAAGGTGGCTTAGGGAGGATTTAGGGCGTTGCGGTGCTGGATTTAGGCTTCTTGACCTGGGCTTGAGGTCTCCGGCACGAGGGTGAGGGAGATCGAGTTGATGCAGTACCGCTGATCGGTCGGCGTCGGGTAGCCCTCGCCCTCGAACACGTGCCCCAGGTGGCTGTGGCAGCTCGCGCAGAGCACCTCGGTGCGGACCATGCCGTGCGTGCGGTCCTCGCGCAGCACGACGCTCTCGCCCGCCAGGGGCGAGTAGAACGACGGCCACCCGCAGTGCGAGTCGAACTTCGTCTCGCTGCGGAACAGCTCCGCGCCGCAGGCCCGGCACCGGTACACGCCGACGGTCTTGGTCTCGGTGTACTCGCCGGTCCACGCGGGTTCGGTGCCCGCCTCGCGCAGCACCGCGTACTCGCGCGGGTCCAGCTGCGCGCGCCACTCCTGCTCGGGCTTGACCACCCGCGGCGTCGCCCCGACGACCGGTTCCATAGCCACTTGGTCCTACTCTCCTCGCTGCCGCTCTCAGCCGAACACGGCGCCGACGATGAACACCAGGGCGTCCCACGCGGCGACCAACACACCCAACAAGATGAGTGTGGCCACTATGCCCGCGGTGAGCCGGTGGTGGCCGCCGAGCCGGTTGGCCGAGTCGGCGAACTCGTTCACCTGGCCCAGGTAGCCCTCGACGGTGTAGTTCGGGTGCACCCGCTCCATCCGGTCCAGGTGATCGGCGAACGCCTTGGCCTCCGGGTCGGCGGGGTCCAGTCCGACGAGGTCGTCGGCGAAGCGGCCCGGGGGGCCGGTGGGGCGGTCGGGCTCATCCGGGTGTTCCGATGAGCCCCCGACCGTTCCAGTCACGCCCATGCCCACACGGTAACCCGCAGGGCCGGCGTTGCGTACTACCGTCCGCCGAGCGGACGCTCTTCCGGGGTATCCCCGGCGTCGCCCTTGAGGTGCACGACCGAGGTGAAGCCCCACTCCTCCAGCCGACCCAGCTGAGCACCGAACTTGCCCCTGCGGCGGATCGGGGACACCGCCCGGTCGCCGCCCGCGCGCAGCTCCCGCGCGGCGCCGGTGACCGTGGTCAACGGCACATCGGCCTCGTACAGCACCGCGACGCGCGCACCGGCCGCGACGCCGCCGAGGATGTCGATGATGCGCTCGAAGCCGATGGAGAACCCGCAGGCGGGCACGTCGCGGCCCAGGGAGCGGCCGATGAGCTTGTCGTAGCGGCCGCCGCCCGCGATGGAGCCGCTGCTCGCCGGGTGGACGATCTCGAAGATCTGCCCGGTGTAGTAGCCCATGCCGCGCACCAGGGTCGGGTCGAATTCCCAGGTCAGGCCGTCGAGGGCGGCCAGCGCGGACGCGGTGGCGGTGAGGTCGGCGACGAACTCCTCCGGCGCGTTCGGCACGGCCGCCACGAGCCGCTTCTCCAGCGTCGCCGGGTCGCCGCCCTGGAGACTGGTGATGCTCTCCTGCAACCGGTCGATCGCGGCCCCGCCGAGCCCCCGGCCGGGCAGCTCGGCGCGCACGCCGTCCCAGCCGATCTTGTCGAGCTTGTCGAGGGTGATGAACAGCCCGCCCCAGGCCGCCTCGGGCAGACCGGCGGCCGCGGCCAGCGCGGAGAGGAACCGGCGGTCGGAGACGCGCACGGTGGCGCCGTCGAGGCCGGTGGCGGCCAGCGCCTCGGTGGTCGCCTCGATCAGCTCGACCTCGGCGAGCACGCTCTCCTCGCCCAGCATGTCGATGTCGCACTGGTAGAACTGGCGGTAGCGGCCCTTCTGCGGCCGCTCGGCCCGCCACACCGGACCGATCTGGAACGAGCGGAACGGCTGCGGCAGGGTGGCCTGGTTGTTGCCGTAGAAGCGGGTCAGCGGGACCGTGAGGTCGTAGCGCAGGCCCAGGTCGACCAGGTCGGTGAGGGTAATGTCGGCGGCGACGGTCTCGTCGAGGCCGCGGCGCAGCACCCGGTAGATCAGCTTCTCGTTCTCCCCGCCCTGACCGCCGGTCAGCCGCTCGATGTTCTCCAGCGCCGGGGTCTCGATGCGCTGGTAGCCGTAGCGGTGGTAGACGCCGGTGATCTTCGCCAGGACGTGGTCGCGCACGGCCACGGTCGCGGGCAGCAGGTCACGGGTGCCCCGGGCGGGGCTGTTGTCCATCTTCACCGGTGGGCTTCCTCTTATCGGGGGGATATCGGCACGTCAACGCTACCGAGGACCGCACGCGGGTTTCCCGGCGGCCGTAGGCTGGCGGCCATGGCACCGGCTGTGGAGATCGAGGTCGACGGCCGGGTGGTGCGGGTGTCCAATCCGGACAAGCCGTACTTCCCGGCGCTGGGCGTGGTCAAGCGCCAGGTAGTGGAGTACTTCCTGGCCGTGGGTCCGGGCATCCTGGGCGCGCTGCGCGACCGCCCGACCACGCTGGAGCGCTGGCCGGGCGGGGTGTTCGAGGGCGCGAAGCTGTCCACCCGCGGCGACCACACCGGCGACGCGTTCTACCAGAAGCGGATCCCCAAGGGCGCCCCCGACTACGTGGAGACCGCGCGCATCACGTTCCCCAGCGGCAGGCCCGCGGATGAGGTCTGCCCGACGGAACTGGCCGTGGTGGCCTGGGCCGCGAACCTGGGCACCCTGACGTTCCACCCCTGGCCGGTGACCCGCGCGGCCGTCGACCACCCGGACCAGTTGCGCGTCGACCTGGACCCGCAGCCCGGCACCGACTTCGCCGACGCGGTCCCGGTGGCCTACGAGACCCGCGAGTTCCTGCGCTCCCTGGGCATGGACGCCTTCCCGAAGACCTCCGGCGGTCGGGGCGTGCACCTGTACGTGCCGATCGAGCCGCGTTGGACGTTCGTCGAGGCCCGCCGCGCGCTGATCGCCCTGGCCCGGGAGATGGAGCGCAGGCTGCCCGACCAGGTGACGGTGAGCTGGTGGAAGGAGGAGCGCGGCGAACGGGTCTTCGTCGACTTCAACCAGATGGCCCGCGACCGCACCATCGCGTCGGCCTACTCGGTGCGCCCCACCGCGCGGGCGCAGGTCTCGGCGCCGCTGACCTGGGCGGAACTGGCGGACGCGCGGCCGGAGGACTTCACCGTGCTGACCATGCCCGCCCGCTTCGCCGAGGTGGGCGACCTGCACGCCCCCATCCGCGACGCCGCGTACTCGCTGGAACCGCTGCTGGAACTGGTCGAGCGCCACGAGCGGGACCTGGGTCTCGGCGACCTGCCGTACCCGCCGGAGTACCCGAAGATGGCGGGCGAACCCAAGCGCGTCCAACCGTCCAAGGCGCGCGACGACTAGCGGGTCGCCAGGTAGGTGCCCAGTGCGGTCAGGGTGGGGCCGTCGGTGAGCTCGCCGCGGGCGACCAGCGCCGGGAAGTCGGCCAGCGGGACCCACTCGACGCGGTGGGCCTCGGTGGGGTCGGGCGCGCCGTCGAGCACCGCGCCGGTCGCGGTGAAGAGGTGGAACCGCGCGGTGCTGATGCCGTTCATCGGCTGGTAGGCAACCAAAGGCTCGATCCTCCCGACCCGGTGGCCGGTCTCCTCGTGGACCTCCCGGACCGCCGCCGCGGCCGGGTCCTCACCCTCGTCGACCCAGCCCGCCGGGATCTCCCAGCCCCACCGGTCGCCGATGAACCTGTGGCGCCACAGCAGCAGCACCCGCCCGGCGTCCACGACCACCGCCCCCGCCGACTCGCGCGGGAACCGCAGCACGTGGTGCTCGAACGGTGCCCTGCCCGGGATCTCGACCTCGTCCAAGTCGACGTTGACCCACGGCGACGCGTAGACGCGACGCGTGCCGTGCACGGTCCACTGTGTGGCCCCCATGTGATCGACACTACCGACATTCCACAGTGTCCGGGTCGCGGACCGTGACCGGTGGCGCGCGGGCAGAACACCTTACGGGGGAATGCGGGGGCCCGCACCGAAGTTGCTCCATCCGGTTGACCGGCGGGCCGGGAACTGGTTCGGATCAGCGGCATCCGTCGGTGGACGACCTACACTCCGAGTACGGCACCGGCCACCAGGAAGGGGAACTCCATGACGGACAGCTACGTCGTTCGCTATGTCGGCGGTCCCCTGGACGGCCGGGTCGACACCCTGGCCACGGTCCCCGGCGACCCGCGGTCGACCGTCACCCACGTGCACCTGCACGGCGGCCCCAAGATCGTGCACCACTACGACCTGCACTACGCGCTCGAGTACGGCTGCGAGTACCGCCTCCGCGAGATCTGACCGGTCCACTCGCGACGGTCGGCTAGTGCGCGGGCACGCCGCCGATGATGAGCACGCACAGCTCGCAGCGCGGCCCGTCGGGCGCCCCGCCCGCCAGGTCCGGGGGCGCCGCGTGCGTGCACGACGCGCGGTAGTGCTGGTGCGCGAGACGGCTGCCCGCGACCATGGGGAACGCGTGCAGAACGCCGTCGTAGCAGCTCCGCCACCACAAGTACCGGACGCTCATCACCGCAGAAAGTAGGTCGCCTCGCCCGATTCGGCACGTTGGGCCGCCCGAACAGGTGACTGTCGTACCCACCGGGCACACTGTGCCGCTGTCAGGGCAGCAAGATCGAAAGGGCGGGCACCCATGGCCAAGTCGCTAACCCCGGAGGACATCGACCGGTTGCGCGCCGCGCTGGCGGACAACAAGCCCACCCCGGTCTGGTTCACCGAGGCGGCGGTCGGCGTGGCCACCGGGCAGCAGGCCAAGGTCATCGCCTTCGACGAGCCCGCGGAGGGCGATTTCATCCAGGTCCGACCCAACGGTTCCCGGGACGTCCTGCAGTTCTCCCCGGCGGAGCTGACGGCGGTGAAGCCGCCCGCCAAGCCCGCCACCCCCAGGCCCCGCCCCCGCCCGACCGTCCCCGAGCCCGTGGACTCGCCCGAAGAGGTGGTCCAGGGCATCGAACCCGGCAGCCCCACTCCCACCACCCGCCAACCCAAGCCCCGCAAGCAGCAACCGACGGAGATCACCGTCACCCTCCACGCCACCCCCGAGGGCGAGTGGTCGGTGGACGTCCTGGTCGGCAAGAAGCGCACGGTCCGCTGGGAACCGGTCACGGCGGGGGACATCGCCAAGGCCGCCAAACACCTACCCCCGGCCGTCGGGGAGGCCATCGAAGGCGCCCTGACCACCGCCCGAGAACGAGGCCTCCAGCGGGTCGAGGAGTTGAAGGCCCAACTGGAAGCCGCCCAACGAGCCCTCCGTGACCTCGGCTAGACCCCGTCGGGCTGTCCTGGGCCACCGCTCACCAGCACAACACACCTACACCAACACGCTCGCACTCTCACGCCGCGTTTGGCGCTCCCAACCACACGCCTTCGGCCCCCACGACCACCACTTCCGACCCCACCCCGCTCATCGCGCACCTTGACCGAACACCTCTCGCGCTGCTCCGTGCCTTCACTCATCGGCACAACGCTCTTGCGCTCCACGCCCGCTGCTCTCACACGCCCGCCGCTCTCACACGCCCGCCCTGCCGCCCACCCACAGCGCACAGCGCTTTTCCCACCACCCAACCGCCACTTCGATCCCACACCGCCCGCCAGCGCAACGCGCCTCCACCAACCTTGATCAGGTGGACTCGCTTGGTGTGGGGCAGAAGGATGGTCGTAAACTCGCTCCGGTGAGTGGGGCTTCCCTTCAGCCCCACCCGCGGTCCCACTAGACCACCCTTCTTAGGGGTCCCCGCGCCAAGCGAGTTCACCTGATCAAGGCCCCCACGCAATTCGCGAAGAGCCAGAGCACGAACGACCTCAGCGATCTTCGACGCCCGGCGAGTTCACCAGATCAAGGCCCCACGCAACTCGCGAAGAGCCGAGCCACAACCCCGCGGCAGCCCGACTCACGGAGGGCAGACGGTCCCGTCCCGAGGAACCTTCCCCTCCACCAAGAACCCCGAAGCCGCCTCCGTAGCGCACGTCGAGAACCCGAGCGCCCCATGCCCAGCCCCCTGCCACGTCACCAGCGACGCCGTGGCCAACTGCTGCGCCGCCCGCTCCGTCCCCGACAACGGCGTGACCGGATCCACCGACGTCCCCAGCACCACCATCGGCGGCGCCCCCGATGCGCTCGGCGCCGCCACCGGCCGCGACGGCACCGGCCACGGGCTGCACACCGCCAGCCACTCCGCCGTCAACGCCCCGAACAGCGGGAACCGCCGGTTCCAGTCCGCCGAGGCCCCCGTCATCGCCTGCGTCGACAGCCGCGACTTCGTGTCGTTGCACCGGGTCACCAGTCCGGCGTCGAACACCGCGGGCACCCGTTCCTTCCCCAGGACCGCAGGCGACACCAACGCCACCAACCCGTCCGGCGACCCCCCACGCGCAGCCGCCAGCGCCGCCGAGAGCGCGGGCCAGGAAGCGCGATCGGACAGACCGACCTGCACCGCCCGCAACACCACCCCCGGACTCAGCTCCAACTCCTCATCCGAGGACACCAGCGGATCCGACGCCGCCCGGTTCAGCACATCGGTCAGCGCCTGCCGCGCCTGCGACCCCAGCTCGCACCCGCGTTGCGCGCAGTCGTCCGCGAACGCCCCGAACGCCTTGTCCGACGCCTCCGCCACCCCCTCCAGCGCCACCACGGCGTCCTGGTTCGGATCCGGCAGCCCGTCGAGCACCATCCGGCCGACGCGGTCGGGGAAGCGCTCCGCGTACACGGTCAGCACCCGCGAGCCCTCGCCGTGCCCGATCGCGTGCAGCTTGTCCACGCCGAGCGCGGCGCGCACCGACTCGGCGTCGCCCGCCGTGCGCCACGTGTCCAGCGACGGCAGGCGGGTCTCCAGCGTGATCGAGCACTGCTGCCCGGCCGTGCGCGCCTGGTCGACCAGGCCCTCGACGTCCAGTGCCCGGGGGTCCGCGTCGACGATCGCCGCCCGCACCTCCTCCGGCACGCACGACACCGGGTCGGACCGCCCGGTCCCGCGCCGGTCGAGGCCGATCAGGGAGAACCTGGTCAGCAGCTCCTTCGGCAGCGTCCGCGCGAGCCGCGCCGCGTACCGGCTGCCGGGGAGGCCGTCGACGTCGTTGAGCACCAGGACCGGGATCGGTCCGCTGCCCGCGCGCAGCACGGCCATGCGGACGGTGCCGCGGCCCGGCGCGTACGGGGAGTCGAGGACGCCGTTCACCCGGCCGCAGCTCAGCGGCACGTCCGGTGTCGGGGTGAGCCCGGGGATGGCCTCCGGCGGGCACGGCGTCCAGTTGATCGACGCGGCCTTCGGCTCGGTCAGCGGCGGCAGCGGCGCCGGTCCCGTGCTGCTCGGCGTCCCCGCCCCGCCACCGGTGTCGCCGTCGTTGACCACGATGCCCGGCCGGTTCGACGGGCCCGCGGTGCACGCGGCGAGCAGTACCAGCGGCAGCAGCGCGACACCGCGACCGACCTTCACGCCTGCGTGTCCTCCCGTCGAGCTGTCCTACCGGGACCCAACCTTGCCACGCGCAGGGTGAGGCGCGGGTGAGCGGGCAATTCATAGGATGTCTCCGCGTTCGCTGCCGTAGTGTGCTCGCCGTGGCCGTGGTGCGCATCGATTCCGGGAGATCCCGTCTGCCCAGGTGGTCCGCGGTGCTCGCGGGCGCGCCCGCGAGGGTCGGCGCGGTCCCGCCGACGGTGCAGGTCCTCATCGCCATCGTCAGCGTCCAAGTGGGCGCGGCCGTCGCCAAGCAGCTGTTCACCGCCGCGGGCGCCGCGGGCGCGGTCACCCTGCGGCTCGGCCTCGCCGCCGTGGTGTTCGTGCTGCTGTGGCGGCCGTCGCTCAAGCTCAACCGGCACGCGCTGCCGGTGATCCTCGGCTACGGCGCCGTGCTCGGCACCATGAACCTCTGCTTCTACCTGGCCATCGAGCGCATCCCGCTGGGCATCGCCGTCACCGTCGAGTTCCTCGGCCCGCTGGCCGTGGCGCTGGTCGGCTCCCGCCGCTGGCTCGACGGCCTGTGGGCGCTGCTGGCCGCGGCGGGCGTGGTCCTGCTGTCGCAGACCGGCGGTGACGCCGACCTGGTCGGCCTGCTGTTCGCCCTGGCCGCGGGCGCCTGCTGGGCCTTCTACATCCTGCTCGGCGCCGCCCTCGGCAGCCGCACCACCGACGGCTCCGGCCTGGCGCTGGCCTCGGTCGTGGCCGCCGCGCTGGTGGTCCCGTTCGGCGTCGCCGACGCGGGCACCACGCTGCTGGAGCCGTCGGTGCTGGTCGCGGGCCTCGGTGTGGCCCTGATGTCCTCGGTGGTCCCGTACTCGCTGGAGCTCAAGGCGCTGCGCAGCCTGCCGCCCCGGGTCTTCGGCGTCCTGATGAGCCTCGAACCGGCCGTCGCCGCCCTCGCGGGCCTGGTGGTGCTGGGCGAGGCGCTGCGCCCCACCCAGTGGGTCGCCATCTGCTGCGTGGTCGCCGCCTCGGCGGGCGCGACCCGCTACGGCCGCCCCAAGCCGGAGTAGGTCAGCCGATCGTCCAGCGCTGGTTCGGGTTGCGGTACTGGCTGCACTCGCCGGTGAAGGCGGCCTTGTCCGCGGGCGAGCTGTCCAGGCACCGGCCCGACCAGGCGTTGCGGATGACGACCTCCTCGCCGTCCGGGACCGCCAGGTAGTCGATCCGCCAGTCCTGCAACGCCGCGCCCACGCACGCCTGCGTGTGCACGGGGGCGTTCACCTCGCCGGTCAGGCAGTTGCCGTTCGCCTCACCTACGACCTCGACGCTGCCACCGGTCTTGGGCCGCAGCGTCCATTGTTGGTTCTGCGCCTCCCCGCACCCGGCCACGTGCACGGAGTTGTCGCGCGTCGCGTGGTCCAGGCAGAGCCCCGTGTCGGCCTTGCTCACGAGGTGGACCGGTCCGGGGCCCGCCGCGGCGGCGGGGGTGGCGAGCAGGAGAGCGGCTGCGGCGGTGAGAACGTAGCGGTGCACGGGCGTCGGCCTTCCGGTTGGGTGTCCACAGGTGACGCCCGTGATCTATCGGACTCGCGGCACCGTCTCAACGCGACACCCGAGCCAACCGCCCGACCGGGGGACCAGGGTCATCCGGCCGCGTCGTCGCGCGCTTTCACCTCACCGCGCAGCACCGCCGCCAGGTCGTAGTTGGCGGGCTCCTCCAACTGCTCGTAGTTGCACGACGCGGGCTCGCGGTCCGGCCGCCACCGCTGGAACTGCGCGGTGTGCCGGAACCGGCTCGGGTAGCCGCCCTCGGTGTGCTCGTACGCCACCTCGACGACCCGCTCCAGCCGCAGCGGCACCCACGGCTGCTCCGTCGTGCGCCAGCGGCTGACCGCGCCGGGCACCCGCGCCCCGTCGGACTGCGCGCCGCTGACCCACGGGTGGTTCGCGCCGCCGTTGACCATCAGCTCCGCCAGGTCGGTCGCCAGCTCGCGGCGGGTCGCGACCGGGAACGCGCCGACGACCCCGACGTGGTTCAGGTCGCCGGACCGGTCGTACAACCCCAGCATCAACGACCCGACGGACTCACCCGGCGAACTCCCCTTGTGCCACCGCAACCCGGCGACCACGCAGTCGGCCGTCCGCGAGTGCTTGAACTTCAGCATCGTCCGCTTGTTCGGCGTGTACGGCCCGCGCGACGGCTTGCCGATCACCCCGTCCAGCCCCGCGCCCTCGAAGATGGTGAACCACTGCCGCGCCAGCTCCGGGTCGTCCGTCGCGGGTGTCAGGTGCACGCGGTCGGTGAAGGTGAGCGCGCTCTCCAGCAGCCGCCGCCGGTCGCGCGCGCCGACGTCGAGGTAGCTGTCGTCGTCCAGCGCCAGCAGGTCGAACGCGATGAACCGTGACGGCGTCTGCTCGGCGAGCATGCTCACCCGGCTCGCGGCCGGGTGGATGCGCTCGGCCAGCGCGTCGAAGTCCAACCGCCCGTTCCGGTCGACCACCAGCTCACCGTCGATGACCACGCGGTCGGGCAACGCCGCTTCCAGCGCCGTCACCAACTCGGGGAAGTACCGGTTGAGCGGTTTGCCCGAACGCGACTGGAGCGTCAGCTCGCGGCCGTCGCGGAAGACCAGGCAGCGGAAACCGTCCCACTTGGGTTCGAACACCAGTCCGGCGTCGTCCGGGATGGACGGTGCGGGTTTGGCGAGCATCGGTTGGACCGGTGGGGTCAGCGGAAGGGCCACGCGCCCCATACTGCCTTGTCAGCGGGCGGACCGCCGGTGTTCGCGCGTTACGGGCGGCAGGCGCGCCGGTAGCGGAGCATGAGGAACCCGTTGTCGGTCAGCACCGACGCCAAGTCCAGACCAACCGGCACCGAGGTCGGCGCGCCCGTCGCGATCCGGCCCGCGCCACCGCCCGCGAGCACGGGGGAGACCGTCAGGCACATCTGGTCGACCAGGTCCGCCTCGACCAACGCCCCCAGCAGCCGGGGGCCGCCCTCGCACGTCACCCGCCGCAGCCCGCGCTCGGCCAGCGCGGCCAACGCGAACCGCAGGTCGACGGTCTCCGCGCCCGCCACGATCACGTCCGCCCCCGCCGACGCGAGCGCCGCGCGCCGGTCGGCGGGCGCCGACGCGGTGGTGACGACGATCGGCGGCACGGTCGTGTCGGTGACGATCGGCGCGTCCGGGGCCACCGAGCCGCGCGCGGTGACGACCGCGATCGGTGGCAGCGGGCTCAGCCCCAGCCGCGCCCGCCGCTCCCGGCGGACCTCGGTCCGCTTGACCCCCCGGTACCCCTCCGCCGACGCCGTGCCCCAGCCCACCAGCACCACGTCGGCCAGGTCGCGGCCCAGGGAGAACACCTTCTTGTCGGCCGGGCTGGACAGCCCCGCCGACAGCCCGTCCACCGCGACCGCCCCGTCGACGCTGCTGACGAAGTTGGTCTGCACCCAGGCCCGGTCCAGGTCGGGCGGGTAGTCGTAGAGCCGCTCCAACTCGGTGTCGTCCACCACAGCCGCGTGGGCCGCGGCGGGCTGACCTGGGGAAACCGGTGATAACGGATAAAGCCTCTGCACGGCACCATCAGAGCACGCCACTACGCTGCCCGGCATGTCCGCCCGTCTCGTCGACCGCGCGCCCGTGGTCGGGCCCGAGGAACTCGTCGCCGAACTGGTCCCGCCGCCGCGCTTCGACGCGGTCCGGTTCGACACGTACCTGCCCAACCCCGACGAACCCAGCCAGGCCGCCGCCGTGCGCGACTGCGCGGCCTTCGCCACCCGGGTCGGGTCCCGCGACGGCGGCGGGTCGCTGTTGCGGCGCGTGTTCAAGGCCGCGAAGGCCGAGGGCAGACCGGGCCTCTACCTCGACGGCGGTTTCGGCGTCGGCAAGACCCACCTGCTCGCGTCGCTGTGGCACGCGGTGCCGGGGACCAAGTCGTACGGCACGTTCGTCGAGCTGACCAACCTGGTCGGCGCGCTGGGCTTCCGCGAGGCCGTCGCCCGGCTCGGCGAGCACCGGCTGCTCGCCATCGACGAGTTCGAGCTCGACGACCCGGGCGACACCATGCTGGTCACCCGGCTGCTGACCGAGCTGACCGACGCGGGCGTCGTGGTCGCGGCGACCTCCAACACGCTGCCGGACAAGCTGGGCGAGGGCCGCTTCGCCGCGGACGACTTCCTGCGCGAGATCCAGGCCCTGTCGTCCCGGTTCACCGTGGTCCGCGTCGACGGGCCGGACTACCGGCACCGCGGCCTGCCGGACGCGCCCCCGCCGACCGACGACGCGGGGCTCGCGGCGAGCGCGGCGGGCATCCCGGGGTCCACTGTGGACGATTTCGACGGGCTGTGCGCGCACCTGGCGACCCTGCACCCGTCCCGCTACGGCAAGCTCGTCGACGGCGTGGCCGCGGTGCACCTCCGGGGCGTACGACCACTGTCCGCACAGGATGTGGCACTGCGCGTGGTCGCCTTCGCCGACCGCCTCTACGACCGCGCCATCCCGGTGGTGGTCTCCGGCGACCCGGTCTCCGCCCTCTTCACCGAGGAAATGCTGCGCGGCGGCTACCGCAAGAAGTACCTCCGCGCCGTCAGCCGCCTGGTCGCCCTGTCCCGCGACGCCGCGAAGCTCGGCTAGGAGCGCCTGCGGCCGGGCTTGGCGTCGGGGGTGCGGTGCTCGTCGATCAACGCCCAGACCGACACACCGGTACCCGACTCGGGTTCGCTGCGCTGTCGGGTTCGCGGTTGCGGGTCTGTCTTGTCCGACTGTGCTGCGCTGAGGAGTTCCTGGCGTATCTGGTCGTAGATGGGTGTGTCGGTCACCGCCATCCTTTCCGTTCGCGCGGAGGCCCTGCCAGGTTACGCACGGTACGCCTGTTCACGTGTGAGGCGGCGCGCCGGGTGTGTCCCGGGGAGCAGGTCGAGCAGCGCCGCGACGGTGATCACCCCGCCGGTCGCCCAGAAGAATGACCCCACGGAATCGGTGAGGTAGTGGTACCGCAGACCCACGATCGCGCTCACCGCCACGGCCGTCAGGACGACCGTGACCGCCCCGCACACGACCGTCTGCTTGAGCCGTTCCCCGGCGGGCGCGTTGGCGACTACCACCAGCGTCAACACAACCAGGATCGAGACGAGCGTCGTCGTGTGCCCGCTCGGGTAGGCCAGGTAACCGTCGTGCGTCCGTCCGACCACCGGCTTGAGCACCCACGAGTTCACCCCCGCGGTCACCACCGGCCCCAACACGCACAGTGACGCCACCCGGTAACGACGCCTCCAAAGAGCGATGATCGCCATGACCACAATCACAGTGATCATGGCAGGCGGCCGCGACGCGTTGGACAGCGGTTCGGCCACCCCGGGCAGCGCGGAGAACACCCAGTCGGCCACCCGGAACGCGGCCCGGTCGAGCGGCCCGGCGGTCCGCTCGTTGGCCACGTCCCGCCCGATCGCCGCCACGACGCCGAACGACACGGCCGCCACCCCCACCGCCGGGATGATCAAAGCCTTGGGCAACAGTCGGTTCGGCTCCACGGGAATCACTATGCCGGGTCGGTTGTGTACGAGCATGACCGGTTACGTGAGGGTCCGGTGCAGATCACCCAACCCCTCACCCGACTTCTTCATCCAACGTCGACCGAACACCCCCGCAACTCCCGCAGGAGCTGTGGCGCCCGAACCCACCGCAGGCAAGGATCGTCCAACCCCACGGTCACGTCCCCCGCGACAACCGGCTTGCCCGCCCCGGGCACATACCGCTCCCCCTGCACCCCTGCGATGTCATGCCGCCTAACGCGGACCAAAACGTGCCCCCGCCAAAAAGCCGGACAAAGCCTCGTGGCCAACTCCGCACACCGGCGGCTCGGCCGCCGCCATGCCCTCGGGCCAGCCGTCCCAGTCCTGGCGGTGGTCGAGCAGCAACCACAGCACCCCGTCGGCGGACTGATCGGCCGCCTTCCCGCACACCTGGCAAAGAAGTCGTCGCATGGCCCGCCGCTGCCGCAGCGGGTGAACCTGCCCGAAGAGCGGCCACCCCACACCCGGCCGCGACGCCATCCGCTGCCGCACCACGCCGGGCGTCGCCGGAAAGCGGTCGCGCCCACCCGCCCCGGTCCGCCACCATGCGCGGGTGGGTCATCTTGATGCCAGTGGGCTCTCCTGCACGCTCCCCGACGGGCGCGTGCTCTTCCGCGACGCCGGTCTCAAGGTCGGCGCGGGCCAGGTCGTCGCTGTCGTGGGCGAGAACGGGGCCGGGAAGACGACCCTGCTGCGGATCATCTCCGGCGACCTGACCTCCCCCGACGGCGGCGTCTCCGTCAAGGGCGGTCTCGCCGTGATGCCCCAGTTCGTCGGCTCCGTCCGCGACGACCGCTCGGTCCGCGACCTCCTCCTCTCCGTCGCCCCCCAGCCGCTCCGCCGGGCGGCGGCCGAGCTGGACCGGCTCGAGCTCGCCCTCATGGACACCGACGACGAGGACACCCAGCTCCGCTACGCCGCCGCCCTGGTCGACTACGACGAGGCGGGCGGCTACACCACCGAGGTCACCTGGGACACCGTCACCACCGCGGCCCTCGGCGTCGGCTACGACAAGGCCCGCTTCCGCGAGGTCCGCACCCTCTCCGGCGGCGAGCAGAAGCGCCTCGTCCTGGAGGCCCTGCTCCGCGGCCGCGAACAGGTCCTGCTCCTCGACGAGCCCGACAACTACCTCGACGTCCCCGGCAAGCGCTGGCTGGAGGAGCGGCTCGCCGAGACCGCGAAGGCCGTGCTGCTCATCAGCCACGACCGCGAACTCCTCAACGCCGTCGCCACCCACGTCGTCACCGTCGAGGCCGGGACCGCGTGGACGCACGCGGGCGGCTTCGCCACCTGGCACGACGCGCGCGAGGCCCGCTGGGACCGCATCGCCGAGCAGCAGCGCCGGTGGGACGAGGAGCACGCCAAACTCAAGGAGCTGGTCCGCTCCCTGCAACGCGCCGCCACCATGAGCGACGTCATGGCGGGCCGCTACCGCGCCGCCCAGACCCGGCTGCGCAAGTTCGAGGAGGCGGGCCCGCCGCCGGTCCCGCCCAAACCGCAACGCGTCAAGCCGCGCCTGCGCGGTGGTCGCACCGGCATCCGCGCGATCACGTGCGAGAACCTCGAACTCACCGGCCTCATGAAGCCCTTCGACACCGAGGTCTTCTTCGGCGACCGCCTGGCCGTCCTGGGGTCCAACGGCTCCGGCAAGAGCCACTTCCTGCGCCTGCTGTCCGATCAGGACAGCGTCGCCCACACCGGCGTCTGCCGCCTCGGCGCGCGCGTCGTCCCGGGCCTGTTCGCCCAGACGCACCAGCACCCCGAGTGGCACGGCAAGACCCTCGCCACCATCCTCTGGCACGGCGACGACACCCGCGCGGGCCTCGACCGGGGTTCCGCCGCCGCGACCCTCAGCCGATACGGCCTGGCCGCGTCCGGCGACCAGCTCTTCGAAACCCTGTCCGGCGGCCAACAGGCCAGGTTCCAGATCCTCCTCCTCGAACTCTCCGGCGCCACACTCCTCCTGCTCGACGAACCGACGGACAACCTCGACCTCCACTCCGCCGAAGCCCTCCAAGACGCCCTCGAGGCCTACGAGGGCACAGTCGTGGCGGTAACCCACGACCGCTGGTTCGCCCGCACCTTCAACCGCTACCTCATCTTCCGCACCGACGGCACCGTCGCCGAGTCCCCGACGCCCGTCTGGGACGAAGCCCGGGTCCAACGATCTCGCTGACTCGCGCGGGCTTTCGGCTCAAGCTCCACCCGCGCACGCCACGGGGGTCGGCCTGTACCGGGCTGGCTGGTTCGCCCGCACCGTCAACCGCTACCTCATCTTCGGCACCGTCGCCGAGTCCTCGACGCCCAGTGGGATGAGGCCCGAGTCCAGCGGCCCCACGGGAGCTTCTTGGCTCAAGCCCCACCCGCGCACGCCACAGGAGCCAGCCTGCACCGGACCGACTGGTTCGCCCGATTCCCGACCACCGGGTTCCGACGAACCAGCCGACCACCCGCGCGCACCACTCACCGAGCCCATGGACAGTGCCGCCGCTGTCCCGTGAACCCGTTGCCCGTGATGCCGTTGCCCGTGATGCCGTTGCCGTGAACCCGTTGGTGCCGAAACCGATCCGACTCAGCCCGGTTTCCACGTTACCGACGGCGGCCGACAAAACCCGGGGCTCTTCAGTTGCCTGTGGACAACTCGGCGGGATGTGGACTACCGGCGGCGGAGCAGGAATCCGTGCTCCGTCAGGCTCTCCAGGGTGAACTTCTCCACCATCCGGTGGTCCGGCCGCTCCTCCTTGGCCACGTGCTCGATGTCGAACGCGCCGCCGAAGTAGGCCTCGATCTGGTCCGGGCCGACCGAGAACGGCGGCGAGGGCAGCGCGGGCCGGTACTCCAGCGTGTTGATGAAGTACCGCGTGCCCGGGGCCGCCAACTCCGTCATGGCCGCCACGTACCGCGGGCGCATCTCCTCCGGGAACGCGATCAGCGCCGCCCGGTCGTACACCAGGTCGAACTCGCCCACCTCGGCCGGGGACAGCGCGAACACGTCACGGTTCAGGATGGTCAGGTTGTCCTTGCGGTACACGCCTTCGGGGTCCTCCACAAGAGTGACCCCGTTGTCCGCCATGAACTCCTCGATGGCCTGCGGGACCAGCTCCACACCGACCACCGACACCGCCTGCGCGGCGAAGAACAGCATGTCCGCCGTCTTGCCGCACAGCGGGACCAGCACGCGGGCGCCCGCCAGCAGGCCGCGCTCCGCGAGCATCCTGGCGTGGGGGTGGACCACCGGGAGGTGGAAGCTGGTCTTGGTGCCGCCCTCGTGCCAGGAATCTATCCAGAATTGGGTTTCCACGCGGGGATTCTGGCAGGACCTGGTTCACCCTAAAGGCTGGATTTTCGGGGACGTGACGTTTTTTCGCCGTGGCCGGGCGGCCGGGGCCCTCGCGCGCGGCCGCCCGGTGTCCTCACGTCCCCAGCACCTCCGCGATCACGTCGACCCCGCGGTCGACCTCCGCCTCGGTCACGACCAGCGGCGGCGCCACCCGCAGCGTGGTCTCCTGGGTCTCCTTGCACAGCACGCCGCGCGCCATCAGCGCCTCGGACGCCGCCCGGCCGCCCGGGCCGCCGGGCGCGATCTCCACGCCCGCCCACAGCCCGCGCCCCCGGACCTCCGCGACCCCGCGCCCGACCAGCTCGCCGAGCCGCCGGTGCAGGTGCTCGCCGACGACCCGCGACCGCTCCTGGAACTCGCCGGTGGCCAGCAGCTTGATCACCGCGCGGCCCACCGCGCACGCCAACGGGTTACCCCCGAAAGTGGAGCCGTGCTCACCGGGGCGCAGCACGCCGAGCACCTCCCGGCGCCCGACGACCGCCGAGACCGGCAGGATCCCGCCGCCCAGCGCCTTGCCCAGCGTGTACAGGTCCGCGCGCACGCCGTCGTGGTCCAGCGCGAACAGCTCGCCGGTCCGGGCCAGGCCGGACTGGATCTCGTCCGCGATCAGCAGCACGTTGTTCTCGTCGCACAGCCGCCGCAGCTCCCGCAGGTACCCGGCGGGCGGCACGACCACCCCGGCCTCGCCCTGCACCGGCTCGACCAGCACGGCCGCGGTCCGGTCGGTGATCGCGGCCTCGACGGCCTGCGCGTCCCCGTACTTCACCGCGGTGAACCCCGGGGTGAACGGCCCGAAGTCCGCGCGGGCCACCTCGTCGGTGGAGAACGACACGATCGTGGTCGTCCGGCCGTGGAAGTTCGCGCCCGCGACGATGATCTGCGCGGTGTCCTGCGGCACGCCCTTGACCCGGTACGCCCACTTGCGGGCGACCTTGAGCGCCGACTCCACGGCCTCGGCGCCGGAGTTCATCGGCAGCACGAGGTCGGTCCCGGTCAGCTCCGCCAGCTCGCGGCAGAACGGCCCGAGCTGGTCGTGGTGGAACGCGCGGCTGGTCAGCGTGACCCGGTGCAGCTGCTCGACCGCCGCCGCGACCAGGGCCGGGTGCCGGTGCCCGAAGTTGAGCGCGGAGTACCCGGCGAGGAAGTCCAGGTAGCGCTTGCCCTGCACGTCGGTCACCCACGCGCCCTCGGCCTCGGCGATGACCACCGGCAGCGGGTGGTAGTTGTGCGTGCTCCACCGCTCGTCCAGCTCGATGAACGCGGCGGTGGTGGGAACGGTGGCGGTCATGCTGCCAGGTTAGGCCCAGGTACGCGGTTGATTCATCCGTGGAGCGTTGCTTCTGCCGCGTGTTCGTTGCGCCATCACCCGATCTGGTGAGCGAATCGTTGCACCGGACGGGTGGCCCGCTCACGCTGGGAGCGGGGCGGGGGAGTTGGCCCCCTCCACCAGCAGCGCGGGCGCCCCCGTGCCGTCGGCCCGCGTCGACCACACGTCGTTGACGCCGTCCGGCCGCTGCAGGCCGTAGGTCACGGTGTCGTTATCCAGCCACACCGCCTGGTCGTCGACACTGTGCTCCTCCGCCAGCGGGGTGCGTCGCAGCATCTTCAGGTCGAGCACCGACAACCGCCACCCCTTCTTGGGATCCTCATCGATGGCGGACTTGAACGCCACGCGCGTACCGTCCGGCGACACCGAGGCACACTCGACGTTCGTAGTGAGCGTGCGGACCGTGCGCGCACTCAGGTCGCCCTCGACCAGGTAGCGCTTACCGCCGGTCGACAGGGTTGCGTAGAACCGGTTGTCGTCGCCGGTGAACGTGACACCCCAGTAGTTGGCGTCCGCTGCGGTCAAGGGCTTCCCCTCGACGGTGGCCTTGAACTCCTCCAACGAGCTGACGACCGCACCGGTTTGCGTGTCCAAGATGCCGGTCTGCGTCGAGAAGCCCGTAGTGGCGTACGAGTGGCCTTCGAGGAACACCGTCCACGACACCATCCGCCCGCTCGCGGAGATCTTGAGCCGATTGGGGAAGCCGGTCAGCGGTACCGTCTTGCGCTCGTTCATCTGCGCGTCGAACACCATAAGCCGAGTCGCGGTAAGCGCGTCCACCGGCGCGAGGCACGCGACCGTCCCGCCGGCCGCGTACGCGCGGTCGCACTTGCGCTCGCTGATCGTGCGCGGTCCGCGGGTGTCGCTCGCCGACACCGACGACAGCAGCCCGTTGGTCAGCACCTGCAACCGCGGGCCTGCCCGCAGCGCGCCCACGGTCTCCGCGTCGACGACCTCGGCGGGCGCCGAGTTCGCGGCGTACGCGACAGCGGCGCCACCCAGGACCGCCGCGGCCACTACGGCGGTCAGGACACGTGCCTTGAGACTGAGCATCAGACGGCCTTCCTGTTCACGTGGGCGAAAATCACCGCGGTGACGACGATGACGGTGACCACAGCCAAGGCGGCCGCGAGGCACGCGGCCGAGATCCCCCAGAGTTGCCACGCGAGTCCGAAGAGAACCGACGAACCAAGGTACGCAAGCGCTTGCCCCGTCTGCACCAGGGCCATTCCCGTGGCCCGCAGCGACTCCGGCAGCACTCGACCGGCCAATGCCATCAGCACACCGTCGGTCGCGGCGTAGAACAGCCCGTAGAGGCAGAGGACGAGCACGATGAGCGGTATCCCGCTGAACGGCCCCAACAGCGCCAGGTAGGCCCCGGCCAGTGCGCAGTACCCGCCGAGCATTACCCGCGAGCGACCCACTTTGTCCGCGAGGACGCCAAGAGGGGCAGCCAGTAGCAGGTAGACCAAACTCGTCCCCACCGCCAACACGGGGAACCAACCGACGGCGAGGTCGCCGCGCTCTTGGAGCATCAGGTAGACGAATCCGTCTCCCACGGTCACCAGCCCGAGTAGCGTCGCGGCCAGAAGAAGGGCTCGCACGCCCGGTAGGCGTAAGAGGCCCGTGGCTGCGCGTACCGACACCGCCTTGCGCGCAACGGGCTCCTGCTTGTTCTGCACGAACAGCACGAGCACCACGACCGCGAAGGCTGCGATCACGAAGCTGGTGAAGAACACCGCGTCGAACGCCTGCGAGCCCGCGTACGCCAACACGGCCAGCGCGACAAGAGGCCCGGCGAAGGCTCCGGTGGCGTCCATGGCACGGTGCACGCCGAACGCGCGCCCCAGGTGCTCTTGCGGCGTGGACAGGGTTATCAGCGCGTCCCGCGGTCCGGTGCGCATCCCCTTGCCCGCGCGATCCGCCGTGATGGCCAACCCGATCAGGCCGGTGGAGTTGCCCGCCGCTATCAGCCCCAGTTTGGCCACCGACGAGATCCCGTACCCCAGGCCCGCCACGGTCTTGTGTCTGTTCGTGCGGTCGGCGAGGTACCCGCCGACCAGACGCAGAAGAGCCGTCGCGCCCGTATAGAGGCCGTCGATGGCCCCATACGCCAAGGGGCTCATGTTCAGTCCGATGACCAGGTACAGCGGCAGGACGGCGGTGACCATCTCCGAGGAGATGTCAGTGATCAGGCTTACCGCGCCAAGGGCCAGCACATTGCCGCCGACCCTCCACTTGCGGCTCTTACCGGCCTCGGTCACCTGCGGCGTGGTGACGGTGGACAGGTACACGCAACACCTCCGAGCGGGCAGGGGAGTGCTGCCGGACCCCGGAGGGCCCGGCAGCACTACGGAACCGACTGCGTTCGTCTTCCCAAGACCACCCCGACCGTCACAACACCCAAGCGGTGGTTACCTCACCGAGCCGGGGACGGTGCCGGGCGGGGGTGGGTGGTGGGAGGAATGAACTCAGTGGCAGGAGTTGGTACCGCTGTCGGTGTACGTCTTGCCCGCCTCCGGCACGAACTGCCAGTCGTAGCTGTTGGCGTGCAGGGTGAACTTGAGGACGCCGTGCGTGTTGCTGTTGCGCGCCTCGCTGTTGGGCTGGATGGTGCCGAAGCCGTAGAAGCCCGCGCCGCCCATGCCCGCGACGAAGTGCCGGATGCCGCGCGTGGCATCGGCCGTGCCGCTGGGGTTCATCGGCGCGAACCGCTCGTACTGGTGGTTGTGGCCGGTCACGATCACCTCGGCGTTGTTGTCGTACAACGCCTGCACCAGCGGGCCGGTGGAGCTGTCCGGCGCGTGGTTGGAGCCGGAGGTGAACCGCGGCTTGTGCCAGTAGGCCAGGGTGCAGGGCTTGGTGTTGGCCGCGAGGTCCTGGCGCAGCCACACTTCCTGCGGCGAGCCGACGGACTTGCTGATCTCGCTGTTGAGCGACACGACGTGCCAGTTGCCCAGGTCGTACGAGTAGTAGCCGAGACCTGAAGTGCCCGCCTGCGCGCCGAAGTAGCCGTAGTAGCCGGTGGCGCCGGAGGTGTTGTAGTCATGGTTGCCGGGCGAGGGGCGCGTGCGCGCCTTGTGCCGACCCCACGTCGGGTTGTAGTAGGTGGTGAACTGCGACGCAGTGCCGTCCGGGTAGACGTTGTCGCCGGTGGTGAAGACCGTGCCGGAGATGCCGTCGAGCAGGTTCGCGGTCGCCGTGTCACCGGAACCGGAGTCCGCGATGTCGCCCGCGCCAACCAGGACGGGGTCGGCGGACTGGCCGGTCGTAGTAGTAGTGGTGGTGGGCGGTGTGGTGGTGGTGTCGCTGGAGATGACCAACTGTGGCGCGGTGGCGCTACCGGACTCGCGAGAGTCGTAGTCGGCGCCGTCGCTGTTGGTGGAGGTGATGGCGATGCTGTACGTGCCGTTGCCGGTGACCGCCGAGGTCACGTCGACCTCGTACCAGGCGTTGCGGCTGACCGAGCCCAGGGTGCCCAGGGTGGCGCCGTCGATGGCGGGCTGGTTCGACCAGGTGGTGGCGGTCTCCGACCAGGTGTTGTTCGACACCGCGCGGAAGGTGCCCCCGGCGGGGCTGTTCGAGCCGCTGACGTCGTCGGTGTGCACCCGCAGCTTGGCGTTGGCGACCGGCGCGGTGAGCCCGCTGACGGTGAACCGCAGGAAGATCCGCTTGACCGGCGAGTTGTCGACCCCGAGCTGGCCGGAGGTGCCGTAGTTGGTGCCGGTCGAGCCGTTGTCCACGTAGGTGTCGGCGGCGGGGGTGAAGGTGGTCGTCGCGGCGGAGGCCACGTTGCCGCCGCCGGTCACGGCGACCGCGGTGGCCGCGGCGACGGCGACCGCCGACGCGACCGCCACCCTGGCTTTGGCTGTGCGACTGGACATGAGGATGCCCTTCCCTGGGTCGGTAGTCCGTTCGGGACTCCTCACCTTCCCGGGCGCCCCCAAACGATCACCACGGCGTCTTCGGACGGTCAGATGGCGCCCGGGTGAACAGTCCGGTTGCGGGGTCAGTGCGCGCGGTAGCCGTAGAGAAAAGCGCGCACTCCCGTTGTGGCGATCTCGTCCAACTCCGCCTCTGTGGGGCGTGTGCGCAGGGAAGGGTTCTGGGTGGACACCAGCATCATGAAGTGGATAGCGCCACGCACGGGGTCGTCGAGTCGTAGTAGGCCCCGGTCGGCCAGTTCGGAGAACTTGGCCGCGAGTTCACGTTGGGCCCGTAGTGGACCGTTCTCCTGCCATGCCACAAGAGCCGCCTCCGGCACATGTGCGGTTTCCACGTTCACTTGGCGGACAAGGGCGAAGTGGTCGGGGAACTCCTCGGTGGAGCGCACCCACGCGATGGCGAACGCGACCAGGTCCGCTTCCAGGTCGGTGACCTTGGACAGGTGCCGGTCGATGGTCGCGGTCTGCGCGTCGGCGACCCGGGTCGCGCTCTCCTCGATGACCGCGCCGAACAGGGCCGCCTTGTCGGCGAAGTGGTTGTAGATGGTCCGGGTCGACACCCCCGCCGCCGCCGAGATGGCGTCGATGCTGGCGCGGGTGTAGCCGTCGCGGGCGAAGGTGGCCAGCGCGCCGTCGAGGATCGAACGGCGTTTGTCGGCTAGTCGGACCATGGGCGGCCTCCGGGTGCAACGGGCGTTTTACAGTTTGCCATGCACGTTGTACTTTACCTGACATGACCCGCATCGCCGTCATCACCGGCAGCACCCGCCCCGGCCGCCGCGCGCTCGCCGTCGCAGAGTGGGTGGTCACCGCCGCCCGCGCCCACTACCCGGCCGAGGTCGGCGTCGGCCTGGTCGACCTCGCCGACTTCGCGCTCCCCCTGCTGGACGAACCGGCCCCCGCCATCACCGGCGACTACCGCAACCCCCACACCCTCGCGTGGTCCAAGACCATCGCCGCCTACGACGGCTTCGTGTTCGTCACCCCCGAGTACAACCACTCGTACCCGGCCTCCCTGAAGAACGCCCTGGACTACCTCTACGCCGAGTGGCACGACAAGGCGGCGGGCTTCGTCAGCTACGGCCCCCAAGCCGCCGGCGTCCGCGCGGTCGAACACCTCCGCCTGAGCCTCGCCGAACTCAAGGTCGCCGGCGTCCGAACCCAGGTGGCCCTCTCGATGCACACCGACTTCACCATCACCAACCCCCTGGAACAGGGCGACTTCACCCCCGCCCCGCGCCAACTCACCACCCTCCACGTCCTCCTCGACGAAGTCCACGACTGGTCCCGGGCCCTCGCCACCCTGCGCGCGTCCGCGGTCGCGGCCTGACCGGTCTGTCCACAGGCTTGATCGTCTTCTCCGCGAACCGTCGGTGCCCGCCGGTAGGCTGGATACCGGGGGCCGGAGGCATCACGGCCCTCGCGGTAGAGGTCGCGTCCGTACCCTGTGGACACTCCACCCGGATACGCGGAAGGGACCGCGCGAGCCCCGAAACCCGCGCGGTCCCTCCTCCCTCGAAGATCAGCTGATCTGCGCGACCACCTCCTTGGCCGCGTTGACCGGGATGCTGAACCCGATGCCCACGCTGCCCGCCGCGCCGTCCGCACTGGACACCGGCGAGTAGATGGCCGAGTTGATCCCGATCACCCGACCGGTCGTGTCGAACAGCGGCCCGCCCGAGTTGCCCTGGTTGATCGACGCGTCCGTCTGGATGGCCTTGTACGACACCGAGGACGAAGTCGACGCCGCCCGGCCGCGCATGTCGCGGCTGTCGCTCTCCGCCGGGATCTTCACGTCGCGGTCGAGCGCGCTGACGATCCCGGTCGTCACGGTCCCCTGCAACCCGGCGGGGGAGCCGATCGCGATCACCTCGTCACCCACCCGCACCTGCGAGGAGTCGCCGAGTTCGGCGGCGGTCAACCCGCTGACGCCGGTCGCCTGCACGACGGCCAGGTCCGCCGACGCGTCGGTGCCCACTACGGAAGCCTTGGCGGTCTTACCGTCGGAGAAGGTGATCGTGATGTCCCGCGCACCGGACACCACGTGGTTGTTGGTCAGGATGCGCCCGTCCGAGGTCAGGACGACGCCGGAGCCGATGCCCTCGGCGTTGCTCGTGCGCACGCTGATCTCCACCACGCTCGGCATCACCTTCTCCACCACCGCGCTGATGTCGGTCGGCACCGTCGCGGACGCGGTCTGCGCGTTCGTGCTCACCGTGTAAGGGGCGGCCGTGGCGCCGTCGGACCCGATGAACGCGCCCGCCACGCCGCCGAGCGCGCCCGCGCCGAGCACCGACGCCGCCACCAGGGCGACCGTGCCGCGTCGAATGCGATTCCGCGGGGCCTGGGAATGACCTGGGTACGTCGGGTGCGCGTAGAGGGGGAGTTGCTGCTGCTGCGGTCCGGGGTACGTGTCCATGGCACCAACTGTCGGACCCGCGCTTATGAGGAACCTGTGGAATCCCAGGGGATTACCCAAGAACCCGGGAACCGGCCACTTGTCCACATACCCAGAACCTGTCCACACCCCACGCCTCCACCCTGCCGCGCCAGCCCACGGGCGGATAGGTTGTGCCCGTGACCAGTGAGACCTCCTTCCTGCGCCTACAGGCGCGGACGCAGCGCTTCACCCTCGGCACGCCGAGGGAGTTCCGGATCGCGCCCGACGGCAGCCACCTGCTGTTCCTGCGCGCCGCCTCCGGCGAGGACCGCACCCACGTGTTGTGGAAGCAGGACCTCGCCACCGGCGGCGAGAGCAGGCTCGGCGACCCCGACACCCTGCTCGGTGGCGGCGCCGAGGAACTGCCCGCCGAGGAACGCGCCCGCCGCGAGCGCACCCGCGAGCAGGGCGGCGGCGTCACCGCCAACGCCACCGACGCCGCGGTCCGCGTCGCCGCCTTCGCGTTGTCCGGCCGCCTCTTCGTCGCCGACGCGCTCTCCGGCGAGGCCCGCGAGGTGGCCACGGTCACACCCATCATCGACCCGCGCCCCGACCCCACGGGCACCCGCGTCGCGTACGTCGCCGAGGGCGCGTTGCGGGTCGTCAACGTCGACGGCACCGACGACCGCGCCGTCGCCACCCCCGACGGCGCGGACCGCACCGCGGGCCTCGCCGAGTTCGTCGCCGCCGAGGAGATGGGCCGCTCCCGCGGCTACTGGTGGTCCCCCGACGGCACCCGCCTGCTCGTCGCGCACGTCGACAACAGCGACGTCCAGCGCTGGTACATCGCCGACCCGGCGAACCCGGGCGCCGAGCCCAACGTCGTGGCCTACCCGGCCGCGGGCACCCCGAACTCGAAGGTCGCGCTCGCCGTGCACGGCGTCGACGGCAGCCGCGTCGACGTGGACTGGGACGGCGTCGACCTGCCGTACCTGGTCACCGCGCACTGGTCGACGGGCGGCAGGCCGCTCATCGCCGTCCAGTCCCGCGACCAGCGCACCCTCGAGATCCGCGCCCTCGACCCGGACACCGGCGCCACCGAGGTCCTGCACACCGACACCGACGAGCACTGGGTCGAGATCCAGCCCGGCGTCCCCGCGTGGACCACGGGCGGCGAGCTGGTCCGCACCGAGGCCCGCGACGGCAGGTACCGGCTCGTCGTCGGCGACACCGTGGTCAGCGGCGACCTCCAGGTCCGCGCCGTGCTCGACGTGGCCGACGACGTCCTCTACTCGGCGTCCGCCGACGACCCCACCCAGGTGCACGTCCACCTGGGCGACCAGCGCCTGTCCACAGTGGATGGCGTGCACACCGCCGCCCGCGCGGGCGACGTCGTCGTGCTGTCGTCGTGGTCGCTCGACTGGTTCGGCCCTCGAGTCACCGTGCTGCGCGGCGGCGAACAGGTCGGCGAGGTCGCCGCGCTCAACGTCGAGCCCCCGTTGGCCGTCAACGCGCGACTGCTGACGGTCGGCGAGCGCGGCCTGCGCGCCGCCCTGCTCTACCCCACGGGCCACGTCCCGGGCAGCGGCCCGCTCCCGGTGCTCATGGACCCGTACGGCGGCCCGCACGCCCAGCGCGTGCTGTCCACGCGCGGCACATTCCTCACCTCGCAGTGGCTGGCCGACCAGGGCTTCGCCGTCATCGTCGCCGACGGCCGCGGCACGCCCGGCCGCGGCCCGGAGTGGGACCGCGCCATTGCGGGCGACCCGGCCGAGGTCACCCTCGCCGACCAGATCGACGCCCTGCGCGCCGTCGCCGCCGAACACCCCGATGTCGACCTGACCCGCGTCGCGATCCGCGGCTGGTCCTACGGCGGTTACCTGTCGGCGCTGGCCGTGCTGCGCGCCCCCGAGGTCTTCCACGCGGCCATCGCGGGTGCCCCGGTCACCGACTGGAGCCTCTACGACACGCACTACACCGAGCGCTACCTGGGCCACCCGGAGACGAACCCGGACGCCTACCGGCGCAACTCGCTGATCGACGACGCCCCGAAGCTCGACCGGCCGCTGCTGATCATCCACGGCCTGGCCGACGACAACGTGGTGGTCGCGCACGCGCTCCGCCTGTCGAGCGCGTTGACCGCCGCGGGCAGGCCGCACGCCCTGCTACCCCTACCGGGTGTCACCCACATGACGCCGCAGACCGACGACGTGGCGGAGAACTTCATGCTCCTCCAGGTCCGCTGGCTCAAGTCCGCCTTGGGCGCCTGAGACGACAACGCGTCCGCCTCACCTGTTCGGTGGGGCGGACGCGTCTCTCCAGCGACCTCGCGCGGATCGCCGCCCGGCGGAATGGGCCGAGTTCGGCGGGAACTCGGCTGCGTTCGCGGCGGTGCCCCGCGTGATCGCCGATCGGCGATTCGGTCCGAGCGGCGCGCCTACCTGCGTGATCCCTACCCGGCACCGAGGCGGTCAGGTGTCGCGCGACCTGCCGCGACGCGCCCCTGGTAGGTCAGGCGAGGGCCCGTGCCAAGTCCTACGCGCGGTGTTCGAACAACTACCGGCAACCCGCGTCGAGTCGTCCGTGCCGAGTTGTTCCCGCCCTCGCGGTGTGGATCATGCGCGAACGCGACAGCGGTCCCGGGTTTCCACTCGCCGTGACAAGACTCGGTCACGGCCACCCGTTCGTGTGGACGTACAGCCCGGTCGCGCCGTCCGGATTGGACGCCCGGACGTGCGGAACCACCCACCGTCCGGGCTTTTGACCTGCCCGGACCCTGGCGCGGAGCGCGCGAGCCAAGCAAGATCCCAAGTATGGACAGGTGTCGCTCGACCGTGGGAGGTGATCGCCGGCTATCTTAGTAAGGATAGGCAAACCTAAGAAGGGATGGTCTGGTGCGGGCTAACGGCCTCGACTGGGTTCCGCGAGTGCGGGAGACCCCCGCCGCCGCGTTGGCGGGGAGCGAGACGGTGGGGGAGCTGGTCACCGTCGCGCTCGCCGCCCTGGCCGAGGGGGTCCGCGACCGCGGCGGCCCCATCCCCGCGGGCGGCCCGACCGCCGCGGACGCGGCCATCGCCGACCTGCCCGCACTGCCCGTCGAGGGCATCGGCGCCGAAGCTGCCATCGCCGAGCTGAGCGCGATCCTGGCCGCGGGCTCCGCCGACCCGGTCGACCCCTGGTGCGCCGCCCACCTGCACTGCCCGCCGCTGGCCGTCGCCGCCGCCGCGGATCTGGTGGCCAGCGTCCTCAACCCGTCCATGGACTCCTGGGACCAGGCCCCCGCCGCCAGCGCCATCGAACGCGCGCTCGCCGACGACCTCGCCCGCCTGGCGTACCCGTCCGCCGACCGGCCCGACGCGCTGATCACCAGCGGCGGCACCGAGTCCAACCTGACCGCCCTCCTGCTGGCTCGCGAGACCCTCGGCGCCGACACCGTCGTCGTCAGCGGTGACAACGCCCACCACAGCGTCGCCCGCGCCGCCTGGCTCCTCGGCCTGCCCAAACCCGTCCCGGTCGCGACCACCGACGACCGCATCGACCTCGGTGCGCTCGCCGCCACCCTCGCCGAACTGCGCCGACCCGCCGTCGTAGTGGCCACCGCGGGCACCACCAACTCGGGCGCCATCGACCCGCTCACCGAGATCGCCGACCTCACCCGCGCCGCGGGCGCCTGGCTGCACGTCGACGCCGCGTACGGCGGCGCCCTCCTCTTCAGCCGCCACCGCGCGCTCGCCGTCAAGGGACTCGACCGGGCCGACTCCATCGCCCTCGACCTGCACAAACTCGGGTGGCAGCCGATCGCCGCGGGCATCCTCGTCTGCCGCGACCGCTCCCTCACCGCGCTCCTGGACACCAACGCCGACTACCTCAACGCCGTCGACGACACCGAGGCCGGGCTCCCCGACCTGCTCGGCCGCTCCCTGCGCACCTCCCGCCGCCCGGACGCCTTCAAGATCGTCGTCACCACCCGCGCCCTCGGCACATCGGGCCTGGGCCTGCTCGTCGACCGCTGCTGCGAGAACGCCGCCGCCGTCGCGCGCGCCGTCGCCGACCACCCCGCACTACGACTCTGGGCAGCGCCCTCTCTCTCGACAGTCCTGCTTCGCCCCACCGCCGCGGACGACCTCCCTCCCGAAGAGGGCGACGAACTGGTCGCCGCGGTCCGCCGTGCCCTCCTCGACGACGGCGCCGCCGTGCTCGGTAGGGCAACCCTGCGCACCCCGACCGGTACCGCGTTGTGGCTCAAACTGACTCTCTTGCACCCACACGCCACCCCGGCCGACTACCTGCCCCTGCTGGATCTGGTCGCGGAAAAGGCGGACCGGTGCCGCTAGACCTCGTCGGGGTCGGCATCGGCCCGTTCAACCTGTCGCTCGCGGCGCTCGCGTCGCGGGTCGACGGTTTCCGCGCGCGGTTCCTCGACCGCCGCCCCGACTTCCGCTGGCACCCCGGTCTGCTCATCGACGGCACCACCCTGCAGGTGCCGTTCCTCGCCGACCTGGTCACCCTCGTGGACCCCACCAACCCCCTGTCGTTCCTCAACTACCTACGCCACCGCGACCGCCTCTTCCCCTTCTACTTCACCGAGCGCTTCCACATCCCCCGCGCCGAGTACGACGACTACTGCCGCTGGGCGGCTGAACGCCTTCCGTCGTGCGCCTTCGGGCAGGAGGTAGTCGCCGTGGAGTGGTCGGCCGACGAGGAGCTCTTCGAGGTCACCACCCAGAACGACACCCTCTTAACGCACAACGTCGTCATCGGTATCGGCACCGAACCGGTCTTACCGGCGCCCTTGGCCGAAGTGGCCCACCACTCGGCGGACTACCTCACCGTGCGAGACGAGCTCCTAGGGCTAGACGACGTCACCGTGGTCGGGTCAGGCCAATCAGGCGCGGAGGTCTTCCTCGACCTCTTACGCAGACGCGGCGGTGGGCTTCGCTGGCTCACCCGCACCCCCGCCTTCGCGCCCATGGAGTACTCCAAACTCGGGCTCGAACACTTCACCCCCGACTACACCCGCTACTTCCACACCCTCCCCGAACCCACCCGCGACGCCCTGGTCCCCGCCCAGTGGCAGCTCTACAAGGCCATCAGCGCCGACACCCTCGCCGAGATCCACGACGAGCTCTACCGGCGCACCGTCGGCGGCGGCTGGCCCGACGTCACCCTCACCCCCGGCATCGAGGTCACCTCCGCCCGCCGCGCGGACGGCCGCGTCGACCTCGACCTGCGCCACACCCACCAAGGCGCGACGGCCACCGCCCGCACCGACGCCGTCGTCTGCGCCACCGGCTACGCCGAACGCGACCTCCACGCCCTCCTCGGCCCGCTCCTCGGCCCCCGCGACCACGCGGGCCGCCACACCGTCGACGCCGAGTTCCGCGTCGGCCTGCGGCCCGACATCACCGGCGCGGTGTACGCGCAGAACGCCGAGCGGCACACGCACGGCGTCGGCGCCCCCGACCTCGGCCTCGCCGCCTGGCGCGCGGCGACCATCCTCAACGCCGTGTGCGGGCGGGCGGTCCACCCGCTGCCCGAGCGCACCGCGTTCACGACGTTCGGATTGGCGACACAGCGATGGAGGGCGACGTGACGACCGCATGGCGGGACGCCGGTGCGCTGGTGGTGCACAAGATGCTCGGCGAGCTGAGCTACGAGGGCCTGTTGCGGCCCGAACCGGAGGGCGACGGCGCCTGGCGGCTGGAACTGGTGGGCGGGGCGGTCTACCGGTTCACCGCGCGGCGCGGCGCCTTCGACTCCTGGGCCGTGCGCGCGGGCAGCGCGACCCGCGACGGCGAACCGGCCGACGACCCGCGCACCCTGGTCGTCGACGCCCGCACCGAACTGGGCCTCACCGGCCTGCGGCTGGCCGACGTGCTCGCCGAGCTCACCGCGACCGTCACCAACGAGGCCGCCCGGCTCGCCGACGCCCCGACCGCCGCCGAGCTGTCCAAAATGGACTACGACGAGGCGGACGGGCACCTCACCGGCCACCCCCGGCTCGTGCTCAACAAGGGCCGGGTCGGCTTCTCCGCCCACGACCGCGCCCGGTACGCGCCGGAATCGGGCGCCGGGTTCGCGCTGCCGTGGATCGCGGTGCACCGCGACCACGCGAGCTTCCGCTGCGTGTCCACGCTGACCGAGGAGAAGCTGCTGGTCGGCGAACTGGGCGCGGCCAAGCTGGCCGCGTTCCGGGCGAAGCTGACCGACCCGGCGAGCTACGTGCTGATGCCCGTGCACCCGTGGCAGCTCGACGAGGTCGTGGGCACCCTGTACGCCAGGGAACTGGCCACCGGCGTCGTCGTGCCGGTGGGGGAGAGCACGGACCGCTACCGTCCACACCAGACCGTCCGGACCCTGGCCAACGCCTCCCACCCGACCCGCTACGACGTGAAGACCGCGCTGTCGGTGCGCAACACCCTGGTGTACCGGGGACTGGCGTCGGCGGCGACCCTGGCCGCGCCCGAGGTGACGACCTGGCTGCGGGCCGTCTACCAGAGCGACGAGCTGCTGCGCGACCGCTACCGCTTCGACCTGCTCGGCGAGATCGCCAGCGTCTCGGTGCGCCACCCCCTGCTCGGCGCCATCGAGGAACTGCCCTACCGCTTCCACGAGACACTCGGCGCCCTGTGGCGCGAACCCATCCGAACCCGCCTCGCCGACGGCGAACAGGCCATCTCCTTCGCCGCCCTGCCCTACCGCGGCACCGACGGCTCCGTGCTGGCCCACCTCGTCAGCTCCTCCGGCATGTCCACTGAGGACTGGACGCGGCGGTTGCTGGACCTGCTCCTCACCCCGCTGCTGCACTGGCTGCTCGCCCACGGCGTCGGCTTCTGCCCGCACGGCCAGAACCTCATCCTGGTCACCGACCAGCGCGGCAGACCCAAGCACGTCGCCATCAAGGACTTCGCCCAGGGCGTCGACCTGCTCGACGAACCCGTGCCCGCCTACGACCTGCTCGGCCCCGCCGCGCGCGCCGACATGCTGCGCTGGCCGCCGCACCTGCTCGCGCAGTCCCTGTTCAGCTCCGTCTTCGCGGGCCAACTCCGGTTCCTGGCGGAGATCCTGGACGACGAACTCGGCTTCCCGCGCCCCCGCCTGTGGACCCTGGTCCGCGAGGTCGTCTCCGCCTACCGCGACGCGCACCCGGAAACCGCCGCCCGCTTCGACGCCTGCGCACTGTTCGCCCCCGAGGTCGAACGCGTCTGCCTCAACCGCGAACACCTCGCGGGCCAGGGATTCGACAAGGTCGAACGCGACGACGAGTTCGACGTGCGCTTCGGCCGCGCCTCGAACCCGCTCGCCGCGCCCGACCCGGAAGGTGCCTGGTGACCGCCATCGACCACGCGCGACCAGTGGGCCCGCGCACCCTCGCCGCGCGGGCCCAGGCCGCGACTTCGCTGTCGGGCGCCCTGCGCGGCGCCGTCGCCAAGGGCGAGGTCCGGCGCGTGGTGTGCCTCGTGCCGGACCCGCACGCCCGGTTCGCCGCGGTGGAACTGGACGCGAACTTCTTCGTGGACACCGTCCTGTCGACCGGCTACGGCATGTGCTCGTACGTCCTCGGCTGGAACCCGGAACGCGAAGCCGTCAACGCCCCCGCCGTGGACCAGTTCCTCGGCGGCTACGGCGACCTCCGCCTCCGCCCCGACCTGGCCACCCTCACCCCCGACGGCCCCACCCGCTGGCAGGTCGTCTGCGACGTCGAGTGGCCGGACGGCAGACCCGTGCCCGAGGCCCCGCGCACGACGCTGCGAGACCAGTTGGTGGCAGCCGAGAAGCACGACCTCGTGCCCTCCATCGGCATCGAGCACGAGGTCACCTTCACCCGCCCCGACGGCACCCCCCTGACCACCGCGGGCCTCGACTACGCCGTCGGGGCCCTGTCGCCCCTGTCCGGTCTGCTGGCCGACGTCCACACCGCCGTCGACACCCTCGGCCTCGGCGTGGAATCCGCCCGCGGCGAGTGCCACCCCGGGCAGTACGAGGTAGTCCAGCGCCACCGCGACGCCCTGGCCGCCTGCGACGACGCCATGCTCCACCAGCTGGTCATCCGCCGAACCGCCGCCGCACACGGCCTCCGGGCGGGCTACCTGGCGTCCGAAGCCCCCGGCACCGGCGGCTCCTGCCACGTCCACCTGTCCATTTCGGACCCATCGGGCGTCTCCCAGGTCCCCGGCGACCGCCCCGGCCAACTCTCCACCGTCTTCGGCCACTTCCTCGCGGGCATCCTCCGCGCGGCCCCCGACCTGACCGCGTTCTGGGCCCCCACCTGGAACTCCTACGTCCGACTGCGCACCGGCCCCTTCTCCCCGAGGTCGGTGCGCTGGGCCGTCGACGACCGCACGGCCGCCATCCGCATCACCGGCTACGGCCCGTCCCTGCGGATGGAGGCCCGGTTCGCGGGCGCCGACGCCCAGCCGCACCTCGTCGTGGCGGCCCTGCTGGCCTCCGGCCTCTCCGGCGTGGAGGAGCGGCTACCGCTGCCCGCCGAGAACAAGCAAACCGGTGACCTCGCCAGAACCCCTTGGGAGGCCTTGAACCGCCTCACCACGTCGAAGCTCCCCACCGCCCTCCTGGGCGAGGCCGTCGTCGACCACCGCGCCGCCTTCCTGGGCGAGGAACTCGACTGGGGCCTGGATCAGGTAACCGAATCCCACCGCACCCGCTCAGACCTGCGCGCGTGACCCAACCCGGTGCAAAGTCCCATCCACGTCGACGAACGCGAACTCCCGCAACCCGTAGTCGGTGTCCTGGGGCGCCGTCAACCGCCCCTCGACCCCGGAACCCGCCCACTCGGCGTGCACCGCGTCGGCATCCGAGACATAGAGGTAGACGGCGGACGCGGTGCTCTTCGGATCGTGCTCCGCCCACTCGGTCAAATGCAGCGAAACCTTTCCCCGCCGCACAAACCCGTACCTGGCCCCACCGGTGTAGGCGTCGGCCTCGAACCCCAACGCCCGATACCGCGCCAGCGCCGCGTCCAAGTCCACCACGGGCACAATCGGGGCGATCTCCTCGAACCCAACCTCGGACATCCAACCTCCCAGCCAACTCGCCGACCTGCACCTGCTCTGCCGCGGCGGGGTCTTGCCCGACAAGTTTGACCCGAGCGCGAATCGGCCACCCGCGCCCGGTACGCAAGATCGCGAGTTATCCCCATCCCCGCATCCCATCCACCGCCCGCCAAATCGGCTTCCAAACCCCTGACCAGCGCCGATAGGATGGCATCAAGGGCCTGCCCCCAGGGCGGGAGGGGCGTGCCCCGGGGGATCTTGTGGGAAGCGGGACTACTCGGTCGGTTCCGGCTCGACGACGGTGCCCGCCCGGGCCGTCGCCTCATCCCGCACGAACCCCAACGACTCCCCGATGTTCGCCAACGCCACCCCGCACTCGTCCACCGACGGCGTACCCGGATCCCCACAGCGGTTGTCGGCGTACGCCGCCACCTCCGCGCGCAGCCGCTCCGCCTGCCGCGCGTACTCGGTGTCACCCGGCACCGTCGACATGGCCGCGACCAGGTCGCTCACCCGCCCGACGTAGTCCTCGCACGTCCACGGGTCGGAAATCCCGTCCGGCCCACTCGCCCGCTGCGCGCACGGATCGGCCAGCGCCGCCCCCACCTTCGCCAGCAGGTCCGCGGCCGCCACGGGGGGCGGGGCCGGAGCGGGTGACTCGGCGGTCCCGCACCCGGCGACCAGCAGCACGACCGCGATCAACACCCTGCGCATGGCGCGGACCCTATCGTCACCCCTTCAGGCGAGGTTCGCGGAACACCACCCAGCGCATGCACACGTACATGTACACGGCCTCGCACGCCCCCGCCGCCACCCGCGCGAGGTGGTAGTCGACGCCCAGTGCCGCCAGGCCGCTGCCGACGCCGAGGATCCAGGCCAGGTAGTTGATCGTCACGACGACCACGTACCGGCCGACCTGCGGGCCGACGTCCGCGTGCGACCGGAAGTTCAGGGCGCGGTTGAGCACGAAGCTCAGCCCGAACGCCAACACGTACCCGATCGTGATGCTGACCGGCAACGGCCACCCGAACCCGCTCCGCATCAGCGTCAGCAGCGCCAGGTCGACCGCGAAGGTGAACCCGTTGATCACCCCGAAGCCCAGCAGGCTCGGCGGCACCACCCGGCTCAGCCCGAACGGCAGCCGCCGCGTGATCGCCGCCATGGCCGCGCCGAACCGCTCCCCGCGCTCGTGCCGCCGAACCTCCCGCACCGACATACCGCCATCCTGACGATCTTGAATGACCATTCGCCGACCGGTGGGCGAACACGCGGCGGTCCCGGCGCGGAACAAAACCACTGTAACAGCGCGGAGGCCTAGCGTGACGAGAAACAATCAAGCGCGAATGCTTGAAAATTCGCTGTGACCCGTGCCACCGTGGACCCGTGATCGACCTCCACGCCCTCCTGGCGGACCTGCGCGACGAAGGCGCCGAACTCGACGCCTGGCTGACCGACCTCCCCGCCCGCGCCTGGCACACCCCCACCCCCGCCGCGCGCTGGACGATCGCCCACCAGGTCGCACACCTCGCGTGGACCGACGACCGCGCCCTCCTGTCCGCCGCCGACCCCGACGCCTTCGTCGCCGACCCCGACGCCTTCGTCGCCGAGGCCACCCGCGCGCTCGGCGACCCCACGGGCTTCGTCGACCGCGGCGCCGAGGAAGGCGCGACCCGAGACCCGGCCGAACTGCTCGCCGCCTGGCGCACGGGCCGCGACCGCCTGGCCGACACCCTCGCGCACGTGCCCCCGGGCACGAAACTGCTCTGGTACGGCCCACCCATGAGCCCCGCCTCCATGGCCACCGCCCGCCTCATGGAGACCTGGGCGCACGCGGGCGACGTCGCCGCGGCCCTCGACATCCCACGGGAGCCCACCCGCCGCCTCCGGCACATCGCCCACCTCGGCGTCCGAACCCGCGACTTCGCCTACCTCGCCCGCGCCCTGCCGATCCCCGCCGCCGAGTTCCGCGTCGAACTGGCCGCACCCGACGGCGAAACCTGGACCTGGGGACCGCAAGGCGCACCCCAACGCATCACCGGGTCAGCGCACGACTTCTGCCTCCTCGTCACCCAACGCGTCCACCGCGACGACACCGACCTCGAATCCGAAGGCGCCGACGCCCACCACTGGCTCCGCATCGCCCAAGCCTTCGCGGGCCCACCCGGCACCGGACGGCCGAGGTCGTGATCCGCGTCGGCAACGCCTCAGGCTTCTACGGCGACCGCTTCACCGCCGTCCACGAGATGCTGACCGGCGGCGACCTCGACGTGCTCACCGGCGACTACCTGGCCGAGCTGACCATGCTCGTCCTCGGCCGCCAACGCCTCAAGGACCCCCGCGCCGGCTACGCCGAAACCTTCCTGCGCCAGCTGGCGGACACCCTCGACCTGGCCCTCGGCCGCGGCGTCAAGATCGTCACGAACGCGGGCGGCCTCAACCCGGCGGGCCTCGCCGACGCCATCCGGGCCCTCGGCACCCGGGCCAAGGTCGCCCACGTCGAAGGCGACGACTTGGTGCCCCGGGCCGCCTCCCTCGGCCTCGGCGACGCCCTCACCGCCAACGCCTACCTCGGCGCCTGGGGCATCGCCGAATGCCTCCGCGCGGGCGCCGACGTCGTCATCACCGGCCGCGTCACCGACGCCTCCCTCACCGTCGGCCCAGCCGCCGCCCACTTCGGCTGGCACCCCACCGACTACGACCGCCTGGCAGGCGCCACAGTCGCGGGCCACCTCATCGAATGCGGCCCCCAGGTCACCGGCGGCAACTACGCCTTCTTCACCGAACTCGACCCAACCCACCCGCCCTTCCCCCTAGCCGAAATCCACGACGACGGCACCTCGGTCATCACCAAACACCCCAACACCGGCGGCGCGGTCACCCGGGAAACCGTTACCGCCCAACTGCTCTACGAGATCCAAGGCCCCCACTACCTAGGCCCCGACGTCACCACCCACCTCGACACCGTCACCCTCACCGCCGACGGCCCCGACCGCGTTCGAGTCAGCGGAGTCCGCGGCACCCCGCCACCGGACACGGTCAAGGTCTGCGTCAACACCCTGGCGGGCTTCAAGAACAGCGTGACCTTCATCCTCTGTGGACTCGACATCGAGGAAAAGGCCACCCTGGCCCGTCGCCAGGTGGAACGCGCCCTGGGTCCCGACGGCATCACCTGGACCCTGGCCAGAACGGATCACCCCGACGCCGCCACGGAGGAGACTGCCAGCGCCCTCCTCCACGCCACGATCCACACCGAAGACCCCACCCGAGCCAAAGCCTTCGCCCGCACCACGGTCGAACTGGCACTCGCCAGCTACCCGGGTTTCACCCTCACCACCCCACCCCCCGACCCCACCCCCATCGGCGTCTACCGACCCGCCTACCTACCCCGCCACCAGATCCCGCACACAGCGGTACTTCCCGACGGCACCCGCCACCCCTTCCCATGGCCACCCGAAACCGCCCCAACCCCCGCAGCTCAAGCCAATTCCACCCCGACATCTCCCCGCGCCCCCGCACCCGCCACCACCCAGCCACCAACGACCGCCGCCCACGCCGTCGCCGGCCCAGCTCATTCCTTTGCCTCTGCCCAGCCGCCGGCGGAGGTCGGCGCCCAAACTGACTCCACCCCAACTCCTCCCTCCGCTCCGTCGCCCGCAACCACCCAGTCGCCAAGGGATGCCGTCACCGGCCCGGCTCGCTCCTTGGTCTCTGCCCAGCTGGCAGCGTGCACTGCTTCCTTCACTCCTGCGCCCACCGCCGACCGGCCACCGACGGGCGCTGGTGCACCGCAATCCACCTCCGAGACGGCTCAATCCGTCGCACCGCCGGCCGTCACCGCCGAGTGGCCATTGGACGCTGGAACCCAGCAACCTGCCGCTGACCCCGCTGTCCCCCTGCCCGCCGCACAGTCGCCAACAGGCTCCATCACCCCGGATGCCTCCACCCTGGCTCATCCCGTTCCCCCGCGGGCGGACACCGCCCAGCCGCCGACGAGCGCAGCCGTTCAGCGAGCCGTCCCCCATCCGGCCCAAATCCCCACCCCTCCGGCCAACAGCGAGCCCGTGCCGCCGTTGCCCACCAACCCGTCCCAGCCCACGCCCCGCAACGCGAACTCCGCTCCCCAGCCGGACACCCCACCTACGAGTCACCCCGGCACGCCTCCCCAGACCCGCCGCGTGCCGCTAGGCACGATCCTCGGCGCGCGGTCCGGCGACAAAGGCGGCGACGCCAACCTCGGCGTCTGGGCACGCACCCCCGACGCCTACCCCTGGCTCGTCCACACCCTCACCACCGACCGCCTGCGCACACTGCTCCCCGAGACCGCCGACCTGCCCATCGAGCGGCACCTCCTCCCCAACCTCAACGCCGTCAACTTCGTCATCCACACCCTCCTCGGCCAAGGCGTCGCGGCCTCGACCCGCTTCGACCCGCAGGCCAAAGCCCTGGGGGAGTGGCTCCGAGCCCGGTACGTCGACGTCCCGGAGGCCCTGCTGTGACCCCCTTCGACACCCCCGAACGCCGTGACCTGCGCGAAGCCGTCCGCCGGTTCACCACCACCGAGATCCGCCCCCACCTCGACACCTGGGAACGCGACGGCGAACTGCCCCGAGACCTCCACCGCAAAGCCGCCGCCCTGGGCCTCCTCGGCGTGGCCTTTCCCGAATCCGCGGGCGGCGGCGACGGCACCCTCCTCGACGCCCTGACCGTCGTCGAGGAAATGCACCACGCAGGCGCGTCAGGCGGCGTCATCGCATCCCTGCTGACCTGCGGAATCGCCCTCCCGCACCTCATCGCCGCGGGCAACCCCGAGCACATCGACCGCTGGGCCCGCCCCACCCTCGCGGGCGCCACCATCGGTGCGCTCGCCATCACCGAACCCGACGGCGGCTCCGACGTCGCCAACCTGCGCACCACCGCCACCCGCCACGGCGACCACTACACCGTCAACGGCGCCAAAACCTTCATCACCTCCGGCGTCCGCGCCGACTTCGTCACCACCGCCGTCCGAACCGGCGGCCCCGGCGCCCGCGGAATCTCCCTGCTGGTAATAGAAAAGAGCACGCCAGGCTTCACCGTCGGCAAACCCCTGGCAAAAATGGGCTGGCACTGCTCCGACACCGCCGAACTGTCCTTTGTGGACTGCAAAGTCCCCGCGGCCAACCTGATCGGCCGGGAAAACACCGGCTTCACCCACATAGCCACCCACTTCGCCGCCGAACGCCTGACCCTCGCCACCCAGGCCCACGCCACCGCCCGACGCGCCCTCGACCTGACCATCGACTGGTGCCGCACCAGGGAAACCTTCGGCCGCCCCCTGATCTCCCGCCAATCCGTCCAGTTCACCCTCGCCGAAATGACAAGAAAAGTCGACGTCGCCCGAACCTACACGCGCGTCACAGCCCAACGCCACCAGGCAGGCGAAGACGTGACCACCGAGGTCTGCTTCGCCAAGAACACCGCCGTGGAAGCGGGCACCTGGGTTGTCGACCGCGCCGTCCAACTCCACGGCGGCCTCGGCTACCTCCGCGAGTCCGAAGTGGAACGCCACTACCGGGACATGCGAATCCTGGGAATCGGCGGCGGCACCGACGAAATCATGACCACCCTCGCCGCCAAACGCCTCGGCTACACCGCGGAGCCGCGCCCATGACCCTCATGCGATCGTCCCTCGACACCACCACCCCCGAATTCCACGACAACCACGCCGCCATGGTCGACAAACTCGACCAGCTCACCGCCGAACACGCCAAGGCCGTCGCGGGCGGCGGCGAGAAGTACGTCGCCCGCCACCGGGAACGCGGCAAACTGACCGCCCGCGAACGCGTCGAACTCCTGCTCGACCCCGACTCCCCGTTCCTCGAACTCTCCCCGCTCGCCGCCTGGGGCAGCGACTACCAGGTCGGCGGCAGCCTCGTCACCGGCATCGGCGTCATCGAAGGCGTCGAATGCGTGATCAACGCCAACGACCCCACCGTCAAAGGCGGCGCGATCAACCCCTGGGGCATGCGCAAAGGCTTCCGCGCCGCCGACATCGCCGCCCAGAACCGACTCCCCACCATCAGCCTCGTCGAATCCGGCGGCGCCGACCTCCCCACCCAGAAAGACATCTTCATCCCCGGCGGCCGCACCTTCCGCGACCTCACCCGCGCATCCGCCGCCAAAATCCCCACGGTCGCCATCGTCTTCGGAAACTCCACCGCAGGCGGCGCCTATCTCCCCGGAATGTCCGACCACGTCATCATGGTCCGCGACCGCGCCAAGGTCTTCCTCGGTGGACCGCCCCTCGTCAAAGTGGCCACCGGCGAGGAGTCCGACGACGAATCCCTGGGCGGCGCCGAGATGCACGCCCGAACCTCCGGCCTCGCCGACTACCTCGCCACCGACGAACGCGACGGCATCCGCCTGTGCCGCCGCGTCATCGCCCGACTCAACTGGCGCAAACAAGGCCCCGAACCCGCGCGCGACTACGCCGACCCCCGCTACGACGAAGAAGACCTCCTCGGCATCGTCCCCGCCGACCTGAAAATCCCCTTCGACCCGCGAGAAGTCATCGCCAGAGTCGTCGACGGCTCAGACTTCGACGAATTCAAACCCCGCTACGGAACAAGCCTCGTCACCGGCTGGGCGCAACTCCACGGCTATCCGGTAGGAATCCTCGCGAACGCCCGAGGAGTCCTCTTCGGTGAAGAATCGCAAAAGGCAACGCAATTCATCCAACTCGCCAATCAAACCGACACCCCGCTCATCTTCCTGCACAACACAACCGGCTACATGGTCGGCAAGGAATACGAACAGAGCGGCATCATCAAACACGGCGCCATGATGATCAACGCCGTCGCCAACTCCAAGGTCCCCCACCTCTCCGTCCTCATCGGATCCTCCTACGGCGCCGGCCACTACGGCATGTGCGGCCGCGCCTACGACCCGCGTTTCCTCTTCGCCTGGCCCAGCGCCAAATCCGCCGTCATGGGACCCGCGCAGCTCGCAGGAGTCCTGTCCATCGTCATGCGCCAAGGCGCCGAACGCCGCGGCCAGCCCTACAACGAGGAGCACGACGCCGCCATGCGCGCCATGGTCGAGGGCCAGATCGAGGCCGAGTCCCTGCCCATGTTCCTCTCCGGCATGCTCTACGACGACGGCATCATCGATCCCCGCGACACCCGAACCGTCCTGGGCCTCTGCCTGTCATCCATCCACAACGGACCAATCGCGGGCGCCGACGGCTTCGGCGTCTTCCGGATGTGACCGCCGTGATCACCTCCATCCTGGTCGCCAACCGCGGCGAGATCGCCCGCCGCGTCTTCCGCACCGCCCGCACCCTGGGCCTGGCCACGGTCGCCGTCCACTCCGATGCCGACGCCGACCAGCCGCACGTCACCGAGGCCGACTCCGCCGTCCGCCTCCCCGGCGAGGCCCCGGCCGACACCTACCTCCGCGCGGACCTGCTCGTCGCCGCCGCCCGCGCCGCCAACGCCGACGCCGTCCACCCCGGCTACGGCTTCCTCTCCGAGAACGCCGACTTCGCCCGCGCCGTCCTCGCGGCAGGCCTGACCTGGATCGGCCCGGCCCCGGACGTCATCGAACGCATGGGCTCCAAGATCGAGTCCAAACGTCTCATGGCCGCCGCGGGCGTCCCCGTCCTGGCCCGGCTCGACAACGTCACCGCCGACGACCTCCCCGTCCTGATCAAGGCCTCCGCAGGCGGCGGCGGCCGCGGCATGCGCGTCGTCCGCACCCTCGACGACCTCGAGCCGGAACTGGCCGCTGCGCGAACCGAAGCCGCCTCAGCGTTCGGTGACCCCACCGTGTTCTGCGAGCCCTACCTGGAACACGGTAGGCACATCGAGGTCCAAATCATGGCCGACACCCAAGGCACGGTGTGGGCGGTAGGCGAACGAGAGTGCTCTATACAGCGACGGCACCAGAAGGTGGTGGAGGAGTCCCCGTCACCATTGGTGGACCGGATCGGCGGTATGCGTAAGAGGCTGTTCACCGCCGCACGCGCCGCAGCGACCACCATCGGCTACACCGGCGCAGGCACCGTCGAGTTCCTCGCCGACGACACCGGGCGCTTCTACTTCCTGGAGATGAACACCCGCCTCCAGGTCGAGCACCCCGTTACCGAGTGCGTCACCGGCCTCGACCTGGTCCAACTCCAAATCGCCATCGCCGACGGCGAACACCTACCCGCCGAACCACCCCCAAGTTCCGGCCACGCCATCGAGGCCCGCCTCTACGCCGAAGACCCCGCCCAAGACTGGCGCCCCCAAACCGGAACCCTCCACCACTTCCACGTCCCCGACGTCGATCACACCTTCGGGTGTAGCGGAAAATCGGGACTACGCCTCGACTCCGGCGTAGAATCGGGAAGTGGCGTCGGCACGCGCTACGACCCGATGTTGGCCAAAGTCATCGCCTGGGCCCCAACTCGGACAGCAGCCGCACGACACCTCGCCAGCACTCTCCTGCGAACAAAACTGCACGGAATCCGGACCAACCGCGATCTCCTGGTGCGGGTACTGAGGCACGCCACCTTCCTCGAAGGCGACGCCAACACAACCTTCCTCCGCCGCCCCGAACTAACCGAACCACTCCTCAACCAGGACGCCGAGGGCTTGTGCGCGCTAGCCGCAGCCCTCGCCGACGCCGCGACCAACCGCACCCAGTCCCGCGTACTCGGCCGCCTCCCCTCAGGCTGGCGCAACGTCCCCTCACAACCCCAAATGAAGACCATCGGCGACCACGAGGTCCACTACCGCCTGGACCGCGGCCGTCTCATCACCGACACCCACCCGCCCCTGACCCTCATCTCCGCAACCCCCGACCTCGTCCGCCTCGAGACCGGCGGAGTAACCCGCACCTACCAGATATCCCAAACCCCCGGCTGGTCCCACATCGACACCCCGGACGGCTCAACAGCGTTCCCCATACCCCCCAGACACCCAGACCCAACCACCCAAACCCCAGCCGGCTCCCTACTGGCCCCCATGCCAGGCACAGTAACCCGAGTCGCGGTCACCCCAGGCACCCACGTCACCGCGGGCCAACCCCTCCTGTGGCTGGAAGCAATGAAGATGCAACACCGCATCGACGCCCCAACCACCGGAGTCGTCACCGAACTGCCCGTAGCCGTAGGAAACCAAGTACACCCCGGCCAAGTCCTAGCCGTCGTAACCGACGAAACCCTATGACCCCAACAACCCACTCCACCCCCACCCAACCCCAGCGCCGCCCCCCAACACCAGCACCGCCTTCCCCACCCCGGCAACCACTCCCGCACGCGCTCAAGCCAACGTCGGCAACAATCGCTCACCCATCCTCGGCCCCGCCCTCCCAACCGCGGCGGCCACTCCCGTGCACCCCGAAGCCAGCTTCGGCGATCTCGCCTAGCCAGCCCCGGCGTTGCTGTCACCTCGTCTCCGCCCACCCGACTATGGCTGCCGCGCTGGCTGTCCTCAACCCAGCGTCGGCGCCCGCCCTCCGCTCAAGCCCGGCCGTCATTCCCCCACGCCCACCAACCAACACCAGCAACCCGTCCGCGCCCGCCGTTGTTCTCTCAACCTCGCCACTCCCATTCCGAGAGTGGCGATCGTTCCGCCTGCGCCCAGGCCAACGTCAGCAACAGCCATCAGCCGATCCTGGTGTTGCTCGGCAACCCCATCGCTGCCCTTCCAACTGCGGCAGGTCCCGCACCCTCCCAACCCAACATTCACAACCGCCGATTCCGACGCGGTTCCCCAAACTTGCCGCTACCCTGCCAACCGCAGCGGTCAGTCCCACACGCGCTCAAGCCACCACCAACAACCCCCGCCCACCCCGTTCGACGGACCGCCGCACACCCTCGCGCAACACACCAATCCCGCACGCCACCCCGACCTCGACACCGCATCACCCTTCGACGCACCCACTACTTCAGGCGCACCCGTCCCCTCAGACGCGCCCCGCCGACCCGTCACGTCTCGTCGGTCCGTGGCAGACCGGGATTGCCTGGCGCGATTCGCCGATCGTCTTTCACGCCGCGGATCTCCGCCTGCCTTGTTTTCACTGGCCCTGGGCGCACCGTGTCAACCTTCGGCGCACCCGCTACTTCGGGCGCGCCCTGTCCTCGTCGATGCACCCCCGCCGAGGGCTGCGCGTCTCGTCGGCTCATGGCAGACCGGGATTGCCTGGCGCGATTCGCCGATCGTCTTTCACGCCGCGGATCTCCGCCTGCCTTGTATTCATCGGCCCTGGGCGCACCGCGTCACACTTTGGCGCACCCGCCACTTCGGGCGCGCCCTGCCCTCGTCGATGCACCCGCGGAGGGCTGCGCGTCTCGTCGGCTCATGGCAGACCGGGAATGTCTGGCGCGATTCGCCGGTCGCTTTTCACGCCGCAGATCTCCGCCTGCCTTGCTTCCGCTGGCCCTGGGTGCACCGCGTCAACCTTCGGGCACACCTGCCACTTCGGGCGCACCCGTCCTCCTCGATACGCCCCGCCGACCCGTCACGCTCGTCGGTCCATGGCACAGCAGGAATGCCCAGCGCGATTCGCCGGTCGCCATTCCCCAACCGCCCCTCGCCTGCCTTGTCTCCATCAGCCTTCGATGCACCGCGCCGCCCCTCGACGCGCTCCGTCCATCCTCGGCCCGCCTCACCGATCCCCGCGCAACCCCGGTCGTCCTCGGCGCTCTCGTCAGCCCCGGGCGCGTTCCACCCCAGTGCGCCTCACACCCGCACCCTGTCCATCCCCATCGCCCCGCCGTCCCCATCCCCACCAAGGAGTAGCCGTGAGTTTCACCGAGTCTGACGAGCGGCAGGCGCTGCGGCGCGCAGTCGCGGAGCTGGGCCGCAAGTACGGCCCCCAATACACCCTCAACGCCGCCCGCACCGGCCGGCACACCACCGAGCTGTGGGCCGAAGCCGCCGCCCTCGGCTACCTCGGCGTCAACGTCCCCGAGGAGTACGGCGGCGGAGGCGGCGGCATCGGCGACCTGGCCGCCGTCTGCGAGGAACTGGGCGCCGCGGGCACCGGCCTCCTGCAAATGGTCCTCTCCCCGGCCATCTGCGCCACGATCATCGCCCGCTTCGGTACCGACCCGCAAAAACAACGGTGGCTCCCCGGTTTCGCCGACGGTTCCACACGCATGGCCTTCGCCATCACCGAATCCGAAGCCGGGTCCAACGCCCACCGACTCACCACCACCGCCCACCGCCGACCGGACGGCTGGACCCTCTCCGGTGACAAGGTCTTCATCTCCTGCGTCGACGAGTCCGGCGTCGTCCTCGTCGTCGCCCGCACCGAGGACGCCCGGACCGGCAAGCTCAAACCCGCCCTCTTCATCGTCCCCACCGACGCCCCCGGCTTCACCTACCGGCGCATCGACATGGACATCCTCCTCCCCGACCACCAGTTCACCCTCCACCTCGACCAGGTGCCCCTCCCGCCGGACGCCCTGGTCGGCGACGAGGACGCCGCCCTCACGCAACTCTTCGCCGGGCTCAACCCCGAACGGATCATGGCCGCCTCGTTCGCCGTCGGCATGGGCCGCCACGCCCTGGACAAGGCCGTCGACTACGCCAAGACCCGACAGGTCTGGAAGGACCCGATCGGCGCGCACCAGGCCATCGCCCACCCGCTCGCCCAAGTCAAGATCGAACTGGAGTTGGCCAAGCTCATGACGCAGAAGGCCGCCCACCTCTACGACGCGGGCGACGACCTGGCCGCCGGGGAGGCCGCGAACATGGCCAAGTACGCCGCCGGGGAGGCCGTCGTCAAGGCCGTCGACGCCGCCGTGCAGACGCACGGCGGGAACGGGCTGGCCACCGAGTACGGTCTCGGTGCCCTCCTCGCGGCGTCCCGGGTGTCCCGGATCGCCCCGGTGAGCCGCGAGATGATCCTGAACTTCGTGGCGCAGTTCAGCCTGGGACTGCCCAAGTCCTACTAGGGGGCCCAGTGACCGAACCGCGCCAGGACCGCAGCCGCCTGACCCGTCAACGCCTCCTGGAGTCCGCCGTCGACTGCCTCGCCGACCACGGGTGGACGGGCAGCACGGTCTCGGTGGTCGCCGAACGCGCGGGCGTGTCCCGGGGCGCGACCCAACACCACTTCCCCACGCGCGAGGCCCTGTTCATGGCCGCCATCGAGTACGTCACCGCCGAGCGCCTCACCTACCTGCGGTCCGGCCTACCCGACCTCCCGGCGGGCCGCGACCGCACGGAGTTCGTCGTCCTCACCATCGGCGAGATGTACTCGGGCAAGCTCTTCAAGGCCGCCCTGCAACTGTGGGTCGCCGCCGCCTCCGACGACCAGCTACGGGACCAGGTCGTCCCCCTGGAAGCGCACGTCGGCCGCGAAGCCCACCGCGTCGCCGTGGCAGCGCTCGGAGTGGACGAATCCCGCCCCGGCGTCCGCGAAGCCGTCCAAGCCACCCTCGACCTCGCCCGCGGCCTGGGCCTGGCCAACCTCCTGACCGACGACACCAACCGCCGCCACCGAATCCTCACCGAATGGGCCACCGTCCTCACCCGCGCGGTGACCACCCCCAACCCCGACAGCCCCGTGCCCACCCCTGTGGACAACTCCGAGCGCCCCGACGACCACGCCCCCTAAGCTCGAAAACACCAGGACCGTGGCATGGCTCAGGGCGTTCAGGCACCAGCCGGTGAACGCCGGCACAAGGCCGCCCTCGACACGGCCGACCCGCCGCCGGTGTCGCACGCGCTCAAGCCAACGTCGGCCACCGCCGTCCTCCCCATTCGACGGACCGCCGCACGTCCCCGTTCGCCCGAGCCCTCAGGTGGTGTCGCTCCGCGCCGCTCCAGCCCACCCCTGCCCAGGGGGTCGGGCCCGTTCGCGATGCCTCCGAGCCACCGCCGTCCTCCCGGTTCGACGGACCGCCGCATGCCCTCGTTCGCCCGAGCCGTCAGGTGGTGTCGCTCCGCGCCGCCCTGGCCCGCCCCTGCCCAGAGGGTCGGGCCGGTTCGCGATGCTCCACGCCAACCGCCGGCTTCCCCGACTCAGCCGCGCGGCAACTGCCCCGCGTCCTTGATCACGTGGTCCAGGAAGTCGAGCACGTCCCGCCGCCGTGCGCGACGAGCCCCGTACCGCGACGGCCCACCTTCCTGGCGATGGAGGCGCAGCGACTCATCGACGATTCGGTGCCACCGAGAGGAAAACACCTCCCGCGCGTACACCCCCGCCGCACCCTTGGAGGCTATCCGCTTCGTCGTCAGGGTGTAGTGCAGGCGACTGACTCCGAGGACACACCAGGCCGGACCCCCATCGGTCAACAACAGCAACCCGCGCCGGGAGAACGACCGCGAGCCCACTCGATGCCAGCCACGCCAATAGGTATCCACGTTCTCGCGAACGGAATCCGCCAACCCGGTCGGATCCGTCCACACCCCGATGTCGTCGATGACCGGCCCCCGCACCACGATCCCCGACTGCGCCAGCGAATGCCACGTAACCGGATGCCGCTCCCTCATCGTCGAACCCGTCACCCGCCCCCGCCCAAGCACATGCACCCCAGGCCCGGACTTCCGCGGATCACTCGCCAAATCCGCCCACGTGACATACGGCCCATCAAAGTCGACCCGATGACGCCTGGCCAGTTCCCGGTGAACCCGCCGAACGGCCACGATCGTGTCCCCAACCAGACGACCGGCCGTGACAGCGACAAAGTCGATATCGCTCTGACCGGGCCGATAGTCATCAAGAGCAAGAGAACCGACCAGGTACAGCCCCTCCACCAACCCCGGCGCCACCTCATCGATCGCGGCCAGGTAATCGGCCGTGATGGTCTGGACCTTCTCCGGTAACCCCATGCGGTCAGAATGGCACAGCCGGTGATCCAGATGGCGGATTTACCGATCGGCCAGGCCAACCCCCGCCTCGGGCGGCACCCGGCCGTAGACGTGAAGCGAGACGCCAACACGCGAAGTGACGAGCCCGTGCGCGGCCCCGGTGAGCAGCGTGAGCGCGAGGCCCGGGCGGAGCGGGTTGAGCGGAATCGTGCGGGCGCGCGCGGGGCGGCCTGGAAGGCGGTGGGCCAGCCTGCGGGCACGGGCGGCACCGGGTGGCCGGACTGCGGGCACGGGCGGCACCGGCGACCACTGCTCCCAGCCCGAACTCGACCCTGCCCCCATCGCCTACTTGGCGCTACCGCGTCTGATGGCGTCCCGCCCCCAATCGCCCACTTGGCGTTACCGCAGCCGATGGCGTCCTGCCCTAACCGCGCTCCCTTGGCACCACAGCGTCTGATGGCGTCGCGCCCCAACCAGCTCACTCGGCGCTGCCGCGTCTGATGGCGTCCCGCCCAATCGCTCACTTGGCACCACCGCGTCCGATGGCGCTGCGTCCCAGTCCTCCCGAGGTCGCCGCACCGGCCGCCCAGTCGGAGTGAGCGGGACGTCATCGGGCGAGACGCCAACGCGAGTGGCGAGTTCGGGTGCGGCGCCGGTGGGCAGTGTGGGCGTGAGGCGCGGCAGTGGCGGTCGTGTGGATCGCGTGCGCTCGGTCGGGGGCGGAGCGGAGGGGGGTGGGGGGTGGGTTAGGGAGTGTGGGACGGGCGAGGAGGCGGTGGGTCGGTGGGGCAGCGGGGTGGTTGGAGACGGGGTGGAGTGGTTGTGCTGCGGGGAGAGTGGGCTGGTGACAGGGCTGTGCGGTGCGGGTGGGTGGGGCTGGCTCGTGACGGTTTCCCGCTTGGTCGCACTGCATATTTCAAGCAACGAAATCGAACACCTGTTTGGTTCCCGATTTTGGTCGCTCGATTGGCTGATCACGGTCGAGGGGCGGTTGGTTCGTGTGCGTGCGGGGTGTGGAGTTTGGGGTGCCGGTGATCTCGTTGGGGTGCGCGGCCGGGCCCGAGGGAGTGGGTCCGGCCGCGCGTTGGTGTGGAACGGGCGTTAGATGGTTATTCGTACGTGAGGGGATACGGGGGTGGGTTACGCGTAGTGGGAACCGTTGGTGGCTTTGGTTTCCAGGGAGGTTGGGGGGCGGAAGCGGTCGCCGTAGCGGTCGGCCAGTTGGTGGGCTCGGGCCACGAAGCCGGGGAGGCCGCCCGGGTAGCCGTTGATGTACTGGAGGACGCCGCCGGTCCACGGGGGGAAGCCGATGCCGAAGATGGAGCCGATGTTGGCGTCGGGGACGGTGCGCAGGACTCCTTCGTCGACGCACTTGACGGTTTCCAGGGCTTCGGCGAAGAGCATGCGCTCCTGCATGTCCTCGAAGGGGATCTCGGTGCCGGTGTGGAAGTGTTCGCGCAGGCCGGGCCAGAGGACGGTGCGCTTGCCTTCCTCGTCGTAGGAGTAGAAGCCCGCGCCGGAGGAGCGGCCCTTGCGGTCGAACTCGTCAATCAGGCGGTCCAGGACGTGGTCGGCGGGGTGTTCGGGCCAGCTGCCGCCCGCGGCCTCGATGGCGGCGCGGCTCTCGTCGCGGATCTTGCGGGGGAGGGTGAAGGTCAGTTCGTCGAGGAGTTGCAGGGGCGGGGCGGGGTAGCCGGCTTGGGAGCCCGCCTGTTCGATGGACGGCGCGGCGATGCCCTCGCCGACCATCGCGACCGCCTCGTTGATGAAGGTGCCGATGACGCGGCTGGTGAAGAAACCGCGGCTGTCGTTGACGACGATCGGGGTCTTCTTGATCTGCAGCGCGTAGTCGAAAGCCTTGGCGAGGGCGACATCCGAGGTCGACTCGCCGACGACGATCTCCAGGAGCGGCATCTTGTCGACCGGCGAGAAGAAGTGCAGACCGATGAAGTCGGACGTGCGCTTGACCCCCTCGGCCAGGTCGGTGATGGGCAGCGTGGACGTGTTGGAACCCAGGAGCGCGTCCGGGGCGACCAAGTCCTCGATCTCGCCGAACACCTTCTTCTTGAGCTCGGGGCTCTCGAAGACGGCCTCGACGACCAGGTCCGCGCCCGCGACGTCGGCGGCGTCGGCCGTGGGCGTGATGCGGGCCAAGACCTCCGCCGCGGCCTCGGCCGTCATCTTGCCGCGCGCGACAGCCTTGTCGAGGATCTTCGCCGAGTATGCCTTGCCCTTCTCGGCCGCCTCCAACGTCACGTCCTTCAACACCACGGGAATCCCCGACCGCGCGGTCGAGTGCGCGATTCCCGCGCCCATCATCCCGGCGCCCAACACCGCCACCTTGCGCGCGGCGAAGGGCTCAACCCCCGACGGGCGGCTGTTCCCCTTGTTGATCGACTGCAGGTCGAAGAAGAACGCCTGGGTCATGTTCTTCGCCGTCTGCCCGACCGCCACGTTCACGAAGTACTGCGTCTCGATCCGCAGCGCCGTGTCGATGTCGACCTGCGCGCCCTCGACCGCCGCCGCCAGGATGTTGCGCGGCGCGGGCATGGGCGCGCCCTTGAGCTGCTTGCGCAGGTTGGCGGGGAACGCCGGGAGGTTGGCCGCGAACTTCGGGTTGGCCGGCGTCCCACCCGGAATCCGATACCCCTCGACATCCCACGGCTGCGCGGCCGACGGATTCGCCTTGATCCACGCCCGAGCACCCGACAGCATCTCGTCGGCCGTGGACGCCATCTCGTCCACCAACCCGAGTTCGAGTGCCTTCGCCACCTTGTGCCGCTGCCCCTGCAAGAGCACGTTCAGCAGCGCGCCCTGGATCCCCAACATCCGCACCGTGCGCACGATCCCGCCGCCACCCGGCAGCAGCCCGAGCGTCACCTCGGGCAGGCCGATCTGGCTGCCACGCACGTCCAGCGCGATCCGATGATGAGTCGCCAGCGCGATCTCGTACCCGCCACCCAGCGCAGCCCCGTTGATGGCCGCCACCACCGGCCTTCCGAGCTGTTCCAGTCGCCTCAGGTCCCGCTTCATCGAATTTACGCGGGTGGTCATCTGGGGCGCATCACTCGATCGGGCGGTGATGAGCTGGTTGAGGTCGCCGCCCGCGAAGAAGGTCTTCTTGCCGGAGGTGATGATCACCCCGGTGATCCCGTCGCGCTCGGCCTCGAGCCGGGACACCGTGGCCGCCAACGAAGTCCGGAACAGGTCGTTCATCGTGTTGGCGCCCTGCGAGGGGTCGTCCAGCGTCAGCGTCACGATGCCGTCGGCGTCGGATTCCCAGCCGATCATGTTGTCGCTCATGCCGTCCTCAGACTCGCTCGATGATGGTCGCGACGCCCATGCCGCCGCCGATGCAGAGGGTGACCAGGCCGCGCCGCGCGCCGCGCCGCTCCAGCTCGTCGAGCAGCGTCCCGGTGATCATCGCCCCGGTCGCGCCGAGCGGGTGCCCCATCGCGATCGCCCCGCCGTTGACGTTGATCTTGGAGTGCGGGATGTCGAGGTCCCTCATGAACTTCAGCACCACCGCCGCGAACGCCTCGTTCAGCTCCCAGACGTCGATGTCCTCCGGCGTCAGACCCGCCAGCGCCAGCGCCTTCTTCGCGGCGGGCGTCGGCCCGGTCAGCATGATCGTCGGTTCGGCACCGGTCACCGCCGCCGACACGATCCGCGCCCGCGGTGTCAACCCCGCGGCGGCCCCGACGGCCTCGTTGCCCACCAGCACCACCGCGGCCCCATCGACGATCCCCGACGAGTTGGCCGCCGTGTGCACGTGGTCGATCCGCTCCACCGCGTGGTACTTCTGCAACGCCACCGCGTCGAAACCACCGAAATCGCCTATCCCGGCGAAAGACGGCTTCAACTTGCCCAAGCTCTCCACGGTCGATTCGGGACGCATGTGCTCGTCGTGGTCGAGCAGCACCACCCCGTTGCGGTCCCTAACCGGCACCACGGACTTCGCGAAGTACCCGGCGGACCACGCAGCAGCAGCACGCCGCTGCGATTCAGCCGCGTAAGAGTCGACGTCTTCGCGCGTGAACCCCTCCAGCGTCGCGATGAGGTCCGCGCTGATGCCCTGCGGAACGAAGTACGAGTCGTAGTTGGTCTCCGGGTCGTTGAACCACGCACCGCCGTCCGACCCCATCGGCACCCGGGACATGGATTCGACGCCCCCGGCCACGATCAGCTGGTTCCACCCCGACCGCACCTTCTCCGCGGCCGTGTTCACCGCCTCCAGCCCGGACGCGCAGAACCGGTCGATCTGGAGCCCGGCGACCGAGTCCGGCAGTCCCGCCGCGATCGCCGCGCTGCGCGAGATGACCGAGCCCTGGTCGCCGACCGGCGAGACCACCCCCAGGACGATGTCGTCGATGGTGGCCGGGTCGAGGTCGGGGAAGCGGGTGCGCAGCTCCCCGAGGAGGCCCACGACCAGCGAGATGGGCTTGACGCCGTGCAGCGATCCGTTCTGCTTGCCGCGCCCGCGCGGCGTGCGGATCGCCTCGTAGATGAAGGCTTCGGTACTCACGCTAGTCCGATCCTCTCCGGGGCTGGACACCAGCTAATGCCCATTAACATACTCGCGAGTATCCGCTGGTTGTCAACGTAGGGTGTGTGCCTTAGCGTGGTAATCCGCATCTCACGAGACATGTCACGGCAGGAGGCCCGGTTGACCAGCGGTGCACCTGTCCGCCGACCCCGCGACCGCAAGGCCCAGCTGGCCAGGGCCGCCGCCGAGCTGTTCGGCAGGCGCGGTTACCACGCGGTCGGCGTCAATGACATCGCCGCTGCGGCGGGCGTCACCGGGCCTGCCCTCTACAGGCATTTCCAGAACAAGCAGGACGTGCTGGGGTACGTGCTGCTCACCGGCGTCGACAAGCTCACCGTGCGCGTCTGCACGGCGGTGGAGGGCGTGGAGAACGACCCGGAACGCGGTTTGCGTCCTCTGCTGGAGGCAGCCGCCGAGGTGTCGATCGAAGAGCGGGCCCTGACCGCGTTGTGGCGGTGGCAGGGGCGTCACCTGCACGCGGGTGACCAGAAGGAGATCCGGCGGCGCGTGGGCGCCCTCTTGGCGCAGTGGCTCAAGGGGCTAAGAGCCCTCCGACCGGAGTTGGACGACGGTGCGGCCGATGTGATCTGTTTTGCCGCGTTGAGTGTCTTCGGCAGCGTTGGTGACCATCACGCCACGCTGCCGACCCCGGAGTTCACGCGTCTCTTGGCGCGGTTGGGGGAGACCGTGGTTCGGACCCCCCTACCGACCGAGCAGGCCCCCACTGTGTGGCGAACTCGTGCCCCCGCGCCCACGCGTCGTGAAGAGCTTCTTACGGCCGCGACCCGCCTCTTCCGCGACCGCGGCTTTCACGCGGTGAGCATGGAGGACATCGGTGCGGCCGCCGGTATAGCGGGACCGAGCATCTATAGGCACTTCACAAGTAAGTCGGACATCCTCTTGGCCGCGAGCCGTCGTATGGCGGACAGGCTAAGACTCGGTTTGGACAATTCCCTTGCTACGGCGACAAATGCTGAAGATGCCCTGCGCAGGCTCGTACGGTCGTATGTGGACACGGTGCTGCGGTCCGACGACCTGATCGCCGTCTACACGGCCGAACTCGTCAACCTCCCCGAAAGAGATGGCAAAGAACTCCGTGTCCTGCAACGGGAGTACGTGACGGAGTGGGTACGATTGCTGCGTGAGGTCCGACCGGGTATGTCGGACCCGGCGGCCAGAGTGGTGGTCCACGCGGCCCTGACGATCGTCAACGACCTGCCAAGAACCGGACGTGTGAACGGCCGCGCCACCCTGGCCGCCGAACTCGCCGCGCTCGCCGCGGCGGTGTTGGTCGCCGACTAGGCGCGGGCGGCCTCGGCGTACTCGGCCTGGGCCTGGGCGAGCTCGGTGAGCGCGCCTTCGGACATGGTGACAAAGCGCCGCAGGCTGGCGCCCTCGACGACCAGGCTGAAGCCGTCGAGGGTGAACTCGATGTCGTCCGCATTGGTTACCTGGTAGGACATGTCGCAGTCGGCGGGGACCTGGAGCCAGACCTCGACGTTGGGGTTGCTCGGCATTGGCGGAACCTCCACTATTTGCCACACTGCACGGGGTTGTCCGCGTGCGGTGACCGAAGGTAGGGCGTTGCCCGCAGAGCTAGAAAGCCGTGGGGAGGAGCAGGGGATGGGTGGGAATCACCGACCGGCCACGCCGAAGGACCGGGCCTTGGGTGCCGAATTGCGAGCGATCCGTCAAGAAGCGGGCCTGAGCTTGGCTGATGTGTGCAGGGTGATCGACTGGCAGGAGTCCACGCTGAGCAGACTAGAGCGCGGGCACCGCAAGATTTCACCCGAAGCGGTGATGGGGCTGGCGGTCGTCTACCGGCTTCCGTCGGGCCGTCGGGACGAATTGGTGGCAAGGGCTAAGGAGTTGCCTGCTGTCGGTTGGTGGGATCGACAGGTGCCGGGCGTCCCGGCGGACACGGGTGCGCTGGCGAGCTTCGAGCACGAGGCGATACGCATCACGAACTGGAGTCCGGGGCTCATTCCGGGACTGCTCCAGACCCAGGAATACACGATGGCGCTCATGCTCGACCGGGAGGTCTCGGAGAAGGAGGTGCACGCGAGGTTGCGGGCGCGGCGACAACGCCAGGAGGTGCTTCAGCGACGAAACGTCGACTACACGGCGTTGATCGGGGCGGCCGCGCTGCGGAACCAGCTGGGTGACACGCAGGTGTTCGCCGCCCAGCTTCGCCACCTAGTGCGCATGGGCGACAGGAGGGTGTCGTTGTGCGCATCGTTGATCAACCGACTGCCTTGGTGGTCTGCGACTGGCATTTGATGGAGTTTGCGCAGACCGGTGGCATGGTGCACATCGAGCACTACGACTCGGCGACCTTCCTGTCCGATGACGAGTGCAAGCCATATGTGCACGCCCGGCAAGTGCTCAAAGAACGCGCTCTGAGCGAGCAGGGGACACGGGATAGGCTTGAGGCTGAAATTGAGCGTGTAATTCTTGGAGGTTGAGTTGCGACCAGAGTCGTTGCGTTACAAGAAGTCCAGTCGGTCTGGCAGTCACTCCAACTGCGTCGAGGTTGCCCACACCCTCACCCACCTGCGCGACAGCAAGAACCCGGCCGGCCCTACCCTCGCCGCCAACGCCCATGCTCTGATCATCTACGTCCGTTCCGCCCAGCGCTAAGGACAGGTGACCCATGCCGACCTCGACGCGGTTCAAGAAGTCCAGCTTCTCGGCTGCCAACTCCGACTGCGTCGAGGTCGACATCACCCGGCATACCCTGCGGGACAGCAAGAATCCGGGACAGACGTTGACCGGGGATGTCCGGGGGCTCATCGCGCATGTTCGCTACCGCAAATCCAGCTTCTCCGGGGGCAACTCGAACTGCGTCGAGATCGCGCCTGGCCTGCGTGCGGTGCGGGACAGTAAACACCACAGGGCGCTCGCGTGTGACGTGCGCGCGCTCGTGCGGTTCGTCCGATCCGGGCAAGTTCTGTGAACGCCTGCCTCTTACTTTCGCGCGTGCATCCGTGCTCTCATCGATCTACTTCCGAGTACGTTTGACCTGAGGGGCGGGTGCCATGCAGACCACGACACGCTTCCGTAAGTCCAGTCGATCGGGCGCCACTTCCGACTGCGTCGAGATCGGCCACACCCTGCGGACGGTGCGCGACAGCAAGCGCCCGGACGTCGAACTGCACGCGGACATCCGGGCGCTGCTGGACTACCTCCGCTCAGCCTGAGGGCAGGTCACCACGCGGGTTGAGCCCGCCGACCTCGGCCCGCCCGCACCCGGGTGAGTCGATGAAGCCCTGCGCCCTGATCAACGCCACGTTGCGGCATGCCGCCGACTGCGGGCCGATGAACGTGCTCACCACCGTCGAGTTCCGCTCCAACGCGCGCGGGACCACGACGAACACCAGGTGTTGCCCCGGCCCCAGTTTGCCCGTGATCGGCGGTATGCCGTTGACGCGACTGATCCGCGTACCCGCGCGGGTGTCGTCGTAGATGGTGTTGAGCTGGTCGGAGTAGGTCTGCACGTCGAAGGGCAGGATGTCCGTGTCCCTCGTGACCGGTGCGGCGTCGTAGGCCTCGATGTCGTCGCGCAGGCAGGGGTAGCGGGTGGTCAGGTCCGCGTTGTCCTGGATGCCGATACGCCTCAGGAACGCGCTGCGCACCAAGGCGCCGTAGTGGGGCAGGAGCGGCGTATAGGTGTTCCGTTCACATGTGTAGACACTCCGGAGGGTGACGTCGTCGAGGTCCTGGCTGATCGGTGAGGACTGTTTGGTGACGTAGCCGATCGTGTCCGTGGGAACCGAAGGGTCCACGCGGACGATGGGGACCTCGTCTATCCGGCCTAGGTCTACGCCCGTAGGCGTCCGGGTGAGGTAGACCGGGACGCTGAACGGTATGAGCTTGTCCGGGTCGTTGAGGGCACTGGGGTCGTTTTCCTCCAGCGGGCGTCCGTCGTCGTCGGTGTCTTTGATGCACGGGTAGCGGGTGGTGAGGGTTGGGGAGTCCTCTATCCAGAGGGTGTGCAGGAAGTTGGTGCGCACCGAGGAGCCGTAGCGGGGTAAGAGGGGCTTGATGGGGGATGTGATCTCGCAGCGGTAGCGGGGTGCGAGGTATTGGCTGTGGAGGATGCGGGAGGTTGGGGAGTCGTGGCTTACCGCGTAGGTGACTACGCCGTAGCCGATGAAGATGTTGAGACCGTCCGTGCCGTGGCTGTCGAATTCGCTGGTTCTTGCGAACTGGAGACATCCGTCTTTCGCGGCTACCGACTCGTGGACGGTGTAAGAGCGTGGAACAGTGCAGTTCGGCTTCGTAGTGATGGTGGGGGATCCGGTGGTGTCGTAGGAGCCAATGAGCTTGACCCCGCGTCGAGTTGTTGTCTCGGCTATCGCGTTGAAGAGGCCCGCGGTACTGCCGTCTCCGGTGCCCGCGAGTTCTCGGTAGACCGGCGGCCCGGTCGGGTCCGCGGCGGCGGGGAGCGGGATGAGCAGTAGCAGGGCGGCCAGCAAGACTCTGCGCATGGCGTTCTCCCTTGTCGCGTAAGGGAAAACCACGGTAGCGGCGTTGCCGGCGTTCGTGTGCTTGTGGGAACGGACTGGTCCGTTCACCGCATCGACCACTGCACACCGCAGCCGCCCACCCACGGCACCCGTCGGTCGAGAGCGCTGGCCGGGAGCGGTTTCACCGGCTGGCACACCTAGTCGAGCTGCAGCCACAACGCCAGGTCACGGACCACCGTCCGGGTGCTGGGGTGGTCGCGGCCCAGGACTCGAGTCAATTCCACGACCAGATCCGCCAACTCCTCCCGAGCCGCGCGGACATCCCCGGCCGCGTCCTTCCGCCTGGCGATGTTCGCGCGCAACGCCAGGGGGTGCTGGTGGCCGAGAACACGGTGGAAGTCCGGCAGCGCGGTGGTGAACAGCCGCAACGCCTCGTCGCCCGCCCCCGCCTCACCGGTCCAGAAGGCGAGGCCGGCACGAGCCAACAGGGTTTCCTGGTGCTCGGGGCCGAGGAATCGCCCGACGTCGAGGAATCGCCCGAGGTCGATCGTGAGGTCCCGGAACTGGTCCCGGGCCGTTTCCGCCGCTCCCGCCCAGCCGCTCCACATCGCCAACTGGTGCCGGGCGCGCAGCGTCGTCGGGTGCTCCGCGCCGAGTTCGACGTCGGCCCGTGTGACGAGCCTCAGCAGCATGTCCCTGGCTTGCCACGGGTAGCCGGACTCGCCGGTCCACCTGGCCAGGTTTCCCCGTGCCGCCAGCGTGTCCGCATGGGGCGCGCCGAGTACCTCGTTCAACTGCTCGACCAAGCGGGCGAACATCACGCGGGCCCGGCCGACGTTGCCGAGACGACCCGCCAGGTGCGCGATGTTGCTCAGGGTCCGGAGTGTGCCCGCGTGGTTCGCCCCGCGCACCCGCTCCAGGGCGCGCAGCAGGACGATGAACTCGTTGAGCGCGGTGCGGTGCTTGCCCGTCTCACCGGTCCAGTTGGCGATCTCGTGTCGCAGCCCATCGGGACCGAACGTGTGGTGTACCGCTCGGTGCAGTTCCTTCAGCATGGCAAGCGCGCCGACCGGGTCCCCCGCGGTGCCGATCCACTGTGCCAGCGCTTGGCGCGTCGGGAAGGTCGGGGGTCGCTGGGCGGTAGGTGGCCCAGTACAGCGCGAACATGGGTGTGCAGCGTTCACCGGTGAGCGCGGTGGCGGCGATCAGGTCGTGCCCCGCGCGTGCCCACCGCGCCCGTTCGGTGCCCAGGTCCTCGCGGGTGACGGCTTGGACCAGGGGGTGGATCGAGACCACCGCGTCCCGTCCCTCTTTCGTCCGCATGATCAGGTGGACCGCGCGCAGCGCGTTAATGGCGCGCTGGCGCTCCAGGGGATCGGTCAGCGGTCCCTCGAGTCGGAACACGCGGCCCACCGGGATGTCCTCGGCGGCGAAGAAGGCGAGGAGCTTGCGCAGCTTCCGGGCGGACGGGGGCAGCCCGTCGATCGCGACCTTCCAGGTGGTCGCCACGTCTCGGGGTAGTCAGGGGGTTGGCCGTCCTGGTGCATCTCGGCGGCGCGCACGAGGTAGAGGCCGAAGTAGTCGGCGAGGGTCATGCTTTTGGCCTGGGCGAACCCGGCGGCTTGGGCGAGCGCCAAGGGGAGGCAGCCCAGTTCCTCCGCGAGCTTGGCCGCGGTGTCGGCGTCCGGGTCACGGGAAACCCGGGTCAGCAGTTAGGTGGCCGCGCTCAGGGGGCGACGTGGTGGACGAATCCCGGCTGCGGCCAGTTCGCGGCGCGGCTGGTGATCAGCATGTGGGCGTTGCCCACGGCGCGGAGCAGCGTGTGCGCGGCGTTCAGGAACGAAGAGCCACCGGTCTGGTTGTTTGGCCAGCAGCGTGTACACGGAGGGTTGGGCGTTGCCGGTCCTGGACAGGTCGGGTTGGAGGATCCCCAGCAGCGAGCGGAACTCGGGTGAGCCGCGCGGCACTCGCCAGTTGCCCGTTGTGCCACCACACCTGCGGCCGAAGATCAGCTCAACCCTCAGACCTCTCGCGCACAGCCCCCACCACACCTCTGGGGGGACGGCCCCGCTCCAGTCTATCGGGGGTGGGGTGGCTGGGCGGGGGTGGCGGATTTCTGTGGATGGATGTGGGGGATGTGGATAACTGGCTGCGGAAGAAAGTGCTGGTCAGGAAGGGGGCGAGGGGAAGCGGAGTGGGGGTGTGGATGAAAATGACCCGATCGGGGGACGGTGGGAGTGCGTCCGTTCTTCCGGTGGCGGTTCGTTCGTTTGCCGGTGGTCGGGGGCTCCGGCGGCGTGTGTACTGGGGTGGTGCCCTCGCTCCTCACCTTGCTGAACGGGGCCGCCCGCCAGGACGCGGTGGCGGACCTGCTGTCGTGCTGCGCCTCCCTCCGCTGGGCGGACGAGGTGGCGGCGCAGCGGCCGTTCACCAGCCTCGGCGAGGTCGAGGAGGTGTCGACGGCCGTCCTCGCGACGCTGGAGTGGGCGGAGGTCCTGCTGGCGGTCGCGTCGCACCCGCGCTTGGGGGACGGGGTGCGCGGGCACTCGCGGGAGGCGGGGTGGTCGCGGGAGGAGCAGCGGTCCGCGGTTGCGGCTGGTGCGCGGGTGCGGGCGGACCTGGCGCGTGGCAACGCGATCTACGAGCAGAGGTTCGGGCACCTGTTCCTGATCTGCGCGTCCGGGCTCAGCGGTGAGGCCGTGCTGTCCGCGTTGCGCCGGAGGCTGGGGAATGACCGGACGACCGAGCGGGCCACCGTGCGCGCCGAGTTGGCGCGCATCGTCGCGCTGCGACTGCGGCGGCTGGCGGTGCGCTGAGTTCATTGCGGACTCCGTACACCTTACGTTTTTGTGTTGGTAACCGAGCGTAGATGACTTTGGGGTGCAGAATGACCCGAATGGACTACGGGGGTTGTCAGTAATCTGGGCGGTAAGAACGCCGATCATGAGGTGCAGTCCGTGACCGTGTCCCCCGAGTGGGTCGCAGGTGGTGCAAACCATCGAGTGATGACCGAATATCCGTGCGGTGTACGCCCGAGTTCCGCTGTCGGGCACAGCGAGCTGCGGGGTTTCCGCGCGCGGTATGGCATCCCGCCCGGTTGGGGCGGCAACGGGCGGATTGATGACCGCGCGTGTCGGCGGTAAATGCACATAGGCGTGATATGTCACTCGGACGGGCTAAGCATTGGTCCAGAAAATTAGCCCGATGGGGTGGCGCTTGGTACTCGATCGGGTGCAAAGTGGTACCTCCTCGGTAGTACTCACCGGTACCCGGATTCAGGGGACTCACGAGGTCTCCGACCTGTCAGCGAACCGACGAAGGACGGTCTGGCGTGGACCGCGCTGAGCTGGCCGACCAGTGGGCCACCGCGTTGACTCGCGTGGCCGCGCAGGCGCCTGCCCGCGAACCGGTCGAGTTCGACAAGCTGCTCGACCTGCTGCTGGGCTGCCTGGTCGCGGAGGCCAACCTGGCCACCGCCTCCGCCGTCGGCGCCCGGCTGGTGGAGACCGGGTACCACCGGCCGGAGAGCGTGCAGGCCTGCGTCGACGTGCTCGCCTCCGGGCTGCCGCGACTGGCCGATGTGGACGATCGGGAGCGGGTGCCCGCCGTGCTAGCCGCGCTCGTCGCCGGGTTCACCGAAGCGGCCCGCGGTCGCCAGGAGGATCTGCGCGGGGCGCTCGTGGCGGCGCGGGAGAACATCGAGCGCGACCTGCGCGCCAGCGAGGCCCGTTTCCAGGAATTGTTCGCCAACTCCGCGTGGGGCATGGTGATCTCCGACCTGGACGGCGTGGTGATCCGTGACAACGAGGCGCTGGCACTGATGCTCGGGCGCCGTCGTGGGACGCCGCCGCCGCGCAGGCTGGCCGACCTGTTCCACTCTGACGAGTGCGACTACCTCGTGTCCCGCTACGCCGAGCTGGCGGCGGGCGACGGCGACCAGATGCACGAGGAGACGGTCTTCCGCAACGCGGACGGTGAGGCCGCATGGGTGCGAATCGCGGTATCGGTGTTGCGCGACGGGGAAGGTCAGCGGACACAGTTGCTGACGATGGTCGAGGACATCTCCGACCTGCGGCTGCTGGAAGACAAGTTGCACCGGCAGGGCACCCAGGACCGGCTGACCGGTCTGCCGAACCGCCAGGCGTTCGTCGGCGGGCTGGAGGCGGCGCTGGGGGTCGGCGCCGACCTGTCGGTCTTCCACCTGGGGCTGGACGACTTCGCCGTGGTCAACGACGGGGTGGGCCGCTCGGCGGGCGACCACCTGCTGCGCGAGGTCGCGTCGCGGCTGCTGCGGGCGACGGAGCACCTCAACGCGGTCGTGGCCAGGCTCTCGGGTGACGAGTTCGGCGTGATGGTCACGCACGGTCCGCGCGAGCTGGACGTGGGCGCGGTGGCGGGGTCGTTCAACGACGCGTTGGCCGAACCGACCTATGTGGACGGTGAGGGGATCGCGGCGTCGGCGACGATCGCGGTGGTCTCGCTGCCGTCGGCGGACAACGATGCGAACGAACTGCTGCGCGCGACCGACATTGCGCTGCGGCGGCGCAAGCGGCAGGGGCGGCGGCAGTGGTGCATGGTCGACCCGGAGCAGAACGCGCGCTACCGCGAGCACTACCGGCTGGCCGCGAGCGTGCCGGGGGCCTGGGAGAACGGGCAGCTCGACGTCGACCTGTGGCCGGTGGTGACGCTGCCGGACCGCGGCCCGGTCGCGACCCAGGCGCTGCTGCGCTGGGAGCACCCCGAACTGGGGACCCTCGACCGTGAGCGCTGTGAGGAGATCCTGCGCGACACCGGGCTCGGCGTGCCGCTGGGCCACTGGGTCCTGCACCACGCGGCCGAACTGGCGGCGAAGGCCCGGTCGGCGCTGTACCTGGAGCTGACCCCGGAACAGGCGGCCGATCCGGACCTGGTCGCGGTCGTCCGGCGGGTGCTGGCGGACACCGGGCTGGAGGCGGACCAGTTGGAACTGGGGATGCCCGCCCACGCGCTGGGATCCACGGACGGGTTAGCCGACGAGAACCTGATGGTGTTGGTCGACAACGGTGTGCGATCGGTGCTGACCGGGTTCGGGAAGAGCCGGGGCGACCTGGCGTGCCTGGAGGACCTGCCGATCCACACGGTGCGGATGTCGGAGTCGGTGGTGGCGCGGCTGGCGCGGCCGGACCCGACGGCGTTGTTCACGCGGGCGACGATGGACCTGATCCCTATGGTGCGGGAGGTCGGGATCTCGGTGCTGGTGACCGGTTTGACCGAGGCGGCGCAGGCCGACTGGTGGGCGGCGGCGGGTGCGGACCTGGCGTCCGGGCCGGTGTTCGGCTAGTTGTTGCGGGTCATGACGTTGGTGACGGCTGGTAGGGGCTGAGACGAGGGGACGGGTCTTTCGGCGGCAGGATGGAAGTGCGACCAACACATCCGCCGAGTAGAAAGACCCGTCCGTGCTCCACCGTAACGCCCCGCTGTCGGTCGAAGGCCGCCACCGTCTGGTCCAACGCTGCAGGACGCGCCCGATCGCCCATGTCGCGGCCGAGATGGGCATCTCGCGGCAGTGCGCCTCGAAGTGGGTCAACCGGTATCGCCGCTTCGGCGAGGCCGGCCTGTCCGACCGCCCCAGCGCTCCGCGTCGGCAGCCCACCGCCGCCCCGGCCGAGGTGGTGGTCCGGATCGAGTGGTTGCGTCGGGACCGCAAGTGGTCGGCCCGCCGCATCGCCCTGGA
>NZ_PTIX01000019.1 GCF_002934265.1 Actinokineospora auranticolor
ACTCCATCCGTGTCGTGGTCGAACGCGCCATCGCCCAACTCAAGACCTGGCGTGTTCTCCACACCGACTACCGGCGACCCATCAACACCTTCGCCAACACCATCTCGGCCGTTATAGGACTCTACTTCTACGCCGCTGAATAAGCCTCTGTGGACAACCCGAAATCGGCTGGGCACAGATGGAGGCGCGTGAGGTCGGGAGGTGCAGAGGACCAGGGCATGCGCGCACAGGCGGCGCGGGAGTCGAGAGTGGTGCGAGGGCTGGGAGCGGGTCAGGGCGTGCGGGGGTTGAGGGCGTGGTGCAGTAGGTCCGTGTAGGCCCACCGAGCAAGTTTGGGCAGGGATCGGTCGTGGAGCCGGTTCTTCAGCCAGTCCGCGACGGGAGTGGGTGGGGTGGTCAGCCAGTGGTCCAGCAGGTTGTACGCGGCCGTTCGGTACGGGTCCGCGGTGAGGTCCGCCGTCCGGATGAGCTGCCAGTCGCCCAGGTAGGCCAGGGCCAGGAGCCTTGCCCGTTCCACATCCGGGTGTCGGTCCGGAACCGCCAGGTAGTACCGGACCTCACCGATGTCGGCCCCCGTCTCCCGAGCCCGACGAGCAAGGTGGCCCAGCACCAGCAGCACATCCGCCCGCGGCGAGTTGGCGACCGGCCCCCGGGCCGCGTCAACGCGCGGGACCGGGGCGACTTCGGTTTCCTCCGCCAAGTCCAGGATCCGCGGCAAAGCTTCGTGCAGACCGGCAGTGGCAACCGCTCGCGCCCACTCGGGGGTGGCGGGCATGCCCAAGAGGCGGGCGCGCGCCGGTGGGCTGAAGTGGTGACGAGGGCCCGGAGAAGCTGTGTGCAGGAAGCCACGTGTAGCGAGGGAGACCATGGCGGCATAGGCCGATTCGTCGTCCAGGCAGAGCAGTTCGTCCAGTTCCCGGTACGCCCCCTGAACCCGGGTGATGGCCGACAACCACGGCCACCTATGGCGTTCCGGAACACCACGAGCAGCCAAGGCATCCGTCGCCCGGGCAGCGAGTTCGACCCCCTCCCGGTGATCGAGCTCGTAGATCGCCACCAGCAACGCCGACAGCCCCTCCATCTGGTTCGACCGCACCTCGGCGAGCACCCGCAGGAACAGCTTCCGGCCCGCGTCGAGCGACGTCTCGTGGATCGCCGCCGCGGCCACCAGCAGCCAGTCATCCGGGGCGTCGGGCGGGGTTTCGCGGACCAACCTCCCCGGCTCCGAGCGGAAAAGGCGGTAGGCGACGCTGAACGGATCGCGCCCCATGGGCAGGAACCGCTCCGGTACACCGCCGACGGTGAGGTCGAAGGCGAAGCACTTCCGCAGACGCCAGCCGGTCGACTTGCGGTCGACCAACCCCTCCACCAACCGCGCGCGTTCCTTCCGGGCCGCGCGGATCTCCGGAACCGTGCAGAGGGTGGGCAGCGCGGCCTCCACCTCCGCCAAGCGCCGTTCCCCCGCGTGCGCGTAGGCGTCGCTGAACTCCGGCGGGGGTTTCACGCCGAGGTCGAGGAGCGTGTCGAAGGCGAGGGAAACCAGGGACCACGACTTCGCGGACGTGACCAGTTCCGCCAGGTACAACTCGTACCCGCGCAGGCGCCCGGTCGCGACCACGCTGATGGCCACCTCCGTGACCTCGGACGCGGGCTCCATCAACACCTTGTGCACGGCACTGTCCAGCTCACCACCGACCGCGCTCAACGCCTGGAGGGCGGCGCACCGGCCGGTGGCGTCGACCTCGGTATCAGTCGCCACCCCGAGCAGCACCGCCACCTGCGGCTCCGGCAGTTCGGTCAGCGCCTCCGCGGCTTGGCGGCGTTGGGTCGGTGAGGCGTCGGCGTCCCTGAGGACGCGTTCCACGGCGTGGGTGAACGCGGTTCCGTCGGCGCGGGAGAGGGTGATCAGGTTGGCGGCGAAGACCGGGTCGTGGTCGGTGCAGAAGTCGACGACGGTGCCGATGGTGACCGCGGGCACGTCCGGCATGATCGCCAGCAGTTGCAGCACGTCGCGCTCCGGCTCCTTGGCCAGGTACTCCCGCAGGGTCCGCTGGTCGGCGCCGACCAGCGACTTGGCCGCGTCGTAGAGCCAGTGCTCCTCGTCGGTGGAGTCGAGGACGGCCATCGGCACGGGCAGCGGCTGCGGCATCCCGGAGTTGCGCACGTACCCCGCCAACCGCACCAGCCACACCGGTCGGCCGACGCCGATGGACCGCCACTGCGCCCGCTTGAGCAGCCTGCCGACGAGCCGCGCTATCTCGTCGCGGGTGTAGCGGCTGCCGCGCAGCAGGCTCGACAGGAACTCCAGGATCGTCGCCGCGTCCAGCTCGTGCAGCTCGTGCACCTCGCCCAGGTCGTCCAGCGCGGTCTGGGTGCACAGCACCCACCCCAGCGCCGGGTACCTGGCGCGGTAGCCGGTGAGCACCGGCACGTCCGACTTGGTCACCTCGTCGACGATCAGCCGGACCGCGCCCAGGGCGAACGCCTGCTCGGCCACCGACTCCAGCCCGGTCCCGGCGAGCAGCGCGGCGGGCGCCAGGCCGAGTTCGCCGGGGGCCAGCGACACCGGCAGGTACCGGGCGATCCGGCTGTCGAGGACCGAGTACGCGGTCTGGTAGGCCAGTTCGGTGGCCACGGCCGTCTTCCCGCTGCCCGAAGGACCGACCAGTTGGACGTCCCGTTGGGGCAGGACCTTGTCCGGGTTGACGTTGAGCTTGTTGACGAACCCGTCGTGCGCGTTGCGCAGCTCCAGCACCCTCGACCGGGCGTAGGCGCCGCAGCGCTCGAAGACGAGCCTGCCCGCGATCCGGACGAGGACCTTCGCCTCGTGCGGGTGCGGTGTCCGCCGCAGCCGCAGGGCGTCGGTCAACCGGACCACCAGTCGGACGGCCTCGTCGTCGGTGAACGGGAGCAACTCCCCGAGTCCGTCCAGCGCCGTCCCCAGGTCCTCCGGATCCCAGTGGCGGAACGGGTTGTCCCCGTCCAACCACTCGGCGGACGCCCCCGCCACGGCCGCGGACAGCCGCAGCTTCCGCGCCGTCTGGACCGGTTCCGCCCACTTCATCGTCCGGTGCGCGGCCAGGAACAGGGCCCGGTGGTACTCGTCGCGCCAGCGCTGGGCGGACTTGTCCGGGTGGCAGCGGTGACCGTTGCGGCGCACGGTGAACAGCACCCGGAACGCCGTGGCCAGCTCCTCGCCGACCAGGTCCGCGCACAACCCGTCCGCTTCCAGCCCGAGGTCGAGCAGCGCGGTGGCCAGGCCGAGGACCCGGTGCAGCCGCAGCAGCGCCCGCGGGTCGTGGTCGGCCAGGACGTCCCGGGTGAGACCGATCTCCAGCCAGGCGAAGTCCGACTGCTGCGGGCGCCGCTCGCGGGCCCGGGCGTAGTCGATCAGGTAGGACTTGGTACCGGAAAGCATGATGTTGCGCGGGTTGAGGTCACCGTGGGAGTTGGCGTAGACCCGACCCGGCAGCTCTTCGGTGAGGATCCTGGCCAGCGGGGTGAAGGGGTCGGCGTAGACCAGTTCGGTCTCGGCCACCCGCGCGCGGGTGGCCGCGCCGCGCACGGCCGTGATGTGACCGGTGTTGAGCGTGTGCTCGCCGAGGAGCCGCACCCGGATGTGCTCGCCCACGCCGAGCACGCGGTCGCCGCGCACCGCCATGCGCAGCCGGGACAGGCCGATCCGCTCCCCGACCGCCAGGTCGTCCGGGCCGCCGCAGGAGCGGAGCAGGATCTCGTCGTCCGGGACGTGCTCCGCGCGCGGGAGGTCGTCCACCTCGACCGTCAGGTTGGGACCCAGCCCGGTGTTCAGCTCCCGCAGGGAGGACGCGTGCTCGACCACCGCGTACCGGTGCTGGAACACGTTCACCGCGCCGCGCAGCACCTGGTCCAGCACCTCGACCGCGGTGTGGTCGCCGGTGCGGACGGCCTCCGCCACGACCTCCTCCAGCACCCGCACGTCACCGACGTTCCCGGCGAACTGGCCGACGTGCGCGTAGACCACCGCCGCCAGGTCGTCGTCGGCTTCCTCGCCGGTCAGGGAAGTCGCCTCTATCGGCGCGCAGAAGGCGTTGGTGAAGGGCCGGACCAGGCGGTCGTACGCCTCCCACTCGGCGCGCAGCACCCGGGCCGCGTCCACCTTCACCACGTGCGTGATCGCGCTCGTGTCCCCGTGCGCGCGCACCTGCGCCACGAACGCGCCGCTCAGACCGCCGCCCAGCGGGCGCACGAACTCCACGAGGTCGACCTGGTGCGGCCACCGGATGCGCCGCACCACCGAGCGGATCTCGGCGGATTTGCGCACCGGTAGGGCGATGCCGTCGAAGGTAACCTCGGTGGCCACGGTGGCGGCTCCTCTCGGAGGTTCGGGTGACGCGTGATGACGAGCGCCAGTGGGGCGCGGTGTGCGCCGAGGTGCCGACCCTCGACGAGCGGGCGCGGCACTTCGGGCGGTGGCGGCGGTTCACCGAGTTGCTGGCGCGGACCCGGGCGGGGGACGCGGTCTCGGTGTGGGAGTGGCGGGAGCTGGCCGATGAACTCGGCCAACTCCATGCCGAGGAAACACGTTACGTCGGCAGGCAGCCCACGGGGAAACCTTTCCCCGCAGCGGATTCCCGGGCGGTCGAGCCCGGAACGGCCGCACGGGCACCGGTTCCCGAGCAGTTCGCCTGCCCCGTGGCGCGGTGCGACCGGATAGCGGGCGCGGTGTCCACTCCGGCGCCCCGTTGTCAATTGCAGGACAAAGCGATGCGGTCGGTCCGCCTCGGCGGTGGGCCTGTGCCAGGCTGACCGGGTGCCCGATTCCCCGCACGCCCTCGATCCCCGGCGGCTGGTGCGGGTGTCCATGAGCGTGCTCCTGCGCATCCGCGAGGACGAGCGGTTCGTGCTGTTCCACGCCGCGTCGCGGCCCGGGTCCTTCGGGCCGCCCGGCGGGGTGGTCAAGTACTTCCCGCCCGCCGCCGCCGTGCTCGACGCCCTGGGGTTCCAGGAGGAACGGCCCCGGCACGACGGCGACCGCGACACCAAGCGCGCGGACCTGCGGGGCTTCCTGCCGACCACGTGCCTGCGGGACTTCCTGCACTGGTTCGACTCCGGCGCCTACCGGGAGACCGCCGAGGAGTGCCTGGAGCGGGAGCTGGTCGAGGAGCTCACCGAGGTCGACCTGCGGCGGCTGGTGCCCGGGGTGACCAGCCTGGACCACCGGTACGTCCGGACCGTCTCGGAAGGCCCGCACGAGGTGCCCGGCAAGCCCTACCGCCAGTACCGGCGGTTCGTCGTGCACGACGCGGTCGCCGCGAACGCCACCGCGCTGCGGTTGGTGCGCGAGCTGGTGGCCGCGGGCGACGACCCCGGGCAGTCGCTGGTGGTGACCACCGGCCGGGACAGCATCGTGCACGGGCGGCACGGCCCGGTGCTGGTCGCGCCGCAGAGCGCGTTGCTGGTCGGCGCCCGGCGGATCCTGCCGGACGTGCCGCCGATGCGCTGACGGAGAGGGGATTCGGGCATGGTGGACCTGGTGTCGCCCAGGCTGCTCGGCAACGTCGAGCACCGCACCCCCGAGGTCGCCGCCGTACCCGACCCGCGGCCCGCGGCACCGGGGTACGGGCTGGTGCGGGTGTGCTTCGGCTTCCGCCTCGACGGCGCCACCCGGCGGTCCCGGTTCGTCGCGGCCTACCTGCGGGCCGCACTGGACGACCCCGGGATCACCGCGGCGGAGCTGTGGGCGGAGACGATCCCCGCGACCGGTGGGACGGCCGCGGTGTCCACCCTGTCCACCGGGGCGATCAGCTGGCTGGTCGGCCAACCGGAGGGCGACCGGCCGATCCCCGCCGAGTGCCTGGCGCACGCCGTGCTCCAGGTCCCCCTCGGCGCGGAGGTCCTCTCCGGGGTGTTGCGGGTGGACGTCTCGACGACCGCGCCGACCGGTGTCCCCCTCGGCGGCCCGCGCCGCGAGCACGCCAGCTCCGCGGCGGGCCACCGCTTCGCCGTCCCGCTGCCCCCGGGCTGGGACGACGTCGCCCGCCCGGTCGCGGTGGCCCCCGAGCAGGGCAGGCGCCGACCGGGCAGACCCGCGGTCCGGCTCTGCTACGCCGCCGACATCGAGCGGTTCCGCCGGTTCAGCGGCACGGCCGCCGAGCGCGCGCAGACGCGGTTCTTCGCCGTCCTGGCCGAGGCGCGGCGGCGGGCGGGTGTGGACGACCGGTCGGTGGAGCTGCAGGGCAGCGGCGACGGCCAGTTCGCGGTGCTGGCCCCCGGGGTGGACGAGTCGGTGGTGGTGCCCGCGTTCGTGGAGGGGCTGCGGTCCGCGCTGCGCGAGCTCAACGCTGACCTCAACGACCACGCCCGGCTGCGGCTGCGGGTCGCGCTGCACCGCGGCCACCTGGTGCCCAGCGACGGCGGCGCGTCCGGTGACGTGCCGATCGCCATCCACCGGCTGCTCGACAGCCACGAGCTGCGCGCGGCCCTGGCGGGTGCCCAGGACGCGCAGTTCGCGCTGATCGTGCCGGACGTGCTCTACCGGGAGATCGTGCGGCCGCGCTACGGCTCGCTGGACCCGGCGGAGTTCAGCCCGGTGCAGGCCACGGTGCCCGCCAAGGAGTTCAGCGACCATGCCTGGATTCACCTGGCGCGCTGACCGCCGACGTACAGCCGCGGCAGGTCGCTCTCCGCCGAGTGGTAGGGGTGCATGGCCATCAGCGTGAGCCCGCTCTCGAAGGCCGCCTCGACGCCGTCACCCGCCGCGTAGGCCATGTAGAAGCCGGTGCTGAAGTCGATGGCCAGCCGGTCGTTGACCCGGCCCGCGAGCCCGACGGCGAACCCGATGCGCGTGGACACCGCCCGCGCCAGCGGTTCGCTGTGGCAGGCGTTGACCACCACGCCGCCGATCACGTCGGCGTGGGCGCGGAACAACCGGGCCACCCCCTCGGCGGGCACCCGGACCGCGCCGCCCGACGGGTTCTCCAGCAGCAGGTCGCCGTCGGCGTAGCCGTGCCCGCTGAAGTGCACCAGCGACGGCCGCGCGTCCCGCACGGCGCGCATCAGCTCGACGCTGGTCACCGCCACCCGGGAGTCCAGCGCGAACCGGTCCCGCTGCCGGGACAGCCGCAGCTCGTGGCGGATCGCGTTGTACTCGCCCTCCCAGTCCAGCACGGGCACGTCGTCGTTGTCCGGGCTGGCGTTGAGGAACAGGATCCGCACCGGCTCGTCGGCGGTCTCCGCCCGCGGCTGCCCGGCGTTGACCTTGAACTCCTGCTCGTCGCGCCAGACCCGGCCCGCCGCGGCCACCCGGGTCCGCACCCGGACCGGCAGCGCGCCGGTGTCGGTGACGTGCACGGGCACCTCGAACGAGCCGTGCCCGCCGACCTCGATCGGCGGCAACCGCCGCCACTGCGGGCCGTCGTGCCGGAACGGTCCCTCGACGCGCACCTCGACCCCGTCGAGCGCGCAGTCGCCGACGTTGTCCACCCGCCCGCAGAGATTGTCCCAAGTGGACACGCGAACGGCCTCGGTGCGCAGTGTCGCGCGCCAGGCCGGTTCGGCGGCCGCGGGTTCCGGTTCGGTGGCCCGCAGCTCGAGGCTGAGGTCGTCGACGTACCGGGAGTCGCCGAAGCGGTCGCGGTAGGTGAAGTTGACCGCGCGGGCGTGCCACCGGCCGGGTTCGGTCGCGCGTACCAGCACCTTGCGCACCACCTCCTGCCCGGGGCCGAGCCGGAACTCCTCCACCCACGCCGGCCCGCGCAGCAGCTGGACCTGGTGCGGGAACCGGAGTTTCACCAGGACGTTGGTGCAGGTGCCCGGTCCGGGGTTGCGCAGCCGCACGAACAGCTCGGTCTCCCGCCCCACGGCCAGCCCGGCGGGCTCCAGCGCCACCTCGATCACGTGGCCACCGGCTCGGCACCGACTGGGGCGCGGTGGTCCCGGCGGTGCGGTCGGGACCCGGCGTCGCGGGGTTCGGACAAGGCGTTCCTCGGGGGCTTCTTCGAGCGCGGTCACCTGCGGTGGGACCCAGTGTGCAGAACCGGCTGCCGCGACCGCGCCCGCAGACGGGAAATGACCACGAAATGTCAGGTGGGCGACCACTTTCCGGCACGAATCCGGATTGGTCCTCAGTGGACGGTCTGGTCCGCGGCGGCCAGGGCGGTCGCGACCGGTTGCCAGCCGGGCGTCCACAGCCACGCGCGGTCGCAGAAGTCGGTGTGCGCGTCGCCGGTGAACGGGTGTTCACCGGAACCGCAGTCGTCCTGGGAGTTGCTGTGCCACAACAGGATCTCCCGCAGCCCGTCGACCCACCACGGGCAGGTCGGCACCCGGTCGGACAGCAGCAGTGCGAGCGTGGTGTCCGGAGCCTCGTCGAGCGCGTCGCGCAGCGCGCGGCTGCCGAGCAGCCGGATCGCCTGCGCCACACCGGGTCCGAGGCAGGTGTCCGGGTCATCGACCAGGCCGCGGTGCAGCGCGACCCGCAGCCGCAGCCGGTCGCGGTCGGCGTTGTGCAGGCCCAGCGCCAGGTCCAGGGCCTGGGTGAACCGGTCGACCGCGGCGGGCACCGGGTCGGTCACCGGCAACAGGCCGACCTGGTGCGCGCCCACCGTCCGCCACACCGGTTCGCCGAGGTCGGCGCGCCGCGCGGCGTCGGCGAACACCTCGGTGGCGCGGAGCAGGCGGTCGCAGGTCGGGCCGGGGCCGTCGGCGGCCACGGCAACGCAGAGCCGGGGTGGCGCTGCGCCGTTCGGTGCCATCAGTTGAGCCTTCCGTGTCGATCAGGGGGATGACCGACACTGTCCGACACTTCCGGTCACCGCACTACGCACGGCGGCGGATTCTCGCCCCACCCCGCGATCAGCCGCAGCTTCTCCATGTCCACGATGCGGATCCGCCGGTAGCTCTTGCTGATGACGCCCTCGTGCTCCAGGTCGTGCAGCGCCTTCTCCACCGTCCGGTTGGCCAGGCCCGCGACGTAGCCGAGTTCGTGCTGGGTGAGTGGTACGCGCAGTTCCCAGTGGTCGCCCACCTGCTCGCCGTAGTGCGCGGCCACCTCCACCAGCAGCCTGCTCAGCTTGACCCGGCCGTCCTTGATGGTCGCGTCCACCCGGCGCCGATTGGCCCAGCGCAGCCGGGCGCTGATCATCCGGGTGACCTCCAGCGACAGGTCCGGGTACTCGGCCATGAGCTGGCGGAACCGGCTGCGGCGCAGCGACCGCACCACCACCGGGGTGGAGGCCTGCACGCTCGCCGACCGCCGCGACCGCGGGTCCAGCGCGCTCATCTCGCCGACCATCTCCCCGGCCATGCGGATGCCGAACACGCTCTTGCCACCGGAGGAGGTCTCCACGAACACCTTCACCGCACCGTCCACGATGAGGTGGGCGAGGTCGCCTTCCTCGTCCTGGCGCAGCAGGAAGTGGTTGCGGTCGTAGCGGTTCTCGGCGCCCGCCGCGAGCAGGACGGTCCTGGTCCGCTCGGCGAGGCTGCCGAGCAGGGTTGTTGTAGGCCACTGCGAATCAGCGCCGGTCACGTCGTCTCCCGCCCGATGGTGCGCCACGCCCGTCAGCCTGCCGCCCGCACCGTCGCGCGCAGCGGGGACGGCGGCCCAATCACCCCGATGCCGACGCGTTGACCCGGTTCAGCCCACACCGCGGTACCGACCACGCTCTACTTTGCGTAGACCGCTGGGCTCTTCGGGCTACCGGCCCCGGGACTGCGGGAGCTTACCCGTGCGCCCCCGCGCCGAGGGCGGCGGCACCACGGGCCCGATGTCGCCGTCCGGCGCGGTGTCCAGGTCGACGACGACCGGCGCGTGGTCGCTGGGCCCGGTTCCCTTGCGGGCCTTGCGGTCCACCCAGGCCGCGGCGACCCGGTCCGCGACCGGGGCACCCGCGAGCACGAGGTCGATGCGCATGCCGAGGTCCTGGTGGAACATGCCCGCGCGGTAGTCCCAGTAGCTGAACACGCGCTCGTCCGGCCAGCGGTCGCGGACCACGTCCCGCAACCCGAGGTCGAGCAGCGCGGTGAGCGCGGCCCGTTCCGGCTCGGTGACGTGGGTGTGGCCCGCGAAGGCGGCGGGGTCGAACACGTCGGCGTCGGTCGGCGCGATGTTGATGTCACCGCACACGACGACCGCCTCGGGGCCGCGGTGGACGGCGTCGCGCAGCGCGGCCAACCAGTCCAACTTGTAGCGGTAGTGGTCCGAATCGGGCTCCCGCCCGTTGGGCACGTAGACGGAGTGGACACGGACACCGCCGCAGGTCGCCGACACGGCCCGCGCCTCCTGGTGCGGGAAGCCGGGGCCACCGGGCAGGCCGCGCACCACGTCGTCGAGTCCCACGCGGGACAGCAGCGCGACACCGTTCCACTGCACCTCGCCGTTGAGCGCGACCTGGTAGCCGCGCTCGGCGAGGTCGTCGCCGAGCAGCGCCGTGAAGGCGTCGTCGGCGAGTTTGGTCTCCTGCAGGCAAACCACGTCCGGCAGGCGCTCGTCCAGCCACGGCAGGAACCGCGCCTTCCGCTGCTTCACCGAGTTGACGTTCCACGTCGCGACACGCACTCGCCCCACGGTAGCCGCTTCGGCTACGGTCGACCCGTGGAGTTCTCCGAGGTGGTGCGCCGCCGCCGGATGGTGCGGCACTACACCGACCGGCCCCTGACCCCCGAGGTGGTCGACCGCCTGCTGGCCAACGCCCTCCGCGCCCCGTCCGCCGGGTTCTCCCAGGGCTGGGCCTTCCTGGCGCTGACGGCGGCGGCGGACCGGGCCCGGTTCTGGCCCTTCGTGCCGACCCGCGTGGAACAGACACCGACTATGCAGGACGCCCCGCTCGTCGTGGTCCCCTTGGCGCACAAGCTGACGTACCTGGAGCGGTACGCGGAGCCGGACAAGGGGTGGGAAGACCGCGCGGAGAGCCGGTGGCCGGTGCCGTACTGGTACGTGGACACGGGGATGTCGGCCCTGCTGATCCTGCTGACCGCCGTCGACGAGGGCTTGGACGCCTGCCTGTTCGGCATCCCCCCGGAGCACACGGACGGGTTCCGAGCGGAGTTCGGCGTGCCTGCGGAGTACACCCCGATCGGCGGGATCACGGTCGGCTACCGGGCGCCGGACACGCCGCCGCAACCGGACCGGGTCAACCAGCGCCGCCGCGACCCGGCCGAGTTGATCCACCGGGGCCAGTGGGGCACCCGCGGCTGAATCCAGCCGCGCGGGTTCCCGCCGCAGGCCAGGCCGACTACCTGGGCGTCAGCGGTAGGTGAAGGTGGCGATCAGGTCGTCGACCTGGCGGACCGTGGCGATGAGGGTCGCCGCCGAGGTCTGGGTCGCCGCGGCGCCTTCCGCGGTGGCGGTGGCGGAGGCGGTGATGCCGTCGAGGCTGCCGCGGATCAGGTCGGTGGTGCGGCCGACCTCGCCGACGCTGGCCGCGATGCCCTCCGTGGTCCGGGTCTGCTCGTCGACCTCCCCCGCGATGCGGTGCTGCCCCTCGTTGATCTGCCCGATGACCGACCGGATCCCGCCGATGGAATCCACGGTCTCGCCGGTGAGCGCCTGGATGACGCCGATCTTGGCCTTCACGTCCTCCGTGGCCTGCGACGTCTCCTGCGCCAGGTCCTTCACCTCGCTGGCGACCACGGCGAACCCGCGCCCGGCCGCGCCCGCGCGGGCGGCCTCGATGGTGGCGTTGAGCGCCAGCAGGTTCGTCTGCTCGGCGATGGAGGTGATGGTGCGGACGATCTCGTCGATCTCCCGGCTGGCGTCCTGCAACCGGTGCACGCCCTCGGTGGTCGCCTCGGCGGCCCGCACGGCCTGGTCGCCGACCGACACCGCGGTCGAACTGGCCTGGGACACGCTGTGCACCGACGACCCGATCTGCCGCGACGCGTCGGAGATGGTGGCGACGGTGGTGGAGACCGTGCCCGCGGAGGCGGCGACCTCGGCGGTGCGGGCCAGGGTCTCCTCGGCCGCGGCGCCGAGGGTGCCGGACACGCGGCCCAGGTCGTCGCCCGCGTCGAGGAGGGTCTTGGTGCCCGCGCCCATCGAGGTGAGGACCTCGCTCATGGACTCGGCGGTGGCGTTGATCGCGGCGGCCATCTCGCCGAGCTCGTCGGTGCGGTCGACGCGCACCCGGGCGGTCAGGTCGCGGGCGGCGATCGCCTTGAGGCCGCGCACCATGGCCAGTAGCGGCCTGCGGATGGTGGTGATGCTCCAGATCGAGATGGCGACGAACGCCGCGGCCGCGACCAGCCCGCAGAGGATGATCAGCACGAGGTTGTCGGTGCCGATCCCGGACGCCTCGGCCTTGCGGTCCTCGACCGCGGCGGACAGCTGGTCGTCGAGCCCGCCGAGGCTCTCCTCCAACGCGCCGAACACGGTCAGGAAGTCGGGCACCCGGGACTTGGCCGCCTCGCGGTCCTGCGCGGCGCCCGCGACGATCTTCGTGGCGCGGTCGCCGTAGTCGACCACAGCGGCTCGGGTCTTGGCGAAGCCTGCCTGGATGGCGGCGGGCGCCAGCGCGGCGGCCGCGTCGAACTTGGTGATCATGGTCTCGGCGTGCTCGGCGACCTCGTCGGTGCCGAAGTCCGCGCGCTCCCGTTCGGAGCCCGCGGCCAGCGCGGCCATCACGTCGGCGCGGATGCCGTCGTGCATCATGTCGGCGTTCCACTGGGCGCTCATCGCCGCGCTGACCCGCGCCAGGTCGTCGGTGGCGTCGGCCTGCGCGCCGGTCGCGTACCCGGCCACCCCGGCCATGATCCCGAGCGCGGCCACGCCGACACCCGTCATGACCAGCAGCCGTCCCCGCGTGGTCAGCGCCATCCCGACTCCCTGCTCGCCCGCCGTGTTGCCGGGGGCTTTGGCACCCGAGCCGGTGAGCTGAGGCATTTCGCCGCGAAGTCGCCCGATCAGGGGTGATCGGCGAGCCCCAAGAGGCGGGCGACGGTGGCGACCTGGTCGGCGTAGTGGCGGGCGAACTCCGGTGTGCGCGGGTCGACGCCGCACACGCTCTCGATGACGTGCGGCAACGTGGTCGTCGCCATGGCGGCGGCGGTGAGCATGACGGTGAGGCAGGCCGGGTCCACCTCGGGGCCGACCCGCTCGCGGATCTCCTCGACGGTCGGCCGCATCCGCTCCGCGCGGCCATCGTGGTCGACGTCGGTGCCGGTGTACTCCAGCCCGGCCCAGGCGAACAGCCGGACGCCGTCGGGGTTGTCCAGCGCTTCGAGCGCGTAGCGGCGCAGCTGCTCGGGCAAGGGAGTTCCGGGTGGCACCAACTCCCGCTGCCGCCGCTGCCACACCTCGGCCAGCGCCCGGTAGAGGCCGTCCTTGCTGTCGAAGTAGTACCAGATGAGCTGCTGGTTCACCCCGGCCCGCTCGGCGATCGCGCTGGTCCGGGCACCCGCGAACCCGTGCGCGGCGAACTCGGCGGCGGCCGCCGCCAGGATCAGCGCGCGGGTGCGCTCGGGGTCGCGGCGGCGCTCCTGGGGCTTGGGTGACCTGCGCGGTGGTGGCACGGGCGGAGTTTAGGCGACACCTGATCAACTCAACTCTTGCTCTAATCAAGTAGACACTTGATAACGTGGTCCCACCAACACCGGAGGGGGTGCACGATGACCGACGTCCTGATCGCGGGAGGCGGCGTCACCGGCTTGTCCGCGGCGCTGTTCCTGGCCCGTCAGGGGATCCGCGCGACGCTGGTGGAACGGCACCCGGGCACGGCGATGCTGCCGCAGGCCCGGGCGTTCAACCCGCGCACCATGGAGATCTACCGCGCGTACGGGCTGGAACCGGACATCCGCGCCCGCGCGTCGATCCTGGCCGACCTGCCCGAGATGATCGGCGCCGCGACCCTGGCGGGCGAGGAGCGGTTCCGCGTCGACCTCGGCGCGCGGCTGCGGCCCGCCGAGACCGTGAGCCCGACCGACTGGGGCATGGTCGACCAGGACGAGTTGGAGCAGGTTCTGCGCGCGCACGCCGAGGAAGCGGGCGCGGACGTGCGGTTCGGGACCGAGTTGGTGTCGTACGCGCAGGCGGACGGACGGGCGGTGGTCCGCGACGCGCGGGACGAGTACGAGATCGAGGCGTCCTACCTGATCGCCGCCGACGGACACCGCGCAGGCATCCGGCGCGGGCTGGGCATCGGCGTCGACCAGGTCGGCGAGACCTCGCACGGCGTGTACTTCGTCTTCGACGCGGACCTGACCCCGGTGCTGCGCGACCGCCGTTTCCTGCTGGCCTACCTCGACGAACCGACCGTCGGAACCGTGCTGGTGCCGCTGCGTCAGGCGGGCCGCTGGATGATGGGCATGCCTTGCCCGCAGGCGCACGACTACACCGAACAGGACTGCGTCGAGCTGGCCCGCGCCGCGATCGGGGTGCCGGATCTGGACGTGCGGCTCGTCCCGCCGGTCCCCGGGTGGCCGCACAAGATCTCGCACAGCACCAGCGGCGCGTGGGTCGCCCAGCGGTACCGCGCGGGCCGCGTGTTCTTCGCGGGCGACGCCGCGCACGTCGTCCCGCCCGCGGGCTCTTATGGCGCGAGCACGGGGATCGCCGATGCGCACAACTTGGCTTGGAAGCTGGCGGCTGTCGTCAAGGGTGAAGCGGGCGACGCCCTGCTCGACACCTACGAGGACGAGCGGCGCCCGGTCGCCCAGTCGACCTTGGAGACCAGCCTCCGCCTACTCCACGACCGCCACCACGCGGACGGCGACGAGGCCACCCGGGCCGAGGACCTCATGCTCACCCTCGGCTACTGCTACGACTCCGCCGCCGTGCTGGGCGCGCCGCCGTCCGCGCTGGTCGAAGACCCCCGAACCCCGAGCGCCCGCCCCGGCAGCCGCGCCCCGCACACCTGGCTGACCCGAGACGGCATCCGGCTCTCCACGATCGACCTGTTCACCGGCGATTTCGTGCTGTTGGCGGGCCCGGACGCCACCCCGTGGACCACCGGCGCCCGCGCACTCGGCCTGACGGCCCACCAACTGGACGTCGACTTCACCGCCCCCGACTTCCTCAAGACCTACGACCTCACCCCGACCACCGCCACGCTCATCCGCCCTGACGGCTTCATCGCCTGGCGCACCCCGCCGGTCTCGCCCGATCCCGAGCAAGACCTCCGGAGTGCGCTCCAGTCGATCCTCTCCTGGTGAGGTCAACCTTGTGCACCTTCGCGGCGTACTCGATTCCCTGCCCGATGGCAGGCACGACAGGGAAAGTTGCGGGCCCTTCCCAATCCCTGCCGTACAACCTCGCTTCGATCATGACGCCTCCCAACGACCCAGGTGGAGCCTGTGCACGAGGTATCGCATGGCCGAGGAACGCGTTATCGATAGGTACACGTTCGTGTGAGGCGGCCGTGACCTCCTGCCAACGCCATGTCAAGCACCCCGCAGACCTCGCCCGATCCCGAGCCAGACCTGCGGAGTGCGCACCGGTCAATCCAGCAGCGGACTTCTACTCCGTGATTTCTGGGTTCGAGTAGGTCGGCTTGACCCCGTGGTCGGCGAGGAAGGCCAGCCAGCGCTGGGCTGAGGTGGGGTCCGCGGCGGCTCGGTGCAGGCCCGGGGTCAGGCGGCCTTCCAGTATGTCGGTGATGCCCGCCGCCAGGGGAACGGTGACCAGGCGGGACATGGCGCTGTCGGTCTGGGTGCCGGTTTGGTCCAGCAGGTAGCTGCCGGACCACTCGGGGCCGTTGTTCGGTCGGACCGTCAGCGCGACGGACAGGACCACGCGGTCCAGGTCGGTTTCCGTGGTCGGGTACTTGGCGGCCAGGTCCGCGGCCAGGGCGGTGATGTGGTCCGGGTCGGGGTCGCGCAGGGCGGCGAAGACCGGTTGCCACGTCGTCAGCCACCCGTCGAGGCGGAGGGTGCCGCGGATGAACGTGTCGAGGCGCCAGGATCCCGGGAAGCCGTACTGGCTCACGAAAGGGAGGCTGTCGCGGTTGGGGTACGCCTCGAAACGCTCGCCGTCGAGGGTGTGGTCGGTGGTGGCGTCCCACGGGTGTTCGGTGACGGTTTCCTTGCCCGAAAAGACATACCGGGCGGGGGACAGCAGTGCCGTCAGAACGCCGCGCGGGGCCCATGAGAACCGGTAGCGGAACTCGTTGGGCTCCGCGGGGATGCCGCCGCAGTACGAGGTGAAGGTCGCCGTCGCCGGGCCCTGGACGGCGGCACGGGCGCGTTCAACCAGGTCGTGGGCGAGCAGGTGGTCCAGACCCGGGTCCAGACCGGCCTCGGTCAGCAGCACGACCCCGGCCTCCCGTGCGGCGTCGGCGTACGCGGCGATCTCGTCGGAGACGTAGCTGGTGTTGGCGTAGTGCGCGCCCGCGTCGATGCTCAACCGCAGCAACCGCACGTGTTCCGTGGCGGGCAGCATCGACACCACCACGTCTCCGCGCGTCGGTCGGAGGTCGTCCCAGGACCGCGGCTCGACCCGGCCGGTCAGCCCGAGCCGGGCGACGCACGCGGCCGCTTTCTCCCGTGTCCGACCGTAGAGCGCTACCTCGTACCGCTCCGCCAGCACCCCGACGCCGCTGCCCGTCGACAGGCCGGTGCCCACCCAGTGGATCACGACCGCACTCCCGTCACTGCGTCGTGGAACCGCGCCAGCGCCCTGGTCCACGCGTCGCCGTCGGCGAGGGTGCGCAGGTGGGGCGTGAGGTCGGCGGAGAAGCTGACACTGGCCTCCAGCGGGAGCAGCGACGGCAGGTTGTCGATGGCGATGACGTCGACCGGTCGGTCGTCGCGCAGCCGCCGGGCGGGCGCGTCCCAGTCGGTGATCCGGTCGTAGATCGGCAGCACGTTGCGGTCGGAGGTGACGTCGCAGGTCACGTCCGCGACCACGCGCAGCCGCCGGTCCGGGTCGTCGAGGTCGGCGTCGGTGACGAACGGCGGCACCGGGTCGACCGTGAGCACGGCGTTGACCAGCAGGTCGTGCCGGATCAGCGCGGCCTTGTCGAGGTCGCGCGTCTCGGCCAGGTCCCACTCGGTCGGCGTGACGCCCGCGGCGGTGAGCGCGTCCCGCGCGCCCCGACCGCACCGGCCCAGCGCGCCGATGACCAGCGCCCGCAGGTCGTCGGCGCCCTTGAGCGCGGCGTCCAGGTCGGCCCTGCTCGTCGGGACGAGCGGCGTGGTCAGCGCGTCCCGCAGGTGCAGGACGGCCAGCGCGGCGCCGACGTAGCCCGCCCAGTAGCCGAACGCGGCGAGCCTGCGGCCGGTGGCGTCGGTCAGGTACTCCAGGTCCAGCAACGCGCCGCCGCCGTCGGCGAAGCGGCGCAACAACTCGGCCGCGCCCCGCTGCTCCTTGTACGTGTGTCCGAAGTAGACATGGCGGTGCCGCAACCGCGGGGGCTCGTCGGGGAGTTCCTTGAGGCCCAACACGAAGACGTCGTCCGGCGCGTCCACCCAGCTACCCGCGGGCGCGACCGCGCAGCCCGCGTCGGCGTAGTCCGCGATCGGGAAGACGCGTTGCGGCGACTCCTCGACCGTGACCGGGATCCCGGACGCCACAAGGGTTCGCGCGTCCTCGGGCACCAGCGCCGCGCGGCGCTCGGTCGCGCGGACCTCGTGCCGCAGCCACAGCGCGCTCACGCGCCCTCCACGAGTTCCTCGGCCTGCGCGTAGCTCATCGCGCCGGTGGTGAGGGTGAAGGTGCCGGACTCGGCGATCTCCTGCGCGGCCAGCACGGCGGCGGTGAGCGCGGCCCGGGGCAGCGCGGAACCGAGGCTGATCCGGCGCACGCCCAACTCACCGAGCTTGGTGACCGAGCAGCGCGCGGCCGGACCACCGGCCAACACGTTCACCGGCTTGTCGACGGCGGCGCAGACAGCGCGGATCGCGTCCGCGTCGGGCAGGCCGGGGGCGTAGAGGACGTCGGCTCCCGCTGCGGCGTAGGCGCGCAGGCGGGTGATCGTGTCGTCGAGGTCCGGCCTGCCGTGCAGGAAGTTCTCGGCGCGGGCGGTCAGGGTGAACGGGAACGGCAGCGCCCTGGCCGCCTCGACCGCGGCGGTGACCCGCTCGACGGCCTCGGCCAGGTCGCGGATGGGGTCGTCGAGGCGGCCGGTGGCGTCCTCGATCGAACCGCCGACCAACCCGGCCGCGGCGGCCAGCGCGATGGTCTCGGCGACGTCCTCCGGGCGGTCGCCGAAGCCGCTCTCCAGGTCGGCGGACACCGGCAGGGTGGTCGCGGCGACGATGTCGCCCGCGTTCGCCAGCGTCTCCTCGCGGGTGACGAGGTTGGCGCCGTCCGCGCGGCCCAGGGCGAAGGCGAGCCCGCCGCTGGTGGTCGCCAGCGCGCGGAAGCCGAGCCCGGTGAGCACCCGCGCGGTGCCCGCGTCCCACGGGTTCGCGATGACGAAGGCGCCCGGCCCCTGGTGGAGTTCGGCGAACGCGTGCGCCCGCCGCTCCTGGTCGGCTGCCGAGATGGGCATGGTGGCCCCTTTCTCTGCTCGGTGGGTAGCTCAAGCTAGATCACCGAGGCGGGGGCGCGCGCCCTCCGTGGCTCCGAAAGAGTGAGGAGTTATCCGCGTTCGATGGCCGCAGGCGCCGGTTCCGGGCGTTTCCCGGTGCGGGAGACGGCCACACCGGTGAGGCAGAGGAGACCGCCGAGCAGCGCGAACGGGCCGGGCACCTCGTCGAGGAAGAGCCACGACATGAGCACGACCAGCGCGGGCACGGCGTAGCTGGTGGCCCCCATCCGCCCGGCGGTGGTGCGGGAGAGCGCGTAGGCCCAGGTGTAGAAGGCCAGCGCGGTGGGGAACAGCCCGAGGTAGACCATGCCCAGCGTCGACCCGAGGGGCGCGTCGCGCACGTCGGCGATCAGCTGTCCGGTGAACGGCAGGGTCGCGACGGCGCCGATCACGCAGCCGAACGTCGTCACCTGCAACGCGGACCCGTGGCGCAGGGCGGGTTTCTGCGCGACGACCCCCGCCGCGTAGGTGATCGCGGCGAACAGGCACAGCAAGATGCCCAACAACGTCGAATGGCCGTCACCCGCGCCCGCGAACGCCACTACGGCCGCCCCGGCGAAGGACACCGCCAACCCGGCCATCAGCCGGGGCGGGAAGCCTTCCTTGAGCAGCCAGCCGCCGAGCAGGGCGATGAGGATCGGCCCGACGTTGACCAACAGCGCGGCGGTACCCGCGTCGACCTGCTCCTCGCCCCAGTTGAGCATCACCATGTAGGCGCCGAACCACAGCAGGCCGGAGCAGGTGATCCCGGGCCAAGCGCCGCGCCCGGGCAGCCCTTCCCGGCGGAGCAGCAGGATCGCCACCAGCGCGACGGCACCGGAGAGCAACCGCCCCTCGGCCAGCGCCCCGGGGCGGAAGTGCGGCCCGGCATCCCGGATCACCACGAACGACGAGGCCCACAACACCGCGGTGACCACGACGGCGGCCAGCGCCCGCCGATCGACCATGCGCCATTCCCCCTTGATCGAATTCCGCCGGAAAGGGTGCGGATTTCGCGAGCCTCACACCCGGGAACCCAATCGTCAACCGGATAACCGGAGGTCGGGTCGACGTTCCCGGGAGATGGCAGGAAATGGGGGAAGGATGGCGGATTCGGATTGGCCGGGCACGGGTCGGCGCGGTTCGTCCAGCCTGGACACGGACCGCGCCGACCCGCTCGGGGTCAGCCCGTGACGTGCAGGCTCCAGCCCGCGACACCCGAGATGCAGCGGTACGAGTACCAGATGGTCGGCTGGCCCGCCGCGGGCTTGCCGTTGGTCCCGGCCCAGTTGCAGTCGGTGTCGGAGGCGAAGGTGTTGATGTAGACGTCGTTGAACGAAGTCGTGGTGGGCAGCACGTGCAGGCTGTAGCCCGCGATCCCGCTGTCGCAGGAGTAGCTGGCGAAGACGCCGTTGGAGACGCCGTTCCCGCCCGCGAAGGTGCAGTCGGCGTTGGTGGTGGTGTAGATGAACCGACCCACGAACGCCTGCGCGGGTGCCGCGCTCAACGCGACTGCCGCCGCGCTGGCCCCGAGCACGACGGCAACGTTTCTCTTCCACTTGGACATGACTGCCTCCATTGTGGTGGACGGATTTGACGCGGGCGAACGGGTGGGATCGCCGGGTCGGGACGCTACCGTCAGTTGATCAGCCACAATGGACTCTTTGCCTGTGTTGGAAGGGCACCGGAAGTGACCGGGGAACAATTCGGACATCGGGGTTTGGGGGTCCTTTTCGCACTTCCCCAACCCCGGCGGACTTCGTTGAATCCACTTGGGTCGCGACCGCCAAACGCCACCGACCGTCATTCCTGTGACCTCGATCACTTTCGACCCCGCTGAACAGGCGCGTCCGACCGGCCGTCAACCCCGCCGCCACTCGGACGCACAACCACCCGCCCGACGGTCGGATGGTCGACGAAATGCCAGGACAACACCCCGGCAACATTCTTGGAGTGCCAACAACCTGTTCCCCTGACAAAGAAACAACGCAAAACTCCCACAACCCCCACCGGCCCTCCCCGCCACCCGCACACCCCACCCCGACGCGCCTCGTGAACCTCTGCCCGTCGCCCCCGCCCCTCCCGCTACACTCGGTGCTCGGAGCCAAGGGCCGTTAGCTCAATTGGCAGAGCTGCGGACTTTTAATCCGTAGGTTCTGGGTTCGAGCCCCAGGCGGCCCACCGTGTGGCCTGGTCACGGCTGTGACCAGGCCACAAGGCTCCCCCAACTCACCGCTTACCCATCACTTTCCCCAGCGCGTCGGCCGCGACCCGGCTCACCGCGCCACGGCCCATGTAGACGTCCTGGGTCATCGAGGGGCGGGCGTGGCCGAGGACGTCCGCGATCTGCCGAGCGGTCAAGCCGGACTCGTCGAGGAGCGTGGCCACCGTTCGCCGGAATGTCCGGAACGTCACCCAGTCGAACCCGGCTCGGACGAGGAACGGCTTCCAGGCCCGGTTGCGGACGTTGCTCGCCTCCCGGATGGGGTGCCTGTGGTGCTGGGGAAGATCGGCCCCGCAGTGGCCCCTGTGGCCCGCTGACGGCCCACCAGCATGGCGGCACACCAGTCCGCCAACGGCACCGGCCGCTGCGAGTTGGCCGTCTTACCGGGGTTGAGCAGCTTCCCCCGCCCCTTGGCCCGGATGACGTTCGCGTGCACCCTGATGACCCTCTCGGCCGCGTCGAAGTGCTCCCAATGCGCGGCCAGCGCCTCGCCGGTCCGTTCGCCCGTGGCGAGGAAGAAGCGGACGAGATCGGGAAGGTCGTCTTCCACGGCCTTAGGGTCGGCATCGAGCTTGGCCAGCAGCTCGAAGACCTCATCTCGCGACATCGCCCGCGACTTTGTCTGCTGGTGCCGCGCCTGGCGCGAGTCGATCCGCCCGATATCCCGCGCCAGGTTCCGCTCAAGCGCGCCATGTCGAACCGCGAAGCCCGTGACTCCGGAGATGATCGCCCGCACGGTCTTGGCCGAGCTGGCGCTGGACTTGTCCCGCACGTCCTGGACGACCTTGTCCAGCGCCAGCGCGGTCAGCTCACGTGCTCGAAGCTCGCCCAGAGCAGGCAAGATGATCCCCTGCAAGCGGCTCCGATACGTGTCGATCGTGCCCCAGGAGCCGACACCCCGACCCGCCAAGCGCTCCAACTCGGCCATCCAGGCAGCTGCCAGAACGGCGAACTTGGAGTCCCTACCGAACTGATCACCGCCCGCCGATGGCGAGAAGTCACGTATCGCGACCTTGAGGTTACTTTCGGCTTTCCCTTCGGTCGAACCGATCCGTTCGACGAGGTAGACCCTCCCGTCGTAGTGGCGATAGCGGCACCGCGACCGGTAGTTCTTGCCCACCTTCGTTGTATTGATCTTGCCGTGGGTCCCGATGGGTATCGGCGGACGACCCATCAGGCAGCCTCCGGTTGCTCATCCACCCAGGAGACGACGTCCTCCGGTCGAAACCGCACGTACTTCCCGACTCGCCGACCACGCGGCCCGTAGCCCTTGGTTCGCCACTGATAGATCGTTTGCTCGGGAACCCCCAGGTAGGCGGCTACCTCGGGAATGCCCCACAGTCCTGCCCTGATAGATTGGCCGGTCATCTAATCTCCCGAGGTCAGGCGGCTAGTGGTGGAGTTGCTGAAACATCGGCCGCGAGGAGTGCGGCGTCGTATTCGGCTCTCCATCGGATGCGTTCGCTGATGGCGTGCATGAGCAGGTGCGCCCGTGGGGGCACGGTGGGGTCGCCGGGTTTGACCTTGTGCCAGGTCTGGCGTGCCCGGTTGGGTTCGGGTTTGACGATCCCGACCGCCGCGAGGGCCTGAACGACGAACGCCTTGCGGTCGGCTCTGTGGTCGGCGAGGGTTTTGCCGGACCACTTCCGCGAGACCAACACCCGCCGACCGGGCAGGCCGAGGGTGGTGCGGCGGTGGGCGCGGCCTTTGCAGTGGCCGGGGGTGGTGCGGCTGGTGGCGCCGTGGGGCTGGATGCCGTAGAGCAGCCACACCGCGCAGCGAGGTGAGCAGGGCGTGATCGCCAACTCTTCGTGGAGCCGGTCGTGGTGTGCCCGTTGCCGGTCGCTGGTGGCGGTGACCACTTCACCGGTGGACTTGGTGAGGTACTTGGTCAGGTACCCGATGTCCCGCCCGGCCTCGTCGGTGCCGCCGAGGATGCCCTTGGAGTGCACCTGTGCCCCGAAGGTCGACACGTGCGCGGGTGCCTCGACCAGTTCAACCGCGTCCGCCCAGGCCGTGAGCGGTTGACGGGTGTCGGGGTCGACGAACCGTTCCCCGTCCCACACGGGATGCCGGTCGAGGTAGACGAGTTCGTCGTGGGATGGCCACCAGACTTGGAGGTAGGTGGCTGCGGTGACTTGCCGGATGACCTCGTGCGGGATGGAACCGCGGATCGCGGTGTGCAGGTGCGGCGCGGCCCGCCGCTGAGGTTCGACGGTCGCGAAGTACTGGACGTCCCAGCCGACTACGCGGCGCAGGTTCTGCCACCACCGGTCGACCAGGGAGGCGAAGTGCACCGCGTCCCGAGCGGCCCGTCGGTAGTCGTAGCGGCCAGGGTTCACCGGGGAGCCGTCCGCGTGGACGGGTCCGTAGGTGTCGCAGGTGAGGGTGACGAACATCGACGGCCGGTATCCACCGGCGAACTCGCGGCCGAGGGTGCGTTTCTCCACTCGCCGCCGAGGCAGGTTCGGCGCGTCCTGCCGCCGCCGAGTCGACCGGTGCGGCGCCCGCGTTCCAGGCCCGTCCGGCGACGGCAACCGACCCCGTACCCCGAGGCCGCGCAGCTCCTCATCGACCGAGCGGATCTCCTCGCGGAGGTCATCGGCCTCGCCCGCCTGGCCCTCCTCCACCGCGCCCCGGTAAGCGCCGACGAGGTCGGCCCGGAACTCCATCAGGTCCGTGTGATCCCGGGTCGGTGGGGTCTTCTCGAAGGCCGGTTCGGTCGTGAGGTGCCAGCCTTCCCGGCACTGGACCATCCGCAACGCCCGCGCCTTGCGGGCACACGGGCCGCACACGCTCTCGACGGTTGCCCCGCAGGGGACCGGGACGTGGCGGAGTTCTCCGGTGTCGAGGTCGCCGACCTCCATGGTGAACGGGCGGACACAGACTCCGTACTTCTCCGCCGTCGCGGTGACGACATCGGCCGCGAGGGGCTGGGCGAGGCGTTCGGCGCGGGTGCTCATGCCGCCACCGCCTCTGCCGCCCAGGCCCGCAGTGTGGACAGGCCCACGCTCTGCTTGCCGCCGGGTTCGAGGTCGAGGAAGCGGGTCGGGTCGTAGCCGACGGCGCCGTAGATCCGGATCGGGTCGCCGGCGGGGAGGGTGCCGGTCAGGTCGAGGTGGACCGAGTCCGATGCCGGGGGCCGCCACGCCGTGGCGGTGGTGTCGGTCAGCGTCGCGGCCCAGGTCAGCAACGCATTGGCCACAGCCGGGAGCGGACCGCCGGTGAGCTGGACCGATGTGTCCGCGTCGCCGAGGGCGTAGGTCGACACCAGCACCGCGTCCAACCGTGGGTGCGCGTCCAGATGCTTCGCCACGACCGTCAGGGCCTCGATGAGCGCGGTCATCGCACACCACCCTCAACGAGCACCAGGCCGCCGGTCACGAAGGTCACCAGCTCCGCCAAGTCGCCATCGGTGACATGGAACGCCCTGGCACGTACCGGTTCGCGTCGGCCGTCTTCCTTCACCCACGCCACGCCGGGTGTGTGTTCGCTGATCTCGTGCGCCGCCGCCCCGCGCTGGCGGACACCGTCGCCGAGAACCATGTCCACCTGCGCGGGCTCGTCCAAGCGCATCGCAATCCGGGTGGAGAACAGGTGCCGAAACCCCACGACCTCCTTGCGCGGGTCCTGCAACAACCCCAACACGCACACTCCGGGCGCCCGACCTTGGCTGGTGATGGTCTGCACCGCTCGTGCCGCGCGTTCCCGGAGCTGCTTGTCGCTCTGGTAGGCGATGACGTCCGCCAGCTCGTCGACCACCAGGAGCAGGAACGGGTCCCCGGACTCCGGCGACCACGACCGCCGCACACCCCGATACGTGGTGGCGCGACGTTTGACCTCTGCGGCGAGTTCTTCGAGCAGGGTCACCGCGGCTTCTCCGTTGTCGAACACGACCCGGTGGAACACCTCCTGGGCCTGCCCCAACTCCATCCCGCCCTTGGGATCAACCCCATACAGCCGCACCTGCCCCGCCTTGATCGCCGGAGCCAACGCCCGCACCACCGACCACAACAACGACCCCTTACCGGCCCCCGAGACACCCACCACCAGGACCTGAGTCCCACGCAAGCGAAGCCGCAACGGCCTGCCGGTCTCGGTGCGCCCCACCACCAGACGCCGCAGGTCAACCGACGCGGGGTCATCATTCAGAGCAGGGGCCGGGAGCGGAACCGTCAGCGGATCGAACCGGACCAGGTCCAACTCGATGACACCAGGACGGATCACCCGCACCCGGCAGGAGCGAGCGCCGAACGAGTGCGCCAGGCCCGAGGCCCGTGTCTCCCACTGTTCCGGCGCTTGGCCTTTCACCATCCGGACCCGGACGCAGTCCCGCCAACTCTGTGCCCGCACCCTGCCCAACCTCGGCCGGAACTCCCTACCGCGCTTGTCCTTGGTCAGCTCCGATAGCCGCACCACCGAACGCCATTGACAGGCGTAGACACAGAAACGGCGCACCTCCGACCACCCCACCGGCGCCACCCACCGGCCGAAGCTCTCCGGGTGCCAGAACCACCACGCCGACAACCCCACCAACACCACACCACCGGCGACTGCGGTAGCCCACTCACCCCAGGTGATCCACCCCCACGCCACCAACGAGCACACCAACACCGTCACCGGATACCGCACCACCACCCGAACCACCTGGCACACCAGCCAGCACGTCACATACGCAGTGGCGAACGGCAACAACGCCACCTTCGCCCCATTCGGCAGCAACGTCCACCACGGCAACCTCGGCCGCGCCACCTCCAACGGCGCCGGATCAACCCACCGCCCACCCTCGCTGCTCACAGCCCACCCCCACTAGACCGAGGGAGGGACCCACCTAGCGCCAACACAGCGCCATCCCGTAGCTTCATCACTTGTCTACTCCGATGTCTGGTGTGGACAGCACGGAAGCGGAACGGGCGACCAACCATGATCCGCTTCTGTGCCTAGAACCCAAACACGCCCACAGAAGGCGTGCGTCATCGCCACGCGATTCAGGCGCATTATGTCTCTTGTGGACTTACGGCTTGTAGTAGTTTTCCGGCGCAACCTCCTCGATTCCCTGGCTTAGCGTTTCCGCCCACCTGGCTGCGATCAGGACCTCAGCCATGGCCTCGTTTCGGTGACGAGCATCGGCGAGCGCAATCGTTCGGAAGACCTCAACGCACCACTGGTAGTACTCGATCCACTCACGTCGCGAAGCGTCGGAGGCCGGGCCGGGAGAGACGTACTCGCGTCCCGCTGCCAACGTCATCGGGGCTGGCTTGGTTGACCGCCACTGCGGCCGTTGAGAGATCACCGGAGGTTCGGTGTCCGGCTCCAGGTTGTCGAGCGGCCCCGGCATCACTTGTCCTCGGGTTGTCGGTTCTCGCCCGGACGGTTGGCCGCGTCCAGTTCCCTCCGGCCGGTCTCGATGGCCTCGGCGAGGGAGTCCAAGGCCAAGCGGTCGGCGATCAGCACTACGGGGAACGCCTTGCCGAAGCGGATTTCCACCCTGTCCGCGAAGGGGAGCGCCCTGGCCCGGATGGGCAGGTCTTTCGTCACGTGGACGTGGACCACGTCGCGCATGTCCGTGGCTCCTGGGTCAGGCGGCAGACTTCTGTTCCCCAGCAGGTTTGCTCGCCCGCGCACCGGCGGGAGTCCTCATACCCGCAGCTCGGAAGCTGTGCGCGATCCGCCCCTTGCTGTTGGCGTACGGGGTGACCGTCAACCCCTCGAACTCCACAGCCGCGAACGGGAACCCACCCGCCTTCGGCGGCGGAACCGGCTGGTGATCAGCCACGATCTTCACCTTGAACTCGGCGCCGAACCTCGCCGCCTCCTCATTCGCGTCCAGCGCGCGAACAACCCACACCAGCCGCCCCGACTCCTTGTCCCGCTCCTGCTGCTTCGGCGCCCCGGCCGTCTCCGAGAACGCCATGGCGGGCTCCACGCCCAGCACGAACGCACCCAGCGGGAACACCTCCCCGAACTCCACCGCGAACCGCGTCGGAATCACCGGCATGTGTCACTCCTCTGGTCGAACCGCCCGGGAATCTCCCCGGCATGTCCAACTTTCGTCCAATTTGGAGGACGCGAGCACCACACAGTGGGACGTCTGAGGACGTCTCGTGCTAGGTTAAGACGTCCCTAGACGTCACAGTGGAGGGCAGCATGGCCAACGAACGCCTTCGAGACGCCCTGCTCCGCAACGGCTTGGACCTCGAACACGTAGCCAAGGCGACCAACGTCGACCCCAAGACCGTCGAGCGTTGGATCACGCAGGGGCGGACGCCGTATCCGCGTCATCGACACACGATCGCTTCCATGGTTCGGGAGAGCGAGAACTACCTGTGGCCGGACGCGGTGGCGCCCGAGCGCAAGGCCGAGATCGCCGGGTCCGAGGTCGTGAAGGTCTACCCGCACCGGAACTCGATCCCGGTGGAGCTGTGGGACCGACTCATCGGGGACGCGTCCGAGCACGTCGAACTGCTCATGCACGCCGCCCTTTTCCTGGTCGAGCGGCCGCGCTTCATCAAGCAGCTGGCCGCCAAGGCCGCCGCTGGTGCTCGCATCCGGTTGCTGTTCGGCGAGCCGGACAGCCCCGAGGTCGCGACCCGCAGCGACGAGGAGCAGCTGGGGGATGGCACGCTCGCGGCCCGCATCCGCAACGCCCTGGCGTTCTACCGGCCGCTGATCGGGGTACCCGGTGTGGAGATGCGGTTTCACCGCACGACGCTTTACAACAGCATCTTCCGGTTCGACGACGAGATGATCGTCAACACCCACGTGTACGGGTTCCAGGGCGCGCACGCCCCCAGCCTCCACCTTCGCCGACTGGCGACCGGGGACCTCTTCGAGACCTACTCCGAAAGCTTCGACACCGTGTGGAACCTGTCCAAGCCCGCCGACTTCTAGGAGGACTCTTGGCCCGCAAGGACTACCTCAACGACCCCGACGCGCCCACGCCTACCAACATCGTCATCGCATGCAGCGCCTACATCGAGCGCGACGGCCAGATCCTGATGATCCGACGGACCGACAACGACCTGTACGCGATCCCCGGCGGCACTCACGAACTTGGGGAGACGATGACGCAAACGGTTGTGCGGGAGGTCAAGGAAGAAACCGGCGTCGACATCGAGGTCACCGGCTTGATCGGGATCTACAGCGACCCGGCACACGTTATCGCCTACACCGACGGCGAGGTCAGGCAAGAGTTCTCCATCTGCTTCCGCGCCCGAGCGACCGGTGGGGAACTCAGGGAAAGCGACGAGAGCAAAGAAGTCCTGTGGGTCGCCCCGGACAAACTCGACGACCTGCGCATGCACCCGTCAATTCGTATGCGCGTCGAACATGCGCAAGCAAACGGAGAACCGTTCTTTACGTGACCCCGCCGGGCTACCTGTGGATCTGGAGCCAGCGGCACGACTCTATGACGCGGTAGGACACGGAATCGAGGCTGTCGACTGCCGAGTCGTCAAGATCTTCGTCGATGATGCTGCTGAGCACGTCGTTAGCGCACTTGATCACAAGTTTGAGGTCATCGACCAGGGAAGGCACGCCGTGGGGCCAACTCTCGGTCCGGTCGGCACAGTGGAGCACGTCCCGTGTCGTCTGCGGGCGGTTGTACAAGGTGTCCCGGTACTTCGTGGCCGACTCGTCTGCGGTCATGGCGTCAGCCCGCGGTGGTGCCGAAGCCGTAGAGCGGCGGGTTCTCCAGGCCGACCGCAGACCGCGCCATGCGTCGACACAGGTTCGCCATCTCGGCTCCCCACTCGTGGAAGGGCCGGGCGAGTGGGGGGAGCGCGTCGAATTCGGAGGCGAACCCTTGCAGGGTCCTGGCCTGCTCGGTGGGTTTTTGCCGACTGCGGACGTAGTGGTCCCAGTGCAGATACCGAGAGCTGATATCAGCTGCCCTGCCCGCGTCGACAGTGGAGTTCGTGGCGGAGTTGGCAGCGAGAGACGTCGTCATGTGTTGTGAGCGTGCCCCTGTCGTTTGGCAGAGGCGAGGCCATTGACCACTTGAAGCACTATCTGCCTTTACGCTGATCGGGTAGTGCCGCAGTCGCGATAAGTGCAGCCTATATAACGCGCTACTTGGCGCTACCCCGCTCGGCATTCCATTGTTACCGTGGGTGCCTGACCTGCTACCTGGGCAGGTCCCGGCGGTATGGGCTGGTGGAAGTGTGGGGATGAGCATCTGGGGCGACCCCCATGAGCGGCCCGCCCCTGTGGTGTGGGAGCGACCAGCCATGCGCGCGGCGTTGGCCGATCGGGACATCGTGGAGGTGTACCGGCTGCTGGGTCGCCTGGGGATGTCGCAACGCCACATCGGCGTGTTGACCGGCCAGGCCCAGCCGGAAATCTCCGCCATTGCCCGTGGTCGGCAGGTGGTGACCTACGACGTGTTGTCACGGATCGCCGACGGGTTGGGCATCCCGCGCGGATACATGGGGTTGGCCTACAACGAGCCCGGAAGCGAGAACGGATCCCCAACCGGTGAGGTGGTGGCTGTGCCTGATCGACGCGAGTTCATGGGCTTGTTGGCCAAGATCGCCATGGGGGCAGCGCTGACAAGCGCTGATTTCGCACTGCTGAGCAACCCGGCGATGGCCACTCCGACGCCCGCCACGGTGGGGGCCACCGAGGTGGGGCAACTACGGGAACTGACCCGGGTGCTGTGGACCCAGGAGAAGCGCCTCGGTGGCGGAGCGGTCCGGGACGCGGTCGTGGCGCAGCTCAAGTGGGCACAGGGGATGTTGGACGCCAACCACACCGACGAGGTCGGGCGGGAACTGCGGGTCGTCCTCTCGGACCTGCTTGCATTGGCCGGGTGGGCCTCCTACGACGTCGGCATGACCGGCTTGGCTCTCCGCTACACCGGTCAGGCGCTGGCCATGGCCCAAGAAGCCGAGGACCCCGTGCGCTCCGCACTCGCGTTGGAGCAGATCGGCCGCACCTACCTACACGAAGGCGACACCAGCGAGGCCCGCGAGGTGTTCGCGTTCGGCACCCTCACCGCAGAACGCACTCGCTCCGCCGACACGACCGCGCTCTTGCTATCCGGCCAAGCCCGCGCCTACGCCGAGTCCGGAGACCCCACCCGCGCACTCGACTGCATCCACCGCGCACAGGACACCCTGTCGAACGTCAGCGAGCCAACGCTCCCCGATCCCCGCGGCTTCAGTCAGGCCCGTCTCGCCAGCGACCACGCCCGCGTCTACGCCGACCTGGCCGTGCATGACCACGCATACGCCGACCAAGCCATCACCGCCCTCACGGCATCCACCGCCCCCACCGCAACGGTCCACGTCAAGCGCCAGGCATTCCGCCTCGCCGACCTAGCCGCCTGCCACCTCCACGGCGGAGACCCGGACACCGGCATCCGCATCGGCCACCAGGTCATCGACATGGCAGGCGGGATCCGCTCCCATGGCTTGACCGAACACCTCAACACCGTGCGCGTAGCCGCCCGCAGCCACTCAACCCTGTCCGACGCGCGCGACCTCGACCAGCGGATCGCCGCCCTTACCTGATCATGACCAGCACCGAACCGACAGACATCGAGACGGGCCGCTGGGACCTGGTGGCGCAAACCATCACCACGCGGGCCAGCGAACTGCGCCTCTTGCAGGTGCAACTCGCCAAGCGCGCGAGAGTGTCCCTCGCGATCGTCCGCGAACTGCAACTCAACACCCACGAACGCCGCCGCAGCGTCCGCACCCTCGAAGCCCTGTCGGCAGCTCTGGAACTACACCCTCAACACCTCTGCGCAGTAGCCCGTGGAGAGATCCCACCACCCCTGCGAGTGGACGAGGCCCAAGAAGAACGCGAAGACACCATCTTGACGCGCCTCGCGGACTTGGAACAGCGCTTGGCCAACATCTCGACGATGCTGACGAGCGCCTTCGCTGACCCTAGGTCGACCTTCGTGGCGGAGGTGCATAGGCACTTGTCGCCGGACTGCGAGTGCGAAGGTGTGCTGCCCGCCCTTATCGTGGTACGACCGCAATGAGCTTCCGCCACTAACGGACTCGCCCGGAGGTCTGTTACTCATCGCAAACTACTCCAACACAAGGGATGTATAGGAAGCAACTAGATTGCGCGCGTGCCGAATTGCGTTCTCGCTGGCGTGAACCCTGTTGGCTAGAGCCCAACGTATCCAAGCGGGGCCCTTTCTGGGCATGCCAGGATAACTACGCCCGAATGACTCTAGTTCGCCTTGTTCGACGATGACCAGACCAATAGATCGCAAGTTTTCGATAAACTCTTTGGGGCGGCCTCCCAAATTTTGAGGGAACGCTACAACTCCTAGATCTTTGATTGCATCCCACTTAGAAGCCTCCGTTCGCGTAAGAGTGAGCAACTGCTCCTTCATCTCAGGTGACCACTTTTCCGTACTTTGATCACGTACCAGTTCTTCTAGGTAGCTTCGAATACTCGCTACAACATTGGCGACGAGCGCAGACCCTTTAGGCTGGTTCAATTCATTTGTACACACGCCATATTCTTTCTCGTAGTCTCCCCAGTCGCCTCCAAGTGCCTCGATGAGATTCTTTAGCTTTGCCCTCTCTCGCAGGATGTCAATATCGACACAGCACACTATCGGAACTCTAAGGCTAGCCAATGTGCGCACTACTGGCGCCTGGCCGTCCACACCACCGGTTGGAATGAATAGGACGTCACTGGGAGAAAGCGCCAAATCGGCCTCTTGATGAGCCGCATCAAGAGCTGCGGCGTAGAACGTGCAGTCGCGTTCATTCTCGGCCAAGACGACGAGGCCGTGAAACAGGCCATCCAGGACATTAGAGTACCTGAGAACTGGGTCAGACCAGACTTCTTTGATTCGATAGGGCTCTAGAGTGTGGGCTCGTGTTTCATTCCGCCTTCGCACAAGTCGTACCACCGCAAGTTCTACATCGCTTTGCAGCAATCCGAGAAGGATATTTTTGTCGTGCGTAGCCAAGATAACTTGCACGCCAGCAGAGCTGGCCAATTCGCCCAACATCCTGCCAAGTTTCACCGCTTGAGGCGGGTGCAGAAACGCTTCTGGCTCATCCAGAAGAACGATCGGGTATGCCGCCGATGAGACAGTCAGAAGTGTATTCAAAAACGAAAGAATGCCGCTTCCTTGCTCGTCAACCTTAAAGAGTTTATCAAGGTCTTGCATAGCCTGTATTCGAACCTGAACAGTGCTATCGTATCGCAATTCCTGCAACGACAATGGCGGGTCTCCGATCCTGAGGATTACATTCTCCCGAATGGTGTCTAGTGTCAGATTTTCGCCGAATACCTCGCGATAGAGGGAACTAATCTTCACGAAGACATCTGGGTTGTCTTCGAGGTAATGAACTGGATGCGCTGGGGCCGCGCCCGGGTAGGAACGCTTGTTGGCTCCGAAGCCTGGGCCGTTACCCGCCGACGACTTGTACACGAAAAGGGAAGCATATGGCATCGTCAATGTGCCAGAATTGCGCGCGTTAGACCAAGCATTTTCCATCGTATTTTTGTCAAAAGGGCCAATCCCGGCTCGCGAGTAGCCGGAATTGGGGTTCTCGGGCGTAGCGGCAACCCAGGTTGCATTCAGGTCGAGCCATCTTAGAAATTCGTTGCGATCCTGGACCACCTCCAATTCAAGGCTGGCCAACAGTCGATGCTCTCGCGGATGCACAATGTGCCCCGGCTGGCCATTTATGTGACGAAAAATCTGCTCGATTAGAGTTGTTTTTCCAGTATTGTTTCCGCCAACTATCGCTGTGACTCCACGTGGTGCTATAGGGATAGGGTGCCCACCCGCTACAGTGATGCTCTTAATTCGGATCGGCACCTGGGGGAGATCAGCCGAGGACCGATCAGTCAAGGGGATACGTTCGGACATTCCCGCACGATAGACCGTGCGCAGTTCGTGTGCATCTTTGCTGAATCTAGCTCTATGGGATCAAGGCCGCGCCGCCTGCGCGGCGCGGCGCCCGGGCCAGTCGCCTGAGTAGGTGGTCCACATCCGTCGCGCCACAGCGCGGGCTCCCGCTTCGCTCCGCCCGCGCGGGCGCGCGGCGCGGCTCCCCGGGGCAACGGGATGCGCCGCGCCGCACAGGCGACGCGGAGGAGGTCGAGAGCCGTAGCGAGTCGGCAGGCCGACGAGGAAGCCTGGGTGCATGGCTATGCGTAGCTGAGCCAGGTGGTACCAGGGGCGCCGCGCCCCTGGACCCCTGGTGCCCGTGGCACGATCCGCGGAGGCGTTTGGTGGGGGTACTGGGCGTACCGCGGATCGCACCCCGGGGGCGTCAGCGGGTGGGTTTCGGGAGGCGGGAGGGCATGATCGACACCACCGCTTATCCACCGGAAACGACAGCAAACGACCACCGGAGGCGAGGGGCAATGCCTCAGATCGGGTGGTCGTTTATGCAGGTGAAGACAGGTATGGATAGTCCACAAAAGACGTTCGTAGAGGTGGAGGCTGGAACCGTAGGTTCTGGGTTCGAGCCCCAGGCGGCCCACCGTGTGGCCTGGTCACGGCTGTGACCAGGCCACAAGGCTCCCCAACTCCCCGCACCGCGGCCCACGGCGACGTCTTGGGCGTGGGGGACGGGCGTGGCCGAGGTCAGCACGCCGGGCTGACAACAGCGCACACGAGCCGATATCGGCTTGATCTGATCCCGGGCGACCGGTGTTGATCGTCAGCAACAACAGCCGCAGCTGCTTCGAGTCCGCCACCGCACCGCGCCACCTGGTTTGGCACCTCACGGTCAGCTCGGTCCGGGCTGGCGTGGGCACCGCCGTCAGACCGGCCCCGCGCCTCGTCTGCTGAGCGCTGAAATCAGCTGTCCTCGATCCCGGCGCCGCAGGTGTGCGAGCTGGTCGCCGGTCTGGTTCATGCCGTCGTGTCTTCCCCGCCCAGGTACGTCGGAGCCGAAATCCGGCGTTGCCGTGGGTGCCTGGTCTGTCACCGGATCGCGGTGCGGTCGGGGAGTCGGCGGGTTGCTCCCTGGCGCCGGGGCCCAACGGCACCTACACCTTCGGAGTGCGGGAGTGCGGGAGTGCGGGAGTGCGGGAGTGCGGGAGAGGGGGAGAGGGGGAGTGCGGGAGAGGGGCGGCGCGGTCATGGGGGTGGCTGGGGGACGGAGTGCGGTAGCTGGACTGTGAAGGCCGCGCCGCCTTCGGGGGCGGGGCCCGCGGTGATGGTGCCGCCCATCCTGGTGACCAGCCCGTGGACCAGGGCCAGGCCGATACCCGTGCCGACGGGGCGGGAGCCCGAGTAGCGGGTGTTGAGGAGCCCCTTCTCGAAGGCCATCGCGTACTCGTCCGGGGCCAGGCCCGGGCCGCCGTCGCGGAGGGCGAGGGTGGCGTGGGTGGGGGTGGTGGTCAGGGCCAGGACGATGGGGCGGTTCGGTGGGGTGGCGCGGAGGGCGTTGGCGGCCAGGCCATCGATCACCTGGCGGAGGCGGCGGGGGTCGGCGGAGACGTGGATGGGGGCGGGCGGTGTCTCCAGTCGGAAGGTGACGCCCGCGCTCTCACAGCGGGGTGCCCAGACCTCGGCGCACTCCTTGGCGAAGGCGACCAGGTCGGTGGGGACCATGTCCAGGCGGAAGTCGTCCGCGCCCAGGCGGGCCAGGTCCAGGAGGTCGCTGACGAGGCGGTCGAGGCGGTCGGCTTCGCGTTCGATGGTGCGGGCCGCAGCCGGGACGGCGTCGCCGGTGACCACGCTGTCGGAGAGGGACTCGGCGAAGCCCTTCACGGCGGTCAGGGGGGTGCGCAGCTCGTGTGAGATCGAGAGCAGGAACTCGCGTTGTCGGGACTCGCTGCGCCGCAAGGCGTCGGAGAGGTCGTTGACCGCCGTGGCCACCTCCGCGACCTCGCGCGGGCCCTCGACCGGCACCCGCAGGTCCCGTCGGCCGTGGGTCATCGAGTACGCGACGGTGGCCGTCCGCCGCAGTGGTCGGGCCAGGAGCCGGGCCAGGAAGGTGCCTGCGACGGCCGCGACCAGCAGGCCGATGCCGAGCGCGACGACGATGTTGGCGATCAGCTTGCGGCCCGCGCCCTTCGCCGTCTCCGCCTCCCGCACCAGCGCGATCGCCCCGCGCTGGTCGACGGGTCGCAGCTCGACCAGCAGCGTCCGACCGTTCAGCTCGACCGTGCGGTGGGCGGCGCCGGTGACGTCGAGCAGCCCCGCCTGCCGGGCCGCCCGCTCGGCCGTGGCGTCGCCGCTGACCACCACCCCGTTGACCCGGGCCTGCACGACGGCGACCCCCTGCCCGTGCAGCACCTCGATCATCCGCCGCAGGCCGAGGCGCTGGTCGGCGAACTGGCCCGCGAACACGTCGGCCTGGTCGGCCAGCGTCTGCTGGCTGACCTGCTGCGCCGTGCTGATCACCAGCCGCGCCGAGATCAGCCCGCCGAGCACCGCCACCACCCCGGCGACCACCAGGCACAACACGGTGATCCGCGCCGTCAGCGAGTTCTTCACACCCGCCTCCTCTGCTGCTCGGACCAGGTGAAGGAGCGTTCAACCGCAGCGGATGTCGCGATACCGGACGCTACCCGTGGTTGGAGGACACCACCCTCACCTCCACCGCGAGATCGCGCCGGTCTCGCCGACTGTGCGGTTCACGCTGAGCCTCGGCCATGTCACAGGTCGGCGGCGTAGCCGATGCCGCGGATGGTGCGGATGGGGTTCGTCGGGCCCAGTTTGGCGCGGAGTTGGGCGATGTGGACGTCGACCGTGCGGGTGCCCGCCGCGGCCTCGTACCCCCACACGGCGCTGAGGAGTTGGGCCCGGTCGTAGACCTGGCCCGGGCGGCGCAGGAGGTGGGCCAGCAGGTCGAACTCGGTGGACGTCAGGTGGACCTCGCCCGTCTCCGTCCACACCCGGCGGCTGCCCAGGTCGACCCGGGTGTCACCCGCGCGCAGCACCTCCCCGCCCGCCGGGTTGGCGGCGCGGCGCAGCACCGTGCGGACCCGGGCGACGAGCTCACGCGGGCTGAACGGCTTGGTGACGTAGTCGTCCGCGCCCAGTTCGAGCCCCAGTACGCGGTCCACCTCGTCGTCCCGGGCCGTGACGAACAGGACCGGTGTCCAGTCGCCTTCGGCGCGCATGCGCTTGCACACCTCGACGCCGTCCATGCCCGGTAGGCCGATGTCCAGGACGACCGCGACCGGGCGCAGCCGCCGCAGCGCGGACAGCGCGCCCGGGCCGTCGGCCTCCAGGTGCACGCCGAAGCCGTCGCGGCGCAGGTACAGCGCCACGAGTTCGGTGATCGCGCGGTCGTCCTCCACGACCAGCACGAGCCCGCGCCCTGCCTCCATCGTCCGAACCTCCTTCGCCTGGGCGGCAACCTGAATCCTGCCGACCCGGCGGGCCCGGAACAACCAGGACCGGATCCCTGTGGACAACTCCGGCGCATGTGGACAACTCAGTCCCCGGACAGCTCCGTCTCCACGCTGTCCAAAGTAGACTCGATCTGCCCGATCTCCACCGACCCGCTGTCCGGGGACGGCGCGGGCGACGGCTCGGCCCGCCCCTGGCAGCCGACGCAGGCCAGCAGCGCCACCGCGACCAGCAACGCGCGCCGCATCACTTGCCGCCGCAGTACTTGGTCTTGAAGTCCGCCGCCCGCTGCTTGGCCTGGTTCAGCTGGTCCACGCGCCCGGCCCGCTTCTCCGCGCGCTCCTCCAACACCTGCGCGGTGGTCTCCCGCCCCGCCGCGCGCTCCTTCTCGGCGCGTGCCTTGAGCCACGCCACCGAGCCCCGCACCTCGGCTCCGCCGTTGATCCGCTCCGTCAGCTTCGTGACCCGCTGCTCGATCCGCGGGATCCGCTGCTGGCAGATCTTGCCCACCTGCTCCGGGCTCAGCGTGATGGTGACCGGCGTGCTGGGCTGCGCCGCGGCGACCCCGGCTCCCGTGATCCCCAGTCCCACGACCGCCGCGACCACCGCTGCCGACCTCGCGAACATCGCCTACCTCCTCGTTCGGGTGTTCTGGTGACCACCCTGGCCGACGGGGGTAAAGGTGTTGCCTGCCCCGGTGTTCGGGTTGTGTAAGGACCATCGTTGACGCGGACGTGAATCGGATTCAGACTGCTCCGCATGTCTCGGAGCCGCTGGCCGGTCGTGGCCGCTTTCGCCGGGGTCGGCGTGGCCACACAGGTCTGCTGGCTGGGCTACACCCCGCTGACCACCGCCGCCGCCGTCCACTTCGGGGTCGACGAGCAGGCCGTCGGCTGGCTGGCGAACCTGTTCCCCCTGCTCTTCGTGCTCCTGTCGGTCCCCGCGGGCCGCGCACTCGACCACCGCTTCCGACCCACCCTCGCCGTCGGTGCCGCGCTGGTCGCGGTCGGCGCCGCGGTGCGCCTGGTCGACGACGCCTACTGGGCCGCGCTCGTCGGCCAGACCCTCGCCGCCGTCGCCCAACCGATCCTGGCCAACGCCATCACGCGCGTGGCCGCCGCGTACCTCGACCCGCGAGACCGGCCGCTCGGCATCGCCATCGGGGCGGGCGCCACCTACCTGGGCATGATCGTGGCGATCGGGATCGGTACGGCCGCCAACGACGTCAACACCGCCGTAGTCATCGGTACCGCCATCTCCGTCGTCGCCGGAATAGCCGCCCTCGTCGCACTACGAGTCCCACCACCGCACACCGTCGCCACCGCGCCACAACTACGTGAGGTGTGGCGTCGACCAGGCGTTCTTACGCTCTCCGGCGTCGTCTTCCTCGGTATGGGCATCTTCGTCGCGTTGGCCACCTGGCTGGAGCCGCTGCTCGCCCCGGCAGGCCTGCGCGCCGACACCACGGGCCTGCTGCTGCTCGTCATGCTGGTGGCGGGTGTCGTCGGCTCGATCGTGGTACCGCCGTTCGCCGTTCGGAAGGCGTTGGAGGCCCGCGTCATCCAGGCGACCGGCGCGGTGACCGCCGTCGCCTGCCTGCTGTTCGGCCTCGCGCCGATGGCCACGGGCTTCGCCGCGTCCGTCCCGCTGGGTTTCCTGCTGCTCGCCGCGCTCCCGGTCGCCCTGGCACTGGTCGAGCGCGACGGGTCACCGGCCGCCGGGCCGATCACCGCGCTGGTGTGGACCGCGGGCAACGCGGGCGGCATCGCCGCGTCGGCGCTCGTCGGGACCCTGCTCGACGCGCCGAGGGCCGCGTTCGCGCTGCTGGCCGTGCTGGGGGTGGGCGCGATGCTGCTGGCCGGTCGGCTACAGCATCACCAGGATCAGGTAGCCGGTGCCGAGGGCCATGACGAGCTGGCACACAGCGGCGACTCGCCGGTCGGCGAGGATCCCCTGGTCGGCGGTCCGACCGGCGACGAGCGCCCGGCCGAGCCAGAGGGCCTGGAACGCGAAGAACGCCACGAACAGCCAACCGAGCAGCGGTAGCGCTACCTCGTTGCCGTGCGGCTCGAAATGGGGCTCGAACCAAGCCGAGGACATGGCGTGCGCCGTGTGCGACCCGGCGGTGAGCATGTAGAGCATGGCCAGTCCCGCGACGGCGTGCTGCCAGTCACCCCCGTGCCAGCTCGCCCCGCCCCTGCCACCGAGCAGCGCGGCACCCAGGAACCAGGCAGTGACCAGTGCGAACACCGCCTGCCACCCGGCCGGGGGCAGTGGGCCGCCGATCGGCGAGCACATCACCGCCATACCGAGGGCCATCAGCGCGTGCGCGAGGTCCACCGCCCGCTCGCGGCCGGTGTAATCGGATCGCCGGTTGGCGGCGACGAGCCGGGCGGCGCTGTACCCGGCGATCCCGAGGAACGCCGCCGTGAGCACCCAGCCGAGCCATGTCGGTACCGCCACCGCGCCCCGGTTACCTGCTGCCCGCCAGCAGTCCGTCGAGGACGCCGCCCTTCACGTCGCCCACGAGGTCGCCGAGTTGCCCCATGCTCATCTGGATCCGCTGACCGTGGTCATCGGTGATCACCACCCGGCGCTCTTCCGGCGCGTCCGGGTCCACCCACAGTTCCGGGCAGCCACAGTCGCACTGTCCGCAGAACGTCGCGATCCGCTGCATGCTGTGCTCACTGTTCATGTGACCACGGTCTCAAACCGGGGTCCCCTGGAACCAGACAGCAACCGAGCGACTACACCGCGCACAAGTGGGACAGTGCTGGTGACCGGCTGTGTCGGACATGGTGGTCCGGTCGAACCTACTCCACTAAGTTCAGGTCCGACCAGGCAGCGGAGGTGGAGGGCGGGCGTGCTCGTGCGGTTGGGGAGAACCCCGTGGTGACGGTCACGCCGGAACGGCCTGCCGACGCCCGGACCGGGCCCGTCGGCCGGGTCACCAGGTCCGCGGTGACGACCCCGGGCAGGCTGTCGCTGGTCGCGGTCGCCCTGCTGCTGGTCACCGCGGTCACCGGCATCGTGGCCGCGCTGACCCTGCAGGCCAAGCGCGACACCCTCGACGACCTGGTCGCGCACCGCGAGCCGCTGGCCGCCGCCGCGCAGCAGATCTTCCGATCGCTCTCCGACGCGGACGCGACCGCGGCCAGCGCCTTCCTCTCCGGTGGCGTCGAGCCCGCCGAGCTGCGCACCCGCTACGAGTTCGACATCGCCCAGGCGGGCAGCGCGCTGGCCAAGGCGTCCACCGACGTCGGCGGCGACCCGCTGGCCAGCGCCCAGGTCGAGGTGCTGAGCCAGCAGCTGCCGGTGTACTCGGGGCTGGTCGAGACCGCCCGGGCCAACAACCGCCAGGGCTTCCCGGCCGGTGCCGCCTACCTGCGCGAGGCGTCCGCGCTGATGCGGTCCAAGCTGCTGCCCGCCGCGGAGAAGCTGTACGAGATCGACTACGACCGGCTGCAGACCGAGCAGGAGTCCGCCCGCTCGGTGCCGTGGGTGGTGATCGCGCTGGTGGTCCTGCTGGTCGCGGCCCTGGTGGCGACCCAGCGCTACCTGACCCGCAAAACCAACCGGCTGCTCAACGTCGGGCTGGTCGTGGCCAGCGCCGCCGTGCTCGTGTCGCTGGTCTGGGGCGCGACCGCGCTGCTGCTGATGTCCGGGCACGTCGCCGACGCCGAGCGCAACGGCTCGCAGCAGGTGGACGTGCTGGTCCAGGCCAGGATCAACTCGCTCAAGTGCCGCGCCGACGAGACGCTGACCCTGGTCGCCCGCGGCGACGGCCCCGGCTACGAGCAGGAGTGGCAGCAGCTGGCCGCGACCCTGGTCGGCGACGGCGAGCAGAACCTGCTGCGCCAGGCCAAGGCCCTGGCCTCCGGCGACGCCGCGACCGGCGAGGTGCAGCAGGCCGTGGACAACGCCGCGGCCTGGGCGGACGCGCACCGCCGGATCCGCGAGCTGGACGAGGGCGGCCAGTACGAGGACGCGGTCAAGACCGCCATCGGCGCCGAGCCGAACAGCTCCGCCACCGCGTTCGGCAAGCTCGACAAGAACCTGCTCACGGCGCTGAACGCGGGCCGCGAGGAGTTCTTCACCAAGACCACCAAGGCGGGCGGGGCGCTGACCGGCCTGGTGCCCGGTGTCGCCGTGCTCGCCCTGGTCGCGGCGGCGGGCATCACCCTGGGCATCCGGGAACGACTGCGGGAGTACCGATGATCACCGGACACCGGGTGCGCGCGCTCGCGGCCGTCGCGCTGGCCGTACCCGCCCTGCTGCTCACCGCCTGCTCGGTCAGCGGCAAGCCCGTCGACCTGGCCACCGTGACCTCCCTGGACCGGCCGCAGCCCGCGGGCGTCGAGGTCAACCCGCCGACGACCACCGGCAGCGCCGCGGCCGTACCGCCGTGCGACCCCGCCGCCAGCCTGCGCCCGGCCGGTCCGCTGCCCGCCCCCGGCGCCATGCCGGGCGGCACGACCATGAAGACCATCCAGGACCGCGGCAGGCTCATCGCGGGCGTCGACCAGAACACCTTCCTGTTCGGCTTCCGCAACCCGACCAGCAACGCGCTGGAGGGCTTCGACATCGACCGCGTGCGCGACGTCGCCGCGGCGATCTTCGGCGACCCGGGCAAGGTGCAGTACAAGGTCATCACCTCCGCCGAGCGCATCGACGCGCTGAAGAAGGGCGAGGTCGACATCGTCGTGCGCACCATGACCGCCACCTGCGCGCGCTGGGTCGACATCAACTTCTCCGCCACCTACTACGTGGCGGGCCAGCGGGTCGTGGTCGACCGCTCGTCCCCGATCACCGGCGTCGACCAGCTCGGCGGCAAGCGGGTGTGCGCCGCCAAGGGCTCGACCTCGATCCAGAAGCTGCGCGAGGCGCCCGCGCCGCCCGAGGTGGTGGCGGTGGACAACTGGTCGGACTGCCTGGTGATGCTGCAGCAGGGCCAGGTCGCGGCCGTGTCGACCGACGACACCATCCTCTCGGGAATGGTCGCCCAGGACCCGAACGTCAAACTGGTGGGACCCCGGTTCACCGAGGAGCCCTACGGCATCGGCATCCCCAAGCAGAACGAGGACATGGTGCGGTTCGTCAACGGCGTGCTGGAGCAGTCGGTCGCGCGCGGCTCGTGGGCGGCCAGCTACGCCAAGTGGCTGGGGCAGGCGGGCGGGCCCGCCGCCGCGCCCCCGGCGGCCAGGTACCGGGACTGAGGTGGCCCCATGACGCACTGGACCCCGCCGCCGGGCGGACCCGACCCGAAGTCGGACGAACCCGAGCTGACCCCGAAGCCCGCCCGCTGGCACTTCGACTCGCCGCCTCCGCCGACGCTGGAGGAAGACGCGGAGCAGGCCCCGGCTCCCGTCGAGCCGCCGGTCGACACGCCGCCGGTGCCCGCTCCTCCGGTGGCCGCGTCTCCGGTGGCCGCGCCCGCTGTGGTCGAGGCCCCGGTGGCCGAGACCCCGGCCGACGCGGTCTCGGCGGCACTGTCCCCTCCGGACGAGGAACCCGCCGCGGACGTGACCCAGGCGGTGACCATCCCCGACGAGGAGCCGCCGCCCGCGCCGCCCCGCCCGAGCCCGGTCCCCCGTGGACCGAAGGGGCCGGGGCTGACCTCGCAGAGCATGCCGGTGGTCCCGGCGAACGGTGGACCGGTGCCGCAGCAGAACTCGCCGTGGGCGCCCAAACCCAAGCCCGCCCCGGAGTCCCCACCCGGGCGGCACGCGCAGGCCACGGGGCAGTTCCCGGTGCCGGGGTGCCCGCAGGGGCCGGGGACGTCGTCCGGCCCGCACCCGCACCCGAACGCGCCGAGGTCGGGCGCGGCTCCCGGGCCGTACCCGCCGCCGCCGGGAACGGGCCAGTTCCCGGTGCCGCCACCGGGGCAGTACCCACCCCCGGGCGTGCGGTCGGGACCGCACCGGGTGCAGCCGCCGGGTGAGCAGCCGCCCCCGGGGTGGCAGCCGAACCCGGGCAGGCCACCGCAGCCGGGCCCTCGCCGTCCGGCAGGCCCGCAGCCCGCCGGGGACCAAGCGCTCGCCGGGCAGGGCGTCGGCCAGCAGGGCGGCACCGGGCAACACCGTCCGGTCGCACCGGGCCAGCACCGCCCAGGGGGACCGGGCGGGCAAGCGACCGGTGACCAGAGCGGGCATCCGTCTGCCGGGCACGGTGTCGGTCAGCAGAACGCGGCAGGCCGGAATGGCCCGGGCGGATCCGGCGGGCCGCAGGGGGCAGGCGACCAGGTACCCGCGAGTCAGCAGGGCGGGCACCCGGCTTTCGGGCATGGCCCAGGCCAGCAGAGCGCGGCTGGGCAGCATCGCCCGGTGGGTTCGGGTGGCCAGGCTGGAGACCAGGCGTCCGCCGGTCAGCCGGGTGGCCCCGGGCAAGGCATCGGGGGCCCGTCGGGTGCGGGGTGGGGAGCCGCCGGTCCGCCGGTCGGTGGGCAGTCGCCGCACGGTGGGCAGCGGCCGGGTGGGGCGCAGGCCACGGGGCAGCACCGGGTGGGTGGGCCGAGCGCGGCACCGACCACGGCCGTGCCGTTCCCGGCCGGTCCGCAGCGACCGGGCCCCGGTGGGCGCCGGTCGGGGCAGCCCGCCGGTGGGCAGCACCGGTCCGGCCCGGGTGGACAGTCCGGTCGGCACGGTGGGCGGGACTCCCAGCCCGTGCGGCCGACCCCGGACAGCCAGGCCACCGCGCAGTTCGCCCCCGTCGAGTACCCACCCGTGGCGCCCCGGCGGCCCGGGGTGTTGCCGGACACCGCGCTCGCGGACGACGAGCCGCAGCCGACCAGCGTGCTCAACGAGACCACGTTGACGCAGAGCATCGTGCCGCCGCGGCCGGAGGACGAGGAGCAGGCCGCCCCCGAGACGCAGCTGCTCACCCGGACCGACAGCGGTCCGAGCACCGGGTCCGGGGCGTTCCCCGGCACCGGCAGGCGGACCGGGTCGCGCTCGTCCGGTCGCGGCCGGTTGGGCGCCGGGCTGGTCGAGGTGCCGGTGGTGCCGATCAAGGACCCGTCCAGCGCCGTGCTGGACAACCCGGTCGTCGCGGAGAACAAGCGGTTCTGCAACAGCTGCGGCGCCGCGGTCGGCCGCGGCGCCAACGGTGCACCGGGCGAGCCCGAGGGCGAGTGCCCGACCTGCGGCCAGGCGTTCAACTTCCGGCCCCGGCTCTTCCGCGACGACCTCGTCGGCGGCCAGTACGAGGTGCTCGGCAGCATCGCCTACGGCGGCCTCGGCTGGATCTACCTGGCCAAGGACCACAACGTCAGCGACCGCTGGGTCGTGCTCAAGGGCATGATCGACACCGGTGACGCCACCTCGATGGCCTCCGTGGTCGCCGAGCGGCGCTTCCTCGCCGAGGTCGAGCACCCGAACGTGGTCAAGATCTACAACTTCGTCGAGCACCCGGACCCCAAGACCGGCTCGATGGTCGGCTACATCGTGATGGAGTACGTCGGCGGCCAGTCGCTGCGCCAGCTCGCCCTCGAGCACCACCGCGAGGCGGGCCGGGCCGAGCCGCTGCCGATCGGGCAGGTGATCGCCTACGGGCTGGAGATGCTGCCCGCGCTCGGCTACCTGCACAGCGTCGACATGCTGTACTGCGACCTCAAGCCGGACAACGTGATCCAGGCGGGCGAGCAGCTCAAGCTCATCGACCTCGGCGCGGTCCGCAAGACCGACGACTACGAGAGCCCGCTGTTCTTCACCGCGGGCTACGCCGCCCCCGAGCTCGCCACCGAGGGCGCCAGCATCGCCTCCGACATCTACACCGTCGGCCGCACCCTGGCCGTGCTCTCCATCGAGTTCGCCGGCTACACCACCCGCTACAAGCACACGCTGCCCGGCCCGGACGTCGAGCCGCTGTTCGCGTTGTTCGGCAGCTACCACCGGGTGCTCAAGCGGGCCACGCACGGCGACCCGGCGCGCCGGTTCACCTCCGCCGAGGAGATGGCCGACCAGCTCACTGGTGTGCTGCGCGAGGTCATGGCGCTGGGCACCAACCGGCCCCGCCCCGGACTGTCCACTGTGTTCGGTCTGGAGGCGCGCACGTTCGGCGCGGGCCTGGTGGTGTCGGACTCGCTGCCCACCCCGGACCCGCTCGAGGTGGCCACGGTGCTGCCGCTGCCGCTGGTCGACACCGACGACCCGGCCGCCGCCGTGCTGGCCAGCATCACCGCGACCGAACCGGCGGAACTGGTCACCGCGCTGCTGGCCGCGCCGCAGGACTCCATCGAGGTCCGGCTGCGGCTGGTGAAGGCCCGGATGGAGCTGGGCGACCTGCGCGCGGCGGCGGCCGAGCTGGACGCGGCCCGCAGGCTGGTCGCCACCCCGGCGGACTGGCGCACCGACTGGTTCCACGGCCTGCTGGCCCTGGCCAACCGCGCGTCCCAGGTCGCGCGGGAGGCCTTCGACCGGGTCTACGACGCGGTCCCGGGCGAGCTGGCGCCGAAGCTGGCGCTCGCGGTCAGCTACGAGCTGGCGGGCGACAACTTCGCCGCCGCCCGCTACTACGAACTGGTCTGGCGCACGGACCGCTCGTTCGTCAGCGCCGCGTTCGGTCTGGCCCGGGTGTACCTGGCGCAGGACGGTCGCGCGGGTGCGATCGAGGTGCTGGAGGCCGTCCCGGACACCTCCAGCCACCACGTCGCCGCCCAGGTCGCGGCCATCAAGATCAAGGCCAGGGCGCACGAGGTGGCCAGGGTCGTCGAGCACGAGCTGCACGACGCGGCCAAGCGCCTGGAACGCCTCGCGCTCGACGCCGAGCGCCGCACCCAGCTGTCGGCGGAAGTGCTGGAAGCCGCGTACGGCTGGGTCAAGGCGGGCAAGCCGGGGGCGAACCCGGCCCACCCGCAGCGCACCGTCCTCGGCTGCGAGCTCTCGGAGCGCGAGCTGCGCTTCGGGTTGGAGCGCTGCTACCGGGCGCTCGCCCGCCTGGCGGGCAGCCCGCAGCAGCGGCACGCGTTGGTGGACAAGGCGAACGCCATCCGCCCCAGGACGCTGACCTAGGCGTCCGGCACCAGCTCGATGACGGAGATGTCCGGTGCGGCGCCCACCCGCACCGGCGGGCCCCAGCTGCCGACGCCGTTGGTGACGTAGAGCCAGGTCTTGTCCACTTTGGACAAGCCGGACACGGCGGGCTGGGAGAGGCGCACCGCGTAGTGGAACGGCCACAGCTGGCCGCCGTGGGTGTGGCCGGACAGCTGGAGGTCGACGCTGTGCTTGGCCGCGTCCTCGACCTGGACCGGTTGATGGGCCAGGAGCACGGTCGGCTTCGAGGTGTCCCTTGTGGACAGCGCGCGGATCATGTTCGGCGCGTCGTCGTACTTGCGGCCGTTGAGGTCGGTGACGCCCGCCAGGGTGAAACCGTTGTCGCCCTGGGTGATCGGGGTGTTGCTGTTGTGCAGGTAGTGCAGGCCGAGGCGTTCCAGCTCGGTGACCCACTGCTGGTGGCCCGAGTAGTACTCGTGGTTCCCGGTCACGAAGTACGTGCCGTGCCGGGAAACCAAGTCCCGCAACGGTTCCGCCGCGTGGCCCAGCTCCGCGACCGTGCCGTCGGCGAGGTCGCCGACCATGGCGACCAGGTCCGGCGCGGTCTCGTTGAGCATCCGGACGACGCGCTCGGTGTGCGCCCGGCCCAGCAGCGGCCCCAGGTGGATGTCGCTGACCACGGCGATCCGGAACCCGCGCAGTTCCTCGGCCAGGCCGGTGATCGGCACCGTCAGCCGCTTCACCTCGGGCGGCCCGAGCGCCGACACGACACCCGCGCCCACGATGGTCGACGCGCCCGCCCCGGCCACGACCGCCGCCGCCCGCGCGACGAACAACCGCCTGCCCAGGTCGACCGGCGCGGGTTCCGGCGCCGGTTCCGGGGCGGGGGCCGCGGCCGGGACCAGCGCCGGTTCCGGCGCGGCGGCGGGTTTGCGCATCCAGCGCCTCAACGCCAGCCGGGGCAGTTCCAGGACCGCCAGGATGAGCAGCAGGTAGAAGAACACCGCGAACCACAGGTAACCCGGCCAGGCGAACCACGCCCCGACCTCGACCCCGACCACCTGCGGCAGCACCAGTCCGGCCACGGTCAGCCCGGCGAGCACGGCCAGCACCACCGTCCCCGCGCGCCGGGCCCGCGGCGTCCGGGTGGTGTCGTGCACGAGCCGACGCCAGAGGTACCAGTGCAGGAGCAGGACGCCGAGCCCCACCACGACCATGAACATGCGCCAAGCCTACGGAGTTTCCGCTGGTCGCCTGCCGGGCCGCCACGGGGCAGTGGGGAGACGCGCGACCCGGCAGGCTGACCCCTCCCGGGCCCCGCCGCTGAGGTGCCCACCACTCGGCGCGGTTGGGAGGGGAACTGTCTCGACCAGTGCGAGACCAGCACGTGGAAATCTACACGGAGATTTCCAGTTGCACGAGCAGGTGGCCCCGTTCGGAGTACGAAGAGATACGGAGAGTCGTCGTATCCGGCAGACTGCCCGGCATGACTTCCTCGGACCCCGGCCCCATCGTCCAACGCATCCTGCTGGGTATCGAGCTGACGACGGTCCGTGATGGACTGGGGATGTCGCAGGCGGAGGCGGCACGTGACCTCGGGTGGTCGGCGGGCAAGCTCTCCAAGATCGAACACGGTGACGCCAAGCTCAGCGACCGCGACCTGGAGCGGGCCGTGGCGGTCTACCGGATCGACGCCGACCACGGCGAGCGGTTGCAGGAGCTGGCGACCGAGGCGCGCCGCAAGCTGCCGCCGAGCCGGGTCCGCGAGTGGGCGGCCAAGTACGTCAACCTGGAGCGCAGCGCGACGCGGTTGGACATGGTCCAGTTCGACATGTTCCCCGGCGCGATGCAGACCGAGGAGTACGCCCGCGCGGTGCTCACCCGCTCGGTGACCATCCCGAGGTCGTCGGTTGATGTGATGGCCCGCGACCGCGCCCGGCGGGCCGACCGGTTCCGCACCGACGAGCGCTGCCGGGTCCGGTTGATCGTCGGCGAGGAGGCCATCCGCAGGCCCGTCGGCGGGCCCGAGGTAATGCGAGCGCAACTAACTTTCCTGCTATCCGTGGCGCAGCTGCCGCACGTGACTGTCCAAGCGCTACCGTTGTCCGGTGGCGCACACGCGTCCGCCGGTGTGGCGTTCACCGTCGTAGAACTGTTGGACGGTCGTGCCCGTTTGGTCTATGTGGAGGGTCTGACCGCAGCGGACTACCTCGTGAGAGAGCACGTTTCCACCTACTCCCTTGCCTTCGAGAGTCTGACCGCCGCGGCGATGAGCCCGGACGCCACCCGGGAGTTGGTGGAAAGTCGACTTGAGTAGGAGATGGACCCGGATGACCGACTTCGACCTTCCGGCCGCTAGGTGGCGGAAGTCGTCGCGCTCCCAGGCGCAGCAGTGCGTTGAGCTCGCTTTCGGCGAAGCCGTGCGGGACAGCAAGAACCCGGACCGGGTGTTGGCGCTGGGGGGTAGCGCTTATCGGTCCTTTTTGGCCGATGTGCGACTGGACCGGTTCCGAACACGGTAAGGGCGATGTGGGTCTGGACCGGTTCCGAACACGGTAAAAGCGCTACGGATTGAGCTCGACCGGTCGCGATCCCAACAGGCTCGGGTCCGCCGCGACCGCGCGCAGGTCGGCTTCCCGGCCGTTGTCCAGGAAGTGCTTGAGCTCCACCACAACGAACAGCGCCCGCGCCCGCACCGCGACCGGACCGTCCGCGCCCAGCCGTCCTTCGGCACTGGCGTAGACCTTCCGGCCCGCGACGCCGTCGAGGTGCGCGTCGATGACCAGTGTGGTGCCGACCGGAACCGGTAGCAGGAAGTCGGTTTCCAACTTCCCCGTGACGGCGGGCTTGCGCAGCAGGTGGCCGACGGTCGTGCCCAGCGCCTCGTCGAAGGCGCACGCGAGGAGGCCGCCGTGGGCCAGTCCCGGCGCGCCCTGGTGCGCCTCGGTGACGGTGAACCGCGAGCGGATGGTGTGCTCACCGCCGACCTTCGCGCGCAGGTGCAACCCGTCGCCCTGCTTGTCCCCGCAGCCGAAGCAGAAGGCGTAGTGCGGCGGCAGGTCGGTGCCGGCGGCGGGGGCGTCCGGGTGGGGCTCGGGCAGCTCGGTCGGGACCGGCGGCCACGGCGCGGGTGTACGGCTCACTACTGAAGAGTAAGCACGCGCCCCGTTGTGGCCGCGCACACGCACCGGTTGTCCACTTGCGCCGCCGTCGTGCCCGGGTGCGCAGGCGGGCGGGTGGGACCCGGTGCCGTCGCGCATGCTCGACGGCGTGACCGAGTCCCACCCGGACGACCTGGCTCCGGACCACCCGCGCGGGCCCGGAGCCGAAGCCGCGCGGCAGGCGGCGCGGGCGCGGCAGGTCGCCGACCTGGCCGCCGCCCTGGCGTGCCTGCTGCTCAGACCGCCGCGTCCGAGGTCGGGCGGGTGCTCCCGGTGACCTCGCGCAGCGACCGGCCCGCGGTCTCCGGCAGCAGGTAGATGGGGACGGCGGCGATCAGCGCGGCGCCCATCAGGTAGTACGCCGGGACCAACTGGTCTCCCGTGCTGTCCACGAGTTTCGTCACGACGTACGGCGCGGTGCCCGCGAACAGCGCCGTGGACAGGTTGTAGCCGATGGCGAACGCGCCGTAGCGCACGGCGGTCGGGAACATCGCGGGCAGCACGGACGGGATGGTGGCCAGCAGGAAGGTCAGCAGCACGCCGATCACCCCCAGGCCGACCGCGAGCGCGACCGGGTTGCCGGTCCCCATCAGCTTGAACGCGGGGATCGGCAGTACCAGGAACCCCGCGCACGAGACGTACAGCAGCGGTTTGCGCCCGATCCGGTCGGTCAGCGCGCCGACCGGCGGGATGATGACCATCATCACCGCGATCACGGCCATGATCGCCAGCAGCGGTGTGCGGCCGGTGAGCCCGAGCGTGCCGGTGAGGTAGGACTCCATGTAGGTCAGCACCACGTAGTCGGCGATGTTGAGCAGCACGATGTAGCCGATCAGGTGCAGGATCGACCGCCACTGCGTGCGCAGCACCGCGCCCAGCGGCGAGGACTCCAGCTTCTCCTCCGCCGCGGCCTCCAGGAACAGCGGTGTGTCCTCCAGCCGCGTCCGCAAGTAGAGACCGACCAGTCCGAGCGGGCCCGCGACCAGGAACGGGATCCGCCAGCCCCAGTCGGCCATCGCCGCGTCGCCCACGGCGATCGTGGTCAGGGTCACCACACCCGCGCCGAGCAGGAAGCCGCCCAGCGAGCCGAACTCCAGCCAGCTGCCGAGGAAGCCGCGCCTGCGGTCCGGGGCGTACTCGGCCATGAACGTCGCCGCCCCGCCGTACTCGCCGCCCGCGGAGAAGCCCTGGACCAACCGGGCCAGCAGGACCAGGACCGGCGCCAGCAGGCCCACCGCGGCGTGCGACGGGAACAACCCGATCGCGAAGGTCGAACCGGACATCAGGATGATCGTGGTGGCCAGCACCTTGCGCCGTCCCACGCGGTCGCCGAGCGGGCCGAAGACGAACCCGCCGAACGGGCGGGCGATGAACGCCACCGCGAGCACCGCGAAGGTGCCCAGGACGTTCTCGGTCGGGGTCTGCGCGTCGAAGAACACGGCGCCGAGGACCGCGGGCATGAACCCGAAGACGCCGAAGTCGTACCACTCGATGCAGTTGCCCATGGCCGAGGCGGCCACAGCGCGCTTGATGGTGGGGTCGGTGTGGTTGTCGGCAAGCTTTGGGGAGTCGCGGGTATCGGTCGCCGATTCACTCATTTGTGGAGGGTAACGTCATCTTTTCACCGACGCCTACGGTCAGGAGTTGTCCACGTGAGCGGGTGAGGTGCCCGGTTGTGCACAACGATCGGGGTAGGGGTAGAACCATGAGTCACCGTGGGTCACCCTGGTAGGCGACGGAGCGGAGAGGGAACATGACGCGCGTTCGCACCATGCAGCAGGTCGAGCAGTTGGCCAAGAGCCGACAGGTCCAGGACCGGGCGTATGTGGACTCGGACGTGCGTGCCGATCCACAGGGTGACTTCCGGCTCACGGGTACCGGTATGGACGGCATGGAGGTCGACTACGCGGCCCTGTCCCAGGCGTACTCGCAGCTGGGGGACCTGCACGCCGAACTGGCCAAGCAGCGCGACCTGGCGGCCGAGTTGGAGCAGCCCATGGGCGACGGCTCGGGACCGGTCGCCGCGCGCATGGCGCAGGCGTTCGGCGTCCGCGCGGACGCCGAGGGCGGTGTCCGCGCGGTGCTCGAGAAGTACCTCACCGAGCTGGCGGACGTGCGCGAGTCGATCCGGGCCACGCTCGCCGACTACGAGACCGTGGACAACGCGGCCAAGGACGCCTTGAACCGCGCGGGGAGGATCTGACGTGGTGGACCGCCGCTACAGCCAGAACCGCAGACACGAGTTCTTCACCGACAACCACGACCCCGGCGCGAGCGCCGCTCGGAAGATCGAGGCCAACCGGCAGGCCCGCGCGGAGAACCTGGCCGCCGGGTTCGAGCAGATCAACTGGAACGCCTACGAACACCGCGTGCTCTACGACATGGTGATGGCGGCCGACCCGAACCGCATGGACCAGCAGGCCCAGCGGTGGAGCGAGCTGGCCAAGCGGATCGATGGCACCACCAGCGACGTGCGCGACATCCTGCAGGGCACGTTGGGTTCCTGGCGCGGGCCCGCCGCCGTGCGCGCCGCCGAGGCCAACACCCGGCTCGCCCAGTGGGCGGGCGAGGCCGCGCACAAGGCAGGCCAGGTCGGCGAGGGGCTGTCCAACTACACCGAAGCGGTGTCCTACGCGCAGCGGAACATGCCAGAGCCGGTGTTCTCCTACGGCGAGGCCTGGTTCATGCGGGGCTACGACGTCAAGATCACCGACGGGCCCAGCGGCGCGGTCTTCCTCAAGCAGCTCAGCGACGACCACCAGGGCACGGTGGTCGAGCGCGAGGCGGCCAAGGCCAGGGCCGTCGAGGTGATGCGCGAGTACGCGAGCAGCAGCCAGCAGGTGCACGACCGGTTGCCCGAGTTCTCCTCGGGGCCCACCACGACCCGGCCCGGCGCGCCCGTCACCTTCAGGGAAACCCCGACCGCCCCCACGGAGAAGACCCCTGGGGGCGACGACCCGAGGCCCCCACGTCCGCCGGTGATCATCATCGACGGCCCGCCTCGGGATCCCGATGACGACCCGCACGACCCGTACGATCCGCCCTACCCGCCGCCCGGCGACGGCACGAGCACGTCCGGCACGCCGGGGTACGTGCCCGGGACCAACCAGCCGACCACGAACTACCCCGGCACCAACTACGGCCCCGGCGGTTCGGGTGGCGGCTACGCCTCTGGCGGTTACGGCGTGGGCGGTGGCTTCGGCCCCGGCTCGGGCGCGGGCCAGCGCGGCGGCGGGGCTCTGTCCGGTAGCGGCATGGCCGCGCGCGGTTCGGCGGCTTTCGCGGCCGAGGCGATGGCGGGCCGCAACGGCGCCGCGGGCAACTCGTCCCTGTACCCGCCGATGGGCGGCGCGGGCGCGAACCGCGAAGAGGACGAGGAGCACAAGAACAAGTACGACGACGGCCTCGACCTCTTCGACGACCTGCCCCCGGCGTACCCGTCGGTCTTCGGCGCGTGACCGGCTACACCGCCGACCCCGGTGAACTGGCCGCGGCGGCCACCGTCCTCAGCTGGACGGTGGCCGACCTCGAAGCCGTGCGCCTCACCACCACCCCGGCGACCGGTCCGGCCCGGCTCGCCCAGGCGATCACCGAGTACACAGTGGACACCGAGGCGGCGGTCACCGCCGCGCACGCGGCGCTGACCCGCGTCGCCACCGACCTGACCCACCTCGGCCGCGCCTACGCCGACGTGGACGCCGACGCCGCGAACCGGTTCCACTCGCGGTGAGCGCCTACCCGGGCCTCGACCCCACCCCCGGCGACCGGGGCGTGATGATGTTCGCGGTCGCCGAGTACCGGGCAGTCGCGCCGCGGCGGGTCGAGTCGGCCACGGTCAGGTGGATCGGTCCCGCCTTCGACATCCGCCCCGCCGCGCTGCTGCTCGCGTCGGACAGGAGCGGGCGGTGAGCGGTTACCCCGGACTCGGCTTCGACCCGACCCCTGGCGACCCGGACGCGGTGATGTCCGTGGTCGCCGAGTACCGGGCCGCGGCAGCCGCGCTGGCCGCGGTCGGGCCGGACCTGCGGCGGGTCGAGTCGGCCACGGACGGGTGGACCGGCCCCGCCGCCGACGCCTTCGCCGGGCGCGTCGACGCGGTACCCGCCGACCTCGACACCCGGTCGGCGAACCTGCGCCGGGCCGCCGACCTGCTCACCACCTGGGCGCAGACCCTGGCGGCGGGCAAGCGCGCCGCCGACGACCTGGAGCGCGCGGCGACGCGGCTGCGCGACCGGATCAGCGACGCCACCGACGACCTCCACGCCCGCCGCACCGAACTCGACCTCGCCGCCACCCCGGTCGCCGCCGCCAAGGCGGGCATGGACCACGCGGCGGCCGAGGCCGAGCTGACCGCGCTGCGCGACCGGCTGGCGGACGTGGTCCGCCGGGCCCGGGTCCTCGCCGCCGACCACGAACGCGCGGCGGACGAGGTGGCCGACGCGCTGCGCCCAGCACACCGCGCCAAGTCCCCCACCTCGTCGATCGCCGCCCTGCTCGACCGGGTGTCCACGACCTCCGCCGCCCTGGGGGGCCTGGTCCTGTCGTCCGGACCGCCCACCCGGTCCACAGGCGCGGCAGGCACCTTCGCCGCCGCCGTGGCCACCGGTGCCGGGGGCGGCGGTCCGGTGATCGAGGTCGTGGAGCGGGCCAGGTGAAGCTCGCGGGCGTCGACGGGATCGTGCCCGTCTCGCTGTGCTCGGTCGACGACACCGCCGCCGAGCTGGCCGCGCTGATGGTCGCCCGGCGCGGGCCCGAGTCCGCGCACGACCCCGGGGTCGGGCAGGCCGCGCGGGAAGCCGCCGAACTCGCGCACGCCGAGGGCGCCGGGCTCGTCGCCGTCGCCACCCACCCCGACGCCGACCCGGCCGTGCTCGTCGCCGTGGTCTCCACCTCCGACCAGCCCCACGGCTCCACCACCGCCGACGCCCTGCGCCGCCACCTCGCCGCGGCCGGGCCGGACATCCTGGACGTCACGGAGTCCCGCACCGAGCGGGGCCACCCCGTCGTCATCGCCGAACGCCTGGCCGCCGCCGACACCGGTCGCGCCCCCGGCTGCCAGCTCCAGGCGATCGTGATCGAGCCCGACGGCCGCCGCCTCGCCGTGTTCACGCTGCACTCGACCACCGGCCGCGGCTGGCTGGAACTTGCCGTCCTGCTGGGGAAACTCGTCTCGTCGGTGGACTTCGGCTAGGTGGTGAGCACCCGCTCGCGGAACTCGCGGGGCGTCGCGCCGACGGCCTTGCGGAAGGTGCGGGAGAAGTGGGCGGCGTTGGCGAAGCCGCACTGGCGGGAGATCTCGCCGATGCCGCGCACGGCCTGTGCCGGGTCGGCGAGCAGCTCCTTGGCCCGCTCGACGCGCATGGCCCGGATCCGGCCGGACACGCCGTCGCCGTCGTCGAAGAGCTGGTAGAGCCTACGCCGGGAGATGAACAGGGCGTCGGCGATGCGCGCCGCAGTCAGCGCCGGGTCGGCCAGGTGGTCGCGGATGAAGTCGACCGCGGCCCGGCGGCGGGTGGCGATCGCGTCCGCGCGGTCCAGTTCCGTGCGCAGCGCGCTGCGCAGCACCAGCTCCACCAGGCCGATCACGTACGCGCGGGCGCCGTGCGGGTCGACCGCGTCACCGGCGGCCAGCAGGTGCGCCACCGACGACGCGACCAGCGCCTGCACCCCGCGCGCCAGCGGCACCGGCTGGAACAGCAGCGGCCGCAGCTCGGCGAACCCCACCGACAACTTGCTCGTCGCCACGCTCAGCAGGACCGCGCCGGGCTGGTGCTCGCCGCCGCGCACCCGCAGCGCGCACTCGCCGAAGCTCAACGACACCCCGCCCGGGGGGAGCTTGGGGAGCGCGGCGCGCAGCAGGACCTGCAGCTGGTCCGGGTCCGACCGCACCCGTCCGCCGCGCAGCACCGCGTCCATCGCCTGCCGGGCCGCGGCCGCGCCCGACGCGCGGACCACCAGGTACCCGGCCGCGGGCTCCGCGCTGTCCACGGCCATCAACCTTACGTGCCCCGAAACGCCACCGGGGGTGGCCTCCACTGGGGAAGCCACCCTCGGGTCCCGCCCGGCGGTCAGTTCGAGGTGGCCGACATCGACGTCCACTTGTCCCAGGACACGGCCCAGTCGTAGTAGTCGCCGTCGGCCGAGCTGAGCTGCTGGTTGCTGCCGGTGATCTCCACCGGGTCGCCCGGCAGCACCGAGTCGTAGTAGATCTTCGCGTTGGCGGGCGAGAGGTTGATGCAGCCGTGCGAGACGTTGCGCTTGCCCTGCTGCGGGATGGAGTTCGCGTAGCCGTGCACGAACTCGCCGTTGTTCGAGATGCGGACGGCCCAGGGCACCATCACGTTCTCGTAGTTGTACTTCGGGTTGGTCATGCCGTAGGTGGCGTGCTTGCTCATGACCACGTGCGTGCCGCTCTTGGTGACCCGGCCCGGGTCGGACTCCAGGCCCATCGACGCCGGGAAGTCCTGGGTCTGCGTGCCGTCGGTGATCACGACCATGCGGTGGGTCTGGGTGTCGGCGCGCACGATCTGCGAGCGGCCGATGGTGAACGACGAGGTGATGTCGTCGCTGCCGTAGGTGCCGCCGCCGAGGTCCACCCCGTAGATGCCGACCGTGACCCGGACGGTGGTACCGGGCTTGTAGTACTCCTTCGGCCGCCAGTGCGCGGTGCGGTCGTCCAGCCAGGCCCAGGCGCCTTCGGTCTCCGGCGTGGTGGCCACCTTCATCGCCTTCTGCGCGGCGACCCTGTCCTTGACCGGGGCGTCGAACGCGACCGCGATCGGCATCGCGATGCCGTAGGTCTTGCCGTCGCCGGTGTTCAGGCTCGCGCCCATCTGCCGCTTCGGCTTGACCGTGGTGAACGAGCCGTTGAGCTGCTTGGTCGCGCCGTCGGCGCCGACCGCGCTGCCCGCCCAGGTGTAGGTCTTGCCGTAGCCGAGGTGCTCGGTGACCGTCCAGGTGGACTTGTCCGCGGCCAGCTCCCCCTTGACCTGCTTGCCCTCCGCGTTGGTCAGCGTGACCGCCTGCAGCGCGCCGTCGGTGACCGCCATGGTGATCGGCCCGGCCGGGCTGGCGTCCTTGGCGTCGACCGCGGGCGTGGCGACCAGCTTGGCCTCCTGGCTGCGCGGCGCCTCGGCGGTCTTCCCGCCGCCGCCACCGCCACTCGCGCTCGTCGCCGCCGCCGTCTCACCGGAGGTGCAGCCGCTCAGCGCGAGCACCGCGACCAACCCGGCGCCGAGCAGTGCCACCGGGTACACCCGCCGCCGTCCCCCGAACCCGCGCCTGATCATCTGCGTTTCCTTCCCCCACAAGCCATCCGACACCCATAACGACGCTGTGGCGCATCGGGACGTTGGCCACGTACTTTGTGACTCATGTCACGTTCGCTGGATTTCGCGAGGATTCCGGAGAGCGATGCGGCCACTCCGGAGCGTACCTGAGGAGATCACCCGCTTGGGCTAGCCGAGCGCCCGTCAGGCAGTAGTGCGGCCAGGGGCGAGCCGATACGCTTTCGGTTGCAGGCCGTGGTTTCTGTGTTCGTGCTTTTATTCACGCTCGCGGAACGACGACGCGGGCGCGCTGCTTTTCCGCTGCAGTGGGCGGAAGTATCGCCCGAGGGGCGGCCCGGGGTTGCACGGTGCAACCCCATGCTCCTGCGATGGAGGCAGGTTTATGGCACAGGGCACTGTCAAGTGGTTCAACTCCGAGAAGGGCTTCGGCTTTATCGCGCAGGACAACGGCGGCGCCGATGTCTTCGTGCACTACTCGGAGATTCAGAGCAAGGGCTTCCGCACCCTTGAGGAGAACCAGCGGGTCGAGTTCGAGGTCGGGCAGGGCACCAAGGGCCCGCAGGCGACGAACGTCGTCCCGCTGTAAAAGCCGTACAACGCCAGTGAGCCCCGGCCACGCCTGGCCGGGGCTCACTGGTGCGGATGTGGTGGGCTGCGGGCGCCGGGAAAGCCGCGCGGGAACGCGACGGCGCTTTCGGCGTCGGTGGGTCAGGAACGCTGCAACTGCTGGGCTTCCCATTCCAGCCGCTGCATGATCCATTCCTGGGCCAGGGCCATCGGGGAGGTCTGGCGGTACGCGGCCAGTTCGCGCAGCTGCTCGGTGGCCGCGAGGGACAGCCGGAGCTGGAAGACCTCGGCGCTGCCGAAGCGGCGGCCGGGAGCGGTGGTCTCGTTGTCGACGTCCGGGGCCAGGGCGGCCAGGTAGGACACGAGCTCGTCGTCGGGCACGGCTTCCTCGGCCTGCTCGCGACCGACGGTGCGGTGGCGCCCCGTGTTGGTGCCGACCGCCTTCAGGTCGGTGCGGCTGCGTCCAAAAGAGGGAAAAGGCACCGGGACACGATAACGGTTCGGCCACGCCGTCGCGACCGATGTGATCGCGCTCATAGCAACCTGATCGCCCGCACCGCGCCGACCTGCGGAAATGGAGAGGCCCCCGCGCCAGGGGGAGGAACGCGGGGGCCGGAGGGGATCTCCACAGGCGCTGACCGGGGGTGTGTCAGCCCGTCGATTGTTGCACGCGCACGCGTCTCGCGGGAGAGCCTGCGGCGGAAAACTTGTCGGTAATGTTCACCTGATGTTCGTCTTGCCCTGTGGCCTTCCCACCGCTATGAGCAGCGCGAACGCCGCTCAGCCCGCCAGCACGTAGCCCGCCTCCGTGACGGCGGCGGCCACGTCCGCGCGGTCCAGGCTGTCCGAACTGGTCACGGTGACCGCGCCGGAGGCCAGGTCGACCGCGACGTCGGAGACGCCGGTGATGCCGGAGAGCTCCTCGGTCACCGAGGCGGCGCAGTGGCCGCAGGTCATGCCCGAGATGGTGTAGACGGTCTGCAGGGACACGGGTCTTCCTCTCGTGGGGTGCTCGCCTCGTCCTGGGTGGGGACTTGACGTAGTGCTGTTGTCTACCGGGTGCCGTTCTCCCGGGCGCTGCTGCCAACCGGTTCACCGGTTGCCACGGCCACTACGACTTGACCAGTCGCGCGATCGCCTCGGCCGCCTCGCGGACCTTCGCCGCGGCCGCCTCGTCGCTGGTGCGCGCGGCGTCGACCACGCAGTGCGCCATGTGCTCCTCCAGCAGCTCCAGGGCGAAGGCCTGCAGGGCCTTGGTCGCCGCGGAGACCTGCGTGAGCACGTCGATGCAGTACGAGTCCTCGTCGACCATCCGCTGCAGCCCGCGCACCTGGCCCTCCACGCGGCGTAATCTGCGCTGGTGGGCGTCCTTCTTGGCGCTGTACGCGGGTCCCGGGGTGTGCGACATACCGGCGATGATACCCCTACGGGGTAAGAGTTCGGCGTGCGGACGGTGTCGATCACCCGCGCGGCCGTCCGAACGGGTGAGCGCATGATCGGTGAACTCCTGGCAATCCCGACTCCCGGATCGGAAAACCGATCACGCACGGCTACTGAGCGTGGGGTGCGTTTCACTCTGCGGGGGGCTGTGTGCGCGGGGACTTGTCTCATAGCCTCACGCCAAACAAAAGCCGGGGAGGCAGCCATGAGCGGTTCACTCGAGGTGCGCAGTTTCCTTCTCCAGCAAGACAGTCTTGGGGGGTCCGGCCCGTTCTCGACCGGCGTGCCCGCACCCCGGTCCGGGGAAAGCTCCCGGGTCTCCGACGAGCAGGTCCGCCGCGCCCGCCTTGCGGTCGCGATGGGCGCGCAGTCCGCTGAGGACTGTCGCGAACTGCTCGAGATGCTCGGTCTGATCGATGGTGAGGACGGGATTCCCGCTGTCCGGAGGTGATCGGGGCACGACCATCCGATGTTGACCGAACCGGTCGCGCCGGGTGATCCACCGCCAGGTCCCGCCGCCGGACGCAATCCTGCGCGCAGACTTCGAAGATCATTTCCACCGGCCTGGGGGCAGGGCGGGACAATCGAAGGCGAACGGATTCCCAGCAGACCGGGAAAACAACCGAAAATGGGAAGCGCTGCGATCCCCGCCCGGTGCCGCGGGAAGGGATCGCAGCGCTTTTTCGCGGCCGGGTAATCACCCCCGAAAAGCGGCCCGCGGCAGCCGCGGACGGGCCCGCCCCGGCACCCGTCGGGCCCGCCGGGGGACCGGCCGGGCCGAGATCGACACCCGACGGCCGCGGCGGACGGCGTTTTCGCAGGTGGGGACCCATGTGGGTAACCCGTTTTGGAAGACCCAGGGGGTGTGCCCTAAGCTATCGTTGCTCCCAGGGAAGCGGACGGGCCCCAGCGGTCCCAAGCGGAACCGGGAAGCGCGGTCGATCGGTTCGCCCGGAATTGGTTGGTCGGGCTCCCATCGTCTAGCGGCCTAGGACTCCGCCCTTTCAAGGCGGCAGCGCGGGTTCGAATCCCGTTGGGAGCACGGAAGTACCATGTAGTACGGTTGGACCGGCAAGACGAGCAGTACGCAAGGCCCTGTGGCGCAGTTGGTTAGCGCGTCGCCCTGTCACGGCGAAGGTCGCGGGTTCGAGTCCCGTCAGGGTCGCGAGTTTCCTGGGTGTCCCATGTCTGCGGAGAGCGCAGACATGGGAAACTCTCGGAAGCTTCTGGGGGGCGAACCCCCAGACCCCCACGGTGCGAGCTTCACCGGAACCAGCGTGGATACGCTGGTAGGTGACCAGCACGGATGGGGGTTTTGTGTAGGTGGGGGCGGATGGTTCCCCGGACTGTGGTGTGTAAGTTGTAAGTGCGATGTTGGTTGTGTGTGACTTGGCCAGGTAGCTCAGTTGGTACGAGCGACCGCCTGAAAAGCGGTAGGTCGGCGGTTCGACCCCGCCCCTGGCCACGTGCTCGGGCGACCCGTGCCTGCGGAAAGTGCAGGCCGGGTCGCCCGTTTTCGTTTCTGGGGGGCGACCCCCCAGACCCCCACGGTGCGGCTGGTGGCCGAACCAGCGTGGCTGGGGTGCTCCCGTGTTCCTCTTGCGTGTTCCTCTTGCCTTGTTCTTCCTCTTCTTGCCCTGGGTGCGGGGTGGGTTACTTGCGGGGGCAGTAGATGAGTTCGGGGGGGGGGGGGGGGGGGGGGGGGGGGCAGGTCCAGGTGGTGGTGAGTTTGGTTTGGGCGTCTTGGGGGAGGGCGCTGGGGGTGAACCAGGAGGGTTGCCAGACGAGGTAGTGGATGTTGGGGTCGTCCAGGCAAGCCAGGGCTTCGCGGTAGCTCTCCAGGGTGGCGGCTTTGGGGAGGTAGGTGCTGCGCTGGAGGAAGACCGGGGAGGGGTAGGTGCAGGTGGTGGGGTTGTTCAGGAGGTAGTCCAGGTCGCCGAAGGCCAGGTACATGACTTGGGTGTCCGGGCCGATGAGGGTGTGGGCTTCGGCCATGTTCGCTAGCCGGGTTTGGGTTGTGGTTACTCGCTCGGTGTTGGTGTAGGCGGAATGGACGTTGCTGTAGGAGTAGGGGCTTTGCGGCCAGGTGGGGACTGCCAGGGCGGCAGTGGCGGCTACCGAGGCGACGACGGTGGCGGTGGGTGGGCGGAGGCTGGTGCGGCGTAGGCCGGTGCGGGCTACTGCGGTCAGGGCGGTGGCGGCCAAGACCAGTAGGGCTGCGACCAGGAAGACCTCTTTGGCGTGGGCCAGGCGCCAGGGGAGGGGTGGGGCGACCGCTAGTGGGGTCGCGATGCCGAGGATGGCTGTGGTGGTCACCAGGGTCCAGGGGAGTCGGCCGTAGTGGGCGTGCCATCTGGTGACGGCTAGGGACCAAGTGGTCGCGGCGAGGATGGCCAGGGCGACGATGTGGTACTGGAACCACTGGGCTTGGGCGGCCAGGCCTGCGAGGAGAGTGGCCACGGCCAAGAGGGGGAAGGCGATCCAGGCCGTGGCGCTGCGGCGGGTGGGGGCGGTTTTGGCCAGGGCTACCAGGGCTATGGGTAGGGCGGCGATGATCGGGCCGAGTAGGGCCTCGTTGGCGGTGGTCAGGGCCAGGGCGCGCAGCTCGTCGGTGCCGAAGTGGCCGGTGGTGATCGGGTTGGGTGGGTTCAGGTAGGGGAGTTCGAACAGCAGCGCCATTCGCGGGGTTCGATCAGTACCGAGAGACCGAACAGTCCGGCTCCGATGGGGATCGCCGCGGCCAGGGTCCACCAGGCTCGGCGCCAGGAGAGGGCGGCGATGGCGGCGAAGGTGACGATCGCGGTGGGGGCGGTCGCGAACTTCACCAGGACGACCAAGGCCAGGAATGTGCCGCCTACCAGGGCGGCTGGGAGTGTTCGGCGGAATGACAGCGCGCCTGCGACGGCGCCGACGGCGGCCAGGGCGGCTGTCCACTCCGGTTGTAGGAAGCCCCAGTTGGGTGCGAGGGCCAGGGCTACGCAGGCTGCCGCGGCTACGGCGTTTGGCCTGGGTGCGTGGGAGGTGTGCGCGTAGCGCTTTGGCCAGCCACCAGCAGAGGGCCGCGGTGATGAGCAGGACGATGGCGCGTATCGCGCCCTCGTGTAGCCGGAGGCCTTCGGGGGACGCGGTGTCCAGGCCTGACATCAGCAGGCGGTAGGCCAAGGGGCGGTGGATGAAGGTTTCCGCGGCCGACAGGCCGCCTGCGCCTGCCACCCCGCAGGCCGCCCAGTACGTAGCGGACGTCGTGGTTGAGGCCGGTCCACGCCACGGTCAGCCCTACCGGTACGGCGACGACCAGTGCGACCACCCAGGTGGCCCACCGGCCACTCTTCTGTGGCGGCTCTTCCGGCGAATCGGTCACTGCTAGCACGCGCGAATGGTGGCATGACCTGTTCGTGGGACACCTATACAGACAACAAAGTGGCTTTGCGTACCACTGTGGTCACGGTTGGCGGCGTGTGGAGCGAGCTGGTTCGAGGTTCACCGGTGACCTCGCCTACACGGGGTCGTTGGGGTGGGGACGAGGGTGTTGCGCCGTCCGGCCCCGGCGACTGGTCCGGTGGCGCGCATCCGCCACCTCTCTCGGCCGTCCAGAGGAGGCTCCGCCCGGCGGCACGGGCGTTGGTAGAGGTGGTCGAAGTTGATGTGTGAGGCGAGACACAGATAGGTGATGCATATACATGCCGTGATATGGAACGCCCGCCCCGGCTCGCGGGTCATACCACCCTGCGTGATCTATGCCCGGAGATGCATATCAGGTGAAGTTCCGCTGGTCGGACGCCATAAATTGGGTATTGGTGGATATCTTCCGCCGCTCCCGGCGCAATCCCGATGGCTCCGTACGGGGGCAGGCGAGCGCCGCCTGATGTGACAGTCTGGTGGGCTCACCGGCGCTGTGATCTAGCCCGCGCTCACTGAATACGGTGACTAGCCGGCCTTAAGTTATACGCTCTGTCACCTGGCCCGCCCGTCGAGCCGGACCGTCCACAGTGTGCGCCGCACCAGGTGTCACCAGCGCGGTCGGCCTTGGGTTGGTCACGTCTGTGCATCATCGAGAGTTACCCAGTGTGTACTCGGTTGCCTTCACACCGTCGTGGTCTCCGAGTGGGTTACATAGGAACTAACCCTCCGTGTAACGAGCCCGGGTAACCAAGCGAATGAGCTATCGCAGCCAGGGTCCGACCGCCGCAGCTCGGGAGTTGGCTCAGCACCACTTTTGTCCACGGCGAGGGCACTCGGGGACGGCCCGTGACCGTGCATGCCCAATCCACCCGAACCGGGGGATACACGATGCGTGACCAAGTTGGCCTGCCGCGCCGGAGAACGACCATGTGGCCCGCGCCCGCAGGTGTCCGTCGCCTGCCCGCGGGTGAGCCGTCGTTCCCGCCGGTCGCGGGGTGGGAGCCGCGCTACCGCACCGGGGTGCTGCTCTCGGACCTGATCTCCGTGCTGTTCGGCGTCCTGGTCGTCGGCGGTTTCGTCGCGAACCGGGTGGACCCGTCCAGCCCGCTCGTCACCCCGACCGGCATCGTCACCTTCGGCGTGCTGGTCGCCTCCCTGATGGTTTTCCGGGTGTGGAATCTCGCAGTGCTCGGTCAGGGCGCCGAGGAGTTCCGCCGGTTAGGCCGCGCGTTCGTGGCGGCGGCGGTGGTGCTGGCGCTGGGCGGGCTGCTGTTCGACATCACCCGCATCCGCCCCTGGGTGTTCGTGGTCGTGCCCGCGACCGCGCTGCTGGTCTTCCCGATGCGCTACGTGCTGCGCCAGCTGCTGCACCGCGCTCGCCGCGAGGGCCGCTGCCTGCTGCCGGTGATGGCCGCGGGCAACCTGGACACCGTCCGCGACCTCATCACCCGCACCCGCGGCGCCGCGCACCTGGGCTGGCGCGTGGACGCGGTGTGCACCACCGACGGCCTCGGCGAGGGCGTCACCGAGATCGACGGCATCCCGGTGGTCGGGCAGCTGCGCGACCTGGCCACCCACGCCCGCCGCGGCGGGTACCGGATCGTCGCGGTCACCCCGGACGCCTACTGGACGCCCAAGCGCCTGCAGCAGCTGGCGTGGAAGCTCGAGGGCTCCGGTGCCGAGATGGTCGTCGCGCCGGTGCTGATGGAGGTGGCCGGGCCCCGGCTGCACGTCGACGCCGTGCTCGGCATGCCGCTGCTGCGGGTCTCCGCGCCCTCGTTCACCGGTGTGCGCCGCGTGGTCAAGGACGTCTTCGACAAGGTCGGCGCCGCCATCCTGCTGACCCTGCTGGCCCCGGTCATGATCGCGGTCTCGATCGCCATCGCGGTCGACAACCGCGGACCGGTGTTCTACAAGCAGCGCCGCGTGGGCAAGGACGGCCGCGAGTTCACCATCGTCAAGTTCCGCACGATGGTGGTCGACGCGCACAAGATGGTCAACCAGCTCGCCGAGCAGAACGAGGGCCACGGCCTGCTGTTCAAGATGCGCAAGGACCCGCGCGTCACCCGGGTGGGTGCGATTCTGCGCCGCTACTCGATCGATGAGCTGCCGCAGCTGTTCAACGTGATCGCGGGCCCGATGTCGCTGGTCGGCCCCCGGCCGCCGCTGCCCGAGGAGAGCGCCCGCTACGCCCCGGACGTGCGCCGCCGCCTGCTGGTCAAGCCCGGCCTCACCGGCCTGTGGCAGGTCAGCGGCCGCAGCGACCTCCCGTGGGAGGAAGCGGTCCGGCTCGACCTGCGCTACGTCGAGGACTGGTCGCTCGCGCTCGACGCGGTCATCCTGTGGAAGACGTTCCGCGCGGTGTTCACCGGTCAGGGCGCGTACTAGGCGCGTTCTGCTTCTGGGGGGAAGCAATCGAAACCCCCGGATCGGCGCAGGGGCCGGCCCGGGCGGGAACCACAGGCAACACATAAGGGGATTCAGCGTGGGAACGATCGGGCTAGCCGTCATCGGCGCGGGGTACTGGGGGCCGAACCTGGTGCGCAACGCGCAGGCCACGCCGGGGCTGCGGCTGCGGTACCTGTGCGACCTCGACGCCGACCGGGCCCGCCGGGTGCTCGGCGAGTACTCCACCGTCGCGGTCTCGGACTCGCTCGACGAGGTGCTGGCCGACCCGTCGGTCGACGCGGTGGCCATCGCCACCCCGGCGGCCACCCACCTGCCGGTCGCCATGGCCGCGCTGGAGGCGGGCAAGCACGTGCTGGTGGAGAAGCCCCTCGCCGCGACCTACGCCGAGGGCCGCCAGCTCGTCGAGGCCGCCGACCGGCGCGGCCTGACCCTGATGCTCGACCACACCTACTGCTACACCGCGGCCGTGCAGCACCTGCGCGACCTGGTCCGCGGCGGCGGCATCGGCTCAGTGCAGTACCTGGACTCGGTGCGGATCAACCTCGGCCTTGTCCAGCCCGACGTGGACGTGCTCTGGGACCTGGCCCCGCACGACCTGTCGATCTTCCTGTCGATCCTGCCGGAGGGCGTGCAGCCGATCGCGGTCGCCGCGCACGGCTCGGACCCGATCGGCGCGGGGCGCGCGTGCGTCGCCCATCTGACCATCGAGCTGACCGGCGGGGCCATGGCCCACGTGCACGTCAACTGGCTGTCCCCGACCAAGGTCCGCACGATGATCATCGGTGGCTCCGCGCGCACCGTGGTCTTCGACGACCTGAACCCGGCCCAGCGCGTCGCCATCTACGACCGCGGCGTGGACCGCAAGGAGGCGGGGGAGGTCGGCGCCGGTGAGCGCGCCCAGACCCTGATCTCCTACCGGACCGGCGACATGGTCGCCCCCGCGCTGCCGGAGAAGGAGGCGCTGCGCTCGGTCATGGCCGAGTTCCACGCCTCGATCACCGAGAGCCGCCCGCCGCTGACCGACGGCCGCTCCGGCCTGCAGGTGCTGTCCATCCTGGAGGCCGCGTCCGCGAGCCTGGCCCAGGGCGGCGCCTTCCTACCCATCCTCGGCGGCGAGTTCGCCGCCTCGAACACCGACAGCAGCACCGAGGGAGCCAACGCATGAGCGCGCAGCCGATCGAGGGCCAGCGCATCCTGGTCACCGGCGGTGCCGGGACCATCGGGTCCTCCGTCGTGGACCAGCTGATCGCCGCGGGCGCCGCCGAGGTGACCGTGCTGGACAACCTGGTCCGCGGCCGCCGGGAGAACCTGGCCGACGCGGTCGCCGCCGGTGGCGACCGGGTGCGCCTGGTCGAGGGCGACATCAACGACCGCGCGCTGGTGCACGACCTGACCAAGGGCCGGGACCTGGTGTTCCACCTGGCCGCCATCCGCATCACGCAGTGCGCCGAGGAGCCCCGGCTGGCGCTGGAGAGCCTGGTCGACGGCACCTTCACCGTCATCGAGGCGGCGGCGGAGCACGGCGTCAAGAAGGTCATCGCGTCCTCGTCGGCGTCGGTGTACGGCCTGGCCGAGTCGTTCCCGACGACCGAGCGGCACCACCCGTACAACAACGACACCTTCTACGGCGCCGCGAAGGCGTTCAACGAGGGCATGCTGCGCAGCTTCAAGGCCATGTACGACCTGGACTACGTCGCGCTGCGCTACTTCAACGTCTACGGTCCGCGTATGGACGTGCACGGCCTCTACACCGAGGTCCTCATCCGCTGGATGGAGCGCATCGTCGAGGGCAAGCCGCCGCTGATCTTCGGCGACGGCGCGCAGACGATGGACTTCGTGCACGTGCACGACATCGCCCGGGCCAACCTGCTGGCCGCCAAGGCGGACGTCACCGACACCGTCTACAACATCGCCAGCTCCAGCGAGACCAGCCTGCTCGGCCTGGCCAAGGCGCTGCTCGGCGCGATGGACTCCGACCTCGGCGTCGAGCACGGCCCCGAGCGCAAGGTCAACGGTGTCACCCGTCGCCTGGCCGACATCACCGCCGTCGAGCGCGACCTGGGCTGGAAGCCGGAGATCGGTCTGCACGACGGTCTGCGCGGCCTGGTCGACTGGTGGCGCGCTGAGAAAGAAATCGCCGCGAAGGCCGGCGCCGGGGAGGGCGCGCTCTGATGGCGATCCCCGTCATGAAGCCGCTGCTCGGCGAGGAGGAAGCCCTCGCCGCGGCGGAGGCCGTGCGCTCCGGCTGGGTGGCGCAGGGTCCCCGGGTGGCGAAGTTCGAGCAGGAGTTCGCCGCGCGCGTCGGCGCCGAGCACGGCATCGCCGTGTCCAGCTGCACCACCGCGCTGCACCTGTGCCTGCACCTGCTGGGTGTCCAGGCCGGTGACGAGGTCGTCGTGCCGTCGCTGTCGTTCATCGCGACCGCCAACGCCGTGCGCTACTGCGGCGGCACCCCGGTGTTCGCCGACGTCGACCCGCTGACCGGCAACCTCACCGCCGAGACCGTCGCCGCGGCCATCACCCCGGCCACCAAGGCCGTGCTGGTCGTGCACCAGGGCGGTGTGCCCGCGGACGTCAAGTCGATCGTCGCCGCGGCCGGGGACATCCCGGTCGTGGAGGACGCCGCCTGCGCCGCCGGGTCCACCTTGGACGGCAAGCCGGTCGGCAGCGGCGCGCTGCTGGCCGCCTGGTCGTTCCACCCGCGCAAGCTGCTCACCACCGGTGAGGGCGGCATGGTGACCACCGACAACGCCGAGTGGGCCACCCGCCTGCGCAGGCTCCGCGAGCACGGCATGAGCATGTCGGCCGCGGACCGGCACGCGGCGGGCGGCGCGGTCGTCGAGTCCTATGTGGAGACCGCGTTCAACTACCGGCTGACCGACATCCAGGCCGCCGTCGGCCTGGTGCAGCTCGGCCGCCTCGACGGCATCGTCGAGCAGCGCCGGGCGCTCGCCGCGCGGTACCACGAGCTGCTGGCCCCGCTGGGCCTGCGCGCGGTCACCGACCCGGCGCACGGCACCACGAACTACCAGTCGTTCTGGGTCGCGCTGCCCGAGGACGCGCCACCGCTGCTGGACGTGCTGTCGAGCCTGGCCGCGGCCGGTGTCTCGGCCCGCCGGGGCATCATGGCCGCGCACCTGGAGCCCGCGTACGACGGCCACCCGCACCCGGCGCTGCCCGGCACCGAGGAGCTGGCCAGGCGCTCGCTCATCCTGCCGCTGCACCACGAGCTGACCGACGCCGACCAGAAGCACGTGGTCGGCGCCCTCGCCGAGGCGCTGGGGTTGGTGGCCAAGTGACCACCGGGGTCGGGGGACAGCGGTACCAGCGTCCGGTCGCCATCGTGATCGTGACCTACAACAGCGCCGACGTGATCGGCGACTGCCTGCGCGCCCTGCCCGCCGCCCTCGAGGGCGCGGGCGAGGCGCGCGTGATCGTGGTCGACAACGCGTCGACCGACGACACCGCGGGCGCGGTGGCGGCGGCCGACACCGAGGCCAAGGTCGTGCACCGACCCGGCAACGACGGTTTCGCCGCGGGCGTCAACACCGGCTTCGCGCACGCCGACGGCTGCGACGTGCTGGTGCTCAACGCCGACATCCGGTTGGCCCCCGGCGCCGTCGCGGCGCTGCGCGCGGCCGTGCGGCCCGGGGTCGGCATCGTGGCGCCGAAGCTGACCGAGCCGGACGGCCGGGTGCAGCACTCGCTGCGCCGCACCCCCAGCGTGCTGCGCACCCTGGGCGAGGCCGTGCTCGGCGGCAGGCGCGCGGGCCGCTTCGGCGCGCTCGGCGAGACCGTCACCAGCCCCGGCGCCTACGAGCGCCCGGGCCGGGTGGACTGGGCGACCGGCGCGGCCTGGCTGGTCACCCGCGAGTGCATCGACGAGATCGGCCCGATCGAAGAGCGCTACCTGCTGTACTCGGAGGAGACCGAGTTCATGCTGCGGGCGGGCGCGCGCGGGTACGCGACCGTCTACGAGCCCTCCGCGCAGGCCGTCCACCTGGGTGGCGAGTCCGGCACGTCGCCGCGGCTGTGGTCCCTTGTGGTCACCAACAAGGTCCGGCTGCACCGCGAGCGGCACGGCAAGGTCGCCGCCGCCGCCATGTGGGGCGCGGTGCTGGTCAACAGCGCGCCCCGCGCGCTGCGCGGCGCCGAGACGCACAAGGCCGCGGTCAAGGCGCTGCTGTCGTACCGCCGCTGGCCCGCTCCGCTGGACTCCAAGTCCGGTGTGGACAAGAAGGCCAAGGACGCCCCGCCGTACGTGTGCTTCTCCGCGCAGGACTGGTGGTACCACAACCAGGCGCACTCGGACTTCCAGCTGATGACCCGGGTCGCCGAGCACCGCAAGGTGCTGCTGGTCAACAGCATCGGGCTGCGCATGCCCACGCCGGGCAAGAGCACCCAGTTCCTGCGCCGCATCCTGCGCAAGGCGGGTAGCGTCGCCAAGCTGGTGCGCCGCCCGCTGCCGGACGTGCCCGGCTACTACGTGATGACCCCGCTGCCGCTGCCCTTCTACGGCAGCGAGCGGGTGCGCGCGCTGGGCGCCAAGCTGGTCCGCGCGCAGGTTCGGGCCGTGTGCGCGGTGCTGCGGATGCCCAACCCGATCGTGGTCGCCACCATCCCCACCGCGTGGGACGTGGTGCAGGGCATGCCGCACCGCAAGCTGGTGTTCAACCGGTCCGACCGGCACTCGGCGTTCCCCGAGGCCGACCAGACCACCATCGCCGCGCTCGAGGACAAGCTGCTCGGCGGCAGCGACCACGTCCTCTACGTCAGCCGCCAGCTGCAGGGCGAGGAGTCCGGGCTCACCCAGGACCGGGCGCACTTCCTCGACCACGGGGTCGACCTGCGGCACTTCCAGCGCCGCGACCGGCTGCCCGCGGACATCGCGAGCATCCCCGGCCCGCGCATCGGGTTCTTCGGCAGCCTCGACGACTACCTGGTCGACTTCGACCTGCTGGAGCGGCTGGCGCAGGAGTTCCCCGAGGCCTCGCTGGTGCTCATCGGCGACGCGACGCTGTCCATGGAGCGCTTCGCGAAGTACCCGAACGTGCACTGGCTGGACTTCCGCCCGTACGCCGAGATCCCGGCCTACGGCACCGGCTTCGACGTGGCGATCATGCCGTGGCTGGACAACGACTGGATCAAGCACGCCAACCCGATCAAGATGAAGGAGTACCTGGCCCTCGGCCTCGCCGTGGTCAGCACCGACTTCCCCGAGGTGCACCAGTACCCCGAGCTCATCCGGATCGCGCGCGGCCACGACGCGTTCGTCGAGGCGGTGCGGGCGACCATCGAGGACGGCGGTCTCTCCACTGTGGAGGGACGGCGGCAGGCGGTGCTGCCCGCGTCCTGGGACTCTCGGGCCCGGCAGTTGATGGACCTGGCCGAAGGGCAGCGGTAGCCATGTGTGGAATCGCCGGAGTGCGCAGGCTCGACGGGGCGCCGGTCGACCCGGCCGTGCTGGTGGAGATGGCCAGGCGGCTGCACCACCGCGGCCCCGACGACGCCGGGACCTGGATCGAGGGCTCGACCGGGTTCGCGCACACCCGGCTGTCCATCATCGACCTGGACGCCTCGGTCCAGCCGATGCTGACCCCGGACCGGCGCCGGGTGATCGCGTTCAACGGCGAGATCCTGAACTACCGGCAGCTGCGCGGGCAGCTCGACTACCCGTTCCGCACCAACGGCGACACGGAGACGCTGCTCGCGCTGTTCGAGCGCGACGGCATCGACGCGATCACCAAGGCGCGCGGGCAGTTCGCCCTGGCCCTGCACGACGAGGACAGCGGTGAGCTGCACCTGGTCCGCGACCGGCTCGGCATCCTGCCGCTGTACTACTACCTCGACGCCGAGGTCTTCGCGTTCGCCTCGGAGATCAAGGCGCTGCTGCCCGCCATCGGCGACCGGGGGGTGGACACCGCCAGCCTGCACGACTACCTGGCGCACCGCTCGGTCCCCGCGCCGTACACCCTGGTCGAGGGCGTGCGGAAGGTGCCGCAGGGGCACCGGCTGACGCTGGGCCGCGACGGCCAGGTGCGGCTGCGCGCGTACTGGCAGATCCCGGCCAACGCGGCGCACCGCGACGTCACCCCGGAGGAGGCCGTCCGGCTGGTCGCCGACGGGCTCGACGCCTCGATCGACGACGCGCTGGTCGCGGACGTGCCGGTCGGCGCGTACCTGTCCGGCGGCATCGACTCCAGCCTGATCTCCGCGTTGGCCGCGCGGGCCAAGGGCGAGGGCGGCCTGCACACCTTCTCCGCCGGGTTCGGCGACCCCCGGGTCGACGAGCTGGACTGGGCGCGCAAGGTGTCCGGCATCGTCGGCAGCGAGCACCACGAGGTCATCGTCACCGCCGACGACTTCAAGGACTCCTGGTCCAAGCTGAGCTGGCACCGGGACGCGCCGCTGTCCGAGCCCGCCGACGTGGCCGTGTTCAAGCTGGCCGAACTGGCCCGCAGGCAGGTCAAGGTCGTGCTCTCCGGCGAGGGCAGCGACGAGCTGTTCGGCGGCTACCCCAAGTACCGCTTCGCCCAGGCCACCCGCTGGGCCGGGCTGGTGCCCGCGCCGCTGCGCGGTCGCCTCCTGCCCCGGTTGGAGCGCGCGCTGCCCGCCTCGCGGGCCCGGCTGGGCGTGGCCGTACGGGCCATGGGCGAGGGCAGCTCGGCCGAGCGGATGCGCGGCTGGTTCGCCCCGTTCACCGAGCGCGAGCGCGACGGCCTGCTCGGCGGCCCCGCCGTGCGCAGCGCCATCGCGCCGTACGAGCGCGGTCGCGGCGACGCGCTGAGCCGGATGCTCTACGCCGACTCGCACGCCTGGCTGGCCGACAACCTGCTGGAGCGCGGCGACCGGATGTCCATGGCCGCCTCGCTGGAGCTGCGCCCGCCGTTCCTCGACCACCGGCTGGTCGAGCTCGCGTTCTCGCTGCCCAGCGCGGTCAAGGTGCGCAACGGCGTGACCAAGTGGGTGGTCAAGGAGGTCGCCCGCCGGTACCTGCCCGACGACGTGGTCGACCGGGCCAAGTCCGGCTTCAAGGTGCCGCTGGACGCCTGGTTCCGCGGCGGCCTGCGGGAGATGGCCAACGACCTGCTGACCGGCCCGTCGTCCTTCGTCGCGCAGACGCTGGACGCGGTCGCGGTGCGCAGGCTGCTCGCCGAGCACGACGCGGGCACCCGCAACGAGCAGCCGCGGCTGTGGACGCTGCTGTCGTTGGAGGTCTGGCACCGCGAGTTCGTGAAGTCGCTGCGAGTCGACGCGTGAGCACCCCGCTGCTGCTGGTCGGCGCGGGCGGTCTGGCTCGGGAGGTGCTCGCGGCGGCGCGCGCGCTGCCCGCGGAGTTCAAGCCGCTGGGCCTGCTCGACGACGACCCGGCCCGGCACGGTGCCGATGTGGACGGTCTGACCGTCCTCGGCCCGTCCGAGCTGGTGCACGAGCACACCGACGCGCTCGTGCTGGTCTGCGTCGCCTCGCCCGCGCGCCCCGGTGCCCGGGCCGCGGTGGTCGAGCGGCTCGGCCTGGCACCCGAGCGCTACGCCACCCTCGTCCACCCCCTGGCCTCCGCGGCCCAGGGGGTGGAGCTGGGTGAGGGCACGGTCCTGCTGGCAGGCGCCGTGATCACCGCGCCCCAGCGGGTCGGCAGGCACGTGCTGGCGATGCCGCACGTGCTGTTCACCCACGACGACGTCGTCGGCGATTTCGCCACCTGCGCGGGGCGGGCCGCGCTCGCGGGCGGGGTGGTCGTCGGCGAGTCCGCGTACCTCGGGGCGGGCTCGCTCGTGCGCCAGGGCCTGCGGATCGGCGCGTGCGCCGTCATCGGCATGGGGGCCGTCGTGCTGTCCGACGTGCCCGACGGGCAGACCTGGGCCGGAGTGCCCGCGAGGCCGCTCGACAAGTGATCGAGTGGTCGTACCCACTCAGGCGCAGCAAAGTCGTCCCTTGTTGCGATGAGTTCTTCGAAGTCGATAAGACCGATCAAGTCGTCACGCCCATTTGAGGAGAGCCGCATGACCGGCCACATTCCCCTGGTCGACCTGGCCGCCCAGCACGCCGCCGTGGCGGATGAGGTGGCCGAGGGCTGGGCCCAGGTACTCGCCAAGACCGCTTTCGTCGGCGGACCGCAGGTCGCCGCGTTCGAGGCCGAGTACGCCGCGTTCGCCGGAGTGGCGAACTGCGTCGGCGTCGGCAACGGCACCGACGCGCTGGAGCTGGCGCTGCGCGCGTTGGGGGTCGGCCCCGGTGACGAGTGCGTCGTCCCCGCCAACACCTTCATCGCGACCGCCGAGGCCGTGGCCCGCACCGGTGCCACCACGGTCCTGGTCGACTGCGACGTCGACACCATGCTGATCAACGTCGACGCGGCGGCCGCCGCGGTCACCGACCGCACCCGCGTGGTGATCCCGGTCGACCTCTACGGCCAGGTCGCGCCGATCCCGGAGCTGCGCGCGGTGCTGCCCGAGCGGGTCGCCATCCTGGAGGACGCCGCCCAGTCGCAGGGCGCCACCCGGCACGGCCAGACCGCGGGCTCCTTCGGCGACGTCGCCGCCACCAGCTTCTACCCCGGCAAGAACCTCGGCGCCTACGGCGACGCGGGCGCGGTCACCACCGGCAACGCCGAGCTGGCCGAGCGGGTGCGACTGCTGGGCGCGCACGGCTCGCCGCGCAAGTACGAGCACCCGGTGCTGGGCTTCAACTCCCGGCTCGACACCCTCCAGGCCGTCGTCCTGTCGGCCAAGCTGCGCAGGCTCGCGGACTGGAACGCGGCCCGCCGCGCCGCCGCCGACCGCTACACCGCGCTGCTCGCCGACGTCGACGGCGTGACCACCCCCGTGGTGGCCGACGGCAACGTGCCGGTGTGGCACCTGTACGTGGTCCGAGTCGCCGACCGCGACACCGTGCTGGGCAAGCTGCACGCTGAGGGCATCGGCGCGGGCATCCACTACCCGACCCCGCTGCACCTCACCGGCGCCTTCGCCGACCTCGGCCTGGGCGCGGGCGCCTTCCCGAACAGCGAGCTGGTGGCGGGCGAGATCCTGTCGCTGCCGCTGTTCCCCGAGATCACCGAGGCGCAGCAGCAGCGCGTGGTGTCGGTGCTGGCGGACGCGGTCCGCGCATGAGCGGCGTGTTCGTGCACGAGAAGGCCCTCTGCGAGAGCGACGAGGTCGGTGACGGCACCCGGGTCTGGGCGTTCGCGCACGTGCTCCCCGGCGCCAAGGTCGGTCGCGACTGCAACATCTGCGACGGCGCGTTCGTGGAGACCGGCGCGGTGCTGGGCGACCGGGTGACGGTCAAGAACGGCACCCTGGTGTTCTCCGGGGTCACCTGCGAGGACGAGGTCTTCCTGGGGCCCAACGTGCTGTTCACCAACGACTTCCGGCCGCGCGCGGCGATCCGCAAGGGCCCCGGGGCGCTGGTGGACACCGTGGTGCGCCGGGGCGCCACGCTGGGCGCGGGCACGGTCGTCGTGTGCGGCGTCGAGGTGGGCGGCTTCGCCTTCGCGGGTGCGGGCTCCGTGGTGACCAAGGACGTGCCCGCGCACGCCTTCGTGGCGGGCAACCCGGCCCGGCGCAAGGGCTGGGTCTGCGAGTGCGCCGAGCGCCTCGACGAGGCGCTGCACTGCCCGGCCTGCGGGCTGGACTTCGTCGAGATCGGCGCGGACAAGGGCCTCACCCGGGCCTGAGAGCGTTCCGGATGGCCGTCGCCCCTTTCGGGGCGGCGGCCATCCGCTTGTCCGGGGTAGGGCGCTGTGGGGCAAGAAGCGTTCCCCATGCGGCTAGTCGGTCGGATTCAGGTGTACTCCCCAGCGTTCTTTTTCATGTTTCCCACGTTCCCGCCCTGCGCCGAACAGGTGATTCCCAACCCTTGACCGGCTGTTGGTGACCGCACTCACAAACCGGGGCAACCGGTAAATGAGTCGCGTGTGGACTGTTGGTCGCCGCTATACGAATCCCCTTCGGGAGCGGGCGGGATCCCGGTCGTGGTGCTTGTCAGCCGGCAAGTGGCTGGTACATCGGCGGTCACGCACCGTAGTAAGGCTGGAATGGCTTTCGCAAATGCGGGTGGTCCAGTAGGGACGGTCACCATTTCGTTACCGGCAAGGGGCTGTACCCCACTCCCCTGACCGGGGTAACGGGGTGGGGCGCTGTAACGATGTGGAGGTAAATAGGAACCGCGGACCCTGTCGCGCGTCCCCTATTCGGTGCCCAACAGCAGTTGATTCCCTACATACGGTTACTTACCGTGGAGGCTCGGATGGACCGTGCGATGCAGGACGCACGCGGTCGGGGATGGAGAACGCGCGGTATGCGGGTCCTCCTCGTTGGAATATTGGCCAGTGTCGGACTACCCGTGTTCGCCGCGTCACCGGCTTCGGCCGCGTCTTGCGTCGGACTGAGCGCCGTCGCCTGTGAGAACCAGCAGACGGCGGACGTGTACGCGGACGACACCGATTGGAAGATCGAGAGCCCGTACGGCGACATTGAGGGCTTCGCGACCCAGTCGAGTGTGCAGCCGGGCCAGACGCTCTACTTCAAGATCAAGACGCCGAGCGTCGACTACCAGATCGACATCATCCGCGTCGGCTACTACAACGGCGGCGGCGCCCGCAGGATCAGCACGGTCCTGCCGTCCGCGCCCCGCCCGCAGAACCAGCCGCAGTGCGCCTACGACGGCAACACCGGCCTGGTCGACTGCGGCAACTGGGGTGTCTCGGCGTCCTGGACCGCGACCAACGCGGTGCCCGGCTTCTACGTGGCGAACTTCATCAGCAACGACGGCCACGGCGCGTCCCAGTACCCGTTCGTGGTCCGCAACGACTCGTCGACCTCCGACATCGTCGTGCAGACCTCGGACCAGACCTGGCAGGCCTACAACAAGTACGGCGACCGCGAGGGCATCAACGAGTTCAACCTCTACGAGGGCGGCTTCTCCGGTTCCCCCGACGGCCGCGCGTTCAAGGTCAGCTACAACCGGCCGTACCGCAACGCGGGTACCTCGAACTGGCTCAACGCCGAGTACCCGATGATCCGGTTCCTGGAGCGCAACGGGTACGACGTCACGTACCTCACCGGGGTCGACATCACGCGAAACCCGAACCTGCTCAAGAACCACAAGGTCTACCTCTCCTCGGGCCACGACGAGTACGTCAACGCGACCCAGCGCGCGGGCATCGAGGCGGCCAAGGCCGCGGGCGTGAACCTGTTCTTCTCGACCGGCAACACCATGTTCTGGAAGACCCGGTTCGAGAACTCGATCGACGGTTCGAACACCGCGCTGCGCACGATGGCCTGCTACAAGGAGACCAAGGCCCCCGGCGGCGCCAAGATCGACCCGAACCCGGCCTGGACCGGCACCTGGCGCGACCCCCGGCAGTCCCCGCCCTCCGACGGCGGCCGCCCGGAGAACGCGCTGCTCGGCACGCTGTTCAACGTCAACGGCTACCGCGCCGACTCCATCCAGGTCCCGGCCTCCTACGGCCGCAACCGGTTCTGGCGCAACACCTCGATCGCCACCGCCACCACCACGACCACGCTGCCCACGGGCACCCTGGGCTACGAGTGGGACGGCGACCCGGACAACGGCTACCGCCCGGCGGGCTCCGTGCCGCTGTCGGACACCACCGTCAACGTCGCCGACGGCCAGCTGCTGCTCGACTACGGCTACCTCTACGGCGCCGGGTCGGCCAACCACAAGCTGATCATGTACCGGGACCCGGCCAGCAAGGCGCTGGTCTTCAGCGCGGCCACCGTGCAGTGGGCCTGGGGTCTGGACGACCACCACTCGCTGCCCTACGGCGGCCCGACCAGCAGCCCGGCGCCGAGCCAGGCGATGCAGCAGGCCACGGTCAACCTGCTCGCCGACATGGGCGCGCAGCCGACCACGAAGATGTCGAACCTCATCACGGCCACCAAGTCGACCGACACCGTCGGCCCGACCGTGACCGTCGCGTCCCCGGCGGCCGGTAGCACCGTCCCCGCGGGCACCGAGGTCACCATCTCCGGTACCGCGGTCGACGCGGGCGGCGGCAAGGTCGGTTCGGTCGAGGTCTCCGTCGACGGCGGCCAGACCTTCCACCGGGCCACCGGCCTGGACAACTGGACCTACAAGTGGACGCCGAGCACGCTCGGCGCGGTCTCCATCCAGGTCCGCTCGTCCGACGACGGCGCCACCCTCGGCGCCACCCTCACGCGCAACCTGACCGTGGGCGCCCAGCAGTGCCCGTGCACCCTGTTCGGCACCCAGACCCCGGCCTCCGTGGACGGCGGCGACGCCGCGCAGATCGAGGTCGGCACCAAGTTCACCACCTCGGTGAACGCGACCGTCACCGGTGTCCGGTTCTACAAGGCGACCGCCAACACCGGCACGCACACCGGCACGCTGTGGACCTCGGCGGGCCAGCAGCTGGCCACCGGCACCTTCACCAACGAGACGGGGTCGGGCTGGCAGAAGCTGACCTTCAGCTCGCCGGTGCAGATCCGGTCCGGCCAGACCTACGTCGCGTCCTACACGGCGCCCAACGGCCACTACTCGGTCGACGCGGGCTACTTCGTCGGCAAGGGGGCGGGCATCGTCCCGCTGACCGCGCCCGCGACCGGGGCCACGCCCGGCGGCAACGGCGTGTTCCGCTACGGGGTGGGCTTCCCCAACAGCTCGTTCAACGGCGGCAACTACTGGGTCGACCCGGTCATCACCACCGACACCGCGGACAACACGGCCCCGCTGGTCAGCAACACCTCGCCCACGAGCGGTGCCACCGGCGCCTACCTCGACGGCAGCGTGACGGTCACGTTCAACGAGGCCGTCGACCCGCAGAGCGTGGTCTTCACGCTCAAGGCGGGCGGCAGCAACGGCTCCCCGGTCGCCGGTGTGGTCAGCACGGACGACAAGAAGGTCACGTTCACCCCGAACGACCTGCTGGCGGCCAACACGCTGCACACCGCGTCCGCGTTCGCGACCGACGGGTTCGGCAACGCACTGGCCGCGACCCAGACGTGGAACTTCACCACCGGCACCGCGCTCCAGCCGTGCCCGTGCAACCTGTTCGGCACCCGCACCCCGGGGACCCTGGACTCCGGGGACGCCAGCGACGTCGAGCTGGGCGGCAAGTTCACCGTGGGGGTCAGCGCCAAGGTCACCGGCGTCCGCTTCTACAAGAACTTCAACAACACCGGCACCCACACCGGCTCGATCTGGACCTCGAGCGGCCAGCGCATCGCGACCGGCACGTTCACCAACGAGACCGCTTCGGGTTGGCAGTCGCTGACCTTCAGCGCGCCCGTGCAGCTCCAGGCGGGCCAGACCTACATCGCCTCCTACCGGGCGCCCAACGGGCACTACTCGGTGGACAACGCCTACTTCGCCTCCCAGGGCGCCGGTCGCGGCATCCTGACCGCCCCGGCCTCCGGCGCGGTGAACGGCAACGGCGTGTACGTCTACGGCGGCGGCTTCCCGAACAGCACCTACAACGCCAACAACTACTGGGTCGACCCGATCGTCGACACCTTCGGCGCGGACTCCGTCCCGCCGACGGTGACCTCGACCACCCCGACCAGCGGCGCCACGGGTGTGCCGACCGGCAACGGCGTCACGGTCAACTTCTCCGAGGCGATCAACCCGTCCTCGCTGCAGTTCACCCTGAACCGCAACGGCAGCTCCGTCCCGGGCACCACGCAGTTCGCCCCGGACAACCAGAGCGTGACCTTCGTCTCCACCGACGTGCTGCCGGGCAACGCCCAGTTCACGGTCACGGTGCGGGCGGCGGACGCGTGGGGCAACCTGATGCCCGCGGCGCACACGTTCTCGTTCACCACCGGCGCGACGGGCCAGTGCCCGTGCACCGTGTTCCGCCCGACGGACACCCCGGCCACCACCACGGTCGACTCGCCCGTCGAGCTGGGCATGCGGCTCACGCCGACGGCGGACGGGTACATCACCGGTGTCCGCTTCTACAAGACCGCGGGTGACACCGGTACCCACACCGGCACCCTGTGGAGCGGCGCGGGCGCCCTGCTGGCCACCGGCTCGTTCAGCAACGAGACGAGCAGCGGTTGGCAGACGCTGACCTTCAGCACCCCGATCCAGGTCACGGCGAACCAGACCTACGTCGTCTCCTACTGGGGTTCCACGGGTCACTACGGGTACACGGCGGGCTTCTTCAACAACCCCCACGTCAACGGGCCGCTCACGGCTCCCGCGACCGCTGAGGGCGCCCCCAACGGCGTGTACCGCTACGGCACCGGCGGGGCCTTCCCCAGCGGCGCCGGTAACGGAACGAACTACTGGGTCGACGCAGTGTTCGCGACGAGCGTTTCGTAGCGAACTCCGACTGACCTAGGGGGCGACCAGTGGCCAGCGTTGATGTGGTGATCCCGTGCTACAAGTACGGGTCGGTCCTGCCGACCGCCGTGCGCAGCGTGCTCGACCAGCCGGGCGTGGACGTCCGGGTGCTCGTGATCGACGACTGCTCCGGTGACGGCAGCGCCGACGTCGCCCGGGGGTTGTCCGAACAGGACAGCCGGGTGACCGTGGTTGAGCACAAGCAGAACAAGGGACACATCGCCACCTACAACGAGGGCCTGCTGGACTGGGCGAGCGCTGACTACTGCGCCCTGCTCAGCGCCGACGACGCCCTGACCCCGGGTGCGTTGCGACGGGCTACCCGCCTGCTCGACACGCACCCGGAGGTCGGGTTCGTCTACGGCCGCCCCCTGCACTGGGACGGCAGCGAGCCGCTACCGACGGCCCGCACCGAGGACAATGGCTGGACCGTCTACAACGGACCCTCGTGGTTGCGCAGGCGGTTCGCCCTCGGTGACGGGTGCATCACGTCACCGGAGGTCGTGGTCCGGACGTCGATGCAGCAGAAGTACGGCGGCTACAACCCGGAACTGCGCCACACGGGCGACATCGAGATGTGGATGCGCTTCGCCCTCCACGCCGACGTCGGCTACCTGCGCGGGGTGGACCAGGCGTACTACCGGGTGCACGGCCAGAACATGTCGGCGGCCTACTACGCGTCCGTGGTGGCCGACCTCCGCCAACGGCTCGCGGCCTACACGGCCATCACCGACCGCGAAGACAACCACCTGGCGGACAAGACGGACCTGGACCGCCGAGTCCGCCGGGTCCTGTCCCGCGACGCGCTGAGGCGGGCGGGTCGGGCGTTCGACAAGGGCCGCTCGGAGGTCGACCCGGTAGAGGAACTGGTGGAGTTCGCCCGCGAGTCGTACGGGGACATCGAGAACCTCCCGGAGTGGCACACGCTGCAACTGCGCAAGCGCCTCGGCCCCAAACGAGCCCGAGCCCTCTCCCCCCTGGTCCTCACCGCCCCAGCCCGCCGAGTCCGCCACCACGTCCGAGTCCTGAAATGGCAGCGCGAAGGCATCTGACCAGCGAATAGATCGATCAGGCCCCGCCGGCTTCTCGGAGCAGGCGGGGCCTGGTCATCTCCCCACCCGCCTGACCAGTTCCCCAGCGCCGCTTCCCAGACCACCTCGCCCAAGCCGCGCACCTACTCCACCCATCGCACTTCTCTCGCCAACACCCGCGCAACCGCCGCCCGAGTCCCTAGCTCCACCAACGCACTTCTCTCTTCCCCCAGCCACCCCCACAACCGCCGCTTGAGCCCAGCCCCCGCCCGAACGCAACGACCCCTTGAGGTCAAGGGCCCCTACGAACCTGCGGTGGGGAAGAGCGGTGGGGGAGGGGCAAGCCACCCCACCCGCGGGCGAGCTTGGCAGGTCCGTCCCCCCGCACAAAGACGTTCCACCCCATCGAGCAGAAGGCGGGGGCGCGAAGAGTCAGGTGGTGGGTCGGGCTGGCACACGTCGGCGGGTGGCGGGTTCTGCTTGGCGGGGTGGGGACGGGTTACGAGATGGCCTGGGTGGGCAGGGCGAGCGCGGCTTGGGTAGGCAGCTGAGAACTGCCGTGCAACCTTTCCCCACCCCCCGAGCGTGAGTACCCCGTAGCTACCGCACCAGCAGGGGGTCCGATGGACGACCGGGATACCGGTTTTACCGAGTACTTCGCCGCTCGTTCATCCACCCTCCGCAGCACCGCCTTCTTGTTGTGCGGGGACTGGCACCGTGCCGAGGACCTCGTGCAGACCACCTTCATCAAGCTCTACCGCGTGTGGAACCGGGTCGCCGAGCGGGGCAAGCTCGACGGCTACGTGCGCAAGATCCTCGTGCGCACCTTCCTGGACGAGGCCCGCCGCGGCTTCTTCCGCCGGGAGACCGTCACCGAGGACCCCGGTGACACCTCCCTGCCCTCCTCGACCGGCGCCGTCGAGGACCGGGTCGTTCTCCTGCGGGCACTGACCAGGGTGCCCGCCAGGCAGCGTGCCGCGCTGGTCCTGCGGTACTGGGAAGACCTCTCGCTGGAGGAGAGCGCGCGGGTGCTCCGGTGTTCGACCGGGACCGTGAAGAGCCAGGCCTCTCGCGGGTTGGCCCTGCTGCGCGACGAACTCCCCGCCTCCGTGACTCTGTAGGGAAGGACCAATGGACGAGTTCGAGCTGCGCGGCGCTCTGCGCGGCACCGTGGAGACCGCGACCCCGCCGCCCGCGATGCACGCGGGGGCCGTGTTGGCCGAGGCCAAGGCGGCCCAGCAGGTGCGCCGGGCGCGGATCGCCGGGGCGGGTAGCGCCGTCGCGGTCGCCCTGATCGCCGTCGGGGCCGTGTTCCTGCCCGGCATGGGCGGTACCGACCAGGCCCCAGGGCCGATCAACGCCGCCACAGGGGGCACGAGTTCGCCGCGGCCGACCAGCCGCACCTCGTCGCCGAGCCGTCCGGCCGACCCGGCGGCGGCCCGCTCCTCCGCGCTGCTGGCGGACTTGCTGGACGCGGTGCCCGACGGCTACAACGCCACGAACGTCAACATCATGCTGCCCAACGGCCACAACGCCTTCTCCCACGGCAGCGAGCTGCTGGACAGCGGCGCGCGCGACTACTGGGCGACCGCCCCCATCGGCAAATCGGGTCGGTGGGGCGGGGTGGAGGCGCACGTCGTCGACGGCGCGGCCAGGGACCTGTGCGCGGTGGTCAAGGACGTCATCTCCCACGGCGGGGCCAACTGCGCGGTGGCGGACGTCGGCAGCAAGGCCGTTGTGCTGGTGAACGACAGAGTGCAGCAGTGGGTGGCCCACCGGCACGACAACGGCGTGGTCGTCGTGATCGGCCAGCGCACCGACCTGGGCAACGACCTGCCCCCGCTCGGCCAGCGCCCGCTGACCGTCGACGACATGACGCGGTTCGCCACCAAGTCGGACATCGCCCGGAAATAGCGAAGGGGCCACCGACCCGGAGTCGGTGGCCCCTTCCGCTCAGTCCTGCTTCCAGGCCGTGTAGTAGCTGTCCTCGTTCACCAGGTACCTGACCGTCGGGTGCGGCACGTGCTGCACGACGCGGGTGCGCGACATGCGGTGCACGAACTCCCAGTCCTCCTTGGGCAGCGTCGCCTTCACCCTCGGGATCCGGCTGAACAGCACGTCGTCGGCGCGCCGCAGGACGATCGAGTTGGAGTCCACATAGGGCGAGTCGTCGACCATCGTCTTGCGGTCGAAGGGTTCCGACAGCACGTCGAGGACCGTGCCGTCCGCGCGGCGGCGCTCGACGGCCGAGTACACCAGGTCGGCGCCGCGGCCCAGGACAGCCAATGTCTGTTCCAAGTGGTCTTCGCGCCAGGTGTTGTCGTCGTCGAGGAAGGCCAGGTACCTGGAGCGGGTCAGCCGGATGCCGACGTTGCGCACCAGGCCGAGCACCTTGGAGTTGCGCGACAGGCTCACCACGCTCAGCCGCGGGTCGTCCGGCAGGGTCGGCAGCCCGCCGCCGCCGTCGTCGACCACGATTACCTGCTGGTCGGTGACGGTCTGGGCGAGCGCCGACTCCACCGCGGCGGGCAGCAGGCCGGGCCGCTTGAACGTCGGCATGACCGTCGCCACCAGGGTCTCCGGTCGCGGGCCCAGTTCGCGGTCGAGCCGCGCCACCTCGCCGTCCTCGAACCTGGTCAGCTCGGGCACGTACCGCCCGAGTTGCAGCTTGGTCTTGGCCTCGTGCATCGGCCACAGCCCGAACGCGTCCCGCAGGGCGCGGCGGACGGCGGCGGAGGCGCCGTTGCGGTCCTTCAGCGGGGCGGTCACGCGGCCGCCCCCGATCGACCGGGAAGCATCGAACGCATCGGGTACACCACCGGGAGGTAGACAACGACGGCCACCAGACCGCCGACCAACAGTTGCAACCACGAGTTCTCGAACACGGCGCGGACCAGGAAGGACGAGGCGACCACCAGCGCGCCGCCGAGCACCGGTCTGCCGCAGGCCCGCAGCGCGGGCGCCAACCGGATGCCGCGCCGGACCACGACCGCGCCGAAGACGGGCAGCACGATGAGGGCGGTCACCGCGGCTTGGGCGATCGCCGCGCCGCGGATGCCGTCGAGCAGGACGCCCGCGAACAGGCCGCCGACGGTCACCACCAACCACAGGCCCTGCAACCAGATCAGCACCCGGTTGCCGTCCAGCGCCACCAGCAGGTCGTAGCCGATGAACAGCAGGATGCGGGCCAGACCGAGGATCGCCAGGAACCGCAGCGCCTGCGCGCCGGGCACCCACTGGTCGCCGTAGACCGCGTGCAGCATCGGCGCGGAGTAGCAGGCCAGCAGCGCGCACACGGGCAGCGCCGCGGCCACCATCAGCCCCACGCCGCGGGCCACCGCCAGTTCCAGCTGCGGCTTGTTGTCGGCCATGCGGGCGAACCCGGCCAGCGACACCCGCCGCCCGGCCTCGGAGAAGATCTGCAGCGGCAGGCTCGACTGGTTGAACACCATCAGGTACAGCCCGAGCGCCGCCGCGTCGGTGAACCCGCCGACGATGATCTTGTCGATCTGGGTGACCGACAGCGTCAGCACGCTGGCCGCGGCCAGCGGCAGGCCGAAGCGGATCAGCTCCCGCGCCGTCGCCCGGTCCCACCCCGGGCGCACCCGCACCGGGCACAGCAGCAGGTAGCAGGTCATCGACACGATCGACCCGGACAGCTGGCCGACCGAGAAGCTGATCGCGCCCGCGCCGGACGCGCCGAGGGTGATGGTCAGCCCGGTCACCACGACGAACGACGCCGCGTCGCAGAAGAACCGGGTGCGCTGCAGGAACTCGCGGTTGAGGATAGTCGCGGGCACGACCGCGATGCCGTCGACGAGCACCGCCGCGCACAGCACGCGCACGACGGTCACCGCCTCCGGGCTGCCCATCAACTCGCAGTACTTCGGGGTCAACGCCCAGACCGCGGCGTAGAGCAGCGCCGAGTTGGCGATGGCGATGGTCATCGCGGTGCCCGCGAACTCGCGCACGTCCCGCTCCCAGCGCACCAGCGCCAGGCTGACCCCCAGCTCGTTGAACGCCTGGAGCACGGTCAGCGCGGTCACCGCGAGGGCGAACACGCCGTAGTCGGCGGTGGTGAGCAGCCGGGCCATGATGATCCCGGACAGGAAGATGCCCAACCGCAGCACGACGGTGTTGAGCATGCTCCACGCCAAGCCGCGGCCGACCTTGCCGCCCACACCCGCCGCGGCGGGCGCGGGTGCCGGGTCGGGCACCTCGGTCAGCCCGGCGGCCGGGGGCAGCGGGTGCACCCGTTCGGTTGGCGGGTCTAGCGGGCCCTCGGTGGGCGCGCTCGACCGCTGCGGCGCCTGGGGGGCGTCTGCGGACACGCGGGGACCTCGGTTTCGTGGCCGACGTGGACTTACTGGGCGGTGCTGCTTGACCTGGTGGAACGGCGCGCGTCCGTGGCGGACCCGGCGCGCTCGCCCGGTTTCCCGGACCCGTCGGAGGCCTTCCCGGACCGCGCCGAGGAGGAGCCCCGGTGTTGTCGTCGTTGTAACCGCCTCGGGCGTTGCGCCGTAGTGGGCAACAGTCGCGGAATACCCCCGGGCTGCTCCTGGACCGTCCGCCACAGCGCACCGGCCGCGCCGATGAGCAGGAAGGTGTAGCCGGTGGCCACCGCGAAGCCGATCAGGTCGAAGGTGGCCGAGGAGATGCCCGGCACCGCGATGCAGGCGGCGAGCGTCACGCCCAGGTCGCGGATCCGCGGGTCCTTGCTGGCCAGCCGCGCGCGGAAGGCGCAGTACATGCCCGCCAGGTAGATGAAGATCAGCAGGGCCAGCCCGATGGCGCCGTTCTGCACCAGCGTGCCCAGGTACTGGTTGTCCAGCCAGCCGTACTTCTCCGGCAGGTAGGTGCCCAGGCCCCGGCCGAGCAGCAGGTGCTCGGGGATCTCCTTGCCCGCCCGCTCCACCGCCCGGCGCCTGCTCTCCGCGCTCGGGTCGACGCTGATGCTGGTGAACAGGCTCAGCAGGGTGCCGACCAGGCCGGGGACCATGACCCGCATGGCCACCACGAAGCCGAGGATGCCCCACAGCGCCCTGACCCGGCGCTTGGGCGCCATGGCCGGGACGATGAAGATCGCCGCGATGGCCAGGCCGAGGATCGCCGAGCGCGACAGCGACTGCATCGAGGCCACGGCCAGGATGGCCAGGCACAGCCACCACCGCTTCTTCTGCCCGCCGAAGTCGACCCCGCGCAGCGCGTAGTGCAGGGCGATCGGCACGGTCATCGCGCAGACCACGCCGAACTCGATCGGGTGGCCGGAGGTGCCCGCCGGCCTGCGGAAGTTGGAGCGCTCCAGGACGTAGGACATCGTGCCGTTGGGCCGCAGCCCGGGCAGCACCAGGTACTCGGTGAGGTCCAGGGCGAACTGGAACTGCAGGATGCCGACGAACGCCATGAAGGTGGCGCCGACGACCATGGTCTTGAGCAGCTTGTCGATGCGGTCCAGGCCGCGCACGCCGTCGATCACCGCGATGCCGACCGCGACCACGGCCATGACCGTGATCAGCGTCCGGTCGGCGGCGGCGAGCTCGTCGGCGGGCAGGTAGCCGTAGGTGGCGTAGCCGTAGGTGGCCAGCTGCGAGGTGGTGAACAGGAACAGCGCGGTCCGCGCCGCGTTGCGGCCCTTGGCCACGCCGAGCGTGGTCACCATCTGCGCGCAGAACCACAGCACGCCCATGACCAGGCCGATCGCCACACCCGGGGCCAGGGCCATGGGCAGCCCCTTGATGACCAGGGCGGCCGGGATGACCGTCATGGCCAGCGCGTAGACGCAGGCGATGGTCGCGCCGTCGGCCTTGGACTTGCCGCCCGCGATGAACTCGCCGTCCACCCCGGGCTTGGCGCCTGCCCCGGACTTCTTGTCGGCGGTCTTGCCCACCACGGCTAGCTGCGCGGTTCTTGCGGCGCCTGGGCGGGCTTGACCCGCACCGTCGGGGGCTCGCGGTACTCGTCGGGGGAGCGGTTGCCCTGCCCCTGCGGCCGGTTGAGCTGGCCGCTCTGCCGGGTGCGGTTGCCCGACGGCGGGAGCTGGCCGCTCTTGGTGCCGTTCACCGGGGCGCCGTTGGCGGGCGCGGCCGGTGTGCCGGTGGCCTGCTTGCCGTCCGACTTCGCGGCCGCGGGCTGCTGCTGCCGCAGCTGCTCCACCTGCGCGGGCCGCACGCGCTGGGTGCGCTCGGACGGGCTGTCGCCGCGCAGCGGCTGCGGGGCGCGGGGCGCGGCGGGCGGCGGGACCGGCCGCTGCGGGTCCTCGGCCCGGCGGGTCTCCTCCCGGGCCAGGTCACCGCGGCGGTCGTCGCGCCGGACGTCGTCCCGGTCGTCCTGCTCGTCGAACTCGTCGAGGTCGTCCTCGTCGGGGTTCTCCCGCCTGCGCTTGCGCGCCTGCATGGTCTCCACCCCGTAGACCGCGGCGAGGCTGGCGATCAGGCCGAGCACCAGCGCCACGGCCGCGGCGCGCAGCTTGCCGCCGCGCAGCGGCTCGGGGACGGTCGGCGAGACGACGTCGTCGACGCGGATGTAGGTGCTCGGCGCGGCGCCGAGGGTCTGCTGGCGCTTGGTCAGCTCGTCCTTGACCTTGTCCAGCACCTGGATCACCAGCTCCCGGGAGCCCGGCTCGGAGGCGCTGTCGGTCTTGATGGTGATGAACGGGCCGCCGTCGGAGCCGCCGGTCAGCACGAAGGTGTGGTCCGGCTGGTCCGCCCCGAGCGACTTGACCACCTGGGGGGTGTTGATGCTCTGGATGACCACGGACGCCGTGATCGACAAGCTGCTCTCGAACGCCAGCAGCGGGTTGGTCTGACCGTTGACCTTGTCCGCGGTGGTGGTGGCACCGCCCGCGGGTGAGGTCAGCACCACGACCGCCGTGGACTCGTAGTGCAGTGGCATGGCGACGTAGACCCCCGCCGCGCTGCCCACCGTGACGGCGAACACCGGCAGGGCGACGTACCACCGCTTGAGCAGCACGAGCAGGGTTTTGAAGAAATCCATCATCTGCGCCCCAACACACGACGTGACGCCGAGCAACAGGTCCGGCCGCCTACTTGTGGATTCATCGGTTTCGAACGAATGTCGTTACTCCATGTGATCCTACGCGCTGGCACGCTGGGCCGTCCGGAGTAGCGGGGTCTCTATCGATTGAGGTTGGTCCGGTATCGCCACACCCGGTATGACGTCCCGTCCGACACCGGGGTTGAGAGCAGCAGGTCCTTCTCGCACACCACAATGTTGACCTTTGTGCCGCCGCCCTGCTGCGGTTCCACAAAACGTTCACAACCCGGGTTCGCCGGGTCCGGTTTGCCGGGGTCGTTGTCGCCGCGGGCGTAGAGGGCGACGCCTCGGCGGGCGAGAAACTCGTGCACCGTGCCGTTCTTGAGCGCGTCGAGGTACTCGGCCGAGTTCACCAGGCCCTCCAGGTGCACGACGGGTCTGCGCAGGTGGTAGCCCAGGCTGCCCGCCCGGTCACCCATCGCGATCGGCTCCTCGCCCGGCACCAGCGCGTCGATCTGCGCGGCCACCGCCGGACCGGCCTCGATGAAGGCCGAACGGGCCACGGTCTTGGTCGTCGACCGCACCCCGTTGAACGCGACCGCGGCCACCAGGACGACCACGCCCGCGCCCGCGAGCACCGCACGGGCGGGCACCCGGTCGGCCCAGCGGCTCAGCAGGGCGGGCCCGGCGAGGGCGATGGCCAGGGGCGCGGAGGAGAAGTACCAGGGCCACAGCTGCCAAGAAGAGGTAAACGCGTAGTAACCGACGGTGAGTACGCCACCCGCCAGGACCACTCCACCGAACCGGGCCGCGTGGCCCAGACCACCGGTCGCCCTGGCCAGCAGCGCGCCCACGACGACGACCAGCGCGACGGTGCCCAGCCAGGTCGACTGGCCGAACAGGACCGGCGAGGTGAGGAACTGTCCGATCGTGTCGGTGTTGAACCCGCCGCCGCCGAGCGCCTTGGCCTGACCGGAGACCGGCAGCGGGGTGTTGAAGAGGAGTTGGTTCACCACGAGGTAGGCGGCCAGCGCGAGAACGGGGAACGTCGCCATGGACAGCGTCAGCCGCAGCCACGGCTTGCCCGCGCGCACCCAGGTCGCGATGGCGACCACCGCCAGGACGGCGACCGGGAAGACGGTGTCGAGCCGGGCGAGCACGGCGATGGCGATGAGCGCGCCGACCGCGCGGGCCTGGGTGGTGCCGAAGCCCGGTGCGGTGAAGCCGTCGGTCCGCAGATAAATCGCGGCGAGCCAGAGCAACCCGAACAGCAGGACGCCCGTCTCCATACCCGAGTACCAGAACGAGGGGCCTGCGGCGCCGACGACCAGGAGCGGTGCGGCACACAGCGTTACCAGGACCGGACGGCCGGTGATCGTGCCGATCCGGTCAATCTGCCGTCCGGACGCGATCGCCAGGACCGATGAGACGAGCGTCACAGCAACCAGCGCGGCTTTACCGTTCGTGATCGAAAAGACCGGAACGAGTAGCAGTAGCCACAGAGGGTGATATCCGTTGGTCGGGTCCAAACCGTTGAAGGTGGACCCGTCGCCCGCGGCGATGTGTCCGGCTACGCCGAAGTAGTAGAAGGCGTCGTCATCGAACAAACCGACGGCCCTGGGGTAGTCCGAGAACACCACCATCGCCAGTCTGATGATCGCGATGACGGCGGCTACCAGCGTCGCCGTCAGCCAGACCCGCGGTCTGCCCGCCGCGCCCGCGACGGCGGCAGGCCGTCCGGGGGCGGGTGTCGGTCGTGCGCTCGTGCGCATCCCTGCTCCCGGCTGCCGTAGAGAAGTGCTCGCGACAGGGATCGCGCTGCGGGCGGAATCGTTACGCAGAGTCGCTTCGCTCCAACGGGTGACGGATCCCACTCTTGGTAATCGGAAACTCCGTCGCGTCGTGACTCCATTGTGATCTGGCGGCGGTTGTGCATAGGCTGCCCCCGGTTCGCGGGCAACCCCGATGTGCCGCGGCCGAAAACCCTTGTCCTGCAACGGGGGCGACTTACTGCCAACCGGAAGGATCTCATGTCCGCTCGACCTCAAACGTCTGCGGAGTTAGGCCAGAGCCGCCGGTCCAGACGGGTGCACACCGTGCTCGCGACCGGAGTGGCCGTCGGAGCCCTGGTGCTCGTGGCGGGCTGCAAGCCCGTAGCGGGCAAACCTGCGCCGAACCCTCCCATCGTGACCACGACCACCACCGTCCCGCCCGCGCCGACCGAGGCGCCACCCTCGACCGAGACCCCCACCTCAGCTCCGCCCACATCGGCGTCGAGCACGCAGCAGTCGGCCTCGTCGACCATCAAGCCCACCGCCACCAAGCCCACGGCGCAGCAGCCACCGGCGCCCGGCGGTCCCCCCGCGAACGGTTCCGCCCCACAGCCCGGCCAGGTCGGCTTCCGCGGCGACCGGGCCGCGCTGAAGGTCGTCGACGGCCCCGGCTCCGCGCCCCCCGGCACCACGTGGAACTCGGGTGCCCTCCGCTTCGGCGGCGGCAACGTCACCCTCGACGGCGTCTACGTCAAGGGCGGCATCGAGTACAACGGCAAGGGCACGCTCACGATCCGCAACTCGGTGATCGAGGGCAACCACAACAGCTGGGCGCCGCTGCTCGGCAACAGCGGGCACATCGACGTTCGCGACACCACGATCACCTACAAGGACGACCAGTGGCCCGGCAAGGAATGGGGCAACGGCGCCATCCACGGCGACGCCACGGTGACCGTCATCCGGTGTGACATCTCGGGTACCCCGGACGGGATCCAGAACGGACCCGGCAACAGCACGATCGAGCAGAACTACATCCACGACATGCTCCGTGCGGGTACGTACCCGAACAACACCCACAACGACGGCATCCAGTCCTACGGCGGCCCGAACACGGTCATCCGGTACAACCGGATCGACATCAGCGCCGACGGCAAGGCCTACGACGGCACGCACCAGAACGCCGCGGTCTTCATCATGACCAGCGACGGCTCGCCGACCAGCGGCCTGCAGATCGTCGGCAACTACCTCGCGGGTGGCGGCTACATCGTCCGCATCGGCGCCTCCGCCAGGGGAGCGATCATGACGGACAACAAGTTCGGCACCACCGCGGGCGGTTTCGGCGAGTTCACCGTGGACGACGGGGCGACCTTCACCTCGTGGAACAACAACGTGAGCTCCGCCAACAAGCAGCTGAACCAACCGAAGTAGGCAGTAGGGCGCACAGGGCAACCCTGTAACCCCCCACCCGAACGGCCGCCGTCATTTCCCCCGGTGACGGCGGCCGTTCGCGCGTCCGGCGAAAACCCGTTGGTGGGCCGATGCTGAGCACTGCTACCTTGTCGTGAGCCGTGCAGGAGACCGAGGAGGTGGTACCCGTGAACACATCGACATGGGTGCTCCCCTCAGGGGTCACGGCCGGGCGATAGGTCGTCCGGGAGCGCCGCGAGCACTCCCGAAGGGCACGACCATGCGTTTCACTTCCGAACAGCGCTTCGACGACGGCGTCCTCGAACGCCGGTTCACCCTCGGCGACGTCCCCGGCATCCTGTGGACACCCGCCGACACCTCCGCGCCCGCGCCGCTGATCCTGGTCGGCCACCCCGGCGGACTGGACAAGATGTACCCCCGGCTGGTCGGCCGGGCCAGGCACGCCGCGGCGGCGGGGTTCGCCTCCGTCACCATCGAACTGCCCTGGGCGGGCGACCGGCCCCGGTCCGCCGATGCCGAGCAGGCCCGCGCCGACCTGCGCGGTGCGTTGCAGGCGGGCGAACCCGTCAGCGACGACATCGTCGAGCGGCTCGTCCGCCCGCTGGTCGACGCGGCGGTCCCGGAGTGGCAGGCGGCGATGGACGCCACCCTCGCGCTCCCCGAGGTCCGCGGCCCGGTCGGCTACTCGGGCGGGGTGATCGCCATCGGTCTGCGGCTGGCGGCGGTCGAGCCGCGCGTCGCGGCCGCCCTCCTGTTCGCCGGGAGCTACGTGCCCCGCGCGATGTTCGAGGAGGCCCGGCGGGTCACCACCCCGCTCCTGGTCCTGCTGCAGTGGGACGACGCGGGGAACGACCGGCAACTGGCCCTGGACCTGTTCGACGCGTTCGGGTCCGAGGAGAAGACGTTGCACGCCAACATGGGCGGGCACACCGGCGTCCCCTCGTTCGAGGGGGACTCGGCGGTGCGGTTCTTCGCCCGGCACCTGAGGTGAGGTAGCGGCGGCCGCTCACCGGCGACCCGGTGAGCGGCCGCCGCCTACGTTCCGGAAGGGACGGTCGCGGCGGGGCCCGGTGAGGAAGCGCCGACGACCAGCTCCCGGGGGTCGCCGCTGCCGTCCGACCGCGACTCGAAGATCGTCGCCTGCCCGTCCCGCACCTTCGCGTAGGCCAGCGTCGAGTTGTCCAGCCAGGCCGCCTGGTCGTCGACGCCGTCGGAGTCGGGCAGCAGGGTTTCCTTGCCGGAAGCCAGGTCCAGCACGAACAGCTGCCAGCTGCCCAGCTTCCCGCCGCGCTTCTTGTACGCCACGCGCGTCTGGTCCGGTGACAGCGACGGGCACTCCGCGGACTGCCGCACGGTCACCATGGACCGGGCCTTCAGGTCGCCCTTCACCAGCCAGGTCTTGTCGCCGGAGCCGAGGGTCGCGTAGAAGGTGTTGTCGTCGTCGGCGACCGTGACGCCCCAGTAGTTCTCGTTCTGGCGCTTGTCCGGAACGCCCTCGATGGTCATCGAGAACGATTCCAGGGACTCGATGAACGTGTCGGTGCGCAGGTCCAGCACGCCGGTGCGGGTCGAGAAACCGCCCGGTGCCAGGTAGGAGTCACCGGTGACGAACACCGTCCACGACACGATCTTGCCCGAGGCCGACACGCGGGCCCGCGACGGCGTGCCCGGCAACTGGATCGTGCGCACCTGCTTGCCGGTCGAGTCGAACACCGCGGCCTCGTACGCACCCGGCAGGCTCAGCCGCAGGCACACCGTCGTCCCACCCGCGGTGTAGACGCGCAGGCACTTGAGCGACCCGGGCTTGCGGTTCCCCGAAGCGTCCATGGTGGACACCAGGTTCTGCCCGCCCGCGTTGTCGATGAAGGTGAGCCCGGTCGCCACGGGCTGCCCCGGTCTGGTCGCGGCGTCCGCCTGGTCGCGCAGTTCGGCCACCACGTAGAACACCCCGGCGGCGAGCACCAGGACGATGGCGACCACGCCGACGACGATCCGGTTGCGGGCAAGCCAGTCGATCACCGCGAAACCTCCGGGCGGATGAGCAGGTAGACACCGGCCAACGCGGCCGCGAGCGCGCAGATGACGATGGTGACCGCCGCGCCGAACTCGAGGTTCTGCAACAGCAGTCCGAACACGACGGACGAGGCGAACCGGGCCAGCGCCTGACCGGTCTGCACGATGGAGAGGCCGCCCGCGCGCAGGTGATCGGGGACCAGCGTCGCGCCGTGCGCCATCAGCACGCCGTCGGTGGCCGCGTAGAACAGGCCGTGCAGCGCCACGGTCACGATGACCAGCGGGACGCCGCCGAACGGGCCGAGCAGCAGCAGGTACACCACGAGCAGCACCACGTGCCCGGCGAAGAACACCGTCCACCGGCCGACCCGGTCGGCGAGCCTGCCGAACGGGGTGGCGAACAGCAGGAAGGTCAGCGCGGTGCCGACCGGCATCAGCGCCAGCCAGTTCGGCGGCACGTCGGCGGTCTTCTGCAGCACGACGAAGACGAACGCGTCGGAGATGGTGGCCAGGCCCAGCAGCGCGGCGGCGATCGTGGTCCGGCGCATGCCGCGGTTGCGCAGCAGCCCGAAGATCGCCTTGACCGTGACGACCTTGCCCGGCACCCGCTCCAGCCGGGGCTGGCGCACGAAGCACACCAGCACGATCACGCCCAGCAGGCCGAACACGAAGCTGATCATGAAGATCGGGCCGGGGCGGAAGGTCAGCCAGGTCAGCACCGCGAAGGTGACGAGCGGGCCGAGCAGGGCGCCGATGGTGTCCATGGTCCGGTGCACACCGAACGCCCGACCCAGGTCCGCCGTCGGGGTGACCAGCGAGATCAGCGCGTCGCGCGGGCCGGTGCGCAGGCCCTTGCCCGCCCGGTCCAGCGTCTGCACCCCGCCCAGGCCCAGCGCGGAGGCGCCGACCGGGATGAAGGCGAGCTTGGTCACGGTGGACAGGCCGTACCCGGCGACCGCGACGCCTTTGTGCCTGCGGATCCGGTCGGCGACGTAGCCGCCCACCAGGCGCAGCAGCGCGGTCGCGCCGGTGTAGATGCCGTCCAGCAGGCCGAGTTGGACGTAGGTCATCTGCAGGGAGAACAGCACGTAGACCGGCATGAACGCGGTCACCATCTCCGAGGAGATGTCTGTGAGCAGACTCACCGTGCCCAGGAGCACGACCGTCGTCGAAACGCGGCTGCGCAGGGCCGGATCGCCCGCCCTGGACGCCTTCCGCTCGGCCTTGGAACGCCTGGTCGACGCGACGTACACCGAACACCTCCGCAGGTAGACCGCCTACCGCGGCGCTGCATTAACCGGTACCGGCCTGAGTATCGGCAAATGACCACGGTGTGTAACAAGCTGGCGAACTCGACCGAATCTTTGGTGGGTACTCGCGCACGCTTACCGGCTCACTCCTACTGCCGGTAACCGAAGTGCCCGTTCGAGCGACTACGTCAACAGTTGTCTTCGGCCAGGAAGAGGTCCCCGTGAGCCGTCAGAGGGCCCCGCATGTCCTGATCATCGTGCAGAACCTGCCAGTCCCGCTCGACCGGCGGGTCTGGCTGGAGTGCAAGGCGCTCAGGGCCGCGGGTTACGAGGTGTCGGTCATCTGCCCGAAGGGGCCCGGTGATCCCGCCTACGCGGTGCTGGACGGCGTCCACCTCTACAAGTACGCCCCGCCCAAGCAGGCCGAGGGCCTGGCCGGGTACGCGTGGGAGTTCGTCTACTGCTGGCTGCGCACCGCCGCGTTGACCCTCAAGGTCCGCAAGCGCGCCCGGTTCCACGTGATGCAGGCGTGCAACCCCCCGGACACCTACTGGGCGCTCGCCCTGCCGTGGAAGCTGCTCGACGGGGTGAAGTTCATCTTCGACCACCACGACCTCAACCCCGAGGTGTTCAGGTCCCGCTTCGGCGAGCCGAAGGAGCTCGGCGGCAAGGTGCAGCTGGCCATCCTCAAGTGGCTGGAGCGGCGCACGTTCCGCACCGCCGACCGCGTCATCTCGACCAACACCTCGTACCAGGACATCGCGGTCCGCCGCGGTGGCGTGCCGCGCGAGCACACCACGGTCGTGCGCTCCGGCCCGGACACCTCCGTCATGCGCCCCACGCACGCCGACGCCGACCTGCGCCGCGGCGGCAAGCACCTGGTCGCGTACCTGGGCATCATGGGCCCGCAGGACGGCGTGGACGGCGTGCTGCTGGCCGCCGACCGGATCGTGCACCACCACGGCCGCACCGACTTCCGGTTCGTGCTGCTCGGCTTCGGCGACTGCCTCGACGACCTGAAGAAGCAGTGCACCGACCTGGGCCTCGACGACTACGTCGAGTTCACCGGCCGGGTCGGGCCCGAGCAGATCTCGCGGTACCTGTCGGCGGCGTCGGTGGGTCTGTCCCCGGACCCGCGCAGCCCGCTCAACGACGTGTCGACCATGAACAAGACCATGGAGTACATGGCGTACGCGCTGCCCGTGGTCGCCTACCGGCTCACCGAGACCGTGGTCTCCGGCGGCGAGTGCGCCGTCTACGTCGAGCCCGGCGACAGCGACGGCCTGGCCGACGCCGTGGTCGCGCTGTCCGACGACCCGGCCAAGCGCGCCGAGCTGGGTGCCGCCGGTCGCCGCCGGGCCGAGCAGGTGCTTGACTGGCGTCCGCAGGCCCAGGCCTACGTGGGTGTCTACGACGAGCTGCTCGGCTTCGCCTCGGCCGGTCCGTTCCCGGACGGGTGGCCCGCGGTCGACCGCCGGTCGGCGGACCAGCAGGCGGAGAAGCTCGTCGACCAGTGGGGCAACCGGCTGGTCGACCTTCGCGACGACGCGGCGCTGCGCGAGTTCGCCGCCACTCGCGCCTTGACGCTCCAGGACGAGTCGGAGCGGGCAACCGGTCCGACGGCGAGCTGAATTCCGTACGCAGGGGAGAGGGAACGATGTTCGTACGACGGATCGCCGTTGTCGGCACCGGGTACGTGGGCTTGACCACGGGGGCCTGCCTGGCCTCGCTCGGCCACGACGTGGTGTGCGCGGACGTGGACGCCGCGAAGGTCGCGCGCCTGTCGCGCGGTGAGGTCGACATCCTGGAGCCGGGCCTGGCCGAGCTGGTGGCGGAGGGCATCGCCGCGGGCAGGCTCACGTTCGTGCTGGGTGCCGCGGCGGCCGTGCAGCACGGCCCGGAGGTCATGTTCCTGTGCGTGCCGACGCCGATGGGCGTGGGCGGCGTGGCGGACCTGAGCATCGTCGAGTCGGTCGTCGAGGAGGTCCGGGAGCTGCTGCCCGCGGACTGCGTCGTGGTCAACAAGTCGACGGTCCCGGTCGGCACCGCCGAGCGCACCGCCGAGCTGCTCGACCGCCCGGACGTGGGCGTCGTGTCGAACCCGGAGTTCCTCCGCGAGGGCAGCGCGGTCTACGACTTCCTCAACCCCGACCGGATCGTGGTCGGCGGCAGCAAGCAGGACGCCGCCGAGCGCGTCGCGGCCCTGTACGCCAAGCTGGGCGCCCCCACCGTGCTGACCGACGCGCCGAGCGCCGAGCTGGTCAAGTACGCGGCGAACTGCTTCCTGGCGATGAAGCTGTCGTACGTCAACGCCGTGGCCGAGCTGTGCGACCGCCTCGGCGCGAACATCAGCGACGTCACCGAGGGCATGGGCTACGACAAGCGCATCGGCCAGGCGTTCCTCCAGCCCGGTCCAGGCTGGGGCGGCTCCTGCCTGCCGAAGGACACGTCGGCGATGGTCCAACTGGCCGACGCGGCGGACTTCGAGTTCCGCCTGATCAGGGCCACGATTGACACGAACACCCGCCAGCGCCAGCGCATGGTGGAGAAGGTCCGCCTCGCGGTTACCGGCAAGCGCAACGGTTCCCTGTCGCGCCGCCGCCTGGCCCTGTTCGGCCTGACCTTCAAGGCGGGCACGGACGACCTGCGCGACTCCCCGGCCCTGGCCGTGGCGGCCCTGCTGCGGCAGGCGGGGGCGGACCTGGTCGGCTACGACCCGGCCCTGCGCCCGGACTCCCAGCACCCAGACCTGGCCCCGGTAACCGTCACCGACGACCCGTACCAGGCCGCGAAGGACGCCGAAGCCGTCATCGTCCTCACCGAGTGGCCCGAGTTCCGCACCCTCGACTGGCCCCGCCTGGCCGAGTCGGTCCGCAACCCCATCGTCGTGGACACCCGGAACCTCCTCGACCCGGCCGTCGCCCGCCGCGCCGGATTCGAGTGGATCGGCATCGGCAAGCCCTGACCGGCGCCGCGTAGACCCCCATGGCCCGGGGCGGACTCGTTCCGCCCCGGGCCGTTTTTCGTCCGCCCGAGTTATCCACAGGCATGATCACCTTCGCCCAGAACTGTCGGTGCCCACCACTAGAATGGAAAACGGGGGGCCGACGGCCACCCAAGATCGTTTTTTGGCGCCTTGCCCTCTCTGGTTGCCTCGGCGGACTGGGCTGGCGGTCGATTTCACTGCGGCTCCCCACGCGAATTGCGTACGAAGCTCGATTGGGCGCATTTTCTTTGCGCGGGGCCTCTGCGAGCCTGCGGTGGGCAAAGCGGTGGGGATGGGCAAGCCGCCTTCCCCGCGGGCAAGCTTGAGCAGACTCGCACCTCCACACAAAGAAGATGCGCCCGATCGAGCAGGAATGGCGTGCGCGATGAGTTCGCGGGGGGCAGACGTTCGGGGTCTGGTGGGCGCGGCTTGGCGGGGTGGTAAGAGTTGCGGGCCAAGCGTTGTGGCGGGGCATGTTGGCTTGGCGAGTGCGGCTTGCTGAAGTGTGGCGCTTGATCCCGTGGCAGGGCGCGTTGTGTTGGCGAGTTGGTGCGGCCGCGTGAGGTGGGTTGGCGGCGGGACGTTCAGGGGCTTGGCGAAGCGTGTAGGGGCTGCGGTGCCGGGTGTTGTGGCAGTGCGTGGCGCCTCAGAGCGTGTTTGAGATCTACCGTGTGGTGAGTGGGTGTGGTCCGGGGCGGGTTGCGGCGTGTCCTCGGGTGATGCGGCGGGTCATGGTGGTGATAGCGGCCCAGCGGATGATGGCCTCGGAGGTGGCGGGGTGGCGTTCGTGGTCGCGGGCGAGGCGTCGGTGTGCGGTGAGCCAGGCGAAGGTGCGTTCGACGGCCCAGCGTCTTGGGATGACCGCGAATCCTTTCTGCCCTGGGGGTTTGCGTACGATCTCGATCGTGGTCCGCAGTGTGCGGGCCCAGTCGACGAAGGCGCCGGCGAACCCGGCATCGGCGAACAGGTGTCGGACACGACGAGTCGTCTTGGTCATGATCTGGCGGTGGCGCAGTTCCAGCACGAGCTTTCTGCCGCCGTCGCGGTCCTGCGCACTGGCGGGCAGCACCAGCGCCACCAGCAGCAGGCCGAGGGTGTCGGTCACGATGAACCGCTTGCGGCCGTTGACCTTCTTGCCCGCGTCGTAGCCTCGGGTGTCGACACCGACGGTGTCGGAGCCCTTGACCGACTGGGAGTCCATCAGTCCCGCGCTCGGTTCCGGGTCTCGTCCCGCGTCATCCCGGACCCGAGCTCGCAGGGCGTCGACCATCCGGAAGGTCAGCTTCTGCTGCTCCCACCTGGTGAAGTACCAGTACACCGTCTCCCACGGCGGGAAATCCACGGGCAACGCCCGCCACGCACAGCCCGTGCGCACCACGTAGAGGATCGCGTCCACGATCTCCCGACGAGGATGCTTCTCGCGCCGACCACCCCGCGGATGCGCCGACGGCGCCGGTAACAACGGCTCCACCACCGCCCACTCGGCATCGGACAGATCCGACGGATACCGCTGCTCACGCGCCACCCCACCCACCCTGACCGACCACCCGGGCAAGATCAAGCAGCCACGCCGACCAAGATCTCAAACACGCTCTCAGTGAGTCGGCGTGGCCGACTTGGGTGAGCTGGCGTGGAGGTCAGCAGGTGTTCGGGTCTCTGGTGGGTGGGGAACGGCTGTCGTGTCGTGGCAGGGCGCTCCGCGCGGCGGGGCCGGCGGGCGCTCGGGGGCTTGGCGGTGTGAAGATTGGCTTGTGGGCAAGGGTTTGTGCGCCTGGCCTTGGGCAGGGTGCGGCGCTTTGGTGTGTCGGCGTGGCCGAATTGAGTGAGTCGGCACCGCGACGGGTGGCTAGAAGGTGATCAGGACCAGGGCTTGGTCGTCGTGAGGTTTGGGGCGGGGCCAGCGGATGCCGTGGGGGTCGGTGGATTCCGCTGCGCGGACGGCGTCCAGGACGGATTGGGGGCCGGTGGTTTGGCACAGCCGCAGGGCTTCCGGCCAGTCGAACAGGTTGTATTGGTCTATGCCACAGGCGACGCCGTCGGTGGCTATGAGGGTGGCGGTGACGGAATCGCGGGGCCAGGTGGCGCGGATGGCTTGGCGGGCCGCCGCCGGGACGGCTTCGGCGACCCAGTAGCCGCCTTCCTTGTTGCGCAGGGCCGAGGTTTTCCGCGATGACGCGCGGAGTGCGGCTAAGTGCTCCGGTGAATAGCCGCCGCCTTGGCGGAGGCGGTCCCGGTAGCTGCCCTTGGGGAGTTGGCTGAGGCGGAGGTCGGCGACGACCTGGGGTTCCGGGGTGAAGGCGACGACGGGGGTGTCGGCCAAGACCAGGGCCTCGACCTCGGCCGCGTTCCAGCGGACGATCGCCACCGTGCTGGCCGGGCTGTCGCCCGGTGTGAAGCCGTTGCCCCTGGCCACCGAGCGGATCGAGGCGGCGAGGTGGTCGGCCAGGTCCAGTTCCGGGGCGGCGCTGAGCCTGCCCGCCAACTGGGCCGCCAACTCCGCCGCGTACGCACCCCCGCTCGGCAGGTCCGGGCGCAGCGAGGTGGCGCCGTCGAGTACGACGACGGCGTCGGGGAGGACCACGACGATGTCCTCGCTGGGGCGTGGCTTCCCGTCCACGCCGAGGCCCGCCGCCTCGGCGAAGGTGATCTCCGGCATGGGGTCGATCCTGCCTCGCGTCAACCCCGGTTGACAACCGGGGCAATGTCAACCTATGTTGACGGCATGGTCGAGGCAACGCAGTTGGCCAGCGCCGCGGGCGACCAGGACCCCCAGGTGGGGCTCCGAGCGGTCGCCGCACTGCGCAAGCTCCTGGAGCAGTTGGAGTCGGTGCAGGTGCGCAGCGCGCGCGTCAACGGATGGTCATGGCAGGAGATCGCGGCCGAGCTCGGTGTGAGCAGGCAGGCCGTGCACAAGAAACACGGGAGGCAGTGACATGTTCGAGCGGTTCACCAAGCAAGCCCGCGTCGCCGTCCGCGACGGCGTGCACATCGCCGAGCAGGACCACGCGGCACGCATCGAGCCCGAGCACCTGCTCCTGGGCATGCTCCGCCAAGACGGCACCCCCGCCACCGCGGCGCTGGCACACCACGCCGTCACCACCGCCGCGGCCCGCGACGCCATCGCGGCCGTACGCAGGCGCGGCGGCCTCAACGACGCCGACGCCGCCGCGCTGAGCGAGTTCGGCATCGACGTGGACGCCATCGTCACCGCGGTCGAACAGGCCCACGGCCCAGGAGCCCTGGGGAACGAACCCAAGCGCCCGCGCACCACCCGCCCCCGCTGGCGGGTACCGATCTCCTCCGATTCCAAGCGTGTCCTGTCCACCAGTCTCCGCGAAGCCCTGGACCTGGGCGACCGGTCGATCGGCGACCACCACCTGCTGCTGGCGATCCTGACCGTGGGCGGCGTCGCCGCCGACGCCCTCGCCTCCCTCGGCGTCACCCACCACGGCGTCCGCACCTACCTCGCCGCGGCCTCGTAACCAGGCCCGGCCCTCGTCGAGGTCAGGCGGGAACGCTCAGGGACGCGGGGGAACGACACCGTTTCAGCTCGCCACCGGCACACCAAAGCGACGGCGACCCGAGGTCGTCGATCCCAAGGTGTCGATCCCCGCTGCCGGCACAATTTCCGATGCGGCGATGTGCGTGGTCGACTGGCTTGGCCGATCAACCGCGTGCGCACTTACCTCGCCCAAGCGGCTGCCCACAAGCAGGCACCTCACCTCGGCCAAAAGGCCAAGGTGCGTGGCAGGCACCTGTCTCGGTCAGTCACCTCAGCGCGCGGCTCACACCTCAATCACCGACAAGATGTTCCCCGCCGGGTCGCGGAACCACGCTATCGGCGGACCGACCGCCCGCATGATCCCCTTCTCGTCCGTGCCCGGGTACCGCTCGAACCGGACCCCGAGCGCCACCAGACCGTCCACTGCGGACTCCACGTCCGGCACCGGGAAGTTCAGGATCGTGAACTCGGCGGGCGTGTGGTTCGGCTTGGGGTACACCAACGTGTCCCGGTCGCCCGCGATGTGCAAGGTGAGCATGCCGTTCGCCTCGGACACGCGGAGCCCGAGGGTGTCGCCGTAGAACTTCTTCGCGGCCGGGACATCGTCCACAGAGAACCCGCTGAAGGCTTTGGTGTTCGCGAACATCGCGATCTCCTTTCGTCTTGACCCAGTCTCCTCGTCCCGTGTCAAGCCCGCACGAAGTTGTCCACAGCCCCTATGGGGTGACCGCGAGGAACAGGAACGCGCTGAACAGGGTGAGGTGCACCGAGCCCTGCAGCAGCGTGGCCCGGCCGGTGACCAGGGTCAGCATGCTCGTCACGACCGTCAGCACCAGCATCACGAGTTCCTTGGCCCCCAACCCGAGCGTCAGCGGGCCGGTCAGCCAGATCGACGCCACCGCGATGGCGGGGATGGTCAGCCCGATGCTGGCCAAGGCCGACCCGAGCGCCAGGTTGAGGCTCACCTGCAGCCGGTTGCGCAACGCGGCGCGCACCGCCGCGACCGTCTCCGGGAGGAGGACCAGCAACGCGATGAGGACACCCACGAAGGACACCGGCGCGCCCACCGACTCCACGGCGGATTCCAGCGTGGGCGACACGGTCTTCGCCAGCCCGACCACCGCGACCAGGCACGCCAGCAGCAGCCCCAGGCTCAGCAGCGCGGTCCGGTTGGCGGGCGCGGCGGCGTGGTCGTCGTCGCCCGTGCCGTCCTTCGGCAGGAAGTAGTCGCGGTGCCGTACGGTCTGCACGAACACGAAAACCCCGTACAGCACCAGCGACGCCACGCCCGCGAACGCCAGTTGCGCCCCCGAGAACGTCGGCCCCGGCGTCGACTCGGTGAACGTCGGCAGCACGAGGCTCAGCGTCACCAGCGCGGTGATCACCGCCAGCGCCCCGCCGGAGGCGTGCGCGCGGAACTCCTGCACCCGGTGTCGCAGCGAGCCGAGCAGCAGCGCCAGCCCGACGATCCCGTTGGTGGTGATCATGATCGCGGCGAACACCGTGTCCCGCGCCAGCGACGACGCCTTCGCGCCGCCCGACGCCATCAGCGTGACGATCAGCGCCACCTCGATCACGGTCACCGCGATCGCCAGGATCAGCGTGCCGAAGGGCTCACCGACGCGGTGCGCGACCACCTCGGCGTGGTGCACCGCGGCGGTGACCGCGCCCGCGAGCCCGAGGCAGACCAGTATCAGCAGCACGGTCCCCAGGTCGCGGCCGTAGGACATGAGCAGCACTACCAACGCGATCGGTGGGACGGCCAGACTCCAGCGGGGAAGGGCGAGGGCGGTGGTCATACACCGACCCTAATGTCCGGTTCGCGCCCCGCCACCCGCGCCGACGTCGCCCTCGACCCGTGGCCGCCAGGTCACGAACGGCAGGAACGCCTGCGCCAGCGGCCCGATCCCCAAGGCGTACAACACGGTTCCCACGCCGACGGTGCCGCCGAGCAGCCACCCGACCACGAGCACCGTGACCTCGATCGCGGTCCGCACCCAGCGGATCGCCCACCCGGTCCGGCCGGAGACGCCAGTCATCAACCCGTCGCGCGGTCCGGGGCCGAGGCGGACCCCGATGTAAGCGGCCGTCGCGAGCCCGTTGAGCACCACACCGCTTACCAAGAGCACCAAACGCACTACGAGGTTGTCCGGCGTCGGTAAGACCGCCAACGTCAGGTCTACCGACCCGGCGACGATCACCACGTTGGCCACCGTGCCCACACCGAGCTTCTGCTTGATCGGGATCCAGCACAGCAGCACGGTGACGCTCGTCAACGCGGTGACGATGCCGAAGCTCCACCCGGTGATCTTGTGCAGCGCCTCGTGCAGCACGTCCCACGGCGCGAGCCCCAGCGCCGCCTCGATCTGCATGCCGACGCTCACGCCGTAGAGCGCGAGGCCCGCCGTCAACTGGGTCAGCCGTCTGCCGGGGCTGAGGCGAACGGGAACTGGGTGCAACATTGGACCGGCCATGCCCCTATCGTCACCCGGGATTGGCTTTCAATCGACAGCCAATCTGCAATGATTGGCCTCATGATTCCCCTGGCTGGACGAGTCTCTGGTGGCCGATTGGTCAGCCTGCTGGGCCAGTGGCGGGATCAAGGCGGCCGACAGGGCTCCGCCGCCCTCGCCGCGGGCATCCGCCTGCTGATGTTCGACGGCCAGCTCCCACCGGGCACCACGCTGCCCGCCGAACGCGAACTGGCCGCCGCCCTCGGCGTGAGCCGGACGCTGGTCGCCGCCGCCTGGGACCTGCTGCGCGACGACGGCCTGATCGTCAGCAGGCGCGGCTCCGGCTCCCGCACGACCCTCCCCGCCGCGCCCCCGCACACACCCTTCCCCGAACGCAACCAGCCGATCGACTTCGCCACCGCGGCCCCGGCAGCGCTACCCGGCGTCGGATTGGCCGTAGACGCCGTCCGGGGTGCCTTCGCACTGGAACTGGCCGGACACGGCTACCTGGGCTTCGGTCTGGACGTTCTCCGCGAACGCCTGGCCGCGCGCTTCACCGTCCGAGGACTGCCGACCACCCCGGACCAGATCCTGGTCGTCAACGGCGCCCACCACGGCCTCGCGCTCGTCCTCAGCGCCATGACCGGCCCCGGCGACCGTGTGCTCGTAGAGCAGCCCACCTACACAAACGCTCTCGAGACCATCCGCGCCGCGCACGTCACCCCCGTGCCGGTCACCATGCCGGAGGAGGGGTGGGACCTGGACGGCATGGAGGCCGTCCTGCGCCAAGCCGCGCCCCGGTTGGCCTACCTCATCGTGGACTTCCACAACCCGACCGGACGCCGTCTCGACGCCCCCGGCCGTGAACGCTTGGCCGCGCTACTACGGCGCGCACGCACCCACGCGGTCGTAGACGAAACCCTGGTCGAACTGGACCTCGACGGCGACCCCCTCGACGGCCCACCCCCCATGGCCGCTTTCGCGCCCAACCAGGTCATCACCGTCGGCTCGGCCAGCAAATCCCACTGGGGCGGGCTGCGGCTGGGGTGGGTCCGGGCGACCGAAGAGGTCATCGGCAGGCTCGCCGCCTCCCGCCGCGCCTTCGACCTCGGCTCGCCGGTCTTCGAACAGCTGGTGCTCGCCGAGCTCTACGCCGACCCCGAGCCGATGCTGCGGCAGCGCCGCGCGGAGATGGCGCACACCAGGTCCGTGCTGGTCGACGCCGTGCGCGCGCACTGCCCGGACTGGACGTTCGAGGTGCCGCGCGGCGGGCTGAGCCTGTGGTGCGGGCTGCCCGCGCCGATCGGCACGCGGATCGCGGTCGCCGCGCAGAACGTGGGGGTCCGGGTGGCGCCCGCGGCCCGGTTCAGCGTGCACGGCGGGCTGGAGCGCAGGCTGCGGCTGCCGTTCACGTTGCCGCCGCCGCTGCTCGTGGAGGGCGTGCGGAGGGTCGCGGGCGTGGCCGCCGGGGTCACCGGATCGTCTGGAACGCTCGGTTCCGACGGTCTAATCCCGGTCGCCTAGCTGGCTTTACCGGTTCCGAGGCGGTAGAAAGCCAGTGCGCTGGATGGCGTAGAGGTTTGGACCTTTCGCCACCCAGCGCACGTCGGCCTCGGCGTGCCACCCCGCGCGCCGGCACAGCCCCTCGTTGTGCCGACCGGGTGGACCGAGGGGGAGCCCCGGCGCCGCGGGGGCATCGCGGCGCCGGGGCCAGGTCCCGATCAGACCGGGCGCGGTCGGCTGATCGGGGTGGGGGAATGGCTCAAAGGGGTATCAGCGCACCTGGGTGCGGTTGTCCGGCGCAAACTGGCCGGTGTGCGGGCACAGTGGTCCCGCGGAACCCGGTCAGTCGGGTGTCGACGTGGGCAGCCCGGCCTCATGACCGGGTGGCTCGACCGCTCTGTCCCCGGCCGCGCCGAGCGCGAGGGGCGGGATGAGCCGGTGGCGGCCCGTCATCGCGCCGGAGAAGGCGCGCGCGTTGCCGCTGTTGTCGTGCGTGGGCGACGCGGTGCTCGCAGAGGTCGCCGGGCAGACGGGTGCGGACGGTGCGGTGGGCGATTTCGGTGCCTTTTCCGTACCTGCCTGCGGACCGTCGTCGGGGACGGTCGACGGCACGGATGGGGCTACCTGCTCGGGCACCGTCAGGTTGGGTCTTTGGGGCGTCGGGGGGACCGTGCGCGGTGCTTTGGCCACTACGGCCTGCCGGACGTGCTTGACCGGCTGCTCGACCTTGGGCTCGGGTGCCGGGACCGGCTGGGGCTCGGGCACCTCGACGACGGGAACGACTTCGAGGACTACCTCGACGACTGGGACCGCGTTGTGCACTGACGCCGACGCGGGCCCGCTGTTGGTCCCGTGGGCCGCTGACTGCTCCGGAGCCGCCTGCATGGTCGCTGCGGCGGGCGATGGCCCGGCGAGCGTGTAGACAGGCTCTGAGTGCGTTGTGGGTACCAGGTTGTGGATAGCGCTAACCGTGACCGCAGTGACCTTGATGAGCCGGTTGGTCGTAGTACCGACAAGTTCTGCCTGTGCGACTACGGCGCTGTCTTGGACCACTGGAATGGGCTGGGTGGTGATGCCGGTGTCGGCGGACGCGGAGTCCGCGGTCAGCACCCCGATCACCCACGCGACCACCACCAGCCCGGCGGTGACGGCGAACCGGAGCAGCAGGCGCGACGCGTTCGATGTCCGTGCCACGTTCTCACCGCCATCCCGGTTACCTCGTCGAGCCGCCACCGACCGGTGTGACCAGGCCACTATCCAGGACCCGGCCACCCTTGCGCACCCTAACCGCGTGTGTTCCACCCGGAAAGACGGCGCTCGGTGCCGCGTGAGTAGGCACCACCATGACGATGATCACCGTGTGTGGAAACCGCTGGACCGGGTGATTCTGTTGCCGCTTCCGAGCGAGTGCGCGCGCACGGCGCCACGGTGTCCGTTGTGCACACCGATGAAGCGCTCGGCCGGACGAGTCCACTGTCCCCTCTGGCCGATCGCCACCCGGACCTCCTCCTGCACGACAACGGTGGCAACGGCGAGTGCCTGGTCCGTCGCGGCCAACTGGTCGTACCGCGCGCGGACCTGCCCGCCGCGGTGCGCGCGCTCGACCGCTGGATCGAATCCGTAGACCCCGCCGAGCACGCCACGCTGCGGTTGCGCGCGGGCGTCGACTGCGTCGAAGTGGCCGCGGACATGGCCGACCGCGTCCCGGTGTCGGTCAACCACGTCCACACCGTCATGGAGGGCTCGCCGATCCTGCACGGCACCGGTAGGAGCCCTGTACCCGTACCGCTGCCACCGGAGCCACCGCGCGAAGTGTGGTCACGGCCCGCGACCGTCCTCATGCTCGACACCGGTCTCGACCCGCACCCGTGGTTCGTGGGCCGTCCGTGGTTCGGCCAGTGGGGTCTCGAGGTGCTGGACGCCGACGGTGACGGGGTGACCGACCGCCAGGCGGGCCACGGCACGTTCGTCGCGGGCGTCCTCCTGCGACACGCCCCGGGCGTCACGCTGCGCCAGCACCCCGTGCTGTCGTCCCACGGGTTGACCGATGACCGCACGGTCGCGAGCACGTTGCGACGTGCACGTTTCCTCGCGGCGGCCAGGGGAGAGCGGATCGACGTCCTCCTGCTGACCGCCGGGTGCCACACCGTCGACGACCGTTGCCCAACGATCCTCAGCCGCGAACTGGCCCACTGGCCGACGGCGGTCGCGGCCGCGGGCAACTTCGGCACCACGCGCCCCTTCTGGCCCGCCGCCCTGCCGGGGGTCGTCGCGGTGGGCGCATTGTGTCCCGATGGCACGGTGGCTCCCTTCAGCAACGGGGGTTCCTGGGTCGACCGGTACGCACCAGGGGTGGACGTCGTCAGCTCGCACGTGCGCGTCGAGGGTGACCGGCGGGTCCACGGCGCGGCCCGGTGGAGCGGCACGTCGTTCGCCGCGCCCCGGGTCGCCGCCGAGTTGGCCCGCTCAGCCGCCGAAGGCGACGAAGCCGAGGTCGCCGTTGGCCAGTTGTGCCGCGGCGAGGGCGGCACCCGGGTCGAGGCCGTCGGCGAGGTGGTCGTGCAGGTCCCGGACCAGGCGGGCGCAGCGCGCGTCGGGCACCGGGAGGGTGCTCGCCACGACTGAGCGGGCACCCCGGTCGAGCAGCGCGGCGGGCAGGTCCAGGCCCGACTCGCAGGCCGACAGCACGACCAGGTCCGGTACGCGCAGCAGGTCGTGGCCGAACAGCGGGCCGTCGGCCAACTCGATGGCGGAGAACAGCGGCGCGTCCGGTCGGTGCGCGCAATGCGCCGCGATGTGCAGCGTGTCGGCGTCGGCCATGGCGGCGAGAACGGCGGCCACGGTTGCGTCTTGGCCGGTGAGCAGGGTGCCGCCGTGGCGTCGGTGCAGCGCCACCACCTCCGACTCGGCGTGGTCGAGTCTTGGGCCCGCCACCCAGACCTGATTCATGCGTCTACGGGTGGCGGATTGCGCCTGAAGCCAATGCACGGCCGACGGCGCCACCGTCACCGATCTACCCCTCATGCTCGGTAGCGCGGCCCATGGCAGCCGAGTGAGGTTGCGGCTGGGCAGTACCACCAATGGGCGGTCACCGATTGTCTTGCCGACATTGGCGAAGATGGCCTCGTCCAGCCCTGCCGCTGCCCGGCGCGCGACTGCGCTGTCTCCGGTTGTGGCCGCCAAGAGGAAAGCGCGGTACACGGTGTCGTCGTTCACCGATCCCAGGTCGTGTAGTCGGAATCGGTGATCGACGATCGAGACCGCCCAGGTTCGTCCGTTGTGGAGGAAGAAGTTCAGGGCGGCCCTATCCGTGAGTACCTCCGAGAACTCTTCGGGACGCGCAGGGTGCGCGTTGTGCCGTTCCAGTGCCACAACGCCACATGGGGTTGTCCAGTCGCTGGAAGAGTCCGTCCGCAGCTTGGATAGCGCTACCGGATCCCAGATGGCGCGCGGAGGCGTTGTGGCCACCCGTTGCCGTTCAACCCATCGGAACACCGCACGCGGGCGACCGGTCGCGAGCGCGACAGCCACACCGGTGTCGGCAAGCTCGGTAGCCCGAGGATCCAGCGTCAGCCCAATCCGGCACGCGGTAAGCGCCGCACGCGGGGTCGACGCTATCCGCGCCTGGGCGAGCCAACCGAGCGCCCGCAGTTCCGGCGCCCCGTCGAACCGTTCCCGGGCAACGAGTTCCGGGCGACCGGCGGCGATTCTCAATCGAGCGGCGACCACGGGTTGGCAACCTTCAGCGAGCGTGGACGCCTCCGGAACCGCTTCTCCCGACGCGAGGCGCGCGTGCGCGTCCAACGCCAGCGCCTCCGGGGACGACGTGGCCGCCAACCGAACCGCGGCCCGGGCGCCGCTCGGACGACCCGCGCGCAGCGCGCACCAGCCCTGCGTGAGCACCGCGTCCGCGTAGCCGGGTGCGCGGCCTGTAGCACCCAACAGCGCGCTCGCCCTGGTCAGCTCGGCATTCGCCTCACGGTGCAGACCGGCGCCGAGCAGGGCCATCGCCCGGTCGACCACCGCGTCCGGATGGCGCCGCCCGTCGATTCCCGCCTCGGTGTAGAGCGCCAGAGCACCCGCGAAATCACCCGTTTGGGCTGCGACGAACCCTCGGTTGTGCGTGCACGTCGCGGCCCGCCCGGTCTCGCCGAGTCCACTGTAGAGGGACTGGGCGCGGGCCAGCGCCGCGCCCGCGGTGTCGAACCGACGCAGGTGGGTCGTGGCAACCCCGAGCGCGACCAGCGCGTTGGCCGCCTCGCGCGGGCGGTCCACCAGCGCGTCGACCGCCGCCTCCAACCGGGGGAGCGCGGCCGCGTGGTCGCCGTCGTGGCAGAGGAGCACGCCGGTGAGCGCGTCGGCGCGCTCCCGCCACACGGGCCGGGCCGCGGCGATCAGCGCCCGGGCCCGGTCGGGATTGCCCAGCAGATGGCAGAACCAGGCCAGCGCCAGCCGGGACTCCGCCTCCTCCTCCGGCGCCCCCGCGGCGGCGACAGCGCGCTCGGCGGTGAACCGCGCCCGCCGGGTGGACCCGTGTTCATGCAGCTCGACGGCCTCGCCGTGCAACGCGGCCCACGTCACCGCGCACTCCCGCGCAACCAGTCCGAAACCAGGGGCGCCGCGGCCTCGCGGTGCAGCACCACCCGCACCCGCCCATCCGGGACCGGCGCGTCGAAGCACCCCAGCCCGTCGACCGGCAGCACCTCGGCCCCGTCCCGCGAGTGGACCTCCGCGTGCGTCACGCCCAGACCCGGCGCGACCAGGCCGGTGATCCGCGGCCCCAGCTCCACCAAGACGTCGTCACCGCGCCACACCGCACGTGCCCCGCGCACCGCGACCCCGGCGTGCGCCACGAGCTCCAGCGGCAGCCAGTCGATGCCCAGCAGCGCCCCGGCCGCCACGGCGGCGGCGAACACCCGCTCCGGCACGGGATCCGCGCGGTCGAGCAGGTCGGCCAGCTCGGCGAGCAGTTCGGCGTCGGTCATCCCACCGCCCCCTCGGGCATGCCCAGCAGGGCCAGCTTGCGGCGCAGGTCGCCCAGGCACCGACCCCGCGTGCGGCCCACGCTCGCGGGCGAGAGGCCCAGGGCCCGCGCGAGCCGCGGGTAGGTCAGCTCCGGGGCGAAGGCGAGCAGGCCCAGCAGCTTGCGGCAGCGCTCCGACAGCGCGGTGAGCGCGCTCCACAGCAGATCGTCGCGGTCACTGCGCAGCACCGCGACCTCCGGCCAACTGTCGTCCGGCGCCAGGTCGAGCTCACCCGGCCGGTCGACGGGCACCTCACGACCACGCCGCTCCAGCACCCGCAGGCACTCCCGCCGCGCCGTCGTCGCCAGCCACCCGGCCAACCGGTCGGGCATGCGGATGGCCGCGGCGTGCTCGGTCAACGCGATCCACGTGTTCTGACTGACATCGGCCGCGTCCGCCGCGTCCAGCCGGTGTGCCCGCGCCACCCGCCACACCAGCCGCGAGTACCGCTGCACCAGCGCCCGCCAGGCCTGTTGGTCCCCGGCCACAGCTCGGCCCAACAACTCCGCTTCCGTCCCCATAACTCCTCCTCGCTGAGCCCCCTTCCGCCGCGTCAGACGACGTCGACGGAAAGAGCGCTCCCAGCGCCCCTCGAAGGAGTGACGACTCGCCCGCTACCGCCCCGTCCCGCGACAACCGGCCGTGCCGGGACCGCGCTTCGCCACGCCGAACCGGACCGTCGCCCGCGATGAGTTCGGGGTGCTGGTCGAGGGCAAGTTCGGCGGCGTCGAACCGCGATTTGCCACGCCGATCCGGACCGTCGCCCGTGATCGGTTCGGGTGCGGGTCGAGGACGACTCCGGCCGTGCCGAACCGCGCTTTGCCACCCAGGTCCGGATCGTTGCCCGTGGTGAGTGTGGGTCGAGGACGAGTCCGGCCGTGCCGGTACCGCGCTTTGCCACCCCTGATCCGGACCGTTGCCCGTGACGAGCTCGGGGTGCTGGTCGAGGACGGCCGTTGCCGAATCGGCCGCCTCGGTCAGGCGGGCCCTGTCCGGACTGCCGATCGGCGGCCGCCGGCTCGCGGCGCGGGGGCTCGACAACGCTGTCGGGTAGCGCCTCCTTGCTCGATGGTGGGGCGGGTTCAGGCCAGGCGGTGCAGGCGGGTGATCGCCTCGTCCAGGACCTCGTCGCGCTTGCAGAAGGCGAAGCGCACGAGGTGGCGCCAGCGGTCCGGGTCGTCGGTGAACACCTGCACCGGCACGGCGGCCACGCCGATCCGCCCCGGCAGCGCGCGGCAGAACTCGTGCCCGTCGGTGAACCCGAGCGGGCGCACGTCCGCGCACACGAAGTAGGTGCCCTCGGCCGCGCGGACCCCGAACCCGGCCTTCGCCAGCCCTTCCGAGAGCCGGGTCCGCTTGTCCGCCAGCGAGGCCCGCAGCCCCTCGACCCAGACGTCCTCCTCGCGCAGCGCGTACGCGACGGCGGACTGGAAGGGGGTACCGCCCGCGAAGGTGAGGAACTGCTTCGCGGCGCGCACCGCGGCCACCAGTCCGGCGGGCCCGCACACCCAGCCGATCTTCCAGCCGGTGCAGTTGAAGCTCTTGCCCGCGCTGGAGATGGTCAGCGTCCGCTCGGCCATGCCCGGCAGCGAGCCCAGCGGCACGTGCTCGCGGTCGTCGAACAGCAGGTCCTCGTAGACCTCGTCGGTGATCGCGATCAGGTCGTGCTCCCGGCACACCTCGGCGACCGCGGTCAGCTCGGCGCGGCTGAAGACGGTGCCGGTCGGGTTGTGCGGGGTGTTCACCAGAACCACCTTGGTCCGGGGCGTGATCGCGGCGCGGAAGGCGTCGACGTCGAGCCCGAACCGACCGGACGCCTCCTCGGCCAGCGGCACCACCCTGCGGGTCGCGCCCGCGAGCGCGACGCACGCGGCGTACGAGTCGTAGTACGGCTCGAACAGGACCACCTCGTCACCGGCCTCGACCAGCGCCAGCAGCGACGCGGCGATGGCCTCGGTGGCGCCGACGGTCACCAGGACCTCGGAGTCCGGGTCGAACTCGGTGTCGAACCTCGTCCGCCGCCGCGCGATGGCCGCCCGCAGCTCCGGCAGCCCGGGACCCGGCGGGTACTGGTTCGCCCCGGCCGAGATGGCGTCCCGGGCGGCGGCGAGCATGCCGTCGGGGCCATCGGTGTCCGGGAAACCCTGGCCCAGGTTGACGGCATCGGCCTGGACGGCGAGCGCGGTCATCTCCGCGAAGATCGTCGAGGTGAACGGCTGGAGGCGCGGCACGAGGTTGGTTGGGGGCACGGCTTCGCATCCTCACGGAGAATGGCACCGTGGAGCAACTAGGACCGGTCCCCGGACAGGAGCAGAAGCAGCGGGCGCTGCGGCGGATGAAGCTGGTCGCCCTGGCCTTCCTCGGCGCGGCGACCGCGCTCTTCCTGGCCACCACCCTCTGGCAGTCGGCGGGCGCGCCGGGCTGGGTCGGCTACGTCAAGGCCGCCGCCGAGGCGGGCATGGTCGGCGCGCTGGCCGACTGGTTCGCCGTGACCGCGCTGTTCCGCCGCCCGCTCGGCCTGCCCATCCCGCACACGGCGATCATCCCGACTAAGAAGGACGTGCTGGGCGACAGCCTCGGCGAGTTCGTCGGCGCCAACTTCCTCTCCGAGGGGGTGGTGCGGGAGCGCCTGCGCCGGATCGGCGTCTCCGCCCGGCTCGGCGCCTGGCTGCGCGAACCGGACAACGCCGAACGCGTCACCTCCGAGCTGGCCACCGTTGTGCGCGGCGCGGTGACGGTGCTGCGCGACGAGGACGTGCAGGCCGTCGTCGAACAGGCCGTCGTCTCCCGGGTCATGGCCGTGCCGTGGGGCCCGCCGCTGGGCAAGCTGCTGGAACGCGTCTTCGCCGATGGCTCGCACCACAAGCTGGTCGACGTGATGTGCGACCGCGGCTACGACTGGGTCAAGGAGAACTACGACCAGGTCATGTCGGTCGTGTCCAACCGCGCGCCGTCCTGGTCGCCGAAGTTCTTCGACTCCCTGGTCGCCGACAAGGTCTACGGCGAGGTCCTGTCCTTCGCCTGGGCAGTCAAGACCGACGTCAACCACCCCATGCGCCTCGCCCTGGACAAGTTCCTCGGCGAGTTCGCCGCCGACCTGCAGCACGACCCGAAGGTCATGGCGCGCGCCGAGGAGGTCAAGCACCAGGTCCTGGAGCACCCCGAGGTCAAGACCGTCATCGGCTCGGCCTGGTCGTCGGCCAAGAAGATGCTCCTCGACGCGGCCGAGGACCCGTCCAGCGAACTGCGCACCCGCGTCCGCGCGGGCCTGACCACCCTGGGCGACCGCCTGGCCACCGACGAGGCCACCCGCACCAAGGCCGACACCTGGGTCGAGGGCGCCGCTGCCTACCTGGTGCTCAACTACCGCGACGAGATCACCACCCTGATCACCGACACGGTCCAGCGCTGGGACGCTGAGGAGACCTCCCGCAAGATCGAACTCCAGGTCGGCCGCGACCTGCAGTTCATCCGGATCAACGGCACCGTCGTCGGTGCCCTCGCGGGCCTGCTGATCTACACCATCGCCCAACTCATCGCCTGACCCCGCCAGCCACCCAAGGCCGCCCAACCGGGTGGTGGCGCCCCAACGGTCGCCACCACCCGCCGGACAGCCGCTGCCAGGCCACGGCTCCGCCACGGTCCCAACAGCGCGTCGTCCAACAGCACGCCATGCCCACGGCTTACGACTTCCACTGGCATGCGACAGCCGCAAGCCCGCCGCCATCCAGACTCACCCCGTCCGCGGCGGTCGCCGCGAGCCCACGACTTCGAACCGCCGACGGGAGTCAGTCGACGACCTTGGCGCGCTCGCGCCAGGTGCGGGCTTTCTCGCGGTTGCCGCAGACCCGCATCGAGCACCAGGTGCGCGAGCGGTTGCGTGACCGGTCGAAGAAGGTCCACTGGCAGGCGTCGGCCGGGCAGATCTTCATCCGCGCCCACTCGCCCAGCACCACCAGCCGGGACGCGGCGGCCAGGACCGCGCCGGTGACCTCGGCGGCCACCAGCGTCGGCGCGGCGTCGACAAGCTCGACCCGCACCGGAACCGGAGGTGGCGCGGGCGCGGGCGCGCCGCCGACCACCGCTCGCAGACCGTCGCGCACCGCGCGGACGTGGACCATGTCCTCGTCGCCGAGCCCGCGGTCGGCCAGCCACCTGGACCACCCGATCGGGTCGCCCAGGATGTCCGTGGCCAACTCGACGTCCACGGTGTTGAGGAAGTCGAGGACCAGATCCACATCCCGGTCGGTGTTGACCACAACACCACTGTAGGGCGAATACCGGTTGTTCCGTGTCGAACTAACCTTCATACTCCTTTCACTGGTTACAGGAGGACGACCATGACCGCCGCCATCCCGAAGTGGGGCACGACCGTGCTGGACTGCCCTGACCCACGCGCCCTCGCGGGCTTCTACGCCGCCCTCCTCGACTGGTCGGACACCGACGTCAACGCGGACAACTCCTGGGCCACCATCAAGGGCGATGGCGCCCGCCTCGACTTCCAGCAGGCCGCGGACTACCGCCCGCCGACCTGGCCGTCCCCGGAGTTGCCGCAGATGGCCCACCTGGACTTCGACGTCGCCGACCTCCAAGCGGCGCACGAGCGCGCCTTCGGGCTGGGCGCCCGGCTGCTGGACAAGTCCCATAACTCCTTCTGGGTCTACGCCGACCCCGCCGGTCACCCGTTCTGCCTCTGCGTCTGAGTCGGGTACGTCACCTCCGTCAGTATTCTTGATGTGTATACACCTGGTGTACAGTCCTCCTATGTCAATCGGACATGCGTTGCTCGGCTTGCTGGAGACCGGTCCCAGGCACGGTTACGACCTCAAGCGCGTCTACGACGAGCGCTTCGGCCAGGACCGGCCGCTCGCCTACGGGCAGGTCTACTCGACCCTCTCCCGCCTGCTGCGCAACGGCTTGGTGGAGGAGAGCGGGGTCGAACCTGGTGGGGGTCCAGAACGCAAGCGCTACGCCATCACGGACGCGGGTGTCACCGACGTGTCGGAGTGGCTGGTGACTCCAGAGAGCCCGCAGACCTATCTGCAGAGCGCGATGTACACCAAGGTCGTCCTGGCCCTGATGTCCGGTCGCGACGCCAACGAGGTGCTGGACGCCCAGCGCACCGCGCACCTCAAGTCGATGCGCGAGCTGACCTCGCGCAAGCAGGGCGGTGACCTCACCGACCAGCTCATCTGTGACCACGCCCTGTTCCACCTGGAAGCGGACCTGCGCTGGCTGGAACTGACCGCGGCCCGCCTGTCCGAGCTCGGTGGGCAGTTCACCGGGTGACCCCCGCCGGACGGTGGGGAACCCTGGCCGATCGGACGATGCGCGGCCAGGTGGGGCGGGGGATGTTGACGGGCGAGTTCATGGGTCTTGGACGCGGTGGGGAGCAAGGCAATGGCAGAGCGGGATGACGACACCCTGCTGGTCGGCAGTGAGCTACGGAAGTCCTTCGGGCCGACGCCCGCGTTGGACGGCGCGGGACTGATGGTGCGCCGGGGGGAGATCGTCGCGGTGATGGGCCCCTCGGGCTCGGGCAAGTCGACGTTGCTGCACTGCCTGGCCGGGATCGTCGCCCCCGACTCCGGGACCGTGACGTTCGACGGCCAAGACCTCGCGGCCATGAGGGACCGCGACCGCAGCGCGCTGCGGCGCGGCGCGTTCGGTTTCGTCTTCCAATTCGGACAGTTGGTTCCCGAGTTGTCGTGCGTGGAGAACGTCGCGCTCCCCATGCGGTTGGGCGGGACCCGGCGCAAGCAGGCCGAGGCCAAGGCGCTGGAGTGGATGGCCCGGTTGGAGGTGGACCACCTGGGCGGCAAGCGACCCGGAGAGGTGTCCGGCGGCCAGGCCCAGCGGGTGGCGATCGCCCGTGCGTTGGTGACCGAGCCCAAGGTCGTCTTCGCCGACGAGCCGACGGGGGCGCTGGACTCGTTCAACGGCGAGCAGGTGATGCGGTTGCTCGTCGACTCGGCTCGGGAGACCGGTGCGTCCGTCGTGCTGGTCACCCACGAGGCTCGGGTCGCGGCGTATTCGGACCGGGAGGTCGTGGTGCGCGACGGCCGCACCCGCCAGGTGGAGCTCGTCTCGTGAGGTCTTGGCTCAACGACCTGGCCATCGGGGTCCGACTGGCCGTCGGGGGTGGTCGGACCGCGTTGGCCCGCTTCGTGCTCAGCACCATCGGCATCGGCCTCGCGGTGGCCGTGCTGCTGTTGGCGTCGTCGGTCGGACCGATCCTCGACGCCCGCGACGTCCGCGCCACGGCCAACCAGCCGATCTACCTCCCGGTCGCGGGGGTGGCGCCGACTCGGTACATGGAGACGAGCACCGAGTTCCGCAGTACCCGTATCGGGGTGACTTACCTGCAAGCCTTCGGCGCGACCTCGCCCGTGCCGATCGGCATTCCGCGGCTGCCGGGGACCGACGAGATGTTCGTCTCCCCAGCGATGGCTGACCTCTTGGCCGACCCCCTGTTGCGAGAGCGGTTTCCCCAACGGATCGCGGGAGTCATCGACCGCGCCGGGATCAAGGACCCGTTGAAGGCTCAGGCCTACCTCGGCGCGGACGACCTGCCCGCCAGGGAAGTCGGGGCGACCCAGACCGCCTACGGGTTCAGGCAGGGGTCGCACGTCGCCTATATGGACGCCGGGCTGTTGTTGCTGTTGTTGCTCGGCACGATCGCCATCCTGGTCCCGGTGTTCATCTTCCTGGTGTCCAGCACCCGCATCGCCGGTGCCGAGCGGGACCGGCGGCTCTCGGCGCTGCGGTTGGCGGGCGCGGGCGATCGGCAGGTGCGCCGCATCGCCGCCGCCGAGTCGTTGGTCAGCGCCGGGGCCGGACTCGCCCTCGGGGGCGGGTTGTTCCTGCTGGGCCGCGAGGTCGCGGGTGGGATCAGCCTGATGGGTTCCAGCGTCTACTCCTCCGACATCGTGCCGGTGTGGTGGCTCGCCGTGTTGGTGGTGCTCTCCGCCCCGGTGCTCGCGGTGTTCGCCGCTCAGTTCGCGTTGCGGCGCACCATCATCGAACCGCTCGGGGTGGTGCGTCGCAGTACGCCGGTGAACAGGCGAATCGCCTGGCGGCTCGCCATGATCGCGGTGGGCGTGTTGCTGCTGCTGTGGCGCGGCGGCGAGTTCCTGGACAACACGTGGGTGTGGTCGGTGCTCGTGGCGACCGGTGTCACCCTTCTCCTGCTGGGTGTGCCCGCTCTGCTGCCCTGGGTGGTGGAGCGGACCGTGCGCGGACTGCGCGGGGGCAGCACTTCCTGGCAGCTGGCGGTGCGCAGGCTCCAGCTCGACAGCGGCACGTCCTCCCGGGTGGTCAGCGGGGTCGTAGTGGTGCTCGCGGGCGCGATCGCCTTGCAGGCCATGTTGCTCTCCCAAGCGCGGATCCGATCCTTTTCCGGTTCGACGTGGGATGGCGAGAGCACCGTGCTCTCCGTCTCCGCCGTCGGGCAGGTGGCACCCGAGGTGGAGAAGGCGCTGGCCGCCACGCCCAGCGCGCACGCGTGGAGCAGGGCCGACACCGTGGACGTGCAAATCCCCGGCTTGACGCACAGCTACACCCAGGTCGTGGACTGCTCCATCGTCGCGGCGGTCTACGGGTTCCACGGCTGCGTCGACGGCCACATCTACGCCCAGCCGGGGTTGGACATCACCGGCCTGGAACAGGGGAAGGAGGTTGCCGTCCTGTCCACCGACAGCAAGGAGCGCGCTGTCAGCCGCATCCGGTGGACCGTGCCGGTGCCGGTCGAGCGCGTATCCTTCGCGGCCAGGGTCAACCAGGAGTTCCCCGCGCTCTTGATCACCCGTGCCGCCATGCCCGACGCGCCCCGCACACGGGACCAGGTCGGCTTTTACGCCCTTCCCGACCCGAACGCCACTGACGCCACTGACCGCATCCGCGCCGCTCTCGGCCCGTTGGGGTGGCAGGTCTCGGTCTACGAACGCCGGGCGTCCTTCCTGCGGGACGACCAGGAGACCTACCTGACCATCCGCACCGGCCTGCTGATCGGGTCGGTGTTCACCCTGCTGCTGGCGGGCGTCAGCCTGCTGGTGCTGGCTGTGGAGCACATCCGCGAGCGCAGGCGGCCGCTGGCGGTGCTCGCCGCCGGTGGCGTGCCCAACGGGGTGATCGCCCGGTCCCTGCTGTGGCAGATCGCGCTGCCCATCGGCCTCGGGGTGGTGGTCGCCGTGGGGGTCGGTGTCACCTTGGCCGCGCTGACCGCGCAGATCGTCGACGGTCCGGTGATCCTCGACTGGCTGACCATCGGGGTCATGACCGGCGCCGCCGCGGCCCTGGTGCTGCTGGTCTCCCTGTTGACCCTGCCCTTCCTGCGCAGTGCCACCAGGCTCGAATCGCTGCGCACCGAGTAGGGGGTGCCGGAGGTCGTCTGGGGGTCGACCTCCGGCACCGGAGCAGGTCAACGCGACCGTCCACAGCAGAACGATCAGGGCGCGGGGAAGTCCACAGTGGATGTGGGGAGCGTGCATGGTGTGCCTCCGTTTTCGGACAAGCACACGGTGACAGGATTCGGGGAAGCGCGTTGGAAGTTATCCACAGCACCCGATCGGGCGATTTACACCAGCAGGTACGCCGCGCTTCCCAGTCGCTCGATGGTCGCGTCCGACGGCTGGACGTCGTAGGCCGTTGTGCCGCAGCGCCGGTTGAACCCGGTGAGCACGGCGTGCCGGGTGGTCGAGGAGCGGTTCGCCGTACCGGAGTGCCACAGGTGCGAGTTGACCAGCCAGGCCGTCCCCGCCCGGCCCAGCAGCAGCACCTGCTCCGGGTGGTCCTCGTGCCCGCGCGGTGGCACGAAACCGTAGTCCAGGTGCGAACCGGGCACCACGCGCGTGGCACCGTTCTCGGTGGTGAAGTCCGCCAAGGCCACGATGACGTTGCAGACCCGCCACCGACCCGGGCCGGTGGCCTCCGCCGTGTCCGTTTGCTGTTCTTGGCCGCCGAGGCCCGGCCGCCCCGCGCGGTAGTGCATGGCGCTGATCCGGAACTCCGGTCCGAGCAGGTGCCGCACCGCGGCGAGCAGCTGCGGGCGCAACCACAGCGGGTCGAACACCTCGCCGGACTCCAGCAGGTCCTTCAGGTGCAGCGTGCCGCCCCGCGCGCCCGCCGCGGCCAGCAGGGCCTCGATCTCACCCAGCGCCACGCCGACCTGGTCGGTGGTGAGGAAGTCGTCGAAGCGGCAGTAGCCGAGTTCGTCGAGTTCCCCCAGCTGCTGGGGTGCGAGCAGGTCCGCGCGGACGCCCAGCTCTTCGAGAACCTCGTGCACCCCTCCAGCATTAGCCCAGCGCCCGCCGCTCCGCCACCGAATTCACCTGACTACGTAGAAGTAAGCCGGAACAGCCGAAGGGCGAGTTGGATTTCCAGGGACCGCTCCTGGCCCTGCCAGTCCGCGCCGAGCAGGGAACCGATGCGTTCGAGCCGCTGCACCACCGTATTCACGTGCACATGCAGGACGTCTTTGGCTCGGGTCAGGTTGGCGCCGGTGTGGAAATACGCCTCGAGGGTCCGCAACAGTTCAGTACCCCGGCGGTCGTCGTATTCCAGCACCGGCCCGATGGTGGCGTGCACGTAGCCCTCTAGGTCCGCGTCGCCGAGCAGCAGACCGACGAACCCGAGCTCCGAGATCGCCCCGCCGTGCCCGGCCCGGCCCAGGGCGAGCAGGGATCGCGCGCACCGGGCGGCCTCGGCGTGCGCCGCCGCGAAGCCGTCCACTTCGGACACCGGTCCGGCCGCCCCGACGGTCACCGGCGCGTCCATGGTGGCGGTCAGGCTGGCGGCGATCTTGGCGGCCAGCTCGCCCGGGTTCTCCGTGCGCGCCAACAACACCACCTGGTCGGCGTGCACCCCGACCAGGTCGGCGAACCGGACGGCCGCCGCGGCCAAGCGCCGCCTCGGCACCTCGTCGGCTGCCGCCACCAGCACCGCGTGCGGCTCGGTGAGGTCGACCCCGAGCCTGCGCCCGCGCAGCACCAAGGCGGCCGGGTTGCGGTTCGGCGTGGTCAGCAGGTCGGCCAACAACTCACCGCGAACCTCGTCCTCGGCTTGGGCAACCGACCGCCGCAGCATCAACAACAACGCGGTGACCACGCCCGCGCGCTCGAAGAGGCGACGGTCCGCGTCCGCCAAGTCCGCCCTTCCGGTCAAGACCAGGCTCCCCAGCAACTCTTGGCCCGCCTGTACCGCGCAAACCCAGGTGCCCGTTGTGGCCACCGCGCGCCCGGAAGCCCGGGCGGAGGCCACGGCCTCATCCGACGGTGGTGGGGCCTCATCGCCGACCCCGGCCAGTTCCACACCTGTCGCGTCGTGGACCGCGATACCGCCGCGCAGGACCTCGGCGACCGCAGCGGCCACGTCCGGCAGGTCACCGCCGCGCAGCACGAGGTCCATGAGCTTGTCGTGGGCTTCCTCGGAGCGGCGCATGGCCTCGTTGTGCGCGCTGATCGTGGCGTTGGCGGCGCGGGTCTCGTCGAGCAGGCGGGCGTTGTCGATGGCGATCGCGGCGTGGTCGGCCAGCGACGACAGCAGCGCCACCTCGTCGGGGGAGAAGTCACGGGCCACGCGGTCGGCGGCGAAGAGCACCCCGATCACCGTGCCGCCCATGGCCAGCGGGACGCCCAGGATCGCGGTCAGGCCCTCGTCGTGCACCGACGAGTCGATGGGCACCGTGTGCCGGAACCGCGCGTCGGCGAAGTAGTCGCGGGTCGCGTAGGGGCGCGCGGTCTGCGCCACCAGACCGCCCAGCCCCTCGCCCATGCCCAGTGTTACCTGCTGGAACAGTGCCGACGCCGAGCCCTCAGTGACCCGCATGTAGGTCTTGCCCGCGTGGTCGTCGTTGAGCGTCAGGTACGACACGTCGACGCCGAGCAGCATCCGGGCGCGGCGCACGATCGAGCGCAGCACGGCGTCGGTGTCCCGGAGCCGGGCCAGGTCACCCGCCGTCTCGAACAGCGCCGACAGCTCGGCCTCGCGCCTGCGGTGCCCGGTCATCCGGCGGCGGACCCGCAGCGCGTCCGCGGCCGCCTCGTCGAGCACCGCCAACTCATCGGCACCCAGCCCGGCCGCCTTGGCCGTGGCCTGGACCTGTGCCAGCCGCTCCCCGCTCGCCCCGGCGGCGAGCAGGCCGAGCAGTTCACGCACCGCGTCGTGGGCCTTCACGGGGTCATGGTCGCACCCGCCACCGTGAACCGCGCATATGCGTCTTACCGCGTGGCGGGAATGCGTTCGGTCGAGTCCTCAAGCGACTGTCCACGCGTTTCCCGCGCCGCTAGGACGGCGATGACCGTGAGTGCGCACATTGCCACCAGGTAGAGCGATACCGGCATGGTGCTGTTGTACCGCTGGAACAGTGCGGTAGCGATAAGAGGGGCAACTGCGCCAGCAGCGATGGACGATAGTTGTCCGCCTACCGACAGGCCCGTGTACCGCACGCGGGTGGGGAACTGCTCGGAGAAGAACGCGGCTTGCGGTCCGTACATCGCCCCGTGCAGTACCAACCCCACGGTCGCCGCCAGAATGATCACACCGGGTGAGCGCGTGTCGAGCATGGCGAAGAAGACGAACGACCACACCGCCATCGAGACCGCCCCGAACAGGTACACCGGCCTGCGGCCCAGCTTGTCCGACAACGCGCCCCACAGCGGAATGCAGGCGAAGTGCACCGCCGAACCGATCATCACCGCGTTGAGGCCCACGGTCTTGGACAACCCCAAGCCGGTTGTCACGTACACGAGGATGAACGCGGTGATCACGTAGTAGGACACGTTCTCCGCCATGCGCGCACCGATGGTGACGAGAACCTGACGCCACCCGCCGTGGAAGAGTTCCACCACCGGCACGTGGGGCGTCTCCCGCTTCTTCGCGGCCAAGAACACCGGGGACTCGGTCACCGCCAGCCGGATCCAGAGGCCGATGACCACCAGGACACCCGACAGCAGGAACGGCACGCGCCAACCCCAGGCCAGGAACTGCTCGTCGGACTGCGTCGCGGCCAGCACCGCCAGGACGCCAGTGGCCAGCAGGTTGCCGCCCGGGGCGCCGCACTGCGGCCACGAAGCCCAGAACCCACGCCGCTCGGGCTCACCGTGCTCCGAGACGATCAGCACCGCTCCACCCCACTCACCGCCAAGGGCGAACCCTTGGACCAACCGCAGCGCGGTAAGCAGAAGAGGCGCGCCGACGCCTAGGGCTGCGTAGGTCGGTAAGAGGCCCATGGCGAACGTGGAGCCACCCATCAGCAGGAGACTCAGCACCAGCAAGCGCTTGCGGCCCAGTTTGTCGCCGTAGTGGCCGAACACGAGCCCACCGATGGGGCGCGCCAAGAAGCCGATCGCGTAGGTCAGGAACGCCAAGAGCGTTCCGGTCAGCGGATCGGCTGACGGGAAGAAGAGCTTGTTGAACACCAGCGCGGCGGCGGAGGTGTAGAGGAAGAAGTCGTACCACTCGACGGTGGTACCGATCAGGCTCGCGGCGACGATGCGCATGAACGGCCGGGGCATGGCGGTCTCCTGTCGCGAAAGGGGGTCAGTTGGCGGTCCAGCCGCCGTCGACCGGCAGCGAGGCGCCGGTGACGTGGGCCGCGTGCCTGCCGCACAGCCAGAGCACGAGGTCGGCGACGTCTTCCGGGGCGATCAACCGCCGGATCGGGGCGCGGTCGAGCAGCACCTGTTCGACGACCTCGTCGGGGTCGATGCCGTGCGCGGCGGCCTGGTCGGCGATCTGGGCCTCGACCAGCGGGGTGCGCACGTACCCGGGACTGACGCAGTTGCTCGTCACCCCGTGCGGCGCGCCCTCCACGGCGGCGACCTTGGACAGGCCCTCCACCGCGTGCTTGGCGGCCACGTAGGCGGCCTTGTACGCGCTGGCCCGCAGGCCGTGGACGCTGGAGATGTTCACGATCCGTCCCCACTCCCGCGCGTACATGTGCGGCAGGCAGCGGCGCATCAGCAGGAACGGTGCGGTGACCATCACCCGCTGGATGAGGTCGAACCGCTCCACCGGGAACTCGTGCAGCGGCGCCACGTGCTGGATACCGGCGTTGTTGACCAGCACGTCCACCTCGGCGGGCAGCGCGTCCACCGAGGCTTGGTCCGCCAGGTCGACCACATGCGCGTGACCGCCGACCGAGGCGGCCACTTCCTCCGCCGCGTCCCCTGACCGATCGACCACGTGCACCTCCGCGCCTGCCCCCGCCAGGGCGAGCACGCACGCCCGGCCGATGCCGCTCGCACCGCCGGTCACCAGCGCGGTACGCCCGCGCAGGCCGTCGTTGTGATCCGGGCCACTAGTCATGGTTGATCACGTTAGGTAAGCCCAGAGCGGCCTGCCATGTGCACACTGCCTACAACAATGCGTCGAGATGTAGTTGTGGCAACCATGCCGACATGCGCACGGTTATCTGCGTAGGCTTACGGAGTGATTTGTCCGAAGTGCCAAAACACGATGCGCACCGTCGACCGCCTCGGCGTGCACATCGACCAGTGCGATGGATGTCGGGGAATCTTCCTCGACCGTGGTGAGCTTGAGCAGATCGCCGCAGCCGAGCAGCGCCACTACACGCCCCCGCCGCCGTACCAGGGCGCACCGCCGCCCGCGGCCGGGTACCCGCCGCCGCCTCCGGCGCCCTACCCGCCGCAGGGGTACGCCGCGCACAGCTACCACGACTCCCCGCCTGGGTACCGCGACTCGCCCCCCGGGTACGGCCACCAGGGCCACTACGGGCACGGGCACAAGAAGCGCCGTAAGAGCTTCCTCGAAGACCTCTTCGACTGATCCGTTGAACCCGATGATCTGCGCGGCCTGCGGTGAGTGGGCCGACGAGCCTCGGGTCGACGGGCCTGTCCTGGTCTGCGGGTTCTGCGGGCACCGGGAGCCGTTCGCCAGACTCCCGGTGTTCGCCCTGACCGGACCGAGCGGCACCGGCAAGTCCACCGTGTGCCGCAGGCTCTGCGCGCGCCTGTCCGACCGCGCCGTCGTGCTGGAGCAGGACGTCCTCTGGGTCGGCGCGCTGCGGGACCCGTATGACGACTACGCCGCGTTCCGCCAGACCTGGCTGCGCACGGCCGCGATGGTCAACCAGAACGGCCGCCCGACGGTGTTGTGCGGCACGGTCGCGCCCCCGCAGTTCGAGCAGCGCCCGGAACGGGTCCTCTTCTCCGAGATCCACTACCTGGCCTTGGTGGCGGACGATGACGTCTTGGCCGCGCGGTTGCGCGCGCGCCCCGCGTGGCGCGGGTGGGACGACGAGCAGCGCATCACCGACATGCTCGCGTTCAACGCGTGGGTGAAGTCCACCCAGACGACCCCGCCGATGACCCTCCTCGACACCACCGACGCACCGGTAGAGGAAACCGTGGACGCGGTGGTCGAGTGGGTCCTATCGCGCCTCTAGTGGTTCACGGGCCGACGGTGCCGTCGACCGCCTCGCGCAGCAGGTCGGCGTGCCCGTTGTGGCGCGCGTACTCCCCGATCATGTGCATCATTACCGCGCGCAGCGAGATATCCATGTCGCGCCGCTCGTACCGGTAGACGTTGTCGAGCGAATCGACCGTCGCCTCGATCCGCCGTGCGTGCTCGATCTCCCGCTCCCACGCCGCGTAGGCCTCATGCGCTGTCGCCCCGTCGGTGTTGAACGCGGCCTGGAAGTCTCCGGTGTCCGACCACACTCGTGGCACGTCTTCGCGGTTCACGACCAATCGGAACCAGACGCGCTCCACCTCGGCCATGTGTCGTAGTAGCCCCAGCAGCGACAACGTCGACGGTGGCGACGCCTGCTGTCGCAGCTGCTCGTCGTCGAGCCCGTCGCACTTCAGCGCCAAGGTCGCGCGTTGGAAATCGAGGTAGCCCCGGAGGGTCTCGCGTTCGGTCGTGGTCGTGGGCGGCATCAAACGTTCGATCGACATGTGCCGAATCATGCCCGCGCCGTGTGATCGGTCCCACCGGAATACGTGCAAGCACTCTGCTTGCAGGAGCTAGCACGCGGGCGTACCGTTGGTGGTGGGACGAGGAGGGCCGATGGACGAACCCGGTGAGAGCAGCCCGATGGACAGGGTCGCGGGCCTCGGGCGCGACATCGGCGAGTACATCAAGCAGCAGCGCAACCACGCCAAGATCTCGGTGCGCCAGCTGGCGAGGCTCGCGGGTGTCTCCAACCCGTACCTCAGCCAGATCGAACGCGGCCTGCGCAGGCCGAGCGCGGAGATCCTGCAGCAGATCGCCAAGGGGCTGCGGATCTCGGCCGAGGCGCTGTACGTGCAAGCGGGGATCCTCGACCTCCCGACCGGGGGGCCGATCACGGACGCCGTGCGCGCCGACCCAGACCTGACCGAGCGGCAGAAGCAGGTGCTTCTGGACATCTACGAGTCCTTCCGCCGCGAGAACTCCGCCACCCGGTCCGCGACTTCCACTGTGGACACCGGGCGAGCTCAACCGAGGAGTGAAGACGATGACCCAGAAGACCCTGCCGACCGACGGTGACACCCGCCGCGCGGGTGACCTGGTGCACACCGCGCTGGAGCAGGCCCGCACCCCGCTGCTCGCCGCGCTGGGCGCGGGCGACCTGGCCGCGAAGGCCGTGCTGGACGCGGTCGGCAAGGCCAAGGCGCGCGCCGAGGCCACCCGCGGCGACCTGCCCACCGACATCGGCGGCCTGCGCGACCGCTTCGACCCGGCCGAGCTGCGCAGGCTCATCGACGAGTACACCGGCGCGGCGGTCCGGCTCTACCAGCAGCTCGCCGAGCACGGCGAGGACGCGCTGGGCAAGCTGCGGTCGCAGCCGCAGGTCAAGAAGCTGGAAGAGGCCATTGAGGCCGCTCAGAGCCGGGTCGGCGACGCGGCGGGCGACGCTCGGACCCTGGCCGAGGAGATCTTCACCAAGGTGACCCGCAAGACCCGTGAGGCCGGTGAGAAGACCGCCACCGCCGCCGAGGACGCCGCCGCCGAGGTGGCGGAGACCGTGCTCGACGCGGGCGACGAGGTCGCCACCGAGATTCGCGCCACTACGGAGCGGGTCGCGGACAAGGCGGACAAGGCTGCTCGCAAGCCCACGGTGCGGAAGGCCCCGGCGAAGCCGACTTCCGAGTGAACGACTTGGCCCCGTGCACTCCTGAGTGTGAGTGCGCGGGGTCTTGTGGTGGAACCGCCCATATCGCACGTAGGCTGTCGGGGTGCCACCGCTCGCGTACGGGATCCTGAAGGTTATCGACTGGGCCGCGGTCCCCGTCGCGGTCTTCGCCCTCATCCACGCGCTGCTGCAGCGACCGGACGCGTACTCCGCCGCCGAGCGCATGACCAAGCCCGCCTGGGTGGGGATCACCGCGGGCGCCACCGCCGCGCTGTTCCTGTTCAGCTTCGCGGGCACCGGCTGGATCTTCTGGATGGCCGGTCTGGTCGCAGCCCTGGTCTACATCGTTGACGTGCGGCCCCGCCTGATCGAGGTGCAGCGCGGCCAGCGGTGGTGATGTCCCGGGCCAACGGGGCCGGTGAACCACGCACGGTAATCGTTCCTGGTCTGGGTGCCACCGCCGGGGAAGCGCGAATCCCCGCGTCGGGGTTGCCGGGTACGCGGATCGTGCTGACCTTGCCCTCGCACGCCGACGCTCCCGACGCGTCCCCGGACTACTGGACCTATCCGACCATCGCCGCGGACATCGCTCCGGCGTTGGAAGGCGTCCGGCAGGCCGTGGGCGTCTCGTTGGGCGCGGCGGCGTTGTGCGCGCTGCTGTCGACCACACCGCACGCCCTCGACCGGGTAGTGCTGATGTTGCCTGCGGCGCTGTCCAAGCCGCGACAAGCCGAATCCGCCGACCTTGTGCTGGAGATGTCCACCGCAGCCGAGGCAGGCGACAGGGGCAGACTCCGCGCGCTTGTCGCCGCAGGGGCACCCGCCGGTCTCGACACATACGTGGACGAACGCACCGACGCCCTCTTGCGCCTAGGCCCCGCCCTGCACGCGGTTGCCCGCCAAGTACCGGTGCCGGACCCGGCCACGCTGGAACAGGTCGATGCCGATGTCCTCGTAGTCGCCGCGATGGGCGATTTGCTGCACCCGACGGAGACCGCCGAAGAGGTCGTGGGAGCGCTACCTACGGCGCGATTGGTCCGTTTCGACTCTCCGGCACCCATGGTCACGCACCGCAGGGAGCTCCGTGCGCTGCTCACGGACTTCCTCGGTCGGTAAACGCTATCCTCGGGCGGGTGACGTGGACCATCGCCGGAACCCTGACCGTCTTGCCCGCAGCCGAGCACCCCGAACTGCTGGCCGAGCCCGTCGCCAAGGCGATCACCGACCTCGACGCCACGCGCATCGGCGTCGCCGAGATCGACCCCGAGCTCGCCGACACGGCCGCGTTCTGCGAGCACTACGGCTCGTCGCTGAGCGCGTCGGCCAACTGCGTGGTCGTGCTGGGCAAACGCGGCGGTGAGGAGCGGCTCGCCGCCTGCCTGGTGCTCGCCACCACGCGCGCCGACGTCAACGGGGTGCTGCGCAAGCTGCTGGACGTCCGCAAGGCGTCCTTCGCGCCCATGGACCGCGCGGTGGAGCAGAGCGGGATGGCCTACGGCGGGATCACCCCCGTCGGTCTGCCCGCCGACTGGCCCCTCTACATCGACGCGGCCGTCGCCGCGGCGCCCGAGCTCGTCATCGGCAGCGGTATCCGCGGCAGCAAGCTCTTCGTCCCCGGCGACCTCTTGGCCGCGCTGCCCACCGCACAAGTAGTAGATGGTCTCGCGCGATAGACCGAACGAGCGGCCTTTGCCCCGACGATCGTCGGGTTGACGCCACATTCCCTGTTCTGCCCCGCATTCCTGTGCTTGCATACGCCCCGTGGGCGGGTTGGAAGGGGCGAAGAAGTGACAACACAGACCGAGTTCGACACAACCGCGGTCGAGCGGGGGACGATCCGGGTCGGCGTCGTGGACGACGAACCGATGGCGCGCTCGTTCGTGAGCAAGATCCTGGGCGCGGCAGCGGACGTCGAGGTGGTCGCCGAGGGCGCGGACGGCGCGGAGGCGCTGGAGTTGGTGCGCACCAAGGAACTCGACGTACTGCTGCTCGACCTGCGGATGCCGCGCATGGACGGCCTCGATACCCTCCGGGAACTCCGCAGACAGGTGCGGGTCCCGGCCGTCGTGGTGCTGACCACCTTCCACGCGGACCAGGCCGTGGCCACGGCCCTCCGACTGGGTGCGAAGGGTTTCCTGCTCAAGCACATCGAGCCCGCCGAACTGGTGCGCGCCGTGCGGGTCGCGGCCAACGGTGGCGCGGTTCTGGACCCCGCGTTGACCAACGACCTGATGGGCCACTTGGCCACCCACCACCTCGACCGGATCGGCGCCGCCGCCGAGGTCGCGCGGCTGTCCGCGCGCCTGCGCGACGTGCTGCGGCTGGTCGGCATGGGGCGCAGCAACGGCGAGATCGCCGAAGAGCTGCGGTTGTCCGATTCCACCGTGCGCGGCTACGTGTCGGAAATCCTCGCGGCGACGGGTTGCGCCAACCGGGTTACCGCCGCCGTCTTGGCCCAACGCGCCGGTCTACTGGACTGACGCGTACGAGACCAGGAACTCCACCGCTTCCGCGGCGTCGTCGGTGACCATCACCCACTGCTCGGCCGGACGTCCCCGGGCGAGCTTGCGCACCAACGACGCCGCCGGGACCTCCTCGGTCCAGAACCGGTGCCCGAGGAACACCATGGGCGCCGCGGGGCCGACCGAGCCGTAGTGGTTCTGGGTGTAGTCCTGGAAGACCTCCTGCACCGTCCCGGCGCTGCCCGGTGTGTAGACGATGCCCCCGGTCGCGACGGTCAGCAGGCCCTCTTCGCGGACCGAGTTGGCGAAGTACTTCGCGTGCAACTCGCAGAACGGGTTTGGCGGCTCGTGGCCGAAGAACCAGGTGGGAATGCCGATGGTGCGCGGTTTCTCGCCAACCGGCAGGTCCACCGCGAGACCCGCGGCGATCCAGCGGCCGATCTCGGCGGCGTCCACGGTCGAGCCGCTGGCGAACCGGGGCGCGGTGGCCAGGCCCGCCAGCACCTCGTCCACACCGGACCGGTCGCCCAGTCGGACGCCGAGCGGCACCGCCTCCATCGCGCCGGGGCCGCCACCGGTCAACACGGTGAACCCGGCCTTGCCCAGCAGCACGCCCAGCTCGACAGCGCCGCGGTAGCGGTCTGAGTCGCGGGTGAGCGCGTGCCCGCCCATGACCGCGACGGGCCTACCGGTCAGCACGTCGTCCAACGCCTCGGAGATGCTGTGGTCGTGCAGCCGCTCGGCCAGCGCGTGCAGCGGGTCCGGACGGGCACCCTGGGCCAGAGCGTGCTGGTAGATCCGCGCGTCGGGGGTGTCCGCGTAGGACTCCGGGCGGGCCGGTTCGAAGCCGTCGAACAGCTCGGCGCAGGTGTAGAGCCGCGATCGATAGACCTCGTAGGGCAGCCCGGGCACGATCGGGAACAGCAGCGCCCCCGCCGCGTGCGCGCGCCGCTGGGTCTCAGGCCGCAGCGTGCACCCCAGGAAGAGGGCACCGTCGAGGGCCGTCCGCAGCAGCTCGTCGTCCGCCGGATCGGTCAGGTCGAGGGTCGACAAGGTCACATTGCGCAGGTCATGCCCGTTGTCGCGGTGTTCGCGCAGCAACTCCGCATCGGCGATCTCGATCCGCACGCCGGTAGCCTACGGAGACCCGGCCACCGACGTACGGAGAATGATGAACCAGGTGCAGGCACTCGCCGAACGCACGATCGCGGCACCCGTGGACCGGGTTCGGGCCGCCGTGGCCGACTACGCGGGCGTCCGAGGGCGGATCCTCACACCGCACTTCAGCGAGTACGAGGTCCGGTCGGGCGGGGTCGGTGCCGGGACCGTGGCGCACTGGCGGTTGCAGGCCACGAGCAAGCGGGTGCGGGACTGCGTGGTCGAGGTCAGCGAGCCGAGGCCGGGGAGTCTGGTGGAAGCGGACCGCAACTCCACACTTGTCACGACTTGGACGGTCGAGGGCTCGGACAGCGTCTCCACCGTGCGTATCGCCACTACGTGGGAGGGCGCCAACGGTGTCGGGGGGTTCTTCGAACGCCTCTTCGCCCCGGCGGGTCTCAAGCGCATTCACGACCAGGTGCTGGCGAACCTGGCCAAGGAGTTCTAGGTCAAGCCGCTAGGGGTGTCGATCGTCAGCCGAGCGCCTGCATGAAGGGGAGATAAGCGCGTCGGCGGTCACCCGGGAATGGGCGACCGCCGAGGGACATGATGTCGGTGTGGAAGGTCGGGGACAGACCGCGTTCGGTCACCCACCGGCCCAGATCGGGGTGCGTGGTGGCCGCGTCAACGCGGATCGGACCTCCGGCGTCCGCGGCCAAGTCGGCCACGAGCGCGCGGGCCGCGTCGTCGTCGGGGGCGATGAGCGGGCCGATGATCGCGGTGGGCGCGTCTGCTCCCGCGCGCCACGTGCCCGCGTAGGCGGTGATCCGGTCGTCCGACTCGACCACGCGCACGTGGTCGGCGAAGTCGAACAGTCCGGACAAGACGCCGGACCGGTCCGCGCCGAACACCTCCCGGTCCAGCGCGAGGATGGCGGGCAGGTCGGCGGGACAGGCCGGGCGGGTGCGCCCGGACCGCTCCGCGTCCAGCACGCCGACCCGGATGTCGGCCTCGGCGACGGAGTGGAAGCCGAGCTTCTCGTAGAGGGGCTTGCCCAGCGGGGTGGCGTAGAGGTGCGGGGTGGCCGTGCCCGCTTCGGCGATGACGTGCCGCATGAGGCGCGTGCCGAGGCCCCGGCCCTCGAACCGGGCGGCCACCAGCACCATGCTGATGGCCGCCAGGTCGCCGGTGCGGGTCAGGATCGCCGAGGCGACCAGCCCGCCGGACTGGTCGGTGAGGCCGTAGCCCTGCCCGACGCGCAGCAGGAAATCCCACTTGCGGTCCTCGTGGGGCCACTCGCGGTCCGCCGCGAGGGCGAGGCAGGCGGATAGGTCGTTGGTGGACAGCGGAATCAGGGTGGTGTTGCGAACATCCCCAGTGGTCACGCGTGAGATCGTCCCGCCGATTTGCGTTGTGGGGCAACCGAATTAGTCGCCATAGCGCCAATGGCCAAGTTCGTCAAACGGCTATCCCCCTGCCATCGAGTGAATGACACGCGGGCTCGGGCGGCATAACGTTGAAGTGTCTCCCCGGAAGGAAACCGTTATGCGCCAACAGCTTTCCCCTGCCCGGGGAACCGGCGACCGCGGGTCGCCGGTTCCCCGGGGTGGACTAGAAGATCACGGTCTTGTTGCCGTGCAGCAGGATCCTGCCCTCCAGGTGCGCGCGCAGCCCCCGCGCGAGCACGACCTTCTCGATGTCACGGCCCTTGCGCACCATGTCGGCGACCGAGTCGCCGTGGTCCACTCGGATCACGTCCTGCTCGACGATCGGCCCCTGGTCGAGCTCGGCGGTCACGTAGTGGCAGGTCGCCCCGATCAGCTTGACCCCGCGCTTGTGGGCCTGGTGGTAGGGGCGGGCGCCGACGAAGGACGGCAGGAAGCTGTGGTGGATGTTGAGCGCCCGCCCGGACCACTCCACGCACATCTCGCCGGGCACGATTTGCATGAACCGGGCCAGCACGATCGCGTCGGGGGAGTTGGCCTCCACCAGCTGCCTGAGCTGGGCGAAGGCGGCTGCCTTGCCCTCCGGGTCGGTGGCCGGGAAGGGCACGTGGTGGAACGGGATGCCGTGCGCCCGGGTGATCCCGGCCAGGTCGTTGTGGTTGCCGATCACCGCCCGGACGTCGACGTCGAGTTCACCGCTGTGCACGCGGCCCAGCAGGTCGTAGAGGCAGTGGCCCTCCTTGGACACCAGGATCACCACCCGGCGCCGCACCCCGGTGTCGGTGACGCTCCAGTCCGCCTGGCCGCTGAGCTCGCGGGCCACCCGGCCGAAGCGCTCCCGGAGCTCGTCCACCCCGAAGGGCAGCGAGTCCGCGCGCACCTCCTGCCGTGTGAAGAACCAGTTCGTCTCCGGGTCGGTGTGGTAGGCCGCCTCGACGATCCAGCCACCCGCCTCAGCCAGGAAACCGGAAATCCGCGCCACGATGCCCGTCCGGTCCGGACACCCCAGCTTGATCACATATCGACGCTCGTTCGGCACCCGCCAATCCTCGCAGCCCGTGTCCAGTCGACCGTCCACAACGGTCCCTGGTTCGGGGTTCCCGCCCGCGCCGCCGTGCTTGGGCGCCTACCCCTTGGTCGAGGTCAAGCCCGATTACCCGGCTCGCCTTCGACCGGACCCCACGGTTAGCGAGAAGCCGGATCCCCGTCAGATACGCTCCTTGACAACTGGATAGTGAAATAGCTCGACACCCATACCGCGGCCTGGCGGGCGTCGGGGGAGCTGCAGATCCCCCGACGCCAAGAGTCGCCAGATCGCCGCGAGTCATCGATCAGGTTGGTCGTGGTGAGCTGCCCTCGGCCCTGGGCGGGAGCCAGGCCGGAGGGCTTCGCGGAGTCGGTCCGGGCGCGGGGCTCGACGCCGTTCCGGCGCGTGTCCGAATCCCGGACGTGGCCCGGTTTTCGCCACACCCGTCGGTGATCACTGGACGTTCGACAGACACCCGGGTCTGCGATCCGGGCAAACCAGCCTGAGGCTGGCCTGCCGGTTCGCGCGGCCCAGTACGCCTTGCGTCACGGACAGGTCTGGGTTCACCGCGCTCACCAACTCCGGCCCGGACCGGGCCGGAGTGGATGTACTCGACCACCATCCACGCTCGCGGTCGTGGCCGCCACGGCCGCGTTAAGCAGCGTGTGCTCTCGAGACTGCAATCCGCGCGTTCTCGCCTCGCGGGATGGTGGGGCCACTACGGCCAACCGGGCCGTGTGGCAGCCGGTCGGCGTGGCTTCACAGCGGGAGCTTTGCTGCGTTGGGCGAGGCGGCTGGTCGCAGGCCACCTCCCGCGGCTGTTCCCCAGCGGTCAGCTGAGCTTCGTGTTGGCGTACTCGGTGATGGCGGCCCGCAGGAACTCGGCCAGGCGGGGGTCGGACTTGTCGAAGTTCGCCCGGAAGCGCGGGTCGTCGGCGTAGACGTCGGCGAGGCCGATGTAGGACTCGCGGTTCGGCGTCCAGTGGCCCTTGATCCACTGGTAGTGGCCCTCGACCGTGCGCTGGACGGCCGGGTCGTCGGCTCGGCGGTCCGCGTCGAGGTGGGCGATCAGCTCGTCCACGATCGCGACCCAGCCCTGGCCCTGGGTCCGCCACCAGTCGGTGGACTTCGGGGTGGTGTCCACGCTCTCGCCCCAGCGCTCGCGGGCCTCCTGCTGGAGGTGCTGCTGGGTCGGCTGGTCGAACCCCTCGAACCAGTGCTCGGCGGACTTCTTCGTCATGATCCTGTTCCCTTCCACATCGGTGATCGTGCGGGAGACGGTCTTGGCCAGTCGGTCGAACCGGTCGCGCTCGGCGAGCAGCCAGCGGTGGTGCATCCGCAACACCGCCGCCTGGTCCCGCCCGTCGCGCACGATCTCCGCGATGGCGTCGAGCCCCAGGCCGAGCTCGCGCAGCACGAGGATCTGTTGCAGGCGCAGCAACTGCTCCTGCTCGTAGAACCGGTAGCCGTTGGCTCCCACCCGCGAGGGCGGGAGCAGGCCAATCTCGTCGTAGTGCCGCAGCGTCCGCGACGTCACCTTCGACATCCGGGCCACCTGCGCTGTCGACCAGGTCATCACCTTCGTCTCCCACTGGGCTCTCCTGCGGCCCGAAACCAACGGTAGAAGTTGACGTAACGTCAAAGTCAACCCCGACAAACCACCAGGTACAACTCGAACCTGCTTGCCTGCGGTCCAGCCCCGACTTCCAGCGTCCGGCAGGCGCATCGCCAGGCTCCTCGGGCATCCGCCTGGGCTGCTCCGTTGCTCAGAGCTGTGGGGCGACTGCGGACCATGGGAGAGTGACCTCGCCCAGCCGCCAGCGGCGGCGGGTGTCCAGTACCGGCCAACCGTCCGCGGCGAGCAGGCGGATCGTCTCGACCCAGCGGGCGCGGGGGCCGAACGGGGCGAAGGGGGCGGCCGTGGCCCAGCCGGTGTCCATGGCCTGGAGCAGGGCGTGGACGGGCTCGCCGGGGACGTTGCGGTGGATGAGGGTCTTCGGGAGGCGTTCGGCCAGGTCGCTGGGGCGGTCGAGGTCGACGGGCAGGCAGGACAGGGTGAAGGTGCGCGGGCCTTCCTCGTCCAGCAGGACCCAGCAGCAGCGGCGGCCGATCTCGTCGCAGGTCCCCTCCACCAGCAGGCCGTTCGGGGCCAGGCGGGACCGCATGGTGTCCCACGACTTCCAGGCTTCCGGTTCGGTGTACTGGCGCAGCACGTTGAAGGCGCGCAGCAGGATCGGGCGGGTGCCCGCCAGTTCGAAACCGCCGCGGCGGAAGTCCAGGGCGGGCGGGTCGGCGGACGGTTTGGCTGCGGCGACGCGTTCCGGGTCGATCTCCAGGCCGAGGACGCGGACGATGGGGTTGACCGTGCGGAGGCGGGTGGCCATTTCGACGGTGGTGACCGGGGTGGCGCCGTAGCCGAGGTCGACCACGAGAGGGGCGTCGCCGGTCAGCGCCGCGCGGATGGCGGGGGTGGCGGTCAGCCAGCGGTCGACTCGGCGGAGGCGGTTCGGGTTGGTGGTGCCGCGCGTGGGCACGCCGAGAGCCCGGGCCCGGCCCGCCGCCAGACGTGGGGTGCGGGCCACAGGGGTCAGTGCTCCGCGGCGAAGGCGGCCTCGCTGGCCAGCAGTTTGCGCACCTGCTCCGCGATCACGGACTCGATCTTCCCGCCGACCAGGGGCACCCGGACCTTCACCTCGGCGTCGGTGCGCAGTTCGCTGCCGTCGGCGACGTCCACCAGGCGGTAGGTGCCCCTGATCTCACCCGGGATACCCGCGACGGTGGCGCTTGTGGTGCCGGCGAAACCGGCGCCGTCGGGCCGCCAGGTCTCCAAGCGCTCGACCACCAGGTCGCCCTTGACCAGGGTGCGCACGATCGACGGCAGCAGAGCCGACTCGATGCCCTGGCGCAGCTTGTAGGCCACTCCGTCGCCGTTGGCCTTGTGTTCCACCAGGGCCGCGTCCGTCCCGCCGAGCGTGCGGAGGCGGTCCCGCAGGAAGGCTTGGTCGACCAGTCGGGCGTGCACGGTGGCGGCGGGGGCGCGGAAGCTCGCGCGGTGCTCGATACGGCTGGCCATGTGCGGGAGGTTACCGTTGGCGCCCGTGACCAGCCTCCCCCTCGGTGCCGACGTCCGCAGCGGCGTCCCGCTCAGCGGCTACACGACCCTGCGCCTCGGCGGTCCGGCCGCCAGATTCGTGACCGCGGCCACGGCGGCCGAAGTGGTCGACGCGGTGCGCGCGACCGATCGGGACGGGGACGCCCTGCTCGTCCTCGGCGGTGGTTCCAACCTGGTGATCGGCGATCTCGGCTTCGACGGCACCGTGGTGCTCGTCGGCAACCACGGCAGCAAGATCGACTGCACGGTGCCGGGGCGGGTGCAGCTCACCGTGGAGGCAGGCGAGGACTGGGACACCGTGGTGGCGGGCACGGTCGAGGCCGGGCTCGGCGGCCTGGAGTGCCTGTCCGGCATTCCCGGTCTGGTCGGTGCCACCCCCGTGCAGAACGTCGGTGCGTACGGGGTCGAGGTCTCCCAGGTGCTGGTATCGGTGGACCTCTACGACCGGGAGACCGGTGAGGTGCGCACGCTGCGTACCGACGAGTTGGGGCTGGACTACCGCACCAGCATCCTCAAGGGCAACGACCGCGCCGTGGTGCTGCGGGCGCGGTTCGAACTCGTCGACGACGGGCTGTCCGCGCCCATCCGCTACACCGAGTTGGCCCGCGAACTCGGGGTGCGGCAGGACGAGCGGGTGCCGGTCGGTGATGTGCGGGCCGCCGTGCTCGAACTGCGGCGCGGCAAGGGCATGGTGCTCGACCCGGTCGACCACGACACCTGGAGCGCGGGGTCGTTCTTCACTAACCCGATCATCGACGACGCGGCGGCCGACGCGGTGATGGCGCGAATCGTCGGCGTGGTGGGCGCGGACGTGCCGGTGCCGAGGTACCCGGCGGGGCCGGGTACCTCGAAGCTGTCGGCGGCGTGGCTGATCGAACGCGCGGGCTTCGGCAAGGGCTACACGCGGGGCCGGACGGCGTTGTCCGGCAAGCACACCCTGGCGCTGACCAACCGCGGCGAGGCGACTACGGCCGACCTGTTGGCGTTGGCGTTGGAGGTCCGCGACGGGGTGCGAGCCGCGTTCGGCGTGGCGCTGCGGCCGGAGCCGGTGTTGGTCAACTGTTCCCTGGGCTGAGCCGGTGGGCCCGGGTCGCCGAGGCCTGGGCGCGTGGCTTGAGCACGATCTGGTCCAGGTTGACGTGCGGCGGGCGGGTCACCGCGAAGGCGATCACCTCGGCGACGTCGTCGGCGGACAGCGGCTGGATGCCCTCGTAGACCTTGTCGGCGCGTTCGGTGTCGCCTTCGAAGCGGGTCAGCGAGAACTCGGTCTCGACCATGCCGGGTAGGACCTCGGTGAACCGGATGGGCTCACCCAGGAACTCGCCGCGCAGGGTGCGGTGCAGGGCGGACTGCGCGTGCTTGGCGGCGGTGTACCCCGCGCCGCCGTCGTAGATCTCGACGGCGGCGATCGAGGTGACGGTGACCACGTGGCCGTTGCCGGAGTCGATCAGCTTCGGCAGCAACGCCTTGGTGACCCGCAGCGTGCCGAGCACGTTGGCCTCGTACATCCACCGCCAACGGTCCTCGTCGGCGGCGTCCACCCGGTCCAGACCCCGGGCACCTCCGGCGTTGTTCACCAGCACATGGCACCCTTGGACCTGGTCGGTGAACGCCTCGACCGAGGCCGGGTCCGTTACGTCCAGTTCGATCGCGACGCCGCCGACCTCCTCGGCGACCTCGGCCAACCGGTCCAGTCGCCGGGCGCCCAGCACGACCCGGAACCCGGCCCTGGCGAGGTGCCGGGCCGTCGCCGCCCCGATGCCCGCGCTCGCGCCCGTCACTACCGCAATGGGGTTGTTCACGGCTCGATCCTCCCCGGCGCCGGTGCGGGGCGGGTGGCGGGGGCGCCACGAGTGGTTATGAGCACGGTCACACCCGACGGCGGCACACCCCACCGGCCGCCGGGACGTCTTTCTCGGTGGGGCGAAGACTCGACACTGGAGGTCGCAGGGTGAGGTCAACCGCGAGATCCACGACGAACCGGAGGCGCGGCCTGCTCGGCGCGCTCTTCCTCGTGCTCGCGCTGCTCGCCGCGTGCACCTCGGAAGAACATGGTTCTCCCGGCGGCACGGGTGGTGGTGGCGGTGGCGGCGGTTCCGAGCAGCAACCGGAGGCGCAGCCCAAGGCGAAGTTGGCGGCGTCGCCCGCCGCCGACGCGGCCGACGTTCCGCCGGGCGACCCGGTGAAGATCACCGTGACGGACGGTGTGATCGATACGGTCGAATTGGTCAACCCGGACGGAAAAGCGGTCAAGGGCGTCGTTTCGGGCGACAAGCTGAGCTGGTCGAACACCGAGAGCCTCGGCTACGGGAAGAAGTACTCCTACACCGCGGCCGCCACCGGGTCCGACGGCAAGAAGGTCCAGTTGGCGGGGTCGTTCACCACGCTCAAGCCCGCCAAGACCCCGCGCGCGACGATCAACCCGGCGGACAACGCCACCGTCGGGGTCGCGATGCCCATCAGCATCAAGTTCCCCGAGGGCAAGGTCACCGACAAGGCGGCCGTGGAGAAGGTGCTGAAGGTGGAGTCCTCCAAGGAGGTCGCGGGGTCGTGGGCGTGGCTCAACGACCAGCAGGTCGACTGGCGGCCCAAGGAGTACTGGCCCGCCAACACCAAGGTCACCGTGACCGCGAAGCTGTTCGGCCTGGCCTACGGCGGCGGGGCTTACGGCAAGGCGGACCTGACCACCACCTTCACCGTCGGCCGCAACCAGGTGGTCAAGGTCAACACCCCCGACCACAAGATGAACGTCTACCGCGACGGTTCGCTGTTCGCCAGCTACCCGTCGAGCAACGGCAAGGACGCCGACCCGGACCTGAACACGCCCAACGGCACGATGATCGTCATGCAGAAGGACCCGGTCGGCGACTTCTCCAACCCGAAGTACGGCTACACCAACGTGATGAAGAAGTGGGCCGTCCGGATCTCCAACCACGGCGAGTTCATCCACGAGAACAACGACAACCGGGCCAACATCGGCAAGGCCAACACCTCGCATGGGTGCGTCAACCTGCTGGAAGCCGACGCCAAGGCCTACTTCGACACCGCGCTGATCGGTGACCCGGTGGAGGTCACCGGCTCCAAGGCGAACATGCCGACCACGTCGGACGTGTACGACTGGCTGATCCCGTGGAGCCAGTGGCAGAGCATGTCGGCGCTGCGTTGATCACCGGCGCGGGCGGTACCCGGCTGGCGGTGCGCACAGCCGGGGACCCGTCCCGGCCGCCGATCGTGTTCGTGCACGGGTGGGCCCAGTCGGCCGCGCGCTGGGCCCACCAGTTCGCCGATGCCGAGCTGGGGCGTGATCACCACCTGATCGCCTTCGACCTGCGTGGACACGGCGGGTCGGAGGCGCCGTCGGAGGGCTACGACGATCCGGCTGTGTGGGCCGGGGACCTCGCCGCCGTGCTGGAGTTCGCCGGGGCGCCCGCTGTGGTGGTGGGCTGGTCGTATGGCGGACTCGTGATCACCGACTACGTGCGGGAACGGGCCTGTGCGGGGCTGGCGGGCATCGTGCTCGTCGGGGCGATCACCGAGATCGGGCCGGGGCGGCCGGGTGGGGCCATCGGTCCGGCGATGCGCGGCGCGCTGCCCGATGTGCTCGCCGAAGACCCGGCGGTGGCCGCTTCCGCTGTCGTGTCGCTCACAGTGGGAATGACCGCGGAGCCCGTTCCGGGGGCCGAAGCGCAGCGGTGGGTGGGCGACATGCTGCGGGTCTCGCCACGGGTGCGCAGGGCTCTGTTCAGCCGCGATGTGGACAGCGCGGGTGTGCTGGCGGGGATCACCGCGCCGACGGCGGTGCTGCATGGCGACCTTGACCGCGTGGTCGACCGGTCGGCGGGGGAATACGCGTCAGGGAAGATTCCGGGGGCCTCGGCGCGTTGGTTCCCTGGGGTCGGGCACGCGCCCTTCGCCGAACGGGTCGACGAGTTCAACGGTGTGCTCCGCGCGCTGGCGGGGGGCTGGCAGAAGGGGTGAACCCGGGTGGCTCCCACGCAGCTCCGCAGTCCGCACAGAGTCGCGGTCCTGTCGGTGCACACATCCCCGTTGGAGCAGCCCGGCACGGGGGACGCGGGTGGCATGAACGTCTACATCACCGAGACAAGCACCCGCATGGCTCGGCGCGGGATCGCCGTCGAGGTGTTCACCCGGGCCACCTCGTCGGACCTGCCGCCGGTGGCCGAGCTGGCCCCCGGGGTGCTGGTGCGACACGTCTCGGCGGGGCCGTTCGAGGGCTTACAGCGGGCCGAGCTGCCGAGCCAGCTCTGCGCGTTCACCGCGGGGGTGCTGCGCGCGGAGGCCAGGCACGAGCCGGGGTACTACGACCTGGTGCACTCCCACTACTGGCTGTCCGGGCAGGTGGGGTGGCTGACCAGGGAGCGGTGGGGCGTGCCGCTGGTGCACACCGCGCACACCCTGGCCAAGGTCAAGAACGCCGCGCTCGCCGAGGGGGACACCCCGGAGCCGCGGATCCGGGTGATCGGCGAGCAGCAGGTGGTCGACGAGGCCGACCAGCTCATCGCCAACACCGAGGTGGAGGCCACGCAGCTGGTCGACCTCTATGACGCCGCGCCGGACAAGGTGCGCACCATTGCCCCCGGGGTCGACCTGGACCGGTTCCGCCCCGGTGACCGGCGGGCGGCGCGGGCCGCGCTCGGGGTGCCGCAAGAGGCGCTGGTGATCGCCTTCGTCGGACGGATCCAGCCGTTGAAGGCGCCGGACGTGTTGTTGCGGGCGGCGGCGGAGCTGCTGGCTCGGGGGGCGGTGCCCAGGGAGCGGCTGGTCGTACTGGTCGCGGGTGGTCCTTCGGGGACGGGGCTCGAGCAGCCCGCAGCGTTGCAGGACCTGGCGGTCAGCCTGGGGATCACGGACGTGGTGCGGTTCCTGCCGCCGCAGTCCGGGGACGCGCTCGCCCGGGTCTACCGGGCCGCCGACGTGGTGGCGGTGCCCAGCTACAACGAGAGCTTCGGGCTGGTGGCGCTGGAGGCGCAGGCGTGTGGCACGCCGGTGGTCGCCGCTGCGGTCGGTGGGCTGCCGGTCGCGGTCGCGGACGGGGTGTCCGGGCTGCTGGTGGACGGGCACGCGACCGGGGACTGGGCGGATGTGCTGGGTGGTCTGGTCGGGGCGCCTCGGCGGCTGGTGGAGCTGGCGGGTGGCGCGGTGCGGCACGCGCGCGAGTTCTCCTGGGACCGCACGACCGACGCGCTGGTCGCGGCGTACCTGGATGCGGGGGACGCGCTGCGCTACTCCGTGCTGCGTGCTGAAGTTGCCGTGTGACACCACCGGACTCACTCGACCAGGTCATCGCGGCGGCGCTCGACGAACGGGAGTTGGTCTACCGGCACCCGCAGGCCGGTCGGTTCCTGGTGACCTTGCCCGGGACGAAGAAGCAGCAGACCAACTGCTGGCTCATCGTGGGCAAGCACGCCTTGTCCGTCGAGGCGTTCGTGTGTCGCAGCCCGGATGAGGCGCACGAGGAGGTCTACCGGTTCCTGCTGCGGCGCAATGCCCGGCTCTACGGTGTGCACTACACGATCGACCGGTTGGGCGACATCCACCTGGTGGGCCGGGTCAGCCTCGCCGCGGTGTCCGCCGACGAGCTGGACCGGTTGCTCGGGCAGGTGCTGGAGGCCGCAGACGGCGACTTCAACACCCTGCTGGAGATCGGCTTCGCCACCGCCATCCGGCGCGAATGGGAGTGGCGCACCTCGCGTGGCGAGTCGTTGGCCAACCTGGCCGCTTTCGCGCACCTGCTGGAGCGCGCGGAGGACGCCGACGGCGGTTCCGGTGACCCCGCCGGGCTACGACCCCGTGTCACAGACGACGCCGACTCGTGACCGTCCGCTCCGCAACGGCCTGACCGCCACGACCCGTCTGGAAGGCAAGACGGAGTCGTGAGGTGAGGGGATGGGGATGGGGATGGGTGGATCGGCGGGGTGGCGTACGCGGTTAGCCGGTGCGGTCTTGGCGGGTGGTGCGCTGGCGGGGATGGCCGCGTGCACGTCAACGGCCTCCTCGGGGGCGTTCACGTCGGGGGAGGCGGCGGTGGCGCCCCAGCCCGCGGACTCGGCGGCTGGTGGGCGCGGGGATTCCGGTGCGGAGAGCAACTCGAGCAGCGGTGCCGCGGGGGGTGCCAAGGCGCCGCAGGCGGCGCAGCCGACCGAGCCGGACCAGCGGCCGCAGGTGCCGCAGCCGGGAGTGGACCGGAAGCTGGTCCGCACGGCCCTGATCGAGATGACCGCGCCGAACGTGCCCGACGCGGCCGCGCAGGCCCGGGCGGAGGCGGTCGCGGCGGGGGGCTACTCCGGCCAGGAGCAGGTGGACGACCGGCGGGCGACGTTGACCCTCTACGTGCCGTCGGACCAGCTGGACAAGGCGCTGCCGCTGATCGAGAAGGCGGGCAAGGTGCGGTCGCGGTCGCAGACCGCGCAGGACGTCACCGAGCAGGTGGTGGACGTCGAGAGCCGGATCGCCACCCAGCGGACCAGCCTGTCCCGGGTACGGGCGCTGCTGGACCGGGCGACCGCGATCTCGGAGATCGTCCAGCTGGAGTCCGAGGTCACCCGGCGCGAGGCCGATCTGGAGTCGCTGCTGAAGCGGCGTGAGGCGCTGGCGGGCAGCGTGGCCATGTCCACGGTGTCGGTGCGGATCGCCGCCGACGGGGCGCCGCCGGTCGCCTCGCCCAAGGAGGACGACACGCTGCTCGGGGCGTTCGGGGACGGGTGGTCCGCCTTCGTCGACACGGTGGCGGTCATCGTGTTCGGGGTGGCCCGGGTGCTGCCGTTCGCGTTGGTGGTGGCCGTTCCCGCCTGCCTGGTGTGGCGGTCGCGTCGCAGGCGGCGTGGCGCCGATACCGGTTCCCGGCCGCCGCTGCCGCCGGTCGTCGCGCCGCCTGCCCCGACGCCATCGGAGGGCTGAGTGCGGGGGTGGGCGGGTCGCCTGCCTGCCTGAGGTGAGTCGCGGGGCGGTTCGAGCGAGGGGGAGTCGCATTCCCGAACCGCCCCGCGGCTGCCCGCTGGCATCCCGTGGCGGGGGGAGCCCGGGAGCCTTCGCGGGACCGCCGGCTCGGCAGGGGAGTCGAGCCGCGCGGGACGGCCGCACGGGGTCAGGGAGTGCGTGGGAGCTGACCCGGCGCGGCATAGGTCAACTTGTCAGATGCCGGACACCAGCACAAGGCCGCCGGTTACGCCGATCGTGGATGTCGCGGACCGTGGGTAACGTTCCGATGACAAAACATGGCATTGCGGCGACTGTCCGTGTTCGGTCGAGGCGTTTGGCGGTAGGTCTACACCTGTTTGGGGGTCGTACGTTCGAGGGGTGACCTGGTCGGGACGTCGGTCACCCCGTGCCGGTCCCGGTCCGGTCGGTGTCGCGCGGGGTCTGGCAGGCTTCCGACATGGCCATCGGAACCCTGGTGCTGCTCCGCCACGGCGAGAGCGTGTGGAACGCGCAAAACCTGTTCACCGGATGGGTGGACGTCGCCCTGTCCGACAAGGGCGTGGCGGAGGCGAGCCGCGGCGGCGTGCTGCTGCGCGAGGCTGGCATCCTCCCGGACGTCGTGCACACCTCGCTGCAGCGGCGGGCGATCACCACCGCCAACCTCGCGCTCGACGCCGCGGACCGGCTGTGGATCCCGGTCAAGCGCGACTGGCGGCTCAACGAGCGGCACTACGGCGCGCTCCAGGGCAAGAACAAGAAGCAGACCCTGGAGGAGTTCGGCGAGGAGCAGTTCATGCTCTGGCGCCGCTCGTACGACACCCCGCCGCCGCCCATCGACCCCGACGACGAGTACAGCCAGGCGGGCGACCCGCGCTACGCCCACATCGGTGACGCCGCGCCGCGCACGGAGTGCCTCAAGGACGTCGTGGCCCGGCTGATCCCGTACTGGGAGGAGGCGATCGTGCCGGATCTGCGGGCGGGGCGGACCGTGCTGGTCGCCGCGCACGGCAACTCGCTGCGCGCGCTGGTCAAGCACCTCGACGGGATCTCGGACGAGGACATCGCCGGGCTGAACATCCCGACCGGCATCCCGCTGCGTTATGACCTCGACGACGCGCTCAAGCCGACCAACCCGGGCGGTCAGTACCTCGACCCCGCCGCGGCGGACGCCGCCATCAGCGCGGTCGCCAACCAGGGGCGCTGAGTCTCCGTCGTCACCCCGTCCGGCCGCGTGTCGTCTGCGTGTCCGGACGGGGTGACAAAGAACCGTCTGGTGGTCGCGGTGTGGTAGCGCGTCCATCCGGACGTCATCTCGATCCCGGGCGCGCCTGCGGCGGTGTGGGCTAACGGGACAAAGTGGACACTTGATCGGTCCTTTGTGTTCGATGATCGGACGGCGCGGCGCTGCGGTGGGGGCGATCCGGCGACCGGGTGACGCTTGCCGGTTGTCCGCGCGGCGCGTGACACAACGCGGAATCATCAATCAGGGTGTGATCCCTCTAACGGTTGGTGGCCGGTGTGGTGACCGGTCGCGCGGGCGCACTGTGGCGCTTGGTTACCGGCTAGTAGGACACGGACGGGTGAACGAGGACTGGCCAGGTGGGGAACAAGCGCGCACATAGGTGTCGGCACGGTCACCAATGCGTCGTCCGGGCTGGTCAAGAGCCCCGGGGCCCTGCTTACGATCCTCGGTGTGGCCGCCCCGGTCTATCTCGCGCTGTCGCTCGGCACCCTGCTGATCGGCGGGTTCGTCGGCTTCATCATCGGACGCTCCAGGTCCGGGAAGCCCGGTCGAACCCCCACCGGCCCCACCGTCGCCGAGTTGGTCCAACGGATCATCCTCTCCACGCACACCGGTGTCGTCGTGCTCAACCGGTTCGGTGACGTGGTGATCCACAACCCGCGGGCGGAGGAACTCGGCCTGGTCCGCAACAACCGCGTCGACGACCGCGCCCGCAAAGCCGCCGAGGTGGTGGTCGAGACCGGCGATCCGGTCGAGGTTGACCTGTCACCGCTGGAGTCGCGCGGTGGTCGGGCCCCCGAGGCCGTGCTCGGCGAGGTCCGCCCGCTCGGCGACGGCTTCACCGCCGTGGACGCCGACGACCAGTCGGACGCGGTCCGGCTGGAGGCCACCCGGCGCGACTTCGTGGCCAACGTCAGCCACGAGCTCAAGACCCCGGTCGGCGCCATGGCGCTGCTCGCCGAGGCGGTGCTCGACGCCGCCGACGACCCGGTGGAGGTGCGCCGGTTCACCGCCAAGATCCTGCGCGAGGGCAACCGGCTCGGGACGCTGGTCACCGAGCTGATCGCGCTGTCGCGACTGCAGGGCGCGGAGCGGCTGCCGGAGATGAACACCGTGGACGTCGACGCCGTGGTCCGGGAGGCCATGGGGCGGGCGCAACTGGTCATGGAGTCCACCGGCATCGAGGTGACCACCGACGACGACAGCGGTCTGCTCGTCGAGGGCGACCGCACGCTACTGGTCACCGCGCTGTCGAACCTGCTGGAGAACGCGCTGGCCTACTCCCCGCCGGGGAGCCCCGTGTCGGTCAGCCGCTCGCTCGCCGCGGGCTTCGTCGAGGTCGCGGTGACCGACCGCGGCATCGGCATCGCCGACGAGGAGCAGCAGCGGGTGTTCGAGCGCTTCTACCGCGTCGACAAGGCGCGGTCGCGCGCCACCGGTGGCACCGGGCTCGGTCTGGCGATCGTCAAGCACGTCGCGGCCAACCACGGCGGCGAGGTCCGGCTGTGGAGCAAACCCGGCCTCGGCTCCACCTTCACGCTGCGCATCCCCGCCCATCGCGACGCGGGGCACCGCGATGACGCCGAGGCGACCACCACGAACGGTGCGGAGCTCACCAGGGTGGGCGGCCGCGCGATCGCTCCGTCGAAATCCGACGGGGCCCCTACCGATCACGGAGGAATGGCATGACGAGAGTGCTGATCGTCGAGGACGAGGAGTCCTTCGCCGACCCGCTTGCCTTCCTGCTGCGCAAGGAGGGCTTCACCGCCGCGGTGGCCGTGACCGGCCAGCAGGCGCTGGAGGAGTTCGACCGCAACGGTGCCGACATCGTGCTGCTCGACCTGATGCTGCCCGGCATGAGCGGCACCGACGTGTGCAAGGCACTGCGCCAGCGCTCGGCCGTGCCGGTGATCATGGTGACCGCCCGGGACAGCGAGATCGACAAGGTCGTCGGCCTGGAACTGGGTGCCGACGACTACGTGACCAAGCCCTACTCCGCGCGCGAGCTGATCGCCCGGGTGCGCGCGGTGCTGCGCCGCGGCGGCGAGACCGGCGGCGACGGCGAGCTGCTGCCGCAGGTGCTCGCGGCCGGACCGGTCCGGATGGACGTCGAGCGGCACGTGGTCACTGTGGACGGCACCGACATCCCGTTGCCGCTCAAGGAGTTCGACCTGCTGGAGTACCTGCTGCGCAACGTCGGCCGGGTGCTCACCCGCGGCCAGCTGATCGACCGGGTGTGGGGCGCGGACTACGTCGGCGACACCAAGACCCTCGACGTGCACGTGAAGCGCCTGCGGTCCAAGATCGAGCCGGACCCGGCCTCACCGCGGCACCTGGTCACGGTGCGTGGCCTCGGTTACAAGTTCGAGTCCTGACCGTCCACCCCGGTACGGTTCCCCAGTGCGCCTCGGTGTGCTTGACGTCGGTTCCAACACCGTCCACCTGCTAGTGGTGGACGCTCGTCGGGGTGCCCACCCGACGCCCGCGCGGTCGGAGAAGACCGTGCTGCGCCTGGCCGAGCGGATCACCGCGTCCGGCCAGCTGTCCAAGGTGGGCGCGGATGAGCTCGTCCGGACGGTGGCTGCGGCCAAGGAGTCCTCGGTCCAACTGGGCTGCGAGGACCTGATGGCCTTCGCCACCTCGGCGGTGCGCGAGGCGGGCAACTCCGCCGCCGTGCTGCGCCGCGTGGCCAAGGAGACGGGGGTCGAGCTCAAGGTCCTCTCCGGCGAGGACGAGGCCCGCTACACCTTCCTCGCGGCCCGCCGCTGGTACGGGTGGTCGGCGGGCAACCTGCTGGTGCTCGACATCGGCGGGGGCTCGCTGGAGATCGCCGCGGGCATCGACGAGGACCCGGCTTTCGCCTGGTCGCTGCCGCTGGGCGCGGGGCGGCTCACCCGCACCCGGTTCACCAGCGACCCGCCCAGCCGCGACCAGGTCGCCCGCACCGCGGACTGGATCGCGGGCGAGTTGGCGCCGGTGGCGCGGCGGGTGGCCAAGTACGGGTCGTTCGACCGCGCGGTGGCCACCTCCAAGACCTTCCGCACCCTGGCCAGGCTGACCGGCGCGGCGCCGTCGTCGGACGGTCCGCGGGTGCGGCGGGTGCTCACCGACACCGGCCTCAGCCAGCTCATCTCCTTCATCTCCCGGATGTCGGCGGCGGACCTGGCGCAGCTGGAGGGGGTCAGCCCCAGCCGTGCCCATCAACTGGTGGCGGGTGCTCTGGTGGCGCAGGCCACTATGCGAGCGTTGTCACTCTCGGAAGTCGAGATCGGGCCGTGGGCGTTGCGCGAGGGTGTGATCCTGCGACGGCTGGACCAGACGAATGGTGAGGACCACACTGTCCCCTCGGACTGACATGATCCGTACGGCCGCGCCCGTCGACGGTAGGGTGCCGCCAGCGAAGCGTGCCGGCACTGGACGGATCGGCCAGCACGGGGCACGGTGGAGTGGATGAGTCAAGAAGGCGGTTCGGAGCGCACGCAGCGCACTGTGGCCGAGTTGCTGGCCAAGTACGGCGGCAACTCGGGCGACAGCGCGCCCCGGCGACGGCGCCGCAAGCCGGACGACGCGTCGGATACCGCGCCGCAGGCGATCATCGAACGCGTCATGTCGGACAGCGGGAAGATGCTGCCGATCCGCGACGACCAGGAGCCGCAGCCGCGCACGTCACACCGGCAGGGGCGGGCGCCGCAGCCCTCCCAGCAGTTCCCGGTGCCCCAGCCGTCGCAGCAGTTGCCGCAGCCCCCGCCGCAGCTCCCGGTGCCGCCGGGGCAGCCGCCGCGCCCGCTCGAGCGCCCGCCGGTCAACGGCAGGCCCGAGCAGGCCCCGCCCGGCCGCGACCAGCGCGGGCCGGTGCGCAACGACGACTTCCGGGACGGTCGTCACCCGGACGAGCAGCACCGCCCGGACGACTACCGGCCCGAGGGCTTCCGCCCCGGGGCGCCGTCGGGACCTGGGCGCGCGCAGCCCGGGACGGGGCACCCGGGCTCGGCTCCGGGTGGTCCCGGCCAGGCCGGGCCCGTGGGGCTGGGTCAGCCAGGGCCCGGACGTGGTGTCGACGGGCCGCAGGGCCCGCCGCGCCCGGAGGTCAGGCCCGGCCCGCAGCCGCGTCGGGAGGCGCCGGAGCAGTTCGGGCACCCCGACCAGCGTCCGCCGGTCGAACACAGCCGTCCGCCCGTCGAGCCGCAGGCGCCGTCCCGGGGCGAGCAGCCCGGCCCCGGTTCGCAGCGACCGGTCGGCGCGCGGCTGGACGCCCCTGAGCCGCACACCGAGCAGTTCCCGCGCGTGCCCGCCGACGACCACGGCCCCGACCCGGCCGAGCCGCCCGCCGAGCTGGCCAAGGGGCCGAACCGGGCACCGCTGCTGCCGCGACGGTCGCCGAGCACCGCGCGCCGCGCCGCGCAGCTCAACCAGCCGACGCAGCAGGCCGCGCCGGTGCCGCAGCCGTCCCAGCAGTTGCCGCAGCCTTCGCAGCAGCTGCCGGTGCCGCCGCAGCCGTCGCAGCAGCTGCCGGTCCCGCAGCCTTCGCAGCAGTTGCCGCGTCCGGGCGCACCCGTGCCGGGTGAGTTCGCGGGCGACTCGGCGCAGACCGCGGTCGACCCGGAGGGTCCGCCCCCGGAGTTCCACGAGGAGTTCGAGGGCTTCGACGACAAGGCGGCCACCCGCTTCACCGAGTACGAGGCCCACGACGACTTCCGCGACCGGGGCGACTTCGACGAGTTCGACGACGACCGCCGCGGTGGCGTCGACGTCGACGAGGACGACCGCGAACCGGACGACCGCGCGGAGGACGAGGAAGACGAGGACGAGGAGCCCCGCTCGGCGGGCCGCGAGTGGCTGATCATGATCGGCCAGCTCGGGCTCGGCGTGGTCGGCGGCGCGGGTGTCTGGTTGCTGTTCAACTGGCTCTGGCGCGTGCTGCCCGCGGCCGCCCTCATCGGCGCCTTGGTGGTGATCGTCGGCCTGGTCCTGATCGTCCGCAAGGTCCGCCGCGCGGAGGACCTGCAGACCACGGTCCTCGCGGTCCTGGTCGGGCTGCTGGCCACGGTCTCCCCGGCGGCGTTGCTGCTGCTGGATCATTGAGCCGGATCCGGGTCGGCCTCTCCACGGCGTCGGTCTGGCCCCAAACCGCCTCGGCGGCCTTCACCCTGGCCGGGGAGCTGGGCTACGACGGCGTCGAGGTCATGGTCTGGGCCGACCCGCTGAGCCAGAACGTCCCGGAACTGCTCCGGCGGTCCCGCCGCGCGGGGGTGCCGGTGCTGGCCGTCCACGCCCCCTGCCTCCTGGTCACGCAGCGCATCTGGTCGCCCGACCCGGAGACCCGCCTGCGCCGGGCGGTGGAGGCAGCCCAGGACCTGGACGCGCCCACGGTCGTCGTGCACCCGCCGTTCCGCTGGCAGCGCAAGTACGCCGACGGCTTCGCGGAGCTGGTGGCCGACCTGGAAGGGGAATCCGGGGTCGCGGTCGCCGTCGAGAACATGTTCCCGGTTCGCCGCGGTGTGGGAATGCGGTCGGTCGAGGTCACGGCATTTCGACCGTCAATTGACCCGACGGACGTGGGACACCGCAACTACACCCTGGACCTGTCGCACACCGCCGCCGCCAATATGGACGCGCTGGCCCTGGCCGACCGCATGGGCAAAGGGTTGACGCACGTGCACCTGGCCGACGGGACGGGATTGCCGAAGGACGAGCACCTGGTTCCCGGTCGGGGGACGCAGCCGTGCGTGGAGATCTGCCGGCGGTTGGTCGACGGGGGGTTCGAGGGGCAGGTGGTCCTCGAGGTCAGCACCCGCCGAGCCCGGACGGCCGCGGACCGCGCCAGGGACCTGGCGGAGTCCCTCCAGTTCGCGCGAAAGCACCTCGCGGAATCCTGACCCGCGCCGAGTTTCTCCCAGCTCGGCTATAGGGGGGAATAGGCTCGACCGGGCCGGCGGGTTTGACAACGGCATGTCCAATTCCGGAGATTGACGCAACGCCCGCGAGGGGTCCCCCGCTTTGGGGGAACCTTGACCTCAACTGGTCGATGCGCCGGCATGGGATGGTCTTCGTGGGTGGGTGATCGGAGATCATGTCGTGGTGTGTCGGGTGAGTTTGAGTGCCGAGGAGCGGGAGACGATTTCGCGGGAGTTGCGGGCGAGGCGGTCGTTTCGGTTTATCGGCAGGGTGTTGGGTCGGCATCATTTGGTGGTCGCTCGTGAGGTCGCCCGTGATGGCGGGAGATTGGCCTATCGAGCGTTGAAGTCGGGCAAGCGTGCCGCGGTCATGCGGAAACGACCGAAACCGCGAAAGTTGGAACAATCGGGCCGACTACGCGATTATGTGATGGCGGGCTTGGATCGCCGGTGGTCGCCGCAGCAGATCGCGACCAGAATACGCCTGGAGTTTCCGACCGAGCCGGAGATGCGCGGGTCCCACGAGACGATCTGCCAGACCCTGTTCGTCCAGGGGAAAGGCGAGTTGCGGGCCATGATGTACAAGGCCCTGCGCTCTGGCCGGGCGAAACGGGTGTCCCCCTCGGCGAAGCGGCCCAGACACGACCTGATCGTGGGCATGGTCAACATCAGCGAACGCCCGAAGGAAGCCGACGACCGTGCTGTTCCGGGCTTCTGGGAAGGCGACCTCATCCTTGGGTCCGCGTGCAAGTCGCAGATCCTGACCCTGGTGGAGCGGCAGACGCGGTTCGTGATGCTGATCCGGGTCCCGCACGACCGGTCCGCCGACCGGGTCGCGATGCTGTTGGCGAACAAGATGAAGACCTTGCCCGAGTTCCTCCGGGAATCGGTCACGTGGGACCAGGGCAGTGAGATGGCCGACCACGCCACGTTCACCACGGCCACCGGGATGCCGGTCTATTTCTGCGACCCGCACTCACCGTGGCAACGCGGGACGAACGAGAACACCAACCGGCTTCTCCGACAGTATTTCCCCAAGGGAACCGACCTCTCGGTCCACTCCCAAGTCCACCTCGACGACGTGGCCCGCGAACTCAACGACCGCCCCCGACAGACCCTCGACTGGTACAAGCCCGTCGAGAAGCTCAACGAACTGCTGATCGAACACGGTGGCGCGATGACCCCTTGAGGTCAAGAACGGGTCTATCCCATGATCGGTGTGTCCGGCGTTGTTGATCAGTAGGTCTCGGCTCCTGGCCAGCGGTCACCGAATGTGATGGCGAACGCGTTGAGC
>NZ_PTIX01000020.1 GCF_002934265.1 Actinokineospora auranticolor
CACCGGAGCTACCCGCGGGTGATCAAACGGAAAATGAGCAACTTCCCGATCAAACGCGCACGACACCGACAACAACTCCGAAACAGCCGACCACCCCACTCGAACATCACCCTCACCCCGCCCAGCAAGACCCGACACCGCCGCCGACCAGCCGAAACCACCTAACCGACCGGCATTGCGCCTAGGCGGGTACCCAGTCGCTGTTCGCGCCGCAGATGACGAGGCAGGCCAGCTCGCCGGGTACGCGCCCGGCGAGCCAGGCCGCCAGCGGTACCGCGGCGGCGGGTTCGGCAGCGATCCGGAACTCCTCCCACAACCGGTCGCGGGCGGCCAGCAGCTCGGCGTCGCTGACCAGGACGGACGTCGCGGCACCGGCCTGGACGACGGCGAACGGCACGGTGCCTACGCGGGTCGCTCCCAGGGCTGAGGAGGCGACGGAGTCCACTACAGAATCCACGGGCTTGCCCGCCGCCAACGCGTCGTGCAAGGCGCGACAGTTTTCCGGTTCCACTACGACCACCGGTTTACCGCTACCAACCACCGTGCCCGCAGCGAGCCCACCGCCGCCTACCGCGACCACCACCGTGTCGATGTCCGGTGCGTCGGCGACGGCTTCCGCCGCGCAGGTTCCCTGTCCGGCGACGACCAGCGGGTTGTCGTAGGCCGGGACATAAAGGGCGCCGGTTTCACGGGCTTCGTTAAGAGCCGCTGCGGACGCTTCCGCGTAAGAGGCACCATGTCGGACAAGTTTGGCGCCCGCCGCTTCGATACGCCGTGTCTTCGACAGGGGTGCTTGTTCGGGTACGAATACCGTCGCCGGGAGGTCGAGCAGGCTCGCGGCCGTCGCGACCGCCACGCCGTGGTTACCGCCCGAGGCCGTCACGACGTGGGTAGGCCTATCCCCGCCCAGGAGGGCGTTGAGGGCGCCACGGAGCTTGAACGAGCCGGTGCGCTGGAGGTACTCCAACTTCAGCACCACCGGTCGACCGTCCAATTCGGTCCGCATGATCGGCGTGCGACGGGCGTAGGGGGCGATCCGCGCCGCGGCGGCCGCGACATCGGCGGAGGTGATGGGCCGGTTCACGCCACCCGACACTAGGGCACCGCGCGGCCGGTCGCGGCCATCCACCACACTGGCGGGTGTGACGACGCCACCTTGGCCGCCCGGCACCGCGACCGGCATCGGCGCGCTGCCCGGTACGGACGCCCTGGAAGCCGCCACGACCGTGCTCGGGGAGCTGCCCGACCTGCCGCACCTGCCCGAGCTGCCCGCGCGCGGGCAGGGCGCGGACATGATCGGTCGGGCGGCCGGTCTGCTGGTCGACATCGCCGTCGAGGTCGTGCCGTCCGGCTACCGGGTCACCGCGCGCCCCGGCATCGACCACCGCAGGGCCGTCGACCTGCTGCGCCGCGACCTCGACGCCATCGAGGAGGCCATCGGGCGGCTCGGGACACCGCCGCCGCTGCTGAAGGTGCAGGTCACGGGCCCGTGGACGCTCGCGGCGAGCGTCGAGCTGCCGCGTGGGCACCGGGTGCTGACCGACCCGGGCGCGCTGAAGGACGTCACCGAGTCGCTGGCCGAGGGGCTGACCCGGCACGTCGCCGAGGTGCGTCGGCGGACGGGTTCCCAGGTCGTGGTCCAGCTCGACGAGCCCGGGCTGCCCGCCGTGCTCGCGGGGAGCCTGCCGACGCCGTCGGGCTACGGCATGGTGCCCGCGGTGCCCGAGCCGGAGGCCCGCGAGGTGCTGTCGACGCTGGTGGCGGCCGCGAAGAGCGCTTCGGGTCAGCCGGTCATCGCCCACTGCTGCGCGGGCGACCCCCCGATCGCGCTACTGCGCGACACGGGCGCGGACGCGATCGCCGTCGACGCGACCCTGCTGGGCGGGGTCTCCGCCGCCCGCCTCGACGAGATCGGCGAGACCTGGGACGCGGGCGTGGTCTTCTTCCTGGGCACCGTCCCCAGCACGGACCCGACCACCCCCGTCGACCTCCGCCAAGTCGCCACCCCCGCCCTGCGCCTGGTGGACCGCCTCGGCTTCCCCCGAAGCATCCTCGCCGACCGCGCGGTCGCCACCCCCACCTGCGGCCTCACCACCGCCTCGGCCAAGTGGTCGCGCCGGGCGATGGCCCTGGTCCGTGAGGTCGGCAAGGCGTTCGTCGAGCCACCAGCTTCCTGGTAGGACCACCGCATTCCGCTGCTCCGGCCTTTTCGATCTTGGTTGGCCGTCCCGGGTTGTCCACATGCCACGAACTCGTCCACAGGATTCCGCCGCCCCTTCCCGGCCACCCCATCGCCGATAGGCTGGAGCAGGGCTGTCCCCCCAGAGGAAGGGCGGGGGCTGTGCGAGGTGTGGTCGGGGCAGGAAAAGGGTTCTGACCAGGGGATGGTCTAGCGCGGGGCTCGAAGTCCGATGGTAAGGCGTTGGCGGTTGCCGGGCCGTCGGTGCCGGTTGAGCGGTGTTCTCGGGAAGGACCTCTGGCGGCCAGGGGCAGCTGCGGTCGGGGGAACGCCGTTTGAGCATCCCCACCAAGGTCGGCGAGGCCACCGCGACCGCTCGGCGGAAAGCGGCGAGTTGTCTAGCGCAGGGGTTCGACGCCTGGTGGTAGGGCGTTGGCGGCGACCAGGCCGTCGATGTGGCCCAGGAGGGTGGAGCGGAACGCGCGGGCGGCGGCTGTGGGTGGGGCGTCGGTGCGGTGGGCCAGGGCGATCGTGCGGCGGATGCTGGGGCCCGCGAGTGGGGTCGCGCGTAGGCCGGGGCGGCCGGGGAGGACCAGGCTGGGGACCACCGCCACGCCTAGGCCCGCTTCGACAAAGCGCAGGACGGCGTCCATTTCGCCGCCCTCCACCGCCAGTCGCGGTTCGAAGCCCGCTTCCCGGCAGGCGTGGAGGGTGGTTTCGCGGAGGTCGTAGCCCTGGCGGAACATGACGAGCCGGTGGTCGCGGAGGGTTTCCAGGCGGATCGTGTCCCGGTCGGTGGGGGCCGGTTCCGCCGCCGACGAGGCCACCATCAGCTGCTCCCGCAGCACAGGCGTCATGGTCAGCGCGCTCCCGATCCCCTGGGGTGGCACGATCACCAGGGCCAGATCCAGTTCCCCGCCCAGCAGCGCCGCCGTCAGGTCGCGCGAGCCGCCCTCCTCCACCAGCAGGCGCACCCCCGGGTAGCGGTCGTGGTAGCGGCGCAGGACGTCGGCCAGCACGCCGACGCACACGCTCGGGGTGGCGCCCAGGCGGATCCGGCCGCGGCGCAGGCCCACCAGTTCGGCCACCTCCAGCCGCGCGGTGTCCACATCGGACAGGATGCGCTTGGCGACGGGCAGTAGCGCCTCGCCCGCCGCGGTCAGCGCCACGTTGCCCCTCGACCGGGTGAACAGGGACGCGCCCAGTTCGGTTTCCAGGCTCTGGATCTGCTTGCTCAGTGAGGGCTGCGCCACATGCGCGCGCTGGGCCGCCCGGGTGAAGTGCCGGGTCTCGGCCACCGCCAGGAAGTACACGAGCTGCTGCAGCGTCATAGCCCCAGGCTATCGAGCTGAGTGGATTCATGTATTGGACGACTTGTCGCAACGGCTCTTAGCGTGGCGGCATGGCTGTGACCACCGAGCGGGAACCTCAGACACCGCAACGGGTTCCGCGTACCAAGGCCGGGAGGCTGTGGTCGTCGACCGTCGGTAAGAAGGCGGTGATGGCCGTCACCGGGGCCGTGCTGTTCTCTTACGTCGTCGTGCACATGGCGGGCAACCTGAAGTTCTTCGGGGGACCCGACTCGATCAACGGATACGGCGTCTTCCTGCGCGAGTTCCTCACCCCGGTCCTCGGGTACGGCGGCCTCGTCTGGGTCGTCCGCGTGGTGCTGCTGCTCGCGGTCGTGTTGCACGGCACTGCCGCCGTGCAGCTGGCGCGACGCGCCCGCAAGGCTCGGCCGGTCGGGTACGCGAAACGGCCCCGCGTGCAGGGCGGCTACGCGGCCCGCACGATGCGCTGGGGCGGGGTGATCCTGGCCCTGTTCGTCGTCTACCACCTGCTCGACCTCACCGCGGGCGTGCTCAACCCGCACGGCGTCGATGGCGACATCCACGCCAACGTGGTGGCGGACTTCCAGCACTGGTACGTCGTGCTCGCCTACACGCTCGCGGTGGTCGCGCTGGGCTTCCACCTGCGCCACGGCCTGTGGAGCGCCGTGCGCAGCCTCGGTGGCACGGTGCGCAATGCGCAGACCGTGGCCCTTGTGCTCGCGGTAGTGGTAACCGTCGGCTTCTTGGCCGTTCCGTTCTCTGTCTTCTTCGGATTCGTGAGGTGACTCCGGTGCTCTACGTCGACGGTGACCCGATTGCCGACACCCGTGCCCCGGACGGCCCTATCGAGACCAGGTGGGAACGCCGCCGGTTCGCCGCGCGGTTGGTCAACCCCGCCAACCGCCGGAAGTTGACCGTCGTAGTAGTGGGTACCGGTCTGGCCGGTGGGTCCGCTGCGGCGACCCTCGCCGAACTCGGCTACAACGTGTTGTCCTTCTGCTACCAAGACAGCCCGAGGCGCGCGCACAGCATCGCCGCGCAAGGCGGCATCAACGCGGCCAAGAACTACGCCGGTGACGGTGACAGCGTCCACCGCCTCTTCCACGACACCGTCAAGGGCGGCGACTTCCGCTCACGAGAGTCCAACGTGCACCGGTTGGCGGAAGTCAGCACCAGCATCATCGACCAGTGCGTGGCGCAAGGCGTGCCCTTCGCGCGCGAATACGGCGGACTGCTGGACACGCGCTCCTTCGGCGGCGCCCAGGTCTCCCGCACCTTCTACGCCCGCGGACAGACCGGCCAGCAACTCCTGCTGGGCGCGTATCAAGCGCTTGCGCGGCAGATCCACGCGGGCCGGGTCACCTCCCATCCGCGCACGGAGATGCTCGACCTCGTGGTCTCGGACGGTCGTGCGCGTGGTGTCGTTGTCCGAGACCTGGTGACCGGTGAGATCACTACGCACCTGGCCGACGCCGTGGTACTGGCGACCGGCGGCTACGGCAACGTCTTCCACCTCTCCACCAACGCCAAGGGCTGTAACACCACCGCGATCTGGCGCGCGCACCGCCGCGGCGCCCTCTTCGCAAACCCTTGCTATACGCAGATCCACCCAACCTGCATCCCGGTTAGCGGCGATCACCAATCCAAGCTCACGCTCATGAGCGAGTCCCTGCGCAACGACGGCCGGGTGTGGGTACCGGCGCGCGCGGGCGACGACCGCGCACCCGGCGACATCCCCGAGGCGGAACGCGACTACTACCTGGAGCGCATCTATCCCAGCTTCGGCAACCTCGTCCCACGCGACATCGCCTCCCGCGCGGCCAAAGCCGTCTGCGACGCGGGACGCGGTGTCGGACCGGGTGGCCTTGGCGTCTACCTGGACTTCGCCGACGCGATCTCCCGCCTCGGCCGCGCCGCCGTCGCCGCGCGATACGGGAACCTCTTCGAGATGTACCAACGCATCACCGACGAGGACCCCTACGCCGTGCCGATGCGCATCTACCCCGCCGTGCACTACACGATGGGCGGCCTCTGGGTCGACTACGACCTGCGCAGCACCATCCCGGGCCTCTTCGTCATCGGTGAAGCCAACTTCTCCGACCACGGCGCCAACCGCCTGGGTGCCAGTGCCCTCATGCAGGGACTCGCCGACGGCTACTTCGTCCTCCCCGCCGTCATCGGCGACTACCTCGCCGACGGACCCTTCGGCGCCGTCGACCCCCGCGACCTCCATGACGCCGAAGACGGCGTGCGCGCCGGAATCGCCGCCCTGCTGTCGGTCGACGGTGACCGCACACCCGAGTCCTTCCACCGCGAACTCGGCAGGCTCATGTGGGATCACTGCGGCATGGAACGGTCAGAAGAAGGACTACGCAAAGCGCTCGAGCGCATACCGTCGCTAAGAGACGAGTTCTGGCGACGAGTGAAGGTCACCGGATCCGGCAGCGCCCTCAACCAGACTCTCGAGAAGGCCGGGCGCGTAGCCGACTTCCTGGAACTGGCGGAGCTGATGTGCGTCGACGCCCTGCACCGCACGGAGTCCTGCGGCGGCCATTTCCGCGCGGAGAGCCAGACCGCCGAAGGTGACGCTCGACGCGACGACGAGCACTTCTCGTACGTCGCGGCCTGGGAGTTCGCGGGTGTGGGGGAGCCGCCCGTGCTGCACAAGGAACAACTGGTGTTCGACACCGTGCGCCCGAGTGTGAGGAGCTACAAGTGAAGTACACCTTGCGCGTATGGCGCCAAGACGGCCCTACCGTGCCGGGACGGCTGGTGGAGTACACGGTCGACGACATCAGCGCGGACATGTCGTTCCTGGAAATGCTCGACGTGCTCAACGAACGCCTCTTGCTCCAAGGAGAGGACCCCGTCGCGTTCGACCACGACTGCCGTGAGGGCATCTGCGGCGCGTGCGGCGTGATGATCGACGGTGTCGCCCACGGCCCCGAGAAGGCCACTACGACCTGCCAGCTGCACATGCGCCACTTCGACCCCCGCAAACCCATCGTGGTCGAGCCGTGGCGCGCCGCACCCTTCCCGGTGGTGCGGGACCTGGTCGTCGACCGGTCGGCGCTGGACCGCGTCATCGAGTCGGGTGGCTACATCTCCGTGCAGGCCGGTGCCGCGCCCGACGCGCACGCCGTCCCGGTGCCCAAACCCGCCGCCGACACCGCGTTCGAGGCCGCCGCCTGCATCGGCTGCGGCGCCTGCGTCGCGGCCTGCCCCAACGGGTCCTCGATGCTGTTCACCGCCGCCAAAGTGACCCACCTCGGGGTGCTGCCACAGGGGCAACCTGAACGCCGTTCGCGTGCCCTGGACATGGTTCGCGCCCAGGATGACCTGGGGTTCGGCGGTTGTACGCAAACCGGCGAATGTACCGCCGTGTGTCCCAAGGGGATCCCGCTCGACACCATCGCCCGGCTCAACCACGACGTGCTCTCGGCGGTCGCGCGTTCGAGCTGAACGGGTTCTTGTCGGTCCCCCGGCGTACCGTGGCGCGCATCACTTTCGGAGGTGCGCTGATGGACACGTCGAACACGCAGCAGGTGCTGGTCGCGATAGGGACGCGGAAGGGCCTGTTCCTCGCCACGGGCTCCGGTGTGGACTGGGAGGTAACCGGTCCGCACCACGCGATGACGGACGTCTACGCGGTCGCCATCGACACCCGCCGCGCGACACCGCGGCTGCTCGTCGGCATCACGTCCGAGCACTGGGGCCCGAGCGTGGCCGTCAGCGACGACCTCGGCCGGACCTGGACCGAACCGGACCACGCCCCGGTCGCCTTCCCGACCGACACCGGCGCCGCGCTGGCCAGGGTGTGGCAGTTGGCGCCCGGACCGGTGGACGAGCCGGACGTCGTCTACGCGGGGGTGGAGCCCTCGGCGCTCTTCCGCTCCGAAGACGGCGGACTCACCTACGAGTTCGTGCGCGGCCTCTGGGACCACCCGCACCGGGAGCACTGGATGCCCGGGTTCGGCGGTCAGGCCGTGCACTCGGTCCTCCCGCACCCGCGCGAGGCCGGGCGCGTCACCGTGGCCATGTCCACCGGCGGCGTCTACGTCACCGAGGACGGCGGCAGGTCCTTCGGCGCGAGCAACCAGGGCATCTCGGCGTACTTCATGCCCGACCCCTACCCGGAGTTCGGCCAGTGCGTGCACAAGATCGCCCAACACCCCGACCGGCCGGAGCGGTTCTTCGCGCAGAACCACCACGGCGTGTACCGCAGCGACGACGGCGCCCGCACGTGGCAGTCGATCGCCGACGGCCTGCCCAGCGATTTCGGCTTCCCCATGGTGGTCCACCCGCACAAGCCGGACACCATCTACACGTTCCCGCTCGTGGCCGACGCGATGCGGTTCCCGCCGGACGGCCGCTGCCGCGTGTACCGCAGCGACGACGCGGGTGCCACATGGCGCGCGTTGACGGAAGGTCTGCCGTCGGAGGGCTACTGGAGCGCGGTCATGCGCGACGCTTTGTGCGTCGACAACGCGCAGACAGCGGGCGTGTACTTCGGCACCCGCTGCGGCGAGGTCTACGCGAGCCGCGACGAGGGCGAGCACTGGACCCGGGTGGCGGCTCACCTCCCGGACGTGTTCTCCGTACGGGCAGCGGTGATCTAGATGCCCGTCACGGTCGTGCTCCCGGCCGCCCTGCACCCGCGCGCGGGTGGGCGCACCACGCTGGAGGTGGACATCCCCGCGCCAACCACCCTCAACGACATCCTGGACGTCATCGCCGCCCGCTACCCCGACCTGTCCCGCCGCATCCGCGACGAGACGGGCGCCTTACGCCGCCACGTCAACTTCTTCATCGACGGCGAGGAGTCCCGCCGCCTCGGTGGCGGCGACGCGCCGATCACCCCGGACACCCGGATCGAGCTGATCCCGTCGGTGGCCGGCGGATAGCCACCGGATCGGGTGATTCACGCCGCGGTCGGCGACACCGGGCCAGGATGGTGGCATGCGCCTGTTCCGCCGCCGCCCCAACCGAGTCCGGATCCCACCCGTCCAGGGTGCGGTCGAGACGCCGGAGCGGCGGGCCGAGCGGTTCTGGGCCGGGTGGTTCGCGGCGTTGCCGGAGATCGCCGCCGCCCTGGGCGACGCCGAGCCGCAGCGGGTCGAGGGGCTGCTGTGCGACCTCGTCGCCGCCGTGCACCCGGACCTGCACTTCGCCCTCGACCGCGGCGGCCGGGCCATCTACGCCCTGGTCGTCTCCGGCCAGGAGGACCCCGCGCTGCGGGCGTACACCGACGCGTGGAAGGCCGCCGCACCGCCGGACGACGCCGTCTGGGAGTTCCACGACTCCGTGCCGCCCGTGCCCGACCCCACCGGCGTCACGGTCAACCTGGGCCCGCACCGGTTGGCGCTGGCCGACGTCCGCGTGCACGCGCAGGTCGACACCGAGGCCGGGGTCGTCGACGTGGCCGTGCACCACCCGCTGCTCGCCGACCTCGACCCGGCCACCCGCTCGGCGATGACCTTCCTGCCGCTGGACGCCACGCTGGGTGAGCGGCTGGCCGGGCGGCGGCTGCGCCGGGTGGAGACGGCCCAGCACCTGCCCGCCGACACCATCGACCTGCTTGAGCTGCGAGAACTCGTCCACAGGCTGCCCGAGTGAGGTGAGGAATTGTCAGTGGTCCTCGTTACTCTGCTCGTGTGACCAGTGCTGAGGAACTCCCGCCAGACCTCGCCGTAACCGACGCCGAGGGGCTGGAGGACGTCCCCACCGACATCCGCGAGCGCCACCAGGCGCTCGCGGAAGAGGTGCTGGGGCACCAGTTCCGCTACTACGTGCTGGACTCGCCGATCATCTCCGACGGCCAGTTCGACGAGCTGCTCGGCGAGTTGCAGGCCATCGAGGCCGCGCACCCGGCGCTGGTCACCCCGGAGTCGCCCACCCAGCGGGTCGGCGGCACCTTCTCCACCGAGTTCGCCGCCGTGGCGCACCTGGAGCGGATGTACAGCCTGGACAACGCCTTCGACCTCGACGGCCTCGGTTCCTGGGTGGACCGGGTCACCAAGGAGGTCGGCGACGCCGCGCACTACCTGTGCGAGCTGAAGATCGACGGGCTGGCCATCAACCTGCTCTACGAGCACGGCAAGCTCACCCGCGCGTTGACCCGCGGCGACGCGCGCGTCGGCGAGGACGTCACGCTGAACGTGCGCACGATGTCCGACGTGCCCGACCGGCTGACCGGCACCGAGGAGTTCCCCGTCCCGGAGCTGGTGGAGATCCGCGGCGAGGTGTTCTTCCGCGTCGAGGACTTCCTGGAGTTGAACGCCCGCCTGGTCGAGGAGGGCAAGCCGCCGTTCGCGAACCCCCGCAACACCGCCGCGGGCTCGCTGCGCCAGAAGGACCCGAAGGTCACCGCGAGCCGGGACCTGCACATGATCTGCCACGGCTTCGGCAAGCGCGTCGGGTTCGAGCCGGTGTCGCAGTCCGAGGCGTACCGCGCGCTAGCGGCCTGGGGGCTGCCGGTGTCGCGGCACACCAAGCTGCTGGCGTCGGCCGACGAGCTGGCCGAGCACATCCGGTACTGGGGCGAGCGCCGGCACGACGCCGACCACGAGATCGACGGCGTGGTCGTCAAGGTCGACGAGGTCACCCTCCAGCGCCGGTTGGGCAGCACGTCCCGGGCGCCGCGCTGGGCCATCGCGTTCAAGTACCCGCCGGAGGAGGCCACGACCACGCTGCTCGACATCCGGGTCAACGTCGGCCGCACCGGGCGGGTCACGCCGTACGCGGTGATGGAGCCGGTGAAGGTCGCGGGGTCCACGGTCGAGATGGCCACCCTGCACAACGCGAGCGAGGTCAAGCGCAAGGGTGTGCTGATCGGCGACCGGGTGGTCATCCGCAAGGCGGGCGACGTCATCCCCGAGGTGCTGGGGCCGGTCGTCGACGCCCGACCGGCGGACGCGCGCGAGTTCGAGATGCCCACCGAGTGCCCGGTCTGCGGCACGACCTTGGCGTACGAGAAAGAGGGCGACGCGGACATCCGCTGCCCCAACGCGCGCACCTGCCCGGCGCAGCTGCGCGAGCGCATCTTCCACCTCGCGGGCCGCGGCGCCTTCGACATCGAAGGCCTGGGCTGGGAGGCCGCGGGCGCGCTGCTGTCCTCCGGTGTGATCACCGACGAGGGCGAGGTGTTCGACCTCGACGAGGACGCGTTGCGGCGGGTGGACCTGTTCCGCACCAAAGCGGGTGAGCTCTCGGCCAACGGGCGCAAGCTGGTGGCGAATCTGGAGCTGGCCAAAGACCGTCCACTGTGGAAGGTGTTGGTCGCGCTCTCGATCCGGCACGTCGGCCCGACCGCGGCCCAGGCCCTGGCGCTGGAGTTCGGCGCGCTCGACGCCGTCGACGCCGCCGACGAGCAGCAGTTGGCCGACACCGAGGGGGTCGGCCCGACGATCGCCAGGGCGGTCCGGGAGTGGTTCGACGTCGACTGGCACCGCGAGGTCGTGCGACGTTGGCGGGAGTCGGGTGTGCGCATGGTCGACGAGCGCGACGAACGCACGCCGCGCACGCTGGAGGGGATGTCGATCGTCGTCACCGGCAGCCTGACCACGTACTCCCGGGACGAGGCCAAGGAGTTCATCATCGCCCGGGGCGGCAAGGCGTCGGGGTCGGTGTCGAAGAAGACCGCGTTCGTGGTGGTCGGCGACGCGCCCGGGTCCAAGTACGACAAGGCCGTCCAGCTCAAGGTCCCGGTGCTCGACGAGGACGGCTTCCGCCTCCTGTTGACCGACGGCCCGGAGGCCGCGACCGCCGTGGCCACGATCGGCGACCCGGACGCGGGCGACGAGTCGTCGGGGAAGGCCGTCGAGGAGGAGATCGCGGAAAACAGTTGAGTCCAGAAACAACCAGACCACGCTGTTTCTTGGCGCGCTCGGTAATGGTGCACGCGCGAACGCAATCGCGCCGATGTCGCGGTTTCGCGAACGCGGGAGAAAACGTCGCACCGCATTGCGCCATTCGGATCGGGCCGGTGGTCGGGGAGCGGTGGTCTCGCGCGCGGTAGGGGCTCGTCGCGGCGTAAAAGGCTGATCGGGGCGCCGGGATCGCCGGACGCGGAACCGATATGCGAATGATCCCCGATCACGACCCGCACGTGAATCTCCTGTGGGTGGATCCGGTGACCACGCCACCCGTTCAGCCGAACGCCGGGGTCCGGCGCGTTCGGCCGTGGTTTTCCCGGTAGGGATGGTGTAGGACAAAAGAGCGGGATGGCAGACGACGTCACCGTGCGTGGCGGAGTTCATCCTGCGTGACCGGGGTGAGGGCCGGTCGGGGTGGCAGCCGGGCGTGGGGGCGTCGGGCGGCCTCGGCGTGCGTCGGGGGGCAGCGGTGGGCACGGCACGAGGCGAAGGGACAGGCGTTGGCTGAGGTGGCTGGCATTTCGGTGCGACCCGCGCGCTCCGACGAGGTGCGGCGCGTGGGGGCGTTGACCGTCGAGGCGTACCGGTCGGCGGGGTACCCGACCAGCGGGGGTGGCTACACCAGCACCCTGGCCGACGCGGGCTCGCGCCTGCGGTCGGCGGAACTGCTGGTGGCCGTCGACCCGAACGGCTGCCTGGTCGGCACCGTGACGATCGCCCTACCGGGCACCCCGTACGCGGAGATCTCGCGGGAGGGCGAACTGGAGTTCCGCATGCTCGCCGTCACCGCCGAGGCCCGCGGCCGGGGCGTCGGCGAACTGCTCGTCCGAGCCGTCATAGACCGAGCCGCGGAACTGGGCCTGACCCGAGTCGTCCTGTGCAGCCCCACGGACATGAAGGCCTCCCACCGCCTCTACGACCGCCTCGGCTTCACCCGCCTCCCCACCCGCGACTGGCGCCCGGGCCCCGACGTCCTCCTCATCGCCTACGCCCTGGACATCTGACCCACTTTGATCTTGCCTCCACCACCGACTTATCCCCATGCCCCGACCCTGTCCACAGGATTCCGCGCCCCCTTTCCCCTGCCCCAACGCCGATAAACTGGAGCAGGGCTGACCCCCAGGGGAAGGGCGGGGACTGTGCTCGCGGCGTTGGGGCGGGTGAACAGTTGCGCGGTGGTCCGGATCGTCGGGTCGTATCCGTTTGTGCCGTTCGGTGGTGGTGTCGGCACACCGAAGACGCGGAATCGGTTCCAGGTTTGGGCTTCCCGTCTGGAGTTGTTCTTCCGCGAGGCGCGCCCCGCTTGGGGGCGGTGGCGGTCCGTGCGCACCCTGGACGGGCGTCTGGCCTGGGTGGCTGTGCGATGTCTGGTCCTGCGACGAGTCGAAGGGCTGGAGCCGCGGAGCCCGGGGGTACATCGGCTGTGGGTGTCCTGCACCGGGTCGAAGGGACCGCAAGGGGATCTGTTCGACTGGCGCAGGAGAGCGATCGGCGCCGCACGATCTTGATCGGGTGACAAGCGGTGGCTCGGTTCGTCGGACCGCATCCGAATGTGTCCGGGCGTTTGACAACTGCCTGCTGGTCCGGACAGGCGGTGTGCCAAGGTGTGACCTGCCCGGCCTTCGTCCGTGATGGGCCGAGGGCTGCGGCGGAAACGGCTCCTCGATCGCGAAGGCGGCGTTGTCTTCGCGGCTTCCGTCCGTGCTCCTTCTGGTTGGCTCGAACGGTGTCCGCAGGATGCGGGGGGGCATGCGTGTGCTGGACAAGTTGAAGCGCGGTTGTCGTCGAGGTGTGTGTTCGATTGAAGCGCCTCGAAGGTGCCAGGGGTCCGGGGCGGGCCCTGGCGACAGGGTCAGCGGGTGCGGGCGGTGTAGCCGCGGGACAGGACGGTGCCGGTGTGGCTGCTGTAGACGCGGCCCTCGGCTTCGAAGGTGTAGACGCCAGCGGCGCCGTCGAGTTTGGGGGTCCAGCAGCGGGTTTGCGGTGGGACGGGCAGGATTTTGCCGTTGCCGCCCGCGCTGTCGCACGTGAAGTCCGTGTCCGGGTACGGCACGCTGTTGCGGTACCGCCGCAGGTAGGCCTGTCCGTACTGGCTGACCGACGGCGGGTTGTTCAGCACCAGGAACCCCCAGTACCGGTAGTCCCCGTCGCGGCAGAGTTGGATTTCGCCGTAGCCCGGGACCGGGGCGCGCGAGACCGTGGTTCCGCCGCCGCTGGTGTGCTGGCAGGCGGCCGCCGCGGCGACCTCCGCCGACGCCGTGGGGGTCAGGCCCACCACCGCGATCGTCGCGCCGGTGAGCGCGCCCAGGACTTTGCCGGTGACCATGTTGCGTCCTCCCTCTCGGTGGCGGAGAGCGGGTCTCGCCGCGATCACAGTCTGACCACTTGGCGGGCCGAAAAGGCAGCCGTCTGAGTGAGGTGTGTTCGTTCGGGTGACCACGAAAGTGGGTCCTTTGTGGGTCTCGCTACCGCCGGGCGAGGCGTATTGCGGCCGCAGCCGGGGCCCCCGGGCCCGTGGTTCACTTCGAGGCATGCCCCGCACCGTTCAGGCCTGCCTCAACGGCACACGGTCCACAACCGACCACCCCGCCGTCCCGATCACCGGTTGGCAGGTGGCCCGCGCCGCCGCCGAGGTGGCCGAACTCGGTGTCGACGCGGTGCACCTGCACCCCCGGGACGCGGCGGGCGCCGAGACCCTGGTCGGCTCGGAACTGGCGGGCACCGTGGCCGCCGTGCGGGCCGTGGCGCCCGCGATGGCTGTCGGGGTGACGACGGGGGCATGGATCGTGCCCGACCCGCGGCGCCGGGCCGCCCTCGTCGCGGGCTGGGTCGCCTTGGCGGCCGGACGGCCGGACTTCGCGTCGGTCAACGTGCACGAACCCGGCTGGTGGGAGGTCTGCGCGGCGGCCCACGAGGCCGGTGTGGAGGTCGAACTCGGCGTCTACGACCCCGGAGCCGCGCGCACCCTCCGCGACCGCGGCCTCCCGCCCGGCGCCGTCCGGGTGCTCGCCGAGGTCCAGCCGACCGAGCCCGGCGAGGCGGCGGAAGCGGCCGGGGAGCTGCTGGACGCGCTCTCCTGGGTGACGCTCCCCGTCCTCCTGCACGGCGAAGGCGACTCCGCGTGGACCGTGCTCGCGGAGGCCAACAACCGCGGACTAGCCACCCGGATCGGACTGGAGGACACCCTCGACCTGCCCGACGGCACGCGGGCCCCGGACAACACCGCCCTCGTCCGAGCGGCGTTGGACGCCTAGTCCGGCAGCACGACCGACACGATCCCGGCCAGGTGCGCCAACCGCGCGACCTCGGCCGCGCGGAACATCGGGCCACCCGGTCGTCCCACCAACAGCACCCGATCGGGTTTGCCCAGCGGGGTCGCGGCCAGTTCGGTGCCCAGTTCCCGCCAGGTCGCGGGCACCCACGACTCCTCGCCGTCGAGCACGGTGGCCCGCGCCAGCGGCATCCACGGCAGGTCGATCGTGCGGATCTCGGGGGCCGCCGTGCTCGCCGCCAGGCAGTGCGCGCCGTCCTGGCCCGGGCCGACGATCAGCGCCCAGCCCGCTCGGATGATCTTCGGTACGCCACCGGCGAAGATGGCCAGGCCGTCGGCCGGTTCGGCCGCGACGTCCTCCACCAGCTCCAGCTCGCGGTGGGTGTCGAGCACGCCCGCGTACGGCCGGACCGCGTCGACCTCCACGCCCGCGATCGACTCCGCCGCGGTGATCAGCACGTCCGGGAGCCGCCCGCTGGGCAACTCCACCACCAGGTCGTCGATCGCGATCCCGCCCGCGCGCTCGACCACGTCGACGCTGAGGATGTCGGCCCCGATCGCACCCAGCGCGGTCGCGACCGCGCCCAGGGTGCCTGGGCTGTCCGGGAGCTGGACCCGGATCAGGAACGACAAGGCGAACGCCTCCCGCACTAGCCCCGCGCGCGGAACCTCGTCGCCCGCGCCCTCTGCCGACCGCCGATTGTCGCAGACCAGACCGCGGCCGTGCGGGCTGCCACCAATCGTGGGATCGGGCACCGGTTTAGCACCGCGAGCCGCGCGGAACAACCCGTTCGGGGCGGCGGGGGCAGGCGAAATAGACTCGCGGGGTTCCTGTCAGGAGACAACCCCGGGGGTTCGTCGAGTGCCCAGCATCTCCCGTGACGAGGTGGCCCACCTCGCCCGACTGGCCAGGCTGGCCGTCACCGAAGACGAGTTGGACCTGTTCGCAGGTCAGCTCGACCAGATCGTGGCCGCGGTGGCCCAGGTCGGTGAGGTCGCGGGGCAGGACATCCCGCCGACCTCGCACGCCGTGCCGCTGACCAACGTGTTCCGCCGCGACCTCGCGCGCCCCGGGCTGACACCGCGGCAGGCCCTCGCCGCGGCGCCCGCCGCCGAGGACGACCGGTTCCGCGTTCCGCGGATCCTCGGGGAGGAAGCATGACCGAGTTGACCCGCCTGGACGCGGCCGACATCGCCGCGAAGGTCCAGGCCCGCGAGGTCTCCGCCGTCGAGGTCGCCCAGGCCCACCTGGACCGCATCGAGGCCGTGGACCGGACCGTGCACGCCTTCCTGCACGTCGACACCGAGCGCGCGTTGCAGGCCGCCAAGGCGGTGGACGAGGACGTCGCCGCCGGTCGCCCGCCCGCCTCACCCCTGGCGGGGGTGCCGCTGGCGCTCAAGGACGTGCTCACCATGCAGGGCGCGCCGACCACCTGCGGGTCGAAGATGCTGGAGGGCTGGCAGCCCCCCTACGACGCCACCGTGACGCAGCGGCTGCTCGCCGCGGGCGTGGTCATCCTGGGCAAGACCAACATGGACGAGTTCGCCATGGGGTCGTCCACCGAGAACTCCGCGTACGGCGTCACCCGCAACCCGTGGGACCTCGACCGCATCCCCGGCGGCTCCGGCGGCGGCTCCTCCGCCGCGCTGGCCGCCTTCGAGGCGCCGCTGGCCATCGGCACGGACACCGGCGGCTCGATCCGCCAGCCCGGCTCGGTCACCGGCACGGTCGGCGTGAAGCCCACCTACGGGACCGTGTCCCGCTACGGCCTCGTCGCCTTCTCGTCCTCTTTGGACCAGGCCGGGCCGTGCGCGCGCACCGTGCTCGACGCGGCGCTGCTGCACGAGGTCATCGCCGGGCACGACCCGCTGGACTCCACCTCCATCGACGCGCCCGTGCCGCCGGTCGTGGCCGCCGCGCGCGAGGGCGCCACGGGCGACCTCGCAGGCGTGCGGGTCGGCGTGGTCACCGAACTCGGCGGCGACGGCTACCAGCCGGGTGTGCTGTCCGCGTTCAACGCCGCCGTGGAGCAGCTGCGAGCGCTGGGCGCCGAGATCGTCGAGGTGTCCTGCCCGAGCTTCCTGCTGGCGCTGCCCGCGTACTACCTCATCGCGCCCAGCGAGGCCTCGTCCAACCTGGCCCGCTTCGACGCCATGCGCTACGGCCTGCGCGTCGGCGACGACGGCACCCGCAGCGCCGAGGAGGTCATGTCGCTGACCCGCGCCGCGGGCTTCGGCGCCGAGGTCAAGCGCCGGATCATGCTCGGCACGTACGCGCTGTCGGCGGGCTACTACGACGCCTACTACGGCTCCGCGCAGAAGGTCCGCACGCTCATCATGCGCGACTTCGACGCGGCCTTCTCGAAGGTGGACGTGCTGGTCTCGCCGACCACGCCGACCACCGCGTTCCGCATCGGCGAGCGCACCGACGACCCGATGGCGATGTACCGGGCCGACCTGTGCACCATCCCGTCCAACCTGGCGGGCAACGCCGCGCTCAGCGTCCCGTGCGGACTGTCCGACGACGACGGCCTGCCGGTCGGGCTCCAGATCATGTCGCCCGCGCTGCAGGACCACCGCGGCTACCGCGTCGCCGCCGCCTACGAGGTCGCGCGCAACGCGGCCCAGGGCGGTCCCCTGATCACCCGTGTACCCGAGTTGGAGGTCGCGCACTGATGGCCGGTTCGAAGAAGTTCAAGGGCGTGTTCGGCATCGTCAGCTCGCTCACCGCGGGCTTCAGCGCCGCGCGCGGGCTGTCCACCGCCCGCGCGGACAAGGACAAGCTGCTGCTGGTCAACGCCGTCGGCAGCATCATCGTCGCGGCCACCGGCCTGCTCATCGCGGTGCGCGCGTTCCGGAAGGGCGACAAGTGAGCACGGCTGAACTGCTCGACTACGACGAGGTCCTCACCCGGTTCGACCCGGTCCTGGGCCTCGAGGTGCACGTCGAACTGTCGACGCACACCAAGATGTTCTGCGGCTGCCCCACGGTCTTCGGCGGCGAGCCCAACACCCAGGTGTGCCCGACCTGCCTCGGTCTGCCCGGCTCGCTGCCGGTGGTCAACGAGATCGCGGTGGAGTCGGCGATCCGGATCGGTCTCGCGCTCAACTGCGAGATCGCCGAGTGGTGCCGGTTCGCCCGGAAGAACTACTTCTACCCGGACATGCCGAAGAACTTCCAGACCTCCCAGTACGACGAGCCGATCGCGTTCAACGGCTGGCTCGACGTCACCCTCGACGACGGCGAGGTCGTGCGCGTGGCCATCGAGCGCGCGCACATGGAGGAGGACACCGGCAAGTCGCTGCACGTCGGCGGCGCGACCGGGCGCATCCACGGCGCCGAGCACTCGCTGCTGGACTACAACCGCGCCGGGGTGCCGCTGATCGAGATCGTCACCAAGACGATCGAGGGCACCGGCGCGCGGGCGCCGGAGGTGGCGCGCGCGTACGTGGCGACCCTGCGCGACCTGCTCAAGGCGCTGGACGTCTCGGACGTGCGGATGGACCAGGGCTCACTGCGCTGCGACGCGAACGTGTCGCTGATGCCCAAGGGCGCCACCGAATTCGGTACCCGCACGGAGACCAAGAACGTCAACTCGCTGCGCAGCGTCGAGCGCGCGGTGCGCCACGAGATGACCCGCCAGGCGGCGATCCTGGTCGACGGCGGCTCGATCCTGCAGGAGACGCGGCACTTCGAGGAGGCATCCGGCACGACCCGCGCGGGTCGGCGCAAGGAGACCTCGGAGGACTACCGGTACTTCCCGGAGCCCGACCTGGTGCCGATCGCCCCGTCGCGCGAGTGGGTGGAGAAGCTGCGCGGCACGCTCCCGGAGATGCCCGCCGAGCGCCGCAAGCGCATCCAGGCCGAGTGGTCGCTGACCGACCTGGAGCTGCGGGACCTGATCAACGCCGGGGCCGTCGACCTGGTCGCCGCGACCGTCGCCGCGGGCAGCTCGCCCGCCGAGGCCCGGTCGTGGTGGGTGTCGTACCTGTCGCAGCAGGCCAACAACCGCGGCGTCGAGCTGTCCGAACTGGACATCACCCCGGCCCAGGTGGCCCGCGTCATCGCGCTGGTCGCCGAGGGCGCCCTGACGAACAAGCTGGCACGCGAGGTCGTCGACGGCGTGCTGGCGGGCGAGGGCGAGCCGGACGAGGTCGTGGACAAGCGCGGCCTGAAGGTCGTCTCCGACGACTCCGCCCTGTACGCGGCGGTGGACGAGGCGCTGGCCTCCCAGCCGGACGTGGCCGGGAAGATCCGCGAGGGCAAGGTCGCCGCCGCGGGCGCCATCGTCGGCGCGGTCATGAAGGCCACCAAGGGCCAGGCCGACGCCAAGCGGGTCCGGGAACTCGTGCTGGAGCGTTGCGGGGCCTGATGGTTTTCGTGGAAGGGGGCGTCCGGACTCGGGCGCCCCCTTCCGTTCTCAGTCCAGCGGGTCCCAGTGGTGCGAGTACCGCAGCAGCGAGTTGGCCAGCGCCGGGTGGGCGGCGGCCCAGGTGGAGTCGAACAGGAACCACTGCTGGTACCCGAACGACTCGTTGCAGTGCATGGCGAACTGGGCGAGGTGCGGGTCGACCCTCAGCAGCGACTTGGCGGGGTCGCGACCGTCGACGAACTCGGGGGAGTCGAGGAGTTCGAGCGCCTTGGGGTGGTCGACCGGCGCCAACCAGGGCTCCTCGTTGAGGTTGAAGCCGGGCCAGCGGTTGCAGCGCTCCAGGGCCGGGTCGATGGTCTCGTCCTCGGGGGCGATGAGGGCGCGCAGCACGTGGAGTTCCGGCGGCCAGGTGTCGTCGGGGACGTCGGCGTCGCGCAGGTGCCGGGCGAGGCCGAGCAGGTCGACGCCGGGGAAGGCCAGGGGCTCTTGGCGGGCAAGGCTTTCGCCGTCGAGGAAGGTGAGGAAGACGGCGAAGGTGGTCGCTTTGCCCTTGGCGGCCGGGGTGGCGACGGTGACCGGGACGTCGGGCACGAACGACTGGGACGCGGCGATCCCGTGGGGGAGCGGCCACGACTCGTGCAGCAGGTAGGCCAAGCGCTCGGGTGCCGCGGCCACGGCGTTGTCGTCGAAGAAGAAGTAGGCGAGTTCGACCTCGTCGTCGTCGGTCCGCACCCGGAGGCTGTGGTCGTCGAGCCGGATGTAGTCGTCGTCGCCCTCGACGTAGAGGTGTTCGTGCAGGGATTCCCGCAGCTCGTCCGTGGTTTCCGGCAGGGGTAACCCCGCTTCCCGGGCAGCGTCGAAGATCGAGGTGAGGCCGTAGACGTCGGTCCCCAACTCCTCCTCGACCCAGGCCTCGGGGTCCTCGGCTGCCCACCCCCGTCGGAACCAGGCGAGCACGGTCGGATCGGGCAACCGCCGAACCGCCTTGCTCAGCGAACCCGCGTAGTGCGACCGGTATACGAAGTACATGGCCGGACTGTAGGCCACGCGGAGTCCATTTCGGAGGGAGTATCCGGTCAGGGACCTGTGAACAGTTGTGCCAACCGGTAGTCGACGATGCGCGTGGCATGGTCGGTGTCGTAGTAGTTGACCAGCATCCCGGTCAGCAGGCCCGCCGCCATGGTGGCCAGCGCGTCGGCTTCCAGGGTGGTGTCGACCGTTGACGAGACGCGGCCGCGTTCCTTGGCGCGGCCGAGTTGTTCGGCCAGCGCGTGGATCAGGTGGGGGATCAGGGCTTCGTGGTCCGGGGATTGGCTTCCTCGGGTGACGTCGACGGCGAAGTAGGCCATCTGGACCGCGCACAGCGCTCTACCGCGCTCGGCGAGTTCACCAACCGGCAGGCGCGCGACCGCTACTTCGCCGTCTACGCCGACATGCAGAAGAAGTGGCCGGTTCCCTCCGTGGACATCGACATCGAGACCCGCTACGGCCCCACCCGCGTCCGGCGCAGCGGCCCCACCGACGGCATCCCGATCGTCCTGCTGCCCGGCATCATGGGCACCTCGCTGTCCTGGTACCCGCACGTCGCCGACCTGGCCGCGGGGCACCCCGTCTACGCCGTCGACACCATGGGCGAGGCGGGCCACTCGGTCCAGACCCGCGCGCTGGAGACCGACGACGACCTCGCCGCCTGGCTCGGCGACCTGCTCACGGGCCTGTGCCACGACAAGGCGCACCTCGTCGGGCTCTCGCGGGGCGGCTACCTCGCGCTGCACCTCGCGGTCCGGTCCGGCGACCGGCTGGCGAGCGTGCTCGCGTTCGAACCGTCCGGGTTCTCGATCGTCGGGCCGCGGTTCATCCTCTGGAGCCTGGTCGAGATCGGGCGCTGGCTGCTTCCCGCGCCGATCCTGCGGCTGGTCGCCAAGGGCGATCCGACGGTGCGGCACACCTTCCGCAGCCTGCTGTTCGCTGGCTTCAAGTACAAGGCGCGCATCCCGCCACAACACCTGTTCACCGACGACGAGCTCCGCGCGATCGAAGTCTCCACCCGCCATGTCCTCGCCGAGCGCAGCAACGTCGTCAAGGCCCACGAGGTCGCCGCCCGCGTCGAAGCGCTCAACCCCCGCGTCCGCGCGGAGGTCGTCCCCGGCGCCGACCACACGCTGAGCCTGACGCAGCCGGGACTCGTCACCGACCGGATCCTCGACCTGGCCGACGGGCACCGGGTCGGCGACTAGACCCGAGCCCGGCGCCCGCCAAGTCGGGAACGGTGGCGGGAGGAATGGACTCAGTCCGCGCTGCCGCCGCCGCCCTGGGGCTGGACGAGGATGGCCACCGCGCGGTCGTCGCTGGAGACCAGGGGGCCGCCCGCCTGCTTGTTCACCGTGCCCGCGACCGCCAGCTGCTCGGTCATCAGGTCCAGCCCGTCGATCTTGCCGAAGCCGCCGGGCGCGGCCAGCGCGATCTGCGGTTTGCCGGTGAAGCTGCCGTCGGGGGCCTGCGGGATGTTCTGCAGGTGCCCGGCGTTGGACATGGCCACCCAGACCAGCTGCTGGGTCGCCGCGCAGCCCGCCGCGCCCGGGTGGTCCGGCCAGCTCCACGCGGGCGTGGTGAGCGGCTTGCCTGGGGTGATCCGGTACAGCACGTCGGCGGCGGGGGTGCGGTCGGTGACCCAGATCGGACCGTCGCTCAGCGGCGCGCAGACGCCCCCGGGCGACTGCAGGCCCGAGGTCAGCACCGCGCTGGTCGGGGTCGGGTTGCCCGGGGCGGGCTTGCCCTCACCGGTGACGCGCAGGACCTTGCCCGCCAGCGAGTTCGGGTCGGCGGCCGCGGTCGGCGACCCGGCGTTGCCGGTGGCCACCAGCAGGGCACCGTTGTGGTCGTTGGCCAGCGACCCGCGGTTGCCGGAGGCGCCGCGCGGGATGCCGGTCAGCACCGGCTTGGCCGAGTCGCCGGGGGCGATGCGGACCAGGCGGTTGTCGGTCTTGGTGGTGATGTAGGCGAAGACCAGCTGGTCCTCGACGTAGTTCGGGGACAGCGCCAGGCCCATCAGGCCGCCGTCGGTCGACGCGTCGACCGGGATGGTCGCGAACACCTGCGGGTCGCTGTCGTGGCGCACGAGCAGCACGCGGCCCGTCTTGCGCTCGCCGACCAGGGCCGTCGGGTTCGTCCCGTCACCCGGCAGGGCCGCCACGGCCACCACGGTGTCCAGGCAGGTGCCCAGGACGGCCGGGTTGAAGTCCTTGCAGCCGTCCGGCGGGGGGATCTGCTCCGGGGCGGCACCGCCGCCGCCACCCGACCCGCCGCCACCACCGCTGCCGCCGGTGTCCGGCTCGGGGGCGGCCTGCGCGGTCAGCGGGACCTCTTGGTGCCAGCTCGGCGGCGGGGGCTGCTCGGTGAACGTCGCGCACGAGGACACGGCCAGCGCCGCGCACGCGGCGGCGAGCACACGGAACCGCGCCAGGCCAGACATGATGCCCAAGGCTAGGGTCGCCGCCGTGAATCCCTGGTGAGCACGTCGGCGCGCGCCCGCTCGACCACGCGCACCCGGTCGACCAGCAGGCCGAGCTCGTCGACGATCACCTGGGGCGCCTCCAGCGGCAGGAAGTGGCTGGTCGGCACCACCCGGGTGCGGGCTTGCGGCAACCCGGCCACCGCGGCGACCGCCCGCTTCGGGTCGGCGACCAGGTCGTAGCGCCCGGCCAGGACCGTCACCGGGCAGGTGACGCCGGTCAGGTCGGCCTCGGGCACGTCCGCCAGGGCCAGGGCGAGGGTGACGTACCAGCGCCAGTCGTGCGCCAGGAAGCGGCGCAGCGCCTTGGCCACGTCGTCCGGGTCGGCGCCCGGGAGCATGAACCCGCTGCGCTGGAGCACGGCCGCGGTCAGCCGGGTCGCCGGGACGCGGTGCAGCACCGCGTCCACCAGCGGACCCGCCGCCCGCACCGCCCGCGCGCCGCCGATGGCCAGGTACCGGCGCACCGCCGCCGGGATGCCCAGCACCCCGAGCACGCCGCCGAACAGGTCACCCGGCACACCCGCGGCCAGCAGCAGACCGGACACCCGCTCCGGGTGCCGCAGCGCCAGCTCGGCGGCCACCATCACCCCGGCCGACCAGCCCACCACCACGCACCGGTCCACCCCGGCCGCCGCCAGCACAGCGAGCGCGTCGGACACGTGGTCGTCGAGGGTGATGCGGGACGGGTCGTCGGGCCGCGCCGAGCCCATGGTGCCGCGGTGGTACCAGCTCAGCACCCGCACGCCGGACCCCGGCAGCAGCAGCGCGGGCCACGCCTCCGGGACCGTGCCCAGCCCCGGGCACAGCAGCACCGCCGGCCCGTCGGACTCGGTGTGCCAGCCGCGCAGCCGGGTGCCGTCCGCGCCGAGCAGGTCGTGTTCGCGCATCGCCGCCAGTGTGCCGCAGCCCGAGCCCGCGCGGGGGTGATCGGCATCAGTACGGTGGACGCGTGATTGTCACGGTTCTGGTGCCCGACGAGTACGGGGTGTCCGCGCTCGGCGCCGTCGACGGCGTGCGCGCGGTCCGGTACGACTCCCTCGACGACCTGCCGCCCGAGGCGGCCGAGGCCGAGGTGCTGGTCCCGGGCTTCCTGTCCCCCGGCCAGGCCGACGTGCTCGACGCCCTGCCGAAGCTGCGGCTGGTGCAGCTGCTGACCGCGGGCGCGGAGGCGTGGATCGGCCGGTTGCCGGACCACGTCATGCTGTCCACCTGCAGCGGCGCGCACGGCGGCAGCACCGCGGAGTGGGCGGTGACCGCGCTGCTGGCCGTGTTCCGGCGGATCCGCGAGTTCGAGGACGACCGCCGCGCCGAGTCGTGGGACAGCCGCCGGACCGAGACCTTGCAGGCGAAGCGGGTCCTCGTCGTCGGCGCGGGTGACCTGGGGCGGCAGCTGCACCGCAGGCTGGTCGCGTTCGACGCGGAGGTCACGATGGTGGCCACGAAGGCCCGCGACGGTGTGCGCGGGCTGGACGAGCTGCCCGCGCTGCTGCCCGAGCACGACGTCGTGGTGCTGATGGTCCCCATGACGCCGGCGACGCGCGGCCTGGTCGACGCCGACTTCCTGGCCCGCATGCCCGACCGCGCGGTCCTGGTGAACGCGGCGCGCGGTCCCGTCGTGGACACCGACGCGCTGGTCGCCGAACTGCGGTCCGGGCGGCTGCGCGCGGCGCTGGACGTGACCGACCCGGAGCCGCTGCCGCCCGGCCATCCACTGTGGAGCGCGCCCAACCTGCTGCTCACCCCGCACGTCGCGGGGAACTGCACGGGCGTGCAGCAGCGCGCGTACCGGATCGTCGCCGAGCAGATCGCGCGGTTCGCGGCGGGCCGCGAACCGGAGTTCCTCGTGCGCGGTGACTACTAGCGGGGTTGACACCTCGCCTAGTGTGCGGGCCGTGAGTACCGAAGACGACCGCCCCCGACAGGCTGGCGGATACGCGGACAGCGGCTTCTACACGCCGTCGTCGGAGAGCAGCTCGGTCTCCGACTTCGGCAGCGGCACCACCGCCGCCCTCCCACGACCCGGTGACCCCATCTCCACCGACCTCGACGAGCCACGGCGGGAGGAGGTGCTGGACCCGACGCCGCACGCCTGGCACCTCGGGGCCGACCTCGGGCTGCTGGTGCTGCGGGTGACCGTGGGCGCGCTGTTCATCGGGCACGGCCTGCAGAAGGTGTTCGGCCTGCTGGAGGGCCCCGGGATCGACGGGTTCGCGCAGGTGCTGACCCAGCTCGGGTTCCAGCAGGCGACCCTGCTGGCCTGGGTCACCGGGATCACCGAGCTGGTCGGCGGCGCGCTGCTGGTGCTGGGGCTGTTCACCCCGGCCGCGGCGGCCGCGGTGCTCGGCGTGATGGCGAACGCGATCTGGGTCCGGGTGAACATCGACCTGTTCGCGGGCAACGTCGAACTGGAGTCCGTCTACGCGGCGGCGGCGTTCCTGCTGCTGTTCGCGGGCGCGGGCAAGATCTCGCTGGACCGCAACTCGCCGTGGTTCCGCCGGGCGCCCGCGTTCGGCTTCATCTTCCTGATCCTGGCGGCGGGGCTGTCCGTGGTGACGCTGGTGGTGCTGCGCTAGCCGGCTCGGGTGGCCACCGGCCCCCGGTATCAATGCTACCGGCGGCCACCGACGGCTCCGGGCGTAGACGATCAAGGCTGTGGACAACACGCCCGGGGAGCGCGAACCCTTGCGCTGACAGCGAAAGACTCACTCGAACGAGAGCACGATCGGCCTGGTTGTCCACAGGGACAACGTTCCGGCCCCCGGATCTGTCGGTTCCCGCCGATAGCATTGATACCGGGGGCCGGAGGCATATCCGGGGCCGGTCGTGGGGAGTGAACGCGGCGGCGACCCGGCGCGTGATGCGGGAGCACGTGCTCGAGGTGCCGGACTTGCGGGCCGTTTTCCTGGTGGTGCGTGCTGACTGCGGGGTGGACGCGCGCCCGGCGATGCGGGTGGACGCGCGTGGCGCGGTTGGCGGATCTGGCGCTCCGGTCGACGAGCCGGGGCGAGGTCACGCAGGCTGCTCTACGAGAGCAGCCAGGAGGGCGCCGTTCTGCGCACGGCATCATCGCCGGTTCCGTCGGCCTTCGCTGTTCTTGGTTCTACGGCAAATGGGAACTCGCCGCCTCCAGGGGCGTGAGCCGGGCACGCGTCCGAGGGGCCGACCTGGTGATGGTCGGCGGATCGCCAGGCTGCGGAAGGCAAGGGTGCGAGGGCTCGTGTTCCGGCGTTCCGGGTGCGTGAGCCGGTTGGGATCGCTGCCCGAGGACGCGCGTGTTCGAGGCGGGTCGGGGGTCGGATTCGGCATCGGTTCCTGCTCGCGAACCGAAGCGGCCGGTCCGGACCCGAGTCCGAACCGGCCGCGTCCGCGTCGGGTGCTCCGGGGCTAGCGCGACGGGTCGCGGACGGCTCCGGTCGAGGCGTCGGTCGCCATGCGGGCGTAGGCGCGGAGGGCGGCGGTGATCGGGCGGACGCGGTCCTTCGGCTGCCACGGCCGCTCGCTCGTGTCCATCTTCGCCCGCCGCTCGGCCAGGACCTCCGGGGCGACCAGCAGTTCGAGCGACCGCTGGTGCACGTCGATCCGGATCCGGTCGCCGTCCTCCACCAGGCCGATCGTGCCGCCGCCCGCCGCCTCCGGGGAGATGTGGCCGACGGACAGGCCCGAGGAGCCGCCCGAGAAGCGGCCGTCGGTGATGAGGGCGCACTTCTTGCCCAGGCCCGCGCCCTTCAGGAACGCCGTGGGGTGCAGCATCTCCTGCATCCCCGGCCCGCCCGCCGGGCCCTCGTACCGGACGACCAGGACCTCGCCGGGCTGGATCTGCTTGCCCAGGATCACCGAGACGGCCTGCTCCTGGCTCTCCACCACCCGCGCCGGGCCCTCGAAGACGAACAGGTCCTCGTCGATGCCCGCCGACTTGATGACGGCACCCGCCTCGGCCAGGTTGCCGTGCAGCACGGCCAGGCCGCCGTCGGCGGTGAAGGCGTGTTCGACGTCGTGGATGCAGCCCGCCGCGGCGTCGGTGTCGAGCGACGACCACCGGTTCGACGTGGAGAACGCCTGCGTGGTGCGGACACCGCCGGGGGCGGCGTGGAACAGCTCGACCGCCTCGGCCGTCGGCGCGGCGCCGCGGATGTCCCAGTCGGACAGCCACTGCGCCAGCGTCGGCGAGTGCACCGAGCGCACGTCCGTGTTCAGCAGCCCGCCGCGCCACAGCTCACCGAGGATGGCGGGGATACCGCCCGCCCGGTGCACGTCTTCCATGTGGTAGTCGGAGTTCGGCGACACCTTCGACAGGCACGGCACGCGCCGGGAGATCGCGTCGATGTCGGCCAGGGTGAAGTCGATCTCACCCTCCTGGGCCGCCGCCAGGATGTGCAGGACGGTGTTCGTCGACCCGCCCATCGCCATGTCCAGCGCCATCGCGTTCTCGAAGGCGGCGCGGTCGGCGATGGTGCGCGGCAGGGCCGTCTCGTCGTCCTCGCCGTACCAGCGCTTGCACAACTCCACGACCGTGGTGCCCGCGCGGGTGAACAGGTCGCGCCGGGCCGCGTGCGTGGCCAGCGTCGACCCGTTGCCCGGCAGCGCCAGGCCGAGCGCCTCGGTGAGGCAGTTCATCGAGTTCGCGGTGAACATGCCCGAGCACGAGCCGCAGGTCGGGCAGGCGGAGCGCTCGACCTCGCCGAGCGCGCCCTCGTCCACCGACGAGTTCGCCGACGCGGAGATGGTGGTGATCAGGTCGCTGGACGGGTGGGCGACGCCGCCCACCACCACGGCCTTGCCCGCCTCCATCGGTCCACCCGAGACGAACACCACCGGGATGTTGATCCGCAGCGCGGCGTTGAGCATGCCCGGGGTGATCTTGTCGCAGTTGGAGATGCACACCAGCGCGTCCGCCTGGTGCGCGTTCACCATGTACTCCACGGAGTCCGCGATGATCTCCCGCGAGGGCAGCGAGTACAGCATCCCGCTGTGCCCCATGGCGATGCCGTCGTCGACGGCGATGGTGTGGAACTCCCGCGGCACGCCGCCCGCCGCGCGGATCGCCTCGGCCACGATGTCGCCGAGGTCGCGCAGGTGCACGTGCCCCGGCACGAACTGGGTGTACGAGTTGGCGATGGCCACGATGGGCTTGCCGAAGTCGCTGTCGGTCATCCCCGTGGCGCGCCACAGGGATCGGGCCCCGGCGGCGTTGCGGCCGTGGGTGGTGGTGCGGGAGCGCAGCGCTGGCACGGCTCCTCCAAAGTCGATCTCGGTTCGGGTGACGCGGCACCTGGTGGGGGCCTGGGGGAGGGAGCGGTGCCGTCCAGGTTACTCCGCTGCCCGCGACCCGGTCTCCGGGTTGTCCACAGCGTCGGGTGCCACGTCCTCTGGGGTGTCCTCCGCCTCGGGCGCGACCGTGGGGTCCGCCAACCGACCGCCGCTCACGAGGGAGAGCGCGGGCAGGTGGCGTACTCGCACGGACGGCAGCGCGACCTCGCGCTCGTCGTCGAGCACCGCGCGCACCGCGCCCTTGCCGGTCAGCCGCAGGCCCTTGAGCGAGTCCCAGGCCAGCTTCCGCGAGCCCACGACCTGCCGGACCGTCAGCCCCTCCGCGTCGGCGACCGTGCGGACGCGTAACACCCAGGCGATCGCCGCGATGGGGATCACGTAGACCACGGCGAGACCGGGCGCGCCGAACGCGACCGGGGTGGCGCAGATCGCGAACAGCAGCGCCGCCAGCACGGTGATGGTCGGTATGCGGAACACGAGGCGGGACGGCACCGTTGGCTGCTCGGACACCCCTAGATGGTGCACCCACCGGGTTCGACGACCTCGTCCGGGGCGCCCGGGCGGGGGACGTGGCGTCCACCATCCGGGAGCGCTGTCCCGCAGAGTTGACGCTCTACCCCGAACGCACTAACGTCTGGGGGGTGCCCGCTCAGTCCATTCTCGTACTTCCGCCGCGCGTTCGACGCTGACGGAAGAACCCGCCCCGCGTCGAACGCGCGACCCTCGTGCGACCTGTAGAGGTCGACGGGGGCTTTTTTGTGTCCAGGCCCGTATTCGCACCACCGACAGTCCGACTTCCGACACTCCCGAAACCCGAACACCTCCGAGCCACGAGGCAGAACCGATGACCAGCGCAACATCGCGGCCCACCCCGGCCGCAGCGAACCCGGGGACGGCGGCCGCCACCGCGCAGCCTGCCCGGCCCAAGCCTGCGCCGCCGTCCGGAACACCCGTCCGGGTGACTGGCGCGCAGTCGCTCGTCAGGTCGCTCGAGGCGGTGGGCGTCGAGATCGTCTTCGGCATCCCGGGCGGCACCATCCTGCCCGCCTACGACCCGCTGCTGGACTCCACCAAGGTCCGCCACGTGCTGGTCCGCCACGAGCAGGGCGCGGGCCACGCGGCCACCGGCTACGCGCAGGCCACCGGCAAGGTCGGCGTGTGCATGGCCACCTCGGGCCCCGGTGCGACGAACCTGGTCACCCCGCTGGCCGACGCGAACATGGACTCCGTGCCGATCGTGGCCATCACCGGCCAGCAGACCCGCGCGCTGATCGGCACCGACGCCTTCCAGGAAGCCGACATCTGCGGCATCACGCTGCCGGTCACCAAGCACAACTTCCTGGTCACCGACCCGGCCGACATCCCGCGCACGATCGCCGAGGCGTTCCACCTCGCGAAGACCGGTCGCCCCGGCCCGGTCCTGGTCGACATCCCCAAGGACGTGCTGCAGGAGCAGACCTCCTTCACCTGGCCGCCGGAGCTGCGGCTGCCCGGCTACCGGCCGACCACCCGCCCGCACGGCAAGCAGGTGCGCGAGGCGGCCAAGCTGATCTGCGCGGCCAAGCGCCCGGTGCTCTACGTCGGCGGCGGCGTGATCAAGGCCGACGCGGCGGCCGAGCTGCTCGAACTGGCCGAGCTGACCGGCATCCCGGTCGTCACCACGCTGATGGCCCGCGGCGCGTTCCCGGACTCGCACAAGCAGCACCTCGGCATGCCCGGCATGCACGGCACCGTGCCCGCCGTCGGCGCGATGCAGCGCTCGGACCTGCTGGTCGCCCTCGGCGCCCGGTTCGACGACCGGGTCACCGGCGTGCTGAACAGCTTCGCCCCCGACGCCGCGGTCGTGCACGCCGACATCGACCCCGCCGAGATCTCCAAGAACCGCCGCGCGGACGTGCCGATCGTGGGCGACTGCAAGGAGATCCTGGTCGAGCTGATCGGCGCGGTGAAGGCCGAGCGGGCCAACGGCACCGCCGACCTCGCGCCGTGGTGGACGACGCTGGACTCCTGGCGCACCACGTTCCCGCTGGGCTACGAGTGGCCCGACGACGGCACGCTGTCGCCGCAGTACGTCATCGAGCGCATCGGCCGCATCGCGGGCCCCGAGTCGATCTACACCGCGGGCGTCGGCCAGCACCAGATGTGGGCCGCGCAGCACATCCGCTACGAGAACCCGCGCACCTGGCTCAACTCCGGCGGCCTCGGCACCATGGGCTACGCGGTCCCCGCGGCCATGGGCGCCAAGTTCGGCATGCCCGGCACCACGGTGTGGGCCATCGACGGCGACGGCTGCTTCCAGATGACCAACCAGGAACTGGCCACCTGCGCCATCGAGGGCGCGCCGATCAAGGTCGCGGTCATCAACAACGGCAACCTCGGCATGGTCCGGCAGTGGCAGAACCTGTTCTACAGCGAGCGCTACTCGCAGACCGACCTCGGCACGCACAAGCACCGCATCCCGGACTTCACCCTGCTGGCCGAGGCCCTGGGCTGCGCCGGGCTGCGCTGCGAGACCAGGGAGGACGTCGACTCGGTGATCCACCGGGCGATGGCCATCAACGACCGCCCGGTCGTGGTGGACTTCGTGGTCGGCAAGGACGCCCAGGTGTGGCCGATGGTCGCCGCGGGCACCGGCAACGACGAGATCATGGCCGCGCGCGGCATCCGGCCGCTGTTCGACGAAGACTGACGCGGCGGGGAAGGGATCATGAGCACCCACACCTTGAGCGTGCTGGTGGAGAACAAGCCCGGCGTGCTCGCCCGGGTCGCGGGCCTGTTCTCCCGGCGCGGGTTCAACATCGAGTCGCTGGCGGTCGGGGCCACCGAGCACCCGGACGTGTCCCGGATGACCATCGTGGTCGCCGTCGAGGACCTGCCGCTGGAGCAGGTCACCAAGCAGCTCAACAAGCTGATCAACGTGATCAAGATCGTGGAGCTGGAGCCGTCCGCCGCGGTGCAGCGGGAACTGCTGCTGGTCAAGGTCCGCGCCGACGCCACCGTGCGCAGCCAGGTCCTGGAGACCGTGCAGCTGTTCCGCGCCAAGGTGGTCGACGTCTCCCCGGAGGCGCTGACCATCGAGGCCACGGGCACCGCCGACAAGATAGAGGCGCTGCTGCGCATGCTCGAGCCCTACGGGGTCCGGGAGATGGTGCAGTCCGGCATGGTCGCGATCGGTCGCGGCCCCCGCTCCATCACCGCAACCGCGGTCCGCTAGATAGTCACCAGAAAGGTAGCCACACCCCATGTCCGTCGAGATCTTCTACGACGCAGACGCCGACCTGAGCATCATCCAGGGACGCAAGGTCGCCGTCATCGGCTACGGCAGCCAGGGCCACGCGCACGCGCTGAGCCTGCGCGACTCCGGTGTGGACGTCCGCATCGGACTGCCCGAGGGCTCCAAGTCCCGCGCCAAGGCCGAGGAGCAGGGCCTGCGCGTGCTCAGCCCGGCCGAGGCGTCCGCCGAAGCCGACCTGATCATGGTGCTGGCGCCGGACACCAAGCAGCGCTTCATCTACGCCGACGACATCGAGCCCAACCTCAAGGACGGCGACGCGCTGTTCTTCGGCCACGGCTTCAACATCCGCTACGACCTGATCAAGCCCCCGGCGGGCGTCGACGTGGCCATGGTCGCGCCGAAGGGCCCGGGTCACCTGGTCCGCCGCCAGTTCGTCGACGGCAAGGGCGTCCCCGCGCTGATCGCGGTGCACCAGGACGCCACCGGCGGCGCGCAGGCGCTGGCCCTGTCGTACGCGGCGGCCATCGGCGGCGCGCGCGCGGGCGTCATCAAGACGACCTTCACCGAGGAGACCGAGACCGACCTGTTCGGTGAGCAGGCCGTCCTCTGCGGTGGCGCGTCGGCGCTGGTGCAGGCCGGGTTCGAGGTGCTGACCGAGGCCGGGTACGCCCCGGAGATCGCGTACTTCGAGGTGCTGCACGAGCTCAAGCTGATCGTCGACCTGATGTACGAGGGCGGCATCGCCCGCCAGCGCTACTCCATCTCCGACACCGCCGAGTACGGCGACCTCACCCGCGGCCCGCGCGTCATCACGCCCGCGGTGAAGGCGGAGATGAAGAAGATCCTGGGCGAGATCCAGGACGGCACCTTCGCCCGCGAGTGGGTCGAGGAGGACGTCTCCGGCCGCGCCAACTACACGCGGCTCCAGGAGGAGGGCGCCAAGCACCCGATCGAGGAGACCGGCGCCAAGCTCCGCGGGTTGATGTCGTGGATCGACCGGCCGATCACCGAGACGGCCTGATCTTCGGTTGTCGCTGGGGGAGGGGTCCGCGCACTGGGCCCCTCCCCCTTCTTGTTTGCCGGTCCGCAACTCACCGCGGAGTTGTCCACAGGCTTGATCGTCTTCGGCCGAACTCGTCGGTTCCGGCCGGTGGAATTCGATTCCGGGGGCCGGAGGCGAACCCGCGCCCGCCCGCGCGTCAGAAATCCGGGTCGCAGCGCAGGGTGATGAGGGCGGCGGGTGCCAGGTCCGGGGCGAAGGAATAGCCGGGGAAACCGCCCCAGCGGACCGATTCCCGCAGGTATTCCACGAGGGTGATGCCCGGCCTGCCCGCCACACCCGCCAGCACCGGGTCCGCGACCGACGACGGCAGCGCGATGTCGTGGGTGGCGCCGCTGGTGTTCGCCTTGTGGTACTCGTCCGGGGCCAGGGCGAAGGCGAACTCCGGTTCGTGGCCGTAGTCCTGCCACTCGCTGTGCAGGGCGTAGGCGTTGCCCAGGCACAGCGGGTCGGGGTACTCGGGGCTGGGCGGTTCGCCGTGGGGCGCGGGCTCCTGGTGGTAGGTCAGCAGCAGGGCCTCGCAGTCGCCCGCGAACCAGACGTGGCCGACGCGGCGGAAGCAGGCCTCCAGGGCGTACGGCAGGCCGCCGACCTTCTCCGCCAGCGACTCGGCCATCGCGCGGTCGCCGTCGGTGGGCGGTAGGTGGGGGTCCACCTGGCGGTCGGAGCAGGTCCACCCCAGCTCGGGCAGCGCCGCGGCGATGCGGGCCACGTGCTGGCCGACGCGCAGCATGGTCTCGTCGGCGACGGCCGCGACGTCCTCGGCGAGGTCGTCGGGGACGGGGCCCAGGGCGCGCAGGTCGTCCCAGACCTCGCCGCGTTCGCCGCGCAGGTAGCGGCGGAAATACGAGGTCACGGCGCTCAGGCTACTCACCGCGACCAACCGGCGGCGGTAAAGACACGGTGCGTGCGTGGCGGGCTGGCGCACTGCGGTATACCTGATCCCCGGCACCACCCCGATCAAGTCCCAGCGAGGAGACGTGATGGCGAGCGCCCCCATCTACGATGACAAGGCCGAGGTCCGCGGCCAGTTGGACCTGTCCAAGGCGGAGTGGCAGCGCGCCGCCGAGCCGGACGCCGACCCGGACGGCGAGTACGTGGAGATCGCGTTCGTTCCCCACAACGACGGGAAGACCTACATCGCGATGCGGAACTCGAAGTACACCGGACCGGAGGACACCGTGCTGGTCTTCACCGAATCGGAGTGGGACGCCTTCGTGGAGGGCGCCAAGGCCGGGGAGTTCGACGAGCCGTGGTGACCGCCCCCGGCGCGGACCCCCGCGACCCGGGCCGCCATGCCCGGCCGGTGTGGACCGAGCCGGACCCGTCACCGGACGTCCCCGCGAACGTCTGGATCCCCCCGGAGGCCCTGGCCGACCCCACGGCCCGCCCACCCGGCGAGGCACCCCCCACCGGCCCCGGCACCCCAATCCCCGCCCCACCCGGCCACCCGCCCTTCGCAGGCGCACCCGGCATCCCCACCCCGGGTCCCGTTCCACCCGGAAGACCTGCCCCCGCCGCGGGACACAGCCCGGGCACCTTCACCGGCGGCTTCGGCACCCGGGCCGCCCCCGCTCCCGGCGGACCCGTCCCGCCTCCCGCCCGCCCTTTCCCTTCCACCACGGGTCAAGGCGCGCCTCCGGGCCAGCCGGGCACGTTCACCGGCGGCTTCGGCGTTGCGGGTTCCCCTCCCGCCGGAGCCGCGCCGCACGGCTCGGCTGGGCGAGGTTTCCCCGGCACTTCGGCCGGTGGGCCGAACGCCGCTCCCAGCGGACCCGTACCGCCTTTCCGCTCGGCTGCGGGTCAAGGTTCACTGCCTGATCGGTCGGGCCCTGCCACGGGCGGTTTCGGCGTTCCCGGCGATGGTGTGGGTTCCGTCTCCGGTGGTGCTGTACCGCCTGGCTCGGCTGGGCGCGGTTTTCCCGGTATCTCCGCTGGTGGGTCGAGTGCCGCTCCCGGTGGGCCTGTCCCGTCTTTTCTCTCGGCTGCGGGTCAGGGTTCACCGCCTGAGCGCCCGGACCCAGCCACGGGCGGTTTCGGCGTTCCCCGTGACGGCGCGGGTTCTGCCTCCGGTGGTGCTGTACCGCCTGGCTCGGCTGGGCGCGGTTTTCCCGGTATCTCCGCTGGTGGGTCGAATGCCGCTCCAGGTGGACCTGTCCCACCCCTTCCCTCTGCCGCGGGTCAAGGCTCACCGTTTGCGCGGCCGAGCCCCGCCACCGGCGGTTTCGGTGTTCCCGGCGGTGGTGCGGGTTCCGCTTCTGGTGGTGTTGTGCCGCCGGGTGCGGCTGGGCATGCCTTCTCCGATACTTCTGCTGACGGGCCGAACGCAGCTCCTGGCGGGCCTGTCGCTCAGCCTTTCCCTTCCGCCGCTGGTCAGGGTTTACCGTCCGAGCGGCTGAGCTCTACCACCGGCGGTTTCGGTATTCCCCGCGATGGCGCGGGTTCTGCTTCCGGCGGGCCTATCCCGCCTACCGTCCGGCCTTTCCCTTCCACCACGGGTCAAGGCGGGTCTTCCGGGCAGCCGGGCACGTTCACCGGCGGGTTCGGCGTCCCAGGCGGTGGTACGGGTTCCGCTTCTGGTGGGCCTGTACCGCCCAGTGCGGCCGGGCACGGTTTTCCCGAGAATGTTCCGGGGGCATCGCCCGGCAATTCCGTCGATAGATCGAATACCGCTCCTGGCGGGCCTGTCCCGCCCTTCACCTCCGCTGCGGGCCAAGGTTCACCACCCGCGCGACCGGGCAGTTCCACTGGTGGCTTCCGCCGTCCCGGCGGTGATGGGTCAGATGCTGCTCCCGCCGCTCCCGGGCACGGTTTGCCCAGGGACCGTCCGGGCAGCTCCAGCGGTGGTTTCGGCATCCCCGCGACACCCGTACCGCCTGCCGACGGAGCAGCCCCGGCCGGTGGCGACAACCCCACCCCTCCCTCGGCCTTGGCCCCGCCGAATCGCACGACTTCCATGCGGCCCACGGTCGAGTTGCGCAGGCAGCCGAAGCCCGCGGATCCTCCCTCGCTCTCCGGGATGCTCCCGGTGTCCGCGCTGTCCGAGGAGGCTCCGGCCACCTCCGTCCTGCGCCCCGGGAAGCAGCCGCCGTCGGCTCTGGACGAGACACCGGCCACCACCGCGCTGAGTCCGCCGAATCCCGCCACCCGGCCGCCGAGCGGGGGGCCGCCCTCGGTGTCCGGGATGCTGCCTGTTCCCGGGCCGGACTTATCCGGCCCGCGGCCCGGCCAGGCAGGCACCGGGCACCCACCCTCGATGACGGGCATGCCGCCGGTGCGGCGCCCACCCGGCACCGCGTCGCAGCCGAACCCGCGCGGGCCCGCACGGGTGGAGCCGCCGTCGCAGGCGGGGATGGTTCCGGTGCGGCCACCCGCGGGGCCGGGGTCCCAGGTCGGGATGTCGCCCGTGGCGCCGTCGCGGACCGGCGCCAATCCGGTCCCCGTCGGGCCGAACCGTCCACTCGGGCCGCCCGGTGGGAATCCGCCCTCGCGTACCGGGATGAATCCGGTCGTGCGACGTGAACCCGTCGGCGATCCGCCGGTGCACGTGTTCCCGGATTCGCCCGATCCGGTGGCTGATGTCGCTTTCGGTCCGTCGGGGGACTACTCCTTCGGGCCCGCCGGATCCGGTGCGTACCCCACCGGGCTCACCCCCGTCGCGCCCAAGGCGCCGGTGGGGGAGGAGCCGCCGTTGGCCAAGGACCAGGTGAAGAAGCGGCCCTCGTACCTCGTCGAGGGGGACTACGACGAGGTGTTCGGCAACGCCGACTTCACCGCCCCACCGGTGATCGGCGAGTAGGTCGCGGGGATGTGACACCTGACTCACCCAGCGGTTGAACGGTTCAGTCTCCGGCCTAGACTCGAGGTCTCTGGTTACAGCGTCGTAACCGAACTCCCACACCTATGCTCTTCCAGCCCAGGAGTCGCAGCGTGACTACTTCGAGCCGCCCCGTCGTCCTCATCGCCGAGAAGCTCGCGCCGTCCGTGCTCGACGTCTTCGGTACCGAGTTCGAGGTCCGCCACGTCGACGGCACCGACCGGCCCGCCCTGCTGGCCGCGGTGGCCGGGGCGGACGCGCTGCTCGTGCGGTCCGCGACCCAGGTCGACGCCGAGGTGCTCAAGGCGACCGACACGCTCAAGGTCGTCGCCCGCGCCGGTGTCGGCCTCGACAACGTCGACGTGCCCGCCGCGACCGACCGCGGTGTGATGGTCGTCAACGCGCCCACCTCCAACATCGTCTCGGCCGCCGAGCACGCCGTCGCGCTGCTGCTGGCCACCGCCCGCCAGATCCCGGCCGCGCACGCCACGCTGCAGGACGGCGAGTGGAAGCGCAGCAAGTTCTCCGGTGTGGAGCTGCTGGGCAAGACCGTCGGCGTGGTCGGCCTCGGCAAGATCGGGCAGCTGTTCGCCCAGCGCCTCGCGGGCTTCGGCACCACGCTCATCGCCTACGACCCGTACGCCTCCGCCGCGCGCGCCGCGCAGCTGGGCATCGAGCTGGTCGAGCTCGACGAGCTGCTCGCCCGCGCCGACGTGATCTCCGTGCACCTGCCGAAGACCCCGGAGACCAAGGGCCTGCTCAACGCCGAGGCGCTGGCCAAGACCAAGAAGGGCGTCATCATCGTCAACGCCGCCCGCGGCGGCCTCATCGACGAGCAGGCGCTGGCCGACGCGGTGCGCAGCGGCCAGGTCGGCGGCGCGGGCGTGGACGTCTACAGCAAGGAGCCGACCACCGACAGCGTGCTGTTCGGCGTGCCCGGCATCGTCGTCACCCCGCACCTGGGCGCCTCCACCGCCGAGGCCCAGGACCGCGCGGGCACCGACGTGGCGCACTCGGTCCGGCTCGCGCTCAGCGGCGACTTCGTGCCGGACGCGGTCAACGTGGCCGGTGGCGCCGTCGGCGAGGAGGTCCGCCCGTTCCTGCCGCTGGTGCAGAAGCTGGGCACCGTGGTGTCCGCGCTGGGCGGCAAGGCGCCGACCTCGATCACCGTGCTGGTCCGCGGCGAACTGTCCACTGAGGACGTCTCGATCCTGCCGCTGGCCGCGCTGCGCGGCGTGTTCGCCGACATCGTCGAGGACCAGGTGACCTTCGTCAACGCGCCGCGGCTGGCCGAGACCCTCGGCGTCACGGTCGAGGTGGCCAAGGAGAGCGAGAGCCTCAACCACCGCAGCGTGGTCACCCTGCGCGCGGTCTACCCCGAGGGCACCGCGGTCACCGTCAGCGGCACCCTGTCCGGCCTCGGCCAGGTGGAGAAGCTGGTCGAGGTGCACGGCCGCTCCTTCGACCTGCGCGCCGAGGGCGACGTCGTGCTGCTGGAGTACCCGGAGCGCCCCGGCGTGATGGGCACCGTCGGCACCCTGCTCGGCGAGGCGGGCGTGAACATCGACGCCGCGCAGATCAGCCAGACCACCAAGGGCACCGACGCGGTCATGCTGCTGCGCGTGGACCGCGCGGTCGACAAGTCGGTGCTGGAGTCCATCGGCGCCTCGATCGGCGCCACCATCGTCCGCTCGGTCGACTTCGGCTGAGACCCGGGGGAGTGGATCGCGCGGGTGGCCGGGCTTGACCGGTCCACCCGCGCGCCGTCCCAGCCCACTGGCTGGGATGCAACTCGAAACGGCACGCGGTGCCCGAAACGGTTGGCGACCAACCGATCCGGGCACCGTTCGTGTTAACCGGGGGTCGATGTGGCGGAGAAAGTCCACCCAGAGGGGTGGCGAGGTGCGGCGAACGGACGGCTTGCCGGTAGCCTTCCCTCGACTACCAGGCCCTGACAGTTCGGGCCGATACCCGGGAGGTGTGTGCATGCGGCTCGCGGTGATCCCAGGTGACGGGATCGGGCCGGAAGTGATCGCCGAGGCGCTGAAGGTGCTAGGTGAGGTCGTTCCGACCGCGGAGATCACTCGATACGACCTCGGCGCGGCGAGGTGGCACGCGACCGGGGAGCTCCTGCCGGAGTCCGTGCTCGCGGAGCTGCGCGAACACGACGCCATCCTGCTCGGCGCGGTCGGCGACCCCTCGGTGCCCAGCGGCATCCTGGAGCGCGGCCTGCTGCTGCGCCTGCGGTTCGAGCTCGACCACCACGTGAACCTGCGCCCGGCGCGGCTCTACCCCGGCGTGAAGAGCCCGATCGCCGACCCCGGCGAGATCGACATGATCGTGGTCCGCGAGGGCACCGAGGGCTTGTACGCGGGCAACGGCGGACTGTTGCGAAAGGACACTCCGCACGAGATCGCCACGGAGGTGAGCGTCAACACCTCCTTCGGCGTCGAGCGGGTGGTGCGCGACGCGTTCACCCGCGCGTCCTCGCGCCCGCGCAAGCACCTCACGCTGGTGCACAAGACCAACGTGCTCACGCACGCCGGGTCGCTGTGGTCGCGTGTGGTCGAAGAGGTGTCGTTGCAGCACCCGGACGTGACCGTCGCGTACCAGCACGTGGACGCCACCACCATCCACATGGTGACCGACCCCACCCGCTTCGACGTGATCGTCACCGACAACCTGTTCGGCGACATCCTCACCGACCTGGCGGCGGCGGTCACCGGCGGCATCGGGCTGGCCGCCAGCGGCAACCTGGACATCACCCGCCGCAACCCGAGCATGTTCGAGCCCGTGCACGGCAGCGCGCCGGACATCGCGGGCCAGGGCATCGCCGACCCGACGGCCGCCGTGCTGTCGGTGGCGCTGCTGCTCGACCACCTGGGTGAGGTGGAGGCGGCCCGGCGCATCGAGGCCTCGGTCGCCTTCGACCTGGCGACCCGCGACCACGGCTCGCCCGGTGGCACCTTCGCCATCGGCGACCGGCTCGCGGCACTCGTGTCCTCCAACGCGAAGACCGGCTGACCAGCCGCGAAGCCAAGCGAACCAAGGAAGGCCGCTCCCGACCGGGGCGGCCTTCCTGGCGTTTGCGGGCGGTAACCTTTCCCGGAAAGTGGGACTCAAGGTCCGTGGAGTGGACCGGGGGAAGTCCACTGTGCCACTATGCGTTCGTGGCACTCTTCGTCATCATTATTGACCAGCGCGCTGGGTAGCTCCCTCAAGAGCCCAGCGCGCAGACCTCTCGCACCTTACGCGGGGGGTCTTTTTGTTTGCCCGAACCAAGAAATCCGTCAAGGAGCAGACACCGTGACCCGCCAGACGCCCGCAGGCACCCCGCTCGGCGACTCCTTCCACGTCTACGACACGACCCTGCGCGACGGCGCCCAGCGGGAGGGCATCTCCTACTCGGTGACCGACAAGCTGGCCGTGGCGCGGCTGCTGGACGGGCTCGGCGTCGGGTTCATCGAGGGCGGTTGGCCGGGCGCGTTGCCCAAGGACACCGAGTTCTTCGCCCGCGCCGCGGCGGGTGAGCTCGAGCTCGAGCACGCCGCGCTGGTCGCGTTCGGCTCCACCCGCCGCGCGGGCGCGACGGCCGCGCAGGACCCCCAGGTGCGCGCGCTGCTGGACTCCCAGGCGCCGGTCGTGACGCTCGTCGCCAAGTCCGACCGCAGGCACATCGAGCGCGCGCTGCGCACCGACGTCGACGAGGCCGTGGCGATGGTGCGCGACACCGTGTCCTTCCTCGTCGGCGAGGGGCGGCGGGTGTTCCTCGACGCGGAGCACTTCTTCGACGGCTACGCCTTCGACCCGGACTGCTCGCTGCGGGTGCTCACCGCCGCGGTGGAGTCCGGGGCGGACGTGGCCGTGCTGTGCGACACCAACGGGGGACAGTTGCCCCTCGGCCTGGCGGACACCGTCCGCGAGGTCATCGCCCGCACCGGTTTCCGGGTGGGCATCCACTGCCAGGACGACACGTCCTGCGCGGTGGCCAACAGCGTCGCGGCGGTACAGGCTGGCGCGAGCCACGTCCAGTGCACCGCGAACGGTTACGGGGAGCGGGCGGGCAACGCCGACCTGTTCGCCGTGATCGGCAATCTCGTGACCAAGCTCGGCCTCGATGCGCTGCCTACCGGCTCGCTGGCCGAGTTGACCCGGGTCTCCCACGCCCTTGCCGAGATCGCCAACATCGCACCCGACACCCACCAGGCCTATGTCGGGTCGTCGGCCTTCGCCCACAAGGCGGGCCTGCACGCGAGCGCGATCAAGGTGGACCCGCTGCTGTACAACCACATCGATCCGGCCACCGTCGGCAATGACATGCGGGTACTGGTCACCGAGATGGCCGGCCGGGCCAGCCTGGAGCTCAAGGGACACGAGCTCGGGGTGGACCTGGCCGGCAAGCCTGAAGCCGTCACCAACGCGTTGCGCAAGGTCAAGGAACTGGAGGCGGGCGGCTGGTCGTTCGAGGCCGCCGACGCGTCCTTCGAGTTGCTGCTGCGCGCCGAGATCGCCGGGGTGGACCCGGCCGCGCAGCACCCCGTCGTGCCGTTCGAGCTGGAGTCGTACCGGGTGATCCTGGACCACCGGGCGGACGGTGAGGTGGTGTCCGAGGCGACGGTGAAGGTGCGCGTCGACGGGCACCGGGTCATCGCGACCGCCGAGGGCAACGGCCCGGTGCACGCCCTCGACGCCGCGCTGCGCCGGGCGCTGCTGCCGCACCTGCCGTGGCTCGACGACGTCGAGCTGACCGACTACAAGGTCCGCATCCTCACCTCCGGCGGCACGCGCGGCGCCGAGCACGGCACCGACGCGGTCACCCGGGTGCTGGTGCAGTCGACCGACCGCGAGACCGACTGGACCACCGTCGGCGTGCACGGCAACATCGTCGAGGCCAGCTGGCTGGCCCTCTGCGACGCCCTGGCGCACAAGGCGATGCGCGTCCGCGCCGCCGCCCGCGAGGTCGCGCCGACTCCGTGACCGCACGACGTCACCACCTTGGCTTCGCCGAGGCCGTGTCGCTCGCGAGGTCGCGCCGGTTTCTGGACTGAGCGGTTCACGCGGCCCCTCGGGCCGCGTGAACCGGGAGGGAAGAAATCGGCTCCAAAGGCGACCTCGCCGCCTCGGCGGAGCCGAGGCCATGTCACAGTTGGTGGGTGCGTATCGCTCGAATTGCCCATCCTGAAGGAGTCGCCTTCGTCACCGTCGAGGGTGACGAAGGCGCCGAGATCGCCCACGAGGTCGCGGAGCACCCGTTCGGGAACCCGACCCTGACCGGCCGGAGCTGGCCGTTGGCCGACACCCGGCTGCTGGCCCCGATCCTGCCCAGCAAGATCCTGTGCGTCGGCAAGAACTACGCCGACCACGCGGCCGAGATGGGTGGCGAGGCGCCCGCCAACCCGGTCATCTTCATGAAGCCGTCCACCTCGGTCATCGGCCCCGGCGCGGCCATCCGGCTGCCCGCCGACTCGTCCAGAGTGGACTACGAGGGCGAGCTGGCTGTGGTGATCGGCATGCCGTGCCGGGACGTCCCGGCGGCCAAGGCCAACGACGTCATCCTCGGCTACACCATCGCCAACGACGTCACCGCCCGCGACCAGCAGCACGCGGACGGCCAGTGGACCCGCGCCAAGGGCCACGACACGTTCTGCCCGCTGGGCCCGTGGATCACCAAGGGCGTGCCGAACCCGGGCGACCTGGCCATCCGCACCGCGGTGGACGGCGAGGTCAAACAGGACTCCCGCACGTCCCAACTACTGCACGACGTCCCCAAGCTGGTCGAGTGGGTCTCCCGGGTGATGACCCTGCTACCGGGTGACGTGATCCTCACCGGCACCCCGGCCGGTGTCGGCCCCCTGACGGCGGGCCAGACCGTGTCGGTCACCATCGAGGGACTCGGCACCCTCACCAACACGGTCGCCAACCGCTGACCATCTCCCGTTGACACCCCGGTGATCCGGGTGGACCGCCGTCCACCCGGATCCCGAGTTGTGCACAGGCTTGATCATCGTCGCGCCGGATTGTCGGTGTCCGCCGGTAGAATTGATATCGGGGGCCGGAGGCATACCAAGATCACCCGCGACCGCTCCGCCAATCGCAATCGCGCTCGCCCTTCCCGCCGATCTGCCCGCCGATCTGCCCGCCGACCTCCGCGGAACCGCCGAGCGGCCGGCCCGCGATCTCGGGACATCGGCACACCCGGACATCGAGGCACCGCGACGTCGAGACGCCGTGCGCCATGACAGTGAGACGCGTGGCGTCGAGGACGCCGGGGCATTGAGGTGCTGGGACATCGAGACGCCGAGGCGTCGGGATGCTGTGACGCGGGATGCCGTGACATTGAGGCGTTGAGGCACCGGGGTACTGCGGCATTGGGACGCTGAGACGGCGCGGCACTGGGGTGTTGTGACATCGGGACGCGGCGAGCGCTGTTCTTGTGCTCGAACGGGTGAGGGCGGCCGTCGGCCCCCCGGTATCCATTCTAGTGGCGCACACCGACAAAACCGGCGGCAGACGATCATGCCTGTGGACAACCGTTGCCGGAGCGGTGGGAGGGTTCGGCGAGGGGCTCGGGGAACCGAGTGCCCCGCGGCCGAACCCGCGGCGGGTTCCGGATGTGGCACCCGGTCCGTCGTCGTGGGACTCCGCCGGACACGGCCGGTAAAGCAGCGGTTCCGCGGCGTGCGGGGGATCACCGCCCGGCTTCGCTTGCGGGCTTGCCCTGCGCTTCCCGGCCGGTCAGCGGCGGGCGAAGTCCGGCGTCGGTTCGGTGAACAGGCCCCGCCCGATGACCTGCGCGGGGATGCGCTGGAGCAGGCCGAACCGGGACAGCACGCGCAGCGGCAGCGGGGCACGCGTAGCCCCCGCGATCTCGACCTTCCCCTCCAGCGTCGGCCGCAGCGCCTTGGCGTGCAGGAACCGCTGGAGGGTCTGCACCGCCACGGTCGGCAGCAGCCTGCGTCGCCGCACCCTGGCGAGGTCTGAAGTGGACACACGGCCCCGGCGCAGCGGGGCGGCCAGCAGCCGCGCGGCGGCGACGGCGTCCTGCACGGCCAGGTTGATGCCGACCCCGCCGATCGGCGACATCGCGTGCGCCGCGTCACCGAGGCAGAGCAGACCGGGGACGTGCCAGCGCGGCAGCCGGTCCAGCTTCACGTCGAGCGTCTTGACCTCGTCCCACGATGACAGCCCGCCCGCCCGGTCCGCCAGCCACGGTGCGGAGTTCACCAGGTCGCGCAGCATGTCGGCGACCGGCTGCCGCCTGTTCTGCGCGTCCGAGCCCTTGCGGATCAACGTGGCGACCTGCCAGTAGTCCCGCCGGTCGATGAGCACCGCCGCGCGCGCCGTGCTGACTACACCGACGATGCCCGCGGGGTCGTCGGCGTGCCGGGGCAGTCGGTACCACCAGACGTCCATCGGCGTCGGGTACGACTTCGGCCGCAGCCCGGCGGCGTCGCGCAGCCGCGACCCGCGCCCGTCGCAGGCCACCACCAGGGCGGCGTCGATGCTGCCGGTCTCGCCGTCAGCGGTCCGGTAGTCCACGCCGACGACCCGGTCGCCGTCGAACCGCAACCCGGTCGTCTCGGTCCGCATCCGCAGGGTGAAGGTGGGCTCCGTCCGCGCGGCCTCGGCCAGCAGGTCGAGGAAGTCCCACTGCGGCACCATCGCGATGTGGTTGTTCGGCCCGGGCAGCCGGGACAGGTCGGCCACGGTCAACGCGCCGCCCGCGAACGGGACCTGCACCTTCTCCACCCGGCTCTGCGGCAGCTCGCGGAACGCCGGTCCCAGGCCCAGGTCGTCGAGCAGGTCAAGGGTCGGCGGGTGCACCGTGTCGCCGCGGAAGTCGCGCAGGAAGTCCGCGTGCTTCTCCAGCACCGTGACCTCGACGCCCGCTCGCGCCAGCAGCAGCCCCAACACCATCCCCGCCGGTCCGCCGCCGACGACGCACACACCGGTCCCGTCCATGGCCCCTCCTCCGACTATTTCAACACCAGTTGAATATCTTCAGGATGCACCTCCCGCCCGCGCCGGTCAAGGCGGCCGGGTGCCGGATACGCTGATCGGGCCATGAGCACGCCAAACGCAGATACCCCAGTACGAGCCCGCTTCTGCCCGTCACCGACCGGCACACCGCACGTCGGGCTCATCCGCACCGCCCTGTTCAACTGGGCGTTCGCTCGCCACCACGGCGGGAAACTCGTCTTCCGCATCGAGGACACCGATGCCGCGCGCGACTCCGAGGAGAGCTACGACGCCCTCCTCGACGCGCTGCGCTGGCTCGGCATCGACTGGGACGAGGGCCCCGAGGTCGGTGGTGAGCACGGTCCGTACCGGCAGAGCCTGCGCCACGAGATCTACCAGGACGTGGTGCGCAGGCTGACCGACGCGGGCGAGTTGTACGAGTCGTTCTCCAGCAACGAGGAGGTCGAGGCCCGCCGCAAGGCCAAGGGCCAGGACCCCAAGCTGGGCTACGACAACGCCGACCGCGACCTCACCGACGAGCAGAAGGCCGCCTTCCGCGCCGACGGCCGCGAGCCGGTGCTGCGCCTGCGCGTGCCCGACCGGGCCATCACCTTCACCGACCTGGTCCGCGGCGAGATCTCCTTCCCGGCGGGCAGCGTGCCCGACCCGGTGCTGGTGCGGGCCAACGGCCAACCGCTCTACACCCTGGTGAACCCGGTCGACGACGCGCTGATGCGGATCACCCACGTGCTGCGCGGCGAGGACCTGCTGCCGTCCACGCCGCGGCAGATCGCGCTGCACGAGGCCCTGCAGCGGGTCGGCGTCGCCGAGTTCACCCCGCACTTCGGGCACCTGCCCCTGGTGCGCGGGGAGGGCAACAAGAAACTGTCCAAGCGGGACCCCGAGTCGAACCTGTTCGCCTACCGCGACCGCGGGTTCATCCCCGAGGGCCTGCTCAACTACCTGGCGCTGCTGGGCTGGGCGATCGCCGAGGACCGCGACATCTTCTCGATGGCCGAGATGACCGCGGCCTTCGAGATCGGCCGGGTCAGCCAGAACCCGGCCCGCTTCGACCTGAAGAAGGCCGAGTCGATCAACGGCGAACACCTGCGCGCGCTGCCGCAAGGGGAGTTCGTCACCAGGGTGCTGCCGTACCTCAAGGCGGCGGGCGTGCTGCCCGACGAACCGTCCGAGGCGCAGTTGGCCACTGTGGACGCTATCGCCCCCCTGGTGCAGGAGCGGCTGATCGTGCTGTCCGACGCGGTGCCGATGGTCCGCTTCCTTTACACGGGAGAAGACGAGTTCACCCCGGAGGTCGACGCGGCGGCGAAGAACCTCGGCGCCGATGCCGCACCCGTATTGCAGGCGAGCGTCGCCGCGCTGGAAGCCCTGCCGGAGTGGACCACCGCGGCCATCGAGCAGGCGCTGAAGACCGCGCTGATCGACGACCTGGGACTCAAGCCGCGCAAGGCGTTCGCCCCCGTGCGGGTGGCCACCACGGGCCGTACGGTGTCCCCCCCGCTCTACGAGTCGCTCGAGCTGTTGGGTCGTGACCGTACTCTCACCCGATTGCGAAAAGCGTTGGCGTAACGGAACAGTGGCGCCCCGCGATAGTCCGATCTCAGGCTGTCGCGGGGCGTCCGCGCTTTACCGTGTCAGATGACGAAACATCACCTATGCAGACGAATCGCCGGGGGCGTCGGGAGATCTAGCCTCGCTGGATGACTTCAGCGCTCGTGCCCGCACCGTCCACTTCGATCACTCGCGGGCCCACCCCGGCGCACGAGCCGCCCACGATCGAGGCCGTCTGCCTCGACATAGACGACACCCTGATCGACTTCACCGGCTCCGCGCGCACCGCGCTGTCGGTCCTGATCGGCCGCGACGACATGTGGTCGGCCTGGCAGCGGGTCACCGAGGAGCACAGCGCGCTGGTCGTCTCGGGTGAACTCGACTACGACACCATGCGCCGCGCGCGCACGAAAGCGTTCCTCGCCGACCTCGGCACCCCCTGTGACGACGACACCGTGGCCGAGCTGGAGGACCGCAGGCTGCACCAGATGAGCCGCGCCTGGCGGCTGTTCCCCGACGTGCTGCCCTGCCTGGACTGGCTGCGCGCGGCCGACATCAAGATCGCCGCTGTGACCAACGCCTCAGGCCCGCACCAGCGCGGCAGACTCGTCGACCTCGGCCTCGGGCGGTTCTTCGACGCCGTGGTCAGCGCCGGGGAACTGGGCGCGGCCAAGCCCGACCCGGTGATCTTCCACACCGCCTGCGGCCTACTGGGCGCCCGACCCGAGCGCACCGCCCACGTCGGCGACCGCCTCGACCTCGACGCGCACGGCGCCCGCGACGCCGGACTGCGCGGCATCTGGCTCGACCGCACCCGGACCGGTGAACCACAAGAACCCGGCGTACCCGTCGTGGACACCCTCGCCGACCTGCCCGCCCTGCTCGTCACCGAGTACCGCACACCCACCGTGACCAGCGCCTCCGCCCTCCCCGCCCCACGCGGGTAGGGGTCGATTTCTCGATCAGCGGCCCCGTGGTCTAACATCTTCCCCAGCACGCAGGACAGCCACTCGGCACCGCACGGTGACGAGCCTGGACCGCGCGGGCGGTGGGGTATGGTGTAATTGGCAGCACGACTGATTCTGGTTCAGTTAGTCTAGGTTCGAGTCCTGGTACCCCAGCCAGAGAGACGGAAAAGCACTCTGCTAGAGTCTCTCCCAGCAAGGCCCGCCAGAAAGCAAACGGCGGCAAAACAACTGAACAAAGTCTTGGCCCCGTCGTCTAGCGGCCTAGGACGCTGCCCTCTCAAGGCAGTAGCGCGGGTTCGAATCCCGTCGGGGCTACGGAAAAGGTGGAAGAGGTCTGCTTGGTGCTTGGCACCTTCGCAGGCCTCTTCCGCTTTTGTATCTGGGGGCCGAGCCCCCAGACCCCCACGGTGCGATCGGTGCCGAACCAGCGGGTGCCGGAGTGGGGCGGTCGGGTTGGGTGGGGGTGGCTCGGCCTTCGGCCTTCGGCCATCGGAGGTCGTGGGGTGGGGCTAGGGCGAAGGACGGGGCGGGGATTGGTTCGGGAGTGATTTTCGGACTGGCGGGTGTGGGGGTTGTGTTTTGGGGTTGGGCGCGTAATTGGCTTGTGGGTTCTCGCTGGGTGTGTTCCTGAGTGCTGTGTGGTTCTGAGGGCGTGGGCCAATGCGATGCGGCTCATGTCGCCTGCCTTGGTTGTTCCTGCTGTGGTGATTCGGTCGGTTGGGCTTGGGCGTGTTGCTCGTTGAGCTGGGGCTGTCCTGCTGCTCCTCGCTTCCCGTCTCTGGCGACTCCGCCGACCGCCGCGGAATCTCGCGGTGGTCGCCAACGCGGCGTGCTTCGCCCGCTGTCCCGGGTCTTGCTTCTCTCCTCAGCCATCCCGCCAACTGCCGGTTGAGCCTGAGCTCCACCTGACGCAAGGCGCCCCTGCTGTGCGCCTTGGTTGGGTGGACTTGCTTTGTGTGGGGGGACGAGTCTGCCAAGCTTCCCGGCGGGTGGGGTGGCTTGCCATCCCCACCGCTTTTGCCCCACCGCGGGCTCGTAGGGGCCCCGCGCAAAGCAAGTTCGCCCAAGCGAGGCCGTGCATCTTTTTCGCGAACGGCTAGGACAGACACGACGTGCCCAGCTCCGCAGTCGGGAGGTGGAGGGGCGTTGATGTGGTGGAGAAGAAGAACGCCCGCGCGGGAGGCGCGGGCGTGCGGGGTGGGTGGGGGTTGGGAGAAGGGGGTTAGAGGCGGTTCTGGAGGGCGTCGGCGGCGGCCAGGAGGTCGGCGGCCCAGCGGGCGCCCGGGCGGCGGCCCATGCGGTCGATGGGGCCGGAGACCGAGACGGCCGCCACCACCTGGCCTGCCGCGTCGCGGACGGGGGCGGAGACGCTGGCCACGCCCGGTTCGCGTTCGGCCACGCTCTGGGCCCAGCCGCGGCGGCGGACTTCGAGGAGGGCGCGTTCGCCGAAGACGGCGTCGGCCAAGAGGCTGCGCTGGGTGGCCGGGTCGGCCCAGGCGGCCAGGACCTTGGCGCCCGAGCCCGCCGTCATGGGCAGGCGGGCGCCGACCGGGACCGTGTCGCGCAGGCCGCTCGGCGGCTCGGCGGAGCAGACGCAGATCCGGTGTAGACCATCTCGGCGGTAGAGCTGCACGCTCTCGCCGGTGCGGTCGCGCAACCGCGGCAGCACCGCGGTCGCCGCGTCGAGGAGCGGGTCGGTGGCACCGCCCGCGAGTTCGGCCAGCGCGGCGCCCGGGCGCCAGCGGCCGTCGCTTCCCCGGCGCAGCAGGCGATGCACCTCCAGGCCGACCGCGAGCCGGTGCGCCGTCGCCCGGGGGAGGCCGGTCTTGGTGCACAGCTCCGCCAGGCCGCACGGCTCCTTGGCCACCGCCTGCAGTACGGCCATTGCCTTGTCCAGAACTCCGATGCCGCTATGCTGTCCCACGTCTCGATACTACTTTCCCGTTATGTGGGAAGTCCAGTCCGTGGGAAGCTGATGGTGATTGGCGATGGCCAAAACGCTCGCCGAGAAGGTGTGGGACCAGCACGTGGTGCGCCGGGGCAGCGGTGCCGAACCCGACCTGCTCTACATCGACCTGCACCTCGTGCACGAGGTGACCAGCCCGCAGGCCTTTGACGGCCTGCGGCTAGCCGGTCGGCCGGTGCGCAGGCCCGACCTGACCATAGCGACCGAGGACCACAACGTCCCGACGGTTGGGATCGATCTCCCGATCGCCGACCCGGTCTCGCGCACCCAGGTGGAGACGCTGCGCCGCAACTGCGCGGAGTTCGGCGTCCGGCTGCACCCCATGGGCGACGCGGAGCAGGGCATCGTGCACGTGGTCGGTCCGCAGCTCGGCCTGACCCAGCCCGGCATGACCGTGGTGTGCGGCGACAGCCACACCTCCACGCACGGTGCGTTCGGCGCGCTCGCGTTCGGCATCGGCACCTCCGAGGTCGAGCACGTGCTCGCCACCCAGACGCTGCCGCTGCGCCCCTTCAAGACGATGGCCATCACCATCGAGGGCGAACTGCGCCCCGGTGTCACCGCCAAGGACGTCATCCTCGCGGTGATCGCCAAGATCGGCACCGGCGGCGGGCAGGGCTACGTGCTCGAGTACCGCGGCCCCGCCATCGAGAAGCTGTCGATGGAAGCGCGGATGACGGTCTGCAACATGTCCATCGAGGCGGGCGCCCGCGCCGGGATGATCGCCCCGGACGAGACCACCTTCGCCTACCTCAAGGGCCGCCCGCACGCGGCCGAGGGCGCCGAGTGGGACGCCGCCGTCGCGGCGTGGCGGGAGCTGCGCACCGACGACGACGCCGTGTTCGACGCCGAGGTGGTGCTCGACGCCGACACCCTGACCCCGTTCGTCACCTGGGGAACCAACCCCGGCCAGGGGCTGCCGCTGGGCGACCGGGTGCCCGACCCCGCGCAGATCGCCGACGAGAACGAGCGCGTCGCGGCGGAGAAGGCCCTGTCGTACATGGACCTGGTCCCCGGCACGCCGCTGCGCGACATCAGCGTCGACACGGTCTTCCTGGGCTCCTGCACCAACGGGCGGATCGAGGACCTGCGCGCCGCCGCCGACATCCTGCGCGGGCACCGGGTCGCCGACGGCGTGCGGATGCTCGTGGTGCCCGGCTCGATGCGGGTCCGCGCGCAGGCCGAGTCCGAGGGGCTGGACAAGGTGTTCCTCGACGCCGGGGCCGAATGGCGCCAGGCGGGCTGCTCCATGTGCCTGGGCATGAACCCCGACCAGCTCGCCCCCGGGGAGCGCAGCGCGTCCACATCGAACCGCAACTTCGAGGGCAGGCAGGGCAAGGGCGGGCGCACCCACCTGGTCTCGCCGCTGGTGGCCGCGGCCACCGCCGTGCGGGGGACGCTGTCCTCGCCGGAAGACCTCGTCACCGCAGCTACCAGCGCCGACGCGCAGAACTGAGGGTAGATCACATGGACTCGTTCACCACCCACACCGGCGTCGGGGTGCCCCTGCGCCGGTCCAACGTGGACACCGACCAGATCATCCCCGCGGTCTACCTCAAGCGCGTCACCCGCTCCGGGTTCGAGGACGGCCTGTTCGCCGCGTGGCGCTCCGACGAGCACTTCGTGCTCAACCAGGAGCCCTACCGGGCGGGCAGCGTGCTGGTGGCCGGACCGGACTTCGGCACCGGCTCCTCCCGCGAGCACGCGGTCTGGGCGCTGTCGAACTACGGCTTCCGGGTCGTGCTGTCGGCCCGCTTCGCCGACATCTTCCGGGGCAACTCGGGCAAGGCGGGGCTGCTGGCGGCCGTCTGCGAGCAGTCCGACATCGAACTGTTGTGGAAGCTGCTCGAATCCGAGCCTGGGACCCAGGTCACGGTCGACCTCCGGGAGAAGACCGTCCAGGCCAAGGACTTCACCGCCCGGTTCGAGGTGGACGACTACACCCGCTGGCGGCTGCTGGAGGGCCTCGACGACATCGCCCTGACCCTGCGGCACAGCACCGAAATCGACACGTTCGAGCAGGCCAGGGCCTCGTACCTGCCGGTTACCACCCCCCTTCAGGCCTCCTGAGGGACCGGGCCGGAATCCCCTTCGCACACCGGGGGTTCCGGCCCGCCCCGGCGCCGATCCCGGCGTCCACAACCCATCCCGGCCCCGCCTCCAGCGCCCAGCGCGACGCCCGAAAACCTCCGATTCGCACCCCCGCGGGGGGTGGTCCTGGCACGAGCCAAGGAAAAATCGGGCGCGTCGCGTGGAAATCGCGCGCATTTGGGCCTATCTTTGCCAGAAGTCGGTCGGAATCGGCCGTAAACGGCAGTGTGGCTCTCTTACGGAGGACTGAAGGGTGAACAAGGCCCAACTCATCGAGGCGTTGACCGAGCGTCTTGGCGACAAGAAGGCCGCGGGCGCCGCGGTCGACGGTCTGGTCGACGTGATCGTTCGCACGGTCAACAAGGGCGAGAAGGTCAACATCACCGGCTTCGGCGTGTTCGAGAAGCGCGCTCGTGCCGCCCGGACCGCGCGCAACCCGCGCACCGGTGAGACGGTCAAGGTGAAGAAGACCAACGTTCCCGCCTTCCGCGCGGGCACGATGTTCAAGGAGGTCGTGAGCGGGGCGAAGAAGCTGCCCAAGGTCGCGGCCACCAAGGCGACCGGCACGACCCGCACCGCGACCGCCACCCGTGGCACCGCGGCGGCGAAGCCCGCCACCACGACCCGCGCGGCGGCGGCGAAGCCCGCGGCGGCGAAGCCCGCGGCGGCGACCACGCGCAGCACCACCACGCGCACCCGCGCGGCGGCGGCGAAGCCCGCGGCGGCGACCACCGCGGCCAAGGCCACCACCACGCGCACGCGCGCGGCGGCGGCGAAGCCGGCGGCGGCCACCAAGACCGCGGCCGCGACGAAGACGGCGGCGGCCCCCAAGGCCACCGCGGCGAAGAAGACCACCACGGCGGCCAAGACCACCGCCGCCAAGAAGACGACGGCCGCCAAGAGCAGCACGCCTCGGGCGACCGCCAAGGCGACCAAGAAGTAACGTCGCCCCCACGGTCGCCGGGGCCCGCGCGGGTTCCGGCGCCGGAGTGGTTTTCCAGCACATCGCGAGAGCCCCGCACGCTTCCCCCGTGCGGGGCTCTCGCGTGTCCGGACCTGGCTGCTTTCCCTGGTCCAGGCCCTTTTCCGGCCCCGCCCGACCGGTCGCGCCCGGCGCCGCGCGCGCCTTCGGCGGCCATCCACACACGTCGAAGTCGTCCACAGCCGGACATCGGTGACTCTCGCCCGCGCGCCTTCCCACGTAGGCTTGAAAACAGGGGTTCCCCTATTGCGGGGGACCCCTCGCTCGCGCTTCGGGCCGGTTGGGGATTGGCGGGGATCGTTGTCCGGAGTGGGGTCGGGACCGGGATCGGGGGCCGCGGGCAGGCGCCGGGATATGTGGTGGAGACGGTTGGCTCCGCCGCGCCGAGGTGGGGATCGGGGCTTCTCGGCCGTGCTCGGGTCTGGATAGGGGATTGGGCGGGTCCGCTTTCGCGGCGCGGTTCGCGGAGGGGCGTTGCCGGGGATCCGTTGCTCACGGCGAGGTCGGAGCGGGATTCGAAGGCGTTGCCCGGGTGCCGGGGGCGAAGTCTTCGGCAGGCAGTGGAGCTGGGGATCGAGGGTCCCGCGTGGGCCGGGTCCGGGCCGCCGCGGTGCGGTCGAGTGGACACGTTGGGGCGGACCGTGGTTCCGGAGGGCGGCCCGAGGCGGGGCCGCTCGCGCTGCGGCGGGCGAGATCCGAGCGGGGTGGGTGTTGGCCTCCTGGGGTGCGTTCGAGGCACCGGCGTCGAAGGCCGGGCAGGTCATGGGTTCGTTGGAGACCCGACCGCGATCGGTGCCGTACCGCGGCGCCAGGCGCGCAGCCCGGGCGGGATCGTGGCGGCGGAGGAGATCCGGGCCTGCTTGCCGATCCCTCGACCGCCACGCGGTCGGGGTGTTCGGACCGGGCCGCGGGGATTCCGCGGGGCGCGGTGGAAGCGGGGCCCGGGTGGTCACCGCAGGCGCCGAACCACGCTGGGCGGGCCACATCCCGGCTGGTCACCCGCGGGCTCTCCGACCGCCGGGGCGATGCGTCCCGCCTGGGCCTACGCCCGGTCCGCCTGGGCCGGGTGGGGGATGTGGTCGGCGGACACCAGCCGCCCGTCGGGGGTGAAGCTGAGCACCCAGGCGCTTCCCTTGGGGCTCTTCAGCTCGTCGGGCTCCACTCCGGAGCCGCCCGGCAGGTCGGCCAGCAGCGCCCCGACCACGCCCGGGATAACCCCGCCCTGGCTGCACACCACGGGCGTGCCACCCGCGCGGGCGATGTCCCGCAGGCGGGCCACCGCCGGGGCCGGGTCGGTGGGTCCGCGGGGGGAGTCGGGCGGCCGGGGGGCCTCGGCCAGCGCGGGCTCGGGTACGACCGGGACACCCAGCAACCCCGCCAGCGGCGCCACTGTGGCCACGCAACGCTCCTTGGGGACCGAGAAGACCCGGTCCGCGCCGAACAGCGGCAGCAGCGCCGTGAGGGCGTCCGCCTGGTGCCGCCCGGTCGGCGAGAGCGGCCGCTGGTCGTCGGGACCCGTCCACAGCTTCTTGCGGCCCGCGTGCCCGTGGCGCACCAGCAACACCGTGACCGTGTCGGGCGGGAACTCCGTGAACCGGGACAGAACCACCCGATCGTGCGGGTAGCTGAGCAGGTCGGCCGCGGCGGCCGCGGGGAGCCAGCGCAGCTCGTCGACTTCCTCGTTCGGGGCGAACTCCCCGCCCGCGGCGCGCGCGGCGTAGTAGTCCACCGTCTTGTCGCCCTCCGGGACCGGATAGCCGACGCGGCCGAGGTGGCGGCCCAGGACGGCGGCGAAACCCGTCTCCTCCGCCACTTCCCGCACCGCCGCGGCGTGCCGCGTCTCGCCCCGCTCCAGCTTTCCCTTGGGCAGGCTCCAGTCGTCGTAGCGCGGCCGGTGCACGATGGCCACCTCGACGGCCGAGGCGCCGGGGGTGTCCCCGGCACCTCGGAACCGCCACAGCACCGCGCCCGCGGCGCGGACGTTCCGTACCACGGCTCAGCCGGTGGCGCGGTGGCGCTTGAGCAACTCGGCCTGGTGGTCGCGCACCGTCGACCCGTCCGCGGGCGACGGTTCCCACTCGCCGTTGGCCAGCAGCACCCAGCACCGGGTGGACGGGTCCAGCGCCGAGTCGAAGATGGCGTCGAGCTGCGCGGTCAGCCTCGGGTCGGTCACCCGGCAGGTGACCTCGACGCGGCGGTCGAGGTTGCGGTGCATCATGTCCGCGCTGCCGATCCAGTGCTCGTCGGACCCGGCGAAGTGGAAGATGCGCGAGTGCTCCAGGAAGCGGCCCAGGATGGACCGCACCCGGATGTTCTCGCTCAACCCGGGGATACCCGGCTTGAGCGCGCAGATCCCGCGCACCACCACGTCCACCGGCACCCCGGCCTGCGACGCCCGGTAGAGCGCGTCGATGACCTGTTCGTCCACCAGGGAGTTCACCTTGATCCGCACCCCGGCCGGGCGACCGGCCCGCAGGTGCTCGACCTCGCGCTCGATCCGCTCGACGATGCCGCGCCGCACGCCGTAGGGGGCGACCAGCAGGCTGCGGTACTCGTCCTGGCGGGCCCAGCCGGTGAGCACGTTGAACAGGTCGGTGAGGTCCGCGCCGACCGCGGGCTCCGCGGTGAGCAGGCCGACGTCCTCGTAGAGCCGCGCGGTCTTGGGGTTGTAGTTGCCCGTCCCGATGTGGCAGTAGCGGCGGATCGTGGACCCCTCCTGGCGCACCACCAGCGAGGTCTTGCAGTGCGTCTTGAGGCCCACCAGGCCGTAGACCACGTGCACGCCCGCCTTCTCCAGCGCCCGCGCCCACTTGATGTTCGCCTGCTCGTCGAAGCGCGCCTTCAGCTCGACCAGCGCCACCACCTGCTTGCCCGCCTCGGCCGCGTCGATGAGCGCGTCCACGATGGGGGAGTCGCCGGAGGTGCGGTACAGGGTCTGCTTGATGGCCAACACGTGCGGGTCGCTCGCGGCCTGCTCGATGAACCGCTGCACGCTGGTGGAGAACGAGTCGTACGGGTGGTGCACCAGCACGTCGCCCTCGCGCAGCGTCGCGAAGATGCTCTTCGGGGTCTCCCGCTCGCCGAACGCCGGGTGCGTGGCGGGCACGAACGGCGGGTCCTTGAGCTCCTTGCGGTCCACGCCGTAGATCTGCCACAGGCAGGACAGGTCCAGCAGCGCGTGGCCGCCGTCGAAGCCGTCGGAGTCGCGGCCCCGCACGATGACCACGTCGCCGGGGTGCACCTCCAGCTCGCGCAGCAGCAGTTCGAGCATGTGGTCGCTCATGTCGCCCGCGATCTCCAGGCGCACCGACGGGCCGAACCGGCGCTGCGCCAGCTCCCGCTCCAGCGCCTTGAGCAGGTCCTCGTCGCGGTCCTCCTCGACCTCCATGTCGGCGTTGCGGGTCACCCGGAAGGCGTGCACCTCGGTGAGGTCCATGCCCGCGAACAGCGCGTCGAGGTGCGCGGCGATGAGCTCCTCCAGCGGCAGGAACACCGCGACCTGCTCGTCGGCGCTGCGGTCGATGGGCACCAGCCGCGGCACGTTGTCCGGCACCTTCACGCGGGCGAAGCGCTCGCGGCCGCCCTCCGGGTCGCGGACCGTCACCGCGAGGTTGAGCGAAAGCCCCGAGATGTAGGGGAACGGGTGCGCCGGGTCGACCGCGAGCGGGGTCAGCACGGGGAACACCTGGTCGCGGAAGTAGTTCGACAGCCGGGTGCGTTCCTCGTCGGTGATCTGCTCCCAGTTGGCGATGCGGATCCCGCACTCCTCCAGCGCCGGGCGGACCTGGTCCTCGAAGACCTTGGCGTGCCGGTCGACCAGCTCCTGGTTGCGCTTGGCGATGTAGGCCAGCTGCTCGCGCGGGGTGAGCCCGTCGGCGCTGCGCACCGACAGGCCGGTCTCGTTCCGGCGCTTGAGGCCCGCGACCCGCACCATGTAGAACTCGTCGAGGTTCGAGGCGAAGATCGCCAGGAACTTGGCCCGCTCCAGCAGCGGCTGGGAGGCGTCCTCGGCCAGCGCCAGGACCCGGGAGTTGAAGTCCAACCAGGACAGTTCCCGGTTGAGGTAGCGGTCGTCGGGCAGGTCGGTCGGCACCGCGGCGGGGGTCACCGCCGGGGGCGCGGACGGCACGGCGCGCTGCGCCGGGGCGGCTCCGGTCGCGGGGGCGTCCTGGCTGGTCAACTGCTCTTGGTCCGAGGTGCTCACCGGCCCATTGTCAGGCACGTGACAACCGATGGCGCACCCGCGCGACCGACGCCACCGTGAATTCTCGGCGGTTGGGCACCGGTTGTCCCATCCGGCGCCGCTCGTCCGGCGGCGCTTGGCCGTGGGCGTGGCCCGGCCGGGCTCGCTGTGGTTGATCTTGGTCGGGGGCGGGTCCTCCACATCCGCCCGAGTTGTCCACAGGTCGAGGTCGACTTCCGCCGCTCGGTCGTTGCCGCGTAGGCTTGAAAATAGGGGTTCCCCTATGCCAGGGGACCCCTCGCGCGCGCTGGGGCGAGGTGTGGGCGAAGCGTGGTTGTCAGCAGGCCGGCAGGTGGCTTCGAGGTGGGCCAAGCCACTTTTGCGTGTTGCGAGGGCGGTGGCGCTGGTTCCCCATGCCAGGGACCTCTTGCCCGCGCTGGGGTGAGGGTTGGGCGGGATGTGGTCGGGCGTCAGCAGACCCGGCAGGTGGCTTCGAGCACGCGGGCGGTGCGGGGGCCGAGGCCCAGGTCGCGGGCCAGGGTGAGGTCGTCCGGGGTGTCCACGTCGCACCGCAGGTAGGGCAGGTGGTCGCCGACGCGGGCGGCGTCGCGGGCGTGGGCGGTCGCGGAGCCCTGGCCGAAGCGGGGGGCCAGCGGTTCGCCCGGGGCGCCGATCAGCAGGGCCGTGCCGGTGCCGGGGCGGTCCGCGACGAACGCGCGCCTGCCGTCCGCCTCGGTGATGGCCTCGTCGATGTCCGAAGGGCGCGCGGCCGGGAGGTCCGCCTGCAACGCCCCCACTGCCACGCGCGGGTCGTCGGCGCGCAGCCGCCGGGCGCCGAAGCGCAGGGCGGCGTTCAGGCCGGGCAGGCCGCGCTCGTCGACGCACTCCGCGCCGGTGCCCGCCAGGGCCTCGACCACCCGGGAGTCCTCGCACACCACCAGCACCCGGCGGACGCCGGGGGCGGCCAGTGCGGCGCCGATGGTGTCGGACACGACGGCCAGCACCAGGGCGCGGTGCGCGTCGAGTCCACCCGGCACGGCGCCGCGCAGCCGGGACTTCGCCCGGTCCAGGTGCTTGACCGGCACCACGAGGTCCACCAGCGCGAGGTCCGCCACGCGTTCGATACTGCCAGTGCGCGGCGCGCCGCGGCGGGCACCCCGGTGGTGGACCCGTCGCGGGACGCCAGGGAGACTCACCGGTCACGGGCCGGGCAGCACGAGGAGGAGCGGGTTTTGGGCAAGCGCGAGAAGGGCGGCTTCTGGATCGGGGCGGCCGCGGTGGTGTTCTACCCGCTGAGCTGGCTGGGCAAGCGGACCTACCGGGGCGCGGAGAAGCTGCCCGCCGAGGGCGCGGCGCTGCTGGTGATGAACCACGTCTCCCACCTGGACCCGCCCAACGACGCGGTCTTCGTGCACCGCAACAAGCGGATCCCCCGGTTCATGGCCAAGGACAGCCTGTTCAAGGTCCCCGTCTTCGGCAAGATGCTCGCGGGCTCCGGCGGCATCCCCGTCTACCGCGGCACCACCGACGCCAAGCACAGCCTCAGCGCCGCGCACGACGCGCTGCGCGAGGGCAAGGTCGTGCTCATCTACCCCGAGGGCACCATCACCAAGGACCCCGAGGGCTGGCCGATGCGCTCCCGCACCGGTGTCGCCCGGCTGGCCCTGGACAACGACGTGCCGGTCATCCCCGCTGCGCGGTGGGGGAGCAACAAGATCTGGGACGGCTACACCAAGAAGTTCCGGCCGTTCCCCCGCAAGGAGGTCGTCACCCTGCTCGGCGACCCCGTCGACCTGTCGGCCTACCGGGGGCAGCCGGTGACCAACCAGTTGCTGCGCGAGGTCACCGACCTGCTGATGTCCCACGTCCGCGCGCTGCTGGCGGAGGTCCGCGGCGAACCGGAGCCCGCGGACTTCTACCGGCCGGGCACCGCGCGCGCCGCCGACGAGAACTCCGGCTGAGCGGACGGCGCGATGACCGGCGCGGACAAGATCGCGGTGCTCGGCGCGGGGTCGTGGGGCACCACCTTCGCCAAGGTGATGGCCGACACCGGCCGCGAGATCACCCTGTGGGCCCGGCGGCGCGACGTCGCCGAGGAGATCGCCGAGACCCGGTGCAACGGCGCCTACCTGCCCGGGGTGCGGCTGCCGGACAGCCTGCGGTCCACATCGGACCCCCGGCTGGCGCTCGACGGCGCGGGCACCGTGGTGCTCGCCGTGCCCAGCCAGACGCTGCGGCACAACCTGACGGCCTGGCGCGGGCTGCTGCACCCCGACGCCACTCTGGTCAGCCTGGCCAAGGGGGTGGAACTGGGCACGCTCAAGCGGATGAGCGAGGTGGTCGTCGACGTCACCGGCGTGCCGGAGGACCACGTGGCGGTGGTGTCCGGGCCGAACCTGGCCAAGGAGATCGCCGAGGAGCAGCCGACCGCGACGGTCATCGCCTGCCGCGACCACGACCGCGCGGTCGCGCTGCAGCAGGCGTGCACCACCGGCTACTTCCGCCCGTACACGATCACCGACGTCATCGGCTGCGAACTGGGCGGCGCGGGCAAGAACGTCATCGCGCTGTCCTGCGGGATGGCCGACGGCTTGGGCTTCGGCGCCAACACCCTGGCCACGCTGATGACCCGGGGCCTGGCCGAGATCGGGCGGCTGGGCGCGGCGCTGGGCGCGGACCCGATGACGTTCGCCGGTCTGGCCGGGCTGGGCGACCTGGTGGCGTCGTGCTCGTCGCCGCTGTCGCGCAACCGGACCTTCGGCGCCCGGCTGGGCCGCGGCGAGACGATGGCGCAGGCCCAGGCCGCGGTGGGCGGGCAGGTCGCGGAGGGCGTGAAGTCCTGTTCGTCCATCCGGGAACTGGCCGTGCGCCACGGCGTGGAGATGCCGATCACCGAGGTCGTGCACCGGGTCTGCCACGACGGGTTCGACCTGCACGAGATGGCCGGTCAGCTCATCGGCCGCAAGACGAAGCCGGAACGGTGAACGACGGCGACGGCACCCGCTGCGTGCACGCGGGTCTGGAACCGGCCCGCACGGGCGAACCGCTGCCGCCGCAGCCGGTGCTCGCCGCCCAGTTCCACCTGGGCGAGCCCGGCGGCGACTTCTACGGCCGCGCGGACAACCCGACCTGGCGCGCGCTGGAGTCGGCGATCGGCGACCTCGACGGCGGCGACTGCCTGGTCTACGCGTCCGGGATGGCCGCCGTGTCCGCCTTGCTGCGCGTGGTGCTCCGGCCGGGTGACACGGTCGTGCTCCCATCGGACGGGTACTACCTGGCCCGTTCGTACGTCCGCGACCACATGGGTGGCCTGGACGTGCGCGAGGTGCCGACGGCGGGGGAGTGGTCGGCCTCGGTGGTCGAAGGCGCGCGGCTGGTGCTGCTGGAAACACCGTCCAACCCCGGCCTCGACGTGTGCGACATCGCGGCGGTGTCGGCGCTCGCGCACGCGGCGGGCGCGCTCGTCGCCGTGGACAACACGACGGCGACGCCTTTGGGGCAGCGGCCGCTGGAGCTGGGCGCGGACGTGGTGGTGGCCAGCGACACCAAGGCCCTGTCCGGGCACAGCGACCTGGTGCTGGGGCACATCAGCACCCGCGACGCGGAGTTGGCGGCCCGGTTGCGCGCCGAACGCACGGCGAGCGGGGCGGTCGCGGGTCCATTCGAGGCGTGGCTCGCCCACCGCGGCCTGGGCACGCTGGACCTGAGGCTCGCGCGCCAAGCGGAGAACGCGGCGGCGGTGTACGCCGTGCTGCGCGCCCACCCGGCGGTACGCGGCGTCCGGTGGCCGGGGTCGGTCGACGACCCGGCGCACCCGGTGGCCGCGCGCCAGATGCGCCGCTTCGGCGGGGTGGTCACGTTCGAATTGGCGGACGAGGACGCGGTCGCGGCCTTCCTGGGTGCCAGCCGACTCGTCTCGGCGGCCACCAGCTTCGGCGGCCTGCACACCACGGCCGACCGCCGGGCCCGGTGGGGAGACGCGGTCCCCGCCGGACTGCTCCGCCTGTCGTGCGGCTGCGAGGACCCGTCCGACCTGACCGCCGACCTCCGCGCCGCGCTCGACCGGCTTTGACCGCCCGGGTCGCGTCCGGGTTGGTCGGCAGGCTGCCCAGCTCTGCCGCGCGTCAGGTTCCTGACCGCCCGGCAGAGGTCGGTTTCGGGGCAGGCTGAGCCCACTACCCGGCGACGTGTGCCGGCACGGCCTCCGCCAGCCCAAGCTGCGCACGCCCTGCCCACGCAGGCCGTCTCACAACTGTCTCCAGCCCGCCACACCGAACCCGCTGGCCCACTCGGCGGGACTTTCCTTGATCGCGAGTTGTCCACATCCGCCGCGTCCATCCACAGGATTTCGCGGTCTCTTTCCCGGTGCCCTGGTGCCGATAGGCTGGAGCAGGGCTGTCCCCCCGGAGGAGGGCGGGGGCTGTCCTGGGTCCGGGCGGGGTTGTCAAACAAAGAAAGTGACCCCCAAGCCCCAGCCAAGCCGGACACGCTCACCCAGGCCAGGCCACCTCTGTCTCCACCCCGCCAGGCTGAACCCGTTGCCTGCCGATGTGTGCTGGCCCGGCCTCCACCCGCCCAAGCCACACACTCCCTCCCAACCCAGGTCACCTCGCAACTGTGTCCACCCCGTCAGGCCGAACTCGCTGCCTGCCGATGTGTGCTGGCCCGGCCTCCACCTGCCAAGCCGCACACTCCCTCCCAACCCAGGTTGCCTCGCAACTGTCCTCACCCCGTCAGGCCGAGCCCGCTTCCCGCCGATGTGTGCCAGCCCGGCCCCACCCGCCCAAGCCGCGCACGCCCTGCCCACCCAGGTCATCTCGCAACTGTCTCCACCCCGTCAGGCCGAGCCCGCTTCCCGCCGATGTGTGCCAGCCCGGCCCCACCCGCTCAAGCCGCACTCGCCCACCCCGCCCAGGCTGCCTCGCAACCCTTCCCCGCCCCGCCAAACCGAGCCCGGCCCCACCCGCCCGAGCCGTACTCGCCCACCCAGGCCAAGTCGCCTCGCAACTTGTCCCCGCCCCGCCAGGCCGAGCCCACTGCCCGCCGACGTGTGCCAGCCCGACCCCGCAGAACTTTTCGCGCTCCTGCTGTCTGCTCGATGGGGTGGAACGTCTTTGTGTGGGGGGACGGGCCTGTCAAGCTCTCCCGCGGGTGGGGTGGGCTTGCCCCTCCCCACCGCTCTTCCCCACCGCAGGTTCGTAGGGGCCCCGCGCAAAGACGTTTCACCCCATCGAGCACAGCTCGATTCTCGCGTTCAGACCACGGGAGAACAGGTCCCCGCTGGGGCGATCGATACCCACCTCACCACCCAGGCCAGACCAGCGCCGGGCCGGGTTCATCAGTCCAGCCCCACGCGAAAAACAAGGGCGGCCTCGATCGGGCGAACTTGCTTTGCGCGGGGCCCCTACGAGCCCGCGGTGGGGCAAAAGCGGCGGGGATGGCAAGCCACCCCACCCGCCGGGAAGCTTGGCAGGCTCGTCCCCCCACGCAAAGCAAGTCCACCCAATCAAGGCGTGTGGCAGGGGCGCGTCGCGTTCGGCGGGGGCTGGGATCCTGCGGCGGTTGTGTGGATGGCTCGGGAGAGAAGAGCGGAAGGAGGTTGGTTCGGGGAGGGGAGAGCTGGGGTGGGGTGTTGGTGGGAGTGCTTCGCGTGCGCGAGGGTGGTGGTTGGGGGGTAAGAGGGGAGGAAGGGAAGAGGTGGGCGCGGTGCCGGTCGGGTGGGTGCGGGTGTTGCGTATGCGGGGCCGGGATTCTTGCGGCGGCCTGTGGGGCGGCTGGGGATAGTGCGTGGAAGGCGGTCGGGTCAGGGGGCTGGGTCGTGGGGGCGGCGCGTTGCTTGGGTGGGTCGTGGGGGCAGAGTCGGGTGACAAGCAAGCGGACCGGCGCCGAACCCTTCGGTCGGTGCCGGTCCGCGTCCGGTATGCCCCGGTCTAAACGGTCGGAATCCTCTTCATCACGCGGGTAGGGGCATCGTCATGACCACGTCGGTCGGGGTGGACGAGCCGCCCGCGGCCTCGATGCTGACGCCGAACATGCCCGCGCTGCCGAGCGCGGTGTCCAAGGTGGACATGCGTCCCGCGCTGTCCGGGTTCATCACGCCGACCGAGCGGGGCTTGGTGCCGTCCGGTTCCATCAGCCACACCTGGTAGGTCTTGCCGCTCGGCGCCTGGGGCACGTTCGCGGCCATCAGCATCACCTGCCCCAGGCTGCGCGAGACGACGACCGTGCCGGTCACGCCCGTGCCGCCGGTTCGGGACAGGACCTTGGCGTCGTCGGCGGACAGCAGCGCCACCACGGCCTTGGTCTGGGCGCGTTCGTCGTCGAGCTGCTGCTGGTTGCGCACCAGCAGCGCGCCCAGCGACACCGACACCACCAGCAGCAGCGCCGCCGCGACACCGGTCAGGCGCAGCGGCCACCGGCGGTTGCGGGGGCCGGGGATCGGGCCGACCGGCGGGAGTTGTCGCACCTCGGCGATGCCCGCCATGACCCGCGCCTTGAGCCGGGGCGGCGGTTGTTCGGCCACCGCCGCGCCCAGGCGGGCGGCGGTGGCGCGCAGTTCGCTCACCTCCTGCGCGCACGAGTCGCACTCGGCCAGGTGCCGCTCGAACGCGGCCCGTTCGAACTCCTCGATCGCGTCGAGGGCGTAGGCGCCGGTCAGCGCGTGGATGTCCGCGGTCGTCATCGAGCCACCCCCAGGCAGTCGCGCAGCCGGATGAGACCGTCGCGCAATCGGGTCTTGATGGTGCCCAGCGGGGTGCCGAGGAGCTCCGACACCTCCCGGTAGGTCAACCCCCGGTAGTACGCCAGCTCCACGGACTCCCGCTGCAGGTCGGTCAGCGAGGACAGGCAGCGGCGCACCTGCTCGTGCTCCAACCGCGTGCTCACCTGCTCGGCCACCTCGTCGAACGGGCGCGCGGCCTCCCGCCGGTGCGCCCGGTCCTCGCGGTCGGTCGCCGACTGCGCCGAGCGCACCCGGTCGACGGCGCGGCGGTGCGCCATGGTCAGCACCCAGGTCATCGCGCTGCCCCGCTCCGGGTTGTAGCGCGCGGCGGTGCGCCACAGCTCCAGCAGCACCTCCTGGGTCACCTCCTCCGACTGCGCCGGGTCCCGCACGATCCGCCGGACCAACCCGAACACCGGGGCGGACACCGCGTCGTAGAGCCGTTCGAAAGCGCCCTCGTCACCGCGGGCGACCAGCTGCAGCAGCACCTCCGGTTCGGGTGGGCCCGCCTCGGCCGCACCCGCGCCACCGGTGATCCGCCGAACCCGTTCGGCCATGCCACTCTCCTCGATGCCGCCCCTCGCGCCGTGCGGCGCTGCCCGGTCATTCGGCGTACCGGGGCCCGCGGATGGGTGCCCGGGACCGGCGCTGTGTAGCGCGGATCACACGGCGTGCGGGTTCCCGCTCCGACCACGCGCGTCGGAGATCCGCACACCATCCCAGAACCTGGGCGCCGTTGACCCGGGCGTCGGCCCCTGGTTCGACTCGCGGCGTGTTGCTACGCGCCATGACCGACCGGCGGGGTCACATCGACCTCAGCCGGGTCGCGAGCGCGCTCTGTCGCTGTCGGTGACCCAGCCCGTCCCCCCGGCCCACCCGCGTGGCCGAGCCGAGCCCGCGCGTCCCGCAGAGCAACATCCCTTCCTGGAGTGAAACCAGCCATGTTCGCCGTGCCGCCGAACACCATCGCCCTCACCGCCACGCCGGCCGACTCGCACCCGGCGCTCATCGCGCGCCGGTACGCCGAGGACCGGTCCCGCTGGGCGCACCTGCTGCGCTACGACCCCGCCGAGCGGTTCGCCGCGCTGGTCGACCGCGCGGACGGCCAGGAGGTCTGGCTGATGAGCTGGCTGCCCGGGCAGCGCACCGACCTGCACGACCACTCGTCCGCGAGCGGCGCCTTCACCGTGGTCAGCGGCGCGCTGACCGAGCGGGTCGCGGTGCCGGGCCGGGCGGCGGAGGCGCTGCACGCGCTCGTCGCCGGGCAGTCGCGGGTCTTCGGCCCCGGCTACGTGCACCAGGTGACCAACGACTCACCTGATCCGGCGGTCAGCATCCACGTCTACCGCGCGGCCCGCCCGGCCATGCGCAACTACCGCATCGACCCGGTCACCGGACTCGAACGGGTCTAGCCAGGTCACCGGGCTCGAACGGGTCTAGCCTGCGCGGCCCGCGATGTGCGGGGGGACGGCGATGTGCGCGGTCTGCGGCTCGGGTTCGCCCCAGACCGTGCGCAGCGGCAGCACCCCGGCCCACGCGGTGTCGGCGGCGATGTCCTCCTCGTCGTCGTTCGGCCCGCCCGTGCGGGTCTTCACCGCCGCCTCGGTCAGGTCCAGCGCCAGCACGGTGGTCGCGGCGACCTCCTTCTTGTTGGGCTGCCGCGAGTGCTCCCACGAGCCCGGCGCCAGGTGCTCGGTCAGCACGCGCAGGCCGTGCGTCTTCTGCTCCGCGCCGGTCACCACCACCGCTGTGCCGTGGATGACGGCCGAGCGGTAGTTCATCGAGTGGTGGAACGCCGAACGCGAGTAGACGATCCCGTCCACGTGCGTCACCGCGACGCACACCTCGATCCCCTGGGCCGCCGTGCGCAGGCTGAGCGCGCCGGTCGAGCCGTGCAGGTAGAGGGTGTCGCCGTCGCGCCCGTAGCCGGTCGGCAGCACGAGCGGCGCGCCGCCGACCACGGTCGACAGGTGGCACACCAGGCCCGCGTCGAGCAGGGCCCACAGCGCGTCCCGCTCGGCCACGGCCCGCTTGGCGCCACGGCGGATGGTGCTGCGCTCGGTGGGGGACAGAGGGGCGGTGCCGGTGCTGTTCGGGTTCACGGCTACCACGCTGCCGCACGCGAGTGGCATCCTGACAGGGCCACAGCGAGGAGTTTTCAGGAGGCCACTGGTGTCGGAGAGCCCCGCCCTGCCGGTCACCCTGAACCGCGAGTCGACCGTGCCGCTGGCCGTGCAGCTCGCGGAGGAGCTGCGCGCCGCCGCCGGTGACGGCCGGTTGCGCAGCGGCGACCGGCTCCCGTCGACGCGGGCGCTGGCGGTCCAGCTGCGCGTCAGCCGGACGGTGACGGCCGCCGCGTACGAGCAGCTGCACGCCGAGGGCTGGATCACCGGCAAGCACGGCTCGGGCACCTACGTGACGACCGCGCCGCCCGGCTTCCCGGACGCGCGCCCCCGGCCCGCGCCCGCCCCCGGCGCCGCGCCCTCCCTTGTGGACCTGCGACCGGGCTCGCCGTGGGCGGGCGGCATCGACAAGCCCGCGTGGCGCCGGGCCTGGCGGGGCGCGGCCGACGTGCTGCCGCTGGCCCGGCACGAGCGCGCGGGCCTGCCCGCCTACCGCGCGGTCGTCGCCGAGCACCTGCTGCGCCACCGCGGGTTGCGGGTGAGCGTGGACGAGTCGGTGCTGGCCACGGGCGGCACGACGGCGGCGGTGGCCGAGCTGGCCGCGTCCGTGCTGCGCCGCGGTGACGTGGTCGCGGTGGAGGAACCCGGTTACCAGCGCGCGGTGCAGGCGATGGAGGCCGCGGGGCTGCGGGTCGTGCCCGCGCCGGTCGACGAGGACGGTCTGCTCCTCGACGTCATTCCCGCCGGTGCGCGCGCGGTCTACTGCTCGCCCGCGCACCAGTACCCGTTGGGGCGGCGGATGTCCGCCGAGCGGCGGGTCGCGCTGGTGGAGCGCGCGCGGCGGGCGGGTTGGTTGGTGATCGAGGACGACTACGACGGCGAACTGCGCTACGACGTCGCACCGCTGCCGCTGCTCGCGTCGCTGGCGCCGGACGTAGTGGTGCACCTCGGGACGACGAGCAAGATCCTCACCCCGACACTGGGCGCGGGGTGGATGGTCGCACCGCCGACCGTGGTGTCGGCGGTGCTGGCGCACCGGGAGGCGACGGGGACCAGCCCGGCGCCCGCGGGGCAGCTCGTGCTGGTGGAGTTGGCGCGCAACGGAGACCTCGGTCGACACCTGCGGCGGTTGCGGCGCGAACTGTCCGAGCGCCGCACGTTCCTGGTCGACGCGTTGAGCGCGGCCGGCGTGCGCTTCCTCGGCGACGACGCGGGAGCGCACCTGGTGATCCCGCTGCCGTCGGCCGCCGCGGAAGACCGGCTGATCGCCGCTGCCGCCGCGCGCGGACTGGAACTCGACGGCCTGGCCCGGCACCACCACGGCCCGCCGACCTGGTTCGGCATCGCCCTCGGCTACGCGGCCTGCTCGCGCCCGCAGCTCACCACCGCATTGCCTGCCCTGCTCGCCCTGCTGTCCGAGACCCACCCACCGAGTTCGCACCCGGCGAACCTCGGTTGATGACTGTGGCGGACAGCGGCGGCGGCCCGGGAGATGATCAAGGGCGCGCCTCCGGCCCCCGATGACCATTTTACCGGCGGGCACGGACAGTTCCCGGCGATGATGATCAAGCCGGTGGACAGCGTCTCGCTGCCCAGCGCGCCCCTTCCGCGACCCGGCCGTCGCCTCACCGACTTGTCCACAGGCTTGATCTCTTCTCGCGGAACCGTCGGAGGGCGCCGATAAGATGGACTCCGGGGGCCGGAGGCCATCTTCATGACCGCGCGTGCTGTGCTGGGTGAACGCGAACGGCGGCCCAGCCGGAGGGGCGGGGCCGCCGTTCGAAGCGGATTCAGCGGGGGGTCAGGGCAGTTTCCAGTCGACCGGTGCGGCGCCCTGCTGCTCCAGCAGCTCGTTCGCGCGGCTGAACGGCTTGGAGCCGAAGAAGCCGCTGCGCGCGGAGAGGGGGCTCGGGTGGGCCGACTCGATCGCGGGGACCGAACCCAGCAGGGGGCGCAGGTTCCTGGCGTTGCGGCCCCAGAGGATCGCCACCAGCGGACCGCCGCGCGCGGCCAGCGCGCGGATGGCCTGCTCGGTGACCTCCTCCCACCCCTTGCCCTGGTGGGAGTTCGCGTTGCCCGGCTGCACCGTCAGCGCCCGGTTGAGCAGCAGCACGCCGTGCTCGGCCCACGGCGTCAGGTCGCCGTTGGACGGGGTCGGGTGACCCAGGTCGTCCACGTACTCCTTGTAGATGTTGATGAGGCTCTTGGGGATCGGCCGGACGTCCGGCGCCACCGAGAACGACAGGCCCACCGCGTGCCCGGGGGTCGGGTACGGGTCCTGGCCCACGATCAGCACGCGCACGTCGGCGAAGGGCTGCTTGAACGCGCGCAGCACGTTGTCCCCGGCGGGCAGGTAGGTGCGCCCGGCGGCGACCTCCGCGCGCAGGAACTCGCCCATCTCGGCGATCTTGTCGGCGGCGGGCGCCAGCGCCTCGGCCCACCCGGACTCGACGATCTCACTCAGCGGTCGTGCCACGGCCGGAGAGGTTACTCACCCTGCTCGGCGGCGCTTTCGGCGGGGATCGGACCGGGGGCGACGAAGGTCTTGCCGTAGTGCCGCGACTCCGGTTCGTCGGCGTAGTAACCGAACGCGGGCACCGGGCGGTAGCCGGACGACTCGTAGAGCGCGATGGCCTCCGGCTGCATCGTCCCGGTCTCCAGGACCAGTCGCGGGTGGCCCGCCGCCGCGGCGGTCGACTCCAGTTCGGCGAGCAGCGCCCGGGCCAGGCCCAGGCCGCGCGCCGACGGGGTCACGTACATCCGCTTCAGTTCCGCCGACCCGTCGCCGTGCACCCGCCAGCCGCCCATCGCGACCGGGGCGCCGTCGAGGTAGCCGACGAGGAACAGGCCGACGGGCGGGGCGAACTGGGCCGGGTCGACCGGTGTCTCGTCGACGGAGCCGTAGCGGACGATGTATTCCTGCTGCACCTCGGCGGTGAGCTTCACCGCATCGGGGTGGCCGTACTCCCGGATCTCGATACGCACCCGTCGATTCTCGCTCAGCGCCAGTGCTGCCAGCCGGTGGTCCCCGTGTAGGGGGCACCGTCCACGGTGACGCCGGTGCCGTGCGTGACGGTCCCGATCACCCGCCAGCCGTCCGGGATGCCGCGCGGGTCCGGGAAGGTCGCGGCCAGCGCGTGGTCCTCGCCGCCGGTCAGCACCCAGTGCCGGGGGTCGCCGCCGAGCGCGGAGGCCACGTCGACGAGCCGCTGGTGCACCTCGATCAGGTCGGTGCGCACGTCGATGGCCACAGTGGAGGCCGCGCTGATGTGCCCCAGGTCGGCGAGCAGGCCGTCGGACACGTCGATCATCGCCGTGGCGCCCGCCTCGGCGGCTAACGGACCCGCCGGGTACGGCGGCTCGGGCGCCCGGTGCGCGCCGACCACGCTCACCGGCGACCGGAACCCGCGCCCCAGCACCGCGAGCCCGGCCGCGCTCCACCCCAGCTTCCCGGCCACCGCGACCACGTCCCCGGGCAGCGCCCCGGACCGGGTGACCGGCGCCCGCCCCTGCAGGTCGCCCAGCGCGGTGATCGAAATCACAAGCGCCGGTGCCTGGGTCATGTCCCCGCCGACCACCCCCACCCGGGCCCGCGTGGCCTCCGCCCACATGCCCGCGGTCAGCTGGTCCACCACCGCCACGGCCGTCTCGGATGGACACGCGAGCCCGACCAGCACCGCCGTCGGCACCGCCCCCATGGCGGCCACGTCGGCCAGGTTCACCGCCACCGCCTTGCGCCCCACGTGCTCGGGACCGGACCAGTCGAGCCGGAAGTGCACCCCCTCGACCAGCACGTCGGTGCTGGCCACCACCCGCCCGTCCGCCGCGGCCACCACCGCGGCGTCGTCGCCCGGCCCCAACAGGGTGGTCCTCGGTTGGGGTCTGCCCCGGGTGATCCGGTCGATGAGGCCGAACTCCCCCACCTGGGCCACGGTTCCCGCGCCGTCAGGCGTGTTCGGGCTCACTGGTTCCTCCGATCACCGACATTAGGAATCCCCAACGAAACGCAACTGGGGTACGTTGCTGGACACGTTCCTACCCGTTGAGGACTCCTAGCCGCGAAGGGGCGCGCCGTGGTCCACGCATACATCCTTATCCAGACCGAGGTCGGCAAGGCAGCGGCCGTGGCCGCGGAGATCTCCGGCATAGCGGGCGTCACCACAGCCGAGGACGTGACAGGTCCGTACGACGTGATCGTCCGCGCCGAGGCGGACAACGTGGACCTGCTGGGTCAGCTCGTCGTCGCCCGCATCCAGAACGTGGAGGGCATCACCCGCACGCTGACCTGCCCGGTGGTGCACCTCTGACGCGTGGTCTAGTGGTCGCGTGACCGAGCAGACCCAGCACAGCCCCTCCCGCACCGCCGTCGTCTCCGGCGCGGTGCTGGCGGGGCTGCTGGTCGTCGGGGTCGTGGTGGCCAGCCGGTTCCTGCCGGACGAACCGGCCGCGGACGCGCCCAGGGTGCACGACGGGCCGGTCGGTCTGGTCCCGGTGGACGCCCCGGACGCGGGCGCGCCCCAGTGCGGGGCGCTGCTCGCCGCGCTGCCCGACCGGCTGCCGAACGGGGACAAGCCGTTGGCGCGGTTGCCGATCGCGGAGCCCGCGCCCGTGGGGACGATGGTGTGGGGCGACCGGGTCGGCGACCCGGTGGTGCTGCGCTGCGGGCTGGGCAAGCCGCCGGAGCTGACGTCCACGTCGGCGCTGCGCGACGTGTCCGGGGTGCGGTGGCTGCCGGTGGACGGCGAGGTCTCGGCCACCTGGTTCGCCGTCGACCGGGGCGTGTACGTGGCGCTGACGATGCCGAACGGGGTCGGCACCGGGCCGCTGCAGACAGTGTCCGAAGTGGTCGGTCGGTCGCTGGCCGTCCAGGAGGTGCGGCCGTAGGCGGTTCCCCGCCTACGCCTTTTCCAGGTACTCCGCCTTGTCGACGGCCACGACCTGGTGGACCATGCCCGCCAGCCCCGGGAACGCGGTGAGCTCCGGGTCATCGGTGATCAGGGCCTGGGCGACGCCCCGCGCGTCGGCGATGATCTGCTCGTCGCGGATCAGGGACAGCATCTTCAGACCGGATTTCGCGCCCGACTGGCTCGCCCCGAGGATGTCGCCCTCCCGGCGCAGCTCCAGGTCCATCCGGGCCAGTTCGAAGCCGTCCAGCGTGGAGGCGACCGCGTCCAGCCGGTCGCGGGTCGCGGTGCCGCCGGGCATCTCGGTGACCAGGAGGCACACGCCCGGCGCCGACCCACGGCCCACCCGGCCGCGCAACTGGTGCAGCTGGCTCACGCCGAAGCGGTCGGCGTCCATGATGACCATGCCCGTGGCGTTCGGGACGTTCACGCCGACCTCGACCACGGTGGTGGCCACCAGCACGTCGACCTCCGCCGCCGCGAAGGCCCGCATCACCGCGTCCTTGTCGTCGGTCGGCATCCGGCCGTGCAGCACGCCGACGCGCAGCCCGGCCAGCGGTCCCGCCGCCAGCTCGGCCGCCACGTCGAGGACCGCCAACGGCGGTCGACGATCATCCGCGCCGCCGTTCGGGCTGTCCTCCTCGTCGCCGATGCGCGGGCACACCACGTACGCCTGGTGCCCCTGCGAGATCTCCTCGCGCAGCCGCTGCCACACGCGCTCCAGCCACGCGGGCTTCTCCGCGACGGGGACCACCGTCGTGGCGATGGGGGAGCGGCCCGCGGGCAACTCGCGCAGCGCCGAGGTCTCCAGGTCGCCGTAGACGGTCATCGCGACGGTGCGGGGGATCGGTGTCGCGGTCATGACGAGCACGTGCGGGGACTGGTTCGCGCCCGCCCGCCCGCGCAGGGCGTCGCGCTGCTCCACACCGAAGCGGTGTTGCTCGTCGACCACCACGAACCCCAGCTCCGCGAAGGACACCTTGTCCTGGATCAGCGCGTGCGTGCCCACCACGATCCCCGCCGCGCCGCTGGCCGCGTCCAGCATCGCCTGCTTGCGCTGGGCCGCGTTGAGCGAACCGGTGAGCAGGGTGACCCGGGTCGAGTTCTCGGCCGCGCCGAGTTCGCCGCCCTGGCCGAGGTCGCCGAGCAGGTCGCGCAGGGACCGGGCGTGCTGCGCGGCCAGGACCTCGGTGGGGGCCAGCAGCGCGGCCTGCTTGCCCGCGTCGATGGCCTGCAGCATCGCGCGCAGCGCCACGATCGTCTTGCCGGAGCCGACTTCCCCTTGGAGCAGCCGGTTCATCGGGTGCTCGCCCGCCAGATCGGTGGCGATCGTCTCGCCGACCTCGACCTGACCGGCCGTCAGGGTGAAGGGCAGCCGCTGGTCGAAAGCGTCGAGCAGGCCACCCGACTTGGGCGGGCAGGCCGGGGCGGGACGCGCGCCCGCCGTGCTGCGCCGCCGGGCCAGGGCCAGCTGCACCGACAGCGCCTCGTCCCACTTGAGGCGTTCGCGGGCGGTCTCCAGGTCGGCCCACTCGGCGGGGCGGTGGATGGAGCGGACGGCCTGCTCGTACGGGGTCAGACCGAGCTTGTCGCGCAGCTCGTCCGGGAACGGGTCCTCGATCGCGTCGAGCACCGCGAGGGTCTGCTGCACGCACTGCGCGATCTGCCAGGACTGGATCTTCGCCGACGCCGGGTAGACCGGGATCAGCCCGCCCGCGAACTCCTCCACGGCGGTCGGCTCGGAACCGTCCGCACCGACGTCGCCGTCGAGCAGCTGGTAGTCCGGGTTGGCCAGCTGCAGCTTGTTGCGGAAGGCGGTGACCTTGCCCGCGAACAGCGCGCTGATGCCCGGCTTGAGCTTGTCCATGTGCCAGGGCTGGTTGAAGAACGCGCAGTCCAGCGACCGCTTGCCATCGGTGAGCGAGACCTCGACCAGGCTGCCGCGCTTGGTCTTCATCTGGCGCTTGTTCACCGACACGACCTTGGCCATCACCGTGACGTGCTCGCCGACCTCCAGCCCCGCGATGTCGGTGAGCTGCCCGCGCTCGGCGTACCGGCGCGGGTAGTGGCGCAGCAGGTCACCGGCGGTCTCCAAGTTGAACGCGGCGGCCAACGCGTCCGCCGACTTCTTGCCGACGACCCGGTCCAGCTTCTCGCCCAGCGCTGTCATCACTCCCGCTTCCCAGTCGCGTCGGGTTCTCCCAGGGTGATTGTTTCGGTACCCACCGACACCGGCTCACTCCAGGCCGAGCACCAGCACCGCGTCCGCCTGCCCGCCGCGGTGCACGGCCAGGTCGGCGTCCGGGCGCTCGCGGCGCAGGAACCCGGCCAGCTCGACGCCGAGGTCGTCCGGCGCGTCGCGGCCCAGCAGCGCCGTGACCAGCTCACCACCCGCGGCCAGCATCCGCGCGACCACCCCGGTGGCGGCCCGGACCAGGGCGTCCGGCCCGGGCGGGCCCGGTTCGATGAGCACGACCTCGCCGTCCACGAAGCCCAGCACGTCCGCCGCCCGGCACGGGCCGATCCAGGTGATCGCGTCCTGCTCGGCGACCACGACCGCGCCCCGCCGGGTGGCCGCGGACGCCTCGGCCATGGCCACCACGTCGTCGCCGGTCCGCCTGCGCGGGTCGTGCACCGCGATCGCGGCCAGCGCCTGCACGGGGGAGGCGCACGGCACGACCACCACGTCCTGCCCGCCCGCCACGGCCCGGATCGCGGCCTCGTCGGCCACCGCCATCAGGCCCGCGTCGCCGGGGAGCACGGTGACCTGCGCGGCGCCGGTGCCGGTGATCACCTCGAGGAGGTCGTACGGGCTCGGGTCGGTCACCCCGACCCGCACGACGGCGACGCCCTCGGCGAGGAACAGCTCGGCCAGTTCGTCCCCGCGCACGGCGGCGACCACGGCCCGGTCGTGCGCGAAGCGGCCGGGGGAGGTGTCGTCGGCGAACCGCGCGACCCGGATCCGGTGCGGCCTGCCCGCCTCGATGCCCGCCTCGATGGCGGCGCCGATGTCGTCGCAGTGCACGTGCACGGTCCACAGGCCCTCGCCGTCGCCGACGACCGACACGCAGTCGCCGATCCGGTCGAGCTTGCCGCGCAGGTCGTCCACGGCCGGGTCCGGGCAGTCGGCCAGCAGGTACATGACCTCGTAGGCGTAGAGGTCCGACCCGGCTTCGCGGTCGGTGACCGCGGCGGGGCGGGGGGTGTCGTCGGCGGGCGCGGTCGTGGTGGGTTCCCGCTCGGCGACGACGTCGACCAGCGCGTCGAGGATGACCACGACCCCCCGGCCGCCCGCGTCGACGACCCCGGCCTCGGCGAGCGCGGGGAGCTGGCGGGGCGTGCGGTCGAGCGCCTCGGCGGCCTGGCGGGCGGCGGCCGCGGCGACCTCGTGGAGGGTGCCGGGTCCGGGCACGGCGGCGGCGAGGACGGTGACCATGGTTCCGTCTACGGGCGTAGAAACAGCTTGGGCGGCCAGCGCGGCACCGCGTTCGAGCGCGGCCTGCAGCGTCGGCCCGGTCAGGGTCGGGTGCCCCGCCACCGCCGCCGCCATCCCGCGCAGGAGCTGGGAGGCGATCACACCGGAGTTGCCGCGCGCACCGGCCAGCGCGCCCTTGGCGGCCACGCCGAACGCGCCACCCGCGTCGGCCCGGTCGGCGGCGGGAGCCCTCAGCAGCGCGTCCAGCGCGGCGCGGAGGGTGGTGAGGAGGTTGGAGCCGGTGTCGCCGTCGGCCACGGGGAAGACGTTGATCCGGTCGATCGCCTTCCGGTGCGCGTCCAGCCCCCGCACGCACGCGGCCACCCACCGCCGCACACCGGCCGCGTCCAGGGCTTCGAGCACACTCCACCTCCACGGATTTCCCGCGAGGGTAGCCCGGGCGCACCCCGGTTTGGACCGTGGACGTGGGACCGGTTAACCTGTGTCGACTGCCTGGGCCAGCCCCGGGCTCTTGTACGTGCGTGCTGCCCCAAGTGCCCCTCGCGGGTGCCAGCGGGCGAACACACCAGGACGAAGGAGTGTCTGACGTGGCTGCCGTGTGCGACGTCTGTGGCAAGGGGCCAGGCTTCGGCAAGTCGGTCTCGCACTCGAACCGGCGCACCAACCGCCGGTGGAACCCGAACATCCAGACCGTCCACGCTCGCCTGGGCATCTCCCAGCGCAAGCGCCTGAACGTCTGCACCTCCTGCCTCAAGGCGGGCAAGGTCGTCCGAGGCTGACCCCAGCCCCGTTCGGGTTCAACACCACAGCTTCAGCCACCGGCCCGGTGCTCCCTCGCAAGGGAGCACCGGGCCGGTGGCATTTCGCCTGCCTGCCCGCACCACCCCGCCGTTTGATCCCACACCGCGCGCCCACGCAACACAATTCACCCCACTTCCGCCCCTCTCGCTTTCCTCCCCCGACCATCCCCAGAACCGCCGCAGAACTCGGGCCCCACCCGAACGCGAAGTGTTCCCACCACCTCGCCCCGGCCGCTCGGCTTTCTCCCAACCACCCCGCGACCGCCGCAGAATCCCAAGTCCCCGCTGAACGCGACGTGGCTGTTCTGGACCGGCCTTGAAACCGCTACAAGATCCCAAGTCCCCACAGAACGCAACGCGGCTGTCCCGGACCCACCTCGAAATCGCCGCAGGATCCCAAGTCCCCACAGAACGCAACGCGCCCCTGCCGCACGCCTTGATTGGGTGGACTTGCTTTGCGTGGGGGGACGAGTCTGCCAAGCTTCCCGCGGGTGGGGTGGGCTTGCCCACCCCACCCGGCTTCTCGCCCCACCGCAGGCTCGTAGGGGACCCGCGCAAAGCAAGTTCGCCCAATCGAGGCCCCACATCTTTTCCGCGAACAGCCGGACCGATCAACCCAGCCACGACCCCAACCGGCACCCCGCAGACCACAAGATGATCAACGTACGCCTCCGGCCCAATGCCACTAACTTAGCGCGTTTTCGCTGGCCAGTATCGGTCTAAGCGATTGGCGATCGACCTCTGGAACACTCGGATCAAGTCCACTTGCGACAGTGGGTTGCGTGTTCGCTCGATGCCCCAATGCGGGCCATGGAACTATGGTGTGCCGCAGGGCGTCGTCGCACGTGCCGCCTGCCTCTCGCACGGCACCCTCAAGATGCCGTTGACCTGCAACGATGCTCCGTAAGTTAGTGGCATTGCGCCTCCGGCCCCCAATATCCATTCTAGCGGTGAGGACCGACAGTTCCGAGCGAAGACGATCAAGCCTGTGGACAACTGGAAGCACACCCCAGCGGCACCCGGATCAGCCGCCCCACCCGCCGCCGCGATCCAGCGATGGTCAAACCGATGCCTCCGGCCCCCAGTATCCATCCTAGCGAAGAGGACCGACAGAACCGGAAGATCAACAGCGAGCCTGTGGACAACCGCCGCCGCCCCAGACAGCACCCCGAGTACCGCCCACCTCGCCTGCGAGCAACCCAGCACAAAGAAGCACAAAGAAAAGCGCCCCGAGCCACAATGACCCGGGGCGCCTCCCTAAAACCGCCTACCGCGAAGGCGTCCCGTTCTTGCCCGAGTGCCCGGAAGCGCCGGCCACCGCTCCCATGCTCTCCACAAAGTGCTGCTTCGCCTCTTCCAGCACCGCGAACGTCTTCGCGACCTGCTCCGACACCCGCCGCTCGAACGAATCGGCCTGCTCGTGCCGGGCGGTCGCGTCCGCCAGCTTCGATTCCGCGTCGCTGACGAGTTCGCCCGCGTGCTTTTCCGCCGTCTCGCGCTTCGCCTTGATTTCGGCGTCCGCCTTGGACCGGGCGTCGGCCAGCGCCTTCTCGGTGTCGGCCTTCTGCTTCTCCGCGTCCGCCACCAGCTTCGCGGCCGCCTTCTCCGCCGTTTCCCGCGACACCTTGATGTCCGCGTCCGCCTTGGCCCGGGCCTCGGTGAGCGCCTTCTCGGTGTCGGCCTTCTGCTTCTCCGCGTCGGCCACCAACCGCGCCGCGGCCTTTTCCGCCGAGTCGCGCTGGGTCTTGATGTCGGCTTCGGCGCTGGCCCGCTGGTTGGCGAGGGCCTGTTCGGTTTCCTCGGTCTGCGCGAGCAGCGCGGCCTCGATCGCCGCCGTCTGCTCGGCCAGGCTCTTCTCGACCTCGTCCGTGCGCGCGGCGAGGGTCTGCTCGACCTCGTCGGTTCGCCGGGTCAGCTCCGCCTCGGCGGCCGAGCGCTTGTCCGCGATGTCCTTGTCCGCCCGCGCCTCGGCGGCGGCGCGCGCCTGGGCCGACTCCTCGTCCAGCCGCTCCCGGACGGCGAGTGCCTCGGTGTCGAGCTGGTCGCGGTGGGCCGACGCGTCGTCGTAGAGCTGGGCGATGCGGGCCTCGTTGGCCTTGGTCTGCTTCTCGATCTCCGCGCGGGCCTGCGCCATCAGCTGCTTGTGCTCGTCGGCGAGCGTGGCGCGCATGGTCTCGTACTCGGCGTCGAGCTCGGCGTGGTTGCGGGTGTAGTCCGCCTCCAGCTGCTTGCGGCGCTCCTCCAGGTCCACGATCATCTTGTCGTGCCTGGCGCGCAGGTCCTTGGCGTACGTGTCCGCCTCGGCGCGCACGCCGTTGGCCGCGTCGTCGGCCTGCTTCGCCGTCTTGCCCGCGTACGCCTCGGCGTTGAGCCGGGTCTGCGCGGCGTAGTCATCGGCCGCGGTGCGCGTGGCCGAGGAGTAGCTGTCCGCTTCCTTGCGGGTGGCCGCCCCGTAGTTCTCCGCCTCGGCGCGCGTCGAGGCGCCGTACTCGTCGGCCTGCCGCTTGAACTCGGCGATCTCCTCCTCCGCCAGCTGCATCATCAACCGCACCCGTTCGGTCATGCCCTCGGTGCTGTTGGGGTTCGCGCTGATCCGGTTGAGGCGGGTCGTGGTCTCCAGCAGCTGCTGCTGGAGCGAGCCGAGCGACTTGGTCAGCTCGGCGACCTTCGACTGCGCGTCGTCGCGGCCCTTGGTCGCGTGGCGCAGGTCGTAGGTGAGGCGGGTGACCCGTTCGTTGACCTGGCGGGGGTTGTACCCGCGGAGAACGGTGTCGAAGTGCGGAAGACGGTCGGTGGACTCGGCGTCACCAGAGGGCATTGCCCCACAATAGTATGACCTCCTCCGCTGGGAACCCGCCGGAGTAGTTAATTCCGCGTGGCAGGACGGCGTCACGGATTGCCGACGGGCGCGGCGGGCGCCGCGCATTGGCCGCGCCCGGGCTCGATGCGCAGTCCCAGGTTGGGCAGGCTGAACGGTTGCGGGATGGACATCACCGCGATCTGACCGCGCACCTGGCGGAATTCCGCGAAACCGGCGTCGATGCCCAACCGGTGCTCGGTTACCGGAACGCGAAGCGGATTCGGCAGGAAATTCCCCGCCGCGTCCTTGATCGTCGTCACGTCCTCGCCCGGCACACCGATTTTGACCACACCGTCCATGTCCAGCGCGCCAGTGGCCGAGACGGCGTCCAGTTCGACGTTCTCCGTCCGGATCTCCCAGGTGGACCGGTTGCCGTCCCCTCCGGTCACGTAGACGGTGAACCACGCGCCCAACACCTGTTGTTGGAAGGAAAGGCACAGTTCGTTGAGCCTGCCCTCGGCGAACCCGAGCCTGCCGACGCGGACCACCGCCGTGGTGCCGTCGGCGTTCTGCCGCGTCGCGTCGCCGACGGACAGTCCGAAGTCGGTGCCGTACAGACCGCTGGTGGACAGCGTCAGCGTGCCGCCCTGGATGACCAGGTTCGCCGCGACAGCACCACTGGCCACACGCGTACCCAGGAAACCCGCCAGCACCAAGGCGGGCAGCGCGAGCGCGGCGGCGCGGCGCCAGTGGGTCCGGCCGGGCGCGTCCCGTCCGGGATGGTCGGCGGTGGCTTCGTGCTCGGGGTTGCGCGCGGTCATGAGCCGCCCCGGCTGGTGACCGTGAGCGTGGCCCCGGGCAGCCGCACCGGGTTGTCGCGGCCGCTGCTCGGCGTGGGGTTGAACGCCTTGAGGGCGTACAGGTCCATGCGGACGTCGCACAGGTGCACGCTGAGTGCGAGGCCGAAGTCGAGCAGCCAGGCGGCGGGGAGCGCGCACAGCAGCAGCGGGCTGGACGCGTAGAGGTTGGTGGCCCACAGGTCGGTCTGCATCTGCTGCCCGGCCGCGTTGGTGCCGCCGAGTTGGGTGGTGCCGGTGGAGGACAGGGAGAGCGCGTAGTTGGCCCGACTGCTGTCGGCGATGGTGAGGTCTTCGAGGGTGAGCGCGCGGAAGGTGTAGTGCGCGGCTTGGAAGGACACGCCGTTCGCGTCGACGATCGTCTCGGTGCCCTTGTACTGGATCGACGCCGCGTAGCCCGCCCGCGCGGTCACCTTCATCGGTTTGTCCTTCGGCGCGGTCAGGAACCCGACCTGCGGCGCCGGGGTCGGCCGCGTGGTCTGCGCCGCCGCGCTCAGGTAGTCCAGGTCCGGTACGACCGCGGTGCCGACCAGCAGCGTGAAGATCGCCGCGAACACCAGCGGTGCCCGGCCCCTCACGCCGCGCCCTCGGAGTCCACAGTGGATTCGCGGGGACGCTTGGGGCCCCAGCCGAAGGTCATCGCGCCGCCGAGCACGCCGAGCAGCATGCCGACCAGGAACCCGCCCAGGTTCGACCCGACCAGCGAGGCCACCGCGAACAGCACGCCGAGGAAGCCGACGAGGTGCCTGCCGCGCGGGGCGAACCACGCGCACAGTCCGAAGAGGATCAGCCCGCCGCCGAGCAGGTACCCGGAGATCCCGGCGAACCCCGCCGTGAGCACGACCGCGATCGGCGCGAACGTCAGCGACATGACCGCCCACCCGCCGAGCACCATCCACAGCCCGCCCCAGAACGGCCGGGTGCGGCGGAAGGCGGTGAACCAGCGCAGGGCGGCCGCGCAGGACTTCGCCGCGTCGACCGCGCGGGCGGTCACGGTCACCATCTTCAGCACTCCACGGTCCCGGGCACGATGCCCAGCGCCAGCTTCGGCAGGGTGATGTTGCCGCTGATCTCGGCGGTGAACGCGTCCGCGCGCAACCCGGTCACCCGCACCACGCCCGCCTCCAGGCCGAAGGCGCCGACGGTGCCGCCCTCCAGCGGCTGGCCGCCCATCTGCACCTGGTGCGCGGTTTTGCCCAGCACCATCTCGGAGAACTGGCTCTGCGCGCCCTGCACGGCGTTCGCCTCGAGGATGAGGTTGTAGGCGTCGATGACGTCCGGTCCGCCGTCGGCCTTGCCGTCGACCGGCGACCCGGCGTTGAGCTCGAGCGTGTACGGCAGGCCCAGGATCGTCTGGTGGATCACCGCGCACAGCCCGTCGAGCCGGGCCGACTGGAAGCCCGCGCGGGCCATCGCCTCGCCCTTGCCCGCGGCGGAACCGTCGGCCAGCTGCCTGCTGTGCAGGAACGCGGCGAACCCACTGCCGTTGACCTGGTCCGAGCGCAGGGTGAACGGCTGGCCGGAGACGAAGAAGTTCGCCGCGACCACCCCCTGGGCCATGGCGACGCCCAGCGCGCTTGCGACGCCGAGCGCGGGCACTGCGACGAGGGACGCGCGGCTCCAGCGGGTCCCGCGCCGACCGGTGGCCGCCGCGTCCCGGACCTCGCCCGCCCAGTTCCGGAGCCGCGCCCAAGGCGGCGTGCGCTGCGGGAGTCGGGGCATCGGCGCTCCTGACGTCGGCGTTGCGGGGCGGTCACGATGACAAAGCCCTGGTGACGGCGACAAGGGGCCGTTTGACCTAGAGCGTGACCTGAAGTCACAGTTACTTCGTCGTAACAGCTACTTTGCGTGACGTCGACGGGTAAAGGTGGCGAGCGGTCTCCATGGTCAGCGAGGTGTGCGCCGATTCAGGACGCTTCGTGAACGGTGATCGATATCACCGTGGGTCACTTGATAACGGTTTGATAATACCTACCATCGGGTAATGTGCCCGCCCGTGCGCTGGCGTGTGCTGGGGGCGGTGGCCGGAGTGCTGGTCACCCTGGTGGTCGTGACCGCGGTGGTGGCCGCGATCATCGCCGTGCCCGTGTCCGGCGACAGCATGCGCCCCGCCTTCGCCGACGGGGACCGCGTCCTGCTGCACCCGTTCCGCGGCCCCGACGACGTCCGCCGCAGCGACGTCGTGGCCGTCCGGTTCGCCGCCGACGGACCGCTAGTGCTCAAGCGCGTCGTCGCTGTCGCGGGCGACCGCGTGCGCATCGACCCGGGGCCGGTCGTGCGGTTGCTGCCAGACGGCGAGACCCGGTGGCGGATCGTGCCGACGGCGGGGGACTGGGGGAGCAAACCGGTGTCCTGCTGCGGTCCCGATGGCGCAGCGGCGCAGGAGTCCGCCGATGCCTTGGTGCCCAACGGCAAGCTGTTCGTGCTCGGCGACAACCCCGGCGCCTCCGACGACTCGCGCGCCTTCGGCTGGGCCGCCCGCGACCTCGTGCGCGGGGTCGTCTGGACCACCGCATGGCCGCTGGATGGCTGAGGGCGCGGGCCTGGCAACTGGTGAACCTTGCCGCTCAACCCATTGAACAGTAACGAATTCCTAATGACTCGCACCCTGCTCGGAGGCTCCAGACGTCGCAGAACCGGTTTCGTCGCGGTCCTCACCGCGACCGCCGTCGCCCTCCCGCTCTCCGCGGTGGCGTCGGCTGTCGAGGGCGACTACATCGTCGTTCTCAACGGCACATCAACGGAATCCGTCGCCGAACGCCACGGCGTCGAGGTCGACCACCGCTACAACACCGCCCTGCGCGGGTTCTCCACCCGCCTCTCCGCCCGCGAGGCCCGGTCGCTCGCGGGCGACCCGGCGGTCGACTACGTCGTCGCCGACACCCCCGTGCGCGCCACCGGGGGCGGCGACCAGGAGAAGCCGCCGTCCTGGGGGCTCGACCGCATCGACCAGCGAGCGCTGCCGCTGGACAACCACTACCGCTACCGCACCCGCGCTTCCGACGTGACCGTCTACGTCATCGACACTGGCGTGCGCGCATCGCACCACGACTTCGGGGGTCGGGTGCGCGGCGGGCACGACTTCGTCGACAACGACGACGACCCGGACGACGGCAACGGCCACGGCACCTTCATGGCGGGCATCGCGGGCGGCGAGACCTACGGCGTGGCCAAGGGCGTCACCATCGTCCCGGTGCGGGTGCTCAACAACAGCGGCTCGGGCTCCAACGCGGCGGTGATCGCGGGCATCGACTGGATCACCGCGCACGCGAGCGGCCCCTCGGTCGTCAACATGAGCCTCGGCGGCCCCCCGAACCAAGCGCTCGACGACGCCGTCCGCCGCTCCATCGCCGCCGGGGTCGTCTACTCCGTCGCCGCGGGCTCGTCCGCGGGCCAGGCGAGCCGCAACTCCCCGGCGCGCGTCGCCGAGGCCATCACCACCGCCGCGATCGACAGCTCCGACCGCGCCACCTCGAACTCCAACTTCGGCCCCCTGGTCGACCTCTACGCGCCCGGTTCCGGCATCACCGGCCCGTGGATCACCTCCGACACCGCCGGCAACACCATCAGCGGCACCTCCACCGCCACCGCGCACACCACCGGCGCCGTCGCGCTCCGCCTCGCCCGGCACCCGGACAGCACCCCGGCAGAGGTCCAGGACGCGCTCAAGCGGCACGCCTCCACGGGGGTCGGCGGGCTCCCGGCCGACACCGCCGACCGGATCCTCTACACCGGACCGTTCCACCACTGATCCACAACCGACACGTTTGCGACACCCGTGTGACACCGGCCCGGCAAACGCACTTCCGGGCCGGTGGACACGAGCGGTCGGTTGGGCGCGCTCCCGGCGCGGCCGTCCGGGTGAGACCCCTGGCGCGCTCGTGCCCCGGCCGGCAGCATCGCGGCGGTGCGCGTTCGGCCGGGGGCCGACAGTGACGGACACACCACGCCGCGAGGACGCCGGCGGGGGTGGTCGCGAGAGGGAGCCGGGCGCGCGCGGCCCATGCAAGAGACGACCGGGGAGACCGGCGCGCCCGCGCGCCGCCCCGACGAGAGGACCCACCGTGCCCTCAGGTGGCAGACGGCGACGCGTCGCCGTGCCCTTGGTCGCCGCGGCCCTGGCCGCCGCCCCGACCGCGGCGCACGCGCAGCCGTCGACCCGGCCCGACCCGTTCGCCACCGCGCAGACCAAGGGCACCCGGGTCGAGCGGGAGATCAGCGGGGCGGGCGCGGTGGCCCGGTTCTGGGCCGACTACTCCGCGGGCGCCACCGGCGACGCCATCCGCAAGTCCGCCGCCATCGTCGACGCCCGGCTGCGCGCCCAGGGCACCGCGGCCGACCCCGTCCGCCGCGCGGTGCGGATGCTCGCCGCGCACGCCACCGGCGACCACCGCCGCGCCTGGTGCGAGCGGCTGTCCCTGGACGGCGCCCGGGTCCCCGCCGAGCACGCCGAGTTCGTCACCGCCGCGCTGGCCGCGTCCGACCAGGCGCTCGGCCTCGCCCGCCCGGTCCCGGTGCCGACCGCGCCCGGCGCCTACACCGACCACCTGGCCGCGCGCATGGCCGACGGCGACACCCGCACCTTCTACTGGAGCGACGGCGCGCCCACGACCGGCCAGCAGTACGTGCTCGACCTCGGTCGGGTGCGTCCGGTCGAGCGGGTCGCGGTGGCCATGGGCACCGCGCAGCGACCGCTGGACGTGCTGCGCTCCGGCGTGCTCGAGGGCTCGGTCGACGGCGTCACCTGGACGACCGTGCGGCGGCTGACCGGCCACGCCACCGTCGCCGCGGACTTCGGCGCCGCGCGCGACCTGCGCTACCTGCGGCTGCGCGCGACCGCGGGCCAGCGGCACTGGCTGGCCGTGCGGGAGATCACCGTCCGCCCCGGCCCGGCCGACGTCTACACCGACGGCGACCCGACGACCGGCCTGCGCGGCCGGGCGGCCGAGGTGCCGCTGGGCACGGCCGAGGCGATCGACCGGATCGTGGTGCTCGCTGGCCCGGACACGCCCGCGGGCGCCAAGGTCGAGGTGCGCGACCAGGCGGGCGGCTGGCACACCGTGGGGCGGCTCGGCGGCGAGTACACCGACGTCGAGGCCCGCGGCGCCGTCGCGGACGGCGTGCGGGTGGTGCTGCCGGTGGGGCAGGCGGGGGTGCGCGGGGTCGACTCGACGGGGATCGACGTCCGTGAGATCGTGGTGCGTCCGGCCGAGTGAACGTCCGTTAATCTCGGCGGTCTCGCGGTAGCCTGGGTCGGCGGGAAGATCTCGCGTCGCGGCGCGTTGTCGCCGTAAAACCTCGATGGCGAATCGATCAGGATGGCGTCTGTCACGTGGGACGGCGTTCCCGCGAACTGGGACATGAACGATAAACTCCGGCGACCGACTTTCTCCAGGTAGCAGGAGGTAACCGGGCATGTTCCGAAAGGTGCTCGTCGCCAACCGAGGCGAGATCGCCATCCGGGCGTTCCGAGCCGGGTACGAACTCGGGGCGGGGACCGTCGCGGTCTTCCCCTACGAGGATCGCAACTCCCCGCACCGGATGAAAGCCGACGAGGCGTACGAGATCGGCGAGCCGGGGCACCCCGTGCGCGCCTACCTCTCGGTCGAGGAGATCATCAAGGCGGCCCGCAAGGCGGGTGCCGACGCGGTCTACCCCGGGTACGGCTTCCTCTCGGAGAACCCGGAGCTGTCCCGGGCCTGCGCCGAGGCGGGCATCACCTTCGTCGGCCCGGACCCGGACATCCTCGAACTGACCGGCAACAAGGCCCGCGCGATCGCCGCGGCCAAGGAAGCCGGCCTCCCGGTGCTGCGCTCCACCGCGCCGTCCAAGGACGTCGACGCGCTGCTCGCGGCGGCCGACGAGATCGGGTTCCCGATCTTCGTCAAGGCCGTGGCCGGTGGTGGCGGGCGCGGCATGCGCCGGGTCGAGGAGCCCAAGGCGCTGCGCGAGTCGCTGGAGGCGGCGATGCGCGAGGCGGAGTCGGCCTTCGGCGACGCCACGGTGTTCCTGGAGCAGGCCGTGCTCGACCCGCGGCACATCGAGGTGCAGATCCTCGCCGACGGCGCGGGCAACGTGATCCACCTCTACGAGCGCGACTGCTCGCTGCAGCGGCGGCACCAGAAGGTGATCGAGATCGCGCCCGCGCCGAACCTGCCCGTCGAGGTGCGCGACAAGATCTGCGCCGACGCCGTGGCCTTCGCCCGGCACATCGGCTACAAGAACGCGGGCACCGTCGAGTTCCTGCTCGACACCCGCGGCAACCACGTCTTCATCGAGATGAACCCGCGCATCCAGGTCGAGCACACGGTCACCGAGGAGGTCACCGACGTCGACCTGGTGCAGTCGCAGCTGCGCATCGCCTCCGGCGAGACGCTGGCCGACCTCGGCCTGGGCCAGGACGACATCTACCTGCGCGGCGCCGCGCTCCAGTGCCGGATCACCACCGAGGACCCGAGCAAGGGCTTCCGCCCCGACACCGGCATGATCTCCGCCTACCGCTCCCCGGGCGGCAGCGGCATCCGCCTCGACGGCGGCACCGCGGCGGGCGCGGAGGTCAGCGCGCACTTCGACTCCATGCTGGTCAAGCTCACCTGCCGGGGCCGCGACTTCGCCGCCGCGGTGCGCCGGGCCAAGCGCGCGGTCGCCGAGTTCCGCATCCGCGGCGTGGCCTCGAACATCCCGTTCCTGCAGGCCGTGCTCGACGACGAGGACTTCGTCGCGGGCCGGGCCACCACGGCGTTCATCGAGCAGCGACCGCACCTGCTCACCGCCCGCAGCTCCGCCGACCGCGGCACCCGCCTGCTGACCTACCTGGCCGACGTCACGGTCAACAAGCCGCACGGCGAGCGCCCGAAGGTCATCGACCCGCGCGAGAAGCTGCCCGCCGTCGACCTGTCGGTGGCGCCCCCGGCGGGCACCAAGCAGAAGCTCGTCGAGCTGGGGCCGGCGGGCTTCGCCCGCTGGATGCGGGAGAACCCGCGCGTGGGCGTCACGGACACGACGTTCCGCGACGCGCACCAGTCCCTGCTCGCGACCCGGGTGCGCACCAAGGACCTGCTCGCCGTGGCCCCGCACGTGGCCCGGTCGACGCCGGAGCTGTTCTCCCTGGAGTGCTGGGGCGGCGCGACCTACGACGTGGCGCTGCGGTTCCTCGCGGAGGACCCGTGGGAGCGGCTGGCGGCGCTGCGCGAGGCGGTGCCGAACATCTGCCTCCAGATGCTGCTGCGCGGCCGCAACACCGTCGGCTACACGCCGTACCCGACCGAGGTGACGGACGCGTTCGTCCGCGAGGCCACGGCCACCGGCATCGACATCTTCCGCATCTTCGACGCCCTGAACGACGTCGAGCAGATGCGTCCGGCGATCGAGGCCGTCCGGGAGACCGGCTCGGCGATCGCGGAGGTGGCGCTCTGCTACACGGCCGACCTGTCGGACCCGGCCGAGCAGCTGTACACGTTGGACTACTACCTGAAGCTGGCCGAGCAGATCGTCAACGCGGGCGCGCACGTGCTGGCGGTCAAGGACATGGCGGGCCTGCTGCGCCCGCCCGCCGCGGCTCGGCTGATCACGGCGCTGCGCAAGGAGTTCGACCTCCCGGTCCACCTGCACACCCACGACACCGCAGGTGGCCAGCTGGCGACGTACCTGGCGGCCATCCAGTCCGGAGTGGACGCCGTGGACGGCGCGGTGGCGTCGATGTCCGGCACCACCTCGCAGCCGTCGCTGTCGGCGATCGTCGCGGCGACCGACCACAGCGACCGGGATACCGGGCTGTCGCTGCAGGCGGTGTCGGACCTGGAGCCGTACTGGGAGATCGTCCGGCGCGTGTACCGGCCGTTCGAGGCGGGCCTGCCGTCGCCGACGGGACGCGTGTACCACCACGAGATCCCGGGTGGACAGCTGTCGAACCTGCGCACCCAGGCCGTGGCCCTCGGCCTGGGCGACCGGTTCGAGGAGATCGAGACCATCTACGCCGCCGCCGACCGGATGCTCGGCAGGCTGGTGAAGGTGACGCCGTCGTCGAAGGTCGTCGGCGACCTGGCCCTGCACCTGGTCGGCGCGGGCGTCGACCCGAAGGACTTCGAAGCCGACCCCCGCCGCTTCGACATCCCCGACTCGGTCATCGGTTTCCTGCACGGCGAACTCGGCGACCCGGCGGGCGGGTGGCCAGAACCGTTCCGCTCCAAGGCCTTGCAGGGCCGCGCGGCCCCCAAGGGCGTCGCGGAACTGACCGAGGACGACCGCGCGGGTCTGGCGAACGACCGCCGGGCCACCCTGAACCGGCTGCTGTTCCCGGGGCCGACGAAGGAGTTCCTGGCCCACCGCGACCAGTTCGGCGACACGAGCGTCCTGGCCAGCAAGGACTTCTTCTACGGGTTGCAGCAGGGCAAGGAGTACGCGGTCTCCCTCGACCGGGGCGTGACGCTGCTGATCGAGCTGGAGGCGATCGCGGAGGCGGACGAGCGCGGCATGCGCACCGTCATGGCGACGCTGAACGGCCAGCTGCGGCCGATCCAGGTCCGCGACCGCAAGGTCGCCTCGGACCTCCCGGCGGCGGAGAAGGCGGACCGCAACAACCCCAACCAGATCGCGGCCCCCTTCGCGGGCGTCGTGACGCTGGCGGTGGCCGAGGGCGACCAGGTCGAGGCGGGCGCCACGGTGGCCACGATCGAGGCCATGAAGATGGAGGCCGCCATCACCGCCCCCAGGGCGGGCACGGTGGCCCGGCTCGCCATCAGCAAGGTGCAGCAGGTGGAAGGCGGCGACCTGCTGGTCGTCCTGAGCTAGCGCGAAAGACAAGGGCGGTTGGCGGCCTGCGGGCCACCAACCGCCCTTCGCGTTCGCGGGGGCGCGCGAGCATGCCCTCCGGCCCCCGGGAACCAATGCTAGAGGTGACCACTGACAAAACTGGCGAATCGCTGTTGGGTGCCTGTGGACAACTTCGCCGAACCTCGCTCCATCGGGCGGCAATCCCGCCTTCTGTTCGCGGGGAGCGGGCCACCTGCCGCTCACTTGTCCACAGGCTTGATCGACAATTCCCCGAAACCGTCACCCCTCGCCGGTGAAGTGGGTACCGGGGGCCGGAGGCGTGGGTTGATCATGCTCGGCGCCTCGGCCACCACTCGGCTCCGCCGTGGCGAGGTGTCCACGGGCATGACCGTCTCTGCTCGGAACCGCCGGTGGCAGCCGGAAAACTCGGATTCCGACATGACCGTCAAGCGCGCGGGGTGTGACCTACCCAGAGATCAACCCCGCGCGGGACCAACGATGACGTGGCCGGTCGGGGTCAGCCCGGCCAGTTCGCGTCGCTGGTGACGACGGTCAGGCGCTGGGTCGCGCGGGTCAGTGCCACGTAGAGGGTCCGTGGGCCGGTCAGGGACTCCGTCACCATTTCCTCCGGCTCCACCAACACCACCGCGTCGTACTCCAGGCCCTTCGACTCCAGGCCGTCCACGACCCGGATCCGGGAGTTCCCCACCGCATCCGCCGCCAAGCGCATCGGTTCCACCCGACTCGTCGCGGTGATGATGCCGACCGTGCCGTCCACCACGCCCAACAGTTCGCGCGCCGAATCGACTGCCGTGGCGGTCAAGGCGTCGAAGTCGACGACGTGGATGGTCGGCTCGACGCCCGTGCTGCGCACCGCGTGCGGCAGCTGGTCCTCGGTGGCCACGTGCCGCACCACGCGGCCCGCCAGGTCGAAGATCTCCGCCGAGTTCCGGTAGTTCGTGCGCAGCCCGAACCGCCGGTGCTGGGTGCGCGGGCCGCCGAACGCGGCCTCCCTGGCCTGGGCCGCCTCCGGGGGGTCCGGCCAGGACGACTGCACCGGGTCGCCGACCACGGTCCAGCTCGCGTACTTCCCGCGCCGCCCGACCATGCGCCACTGCATCGGGGACAGGTCCTGGGCCTCGTCGACCACGATGTGGGAGTACTCGTCGTAGTGCTCGCGGTGGCGGCCCGTCGGCGCGGGGGCGAACGGGTCGTGCTCCGCCCGGCGCCTGCGCTTCGGCGGTTTGCCGAGCAGCACCCGGAGTTCGTCGAGCAGCGCCACGTCGGCGGCGGTGAAGCCCACCGACGGGTCGGCCCACGAGTCCGCCAGCATGTCCACTTCGGAACGCGTCAGCACCCGGCCCGCGGCGCGCGCCAGGTGCCTGCGGTCGGCCAGGCCGCGCAGGACCTCGGCGGGGGACAGCAGCTGCCACCACACCACCACGAACCGGTGGAAGTCGATGCGCTCGCCCAGCTCGGTCAGCAGCTCCGCGCGCTTGACCGGGAAGTCCTCGTACGAGTCCGCCTTGCGCCACAGGGCGTCCAGCAGCGCCTCGGCCGCGTCCACCCGGGACTGGTTCGGCGGGCGGCGGCCGTTGTGCACGGCCGCGCGCACCTTCGCCAGCTCGCGGGCGTCCAGCTTGAGCACCTCGCCCCGGTACATGATCCGCAGCTCGGTCGGCGCGTCGGCCGGTGCCTCGCGGATCGCCCGCTTGAGCACCCGCCGCATGCGCAGCGAACCCTTGACCGCCGCGACCGGCGCCGGGTCGACGCGGGTGGCGGCGACACCGTCCAACACGTCGCTGAGGGAGCGCAGTTCGACCGTGTCCTCGCCCATCGACGGCAGCACCCGCGAGATGTACGAGGTGAACGCGGGGGAGGGGCCGATCACCAGCACGCCCGAGCCGCCCATGCGCTTGCGGTCGCGGTAGAGCAGGTACGCCACGCGGTGCAGCGCCACGGCCGTCTTGCCGGTGCCCGGACCGCCGGTGATCTCGGTGACGCCGCGCCACGGCGCCCGGATCGCCTCGTCCTGCTCCTTCTGGATGGTGGCCACGATGTCGCGCATGTTCTCGCCGCGGGCGCGGGTCAGGCTCGCCATCAGCGCGCCCTCGCCGACCACCGGCATCGAGTCCTGCCTGCTCTCCGGCATCAGCAGGTCGTCGTCGATGTCGACCACGGACTGTCCGGTCGAGCGGATGACCCGACGGCGGATGACGGCCATCGGCATCTCGGCGGTGGCCTGGTAGAACGGCGCCGCGGCGGGCGCGCGCCAGTCGGTGACCAGGTTCTCGAACTCGCTGTCGCGCACCCCGAGGCGCCCGACGTACATCGTCTCGCCCTCGGTGGTGTCGAGCCGCCCGAACACCAGGCCCTCGTGCTCGGCGTCGAGGCTGCGCAGGATCTGGTTGGCGTGGCGGACCATCACGTCGCGCTCGAAGAGCATCGCGGCCTGCTCGAACACGGCCTCGTTGCGCGCGCCGTGGGCGAGTTCGTCGCCCCGCGTGCGCATGGCCCGCGCCTCGTCGCGCATCTCGGCGACACGCGCGTAGACCATGTCGACGTGCTTCTGCTCGACCGCGATCTCGGCCTCTCTCACAGAGGTTTCCGACACGCAGCGCTCCCACAGTTTCGTTCTGACGGAAGAGCGAGATTACGCGCTTTACCCGTGCGGTGAATCAGCCGCGTGGTGGATGTGCTCTGCCTCACCCGTGCCACAGCGATCTGCGTCACCCACCCGACCCCCGGTGGTCCCACGCGGCGCGTCCGGCACCATGGCGTGATGACCAGGATCGTGGCGGGCGCGGCGGGCGGGCGCAGGCTGGCCGTGCCGCCCAAGGGCACCCGGCCCACCGCCGACCGCGTGCGCGAGGCCCTGTTCAGCGCCCTGGACGCCGATGGGGTGCTCGGCGGTGCCCGGGTGCTGGACCTGTACGCGGGCTCCGGCGCGCTCGGCTTCGAGGCGCTCTCGCGCGGCGCGGCGCTGGCGACGCTGGTGGAGGCGGACCGGACCGCGGTCTCGGTGCTGCGCCGCAACGCCGCGACCGTCGCACTGCCCGGGGTGGACATTCGCGCGTCCCGCGTCGACCGGATGCTGGCGGCGGCGAACCGCACGCCGTACGACCTGGTGTTCGCGGATCCGCCGTACGCGGTGGACGACGACGAGCTGGCCGCCGTGCTGACCGAGTTGGCGGCGGGCTGGCTCGCCCCGGATGCCACTGTCGTGGTGGAGCGGTCCACTCGGTCGGGTGATCCTCGGTGGCCGTCCGCGCTCGTGCCCGACCGCAGCCGCCGCTACGGCGAGACCACCCTGCACTGGGCCGCTTTCGCCGGTCAACGTCACAGTTGAGCGCCCCGGCGGACTGCTACCGTCGGGGATCATGACGCGCGCGGTCTGCCCCGGGTCCTACGACCCGCCAACCAACGGCCACCTCGACATCATCGAGCGGGCCGCGGCGCTGTTCGACGAGGTCGCCGTCGCGGTCCTGGTCAACAAGAGCAAGCGCGGCCTGTTCACCGTCGAGGAGCGCATGGGCCTGCTCGCCGAGACCGTCGCCCACCTCCCGAACGTGCGCGTGGACTCGTGGCACGGCCTGCTGGTGGAGTACTGCGCCCGCAACGACGTCCAGGCCATCGTCAAGGGCCTGCGCGCGGTCAGCGACTTCGACTACGAGCTGCAGATGGCGCAGATGAACCAGGGGCTCACCGGGGTGGAGACGATGTTCATGCCCACCAAGCCGGAGAACAGCTTCCTGTCCAGCTCGCTGGTCAAGGAGGTGGCCACCTACGGGGGCGAGGTCGCGCACCTGCTGCCGCCGACCGTCCACAAGGCACTGATGGCCCGCATCGAGGCCAACCGCGCCGACTGAGCCGCGGACGACCCGGCCCGCAACGGCTACAGCGGGAGCTTCATCCCGACGTGGCTGGCGACGAAGCCGAGGCGTTCGTAGAAGCGGTGGGCCTCGCGGCGGGTCGCGTCGGTGGTGAGCTGGACGATGATCGCGCCGCGGTCGCGGGCGGCCTCCACGGCCCACTCGATCAGCCGCTGGCCCAGGCCGTCGCCGCGGTGGCCCGCGCGGACCCGGACGCCCTCGATCGTCGCCCGCGTCGCGCCCAGCCGCGACAACCCCGGGGTCATCGTCAACTGGAGCGTGCCCACGACCTCCCCGTCCAGTTCGGCCACCACCAGCACCTGGCGCGGGTCGGCGTCGATCTCGTCGAACGCCGCCGCGTACCGCGGGTCGCCGGGGGATTCCCTGGCCGAGCCCAGCGGGTCGTCGGCGAGCATGGCCACGATCGCGGGGACGTCGGTCGCGCGGGCGGGGCGGATGAGCACGATCAACAGCCTGCCACAGCGGGTTCACGCCGTGGTCAGCCACCGATCACCTCATCGGGCTACGTTCCGAAAATGAGCAACATCGCCGCCAGGAGCGCCAAGTCCCTGCTAGCCCTGCTGCTGATCACCCTCGGCGTGTTCGGCGTGGAGACCGCGACGGCCACCGCCGCGCCCGCCCACGCCGCCGCCGCGGCCCAGCCCGCCTGCGGAAACACGTCCTCCTACACCCGCGTCGCGCTCGCCGGCCTGCCCAGCCAGGCCACCGACACCTACCGGCTCATCCAGTCCCACGGCCCGTTCCCGTACCCGCAGGACGGCATCGTCTTCCAGAACCGCGAGCGGATCCTGCCCAACTGCTCGACCGGCTACTACCACGAGTACACCGTGAAGACCCCCGGCTCCAGCACCCGCGGCGCCCGCCGCATCGTGACCGGCTCCGGCGGCGAGTACTTCTACACCGCCGACCACTACGCCAGCTTCCGGCTGATCACCTTCTGATCCGGACCGTGGCGCCGGGACACGCCCGGCGCCACGTCCCCCGGACCGGCCCCCCGAGCGGGCAGAATCGTCGCCCGGGTGGGCGGGTCCGCGCCCGCGGTTCGGCGACCGGGCGGAGGAGGAGTCGTGTACAAGGTCTTCGAGGCCATCGACGAGTTGGTCACCATCGTGGAGGACGCCCGGGGGCTGCCGATGACCTCCGGCTGCGTGGTCCCCCGCGGCGACGTGCTCGAACTGCTCGACGAGATCCGCGACGCGCTGCCCGCCGAGGTCGACGACGCCCAGGACGTGCTCGACCGCAAGGACGAGATCGTCGGCGCCGCCGAGCACCAGGCCGAGCAGGCCGTCAGCAAGGCCAACCTCGAGGCCGAGCAGACCGTCGCCGAGGCCCGCGCGCAGGCCCAGCGGCTGGTCGCCGAGGCCACCGCGCACGCCGACCGGCTCGTCGCCGACGCCCGCGACGAGGCCGACCGCACCGTGGCCGCCGGTCGCGCCGAGTACGAGAGCCTGGTCGGCCGCTCCCAGGACGAGGCCGACCGGATGATCCAGGCGGGCCGCGAGTCCTACGAGCGCTCGGTCGAGGAGGGCCGGTTCGAGCAGGGCAGGCTGGTCTCGCAGACCGAGGTCGTGCAGGCCGCGCACGCCGAGTCCGCCCGCGTGCTCGACGCCACCGCCGACGAGGCCGCCCGCCAGCGCGCCGAGTGCGACGCGTACGTCGACGGCAAGCTCGCCGAGTTCGAGGACCTGCTCACGCACACGCTGCGCACCGTCGGCAAGGGCCGCGCCCACCTGCGCGGACCGATGACGAGCGTGGCCGCGGGCGCCGTCCCCTTCGACTACGAGGACTGAGGCACTTCCTCCCGCCACCCACCCCCGCGCCTTCGCCCGGCATCGTCCCCGACTCGCGTGGGCGCGCCCAGGTCCGCGCGGGGGTGCCGGCCCGGCGCGATTACCCCTGGGCGGCCCGGATCACGTAGGCTGTTCCGGCTACCCGCGCGCGTGAACGCCTCGTTCGGCGCGCACCGCACACCAGTACGAAAGCCTGACGTCGGAGATCATGTCCGCCAACCGCAAGGGCCACGACCGCCCGGTGATCACCAGCCCCTGGGTCATCAACACCCGTGAGCTGGGCAGGCGAGCCGGTTCCAGCCGCCCGGTCCGCCGCACCGCGGCCGCCACCTACGTGCTCGGCCTCGAAGGCGTCATCGGCGTGCCCGTGGGCGCCGAGGTGGAGCTGGACCTGATGCTGGAGTCGGTCGTCGAGGGCGTCCTGGTCACCGGTACCGCGAGCGGTCCGCTGACCGGTGAGTGCTCGCGCTGCCTGGACGGGATCGCCGACACCGTCGAGGTCCGCATCACCGAGCTCTACGCGTACCCGGACAGCGCGACCGACGAGACCACCGACGAGGACGAGATCCCCAGGCTGGTCGACGACCTGGTCGACCTCGAACCGGTGGTCCGCGACGCCGTGGTGCTGGCCGTGCCGCACGTGCCGCTGTGCGCGGAGGATTGCCCCGGGCTGTGCCCGGAGTGCGGTGACAAGTGGGCCGATCTCGGCCCCGATCACCGGCATGAGACCATTGACCCTCGGTGGGCCGCGCTGCATGAGCGGTTCCAACAGGATCCGGGTCAGTAGGCAAGAGCTAGACCGAGTCCTGCTTCAACAGCTCGTCAGAGGAGAGTCAGTCGTGGCCGTCCCCAAGCGGAAGATGTCGCGTTCGAACACCCGCTCGCGCCGTTCGCAGTGGAAGACCACTGCTGTGCACCTGGTGGCCTGCTCGAACAAGGCCTGCCGCGCGCTCAAGCCGCAGCACATCGCCTGCCCCACCTGCGGCCAGTACGCGGGCCGCCAGGTTATCCAGCCCGCGTAGTCGGCGGAAGCAGAACCACGGCATGGGGGGTAAAGCGTCCCGGGGTCCCCAGGGGGATCCGGAAACGCTGCTCGAAGCGCTCGGCGTCCGGTTGGGCGCCGAGCTGCTCGTGCTCGCCCTGACGCACCGGTCGTACGCCTACGAGAACGGGGGCCTGCCGCCCAACGAGCGGCTGGAGTTCCTGGGCGACGCGGTGCTCGGGCTGGTGGTGACCGATCACCTCTACAGCACCCACCCCGAGCTGCCCGAGGGGCAGTTGGCCAAGCTGCGCGCCAGCGTGGTCAACATGCACGCGCTGGCCGGTGTGGCCCGCGGCCTCGGTGAGGGCGGGCTGGGCGCGCACCTGCTGCTCGGCAAGGGCGAAGAGCTGACCGGTGGCCGCGACAAGGCCAGCATCCTGGCCGACGGCATGGAGGCCGTCATCGGCGCGGTCTACCTGCAGCACGGCATCGACGTGGCGCGGCAGGTCGTGCACCGCCACTTCGACCCGCTGCTGGCCGAGGCGCCGCTGCGCGGCGCGGGCCTGGACTGGAAGACCAGCCTCCAGGAGCTGACCGCGTCGGCCGGGCTGGGCGTGCCGGAGTACCGGGTGCGCGAGGAGGGGCCGGACCACCGCAAGGAGTTCACCGCCATCGTCGTGGTGAACGGCCTCAGCTACGGCAACGGCGACGGACGCACCAAGAAGGAAGCCGAGCAGAAGGCCGCCGAGGCCGCCTGGCGCGAACTGACCGAGAAGATCAACGCGGAGTCCGACGCCGCGGACGGTGCCTGAGCTTGCCCGAGCTGCCCGAGGTCGAGGTCGTCCGGCGGGGTGTGCAGGACCACGTGGCGGGCCGGGTCGTGTCCGCGGTCGAGGTCTTCCACCCGCGTGCGATCCGCCGCCACCTGCCCGGTGACGTCGACTTCGCCGGTCGCCTCGTCGGCCGCGCGCTGGTCGCGGCCCGGCGGCGGGGCAAGTACCTGTGGGTGGACCTGTCCTCGGGTGAGGCCCTGCTGGCCCACCTGGGGATGAGCGGCCAGATGCTGGTCCAGCCGCCGGGTGCGCCGGACGAGAAGCACCTGCGGGTCCGCCTCAGGTTCGCCGACGACGGCCCCGAGCTGCGGTTCGTGGACCAGCGGACGTTCGGCGGGCTGTCGGTCGAGGACGTCGTGGTGGTGGACGGGGTGCCGCTGCCGGAACCCGTCGCACACATCGCGCGCGACCCGATGGATCCGTCGTTCGACCTGGCCGCTGCCGTGCGCGCGATCCGCCGGAAGCACACCGAGATCAAGCGGGCGCTGCTCGACCAGACCCTGGTCTCGGGCATCGGCAACATCTACGCCGACGAGGCCCTGTGGCTTTCCCGGCTGCACTGGGCCCGGCCGACGGACAAGCTTTCGGCGGCGAAGGTCACGGAGCTGCTGGGCGCGGCCACGGACGTGATGAACCAGGCCCTTGCGGTGGGCGGGACGTCGTTCGACGCGCTGTACGTGAACATCAACGGGCAGTCGGGGTACTTCGACCGGTCCCTGAACGCGTATGGGCAGGAGGGCCTGCCGTGCGGGCGGTGTGGTCGGGAGATCCGCCGGGAGCCGTTCATGAACCGGTCGTCGTACTCGTGCCCCAAGTGTCAGCCGAGACCGACGGGCTTCACCCCCACCCCGCGCGAGCGGATCTCGTAGATGCCGGGGCCGATCTCCTCGGACGCCTCCTGGATCTGATCTTCCCAGCCTCGCGGCCAGCGCGTCTCGTCCGACCAGCGCACGCCGACGAGGGGACGCCGTCGAGATCGGCAGTGCGCAGATCGGCACCGACGTGGTCCGCCAAGGCCTCCTCCATCCGCGCTACGGCGAACCCGACGCGGTCCCCGCGACGGGCGATTCCGCTCGCCTGCGCGTGAAGTCAGCCAGCGTCCTTGGCAACCGCGCGTCGAAGCCACCCGCCTTGGCGGCGTCGACGGCGATGGTGATCACGTTCTGCCAGAGGCTGCGCTCGATGAATGCCAGCCTGGCCAGGATGGGCGAGATGCGCGCCTCGGTGTCGACGAGTCGGGCGGCGAACACCGCTGGCTCGCCGTGCAGCTCGCGCAACTGCCTGGCGGCGTCGAGAAGCAGGTGGGTCTCGCGCACCCACGGGTACCGCTCGATGCTCAGGCGTCGATGTCCAGGGTGTCGGTGAGGGCGGCGGTGAGGTTGGTTCCGTGCGTGGCCAGGGTGGCGTCGGCCAGACCCGCCTCCAGGTCGATGCGCCGGTCTAGGTCGGCGAGCAGCCCTCGATATCCCCTGGGCGCAGCAGAACCGGTTCCGGTGGGGTGTCGACCGGGTACGCGGAGTGCCAGCGCGATCAAGGTAGGGGCGAGCGCGAGGAGCAGAGGTGTCATGGGGGCCTCACCGGGGTGCGGGGCCGTCGGTAGGTAGAGGCTCGTCAGCCGTACAGCGTCAAGGTCGCACTGGACAGTGCCTTGCGCGGTAGTGCGCAATGCGTAATAGTGTTCCTAGCGCGATACCGGGAGGGCGCATGGACACCAGCCAGTTGCTCAAGGGAGTGCTGGACCTGGCCGTGCTGGCCGTTCTCAAGGACGAGGACGGGTACGGCTACGACGTGCTGCGGCGACTGCGCGGCGGGGGGATGGAAGAGGTCGGCGACGCCTCGGTCTACGGGACGCTGCGGCGGCTCTACCGGGCGGGTCTGCTCACCTCGTACGTCGTCCCGAGCGACGAGGGACCGCACCGCAAGTACTACGGGGTCAACGACGCGGGCCGGGAGCGGCTGGTCGAGTCGGAGCGGGCGTGGCGCGCGTTCTCCGAGGCGTTGGACGGGATTCTGCGAAAGGGGGCCGCGGCGTGAACACCACCGAGACGCGCCAGGAGCTGGTGGACTACCTGCGGCGGGTGCGGGCCGCGCTCGCCGACCTGCCCGCCGACGAGCTGGCCGAGGTCATGGAGGACGTCGAGCCGCACCTGGCCGAGGTGCTCGACGAGACCGGCGACCTGACCGGGCGGCTGGGGACGCCCGAGGACTACGCGGCCGAGCTGCGCGCCGCCGGTGGCTACCCGCCGCCCGCGAGCGCGGACTCCGCGCGGGGCAAGTCCCGCCTGGCGGCTCGCTACTTCGTCTGGTCGACGGCGCTGCTGACCTTCACCTGCCTGGTCGTCGGCGGGATGCTGGCGCAGCCGAGGCACCAGGAGAAGTACCTCTGGCTGTTCTTCACGCTGCTCGCCGCCGCGCCGGGCCTCGTGTGGGTGTTCAGCGGCTACCTCCGGCGCGCCGACGTCGAGTCGCTGCCGGAGTACCGGTTCGCCCGCGCACGAGGGGTGGCCGCGGCCGGGTTGCCGTCGCCGCGCGTGGTCGAGTTCATCCGGTCGCTGCGGCCCGGCTGGTGGGTGGCCAGGGTCGTGCTGGTGCTGGCGCTCATGCTGGTCGGCGCGACGGAGGGAGTGGTCGTCGCGGTGGTCGTGGTCGCGTTCCTGACCTGGGCCGGGCCCCGGTCGAGCACCGACCGGCGGCTGCTGCCGCTGGTGGTGGCGGGCAACGCGCTCCTGGCCACCGCGACGCTCACCGTCGTGCTGTACGCCTCGGACCGGTCGTCGCAGCGGCCGTACGAGTACGTGTCGCCGGGGCTGAACTACCAGGGCAAGTACCTCGACAACGTCTACGCCGTGGACGCCGACGGCAAGCCGATCCCGGAGTTCTACCTCTACGACCACGAGGGCATGCCGCTCAACGTCGTGCGCAACTCTTGCGAGTCCAGCTCCCGCGCCTTCGACAACCGGTTCCCGCAGCCGCAGGTCGAGTACCGCGGGGGGCAGTGCGTGGAGCTGAGCGGGCTGCCGTTCGTGCCGCTGCCGCCCAACGCCACGCTCCGGCCGAGCACGACGTCGGTGATCCCGTCGACTTCGGCGACGACGACGCCGGTGAGCCCGTCGCCTTCGGTGAGCCTGTCGCCTTCGGTGACCACGACGCCGGTCTCGTCCGCGCCTGCGACGACCACGACCGGGTGAGCGTCAGGAACACGTAAAGACCGCTGGTCAGGGCGTCAAAGTGGCGTCAGGGCCGCACCGGTTCAGCCACGGGACGACGAAGCTCTCCCGTGGCTGGACGTGTGGGAGAGGAGGTCGGCGTCGAGAATGACGGTCGCGAAGGGAGTCGCCGTGACCACCGTGCTCGTCGTCGACGATGAACCGCAGATCGTCCGCGCGCTCCGGATCAACCTCACCGCCCGGGGCTACGACGTCCGCACCGCCCACGACGGCGCCGCCGCCCTGCGCGCCGCCGCGGAGAGCAAACCGGACGTCGTGGTCCTCGACCTGGGCCTCCCCGACATCGACGGCGCCGAGGTCATCGAGGGCCTGCGCGGCTGGACCACGGTCCCGATCATCGTCCTGTCCGCCCGCGGCGACTCCGGCGACAAGGTCCGCGCCCTCGACGCGGGGGCGGACGACTACGTGACCAAACCCTTCGGCATGGACGAACTGCTGGCCCGCCTCCGTGCCGCTGTCCGCCGCGGCGCCACCTCGGCCGCACCGGCGGAGGAGGCGGTGGTGGAGGCGGAGTCGTTCACGGTCGACTTGGCGGCGAAGAAGGTGCGCCGGGACGGGGCGGAGGTCCACCTGACACCGACGGAGTGGGGCATCCTCGAGCTGCTGGTGCGGAACCGGGGCAAACTCGTCCCCCAGAAGCAGGTCCTGCACGAGGTGTGGGGTCCGGCGTACGCGGGGGAGACCCACTACCTGCGCGTCTACCTGGCCCAACTGCGCCGCAAGCTCGAACCCCGCCCATCCCGGCCCCGGCACCTGATCACCGAGCCGGGCATGGGCTACCGCTTCGAACTCTGACTCCGTGTCGGGTGGTCAGGGCAGGGGCGCCGGTGCGCGCAACCGGACGGGCAGCAAGGCGATCAAGAAGCACCGGCGGCCTGGACCGGGAAGCCGTGCCTTCGAGAGCCAGCTACCGCGGCTGTGGCGAATGCGGTGAAGGCCAAGAGGAGCCAGGGGAATCCGGTTGAGCCCGTGGTGTCCAGGACGATTCCGCCTGCCACGGCGCCGATAGCGGTTGCCGCGTTCCACAGGGTCACCAAGACGGCCTGGGCCGTGTCCCCCGCTTCCCCCGCGCTGCCCGCCGCGGCGGTCTGCAGGAGCGTGGGGATTCCACCGAAGCCCAAGCCCCACAGGGCCGCCGCGACGTACGGCGTGGCGCCCAGGCCGAACAGCACCGCCGCGACGAGCACCAAGGTCAGGGCCGCCAAGGTCAGGAGGCGGAGGTGGCGGTCGATGTGGGCGCCGACCACCCACACCCCCGCCGTCGCCGCGACGCCGAAGACGAGGAGGACCGTGTCGACCGCGGTGTCCCCCAGGAACGGCGCGATGTAGGTGTACATGGCCGAGTGGGCCAGCACGAAGATCCCGGTCACCGCCATGATCGTGGCTACGCCGGGGACCTTGAGGGCTTGGCGCACCGGGACGCGGCCGCCTCGGGGGTTGCCCGGGAAGTCCGGGACCGCGGCCGTGATCCACGCCAGCAGGACCACCGCCAGGGCGGTCATCACCCAGAACGTCACCCGCCAGCCCACCGCGCCCCCGAGGAACGTGCCCGCCGGGACGCCCACCGACAGCGACAGCGGGATCCCCGTCATCACCACCGCGATCGCCCGCCCCCGCACCGGTTCCGGCACCATCCGCGCCGCGTAACCCGCCAGCAGCGCCCACACCAGACCCGCCGCCAGGCCCGCGACGAACCGGGCGCCCAGGGTCAGGGTGTAGTCGGACGACACCGCCGTCACCGTGTTGCCGACCGCGAAGCCCGCGATCCCGGTCAGCAGCAACCGCTTGCGGCGCCAGGTGGCGGTGGCGGCCGTCAGGGGGACGGCGGCCAGGGCCGTGCCCACCGCGTAGATCGTCACCGACTGGCCCATCGCCGACTCGGTGACGCCGAGGTCCCGGCTCATCGCGGGCAGCACCCCGGCGGGCAGCGATTCCGTCAGCACCGTCACGAAGGCCGCCATGGCCAGGGCGACCAGCGGCGGCAGCGGGAGCCGGGTTTCGACCGTGTTCGTAGGCATGCGGACTATGCTCGAACCATCACATTGATGTAAAGGTCCACCGGACGTGAGGGCGAGCACAATGCGCATCGGCGAGCTGGCGGAGCGCACCGGCACACCCCGCCGGTTGTTGCGCTACTACGAGGAACAGGGCCTCATCCTCTGCGCCCGGTCGGCCAACGGCTACCGCGACTACGACGAGTCCACTGTGGACCGGGTGGGGCAGATCCGCGGCCTGCTCGACGCCGGGCTGCCGACCCGGATCATCAAGCAGATCCTGCCGTGCCTGGACAAGCCCCGGCAGATCCACTTCCCGGACGCGACGCCGGAGATGATCGCGACGCTGGAGCGGGAACTGGCCAGCATGAGCGGCCGGATCGACTGCCTCACCCGCAACCGCGACGCCATCGCCGAGTACCTCGACGAGGTGCTGGAGCGCGCCGGGGGCTCACCAGCCGAATAGCTGGGTCCAGTAGTTGCCGTCGGCCGCGTAGCCCGACCCCATGGTCAGGTAGGCGCAGTTGAGGATGTTCGCCCGGTGCCCGGACGAGCTCATCCAGCCCGCCATGACCGCCGACGCCGACGTGTAGCCCGCCGCGATGTTCTCCGCCGCGGGCGCGTCGTAGCCCGCGGCCCGCGCGCGGTCGGCGAAGGTGAGCCCCTCCGGCGTGGTGTGCGAGAAGTAGTGCCGCGCCGACATGTCGTTGCTGTGGCTCTGCGCGGCCGAGTTCAGCCTGCTGTCCAGCCGCAGCGGCGGGCAGCCCGCGCGGGCGCGCTCGGCGTTGGTCAGCGAGAGGACCTGCGAGGCCGACGTCCCGCCACCGCCGCCAACGGGCGGCTGGGTGGTCGTGGTGCGCGGCGGGGGCTGGTTGCCCGGCTGCGTGGTCGTGGGACCGCCGGTGACCGGCGCGCCCGGGGGCGCGGCCGTGGTCGTTGTGGTCGGCTGGGACGACGCCGTGATGGCCGTCGTGGCGGCCGATGGCGCCACGGAAGGCGTGCTGGACGGTGGTGGGCTCGTCATCGCGGTCGCCGACGCCGAGGCGGTGCCGCCGGTGATCCCGGAGCCGAACACGCCCGTCGGGTTGACCTGGTTGTAGGCGACCTGGCCCGGACGGCCGCCGCCGTCCGCGGTGGATGCCGCCGAACCCGTTGTCAGCAGCGTGGTGACCCCCGCTGTGCTCGCCCCCACCGCGAGGGCCACGAGCACAGCGGGCACTAAGCCGCTGCGGGGACCGCCGTCCTGGCGTCGTCCTGTCACGGCTCGGCAAAGTACCACTAATGGGTGAGCTGTGGTTCACCCATGCCACACGAAGTCACTCCATCACGTCGTGGGAGGCGGCTCGGTGGTCGTCGTGGGCGGATCGGGTGTCGTCGTCGGCGTGTTCGTGGTGGTGGGCGTCGTCGGCCGTGTCGGCTGCGTCGTCGGGTTGCCGCCCCCGCCGCCCGGCTGGGTGGTCGTGGTCGGCGGCTTGTTGGTCTTGCGGGTCGTGGTCGTCGTCGTGGTGGTCCCGGCGTCGGTGGTGGTCGTCGTCGTTTCCGTCGTGGTGGTCGTCGACGACGTCTCCGTGCTGGTGACCGCGTCCGTGGTGGTCGGGGTCGTGCTCGTGCGCGAGGTGGTGGTCGTGGTCCGGTTGACCGTCACCTCGTTGCTCGCGGGCTGCGCGTCCTCGTCCTGCTTCGCGGCGAGGCCCGCCACGGCGGCGAACACCGTGGACACCACCACGCCCGCGACGCCCAGGATGGCGTAGGGGGACCGGCGCAGACCGCGTGGCTGCTCGGGCGAGTCTTCCGGGACGGACGTGACGACCGGCTCATCTGGCTCGGACATGCGGGTCCTACCTCCCTGACCCGCCGGCAAGGCGGGTCACGGCGCGGCAACGTATCACTCGACCGTGGTGCCCGGTGCGGGTGGCCCGCGGTCACCGATCGCCGTCACCGCCGGTTGACCGGCGTTCACCGGACGTTCCGCCGTCGCCCGCCGCCCGTCCGTTGCCGCCAACTTGTCTGTACAGGCAGGCTCGAACGCGCACTCGCCGGACCCCTGCCCCTGGAGGAAACCTTGCGGCGATCACCGCACCCCCGCACCGCCACCGCCGCCGTCGCGGCCTGCGCGCTCACCGCGGGCGCGCTGCTCACCCCGGCGGCGGCCCAGGCCGCCCCCGCTGCGGCCAAACCGCAGAAAGTACTGGTCATCGGCATCGACGGCCTGCTCTACGACCGGATCGCCCCGGCCGACGCGCCGACCCTGGACGGCCTGATCGCGTCCGGTTCGGCCAGCAAGACCGCGCTCTACTCGAACCCCCTCGCGCCCACCCTCTCCGGCCCCGGCTGGGCGACCATCGCCACCGGAACTTGGCCAGACAAGCACCGCGTGCTCAGCAACAGCTGGGGCACCTCGACCAACCTGGCCACCTACCCCGACTTCCTCACCCGGGCCGAGCAGGCCAACCCGGCCCTGTCGACCTTCGCCGCCGCCACCTGGGACCCCCTGGTGAACGACTCGGCCGGACGGGCGATCTTCGGCTCGGCCATCGACGCCCGCGTCAACGGCAGCAACGACACCGACACCACGACGCAGACCGCGAACCGGCTGCTCACCGTCGGCCCCGACGCCTCCTTCGTCGCCCTCGACGACGTCGACGCCGCGGGCCACAGCTGCGGCGCCGCCACCACCTGCTACCTCAACGCGATCAACGCCACCGACGGCCGCGTCAAGCAGCTGCTCGACGCGATCAAGGCCCGCCCCACCCACGCGGCCGAGGACTGGACGATCCTGGTCACCGCCGACCACGGCCACACCGACGCGGGCGGCCACGGCGGCAACACCCCGCCCGAGCGCTCCTCGCTGATCATCCGCAGCGGCCCGGGCACCACCCCCGGCACGCCCGCCATCGCGCCCAAGAACGTCGACATCGCACCGACCGTGCTGAGCCTGCTCGGCGTCGCGGTGCCGAGCGCGCTCGACGGCCGCGTGCTCGGCACCGCCACCGGCGACCCGTTCGACACCCTCGTCGGCTCGCTGCAGACCCGGGTCGACGAGACCGGCATCCCCGCCACCGTGCGCGGCTGGACCAAGACCACCCCGTCCGGCTGGACCATCGACAACACCGGCATGGGCACCGGCGGCGTGGCCGAGTGGCGCGGCTGGTCCTTTGCCACCGACGAGTTCTGGACCCGCGCCGAGGCGGGCCAGTGGCGGGAGAACAACGTCCGCGCCCGGGGCGTGTTCGCCGTGGCCGACTCCGACGAGTGGTCGGACAAGTCCACCTCCGGCACCTTCAACAGCGCGCTGACCTCCCCGGCCTACCCGGTCGCGGGCAAGTCCACGGCCAAGGTCGGGTTCAGCTCGCACTACCGCAAGGAAGGCGCCGAGACCGCCACCGTCACCGTGTCGTTCGACGGCGGCGCCCCCACCACCGTGCTGACCTACTCCGGTGACGCGGTCGCCAAGATCGAGTCGCTGACCGTGGCCGTGCCCTCCGGCGCCACCACCATGAAGGTCACCTGGAAGCTCACCAACGGTTCGAACAACTGGTACTGGGCCGTCGACGCCCCGACCGTCACCACCGCGTGAGCCAACCCGACACGGGCTCATGTCACCATGGGCCCGTGTCGGACACGCAGGAACCCCAGCGCGTCACCGCGTGGGTGCGCGGTCGCGTGCAGGGGGTGGGCTTCCGCTGGTGGACCCGCTCCCGCGCGCTGGAGATCGGACTCGTCGGCTGGGCGCGTAACGCTCGGGACGGTCGCGTCGAAGTGGTTGCCGAGGGCGGCCGGGACCGGTGCGCGCGACTGCTCGACGCGCTGCGTTCCGGCACCACGCCGGGGACGGTCGAGTCGGTTGTGGAGCACTGGGGACCGGCCAAGGGGAACCTGGAGGGGTTCGTCGAACGTTGAGTGGTCGATCCCACACACCGGATCATCACCTGAGGTGAACCGCTCGACACCGGGAGGCGTAGGCCCTGAGCGTGGGGAGCACCCCGGAGCAGGACGACGAGTTCGTCCGCGAGCTCTACAGCCGATACCGGCGACCGCTGCTCGGCTACGTGCTGCGCGCGGTCGGCGGAGACCACCAGCGCGCCGAGGATGTCGTGCAGGAGACACTGTTGCGGGCGTGGCGCCACGCCGATTCGCTCGAGGCGGACAAGGCCGGTCCGTGGCTGTACACGGTCGCCAAGAACCTGGTGATCTCCGGTTACCGGCGGCAGAGCGCGCGGGTGACCGAGGTCCCCATCGAGAACGAGGACTGGCCGCGCGCCGGTGACGAGTTCGAGCAGGTGCTGCAGGGCTGGCAGGTCGCCGAGGCCATGCGCGCGCTCACCCGCGACCACCGGGCGGTCATCGCCGAGCTGTTCTACCGCAGGCGCACCGTCGCCGAGGCGGCCAAGGTGCTGGGCATCCCGGCGGGCACGGTCAAGTCGCGGTCGTTCTACGCGTTGCGCGCGCTGCGCGACGCCCTGGAGGAGCGCGGGGTGACGGAGCTGTGACCTGCACGCACACCTTCTCGCTCGGCGCCTACCTGCTCGGCGCGCTCGACCCGGCCGAGCGCGCGGCGTTCGAGGCGCACGCCGCGGCCTGCTCGGCCTGCCGCCGCGAGCTGGTCCGGCTCTCGCCGCTGCCCGGCCTGCTGCACCGCATCCGGGTCGAGGACTTCGAGGACACCCCGGAGGTCCCCGCCGACCTGCGGGTCGAGGCCCCCCGCGCGCCCGAGTGGTTCGACGACGACCCGCTCGACGCCGAACTGGACCCGGCGCCCGCGCCGCCCGCGCCCGCCCCGCCCCCGCCCCCGGTCGTCGACATCGACCGGCGCCGCCGCGGCCGCTACCCGAAGATCGTCGCGGCCGCCGCGGCGGTGATCGCGCTGTCGGTGGGCAGCGTGATCGTCTACGAGTCGCTCGGCGACACGGCGGAGCCCGGCCCGTACTCGGTGAGCTGGTCGGGCACCGACCCGGCCAGCGGCGTGCGCGCCGACCTCGACCTCACCGACCGCGACTGGGGCACCGAGGTGCGCATCCGGCTGCACGACGTGCCCGCGGGCAAGCCGTGCAAGCTGATCGTGCGCGGCCGCGACGGCTACTTCGAGGTGGCGGGCTGGTGGGCGACCGGCTACCGGCAGGGCGAGGCGGTCCCCGGCAGCACGTCGATCACCCTGGCCCGCATCTCCCGCATCCAGGTGCAGAACGACGACGGCGACGTCCTGGTCGAGGTGCCCGCGCCGTCCTGACCGGGCGCCCGGTGACCAAGCCGGGGCCGAGGCGCTGACCAGGTCCGATGGCCGCCACCCGGCCCCGCCTCACCGATCCGGGCGGGGCGCACCGGTAGTCTCGGCCGGATAACGGCGGACTGCGCCCAAGCCTGAGCCCAACCTGAAGGGTCTCGCCTCGTGTACCTCAAGAGCCTGACGCTGAAGGGGTTCAAGTCGTTCGCCTCGGCGACGACGCTGAAGTTCGAGCCGGGCATCACCTGCGTCGTCGGCCCGAACGGCTCGGGCAAGTCGAACGTGCTCGACGCGCTGCGCTGGGTGATGGGCGAGGGCAGCGCCAAGGGCCTGCGCGGCGGCAAGATGGAGGACGTCATCTTCGCGGGCACCGCGGGCCGCGCCCCGCTGGGCCGCGCCGAGGTCACCCTCACCATCGACAACTCCGACGGCGCGCTGCCCATCGAGTACACCGAGGTGTCGATCACCCGCCGGATGTTCCGCGACGGCGCCAGCGAGTACGAGATCAACGGCCAGGGCTGCCGGTTGATGGACGTGCAGGAACTGCTGTCGGACTCCGGCATCGGCCGCGAGATGCACGTCATCGTCGGGCAGGGCCAGCTCTCCGCGATCCTGGAGTCCAAGCCGGAGGAGCGCCGCTCGTTCATCGAGGAGGCCGCGGGCGTCCTCAAGCACCGCAAGCGCAAAGAGAAGGCCATCCGCAAGCTCGACGCGATGCAGGCCAACCTCACCCGGCTCAACGACCTCACCGCCGAGCTGCGCCGCCAGCTCAAGCCGCTGGGCAAGCAGGCCGAGATCGCCCGCAAGGCGCAGACCACGCAGTCCGAGCTGCGCGACGCCCGGCTCCGGCTGCACGCCGACGACCTGGTCACCCAGCGCGGCGACATCGCCCGCGAGGAGGCCGACGAGGCCACCGCCCGGCGCAAGCGCGGCGAGGTCGAGCAGGCGCTGGAGATCTACCAGGCGCGGCAGACCGAGCTGGAGGACAACCTCGCCGTCGACGCGCCGAAGCTCGCCGCCGCCCAGGAGACCTGGTACCGGCTCTCCGCGCTGGAGGAGCGGCTGCGCGGCACCGTGCGGCTGGCCGTGGAGCGCGCCCGGCACCTGTCCGCCTCGGTGGAGGCCCCGCGCGGCGGTCGCGACCCCGAGGAGCTGGAGGCCGAGGCCGAGCACACCGCCACCCGCGAGGCCGAGCTGTTCGAGGCGGTGGCCGAGGCCCGCTACGCGCTCGCCGAGTCCACCGAGCGCCGGGCCGAGTTGGAGCGCATGGTGCAGGCCGCGGAGAAGGCCCACCTGGCCGCCGTCCGGGCCATCGCCGACCGCCGCGAGGGCCTGGCCAGGCTGGCCGGTCAGGTCGAGGCGCTGCGCAGCAAGACCGGCGCCACCGACGAGGAGATCGAGCGGCTGTCGTTCACCCTGGGCGAGGCCCGCGAACGCGCCGAGGTCGCCGCCGAGGAACTGGCCGCGGCCGAGGAGGAGACCGGCGTCGAGAGCTCCGACGACGCCTCGCTCGCCGAGCGCCACCAGCAGGCCGCCGCCTCGCACGACGCCGCCCGCGCGCGGGTGGAGGAACTGGTCCGCGCCGAGCGCGGCGCCGAGAAGGACATCGCCTCCTGGCGGGCCCGGGTCGACGCGCTCTCGCTCGGCCTGTCCCGCAAGGACGGCGCGGGCGCGCTGCTGGCGTCGGCCGACCGGCTGCCCGGACTGCTCGGGTCGGTCGCCGCGCTGCTCACCGTCGAACCCGGCGCCGAGGCCGCGCTGGCCGCCGCGCTCGGCCCGGTCGCCGACGCCGTGGCCGTGGCCAACCCGGACGGCGCCGTGGAGGCGCTGCGGCTGCTGCGCGCAGGCGACGAGGGCCGGGCCGGGATGCTCATCGGCGGGCCGGCCCAGCCGCTGGACCGCGCCGCGTGGCCCGCGCTGCCGCCGGGCGCGCGGTGGGCCGTCGACCTGGTCCGCGCCCCGGACGCGCTGCTGCCCGCCGTGCACCGCGCGCTCGACCGGGTCGCCGTGGTCGACGCCATCGCCGACGCTCGGGCCCTGGTCGCCGCCGACGCGGGGGTCCGCGCGGTCACCACCGAGGGCGACGTGCTCGGCGCGCACTGGGCCATCGGCGGCTCGGAGAAGGCGCGGAGCGTCATCGAGGTGCAGGCCGCCGTCGACGAGGCCAACGCCAAGCTCTCCGCCGCCGAGCGGGCCGTCGAGCAGTCCTCCGCCGCGCTGGAGGGCGCCCGCGCCGAGCAGCAGGCCCGGCGGGCCGAGGTCGACGCGGTCAAGGAGGCGATGAACGAGGGCAGGGTGCGCGCCGCGCGGTCGGCCGAGCGGCTGAACCGGCTGCGGGCCGCCGTGCGCTCCGCCGAGGCCGAGGCCGAGCGCGCCGAACGGCAGCGCGCCAAGGTCGAGCAGGCCCGCGAGGAGGGCCTGCTGCGGCTCGCCGAGCTGGAGGAGCGGCTCTCCGCCGTCGAGCAGGAACAGGACATGGAGGCCGAACCGGACTCCAGCGAGCGCGACGAGTACACCGCGTCCCTGGCCACCGCCCGGCAGGAGGAGATGGAGGGCAGGCTCACGCTGCGCACCTCCGAGGAACGCCACCGCGCGTTGCAGGGCAAGGCCGACCAGCTGCGCCGCGCCGCCCGCGCCGAGCGCGAGGCCCGGGAGCGCTCGGCCCGCGCCACCGCCGCCCGCAAGCGCGGCGCCACGATCGCCCAGGCCGTGGTCGACGGCGGTGAGCTGGCCCTGGAGCGGATCGCCCGGTCGCTGACCCGCGCCGCCCAGGAGCGCGACGAGGTGCAGGCCCAGCGCGCGGAGCGGGAGCGGGTGCTCGGCGACGTGCGCGGCCGGGTCCGCGAGCTGTCCACCGAGCTGGAGAAGCTGACCGACGCCGTGCACCGCGACGAGGTGCTGCGCGCCGAGCAGCGGCTGCGGCTGGAGCAGCTGGAGGTCAAGATCGCCGAGACCTTCGGCATCGGCCTCGACGACCTGGTCACCGAGTACGGGCCGACCGTGCCGGTGCCGCCGAGCCCGTCGGAGCTGGCCGAGTACGAGGCGGCCAAGGAGCGCGGCGAGGACGTCACGCTGCCGCCGTCGAGCCCGTACGACCGCGAGACCCAGGCCCGGCGGGCCAAGCGCGCCGAGCGCGACCTGTCGCTGCTGGGCAAGGTCAACCCGCTGGCGCTGGAGGAGTTCGCCGCGCTGGAGGAGCGCTACAAGTTCCTCTCCACCCAGCTGGAAGACCTCAAGGCCACCCGGCGCGACCTGCTCGTGGTGGTCAAGGAGGTCGACGACAAGATCCTCGAGGTCTTCACCTCCGCCTACCACGACGTGGCGCGCGAGTTCATCACCGTGTTCGACGTGCTGTTCCCCGGCGGTGAGGGCCGGATGATCCTCACCGAGCCCGACGACATGCTGGTCACCGGCGTGGACGTGGAGGCCCGGCCGCCCGGCAAGAAGGTCAAGCGGCTCTCGCTGCTCTCCGGCGGTGAGAAGTCGCTGGTGGCGGTGGCCATGCTGGTCGCCATCTTCCGCGCCCGGCCCTCGCCGTTCTACGTGATGGACGAGGTCGAGGCGGCGCTGGACGACACCAACATGCGGCGGCTGATCGGCCTGCTGGAGCAGCTGCGGGCCAGCTCCCAGCTGATCATCATCACGCACCAGAAGCCGACGATGGAGATCGCCGACGCGCTCTACGGCGTGAGCATGCGCGGCGACGGCATCACCCAGGTCATCTCCCAGCGCCTCCAGCGCCGCGCCGAGCCCGCCGCCCAGACACCCGCCGTTGTGGACAGTCCGGCGCGGACACCGGAACCCCAGGAGCCCCAGGAGAACCAGGAGCCCCGGGTGTCCCAGGCGGACGAGTCGGTCCCGGAGGAGCCCGCCCAGGAACCGCTCGACCCGGTCGTCTAGACCGCGACCGGTCGGGTCCCGTCCCACTCCGACAGCGGTGCGCAGTGCCAGCGCCAGTCCTGCGGTCGGGGGTGGCCGGGCAGGTCGGCGCGGCCGTTGGCCCACAACAGGGTCTGCCACGCGTCGAGGTCGTCCGGCGCCCAGGGGAACATCCTGGCCAGCAGCGCGCGGCTGTGCGCCTCGCGTGGCACGAACTCGACGCCGAGCCCGCGCCCGGCGTCGGCGGTGTGCACCAGCAGTTCGTCGCAGGCCATGCCGAGGAACCCGCTCGGGTCGGCCACGCCCCACGGGTGCCAGCCGCGCGCCTCCGGCGGGCTCGAGTCGACCACCGCCGCCAGCACCCTGGCCGCCATGCCCAGCGTGCGGATCAGCTCGCCGGGCGGCGCGGCCCGCACCTTGACCTCCGTTGTGGACAGTTCCCGCGCCCCGGCCGCCAGGTCGGCGCCGTAGTAGAGCAAGGAGGTGCTGGTGTGTGCTACGACCCCGGCGACGGTGAAGTCCATCCCGGGTACCGGCGCCTCCCAGTCCTCGCCCGCGTGGGTGTGCAGGAAGTCCAGGCACTCGGTCGCCGTGGAAAACAGAATCGCCCCGTCCATGCGCTGAGCATGGCCGGGGCGACCGTCGACGATCAAGAGCGGATCATCGGTTGACTACGCCGATCGGTTACGCGGCGGGCGGCGGGTAGCCACCGGGCTGCTGCGGGTAGCCGCCCTGCGGACCGGCGGTGGGCTTCTTGCTCGCCTGGAAGGTCAGGAAGGCCGCCACCGCGGAGGCGATGGCCGCGAGCAGGCCGATGTAGAGGCCGAAACCGGCACCGTCGCTCACCGAGTCGCTGAACGAGCCGAGGCCCGCGCTGCTGGACAGGGTCAGCCAGCGGATGATGATGATCACCACGGCGGCGGCGGCGAAACCGAGCCAGAGCAGGGTGAGGTTCGGGACCGAGGTGCCCACGTGCGGCAGGAAGACCAGCACACCCGCGGCGACCAGCAGCAGGACCGGCAGCCAGCCGCCGATGCCGATGCTCCACGCGGACCAGCCCTGGCTGACGCCCATGCCGCCGAAGCCGGTCACGGACACGGAGTACCAGGGGAAGAAGCTGGCGAGGAAAGCGAGCACGCCCGCGCCGATGCCCGCCCACTCGATCGGGGTCACGCGCTTGGGGTCGAAGTTAGCCATAGTGGCCTCTCTGCACTGACGAACGGCTGGGGGACCGTTCGGGGGAATGCGGTGGTCCCGCCTATACGGGACGCGGTGAGGGTCGCACAAAATATGGTCTGATCCGACCGTTTCGCAAGTACTGCCCGCCTCCCCGACCATTTTGTTGTGGTTGAGTCACGGACAGTCATTGCGTACCAGCGTTTCCGTGGCCGACGTGCATCACGGTGCCCCTGAGGTGCGGTTGCGACGATCGAGTCCTTTCTCACTACCTGCGGTGATGTCGTCGCGCTGCGCGGATGGACTGTCCTCTTGGGCGAGACGGACGAACCGGAGCTTGCTCGATCAAGTCCCCGGTGGTCGCGCGCACCGCTCGGCGTTGGACCGACCGGTCAGTAATACGTTCGCGTTCGACCGGGTCGCGGGGTGACGATTCCGCACATGTATGCGATTCGTGCCGCCACACCCGCCGACCGGCCCGGGGCGACCGCGCTGCTGGCGCGGGCGCAGGCCGTGCCCGAACAGCACGTCGGCTACCACGGCGTCACCGTCGAGGAGATCACCGCGGAACTGGCCGCCGTGCGCCCCACCTGGGCTTCCGGCGCCGCGGTCGGCGTCGACGGCGACGGGGTCGTGCGCGCGGTGCTCAGCGTCGACGTCGACCGCGAGGTCGGCCGCGCCTGGCTGTACGGGCCGTTCGTCGAGGTCCCCGACGGCCACCCGGCCGAGCGCCAGGTCTGGCACAACACCGCCGACGACCTGCTCGACGTGGTCCTGCGCACGCCCGCGCTGGCCGGGATCACCGACCTGGAGCTCTACGGCCACCGGCGCAACCGGCGCCTCGGCGACTTCGCCGCCCGCCACGGCTTCGCGGCCGGGTCGGCGAGCCGCGTGTTCACCCTGACCGGCGCCGCGCTGCGGTCCGCGCTGGTGGGCCTCGCCGAGGAACCCGGGTGCGGCCCGGTGCGGCTCGGCAAAGACCCCCTGGTCCGACGACAGGTCGGCGACCTGCACGAACGCTGTTTCCCCAACCGCACGGTGTCCGCGCGGCAGCTGGTCGAGGGCGCGCGGGGCCATACCGTCGTCACGCTGACCGGTGTCGACGGGCTCATCGGCTACGCGGCGGGCTTCATCCAAGAGGAGGAGTTCTCCGTTGACTACGTCGCCGTGGACCCGAACATGCGCTCGGCGGGCGCGGGCCGGTCGCTGGTCCGCGCGCTGCTGCGCGAGCTGGCCGCCGAGCACGGCGCGCGCGGCCGGGCGGCGGCGGTGATCGCCCTGGGCAACGACGCCTCGGAGCGGATGTTCACCGCGCTCGGCTTCGACCTGCACCTGGAACTGGTCGGGTACCGACGGCAGGAACCGGCGGCGGGCGCCGTCGTCGGCTGGTAGCTACGCGCTCACCTCCGCGTCGCGGTGGCGCAGGGCCAGCAGCCCGCCGACGGCCAGCGTCACCGCGACCCCGAGCGGGGTGTACCAGGGGAAGGCCAGCGCCACCGAGGTGCCCGCGGGCTTGGCGAAGTCGACGCCGAGGAAGCCGCCGCTCGCCTTGTCGAACTTGAGGCCCAGGATCACGAACGCCATCACGGCCACCGTCACCACGAACGCGACCACCGCGTCCGCCTGCCGGGCGCGGCGGACGAGCAGGCCGAGCAGGAACGCGCCGAGCAGCGCGCCGTAGGTGTAGCCGGTGATCGCCAGCGCGGTCTCCACGATGGGGTTCTTGGTCGTGGTGAACATCGACGCGAACAGGATCAGCACACCCGCCCAGACGACCGTCCACACGCGACCCAGGCGCAGTGCCTCGGCGTCGTCCAGCGGGCGCTTGCGCAGCTTCTGGAGGACGTCGCTGACCGTCGAGGATGCCAGCGCGCCGAGGGAGGAGCTGAGCGCGGCGGCCAGGATGCCCGCGATGACGAAGCCGGACAGGCCGCTGGGCAGTTCGGTGACGATGAAGGAGGCGAACAGCTCGTCGGCCGTGCCCAGGTGGAGGTCGCGCACCGGGTCGAGGCCCCGGTAGAAGGACCAGAGCATGGTGCCGATGACCAGGAACAGCGCGAACTGGAGGAAGACGACGACACCGCTGGCGACGAGCGCCTTGCGGGCGGCGCGCAGGTCGTTGCAGGCCATGAGGCGCTGCACGATGAGCTGGTCGGCGCCGTGCGACGCCATGGAGAGGACGGCGCCGCCGAGCACGGCGGTGACGAAGGCGTACTGGTTGCTCAACGGCGCCGCGCCGAAGTCGAGCAACTGCGTCTTGCCCGCGTCGACCGCGGCCGCGAACCACCCCTGCGGTAACCGACCGGCCAACACGACGATCACGGCCACCCCGCCGATGACGTACCAGAGCATCTGGATCGCGTCGACCCAGACCACCGCCCGGACGCCGCCGAAGAACGTGTACGCCACCATCGCCAGCCCCAGCACGGCGACGATCTGCCAGTACTGGGCGGAAATCCCGTAGGCGGCCAGCACCACCTTGATCGGGATGGCGGTGGCGAACAGCCGGACGCCGTCGGCGAGCAGGCGGGTGACGAGGAAGGTGACGGAGGCGGTGCCCTGCAGACCGGCGCCGAACCGCTCACCGAGGTAGTTGTAGGCGGTGGTCATGCGGCCTGCGGCGTAGCGGGGGAGCAGGACCGTGGCGACGACGATCCGGCCGATGACGTACCCGATCGCCAGTTGCAGATAGGTGAAGGCGCCGAGGTAGGCGACCGTCGGCACACTCAGCACGGTCAGCGTCGAGGTCTCGGCGGACACCACGGACAGGCACGCCACCCACCACGAGATCTTGCCCTCGCCCACGAAGTAGTCCGCCGCCGACCGCTGCCTGCCCCCGATCAGCACCCCCAACAGCGGCATCCCCACCAGGAAGACCACGACGATGGCGAGGTCGAGCACGCGCACGATGTACCCCCGGTTGTCCCGCGGTTGCCGTATGCAGGCCACCCCGACCGGCACTGCCCTCGGGAGTGTGGTCTATTGCACCGCCGCCCGCCGGACAAGCACCCCGCCCCCGATCGTGATCAACCGGCGGAAACTCAACCCGTTCGGCTGCGATGATCACCACGTGCCGGACACCCCGCCCCTGATCGCCCCGTTGCCGAGGAAGCTGATCGCCTGGGTGGCGACCGCCATCGCGGCGGCGACGGCGGGGGTGGTGGTTTGGCTGTGGTTGGCCGACCCGAGCCAGGCTCGCCTGGATGCCTTGCGCACCGGCCTGAGCATCGGCTTGGGCGGAGGTGGGTTGTTCGCCCTGTACCTGGCGTGGCGCCGCCAGCACTCCACCGAGATCGCGCTGGTCCAGAAGCAGCAGGACCAGGAACTCCAACGCGAAACGGCCTTGGCCACCCAACACGACGCCGAAGCCAGGCGCGTCACGGACCTCTACACCAAAGCGGTGGAACAACTCGGCTCCGACAAGGCCCCGGTCCGTCTGGGCGGCCTGTACGCCTTGGAGCGACTGGCCCAAGACCACGTGGAACAACGCCAGACGATCGTGAACGTGCTGTGCGCCTACCTCCGCATGCCCTACACCGTGCCCGGCGACCCGCCGGAGGACGAGGAGAAGTTGGCTGGGCACCGGGGACTGTTGCAGGAGCGGGAGGTCCGGTTGACGGCCCAGCGCATCCTCAGAAACCACTTGGTCCCCGGCGACGATCCGGACACTCCGCTGCCGACGTTCTGGCGCGACATCGACCTCGACCTCACCAACGCCACCCTCATCAGCTTCGGCCTCGCTGGCTGCCGAATCCGAACGGCTCGGTTCAGTGACGCGACCTTCATCGGGACTACCCGGTTCGATGACGCGATGATCGCCGGCACGGCCCACCTGAGCAGGGCGACCTTCACCGGGATCGCTCGGTTCAGCGGGGCAGGGTTCGGAGGGACCACATGGTTCAACGACGCGAGTTTCGCGGGCGCGGCCAGGTTCAACGGGGTCGGTTTCGCCGGTCCAGCCTGGTTCGGCGGCGCGAGGTTTGCCGGTCCCGCCTGGTTCGATGAGGCGCGGGTCACTGCGACCGTGAGTTTCGCGGTGACCCGTTTCGCCACGATCGCGAGGTTCGATGGCGCGACCTTCACCGGGATCGCCTGGTTCGGCGAGGTCGGTTTCGCCGGTGCCGCTCTGTTCAACGGTGTGAGGTTCCGAGGGGATGTCGACTTCGGGAAGGCCTATTTCGCCGAGCACGCCGAGTTCGACCGGGTGGCCCTGCCTCGTGCGCGGCGGGTCGACTCGTCCACTCCCTCGCCGTGGACGGATTTCGGGGGCGCTCGGTTCGAGCACGGTGTGCCGTCCGAGTTGGAGTCGTACGTGAGCGGGGCGTGATCGTCTCCGGGTTGCGCGGTGTTCGGCGGTCCTGACGGGTGGGATGCGAGGATGGCGCCGTGTCGAACACCCTGATCGTGGTTCTCGTCGTCGTTCTCGTGGTGCTGGTCGCCGCGCTGGTCACCGGGTTCGTGGTGGCCAAGCGCAAGCGGATCACGCTGGAGAAGGACAAGCCCGCTGTCGAGGAGCGGCCTGCCAAGGGGGGCTACCAGGCGGGCAGTGGGATCAGCCTCGCGCCCGGTGGTCAGCAGAAAGCGCCCGCGCATCCGGCGGGGGAGCGGACCGAGGTCGACGGGCAGCCCGGGGTCGGGGACGACGCGTCGGTGCCTCGGGACTCCGAGAAGCGGACGCTGGTCGACGTCGAGTTGCCCGACGCGGTCGTGGAGCCGCCGACCGACACGATCCCCGTCCAGCCGGAGCCGGTGACCGATCGGCTGCCGGTGCAGGACGAGCCCGACACCGCCGCCATCCCGGTCCAGCAGGCGCCGGTCGAGCAGGTGCCGGTTGAACAGGCAGCCAAGGTCGAGCAGGCGAAGCCGGACGCCGTCGAGGAGATCGCGCCGACGGCCGGGCGGTTGGAGCGGCTGCGGGGACGCCTCGCCCGCTCCCGGTCCGCCTTCGGGCAGGGCCTGCTCGGCCTCCTCGGCGCGGGCGACCTCGACGAGGACTCCTGGACCGACGTCGAGGACACCCTCCTGCTCGCCGACCTGGGCGCGACCACCACCCAGGAGATCGTCGACAAGCTGCGCACCGAACTCATCGCCCGCGGCGTCCGCACCCCCGAGCAGGCCCGCGCCCTGCTCCGCGAGGTCCTCGTCGACGCGCTGCGCCCCGACATGGACCGCGCCGTCCACGCCCTCCCGCACGGCGACGGCGACACCCGCCAGCCCGCCGTCGTCCTCGTCGTCGGCGTCAACGGCACCGGCAAGACCACCACCACCGGCAAGCTCGCCCGCGTCCTCGTCGCCGACGGCCGCACCGTCGTGCTCGGCGCCGCCGACACCTTCCGCGCCGCCGCCGCCGACCAGCTGCAGACCTGGGCCGACCGGGTCGGCGCCCGGGTGCAGCGCGGCAAGGAGGGGGCCGACCCGGCGGCCGTCGCGTTCGACGCGGTCAAGCTCGGCCGCGACACCGGCGTGGACACCGTCCTGGTCGACACCGCGGGCAGGCTGCACACCAAGACCGGCCTGATGGACGAACTGGGCAAGGTCAAGCGGGTGGTCGAGAAGCAGGGCAAGGTCGACGAGGTGCTGCTCGTCCTCGACGCCACCACCGGCCAGAACGGCCTCACCCAGGCGCGGGTGTTCGGCGAGGTCGTGGACGTCACCGGCATCGTGCTGACCAAGCTCGACGGCACCGCCAAGGGCGGCATCGTCTTCCAGGTCCAGCGCGAGCTGGGCGTGCCGGTCAAGCTCGTCGGACTCGGCGAGGGCGCCGACGACCTGGCCCCCTTCGACCCAACCGCGTTCGTGGACGCTCTTTTGGGGTAATGCCGACCGCCCGTCCGCGCCATAAACTGACGAATTGCTCACGGCTCGTCACGATCGGGATCTGCTGATCAGGCGGTGGACGAACATGCGCACAACCCTGGACGGAGCGTTGCTCGCCGGGCTCGCCGCCGAACTGGCCCAGTTCGACGCCGAACGCGCCCGCCGCCTCCCCGGCCCGTCGGGTGGGCGGCTCCCGGTGCACACCTGCCTGGTGCCCGCGGACCAGGCCACCGAGGACCTGCCCGCGTGGTGGGGCGCCCTGGCGCTGGCCGCCCTCGACCGGCACGCCCCGGACGCGGCGGCCCTCGCCGGGATCATCGGCCTGCCCCCGGACCTGGCGTCCGCCGTGTACGCGGAGGTGCGGGCCAAGCTCGCCGACGAACCGGTCGAGGACCTGCGCCTGGACTTCGCCGTCGGCTACCGCGCCCACGACACCGAGGACGCCGAGGCCCTGCGCGCCGCCGCGCTCCTGGAGGTCTGGTCGCTGCCCAGCGCGGGCATCCGGATCGGGCCGTTCGACACCCCCGAGCGGTACCGGCGCTCGGTCCGCACGCTCGACCTCGTGGTCACCGCCCTGGGCCGCGCCCCCGCGCTGACCTTCCCCGGGGTCACCGGTCGCACCCAGGTCCGCGTGCTGGTGCAGGTGCTGGAGGTCCTGGAGCGCCGCCTCGGCCTCCCCGACGGCGAGCTGCGGTTCGAGATCCAGGTCGAGTCCCCCGACGCGGTGATCGACCACGAGGGCCGCGTCGCCGTCCCCGGGCTGGTCGCGGCGGGTGAGGGCCGGGTCGTCGGCCTGCACTTCGCCGCGCACGACTACGCCGTCGCCTGCGGCCTCACCCCGGCACCGGACCACCCCGCCTGCGACTACGCCCGCCACACCCTGCAGGTCGGCGCGGCGGGCACCGGCGTCTGGCTCTCCGACGGCTCGGCCGACCTGCTCCCGTTCGGCGACGCCGTCGAGTCCGGCTGGCGCGCGCACTACGCGCAGGTCCGCCGCGCCCAGGCGCACGGCTTCCCGCGCGGCTGGGACGTGCACCCGGCCCAGCTGGTCACCCGCTACGCCGCCGTCCAGACCCAGTGCGGGCTGGAGACCACGGCACTGCGCCTCCCGGCCGCCCGCTACGGGTTGGTGGAGCAGTGAGCGACCCGCATGGCTTACCCCGCCCGTAGCGGCGGGCGGGTTCGCCCGATCCGGGGACACTCGCCTGCGGGCTGGCGGGCAGCCGGATCGATATCGTGGTCGGCGACCCACCTGGCCGAGGAGTGCACTGTGGACGTGATGTGGGGGCGGGCGTGACGCCGCCGTCATGGGCGACCTTGCCGGACCTGGCGTCGCGGCGATTCGCGGGCGCGGTCGTGTGGTCCAACGACGAGACGTTCGCGCCCCGCGAGAACCTGATCCTGGCCGCCGAGCCCCAGTACCGGCCCGCCACCTTCAGCCACCGCGGGCAGGTCTTCGACGGCTGGGAGACCCGGCGCAGGCGGGAACCGGGCGACGACCACGCGATCGTGCGGCTGGGGCTGCCCGGGGTGGTGCGCGGCGTCATCGTCGACACGACCCACTTCACCGGCAACTACCCGCCCGCCTGCACGGTGTCGGCGTGCGCGGTCTCCGGCTACCCGAGCCCGGACGAGCTGCTGGCCGAGGACTGGACCGTCCTGGTCGACCACTGCGCGCTGCGCGGCGACACCCGCAACGCCTACGACGTCGACAACACCCGCCGCTTCACGCACGTCCGGCTCACCCTGCACCCCGACGGCGGCGTGGCCCGGTTGCGCGTGCACGGCGACCCGGTCGCCGACCCGGCGCTGGTGGACCCGAACGGGCTCGACCTCGCCGCGCTGGGGCTCGGCGGCCGGATCGTGGCGTGCAGCAACATGTTCTACTCCACGCCCAACAACCTGATCTCCCCCGGACCGGCCTCGGTGATGGGCGAGGGCTGGGAGACCGCGCGCCGCCGCGACACCGACAACGACTGGGTGATCGTGCGGTTGGCGGCCGAGGGCGTGATCCGCTTCGCGGAGCTGGACACCACGCACTTCACCGGCAACGCGCCGGGGTGGGCGACGCTGAGCGGCCGCGCGGGTGCGGGCGAGTGGTTCACCCTGCTCGACCGCACGCGCCTGCAGCCCGACACGCGCCATAGGTTCGCCCTACGGGAAACCGAGCCCACAACCCATGTGCGGCTGGACATCTACCCGGACGGCGGCATGGCCCGCTTGCGGTTGCACGGGGCTCTTACGCCGGTCGGCGAAGCGGAGTTCCACCGCGTTTTCGCGGAGTCATAGGGTTCTTAGCCGCGCGATCCGCTCTTCGGGGAGTTGACGCGGACAGGACACGCACTTCGGACTCGTAGCGGCTTCATAGATCAGGCAACAGGAACCGCGCCGAACGTAGTCGCGGCCGTTGACCTGAACGAACCGCGGCACGGGCAGTTCCTTGACCTCGGCCGCGATGCTCTTGGCGCGCTCCGGTGTGCCGCCCGCCCAGAGGGCCCGGTTGGCGAGCGAGTCGGTGGCGATGGCCCACAGGGCGCGTGGTGCTGCGCCGGTGCGCTTGGCGATCGCGGTGATGGCGGTGTCGAGGGTTTCGCGGAGGTCGTCCCCGGGCGTGGGGGTGGTGGTGTCCGATCGCGCGGCCAGGAGTCGCCCGTCCGGGTGGAGGTAGAGCGTCACCCGGGAGGGGGAAAGCGCGTGGGAGGTGACGACGAGTGACTCCACGGTCGGCGCGAGCAGCACCGAACTGGCCGAGTACCACCACAGCACGCCGAGGGTCTTCCGGTCGTCGCAGCGGTACATCCGGGCCGCCGCGGTGATCTGCGCGGTGAGCCAGGTCTCGTCGCCGACCTGCGAAACCGGGACCGGGACGAGACCGGCGGTCGCCGAACCCGCGTGGTGCGGCAGCTTGCGGTCCAAGATCGAGTACACGCCCCGCGCGTCGGTCATGCCCACCCCCGTCCCAGCACAGGTTACCTGGCCGTAACACCCGGGGGTCGCTAGTTCACCGGCGCGAAACCCGCGACGCGATCCGGTGAAACAGCTCGACCCGATGCTTCCCGGCAACTAGACGGTTCACGGGTGGGCCGGTTCGCGGGAGGATGATGTGAACACAGGAGACACAGCCTGGGTGCTGGTGAGCGCGGCACTGGTGATGCTCATGACCCCCGGCCTCGCCTTCTTCTACGGCGGCATGGTGCGGGCCAAGAGCGTGCTCAACATGCTGATGATGAGCTTCATCGCGCTCGCCGTGGTGACGGTGCTGTGGGTGCTCTACGGCTACAGCCTCGCCTTCGGCGACGACGTGGGCGGCGGCCTGCTCGGCGGGCTCGACTTCGCCGGGCTCAAGGGCGTCGTCGGCCAGCTCGTGGGCACCGCGCCGAAGGACGCGGGCGCGCCGTGGGTGGACGGCCACCAGATCCCGCACCTGGTGTTCATCGTGTTCCAGCTGATGTTCGCGATCATCACCGCCGCGCTGATCTCCGGCGCCATCGCCGACCGCGCCAAGTTCTGGTCCTGGACGCTGTTCATCGCGGTGTGGGTCACCATCGTCTACTTCCCGGTGGCGCACTGGGTGTTCAACTTCAACGGCTTCACCGGGGTGGAGTTCGTCGGCGGCTGGATCGCCAACAAGCTCGGCGCGCTGGACTTCGCCGGTGGCACGGCCGTGCACATCAACGCAGGCGCCGCGGGCCTGGCCCTGGCGCTGGTGCTGGGCAAGCGCAAGGGCTGGCCGCGCGAACCCATGCGGCCGCACAACCTGCCGTTCGTGATCCTCGGCGCGGGACTGCTGTGGTTCGGCTGGTACGGCTTCAACGCGGGCTCGGCGCTGGCCGCGGGCGACCTGGCGGGCGTCGCGTTCCTCACCACCACGGCCGCCACCGCCGCCGCGGTGCTGAGCTGGCTGGTCGTGGAGCAGATCCGCGACGGCAAGCCCACCACCCTCGGCGCCGCGTCCGGGGCCGTGGCCGGGCTGGTCGCGATCACCCCCGCCTGCGGCTACGTGACCCCGCTCGGCGCGCTGGCGATCGGGCTCGTGGCGGGCGCGCTGTGCGCGCTGGCGGTGGGCCTGAAGTACCGGCTCGGGTTCGACGACTCGCTCGACGTGGTCGGCGTGCACCTGGTCGGCGGCCTGGTCGGCACGCTGCTGATCGGGCTGTTCGCCAGCACCGAGGTGAACGCCGCGGGCAAGGACGGCCTGCTCTACGGTGGCGGCTTGGACCTGCTGGGCAAGCAGGCCGTGGCGGCGCTGGTGGTCATGGCCTACTCCTTCGTCCTGACGCTGCTGATCGGCTTCGCGATCAAGAAGACGATCGGTTTCCGCGTCTCCGACGAGGCCGAGCGCGCCGGCATCGACGAGGCCGAGCACGCCGAGAGCGGCTACGAGTTCTCCAGCCTGCGCGGCGGCGGCTCGTCGATCGGCCGCACGGCCGACGCGCTCGCCAAGAAGGTCACCACCGGCGCGGCCAAGGAGGACTGAGGAATGAAGCTGGTCACCGCGATCATCAAGCCGTTCACGCTGGACGACGTGAAGGCGTCCCTGGAGCAGCTGGGCGTGCTGGGCATGACCGTCAGCGAGGTGCAGGGCTACGGCAGGCAGAAGGGCCACACCGAGGTCTACCGCGGCGCGGAGTACTCGGTGGACTTCGTGCCCAAGATCCGGGTCGAGGTGCTGACCGAGGAGTCCAGTGTGGACAAGGTGGTCAGCGCGATCACCGAGTCCGCGCGCACCGGCAAGATCGGTGACGGCAAGGTCTGGGTCACCCCGGTCGAGACCGTGGTGAGAGTCCGCACGGGGGAACGCGGCACGGACGCGATCTGACCGGTGCCACCCACCCCCCGACACCCGCTGCCCGCCGAGGACCCGACCCCCGGCGGGCCGCGGGACTGCACCGCGGACCTGCGCCGGGCCCGGGACCGCCTGCTGGCCCCGGGATCCGGCCGCGCCGACCGGCTCGGCGCGGCCGTGCTCCGGGAGGCGCTCGTCGACCTGCACGAGTTCTGGCTCGTGGCGCACGCGACGCGGGCGGGCGTCGGCGGTCGCGGGTCCGGGGTGGCGCTGGTCGCCGTCGGCGGTCTGGGGCGGCGGGAACTGGTGCCGTTCGCCGACCTGGACCTGCTCCTGGTGCACGAGGGCAAGCGGCCGGTGGCGGAGCTGGCCGACCGGCTCTGGTACCCGCTGTGGGACGCCGGGATCGGGCTCGACCACTCCGTGCGGACCGTCGGCGAGGCGCTGACCGTCGCGGCCAAGGACCTGCGCACCGCGTTGGGGCTGCTCGACGTCCGGCACATCGCGGGTGACGTCGAGGTCGGCGCCCGGCTGGCCGCGTTGGCGCGCGAGCGGTGGCGGGCCGGGGCCCGCGGGCGGCTCGCCGAGGTGGCCGAGTCGGTGCGGACCCGGTGGGCGCGGGCGGGCGAGGTGGCGCACTGGGTCGAACCCGACCTCAAGCACGGCCGCGGCGGCCTGCGCGACCTGACGATCCTCGACGCCCTGGCCCTGGCCCACCTCGTCGACCGCCCGACCGGCGAGGTGGCCGCCGCGCGCACGCTCCTGCTCGACACCCGCACCGAACTCCGCCGCCTGGCCCGCAAGCCCCGCGACACCCTCCGCCCCCAGGACGGCGACGAGGTCGCCGCCGCCATCGGCCTCGCCGACCGCTTCACCCTCGCCCGCGCCCTCTCCGGCGCGGGCCGGACCGTCGCCTACGCCCTCGACGTCGCCCTCCGCTCGACCACCACCGACGACGGTCCCCGCGGCGGGTTCCTCCGCCGCGCGCCCCGACGCCGACCGCTGGACGAAGGCGTTGTGCTGCACGGGGTCGAGGTCGCCCTGGCCCGGGACGCCGAGCCGGGACGGGATCCCGGGCTGCTGCTGCGGGTCGCCGCCGCCGCGGCGCGCGGCGGGTACCCGATCGCGCCCGGCACGCTGGCGCGGCTGGGGGAGTCCGCACCGGAACCGCGGGAGCCGTGGCCCGCGCAGGTGCGGCAGGACCTGGTTGCCCTGCTCGGCGCGGGCGAGGGACTCACCGACGTGGTGGAGGCCCTGGACCGCACGGGGTTGTGGGCGCGGCTGTTCCCCGAGTGGGGTGCCGTGCGCGACCTCCCGCCGCGCGACGCCGCGCACGTGTGGACCGTCGACCGGCACCTGGTCCGGACCACGGTCACCGCGGCCCGGCTCGTGACCTCGGTGTCGCGGCCCGACCTCCTGCTCATCGGCGCCCTGCTGCACGACATCGGCAAGGGCCGCGAGCAGGACCACTCGGTGGTCGGCGCGGCGCTGGCCGCCCAGGTCGGGCAGCGGCTCGGACTGTCCACAGGGGACGTGCGGGTGCTCGCCGCCATGGTGCGCCACCACCTCCTGCTCCCGCACACCGCCACCCGCCGCGACATCGACGACGAGACCACCGTGCACCGGGTCGTCGACACCCTCGACGGCGACCCGCTGCTGCTCGAACTCCTGCACGCCCTCGCCGAGGCCGACTCCCAGGCCACCGGCCCCGGCGTGTGGACCGACTGGAAGGCCCGCCTCGTCGCCGACCTGGTCGCCCACTGCCGCACCGCGATGGCGGGCGGCCCGCTCCCCGCCCCGGTGCCGCTCGACGAACCCCAACGGGTCCTCGCCGAAGCGGTCGCGGCCACCGGCACACCGGCCGTGTCGCTCGACCGGTCCGACGCCGAGGCCACCGGCCGGACCACGACCGCCACCTTCGTCGCCAAGGACGTGCCGGGCGTGCTCTCCCGGGCGGCGGGCGTCCTCGCGCTGAACTCCCTCGAGGTGCACGCCGCCACCGTCGCCACGCACGCGGGCGCCGCCGTCTGCGTCTTCTCGGTGACCCCCCGCTTCGGCTCCCCGCCCGACCCGGCACTGCTGCGCGAGCAGTTCACCCGCGCCGCCTCCGGCTCCCTGCCCCTGGCCGAGAAACTCGCCGCCAAGGAACGCGACTACGGCGGTCGCCCCGCCGACGCCCCCGCGCCCCGCGTGCTGTGGTTCGACCACGAGGCGGGCGGCCCCGACCCGGCTGCCGTCGTCCTGGAACTGCGCGCCGCCGACCGGCTCGGCCTCCTGCACAGCGTCGCCGACGCCCTCGAACGGCTCGGCGTGGACATCAACTGGGCCCGCGCGGCCACCCTCGGCGGCTCGGCCGTCGACTCGTTCAGCTTCGCCGCCGACCCCGCCCCGACCTGGCGCACGACGATCGAACAAGCCGTCCTGCGCGCGGTTTGAGTAGTCCTACGCACCCCTACCCGGGGGCCATCACGCTGTGGCGGCCACCACCGACGCGAAAGACTTCCCCTGTCACGCCGAGCAGGGTGGACAGGGGAGCGAGACCGGGTGAACCACCGGGGAGGGTGGTGAACCCACACGGACCCCTGTCCGGTGTGGCACTCACCGGGAGGGGCCCGTCGAGGGGTCGGGCCCCACCCCCGGTCGAGTCCTCCTACTCAGGCCGCGTAGGTGGTTCGCCCGTGGTCGGCTCCTCCGGCTCCTCCGGTTCCGCTGAGTCCTCGTCGGGTAACGGCGCGTCCCGCACCGGACGCGGCGCCGAGGCCCGGAAGTGCGCGGAGCCGTAGGACTCGTTGACCTTGACGGCGATCCAGGGCGGTACCTCGTCGGGAGCCCTGCGGACCATGACGATCGCGAGGATCCCGACCGCGCCGCCGAGGATCAACGCCACGTACATGAGCGTGGAGAACCCGCTGCCGCCACCCGTCGACAACGTCGCCGCCGTGGCCATGTGGCTGCCCCAGACGACCGTGAAGACCACCGCCGCGGCCAGGGCCGCCGACGGCCGCTTGGCCGCGGTCGTCGCCGCGGCGATGGCGAGCGCCAGCACGCACAGCACCACGACCAGCGTCACCACACCCGGGTCGTCCGGCGAATTGCTCGCCAGCTGCACCTTCGTCGGGGTGAACGGCGACAGGTTCGCCTCGAGCTCCGCGCGCGCGGAGTTGAACCTGGTCGCGAACCCGGCGAGCACCGAGAGCAGTGCGACCCCGACCGCGCCCACGGCCAGCACCGCCATCCCCTGCCCGCTCGCCACCGCGAACGGCGTCCGGCCGCGCGCCACCACGACCACACCGACGACACCCAGCACGATCAGCGGCAGGAACATCGTCACCGCGTCCGCCTCTTGCGCTTCGAGACCACCGAACAGGTCGTTGTAGGACGGGTGCACCGCCTCCCACAGCACCTGGGCCACCCGACCCACCAACAGGTACGCCGCCGCCACGACCACGGCCGGGTGCCGGTGTGCGCGCACCAGCAGCCAGGTCACCACTACGGCCACCACCAGCCCCAGCACGGCGCCGAGCACGGTCAGCCACTGCAGTTCGATGTTGATGCCCACCACGAGCCAGTACACCGACCCGCTCCACGACAGCCCGAGCAGCGCCAGGGTCGCCACGAGCACGCCGGGCATCCCCGGTAGGCGCAACGCGGTCACCACCGCCAGCGCGCACACCGCCACCGCCACCGCGGTGCCCAGCCGCGGTTCCCACCGCAGCACGGGCAGCGCGGACGTGGTGAACGAGAGCAGCGCCGCGACGGCCACCGCCACCAGCGCGGGCCTCGACGTCGCCCCACCGGGGCGCAGCCACCCCGCCACCCGGTCCGCCACGGCCCGCGCCGCCGGTAAGAGCGCCCCGGCCAGCGCCACTACGGCCACCACGACCGGGAACACCGCCACGACCACGAGCGTCTCGTCCGAACCCCGACCGGACAGCAGCTCCACCTGCGGGACCAGCAACGGCGCGGCCGCGACCACACCGCTCATCACGTCCCGCCGCAGCACCGCCAACACCGCCAGCACCACAGCGATCAGCAGACCGACGACGACCGCCGCCACCCGGGGCCCGTTGTCCAGCGCCGCGCCCTTGAACACCCGCAGCGCCGAGTCCGGGTCGGTGATGGCGCTGAACGGCAGGACACCGCTGCCGACCACCCCGGCCGCGGCCACCGCCCCCAGGGTGGCGCCGAACCGGTACCGGTCCCGCGACGACTCGTCCGGTGCCCGCAGCGCCACCGCCAGACCGACCAGCGCGATGCCCAGCATGGTCAGCGTGATCGTCAGCTGGCTCACCTCGCCCACGACCAGCAGCATCAGCGCCAGGGTGGGCAGCAGCACCGCCAACCCCACCACCCCGGCGACCCGCCGGGCCACCGCGAGCGCCACCAGCGCGACCAGCACCGGCAGGTAGATCAGCACCACCACGACCCACACCGACGGCCCCCGCTGCCCGCGCTCCAGCGCGGAGACGACCAGCACCGGCCCCAGCAGCTGGGCGCCGACGTACACCGCGCCCGCGCCGATGCCCGCGCTCAACCGCGAGCCCACCGCCACCGCCATCCTCGGCGACCGCCACACCGCCGCGCCGACCGCGATCACCGCGATCAGCAGGACCAGCCGCTCACCGGGGCCGGACAACCTGTTGTAGAGCGTCACCGCGCCGACGCCCAGCACCCCCGCCGCCACGACCGCCAACCGCGCGGCGACCACGCTCGTGCCCCGCTCGCTGTCGTCCATTTTCCTCGCTCCCCCAACGGGAATCGGTCCTCGCCCGACCGCGGTTCGATCAAGCGCCCGGCGAAATTAGCACCGGGAACCGACCCCGTGCGCCGAGTTGTCCACAGGTCGCCCAAGTGCCGGTACCTGGACATCCGGGCGGCCGCGCGGACCGGGCGACTACCCTCGACAGGGTCGCGGTCACCGCGGCCGCCACCACCGACCCGCAACGCTGGAGTGCCGCACCCGTGTTCGACACCCTCTCCGACAGGCTCACCTCGGTCCTGCAGAACCTGCGGGGCAAGGGACGGCTCAGCGACACCGACATCGACGCCACCGCGCGCGAGATCCGCATCGCGCTGCTGGAGGCCGACGTCGCGCTGCCGGTCGTGCGCACGTTCATCGCCCGGGTCAAGGACCGCGCCAAGGGCGCCGAGGTGTCGGGCGCGCTGAACCCGGCCCAGCAGGTCGTCAAGATCGTCAACGAGGAGCTCGTGGCGATCCTCGGCGGTGAGACCCGGCGGCTCACCTTCGCCAAGACGCCGCCGACCGTCATCATGCTCGCCGGCCTCCAAGGCGCCGGTAAGACCACCCTGGCGGGCAAGCTCGCCCGGTGGCTCAAGGGCCAGGGGCACGCCCCCATGCTGGTCGCCTGCGACCTCCAGCGGCCCAACGCGGTCACCCAGCTCCAGGTCGTCGCCGAACGCGCGGGTGTGGCGGTCTTCGCCCCCGAGCCGGGCAACGGCGTCGGCGACCCGGTCGACGTGGCCCGCCGCTCCATCGACGCGGCCCGCCGCGACCAGCACGACATCGTCGTCGTCGACACCGCGGGCCGCCTCGGCGTCGACGAGGAGCTGATGCGCCAGGCCGCGGACATCAAGGCCGCCATCGGCGCCGACGAGGTCCTGTTCGTCGTGGACGCCATGATCGGTCAGGACGCGGTGTCCACCGCGGAGGCGTTCCGCGACGGCGTCGGCTTCACCGGCGTCGTGCTCACCAAGCTCGACGGCGACGCCCGCGGTGGTGCCGCGCTGTCGGTCCGCGAGGTCACCGGCGCGCCGATCCTGTTCGCCTCCAACGGTGAGAAGCTCGAGGACTTCGACGCGTTCCACCCGGACCGGATGGCCTCGCGCATCCTCGGCATGGGCGACGTGCTCACCCTCATCGAGCAGGCCGAGCAGCACTTCGACCAGGAGCAGGCGGAGAAGGCCGCGGCCAAGATCGGCACCGGCGAGCTGACCCTGGAGGACTTCCTGGAGCAGATGCTCGCGGTCCGCAAGATGGGCCCGATCGCCAACCTGCTCGGCATGCTGCCCGGCGCGGGCCAGATGAAGGACGCGCTGGCCCAGGTGGACGAGAAGCACATCGACCGGCTGCAGGCGATCATCCGCGGCATGACCCCGGCCGAGCGCGCCGACCCCAAGATGATCAACGCCTCGCGGCGGCTGCGCATCGCCAACGGCTCCGGCGTCCAGGTCCGCGAGGTCAACGACCTGGTCAACCGCTTCTTCGAGGCGAAGAAGATGATGCAGCAGATGGCGGGCCGGTTCGGCATGCCCGGCGGCCGCTCGGCCACCCGCAAGCAGGCCAAGGGCCGCAAGGGCAAGAAGGGCAAGGGCAAGGGCCCGACGCCGCCCAAGGTGCGCGGCGGGCTGCCCGGCGGCGGGTTCCCCGACCTGTCCGGCATGCCGCCGGGCCTCAACCAGATCCCGCCCGGCCTCGCGGGCCTCGACGGGCTGCCCCCCGGCTTCGACCCCTCCAAGCTCAAGTTCCCCAAGAAGCCATGACCGCGCTGCACGTGCGCGGCGTCGTGCTGCCCGGCGACGAGGAGCGCGACCTCTGGGTGGTCAACGGCCGGGTCCGCACCCGGCCGGTACCGGGCGCGGAGACCGTCGCGGACGGCGGCTACGTGCTGCCCGGCCTGGTCGACGCGCACTGCCACGTCGGCATCGGCCCGCAGGGACCGGTCGACCTCGACACCGCCGCCACGCAGGCCGAGACCGACCGCGACGCGGGCACCCTGCTCATCCGCGACTGCGGCTCACCGATCGACACCCGGCCATTGCAGGAGCGCCTGGACCTGCCGCGCATCGTCCGCGCGGGCAGGCACCTGGCCCGCCCGAAGCGGTACATCCCGCACCTCGGGGTGGACGTCGGCGACCCGGAGCAGCTGCCCGCCGCGGTCGCCGAGCAGGCCGCCTACGGCGACGGCTGGGTCAAGCTCGTCGGCGACTGGATCGACCGCGACCGCGGCGACCTCGCCCCGCTCTGGCCGGACGACGTGCTGGCCGAGGCCATCGCTGTCGCGCACGCCGCCGGGGCCAGGGTCACCGCGCACGTGTTCGGCGAGGACGCCCTGCCCGGCCTGGTCAACGCCGGGATCGACTGCATCGAGCACGGCACGGGGCTGACCGGCGACGTCATCGCCGAGATGGCCCGCCGCGGCACCGCGCTGGTCCCCACCCTGATCAACATCGAGAACTTCCCCGACATCGCCGCCAAGGCCACCAAGTACCCCGCCTACGCCCGGCACATGACCGACCTGCACGCCCGCGCGGGCGCCATGGTCGCCGCCGCGGTCGAGGCGGGCGTGCCGGTCTACGCGGGCACCGACGCCGGGGGCGGCATCGCGCACGGCCGCATCGTCGACGAGGTCGCCGCGCTGCACCGGGCCGGGATGTCCGCCGAGGACGCCATCGGCGCGGCCTCCTGGGCGGCCCGGGGGTGGCTGGGGTGGTCCGCGCTGGACGAGGGGTCCGCCGCCGACCTGGTCGTCTACGACGCGGACCCGCGCAAGGACCTCGAAGTGCTGCGCACGCCGAAAAGGATCATCCTGAGAGGCAGGGTGGTCGGCTGACCCGCCGCGGTGGGGCAGCCCCGACGACAGTGACCGGACAGAGCCCGCGAAAACCAACGGGGGAGGCGTGGATGCCACCGTCGCCCGGTGAACCGACCGCCGCACCGACGACCGAACCGGCCCCATCCGCGCCCGCGGTACCCGCGCGCGACCACAAGTGGGGTTTCGGCGCGTTCCTGCTCGTCTTCGCCATCTTCGTGCTGTCGGCCGTGATGATCAACGCCCTGCTCGGTCCGGTCGGCCCCGGCTCACCGGATTCCGTGGTGGTCATCATCATCGGCACGATCCTGCCGACCGCGCTGGCCACCCTGGCCACGCTGCTGGTCACCGTCGTGCGCGGCAACGGGCCCAAGATCGACCTGCGCTGGTCCTACAACCGCCACGACCTGCGCGCGGGACTCAAGTTCGGCCTCATCGGCCTGGTGTGCACGACCGTCGCCGCCGCAATCTGGGCGCGCGTAGTGGGCGAGGACAACGCCACCTCGTCACTGGGCACCCTCGTCGACGACCAGACCATGCCCGTAGTGGCCGCGGTGGTGCTTTTCCTCTACGTATGGCTGGTCGGGCCCCTCTTCGAGGAAATCATCTACCGGGGCCTGCTTTGGGGGGCCTTGGAAAGGCTCCAATGGGGCCGGTGGGCTGTTTTCGGCCTGTCCACCGCGATCTTCGCTGTGAGCCACCTAGAGCCGCTGCGCACCTCGCTGCTCCTCGTCGTCGGTATCCCCATCGGCCTCGCGCGCATGTTCACCGGCAGGCTCGGCGCGAGCATCGTGGCCCACCAGGTGAACAACTTCCTTCCCGCGCTCGCCGTCCTGCTCATCACCCTCGGGGTCATGCAGTGAGCGGGGTCGACCTCAACAGCGACCTGGGCGAGGGCTTCGGCGTCTGGCGCCTCGGCGACGACGAGGCCCTGCTCGACGTGGTCACCTCCGCCAACGTCGCCTGCGGCTTCCACGCCGGGGACGCGAGCACGATGCGCGCGGTCTGCGCCGCCGCGGCGGCCAGGGGAGTGGCGGTCGGCGCGCAGGTGTCCTATCGGGACCTCGCGGGCTTCGGGCGCCGCTTCATCGACGTGGAACCCGACCGGCTGGCCGACGAGGTGCTCTACCAGATCGGCGCGTTGGCGGCCTGCGCTCGCGCGGCGGGAACCAGGGTCTCTTACGTCAAACCGCACGGTGCGCTCTACAACGCCACCGTGCACCACGAAGCCCAAGCCGCCGCCGTGGTCAACGGTGTGCGCGCCTTCGGCGACCTACCGATCCTCGGTCTACCCGGCTCCCGTCTCTTGGCCGCGACGGCGGCAGCGGGTCTCACCGGCGTCGAAGAGGCCTTCGCCGACCGCGGCTACACCCCGCAAGGCACCCTCGTCCCGCGCGGTGAGCCTGAGGCGTTGCTCACCGACACCGACGCCGTAGTGGCCCGTGCGCTGCGCTTGGCCCAAGCGGGGGAGATCGTCGCGGTGGACGGGTCTGTGCTGGCCACGCCCGCCCGCTCACTGTGCCTGCACGGCGACACCCCCGGGGCCGTGCACCACGCGCGAGCCGTCCGCGCCGCCCTCGACGGCGCGGGAATCGCGGTCGTCCCCTTCGCGACCTGACCGCGAGTTACCACCCCCGGACCCCGTCTGGCACAATTACCTGCTGTCCGTCGTGGCCGGACCCTCTCACCGTGCCGTGACGCCAAGAACCTCCGGGTGTGGCGACCCGACCCCACACGGGTCAGCACCACTCGACACCAGCACTACCGAGAGCTTTGAGGAGCACCCCTACCCGTGGCCGTCAAGATCAAGCTGCAGCGCCTCGGAAAGATCCGCGCGCCGTACTACCGCATCATCGTCGCCGACGCGCGCACCCGCCGCGACGGCAAGGCGATCGAGACGATCGGCCGGTACAGCCCGAAGGAGGAGCCGAGCCTCATCGAGGTCGACTCCGAGCGGGCCCAGTACTGGCTGGGCGTCGGCGCCGAGCCGACCGACCCGGTGAAGCACCTGCTGGAGGTCACCGGCGACTGGCAGAAGTTCAAGGGCCTGCCGGGCACCGAGGGCACCCTGCGGGTCAAGGAGCCCAAGCCCAGCAAGCAGGAGCTGTTCGAGGCGGCGCTGAAGGCGGCGGGCGAGGAGCCCAGCACCGACGCGACCACCCCGAAGAAGAAGTCCCAGCCGAAGAAGGCCGAGTCTTCCGAGCCCGCCGAGACCGAGGCCGCGGCCGAGTGAGTGCGCTCGCGGACGCCCTGGAACACCTGGTGCGCGGCATCGTCGACAACCCCGACGACGTGCAGGTCGAGCTGGTCACCACGCGCCGTGGTCGCACGCTCGAGGTGCACGTCAACCCGGAGGACCTCGGCAAGGTGATCGGCCGGGGCGGCCGCACCGCGACCGCGCTGCGGACCGTCATGGCAGGCGTAGGCGGTCGCGGTATCCGGGTGGACGTGGTCGACACCGACCACTGAACGGCGCCGACCGCTCAGTGAACTCGGACAGACCCCTCTCCCGGTGACGACGGACGAAGTGACGGACATGGCAGCACTGGACCTGGTCCTGGTAGGCCGGGTGGCCAAGGCGCACGGCATCACCGGCGAACTCGCCGTCGACGTGCGCACGGACTCGCCCGAGGTGCGGTTCGCGATCGACGCGACGGTGACCGCCCGCCTGCGCGACGGGTCCGAGCAGCCGCTGACCGTCGCAGCCGCCCGGCAACACGCCGGGCGGCTGCTGCTCCGCTTCACCCAGGTCCCCGACCGCACGGTCGCCGAGGGCCTGCGCGGCGCGCTGCTGCTGGCGGACCCGGCGGCCCTGCCGCCCATCGACGACCCGGACGAGTTCTACGACCACGAGCTGGCGGGCCTGTCCGCCGTGCTGGTCGACGGGACCCGCGTGGGCACCGTCCGCGACATCACCCACGGCCCCGCCGGGGACACGCTGGTCATCGACCGCGTGGACGGCGACGAGCTGCTGGTGCCCTTCGTCCGCGCGATCGTGCCCGAGGTGGACGTGCGCGGCGGCCGGGTCGTCCTCGACCCGCCGGAAGGCCTGATCGAGTAGTGCGCATCGACGTCGTCACGATCTTCCCGGACTACCTCGAACCGCTGCGGACCGCGTTGCTCGGTCGCGCGATCGAGCGGGACCTGCTCAGCCTCTCCGTCCACGACCTGCGCAAGTGGACCTACGACGTGCACAAGGCCGTGGACGACAGCCCGTACGGCGGCGGTCCCGGCATGGTGATGAAGCCCCAGGTCTGGGGCGAGGCCCTGGACGAGGTCTGCGCCGGTGACCCGGCACCCCGGCTGGTCGTCCCCACCCCCGCGGGCAGGCCGTTCACCCAGGCCATGGCGCACGAGTTCGCCGCCGAGCCGCGGCTGGTGTTCGCCTGCGGCCGCTACGAGGGCATCGACCAGCGGGTCGTCGACGACGCCGCGACCCGGATGCGGGTGGACGAGGTCTCCATCGGCGACTACGTGCTCGTCGGCGGCGAGGTCGCGGTCATGGTGGTCGTCGAGGCGGTCGCCCGGCTGCTGCCCGGCGTGCTCGGCAACCCCGTCTCCGCCCAGCAGGACTCGTTCTCCGACGGCCTGCTCGAGGGCCCCAGCTACACCCGCCCGGAGGTGTGGCGCGACCGGCCGGTGCCGGACGTGCTGCGCTCGGGCAACCACGCGGCGATCGCCAGGTGGCGCCGCGACCGGTCGCTGGAACGCACCTTCGACCGCCGCCCCGACCTGCTGACCGCGCTGCCCGACGGCAGCCTCGACAAGCACGATCGGGCTAAGCTGGACACCCTTCGCGCGGGGGCCGATTTCGGGTCCGACGACCGCGCGTGACATACTTTCCGGGTTGACGCGCCAAGCGGCGCGCACCGCTGCCATCCCCGGTCGGCCTGTTCGATTGCCGGACGCCTCCGACCAGGACGAATTTGTTTCTCTTGCGAAGACGAGGACGGACTACCGATGAACACCCTGGATGCCCTGGACGCCCAGTCGCTGCGTTCCGACATCCCGGACTTCCGCCCGGGTGACACGCTGAAGGTCCACGTTCGCGTCATCGAGGGCTCGCGCTCCCGCGTCCAGGTCTTCCAGGGCGTGGTCATCCGCCGCCAGGGCGGTGGCATCCGCGAGACCTTCACCGTCCGCAAGGTCTCCTTCGGTGTCGGCGTGGAGCGCACCTTCCCGGTGCACACCCCGAACATCGCCGAGATCGAGGTCGCCCGCCGCGGCGACGTGCGCCGCGCGAAGCTCTACTACCTCCGCGAGCTGCGCGGCAAGGCCGCGAAGATCAAGGAGAAGCGCGAGCCGCAGACCGCTTCCTGACGCGGTCAGCACACCCGCTCACGTACTCTCAGGTGCGTGGTCGACCGTCCTCCTCGCAGTGTGCCGCCCGATGGCGCGGCCGAGCCGGAACGCTCCCGTAGGGAGGCGGTCGACCGTTCGCAAGATCCGGCGGAGAGCAGAGCCGCGGCGGAGCGGGTGAACGAGAACAGGTCGACGGAGCCGATCAACAAGCGCGACCAACGCGCGTTGAACGGTCACCAGATCAGCAAGCACCTGGTCAACGGCTCGCAGACCCGCCGGGGCGAGAACGCGCGGACCGAGCCGATCAAGCGCCCGCCGCGCGTGCCGGACCTCCCCGAGGTCGCTCCCGCGACGCCCGAGTTCTGGTTCGGGCCGCCGGACCCGGCGGTGCCCGCGGAGTCTGCGGACTGGTTCCCCGAGTCGCCGACGCGTGCCATCGACCCGCCGCCGCGCCCCGCTGCGGGCAAGTCACCCGGTGGTGTGGCCAAGGTCACGCCGCCGCGTCAGCCCGGTCCGGTGCCGACGGACGACACCGATCCGACCCTGCCCCCGCTGCCGCCCGAGCGGCCCGCTCCGGCGCGTGGGGAGCAGTCGTCGCGCCCGGGTTTTCCGATCGTCGGGCCGCAACCGCGCCCGGTGCAGCCACCGTCTCGGCAGGATCAACCGCCGGTCGGTCGGGCATCTCGTCCCAACATGCCACCGGTTAGGCCCACCGCGCCTCCGGTTGGCCAGTCTTCGCGCCCGGGCATGCCTCCCGTCGGTCAGGCGTCGCGGCCCAACCTGCCTCCGGTGGAGCAGCCGTCGCGTCCCGGGATGCCGCCGGTCGGTCAACCGCAGCGGCCGGACCCGAATCCGCCGTCGCGTCCGGACATGCGTGCGGTGACCCCGCCGTCGCAGCAGAACGTGCGCCCGGTGGCGCCGCAGAACCCCCCATCGGCGGACCAACCGTCCAAGTCGGACACGGCTGCGGCCGTGGACAGCCCGTCCCGCCGGGACTTGCCCGCGGTGCGGCGCACGACGCCGGGCAGCGTGTCCCGTCGCGACATGATCCCGGTGCCGGAGCTGTACGAACCGCCCGACATCGAGGCCCCCGAGGACGACGACGAGCCGCCGACGGCGCTGTCGACCACTTCTTCGGCAGAAGGCCGCGAATCCGACGCGGACCTCACCGCGCTCATCCCGCGCGTGCGCGCTCGTACCCGTGAGCGCTACCCGGGGTCGGGTGCCGATGGTGGGCGCGACAAGGAATCCGAGGACAGGCGCAAGCGCGGCGGCAGGCACCGCCGTCCGCCCCGTCGGCAGCCGTTGTGGCGCGAGATCCTGACCCTGGTCGCGATCGCGCTGGTGCTGACGTTCCTCATCCAGCACTTCGTCGGCCGCGTCTACTCCATCCCCTCCGGGTCGATGGAGCAGACGCTGCACGGCTGCCCCGGCTGCGAGGGCGACCGCGTGTTCGTGGACAAGGTGGTCTACCGCTTCCGCGACCCCACGCCCGGTGACGTCGTGGTGTTCGAGGGCCCGAACACCTGGACCGAGCACGACGTGAAGTCGCCGCCCGCCAACTTCCTCGTCAACTCGCTGCGCTACGCGGGCTCGTTCATCGGCATCGCGCCGCCGGACGAGCGCGACTTCGTCAAGCGCGTCATCGCCGTCGGCGGGCAGACCGTCGAGTGCTGCGACGACCAGAACCGGGTGCTGGTCGACGGGAAACCGCTCGACGAGCCGTATGTGTACTGGGAGAACGGCGTGCCGAACTCGCAGATGAAGTTCGACCCCGTTACCGTGCCCGAGGGCACGCTGTGGGTGATGGGCGACAACCGCAACAACTCCAGCGATTCCCGGATCCAGGGCGGCGGCGGTGTGCGCGGTGTCGTCCCGCTCGGCAAGGTGATCGGCAAGGCCCGCTACATCGTGCTGCCGCCGTCGCGGTGGCGCGGAATCGGCGACCACAACCCCCAGGCGGGTCCGGACCTCTCGGCGGCCGGTTGGCAGGAGGGCGTCCCCATCGGGGTCGGCTTCGCGGGCGCCTGGCCGGTGCTGTGGATCGGTCGCAGGCTCAAGAACGTCCTCGTACCCAGGAAGGCTGACTAGCTTTGTCGGACGCAGACGGTGTCGTGCCAGGGGATCGACGCGGCGCCGAGGATCTCGACGTCGTCGAAACGGACTCCACGCGGGAAACCCCGCAATCGCCGGAAGTGGGGCACACCGAGCCAGCGTCGGACCCGACGCCCGAGGAGCTGGGAAAGCCCGATGAGCCCGAGAAGCAGTCCAAGAAGCGGGGCTTCTTCGCCGAGTTGGGCATCCTGCTCGGCGTCGCGCTCGCGCTGACCATCGTCATCCAGCTCTTTATCGCGCGGGTCTTCCTGATCCCGTCGGAGTCGATGGAGGCGACCCTGCACGGCTGCGACGGCTGCTACGGCGACCGCGTGCTGGTGGACAAGGTCGTCTACTACTTCCGCGACCCCGAGCCGGGCGACGTGGTGGTGTTCAAGCGGCCCGACACCTGGAACTCCGACGGGCCCGCCAACCGCTCCGACAACGCGCTGTTCGCCTGGGCGCAGGACTTCGCCTCGCAGTTCGGCCTCGCCGAGCCGAGCAACGAGGACCTGGTGAAGCGGGTGATCGCGGTCGGCGGTCAGACCGTGCAGTGCTGCGACGACCAGCAGCGGGTGCTGGTCGACGGCAAGCCGCTGGACGAGCCGTACATCCACCACCTCACCGAGAACGACGAGCAGCGCCCGTTCGCGCCGGTCACCGTGGCGCCGGGGATGCTGTGGGTGATGGGCGACAACCGCAACGCCTCGGGCGACTCGCGCATCCAGGGCGGCGGCGGGGTCAACGGGTTCGTGCCCGTGGACAACGTCATCGGCAAGGTCCGCACGATCATCCTGCCGCCGTCGCGGTGGCAGGGGGTGGGCGACCACAACCCGCAGGCCCAGTCGCTGTCGGCGCCCGCGTGGCAGGTGGGCATCCCGGCCGGGGCGGGTCTGGCGGCGGCGTTCCCCACGGTGTGGCTGGGCAGGCGGCTGCGGCGCAAGCTCGCCGGTCGGGGTCGATAGGCTGGTCGGGTGTCGGAAGGAGCGAACCCGGCGGACGACGACGAGTCCGAGGTCCCGGAGGCCAAGCGGCGGCGACTGCCGTTCTGGGTCGAGTTGCCGATCCTGCTGGGCGTCGCGCTGGTGCTGACCATCGTCATCCAGTCGTTCGTGGCGCGGGTCTTCGTGATCCCGTCCGAGTCGATGGAGGCGACCCTGCACGGCTGCGAGGGTTGCTACGGCGACCGGATCCTGGTGGACAAGGTCGTCTACGTGTTCGGCGACGTCGAACCCGGCGAGGTGGTCGTCTTCGGTCGGCCGGACACGTGGAACCGCTCGGAGTTCGTGGCGCCGCGCTCGGACAACGGGTTCGTCCGCTGGTTGCAGGACGTGGGCGCCAAGTTCGGGTTCGCCGCGCCGGACGAGGACGACGTGGTGAAGCGGGTGATCGCGGTCGGCGGTCAGACCGTGCGGTGCTGCGACGACCAGAACCGGGTCTTGGTCGATGACAAGCCGTTGGACGAGCCGTACGTGCACTACGACCCGTACGGCGACCGTCGGCAAGAGGACTTCGAACCGGTGTCGGTGCCGCAGGGCATGCTGTTCGTCATGGGGGACAACCGCAACCACTCCGCCGACTCGCGGGTGCAGGGTGGTGGCGGCCCCAACGGCCTGGTGCCGGTGGACAATGTGATCGGCAAGGCGCGCACGATCATCCTGCCGCCGTCGCGGTGGCAGGGGGTGGGCGACCACAACCCGCAGGCGCTGTCGGCACCCGCGTGGCAGACCGGCGTTCCGGCCGGGGTGGGCTTGGCGGCGGCTTGGCCGACGTTGTGGCTCGGCAGGCGGCTGCGCGATGCCGTTCGCGGTGGCGGGAGGGGGAAGCGGTGACGGAGATGTTGACGGCGGAGGCGTTACGGCCCCCGCGGGCTGTCCTGCGTCGTGACACCGGCACGTGGAGCCTCCAGACCGCGCTGCACCGCCGCGGGCTGGGGCCGGTGGCGGGGGTGGACGAGGCCGGTCGGGGGGCGTGCGCGGGTCCGCTGGTGATCGCGTCCTGCGTGCTGCGGCCCGGGGACGCGGCCCGGTTCGACGGCTTGACCGACTCGAAGCTGATGACGGCCGCCGCGCGCGACCGGATGTACGACCTGGTGCTCAAGCGCGCGGTCGACCACGCCGTGGTCGTGGTGCCCGCGGCCGAGGTCGACCTGATGGGCGTGCACGTCGCCAACATCGAGGGCATGCGCCGCGCGGTGGCCCGGCTGGCCACCCACCCCGGCTACGTCCTGGTCGACGGTTTCCGGGTACCGGGCCTGACCGCGCCGAGCATGCCGGTCCTCAAGGGCGACCAAGCCGCGGCCTGCGTGGCCGCCGCCTCGGTCCTGGCCAAGGTCACCCGAGACCGGATCATGGGACGCTTGCACGGGGACCTGCCCGCGTACGGGTTCGACGTGCACAAGGGCTACTGCACGGGCGTGCACACCCGTGCGCTGCGCGAGCACGGCCCCAGCCACGAGCACCGCTGGTCCTACGCCAACGTCGCGGCGGCCGGGCTGGCGAAGGGGTTGCGCGCGCCACACCGGGTGGCGCTGAGTGTGGCCGCGGCGGCTGTGGTTCAGAATGGTGGATCCCCGCACTAGCGGTGGGACAGGGTCACGACCAGGAGGGGCGCGCGGGAAGATGAGCGCGGAGGATCTCGAGAAGTACGAGACCGAGATGGAGCTGCAGCTCTACCGGGAGTACCGCGACATCGTGGGCCAGTTCGCCTACGTGGTCGAGACCGAGCGGCGGTTCTACCTGGCCAACGGCGTGGACGTCCAGGTCCGCGACGCCGACGGCGAGGTGTACTTCGAAGTCCGCATGTCCGATGCCTGGGTCTGGGACATGTACCGGCCTGCGAGGTTCGTGAAGAACGTCAGGGTCATAACGTTCAAGGACGTCAACGTCGAGGAACTGGACAAACCCGACCTCCGCCTCCCGGAAGACGGCCCCTTCGGCAGCTGACCGCGAAGCGGCCCCCGCCCTCCCAGCGGGGGCCGCTTCGCGTATCGGCTCCCGATCTCCGCCTCCGGGCCGTTGGCGTCTCCGCCACTCTTCGGAGCCAGGTGCGGACTTTCCGTCGTGTGGCCGAGGTGGCCAACGGCACGTGGGCGCTGACTACCAGGTGGCCCGGTGCGCCAGGGCTTCTGGCCGCGAACTTCACGCCGGCCAACTGCCCGGCGAGTCCACGAGCAACGTGGCTGCGGCTTCCGCTGGCTGATGTCTCCAGCACGCCGTCTGCGACCGTGCCCGCCAAGCACCTCCCACGGTCGGCCCCTGCCGCAAGCCGTCGCCGTCCGGTGCTCTCCCGCAGCCCGTGCCGCCCGGCGCGCGGCACACGATCGCGTGACCGAGTTATCCACATACCCCGGATTCATCCACCGAAATCCGGCACCCCCGCCACCCGCTCGCGCCGGGCGGCACTGTCGACATCGGACACGGCACCCCGCCGTGCCGAGACCCGACAGGAGGGGCCATGGCGAAACACCTGCGCTTGGGCGCGCTCGGTGAGGACATCGCCGCGCGGCACCTGGAGAGCACCGGCCACGTCATCCTCGCCCGCAACTGGCGCTGCGAACTGGGCGAGCTGGACATCATCTGCGACCACCACGGCGAACTCGTCGTCTGCGAGGTCAAGACCCGCTCCGGCACCCAACTGGGCCCACCCGCGGCCGCGGTGACCGACGCCAAGGCCAACCGCATCCGCGCCCTGGCGACCCGCTGGCGCCAGGACAACGGCATCGCCCCCTGCCGCACCAGGTTCGACATCATCGCCGTCTTGGTCCCCCGCGCCGCCCCCGCCACCCTCCGGCACCACCGCGGGGTGCTCTGAGATGGTGCTCGCCCGGATCTGGTCGGTGGCGCTGTTCGGGGTCGACGGAATCCCCGTCGAGATCGAAGCCGACATCGGCGGTGGCCGCCCGCGCACGCAGATAGTCGGTCTGCCGGACGCCGCCCTCAACGAGGCCAAGGACCGCGTGCGCGCGGCGGTGCGCAACAGCGGGCTGGCGTGGCCGGACCAACTGGTCACCTTCGCCCTCTCGCCTGCCGCACTGCCCAAGGGCGGGGCAGGCTACGACCTGGCGCTCGCGGTCGCCATGCTCGTCGCCGACCAGAAACTCCCACCCGACCCCTTCCACGACACGGTCCTCGTCGGCGAACTCGCCCTCGACGGCAGGCTGAGGATGGTGCGGGGCGTGCTGCCCTGCCTGCTCGCCGCCCGCCGCGCGGGCCTCCGCCGGGCCGTGGTCCCGGAGTCCGCGTTGGCCGAGGCCTCGCTGGTCCACGGCCTCGAAGTGCTCGGTGCCGCGAACCTGGGGCAAGTGCTGGCCTGGGCGAAGGGCGACGTTGAGGCGTTGTGCCCACCCGGTCAGGGCGACACCTATCCGACCACCGCTCCGCCTGACCTGGTTGACGTGGTGGGGCAGCCCGAGGCGCGATGGGCGTTGGAGGTCGCCGCCGCGGGCGGGCACAACCTGCTGCTGGCGGGTCCGCCAGGCACCGGGAAGACGATGCTGGCCAAGCGGCTGCCGGGGTTGTTGCCGCTGCTGTCGCGGGAGCAGGCGCTGGAGGTCACCGCGATCCACTCGGTCTCCGGTGACCTGTCGCCGGACGCTCCGCTCGTGGCCGTCCCGCCGTTCATCGCCCCGCACCACACGACTTCGGTTGCCGCGTTGGTCGGAGGTGGGGTGGGTATCGCCAAACCGGGCGCGATCAGCAAGGCCCACTTCGGCGTCCTGCTCCTCGATGAGGCGGCCGAGTTCGCGTCCGACCGGCTGGAGGCCCTGCGCACCGCGTTGGAAGAGGGCGAGATCCGCCTGGCCCGCCGGGATGGGGTGGTCACGTACCCCGCCCGCTTCCAACTCGTCCTCGCCACCAACACCTGCCCGTGCGCACCACCCCGCGAAACCGACTGCGTGTGCACGCCGATCACCCGCCGCCGGTACCTGTCCCGCCTCTCCGGCCCGCTGCTGGACCGCGTCGACCTCCGCGTCCGCATGCGCCCCATCACGGCCATGTCCCGTGCCCTCGACGTCGCGCCGGAGGACACGGCAACCGTCCGGGCCAGGGTGCGGCAGGCCCGAGACCGAGCCGTCCACCGGTGGGCCGCCCGCGGCTGGCGCACCAACGCCGAAGTCCCCGGCCCATCGCTGCGCCGCGACTTCGCGCTCCCGCGGGAAACCACCGCCATCCTCGACCGCGCCCTGACCACCGGCACCCTCACCGCCCGCGGCACCGACAGGTGCGTCCGCATCGCCTGGACCCTCGCCGACCTGGCGGGCCAACCCCAACCAACCTCGGACCACGTCGCCACGGCCCTCGAATTCCGCGAACGCCGCGCCGCTTGACCCGAACACCCACACCACCGAACCTCGAAGGTCCACATGAAACAGATCAACACCCCCCGAACCACCCCCGCGCGGACATCTGCCACGCAGCCCGGCCAGCTCCCACGCGACCTCCCGGCGCATCGAGCGGCCACCCGCGCCAGTGATCGCGGGCGCACGCCCCGACCAATCCGGAACGCGGCACAACCCCGCCACCGCAGCGGCCTCGCATCCACCAGTGGGGTGCCTCGAAGTCTCCGGACAGCGGCTAAACAACGGTCGGTATCGCTGACTTTCGAGCGTGGTATGCGTGGTGCACTTCTCGTGGCGTGCG
>NZ_PTIX01000021.1 GCF_002934265.1 Actinokineospora auranticolor
ACTCCATCCGTGTCGTGGTCGAACGCGCCATCGCCCAACTCAAGACCTGGCGTGTTCTCCACACCGACTACCGGCGACCCATCAACACCTTCGCCGACACCATCTCGGCCGTTATAGGACTCTACTTCTACGCCGCTGAATAAGCCTCCGTGGGTAGGCGAAAAATGCGCGAAGCCCGGTGCCGCTTTGGTTGGCGGCACCGGGCTTCGTCCCGCCCGGCGCTAGTTCTTGGTGGTGCGGCGGAAAAGTTTGTTGCCCAGCCAGACAATGGGGTCGTACTTGCGGTCGGCGACCCGTTCCTTCATGGGGATCAGGGCGTTGTCGGTGATCTTGATGTGTTCCGGGCAGACCTCGGTGCAGCACTTGGTGATATTGCACAGGCCCAGGCCGTTCGCCTCCTGCGCGGCGGGCACCCGGTCGGCGGTGTCGAGGGGGTGCATCTCCAACTCCGCGACCCGCATGAGGAAGCGGGGGCCGGAGAAGGATTCCTTGTTGTCCTCGTGGTCACGGACGACGTGGCAGGTGTTCTGGCAGAGGAAGCACTCGATGCACTTGCGGAACTCCTGGGACCGCTCGACGTCGACCTGCTGCATGCGGTAGTCGCCGGGGGCCAGGTCGGCGGGTGGGGTGAAGGACGGGATCTCGCGGGCCTTGGTGTAGTTGAACGACACGTCGGTCACCAGGTCGCGGATGACCGGGAAGGTGCGCATCGGCGTCACCGTCACGGTCTCGTCCTCGGTGAAGGTGGACATCCGGGTCATGCACAGCAACCGGGGCCTGCCGTTGACCTCCGCCGAGCACGAACCGCACTTGCCCGCCTTGCAGTTCCACCGCACCGCCAGGTCCGGGGCCTGGGTGGCCTGCAACCGGTGGATGATGTCGAGGACGACCTCGCCCTCGTTCACCTCGACCAGGAAGTCGTGCAGCTCGCCGGACTCGGCGTCGCCGCGCCAGACCTTGAACTTCGCCTTGTAGGCCACCTCAGTCCCTTCGTCCCGGATGCGCGCCCAGCTCACCGTCGGTGTAGTACTTCTCCAGCTCGGCGAGCTCGAACAGCTCCAGCAGGTCCTGCCGCAGCGGCTCCTGCTCCTGGCGGGTGACCGCGACGTCGGGCACGGTGGCGTCGCCCTCGGTGGAGCAGACCAGCAGGGTGTTGCGCCACTGGGCGTCCAGCATCGGGTAGTCGTCGCGGGTGTGGCCGCCGCGGCTCTCGGTGCGGGTGAGCGCCGCCTTGGCCACGCACTCGCTGACCAGCAGCATGTTGCGCAGGTCGATCGCCAGGTGCCAGCCCGGGTTGAACTGCCGGTGGCCCTCGACGGTCACGTTGCCGATCCGGGCCTTGATCTCCTGCAGCGTCCGCAGCGCCTGCTCGATCTCACCGGCCTTGCGGATGATGCCGACCAGGTCGTTCATCGACTGCTGCAGCTCGTTCTGCAGCGTGTACGGGTTCTCCTCGACGCCGTTGGCGGGCGGGTCGAACGGGGCCAGCGCCAGCCGGGCCGCTTCGTCCACATCGGACTGTGCAACCGCGGGCCGGGATGCCAGACCCTCCACGTAGGACGCCGCGCCGAGACCCGCGCGGCGGCCGAAGACCAGCAGGTCCGACAGCGAGTTGCCGCCGAGCCGGTTGGAGCCGTGCATGCCGCCCGAGCACTCACCGGCGGCGAACAGGCCGGGCACGGTGGCCGCGGCGGTGTCCGGGTCGACCTCGACGCCACCCATCACGTAGTGGCAGGTCGGGCCGACCTCCATCGGCTCGGCGGTGATGTCGACGTCGGCGAGTTCCTTGAACTGGTGGTACATCGACGGCAGCCTGCGCCGGATCTCCTCGGCGGGCAGGCGGCTGGCGATGTCCAGGAACACGCCGCCGTGCGGGGACCCGCGACCGGCCTTGACCTCGGAGTTGATCGCGCGCGCCACCTCGTCGCGGGGCAGCAGGTCCGGGGTGCGGCGGTTGTTCTCCTGGTCGGTGTACCAGCGGTCGGCCTCCTGCTCGCCGTCCGCGTACTGCCCCTTGAACACGTCCGGGACGTAGCCGAACATGAACCGCTCGCCGTCGGAGTTCTTCAGCACGCCGCCGTCGCCGCGCACGCCCTCGGTGACCAGGATGCCCTTCACGCTGGGCGGCCAGACCATGCCGGTGGGGTGGAACTGGACGAACTCCATGTTGATCAGCGTGGCGCCCGCGCGCAGCGCCAGCGCGTGCCCGTCGCCGGTGTACTCCCAGGAGTTCGACGTGACCTTGAACGACTTGCCGATGCCGCCGGTGGCCAGCACGACGGCGGGGGCCTCGAAGAGGATGAACCGACCGGACTCGCGCCAGTAGCCGAACGCGCCCGCGATGCGGCCGTCGTCCTTGAGCAGCTCGGTGACCGTGCACTCGGCGAAGACCTTGATCCGGGCCTCGTAGTCGCCGGACTCGCGGAAGTCCTCCTGCTGCAGCGACACGATCTTCTGCTGCATGGTGCGGATCAGCTCGAGGCCGGTGCGGTCGCCGACGTGCGCCAGGCGCGGGTAGGTGTGGCCGCCGAAGTTGCGCTGGCTGATGCGGCCGTCGGCGGTGCGGTCGAACAGGGCGCCGTAGGTCTCCAGCTCCCAGACCCGGTCCGGGGCCTCCTTGGCGTGCAGCTCGGCCATCCGCCAGTTGTTCAGGAACTTGCCGCCGCGCATGGTGTCGCGGAAGTGGACCTGCCAGTTGTCGTTGGAGTTGGCGTTGCCCATCGACGCCGCGCAGCCGCCCTCGGCCATCACGGTGTGCGCCTTGCCGAACAGGGACTTGCACACCACGGCGACCCGCAACCCGCGCTGGCGCGCCTCGATCACCGCCCGCAACCCGGCGCCCCCCGCACCGATGACCACCACGTCGTAGGAGTGGCGCTCGACCTCGGTCATGTGTTCCTCTCGATGTAGCTGACTAACCGCTTCTAGAAGAAGCGCAAATCGGGGATGGCCTCGCTGGCCACGAGCATCACGTAGAGGTCGGTGAGGACCAGCGTGCCCAGCGTCGTCCAGGCCAGTTGCATGTGGCGCACGTTCAGCTTGGAGATGAGGGTCCAGGCGCGGTAGCGCACGGGGTGCCGGGAGAAGTGCTTGAGCCTGCCGCCCGCGATGTGCCTGCACGAGTGGCACGAGAGGGTGTAGGCCCAGAGCAGCACCACGTTGGTGAACAGGACCAGGTTGCCCAGGCCGAGGCCGTGGGTGAGGGCCGCGACGGCGTCGTAAGTATTGATCACCGAGACGAGCAGCGCCACGTAGAAGAAGTAGCGGTGCGCGTTCTGCACGATCAGCGGCAGGCGGGTCTCCCCCGAGTAGGACCCGTGCGGCTCGGCGACCGCGCACGCGGGCGGGCTCTGCCAGACCGAGCGGTAGTACGCCTTGCGGTAGTAGTAGCAGGTCAGGCGGAAGCCGAGGAGGAACGGCAGGGCGACGAAGCCCAGCGGGATCCAGCCGGGCAGCTCCGGTAGCGGAGTGCCGAAGTGGCTGGATCCCGGCAGGCAGGACTCGCTCAGGCAGGGCGAGTAGAACGGGGTCAGGTAGCCGTAGTCGGCGACCCAGTACCACTTGCCCATGAAGGACCGGACGGTCGCGTAGACCACGAAGGTCAGCAACCCCAGGTTGGTCATCAGGGGCGGGAGCCACCACCGGTCGGTCCGCAGGGTGCGCGCGGAGATGCTCGCCCGGTTGGGGGCGCCTACGCCTGACGTCATCGCTTCCTCTGTTCTCGGGCTAGCGCTGGTAGCCGCCGACTCCCTCGTCGTCGGCGCCGTGCCAGAGCTGGGGGTCGTACGGGGTGTCCGGGATGACCACGATCTCGGCGTCCTCGGCCCGCCTGGGCACCGGCGCCGACGGCGTGGTCGTGAAGTCGGCGGCGTCGATGTCGATGCGCTCGATGTCGTTCACCAACCGCTGCACGGCGGGGACGTCGCCGTACCGCGCCCGCAGGGCGCCGACGCACTGCCGCAGCTGACCGATGGTCCGCCGCAGCTCGCTGATCTCCGTACTCGACATGTCGCACCTCCGTACTCCGGTCCGTTCGCGGGTCGTGTCCGTGCGTAGCCGCCGCCCAGGACCGAACACCGCTCGTCGCCGACTGTGCCTTGCGACGGCAGATGTGACAAGTACCACATGAGGTGCGTCGATGGGTGATCGACCCTTGCCAACCCGTGGTCAAGTGCTGTGATTTCGCGCACACGAGCCCGAGGGGTGGACACTGTCGGTGCTGGTGAAACCGTTGCGCGATAAGGGAAGTGCGGAGAAACGATCGGGTGTGAGACTGACCACTGTGGTCAGCTCTCAAGGTCGTCCGACGACGGTTGAGCACGCATTCTCGACGGCCGAGAAAAGCCCTTGGGAAGACCCCAGCGAACCGCTGGCGATCACGGAGTGTGATCGCCAGCTGTCCCGGTGGTTAGCAGTCCGGGTCGTCTTCGGGGGCGTCGAGTTCGGTGCGGACGACCCGGTAGGCCATGCCCTCGCCGTAGCCGCGCCGGGCGAGCATGGCGACCAGGCGGCGGATCTTGACCTGGTCGTCGAGGTTCCGCATGGTGCCGAGCTTCTTGCGCACCAGGGCGGCGGCGCGGTCGGCCTCGGCGTCCGAGTCGACGGCGGCGACGGCCTCGGCCACGACCTCGGCGTCGACGCCCTTGCGGCGCAGCTCGGTGGCCAGGGCGCGGCGGCCGAGACCGCGGTGGGCGTGCCGGGAGCGGACCCAGGTCTCGGCGAAGGCGGCGTCGTCGATCAGACCGGCGGCGGCGAACTTGTCCAGGACGGTCTCGGCGACGTCGTCCGGGATCTCCTTGCGCCGCAGGGCCTGCGCCAGCTCCAGGCGGGTGCGGTCGCGGGCGGCCAGCAACCGGTAGCAGACGTCCCGGGCCGTGGCCGCCGGGTCCTGCTCCGCGTCCCCGCGCCGCCGCCGCTCCCCGGGCGGGGCCTCGGCATCGTCGTTCGACGACCGCCGGGAGCGACGCCCTCCACGGGACCCGGCACCCGCCGGATCGCCTGTGGACTCCCGCCGCCCAGGTCGCGACCGGGTGGCACCGGTCTCGGTTGAGCCGTCGTCATCCGGCGACCCGACCTCCGGAGGTGTGTCGGGCCGGGGGCTGCCGGACGCACGCGCCCCACGGCCCCGCTTCCCGCCGGAAGGCTCCGGTTCTCGCCGCCGCTCCAACGATTCGAGACGTTGCCGAGCGGCGGCCACCGGATCGGCCACCGCCTCATCCGAGGACTTCCAGCGAGCTCCGGCACCATCGAGGGCAGGCCCCGATGCCTCAGCCTCGGGGGCACCGCTCCCTGCGGGCGAGAGGTCGGACTCGTGCGGACCACCACGCTGCCCGGAACCGGACCGGGGAATTTCCCTTCGCCGGTCCAACGATTCGAGGCGCTGGCGGATGGCGGCGACCGGATCGTCGGCGTTCGCTGTCTTGTCCGAGAACTTCTTCCGTGACCGGCCGCTGTCGGGGGCGGCGGCCGGTAGCTCGGCTTCGTGCGTGCCGTCCGGCGCGATCGGGTTGCGGTCTGGCTTGCGCGAACGGCTGCTGTGCTTGGTCGGAGTGGGCTCGGGAGCCCACCAGTCTTGCTGCTGGGCTGTCGGTTCCGGCCGGTTCGACCGCTCGACGGCCGCGCTCGCCGCAGGTGTCGGATCGTCCTTTTCGGACTTGTCAGGGGTGGGGCGAGGATCGGTGTCCTCGCCCGTTCCCACGTCCGCACCGTCGTCCGGAGTGGACCAGGCGATCGGGGTGGGGGCGGTGGGCGGGGTGTCCGCCCACCAGGTGCCCGGACCGTCCACCGCGGAACCACCGGTTCCGCCGTCCGGCCCGGGCTCGTGCCACCACCGCGGCGCTGGGTCCGGCTCCGGCATCAGAACTCGACGGGTGCCGGGGCGGTCTCGTCGGCGTCGAGCTTGGCGCCGATGCCCAGCTTCTCCTTGATCCGCTTCTCGATCTCGTCGGCCACGTCCGGGTTCTCCAGCAGGAACTTGCGGGCGTTCTCCTTGCCCTGGCCCAGCTGGTCGCCCTCGTAGGTGTACCAGGCGCCGGACTTGCGCAGGATCGCCTGCTCGACGCCCATGTCGATGAGCGAGCCCTCGCGGCTGACGCCCTTGCCGTAGAGGATGTCGAACTCGGCCTGCTTGAACGGCGGGGCGACCTTGTTCTTCACGACCTTGACCCGGGTGCGGTTGCCGACCGGCTCGCCGCCGTCCTTGAGGGTCTCGATGCGGCGCACGTCGAGGCGGACCGAGGCGTAGAACTTCAGCGCCTTGCCACCGGTCGTGGTCTCCGGGGAGCCGAACATCACGCCGATCTTCTCGCGCAGCTGGTTGATGAAGATCGCGGTGGTGCCGGAGTTGTTCATCGCGCCGGTCATCTTGCGCAGCGCCTGGCTCATCAGCCGGGCCTGCAGGCCGACGTGGTTGTCGCCCATCTCGCCCTCGATCTCGGCGCGGGGCACCAGCGCGGCCACCGAGTCGATCACGATGATGTCCAGCGCACCGGAGCGGATCAGCATGTCCGCGATCTCCAGCGCCTGCTCGCCGGTGTCCGGCTGGGAGACCAGCAGCGCGTCGGTGTCGACGCCGAGGGCCCTGGCGTACTCGGGGTCCAGCGCGTGCTCGGCGTCGATGAACGCCGCGATGCCGCCCGCGCGCTGGGCGTTGGCCACCGCGTGCAGGGCGACGGTGGTCTTACCGGAGGACTCCGGGCCGTAGATCTCGACCACGCGGCCGCGCGGGAGACCGCCGATGCCGAGGGCGACGTCCAGGGCGATGGCGCCGGTCGGGATGATCGCGATCGGGGCCCGGCCCTCCTCGCCCAGGCGCATCACGGAGCCCTTGCCGAAGTTCTTGTCGATCTGGGCAAGGGCGAGCTCAAGCGCCTTGTCCCGGTCGGGTGCTGCGGCCATCTTCGATCCACCTTTGGTCTGTTTCGTGCTCACGAGGTGCACGCTACGGGCAGGGACCGACGATTGTCGGCGGGCACCGCCGGTCTGTGGACAAACGGAGCCTGTGTGGATGGCAGGGTAGCGAACACGTGTTCGAGCCGCGCGACCGACACGCCGCCGGCGCGGTCAGCGCCGCTCGGGCGGTACCTCGAACGCCTCGCACACGGCCTGCCAGATCTCCTTGGTCGGCAGCCCCGCGTCGAGCGCTTGGTCGACGGTCCGGCCGCCGAGGGCGGCGAAGACGTGGTCATGGGCGATGGTCTCGGCGCGCTGGTCGCCGAACTCCTCGGCGAGCCTGGCCCGGAAGGCGGTAATACGCATCGGGAGCAGTCTAAGCACAGGGCAGAATCGGGCTATGACGTCTACCGAGAGCCTGCTGCTGGACATCGTGGTCGTCGCCGGTCTGGTGGCGGCCGTGGTGGTGAGCCTGATCGCGCTGCGCAACAACCGCAAGCGCTAGGTGCCCGGCAGCACGTTGGCGACGAAGTAGTCGGCCAGCGCGTCCGGGGTGAACTTGTCGTCGTCGCGCGGCCTACTACGGGTGATCCACCCGACCAAGGGCCGGTCTTGCACGGTGAAGACCAGCACGCCGCTGCTGCTGCTCACGCCCGCGCGGAAGTAGCCGCCCAGACCGTTGCCGCGCCAGTCTGCGCGCACGTGGTCGCCCTCTGTCATGTCGCCGAGTTCGGCTTCCAGGAGGCTCTCCACCTCGTCCTGGGAGCTCAGCTGCGCGTAGCTGACGCTGTAGGAGCCCTGGAGCGCGCAGGTGACGTCGGCGGGTTCGCCGCCCGCCTGGCACTTGTTGTTGTCGGCGATCGTGCCCGCGAGCTGGCGCAGGCAGGCGGTGAAGCCCGTGCCGTCCTTGGTGCCCTCGGTCTGGCAGGACTCCGCGCTCGGCAGGCTGTCCGAGCTGGTCATGAGGTAGATCCCGGTGGCCGCGGCGAGCACCAGGACCACGGCGGCGGCGGCGATGAACGGCAGCGCGCGGCGGCTCTTGTGGGCCTCGGGGCGGCGCGGTGTCGGGAAGTTGCTTTGCAGCGGACCGGTGTAGGTGGCGGTGCTCGGGAAGTTCCCCGTCACCGGCGGCGCCGGGATGTGCTGCTGCTGCGGCGTTACCGGGTTGAGCTGCGGAGGCGGTATCGGGTTGGGCTGGGAGGGCTGGGCCACCGGGGCGGCTCGGTTGGCGCTGTCGTAGCTGACCAGGTGCGCGCCCAACGCGACGGCCGTCTCGGGCTGGTCGAGGCTGACCGGCACGACCCTCAGCTGCTCGGCGAGCAGGGTCGCGACCAGGGGGATCCGACTTGAGCCACCGACGAGGTAGATACCGGCGAGCCTGTCCGGGGTAAGACCGGTCGCGCGGATCGTGCCGCTAAGAAGCTCGACGCTGCGAAGAAGACTCGGACGGATAAGAGCTTCCAACTCGGTCCGCGTGACCAGCACGTCGTCGAAGGGCACCGGCATCGGCACCTCGGTCTGCGGGTGCCGGGACAGTGCTTCCTTGGCCCCCCTGACGTCTTCTTGGAGCGCTCGGCGGGACCGGCGGTCGGCCGTGCTCTCGGGGCGTAGTAGGTGCTGCCAGGCCCGCGGGTCGCGGTGCGAGACCGACCGGCCCACGTGCTCCATCAGCGCTTGGTCGACGTCGACGCCGCCAAGGTCTGGCAGACCGTTCTCGGCCAAGACGGAGAACCCACCAGGGTTGGCACCGACCACGGCCACGTCGAAGGTGCCCGCACCGAGGTCGTAGACCGCCAATGCCTGACCGGGGTGCAGGGTGTGGCCAAGAGAGGTGAAATGCGCCGCTGCGGCGACCGGCTCGGGCACCAGCACGACCGAACCGATACCAACCTGTCGAGCCGCGGCGAGCAGCACGTTGCGCCGCACCGGCCCCCACTGCGCGGGGTGGGTCAAGCGGACCTCGTCCGGCTGACCACCGCCGAGCTGGCGGGAGATCTCCTTGAGCACGTGCGCGAGGATCGCCGCCAACGCCTCGGTGACGGGCACGACGACGTCGCCGAGCAGCAGCGTGCCCTCGTCGACGCGGCGCTTGGGGTTGGGCTCGAAGCGCGCCGGGTCCAGCCGCGCCCGGCGCTCGGCCTCACGGCCGACGACCAAGCCGCCGTCCTCGCTCGCGTAGACCGCTGACGGCATCGTTGTGGCGCCGTCGACCTCGACGACCCTCGGCGCCCTACCATGCGCGGACAGCACCGCGACGGTGTTGGACGTGCCTAGATCAATGGACAACACCCGCACGGGGTTACTACCTCCCAGTGACTACCCGCGACCTGCGCGTCACGCGTCGCCGGTGGGCATCACGTGCTTCTTGAAGTAGTCCACCATCCCATCGGGCGTACCGCCGGACAGGTCCGCGACAATGCCCACGACGGGCGCGTCCTTCACGGTGAACAACAACAACGCGGCGCCGCTATCTGTCCCCACCGCGTAGTAGGTGCCCGATTTGCCACCGCCGTTCCAAGCGTCGGATTTGGTTTCCGACATGGAGAAGCCGAGTTGGCCGATTACCTCGTCGACGCTCTGCTTGGCCTGATCGGCGCTGGCGAAGTGCCCGTAGACGATGTAGTTGCCATCGACCTGGCAGGTGGCCATGTCGGCGCCCGGGGTGGACTGCGTCTTGCCGCTGAGCTTCATGCCGGTCGTGCAGTTCTCTTGGGCGATGGGCCCGGCCAGTTCCTTCGTGCACGGGGTGAAGCCGTGGGAGTCGACCGTGCGATCGCTGCAATCGGCCTTGAGCCCACCCTTACCCGACATGACGATGATGGTGCTGACCACGCCGATGACCACTACGGCCACGATCGCGGCGGCGACGTACCAGGGCCGGTTCGAGCCGCGCCTGGCGGGCGCGGGGGTCGGCACGTGGTGGATCACCGGGGTCGGCACGGACGGCGGGTTCTGCACCGGCGTCGGCATCGAGGGCGGGTTCTGCGGCGAGGGGATCTGCGCGACCTGCGGCGGGGTCTGCACCGGCACCGGGCGCGACGGCGGGCCGACCACGTGCTGCGGGTGGGTGCCGGGGTACTGCTGCACCGGGATGGGGGCGCTCGGCGGGTTCTGCGTCGGCGGCGCCGGGGTGAAGCTGCTGTTGCGGGGCACCATGGCCTGGCTGCGCCGGACCGCGTCGATGGTGTTGGACATGTCGCCCGTGCGCATCGTGATGCCCTCTTGCGGCACGTGGTGCGCGCCGAGGGCGACGGCGGTCTCGGGCTGGTCGAGGCTGGTGGGCACGACCCGCATCTGCTCGGCGATCAGGGTCGCCACCAGCGGGATGCGGCTGGAGCCGCCGACCAGGTAGATGCCCGCGAGGCGGTCCGGGGAGAGGCCGGTCGCGCGGATGGTGCCCGCGAGGAGTTCGACGCTGCGGAGCATGCCGGGGCGGATGAGCGCCTCCAGCTCGACGCGCGTGACGAGCACGTCGTCGAAGGGCTCGGGGAGGGGGACCTCGGTCTGGGGGTGCCGGGAGAGGGCTTCCTTGGACGCCTTCACGTCCTCGCGCAACGCGCGCTGGGCGCGGCGGTCGCCGGTGGACTCCGGACGTAAGAGGCGTTGCCAACCGGCGGGGTCGCGGTGGGAGATCTGACGACCGACGTGCTCTAAGAGGGCTTGGTCGACGTCAAGACCACCGAGGTCGGGCAGACCCGCCTCGGCCAAGACGACGAAGCCGTTCTGCGTGGCGCTCACGATCGCCACGTCGAAGGTGCCCGCGCCCAGGTCGTAGACGGCCAGCGCCTGGCCGGGGGCCAGGGTCTGCCCGGGGAACGAGGCGAAGTGCGCGGCGGCGGCGACCGGTTCGGGCACCAGGACCAGGTTGGAGCCCATACCCGCCTGCCGGGCCGCGGACAGCAGCACGTTGCGCCGCACGGGGCCCCACTGCGCGGGGTGGGTCAGCCGGACCTCGTCGGGTTTCTTGTTGCCGAGCTGGCGGGAGGTCTCGTCGACGACGCGCCGCAGCACCCCGGCGAGCGCGTCGGTGACCGGCACCACGGCGTCGCCGAGCAGCAGCGTGCCCTCGTCGACGCGGCGCTTGGGGTTGGGCTCGAAGCGGGAGGGGTCGAGGCGGGCGCGGCGCTCGGCGTCGCGGCCGACGACCAGGCCGCCGTCCTCGCCCGCGAACACGGCCGAGGGCATCATCGACGCGCCGTCGACGTCGACCACCCGGGGTGGGCGGCCGTGCGCGGACAACACGGCGACGGTGTTCGACGTGCCGAGATCGACCGACAGGACGTTCACTGCTCTCCCCTCAAACAACAACCCCGACCCTGCTTCCCCCAGGGTGTCGTCGCAGATGCTCCCATGCGCGATACGCCCTGTGGGTCCGGTCTCCCAGATCGGCCGCCCCGCCGAACCGCCGAACCGGGTGCCCCACCGTACCCAGGAGTGGACCACGGTCCCAGGGCGAACACCGTGAGGTCCCGGGTGGACACTCCCCGCGATGATCGCGAGTTGTCCACATACACCGGATTCGTCCACCGGAACGGCGGTGGCGTGGAAGTGTCGGACACCAGGGGTAACCATGGGGTCGTGACCGATGACGTGCTCGACCTCTTCACGGCCCCGACCAGGCAGTGGTTCAGCGGGGCCTTCGCCGCGCCCACCGCGGCCCAGGCCGGTGCCTGGCGCGCGGCGGCGGCGGGCGAGCACGCGCTCGTGGTGGCGCCGACGGGCTCCGGCAAGACGCTGGCGGCGTTCCTGTGGGCGTTGGACCGGTTGGCCGCGGAAGGCGTCCCGGAGGACGCCAAACGGCGGTGCCGGGTGCTGTACGTGTCCCCGTTGAAGGCGTTGGCCGTGGACGTCCAGCGGAACCTGCGCGCGCCGCTGGCCGGGATCCGGCAGGCGGCGCACCGGCTGGGGGTGTCCGAGCCGGACATCACCGTCGGCACGCGCACCGGCGACACCCCGGCGGAGGAGCGGCGGTCGTTCGCCAGGACACCGCCGGACGTGCTGGTCACCACGCCGGAGTCGCTGTTCCTGCTGCTCACCTCGGCGGCCCGGGAGTCGCTGCGCGGGGTGCGCACGGTGATCGTGGACGAGGTGCACGCGGTGGCGGGCGCCAAGCGCGGGTCGCACCTGGCGCTGTCGCTGGAGCGGTTGGACGCGCTGCTGGAGCGGCCCGCGCAGCGCATCGGTCTGTCCGCGACGGTGCGGCCGGTGGAGGAGGTGAGCGGCTACCTCGGTGGCGGGCGACCGGTCACTCTCGTTCAGCCGGAGATCGGCAAGACGGTGCTGATCCGGGTGGAGGTCCCGGTGGCCGACATGGCGACCCTGAGCGAGGGTCCGGCCGCGCCGGTCGACCCGGACTCGCCGGAGCCGCCCGCGCAGGCCTCCATCTGGCCCAAGGTGGAGCAGCGGGTGTTGGAGCTGGTGCGCGCGCACCGGTCGACCATCGTCTTCGCCAACTCGCGGCGGCTGGCCGAGCGGCTGACGGCCCGGCTCAACGAGCTGGCGGCCGAGGAGAGCGAGGTGCCCACCCGGTTCCCGGCCCAGGCGATCGGGCAGTCCGGGCTGACCACGATGGTCGAGTCGGTGGTGGCCAGGGCGCACCACGGGTCGATGTCGCGCGAGCAGCGCACGCTGGTGGAGGAGGACCTCAAGTCGGGGCGGCTGCCGTGCGTGGTGGCCACCTCGTCGCTGGAGCTGGGCATCGACATGGGCGCGGTCGACCTGGTGGTGCAGGTGGAGGCGCCGCCCACGGTGGCCTCGGGGTTGCAGCGGGTGGGCCGGGCCGGGCACCAGGTGGGCGCGGTCTCGCAGGGGGTGATGTTCCCGAAGTTCCGCGGCGACCTGGTGTCGTGCGCGGTGGTGGCGGAGCGGATGGCGCAGGGCGCGATCGAGGCGGTGCGCTACCCGCGCAACCCGCTGGACGTGCTGGCCCAGCACGTGGTGGCGATGGTGGCGCTGGAGCCGTGGACGGTGGACGGGCTGGCCGCGCTGGTGCGCCGGGCGGCGCCGTACGCGGCGCTGCCGGACTCGGCGCTGCACTCGGTGCTGGACATGCTGGCGGGCCGGTACCCGAGCGAGGAGTTCGGCGAGCTGCGGCCGCGGATCACCTGGGACCGGATCACCGGCGAGCTGCGCGGCAGGCCTGGGGCGCAGCGGTTGGCGGTCACCTCCGGCGGCACCATCCCGGACCGCGGGCTGTTCACCGTGATGACCCCGGCGGACGAGCGCGGCGCGGGGTCGCGGGTGGGCGAGCTGGACGAGGAGATGGTCTACGAGTCGCGGGTGGGCGACACGTTCCTGCTCGGCACGTCGTCGTGGCGGGTCCAGGACATCACCCACGACCGCGTGATCGTCACCCCTGCGCCGGGGGAGCCCGCGCGGATGCCGTTCTGGAAGGGCGACGCCCCCGGCAGGCCGCTGGAGCTGGGTCGGGCGCTGGGCGCGTTCCTGCGTGAACTGTCCGCTTCGGACGAACCGGCGGCGCGGTCGCGGGCGGCGGCGGCCGGGTTGGACGAGTGGGCCGTCGACAACCTCTTGGCGTACCTGGGTGAGCAGCGCGAGTCCACCCGGCACGTGCCGGACGACCGGACCGTGCTGGTGGAGCGGTTCCGCGACGAGCTGGGCGACTGGCGGCTGGTGGTGCACTCGCCGTTCGGGGCGCAGGTCAACGCGCCGTGGGCGCTGGCCATCGGGGCGCGGCTGCGGGAGCGGCGCGGGGTGGACGCGCAGATCGCGCACGCGGACGACGGGATCGTGGTGCGGTTGCCGGACGCGGTCGACGACGCCGGTCAGGAGGTGGTGGCCGGGATCGAGGACGTGCTGCTGGACCCGGACGAGGTCGAGCAGGTCGTGGTGGCCGAGGTGGGTGGCTCGGCGCTGTTCGCGTCCCGGTTCCGCGAGTGCGCGGCCCGGTCGCTGCTGCTGCCCCGGCGCGATCCCCGGCGCCGGACCCCGTTGTGGCAGCAGCGGCAGCGGTCGGCGCAGTTGCTGTCGGTGGCGGCGAAGTACGAGCGGTTCCCGGTGGTGCTGGAGGCGATGCGCGAGTGCCTGCAGGACGTCTACGACGTGGCGGGGCTGCGCGAGCTGATGTCGGACGTGCGGGCCCGGCGGGTGCGGGTGGTGGAGGTGGAGACGCCGTCGGCGTCGCCGTTCGCGCGCAGCCTGCTGTTCGGGTACGTCGGGATGTTCCTGTACGGCACGGACGTGCCGCTGGCCGAGCGGCGGGCGGCGGCGCTGTCGCTGGACAGCGCGCTGCTGGCCGAGCTGCTGGGCTCGGAGGCGATCCGGGAGCTGCTCGACCCCGAGGTGCTGGCCGAGGTGGAGCGGTCGCTGCAGCGGCTGGACCCGCAGCGGCACGCCCGGCACGCCGAGGACGCCGCCGACCTGTTGCGGTTCTTGGGAGACCTGTCGGTGGCGGAGGCCGCCGAGCGCGGGGTGCGGCCGGAGTGGTTGGCGGAGCTGGAAACCACGCGCCGGGTGCTGCGGGTGCGGATCGCGGGCGAGGAGCGGTTCATCGCCATCGAGGACGCGGGCCGGGTGCGCGACGCGTTGGGCACCGCGCTGCCGGTGGGGGTGCCGGAGGCGTTCACCGAGCCGGTGGCCGACCCGGTCGGCGACCTGCTGGCCCGCTACGCCCGCACGCACGGGCCGTTCCCGGCGGCCGAGGCGGCGGAGCGGTTCGGGCTCGGCGTCTCGGTGGTCACGGGTGTGCTGGAACGGCTGGCGGGCGCGGGTCGGTTGGTGCGCGGGGAGTTGCGGCCGGGCGGGACCCACACGGAGTACTGCGACGCGGAGGTGCTGCGGCGGCTGCGGCGCACGTCGCTGGCCCGGCTGCGGGCCGAGGTGGAGCCGGTGGAACCCGCCGCGCTGGGGCGGTTCCTGCCGAGCTGGCACGGGATCGGGCGGCGGTCGCGGTCGGCGCCGACGGCCGACGACGTGCTGACGGTGGTGGAGCAGTTGGCGGGCGCGCCGCTGCCCGCGAGCGCGGTGGAGTCGCTGGTGCTGCCCGCGCGGCTGCCGGGGTACGCGCCCGCGCTGCTCGACGAGCTGACGGCGGCGGGTGAGGTCACCTGGTGCGGGTCCGGGTCGCTGGCGGGCGGGGACGGGTGGGTGGCGTTCGCGCCGACGGACGTGGCCGACCTGCTGCTGCCCGAGGTGGAGGAGGCGGTGCCGGACACGCCCCTGCACACCGCCGTGCTGTCCGCGCTCGACGGTGGGGCGTTGTTCTTCCGCCAGGTCGCGGACCGGGTGGGGGCGCAACTGCTCGACGGGGGCGCGGAGGCGCCCGGCGACCAGGACGTGGTGACCGCGTTGTGGGACCTGGTGTGGGGCGGGCTGGTCACGAACGACACCATCGCGCCGTTGCGGGCGTTGGTGGTGGGCAAGGGAGCCGCGCACAAGCCGCGGCGGTCGGCGCCGCGCGGCCGGTACGCGCGGCTGCGGACGGCCCGCCCCGCGATGCCGAGCCGTAGTGGGCCGCCGACGGTCGGTGGGCGGTGGTCGCTGGTGGTGCCGCGTGAACTCGACCCGACGCGGCGGGCGCACGCGCGCGCGGAGGCGTTCCTGGAGCGGCACGGCGTGTTGACCCGTGGCGCGCTCGACACCGAGCGGGTGACGGGTGGGTTCAGCGGTATCTACAAGGTGTTGCGGGCGATGGAGGAGTCCGGCCAGATCATCCGCGGGTACGTGGTGGAGGGGTTGGGGGCTTCGCAGTTCGCGGCTCGTGGTGCCGTGGACCGGCTTCGCGCCGTGTCCAAACAGGACTCTCTACCTGAAGAGCCGCGCCTTGACCCGTCCGTGGTGGCTCCGGGCTGGCCCACCCCGGCCGCGTTGCTGCGCGGCGGACCGGCACCACGGGAGCGGGTGGACACCGCCGTGATCCTCGCGGCGGCCGACCCGGCGCAGCCCTACGGCGCCGCGCTGGACTGGCCGGATCCGGTCGGCGAGGGCAAGCACCGGCCGGGCCGGAAGGCGGGCGCGCTGGTGGCGTTGGTGGACGGTGTCCCCGCCCTCTACGTCGAACGCGGCGGCCGAACCCTGCTGTCCTTCACCGACGACGAGCCCGCGCTCCGCGCCGCGGCCCGGGGATTGGTCCGCGCCGTCCAGGATGGCTGGCTGGGCTCCCTGTCGGTCCGCAAGGCCGACGGCGAGGTGGCGCTGACCTCCACCCTGTCCGGCATCCTCCGCGACGCGGGTTTCCAGGCCACGCCCCAGGGCTTGCGGCTGCGGTCATGACCGGAATCGCGAGGAGCACAAGGACTCCCGCGCCCCGGCGCGCCGACGTTCGTGACCGGTGCGGTCAGCGGGAGGACAGGACGCAGAACTCGTTGGCCTCGGGATCGCGGAGGACGTGCCAGGTGACGTCGGGGCCCTGGCCGATGTCGGCGGGGGTGGCGCCGAGGGCGCACAGGGCCTGGACGATCTCGGTCTGCTCATCGCCCGGTTCACCCGCGACCTCGAGGTGGAGGCGGTTCTTCGCGGTGTGCGGCGTCTCGCCGCGCAAGAACTCCAGCCACGGGCCGTGGCCCGGCAGGGCGCGCAGGGTGGCGAAGGCGGGTTCGTCGCGGACGATGCTCCAGTTGGTGGCCGCGGCCCAGAAGTTGGCCTGGGCGCCGGGATCGGCGGCGTCGACCACGATCGCGGCGACGCGGCCGGTGTCGGCGTACTCGGGGCGGGGTTCGAGGACGCAGAACTCGTTGCCCTCGGGGTCCCGCAGCACCACCCAGGGCACGTCGCCCTGCCCGATGTCGGCCCGGGTCGCGCCCAGCAGCTCGGCCCGGGCCACCACCGCGTCCTGGTCCGGCAGGGAGGAGCTGGACAGGTCCAGGTGCACCCGGTTGCGGGTCGTCTTCCGGTCGGGCACGGGCACGAAGGTGAGGCCCAGTCCCGCGCCGTCCTGGTCGGGGGCGACGAGGTCCACCTCTTCCTCGTTGGCGAGGGTGATCTCCCAGCCGAGCAGGTCCGCCCAGAACCGGGCCAGCCCGGCCATGTCCCCCGCGTCCCACCCGACACTGACCAATCGCGACGCCATGCGCCCACGCTAGTGCAGGGCGCGGCTCCGGACGTGACGAACCCGCGCAACGCTTCCGCGGTCGTGGGATCGCTGGTGTGTCACGGGTTCCGGCGGTAGACGGCGAGCACGCGGTGGTTCGAGTCGAAGAGGGTCAGGACGTCTCCCGTGACGGTGTAGGTGGTCGCGGTGGTCACGGCCGCCCCGACGTCGGGGCCGCATCCGGGGGGCGACGCGCCGTCGATGCCGGTGGCGGTGAAGGCGTCGCCGGGGGAGGTCACGTAGGTGCCCGATGTGGGCGAGCAGGGGTCGTCGGTGGTGTACCAGCGGCCGTCGGGGGTGAATTCGACCGCGAGGCCGGGGCGGGATGGCACCGACTGGTGCGCGGTCTTCCCGGCGGAGTCCGCTGCCGCGTGCGAGACCGGTCGCCACGAGCCGACCAGCGACTTGGCGGGTGCGGGTGAGCCCGCGGCCGCGACCGTACCGCTCTCGGACGCCTGGAAGCCCGTGGCCCGCGCCAGCAGGACACCGCCCCCGCCGAGCACGACGACGGCCGCCGCGACCAGGACCCGGCGGGTGCGCCTGCGGCGGACGAGGTGGTGGACGTCGGCGAGCAGCCCCGCCGCGTCGGGCGCGTGGGTGGCGCCCTCGGCCAGGGTCTCCCGCAGCCGCCGTTCGGTGTCGCTCACGGGCTCGGCTCCTTCTCCTCGTCCCCGACCGTCCACGACGACCGCAGCGCCGCCAACGCCCGCGACGCCTGGGAGCGCACGGTGCTCTCCGCGCACCCCAGCAGCTCGGCGATGGCGCGGTCGTCGCAGTCCTCGTAGAAGCGGAGCACCAGCACCGCCCGCTGCCGGGGCGGCAGGGTCGCCAGCGCGCCCCAGGTCCGCGCCCGCTCGGCCACCCCCTCGGCGTGGTCGGCGGCGCTCGCCGCCCCGAACCAGCTGTCCCCCGGCTCCACCGGCAACTCCGTGCTGGACCGCCGACGCCGCCAGTCCAGGTGCGCGTTGACCAGGATGCGTCGCAGGTAGGCGTCCGGCCGGTCGGCGGCGCGCACCCACCGCCACCGCCCGTGGGCCTTCAGCAGCGCGGTCTGCACCAGGTCCTCGGCCAGGTGACGGTCCCCGGTGAGCAGGTAGGCGAACCGCAGCAGCGCCTGTCCCCGGTCCCGGACGTACTCGTCGAAGGTCATCCACCACCCTTTCGCCGCTCCCCCTACGACGAGGTGACCCCACCCGTCCGCTGCGCCCGCCCGGCAACGACTCGGTCTCGAACCGGTCGCCTGGCCGGACCAGCCGGGCGGTCAGGTGCGGACGCGGGCGGGCAGGAGGCGGAACTCGTTGCCCTCCGGGTCGGCGAGGGCGAGTTCGGTGCGGGTGGCGCCCAGGTCGACGAGGTGGGCGGCGTCGCCGTCCAGGGAGGTGGCGGCGAGGTCGAAGCGGACCCGGTTCGGGGCGCGCTTGGTCTCGGGGACGCGCAGGAACTCGAGCCACGGGCCGCCGTCCTCGGTGGCGCGCAGGGCCGCCGAGTTCTCGTCCCGGTGCAGCAGGGGCCAGCCGGTGGCGGCGGACCAGAAGGCGGCCAGGGCGGTCGGGTCGGCGGCGTCCACGACGATGGCGGCGAGGGGACCCGTGCGCTGGTAGATGTCGTTCGGCTCGAGGATGCAGAACTCGTTGCCCTCGGGGTCGCGGAACACCGTCCACGGGACGCCCGGGCCCTGGCCGACGTTCACCTCGCGCGCGCCGACGTCCGCCGCCAGCGAGGTGAGGACCTGGTACTCGTGCGGGCTCTCGGTGGCCAGGTCGAGGTGCACGCGGTTCTTGGCCGCCTTGGGCAGGACCGCGGGCGTGAACAGCAGGTCGACACCGCAACCGCCCAGGTCGGGGGCCACCAGGTGGTAGCTGCCGTCGCGGCAGGCCGTGGCCGTGCCGCCCAGCATGATGTACCAGAACTGGGCGGAGGCCGCCGGGTCGCTTGCGTCGATGACGAGGCTCGCCAACCGGGTGGACATATCCGACACGGTAGTCCCCTTCGCCGGGGCTCCCGCGACCGTGGTTTTCCCACCGGCCGAAACCGGACAGAAGGTTCAGCGGGTGGCCAGCCGCAGCAGCGCCCACAGCTGGGTCAGCGCGTCGAGGTCGCCGCTGCGGTCGATGCGGTCGCCGAAGACCGGGCTGCGGCCCCACAGCCACAGGTAGAGGTCCCGGGGCGCGGCCGTGATGGTGGCCGACGCCGTGGGCGCGACCAGCGGCGACGCCGGGGTGGCGACGGTGCGCTCGGTGCTGACCTCCGCCAGCCAGGTGTGGCCCGCGGCGCGCACGGCGACCGTGGCCTGCCGGGTGCCGGAGACGCCGAGGGCGGCCAGCCGGTGGGTGAACCACAGGGTCAGCGCCTCGTCCACGCCGTCCACCGCGACGTCGTCGCCGATCTCGGTGATCGGGCCGCCGACGGCCGACTGCACGTCCACGCGGTGCACGGTGGCCTCGTGGGCCATGCGCCTGCGCCAGAAGCAGTACGTCTGGTCGTGCGGGTGCCAGGTGGGGCACGGCGCGTCGGGGCCGTGCGCGGCCAACTCCCCCAGCAGCGACCGCAGGCCGTCGCGCAGGTAGTGCTCGACCGGTTCGCCGTCGAGCGGCTGGCGCTGCCAGCGGGTGGGGCGCTCGCCGGTGCGGATCCAGGTGACGACCATGCGGTAGACGCTGCCCACGTGGCGGGCGGTCTCGCCGACCGTGAGCCCCGGGCAGCCGGGGACCGGTTGGTCGTGGTCGGTGTTCTCGGCCGTGGTCGCGATCAGCGCAGTCTCCGCCTCCAGCACGTCGAGCAGTCGGTCCGGGTCGATCAGCGGTGTCAGCGCGGTCACCGCCTGCTGCCGTGCACCGCGCGGTGCACGAGGTCGAGGAACTCGGCGGTCTGGCGGTGCAGGTCGTCGGCGGCGCGCGGGCCGACGCGGCTGGTGATCCCCGCCTGGACGGCGGCGCGGGTGGCCGAGCAGGAGGCGAAGAACGCCGCCCACTCGCGCATCTCCGGCGCCACCGACGACATCAGCGTCCACACGCTGGTCGGCTTCGCGCGCCCCCGGTGCGGCCTGCCGCGCAGCGCCAGCATGGCGGCCGCCGCGCGCAGCGCGCACAGGTAGGACTCGGTGAACCGGGCCGCCGGGGCGGCGTCGACCTCGATGGCGGCGAACCCCCGCTCGGCCTGCCGCAGCAGGGACACCGCCGCGGCGGGCGGTGCCTGGACGGGGAAGTCCAGCGTGCTGGTCATCGGGGCCTCCTCGCGTTCGGGACGTCACGGGCGGACGACAGCGCGCCGAGGGGAGCCGGCGTTCGCCCGGTGGTGAGGCGCTTCCCCCGCCCCACCACCGGGCAGATTCGAACTCATGTTCGAACACCGCCAGCGTAACCCGTGGTGAGCGGGGGTTCAAGCGCTCGGCGGTGTGACCTGTCCGCCCACGTCAACGCACCCCGGGTGGGGGTGGTGAGATGTCGGTGTGACCACACTCGAGCACCGGGCCGTGCAGGAGACCGCGGCGGCGTTGCGGGCCGCCGGGTTGGACGCGGCCGCGGCGGGCATCCGGATCCTGGCCGACGACGTGCGGACCGCCGCCGCGGCCGCCGCGGCGCTCGGGATCCCCGTGGGCGCGATCGCCAACAGCCTGGTCTTCGCCGCCCGGCACGGCACCGAGGACCACCCGCTGCTGGTGCTGACCTCCGGCGACCACCGCGCCGACACGGCGCTGGTGGCGGGCCTCGTCGGCGCCGACGAGGTGCGCCGCGCCAAGCCCGAGTTCGTGCGTGAGCACACCGGCCAGGCCATCGGCGGGGTCGCCCCGGTCGGGCACCCCCGGCCGCTGGAGACGCTGGTCGACAGCCACCTGGCCCGGTACCCGGTGGTCTGGGCCGCGGCGGGCCACCCGAAGTCGGTGTTCCCGACGACCTACGCCGATCTCGTCGCGCTCACCGGGGGCACGGCTGCGCGGGTCGGCGTCGAGGAGGATGATCCGTCTACGTGACCGCCGCGCCATCCCCCAGTGTCGCCCGCTTCGCCGAGCTGACCGGCGACGAGCTGCGCACCCGCCTGCGCGAGGCGCTGAGCCTCTACGTCACCGCGATGCGCTACCCCGAGGGCACCGCCGAGCAGCGCGCCCCGATGTGGCTCGCGCACATCCTCCGCATCGGCTGGCGCTGCGTGGCCGCGTTCGACGCCGACGACCACATGGTGGGCATCGCCTACGGCTACCAGGGCGCCCCCGGCCAGTGGTGGCACGAACAGGTCAAGCGCGGCGTCACCGAACGCCACGGCACCCCCCACGCCGAGCGCTGGATGACCGACTACTTCGAGCTGACCGAACTGCACGTCCGCCCCGACACCCAGGGCCAGGGCATCGGCGGCGAACTGGTCCGCCGCCTGGTCGCGGGCGCGGGCAACGCGCACGTGCTGCTGTCGACCCCGGAAGGCCCATCCCGAGCCTGGAACCTCTACCGCCGGTTGGAGTTCATCGACGTCCTGCGGCACTACAAGTTCGCGGGCGACCCCCGCCCCTTCGGCGTCCTGGGCCGCGCCCTGCCGCTGTGATCCGCGGCGGCGAAACCCACCGCGGTCTCGCGGGGATCACCCGCTAGCGGTCTCGCCAGGTCAGCGGGGAGAGCGTCACAGCGGCTTCGGCGACGCGGCGGGCGGTCTCGGTGGTGAGGCCGTCGCGGGCGGAGTCGATCCACCCGTCGACGCGGTGGACTCCGGTATCGCGGTACTCGACGGCCTGGAGCGGCATTTCCAGCTTGTCCGCGTCTTTCGCGCACCGCGCCTCGGGGGTCTGCCGGGCCTCGAACTCGTCGACCGCCGCCCGGACCAGCTCGCGGGAGGCGTCGGGCATCTTCGGCGGACGACCTCCCGTCAGAACGGGCTGGCGGCCTGGGGTTCGGCGCTGCGGCGGGAGCGGCGGTGGGTGTAGTACGCCAGGGCCAGGACCAGCAGCGCCACGCCGATCGCCGAGGCGCCGACGATGACGACCCACTTGGTCCAGGAGACGCCGGACTTGTCGGTGTACTGGACGGTCGCGTCGAACTCGGTGACCGCGCCCGGTTTGGGCTTCCACGAGACGGTGCCGTTGTCGTTGATGCCGTTGGTCCGGGTCACCGAGCCGGGGAAGGCCACCTTGATCTGCACGTCCGCGCGGTTCGCGGGCAGCTCGCTCAGGTCGACCGAGCCCGACATGGTCACCAGGTCGCCGGAGCGGCGGAAGCTGAGGCGGTACTGCTTGCCCTCGGTGATCGCCTCGCTGAGCACGGCGATGTCGGCGAAGCTCAGGCCCTGGAACGTCAACGTCTGGCCCACGTACCCGTCGGCCGTGTAGACCTGGGTCTTGACCTTGCCGGTCAGCTCGTCCGGGATCTTCAGCGCCGGGCCCTTGTCCTCCTGCTTGACCGGCACGGACGCGATGACCAGCTGGCCGGACACCAGGTCGTCCTCGCTGACCGCCAGCCCGGCCTGCACCCGCACGCACCCCGACAGGGTGAGCACGGCCAGCAGGGCCAGCGCGACCAGCGCCGCCCACCTGCGCCAACCGGATCGGGAACGTGGAATGGCCTGCTGCACCGGGCCATCCTGCCGGCCCCGTCCACCGCCTCCGCCGCCGACCGTTGGGTAACGTGCGGGCATGGCGTCCTCCCAGCACGACGGTGTGCACCAGATCTGCGACCGCTACGTCGACGACATCGCCGCCGCCGACCCGGTCACGGCGACCTACGTCGGTATCGCGGGGTACGACCGCGAACTACCCGATCTATCCCCCGAAGGGGTGAACGCGCGCGCCCGGTTGGCCGCTGCCGCGCTCGCCGCCGTGGCCGGGGCCGAGCCCGCCGACCCGAGCGAGGCCAACGCCAAGGCGGTGTTCGGCGAACGTGTCGGGCTGCAGGTCGAGCTGCACGAGGCGGGTGAGCACCTGGCCCCGCTCAACGTCATCACCTCGGCGCCGCAGGAGGTGCGGCAGGTCTTCGACCTGATGCCGACCGAGACCACCGAGGACTGGGCCACCATCTCCGCCCGGCTCGCGGGCGTGCCCGCCTGCCTGTCCGGCTACCGCGAGTCGCTGCGGCTCAGCGCCGAACGCGGCCGGGTCGCCGCGCTGCGCCAGGTCACCAAGGTCGCCGAGCAGTGCCGCACCTGGGCCGGGCTCGGCGGCACGTCCTTCTTCGCCGACCTCGTCGCCCCCGCCAAGGTGGACGACGCGCTGCGGTCCGACCTCGAGGCGAACGCCCGCGCCGCCGCCGAGTCCTACGCCGACCTGGCCGAGTTCCTGACCGGTGAGCTCGCCGCCAAGGCGCCCACCGAGGACGCGGTCGGCGAGGAGCGCTACCGGCTGTGGTCGCGCGAGTTCACCGGCGCCCGCCTGGACCTGCAGGAGGCCTACGAGTGGGGCTGGGCCGAGCACGCCCGGCTGGAGGCCGAGATGGTCGAGGTGGCGGGCCGGATCAAGCCCGGCGCCACCATCGCCGAGGCGGCGGCCGTGCTCGACGAGGACCCCCGCTACCGGGTCCGCGGCCAGCGCGCGCTGGAGGAGTGGATGCAGCGGCTGTCCGACCAGGCGCTGGCCGACCTGCGCGGCGTGCACTTCGAGATCCCCGACCCGCTGATGCGGCTGGAGTGCAAGATCGCCCCGCCGGGCGGCGGCGTCGGCGCGTACTACACCGGCCCGACCGACGACTGGAGCAGGCCGGGCCGCATGTGGTGGTCCGTGCCCGCCGACCGCGAGGACTTCTCCACCTGGCGCGAGGTCTCGACCGTCTACCACGAGGGCGTCCCGGGCCACCACCTGCAGATCGCCACGGCCGTCTACCAGGCCGCGAGCCTCAACAAGTTCCAGCGCCTGCTCACCTGGGTCCCCGCGCACGGCGAGGGCTGGGCCCTCTACGCCGAGCGCCTGATGCGCGAGTTCGGCTACCTCTCCGACGACGGCAACCTGCTGGGCATGCTCGACGCGCACATCTTCCGCGCGGCCCGGGTCATCATCGACATCGGCATGCACCTCAAGCTGGAGATCCCGCGCGGCACCGGCTTCCACGAGGGCGAGCGCTGGACGCCGGAGCTGGGCCTGGAGTTCCTGCTGACCCGCACCATCACCGACCCGGCCCACGTGCACGACGAGATCGACCGCTACCTGGGCTGGCCCGGCCAGGCCCCCACCTACAAGCTGGGTGAGCGCCTGTGGCTCCAGGCCCGCGACGAGGCCAAGGCCCGCCGCGGCGCGGACTTCGACCTCAAGGCCTTCCACCAGGACGCCCTCGTCATGGGCGCCATGGGCCTCGACACCCTCCGCGAACGCCTCGCGGCGCTCTGAGCCTTGTGCCGCCCGCCTGCCCGATATCGGGCAGGCGGGCGGAGGCTGTGCACACTGGCCGAGGTTGTCCACAACCGGACTCCGACCGCTCCCCCGCGCCCGGGTGCGGCCGATAGGCTTGAAATCAGGGGTTCCCCCTGGTCGGGGACCCCTCGCGGGCGCTGGGCGTTGGCCGTTTCCAGGGTCGTGCCACAAGGGCCAGCGGTGATGTCAGCGGACACCGGGTGCTGGCCTCCGGCGGCGGAGTGGGTCGACGGTTGTCGTGGCGGTGCGACCAACTCGGCAGGTTGCTCGGCGTTGCCTGCCACGGTCCAGGAACCGGACGTAGGCCCGCGCCGAGGGCGCGATGGAACCTTGCCGTTGGTCTGCGGCGAAAGCCGTGCCCGGGTCGGTGTGCTGCCGAGGGCCCGCCGCCGAGCACACGCTCGATCAGCAGCACCGTTGGGCGCCTGCGAGCCCGGTGGATCAGGTGCGGGCGGGGACGAGGTTGAGGCGGCTGACGACTTCCTTCGTCGCCTTGGAGCGGTTGAACGTGTAGAAGTGCAGGCCCTGCACGCCCTCCGCCAGCAGTCGTTCGCTGACCTCGGTGGCCAGGTCGATGCCCGCGGCTCGGAAGCCCTTGGGGTCGGTGTGGGGGTCCAGCAGATCCACGATCCGCGAGGGGGCCTGGGCACCGGACAGCTCGATCGTCTTGGCCAGGGTCTTGCGGGTGGTGATCGGCATGATGCCCGGCAGCAGCGGCGCCTCGCAGCCGCGGGCCGCCACGCGGTCGCGGAGCCGGAGGAAGTCCTCCGGCTCGAAGAACAGCTGCGCGATCGCGAAGTCCGCGCCCGCGTCGAACTTGCGGATGAGGTTGTCCGTGTCGCTGTCCATGTCGGCCGACCGGGAGTGGCCGTACGGGAACGCGGCCACGCCCACGCAGAAGTCGCCCAGGTCGCGGACGAGGCGGACGAGTTCGTTCGCGTAGTTGAGGCCGTCCGGGTGGGCCACCCACTCGCCGTTGGGGTCGCCCGGGGGGTCGCCGCGCAGGGCGAGGATGTTGCGGATGCCGAGGGCGGCGTACCAGCCGATCACGTTGCGCAGTTCCGCGACGGAGTGGTCGACCGCGGTCAGGTGGGCCATCGGCACCAGGGTGGTCTCGCGGGCCACCCGGCCGGTGGTGCGGATCGTGCGGTCGCGGCTGGAGCCGCCCGCACCATAGGTGACCGACACGAACGCCGGGTCCAGCCCCTCCAGTTCGCGGATGGCGTTCCAGAGCCGCTGCTCGTCGGCGTGGTCACGGGGTGGCATGAACTCGACCGAGAACACCGGTCTGCCTACCCGGATCCGCTGCACCACACTGGTCATGCGCTCAGCGTAGCGAAGACATCCGACAACCGAGACCGACCGGAAGACGAGCGGGAGGCCGGTCACATTGGCCCACCCCGCCGCGCACCGCGCGGCCGGTGGAGCGGACCATAGCGGGGTGCGGGCAGTGCGAGGTACCCAGGTGATCATCGACGACATCGAAGAAGACTTCGGCGGTATTGACACCGCCGTGGCCGCGCACGTCGAGCGGGCCCTGGCGGACTACCTGGCGGGACGGCAGGCCGGGATGGCCGCCGTGGCGCCCTACTTCGGCTCGGCGGTCGAGTCGCTCTCGGCGTTCGTGCTCGGCGGCGGCAAGCGCATCCGCCCCACCTTCGCCTGGTGGGCGTGGCGGGGCGCGGGCGGCGCGGGCGACGGCGAGCAGGCCAGGGCCGTGCTGCGGGCGGTCAGCGCGCTGGAGCTGATCCAGGCCTGCGCGCTGGTGCACGACGACCTGATGGACGCCTCCGCGGTCCGCCGCGGCAAGCCGACCGTGCACGTCGAGTTCGCCGCCCGGCACCGCGAGCGCGGCTGGCTGGGCGCCCCCGAGCGGTTCGGCGCCGCCGCCGCGATCCTGCTCGGCGACCTGGCCCTGGCCTGGGCCGACGACATGTACGTCGGCGCGGGCCTGCCCGCGGACCGCCGGGACGCCGCGCTGCCGCCGTGGCAGGCGATGCGCGCGGAGATGCTGGCGGGCCAGTACCTCGACGTGCTCACCCAGGCCAAGGGCGACGAGTCGGCCGAGGCCGCGCTGAGCGTGGCCCGGATGAAGACCGCCGCCTACACCGTCGAGCGCCCGCTGCACATGGGGGCCGCGCTCGCGGGCGCCCCCGAGCAGGTCGTCGGCGCGCTGCGCGCGTTCGGCGCCGACATCGGCCTGGCCTTCCAGCTGCGCGACGACCTGCTCGGCATGTACGGCGACACCGACGTCACCGGCAAACCCGCGGGCGACGACCTGCGCGAGGGCAAGCGCACCCTGCTCATGTCGGTCGGCACGCGCCGCGCCGACGCGGCGGGCCGCGACACCGACGCCCGGGTGCTGCGCGCGGCGCTGGGCGACGAGGACCTGGACTCCGCGACCGTCGAGCGGGTCCGCGACCTGCTGGTCGACCTGGGCGCGGTCGCCGAGGTCGAGCACCGGATGGACGAGCTGACCGACACGGCGATGACCGCGCTGGCCTCGGTCGACCTGGCCGAGCCCGCGGGCGCGGTGCTGGCGGACCTGGCGATCACCGCGACCCGCCGGACCAGCTAGTGCGCGCGGTCCCGGGCCGCACCGACCGGGTGCTCGTGGTCGGCGCCGGGCTCGCCGGCTTGTCCGCGGCGCTGCACCTGGCGGGCGCGGGTCGCGAGGTCACCGTGCTGGAGACCGCGGACGGGCCGGGTGGGCGGGCCCGCCGGGAACGGCTCGGCGACTACACCGTCGACACCGGCGCGACCGTGCTGACCATGCCGGAACTGGTCGAGGAGGCCGTCGCCGCGGTCGGCGAGTCCCTCGACCTGGACCTGGTCCGCCTCGACCCCGCCTACCGGGCGCGCTTCGCCGACGGCAGCACCATCGCCGTGCACACCGACGCCGAGGCGATGGAGGCCGAGGTCCGGCGGGTGGCCGGGCCCGCCGAGGCGGCGGGCTACCGGCGGCTGCGGGCGTGGCTGACCGACCTGTACCGGGTGCAGCGCGACAAGTTCATCGGCGCCAACTTCGACTCCCCCACCGACCTGCTCGGCCCCGACCTGGCCCGGCTGGCGGCGCTGGGCGGCTTCGGCAGGCTCGGCCCGGCCGTGGCCAGGCACCTGTCCGACGAGCGGCTGCGCAGGCTGTTCTCCTTCCAGTCCCTCTACGCGGGCGTGCCGCCGAGCCGGGCGCTGGCCGCGTACGCGGTGATCGCCTACATGGACACCGTGGCGGGCGTGTACTTCCCGCGCGGCGGCGTGGGCGCGGTCGCCGAGGCCATGGCCGCTGCGGCGGCGCGGGCCGGTGTGCGATTCCGCTACGGCGTGGGCGCGGCGTGGCTGGAACGCGTAGGTACCAGGGTAAACGCCGTCCGCACCACAACGGGCGAACGCGTCACCTGCGACGCCGTAGTCCTCACCGCCGACCTACCGACCTCTTACGGACTCGTCGGCATCACCCCACGCCGACCACTACGACTCCGGTACTCCCCGTCCGCCGTAGTCCTGCACACCGGCACCACGCGCTCGTGGCCGGAACTGGACCACCACACGATCTCCTTCGGCGCGGCCTGGGAGCGCACCTTCGACGAGATCACCCGCCGCGGCACCCTGATGACCGACCCGTCGCTGCTGATCACCCGCCCCACCGCGACCGACCCGGGGATGGCGCCCGCGGGCAGGCAGCAGATCTCCGTGCTGGCGCCCTGCCCGAACCTGCGGACCGGCCCGGTCGACTGGCGGCGGATCGGTCCGCGCTACCGCGACGAACTGGTCCGGGTGCTGGAAACCCGCGGCCTGACCGGCTTCGACTCCGCCGTCGAGGTAGCGCGGCTGGTCACGCCCGCGGACTGGGCGGCGGCCGGGATGGCCGAGGGCACCCCGTTCTCGGTGGCGCACACGTTCGGCCAGACCGGACCGTTCCGACCCCGCAACCTGGTGCCCGGGGTGGAGAATGTCGTGCTGGCGGGATGCGGCACGACTCCGGGTGTCGGCGTCCCGCCGGTCGTCATCTCGGGCAGACTGGCGGCCCACCGGGTGGTGGGCCACCCGGCGTCGGCAGGCGCGGGGGCGATCCGCAAGCGAACTGTGCGGTTGATTTAGAGTTCGGGCCGGTCACGACCGCGATAATGCGACTCGGCGGGCCGGTGTCGGGACTGGGAGCGGCGAATGCGCGGGGCAGCACAGCGGGGGACGCGGGCACGGAGAGCGGCGCTGGCACTCGCGGCGTTGGCGGTGACGGCCTCCGCCTGCAGCACCAGCGTGGCGGGCACGGCGGTCCCGCTGGAGATCAAGCCGATCTCGGTCACCGCCGCGGCCGCCCAGGCGACCCGCGACCTGCGGGAGGCCGGGCTGCTGCGCTACCAGGGCTCGATGACCACCGCCAACGGCATCGCCGTGCAGTTCGACCTCGCCGCGGCGGGCAGCGGGGAGATCGCGGGCTCGCTGACCATGGGCGGCAAGCGGGCCGCGCTGGTCGTGGTGGAGAAGGGCATCTACCTCAAGGCCGCGGCCGACTTCTGGGCGTCGCTGTCCGGGGTCGCCAACGGGGAGAACAAGGGCACGGCGGTCGCCGACCGCTGGGTGAAGGCCCCCGGCGGGCTCATCGGCATGGACTTCTCGGACGTGTTCACCCCCGAGGCGCTGAGCCAGTACCTGGTGCTCAACAACGACCAGCGGCAGGACCGGCCGGTGGCCGAGGGCGACCGCGCGGACCTCGACGGCGGCCGGTTCATCAAGGTCCCCCTGGCCCGCGGTAGCGCCTACCTGTCCGAGGAGGCGCCCTACGGCATCGGGCACGTGGAGCTGTCGGAGGCCGGGCAGGCCGACCCGACGAAGGTCAAGCGGTTCGACGCGGCGATCAGCGACGCCACCGGCGACCTGGCGAAGTTCTACCAGGACGTGACCACCGTGGCCGGGCAGCTGACGGCCCCGGTCGACGTGCTGACCACGGTCCAGGAGACCGGCCACACCTTCGAGGGCTGCGGCGCGGAGGGCTGCTCGATCGTCGTGCAGTTCACCAACCCGGGCAAAGCGGCGGTGAAGGTGTCCATCCGCGGCAACTGGCTGGGCGACAACGCGCCGCTGGGCGCGTGCGAGTCGCAGGCCGGGCCGGTGGCGCCGGGGCAGCCGGGCAGCGCCAAGTGCACCATCACCTCCCCGGAGTGGGTGCAGTTCTACTCCAAGGCCAACGCCCAGCCCGGTAACCACCCGTACAGCGTCGAGTGGTCGACGCTGGTGCTGGCCGACGCGCCGGACCTGACCAAGCTCTCCGCGCTGGCCAAGGCCGCCCCGGCGGACGCCAAGCAGCAGCGGCCCGAGGGCTCGCACTACGTCTACGCGCTGGGCTTCGGCAAGGGCAAGGTGTTCAAGTACGGGGTGGTCGCGGGCAAGATGTGGGCCGACAACGCCGCCCAGCAGCTGCCGATCTGCCTGAGCGCGACCAACGCCGTGTGCCAGGTGGACCTGGTGACCGCCACCGACGACGCCGCGTCCGCGCAGGGCCTGCTCAAGCAGCTGGTCGACGCCTACCGCAGCAGCGACGGCAACTGCCCGCCGGGCCAGTGGACCGGCTGCCAGCGCTGACCGTGACCGCGCTCCCCGACCCGGGGTTGGCCGCCGCCTACGCGGAATGCAGGCGGATCAACGCCCACTACGGCCGCAGCTACTACCTGGCCACCCGCCTGCTGCCACCCGCGCGGCGACCGGCCGTGCACGCGCTCTACGGGTTCGCCCGGGTCGCCGACGAGCTGGTGGACGCGCCCGGCCCCGACCCGGCGGGCGACCTGCGGACCCTCGAGGGGGCGCTGGGCGCCGCCCTCGACGGCGCGCCGACGACCGACCCGGTGCTGCGCGCGCTCGCCGACACGGTGGCCCGCCACGGCATCGACCGGTCGCTGTTCACCGACTTCCTGGCGTCGATGCGGATGGACCTCACCGTCACCGAGTACGCCACCCACGACGACCTGGCCCGCTACACGCACGGCTCGGCCGGGGTGATCGGGCTGATGATGCTGCCGGTGCTGGGCACCGAGGACCCCGCGGCGGCGGGCCCGTACGCGGCGAAGCTGGGCGAGGCGTTCCAGCTGACGAACTTCCTGCGCGACGTCGGCGAGGACCTCGACCGAGGCCGCGTCTACCTGCCCGCCGACCACCTCGCCGCGTTCGGCGTGGACCGCGCGCGGTTGCTGCGGGCGCGGGTCGAGGGGCCGGACCGGGCGGTGCGGCGGGCGGTGGCGCACTTCGCCGCCGAGGCCCGCGCGCGCTACCGGGAGGCCACGCCGGGGATCGCGCTGCTGGACCCGGTGTCACGGCCGTGCGTGGCGACCGCGGCGCGGCTGTACGCGGCGATCCTCGACGAGATCGCGGCGGCCGACCACGACGTGTTCACCCGGCGCGCGGTGGTGCCGAACCGGCGTCGGCTGGCCATCGCCGCACCCGGGGCGGGGCGCTGGGCACTGGCCCGGCTGCGCGCGAAGTAAGGGCCTAACCCGAGCTGCGTTCGCGGTAGGCCCCGCCGCCGTCGACGGGCGACGGGGCGGGGTAGTCGTGGGTGCTAGAAGGCGAGGGCCTGGGCTCGGCGCTTGACCTCTCGGCCGCGGTCGCCGCGCAGGGCGTCGATGGGGCGGCCGGGCAGGGAGTCGTCGGCGGTGAACAGCCACTGGATCATCTCGTCCGGGCTGAACCCGGAGTCGTTGAGCACCGTGATGGTGCCCGCCAGGCCCTTGACGATGGCGCCGCTGTCGTCGAGGAACTCGGCGGGGACCAGCAGCACCCCCTTGCGGCGCACGGCGAGCAGTTGGTGGTCGCGCAGTGCCTGGTGCACGCGGGTGATGGGCTGGTTGAGGCGCTCCGCGACGTCCGGCAGGGGGAGCACCGGGACCTCGGGGTCGAGCACGTCGGCGGCGACGGGAAGGGAACTCACGGCTCACAACGATGCCACATCGGGGGCGCGTGAGCAGTTGTCCGTCCACAGGCGCCATTTCGGCGGTCGGTCACGGGAAACCACCGGTCATCCGAGGAATGGCCGGGCAGTTGGTCACAGATACCCGGGGGTGCCGACATCGTTACGCCGATCTCCGTACGATCCACCCTTGTGGAGGACAAAGGCCCGAGTCTGATCGGCGCGCTGCTGGAGCAGCGCTACCGGGTTGACGCGCCGCTGGCCCGCGGCGGGATGTCCGCGGTCTACCGCGGCCTCGACACCCGGCTGGACCGGCCGGTCGCGATCAAGGTCATGGACTCGCGGTTCGCCGACGACAAGACCTTCGTCGAGCGGTTCGAGCGCGAGGCCAGGTCGGCGGCCAAGATCCACCACCCGAACGTCGTGGCGGTGCACGACCAGGGGCTCGACGGCGAGCACGTCTACCTGGTGATGGAGCTGGTCAGCGGCGGCACGCTGCGCGACCTGCTCAACGAGCGCGGCACGTTGCCCACCCCGCTGGCCGTGGCGATCATGGAGCCGGTGCTGTCCGCGCTGTCCGCGGCGCACCGGGCCGGGCTGATCCACCGTGACGTGAAGCCGGAGAACGTGCTGATCGGCCCGGGCGGCATCGTCAAGGTCGCGGACTTCGGGCTGGTGCGGGCGGTGGCCAGCGCCGGGACGACGAAGAGCAGCGTGATCCTGGGGACGGTGTCGTACCTGTCCCCGGAGCAGGTGACGACCGGCGCGGCGACCTCGCGCGGTGACGTCTACTCGGCGGGCATCGTGCTCTACGAGACCCTGACGGGCATGCCGCCCTACTACGGCGACAGCGCCCTCTCCGTGGCCTACCGGCACGTGAACGACGACGTGCCGCCACCGAGCGCGTCCGTGCCCGGTATCCCCCCGATGCTCGACGAGCTGGTCGTGCGCGCCACCCGCCGCGACCCGGCGACCCGGCCCGAGGACGGCGCCGCGTTCCTGGTGGAGCTGCAACGGGTCCGCGCGGCGCTGTCGCTGCCCCGGATGCGCGTGCCGGTGCCCGCGCCGGTGTCGGTCGACGAGACCATGGCCGTGTCGGGCGCGTCGGTGGCCGCCGCGTCCCACGCGTCCCACGCGGGCAGCCTGGCGCCGAGTACGCCCGCGCCGAGCACCCCGGCGCCCGGTACCCCCGTGCCCGCCGCGCCGGGTACCCCCGCGCCCGGGACTCCGGCGCCGTGGGCCTCGGGCCCCGTGCCGGTCGCGGCCTCCGGGCCGGTCCAGGGGCCGGTACCCGCTTCCGGTGGGTCCATCCCGCCGTCGCCACCGCCGGGGACCGACCCGGAAGACCCCGAGACGACGGTCAAGGTGCCGCTGGCGGCGATGTCCGACGCGCTCGCGAAGGGGCCTGGCGACGAGGACGAGACCGTCCGCACGGACGCCACGATCCACACCGCGCCGCCCCGGCACCCGCACTCCGGGCCGACCGGGTTCCCGCAGCAGCAGCCGGTGCCGCACTCGGCGACCGTGGTGCGGCAGGTGCCCGGGTTCTCCGCGATGGGCCCGCAGGGCACGCGCGCGATGCTGCGGTCCGACCTGGAGAAGGTCATCGACTCGGCGACGGCCAACCCGGCACCGCGCACGGGCGCGCACCCGGTGCCGTACGCGACCGGCGGCGTGCCGGTCCAACCGAACACCGGCCCGCAGGCCGCGGCGCCGCGCCCGGCGAGCCCGACCCGGCGGCTGGTGGTCCTGGGCATCGTCGGGGTGCTGCTGCTGGGGCTGCTCGGCACGGGCGTCTGGTGGTTCTCCAGCGGCCGGTACACCGAGGTGCCCGCGCTGGCCGGGCAGGAGCAGGCGGTCGCGGCCGAGGCGGCGCGGTCGGCGAACCTGACCCCCCGGGTGACGAACCAGCGGGACAACAAGATCGAGGCCGGGGTGGTCATCAGCACCCAGCCCGCCGCCGGGACCGAGGCGCTGCGCGGCGACGAGGTCACGATCGTGGTGTCCGCCGGGAAGCCGGTGGTGCCCGACGTGCGGGCCGGGGTCGCCAAGGAGGACGCGGAGAAGGCGGTGCGCACCGAGCAGCTGCAACCCCGCTTCGACGACGGCAAGAACGTCTACGACGACACCGTGGCCAAGGGCAAGGTGGTCAAGCTCGACCCGCCCGCCGGTACCTCGCTCGACATCGCCTCGCCGGTGTTCGTGGTGCTGAGCAAGGGCCCGGCGCCCAAGCCGGTCCCGGACGTGAAGGGCCGCACCCGCGACGAGGCGTTCCAGGTGCTGAGCCAGGCCGGTTTCGAACCGTTCGACGGCCCCGCCGAGTTCTCCCCCGACGTCGAGGGCGGCCGGGTCATCCGCACCACGCCCGGGGCGAACACGCAGGTGGAGGCCGAGGGCAGCAAGCGCGTGTCGGTGGTCGTGTCCAGCGCGGTGACCGTGCCGGACCTGACCGGCCGCACGGTGCCGGAGGCGCAGGCGCTGCTGGGCCAGTCCGGGCTGGTCATGGACCTGGGCCCGTTCTCGAACCCGTCCGGCCGCGTGTTCAACCAGAGCCCGGGCGCCGGCTCCAAACTCCAGCGCGGCGACAAGGTCACGGCCTGGTTGTTCTAGCCCCCCAGAGATCGACGGCTATGTTGCTGGTCAGTTCGCTGAAGGTGCCGCCGGGGCTGCTGGTGCGCAGTAGCGCGCGGAGGTCGGCCTCGAAGTCGGCTCGGCGCTCGCCGAACAGGTGCGGTGTCGAGCTGGAGAGGGAGAAGACCAGCGCGACGGTCTCGTCGGCGGTCCGGGTGATGAGCCTGCCCGGGACCTCGACGCGCTCCGGGCCGGTGAAGCCCGCGGCGCGGTAGATCGGTTCCTCGTCGGAGGCCGTGCCCTGGGCGAGCTGTCCCCGGCCCGCGCGGCGCACCGGACCCAGGTAGGCGCGGACCAGGTCGGTGATGGCCGCGTGCGGTGGGCGCGGGTGCGGCAGGTCGTCGGTCTCGACGCCCTGGTGGGTGCTGGCGTGCACGTGGGCGCAGGTGCCGCCGGGGGCGAGCATGGCGCGGACCGCGGCGGCGACCAGGGGCCGGTCCATCCAGTGGAAGGACTGGGCGAGCGTGACCAGCCGGAAGGTGCCCAGGTCGGCCGGGAGTTCCTCGGCCCTGAGGTGCCGGTACCGGGTGTTGGGCGCGGCTCGCGCGGTGGCCGCGGCGACCATGTCCGGGTCGGCGTCGACACCGACGGCCTCCGCGAAGTCGCCCGCCAGCAGCCCGGTGAGCGTGCCGGGCCCGCAGCCGACGTCCAGCAGGCGCCCGGTGCCGTCCAGGCCGAGGGCGTCCGCCAAGGCGTCGCGCAGCGCGCGCGGGTACGGGAAGCGGCCCTTGAGGTAGTGGTCGGCGCTGCCGGTGTAGAGGGTCGGGTCCCACTGCCACGCGTTCACGCGTCCTCCCGTGAACGACAACGGCACCCTCTCCGCGCGGAGAGGGTGCCGTTGGTTGCCATGATCTTTACGAGCGGAGCATCTCCGCGACCAGGAAGGCCAGCTCCAGCGACTGCTGGGTGTTGAGCCGCGGGTCGCAGGCGGTCTCGTAGCGGCCCGCGAGGTCCGCGTCGGAGATCTCCTGGGCGCCGCCGAGGCACTCGGTGACGTCCTCGCCGGTCAGCTCGACGTGGATGCCGCCGGGGTGGGTGCCGAGCCTGCGGTGGACCTCGAAGAAGCCCTGCACCTCGTCCACGATCCGGTCGAAGTGGCGGGTCTTGTAGCCCGTCGACGACTCGTGGGTGTTGCCGTGCATGGGGTCGCACTGCCAGATGACCCGGTGGCCGGAGGCCTCGACCTTCTCCACGATCGCGGGCAGCACGTCGCGGACCTTGCCGTTGCCCATCCGGCTGATCAGCGTCAGCCTGCCCGGCTCGTTGCGCGGGTCGAGGCGCTCGACGTACTCGACCGCCATCTCGGGCGTGGTGGTCGGGCCGATCTTGAGGCCGATCGGGTTGGACAGCAGCTCGGCGAAGGCGATGTGCGCGCCGTCGAGCTGGCGGGTGCGCTCGCCGATCCACAGGAAGTGCGCGGACAGGTCGTACAGCTTGGGCTCGGCGGAGGTGGTGTCCATCCGCAGCAGGGAGCGCTCGTAGTCGAGCAGCAGGGCCTCGTGGCTGGCGAAGACCTCGACGCTGTGCAGCGAGCTGTCCTCGACGCCGCAGGCCTGCATGAACCGCAGGCCGCGGTCGATCTCGGTGGCCAGCGCCTCGTAGCGCTCACCGGCGGGCGAGGTGCGGACGAAGTCGCGGTTCCAGTCGTGGACCTTGGTGAGGTCGGCCATGCCCGCGCCGGTCAGGGCGCGCAGCAGGTTCATCGCCGCGCCCGCGTTGGCGTACGCGCGGATCATCCGCGACGGGTCGGGCACGCGCGCCTCGGGGGTGGCGACCAGGGAGTTGACGATGTCGCCCCGGTACACCGGCAGGCCGAGCGAGTCGGTCTTGGCCGAGCGCGGCTTGGCGTACTGGCCCGCGATCCGGCCGACCTTGACGACCGGCAGGCTGGCGCCGTAGGTGAGGACCACGGCCATCTGCAGCAGCGTGCGGATGTTGCCGCGGATGTGCGGTTCGGTGTTGTCGACGAAGGTCTCGGCGCAGTCACCGCCCTGCAGCAGGAACGCCTTGCCCTGGGCGACCTCGGCCAGCCGCTGCTGCAGCCGGTCGATCTCGGAGGGCACGGTGATCGGGGGCACGGCCTCCAGCAGCGCGCGCACCTGGCGGACCTGCTCGCCGTCGGGCCACTCGGGTTGCTGGGCGGCGGGCCGGGACAGGGCGTCGTCGAGTTTGGCGCGCAGTGCGGGTGGCAACGGGGGAAGTTCCGGGAGCGTGTCCACCGGCACGTCGACTGTCCAGTTCACACCACCAGACTAAGAGGTCGGGCAACCGGGTTGAGCCCCGGGACGGCCGTTGCGCACGGCGCTACCCGACTGGCGGATTTTGGTAGTCGGGATGCGCGTGGCCAATTGCAGACGGCAAGATGCGCCGGGTGATCACGGCACGAGACACCGGCGGCCTCGACCCCGACACGGCCCGGCGGCTGCTGGACACGGCTGTGGCCAACATCCAGCGCGAGTACCCGGTGCACTGGGTGCACCTCATCGACTCCGCGGAGCAGCTGGTGCCGCAGCGGTCGCGGCACCCGGTGTTCGCGGGGTCGTTCGACTGGCACTCCTGCGTGCACCAGACCTGGCTCGCGGTCCGCCTGCTGCGGCTGTTCCCCCAGCTCCGGGGCGCCGACCTGGCGTTGTCGACGCTGAACCGGCTGCTCACGCCCGAGGGCGCGGCGGTGGAGGCCGAGTTCTTCGCCACCCCCGAGGGCGAGTTCTGGGAGCGCCCCTACGGCTGGGCGTGGCTGCTGCTGCTCGACGCCGAGCTGCGCGCGTGGCCCGAGGGCACGGCGTGGGCCGAGGCGCTGCGGCCGCTGGTCAAGGCGGTGCGAGCGCGGTGGCTGACCTGGCTCGGCCTGGCCCGCTGGCCGGTCCGGGTGGGCACGCACACCAACTCGGCGTTCGCGCTGGCGCTGGGGCTGGACGCGGCCCGCGCGGTCGGCGACCACGACCTGGAGACCGCGTGCGCGGCGGCCACCCGCCGCTTCTACCTCGCCGACCGCGACTACGGCGGCTTCGAGCCCAGCGCGGCCGACTTCCTGTCGCCCGCGCTCGCCGAGGCCGACCTGCTGCGCCGGGTGCTGTCCGCCGACGAGTTCGCCGCCTGGCTGGACGCGTTCCTCCCGGACCTGACCGCGCCCCGCTGGCAGGTCCTGCGCGCCCCGGTCCCGGTCGACGACCCGGCCGACCCGCACGGCTCGCACCTGGCGGGCCTGGCCCTGTCCCGGACCTGGTGCTGGCGCGGCGTCGCCGAGTCCTTACCCGCCGACCACCGCTACGTCGCGCTGGCCCGCGAGGCCGAGGCCGCGCACCACGGCGCGGGCTGGCGGTACGTCTTCGGCTTCGGCTACGCGGCCGAGCACTGGCTGGGCACCTTCGCCGCCTACCTGGACGTGGGCGCGCTCACCGCGTGACGGTCATCCAGTCGAGCAGGTGGTCGATCGGGTTGCCGGTGCGGTGCCTGCCGATGGCGACGGGTGGCGCCAGGGCGCGGCACCAGGCTTCGAGGCGGTCCGGGTCCAGGGTGGACTCGTCGAGCAGCGCGGTGAGCCGCGCGGGGATGTCGTCGGCGCCCAGGACGTAGTCGATGGCGTCCCACTCGGGTTCGCCGAGGATGGCCTTGGGGTCGATGACCACCAGGCCGCGCGGGCCCGCGTCGAGGAGGTTGTCGCGGTGCAGGTCGCCGTGCAGCAGGACGTGGGCGCGCTGGGTGGCGGCGAGTTCGTCCATCAGCGCCCAGCCGCGGTCGAGGTGGGCGGCGGTGACGGGACCGGTGGGCGGGAAGCGCTCGGCCAGCTCGCGCGACCCGGTGGTCAGGTCGCGGCGGGCGTGGCGGGTCGGGTCGGGGACGGCGGAGTGCAGGTCGCGCAGCAGCGCGGCGAAGCGGTCCGGGGTGGGCCAGCCGACGCGGCCGTCGATGTGCTCCAGCAGCAGGGCGCCGTCCGCGCTCGCCAGCACCTCGGGCACGCGCCCGCTGGGCGCGAAGGCCCGCAGGACGTCCGCCTGCTCGGCGGCGAACTCGACCTCCGGCGACACCTTCAGCACCACCGGCACACCGCCCCGCACGGCCCGCAGCGTCACCGCCGAGTTGCCGTCGGGGAACACCTGTCCCAGCTCCAACCCCCACCGCGCGGCGAGCCGGTCCAGCAACGCGGGCAGCCCGACCAGCCAGGTCTGCACCCCATCCCCGAACCGCCGCCGCAACCGCTGCTCGAACCCGTCGCTCACCGCGGCGGCCTCCGGTCGGCCCACGGGTGCGCGCCCTCGTACTGCGCGGACAGCGACAGCAACAACCGCTCGCTGCCCGACGGCCCGACCAGTTGCGCTCCGACCGGCATGCCGTGGTCGTCTTGGCCGACCGGCAGGGTCGCCACCGGGTAGCCCAGCACGTTCCAGGTCGGGAAGTACGGGATCCGCGCGGTCACGCCCAACCAGGTGAACAGCACGCCGTGACCGTGGTACGCGCCCACCTCCGGCGGCGTCCGCGTCCACGTCGGCTGCAGCACCACGTCGTGGCGGGCGAAGAACCCGGCCATCCGCTCCTGAAGGTCGTCTTCCGCCGACAGCGCCCACCGCAGCACCCGGCGCGGTACGCGCGATCCCACGGCCGCGATGCGGCGGGTGCGGGCCTCCAGCCACCTCGGGTTGGGGAGGGCGGCCACGTCCTCGGCCACGCCCGCGAGGTAGCGGATCACGAACTGCGGCGTCGGCCGGATCCCCAGCGGCAGGGTCTCCTCGGTGACGCTGTGCCCCAACGACCGGAACCGGACGGCCGTCTGGGCCACGACCCGCCGCCAGGTCTGGTCCATCCGGGGGCGGCCGACCGGGGTGCGCCACACGAGGGCGATCCGCGCGGGCTCCGGCACGACGTCGACGGCCGCGCGGTACCCGCCGCGCTGCTCGGTGCCGGTGAGCACGTCCAGCAAGGCCGCCGCGTCCGCCACGCGGCGCCCCAGCGGGCCGATCACCGACAGGCCCTGCCAACCGCCTTCGCGCGGCGCTTGCGAGACCAGGTGCCGCGAGGTCTTCAGCCCGAACACGCCGGTCGCGGCGGCCGGGATCCGGATGGACCCGCCCCCGTCGGAACCGGTCGCCACGCCCACGATGCCCGCCGCGATGGCCGCGGCGGACCCGCCCGAGGAGCCACCCGCGGTGCGGCGGAGGTCCCAGGGGTTGCGTGTGGGGCCCGCGCCCGAACTCTCGGTGAACGGCCACAGGCAGCGTTCCGGTGTCCGGGTGTGCCCGACCAGCACGGCTCCCGCCGCGCGTAGACGGGCCACCGCGTCGCAATCCGCCGCAGCGGGCGGGAACTGCGGTCTGCCACCCATGGCGGTCACGTCACCCGCGACGTCGAGATCGTCCTTCACCGCGACGGGTACGCCCAACAACGGTGTGCGCTCTCCGGCGTCCAACCTGCGTTGTGCGTCCACGGCGGCTTGACGGGCTTCCTCGGTATAGAGGACACGGAAAGCGTTAACCGTGTCGGCGAGGTCTTCCGCGCGCCGTAGTACCGACTCCAGCAGTTCCGGCGCGGACACCCACCCGTCGCGAAGGGCGCGTGCCTGGGCGTCCGCACCGGCCCAGAGCAGTTCGTCCATAGCCCGCACCCTAGTCCGAACGGGTGGCTAGTTGAGGCTCGCGACACCCGCGTTGAGCAGCGACGCGAACAGGATCCACGCGAGGTAGGGCGCGAACAGCAGCGCCGCCGCCTTCCGGATCCGGTAGAGGCGGACCAGCGCGACGGCGACGGCGACGTCGAGCAGCAGGATGACCGCGAACGCGGGCCACAGCCAGCGCAGCGCGAAGAACGCGGGTGTCCAGGCGAGGTTGAGCAACAGCTGCGCGGCCCACAGCCACAGCCCCAACCGGTCGCGGCGCATCCAGAAGACCCAGCCCGCGATGCCGATCAGCAGGTACAGGACCGTCCACACGGGACCGAACAGCCAGTTCGGCGGGGTGAAGGCGGGCTTGTCCGCGGTGGCGTACCAGCCGCGCACGTTGTCGGCGGTCGCCAGCGCGCCCAGCGCGGCCACGGCGTAGCTCAGCAGGATGAACCCACCGAGCACGAGCCAGTCCTTCGAACGGGTGACCATGGCTCAAGTTCACCCCGCCCGGGCGGGTCCCACAACTCGAAGCTCAGCCTGCTGAGCGTTCCCGGGCGCGGCGCGCCGCGCCCGGGACGCGCGTCATCAGCCGAAGAAGACCTCGGCCTCGGCGTAGCGCTCCAGCGGCACGGTCTTGAGCTCGGCGGTGGCCTCGGACAGCTTGACCCGGACGATGTCCGTGCCGCGCAGCGCGACCATCACGCCGAAGTCGCCGTCGGCGACCGCGTCGACCGCGTGCAGGCCGAACCGGGTGGCCAGCACCCGGTCGTAGGCGGTCGGGGTGCCGCCGCGCTGGGTGTGGCCGAGCACGACCGCGCGGGACTCCTTGCCCGTCTTCGCCGCGATCTCCTCGGCCAGCCAGGTGCCGACGCCGCCCAGCCGGACGTGCCCGAAGGCGTCCTTCTCGCCGGTCAGCAGGACCTCGTTGCCGCCCTCGGGCAGCGCGCCCTCGGCCACCACGATGATCGGCGCGTACTGCCGCTCGAACCGCCGCTCGACCCACTCGATGACCTTGGCGACGCTGAACTCGCGCTCGGGCACCAGGATCACGTTCGCGCCGCCCGCGAGGCCGGAGTGCAGCGCGATCCAGCCCGCGTGCCTGCCCATGACCTCGACGACCAGCGCCCGGTGGTGCGACTCGGCGGTGGTGCGCAGCCGGTCGATCGACTCGGTCGCTATGTGCACCGCGGTGTCGAAGCCGAAGGTGTAGTCGGTGGCGCCGAGGTCGTTGTCGATGGTCTTGGGCACGCCGACCACGCCGACGCCGTCGTCGGTGAGCCGCTTCGCCACGCCGAGGGTGTCCTCGCCGCCGATCGCGACGAGCGCGTCGACGCCCTGCTCGGCCAGCACGGCCTTGATCCGGTCGACGCCGTCCTCGACCTTGTAGGGGTTGGTGCGCGACGAACCGAGGATGGTGCCGCCCCGGGTGAGGATGTCCTCGACGTCGTCGAGCCCGATCGGCCGGGACTCGCCTTCCAGCGGGCCCTTCCAGCCGTTGCGGAAACCGACGATCTCCCAGCCGTGTGCCTCGATCCCCTTGCGCACGACCGCCCGGATGACCGCGTTCAGCCCGGGGCAGTCGCCGCCACCGGTGAGTACGCCGACCCGCATCGCTACCGACCCTCCAACACATCGTGACCGTGATGGCCATCACTGGTACGGGTGTCAGCCTGCCGGCAACTGAATCGGTATAGCAAGGAGGGTTCCCACCCGGTGGTCAGCTCCCGTGGGGGTCGACCACCCGCCTGCGCCACTCCGCGTCGATGACCTTCCACCGGACGAGGTTGTGCCGGGCGTCGGCGAGCGCGTCGTGCGCGTCCTGCGGCGGGGGCGGCAGGGTCGGCTTGCCCACGTCCTCCCAGCGCTGGCGCAGCTCGCGGGTGAACCGGGGGATCTGCCGGGGCAGCGCGGGCATGGCGCCCCACAGCTGGCCGAGCACGACGTGGTCGTAGGCGCCGAACCAGGCCCACAGCTCGATCTTGTCCTTGGACCGGGGCGTGGTCAGGAACTCCAGCAGCCGCTTGCGCATCTCGCCGCGGTCGCACCAGGCCTTGTCGGCGGGCGACGGGAGCTTGTCGAGCACGTTGGCGCGCACCCAGGTGCCCGCCTTGTCCGGGTCGAACTCGGTGGAAACCGCGTAGAACTCGCGCCCGTCCTCGCCGACGACACCGATCGACACCAGGTCGATGGTCGTTCCGTCCTCGATGAACTCGGTGTCGTAGAAGTACCTCACCGGGCAAAGCCTAGGTCAGGGGCGGGGGTTGATCGCGAGTGGATACTGGCGGGATGCGCAAAGGGGCGGTTGGGGCGGTGCTCGTCGCCGCGATGGTCACGGCGGGGTGCGGTGGGGCCACTACGCCGTCCGCGGTGGTCTTCGGCAGGATCGACTTACCACCTGGTGTTGAAGCGGTAACTCTCACCGACTTCGGCAACTCCCTCTTGGTCGGTACGCGCAAAGACGAGCACCCGGGCCTCTACCGCCGCGATGGTGGCGGCGCGCTAACCGAGGTCCCGGTTAAGGGAACTACGCCATATGGCCTCTTGGCACGGTGGACGGCGATTGCCACCGATGGGAAGGCGATCGTCGCGGTAGGCGGTGAGCGTGGTGGCGCGCACGGCAACGTCCGCTGGTCGGTGTGGGATGGCGACGCGACCGGTCTTACCGAGCGCCGACAGGGGTTCAGCACCTTCGGTGGCTACGGCGCGGGCGACCTGGTCGGCACGGCGATCACCCCGTCCGGCCCGGTCGTGGTCGGCACCTGGGAGAGCAAGGACGCCGGGTTCGACGTGGCCACGTGGACGCCGGAACCGGGCGGTGAGGGCTACTGGGCGCGGGGTGAGTCGGAGACCGAGTTGCGCAGCTCGGCCACCGCGCTGACCTTCCCGCTCGCGGCGACGCGGCTCGGCGAGGGCCTGCTGGCCGTGGGGTGGCAGGCCGCGCAGGGTGATGAGCAGGCGGTCGTGTGGCGGTCGCGCACGGGTACGCGGGACTGGACCCGGACCGTACTCTCCTCCGGCACGGCGATGGCCGTGCACTGCGTGGGCGAGAGTTGTGCGGTGTCCGGGCGTAGTGGCGGGAAGCTCACCATCTGGCGGTTGGCGGCGGACGGGTGGCACCCGCTGCCGGGTGTGCCGGACGTGCCGGTGGGCGACCACGACGTCGTCGCGCCGCCGATCGAGGTCGACGGCGCGCTGGTGCAGGTCGTGTGGGACGGGGCCAAGGTGCGGGTCGCGCGGTTCGCGGACGGGCAGTGGGGCGTGCGGGACGTCGACGGGCCGAGCGGGCCGGTCAGCGCGGCCTCGCTCGTGGGCACCGAGGTCCAGGTGATCGCGGGGGGCGCCCTGTGGCGGGTGGACGCGGGGGCGCTGCGGTAGGTCAGCCCGCCTCGCGCTCCGGGAGGCGGTCGGCGGTGCGGGCGTCGGGCTGGGTGGGCAGCGAGACCGGTTGCGCCTTGGCCTTGGCCGCGTAGATGTCGACGTACTCCTGGTCGGACAGCTCCATCAGGGCGTACATGACCTCGTCGGTGATCGACCGCTCGACGAACCGGTCGCCCGCGAGGCCCTGGTAGCGGCTGAAGTCCAGCGGCTTGCCGATCTTGATCCGGATCGGGTACGGCCGCCACACCTTCGAGCCGATGGGGTTGGCCTTGTCGGTGCCGATCATGACCACGGGCACCACCGGCACCCGGGCCTCGAGGGCGATCCGCGCGACCCCGGTCTTGCCCCGGTAGAGGCGTCCGTCCGGCGAGCGGGTGCCCTCGGGGTAGATGCCGACCAGGTGGCCCTCGCGCAGCAGCCGGATCACGGTGTCCAGCGCGGCCTGCGCCGCCGAGCCGCCGGAGCGGTCGATCGGGATCTGGCCGACGCCCGCGAAGAACCACTTCTTGAACCGGCCCTTGAGCCCGGGCTGGGTGAAGTACTCCAGCTTCGCCGGGAAGGTGACCCGGCGCGGGACCACCAGCGGCAGGAAGAACGAGTCGGACACCGCCAGGTGGTTGCTGGCCAGCAGCGCACCGCCGTCGGCGGGCACGTTCTCCAGGCCCTCGACGCGGGGGCGGAAGAACAGGCGCAGCAGCGGGCCCAGCAGGACCCACTTCATCAGCCAGTACAGCACTCGACCAGAACTCCTCGTCTTCACCGGGCGACCCGGACGAGCCTACGAACCGGCGCCGCGACCGCACAATGGCCGCACTCGATCACCCGCCGGAAGTAACGCGGTGGCGGCCTGGCGAGATGCCGGATACACAGGCGGCGAGAATCGACGGCCGAACCCGGCACATCCACCCCTTGCGGGCGCGGACACACCGGGCCCGGTTCGTGCGACCATGGCGACACGGCCCGGCTCACGAGTGATCGGCTCGGGCCCACCGGTGATGATCTTAGGAGGGCGGGGTGCCCGCAGTCCCCGGCGCGGAGAGCTTCGCGCACGACGGCTCCACCGGGATCGGAGTCGTGCTCAGCCACGGCTTCACCGGCTCACCGATCAGCATGCGGGCGTGGGCCGAGCACCTGGTCGCCGCCGGGCACAGCGTGCGGCTGCCGCTGCTGCCCGGGCACGGCACCACCTGGCAGGAGATGAACCGCACGACCTGGCCGCAGTGGTACGGCGCGGTCGAGGCCGCGTTCACCGAGCTGCGCGGGTCCTGCCACACCGTGTTCGCGTGCGGGCTGTCCATGGGCGGCGCGCTCGTCCTGCGGCTGGCCGAGGAGCACGGGGACGACCTGGCGGGCGTCGTAGTGGTGAACCCGTCGGTGATGTCGCTGCGCAAGGACGTCAAGGTGGTCTCGGTGCTGGCCAGGCTGGTGCCCTCGGTCGCGGCGATCGGCAACGACATCGCCAAGCCGGGGGTGAGCGAGCAGGCGTACACCCGCACCCCGTTGCGCGCGCTGGCGAGTCTGGCCAAGCTGTGGAGGACGGTGCGCCGGGACCTGCCGAGGGTCACCCAACCGGCGCTGGTGCTGCACTCCGCGGTGGACCACGTCGTCGAGCCAGAGAACTCGGCGGTGGTCCTGCGCGGGATCTCCAGCACCGACGTCACCGAGGTCGTCCTCGAGAACAGCTACCACGTCGCCACCCTCGACCACGACGCCCAGGTCATCTTCGACCGGAGCGCCGAGTTCATCGGGCGGGTACGTGCCGAGCGGGCAGGTGATCTGGTGTGAAGAGCCGTCCCGGCGACGGTCCGGAGGACGTGGACGCCGCGTTCGCCCAGATAGTCGCCGACCTGGAGCGCGAGGGCGTCGGCCGCGACCTGCCGGACGACCTGGGCGAACCGGAGACGCCGCCCACCGGCACCCCGGCCCTGGCGGCCCCGACCGCGACCTGGCGCGCCCACGAGACCGAGATCGACTGGGCGGACGACAACGAGAACGAGCACTACGAGCCGCCGGAGCCCCCACCGCTGCCGAAGCTGCGGCCGATGACGATCGTGGCGCTGGTGGCCCTGGTCGCCGGTGTCGTGCTCCTGCTGCTGCCCGCCCTGATCGGCCTCGACGCCCGCATAGCGACCCCGGCGGGCCTGATCGCCCTGGCCGCGGGCATCGCCCTGCTCCTGCTGCGCACCCGCAAAACCCCGCCGACCGACCCGGACGACAACGGCGCCCAGGTCTAGGTATGCCTCCGGCCCCCGGATCAATTCTATCGGGGGGCACCGACAATTCGGCGAACCAGTCGATCATGCCTGTGGACAACCGCCCAAAACCGGTCTGGATCCACCTTCTCGGCCGGTTGTCCACAGGCATGATCGCGCTACCGACCGGTACCGTCGCCCCCTCCGACTAGCGTGGATATCGGGGGCCGGAGGCACATCAAGATCACCCGCGACCGCGGAACCCGCCCGGATCCCGCACCTCGCACCGAGAACACACCGGCCGCCACTCCGCAGGCAGGCCGCCTCCCGCTCGACGCCCGCCGACCCGGCACCCCGCGCAGACCCCGCGTCCCGCAGCGACAACCGGAACGCCGCCCGCACCACCGGCCCCGCCACCAACGTCCCCGGCTGCCGCCGCCGGTAGAACAACCGGACAAGTGCCGTGCGCACTTCACCCCCGGCGTGACCGGGTTGTCCACAGGCTTGATCATCTCCGCCGGAAACCGTCGGTGCCCGCCGGTAGCGTGGATACCCGGGGGCCGGAGGCACGCCTTGATCATCTCCAAGCCTTCGCGCGGGGACCCCGCCCGCGGCGAACTCCCACGCCGAACTCAGTCCGCGCCCGGCGTTCGCGAACGGATTCCCACCTCCGCCGATCCGCATCGCGCGGCAGCCCACGATCCCGCCAAGCGAATCCGCGTGCCCATCCAGCGGCCTGCCCGACAACCCACAGCCCGGGCACTCCCCGCTGAACGCCCCGCGGCCTCCGCAAGTCCCGCCAGGCCGACCCGCGCAATCCACCGCCGCACGGGCCCCACTCACCCCGCGGCCAGCGTCGCCGCCCCCACGATCCCCGCGTTCTGCGTGAGCCGCGCCGGGCGGACCCGCACGGCCGGGCGGTGCCCCGACCCCGTGATCACCGAGTGGAAGTGCGCCTGAGCGTCGTCCAGGAACAGCTCGGCCGAGTCGGACACCCCGCCACCGATGACGACGAGGTCCGGGTCGTAGACGTCGGCGGCCAGCGCCAGGCCCTCCCCCAACCACCGGGCCAACTCCGCCACCGCCAGCACCGCCACCGGGTCGCCGTCGCGTGCCGCCGAGGCCACGAGGCGACCGGTCAGGTCCCGCTCGGCCACCCCGGCCAGCACGGTGGACCGGTGCTCGGCCATCAGCCCGATCGCCGTGGCCACCAGCGCGGTCCCGCTGCAGTACCGCTCCCAGCACCCGGCCTTCCCGCACCCGCACCGCCGCCCGCCCGGCACGAGCCGCAGGTGCCCCAGTTCCGGCGCCACCCCGTGGGCCCCGCGGAACACCTCACCGTCCACGATGAGCGCCCCGCCGATCCCCGTCCCCAACGCGATCAGCAACCCCACCCGGGCCCCGCGCAGCTCCCCGAAGCGGTGTTCGGCGACCCCGGCGGCGTTGGCGTCGTGTTCCAGCACGACCGGCAGCCCTATCCGGTCGGCGATCCGGTCCGCCACCGGCGCCGCGCGCCACGGTAGGTGCGGCGCGAACAGCACGGTCCGACGGTCACTTCCCACGAACCCGGCCACCGCGAGCCCGACGGCGCTAACCGTGTGCCGTTGCCGCAATTCCTCTACCGAGGCGCAGACAGCCTCTTCCAGCTCCTCCTCGCCGGAGGGTGTCGACCCGTGCACGGTGTCGAGGACCGTTCCGTGGCGGTCGACTACCCCGGCCCGGACTCTCGTTCCCCCCACATCGACCCCAATGGTCGTCACCTCCGGCGGACCGGGATGCGCCGCACGCGCCCCGAAGGCGCGGGCTCCGGCCGGAAGCCAGGCATGTGCGGTTCGCCGGGGTGCCAGCGGTCGGCGAGTACCGCGCGCAGGAGCGCCACTACGTCGGCGAGACGGTCGATGCTCTTCGCGGCCAGCTCATTGGGCTCACCGCGCACTACGGCCACCAACGCGCACAACACGCAAGACTGGCAACCGGCGTCGTGTTCCGCGGCCACCCGGTCCAGCCACGGTCCGGCCCGCTCGGCGACGGCGGCCAGCAGCAACACCAGCTCGTCGGCCAGTCGGCTGCCCGGTTCCGCGCTGCTCACCGCCCACCTTCCCGATCGGGCTCCATGCGCAGGACCAGTCCCGCGCCGTCGGCCTCGGCGTCGGTCACGGTATAGCGGCGGAGCACCAGCGGCAGCGCGATCAAGCCCCGCACGCCATCGATCGTCACCGCCAGGTCGTCCCCGACCCGTGCCAGGTCCAGATCGCTGCTGTCCGGGACCGGGAGCGCGATTCTGAGCAGGTAGTCCTGACCGTCGGCGGTTACCGACAACAACGGCTCGTTCGACCCACGAACCGCAAGAGGGTCTTTCTCCCCATAGAGCTCGTCCGCCAACGCAAGCAACGCGTCGACACCAACCGGCTCTTGCGCGGAATGCTCTACCCGGTGCACGGTCAGCGGGGTGGATACGTCCAATTCGGACAACACACGGTCCTGTTCAGCCCTCCGGGTCCGCATCCACGACGCCGCCGGACCGTGCCAGCGACTGGCGCGCGGCACCAACCGGTTGGCCACCAGGGCCTCCACGTGCACACCGCGCAGGGCGAGCGCTGCGAGGGTGCGTCGCGTCTCGGCCACTACGACCCGTTCGGGGGTGAACACGAGCCGCACGGCCGCGTCGGTCAGCAGCGCGCGCAGCCGCTCCGCGTGGTCGGCGAGCCGCGCCACGGCGTCGGAGGCCGCGCGCAGGTCGGCGACCAGCCGGGCGCCGCGCATCCGGTCGAGGTAGCCGGAGACGGCCTCGGGCAGGGCCAGCAGCCGCAGGGTCTCGGCGGTCGGGCCGCAGTCGACGACCAGGGCCTCCCACGTGCCAGTCTCGGCCAGGCGGGCGATCTCGGTGAGCGCCAGCACCTCGTCGACGCCGGGCAGCACGGTCAGCTCCTCGGCGTCCAGCGCGTCGAGGCCGAGACCGGCGGCGAAGGACCGGGCGCTGTCGCGCAGGCCCGGCCAGGCGCGGTCGGCCAGGGCGCGGGCGTCGACGTGCGCGGCGTAGAGCGAGGTGTCCACTTCGGAAGGCTCGGCGCCGACCGGGACGCCGTAGACGTCGGCGAGGGAGTGCGCGGGGTCGGTGGAGACGACCAGCGCTTTGCGGCCCGCCGCGGCGACCCGGGCGGCCGTGGCCGCGGCGAGGGTGGTCTTGCCCACCCCGCCCTTGCCGGTGAACAGCAGGACGCGCACCCGGGCGGTCAGTCCCGCTCGACCCGGCGCTTGAGCTCCTTGAGCGCGGTGTCCATGATCATCTTCTCGGCCTTGCGGCGGAACAGGCCGATCATCGGCACGGCCAGCTCCACCGACAGCGTGTAGGTCACCTTCGTGCGCCGGTCGCTCTCCGGGGTGAGCTGGTAGCGGCCCTTCTGGGCGCGCTGCATCTGCCCCTTGACCAGCGTCCAGTCGACGGTGAGACCGTCGGCCGTCCAGGTGTAGGCCAGGGTGTAGGAGTCCTTGAACGGGCCGGACTCGATGGTGAAGGCGACCTGGTCGGCCCGGGCGTCGGCGCCCCGGGTCAGCACCTCGGCCTTGGTGAACGCTTTCGCCCACTCGGGGTACGCCGGGAAGTCCGCGATCACCGCCATGATCTCCTCGGCGGGCGCGTCGACGACGATGGACTGGGTGGACTCGTCGGCCATGCCGGGGAGGCTACCGGGTCGCTCTTACCACTGGAGCACGTAAGGTCGCCCGGTCCGCTGGAAGTGCCCCACGTTCGCGCACTCGGTAAGGCCCAACCGCAGCCGGGGTGCCAGCGGTTGGTGCACGTGTCCGAACATCGCCCACCGGGGCCGATGTGCGGTAATGGCGTCCACGAGCGCGTGCGAGCCGATCTCGGCGCGGCGAGCCAGCACGTCGTAGGTGAGTTCCGGCACTGCGGGCGGCACATGGCTGCACAACACGTCAACAGCGCCCAGTCCCACTACGGCCGCACCGAAGTCCTCGGCGGTGCGCAGGTACGGGGTGAAGACAGTGCCGCGTCGCGGTATGGCGCCGGGGGCCAGCAGCGCACCACCGACGAACCCGAACCGCAGACCACCGATCTCGGCCGTCTCGCCGTCGAGCACCCGCACACCGTCACCGACGAACTCGGGCCACAACGCGGGCTGGTCGACGTTGCCGGGCGTGGCGTAGGTGGGCGCGGTCATCGCCGCGAACAGCTCCTTGTACTGCGCGCGGATCGCCTCGCGCACCGTGTCGGCGGCGTCGTCGAGCCCCTGCCACAGCTCCCGCGCGAAGGCCGCGGCGGCGTCGTGCCTGCGCTCGCGGCGCAGCCGGGCGAACTCGCCGACCCGCCGCGGGCCGAAGATCCGACCCATGATGCCGCCCGCGTGGTCGTGGTAGTCCACGAAGTCGATCAGGTCACCGAGGACCAGCAGCGCGTCGGCGCCCTCCCCGGCCCGCGCCAGGGCCTCGGCGTTGCCGTGCACATCGGACACCACGTGGACCCGCACGACGACCACCCTACGCGGGCGCGGGCGCGACCCCCGGGGCTCGTCCACCCTCCAAGACGGCCTTGAGCCCGAGCGCGAGCTCCTTGGCCGCGAGCTGGCGGCGGACCCGCTCGCGGTCGAGCCTGCGCGGGGTGAGCGGGGTCGGGGTGTCGGCGCGCAGGAAGTAGTGCACGAGGGTGCCGTCGAGCACGGTCTCCAGCCAGACCTCCATGGTGCCGGTGAGCGCGCCGCGCACGGTCCAGCGCAGGCCCTCGGCGCCGCGGTCGGCGTAGACCGCCAGCACGAGGTCGGGCCAGTGGCGGCGCCACGCGGCCGGGTCGGCGAAGACGGCGGCCACGGTGGCGGGCGGCACGGCGATGAAGGTCTCGTCCACGACGTCGACTTGCGGCATTCCGGCAGCATGTCACGGTGGTCGGGCAGTGGCCTAGGAGACTCGGAGGGGTCGGGTGCGGGAGTTCAGCGTGCCGGTCAGCGCGCCGGTGACCGAGGTGGAGAACCTCACCGACATGGTGTGGGCCAACGCCCGGCTGTCCCCCGCCGCGGTGGCGTTCCGCAGACGGGTCGACGGGGTGTGGACCGCGGTCACCACACGCGACTTCGCCGCGCACGTGCGCGCGGTGGCGAAGGGTTTGGTGGCGAGCGGTCTCGAACCGGGCGACCGGGTCGCGCTGCTGTCGCGCACCCGCTACGAGTGGACGCTGCTGGACTTCGCCATCTGGGCGGCGGGGTGCGTGACGGTGCCGGTGTACGAGACGTCGTCGGCCGAGCAGGTGGCGTGGATCCTGTCCGACTCGGGCGCGCGGGGCGTCGTCGTGGAGACCGCCGCGCACCGGGCGGTGGTGGAGGGCGTGGTCGACCGGCTGGGTGCGGTCGAGCGGATCTGGCAGCTCGACGGGTCGGCGGTCGACGAGCTGTCGGCCCTGGGCGCGTCGGTCGACGACGACGCGCTGGCGGCCCGGCACCGCGCGGTGCGCGCGTCGGACGTGGCGTCGCTGGTCTACACGTCCGGGACCACGGGTCGGCCGAAGGGGGTCGTGCTGACGCACCGCAACCTGCTGGCCGAGGTGCGCGCGGACCACGTGGCGTTCCCGGAGCTGATGCGCGAGGGCAACGCGATGCTGGTGTTCCTGCCGCTGGCGCACGTGTTCGCCCGCGCGATCGCGCTGTGCTGCGTCTACACCCGCACCACGCTGGGTCACCTGCCGGACGTGCGGACGCTGACCGACGACCTGGCGGAGTTCCGGCCGACGTTCGTGGTGGCGGTGCCCCGGGTGTTCGAGAAGGTGTACGCGTCGGCCCGGCAGCGCGCGCACGCGTCGGGCCTGGGGCCGGTGTTCGACCTGGCCGAGTCGGTCGCGGTGCGGTCGAGCGAGTCGCCGGGGTCGCTGGTGCTGGCGGCGCAGCGGGCGGTGGCGGACCTGCTGGTCTACGGGCGGCTGCGAGCGGCCTTCGGCGGCCGGTGCGTGGCGGCGATCTCGGGGAGCGCGCCGCTGGGGGCGCGGCTGGCGCACTTCTTCCGAGGTGTGGGGATCCCGGTGTACGAGGGGTACGGGCTGACGGAGACGGCCGCGGCGGTGTGCGTGAACACGGCGGGGCACTTCCGCGTCGGCACGGTCGGGCGACCGGTGGCGGGGGTGGCGATCCGCGTGCTCGACGACGGGGAGGTCGCGCTGCGCGGGGACATGGTGTCGTCGGGGTACTGGAACAACCCGTCCGCCACCGAGGAGACCTTCCCCGACGGCTGGCTGCGCACCGGCGACCTCGGCGAGCTGGACGACGACGGCTACCTGCGGATCACGGGCCGCAAGAAGGAGATCATCGTGACCGCGGGCGGCAAGAACGTCGCCCCGGCGGTGCTGGAGGACGCGGTCCGCAGGCATCCGCTGGTCAGCCAGTGCATGGTCGTCGGCGACCGGCAGCCGTTCATCGCCGCCCTGGTCACCCTCGACGCCGACGCCCTGCCGGACTGGCTGGCTCGGCACGGCCTGGCGTCGGTCGACCCGGACGACCCGGACCTGCGCGCCGACCTCCAGTCGGCCGTCGACGAGGCCAACCTCCAGGTCTCCCGAGCCGAGGCGATCCGCGAGTTCGTCGTGCTGCCCCGCGACTTCACCGAGGAGTCGGGCGAACTGACCCCCAGCCTCAAACTCCGCCGCGACGCGATCCTCAAGTCCCACGCCACGGAGGTCGCCGCGATCTACCACCCCTGAGCTGTCCCGGTTGTGCAGTGGTCGTGCCCGCCCGTGCACCGGCCATGGGCGCCGGGCCCGACTTCCCGCGAGAGTGGGCGAGGCGGGAGGAGCCGGGATGGACGAGCGGGAACTGATAGGTCTGATCGACGCGGCGTTGGGGTTCACCGTGGACGCCGACGGCCTGCGCCGCCGCGGCAAGGACCTGGCGGACCACGCCGACGAGGTACGTCGGGTGAAGCGGGAGCTGGCCGTGGTCGACGGGCGCGGGTTCGGGTGGATCGGGCGGGAGTCCGGTTTCGCCGAGGCCTTGAAGGACTTCGCGGAAACCTTGGGCGAACGCGTCGACGGCGCGGTCTCGCGTGCGGAGAAGCTGGGCCACGCGCTCACCCAGGCGGGCACGGACTACCGGCGCGACGACCGCGACGCCGCCGAGTCGTTCCGGGGGGCGTGATGGACACCCGGCAGGTCGCGCGGCACTTCGCCGCGGAGATGATCGAGCACCGCAACCGGTTGGCGGGCAAGGTGGGCGACGCCGTAGAGGCGGAACAGGCCTTCACAACAGTCCACACAAGACTTACCGAACACCAAGACAACCAGCGCAAGTCCACCAGCTCCCTGCTGTCGGAGTGGCAGGGCAAGGCATCCGACGGCTTCGCGCACCAGGCCGACCGATACGGGAAGTACCTGGAGTCCACAGCCGACAACGCCAAGAAGGCCGCCCGAATCACCAAGAACGCGGCCCACACCCTGGACGCCGGCCACACCGCCGTAACCCGCCTGCTCGACGAGTACACCGAGAAGGCCGTCCGGGTACTGGACGCGGGCTTGGCCGTCGGCCAAAAACCCTTGCTACTACGCGCTGTCGCCCAGGTCGCCGACCTCGTGCAGCACTACACCGCCGAGTCTACCAAGCACGTAGCCGAGGTCCGCTCCCACCTCGAAGCCGCCGCCACCCACCTACGCTCCCTCCATTCCCCTCCTCCCCACCCCCACTCTTCCCCTTCCTCTCACCCTTCCCCTTCACCTTCCCCCAAAGGCAACCACCCGAACCACTCCACCGCCTCCCGGATCACCCACACCGCCGCCACCCAACTCGGCTACCGCGAGGGCTCGAACAACGCCAACAAGTACGGCCCCCAGGCCTCGTGGTGTTCGTCCTTCGCCACCTGGGTCTGGCGCCGCAGCGGCGTCAACATCCCCCTCTACCCCTTCACCGGCGACGTCTTCCGCTGGGGCCAGGGCAAAAACCTCGCTTACCACGACCTCGACAAGGCCCGCCCCGGCGACGTGCTCCTGTTCGGCACCGGCCCTCAGAGCCCCCAGACCAGCAAGCACATCGGCATAGTCGAAAAGGTCGACGGCACCACGGTAACCCTCATCGAAGGCAACTCCGGTCCCAACACCGACTCGGTCGTCCGTCGCACCCACCCCTTGTCCCACAACACCTTCTACGGCGGAGTCCACCCATCATGACCGGCCACGCCACCGAACCGGGCGTCACCGCCGAGGTCTTCCCAGGCGGCGCCCTGGCATCCCTGCACCTCACCGAGTCGGCACTACGCGACCCCGACCTGGCCGCCACCATCCTCCGCGTCATCCAAACCGCCACCACCGCCGCGAACCTCAAAGTCCTGCACCTGCTCAACGGCATAGACCCGGAACTCCTTGGCCTACAACCAGAACCGGAGGAAACCACACCGCACACCTGGAGGCACCAATGACCCTCACCGAGCGGCTGTCATCCATCACCGCCACCGCAACAGGCAACCACGGAATCAAGACAACAGTCACCGTCGACGGCCTCCTCATAGCCCTGGACCTGGGCACAACCACCTACACCATGTCCGCGTCCGCCCTCGCCGCCGAGATCACCACCCTCACCCACCGCGCCGCCGCGGACGCCCTCGCCCAAGGCATGGCAATCCTCGAACCCCACACCGGCACGGAGTTCCCCACCAACGAACCCCCAGAACCGGACTACACACCCCCAACCTGGTCCCTATCCCCGTAACCTGTACCGCGTGCGCGAACCGGCCATCACCTTCAGCGGCGCCCTCAAAATCCTCGGCCACCACGACCACAAGTGGCTGACCCGCCTGAACACCCTCTTCGGCGGAATCCTCCTCGCCACAGGCGCGGCCCCCGAGGCTTGGACCATCAGCAAACTGTGGGGCTGGGTAGACCAGAAGAACGAGAGCACCACCCTGCTACGCCAGTCCCTCGACACGGTGCAGACTCGCCTGACCAGAACCGACGGCCTAGCCCGCCACGAGTTGGTCGTCGCCGCCCACACCACAATCGTCCTGGCCGCGTTCTTCAACACCCTCCGCGACCGCGACCACGAACTGTACAAGCAGGCCGCCATCACCAATCGCGAAAAGGTGATGCTCGCCCAAAACGACTGGCCCCGCCACGGCGAGCCCCTGGTCCGCCACCTCTACACGGCCGAGGTCCCAATCCCGTCGGGCACGCGCGGCTTCGAGGAGAACGTCGCCGCCGTCCGAACCTGGGCGTCCGCCTGCCTTGAGCGCGCCACCGCCTTCCTCGCCGGCCTGGACATCGACACACCCCAGGACCAGTCCACCGACACCTTCGCCGTAGACGTGGCAGGCCGCTACCGCTCGGACTACCTAACGCTCGCCAAGACCGTCCCAGAGTTCAAAGTCTGGTCCGACACCGCCGAACACTCAGCAACCCGCACAGTCCTGGCCCGCCTGGAATCCCTCCTCACCACCCCCGGCGCAGGCACCGTCACCGACCTCCGCGAGCAACTGGGCAACATCAACCGCGCAGAACTCGCCCGTCCGGTCATCGACGCCAACACCGACGGCTACGGGATAGATGCCGTCTTCCCCTCAGTAGACGACATCTTCATCACCCCCCACTTCCGCCTGACCCAGTCCGGCCCCCACTCCCGCCTCTCCGACGAGTCCTGGTGGCGCGACGTCCCCCTAGGCGGAGACCTGGACCTCACCCTCGCCCAACACTTCAGCTCCCCCGAAGCCACCCGTCGCCCCATGCTCGTACTAGGTGACCCAGGAGCCGGAAAGTCCCTACTCACCAAGGTCTTGGCCGCCCGTCTCCCCGTGGACACCTACACCGTCATCCGCGTCCCCCTCCGCCACGTAGATGCGGACGCCGAGATCTGGGAGCAGGTCCAGAAGTCCCTCGCCTCCGCCTCCCACAACGACATCCAGTGGCCCATCCTGGCCACCCAAACCACCAACACCATCCGCGTAGTCCTGTTGGACGGCTTGGACGAACTCCTCCAAGCCACCACCCACGACCGCCGCACCTACCTAACCGAAGTCAAACGCTTCCAAGAGCGCGAAGCCGACCTGGGCCACCCAGTCTCCGTCATCGTGACCTCCAGAACCCTCGTCGTGGACCGAGTGCGCGTCCCGGCAGACTGCCCGGTCATCAAACTGGCAGAGTTCAACAACGGCCAGATCGGCGAGTGGATCCACATCTGGAACCAGGCCAACCCCGCCCTGCCTATGACCGCCGACCTATCCGAGCCCCAGCGCGACATGGCCCGCCAGCCACTCCTGCTCCTGATGCTGACTCTCTACTTGGTCGATCCCCAGACAACGACCAAGGAAGAGCTCTCGAAAGCGGGACTGTACCGCCAGCTCCTGAACACCTATGCCCGCCGGGAAGCCACCAAGCAGGCGGGACGCCCGCTGAGTGGCGCCGAACTGGACCAAGCGGCGCACGAGCAGTGGCTACGATTGTCCGCAGCCGCGCTCGGCATGTTCAACCGCGGCCGTCAATCCATCACCGCGGCAGACCTCACCAAGGACATGGACGCCCTCGGCGTTGAGGCCGCCGATGGCCATCGGGTTCTAGGCGAGTTCTTCTTCGTCCACGACAACAAGGCCATAGCGGCAGGAGAAGTCCACAGCTACGAATTCCTGCACGCCACTATCGCGGAATACCTCGTCGCCGCCCGAGCAGTCGAGGTGCTGTGCCGGATGGCCCAGGTGGCCTACGGCCTCGGGTACCCCCAGGAACCCCAGGATGACGAACTTTTCACCCTGTTCTCCCATGAGCCGTTCGCCATCCAACCACCCACAACATCCTTTATCAAAGACGAACTCTCCCACCTTGATCCCCACGACCGAGACCATGTCAGCCGGGCCTTGAGGCAGCTTCTCGCCACTTTCCGCGAACGTCAGACCAGGCGACAGTTCACCGAGTACCGCCCACTTCCCCTTGACGCTATTCGCACTATGGCGGCATACTCGGCAAATCTCTTCATACTCGCAGCGACGAACAGCGAAACCTTGCACCTTGCCGAGATCTGGCCGGACGACGATGTGTTGGGACCATGGCAGCAGGTGGTGAGCTTATGGGAGGCCGGATTGGACGCCATAGGGTTGCGGGGATTGCTTGATCTTCTCAGCTTCTCCGCCATCGATGGCACGTTGCGATCCGACTCGGCAGGCCTCCGGCGCGACTTCACCCTAGACCTGGCCTCCTTGCGAGGTGAATCAGAGATCGAGATCTACTTCGGCCGGACGCTGACCGACCCGACTGGATTCTTTCCCGAATCGGCCATGCGGTCGAAATACTTCACCGCCACGACCCTACTTCGCTTGATGATCGGCGACATAAACAACACGTACGAACCGGAGGACTACCTGGATGGTCTGACCGAAATCGACGATCCCGCCATGCACGAGCAACTCTTTGCAGTCTTCAGCAGAATTGGCGCGACAATCAGCAGCTATTTCGCATACGAATTGCTCGGCATACTCACCCGAAATCCGGCACCGATCAACGCTCACTACACGGCGTTGGCGGTTGCCGAGGCCGCCCACCCTGGCTTACTCGAGGAATTACAAAGCAGTCGCGAAGACTGGCGCACAGGCTGGGCAGAAATCGTAGACCAGGCGATCGCGGCCGACCCCCTGAAGTTCAGCGCGACCGCCCAATACCTGGCTTCCCTGGACACCAACGCCTGGTGGAAGCTGGTGGGTCAGTTGTCGTGACTGAAGCGGTAGACCGTCTCGCCATCGAGTAGGTGCCGGAGGCGGGCGGCTCGGTCCGGCCACTGCCAGGACTTCTCCATCCACCGCCTGCCCGCAGCGCCCATCTGGGCAGCCTTTCCCTTGTCCACCAACAGGTCCGCGATGTGCTCGGCGATCTTCGAGACCTCGCGGCCGTGCACCACATGGCCGGTTTCACCGTCCAGCACCGTCTCCGGAGCACCGCCGGAGTCCCCCACGATCACCGGCAACCCCGTCGCCGCCGCCTCCAGGAAGACGATCCCCAACGCCTCCACGTCCAACCCCTTGCCGTGCGTCCGACAAGGCATCGCGAAGACATCCCCCACCGCGTAGTGGGCGGGGAGTTCCTCCCACGGAACCGAACCCGTGAAAACCACGTCTCCACCCGCCTGCTGCGCCAACGCCTCCAGCCGGGGACGGTACGGGCCGCCGCCTACCAGCAACAACGCCGCATCCGGGACGCGTTTGCGGATCTCCGGCAGGGCGCGAATCAGCACATCCTGCCCCTTGCGCGGCATCAGCCGGGACACGCAGACAATCACCGGGCGGTCTCCCAACCCGTGACGGGCTCGGATCTCGGCCCGGGCAGCCGGATCCGGGCGATACACCTCAGTGTCCACTCCGGACGGTAGAAGCTCCAGGGCGGCCTGCGCGCCGAACGCGGCGGCGAACCGGCCCCGGGTGTACCGGCTGACATACGTGATCACATCCGTCGTACTACCGATCCGACGGATCGCCTGCCGCGCGGCGGGCAACATCGACCAGCCCACCTCGTGCCCGTGCGTACTCGCGACGATCCTCCGCGCGCCCGCGCGCCGCAGGCCCGGGCCCAACAGGGCCAGGGGGGCGGCGGCGCCGAACCACACGGAGTCGCAGCCCTCGGCGCGCAGGATCTCGCGGGCCCGGCGGGCCACCGACGGGGTCGGCACCATCAGCTTCCCCGGGTGGCGGACCACCTGGAACGGTTGGGCCGCGTCGAAAGCCGCCGCGCCGTCCCAGGCCGGTGCGTAGACCACCAGTTCCTGACCCGGCAGCCACTTCGCGAAGGAGTGCAGGTACGTCTGGATGCCCCCCGGCCTCGGCGGGAAGTCGTTGGTGACGAGGAGCGTCTTACGCACCTTCCCAACTTAGACCCGGGGGTGCGCGGACTCCCCGGCGCCCACGTGACCGGAGACACACCGTGGGCCTCAACCGGGCGGCGGTGGTGCCTAGGCCGGACTTTCGGGGTGCGCATTGTCGGCCGGGCGGGTACTTGATCAAGCAAGCAGGTGGACTTGGTCGCGGGTGTCGCCCCGCCGACCTAGGATTTGCGCGTGGCCAGCAGGGCGAGGGCGAGGGCGTGGTTGAGCGCGGCTGTCGCCGTTGTCGCGTTGGCTGGTCTCACCGTCGCGTCGCTGCCGCACCAGCCGGTCGCGTCGCCCGAGGCGCAGGTCAGGCAGGGGCAGCCCCTGGGAGCGGTGCCGCCGCCCACCGAGCCCGAGGACACGGCGCGCGCGGGTGCGATCACCGAGCTGCTGCACCGGCGGGCGGATGCCCTGGTCAGACGTGACGAGGCCGCTTTCACCGCGACCCTCGACCCACAGGCCGAACCCACCTTCCTGGAGGCGCAGCGGGCGCTGTTCGCCAACCTCGGCGACGTCCCCTTCGACGCCTGGTCCTACATCCTCCGCCCCGACGACACCCTCGACCTCACCTCGCTGCCCACGCCGGTCGCCGACCCTTCGGCCGAGCTGTGGGCGCCGGGGGTCGAGCTGCGGTACGCGCTGCGCGGCATCGACCAGATGCCGACCACGCGGACCATGGGCTACCTGTTCGCCAAGCGCGCGGGTGCCTGGTACCTGCGGTCGGACACCGCGCTCAACGACCTGGGCAGGCGCACGTGGCGCGGGCCGTGGGACTTCGGGCCGTGCGTCGTCGCGACGACGGAGAACGGGCTGGTCCTGGCCCACCGCGGCAGCCAACCGATGGTCGACCGGCTGGTCCGCGAGCTGGACCCGTCGGTGCGCGCGGTGAGCGAGGTCTGGGGCGACGCGTGGCCCAAGCGGGTCGCGCTGTTCCTGCCGGACAGCCCGGAGGAGATGCGCGCCCTGGTCGGGCCGGACTTCCCGGTCGACTCGGTGGTCGCGGTGGCCATCGCCGACCGGGTCGACACCGCCAAGCACACCGCCACCGGCCAACGGGTCGTGCTGAGCCCGGCGGGTGCTCGCGCCCTGTCGCTGTCGTCGCTGCGGGTGGTGCTCCGCCACGAGATCACCCACGTCGCCGCCCGCGCCGCCACGGTCGACGGGTCACCGATGTGGCTGCTGGAGGGCTTCGCCGACTACATCGGGTACCGCGACAGCGGGATAACGCTGGCCCAAGGCGCCCCCGACCTGGCGCGGCGCGTGCGCGAGTCCGGCCCGCCGAGCACCCTGCCCGACGACCGCGAGTTCCGCGCCCGCGACCGCAGCCTCGACCTGGCCTACCAGCAAGCCTGGTCCCTGGCCCGCTTCCTCGCCGACCGCTTCGGCGAGCCCCGGCTGATCTCCCTGTACCGGGAGCTGGCGGGCGCGGGCCCCATCTCAGCCAGCGAAACCGACGAACTCCTCCGCCGCGCCATCGGCCTGGACCGCGGCGGCCTCCTCGCCGAGTGGCAGCGCTACCTGCGCCTCACCCTGCGCTGACCTCCACCCACCCCGCCGCCTCAGCCCCGCCGCACCGCTCCCCGTTCATGATCAACTTCTATCCGGCATCCATCCACATGCCCCGTACCAATCCACAGGAAATCGCCGAGCCTCCCCCGCCACCCCCTCGCCGATAAGCTGGAGCAGGGCTGTCCCCCCGGTGGAGGGCGGGGGCTGTCCTGGGGGCGGGGTGGGGCGGTTCAGCAGTGAGCCTGAGTCTCGGACCTGGTTCGACGGGGTTTGACAGTTGCTGATCGTGGTGGACCAGCGAGCCCGCGATCGGCCGTGCCGGGCGCGCTCGCCGATCGAGGTGTGGCTCCCCAGGTCGGAGGTGGGCGGACGGCCGCGCAACGGAAGGCGCAAGCCTGGGACCGTATGGGCGGGACCTGGGCGTCAAGCCGGAAGGCCGGCTGCGCCAGCGCCGGGTCCGCACGGCGATCCCGAAACGGCGTGACCGGCAAACGGGCCGCGGATCTGCTGGTGGACGGACCACCCGACGTCGATTCGACGGCGTCGAACGCCGATTCGATCAGCTCGAACATGATCGACCTGGCCGCGGACAACGCGTTTCGGCTGGTGAGGGTGCTGGTGGAGGCGCGAGCGGGCGGGCCCGGATTGGGCAGGGGCGAAAAAGACCGTGACCGGGACCCGTTGGTTCGGGTCCCGGTCACGGTCGTGGACTTGCGGGTCGTCAGCCGACGATGCGCTTGGCGCCCAGGTAGTCGCGGCCGCCGCCGTCAATGGTGTCGGTCTTGACCGGGACGCCCGAGGTGGAGGCGTGGACGATCTTGCCGCCGCCGATGTACATGGCGACGTGGTGGATGGAGCTCGCGCTGCCGCCGTAGAACAGCAGGTCGCCGGGCTGGAGCTCGCTGCGGGACACGGACTTGCCGTAGCCGTACTGGGAGCGGCTCGAGTGCGGCAGGCTGACGCCCGCCGCGGCGTAGGCGTACATGGTCAGGCCGGAGCAGTCGAAGCTGTTCGGGCCCTCGGCGCCCCACACGTAGGGGTCGCCGCGCTGGGCGAGGGCGACCTCCATGGCCTTGCCCGCCGCGCCGGCGGGGGCCAGGTAGACGCCGTCGTCCTTGGGACCCTCGAGCTCCTTGGTCTCCTTGGGCGTCAGCCGGGCCTTCGCCGCCAGGACGGTCTGCTTCTGGGCCTCGAGGTCCTGGGCCGTCTTGGTGATGTCGGCGGTGAGCTTCTCCGCGGCGGCCTTGGCCTCGGTGGCGCGGCGCTGGCCGTCCTCCGCGAGCTTGCGGGCCTCGGCGGCGGTGGTCACAGCACCGGTGTACTTCGACAGCGCTTCCTGGTTGTCCGCGGCGAGCACGTTGAGCGCGGAGGCGCGCTCGAGGAAGTCGTCCGCGGAGGTCCCGGTGAGCAGCGCCGAGATCTTGTTGAACCGGGCACCCTGGAAGGAGGCGCTGGCCAGCGCGTCGACCTGGCCGCGGAACTGCTCCTCGAGGGCCTTGGCCTGCTTCTCGTTGGCGGCCGCGACGTTGACGTCGTTGGTCGCCTTCTCGAGTTCGGCCTTCTTGACCTCGAGGTCGGCCTTGGCCTTGAGCAGGTCCTCGTTGACCTTCTCGGCCTGCTTGCTCAGGTCCTGGTACTGCTTGACCGCCTCGGAAGCGTTCGTGGGCGGGGCCGGGGGCTGGGCGTACGCGGGGGAAGGCGAGAAAGCCACCACGGCGATGACGGCCGTGACACTCAGCGCACCACGCTTTGCACGTTTGAGTCGATGCGACGACACGTCGCGCGTACTCCTTCGTCCGTCTTACCGCCGACGGGGCCGCCTCGGTGCCCACGGGCCGGTGCGGCGCCTTTCGGCGCCCGGCCCGAGTTCGGCGCGAGCGGGAGTGCCGCTGCGGCCCGATCGAGGAGCCCCACCATGAGGGGAGTCCGGTTCAGCCCGGGGAGACAGGCTGATTTCGGCGGCGATCTCGCGTAGCCACCCTCGGGGTGGGCGGCTGCCTGCCGCGAGATCTCGGACAGGTTACGAAAAGTGAGCCCACGCGTCCACCGGCTCGGGCGAAAAAGGGTTGTCGGTCGTCGCAAAACACCAACGGAGCAGTCTCGACTGCCCTCTGTGACAGTGACAACAGCACTGTTCACCCGGGTGGTGAACCGCTCGCCGACCGAACCGACCACTCATCGCGCCGCCGGATTCACCCGGGCGTGTCGGGGCGGTTCACGCCGACTTCTCGATCGGAATGAGCCGCAGCCGGGGCACCAGACCGGCCCCGGCGAGCGCGTCGATGGCGCTGCGCTCGGAGTCGTCGAGCTCCACGGTGGGCGGCGCGCCGAGCAGCACCGTGATCACGCACTCCTTGCACGCGTTGCCCCGGACCTCGCAGGTGTCGCAGTCGATGATCATCCCTGGCCCCTTTCCACGCCCGTGCCTGTCGATGTCGATCTCTCCCGGTCGAGATTAGGAGAGGGGACCGACAATTTCGCTCAGGTGTTCGAAGGGTTCACCCGATCGGTGGCGATCAGGGGCCGGTGTATTCCCAGTGCCACGGTTCCTCGCGGCCGGCACCCGGCCTGGCCCAGGGCGGATTCGACCATCCGAAACGGGGCGCGTTCGCGATCATCCACGCGTATTCGGCGGTGCCGTGGGACTGCACTCCGCCGCACAGGTCGACGGCCAGTCCCCAGCCGTGGTTGCTGGTTCCCGGAACGGCGGCCAGGGCCGGTTTCGAGGCGTAGAGGCGGACTTGCGCGGCGAAGGGGCGATAGGAGTCCGTGAGGCAGATCGGGGTGCCGAAGGAGGCTTCGTGGTAGGACGACATGGCCTTGAACGCCTCTGCGGCGTCGCAACGCAAGACGTGGGATGCCTGACCGACGGGACACAACGCGGTAAGCGGGATGAGGCCGTTGGGGTAGCCACCCCAGGCACCGACAGCCTCACCGGCACCGCGAGGGGGCAACTCGACCCCACCGCAGCGCCACGCCAAGCCGCCGTCGGTGGCCTTAGGGACGGGCTGGGGCGCCCTCTGCGGCAGGGTGGGCCTACCGAAGCCAAGGGTGTTCTCCCTGGCCGGTAGATCCGCCACGACCACACCGGCCAACCGAGCGTCGGCGGCCAACATCGTGTGTTCGTCCAAGACGATGCCGACGCCCTGGGCACCGAGGCGGGCCGGTCCGAGGAAGACGACGTCACCGGGGCGTGGGTCGGCGACGGGCGTAAGAACCGCCATCTGGTCGCCTACGGCGCCGGGGAGGGCTATGCCGCTCGCGGCGTAAGAGGCGCGCACAAGGCCATCGCAGGAGTAGGCGGTCGGTCCTTCGCCTAGGGGGACGTACGGCTTGCCCAAGGCGGCGATGGCCGTGTCGACCGCTTTGACGGTCTCGGCGGGGAGGACCAGCAGCCGTTCGCCGTTGACGTCGGCTTGGGCGACCCCCGGTTGCGGCGCGCCGTCGGCACCAGTGACGGGTAGCAGACCGGCGGGCATGGTTGCCGGGTTGCGAATTGTGGCCACAGCCGGTGGGGTGATCCCGGCCGCCGCGAGCCGCCCGGTGTAGGCCCGCCAGTTGGCGGCGGTGGCCGCGTTCCGCTCGCTCTGCGCCTTCTGCCGCGCGATCACCGCCTGGTTGGTGGCGTCGACCTGGCCGCGCATCTCGGAGGAGACCGCCGCCGCCCGGTTGGTCGCGTCGGCGGTCCGCCGGTCGAGGTCGGCCTTGCGCTCGGCGGCCGTCCGCTCCGACGTCGTGGCCGCGTTCTCGGCGTCGGCCGCCGCCCGCTGACGGCCGAGCGCGGCACCCAGGCGGCGGTCGAGGTCGGTGCGCAGGCGGGCGACCAGGTCGCTGCCGGTGAGGAAGTCCTCGGGGCTGTCGGCGGTGAAGAGCACCTGGAGTTCGCTGGGGGCGGAGGTCGTGGCGAAGTAGGCGGACAGGAAGGCGTCCACCTCACCCCGCCGCTCGGCGACGACCCGGTCGGCGGCCTCCCGCGCGGACCGCGCCTGGGCCGCGCGACCGGTGGCCAGGCGAACCTCGTCGTCGGCCTGCCGCACCCGCCCGGCCAACTCGGCCAGCTCCCGCTGCACCCCGCCCGCGGTCCGCTGCAACTCCGCCACCTTGGGGTCGGCGAACGCCTCGCCGGGCCGCGTATCCCCCACCACGACGCCGGGCCCGACCCCGGACTCGTCCCCCGGCCCCTGCGCCCCCGCCGCGGGCCACACGCCGCCGCACACCAGCACCCCGACAGCGACCCCGACCGCCCCGCGAGCCCGCCACCGCCGCTGCAAGATCACCCCACCACCAAACCACGCCCGCCCCAAGACATACCCCTGCCCACCCAGGGGGCCGCCCCGATTCCAGGCTATCGGGGCCTGAGCTGCGGAAACAAGGGAGCGAAGTGGGGTTGGGGACAGAGTCGAGCCCTGGGGATCAGTTGAGTGCAAACGGACTACCGCGCGCGGAATCGAGCGGCGCAAGACAGGAAAGGGAGCAGACCGGAGCTGGGGCGCGGCGGGTCAGGGTTTCTTGCGCAGGACGCCCGTGGTGATCCACTGAACGGCCAGGGCCGCCAGGTGCACCGCCGCCTCCGCCTCGGCCTGGGTCTGCTCGCGGGAGTTCGCGCCGCCGCCGTGGCGGGAGCGTTGGCCGGTCCAGAGTTGGTTGAGCAGGGTGACCACGGGGTCGATCGCGGTGGGGCGGTCGTGGCTGTCGACCAGGACCAACTCCCACTTGGCCGACTGGTTGACCAGGTCCTTGCACACCGACCCCAGCGACGCCCGGGTGTTGGTCGGCGAGACGACCGGCACGAACGCGGACTCCACCGCGCGCACGGCGTCGCGGTAGGCGGCCGACGGGTCGGGGTGGATGCCATAGGCGTTCCCCCACGCCTTGCGGAGCAGGTCGCTCACCTCGCCCGCGGCACCCCGGATCGCCTGGTTGGCAGCCTCGCTCACCGTCTCGTCGACGCGCCTGATCAAGCCGTGGCCGGCGGGGTCCAGGGTGTACGCCGAGCCGCCCGCCTCCAGCATCACGCCCAGTCGGCCCGCCAAGTCCCAGTCACCAAGGCCGAACGACACCCACCGGACGTACAGGACGGCGTCGAGGACCTCCAGCAACTGCTCCCCCGTCGCCGCCTTCAACGCGGCCGCGTACGAGAAGCCCGACGGGTCGCGGCGCGGGTGCAGTCGCAGCCGCAGGGCCACTTCCTGGCAGATGCCGTCGTGCGTGCGCCCGTCGACGGAGATCGCTTGCCGCAGCCACTGGCTGACGGCCAGTTCGAGGTGGTCGGGAACCCCTTCGAACAGCACCTCGTCCGGCGGTTTGCCCGCCAGCCGGGTGCGCAGTGGCTGGAACGGCGGTGAGTCGCCCACGGTCAGATGCGTCCCAACCTGGCCAGCAGCACCGCCGACGGCACCGGGTGGGCCCCCCGACGGCGAACGGCGTCCGCCACCGCCCGGTCCGACGTGGCCACGACCACCGGCCGCCCCTCCGGCTCGGCGGTGACCAGGGCTTTGATCACGTCGTCGGCCAGCACCCCCGGGTCGCTGAACAGGACCCGCACGCCGCGCGGCGCCGCGATGGGGACCGCGACCACGCCCGCGCCGTCGAAGACGAGGGTGACCTCAGCGGACGTCCGGGCGGCCAGCGACGCCAGCTGGCGGACCAGGCGGTCTCGCTGGTCGGCCAGGGACAGCTCCGGGTAACCCGTCTTGGTGACGTTGTAGCCGTCCACCACCAGGTGCACGGCGGGCAGCGCCAGCAGCCGGTCCAGCGCGGCCGGGTCCTCGACGCGTCCCCCGACGCCCTGCGCCGCCGTCGCGCCGCGCACCAGGTCGGCCGGGCGGGGTCCGCCCCCGCCCAGGGCCAGTTCGCGGCGCAGGCCCGTCACCGCGCCGTCGAGGGTGTCGACGAGCAGGGCCAGGCGGACCTCGTCGGCCTGGCGGGCCTCGCGCGCGGACTGCCGGGCGATCTCGGCGTCGGCCTCCGCGCGGGCCGCGCGGGCGCGTTCGACCTCGGCCCGTTCGCGTTCCCGGTCGCGCTGCTCGGTCAGCGCGGTCAGTTCGACCCCGGCCTCCGCGCGGACCCGGTCGGCCGCCGCCTCGGCCGCGACCGCGGCGTCCTTGGCCTCCCGGAGTCGGGCGCCCTGTTCGCGCAAACGTTTGCGGAGGCGTTCCAGCTCGGTTTCGCTCTCCGCGCGCACCTGGTCGGCCGCGCCGGTGGACTCCTCCAGCTGGGCGCGGACGCGTTCCAACTCGGCCTCGACCTTGCGCAGCTTGGCCACCGCCGTGTCGCGCTCGGCGCGCAGGGACGTGTCCGACGCGCGGCGCGAGACCAGTTCCAGGTAGTGGACCGCGGACTCCTCACCGAGCAGCACCGCCGCCGCCGCGACCGCCACCGGGTCGTCCCCGCCCAGGTCGAGTGCGGCGGGCTTGTGCTCGCGGCACCACTCGACCACCGCGGTGCGGAAGCCGTGCGAGTCGCGCAGGCTGGAGATGATCGTGGCGCCGCCCAGCCGGGCCCGCTTGGCCGGGGCGAAGCGGGCGACCGCGCGCAACTGCTGCGGCACGTCGACCTTGGGCAGCGCGCCCACCGCCTCCGCGCCCAGCTCGGCGATGCGGGCCCGGACGGCCTCCGGCAGCCCCGACCACTCCACGGCCGGACCCGAAGCGTCCGATGTGGACATCTCCGGTTCCTCCGGGTCGACGGGCAGGGACGACAGTGCCATCCCATAAGGCTAGCCGCGCCCCGCCGCGGCGCAGCGGGGAAGTGTCGGTGGTGTGATCTAGCTTCGGTCGCGATGAGCGCCACGACCCAAACCCCCAGGCAGCGGGCCCGATGAGCGGGCAGCTGGTGTTCGACGAGCTCGGCACGCCGCTGCGCGAGACCACCTTCGTCGTGTTCGACCTGGAGACCACCGGCGGCAGCGCCGAGGCGGACGCGATCACCGAGTTCGGCGCGGTCAAGGTGCGCGGCGGCGAGGTGATCGGCGAGTTCGCGACCCTGGTCGACCCCGGTCGCGGGATCCCCCCGGAGATCGTCACGTTGACCGGCATCACCAACGCGATGGTGCACGCCGCGCCCCGGCTGGAGGCGGTGCTGCCCGCGTTCCTGGAGTTCGCCGCCGGGTCGGTGCTGGTCGCGCACAACGCCGGGTTCGACGTGGGTTTCGTCAAGGCCGCGTGCCGCAGGCTGGGCTACGCCTGGCCCAAGTCCACGGTGGTGTGCACGGTGCGGCTGGGCAGGCGGGTGCTCAGCCGGGAGGAGGCGCCGAGCTGCCGGTTGTCCGCGCTGGCCGCGCTGTTCCGGGCGACGACCACGCCGATCCACCGCGCGCTGGCCGACGCCCGCGCGACGGTGGACGTGCTGCACGGCCTGCTGGAGCGGGTCGGGTCGCTGGGCGTGCAGTCGCTGGAGGAGCTGCTGGACTACATCCCGGAGGTCACCGCGGCCCAGCGCCGCAAGCGCACGCTGGCCGAGGACGTGCCGAACGAGCCGGGCGTGTACCTGTTCCGCGGCCCGTCGGACGAGGTCCTCTACGTCGGCACCGCCAGCGACCTGCGGCGCCGGGTGCGGCAGTACTTCACCGCAGGCGAGACCCGCCGCAGGCTGCGCGAGATGGTCGCCCTCGCCGACCGGGTGGACACGATCACCTGCGCGCACCCGCTGGAAGCCGAGGTCCGCGAACTGCGGCTGCTAGCGGCGCACAAACCGGCGTACAACCGCAAGTCGAAGAACCCGCGCGGCGGGTGGTGGGTGGTGCTGACCGAGGAGCCGTTCCCCCGGTTATCGCTGGTCCGGCGCGCGCGGGAGGGGGCGTTGGGGCCGTTCCGCAGCCGGGGGCACGCGGAGGAGGCGGTGTTCGCGTTGCAGGAGGGGACGGGCGTGCGACCGTGCGCGCTGCGGATCCCGTCGTCCGGCGTGCCGGGCGGGAGCGCGTGCGCCCTGGCCGAGTTGGGGCGGTGCGCGGCGCCGTGCGTGGGTGGGCAGAGCGTCGAGGAGTACGAGCCCGCGGTGGTCGCGGTGGGCGAGTTGGTGGCGGGCCGGAACCTGGACGTGTTGGCGCGGTTGGCGCGGGGGTTGGCCGAACACGCGGCGGCGGAGCGGTTCGAGCAGGCCGGTGTGGACCGCGACCGGATGCGGACGCTGATCCGCGCGCTGGACAAGGGCCAACGCCTGGCGGCCCTGGCCACCGTCGCGGAACTGGTCGCCGCCCGCCCGGACTCCCTGGGCGGCTGGGAGTTCGCGGTGGTCAGACACGGCCGGTTGGCGTCGGCGGGGGTGGCGCGGCGCGGGGTGGCGCCGATGCCGGTGGTGGAGGCCCTGGTGGCGTCGGCGGAGACGGTGATCCCGGAGGACGGACCACTGCGGGGGGCACCGGCGGAGGAGGTGTCCGTAGTCCTGCGCTGGCTGGACAAACCGGGGACGCGGATGGTCCGGTGCTCGACCCCGTGGTCCGAACCCGCCCACGCGGCGGCCCGGTGGCGTCCTTGGCTGGAACGCGCGGACCATGCCCGCACGTCGTTGTTGCCCAGGGACTAGTCCTCGGCGGGTACGGCGTAGCGGTAGGTCAGGGGTGTGGGGTCCAGGTCGTCGGGTTGCCAGGGGTGGATGGTTCGCAGGTGTCCGCCGGTGGCGGTGAGCGGGGTGGACCGGCGGTTCAGGCTGATGCCGGTCACGACCTCAGGAGCCGGTTCCCCGGTGCGGACAGGGCCCCGTCCAGATGGGCGTAGAGACCGGCAAGGGTGGTCAACAGGAAATCGAGGTCAGCCAACATCGTGTCCTCGGAGGGGACGGCGCCTCGGGGGTAGTGGAACGCCGCGACATTGCCGCTCGTAGCCACGCCCCAGCTCGTCGGGGACACCCCGGGAGATGTCACGGTCCAGGTCCGGACGCACGGAGAGTTGGTCGCTCAGCACGTCTCGCGCCCAACGAACCCGCTCGGCCAGTTTCGCTGCGGGAAGGTGGACGGACTAGTCGATTCCGGGCGGGGCGAACTTCGCCATCTCGCCACGCAACCACGTGGGGATGGTCCGCCGAATCAACTGGCCGCGGCGCTGCATCGGCGGCAGGTTCTCGGCGGTGAACTGCGGCTGGAGAGCGAAGACTTCGGCAAGAAGATCACGCACGGTGTCCATTGTGGCACGTGCCTGACACGAACGTGCGTCACTCGAAAAGTGGCCTTGTCTGCGCTGAGCTACCAGGACTCGTTGCGGTAGACGGCTGGGGAGTCTGAATAGTCTGCTTCGGGGTCGTGCGGGCGGGGCGGCTGGTCCGCCTTCGGTTCCGCGATGTGTTGGACGACCGAGGCGTCTCCGCCCAGTGGGGCGAAGGCGCTGGCCACGGTCGTGGCGGCGGTCTGCCGTGCGTGACGGGTGAGGGCGAGGATGTCGGCCGCCAGCTCGGCGGCCGGGCGGGTCATGGCCGAGTCGGTGAGGCGGAGGTCGGTCAGGGCGCCGTTGGGGGCGACGGCGACCGTGATGGCGCCGTCCGGGGACTGCTCGGTGGTGGCGGCCGACTCGACGTCCTGTTTGAACTCCGTGGCCCTCTGCTGGAGGTCCGCCACCTTGGCCTCGAAGTCGGCCAGCCATTCGTCGGGGGTTTGCACCGCTGCCGTCCTCTCGTCGCACCTGGCGGCACGCCGGAGCCTAGTGCCTGATCTAGGCTGGGTCTGCCCGTGATCCGGACCCGAGGAGTCGCTGAAGATGATCACCGCGATCGTGCTGGTCTCCGCCGCCACCGACGCCATCCCGGAGACCGCGCAGGCCATCGCGGACATCGACGGGGTGGCGGAGGTCTACTCGTGCGCGGGTGACATCGACCTGGTCGCCATCCTGCGGGTCGCCGACCACGAGGACCTGGCGCGGATCGTGCCGGGGCGGATCAGCAAGCTGCCCGGGGTGCTCGACACGGCCACCCACATCGCGTACCGGTCGTTCTCCCGGCGCGAGGTCGACGCCGCCTTCGACCTCGGCGAGGACTGAGCCGGGTACCGGGGCGGAACGTCGACGCTCAGAACCGGCCCGCGAAGATCAGGCGGGCGACCTCGGTGTCGGTCTGCTGACCCTCGTCGTAGCCGCCCTGGCCGCGCAGGTTGTTCATGATCGCGAGGGTGTACCGCTCACCCGGCCCGACGAAGCCGACCGAGTTCATCACCCAGCCGCCCTCCTCCTCCGACCAGCCGTCCTTGTTGCCGGGGCGGGCGGCGGGGCCCGCGCCCCAGACGCCCCACTGCTGGTTGGGGGCGACGGTGCGCATGTTGTCGAGGATGTAGCGCTTGTCGTCGGCGGGGACCTTGTCCAGGACGTAGTTGATGAGCCGGTCCAGGTCGTCCGGGGTGCACTTCTGGAAGCCCCAGTACGGGTAGACCTTGCTGAAGCCGCGCTCCGGGTGCAGCGAGGTCATGCCGTAGCCGGGGAACGCCTGGTTGAACGCGGTGTGGTCGGCGCCGCCGTACTTGGACCACAGGGCGGTGGCCGCGTCGTCGTCGGAGCGGTGCAGCATGGCGGTGATCTGGGCGCGGTCGCCGCCGGTCAGGGTGATGGCACCCGCGCGGTCGCGGCGGAGCAGGTCGACGACCATGGCCAGCTTGATGGTGGACGCGGTCCAGGTGAGGTCGCCCGCGTGGTCGTTGCGCCAGACCGCGCCGGTCTGCCGGTCGCGCACCACGATGCCGACGGTGCCAGGCCGGTTCGCCACGTAGGCCTGGGCGGCGGCGAAGCGGCGCTGGAAGTCGCAGTCGAAGCCGGACTTCGGCACTGGGCAGTCCTGCGGCTTCGCGGCGCTGGTCGCGGGCGTCGCCTGGGTCGTCGTCGCGGGAGCCGGTGGCGGGGCGCTGGTCGGCTCAGGCACAGCGCTGGGGGTGGGTGGCGCGGACGCGGCCGTGGTGCTCACCTGGGTCAGCGCGACCGGCTCGGGGGAGGCGGGCTCCTCGGGCGCACCGCACCCCGCGAGCACCACCCCGGCCACCGCGACACACGCCACCGCACGGCACCGGACCTGCTGAATCACGGCGGCAGGCTACCGCGAAACCCTTTCGCGCGGCAGCAGCCGCCGACAACGCCACTCCCGGCAACCCCGGGGACGCCAGTCCCCCAGCCAGCTTCAAGATCATCATCTGTCCCGGGTGGTTACCCGCGGGTTCTTCCACACCCGCCGTATTCGTCCACAGGCAGACTCGCACCCGTTCGGCCCGCTCGCAGCGGCAACTAGCCTTGAAATTAGGGGTTCCCCATTGCGGAGGCCCCTCGCGGGCGTTGCGGCCGAGGTCGCGAGGGCTAGGGCAGAGGCAGGGCGAAAGCCGCGAGGGCGGCACCCCGGTGGGGTACCGCCCTCGGCAGGGACTTCGTCAGAGCTTCTTCGACGGGTCCTCGGTCGCCTGGTGCTGGCCGACCTCGTTCGGGCCCGCTTCCAACTGGGCGTGCTCGCCGTGCTGGGCCGCGCGGGCGCGGGCCAGGGCGGCGGTCTCCTCCGGCGGGTCCGGCGTCAGCCACGAACCCTGCACCGGCGCACCCGCCGAGCCGAGCTTGTTCATCTTCTTCGGCACCGGCGCGCCCTGGTACTCCAGGGGGATCGGGTGGCCGTGGTCGTCCACCGGGCCCAGCGGCTGGTGGATCTCGATGAACTCGCCGTGCGGGAGGCGCTTGATGATGCCGGTCTCGACACCGTGCTCCAGCACCTCGCGGTCCGAGCGCTGCAGGCCCAGGCAGATCCGGTAGGTGATGAAGTACGCGATCGGCGGCAGCACCAGCAGGCCGATGCGGCCCATCCAGGTCGTCGCGTTGAGGGAGATGAAGAACTTCTCCGCCAGCACGTCGTTGGCCGCCGAGAGCAGCGACACCATGAAGTACGTGATCGCCATGACGCCGAGGCTGGTGCGGACCGGCACGTCGCGCGGCCGCTGCAGCAGGTTGTGGTGCGCGTCGTCCTTGGTGAACTTCCGCTCGATCCACGGGTACACCGCCGCGATGCCGCCGAGCAGCGGCAGGCCGAGCATGAACGGGAAGAACGCCGCCGGGATCGTGTAGTTCCCGAGGTAGACCTCCCACGCGGGCCACAGCCGGATCAGACCGTCGGTCCAGCCCATGTACCAGTCGGGCACCGTGCCCGCCGAGATGTGCGCGGCGTTGAACGGCCCGAAGTTCCAGATCGGGTTGATCTGGAAGAGCCCGCCCAGCGCGGCGCAGACGCCGACGACGACGGCCATGAACGCGCCGCCCTTGACCGCGAAGACCGGCATGATGCGGACGCCGACGACGTTGGTCTCCTTGCGCCGCACGCCCGGGAACTGGGTGTGCTTCTGGTACCAGACCAGCGCGAGGTGGACGCCGATGAGCGCGAGCAGGATGCCCGGCAGCAGCAGGATGTGCACGGTGTAGAGCCGCGGCACGATGTCCTCACCGGGGAACTCGCTGCCGAAGAGCAGCCAGTGCACCCAGGTGCCGAGCACCGGGATCGACAGGATCAGGCCGGACATGATCCGCAGGCCCGCGCCGGAGAGCAGGTCGTCGGGCAGCGAGTAGCCCGCGAAGCCCTCGGTGGCGCCGATCAGGAACAGGTTGACGCCGATGACCCAGTTGACCTCGCGCGGGCGGCGGAACGCGCCGGTGAAGAACACGCGGAACATGTGGGTGACGATCGACGCCATGAACAGCAGCGCCGCCCAGTGGTGCATCTGCCTGGCGAACAGGCCGCCGCGCACGTCGAAGGTGATGATCAGCGTGGACTCGTAGGCCCGCGACATCTCCAGGCCGCGCAGGTTGTTGAACGACCCCTGGTAGACGACCTCCTGCATGGAGGGGTCGAAGAACAGCGCCAGGTACGTACCCGTGAGCAGCAGGACGATGAAGCTGTACAGCGCGATCTCACCGAGCAGGAACGACCAGTGCGTCGGGAAGACCTTGTTCAGCTGTTTGCGCAGGCCACCGGCCGGGTGGAAGCGGTCGTCGGCCCACTTCGCCGCGCCGCCCGCCGCGCGGGTGGCCAGGTTGTTGGGCTTGGTGGGAGTTGTGATTGCGCTCATGACTTGCGCTCCCAGAAGGCGGGTCCGACCGGCTCGATGAAATCGCTCCGTGCGTAAAAGTAACCCGTTTCCTCATCGACCGCGATGGGAAGCTGGGCCAGCTTGCGCGTGGCCGGACCGAAGATGGGCTTGGCGTACTCCAGCGCGTTGAACTGCGACTGGTGGCACGGGCAGAGGATCCGGTTGGTCCGCTGCTCGTAGAGCGAGGTCGGGCACCCCAGGTGGCTGCAGATCTTCGTGTACGCGTAGTAGTCGCCGAAGTTGAAGTCCTCCTGGCCCTGGTGCTTGACCACGCGGCGGGCGTCCTCGGGACGCAGCCGGATGATCATCACCGGGTTGTCGGAGCGCTTGAGCGCCTTCGACAGGGCCTCGTGGTCCTTGCGCTCGGTCTCGCGGAACGGGAACACCGTCTCCATGCCGCCCGCGTCCAGGTCGGCGGGGCCGACCAGCGCGACCTCCTCCGGGTCACCGGTGTCGCGGCGCAGGAAGACCTTCTCGCCCTCGTGCTTGGGCTTCCAGCCGGTGTGCCAGAGGGAGTTCTCGGTGTCGCTCTGCGCCCACGGGTCGCGGACCAGGCCACCCAGGGCGAACACCCCGATGCCCAGGCCCATCGCCCCGGCGCCGAGGCCCGCGGTGCGCTTGATCAGCGAGCGGCGGGCGATCGTGCTGCGGACCCCCGCGTCGGCCAGGTGGGCCAGGATGGTCGCCTTGTCCAGTTCGGCGGAGCCGCCGTCGTGGCGCTGCTGGACCGACACCTCGTGCGGGATGAACTTCTTGGTGTAGAGCAGCGCGCCGACGCCGACCGACAGCACCGACAGGCCGAGCGTGGCGCCCAGCAGCGGGGTGTACAGGGAGTACATGAAGTACCCGTCCGTGTCCGGCGCGGTGTAGGCCGACGGCCAGAACAGGAACACGCCCGCGAACGCCAGGCCCGACGCCGCCGCGATGAGGAACCAGAGCGCGACCAGGCGCTCGGCCCGCTTCTCCGCGCGGGTGCCCTTGACCGGCCACGGGTCCGGGTACTCGACGATGTCGACCTCGTCGAGCTTGCCGCCCAGGCGGACCAGGTCCTCCCTGGACATCGCCGCGAGCTCCTCGTCCGAGGGCAGCTCCGGGGGGTTGGTGGAACTCATGCTTTCGCCCCAATCCAGAGGGTCACGCCGACCAGGGCGGCGATACCCACGATGAATGCGATCAGACCCTCGGACTGCGGCCCGAGCCCACCGATCGGGTTGCCGCCGGGGTTGTTGTTGCCGTCGGTCACCGACTTGACGTAGGCGACGATGTCCTTCTTCTCCTCCGGCGTGAGCTGCCGGTCGGAGAACTTCGGCATGTTCTGCGGACCGGTCAGCATCGCCGCGTAGATCTCGGTCTCGGTGACCCCGTCCAGCTTCGGCGCGTACTTGCCGGAGGACAGGGCACCGCCGCGGCCGGTGAAGTTGTGGCAGGAGGCGCAGTTGAGCCGGAACAGCTGGCCGCCGCGCGCCGGGTTGTCGCCGACGAGCGCCTTGCCCTGCTCCTCGGGCAGCTCCACGCCGCCGCCCTTGGACTGCACGAACGCGCTGATCGCGTCGATCTCCTCGGGGCTGAGCTTGGCGGGCTTGCGCTCGATCTGGGCTTCCTGGCGGACCGCGGGCATCCGGCCCGTCGAGGTCTGGAAGTAGGTCGACGCCTCGCCGACACCGATCAGGCTGGGGCCGCGGTCCTGCACGCCCTCGAGGTTCGCGCCGTGGCAGCTGATGCAGGTGTTGTTGTAGACCTGCTCGCCCTTGCGCAGCAGCGCCGGGTCGCCCTCGGCCTGCGCCACCGGCGGGGTCGGGGCCAGGGCGGAGTACGCGAAGCCCACCGACAGCAGGGCGAAGCCGATGGCCAGCAGCCCGGCGACCCGCCTGCGGAGCTTGCTGCGGCGCGGGGATTTGTTGTTCATTGCAACGGCAACCCTTGCTGTCGGTTCGGGCCCGGCGTGGCTGGTGGTGGCGGGCGGTGGTTCGGGCGTGTCGCTCATGGGACCAGGTAGATGACCGCGAACAGGCCGATCCAGACCACGTCGACGAAGTGCCAGTAGTACGAGACCACGATCGCGGAGGTGGCCTGGGCCGGGGTGAACTTGCTCAGCTTGGTGCGGATGAGCAGGTAGACGAACGCGATGAGGCCGCCGATGACGTGCAGGCCGTGGAAGCCGGTGGTGAGGAAGAAGACCGTGCCGAACGGCCCGGACGGGATCGTCACGCCCTCGTTCACCAGGTTGTAGTACTCGTAGGCCTGACCGCCGACGAAGATCGCGCCCATGATCAGCGTCAGGATGTACCAGCGGCGCAGGCCGAACACGTCACCGCGCTCGGCGGCGAAGACGCCGAGCTGGCAGGTGAACGAGGAGGCCACCAGGATGATGGTGAAGGGCAGCGCGTAGGGGACGTCCAGGTGGACCTGCTCCCCGCCCTCGAGCGGCGGCGGCCACACACCCGTGCTGTTCTGCGCCTTGACGGTGAAGAACATGGCGAAGAGCCCGGCGAAGAACATCAGCTCGCTGGACAACCACACGATGGTGCCGACGCTGACCATGTTCGGCCGGTTCAGCGAGTGCACACGCTGGCCAATGGAGGGCGCTGCTGCAGTCACGGGTCGCATTATGTCTTGCGGGTACACGGCTCGCCCGGTCGGGTCGTGAGTAGACCGCGTCGTGTCGCGGGGGTGTCCGGAAAGGCGGCTACGTGGGGTTTCTCGGTGCGCTGCGAGCTCGGGTTCGTACGCTGTTCACCTCGACGAAGGGGCCCGGCGTCACCGTCGACTCCCCCGGTTTGGGGGTGGTGGCCCGCTCCTTCGACGACACGGAGGCCGCGTCCGCCGCGCTCACCCGGGCGAGTGAGTTCCGGGCGGCCGAGACCGCGGTCCTGCGGCACCATTTGATCTTGCCACAGGACCGGGTCGCGGAGGCGGCCGCGGTGGTCGCCCAGGACGGTTACGCACTCCGGGAAATCGGCCCGCACCAGGGCGATCAGGTGCTCGCGCACGCGCTGCGGGCCGAGCTGGTGACGGCGCTGGGCTGCGCGCGGGAACGGTCCCGAATGGCCGGTCTGGCGCAGCGGTTGGGCGGGGACGCGCTCGGGTGGGACGTGTTGCAGACGGGTGGACGTGAGACCGATAACATCAACCCGCCGGACCGGCCGTGACGCGCTCGCGACCGGCCAGGGAGCCCCACCTGCCCGAACGCTTCCGACCAAAGGATGTGGCATGACCACTGCACCGCTGAAAGTCCTGGTCTTCAGCCACCGGCCCGAGGTGCGGGAGACGATCATCACAGCGGTCGGCCGCAGGCCCGCGGCGGACATCGGCCGGGTCGCCTTCGTGGAGGTCGCCACCGTCGCCGAGGTGCTGATGGCGATGGACGCGGGCGGCATCGACCTGGCCATCCTCGACGGCGAGGCGCAGCCGACCGGCGGCATGGGCCTGTGCAGGCAGGTCAAGAACGAGATCACCGACTGCCCGCCGGTGGTGGTCGCGGTGCGCCGCAAGGACGACCGCTGGCTGGCCACCTGGTCGCAGGCGGACGCGGTGCTGGTGCACCCGCTGGACCCGCTGACCGCGGCCGAGACCGTGGCCGACGTGCTGCGCACGAAGCGGCTGCCGTTAGTGCGGGGCTGAGCCGATGACCGGAGAACGCACCTGGAAGGGCCTGCTCAACCAGCTGGTCTCGGGTGAGGACCTCGGCGCCGGGGACACGTTCTGGGCCATGAACGAGATCATGTCCGGCGCCGCGACCCCCGCGCAGATCGCCGCGTTCGCGGTGGCGCTGCGCGCCAAGGGCGAGACGCCGCAGGAGATCGCGGGTCTGGCCGAGGGCATGATGGCCAACGCCCGGCGCGTGTCGCTGGACGACGTGCGCGCGGTGGACGTCGTCGGCACCGGCGGCGACCAGGCGCACACGGTGAACATCTCCAGCATGAGCGCGATCGTCACGGCGGCGGCGGGCGCGGCGGTGGTCAAGCACGGCAACCGCGCGGCGTCGTCCAAGTGCGGCACGGCGGACGTGCTGGAGGAACTCGGCGTCGCCATCGAGCTGTCACCCGAAGGAGTGGCCACCTGCGTGCGCGAGGTGGGCATCGGCTTCTGCTTCGCGCCCGCGTTCCACCCGGCGTTCCGGCACGCGGGCCCCGTGCGCGCCCAGATCGGCATCCCCACGGCGTTCAACGTGCTGGGGCCGCTGACGAACCCGGCGCAGCCGGGCGCGGGCCTGGTGGGCTGCGCGAACCTGAAGCTGGCACCGACGGTGGCGGCCGTGTTCGCCGCGCGCGGCACGAGCGCCTTGGTCGTCCGCGGCGACGACAACCTGGACGAAATCACCACAACGACCACAACAAGTGCCTGGGTCGCCAGCAACGGCGAAGTACGCGAAGACCGCGTCGACCCGTCGCGGCTGGGGATCGCGCCCGCGCGCCCGGAAGACCTGCGCGGCGGCGACGCGCCGTACAACGCCCAGGTGGTGCGGGATCTGCTGACGGGCAAGCCGGGCCCGGTCCGGGACGCGGTGATCCTCAACTCAGCGGGCGCCATCGCCGCCCACCGAGGCCTGACCGACGACCTCCACGCCGACCTGGCCCAGGGCCTGTCCCGAGCGGCGGAGTCCATCGATTCCGGCGCGGCGGCGGCTTTGCTGGACCGCTGGATCACCCGCTCCCAGGAACTGGCGGGCTGACTCCCGGTCCACAGTGGCCTCTACCCCGCCCACCCCACCCCAGACCGACCCGCTTTTGCCCTCCCCCGAGCCCCAACAAACGGCCCCCGCCCTCCTCTGGGGGCCCTATGGGGTTGTCAAGCCGCAGCCGGAGCGGAAACAGGCTCGGGTGGCCGGTGGTGGGTCGTGGTGTGGAGCGTGGCGAACAGGACGTCGCAGCGGCGGCGGGGCCGGGCGGATGAGGGCGGCGTTGTGCTTGTGGCCTTCGGCTCTCGTGTGGTCGTGGTAGGTCCGGCTGGTGGCCAGGGCGGCGAACGCGGCGGGGAAGAAGGCTCGTGTGAGTGTGTGGTTGCCGGTGCGGGCGGGGGTGTTCGCCTGTGGTGGAGGACCGGGAGCTGCGGGTGAGCGGGGCGATCCCGGCGTAGGCGGCCAGGTGTGCGGAGGAGGCGAGGTTGGTGGCGTCGCCGATCTCCGGCAGGATGCGGCGGCGGTCCTGACCCCGATGCCGGGCATTGACGTCAAGACCCCGGCGAGAGGGTGCGCATCGAGTATCCCCTCGACCTGGGCGGCGACCTGTTCGCGCTGCGCGAGCACGGTGTTCAGGCTGTCGGCCACGCGGGGCGGCACGGTGTCCGCTGCCGCAGTGCCCGCAACGATGACCACCTGTTCGTCCAGAGCTGTCAGGATCGCAGTGACGAGCTTGTCGCCCACGCGGAGCGCGTGCGTGGCGGCGACCGCTGTGAGCTTGCGGCGGCCCGCTGTGGCGATGCCGGTCGGGCCGCCGCAACGGGAGAGGATCTCCAGCACCGCCGGGTGAGCGATCGTCGGGCCGATGGCGCGTTCGAGAGCGGGGTGGACGCCGGATCATGCGTTCGACTGGGAGCGTCAGTCATTCCGGACCTGGCGACCACAACTCCTTGATCAGGAGCTGCGAAGAAGGTAACGGGGACAGCCCTGCTCCAGTTTATCGGGGGTGGGGTGGTGGGAGCGGGGTGGCGATTTCCTGTGGATGGGTCCAGGGCATGTGGACAACTCGTGATCAAGGCGAAATCCGCGGGCGGGGCGCGCGAGACCGGTGCAGATGACGGATGCGCTGCTCGGCGTGCCTGCGCGGACCAGCCAGTCGATGGGCGAGTCCGGAGAGATTGAGCCCGTATCGCGGTGGATGTGCGGGCCTCGGTGGTAGGTGGGGCGACCGTCCGGGTTCGGATGGGTGGGGTATTCGGAAGCCAACCGCCCACTGCGGTCAGGATCAGCACAACCGCGATGACCAGCCGCGTGGCGGAGGTAGCTCGGGGCCGTAGCTACCAGGCCGAACAGGTGGCGGCGGGTGCGGCTCAGCAGACGAGCAAGGGTGAATCCGAAAAGGACCGAATCCGCACACCTCTGCTGATGTGAACGTCTCATTCACAGTTGGGGCACCAGCCCGAGCTCAGGGGGTGCGGATGTCCACAGAAGGATCAGCAATACCGCGATGACCAGGACCTGGAACGCCATCGCGAAGCCCGCTGACGCACCGCCCAGCAGCTCCCCGCGTCGGTGACGAGTGGCGGCGGATGCCGCGGCACAGCCCGTAGACGGGCGAGTCAGGAATGACTGGGGCCTCCCGCCTCGGCGGACGTGCAGGCCCCGAGCCCAGCCCGACCTCGGCGGTGACGTATCTGAAGGCCGGCCACCACCGCGGTCAGGATCAGCACCACCGCGATGACCAGCAGCCACACCTGCAAACCATCGAGAGGCCAGGGCAACCGGTCAGTAGCTCAAACCGAACGGGTGGCGGTGGATGCGCGGCCGAAGTGCCCGCGGGTGAGTGGTCCCGAAAGGACTGAAGGCCCCGCGCGCGGTGCGTGCGGGGCCTTCAGGTCTCGAAAGCGTCAGTCCGAGTTGGGGCGGGTGTGGTACTCGAAGACCAGGCCGCCCACCGCGGTCAGGATCAGCACGATCGCGATGACCAGCAGCCACACCTGCCAGAACGCCATGGCGAAGCCCGCCAGGGCCGCCGAGGCGGCCAGGGCGACCGGCCAGTAGCTGCCCGGGCTGAAGAAGCCCAGTTCGCCCGCGCCGTCGCTGATCTCGGCGTCCGGGTTGTCCTCGGGGCGCTGCTCCAGCCGCCGGGCGACGAAGTGCAGGTAGGAGCCCACGATGAGGGACAGGCCACCGGAGAGGATCAGCGCTACGGTGCCGACCGGTTCCTTGGCCCACACGCCGTAGACGATCGCCGACAGGAAGAAGAAGCCGGTCGTGACGTCGAAGAGCCTGGCTTCGACCTTCATGCTGCTGTCCTCGCAATCACAGTGGACTGACCCGCTACTTGGTCGCGGTGCGCGCGGTGCGGTCGGTGTTGAACGGCTTCGTGGTGACCGCGGTCGGGGTGCACAGCTCGCCGCAGTTCAGCTCGGTCAGCGCCTCGGCGGTGGTGAACGGCTTGCCGGTGGCGGGGTTCACCTGCTGGCGCAGCTTGAGGTACTTGTCGAACAGCTCCGGGGTGACCGCGCGGACCTCGAAGTTCATCGCCGAGTGGTAGGTGCCGCACAGCTCGGCGCAGCGGCCGACGAAGGACCCGGTCTTGTCGATGACGTTCTGGAAGTCCGAGTCCTGGTTGTTCTTCTCCGGGTGCGGGAAGACGTCGCGCTTGAACAGGAACTCGGGGACCCAGAACGAGTGGATGACGTCGCGGGAGACCAGGTTGTACTGCACGGTCTTGCCCGTCGGCAGGACCAGGATCGGGATCTCCGCGGAGCTGCCGATGGTGCGCACCGTCTCGTCGCCGGGGGCGGCGGGCTTGGTGGCGGTGCCGCCGGCATCCTTGTAGCCGACGTAGTCGAACTCCCAGTTCCACTGGAACGCGCGCACGGTGACCGTGACGTCGGGGTCCGGCTTCTGCGCCTGGATGTAGTTCTGCGTGGTGGCGGTGAAGTAGAACAGCACGACCACGATCACGACCGGGATGCCGGTGTAGATCCACTCCAGGAAGTGGTTGTACTGGAACTGCTTGGGCAGCGTCTCCCCGCGCTTGCGGTGCGCCACGACCGGCCACAGGATGAGCGCCCAGGTGATGACACCGATGATCAGCGCCGCGACGACGGACCAGGTCCAGAACTCGCGCATCCGGTCGGCCTGCGGGGTGACGCCCTCCGGCCAACCGAAGCGCAGCACCTCGTCGGTGGAGCAGCCGGTGGCGCCGAACGCGACCAGGGTGACCAGGGCGGCTACCTTGCCGCGCCGGGCCACCGGCGAACGGTGTCCGGCGGCCTTGGGTGTGCCCACTGCGCGCTCCTTCTCGAGGCGGTACTTCAACCCACTAATCCAACGCTGTTTCACTGCCCCCGCACCGGGTCCGCACCACCGCTGGGCAGCGACGATCCCCGCTCTGGGAGAGCACTGCGCAGCCTAGCCGAGCGATCGGGGCCACACCGCCTGAGGGGTGATCGGATGTCGGTCACACCCTGGGGAACACTGGCACCGTCCCCCGTCCGGGCAACCGGGAACGGCATACTGACGTCTTCCCCGCCAGATACACCCCGGCTCGACACGAGAGGTGCGCGAGAAGCGTGTGCGGTCTGCTTGGCCTGGTCTGCCCTTCGGAAATGGACGCCACCGCGGCGCGGTCGGCGGTCGGCGCGGCGATGCGCTGCCAGCGCCACCGCGGCCCCGACGAGAGCGGCACCTGGACCGGCGGTGAGGTCGTCTTCGGCTTCAACCGGCTGTCCATGATCGACATCGAGCACTCCCACCAGCCGCTGCTGTGGGGGCCGCCGGAGGCGCCGCAGCGTTACACGCTGCTGTTCAACGGCGAGATCTACAACTACCTGGAGCTGCGCGCCGAGCTGACCGACCGGAACGGCGCGCGGTTCTACACCGACGGCGACTCCGAGACGATCGTCGCGGCGTACCACTACTGGGGCGAGGCCGCAGTCACCCGGCTGCGCGGCATGTTCGCGTTCCTGATCTGGGACTCGCACACCTCCACGCTCTTCGGCGCGCGCGACCCGTTCGGCATCAAGCCGCTGTTCTACGCGGCGGGCCCGGGTGGTGTGGCGTTCTCCAGCGAGAAGAAGTCGGTGCTGGAGCTGGCCCCCCTGCTGGGGGTCCGCCAGGAGCTGGACCGGCGCTCGCTGCAGTACTACCTGACGCTGCAGTACGTCCCCGAACCGGCGACGATGCACACCACCGTGCACCGGATCGAGTCCGGGCACAGCTTCACGCTGTCACCGGGCGAGGAGCCGGTGGTGAAGCGGTACTGGACGCCGCGGTTCGACCCGCGCCCGGTGCGCGGACCGGCCGACGCGGAGAGCCTGTACCAGCGGATCGCGGACGCGATGAGCGAGTCGGTCCGGATGCACATGCGCGCGGACGTGACCGTCGGGTCGTTCCTGTCCGGCGGCATCGACTCGACCGCGATCGCGGCGCTGGCCCGCGAGCACAACCCGGACCTGGTCACCTTCACCACCGGTTTCGAGCGGCAGGGCTACTCCGAGGTGGACGTGGCCGCCGAGTCGGCGGCGGCGATCGGGGTCAAGCACGTGGTCCGCACGGTGTCGGCGCGGGAGATGATGGACGCGCTGCCGCTGATCGTCTGGTACCTCGACGACCCGGTGGCCGACCCGGCGCTGGTGCCGCTGTGGTTCATCGCCCGCGAGGCGCGCAAGCACGTCAAGGTGGTGCTCTCCGGTGAGGGCGCGGACGAGCTGTTCTGCGGGTACACGATCTACCGCGAGCCGCTGTCGCTGGCGCCGTTCGAGCGGGTGCCGGGGTCGCTGCGCCGGTTCATGGGCAAGGTGTCGACGAAGATCCCGGAGGGCACCCGCGGCAAGGACCTGCTGCGCCGGGGCTCGTTGAGCCTGGAGGAGCGCTACTACGGCAACGCGCGCATCTTCCGCGACGACCAGCTGCGCGGCGTGCTGCGCACCTTCGACCCGGGCATCAGCCACCGCGACATCACCGCCCCGCACTACCGCGAGTCGGTGTCGCTGGACCCGGTGACCCGCATGCAGCACGTCGACCTGTTCACCTGGCTGCGCGGCGACATCCTGGTCAAGGCCGACAAGGTGACCATGGCGAACTCGCTGGAGCTGCGGGTGCCGTTCCTGGACCCGGAGGTCTTCCGGGTGGCGGCGCAGATCCCGCTGGAGCAGAAGATCACCAAGGAGACCACCAAGTACGCGCTGCGCCAGGCGCTGCGCCGGGTGGTGCCCGCGCACGTGCTCAACCGCCGCAAGCTGGGCTTCCCGGTGCCGATCCGGCTGTGGCTGCGCGAGGAGATGTACGAGTGGGCGCGGGGCATCGTGATGGCCTCGCAGACCGACGCGCTGATCGACAAGAACGCGGTGATGCGGCTGCTCGAGGAGCACAAGGCCGGGACGCTGGACCACAGCAGGCGGATCTGGGCGCTGCTGGTGTTCATGCTCTGGCACGGCATCTTCATCGAGCGGCGGATCACGCCGGTGGTGCCGGAGCCGCACTACCCGGTGAAGCTGTAAGACTCGGCGTCAAGCCCGGTGGGGGTCACCCCACCGGGCTTTTCTTATGCGCTGAGTCGGTTCTCGGCCGGTTCGGCGCTGGCCAGCAGCTCGGTCAGCGGGAGCGCCACGGCCTCGGCGATAGCGGCGACGGTGAAGAAGGCGGGGGTCGGCACGCGCCCGCGCTCGATCTTGCGCAGCGTCTCGACGGAGATCCCGGCGGCGGCGGCCACCTCGACCATGGAGCGGTCGCCGCGGGCGGCGCGCAGCGCCTCGCCCAGCAGGGCACCCCGGAGGCGGTCGTCTTGGCTCAGCGGCGGTCGCACCATGCGCCCATGCTAGCGCGGGATAGATATACCGTTATAGTTATCCCATGATTGAGTTGAAGACGCCCGGCGAGATCGACGCCATGCGGGTGGCCGGGCACGTGGTGGCGACGGCGTTGGCCGAGGTGCGCTCGGCGGCGGCGGTCGGGGTCCGGGCGACGGACCTCGACGAGGTCGCGCGGGACGTGCTGGACCGGTTCGGGGCCAAGTCGTCGTTCCTGGGGTACCTGCCGGGGTTCGCGCCGACGCCGTTCCCGGCGGTGCTGTGCGTGTCGGTGAACGACGCGATCGTGCACGGGATCCCGGGCCGGACGCGGTTGCGGGACGGGGACCTGGTCAGCGTCGACTTCGGGGCGCACGTGGACGGGTGGCACGGGGACGCGGCGGTGTCGTTCGTGGTGGGGGCGGCGGACCCGGCGGACCTGCGGCTGATCGCGACGGCGGAGGAGTCGTTGGCGGCGGGGATCGCGTGCGCGGTGCCCGGCGCGCGGATGGGGGACATCGGGCACGCGATCGGGGCGGTGGCCCGCGGGGCCGGGTACGGGATGGTGACGGATTTCGGGGGGCACGGGATCGGGCGGGCCATGCACGAGTCGCCGTCGGTTTACAACGAGGGGACGGCGGGGCGGGGGATGCGGTTGCGGGTGGGGCTGGTGATCGCGATCGAGCCGATGCTGATGGGGGGCGGGGACGAGTACGTGACCGATGGGGATGGGTGGACCATGCGGACCGTGGATGGGGAGCGGGCGGCGCACGTGGAGCACACGGTGGCGATCACGGAAGATGGGCCGCGGCTTCTGACAGCGCTCTGACCTGGTGTTTCGCTCGGGCTGTGGGTCTGGGAGTTGTCCACAGGCTTGATCGTCTTCGGCCGGTCTTGTCGGTCTGCTTGGCTAGAATTGGTATTGGGGGCCGGAGGCGTGCGTTGATCATCTTTGTGCTGCGGGGGTGCCGGTTGGAGCCGTGGCTGGGTTGATCGGTCCGGCTGTTCGCGGAAAAGATGCGCGGCCTCGATTGAGTGAACTTGCTTTGCGCGGGGCCCCTACGGACCTGCGGTGGGGAAGAGCGGTGGGAATGGGCAAGCCCACCCCACCCGCCGGGAAGCTTGGCAGGTCCGTCCCCCACGCAAAGCAAGCCCACCCAATCAAGGCGTATGACGGGGGCGCGTTGCGTTCTGCGGGGGCTGGGATCTTGTGGCGGTTTCCGGGGTGGAAGGGCGCGACAAGGCTTGGCGGGAGAGGGCCGGGCCTGTTCGGGGAACAAGCCCGGCTTTCCCAGGTCAGCCGGGGAGGATGGCGCCGATCTCGGTGCCCGCGTCCGCACCGTAGGCGTCGGCCAGGCGGGTGATGGCGTCCTGCTTGTCGAAGGTCCACTCCTGGGGGCCGTCGACCTCCAGGACCAGGACCGCGATCAGCGAACCCAGCTGGGCGCACCGCTCGACGGGCAGGTCCTGGGTGAGGCCCGCGAGGAAGCCCGCGCGGAAGCCGTCGCCGACGCCGGTGGGGTCTACCTTGGCCTTCTCCGGGACGGCGCCGATGTGCAGGGAGGTGCCCTCCTTGTCGACGATCTCCGCGCCCTTCTCGCCCAGGGTGGTGATGCGGAGGCCGACGCGCTCCATGACCTCCTTCTCCGACCAGCCCGTCTTGCGGCAGAGGAGTTCCCACTCGTAGTCGTTGCTGAACAGGTAGTTCGCGCCGGTCACGAACTCGCGGATCTGCTCGCCGGTCATCCTGGCCAGCTGCTGCGACGGGTCGACCGCGAACGCGTAGCCGCGCTGCCTGCTCTCCTGGGCGTGGCGGAGCATGCCCTCGGGGTCGTTGGGGCTGATCAGCACCAGGTCGAGGCCGCCGACCCGCTCGGCGACCGGGGCCAGCTCGATGAGCCGGGCCTCGGACATGGCACCCGCGTAGAACGACGCGATCTGGCACATGTCGTCGTCGGTGGTGCAGACGAAGCGAGCCGTGCTCGCGGTCTCGGAGACGTGCACGCCCGCGCAGTCGACGCCGTGGCGCTCCAGCCAGGAGCGGTAGTCGGCGAAGTCGGCGCCGACGGCGCCGACCAGGACCGGGGCGCGGCCGAGGACGCCGAGGCCGAAGGCGATGTTGGCGCCGTTGCCGCCCCGGCGGACGATCAGGTCGTCGACCAGGAAGCTGAGGGAGACGCGGTGGAGCTGCTCGGCGACGAGTTGTTCGGCGAACCTGCCCGGGAAGTGCATCAGGTGGTCTGTGGCGATGCTTCCGGTGACGGCAACGGGCACGGTGGCCCTCCCCTGTCTGTCGGCCCGGCGACGCCGGGGGTGACGTCGGGCACGGGCTCGGCGCGGTCATGGCATGGCGGACCCGACCACCCGTTCGGGTGGCCCCAGGTCTCTGTTGAACCCTACCGCCAGGTACCCCTGGGAAGTCCCGCGTCGAGCGCATAGCGTCCGACCAATGAAGCCCCAGGAACCGGACAACCTCGACGAACTGATCGCCGACTGCGCGGACATCCCGCCGGTGCTCACCGAGCGCAAGCCGGTGCTGCCCGCGCCCCGCCCCGCGACCAGGTGGGTCGTCGACGACGCGGCGGTCGCCCAGGTGGCGGGGATCGACGAGTTCGTCTGATCGTCAAGGCACGACGAAGGGCCACGGCGGAAGATCCGCCGTGGCCCTTTGCCTGAATGCCACTGGTCAGCGCCGCCCACCTCCGTACCCACCGGGCCTGGTGGCCGTCAGCTCGCCAGGTCGGGAACGATGCCGGGTGGGGATGAGGGGGTGGGTGGCGGGAGAAGGTGTCTCAGTGGAAGGAGTCGCCGCAGGCGCAGGAGCCGCCCGCGTTCGGGTTGTCGATCGTGAAGCCCTGCTTCTCGATGGTGTCGACGAAGTCGATGGTGGCGCCCTGCACGTAGGGGGCGCTCATCCGGTCCACGGCGACCTTCAGGCCGTCGAAGTCGCGGAACAGGTCGCCGTCGAGGGTGCGCTCGTCGAAGAAGAGCTGGTAGCGCAGGCCCGCGCAGCCGCCCGGCTGCACGGCGATGCGCAGGTGCATGTCGTCGCGGCCCTCCTGCTCGAGCAGGGCCTTGGCCTTGACAGCCGCGGCGGCGGACAGCTCCACACCGTGGGTTGCCGCCTCGGTGCCGGATTCCTGAGCGGTCGTCATCGCGTTCTCCCCTGGAAGGTCCTACTCGGGCACGTACCCCGGCACAACACGGAGCGCGCGGGATTTGTTCCGTACCCCTCCCATGGTTGCACAGGTACCGCCGGTCACGGCAGGCCGTGCGCTCAAGCCCACTGCCGGGCGACGTGTTCGGCCAGGTCGGCGAGGGTCCCGGCGGGGTCGGCGACGGCCTTCTCGACCGACCCGACGTACTCGGCGACGGCGTGCGCCTCCGACACCCCGACCGAACCCGCCTGCCTGCGGCCGACCGACACCTGCCCGGCCAGCACCACGCAGGGCACGCCGTGCTCGGCCGCGGCGGCGGCCACCCCGGTGACCAGCTTGCCGCGCAGGGACTGCCAGTCGAAGCTGCCCTCGCCGGTCACCACCAGGTCGGCGCGGGCCACGGCCTCGTCGAGGCCGGTCGCGGCGCGCACCAGGGTGGCGCCGGACACCACGCCCGCGCCCAGCGCGAGCAGGCCGAAGCCGAGGCCGCCCGCGGCGCCCGCGCCCGGGTCGGCGCGGGGGTCGCGGCCGTACCGGGTGGCGACCTCGTCGGCCCAGGCGGCCAGCCGGGTCTCCAGGCGCTCGACGGCGGCCGGGTCGGCGCCCTTCTGCGGGCCGAAGACCGCGGCGGCGCCGTGCGTGCCGAGCAGGGGGTTCGCCACGTCCGTCGCGGCGATGAGCCGGGGTAGCGACTGCCCGTCGAGCACGGCGAGCGCGCCCGCGCCACCGTCGGTGGTCGCCGAGCCGCCCAGGCCGACCACGACGGTCTCGGCGCCCGTGTCCCTGGCGGCCAGGACCAGCTCGCCGACGCCGCGCGTGGTGGCCGACTCGCAGGTCGCGGCGCGCCGGTCGGGTGGGACCAGGTGCAGTCCCGCGGCCTCGGCGGTCTCCAGGTAGGCGGTGTCGTCGTGCAGCAGCCAGCGGGCCTCGACCGGGGTGCCGAGCGGACCGGTGACGGTGTCCGCGCGCAGGTCGCCGTCGAGTGCGGCGTGCAGGACGTCGACGAAGCCGGGGCCGCCGTCGGCGAGCGGGCAGCGGGTGAGCAGGGCGCGCGGGGCACCGCGCCGCCAGCCGGTGGCGATGGCGTCGGTGGCCTGCGCGGCGGTCAGCGTGCCGCCGAAGCAGTCGGGGGCGATAACGACTCGCACGGGCGCAGCGTAGCGACCGCCGGGCTTGTCCTACCCTTGTCGACGTGAGGTTCCTTCGCCGCAACTCAGCCGACAGCGCCGACGCCGACCAGGTGGCGGACGCTGCCGTCACCGTGGGTGACACCTCGACGAAGGGCCACACCCCGGGCAAGGGCAGGCCCACCCCGAAGCGCCGCGAGGCCGAGGGGCGCAAGCGCGGGCCCGTCCCGCCGCCGCCGAAGACCACCCGGGAGGCGATGCGCCGGGCCCGCGGCTCCAAGGAGGAGCGCGCGGTCCAGGCCGCCAAGCGCAAGGAGGACCGCGTCGAGCAGCGGCGCCGGATGAACGAGGGCGACGACCGCTACCTGATGCCGCGCGACCGCGGCCCGGTGAAGGCGTACGTGCGCGACCTGATCGACGCCAAGCGCAACTTCCTCGGCCTGTTCATGCCGCTGGCGGTCGTGGTGTTCGTGTCGCTGCTCGCCCAGTCGCCCCGGGTGCAGCAGTACGCGACGCTGTTCTGCCTGCTCATGCTGATCGTGATGGTCGTCGAGGCGATCTTCAACGGTCGTCGGATCAACCGGCGGGTGCGCGCGAAGTTCCCCAAGGAGAACTTCCGCCCGCTGTCGATCGGCTGGTACGCGTTCGTCCGCGCCACCCAGCTGCGCAAGCTGCGCGTCCCGAAGCCCCGGGTCTCCCCCGGTGACGTGGTCGGCTGACCACCCGCTGGAACCACCCGGGACATCCTTAGCCGCGCGAAGTACATTCGCGGCATGGAGTTCCGTCGCCTGGGCCGAAGCGGCCTCAACGTCAGTGAGATCTCGTACGGGAACTGGATCACGCACGGTTCGCAGGTCGAGGAGGAGGCCGCGCACGCGTGCGTGAAGGCCGCCCTCGACGCGGGCATCACGACCTTCGACACCGCCGACGTCTACGCCAACACCCGCGCCGAGGCCGTGCTCGGCCGCGCGCTGCGCGGCACCCGGCGGCAGTCGGTCGAGCTGGCGACCAAGGTGTTCTGGCCGACCGGCCCCGGCGGCCCCAACGACCGGGGGCTGGGCCGCAAGCACATCATCGAGTCGGCGCACGCGTCGCTGAAGCGGCTGGAGACCGACTACGTCGACCTCTACCAGGCGCACCGGTTCGACCGGACGGTGCCGCTGGAGGAGACCATGCTGGCCTTCGCCGACCTGGTGCGGCAGGGCAAGGTGCTCTACGTCGGGGTGTCCGAGTGGAACGCCGACCAGATCACCCGGGGCGCGGCGCTGGCCCGCGAGCTGAACATCCCGTTCATCTCGAACCAGCCGCAGTACTCGATGCTGTGGCGGGTCATCGAGGAGCAGGTGGTCCCGGCGTCCGAGCGCGAGGGGCTCTCGCAGATCGTGTGGTCGCCGATCGCGCAGGGCGTGCTGACCGGCAAGTACCTGCCGGGTGCCGAGCCGCCCGCGGGCTCGCGGGCGACCGACGAGGCCGGTGGCAAGAACATGATCTCCCGCTGGCTGCGCGACGACGTGCTGACCGCGGTGCAGCGGCTCAAGCCGCTGGCCGAGGAGGCCGGGCTCTCGCTGGCGCAGCTCGCGGTGGCGTGGGTGCTGCAGAACCCGAACGTGGCCTCGGCGATCATCGGCGCGACCCGGCCGGAGCAGGTCGAGGAGAACGCCAAGGCGGCCGGGGTGAAGCTGGACGACGACCTGCTCAAGGCGGTCGACGAGGCGCTGGAGGGTGTCGTCGAGCACGACCCCCGGTTGACCGTCACGCCCTGACCGGTCCATCGGGGAGAATGGCGCCGTGCCCATGTACGAGTTCCGCTGCCGCGAGTGCGGCGCCACCTTCACCGTCCAGCGGCCGATGAGCGACTCGGCCGCCCCCGCGTCGTGCCCGCAGGGGCACGACGACACCGTCCGGCTGCTGTCCGTGGCGGCTCTGGCGCGCGGCGCGAGCGGCCCCGAGCCGTCGTCGGGCGGCGGGTGCTGCGGCGGCGGTTGTTGCGGATAGCGCGGTCGCTCCCCGGGAACCCGGGCCCTGGCAGGCGAGATCCATCTCGTCAGCCGACTCCGCCCGAACTCACCCGGTCGTCCGCTCGCCCGGTCGGGAACGGTGCCGGGTGGGGAAGAGGGGGGAGAAATCAGACACAGTAATCGCGGAAGCCTTGGCCCGTCTTGCGGCCTAGACGGCCTGCGGTGACCAGGTGCTCCAACAGCGGCGCCGGGGCGTACCCGGCCTCGTGGAACTCGTCGTAGAGGGTCCGTTCGATGGCCAGCGAGACGTCGAGGCCGACCACGTCGAGCAGTTCGAACGGGCCCATCGGCAGGCCGCAGCCGACTTTCATCGCGGTGTCGATGTCGTCGGCCTCGGCGTAGTGCGCCTCGAGCATCTTCACCGCGTCGTTGAGGTACGGGAACAGCAGCGCGTTGACGATGAAGCCCGCGCGGTCGCCGCAGTGCACGGGGTGCTTGTCGACGCGCAGGCACAGCGCGCGGGCGGTGGCGACGACGTCGGGCGCGGTCGCGATGGTCTCGACGACCTCGACCAGCTTCATCACCGGGGCCGGGTTGAAGAAGTGCAGGCCGATGACGTCCCCGGGGCGGCTCGTGGCGGCCGCGCACTCGATGACCGGCAGGGACGACGTGGTGGTCGCCAGGACCGCGCCGGGTTTGACGATCTCGTCGAGCGCGCCGAAGACGGCCCGCTTGACCGCCAACTCCTCGGCCACGGCCTCGATGACGAGGTCGCAGTCGGCGAGTTCGGTGAACTCCACGGCCGGTGCGACGCGGGCGAGCACCGCGTCGCGGTCCGCTTCGGACAGCCGCCCCTTGGCCACCTGCCGGTCCAGCGACTCGCGGACCTTGCCGATCGCGGCGTCGGCCTTGTCGGCGCTCCTGGCCCGCAGGACGACGTCGAAGCCCTTGCGGGCGAACACCTCCACGATGCCGGTCGCCATCGTGCCGGTGCCGACGACGCCGACGCGCCGGACCTCGCGGGTCGCCGTGGCGGATTCCGCCGCGGCCACCGGGGTCTGCGCGTCGGGCACGACCGTGGGCGAGTCGGGGCCGTCGTAGGTGTAGAAGCCGCGCCCGCTCTTGCGGCCCAGCAGGCCCGCGGTGATCATCTGCTTGAGGACGGGTGTGGGGGCGTGCAGCCGGTTGCGCGACTGCGCGTACATCGTCTCCAGGATCTCGTAGGCGGTGTCGAGGCCGATGAGGTCGAGGAGGGCGAGCGGGCCCATGGGGTAGCCGCAGCCGAAGCGCATGGCGGCGTCGAGGTCCTCGCGGGTGGCGTAGCGCGACTCGTACATCGACACGGCGTGGTTGAGGTAGCCGAAGAGCAGCGCGTTGGCGATGAAGCCGGCGCGGTCGCCGATCACCACGGGTTCCTTGCCCAGCCGCCGGGTGAACTCGACGACGTCGGCGACCACGTCGGGCTCGGTGACCACGGTGCGCACGACCTCGGTCAGCCGCAGCACCGGGGCGGGGTTGAAGAAGTGCAGGCCGACGACCTTGCCGGGCCGTCCGGTGTGGACACTGATCCGGGTGATGGACAGCGAGGACGTGTTCGAGGCCAGGATGACCTCGGGGCGCACGATCCGGTCGAGTTCGGCGAAGACGCGGGCCTTGAGGTCGAGGGATTCCGGGATGGCCTCGACGACCAGGTCGGCGTCGGCGAGGCCGGAAAGCGCTGTGGTGTAGGAGATCCTGGCGAGCAGGTCGGCGCGGGCGCCTGCGTCGAGCTTGTCCTTGGCGACCGCGCGACCGGTGGAGTGCTCGATGTGCGCGCGACCGCGCCCGACGCCCGCCGCGTCGGCCTCGACGGCGATCACGGTGATGCCGGTGCGGGCCAGCACCTCCGCGATGCCGGCGCCCATCGTGCCGAGCCCGACCACGCCGACGGTGGAGATCTCCCGTGCCACAGCTGCCTCCCGGGACCGCGTCCGGCGATGCTACCTACCGGTAACATGTGCCGATGATGCCACGGCGATCCATGATCGAGACGTGAACCACGTCACTGCACCGGTTCCGTCGCGGTCCCGTCCCCCGATCGGCCCACACCTCAGCGGAACTCGCCGCGCACCAGGTTTTCCAGGCGGGTCAAGGCTTCTCGCGCGTCCGGGCCGGTGGCGCCGACGGTGATCCGGTCACCGGCGGCGGCGCCGAGGCCCATGAGCGCGAGGACGCTGCGGCCGTCGGCGGAGCGGTCGCCGAAGCGCACGGTGACCTGGGCGTCGAGACCGGCGATGGCCTGGACGACCTGGCTCGCGGGGCGCGCGTGCAGACCGGTCTCGTTGGTCAGCAGCAGCGTGACGCCAGCCGTCTCACTGTCCACTTCGGTCTGATCGGCCAGTGCGGACGCGGCGGCGGAGAGCACGCCGTCGAGGTCGGCCCCGGCCTGGGCCGCGACGGCACCGGCGACCGCGCCCTCGACCAGGGGCGCGTCGACGACAGCGGCCGATTCCGGGTCGCCCAGCATCTCCACGGCGAGATCGGCGACCATCTTGGCGCTGCCGAGGTCGTAGAGCAGAACGACGCCGTCACCGGACTGCGCGCGCTCGACCGCCTCGGAGACGGCCTCGAAGTCGGTGCCGAGCCCACCGTCGCCGTCCCCACCGGCGGCGATGATGACCACGTCCGGTGCCATCTGACCGGCGAGTTCGACCACCCCGGCGGCGAGTGCCGCGCTGTGCGAGACGATGACGATGCCGACGGTCACGACGCCGCCTCGGCGAAGGCGCGCAGCACGAGCGCGGTCGACCGGGCACCGGGGTCTTGGTGGCCTATCGCGCGTTCGCCCAGGTAGGACGCTCGTCCCTTGCGCGCGACGAGCGGGATCGTCGACTCGGCACCCCGCTCCGCCGCCGTCGCGGCCGCCGCCAAGGAGCCCACTTCCGCCGCCGGCGCCAGCGCGTCCACCATCGTCTTGTCCCCCACTTCCGCTTTCCCCCGCGCCACAACGCCTTCCAGCGCGGCTCGCAGGGCTTTGGCCACCAACTCCGGTGTCAGCTCGGTCGCGTCGCCGACGGCCGTGGCGGCACGCAGGAAAGCCGTGCCGTACAGCGGTCCGGCGGCGCCGCCGACCTTGGAGATCAGCGTGGTGGCGACCAGCTTGAGCACCGCGCCCGGAGTGTCCGGTGTGGACTCGTCGAGGGCTTGGACGACGAATCCGAAGCCGCGCTTGAGGTTCTCGCCGTGGTCGCCGTCGCCGATGGCCTGGTCGAGGCGGACGAGTTCGTCCCGGTGCGCGGTGACCACCGCGGCGGCCGCCCGGACCGCCGCCGCCACGGCCCGCGCGTCGCAGCCCACCTACGCTCCCCACCGCAGGGCCGCGGTGCGCACGGGCGCGTCCCACAGCCGGGTCAGCTCGTCGTCCAACCGCAGCAGGGTCAGGCTCATGCCCTGCATCTCCAGGCTCGTCACGTACGGACCGACCAGGCGACGGGTGACCGTGATCCCCTTGTCCACCAACGACTGCTCGGCGATGCCGTGCGCGAGGTAGAGCTCCAGCAGGGGTGTGCCGCCCATGGAGTTGGTGAACAGCAGCACCTCGTCGCCCGCGGCGAAGGGCAGGTCGGCCAGGACCGGTTCCAGCAGCGCGGCGACGACGCCGTCCGCGTCGGTGAGCCGTTCCCGGCGGCGGCCGGGCTCGCCGTGGATGCCGATGCCGACCTCCATCTCGTCGTCGGCGAGGGTGAAGCTGGGCTCGCCGACGTGCGGCACGGTCGGCGCGGTCAGCGCGATGCCCATCGAGCGCGCGCCCGCCACGGCGGCGCGCGCCACGCGTTCGCAGGTCGCCAGGTCCGCGCCCGCCTCGGCGGCGGCGCCGACGACCTTCTCCACCAGCACCGTGGCACCCACGCCCCGGCGGCCCGCGGTGTAGAGGGAGTCCCGCACGGCCACGTCGTCGTCGATCAGCACGGTGCGGACGTCGACGCCGTCGGCGGCCAGCAGCTCGGCGGCCGTCTCGAAGTTGAGCACGTCCCCCGTGTAGTTCTTGACCAGCAGCAGCACCCCGGCGCCGCCGTCCACGCGGGACACCGCGGCCTGGATCTGGTCCGGGGTCGGGGAGGTGAACACCGCGCCGGGGCAGGCCGCGTCGAGCATGCCCGGGCCGACGAAGCCGCCGTGCAGCGGCTCGTGCCCGGAACCGCCGCCGGACACCACGGCCACCTTGCCCGGGCGCGGCCCGTCGGCGCGGCTGACCACGGCCGGGTCGGTGGTGACCCGCAGCAGGTCCGGGTGCGCGGCGGCCAGCCCGAGCAGCGACTGGGCGACCACCGCGGCCGGGTCGTTGAGGATCTTCTTCACGCGGGCCTCCCTGGCTCGAGGGTCCGCCTTCCTTCCTACACCGGCCCGGCGGGCTAGCGCTTGGGCAAACGGGGGATCAGCGACTTGGCCACGGTCTGGGTCTTGGCGCAGACGTCCTCGCCCGCCTTGGCCGAGTAGCGGCTGAACTCCAGGCTGACCACCTCGGCGCGCTCGTTGTCGCCGGGGAACGCCGCGTGCGCCCACTCCAGCCTGCACCGGGCGCCGGTCTTGACCTCGTTGAGCTGCTGCGCGGTGACGCCGTCGCCGAGGTTGACCGGGGTGGTCTTGGACGTCTCGGCGAGGTCGTCCGGCTTCATCGCGATGCGGAAGCGCAGGGAGAACGACACGTCGTCGCCGTTCCAACCGCACCCGTGCAGGCCGTTGGGGCGGGTTCGGGGACCGGTGCCGACCACGGTTTCGAGCACGGCGTTGGAGAACAGCGTGCACGGTTCGAGCGCGCGCAGCGTGCGGTTGTCGACCTTGAGCTCCGGCGCGCCCTCGCGGATCCGGTTGACCGCGGCCTCCAGCAGCGCGCGGCCCGGGGTGCAGGAGTCGCTCGCGTCGCGGGTGCCGGTCTGCACGGTGATGCCCTGGTTGGCGTTGGTGTCGGTGATCGCGGTGAGGAAGCAGGCGGTGTGGTCGTCGAGTTCGGTCTGGGCCAGCGGCAGGCCGCCGACGGTCTTGCCGTCGGGTTTGACCGTGGCGGTCTCGCCGATGGTCAGGGTGAAGTTCAGGTCCTTGCCGCGGGTGTCCTTCATGTAGTTGGAGCACTGGGCGTAGTCGCGCAGCCGGTTCTCCGCGGGTTCGCCGAGCCCCTTGAGGGTCTTCTCCGCCATCAGGCCGCAGGGGTCGACCTCGCGCAGCGCGTCGAGGGTGAACGCGGCTCCGGCCGACGTCCGGCTGGTCGTCGTGGTGGGCTTGGCGCCGGAGGTGGTGGGTGGCCCGGAGGTCCCGCCGAACCCCGCGTCGGGGGCCAGGTGGGTCCGCTGCGGGTTGGCCCACTTGCCCCGGTCGACGCCGCAGGAGACGAGCAGGATCCCGGCCAGTACGGCCACCGTCAGTCGAAGTACAACGCGCACGGCCAAACGGTAACCACCCGACCGGGCCTGCGGGGACTGAATCCCGCTACGCGTCCTCGGGCGCGCGTTCCCCGGTCTCCTCGGTGGGCACGGTGAGCGGTCGCCAGCGCACCCAGAGTGCGAACAGCAGCGCCGCGCCCAGCATGCCGACGCCCATCCACAGGTTGACGTTGATGCCGCCCGCCCGGTCGAGGTCCTCTTGGGACGTGGTGGCGATGCCCATGACCGTGAGCACGAAACCGTAGACGCCGAACAGCAGGGCCAGCACTCCGCGCAGGTCGAACAGCCCCGCGCGCTTGTTCCCGCTCATCGTTTGCCCCCTCACCAGAAGACGATGTTGAGTACCAGGGTGATCGCGAGCACGCCGCCCGCGAGGACGACCGGTTTGCGGTACCAGCCCGCGTTCTCCCCGGTGTCGTCGTGCCGCAGCTGGTCACGCGGGGTGAGCGACCAGACCAGGCCGACCAGTTCGCTGTCCGGCTTGGGCCGGGTGAGCAGCGACACCACGACGCTGAGCGCGATGTCGACCACGAACGCCGCGCTGGCCGCCACGAAGCTGGCGCCCTGGCCCGCCAGGTGCAGCACGTCGTTGCGGTTGAGCACGTCGATGGTGACGGCCGTGCCGGTACCGGCGATCAGCCCGAGCCCACCGGCCAGCGGGGTCATCCGCTTCCAGAACATGCCGAGGATGAACGTCGCGAACAGCGGCGCGTTGAAGAAGCCGAACAGGGTCTGCAGGTAGTCCATGATGTTGTTGAAGCTGCTGGCGATGAACGCCGTGCCGATCGCGACCACGCAGCCGACGACGGTGACGAGCCTGCCGACGCGCAGGTAGTAGTCGTCGGGTTTGTCCTTGCGGACGTAGGCCTGCCAGAGGTCGTAGGTGAAGACGGTGTTGAACGAGCTGACGTTGGCGGCCATGCCCGCCATGAACGCGGCCAGCAGACCGGTGATCGCGATGCCGAGCATGCCGTTGGGCAGCAGGTCGCGGATCAGCAGCAGGATGGCGTTGTTGTAGGTGACGTCGCTGCTCTGGCCCTGCTTGAGCGCGGCCAGCTCGGGGACCAGCACCGCGGCGATCATGCCGGGGATGATGATGATCAGCGCGATGAAGGTCTTCGGGTACGCGCCGATGAGCGGCGTCCGGCGGGCCGCGGACATGCTCTTGGCCGACATCGCCCGCTGCACCTCGGCGAAGTTGGTCGTCCAGTAGCCGAAGGACAGCACGAACCCGAGCCCGAAGACGATGCCCAGGACGGACAGCGTCGCGTCGGCGATGCCCGTGAGGTTGGTGCCGGGCCAGGAGGAGAGCTGGACGGCGGCGGTACTGGGGTTGGCGGCGGTGATCTTGTCGACCAGCCCCTGCCAGCCGCCGACCTTGTGCAGCCCGACGAAGGTCAGCGGCAGCAGCATCGCCACGATGACGAAGAACTGCATGACCTCGTTGTAGACCGCGGCCGACAACCCGCCGAGCGAGGTGTACGCGAGCACGATCGCGGCGGCGACCACCACGCTGAGCCACAGCGGCCAGCCGAGCAGCAGGTTGACGACCGTGGCCAGGGCGAACAGGTTGACGCCCGCGATGAGCACCTGCGCGGTGGCGAAGCTGAGCCCGTTGACCAGGTGCGCGAACTTCCCGAAGCGGCGCAGCAGGAACTCGGGGACGCTGCGGACCTTGGAGCCGTAGTAGAAGGGCATCATGACCAGGCCGAGGAAGACCATGGCCGGGATGGCGCCGATCCAGTAGTAGTGCATCGTCGGCAGCCCGTACTGGGCGCCGTTGGCGGTCATGCCGAAGATCTCGACCGCGCCGAGGTTCGCCGAGATGAACGCGAGCCCGGTCACCCAGGCGGGCAGGGACCGCCCGGAGAGGAAGAAGTCGAGGCTGCTGGACACCGACCGCCGGGCGAGCGCCCCGATCCCCAACACCATGACGAAGTAGACCGCCAACAGGACGTAGTCGATGGGTGCCGCGTCGAGCCGCAGGTCGGCATCGGCCAGAAGGTGCATGTCCTCACCCGCCGTTCACCTCGCAGTGATCACCGGCACAGCATCCACCCGCCCGGCGCACCCTGCATGACGAACGTTCAACCAGTCCGCTATAGCCGATTTGACCGATGTGTCGAGCCGCTGCGGCACCGCGGCCCGACCACCGGTGGCATCACATTCGCGGGCGTTCCCCCAGCCCTGCGGAGAGGAAAGCCAAGAACCGAACAGCGGACGATTCGGAAATGTCCACTTTCTGTCCAGGATTCTTCGAGTCGCGAATTCCGAGCCCCGTCGGAGTCCAGGCGAGCTCGACACAGTTCAGAAAAGCCTCGCTCCTGGTGCTCTTCCGCCACGCGGCGACACACGGTGTCATGAAATCCTCCAGGCCGGTCCGATGAAACGGTTCATCAAGTATTCCGACGGCTCGTGGAGAATCACATCCGCTGGTCGGGTGGCGAGAAATCCCCGTTTCGCCCAACGCGCGCCGGATGCTCGGGTTCCACCGCCGCGCGATCGGCCGGGCGCACAGGTCACAGATCGGACATCCACCGCACACACCGTGCTAGATTCGATGTCACATGACTGCATGACCCGTGACAGCGATTGGTCCGGCGAGCCTGCGCGGCGGGGCGCGCACGCCGGATCCCCCACCCCCGGAGGTCTCACGTGGCACACCTCCCTGCCCCCGCGGTCCCCGGCCTGCGCCTGGGGGCGGAGCTGCGGCGGCTGCGCGACGCCGCCAAGCTCACCCAGCAGCAGGCGGCGAAGGCGCTCGACTGGTCGACGCGCACGCTGATCCGCAAGGAAAGCGGCGTCGGCCGGTTCACCGCGGCGGACGTGCACGCGCTGCTGGCCGTCTACGGGGTGACCGACCGGGCCGAGGTCGAGAAGCTGCTGGAACTGGCCAGGGAGACCAGGCGCCCGTCGCCCTTCGGCAAGTACCACGACGTCGTGCAGCCGCAGTTCCTGACCTTCCTGGCGCTCGAAGGGGCCGCGAAGGTGATCCGCCAGGTCAGCACCGTCCTGTTACCCGGGCTGTTGCAGACCGGCGGCTACGCCCGCGGTCTCCAGCCGATCGACGGCACCTCCGAGGAAGACCTCGCGCTGCAACTCGAACTCCGGCGGACCCGCCAGGGGCTGCTGGCGTCGGACCGGTCCCCCGCGTACACCGTCGTCCTCGACGAGTCGGTCCTGCACCGGCGGGTCGGCGGCCCGGGCGTGATGGCCGACCAGCTGCGGCACCTGCTCGACCTGGTCGAGGCGGGCAAGGTGGACGTGCGGATCATCGAGTACTCGGTGGGCGCGCACCCGGGCCTGCGGGAGTGCTTCGCGGTCTTCGACCTCGCCGCGGAGAGCGACGACCCGGTCCCCACCAGCACGGTCGTGTTCATCGACCACCCGGTGCACAGCGCGCTGGTCCGCGAGGACGAGCGCATACCCCACTACACCGCGACTTTCGAGGCGTTGACCGCGCTCGCGCTCACCGCCGAGCAGAGCACCCGCCGCTTGGCGCACGAGATCTCCCGCTATACCGACGCGTAGGCGCTTTCCCACGAACCGCGACACGCGCCGGGTATTTCATTCACCAGGAGTCAGTGATGAGTGAGCAGGCTGGCACCCAGCCATCTGCCGATTCGGGGGACGAGAAGAAGGCTGTCGAGCCGAGCACGAACCCGACGACGGCGGGTGAACGACGCCCGGCGCTGCACGAGTCCGTGGCGGCCATGCACAAGGAAGCCGTCAGTTCCGATGCCAAGGCGCGGCGCACCCAATCACTTCTGCACACGATCTTCGGCTGGCTCGGGGTGATCATCGCGGGGCTAGTGGCGGCCGGTTTCCTCGCTCAGGGAAACGTGCCAGGGCTGCCCTGGGTTCTTTCCGGCGTGGTCGCCGCGGCCGCGGCGGTCGGTCTGGTCCGCAAGGTGGTTCGGTGGTTCAAGGGGAAAGGTCATCGGAAACGGTGAGCGCTCGCGGATCGGGGCCAGCACCGCGATGACCCGGTCGCCCGCCAACCCGGCGAGCACGACGGCCGCGAGGCCGATCCCCAGCGGAACTCCCCAGTTCTCCGGTCCCACAAGGCGCCGCGCGAGCACCGCTAGTGCCACGGCGACCAAGCCCGCGGCGGTGCAGTAGCAGACGGCCGCCACCGTCCGATGTGGACTCCTGCCGGTCATGGCGCCGAACTCCGGGTGGCTAGGTCCGCGGCGGGCACGGAGAACAGCTTTTCGACGAGGCCAGGCCCGCGCTTCCCCCGACGCGGACGACCCCCGGGCATAAATCTTACGGCAAGCGGCTCGCCAAATGTGTTCACGATGGGGTGATCATCGATCACCCTCGGTTGTTCACGTCGGTTCACATTCGGCTCGCTCACCCAACCACCGCCCCACCAGTCGATAGTTGATCTTGACACGGGCGCCGCGGACATTCAACGCCGTGCCACGCAGCAAAGGTCGCCCGACATCGTCCCGGTGTTACGCCGCCGCGCCATATCCTGCGCGAACAGACCAGCCGGGAACCGCCTCCCTGGCAAATTCGCACACCGTTCGGGAATCGCCCCGGGAGATCGAATGCACATCCATATGCACGTGCATTTCACATGGGCCGATTCCCGCCGAATGGACTCAGACCTTTGTCACCCTTTTCAGGTCGCGGATCGGCGGGGTGGCGATGAGGGCGACGGCGCACACGGCGGCCGTCGCGGCGGCCACGTAGAGGAGTTCGTGGATGCCGAACAGGGCGCTGGCCGGGCCCGCGATCGCCTGGCCGAACGGGACCGCGAGGATCGAGCCCGCCACCTCGTACGCCGCGACCCGGTTGAGCTTGTCCTCCGGGATCTGGGTCTGCACCGTGGTCGCCCACTGCACGCCCCAGAACGCCCAGCCCGCGCCGCTGATGGCGTAGCCCAGGATGAGCAGGGGGACACCCGGGACCGCGGCGGCGGCCAGGGGCATGAGCGGGAACAGGAACATCGCGATGCCGCCACCGAAGAGGGGGCGGGACGGGCGCAGGCGGATGGCCACCAGGCCGCCGAGGACGCTGCCCAGGCCGAAAGCCGCCTCGGCCCAGCCGAAGGCGGCCTTGCCGTGCGCGTCGATGATGGACGCGGCGCCCAGCGGGGTGATCGGGCCCCAGACCAGCACGCCGAGCAACCACCAGATGAGGATGACCGACCAGAGCCAGGAGCGGGACCGGAACTCGTACCAGCCGGCGCGGAGGTTGGCCAGGGTGGACTCCGTGCGGTCGACCTCGAAGCGGGGCACCTTCAGCAGCAGGAGGCACACCCCGCTGACGCCGAACGTCACCGCGTCCACCGCGAAGGCCCACGCCGTCGAGGTGGACGCGACGAGCACGCCCGCCAGCGCCGGGCCGATCATGGTCGCCACGCCCTGGCTGACCCGGAGCACCCCGTTCGCGTGCTGCGGGTCGGCCGCGACCTGCGGCACCAGGCTGGTGAGCCCGGGCTGGAACATCGCGGTCGCGATGCCGCCGAGCACGGAGCCGACGATGATCACCCACAGGGGCGGGTGGCCCAGCCAGAGGTAGACCGCCAGCCCCACCTGCAACCCGCAGCGGACCGCGTCCGCGCCGACCATCTGCGGCAGCGGGTGGAACCGGTCGGCGAACACCCCGCCGAAGACCACGAACAGCGCGAAAGCGCCCATCCACGCGCCGAGGGCGAAGCCGACGCCGCTGACCCCGTAGCCGAGCCCGAGCACCGCGACCGACATGGCCACCGGGACCATCGCGTCGCCGAGCATGGACACGATGCGGGCGACGAAGTAGAGGGTGAAGTTCGACGTCCACAGGCGCTGCGGCGGCGCGACGACGGGGATCGACATGAGCGCATCGTAGGTGCGCGGATCCGGGCCGCCGCAGTGATTTTGCCTACCGGACGTCCAAGTCGGACAGTCGCGCCGGATACAGTTCGACGAAACAGTTACTTGTCGCTCACGGGAGGCGCACGTGTCCGTTCGGGAGGCCGTCTCGGCGCGGGGGCTCGCGGTGCGCGCGCGGCACCGCCGCAACCCGTACCGCTACCTGCTCGACGACGCGCGGCTGGCCGACCTGCTGCTGGACCTGGGTCTGCGCCGCGCCGAGAGCATCTGGCGCAACCACAACGACCCCGACGCCGCGCGCGGGCCGTACCCGCGCGACAGCATGGGTTTCGTGCTGCTCGACCCGACCGCGCAGCCGTGGGAGACGCACGAGGAGGCCGTGCTCGCCGCCATCACCGTCGGCGCGGAAGGCCACGCGTACCTGGCGAACGCCGCCGCGAAGGCCGCGGGCCACCGCAGGCTCGGCCGCAACTACGGCGAGGCCGTCCTGGTCGACCCGCACCTGTGCGGCACGGACGCCTTCCGCTACGGCCACTCCGCCGACGTCCGCGGCGTCATCGCGGGCGCCAGTTCCCAGTCCCCGGACCAGGACCTCGTCGAGGCGGGCCTGCTGGCCGCCGACTTCGTCGACGCCATCACCGAACACCACCGCGCGTGGGAGGCGACCACCGGCAAGGGCCGCTGGCTCAACGCGACCGACACCCCCGGCCCGGAAGCCGCGGCGATGGTCGCGTTCTTCGACGGGAACTGAGTCAGAACAGCCGGAACTCGTCGGATTCGATGCCGCGGAGGGCGTCGTAGTCGAGGGTGACGCAGCGGATGCCGCGGTCCTGGGCCAGTACCCGGGCCTGGGGTTTGATCAGCTGGGCGGCGAACACGCCCTGGACCGGGGCCAGCAGGGGGTCGCGGTTGAGCAGTTCGAGGTAGCGGGTCAGCTGCTCCACGCCGTCGATCTCGCCGCGGCGCTTGATCTCCACGGCGACGGAGGTGCCCTCGCCGCTGCGGCACATGATGTCGACCGGGCCGATGGCGGTCGGGAACTCGCGGCGGACCAGGGTGTAGCCGTCGCCGAGGGTGGTGATGTGCTCGGCCAGCAGCTCCTGCAGGTGCGCCTCGACGCCGTCCTTGACCAGGCCGGGTTCGGGGCCGAGGTCGTGCGCGGTGTCGTGCATGACCTCCTCGATGGTGATGACCAGCTTCTCGCCCGCCTTGTTCTGCACCGTCCACGTCCCGGGCTCCTCGGTGAGCCAGCAGGGCGGGGTCATCCAGTTCAGCGGCTTGTACGCCCGGTCGTCGGAGTGCACCGACAGCGAACCGTCGGCCTTCACGAGCAACAGGCGGTTGGCCATCGGGAGGTGGGCGGTGAGCCGTCCGGCGTAGTCGACCTGACAGCGAGCGATCACTAGACGCACCCGGGCAGGCTATCCCGCCGCCGCCCCAGGGCAGGATCAGGGTGTGGAAGCACTGGAGACGACGCAGGTCTACGCCAACCCGTGGATGACCGTGCGCGAGGACCGCATCCGGCGCGCCGACGGCAGCCCCGGCCTCTACGGCGTCATCGACAAACCGGACTACGCCCTGGTCATCCCCCTCGACGGCGACCGGCTGACGCTGGTCGAGCAGTACCGCTACCCCCTGGGCCTGCGCCGCTGGGAGTTCCCCCAGGGCACCGCCCCGGACCTGGCCGACCTCGACCCGACCGAACTGGCGACCCGCGAACTGCGCGAGGAGACCGGCCTGCGCGCCGGGAGGATCACCCGCCTCGGCACCCTGGACGTCGCGGCGGGCATGTCGAGTCAGCGGGGCCACGTCTTCCTGGCCACGGAGCTGACCCAGGGACCGGCGGAACGCGAACCGGAGGAGCAGGACATGCGCACCGCGTGGTTCACCCGCGCCGAGTTCGAGTCGATGATCGAAATCGGGGAGATCACCGACGCGCAGTCCATCGCCGCCTACACCCACCTGCTCCTGCACGAGCGCGGGAACGCCTGAACTCACAGCACGCCGGTCACCTTCGCGGTCAACTCGGCCTTCGACGACGTGGTCTGGATCATTTCCTGCGAGGAGAAGTTCGCGACCTTGCCGCTAATGGTGAAGTGCCCGATCTGCGGTTCGTCGCCGCCGTTCATCTCGTAGACGACGGTGAACTCCTGACCTTCGGGGAGTGGGGTCGAGCCCGTGTACGCGGGCTCGACCCGGTAGGTGATGTTGCAGCCCGCCGCGCCGAAGCAGTGCTTCTCCAGCACGTTCACCGCGACGGTGAAGTCTCCGGGCTTGGGCAGCGGATCCGGCGTGGGAGTGGCCGCCGTGGTGGCCGCGACCAGCACCTCCGCCGCGTCACCCGAGCCCGCCGGGTCGGTACCCGCTTTCCGACCGCCGAACGCCGCGCCGCCGAGCAGGAATCCGACCAGCAGGGCCGTGATGACGAGAACGCCGCCGTTGAACCGCCTGCGCTTCTTCGTCGCGATGTCGGCGGGTTCGGGCTTTTCCGGGTTCTGCTCGATCATGGCGATCCCTTTTCCGGGTCGGTGTGCGAGTGACGTCGCCGGGGGTGGGAACGGTGTTATCCAGTGACGGCCGTTGTCGTTCGTTCGAGTGAGCCGTCACCGGAAGGGGTCAGACCAGGCCCGCCTCCTGGGCCAGGACCGCCGCCTGGACGCGGGAGCGGAGGTCGAGTTTGGTCAGGACCCGCGAGACGTGGGTCTTCACGGTGGCCTCGCCGATGCCGAGCCTGCGGCCGATCTGCTGGTTCGACAGCCCCTGCCCCAGGCAGACCAGCACCTCCGACTCCCGCTCCGTCAGCTGGTCCAGCCCCGGCGGCGGCTCCTGCGCGCGCGGCTCGTGCGCGGCGAAGGCCCGGATCAGCCGACGGGTGACGCTGGGTTCGATGACGCCGTCGCCCGCGGCCACGACGCGGATGGACTCCAGCAGCCGGGGGGCGTCGACGGACTTCAGCAGGAAGCCGGACGCGCCTGCGCGCAGCGCGCCGTACACGTACGAGTCCATGTCGAAGGTGGTCAGCACCAAGACCGGGCAGACGCCGTCCGCGACCAGCCTGCGGGTGGCCTCGATGCCGTCGAGCTCCGGCATGCGGACGTCCATCAGCACCACGTCCGGTTTCAGCGCCACGGCCTTGCGCACCGCGGCGGCCCCGTCGGCGGCCTCGGCGACGACCTCGATGTCCGGGGCGCCGTCGAGGATCATCGTCAGGCCGGTGCGGATGGCGGCGTGGTCGTCGGCGACCAGGACTCGGATCGTCACCGTTCCTCCAGTGGCAGTTCGGCCCGCACGCGCCAGCCGGTCGGGCGGGGACCCGCGACCAGGGTGCCGCCGACGGACTCCGCGCGCTCGGTCATGGTGATCAGGCCCGCGCCGACCGGGTTCGGGAGGGCGGCCCGGCCGTCGCTGTCGACCTCGACGACCACCGCGGCCCGCTCCCGCCGGACGTCCACCCGCACCTTCGCGCCCGGCGCGTGCTTGAGCGCGTTGGTCAGCGCTTCCTGCGTTATCCGGTACGCCGACAGGTCTACCGCGGCGGGCAGGTCGTCCACACCCGACACCGCCACGTCCACCTCCAGTCCCGCCGCCCGCGCCGAGCGCACCAGTTGGTCGAGCTGGCGCAGCCGGGCGGGCGCCGTGAGCCCGTCCTGGGTGCCGTCGGGCGAGCGCAGGACGCCGATCATGGCGCGCATCTCGTGCAGGGAGGCCAGGCTGTTCTCGCGGACCGACCGCAGCACCGTCCGCGCGCGCTCCGGGTCGGCGCCCGGGGCCATGGTCAGCAGGGCCTCGGTCTGGATGGCGATGGCCGAGATGTGCCCGGCGACCACGTCGTGCAGGTCGCGGGCCATCGCGGCGCGCTCGGCGGTCACGGCGGCGGAGCGGTCCAGCTCGGCGATGCGGGCGAGGCCGTCGGCGCGGGCGCGTTCGGCGATGGCGATCTCCCGCTGCTGGCGGACGTTGAGCGCCCACCACGCGGGCAGCGCGGGCAGCGGGCAGGTGCTCAGCATGATCAGCAGCGCGGTGCGCACGTCCGGGGCGATGATCACCGCGATGACCACCACCGCCGCGAGGTAGACCCACACCAGGGCGATCAGGGCGCGGCTGGCGCGACGGGACCCGTAGAGCACGGCCGCGTACAGCAGGTCGCCGAAGGCCAGCAGGACCGCCAGGTCCAGGCCCATGGCGAGGTTGAGGTTCAGCAGCACCAGCCCGATCAGGAACGCGCGGACCGGGGCGCGGTGGCGCAGCAGCTGCAGCGCGCTCAGCGCGGTCAGGATCAGCAGCCGCGCCCACATCGGACCCGGGAGCAGGTCCACATGCACCAGGCGCGGGAAGTCGATGAAGTACAGCACCACGCCCAGCCCGAAGGCGAGTACGATCTGCCACGCGCCGCTGCGCCCCGCTCTTGCCACCGCGCCATCACAGCACACCGCCCGGTGCCGCGTATCAATCGAAAGCCGGGGCACCGGTCAATCAAAGGGATGACTCGGGCAACCCGGGTTTCCATCCTTTCGCCGATGCGTCGGCCCCGCGGGTCGCGGGAAGCTCGACGCCGTGGACATCACGATGATCGGACTGATCGCGGCGTGCGAGGTGGGTTTCTGGGTGCTGCTCGCCGCCGGGCTCGCCGCGCGCTACCTGCTGCGCCTGCGGCGGGTTGGCGCGGCGCTGCTGGTCGCCACGCCGGTGCTCGACATCGTGCTGCTCACCGCGGCCGTGGTCGACATCGGCCGCGGCGCGCAGGCGTCGACGGGGCACGCGCTGGGCGCGGCGTACCTCGGCTTCAGTGTCGCGTTTGGACACACAGTGTTGCGCTGGGCCGATCAGCGCGTGGCGCACCGGTTCGCGGGTGGGCCGCCGCCGTGGCGGCCACCGGGCCGAGGGACCGGGGAGCGCGTGCGGTACGAGTGGCGGGAGTGGCGCAAGTGCCTCTTAGCCTGCGGGGTCGGCATCGTGGTGCTGGCCCTGCTGTCCTTTGTGTTCGGAGAACCCGGGCGGACGGAGGTGCTCTGGCAAGGCTGGATCCCGCGACTGGGAACGGTGGCGCTCATCTGGCTCGCCGCCGGTCCGGTGTGGACTGTTATGGAGTATAGGAAAGCGGTATCACATCGGTGAAAACCCTCAGGGAGGTCATGGGCGTCGTGGGCCGCAGGTAGAGCGCGGGTGTCGGGCGGTTCGGCGGGGTGGCGGGTCGTGCGCCATACGCTCGGCGGAGCCGGGCCGGGCCGGGCGGTGGTTCGTTGTCGCTGGTCGGCGAGGCGCTGCCGTGGTCCACCCGCGAGTGGGGGGCGCAGCGCGGGCGAGCGGGGGTTACCGCTCGCCGACGCGGGGGTTGACAGCGCCTATTGGTCTAGTCCATTTTGAGGTGGTCTCGATCACCCTGCACCCGCACATGCCCCTTTGGAGGCAGCCATGACGTCCCACGCGAAGCGTGCGCTCGTCGCCATGCTGTCCGCCCTGTCCGTGACCGCAGGACTCGTCCTGGCGTTCTCCGGCAGTGCCACAGCCGCCAACCTGGTGGCCAACCCCGGTTTCGAGTCCGGCTCGCTCGCGGGCTGGACCTGTTCCGGCGGTAGCGTCACCAACAGTGACAAGCACGGGGGTTCGTACGCGCTCAGCGCGGCCCCGGCGGGCGCGGACAACGCCCGTTGCTCGCAGACCGTGACCGTGAACCCGAGCTCGCGCTACACCCTGACGGCGTGGGTGAAGGGTTCGTACGTCTACCTCGGCGCCTCCGGCACCGGCACCACCGACGTCAGCACCTGGAACCCGGGCGCGGGCGCCTGGACGCAGCTGTCGACCTCGTTCAGCACCGGTGCCAGCACCCGGTCGGTGACCGTCTACCTGCACGGTTGGTACGGCCAGCCCGCGTACCTGGCCGACGACGTGAGCCTCGACGGCCCGGGCACCCCGCCCAGCACGCCGCCGTCGTCCTCGACGCCGCCGTCTTCGTCCACGCCGCCGTCCTCGTCCACGCCGCCGTCCTCCTCGACTCCGCCGTCGTCCTCCACGCCGCCGTCGTCGTCGACCCCGCCCACCAGCAACCCGCCGGGTGACGGCAGCCTGCCCAAGCACGTGCTGACCGGCTACTGGCAGAACTTCTACAACGGTGCCAAGGCGCTGACCCTGGCGCAGGTGCCGACCACCTACGACATCATCGCCGTCTCCTTCGCCGACGCGGTGCCCGCCACCCGCGGCGCGGTGGACTTCAACCTCGACGAGGGCCTGTCCAAGCAGCTGGGCGGCTACACCGAGGAGCAGTTCAAGGCCGACATCAAGACCGTCCAGGCCCGCGGCCAGAAGGTCATCATCTCGGTCGGCGGCGAGAAGGGCACGATCTGGGCCGGTGACACCGCCTCCGCGACCGCGTTCGCCAACAGCGTCTCCGCGCTGATCCGCGAGTTCGGCTTCAACGGCGTCGACATCGACCTGGAGAACGGCGTCAGCGCCCAGTACATGGGCCCGGCGCTGCGCACCATCTACGCCAACGGCGGCAAGGTCATCACGATGGCGCCGCAGACCATCGACGGCCAGTCCGCGCAGCAGCCGTACTTCCAGCTGGCCCTGGCGGTCAAGGACATCCTGACCATCTGGAACATGCAGTACTACAACTCCGGCACGATGCTGGGCTGCGACCAGAAGGTCTACTCGCAGGGCACGGTCGACTTCCTGACCGCGCTCGCCTGCATCCAGCTCCAGGGCGGCCTGCGCCCCGACCAGGTCGGCCTCGGCCTGCCCGCCTCGCCGTCCGGCGCGGGCGGCGGCTACCAGAGCCCGGCCAACGTGAACGCGGCGCTGAACTGCCTGGCCAAGGGCACCAGCTGCGGCACGTTCAAGCCGTCGACCACCTACCCGTCCATCCGCGGCGCGATGACCTGGTCGATCAACTGGGACGCCTCGAACGGGTACGCGTTCGCCAACTCGGTGGCCGCGAACCTGAAGACCCTGCCGTAGGAGGCTGACCAGTTCGGGCGTGTGCGGCGGGACGAGGGTGCCCGCCGCGCACGTCCGCACCAAGACCGCCCCCGAGGCCGCGCGGAAAACCGTGCGACCTCGGGGGTTTTCAGTCGCGGGGTTGTCGAGCACCAGCAGGTGACCAACGCGCTCCCGGCGAACGCCGCGGACCCCGGAGCCCCCCGCGCGGACGGCCGTGGACCGGGGACGACCTGAGCGGCAAGCTCATCGACCAGGTCGTCGAGAACTCCGCCGGCGGCTTGGGCCGGGTCGTCCCGGTGCGTGGGCGTGTTCATGTCGGCCGCTCCACCATGACCGTGTGCGCCTCGGCGATCGGGGCCCACTGCCGGTCATCGGTCTGCGGGCGGCGTCGGAGACGCGCAGCAGGACGGCTTGTCGGACACGCTCTAGTCCGGCCAAACCGGTTGGCGTTTCTCCAGGAAGGCCGCCATGCCTTCGCGCGCACCGCGCAGCTGGGACGCGGCGGCCATGACCTCGATCGCGGTCGTGTAGGCGTCCGCCTCGGGGCGGTCCAGCTGGGCGTAGAGGGTCTGCTTGCCGAGCGCCTTCGACGCGGCGCTGCCCCTGGTGGCGCGGGCGATCAGGTCGTCGACGGCCGCGTCCAGTTCGCCATCGGGCACCGCGCGGTTGACCAGGCCCCAGTCCGCGGCGGTGCGGGCGTCGATGACGTCGCCGGTGAGGGCCAGTTCCATCATGCGCTTGCGGCCGACCGCGCGGGCCACCGGCACGGCCGGGGTGTGGCAGAACCAGCCGCCCTTGCCACCGGGCAACGCGAACCCGGCCGACTCGGCGGCGATGGCCAGGTCGCAGGTGGCGACGAGCTGGCAGCCCGCGGCGGTGGCGAGGCCGTGCACGCGGGCGACGACGATCTGCGGCACGGACTGGATCGTGCGCATGAGTTCCGTGCACAGCCGCAGCAGCCCGCGCACGCCGAGCAGGTCGCGCGCGGCGACGTCGGCGAAGTCGTGGCCCGCGGAGAAAACCGGACCGGTACCCGCGAGCACGATGCCGCGCGCGTCAGAGGTACCCGCGACGCAGAAGGCGGCCAGCAGCTCGGCCAGGTGCTCCGCAGAAAGCGCGTTGCGCCGGTCCGGGCGGTTCATCGTGATCCTGATGGTCTCCGCCGCGCGGCTGACCAGGATGTGCTGGTACTCGGCCATGCCCCGACGGTAGCGGTCGACGGGCGTCCCCCGCGCTCCCGAAGCTCACCCGCGCGAACACCGCCGAGACCTCCTCGGCCCGCGGCTCGACCCGTCAGGCGAGGTCCGACCTCGGGCACCACCAGCCGCGGCGTCGGCTCCGGCAGCCCCTCGCCCACGCGAACGGCGGGCCGCGATTGTTCGCGCCTGCCTACCTGGAGATGGGCGGCCGGCGGGTGTCCTCGCGCTCCCGAAGCCCACCTACGCGAACACCGCCAAGACCCCCTCGGCCCTTCCGTCGAGCGCGGTCCCGTCCCCGGCACCGCCAGCCACGTCGCGGGCGCCGTCTCCAGCAGCCGCTCGCCCACGCGAACGAGCGAGCCGCGCCTATTCGCGCCTGCCTACCTGAAGTTGGGCGGCCGGCGGGTGTCCTCGCGCTCCCGAAGCCCACCTACGCGAACGCGACCGAGACCCCTCGGCCCCTCCGTCGAACGCGGTCCCGCCCCCAGCACTACCAGCCGCGGCGCGGGCGCCGTCTCGGCAGCCGCTCGTCCGCGCGAAGGGGGCCGCGCCATGTTTGCGCCTGCCTGGAGGTGGGCGGCCACCGGCCCCCGGAATCAATGCTACCGGCGGACACCGACAGTCCCGGCGGATGATGATCAAGCTTGTGGACAACTCGAGGACGCCCGGCGCTCGACCGGTCGCCCATCTCGGTGCCGCGATCCGGCGATGATCAAATCGATGCCTCCGGCCCCCGATATCCATTCTAGCCAAGGGGAACGACACTCCAGGCCGAAGACGATCATGCCTGTGGACAACCGGGCGGGGGTGTGGGTCGGTGGGCTCAGCGGCCGGAGATCGCGCTGTCGGGTGGTACGTCCACGGTGATCTCCTCGCCCAGGCGGGCGCCGTCGAGCAGGGGTAGGTGGTCGCCGCTCCAGAAGCGGCCCGGGTCGTAGGCGTGTGGGCGCTCGCCTGCGGGGAGCAGGCCCATGGCCTCGTAGGTGAGGGCGACGACCTCGGCGCAGTAGGCGTTCTCCAACTCGGCCTGGTGCGGCTTCTGCCAGCGCAGTCGGGGGACGCGGCCGCTGGCCCAGCGCGCGGCCAGGCGGGCGGTGGAGGGGAACGGGGTGCCGTCGAGGCGGGCGACCGTGCGCAGGACGGCGTCCTCCTGCTCGGCGGTGACGGGCTCGGCGAGCTGCCGCAGCCAGGCCCGCTGGCCGTACTTCGTGGCCCACACGACCACGGCGTCGCGCAGGTCGTGCAGCTGGACGCCGCGCTGGTGGGTGCCGCTCCAGCGGTCGGGCAGCGACCGGCCCAGCTCGGCGTGCCACATCAGCGGTGGCAGGTCGTCGAGGACCACGGCCATGCCGACGTGGTTGACCGGCGCGTTGGTGAGGGTCCGGATGGCACGGTCGGCGGGGCTGCGGCCGCGGAAGAGCCAGAGGTCGCCGGTGCGGGTCAGCTGTACGGCGTCCTCGAGGCCCAGAACGGTCATGGCCCAACCCTAAGCAGCGATCGGCCACCCCGCCGAAGCCGAGGTAGCCTGGGCCCGTGCGTCGCGTGTGGAAGTTCCTCGGACTGGCGGGGTTGCTGGGTGTCGCCGCCACGGGTGCCGTAGTCGCCCGCGCCGAGCGCCAGCGGCGCGCGTACACCCCGGACGAGATCCGCGCCCGGCTCCGCGAGCGCGTGACGGAGTCCGCTAAGTAGCGGCGAAGGTGCGGCGGTAGGTCGACGGGGTCGTGCCGAACTCCGCCCGCATGCGGCGGCGGAGGTTGGCCGGGGTGCCGAGACCGCTGCGGGTGGCGATGCGGTCCACCGGCAGGTCCGTGGTCTCCAGCAGCAGTTGGGCGTGCCGGAGTCGTCGCAGCAGGAGCCAGCGGCCGGGGGTGTCGCCCATGGCGGCGTGGAAGGCGCGGTGGAAGGCGCGGGGGCTCATGGTCGTGGTGGCGACCATGTCGGCCACGCCGATGGGGTCGGCCAGCCTGGCCACCGCCCAGTCCACTGTAGACGCGATGTCCCCGCGCTCCGGTCGGTGCGGCACCGGCGCCTCGACGTACTGCGCCTGACCGCCCTCGCGGACGGGCGGCATCACCAGTCGACGGGCCAGGGTGGTCGCCACCTGGGTGCCGAGCGCGCGGCGGACCAGGTGCAGGCACAGGTCGAGCCCGCCGACGACGCCCGCCGAGGTCAGCAGGCCGTCGTCCTCGGTGAACAGGACGTCGCGGTCGACCAGCGCGGCGGGGCAGACCCGGGCGAGGGTGTCCAGGAGCGCCCAGTGGGTGGTCGCTCGGCGGCCGTCGAGCAGGCCCGCGGCGGCGAGGGTGAAGGCGCCGGAGCACAGGGCGGCGACGGGGATGCCCGCGGCGTGCACCTCGCGGAGCACCGCGCGGACGTCGTCGGGCACGTCGGCCAGGGGGTCGCCGCGACCGAGGGTGATGACGAGGTCGCAGCCGCGCAGCCCGTCGAGCCCGTGCGTCGGCACCGCGTCACCGGCGGGGCTCAGCCGGACCGGCCCGCCCGCGCACAGCCGCACCTCGAACGGGCCGACCCGGTCGCGGTCGACCGCCCAGACCTCGTTGACGACGGCGAAGTCGAAGACCCGGGAGTCGGGCAGGAGGAGGACACCGATCGTGCGCATGGCAAGAAAGTATCGCAGGACGCCTTTCTTGCCTCCTGTGCCGCCCCCTGGGCCTGGACAGGGTCAACGGCATGACAACCGCGCTGATTCTGATCGACGTCCAGCAGGGCTTCGACGACCCGGTCTTCGGCCCCCGCAACAACCCGGCCGCCGAGACCAACATCAAGACCCTGCTCGACGCCTGGGCCGCCGCAGGTCAGCCGCTGGTCCTGGTCCGCCACGACTCGCTGGTCGAGGGTTCGCCACTGCACCCCGGGACCCCCGGCTCGAGGTTCAAGCCCGTCCTGGACGACGCCCACCCGGACCTGCTGTTCACCAAGACCGTCCACTCCAGTTTCCACGGCTCGGTCGACCTGCACGGCTGGCTGACCACCCGAGGCATCGAGCGGATCGTGCTGGCGGGCATCCAGACCAACTTCTGCGTCGAGACCACGGCCCGCGTGGGCGGCAACCTGGGCTTCGACGTGCACGTGGCCCTGGACGCGACGTACACGTTCAACCTCGGCGACCTGACCGCCGACGAGCTGAGCAAGGCCACCGCCACCAACCTCCAGGGCGGCGGCTTCGCCACGGTGTCCACGACCGCCGAGGTCCTGACCCTGCTCGACTAGCCCGCGCGACCGCCGCACGGCCATCCGGGTGAACCGGGGCCGTGTGGCGGTCGAGACCCAACCCCCCGGTGTTCAATCTGGCCCGGTTTCGCACACCGCCGGAAAGCCGGGGCGAACGATGACGGTCGTGGAATGCCTGAGCTGGGGCCTGTTCGGCGGCTTCGCCGTGGAGGGCCTGGAGTTCGTGGCGCGGATCCGCCGCACGGGCACCTGGCCGTGGCGCGGCAAGAACGCCCCGGCGGTGTTGCCGTTCGCGGTCTCGGTCCTGATCCGCCTGACCATCAGCGGAGGCTTGGCGGCAGCGGCGGGGAGTTCGGGTCAGTTCGCGGGACCGCTGGGCGCGCTGGTGGTCGGGATCAGCGCGCCGCTGATCGTGGAGAAACTGGCCCGGCAGACGGTGGCACTGGTGACGGAGCCACCACCCGTCCCGGCACCCCAAGCGGTCGAGGAGGTCAGCGGTGGCCAGTGACTCGTTCGGCACCCAACTCCTCGCCGCGCTCGCGCGGGTGGACACCGGTCCGGCCAGGCCGAGGCGGTCGAAGAAGCTCCTGCTGCCCACGGCAACCGGCTTGGCGGTCCTACTGGTCGCGGGGGTGTTGTGGCTGGCGAAGGACCGCCCCGACACCCCACCGGGAGCCGTTCAGGTCTCCGTCGCGGCGGCCTATCCGGTCGCGGGGGCGGCGACCTTTCCGACCGACTCAGGTCGCGCGCTGGCCATGGTCGACGTGGACGGGGTGCTGCGGGTCCGGCGGGCGACCGGACAGGTGATCACCGGCAAGCTGATCGCCGGGCGAACCGTGGCGTTCTCGCCCAACGGCCGCCTGGTGGCGGTCGGGTTCGTCGGCTTGGCGCGCGCGAGCGGCGGCGGTGAAGGGGTGCCCGAAGCCGGTGCGGTCTGGGACATCAGCGATCCCGCGCGGCCCGCGCGGCGCGCGACCCTGGACGGCGGCGCACTGGTCAACGCCTTGGCGTTCTCCCACGACGGCCGATTCCTCGCCGAAGCGAACACCCAGGGCCGGGTGCGGCTCCTGGACGTCACCACACCCGCGCGGATACGCCCCCTGTCGGCCAGCTACGTGCCGGTGGGGGTGAACACCGTGGTGTTCGCACCGGGCGATCGGCGCCTTGCCGTGGGCACCGAGGACGGCACGATAGCGATGTGGGATCTCACCGACCCGTCCGAGCCCGTCGAAAAGTCCGTGCTGGGCCCGCAGGGCGGCGAGGTGAAGGCTTTGGCCTTCACCCCGGACGGGCGGGCGATCGCGAGCGGCGACGCCAGCGGCGAGCTCCACCTCTGGACCACGGACGGCCCCCAGCCGCAGAACGGGTTCCTGCACTGGGACGGCATCGCGGTCACGGCGCTGAACTTCTCGTCCAACGGACGCACCCTCGCCGTGGGGAAGACCGACGGCAGCGTCCAACTGTGGGACATCGCCAAACAACGCCTCCAGAGCGGTTTCCGGCTGGAAGCAGGGGTGCTCACCAGCGTCAACCCCGATTTCGGGTCCGACGCGTTCGTCTTCGGCACCAGCAGCGGGGTCGCCGAGGTCCGGTCACCCTGACGCCAGGCCGTTCGCCTCCCGGATGACGGTCACGATCTCCGACATGATCCGGGTCATCTCGTAGTCCTTCGGCGTGAAAACCCTTGCCACGCCCCGCGACCGCAACACCTCCGCGTCGTCCGGCGGGATGATGCCGCCCACCACGACCGGGATGTCCCCGGCACCCGCCGCGCGCAACCCGTCCACCACGGCGGGTACCGCCGCCAGGTGCGAGCCCGACAGGATCGACAGGCCCACCACGTGCACACCCTCCTGCACCGCGGCCGCCACGATCTGGTCCGCGGTCAGGCGGATGCCCTGGTACACCACCTCGAAGCCCGTGTCCCGTGCCCGGACCGCGATCTGCTCCGCCCCGTTCGAGTGCCCGTCGAGCCCCGGCTTGCCCACCAGCATCCGCAGGCGTTCGCCCAGCTCGGCCCCCGTGGCCCGAACACGCTCTCGAACCTCCCCCAACTCCTCCCCGCCCGCCGCCGACGCGCCGGAAACCCCTGTGGGGGCGCGGTATTCGCCGAAGACCTCGCGGAGGGTGGCGGACCACTCCCCCGTGGTGACGCCCGCTCGGGCGCAGGTCAGGGTGGCTTGCATGAGGTTCGCGTCCGTCTTGGCGGCTTCGCGGAGGGCGGTCAGGGAGGTCTCGACCGCGGCGTTGTCCCGGTCGCGGCGCCATTCGGTGATGGCCTCGACCGCCTCCCGTTCGGCCACCGGGTCCACCGTCTCGATGGCTTTCGCGCCCTCGGCTTGCAGGGGGCTGGGTTCGGTGGTGTCGAAGCGGTTGACGCCGACGATGACGTCCTCGCCCGCTTCGATGCGCCGTCGTCGTTCGGCGAGGGAGGCGACCATCTGGGTCTTCATGTAGCCGCTCTCGACGGCGGCGACCGCGCCGCCCATGGCCTGGACGCGGTCGATCTCGGCGCGGGCGCCGGTCAGGATCTCGTCGACCTTGGCCTGGATGACCGGTGAGCCGTCGAAGAGGTCGTCGTACTCCAGCAGGTCCGTCTCGTAGGCCAGCACCTGCTGCATGCGCAGCGCCCACTGCTGGTCCCACGGCCGCGGCAGGCCCAGCGCCTCGTTCCAGGCGGGCAGTTGGATGGCGCGGGCGCGGGCCTTGCGCGACAGCGACACCGCGAGCATCTCCAGCACGATTCGCTGGACGTTGTTCTCCGGTTGGGCCTCGGTCAGGCCCAGGGAGTTGACCTGCACGCCGTAGCGGAAGCGGCGCTGCTTGGGGTCGGTGATGCCGTAGCGGTCGCGGCAGATCTCGTCCCACAGGTCGGTGAAGGCGCGCATCTTGCACATCTCCTCGACGAACCGCACGCCCGCGTTGACGAAGAACGAGATGCGCGCGACCACCTCGCCCCGGCGCTCCTCGGGCACCTGGCCGGAGTCGAACACGCGGTCCAGCACGGCGATGGCGGTCGAGAGCGAGTACGCGACCTCCTGCACCGGCGACGCGCCCGCCTCCTGCAGGTGGTAGCTGCAGATGTTGATCGGGTTCCAGCGCGGCAGGGCGGTGACGGTCCAGGCGACCAGGTCGGTGATCAGGCGCAGGCTGGGGCCGGGCGGGAAGACGTAGGTGCCGCGGGCCAGGTACTCCTTGATGATGTCGTTCTGGGTGGTCCCGGCGAGGTCGTGCCAGTCGTCCTGCTGCTCGCGGGCGACGCTGACGTAGAGGGCGAGCAGCCACATGGCGGTGGCGTTGATCGTCATCGAGGTGTTGGCGCCCGCGAGGGGGATGCCGTCGAACAGGGTGCGCATGTCGCCGATGTGGCCCACCGGCACGCCGACCTTGCCGACCTCGCCCGTGGCCAGTTCGTGGTCGGGGTCGTAGCCGGTCTGGGTGGGCAGGTCGAAGGCGACCGAGAGCCCGGTCTGCCCCTTGGCGAGGTTGCGCCGGTAGAGCTCGTTGGACTTCGCGGCGGAGGAGTGGCCCGCGTAGGTCCGCATGACCCACGGGCGGTCGCGTTCACCATCTGTCGGGTACGGCACGTGAACCTCCGTTAACCTCGGCTCCGCTGAGCTTACTGGCGGGTAACCGAGATCGCGCCCGTGGAATTGCTCACAGGGGGATGATGAGCGGCATGGACCTGCCCGCCCCGTACCTGTCGCTGGTCGCGTTGCTCGTGGTCGGCGGCCTGGGGGTGGTGCTGCGGTGGGCGTTCAAGTCCGACGACCGCAAGCGCGACTACGGCCTGCTCCGTGAGATCGCGAAGGTGCCTTCGCGGACGGCGGCGGGCTTCGTGGAGGAGCGGCTGCGGGCGGTCGGGGTGCGGGCGACGACGGTGCCCGCCGAGGACGGCGAGGGGCTGCGGGTCCTGGTGTTCCCGGCGGACGAGCACACGGCGATCGCGGCGCTGCTCGACGACTGAGGTCCAGGTTGCTTCCGTGTGAGGAATGCGGAGGTTTGGGCCGTTCGGGCTTGTCAGGGGTGGTTCGTGGGGACTATCGAGGTGTGAGCAGGCGTCGGAAGGTAGTGCTGATCGCGAGCGCGGTGGCGTTCGTGCTGGGGGTGCTGTTCGGGCCGCTGCTGTGGATCAGGGTGTCCACGGGCGGCGGGGTGTACGGGGTGGCGGACGCGCCGTCGGCCCCGGTGGCGATCGTCCTGGGCGCGGGCCTGCGCAGTGACGGGACGCCGAAGCCGTACCTGGAGGCGCGGTTGGCGGACGCGCGGACGTTGTACGAGTCGGGCCGGGTGCGCGCGATCCTGGTGTCGGGCGACCACGGGACCCCGCACCACGACGAGGTCGCGGCCATGACGACGTGGCTGGTGGATCGCGGAGTCCCCGCCGAACGGGTGGTGGCCGACCACGCGGGCTTCGACACGTACGACTCGTGCGTGCGGGCTCGGGAGATCTTCGGGGTGTCGAAGGCGGTGGTGGTCACCCAGGGCTTCCACATCCGCCGAGCGGTGTTCCTGTGCCGCAACGCGGGGATCGAGGCTGTCGGGGTGGCCTCGGAGGCACCGGGTGGGAACGATGGAAAGTATTGGCTGCGGGAGGTTCCGGCCGCGATCAAGGCCGTGTTCGACGCGGTTTTCGATCCGGACCCGAGGTTCCTGGGCCCGCGCGAACACGGCCTCGACCAGGTGCTGGCGGAGGGCTAGCTGTAGTGCCCTGAGAGGTTAGGAACGCGGGTGGCGGGTGGCTGGCCTGCGAGTGCGGTGTGTCCGCGGTGGTGATTGTAGAGATGCAGCCAGCGCGG
>NZ_PTIX01000022.1 GCF_002934265.1 Actinokineospora auranticolor
CGTCCTGCGCGGCGCCCGCCACCAGCGCATCACCCCCTACACCCCACGCCACAACGGCAAAGTCGAGCGCTACCACCGCATCCTGGCCGAGGAATTCCTCTACGCCCACGCCTGGACCAGCGAGCAACACCGCACCGACGCACTGACGGTCTGGAACGTGCACTACAACTACCATCGACCCCACACCGCCGCCGGAAACCAACCACCAGCCACACGGCTCCACACCGGCGTCACCAACGTCATGGCCTCATACATCTAGTCCACCCGTCTGCGGACCGGTCGGGGCACCCGGGTCAGGGCCCGGACCCGCCGCGTCCGGCCGTGCACGGCCAGCAGCGCCAGCAACTCACCGTCCACCTGGGCCGCCAGCCGCCGCTGCGCCCAGTCCGACGCCGCCAGCACCGCGCCGATCGGGACGTCACGGCCCGCCAGTGCGTCGTGCACCAGGCACCACTCGGATAAGCGCGCCCGCAGCGGTTCCACGTGCTCGACGGCGGGCCGCACGCGCGCGGCCCACTCGGCGAACCCGCGCGCGTACGCGGCCCGGTCGTCGATCCGGGCCGCCGCGGCGGCGGTGGCCACGGCCGGTTCGGGGTCGCGCAGGATGAGGGCGAGGAAGGCCGGTTCGTCGTCCGGTGCGGCCGCCCGGTACCACTCGAAGCGCAGGGCGGCGTCGGCGGCCAGGGCGGCCGGATCGTGGCCCGTGCGAGCGGTCAGCGCCGCCGCGGCCGTGATGTGGTCCAGCAGGTTCACCGTCTTTCCTCCGGGGGAAAGCGTAGTCGCCGGGCCCCCGCGACGATCATCGGCGCTACCCTCCCGGGGTGCTGTTCCACCGGGACATCGACATCGCCGCCCCGGCCGCGCGCGTGTGGGCGGTCTACTCCGACATCGAGGGCTGGCCGCGCTGGACGGCGTCGGTGACCTCGGTCACCGCGCTGGACCCCGGGCCGCTGCGCGTGGGCAGCCGCGCGCGGATCAACCAGCCCAAGCTGCCCACCACGGTCTGGACCATCACGGCCATCGACGAAGGCCGCTCGTGGACCTGGGTCGCGGGTGGGCCGGGTGCCCGCTCGACCGCCACGCACACCGTGCTGCCGTTGGAGAGCGGCGGTTCGCGGGTGGTCCTGGAGCTGGCGGTGCGCGGCCCGCTCGGGTGGCTCGTCGGCACGCTCACCACCGGTCTGACCAACCGCTACCTCGCCATGGAGGCCGCGGGGCTCAAGGCCACGGCCGAGGCGGGCGACGGCGGAAACCGAGTCGACTGATCACCCGCGTCCGTGCGAGGCTGGTGCGCACCCTTCTGCCCGCCCCTCGTGGAGGTCCCGCATGTCCGAGCAGCAGTCCGAACAGCCCGAGACGCCCGAGGCCGACCAAGACGACGTGAAGGCCCGGTTCCGCGAGGCGCTGGCCCGCAAGCAGGCCCAGGCGTCCTCCCGCGAGGGCCACGCGCAGTCGGGTTCCAAGGTCCACGACGCCCACGGCAAGGCGGGCGGCAAGCGCCAGTTCCGCCGCAAGAGCGGCTGATCCGCCCCCCGGCGGTCCACCCTGCCCCCACGGCGGCCCGGTGGACCGCCGCGGCACCGCGGCCCCTTGACCGGTTCCGCCCGCGTTACGACCACCCGCCCACGGGCGATGTCCCGCACATGGCGCGAAGATCGGTGCTGCGCGCGGCGGTCGCCGCTCTCCCGGTCCTGCTCACCTGCACCACCGCGGGCTGCGACGGCGGCCGCGACGACTGGTCCTGCACCCGGACCCGCTGCGAGGTGACCGTCACCGGCACCCCCACGCTGGAGGTCCTCGACGCCCGGCTCAAGGCCGAGGTCGGTCGGGGCCTGGTCCGCGTGGTGGGTGGCGGCGTCGACGTCACCCTCGCCCCGGGGGAGGCCGCGCTCGTCGACGGCGTGCGGGTCGAGGTGCGCGCCGTCACCGACGCGGGCGCCGCGACGCTCGTCCTCACCGGGTGATCCACGTCCGTTTCGCCCCCGCGCGGACCGGGTACGTCCTGGGTGGAAGTCGGTAGTCCCCACCACCCCGCGGACCCCGGCCGCTGATCGCCACCTGTGCCCTCCCCCCTGGCGCGGGCCTGAGCGGAGCGGTCGGCTGGGCAGGCCCCGGTATCCCCCAGCCGGGGCCTGCCTCTCACCTTCGCGGCGGCGCGCCCGTGTTCCGCTTGTCGGCCGCATAATCACTGGCCATAACATGTCGACCATGGAACTGGAGTTCCGACACCTGCGGATCGTCATCGCGGTCGCCGATGAGGGCAGCATCACCAAGGCCGCCGCGGCCCTCGGCCTGTCCCAGCCGTCGTTGACATCTCAACTTCAGCGCATCGAGCGGGCCATGGGGGCGCCGCTGTTCGAGCGCGCGCGGACCGGGGTGGTGCCCACGTCCTTCGGCCGCACGGTGTTGGCCAGGGCCCGGACCGTGGTGAACGAGATGGCCGACCTGCGCGGTGTGGCGGCCGCCACCGTGGCCGCGCACGCCGAGGTCGAGCTGCGGCTCGGCGGTCGGCCCAGCCCGCTGCTGTCGGTCATCGTGCCCCGGCTGGCCGCGCTGCGCGGCGAGGAGGACGGCCCGGCGGTCTCGGTGCAGGTGCACACCGACCCGTCCGCGGCGGCCCTGCAGGGCCGGGTGCGGGCCGGTCGGCTGGACGCGGCGGTGCTCTGCGACGTCATCGGCTTCGAGATCGGCGCCACCGAGGGCGTGCGGCGCGAGGTGCTGGTCCCGGTGGAGCCCGAGTTCGTGGCGCTGTCGGAGGCGCACCGGCTGGCCGACCGGGAGGTCATCGACCTGGCCGACCTGGCCGAGGAGAACTGGATGATCGACCCGCAGGAGGACCACGGCGGGCTCGGCCCGCTGCGCGCGGCCTGCCGGGCGGCCGGGTTCGAGCCGCGGATCACCCACGAGATCAGCGACTCCAGCTCGGCGCGCGAGTTCGTCACCACCGGCCAGTGCGTGAGCCTGGCGCAGCCGACCTCCCGCGAGGGCCGGGGCCTGGTGGTGCGCCCGCTGCGCGGCGACCCGATCCGCAACCGGCTGGAACTGGTCTGGAAGGACCCGTCCCCGATCGAACCGCGGCTGCTCAAGGACGCGGTCATCTCGGCCTACGCGAGCCTGGTCGACCGGAATCCGAGTTATGCCAGGTGGTGGGCCAACAACGGTCGGACGGCCTGACCGCGGGCCCGGGTCCGCATTGTCCACTTCGGAGTCCCGGTTCTCCCCGGCGGGCCGTGGCGGGTGGTCCGCGCGTTTCCCGCGCGCATTCGATTTCGTTGAACAAATGGGCCGTCGGATTTGAATGGGAAACCGGCGGGAAAGCTATCCGGGGGACCTCGGTCCGGTTGCTCCACGCAGGTGTGGTGAACATCCCTGTGGGGAGGCGCACATGTGGTGTTCGCATCAACATCTGGTCATGTGCGCATATGTATCCATACCGCGAGGTCCCATCCGAGTGGGGTTCGTTTCAACGGCGGGTGAACGTGTCGGAAAGTCGCTTGTAGCTGCACGTGTCCGGTCGGCTGCTTAACGCAACGAAGGTTGTTTGTGGGATGGATGACCCCGGACCCGGGTTCGCGGGGCGGATGGACCGCCACAAACGCTGGTGGGTGACCCTCGAACGGGGTGCGACCAGGTGGGTTGGCTGAGGGCTGGAGCGGGCGGCGCATGCCCCCCGAGGGTGTCGGCGGCGCGGTCAAGAGGACCCGGGCCTGAGCCGAAAGGGTGTAGTCGAGTGGTCGCGGGCGGTGAGTTAACGAATTTCACGACCGCTAAGTGATGGACGTCGTTGCTAGCGAACTCAAAAACGGGGACTATGTCGGTCGGAACGATGGACCGCGCCGTGCAGGGTCGGCAGCGGATCATCGTCCGTTCTCATCGCCTCTGCGGTCGCCGCGGCCGGGACACCGCGCACCGCGCCCTCGCGCGATGGGGACGGCGGGCCCCGGAGGTCGGGTGGAGCCGACACCGGGGCCTGTCACGCCCCCAAGGGGGTATTCCCGCGCCGAATCGCCGCAAATCCCCCACCACTGCTCGTGGTCCGGTCGCCGCGTTGCGCGGAGTGCACCGAAAATGCCCCCAGAATGGCCCAGGACGCCCTTGTCGGGTGAAGCTCGGGTGAACCCCGCGACCGGGCCGGTGCGCGGGCCGTAGCGGGCGCTTGGGCGGCCCCGGGGCTTGCCCGGTGGACTCGCGGGGCGTCGCTCGGGGGTTCGCGGGCGCGCTGTGCTCGGTGTCACGTCGACGGGTTTCGTGGTCGCCCGGCTCGCGTCGGGACGGTCTTCCGGTCGAGTTGGGTACGTGTGCCCGACTCGGGGTGGGGCGCGGCGAGCGGGCCCGGTCGGTGCGTCCCGCTCGAAGGCGAGAACCCCGATTGAGGCGACCGTCTTACCCGATCGACGGTCCACCTGGGCGGTCCAACAGTCCACTGCGGACCACGACCCGTCCACAGTGGCCTTCGGCGGAAGCGCTCCCGGTGCTGTCCGCCGACGGGCCGCCCGCGGGTGCCAATGTGGATTCGGGAGGTCCTCGAAAGGACTCGCGGGGGATCTTCGGGTGCGCGGTCGGGCGTTGTTCGCCGCGGGTCGAATGGTGGGAAAGATGGAGATCTTTTCGCGTTGTGAATTGACGCCGGGGCGGCGGCCGCCGGTTTCCGGCCGCGGTTACCTGGCCGAGGAATCCTCGATGTCGTCGAGGTCGCCGTGGTCGCGGCTCCCGCGCGGCCACAGCGGTTCCGCCGATTCCGGCCGCGGCAGCGCCCGCCGGTCCTCATCGGACTGCGCGTCCAGCCGGGGCCACCCGACCGCGCTCAGCGCGGGCCGCTCGGTGTCGAGCCGCTCGGCGGCGTACTGCGGGGCGATCTCGGTCTTGGTGACGGCCGCGGAGAGCTGCGCGAAGGTCGGGATGAGGTCCGCGGCCTCCCGCACCTGCTCGGGGTGCCGGGCCAGCCACCAGACCACGGCGGTGCCCGGGTCGGTCAGCACGTCCTCGGCGAGGTAGGTGCGGGTCCGCTGCTCTAGTTCCTGCTCCTGGTGGCGGACCTGCTTCTCCTTGCGCAGCTCGGTCAGCCGGTCGAGGCGGCGCGCGTCCTCCTCCGGCACGGTGAGGGTCACGTTCTCCGCCCAGCTCACGATCTGGCCGGACCGGTCCGCGGTCATCGTGCCCAGCTCGGCCGCCAGCCTGGTCTGCACCACGGCCGCGTCGGTCGGGGAACCCTGGACCGTCACCTGCCTGGCGCGCTCGAGGATGGAGTGGACCGCCAGCCCGCGCAGGTTCCCGTGCTGCGGCACGCCCGCGTTCGGCACCCAGCAGACCGTGCAGGCCAGGATGAACCGGTAGTACGGCTCGGCGCTGTCCACCGGGATCGCGGGCACGTGGTGCTCCGCGTGCGGCGCGGGCTCCTGCTCCGCGCGCTCCACCCGCTCCCGGGCCGCCGCGGCCCGCAGTTCGCGCTGCTCCTGGCGGAACAGGACCTGCTTGACCAGCAGCGCCCCCAGCGCCAGCGCCGCCAGCACCGCCGGGAAGGTGACCCAGTTCGCCCAGCCGAGCACCTGACCGGCGATCAGGGGGGCCAACACGGCGACGCCCAGGATGATCGAGGGCGTGCGCCAACGCGCTGCGGTTTCCACACCTAGGTGGGTACCTGGTGCGGCGGGCGAGTTGTAGAGCGATCAAGCGGATTCGCTCGAACATACGAACCGCCGGGTGCGGTCGGTGACCGGTGTGGGCCGCTCAGGGGAACCGGCGTACGGCCGTCCTGCCGCGGGTCCGCAGCCCCATCCAGCGCACCGCGGGCAGACCGCGCACCCCGGGGTCGCACGCGTGCACCGCGCCGCCGTCGGTGGTGATCAGCATGGTGGTGTCGGCGAAGCAGCACCCGACGGCGCCCGCGTCGGCGAGCCGCACGGTCACGTGCGACGCGCCGGTGCGGTCGATCCGCCGCACGGTGTCGCCCACCGCGACCCAGACGAACCCCTCGGCGTCGACCGCGACACCGCGCGCGGCCGGGGCGAGCATGCGGGTGGACGTCGTGGTGCCGTTGGCCAAGTCGAAGCCGTGCGCCAGCAAACCGTTGTCCCCGACGCGGTAGAGCGTCGTCGTGTCCGGACTCCAGGCCAGGTCGTGGGTCGGTCCGGTGAGGACGGGGTGGACCGACCCACCCAGGTCCACCCGGTACAGGGTGTCCGATGTGCCTAGCCAGAGCCGACCGGCCGGGTCGCACCAGATGCCGTCCGCGGGCGGGAGCCGCAGCGCCGCGGTGCGACCGTCCCGGCGGAGCAGGACCGGTTCGCCGCCGACGACCCAGCCGTCCGCCGTGGGCACCGCGCCGACCACGCGCCCGTCGACGCCGAGCGAGGCGGTGTGCCGGGGGCCGAGGTCGGTCATCCGCCCCAGTTGGACGCGCCCGCCGCGCCGGTCCACCCACGACAGCTCGTGGCCGTTCCAGCGCAGCCCGTCGACCCGCCTGCCCAGCAGTCCGACGCAGACGCGGGCTTCGAGTTCGCCCGGCTTGATCGTCGCCATCCCGCCCCCATCGCCGTCGAGTGGTCTGAACCAGTTAAGTGGTCTGAACCAATGTGTCGGGCCTGCGGGCAGAAAGCAAGTCCCACCCGTCACCAGATTTCCGCCCGCGGGCCGCGGCGTCCCAGCGGATGCTCCGGCCACCGGGCGGTCGCGACGGCCGCGCACCACGAGAATCACCCGACTGCCCGCGCCGATGCCACCCGCGTGGGTGACGGTCGGCCGGGGTGGCCATCGGCGACCCCTATGGCCGCAGCTCAGTCGAGCGCGCGGCCGACGGTGTGTTCTCCCGGGGCGGCGGCCGGTGGGTCCGCGCGGCGACCCGCTGGGCGGGCACGGGCGCCGGGCGCGGGCGGGCCGTCGTGCAGGCGACCGCGCTCTCCATGCGGAGCGCGGGTGCGTCGGCCGCGGTGGCGGCCAGCAGGTCGAACGGGGGGTGCCACAGGGTGTTGTCGGTGATGACCAGCGGTTCCCGCACGGTCGCGCTCGCGACGACCTCCCAGCCCGCGTCCTCGGCGGCGGGCGGGCGCGGGGTGAACAGGCGGACCGGCACCCCCCGGGACGCCGCCTCCCGCAGGGCGGGCGCGAAGGCGGCCACGCGGGCCGCGGCCGGTTCCGGGCTGTAGATCTCGACGCGGTCCGCCGCCCGGCCGATGTCCAGGGCGACCGCCTCGTCCACCTCCGCCGCCGGGACGAAGGCCGGGCCCGCCGACGGCGGCTGGTCCGCGGTCCGCACGGGGACCAGCTCCTCGACCGGCAGCCGCTCGGCGTTGACCCGCAGGTGGTCCAGCAGCGCGTGCATCTCGCTGTCGCCGGGCAGCGTGGCCCGCAGCCGGTCCACGTTCGCCACCACCACGAGGTGGTCCTGCGCCCGGCTCAGCGCGACGTTCACCAGGCGGCAGGTCGCGGAGTCCTTGCCGGTCCCCGAGTAGAACGGGCCCGCGACCGTGTCCAGGATGACCACCGGCCGCTGGTCGCCCTGGTACCGGTGGACCGTGTCCGCGACACCGGCGAACCGGGGACCCAGGTGCTCGCGCAGGTACGCGTCCAGCACCCGCGCCTGGGTCCGGTACGGGGTGATGGCCGCCAGCGCCGCCCGGGGCTCGCGCCAGGGGAGCACGCCCTCGTGCTCGAGGCGGCCGACGCACTCGCGGACCAGCGCCGCGTGCAGCTGGTCGCGGTAGGTCGACGCCGGGGTGTGGCCGCTGGTGTCGACCAGCACCAGGGGCGCCCCCAGGACCCGGCTGCGGGCCACTGACGAGACGTCGCTGCGCCCGGTGCGGGTCGGGCCGTCCGGGTAGGCCACGGCGTTCACCAGCGCCGAGATCGCGGGCCGCATCCGGTACTGGGTGCCCAGCCGGGCCAGCCGCGGGTCGTCGGTGGCCTGGCCGTCCTCGTCGACCGCCCCCGCCGCCCGGAACACGTCCCGCGCCAGCCACCGGCGGACCAGCGCCCGGTCCTGGGTGCTCGCGTGCCGGTCCACCAGGCAGGCCGGGGCGGGCGGCAGCTGGCGGGTGTCGCCCGCGAACACCACCCGCTGCTCCGCCTGGCTCGCCAGCCGCACCGCCGTGGGCAGGTCGACCATCCCGGCCTCGTCCACCACGACCACGTCCGGCACCACCGGCAGCCCGCCGAGGTGGCCCCGCTGGGTCGTCATCGCCACCAGGCGGCAGTTGTCCAGCACGCGCTTGGGCAACCCGGCCAGCTCGGCGTCCACCCGGCGCACCTTGTCCGCGATGCCGTCCGCCGCCGCGCGCAGCGCCCGCACGCTCGCGCCGCCCGCGCGGGCGACCGCCTGGGCCGCCACCGACCGCAGCTCGGCCAGTTCCCCGCGGGCGCGGGCGATCGCGGCGTCGACGGCCGCGAGGTCGGTCAGCCCGGCGGCCCGCCGGGCGGTGAGGTCCGCGCGCTCCACGCGCAACCGGTCGGCCCGGCGCTCGGCGAAGAGCTTCGCGTCCGCCTCGGCCAACCGGGCGTCCACGGCGGCCAGCTCACTGTCCACTGTGGTCAGGAAGGTGACCACGGCGCGGCGCTTGCCGTGGTGGCGCGCCAGCACGCCGTCCGCCGCGACGACCCTGGCGTGCGCGGCGTCCGCCGCCTCGCGGTCGCGCAGCCGGGCGGCCACCTCCCGCTGGCGCTCCCGCAGCCCGCCCGCGCGCGCCGCCAGCGGGGCGCTGAGCCGGGCCAGCACCCGCTCGGTGTCGACCGCCGCGCCGTGGCGGCGGACGAGGCTGGGGACCGCGGCCGGGCCGAGCCGGCGGACCAGGCCCTCGTCGAAGCCGGGGAGGGTGCCGATCAGGTCGCAGATCCGCTCCAGCGCGTGGTCCACCGCGACCGCCGTCGGCGCGGTCAGCAGCACCGTCTGGCCGCGCCGCAGGCTGCCCTCCACGACCCGGGCCAGCACGTCGGTCTTGCCGGTGCCCGGCGGTCCCCAGACGAACGCCAGGTCGCTGCCGAGCGCGCGGGTCAGCGCCCGCCGCTGGGCCAGGTTGAGCTTGTCGAAGCCGGTGGTCACCTCGGCCGCGTCGGGTGCCTCGCCGGTGACCCCGGGGCGCTCCCCGAGCAGCACGGGCGCCAGACCGCTGCCGACCGCCGCGTCGAGCGCCGAGCGCAGCGCCACCGCGGACCGGGCCGGGTCGGCCCGCACGAACACCGGTCCCGCGCCGAGTTCGGCCGCGCAGGCCAACCGCACCTCGGCGCCGTCCACCACCACCTCGGACACCGGCACCCACGGCCCGCCGCCACCCGCGCGCGCCACCAGGGCGCCGTCGGCGCTCAGGTCGGGGGGCCACGACACCAGCGCGCACGCGTACCGTGCGCCGCCGGTCGCCCGCCCGGAGGCCAGTTCCGCCCGGGGCGCGGCCGCGGCGCCGGTCCGCCGGAGACTGGTGATCTCGGCGGTGAGCGCGTCCCGCATCCCCGTGGCCGCCGCGCGCGACATCCGCCTCCCGTCGGACGAGGACCATCGAGTCTCCACGCACGGTATCCGACCGACCACGACGAATGCGATCCGTTCACCGATCATCTGACCCCGGGTGACCGGTCCCACCCCGCGCCCGGCGCGCGGGTCAGCCCGCCAGCGCCGCCCGGATCCGCGCGGCGTAGGACTCGGCCGGGTGCTCGGCGTCGTAGGGGTGCCGGGGGCCCAGCCAGAACCGCAGCCCGTCCTTGCGGTTGCGCGGGATGACGTGCAGGTGCAGGTGGGGCACCGACTGGCTGATCACGTTGTTGATCAGGATCAGCGAGCCGTCCGCGCCGAGGCCGTCCTCGACCGCGCGCTCCAGCCGCTGGGCGAGGGTGAAGAACGGGCCGACGCGCTCGGCGGGCAGGTCGCTCAGGACGGTCACATGTGTCCTCGGTACCAGTAGGACATGGCCGCGGAAGAGTGGACGGTGGTCGAGGAAGGCCACGGAGTCGTCGTCCTCGTGGACCGTCGCGGCCGGGAGTTCACCGGAGACGATTCGGCAGAACACGCATGTTTCCGACAAGGATTCCTCCAGCTCCCCCAGTGGGCCGAAGCCATCTGGGCACAATGGCGCACGTGACCGTTCCAGACACGCCGTACCAGGTTCGGCGGACGCCGACCCAGTATCGGGCCAGTCGCCAGATCGAACGCATTCTGGACGCGGCGGCCCGGGTGGTGGCGGAGAAGGGGCACACTGGCACGACCACCGCCGACATCGCCAAGGCGGCCACCGTCTCCATCGGATCGGTCTACCGCTACTTCCCCGACAAGGTCGCGGTCATGCGCGCGGTGCTCGACCGCAACACGCGCCGCTTCGGCGAACGGGTCGCCGAGGAGTCGCCGGACGCGGCGCCGTGGCAGGCGGTCGTGGCGCACGCGCACGCGGTCTACGTCGAGATGTGCCGCACGGACGAGGGTTTCCGCGCGGTCAGCGGCGCCGGGCTGGCCGCGGGCGAGCTGGAGCCGGAGACCTTCGACAACCCGCTCGCCGAGGTCTTCGCCGACCTGCTGGTGCGCCGCTTCGGGTTCGCCGACACCCCGCCGCTGCGCGCGACGCTGCTGCAGTGCGTCACGGTCACCGACGTGTTGACCCGCTTGGCCTTCCGGCTCGCCGAGACCGGCCACCAGGACACCATCGACCAGGGCAGGCGCATCTTCGTCGACCTGCTGGCCCCGCACGCCCCGGCCTGAGCGGTTCCGAACGGTATTCGGATCCGGCCCCGGACAAGGGGTTCCGGCCGAATCCGCGTCGGCCAGGGTGACCGAAAGGGCACCGCGGTTTCCCGTGCGGACCGCCCGGGCGAACCGCCACCCATGCTGTGCGCACCGACGATCTCCACCCGGGACGAGGGAGCACAGATGACCAGCCTGGCCACGCTCGCCGTGCACGCGGGCCGCGACGACCTCGCGGGGCTCGGGACGCACGTCCCGCCGATCGACCTGTCCACCACCAATCCCGTGCCCGATATCGGGTCCGGTGGCGCGGCGTACGAGGCGCTGGCCGGTGGCGGCAGGCCGCCCGCCGAGGGCGGACTCGTGTACCAGCGGCTGTGGAACCCGACCGTGGCCCGCTTCGAGGACGCCATGGCGGCGCTGGAGGCGACCGAGGAGTCCGTCGCGTTCGGATCGGGGATGGCGGCGCTGACCGCGTGCCTGATCGCCACGGTCAGCCTGGGCAAGCCGCACGTCGTCGCCGTGCGACCGCTCTACGGCGGCGCCGACCACCTGCTCGCGACCGGTCTCGTCGGGACCACCGTCACCTGGGCCGCGCCGGACCGCGTCGCCGCCGCGGTGCGCCCGGACACCGGGCTCGTGCTGGTCGAGACGCCCGCCAACCCGACGCTGGACCTGCTCGACCTGCGCGCGGTGTGCAAGGCGGCAGGCGGTGTGCCGGTGGTCGTGGACAACACCTTCGCGACCCCCGTGCTCCAGCGGCCCATCGAGCACGGCGCGGCGCTCGTGCTGCACTCGGCGACGAAGTACCTGGGCGGGCACGGCGACGTGGTCGGCGGGGTCGTGGCCACCAGCGCCCACTGGGCCGCGCGGCTGCGGCGGGTCCGGGCGGTGACCGGTGGCCTGCTGCACCCGCTGGCCGCGTACCTGCTGCACCGCGGGCTCCAGACGCTGCCGGTGCGGGTCCAGGCCCAGCAGGCGGGCGCGGTGCGGCTGGCCGAGTGGTTGGCGGGGCACGAGCACGTGCGCCGGGTGCACTTCCCGTCGGGGCCGCTGGTCGGCACGCAGATGTCCGGTCCGGGCGCGATGGTCGCGTTCGAGGTCGCCGACGCGGGCACGGCCGCGCGGGTCGCGTCCGCCGTCCGGTTGATCACCCACGCGGTGTCGCTGGGCGGGGTGGACACGCTGGTCCAGCACCCGGCGTCGCTGACCCACCGGCCGGTCGAGGCCGCCGCCAAGCCGCGCGCGGGGTTGCTGCGGATGTCGGTCGGGTTGGAGCACCCGGACGACATCCAGGCGGACCTCGACTACGCGCTCAAGGACGCCCACCGCTGACCAGGGTTCGCGGGAACGTCCCGGCGGGGAGACACTCGACGACCATGGGCCAGCCAGCCGACCTCGACGCCACCGACCTCGCCATCCTGCGTGAGCTGCAGCGCGACGCCCGCCTGCAGAACAAGGAGTTGGCCTCGATAGTCGGCGTGGCCCCGTCCACCGCGCTGGAGCGCGTCCGCTCGCTGCGGCGCCGGGGCGTGCTCACCGGGTTCCACGCGACGGTGAGCCTGCCCGCGCTCGGCAGGCCCATCAGCGCGCTGCTGTCCGTCCGGGTCCGACCGCACCGCCAGCGCATTGTCGAGGAGTTCAAGGCGTTCGTGCTGGAGCAGCCGGAAACGGTGTCGCTGCTGCACGTCGCGGGCCCCGACGACTATTTGGTGCAGGTCGCCGTGCCGGACACCACGCACCTGCAGCAAATGCTGATAACGCGCCTGCTGAGCCGGGTCGAGGTGGTCTCGGTCAACACCCTCTTGGTGTTCGAGGCAATCGGGAGTCCGGTGCAGATGCCGATACGTTGAAGCTTCAATATATCGTCCGCAATACGAAGAGGCCCCGACCACCCGTGAATGGTGGTCGGGGCCTCTTGTGGTAGAGCGACTTACTCCGAGCCCTCGCGGCGGGGGCGGCGGGACAGCATCAGGGCGGCACCGCCGCCGAGGACCAGCAGGCCGCCGATGGCCACCGGGACGCCGACGTTGGCGCCGGTCTCGGCCAGCTCGTCGGCGGCACCCGCGCCGGTCACCGAGCCGTCGGCCGAGCGGGCCTTGGCCTGCGGGCCGACCACGGCGGCGGTCGAGTTCAGGCCGCGCGCCAACGGGTTCGTGGTGGTCGACACGCCCGGGTTCGGCTTGGTGGTGCCGGTGGGCTGACTGGTCGGCTTGCTCGACGTCGGCTCCGAGGTCGGCGGCTTGCTCGTCGAGGACGGCGGTTCCGAGCTGCTGGACGACGACGGCGGCTCGGACGTGGGGCTCGACGAGGACGAGGAGCTCGGCTGGCTGCCGCCGCCGGTGCCGTCGCCCCCTTCCTGGGCGCCCGCGGTGCCGACCATCAGGCTGAGGATGGCGGTGGCCGCGATGGTCGTCGCGGCGGCTAAGCGACCGCTGGCGCGCAGCCAGTCGCGAGAACGAGAGATGCTCAACAGACTCCTCCTAAGGCAGGGTCGCGCAGCCCTGACTTCGCATGAGCCGCCGACGCAGTCGGCGGCGAGGGTAGTCACCCACCTGAGGGCAGTTTGTACCGGGTGACACCTGTTCGTGGCGTTGTTACCCGATAGATGCCGACCCGCCATAACCCGTCGGGGCGGTGGGCATCGATATGCGTCCTCTTTGTGTCATTGGCAGCAATGACTCCCCTTGGGGCATTCGGGTGATGTAGACAGGAACCACGACCACACCGTGTCATCAAGCGGCTAGTTGCCTCGACAATGACACCGGCCAATCGGGTGATCACGATGAGTCAGCCCTGCGAGCAGTCACAGCCGACCGAGTTGAGCGAGATCGACGACCTGCTGAGAGCGGTCGTCGCGGACGGGTTCACCGTCTACCTGTGCGGTGGCCACGACCGCCCCGAGGCGATCGTGGCGACCTACGCGTGGGAGCACCACGTCGACTTCGTGGTGATCAAGGACGCGCACGAGGTCACCGCAGCCCGCTCGCGCCAGGTCCGCGACTGGGACGTGTTCACCGCCGACACGGTCGTGTGGTCCTACCAGGGGCACGCCCGCTGGGCGCTGCGCGCGATCCTCGACCTGCTGCCGCCGGAGCACCCGGACGCGCCCAAGGACGACTACCCAGCGCCACCGGGGGTGCGGATCGACCCGTCGTTCCTCGGCTCGGTCTCGGTCCGCACGCCGCGCCCGGGTCTGGTCGCGCGGCGCGCCATGCGGCTGCGCGCGGTCGTCGAGGACTGACCTCCGCCGGAGACGCGGATCACGTCGTGGGGTCCCGGTGGTCGAGCGGTGCCCGCAGGCGACGTTGTGCCGGGTGGTCCGCGGACGCCTGAGAGCGCGCACGGCCGCGGGCGAGCACCATGGGGGTATGAAGAAGGTACTGGCCGCCCTGGGCTTGGCGGGTTTGGCTTGGGTCGTGCGTGACATCCCGGTCGCGATGGGGCGGCGGGCGAGCGGGGAACGCGCTGAGCGGATGGCGCGTTCGCCGCAGTTCCGCGACGGGACGTTCCACAACCGGGCGTCGACGCGGTCGGTGAGCCCGGCCGACCTGCGGTCCACGATCCGGGAGTACCAGTGCGGCGGGCGGCGGCGGCCCGCGGGCCCGATCCCGCTGGTCGACCCCGCGCCCCCGGTCTCGGCGGGGCTGCACATCACCTGGCACGGCCACGCCACGGCACTGGTGGAGGTCGACGGGGCGCGCGTGCTGGTCGACCCGGTGTGGGGTGACCGGGTGTCGCCGTCCCGGCTGGTCGGGCCGAAGCGGCTGCACCGGCCACCGCACGACATCGCGGCGCTGCCCCGGGTGGACGCCATCGTGATCTCGCACGACCACTACGACCACCTGGACCTCGCCGCGGTGCGGGAACTGGTCCGCACCCAGGACGCGCCGTTCGTGGTGCCGCTGGGCATCGGCGCGCACCTGGAGCGGTGGCGGGTGCCGGACTCGCGGATCGTCGAGCTGGACTGGTCGGAGTCGGTGGAGATCGGTGGGGCGCGGCTGACGGCGACCGCGGCCCAGCACTTCTCGGGGCGCGGGTTCAGCCGGGACGGGACGCTGTGGGCGTCCTGGGTGATCGCGGGCGCGGAGCACCGGGTGTTCTACACGGGGGACTCGGGGTACTTCGACGGGTACGCGGAGATCGGGGCGGAGCACGGGCCGTTCGACGCGACGCTGGTGCAGATCGGGGCGTACGCGGAGGGGTGGCCGGACATCCACATGACGCCGGAGGAGGGGGTGCGGGCGCATGTGGACGTTCGGGGCGGGCTGCTGATCCCGGTCCACTGGGCGACGTTCACCCTGGCCCCGCACCCGTGGGCCGACCCGGTTCGGCGAGTCTTGGCGGCGGCCGAACCGCACGGTGTTCGGGTCGTGGTCCCGCGTCCTGGGGAACGGGTCGACGTGGGTGACCCGCCTGCGCCGTCGACTTGGTGGGAGGAGCTCTAGGTTCCTGCTCCAGCGTGGTCGGCAACCTTTTTGATCACCCCGCCGGGCCCCAGGAAGGCCCCCGCCCTCCCCCGGGGGTGTCCCTATGGGGTTGTCAAGCTGCGGCGGGAGCGGAGGCGATCTCGGGGTGGTGGGTCTTGGTGCGGAGCATGGCGAACAGCACGTCGCAGCGGCGGCGGGCCAGGCAGATGAGGGCGGCGTTGTGCGGCGGTCCTGACCCCGATGCCGGGCATGGAGATCAGGACCCCGGCGAGAGGGTGCGCATCGAGTATCCCCTCGACCTCGGCGGCGACCTGTTCGCGTTGCGCCAGAACAGTTTCCAGGCTGTCGGCGAGGTGGGGACGGTGACGGTCCGCTCGTCCAGCGCGGTGAGGATCGCCTCGACCAGCTGCTCGCCCTGCGGGGGGCGTGTTCGGCGGCGATCGTGGTCAGCGTGCGCCGTCCCGCCTGTGGATGCCGGTGGGGCCGCCGCAGCGCGAGAGGGTCTCCAGCACCGCCGGGTGGCTGATCCTGGGGCCGATGGCGCGTTCCAGGGCGGGGTGGATGCCGGTGAGCAGGCCGCGGATGCGCTTCGACAGGCGGGTGGCCTCACCGGCGAGGTCGTCATCGAAGCCGACCAGCACCTCCAACTCGGGTAACCGGCCGGGTGAGATCGGCGGTTAGTGCGCGGGTTGTCAGTCCAACCCGAGGCGCACCAGGGCGCGGGCGTAGGCGTGTTCGCCGTTGTAGGACCACGGTAGGTAGGAAGGGCGGTTGCCCACCTTGGACAGGTGGGCCCGGGCCCGGTCGTGGTCGCCGATCTCCAGCATCGCCCAGCCCAGCAGGTTGTGCGCCTCGAGGTCGCCCGCCGAGGCGTCCTCCGGGGAGCGCCACTTCTCGTCGGCCGCGACGAGTTCTTCGCGGACAGTCGGGGTGAAGTGGCGGGTGTTGAGCTTGACGTACGCCCACGCGTTGCCCTCGGCGATGTGGCGGTCGCCCTCCACGAGCAGGTACTCGGCGTGCGCGGTGGGGAGCATCGCGACCAGGGGGCTGCCCGGTTCGCACTTGGCGACGGTCTCCCTGGCGAAGGCGAACATGGCCTCGTGCGAGCCGCCCCACTTGCCGGTGAGGGACTGGAGACGGGCGGCGTGCGCCGGGTACGAGGTGGGGCAGCGGTCGGTGGCCTCGATCCAGGCCAGGTCGTGCTGGGTGCGGTCCAGGCGTAAGCCGCGGGCGTAGCGCTGCAGCTCCACCCACGGGGTGGCGTCGTTCGGGGCCAGTTTCGCCGCGGCCATCAGCGGGTCGCGGGCCTCGCGCAGCCGGGACCGGAACAGCCGGTGCCGCTCGTCGTCCACCGACCGCCGCCAGCCCGCGCCGCGGATGCGCCAAGCCTCGGCGATCAGCGTGCTGCCCAGCCAGAGCAGCAGGTCGGCGGCCTCGGCCTGGCTGAGGCCGTCGCCGAGCAGGTCGCGGATCTCCACCGACTGGCCGACGGCGGCGTCGGCGAGCGCGCGGACCCGCTGCGCGCGGACCTCGTGGTCCTCGCGGCACTCGCGCAGCAGCGCCACCCCGGCCCGGCGGTGGCCGTCGCGGACCGCGTCCACGCCGACGTCGAGCGCGATGTCGTCCCACGCCCGGTCCAGGACCAGGTGCTCGGCCAACGCGGCGACCGCTGCCCTGGCCCTCCTGCGGCCGAACAGTCCCATAACGGGCAAGGGTAGTCACCCGGTCCGGCGGCCAGGCACCGTCCTGCGGGTCCAGCACGCGCTATCCGCGCACCAGACCCGCAGGACAGCGCCTAGGCTCGGTCCGTGCTCACGTTCCGCCGCGCCACCCTCGACGACGTCCCCGCGCTCGTACCGCTGGTCGAGTCCGCCTACCGCGGCGACGCCAGCCGGGTGGGCTGGACCACCGAAGCCGACCTGCTGGAGGGCCAGCGCACCGACCCCGAGGGGGTCGCCGAGGTCATCACCGCGCCGAAGAGCGCCGTGCTGCTCGCGGTGGCCGACGACGGCGCCCTGGTGTCCTGCTGCCACGTCGCCGAGGAGGACGGCGCGGGCTACTTCGGCATGTTCGCGGTGGCGCCGTCGGCGCAGGGCGGCGGCATCGGCCGGGCGGTGCTGGCCGAGGCGGAGCGGTTCGCCCTGGCCGAGTGGGGGCTGACCGAGATGCGGATGAAGGTCATCACGGCCCGCGCCGACCTGACCGCCTGGTACGTGCGCCGCGGCTACCGGCAGACCGGGGAGCTGAGCCCGTTCCCGTACGGCGACGAGCGCTTCGGGCTGCCGCTGCGCGATGACCTGGAGTTCGAGCTCCTGGTCAAACCGCTCGTCTGACGCACCGCCACGGGTGGGTCGCGCAGGGTTGTCGGATGCGCGCGCGACAATGGGAGCGTGCCGACCAGCATCCACGACCACATCGCCGCGCACCTGAACCCGGGCGGCCGCGGTCTGCTCCCCGGCGGCGAGGTCCTGCCCGACGACGAGATCGACGCGTCCCACGGCGGCGGCCGGACCCGGTGGGCCGGTGTGGAGTACGCGGGCCGGGGCGCCGCCGGGGTGCCCGAGCTGGTCGCGGTCGCGGCGCGGGACCCGTCCGGGTACGAGCCGCTGTACGCCGCGCTGTGCGAACCGGACGTGGTGGCCCAGCTCGACGACGTGCTGGCCCGGGTGCGCGGGCTCGACCTGGACACCGGGGTGCTGGCCCGCCGGTTGGTGACCGGCGCGCGGCACCGGGCGCCGGTGAAGTTCGGCACCGCGCTGCTCGGGTCGGCCGACACCGAGCTGCTGCTGCTCGTCGGCAGGCACGAGGAGTTCACCCGGTTCGCCGTCGCGGCCGTGCGCGCGACGCACCCGGACCCGGAGCCGGTGCTGCTGGCCCTGGCCCGCGGCGTCGACGGGTGGGGTCGGATCACCGCGGTCGAGCAGTTCGCCGAACCGGCGGGTGCCGAGGTGCGGGACTGGTTGCTGCGCGGCGGTTTCCGCAACTCCGTCGTGGACAACTACCTCGCCTTCCGGGCCGCGACTGTGGGCCGCTTGGCCGACGCCCTGGCGGCCCAGGAGATCGACCCCGAACTGCTCGACGGCGCCTCGGACATCCTCTGTGGACTGATCGAGGGCGGCCCGGCCGAGGGCGTCGACGACTACGACGACGCGTCGCTGGCGCTGTGGCTGCTGGTGGGGCACCTCGCCCGGCACGGCACCGACCTGCGGCACTTCGTCGCGGTGGCCAGGGTGGAGGAGTTCCTCGCCGGTCCCGGGTGGGACGAGCGGTACGCGCGCGGCTGGGACCTGGCCCGGCACGACAGCCTGGTCCGGCGCTGCCGCGACCTGATGGCCGACCCGCGCTGGCACGGCCTGACCCTGCGCGACCTGGAGTCGCCGGACGACCGCGCCTTCCAGGACGCCAGCTACGCCGCCGCCCGGCTGGGCATCGACCGCTTCCCCGCGACCGTCCGGCGCCTGCGCGCCACCCTCGCCGACGACGACTGGTTCACCCTGATGTCCCAGGCCACCGCGGAGCGCCTGCCGACGATCCTGGAGCTGGCGGGCTCGACCCTGCCCCTGGGCGAGCTGGCCTCCGGCCCGGCGGACATCCTGGCGGTCGCGCGGCGGTGGTCGGCGCACGTGGTGCTGGGCACCGTGGTCACCGGTCTCCGCGATTTCCCGGGCCAGGGCACGGAATTCGTGCTGACCGCCGTCCGGTCCCCGGTGCTGGACAACCGCGCGGTGGGCGTCCGAACCCTGACCGGGTGGGGACCGGAGTCGTGGGAACCGGTTGTCCAAGCGGTGTTGCGGGTCGCTGTGGCGGAGGAACCCGATCCGACACTGCGCGAACGGATGGCGCAGTTGCTGATCTGACACCCCGCCTGGGGCCCGCGGGCCCCAGGCGGGGTGTCTCAGACGCGTTCCCCGCGGTAGCCGATCGGGCCCTCGTTCGGGAACTGGGCCGTACCCTGGAACGTGGCGCCGTTGTCGAAGAACGTGACGGTGGCGCTGCCCCGGGGCCCGCTCCAGGTGACGGTGGTACCGGTGGCGGGGGCCGACGCCCCCAGCACCTCACTGCGGCTGCTGATGGCGATGTCCAGCTTCGCGTCCGGGGTCCACTGCCCGTTGGTACCGCCGACCTGGTAGAAGGTCTTGTACGTGGCCACTGGCTGTTCTCCTCACATCTGCCGGGAAGGGGAGCGCCTGAACGATCTTGGCGAGGCACATCATGGCGCGCCCCATGATCGCCTCACCACGGCCGAAGTCCCGTTGCCACCCCAACGCCCGCGACATTGCGCCAACCCGTGGGCGGCGCACCCACCGAGAGCGATCCCGTACCCCTGTCAGGGCGACCTCGCGTCACCCGGCTGCCAGCTCGCCCGCGCGACCTCGGTGGGCGGGGCCTGTTGCAGCAGAAGGAGAATCCGTGTCGGGTCCTGGACGGCGGTGGGGTGCTTCTTGAGGTAGATCATCTCGTCGGTGGTCAAATTTCGCACTGAACGCACGCCATTCACCTTGACCAGCAACACCGATCCAATCTGGATGATCCGCGTCGGGAGTGCCCGCCAACGCGGTCAACAACTTGGCCACGGTGTCGCCCTGCGCGGCGTCGATCTCAGCCTGCTTGGCGGTGAGCACGTGGGTCTCCACGGCGTGCTCGATCTGCGCGAGCCGGGACGCCACGGCCTCCTCGGTGGCCGGTTCCTCGGATCGGGCCACCATCTTCTGCAACCACGACCCCCGCTCCGGGTCGAAGGCCAGTGGCACCTCGGATCCCGCCTCGCCCAGCACACCCGCCACCGCGTAGCGCCCTGGCCAACACCGCCGCCGCCTCGACTCCGCGCACGTGCTCGGTGCTCTTGGCGTCCGGGTCGGCCAGCTGCCGCGCCACGATCAGCCGCAGTACCTGGCCCAACCGCTGGTTCCAGTGCAACCCGGCCAATGCCTCGGGGTCCGGCTGCGCCTCGGGGTCCAGGACGGCCGAGTGGAACTCGAGCCGCGCCGTGACCAGGCGCCCGATCTTGGCGCGACGCGTGGTGGCCTGGTGCGAGACCAGCGAGTCGACGGGTCGGTTGGGCTTGTCATCGGGGCCCCTGCCGCGGTCGGTGGGTCGAGGGTAGCTCCACGCGATCGGTCCGGTGGACGGTTGCCGAACAAGCCCGCCAGGGGATTGACGGCACCGGGGGGAGCTGATCTTCTGGGCCCATGTCCGAGTACCGCCAGGCCCGTTTCGCGCCGAGCGCAGGCGCCACCGAGTTCATCCTGGTGCGGCACGGGGAATCCGCGCCCGCCCAGGACGGGGTGATCTTCGACCTCGTCGACGGGCAGGGGGATCCCGAGTTGGCCCCCGGTGGGCGCGAGCAGGCCGAGCGGGTCGGTGCCCGCCTCGTCTCCATGGGCATCGACGCCGTCTACGTCACCACGCTGCGGCGCACGGTCGAGACCGCCGCCCCCTTCCTCGCCGCCACCGGCCTCACCTCGACCGTCGAGGCCGACCTGCGCGAGGTGTTCCTGGGTGAGTGGGAAGGCGGTGTCTTCCGGCGGATGATCGCCGAGGACGGTCCCGTCGCCCAGCGGTTCCGGCGGGAGGAGCGGTGGGACGTCATCCCCGGTGCCGAGTCCGTCGACGCCTTCGCCAAGCGGCTCAAGCAGGCCGTCACCCGGCTGGCCGAGGCGCACCCGGGGCAGCGGCTCGCCGTGTTCACCCACGGCGGGGTGATCGGTGAGTTGCTCGCACAGGCGGCGCGGTCGCGGCCGTTCGCGTTCTTCGGGCCGGACAACGGCAGCATCTCGCACCTGGTCGTCGAGGGGTCGAACTGGCTCGTGCGGGGCTTCAACGACACCGCCCACCTCGACACCGACCCGGCCCAGCCCGCACTACCCACGTAAGTGACTCGCGGGTAACATCCGCGCCATGTCCCCTCGCCAGGTGTCCGACACGCGGGTCGTCGCCGCGCCCGCCGCGGAGCTGTTCGCGCTGCTGACCGACCCCGCCAAGCACCCCGAGCTCGACGGGTCGGGGTCGGTCCTCGCCTCCCGGAGCACCGGTCCGCGCAAGCTCGGGCTCGGCGACCACTTCGGCATGGACATGCGGATGGGGCTGCCCTACAAGATCCGCAACACCGTCGTGGAGTACGAGGAGAACCGGCTCATCGCCTGGCGGCACTTCTACGGCCACCGCTGGCGCTGGCAGCTCACCGACCTCGGCGACGGCCGCACCGAGGTGACCGAGACCTTCGACTGGTCGACCGCGCGCATCGGGTTCCTGCTGGCCCTCGTCGGCTTCCCGGCCAAGAACCTCAAGGCCATCCGCGCCACGCTGGACCGCCTGGTGCGGCGCTACGGGGGTTGACTGTCAAGCGGGTCCGTGCAAGCGGTGCGACCATGGTGGCATGACCCCTCCGCAGGAGCCTGACCCGCAGCGGACCCGAGCGTTACCCAGGCAGGAACCGGCGTACTCCGATGACCAGTACGTGCGGCCCGCCCAGGAAGAGGTCGTCCGCGAGCGCGTCGAGGACAGCTACGCCAGTCGAGTCCGCACCGTGCGCATGGTGTGCTCGGCCATCACGTTCGTCGTCGGTCTGTTCGCGGTCGTGCTGGTCGCGCAGATCATCCTGGTCCTCGCCGAGGCCAACCCGAAGAACGGGTTCGCGTCCTTCGTGGACGGTTTCTCCTCCGGCGTCTCGCTCGGCTTCGACGGGCTGTTCACACCGGACTCGGCGAAGGCCGCCGTGCTGTTCAACTACGGCCTGGCCGCGATCGTGTGGTTGCTGATCGGTGCCGCACTCACCTATCTCATCCGCAGGTTCGCGCTGCCGGGACCCAACCGGGAGGTCCGCTACCGCCGCACGGTGGAGTAGATCCCGGTACCCTCGAGGCCCGCGCACGTGGGCAGTCTTGGCCGTGTCCCGCACGACACGGCCAAGACTGGTGCTCAGGCCGCGACGATCACGGCGAAGGTGTCCGGCGGCAGCAGGAGCCCGTCCGGTGTGGCCGCGATTCCCGTGGACGCCAACAACACGCCGCGGGTGGGCGACGGGACGGACGCGGGCTCGGCGCCCAGGTTCACCGCCAGCCGCAGCGAACCCCGGTGCAGCAGCAGCCACCCCGGCCCCGACTCCACCACGAACCGGTCCAGCCTCGGGTCCGCCAGCTCGGGGTGCGCGCGCCGCAACGCGATCAGCGCCCGGTAGGTCTCGAAGACCGAAGCGTGCTCGGGCCTCTCCATCTCCGACCAGTCCAAAGTGGAGTTCGCGACGGTGTCCGGGGACATCGGGTCCGGCACCTCGGACTCGCCCCAGCCGTGCTCGGCGAACTCGCGCCTGCGACCCGTCCGCACCGCCTCGGCCAGCTCCGGGTCCGGGAACGACGCGAAGAACTGCCACGGCGTGGCCGCGGCCCACTCCTCGCCCATGAACAGCATCGGCGTGTACGGCGAGCAGAACACGATCGCGGCCCCGCACAGCGCGCGCGCGGGCGACACCGTCGCGGTCAGCCGGTCGCCGGTGGCGCGGTTGCCGATCTGGTCGTGGTTCTGCAGGTAGGCCAGGAACCGGTGCCCCGGCGTCGTTCTGACGTCGACCGGCCTGCCGTGCGTGCGCTTGCGGAACGACGACCACGTGCCCGCGTGGAAGAAGGCGGACCGCAGCGTCGTCGCCAGCGCGCCGTCGAAATCGCCGTAGTAGCCGGAAACATCGCCGGACAGCGCCACGTGCAGCGCGTGGTGGATGTCGTCGCACCACTGCGCGTGCAGCCCGGTGCCGCCCGCTTCCCGTGGTGTCACGAGCCGGGCGTTGTTCAGGTCGGACTCGGCGATCAGCGTCAGCGGCCTGCCCAGACCCGCCGCCAGCGCGTCGACCTCCGCGCTCAGCTCCTCCAGCAGGTGCGTGGCGCGCGCGTCGACGAGCGCGTGCACCGCGTCGAGCCGCAGCCCGTCGACGTGGAAGTCGCGCAGCCAGCCCAGGGCGTTGTCGATGACCAGGCCGCGGACCTCGTCCGAGTGCGGCCCGTCGAGGTTGAGCGACGGGCCCCAGATGTTGCTGCCCTTGAAGTACGGCCCGAACCGGTCCAGGTAGGCGCCCGACGGGCCGAGGTGGTTGTAGACGACGTCGAGCACCACGCCCAGCCCGCGCGCGTGGCAGGCGTCGACGAACCGCTTGAACCCGTCCGGTCCGCCATAGGGTTCGTGCACCGCGCCCCACAGCACACCGTCGTAGCCCCAGCCCGCCACGCCGTCGAAAGCGTTGATGGGCAACACTTCCACGAGGTCGATGCCGAGCGCGACCAGGTGGTCCAGCCGGGTGATCGCCGAGTCGAACGTGCCTTCCGGGGTGAACGTGCCGATGTGCAGCTCGTAGAGCACGCTGCCCGGCAGCGCCCGGCCGCGCCACCCCGCGTCGGTCCACTGGAAGGCGCCGTGGTCGTAGCGGCGCGACGGCCCGTGCACCCCGGACGGCTGCCACCGCGATCGCGGGTCCGGCAGCGGTTTCTCGTCTTCGTCCACCAGGAACGCGTAGTCGTCGCCCGGGGCGGCGGTGATGTCCGTTCGCCACCAACCGCGGCTGTCACGCGCCAGTTCGTGCCGCGCGCCACCCACTTCCACGCGCACGCGGGACCGCTCGGGAGCCCAGACGCGGAAACCCTCGACCGAGACGGGGGCCATCACTCTCCTCGCAGCAGCAGGGCGACCGGGTAGTCGGCGAGCGTTTCGGCCAGGTCGCCATCGCTGGCGCGGCCGGTGAGCTGGTCCACCCAGCTTCCCACGGGCAGCGCCAGCCGGGTGCCGCCCCAGTCGGTCAGCCGGGCCGGGAAGCGGGTGGCCACGGCGATCAAGCCGGACCGTTCGAACGCCACGACGTGCTGGTCAGCGGGTCCTTCCGCGCCGACGGGCCGGTAGCCGGTGAACAGCTCCGGCCGCTCCCGGCGCAGCCGCAAGACGGTGCGGACCACGTGCAGTTTCGCCGCGCCGGTCTCGTCGACCGGCGGCGGCCAGCCCGCGGCGAGCTTGTCCAGCAGGTCGCGGCGCTCGGTGAAGTCGACCGGCCTGCGGTTGTCCGGGTCCACAAGGGACAGATCCCACAGCTCGGTGCCCTGGTAGACGTCCGGGATCCCGGGACCGGCCAGCTGCAGCAGCTTCTGGCCCAGCGCGTTGGACCAGCCGGGTGGGGTGATCCGCGCGGCGAAGGCGCGCACCTCGGCCAGCAGCCCGGGGTCGCCGAGCACCTGGTGCGGCCACGCCGCGACGGCCGCGTCGAACTCCTCGTCGCCGTCGGTCCACGACGTGCGGACCTTGGCCTCCCTGGACGCCTTGGTCAGGTAGTCCGCCAACCGGTCGGCGGTGATCGGCCAGGCGCCGACCAGGGTCTGCCAGGCGAGCAGGTTCAGCGTCGGCTCCGGCAGACCGCGCCGTTCGGTCCAGCGGCGCACCACTTCGGCGAACTCGTCGGGGATCTCCGCGAGCACGGCCAGCCGCGCGCGCACGTCCTCGGACCGCTTGGTGTCGTGCGTCGACAGCGTGGTCATCGCCCTGGGGTGCGTGGCCTCGCGGGACGCCTGCGCGGCGTGGAACTCGTCGAGGCCCACGCCGAAGCGGCCCGGGTCGCCGCCGACCTCGTTCAGCGCGACGAACCGGGTGTAGCGGTAGAAGGCGGTGTCCTCGGTGCCCTTGGCCACGACCATCCCGGACGTCTGCTGCAACCGGGTCGCCAACTCGCCGCGCGGGTCGGCGCGCACCTGGCGGTCCAGGGTGTCCACGGCGTCCGCGAGATCCGGGTGCGTGCCGCGCACCGCCTCGACGGCGGCGAGCCAGTGTTCGTCGTCCTCGGGCTGGTACGACCGGTACACCGGGAACGCGGCCATGACCTCGGCCACCACGCGGCTGGCTCGTTCGATGTCCACATCGGACAGCAGTCGGGCGATCCTGGTCACCTCGGCGGCCAGGGACGTGTCGGTGATCAGCCGCCTGCACTCGTCGACGACCGAGCCGTAGTCGGTCGGCACGCCCAGGTCGGCGGCGATCGCGTTGACCGCCTTCTCCGCCGCGGGGTCGACGAACACCCCGCAGACCTCGCGCAGCGCGTCGTACCCGGTGGTCCCGGCCACCGGCCAGGACGCGGGCAGCGACTCGCCGGGTTCGAGGATCTTCTCGACCACGATCCAGCACCCTGCCCGCTCCGCCAGGCGCTCCGCGTAGCCACCGGGGTCGGCCAGGCCGTCCGGGTGGTCGACCCGCAGCCCCTGCACGTCGCCGTCGGCGATCCAGCGCAGCACCTCGCGGTGGGTGTCCTCGAACACCTCCGGGACCTCGACCCTGACCCCGGCCAGGGTGGTGATGTCGAAGAACCGGCGGTAGTTCAGCTCCTTGCTCGCCCGGCGCCAGTCCACCAGCCGGTAGTGCTGCCGCTCGTGCACTTCCTGCGCGGTGCCTTCCCCTGTGCCGGGCGCGATCGGGAACTCGTGGTCGTGGTAGCGCAGGCGGTCGCCGTCCACGGTCAGCTGCGAGACCTCGTCGTCCGACCCCAGAACCGGGACCAGAACGGGAAAGGACGCGATGTCGAAGTGCCCCGCGAACCGCGACGACGGCCCGTGCGCGAGCACGTCCCACCACCACTGGTTCGCCGACGGCACCTCCACGGCCATGTGGTTGGGCACGATGTCGACCACCAGGTCCAGCCCCAGCGCCCGCAACCGCGCGACCATCGCCGCCCGGCCCGCCTCACCACCCAACTCCGGGTTCGCCCGCGTCGGGTCGACGACGTCGTAGCCGTGCGTCGACCCGGGCGTCGGGGTCAGGACCGGCGAGGTGTACACCGCGCCGACCCCCAGCTCGGCCAGGTACTCGGCGATGTCGGCGGCTTCGGCGAAACCGAAACCCGGGCGCAGCTGCAGGCGGTAGGTGGACTCCATCGCTCCTCGTTCGACGGCCGGGGTGTTCTCGTCTCGCCCTCTCGCTTACTCCTCGACGCCGGTGCGGCGCAACACGATCAACGACCGGGACGGCAGCACCAGCGTGCTCTTGCCCGAGTACGTCGCCGGTTCGGGCGCGGACACCTCGCCGGTGGCGGTGTCGAGCACCACCTCCCACTCGGCGCCGTAGTCGCCGTCGGGCACGGTGGCCTCGATGTCCTCGTGGTGGGCGTTGAAGCACAGCAGGAACGAGTCATCGGTGACCCGCTCGCCGCGCGCGTCGAGGTCCGGGATGCCCTCGCCGTTGAGGAACGTGACGATGCACCGGCCGAACCCGGACTCCCAGTCCTCGTGCGACATCTCCTGCCCGGCGGGGGTGAACCAGGCGATGTCGCGCAGCTCGTCGCCGCGGCGGATCGGGCGGCCCGCGAAGAAGCGCCTGCGCCGGAACACCGGGTGCGCGGCGCGCAGCGCGACCGCGCGGCTGGTGAACTCCAGCAGGTCGGCGTTGGTCTCCAGCAGCGACCAGTCCACCCAGGACAGTTCGGTGTCCTGGCAGTAGGCGTTGTTGTTGCCGTGCTGGGTGCGGCCCAGCTCGTCGCCGTGCAGCAGCATCGGCACGCCCTGCGACAGCAGCAGGGTGGCGATCATGTTGCGGCGCTGGCGGCCGCGCAGTTCGTTGACGTCCTCGTCGTCGGTCGAGCCTTCCGCGCCGCAGTTCCACGACCGGTTGTCGTCGGCGCCGTCGCGGTTGCTCTCGCCGTTGGCGTCGTTGTGCTTGTCGTTGTACGACACCAGGTCGTTGAGGGTGAACCCGTCGTGCGCGGTGACGAAGTTGATCGAGGCGAACGGCTTGCGGCCGTCCTCCTGGTAGAGGTCCGACGAGCCGGTGATGCGCGAGGCGAACTCGCCCAGGGTGGCCGGTTCACCGCGCCAGAAGTCGCGCACGGTGTCGCGGTACTTGCCGTTCCACTCCGTCCACAGTGGAGGGAAGTTGCCGACCTGGTAGCCACCGGGGCCGACGTCCCACGGCTCGGCGATCAGCTTCACCTGGCTGATCACCGGGTCCTGCTGGACGATGTCGAAGAACGCCGACAGCCGGTCCACGTCGTAGAACTCGCGGGCCAGGGTCGCGGCCAGGTCGAAGCGGAAGCCGTCCACCCGCATCTCGGTGACCCAGTAGCGCAGGGAGTCCATGATGAGCTGCAACGTGTGCGGGTTGCGCACGTTCATCGAGTTCCCGGTGCCGGTGTAGTCCATGTAGTAGCGGCGGTCGTCCTCGACGAGCCGGTAGTACGCCTCGTTGTCGATCCCGCGCATGGACAGCGTCGGCCCGAGGTGGTTGCCCTCGGCGGTGTGGTTGTAGACCACGTCGAGGATGACCTCGATGTCGGCCTCGTGCAGCGTGCGCACCATCGCCTTGAACTCGGCGACCTGCGCGCCCTGCGCGGTCTGGCTGGCGTACTCCGCGTGCGGGGCGAAGAACGCGATGGTGTTGTAGCCCCAGTAGTTGCGCAGGCCGCGCTCCTGCAGGCCGTGGTCGTGCAGGAACTGGTGCACGGGCATCAGCTCGATCGCGGTGACCCCGAGCCGCTTCAGGTAGTCGATCACCACCGGGTGCGCCAGGCCCGCGTACGTGCCGCGCATCTCCTCCGGGATCCCCGGGTGCCGCATGGTGAGGCCGCGCACGTGCGCCTCGTAGATCACGCTCTCGTTGTAGGGGATCTTCGGCGGCCGGTCGTTTGCCCAGTCGAAGAACGGGTTGACCACCACGCCCTTGACCGTGTGCGCCGCCGAGTCGTCGTCGTTGCGCTCGTCCGGGGAGCCGAAGGGGTAGCCGAACACCGACTGGTCCCAGTCGACCTCGCCGTGCACGGCCTTCGCGTACGGGTCGAGCAGCAGCTTCGCGTCGTTGGCCCGCTGGCCCGCCGCCGGGTCGTACTGGCCGGTGATCCGGTAGCCGTAGAGCTGGCCGGGCAGCACGCCGGGCAGGTAGCAGTGCCAGACGAAGCCGTCGACCTCCGGCATCCGGACCCGGCGCTCGGTGCCGTCCGGCTCGAACAGGCAGAGGTCCACCCGGCTCGCGACCTCGGAGAAGACCGCGAAGTTGGTGCCCGCGCCGTCGTAGGTCGCGCCGAGCGGGTAGGGGGTTCCTGGCCAGGGCCGCACGCGGTTCTCCTCGGTCACCCCCGGCCGGCACGGCTGGTCGCCTGCGGCTCGGGGCGATCTTGATCAGTTCGGTCGGGGTGCGCTTCGAGTGTGGGGCCTGCCGGGTGCAGCGCCTGCGTCAAGCCTATGGCGACGCGCGGGGGCTGTGCGCGTCGTCACCGACTCGGGTGCCGGATTTCAGCCGCCGTCATCGCCGGGTCCCCAGTCGTTCCCCCACCCGCCACCCCAGCCACCCCAGCCGCCACCACCCCACCGCGGGCGCTCACGGGTCACGGGGGCCTGCCGGGTGACCGTGATGACCTTGGTCTGCACGGTCGGCACCTCGATGACGCCGGTCGCCGCGCGCACCGGCAGCGGCGCGGCGGTCAGCGGCGGGGACGTGGTCTGCGGGGTTGACACGACGACGTGCGCAGCGGGCTCCGTCGCCGGCTGCTCCGCGGCCGACGCGCCGGTGGACAGCAGCGCGGCCGTCCCGCCGACCAGCAGCGCGCCCGCCATCAGGCTCGCGTGCACCAGGCCGGGCGACCGGCCGCGCACCGGCAGTTCGGCGGTGCCGGGCCGCGGGTCGTCGGCCTCGTCGGGTTTCGGTTTCGGCTCCGGCGAGGCCAGCGGGCCCAGCAGCGCGGCGGTGGCCAGCAGGTGACCGCACTCGGTGGCGTCGGGGCGCTCATCGGGGTTCCGCGCGGTCATGGCGGTCAGCGTGTTCGCCCACACCGCGGGCAGCCAGGACGGCACCTCGGGGTCGCGGGAGAGCCGGGCCAGGGCCGTCTCGATGGCGGCGCCCTCGAAGGCGGCGGTGCCGGTCAGGCACTCCAGCAGGACCAAGCCGAGGGAGTAGATGTCGGCGGGCGGCCCGGTCGGGTCGCCCTTGACCTGCTCGGGGCTGAGGTAGGCGGCGGTGCCGACGCAGTGGCCGGTGGAGGTCAAGCGCGCGCCGTCCAAGGCGCGGGCGATGCCGAAGTCGGCGAGGTAGCAGTCAGCGGGCTGGCCGTCCGTCGAGCTGTCCATGAGCACGTTGGACGGCTTCACGTCGCGGTGCACGATGCCCCGGGAGTGCACGTACCCGAGGATCGCCGCCAGCCGGACACCGATGCGGGCCGTCTCACCCGCCGGGAGCACGCCGTCGTTCAGGCGATGGCGCAGCGTGCCGCCCTCGACCAGCTGCATGACCAGGTACGGGTGGTCGTTGTCCACGGCGACGTCGTAGACCCGCACCAGGCCGGGGTGGGACAGACCCGCCAATAAGCGCGCCTCGCTCTCCAGCCTGGCCACCGTGGCGCCGTCGGCGCGCGGGTGGAACTGCTTGATCGCGACGCGCCTGCCCAGCCGGGTGTCGACCGCGCTGTGCACGTCGGCCATGCCGCCCGAACCGATCAGCTCCTCGAGTCGGTACCGATCGTCGAGCAGCGTCCCGGTCTCCACATGCCACCTCCCGCGCGTCACGCCCCGACGGGAGGTACCCGAGCCCCTTTCGGCACAAACGTGAAACCCGACCGGTGGGAGTTCGCTGGTCGGAGGAGTGGCTTTACCCGTTCGGGGGTATCAAGCAGCTGACCGCACACCACCACGTTTGGAGGAGCCATGTCACTCGAGGACGACGACATCCGCAGCGGCCACATCGGTGCCGACGGGGGCGCAGCCGCCGACCACGGCGCCGCTGACGGCGGTGGCGACGGCGGGGCAGACGGTGGCGCCGACGGCAGCGCCGCGGGCGTGGCCGACCACGGCGCCTCCGGTACCCCCGGTGGTCACGACGGTGGCGCCGACGGCGGAGCGGACAGCGGTGCCGGTGCCGACCACGGCGCGGCCGACGGCGGCGGCGACGGCGGGGCGGACGGTGGCGCCGACGGCTCGGCGGGCTGGTGAGATGACCGCCCTGGCCGACCGACCGACGCCCGGGGCCGGGTGGTCCGCACCGGACCGCCCGGCCCTGCGCCGCTGCCTGGGCACCGACCCGGACGAGTTCGCCGAGCGGCACTGGGGCCGCGCCCCGCTGCTGCGCCGGGCCGTCCCAGGTGGCTTCGCCGACCTGCTCACCCTGGCCGACGTGGACGAGCTGCTGTCCCGCCGCGGCCTGCGCACCCCGTTCCTGCGCGTGGCCCGCGACGGCGCGGTGCTGTCGTCGGAGCAGTTCACCCGCGGCGGGGGAGTCGGCGCGGAGATCGCCGACCAGGTCGCCGACGACAAGGTGGCGCGGCTGTTCGACCAGGGCAGCACGCTGGTCCTGCAGGGTCTGCACCGGCTGTGGCCCCCGCTGATCGACTTCGCGGGTGCGCTGGGGGTCGACCTGGGGCACCCGGTGCAGGTGAACGCCTACGTCACCCCACCGTCGTCACAGGGCTTCGCGGCGCACTACGACGTGCACGACGTGTTCGTGCTGCAAATCGCCGGGCAGAAGCGGTGGATGGTGCACGAGCCCGTGCACGCCGACCCGCTGCGGTCCCAACCGTGGGACCGGCACCGGCGGGCGGTGGAGGAACGAGCGGAGGAGGAACCGACCCTTGAAGCGGTCCTGTCCCCGGGGGACGCGCTGTACCTACCGCGCGGATACCTCCACTCGGCGAAGGCCCTGGGCGAGGTGTCCGCGCACCTGACGGTGGGCGTGCACGTGCTGACCAGGTACGCGTTGGTGGAGGCGCTGCTGGCGCTGGCGGGGGACGACCCGTCCCTGCGGTCGACGCTGCCGCTGGGTATTGACGTCTCGGACCCGGACCAGATCGCTTCGCACCTGACGGCCACGGTCGAGGCGTTGGGGCGCGTCTTGGGGTCGGTGTCGGCGGAGGATGTGGCGGGGCGGGTGCGGAACCGGGTGTGGGCGGGGGCGCGTCCGGAGCCCTTGGGGCCGCTGGCGCAGGCTTCCGCGGCGGCGTCGGTGTCGGGTGGGGACCTGGTGCGGTTGCGGGGTGGGCAGCGGTATCGAGTCTCGGTTCGCGGGGATCGGGTTTTGCTGGATGTGCCTGGTGATCAGATCTCGTTGCCGGGAGACACTGCTCCGGCGGTGGAGGCGTTGTTGAGCGGGGATGTGCAGACCATTGGGATGTTGCCGGGGTTGACGGTTGCGGATCAGACCGTTCTGGTTCGGCGGTTGTTGCGGGAGGGGATCCTGGTTCCCGTCGGGGCGGGGGCGTGACCGAGCGTTGCGCTTCGGCCGCACTCCGGCGTGGGGACTCGCTCGTGGCGACTGCGCCTCCGGTGCGTTCTTGGTTGTTGGTGGAGCAGCCGGGGGCGTGGGGACCTCGTGCTTGGCAGGACTCGGATCTGCCTTCGCGGGTGGTGGATTCCCTTGCGCGTCGGGCTGGTTCGCTTGGTGCGCGGGTGTTGTTGATTCGTCGGCCGGGGCGCACTGGTTCTTCGCGGCGCCGGTGGGCTTTCGTGGACTCGCGTCCGGGGGCGGAGCGGCTGTGGTGGAACGAGTTCTCCGACCCTGCGGAATTGCTGGAGATCTCCCCGGGGTCGGGGGTGGAGTCCGCAGAGCCGTTGTACCTCGTTTGCGCTCATGGCCGTCACGACACTTGTTGCGCGCTCATGGGCCGGCCGGTGGCGGCGGCTTTGGCGGCGGAGCGCCCGGAGAACACCTGGGAGTGCACGCATATCGGCGGGGACCGCTTCGCCGCCAATGTTCTGGTCCTGCCGCACGGGTTGTACTACGGACAGGTGTTGCCGTCGGAAGCCCCGCGTCTCGTCGCGGCCCACGAGTCCGGCCAGCTCCTGCTGGAGCGCCACCGAGGCCGCTCCGCGTACACGGCACCCGTGCAGGCGGCCCAGCACTTCACCCGACAGCGGACAGGCAACCTGTCCGTGGACTCCCACCCCCCGCTCTCAGTCGAACGCGTTGCCGAAGGCGTCTGGGATGTGCAACTAGAAGACGCACCCACCCTGCGCGTCGCAACCACCCAACACCGCAGCGACTCCGGCCTGACCTGCAAAGCCCCAGGCCCAGGCACCTTCCGCGGCTTCACCCGCGCCGGTTCGTGATTGCAAGAGTTGTCCACATCGCCCGAGTTCATCCACGGCAATCCGCGCCCCCTTCCCCGTAGCTCAACCCCAAACAGACTGGAGCAGGGCTGTCCCCCCTCACAGGAAGGGCGGGGGCTGTGCTCTTGGGGGCCGGGGTGGCTGATCTTCAACAGCGGTGGGCTTTGCTTGGGCGAGGCGGAGGGCAGGTGGACGGGCTGCTGGCAGGTCCAGAAGTGCGTCGAGTGGCGAGCGCCTGCCTGTTCCAGCCGACCTCCGCCGATGCCGCTTGGTGAATGCGTGGGGTGTTGGCCTACCGGCCCGGTTCGTTCGGGTGCGCCGTGGATCAGCGCGAATGATGCCGTGGGGCCGAGGTGGAGGTCCGTCAAACAGAGGTGGGCTTTTCCTGGGCGAGGCGGTGGGCTCGGGTCACCTGCTTCTTCGCCATCACCCGGAAGACGACCAGGTGGATCGGGTACACGGCCCGCCAATAGGCCCAGCCGAGCAGGCCCTTCGCGCGGAGGGCGCCGACCTGTTCCAGTCTGCTCCCGCCAATCCGGTAGCCGAGCCAGGCCTCGCCGCAGAACCACTTCTCCGTGCGCAGGACGATGTAACTGTCCCCGTATTCCTCCACCGTCCACCAATCCACCTCCGCGCCCTTCTCCACCTTCGGCGGGCGCTGGAGGCGGAGCTTTTCGCCGAAGGCCCGGCCCAGCAGCATCCGCAGCCACCACGCCCAGGCCCAGCCGTACCAGCGCAGGGTGCCGCCGCAGCGGCGGAGGTCCAGGCGGGCGGCTGGGGCGTCCGAGTGGGGGACGGGGACCTGGGTGGCCAGCGTGTAGACGCCGTTCTGGAGGCCGTTGGTGAAGGTGAACACGTCGGTCGCGATCGCGTCGCGTTGGGAGTCCAATGTGGACTGTATGGCTTCGGTCATCGCTGTCGGGGCCAGGCCGAAGGCCGGGCTGGGCCGCTCCACTACGACATCCGTCGTCAGGCTGTCGATCAGGGAACGGCTCACCGCGCGGTCGACCGGGGTCACCACGTTCACCCAGTGCGCCGACAAACCCGGCGTCAGCAGGGGAACGCGGGCGATCCGCCGTCGGGGCAGGCCGCGCACGGTGGCGTAGAGCTGCATCAGCTCCTCGTACGTCACCACGTCCGGTCCGCCGATCTCGTGCACCCCCGCGGGCACCGACTCGTCCGCCGCCCGCAGCAGGCACGCCAGCAGGTCCGCCTCCGCGATCGGCTGCACCCGGCTCCCCACCCACCGCGGGCACACCATGGCGGGTAGGCGTTCGGTCAGGTAGCGCAGCATCTCGAACGAAATGCTGCCCGCGCCGACGATCACCGCCGCGCGGAGTTCCACCACCGGCACCGGGCCCTCCGCCAGCACTCGGCCGACTTCCTGCCTGCTGGCCAGGTGGGGCGACAGCGCGCCGGAGCCCAGGCCGCCCAGGTAGATGATCCGCCGCACGCCTGCGCGGGCTGCGGCCTCGGCGAACGACCGGGCCGCCGCGCGGTCCCGTTCGGCGAAGTCGCCGCCCGCGGCCATGGCGTGCACCAGGTAGTACGCCGTCACCACGCCCTCCAGCGCGGACGCCAGCGCCGCGGTGTCCGCGACGTCCACCGCGCGACGGTGGACGTTCTCGCCGTGGGGCAACGCCTCCGGGTGGCGGCCCAGGGCCACTACCGGCTGGTCCAAGGCCGCGACCACCTTGCGGCCGACGTAGCCGCTCGCCCCCGCGACCGCGATCATGACCCAACCCCCCACCGGTCGACGAACCCGCCACGACGGTAGCCCGGCGGCCACCCGGTCACCACTTCAGCGCACGTGGCCCGCGCTCACCAGGGCCTCGCAGGTGCGCACGACCACCGCGGCGGCTTGGCGCTGCCGGTGGTCGAAAGCGCCGTCCTCGGCGTGGGCGCGCCAGCGCAGGAACGTCTCGTAGGGCTCGCCAGACAGCGCCAGGCGCGTGTTCGGCGCGGTCCCCCGCTCGCCCAGCAGTTGGCGCGCCTCGCGGTCCGCCTCGCCCAGGCTCACGCGACCCAGCCGGAGGGCCGACAGCAGGCGCAGTTCGCGGGTCTCGTGGGTGCTGACCAGGGCGCGCTCCACCTCGGCGGCCAGTGCGGGCCGGGGATCCTCGCGCAGCGCCGACCCGATCGCCAGCAGGGCCGACCGGACCCGCAGGACCTGCGCTCGCTCGACCAGGTTCCGGGTGATCGCCTCCCGCAGGTCCGCGATCCCGCTGGCGTGCACGAGTTCCGCGCCCAGCGAGTCCCCGAAACCCCGACGCACCAACTCGACCGCCAGCCGTACCCCGAACAACCCCAACCGGCCCACCAACTCGTCGGCGCCGGGGTGCGCGGTGAACCGGTCCGCCGACAGCAGCATCGAGGCCAGGTCCGACTGCGGCAAACCCGCCAGACCGACCAGTTCCGCGACCTCGGCACGGGTCAACAACGCCCCGCCCAACCCCGCCAGCCCGGCCACGGCGACCACGTCCTGGCAGCGTTCCCCCAACTCCGCCGACGCGTGCCGCCGGGCCACCCGCCGGGCCGACGTCAAGGCATCCGTTCGGCCGCCGCCAAGCTCGTCCGCGCGGGACAGAGCGACCACGGTGGACACCGGATCCGTGTCGGGCAGCGCGCCGGGATGTGGCAGGAGGTGAACCACGGCGTCCACATCGGACGGATCGCCGTCGGTGAACTCGACCAGTTCGGCCCCACCCGGCCACTCCACCGCGATCCGACCACCGGGCACCGGCTCGCCGACGACCGCCGCCAGCAACGTCGTGCGCCCGGACTCCGGCGCGCCGGTGACGGCGATCCGCAACGGCCCCTCCAACCGGGCCAGGCGGGCGCGCAGGTGCGGCAGGCGCGGGCTGTCGCGGTACGCGGACAGGGCCTGGTCGACCAGCGGCCACACCGGGTTCACGCGCTCAGCCCCCGCACCGCCTCGATCCGGTCGCGCAGCGCCAGCAGCCGCTCCAGCTCGGCGCGGTCCCGAGCGCGGCGGGTCGCCTCGGCGTCGATGCCGCGCTTGAGCTCCCGGGCCGACTCCGCCGCCGCTTCCCGCAGTTCCTGCGCGACCTCGGTGAACCGGTCGCGCAGCGCGCGGTGCGCGTACCGGGTGGCGTCGCGGGATTCCTTGCTGTAGCGCAGGAAGAAGTCGTCGACGTGCCGTTGCGCGGTCGTCTTGGCCACCGCCTGGCGGCGTTTCAGCCGCGCTCCGCGCTCCTCGAACACGCTGCGCGCGCCGAACGCCACGCCCGCGCCGAGCGAGATCGGGTTGATCAGCGGCAGTCCGGCCAGCGTGGTCGCGAGACCGGACATCAGCAGACCGCTGTACGAGCCGCGCAGACCGACGAACGCCTTCTGCACCGGCGTGAACTTCTCGATCGGCGGCGTGCGCAACGCCTCGGTGTGCTCGCCCGCCAGGTCCCGCAGCACCCGCGCGGGCAGCCGCTCCGCATCCGGGACGACCTGCCGGGCGACGCGCGCGGCGATCCACTCGAACCGGTCGAGCAGCCAGCCCGCGTGCACCTCGGCCACCTCGGTCAGGCTGTCGCGCACCCAGTCGTCGAACTCGGGCCAGACCTTCGCCGGGTCGGCCGCGTCGAAGTAGTCGTCGACCTCGCGCAGGATCCGGCGCGTGCGCTCCCGCAGGTCGTAGTCCAAATCGGACACCAGGTCGGCGACGTCGTCGGTGAGCCGGGTCTGCCACCGCGCGCTCTCCCGGCCCAGCCGCTCCACGCGCAGGGTCGCGGCCCGCCACTCCGCGCTCGCCCGCGCCTGCCCGGGGTCGGGGCTCGCGGCGCACTCCGCGCGCAGCGGCGTGATCAGCTGCTCCACGGCCAGCCCGCTGGTCGCCGCCGCGGCCCGGGCGGCCACCCGGCCCGGGTCGGTGAGCACGTCGCGGCGCAGGCAGCCGATCAGCTCGGCGAACCCGGATTCCCGGTTCAGCGCCTGGTCCTCGGCCCGCACCGCCGCCGCCCGCAGCACCGACGACACCGGCACCAGCGGCGCGGCGACCCCGACCCGGGCCAGGTGCCGCCGGTCAGCCTCGGCGACCCGCCGCCAGCCCGGCACCAGGTCGATCTTGGTCAGCGCCACCAGCACCGTCGGGCACAACCGGCCGACCTGGGTGAGCAGCTCCAGCTCGACCGGGCTCAGCTCGGTGGTCGCGTCGGTCACCACCAGCACGGCGTCCGCGTCGGCCACCGCGGTCATCGCCCGCTCGGTGCGCGGGCAGCCGGGCGCGCCGAACCCGGGCGAGTCGACCAGCACCAGGCCCGCGCCGAGCAGCGCGCGCGGCAGCCCGACCTCGGCGCGCACGACGTCGCCGCGCACGAACGCGAGCTGGTTGGCCCGCGCGGTCACGGCGTCGACCGGGGCGTCCGCCGGGCTCGACCGCGCGGTGACCAGCGCGGCGGTCGGCTGCTCCGCGTGCCGCAGCACGGTCGGCACGGTCGTCGTCAGGTCGTCGCCTACCGCGCAGACCTCGGCGCCGACCAGCGCGTTGACCAGGTGGCTCTTGCCCTTCCCGGGGAAGCCCGCGACCACCACGCGCCTGCCCGGTTCCAGCAGCTTGGCGCGCCGGTCGAGCAGCCGGTCGACCAGGTCACCGCGCTGCCGGGCGGCGCACGCGCGGATCGTGTCGTCCAGGATCTCCAGCCAGGGCGGTGCGGACATCACCCGGTGGAGTGTGCCCGGTTCACCCGGTCGGGGCGACCCGACGGGGCCCGGCAGCGCGCCGGGCCCCGTCGCGGCCCTGGTCAGTGGCCGAGCCCCAGATCGCCCGCCAGCCCGCCGACGTCGGGCAGGTCCGCGTGCTCGCCACCCAGCGGGGTGCCCCCGACCAGGCCGCCGACCGACTCGGTGACGCCGCTGGTCACGTCCGGCAGCGGGTTGGCGACCGGGAGGTCCGGCAGCGCCGGGATCTCGGTGGGCAGGTCGACCGGCAGGTGCGGCAGCTCGGGGAGCGCGCCGTGCAGGTCGGTCGGCAGGTGGTCGGTGGGCAGGTCCACCGGGAGGTCCGCGGGCACGTCGACTGGCAGCGCCCCGGGCAGGTCGGTCGGCAGGTCCGCCGGGAGGTCCACCGGGAGCTGGTCGACGGCGGGCAGGTCCGCGAGCTGGGCCTGGTCCAGCACGTCGGCCGGGGAGGTCGGCAGCGTGACCGCGCCGGGGACGTTGGTCAGGAAGCCGCCCAGGTTCCCGGGCGCGGAGCCGAGCAGTTCGCCGCCGGAGGAGACGTAGTCGGCCACCGTGCCCGCCGACAGGTCGCCGCCGCGCAGCAGGTCGCCCGCGTCCAGCGGCCCGTCGAGCAGCGCGGTGGGGTCGACGAGCCCGTTGAGGTCGGAGCCGAAGTCGAGCGCGCTGGTCGGGTCGATGGAGCTGTCGAGGTCGATGTCGCCGAGCGGGGTGACCGCGCTCGCGCCGGAACCGGACACCTCGACGCCCAAGGTGGACTGGCCGAACTCGACCGTCCCGGCGACGCCTGCGGTGGAGGCGGCGAACCCGGCGCCCGCGTCGACGCCGCCGGTGCCGAGGGCGAAGCCGCCGGTGGCGGTGCCGCCGTCGAACTCGGTGCCCGCGGTGAACGCGCCCGCGCTCGCCTCGGCGGCGACGCCGTCGGTCGAGGCCACCAGGCCGGTGCGGTAGTCGCCGAACTGGGTCTCACCGGAAGTCGCCGCGGTCACCCGGCTCAGCGACGCGTCGAGGTAGCCGTCGGCGGTGAGCTGGTCGGTCTCGAGGACGCCCGCCCCGCTCAGGGAGTGGCCGTCGGTCTCGACGTCGGCCAGGTAGCCGACGGCGGAGTTGGCGCCCGCGGTGCTCGCGGCGACGTCGGTGCCGTCGAAGCGCAGCTCCGAGTCGCCCGCGCCCGCGGCGGCGGCCACGGAGCTCAGCCCGGAGATCGGGTCGCCGCCGAGGTCGACCGCGCCCAGGTCCACCGGGTTCGCGCCGGTGTCGGCGTAGTCGAGCACCAGCGGGACCACGTCCTGCACGTCCTGCGCGGTGATGTCGCCGAGGCCCGCGCCCGTGAGCGCGGCGGCGGGGTCGGCGGTGAACGCGGACCGCGCGGCCTCGTCGGTCAGCAGGGTCAGCACGAAGTCGTGCAGCGTCGGGTCGGGGGCGAAGGACTGGTCGGCCAGGACGGGGGCAAGCGGCTGGTCCGGTGTGCTCTGGGCGGAAGCGCTCAACGCTCTCGGTCTCCTCGGTGGGGCGTGCGTACCTGATCTTGAACGGTTACCGACGCTAGGGGCGGCGGCCGAACCGGGCATCGGGGATGACTCCCCGTCCTGCCCCCTACCCGAAAGGATGACGCTCGTTAACTCATTAGGGGATTAGGGGGTGTCATAATCACCGCCTGGGGCTGTGTGACCCGCCGTGGTACGTGGTACGAACAGCCCAACGTTGCCCTCGGTGTCCGAGCGCACCCATCCCGTGGCCCACCAGGAGGACTCCCGCGATGCCCTACGTCCTCGGCGTCGACGTCGGCCGCACCCGCGGCGCGGCGGCGGTGTGCAGGCGGGCGCCGGGCGGGCGCGGACCGGCGGAGGTGGTCGCGCTGGACGCGGGCGCGCGCTGGGTGCCCGCCGTCATCGGCCTCGCCCCCGACGGCGCGGTGCTGGTCGGCCGCGCGGCGGACAAGCTGGCCGCGAGCAGGCCGGACCTCGTCGCCCGCGCCGTGGTCGACCGGGTCGGCGACGACACCGCGATCCTGCTCGGCGGCGACCTCTACCCGGCCGAGACCCTGCTGGCCGCCCTGGTCACCTGGATCGTGGACGTGGTCGCCGAGGCCGAGGGTGGCCCGCCGGAGCGACTCGCCGTCACCCACCCACCTGAGTGGGGGAACCTCCGACGGGGGCTGCTGCGCGACGCGCTGCGCGACGCGGGCTTCCCCGGGGCCGTGCTGATCCCGACCGTGGTCGCCGCCGCCGAGGCCCACCACGCGGTCGCTCGGCTCGCCGCGGGCGAGGAGTTGGTTGTCGCCCTGTTCGGCGGCCATTTGGTGGAACACGCGGTGCTGCGCCGTACCCCGGCGGCCTTCGACCTCGTTGCCCACCACGTGACCCCCGACGCAGGCGCCGCCGTCGACGATGTGCTGGCGCGCCACGTCCTGGCCGCCGCCGAACACGCGGAACGCCACGACCACACCGTGCCCGACCTGGCCGCCGCGGCCGGGCCCGCGCTGCTGCGCACCGCTTGCGCCACAGCCAAAGAGCGGCTCTCCACCGCGACCGAGGTCCGCGTGCCGGTGCCGCACCTGCGCACCGACGTCACCGTGACCCGCGCCCGGTTCGACGAACTGGTCCACCCGCTGCTGGTCCCGGCCATCACCGCCACCCGCACCCTGCTGGCCCGCGCGCCCGCCGAGGCCACGGCCGTGCTCGCGGGCGGCACCGCGCGGATCCCGCTGGTCGCCGCGCTCGCCGACAGCCCCGTGCTCGACGACCCGGCCACCGCCCCCGCGCGCGGCGCCGCGCTCGCCGTCAGCCCGCGCGAGCCCGCCGAACCGCCGCGCCTGGGCCCGGCCGGACCGCTGGTGCGCGACCCGGAGAGCGCGCCCGGCCTGGTGCCGGTCGACCAGGCCGGACCGACCCCGGCGCCGATGTCCACAATGGACGTGTCGGACGAGCCGCCGCCGCGGCCCCCGGTGCGCATCACCCCGCTGCGCCCACCCCGCGGCCGGTTCGCCCGCCAGGGCCCACCCGCTTGGCTGCCGAGACCGCGCAGGCCGCGGCACGACGAGGACCGGGACACGCCGTGATCCCCGGCCACGCGCACCCCGACGAACTGCTCCTCGACGAGCCCACCCGGCGGCTCTGCGCGGCCATCACCGGCGGCGCGCTCACCCCCGTGCGGCTGGCCGTGATCGCCCCCGGCGGCCACGGCAAGACCGCGCTGCTCGACCTGCTCGCCGCGACCGGGTCCGCCCGGCGCTACCGGCCCGGCACGGCCGAGGGGCCGCTGCTGCTGGTCGACGACGCGCACCTGTTGTCCGACAACGACTTCGCCGAACTGGCCGACTACGCCGCCGACGCGCGCGCCTGCCTGGTCGTCGCCGCCCGCCCCCGACCCCGGCCCGCCGCGCTGACCGCGTTGCTGGGTCGGCTGCGGGGTCAGGTCGTGCTGCGGCCCTTCGACCTCACCCGCACCCAGTCCTGCCTGCGGGCCCTGGCGGGCGACCCCGCCGCCGCGCCGCTGGTGCTGGCGCAGACCGGGGGCGTGCCGGGCTGGGTGCACCGCGTCGCCCCGCACCTGCCGCACCCGCCCGGCACCGACCACCTGCCGCCCGCCGCCGTGGAGGAGTTCCGCCTCGACGTCGAGCGGCTGCCCGCCGACCAGGTCACCGCGCTGCTCGCCGCCGAGGTCAACGCCGACGCCACCGCGCTGGCCGGGCTGCTCGACCGGACGCCGACCGAGGCCGCCGCCCTGGTCGACCAGGCCCGCGCCACCGGGCTGCTGGCGCCGGACGGCACCCTGCTGCCGCTGGCCGCCGCGGCGCTGCGGGTGCTCGTGCCCGCCGACCGGCGCGCGGACGTGCACGACCGGCTGGCCGCCGCGCGGCTGGGCCGCACCGGGCCGACCCGCGAGTTCGCCACCGCGCTGCTGGCCGCCGAGGCGTCGAGCCCGGCGGCGGGCGCGGTGTACGCGGCGGCGGCCGCGGAGGCCGAACCCGCGCTGGCCGTGCGCCTGCACGCGGCGGCCGAGCACGCCGGGCACCCGGTCGACGAGGTCGGCCGGGCCGAGGCCGAGGCGCTCTCCGGTGACCTGGACGCCGCGCTGCGCCGGGCGGACGCGCTGGTGGCGGCCGGTGAGCACCGCGCGGCGCGGGTCGCCGCCGCCGCGCTGGCCTACCGCGGCCAGCCCGCGCGCAGCGCGGAGCTGTACCAGTGGGCCGGATCCGGTCCGTTCGCCGCCATCGGCCTGGCCGCCGCGGGGAGACTCGACGACGCTCGGGCCGCGGTGAGCGCCCCGGCGGGCAACGAGCCGCCGACGCTGTTCGCCACCGCGATGTCGCTGGCCGCTCGGGGCGTGCTCGACTCGGTCTCCGGTCGCGCCGCCGCACTGTCCACAGTGGTGCGTGCGGCCGAGGTGCTGGCACCGGTCGGGCGGCACGTGCTGATCCCGGACAGCCCCGCCGCGCTCGGCGCGATCCTGGCCGTGCACAGCGGTGAACTGGGTATCGCCGAACCGCTGCTGGCCCGCGCGCTCGACGCGGGCACCGGCGGTGACCTGCTGCGACCCCGGCACGCGCTGCTCGCCGCCTGGGTCGCGATGGTGCGCGGGGACACCCCGCGCGACGACCCGGCCGCGGTCGCCGGGACCGCGCGGCGCACGCCCCGGGACCGGCTGTTCGAGGTCGGGCTGGCGGTTGGCACCGCCCGGCGGGCGGGCGACCTGGCCGCGCTGCGCGGGATCTGGGAGCAGGCCTACGAGGCGGTGGTCCGCCACGAGGTCGACCTGTTCACCCTGCTGCCGCTGGGCGAGTTCGCGGTCGCCGCGGCCCGGCTGGGCGACCGCGAGCGGTTCGCCCCGCACCTGGACCGGGCCTGGGCGCTGCTGCGCGACCTGGGCGACCCGCCCGCGTGGGCGTCGGTGCTGCACTGGCACTGCCTGCACGCGGAGATCACCGCGGAGATCACCACGGCCGAGGCCCCCGAGGTCACCGCGCGCAGGCACGCGACCGCGGTCGCGCACGCCGAGGCGCTGGCGGGGGCCGCCGAGGCCGGACTGTTCCACGCCGCGCTGGCCGACGCGGCCCGTTGCTGGCTCGACATCGCCGGAGGGTCCGAAGTGGACGCTGAACGAGTGGAGAAGGCGGCCCGGGGGCTGCACACCGCGGGACTGCGCTGGGACGGCGCGCGGCTGGCCGGTCAGGCGGCCATCCGGACGACCGACCGCAAGCGCATGCTCGGCCTGCTGGACTGCGCCCGCGCGTTGCGCGGCAGCGCGGCCACGCGGTCGGAGGGGGCGGCGCCCGACCCGTCCGGCATGGCGCGGTTGAGCGACCGCGAGCTGCAGGTCGCGGAGTTGGTGCTGGTGGGGTTGACGTACAAGCAGGTCGGCGACCGGCTGTTCATCTCCGCGAAAACCGTGGAGCACCACATGGCCAGGATGCGGTCGCGCCTGGGCGCCACCAGCCGAGGCGACCTGCTGGCCCAGCTGCGCACCCTGCTCGGCGAGCGCATCGCGGGCTGATCTCCGTCCACAGTGGACGGATCGGCTACGAGGTGAAGACCAGGATCAGGGCGAGGATGCCCAGCGGGGCCAGCGCCCACCACGTGCCGGTGAACGCCACCACGGCCACCGTGCTGACGCCCGCGACACCGAGGAAGGCGAACAGCCCCCGGTTGTTGCGGTGCGTCCGGTGCGGTTCCCACAGCCCGTTCGCCTGCTCCGGCTGCGGCTGCGCCACCCCGCGCGGCACCGGTACGGGCGCGGGCGCCGGGGTGGGGGCCGGGTCGAACGTCGGGTGTGGTCGGGGCAGGTCGACGAAGAGGGCGCGCAGGTCGGCCCGGACGCGGGCGGCCGTGGCGGCGGCGCAGCGCTGCTCGTACTCGGAGATCTCCAACCGGCCGCCCGCCAGGTGCTCGGCCAGCGCCTCGACGGCCCGCTCGCGGTCGGACGTCCCGACCCGGATCTCCGCCTCGCTCCCCATGGCCGCCAGTTTACGCGGAACCTAGGCGGCTTCGCGGTGCACGGCCTCGATTTCCACCAGTACGCGTACCTCGTCGCCCACGGCGAGGTTGCCGTTGGCCAGTTTGCTCTGGAAGACGATCCCGAAGTCCGCCCGGCTGATCGTGGTGCTCGCCGAGAACGCGGCCTTCGGCGTGCCGTCGAGGCCGACGCCGAAGCCGAGCAGCTCCAGGTCGAGGGTGATGGCCTTGGTGACGCCGCGCAGGGTGAGGTCGGCGTCGAGCAGGTAGTGCTCGCCGTGCTCCCGCAGGCCGGTGGACCGCAGCGTGGCGGTCGGGTGGTTCTCGACGTCGAAGAACTCGCCGCCGAGCAGGTGCCGGTTGAAGCTCTCGAGGCCGGTGTCGAAGGACGCGGTGTCGATCTCGGCGTGGAAGGTCGAGCCCAGCGGGTCGGCGGCGGTGACGATCTCGCCGGAGAACCGCTCGAAGCTGCGCCGGTAGCGGGTCAACCCCAGGTGCCGGACCACGAACGAGACGTCGGAGTGGATCGGGTCGATGTCCCAGGTGCCCGCGATGTAGCCGGTGATCGTGCTGGTCAAGGCGATTACTCCTCGTAGGGGGTGAGCCGGTGGCCTACCACCCGAACGGTGGCACCGCGCGGGGGTGCAGTCAAAGATCACCTCGCCCGTCCCGGACTCCGGGACGCCGCGACATACCCTCGACGGCGTGACCTATGACGTGGACACCGTCCGTACCCACTTCCCCGCCCTGACCGAGGGCGCGGCCCACTTCGACGGCCCCGGCGGATCCCAGGTGCCGGTCCAGGTGGCCGAGGCGATCGCCGCGACCATGCTCAGCGCCCTGTCCAACCGCGGTCAGGTGACCGCCGCCGAACGGCGCGCGGACCAGGTGGTCGCCGACGCCCGGCAGGCGGTCGCCGACCTGCTCGGCGCCGACCCGGCGGGGGTGGTGTTCGGCCGGAGCATGACCCAGGTGACCTACGACCTGTCCCGCGCGCTGGCCAAGGAGTGGGGCCCGGGCGACGAGGTCGTCGTCACCCGCCTCGACCACGACGCGAACATCCGCCCGTGGGTCCAGGCGGCGACCGCCGCCGGTGCTTCCGTGCGGTGGGTGGACTTCGACCGCTCGACGGGCGAGCTGCCGGTGTCCGCGGTGGCGGACGCGCTCGGCCCGCGAACCAGACTGGTCGCCTTCACGGCGGCGTCGAACCTGCTCGGCACCCGCCCGGACGTCCTCGCCATCAGCGCGGCGGCCCACGACGCCGGGGCGCTGACGTATGTGGACGGCGTGCACCTGACCGCCCACGACCTGGTTGACGTGCGGGAGTTCGGCGCGGACTTCTACGCGTGCTCGCCGTACAAGTTCCTGGGACCGCACCTGGGCGCGGTGGCGGCCGACCCGGCCTTGCTGGACCGGCTGCGCCCGGACAAGCTGCTGCCGTCGTCGGACGCGGTCCCGGAGCGGTTCGAGTGGGGGACGTTGCCGTACGAGTCGTTGGCGGGCGTGACGGCCGCTATCGACTTCCTGGCTGGGCTGGTCGCCTCCGGGGGAACCCGGCGGGAGCGTCTGGCCCGTTCCTTCGCCGCCCTGACCACTCACGAGTCAACCCTGGTCAATCGCCTGATCACCGGCCTGACCGCGCTACCGGGGATCACCGTGCACGGCTCCCCGAAGCACCGCACCCCAACGGTCCTGTTCACCGTCGACGGCATCGCCCCGAGGACCGTCTACGAGCGGTTGGCCCTGTCGGGGATCAACGCCCCGGCGAGCCACTTCTACGCCATCGAGTGCTCGCGGTGGCTCGGCCTGGGCGACGCTGGAGGGGTGCGGGCCGGGATCGCGCCGTACACCAACGAATCCGACGTAGACCGCCTGCTGACCGCCTTGGTGGACCTGGTTTCCCGACCTCAGGGTCTCCGACCTCGACACCGCTCGACCTCCGAGCTGTAGGCCCGGCGGTGCTATCCGCCTCCAACCCTCCGCAGCGCCACACGACCCCCTGTTGCGCCACCCGTCCCAACCCACCCACAACTCTCGCCCGGTTGTCCACCGGCTTGATCATCTCCGCCGAGAACTGTCGGTCCCCGCCGGTGAATGGACACCGGGGGCCGGCTGCATGTCTTGATCAACACTTCGTGACCGCGACCGCTCGACCGACGCCGCTTGATCGAACCCCGAAGAGGGGCCGAGGCCCCGTCCACCCCCCGAGCAGGGTGGACGGGGCCTCGGTTGCTCGCCCCCGCGGGTGGGGTCAGCCGGTTACCAGGCTGAGGCCGTAGGCCGAGAGGATCTCGTTCACCGGCTGGAAGTACGTGGTGCCGCCCGACGAGCAGTTGCCCGAGCCGCCGGAGGTGACGCCCTGGGCCTGGTTGCCGCTGACCCAGGAGCCGCCGGAGTCGCCGGGTTCGGCGCAGGCGTTGGTGCGGGTCAGGCCGGTCACCGTGCCCTCGGCGTAGTTCACGGTCGCGTTGGTGGCCTGGACGGTGCCGCAGTGCCACCCGGTGGTCGAGCCCGAGCGGCACACGCTGGAGCCGACGCCCGCTTCGGTCGACCCGGCGACGGTCACGTCACCGTTGCCGTAGCCGTTCACCGTGGGGCTCGGGGTCCACGACGAGTTGCTGGCCACCCACGAGTAGTCGTTGCCGGGGAACGAAGAGCCGCGGAAGGTGCCGAGCGCGCTGCGGTCCGCACCGGTCACGCTGGAGCCGGGGGTGCCGCAGTGGCCCGCGCTCACGAAGCCGCCGTCCACCGAGAACCCGACGGAGCAGCGGCTGGAACCGTCGATGTAGTAGGCGTTCCCGCCGACGATCGCGCCCGCGAAGGTGCGCGGCGCCTCGGTCGTCTCGACGACCCGGACCGGGCCAGCGGCCTTCGCCCTATCCACAAAGGACTGTGCGTCCGCGCCCGCCCGGACGGTCAGCACGACCGAGTTGGACGGCGCGTCGACGTACCAGCCGGTGACCGCGCTCGGCGCCTTGGCGCCCGCCTGCCGGTCGATGGCGGCCTTGGTCTCCGCCAGTCTGCCCGCGCTGTGCGCCACGACGGCGGTCCGGGCGCCGGTGGCCTCGACCGCGGCGCGCTTGGCCGCGTCGGTCACGCCGACGACCAGGGTGCCGCCGTCGAACCAGGAGCCGCCGAAGGCCGCGCCCGCCGCTGATTCGGCCGACGGGAGCAGGGCGCGGGCGTCGCTCTCCCGGGCCAGGCGCTGGTCGACCTGGGCCGCGGTGAGGCCCAGGTCGCGCTGGAGGGCCGGGACGAGCGCCTCGGGGGCGGCCGTCGCGGACGGGGTGAGCGCCACGGCGGCGCCGGTGGCGAGCCCGATGGCGCCGAGCAGGGTCGCGACTCTCGTGGGGGAGCTGCTGCGCATGGGGACAGGTCCTTCTTCCTTGCTCGCAGGGTCCGGGTGGTCGGCCCGGTGTGCAGGGTTGTCGGCACGCTCGGCCCTACCCCGGATCGGTGACCGCCGATCGGGGAGGTGCTGGTCCGGCGATGCGCTGACGCTAGATCGACTCCCCGCAGGTCGGACACCCTACGAAAGTCGGTTCAGTGAACTCTTCACCTAATGAGACGCAATCCGGTTACCAACGGTGAGCGAGAATTTGTCGGTCGTCGGACTAATTCGTTACGTCATTCGAGTGACAGTGGCCACCCCTTGTGTGACGATGTGTCCGAACTAGGGGATAGCTGATGGGTGCGCACAAGCAGTGGCCGCCGCCGGGTTCGGTGGTCACCTTCACCATGGTCGACTTCGCCGCGGGCAGCCCGCGCTTCGTCGGCATCGGGGTCGTCGCGGGAGAGCCGCGCCCGCACCCCCACCTCGACCTGCTGGGCGTGCCGCTGCGCACGCTCGCGCCGCACCACAGCCCCGTCCCCGAGTGGATCGCCTGGTCGGACATCATTGACGCGGTGCCGCCACCGGGGCGGTGACCGCGGAGGAGGTGGGCCGTGCCGTTGCACCCCCAGGTGCGCACGTTGGTCGAGGCGGGCGGTTTCGGGTCGCCGATGACCCAGGACACGCTCGCGCAGGCCCGTGTGGACATGACGACCGGCGCGATCACCGACGCGGGCCCCGGCACCCAGGTCGCCGACGTGGTGGACGTGGACGCCGACGGCGTGCCGGTCCGCTTCTACCGCCCCGACGGCGAACCGACGCCGCCGGTCGTGCTCTACCTGCACAGCGGTGGTTGGACCACCGGCGGCATCCAGACCCACGACGCGGTCTGCCGGTTCATCGCCGCGCTCTCCGGCGCCGCGGTCGCCCTCGTCGACTACCGCCTCGCCCCCGAGCACCCGTTCCCGGCCGCGCTCGACGACGCCGACCGCGCGCTGAACTGGTTGCGCGCCACCGCGGACAAGCTCGTCGTCGACGTCAACCGGATCGGTGTCGTCGGCGACTCCGCGGGCGGGCACCTGGCCGCGGTCCTCGCCCGCCGCCAGCGCGACCTCGGCACCCCGCTGCGCTGCCAGGTCCTGGTCTACCCCGTGCTCGACGCCGCCGACGAACTGACCGATGTGGACAGTCCGGCGCTCGCGCCGGACGAGATGGCGTTCTGCTGGAACGCCTACGCGCCGGTCGGCATCGACCGGTCGCAGCCCGACCTCGCCCCCGGCTCCGGCGACCTGTCCGGCCTGCCGCCCACGCTGGTGATCACCGCCGAGTACGACGTGCTGCGCGGCAGCGGCGAGGCCTACGCCGACCGGCTCGCCGACGCCGGGGTGCCGGTGGTGTGCGTGCGCTACCTCGGCCAGGTGCACAGCTTCTTCCGCAAGCCCGCCCGGTTCGACGCGGCCCGCCAGGCCATCGCGCAGGTGGCCGCGACGCTGCGCGCGGAGCTGGCGTGAGCGCCACCCTGGTCGCCAAGTCCCTGGCGGCCGGGCACGGCGACCGCGCGCTGTTCACCGGGCTCGACCTCGTCGTCGCGCCCGGTGACGTGATCGGGCTGGTCGGCGCGAACGGCGCGGGCAAGTCCACGCTGCTGCGCACCCTCGCCGGGCTGCTGCCCGCCGAGGAGGGCGAGGTCCGGCTCAGCCCGGCCACCGCCACCGTCGGGTACCTGCCGCAGGAGCCGGAGCGGCGCGCGGGCGAGACCGTCGAGGCGTTCCTCGGCAGGCGCACCGGCGTGACCGAGGCCCAGTCCGTGATGGACGCCGCCGCGGAGGCGCTGGGCGCGGGCGTGGCGGGCGCGGACGACGCCTACGCCGTCGCCCTGGAGCGCTGGCTCGCCCTCGGCGGCGCCGACCTGGCCGAACGGGCGGCCGACGTGATCGCCGACCTGGGCCTGGGGGTGGGGCTGGGGCAGGAGATGCCCACGCTCTCCGGCGGCCAGGCCGCGCGGGTCGGCATGGCGTCGCTGCTGCTGAGCCGCTACGACGTGTTCCTGCTCGACGAGCCCACCAACGACCTCGACCTCGACGGCCTGGCCCGGCTGGAGAACTTCGTCACCGGCCTGCGCGCGGGCGCGGTCCTGGTCAGCCACGACCGCGAGTTCCTGACCCGCACGGTGACCGGCGTCCTGGAACTGGACCTGGCCCAGCAGCAGATCAACCTCTACGGCGGCGGCTACGCGGCCTACCTGGAGGAACGCGAGGTCGCCCGTCGGCACGCCCGCGAGGCGTACGACGAGTACGCGGACACCAAGTCGTCGTTGGAGCTGCGGGCCCGGACGCAGCGGGCGTGGATGGAGAAGGGCGTGCGCAACGCCCGCCGGAAGGCGTCCGACCCGGACAAGCACGTCAAGCACCACCGCGGTGAGACGTCGGAGAAGCAGGCCGCCAAGGCCCGCCAAACCGAGCGCCTGATCGAGCGGTTGGACGTGGTGGAGGAGCCGCGCAAGGAGTGGGACCTGCGGATGGAGATCGCGGTGGCCCCCCGCGCGGGCAGCGTCGTGGCGGCGCTGCGCGAGGCGGTCGTGCGCCGCGGCCCGTTCGCGTTGGGGCCGGTCACGCTGGAGATCGGGTGGGCGGACCGGGTCGCGATCACCGGTGCGAACGGGGCGGGCAAGACGACCCTGCTCGCGGCGCTGCTCGGGCGGGTCGAACCGGACTCGGGTGCGGCTTATCTGGGGCCTGGGGTGGTCGTGGGTGAGGTCGACCAGGCGCGGGGCTTGTTCCTGGGGGCGGAGTCGTTGCTGGACGCCTTCGGGCGGCAGGTGCCGGATTGGCCGACCGCGGACGTCCGCACGCTGCTCGCGAAGTTCGGCCTGCGCGCGGACCACGTGTTGCGTCCTGCGGTGACGTTGTCACCGGGGGAGCGCACGCGTGCTGCTCTGTCGTTGCTCCAAGCGCGTGGGGTGAACCTGCTGGTCCTGGACGAACCGACCAACCACTTGGACCTGCCGGCGATTGAGCAGCTTGAGTCGGCTCTCGCGTCTTACACCGGCACTCTGCTCCTGGTCACCCACGACCGCCGGATGCTGGAAGCCGTCTCCACGACCCGCGCGCTGGTGGTCGCCGACGGGAAGGTCACGGAGAGCTGACTCCCCGCGTTCCGGTCAGATGTCGAGCAGACGGACCCTATCGGCAGTGCCGATATCCGCCGGGCGCAATTCTATGACCGCCCCAGCCGGACCCAGGACAGCCCCCGCCCTCCTCTGGGGGAACAGCCCTGCTCCAGTCTATCGGTATTGGGGCGGCGGAGAAGGCGCGGCGTAATCCTGTGGATGGGTATCGAGGATGTGGATAACCCGTGAATGGCGGGGTTAGCCGGCTGAGTCGGCCGATCGGGTGGGTGGGGCCACGTCCGGGTGGCCCCACCCGGGGGCCTAGTGGCCCGGCTTGGGGCTGGTGGCCGTGTTCACCCGGCGGACGGCGTTGTTGATTTGGCGACTGTATTTGCCTTTGGTCTTCTGGTCGACGAAGTGGCCTGCCTTCGCCGCCATGCGGTTGACTTTTTCGGGGTTTTTCTTGGCGTACTTGGTCGCGGCGGCGGCCGCTCCGGCCAGCGCGGTCAGCTTCTTCAGCAGGGGCATCCCGTGCTCCTTTCCATGCGGGGGAGGTCCACCCGTCGTGGTCGAGGTGCCTCATCGTCTCAACGGCTGGGGTACCACGTTTGGTTCCTGGCCAAGCGCGGTCGTTCACCCGTTACTGTGCATGTATGGCCACGTATGCATCGGTTACCGGGAGGCGGCAGCGGTCCGGCCAGCCCGCGGTGACCCCGGAGCGGATCGTGGCGACCGCGCTCGACCTCACCCGGGCGCACGGGCTGGAGGACTGGACGCTGCGCCAGCTCGCCGCCGGGGTCGGGGCCTACCCGGCGGTCATCTACCACCACGTCGGCGACCGGGAGGCCGTGGTGGCCGCGGTGCTCGACCGGGTCGTCGGCGCGCTGCCCGTGCCCGAGGCCGACCTGCCGTGGCGGACGTGGTTCGAGCGGTTCCTCACCGACGCCCGACCCGTGCTGCTGGCCCACCCCGGCGTCGCGCGCAGGCTAGCCGTGCACGGGGAACTGGTACCCGCTCTGCACCCGGTCATCGACCGCGCCGTCACCGTGCTGCGGCACGCGGGCTTCGGCGACCGGGCCGTGCCCGCGCACACGTTCCTCACCGCCCAGGCGTGGCAGTTCCTCGCCGCCGAGGACGACCGCGACGCCGCCCTGCGCGCGCGGACCGCCGCCCTGCGCACCGAGCTGGCCGACCGCGCGGAACTGTCCGGTTTGGTCGAACTGGGGCGCTACCACCGCGCGCACCCCGACACCGACCTCTACGCCTACGCCGTCGCCACCGCCCTGGACGGCGTCGCCGCCCAGGCCGCGCCGCCGCGCGCCCTGGGCGGTGTCCACGATCTGTCCACTCCCGAAGTCCCAAGCGGACGGTGAGCGGTCAGCGGGTGAGCAGCTTGTTCAGCTCGACCCAGCTCAGCGATTCCGCGACCGACGTGTACGTGCCCGCCGCCAGCAGCTCCTCCGTCGCCCGCCGCGCCAGCGCGTACGCGGACTGGGCGATCGCCGCGCCCAGGCTGGCCCTGGCCACGCCGACCGCCTTCAGCTCGCCGATCGACGGCGCCCCCGGGTGCACCATCGCGTTGACCGGCGCCGGGATCTCGCGCACCAGCCTGCCGAGGGTGTCCAGGTCGGTCAGACCCGGCACGAAGATCCCGGACGCGCCCGCGGTCAGGTAGGCGTTGGCCCGGTCGACCGTCTCCCGGAACCGGGCGTCCTCGTCGGTGCCCACGCCGCGCAGGTACGTGTCCGTGCGGGCGTTGACGTACAGGGAGATCCCGGCTTCGGCCGCCGCCGCGCGCGCCGCCGCGAGCCGGTCCGACTGCTCGGCGACCGCGCGCAGCGGGCCGTCGCCGCTCTGGAACGAGTCCTCGATGTTCACCCCGACCGCACCGGCGGCCAGCACGGCGCGGATGGTGTCGGCGACGTCGTCGGCCGTGGCGCCGAAGCCGGTCTCGATGTCGGCGGTGACCGGCACGTCCACCGCGGACACCACCCGGGCGATCAGGTCGACCGCCAGCGCCTTGCTCAGCGCGTCGCCGTCGGCGGCGCCGAGGCTCCACGCCACGCCCGCGCTCGTGGTGGCGACCGCGCGGCTGCCCGCCGCCACCGCGACCGCCGCGCTGGCCACGTCCCAGGCGTTGGCCAGCGCCAACACCCCGCCGCCCGTGTGCAGCGCGTGGAAGGCCGCCGCACGGTCCTGTTGGGAAGTCGCGGCCTGTGGTTGGGAAGTTGTCATGGCACCCAGTCAAGCAGAGCCGACCGACAATGCCGGCGAAAACCCGACGCCGCGGCTTTCTGGACTGTCAAGTCGTTTTCCCGCTGATGACGCTGTACGGCCGACCCGCATCCTGTCCGGGTGCATGAGGATTTCGACCGCTGCGTGCGCGCCGTCCGGTCCAAGGACGCGCGATTCGATGGCTGGTTCTTCACCGCGGTCCGGACCACCCGCATCTACTGCAGGCCGAGTTGCCCCGGGATGCCCCCCAAAGCGGAGAACATGACGTTCTTCCCGAGCGCGGCGGCCGCCCAGCAGGCCGGGTTCCGGGCGTGCAAGCGGTGCAGGCCGGACGCCAGCCCCGGTTCCCCGCAGTGGAACGAGCGCGCGGACCTGGCCGCGCGCGCCATGCGGCTGATCGCCGACGGCGTGGTCGACCGGGCAGGCGTACCGGGGTTGGCCGCGCGGCTCGGCTACAGCGTCCGGCAGGTGGAGCGGCAGCTGCTCGCCGAGTTCGGCGCCGGTCCGCTGGCCCTGGCCCGCGCGCAGCGCGCGCAGACCGCCCGGCTGCTGATCGAGACCACCGCGCTGCCGATGAGCGAGGTCGCCGCTGCGGCCGGGTTCGGCAGCATCCGGACCTTCAACGACACCGTGCGCGAGGTGTTCGCCTTACCGCCGACCGAACTGCGGCTGCGCGCGGGCCGCCAGGTCGCCAGCCCCGGCGTGCTCTCGCTGCGGCTCCCGTTCCGCGAACCGCTGTGCCCGGACAACCTGTTCGGCCACCTGGCCGCGACGGCGATCCCCGGCGTGGAGGAGTGGCGCGACGGCGCCTACCGCCGCACGCTGCGCCTGCCGCACGGCACCGGCATCGCGACGCTGCGCCCGACCGCGGACCACATCGCCTGCCAGCTCGCCCTGACCGACCTGCGGGACCTGGCGCGCGCGATCAGCCGCTGCCGCAGGCTGTTGGACCTCGACGCCGACCCGATCGCGGTGGACGACCTGCTGGCCACCGACCCCGTGCTGGCACCGCACGTGCGCCGGGACCCGGGGCGGCGGGTGCCGCGCACGGTCGACGGCGCGGAGCTGGCGATCCGCGCCGTGCTGGGGCAGCAGGTCTCGGCGACCGCGGCCCGCGGGCACGCGGCGCGACTGGTCCAGGACCACGGCGACCTCGTGCACGACCCGTCCGGCGGTCTGACGCACCTGTTCCCGACCCCCGCGGTGCTGGCCGGGCTGGACCCCGACCGGTTCGCCTTACCCAGGGCCCGCCGGGACACGGTGGTGGCGCTGGTGAACGCGTTGGCCGCGGGCGCGGTCGACCTGGGAGTGGGCGCGGACCGGGACCGGGCCCGGGCGCGGCTGTCGGCGCTGCCGGGGTTCGGCCCCGGGACGGTGGAGACGATCGCCATGCGGGCCCTGGGCGACCCGGACGCGTTCCTGCCGGGCGACCCGCAGGTGCGGGCCGCGGCCCGGTCGCTGGGGTTGCCGTTCACCCCGGCGGCGTTGACCGCGCACGCGGCGGCGTGGCGGCCGTGGCGGGCCTACGCGGTGCAGTACCTCTGGGCCGTCGTCTGAACCGCGGCCCCTCGCGGCGAAAGCGCGGCCGTGAGGTGAGTTCGCGTTGTGCCGGGTGGACCGGTGCCGGACCGGTCAGAGCCGTTCCACGTTGTCGCCTTCCATGACACCCCTGGTGTCCAGCACCGCCTTCGCCCCGCGGGCCACCGCGGCCAGGTCCACGCGGTCGTGCGGCTGCAACAGCACCACCAGGTCCGCCGAGGAGTCCACAGTGGATTCACGGTGGACCGGGACGCCGTCCACGGTGAACCGGTCCGCGTGCGGGTCGTGGTAGGCGACCTCGACGCCGAGCGAGCGGAGCTGGCGGACCACCCCGGTGGCGGGGGACTGGCGCAGGTCGGCGATGTTCGGCTTGTACGTGACCCCCAGCAGCAGCACGCGGGCGCCGAAGACCCGACCCGCCTCGCGGGCCAGGATGTCCCGCGCCCGCCGCACGACGTAACCGGGCATGCCCGCGTTGACCTCCTGAGCCGCGGTCACCATCGAGCACGGCAGGCCCTCCGCGCGGGCCCGGTTGGCCAGGTAGCGCGGGTCCACCGGGATGCAGTGGCCGCCGACGCCCGGGCCCGGGGTGAACGGGTGGAAGCCGAACGGCTTGGTCGCCGAGCAGCGCAGCACGTCCCAGACGTCGATGCCCAGCCGGTTGCAGAAGACCGCGAGCTCGTTGACCAGGGCGATGTTGACCAGCCGGTAGCTGTTCTCCAGCAGCTTCGCGGTCTCCGCCTCGCGCAGGCCCGCGGCGACCACCACCGAGTCGACCAGCACCTCGTAGAAGGCCGCGCAGCGCTTGGCGCAGACCGGGGTCAGCCCGCTGACGACCTTCGGCGTGTTCTCCAGGACGTACTCGCCGTTGCCCGGGTCGATCCGCTCCGGTGAGTAGCCCAGGTTGAAGTCCACACCCGCGACCAGGCCGGTGGATTCCAAGATCGGCAGCAGCACCTCCTCGGTGGTGCCCGGGTAGCTGGTCGACTCCAGCACGACCAGGCTGCCCGGGCGCAGCCGCTCGGCGACCGCGTGCGCGGCGGCCATCACCGCGCGCAGGTCCGGTTCGCCGTCCACCAGGCCGGTGGGCACGCAGATGACCACCGTGTCCGCTGTGGACACCGCGGCGAACGAGGTGGTGGCGGTGAAGCCCCGCGCCAGCATGGTGCCGATCTCGGCCGGGGCGGTGTCCTGCACGTGCGACCGGCCCGCGCGCAGGCCCGCGACCACGTCCGGATCGGTGTCCACGCCGACCACCGCCAGCCCGGCGCCGCTGGCCCGCCGGGCCAGCGGCAGGCCGACGTAGCCGAGTCCGACCACCACGAGGTCCGCAGACACGGGCGCTGTTTCCTTCCTGCCGGTGGGGCCGGGCTCAGATGCTGAAGCTGCCGATCGGGCTGACGTGCGTGCCGTTGCCCGGGGCCAGCTGGGAGACCGGGATGATCGGGAACTTGCACGCCGGGTCGAAGTAGATGGTGACCACCTTGTCCGTCCGGTTGATCAGCACGTGCGAGCCCGCGGGCAGCAGCTTGCAGCCCGAGGGATTCTCGTAGACCGTCACCGGCATGTACTCCATTTGGAACACGATCACGTCGCCCTTGGCGGGGGCCGGGGCGGGTGCGGCGGCCGCGGGCAGGGCCGCGGTGGCGAGCGCGCAGGTGCCGAGGACGGCGAACAGGGGGCGGGTGAAGCGCATGTGCTACCTCCAGGGGGCGTTGGCGTCGGATCGGGCGCCGTGATCCATGCTGGTCATTTCCGAACCGGGCCGCAGTCGCTGAGTCGGGTAAGGCTTTTCACCTCATCGATAAGTGGCGCGTGACCGCCGGTATCCCTAGCGTCCGCAGCGAGTCCCCCTACCCACGGCGAAAGGCCAGGTGGCGATGACCCGCTACGACTGGGCGCTGTCACACCCCGGCGTCGTCCGCATCCGCGCGGGGGTCGAGCCCGTCCGCGCCGAGGTGGCTGGCCACCGGGTCTACCGCCGGATCGCGAACCGCGCGGACGTGGCGGTGTTCATGGCCCACCACGTGTTCGCGGTGTGGGACGCCATGTCGTTGCTCAAGGGCCTGCAGAACGAGCTGACGTGCGTGCGCGTGCCGTGGGTGCCGACCGGCGCGCCGATCAGCCGCCGACTGGTGAACGACATCGTGCTCGCGGCGGAGAGCGACGAGTTCGGCGAGGGCTACGTCAGCCACTTCGAGCTGTACCGGCACGCGATGGCCGACGCGGGCGCGGACACCTGGCCCGTCGACGCCTTCCTGGACCTGCTGCGCGCGGGCACCCCGGTCCCCGACGCGCTGCTCGCCGCGGGCGTCCCGGGCCCGGCCGCGGAGTTCCTGCGGTCCAGCTGGGAGCTGGTCGGCCGCGCCCCGGTGCACTGCCGGGCCGCCGCCTTCGCCTACGGCCGCGCCGAACCGCCGCCCGCGCTGTTCGACGGGGTGCTGCCACCGGCGGGCGACGCGCGCGCCCCGCTCGGCCTCTTCCACGGGTACCTGCGCCGCCAGCTGGAGGTCGACACCGGCAGGCACACCCCGATGGCGACGCAGCTGGTGGCCGACCTGTGCGGCCCGGACGAGACCAAGTGGGCCGAGTGCACCGCCGCGGTGACCGGGCTGCTGCGCGCCCGCCTCCGGCTCTGGGACGGCGTCGCCGCGGCCGTGGCCGAGTCGCGCGCGCCGTGCCTCGACGCGGTCGGGAAATAGTCGGGACCCAGTTCCTGGATCTATTCATGAATAGGTGGATGGTGGATCACCGGCGCGCGCGGCGCACCGGCGGTCCCGCCTACCGGAATCCCGATCGGGGTGGGGGAATACACCCGAAAAGGGAACGCCTGCGCCCTGCCCGAATGCGATCTCGTTGCTAGTGTCCAAATCGCGGGGCCGAGAAGAGCCGCAGCGCACGGGCTCCCGCGCTGATCCCGACAAGGCACCACGAAGGAGCAAGGCCGTGACCGCAAGCATCCAGGACAGCAGGCTGAAGCGTCGTTTCGAGCTCTGGGACAGCAACGGCGACGGACAGATCGACCAGTCCGACTACGAGGCAGAGGCCCGCCGCATCCTCCAGGGCTTCGGTGAGCAGGAGAGCTCGCCGAAGGGCCGGGCGCTGCTGTCGGCCTACGCGCAGATGTGGGACAAGCTCCAGGCCAAGGCCGACACCGACCACTCCGGCACGGTCTCGATGCAGGAGTTCATCCGGGTCAGCGAGCAGGAGATCGTGGACGCGGGCAACCCCGGGTTCAACCAGAACCTGCGCCCGGCCATCGAGGCCATCGTGGACATCGCCGACACCGACGGCGACGGCGAGGTCAACGCCGCCGAGTTCACCCGCTGGATGCGCGCGGCAGGCGTGGACGAGAGCACCGCCAAGGCCTCGTTCAACCAGCTCGACAGCAACCACAGCGGCGCGCTGTCGGTCGACGAGATCGTGGACGCGGTCCGCGACTACCACCAGGGCAAGCACGACATCCCCCTGCTCGGCGGCTGATCACCACCGGTAGCGGAGAACGGCCGAGGGCCCCGGGGAGCGATTCCCCGGGGCCCTCGGCTTTGATCCCCTCTTCGTGGCGCCCCCCCACGAAACCGCGGGCTCCCCCGCGGCCGGAAGCCGTTACGCGCCGAGGAAGCGCTCCACCGTCGCGGCGACCAGCGCGCGCCGCAGCACATCCGGGCGCAGCAGCGCGCTCGGGTGCTCGTACATGTTGACCACGTCGGCGAACCGCGCGGCCACCAGCGGGTCGCGCATCGCGGCCCGGTCGATGGCCCCGCTGACCGCCTGCCGCAGCCGGTGCCCGCGCGGGCGGCGGGCCACCAGGTGCGGCAGCCCGAAGTCGGCGATGACGCTGGTCTGCCACGCCGCGTCGACCAGCACCCGCAGCCGCTCGAAGTAGCCGCCGACGCCCGCGCCGGAGCGCAGCCACGCGGCCAGCGCCGAGGCGTGCAGCGCGGCGGACGGGATGCCCTGGCCGTACACCGGGTTGAACGACGCGACGGCGTCACCGAGGGGAACCAGACCGGCCGGAAACCGCTCGACCGTGTGGAAATCCCGGCGGACGCTGTGCGGGAACCGGTGCGTGGACACTCCTCCGGCGGGCATGCAGGTGCGCACCAGGGTGGCGAACCCGGCGGCGGGCTCGCGCAGGCAGCGCTCCGCGAAGTCGGCCGGGTCCCGGCTGGGCCGGTTCTTGCCGTAGGCGGACACCGTGGCGATCCAGTAGTCGTCGTTGAGCGGCGCGATGCAGCTCACGCCGGGCTCCGCGGCGGAGTTGGAGCGCAGCGAGTGCACCGAGAGCAGACCGTCGAGCCGCTGGTCCCGGGACCGGTGGTACAGCGTGGTGGCGTACCCGAGGTCGAGCGCGAGGCGCTGCTTGCGCGGCACCGGGTAGTCCACCCTGGACAGCCACTCGCACAGCCTGCTCGCCCGACCGGTCGCGTCCACCACCAGGTCCGCGGGCAGGGTCTCGCCGAGCGCGGTCCGCACGCCGGTGACCCGGTCGCCGGAGACCGCCAGGTCGGTGACCCGGTCGCGCACCACGGTGACCAGCGGCAGCACCCAGCGCCGCAGGTGGTGCTCCAGCAGCGGCCGGTGCACCGGCAGGAAGACGTGCCCCGGTACCGGCAGCCGCAGGTGCCCGTCGACGTACATCCGGCCGTCCCGCTCGGACGTGCAGCGCACGGCCCCGTCGGCGACCAGGTCGTCGAGCAGCGTCGGGAACCAGTACGACAGCATGTCCTGGGCCAGCCCCAGCAGCACGTGGAACTGGTCGCCGTGCGCGATCGCGCCGCGCCCCACCGGCGACTCCGGCAGGTCGTCCGGCTCGACCACCACGACGTCGTCGGTGAACGCGCGCAGCACCCGCGCGGCCAGCAGCCCGGCGACGCTGCCGCCCACCACGACCGCCCGGTCGAGCCGGGTGCTCACCGGGTCCCCGACTGGACGAACCGGACGGTCGACTCCGGGGACAGCTCGATCTGCTCGCCGGTGACCGGCCGTTCGCGGCGGATGAGGATGTTGTAGTGGTTGGGGAAGTGGCACGCGTCGAAGCCGAGGACCGTGCCCACCACCTGGTCGCCGATGCGCACCTCGTCGCCGCGGTCGATCACCCCGCCGTCGCGGATCTCGGCGAACCCGAGGAACCCGACCCGGTCGATGCTCGGGTCGCCCTCGGTGTGGTCGGTGGTGACCAGCTCGTGCACCTCGCCCTGGCGCACGCAGCGGCTGGCGAACTCCTCCAGCCGCATGCCGCGGTCGTCGCGGCGGTGCACCAGCACCTTCACCAGCACCCCGGACACCGTGCGCTTGCTGCCGTCCTCGATCATCACTTCTCCCCGATCAGCGCGGCCCGCGACCACTGCTCGGCGCGGTAGGCCGCGTCCACCAACGACAGCGCGGCCAGGCCGTCGCGGTCGACGCCGCCGGTGTGCACGGCCAGCGTGAACGCGCGCAGCACACCCGCGTACTCGTGCCAGAGCGACTGCTTGAAACCGGTGAACCCGGCGAGCATGTCCGCCCGCCACACCGCGCCGTCGGCCAGCCGCACCTCGACGTCCTTGGTCTCGCCCGGGTGGTCCCAGTCCAGCTCGACCCGGGCCCGGGCGCCGGACTCGGCGGCCAGGTGCACCCGCGCCGCGCGGTCCACGCCCGCCGCGTCCCGCCGGATGTCCACAGAGGACACTTGGAGCGAGCCGAGCAGCAACCGGGCCAGGTCGAAGGCGTTCGGGCCGTTGTCGGCCACGCAGCCCCCGCCGCAGCGCGCCGGGTCCAGGTACCAGCCGTCGGCGCCGACGTGCTCCTCGATCCGCTCCAGGTACCGCACGGTCACCGACTCGATCGGCACCCCGCGCGGCAACCCCTCCAGCAGCGCGCGGATCCGCGCGTTGTAGCGGCGGTGGAAGGAGGTGAACAGCACCGCGCCGCGAGCCGCGGCCAGCTCGGCCATGGCCAGGCCGTCGCGCAGCCGGGTCGCCAGCGGCTTCTCCACGCACACCGGCAGACCGGCGTCGAGCAGGTCGTGGCACACCGGGGCGTGCTGGTCGTTGGGCACGGTGACGACCACACCGTCCAACCCGCCCGCGGCGATCATGTCCCGGTGGTCGCGCCAGCACGGGACCTCGTCGCGGTAGGGGGCCAGCGCCTCCGGCCGCACGTCGCACACCGCGGCCAGCCGCAGCGGTCCGCTCTCGCCCAGCGCGGCCAGGTAGTAGCGGGAGATCACACCGAGCCCGATGACCCCGATGCGCATCAGCACGCCTCCGGCAGCACCAGACCGAGGCGCTCGGCGACCTCGCCCAGTTCCGCGTACAGCTCCGCGCCCAGCGGCACGCCCTCGCGCCGCGCCAGTTCCGCGTGCCGCGCCTCGGGGACCCCGGGGTAGGACACGTCCGTGCCCGGCTCCACCGGCGGGCAGGCCAGCAGCGCGCCGAACAGCGAGCCCGCGTCCCGCTGGTAGATCACCGGGTCGCGCAGCGTCGCGGGGGCCACGGCCATGACGAAGTAGCCGATGTCGTCGTCGGGGGTGCGGTCGGCGACCAGCGCGGCGGGCGCCGGGCCCAGCCCGGCACCGGACACCAGCGCGGACAACACCTCGACCATCAGCGCCAGGCCGAATCCCTTGTACTCGCCGTCGCCGGGCGCGCCGAGCCAGGTCAGGTGCGCCTCGCCGTCGTCGAAGCGGGTCGGGTCGGTGACCGGCGCGCCGTGGTGGTCGGCCAGCCAGCTCGCCGGGACGTCCGCGCCCGCCCGCGCGGCGGCGCGCACCTTGCCGGTCGGCGCGGTGGTGGTGCTCATGTCCAGCAGGAACGGCGGGTGCGCGCCCGCCGGGGCGGCCACGCTGATCGGGTTGGTGCCCAGCATCGGCACCCGCCCGCGCGGCGGCCGGGCGATGCGCTGGTGGCCGCAGTTGGCCGCGACCACGCCGACCATGCCGTGCCGCACCGCGCGCAGCGCGTGCGGGCCTGCGCAGCCGAAGTGCGTGCCGCCGCGCACCGACACCAGGCCGACGCCGTGGTCGCGGGCCCGGCGCACGGCCACGTCCATCGCCTCGCCCGCCAGCCACAGGCCCAGCCCGCCGCGCCCGTCGAGCAGCACGGTGGCGCCCCGGTCGGCCAGCACCCGCGGCTCCGCGTCCGGCCTGCCCCGGCCGGAGGTCAGCAGCGGCAGGTAGATCCGGGTGAGGTTGACCAGCCCGTGCGACGCCGTGCCGGTGATGTCGCCGTGGCACAGCGCCGCGGCCGACTCGGCGGCCCGGTCGCGCGGCACGCCGTGCGCGGCGAACACCGCCGCGGTGAAGCCGAGCAGGGCGTCGTGCGGGACCCGCACCCGGGTGCGGGGCGGTGCCTGGTCCAGATCGGTCATGCCGGAGCCGTTCTCGTCGGGTGCTGGTTCATCGAGCAGCGGAGCGGGCGTGGAACGCGCGCAGCAGTCGGGAGACCTGGCCCGCGAACGCGGCCAGGTCGGCCAGGGCGACGAACTCGCCGTCGGCGTGGGCGTGGTTGGCGGCCAGGTCGCCCGGGCCGAGCACGGCCGTCGCCGCGCCCGGCACCCCGGCCAGCCAGATGGCGTCGCAGGTGAACGCCGGGTCGGCGGCGGGCCAGGCGGGGATGCCCGCGGCGGCCATCAGCTCGTCGAGGGCGCCCGCCCCGTCGCCGCCGGTCAGCGCGGGCAGGCCGCGCTTGAGCCAGTCCACCGTGGTCACCCGGGCCGCGTCGGCGGCGGTGCGGGCCAGTTCCGGTACGGCGGCGAAGGTCTCGCGGAAGCGGGCCAGGCCGGTGGCCACCGCGCGGTCGAGTGCGCCGGTGAGGCGTTCGCCGTCGTCGGCGTAGGCGAGGTTGACCAGCAGGTCGCCGTCGCCGTAGACGCGGTTGTGCCGGGTGCCGGTGTGCAGCCCGGCCACGCACGCGTGCTCGCCCGCCAGTTCCAGCGCCAGGTGCTGGGCCAGGAAACCCAGCAGCACCGTGGCGTTGTGGCCGTCGCCGGGGCGGTCGTCGACGGCACCGGCCCCCGCGACCCGGATCCGCGCGGTGGCCGACGCGGTGGCGCGCGGCAGGTAGCGCAGCCCGGTCGGCTCGCAGAAGACGTTCAGCGCGCCGTGGAAACCGCGCTCCACCAACGGTCTGGTGCCGAAGGTGCCCATGGCGCCGCCCTCTTCACCGGACACGGCCTGCACGAGCACGGTGGTCTCCGCGCCGATGGCGGGTTCGCGGGAGACGGCGTCGCGGATGCCCGCCAGCAGCGCCACCGCCGGCCCCTTCGCGTCGACCGCGCCGCGGCCGTGGATCACCGCGCCGTCGACGCGGCCCGGTTCGTGGCCCGCGACGGTGTCCAGGTGCACGTTGAACATGACCGTCGGCGCGTCCACCGGTCCCATGCGCAGCACCAGACTCGGTTGCGCGGCCAGGAAAGCCGGGTCGCGCGCCGCTTCGCGCACGGCGGCGGGCACGCCGGGGCGGTCGAGGTCCGCGCGCGTGGCCGGGCCGTGGTGCGCGACGGTGAAACCCCCGGCGGCGGCGGCGTACAGCTCCAGCGCCTCCCACAGCCGGGCCGGTTCCCCGGTCTCCAGCGGGCCCGCGGTGGGCAGGTCGATCAGCCGCAGCAGCAGCGCCGCGTCGGCCTCGGTGAACGCGGCCACGTCACCGGTCCGCCGTGGCGAGCAGGGCTTCCAACGCGCGCCCGGCCGCGGTGAACCCCTCGACCGAACCCCGCCCGCCCGACTCGTGCGGGCGCAGGCTCAGGTGCGGTTCGATGGACAGCGCGCCCTGGTAGCCGTGCGCGGCCAAGAGGTCGAGGCAGCCGCGCACGTCCGCGTCGCCCTCGCCTGGAATTGTCCACTGTGGACCCATGGGGGTCGGCACGCCGTCCTTGACGTGCACGTGCGCCACGTGCTCCACCACCTCGGCCAGCTGCTCCGTCGCGGAGTAGCCGTACGCCAAGCCGTTGCCGGTGTCGAACAGCAACCGCAGCGCCGGGCTGTCCGCCTCCTCCAGCATGCGCAGCGCCCGCGCCGGGTCGCTGCCCGCCCAGCCCGCGCAGTTCTCGTGCAGCAGCACCAGGTCCGCCTGCTCGGCGCGCAGCGCCAGCTCCCGCATCCGGCGCAGCGCCCGGTGCTCCCACTCGTCGTCGTGCAGGCCGTCGTTGGGGTACGACATCACCCGCACGTACCGGGTGCCCAGCCGCGGGCAGCGGCGCGCCAGCACCCGCAGCTCCTCCAGGTCGCGGCCGAAGTCGCCGGTGATCACCGTGGACCAGTCGCCGATCCGCGAGTCCACGCACACCGTGCGCAGCCCCAGCTCCGCCAGCGTGCCCGCGACCTCGTCGAACAGCGGGTCCGGCAGGTCCGCCACGGCCGTGCCCGCCACCGTGCGCAGCTCGATCGCCGACCAGCCCAGCCCGGTGACCGCCGCGACCTGCTCGGCCAACCCGGGACCGGCCTCGTCGCCGATGCCCGCGAGCACCCTCACCGGCCGACCTCCACCGGCGCGCGCAACCCGGCCTGCCGCTTGGCCTCCGCGATGACCGACACCACCGCGGCGCCGATCGCGGGTTCGTCCGTGAAGGGCTCCTCGCCGGTGAAGTGCCGGTACGCGCGGGAGACGAACGCGGAGAGCGAGTCGTCGCGGAACACCGAGTCGACCTTGCCGCCGCGGGTGCGCACGGACAGCTGCGCGTACTCGTCCGCCCCGCTGATCGGGTAGTGCCCGATCAGCGTGCCGCCCTCCAGCTCCACGGTGATCCGGCGCTCGCGGACCGGCGCGGTGAGGTCGGTGCGGATGTCGGTGAACACCCCGTCCGCGTGCCGCAGCCGCACCCACGCCCGGCCCATCGACGGGAAGACCGCGTCGCCGAGCAGCATGTCCGCGCATCCCGCGCCGACCACCTCGGCCGCGCCCGCCACGTGCAGCGCGACGGCCAGCGAGTGCGGCATCTCGACGTCGAAGGCGCTCGGGTGGTCGTCACCGGCGAGCGTGCGGGCGAAGCGCGGCTTGCGCTGGCTGAACTCCACGGACTTCAGCGCGCCCAGCCTGCCGCCGCGCAGCACGGCGAGCACCCGGTTGGTCAGCTCGCTGCACCGCCACTGCGCCACCGGCACCACGTCCAGCCCGGCGCGCTCGCGCAGCCGCAGCACCTCGCGCAGCTCGACCTCGTCGGCGGCCAGCGGCTTCTCCACCAGGAACCGGCGGAACCCCAGGTCGACCAGCTCGGTCAGCGGGCGCAGCCGCGCGGACGGGCCGGTGCACAGGTGCACCACGGTCCGCTCCGGGTCGGTGATCGCCGCCGCGTGCGCCAGCGAGTGCGCCACCGCGAGGTCGGGCGCCTCCGCCGGGCGGTGGCGCGGGTCGTGCACGGTGATCGGCGGCCTGCCCAGCGAGCGTCCGCCGCCGTGCCCGAGCCCGCGCAGCACCGGCAGGTGCAGCCCGGAGCCCGCGCGGCCCAGGCCCACGACGAGCGTGCCCAGCATGGGGTGCGTGCCTCCTGGAATCGGCTGGAATCGGGGTGTGCGGCTGTTCGGGTGCCGCGACTGGTGCGTTCGGGGGGCGGGACGGGCCAACCCTGGTGTGCGCCGTGCCGGGTGTCAACGCGGACCCCCGACGGCCACCCGACCGTGTGATCTTTCGTTTGCGTTGCCGCGCAACGGATGGCGACCGCCTAGTTTGGACCGCGCCCGCGCCGGGAGCCCGACCGCCGCAGGGGCGACCCGACCAGCGCTATCCGGACCACTGAGTTCTAAGGACCGACATGGAGCACGCCGCGGCACTCGCGGACCCGGACGCCGCGGCCCCACCTGGACCGGCGGTGCCGTTCTTCACCCAGGCCGCGGCCTTCACCGCGCTCTGGCCGAGCATCGCGGCCAACATCGAGACCGTCGTCGACCGCGGCAAGTACTCCCACGGCCCGCTGGTCGGCCGGTTCGAGCAGGCGCTGGCCCGCTACACCGGCGCCCGGTTCGCCATCGGGGTCAACTCCGGCACCGACGCGCTGGTGCTGCTGATGCGCGCGGCCGGTCTCGAACCCGGCGACGAGGTGGTGGTGCCCGCGTTCAGCTTCATCGCCTCCGCCTCCGCGGTGGTGCTCGCGGGCGGACGACCGGCCTTCGCCGACATCGATCCGGACACCTACACGCTCGACCTGGCCGCGGTGGAGGTCGGCAAGCGCACCCGGATGGTCATGCCGGTGCACCTGTTCTGCCAGCTCGCCGACCTCACCGCCGTCGAGCGGTTCGCCCAGCGGCACGCGCTCACCGTGGTCGAGGACAGCGCCGAGGCGATCGGCATGCGCTGGGACGGTGCGCACGCGGGCCTGCGCGGCGCGGGCGGGGTGCTGTCGTTCTTCCCCACCAAGACCCTCGGCGCGATCGGCGACGCGGGCGCGGTCATCACCGACGACGCGACCGTCGCCGACTCCGTCGCCGCGCTGCGCCACCACGGCCGCTACGGGCACACCCTGGACCACTTCCCCGGGATCAACACCGAGACCGCGGTGCCGGGGTTCAACTCCAAGATGGACGACATCCAGGCCGCGGTGCTGCTGGCCAAGCTGGAGCGCCTCGACGCGGACATCGCCCGCCGCGGCGAACTGGCCGCCGCCTACACCGAGCGGCTGCGCGGCTGCCCCGGGGTGCGGCGGCTGCCCACGGTGGTCGAGCGCGACGTCGACACCACCCCGGTGTTCTACGTCTACCTCGTCGAGGTCGACCACCGCGACACCCTCGCCGCGTACCTCGCCGCGCACGGCGTCGGCACCGAGACGTACTACCCGGTCCCGCTGCACCTGCAGCCGTGCTTCGCCGAGCTGGGCCACCGGCGCGGCGACTTCCCGGTCGCCGAGGCCGCGTGCGCGCGCACCCTCGCGCTGCCGCTCTACCCGGACCTCACCGACTTCCAGGTCGACCGGGTGTGCGCGCTCATCCGCGCCTTCTTCGGCGGTGGCGGGTCGTGACCCACGCGCTGCCGTTCTTCCCGCCGGACCTGTTCGACGACGACCGCGCGGTGCTGCTCGAAGCCGTGCAGCGGATCGCCACCGCGACCGAGCAGAAGTTCATCCTCGGCGAGCGCACCGCGGCCCTGGAGCGGGCGCTGCGCGCGGAGACCGGGGCCGCGGACGTGATCGCCTGCGGCAGCGGCACCACCGCGCTGACGCTCGTGCTGCGGGCCATGGACATCGGACCGGGCGACGAGGTCGTGGTGCCCGCCTTCGGCTGCGCGCCGCTGGCCTCCTCGGTGGTCTCCGTCGGCGCCACCCCGGTCTTCGCCGACGTGCACCCGTGGACCATGGTGGTCGAGCCGTACGAGGTGGAGTCCGCGGTCACCGGCCGCACCGCGGCGATCATGCCCGCGCACATGTTCTCCGTCATGGCGGACATGCCCACGCTGCGCGAACTGGCCGAGCACCACGGCGTGCGGCTGGTCGAGGACTCGGCGGTGGCCCAGGGCGGGGTGCTCGACGGCGTCCCGGCCGGGCGCTGGGGCGAGGCGGGGGTGTACTCCTTCGTGCAGGTCAAGACCTTCGGCACGATCGGCGAGGGCGGCGCCGTGGTCACCGACGACGAGGAACTCGCGCACCGCGTGCGCCTGCTGCGCAACCACGGCCAGGACGGCCGAACCCGGTTCCTGCACCACGTGGTCGGCTACAACAGCCGCTTCGACGAGGTCATGGCCGACTTCCAGCTGCACCGGCTGCCCGGGCTCGCGGGCAGGCTGCGGCGGCGCGCGGAGATCGCCGACTACTACACCGCGCGGTTCGCCCCGCTGGTGGACTACGGCGTCCAAGCGCCGCCCGCCGGTCGGAACGGCCGCTGCTTCTACGTCTACTCGCTGCTGGTCGACCACCGCGACGCGCTGCGCCACCACCTCGCGGACCGGGGCGTGGGCAGCCACGTCTACTACCCGTCGCCGCTGCCCGCCCAGCCCGCGTTCGCCCGCTTCGCCCGGCCCGGCCAGTTCTGGCCGCACGCGGAACTGGCCTGCGCGCGCACCCTGGCCCTGCCCTGCTACCCGCACCTGACCGACGCCGAGGTGGAGCACATCGCCGACGCCGTCTGCGACTTCTCCGGGGGACCGCGATGACCACGCCGCTGTCACCGGTCGTGCCCGCCCGGCTCGGCGCGTACGCCCGGCTGGCCAAGCTCGACGTCTGGGACTACTACCTGGCCCTGCCGCTGGCCTGGGCGCTGGCCGGGTTCACCCCGGCCGCGTTCGGCGTGCTGCTGGTCTTCGGCATCGGCACGGTGTGCGTGGTCGCGGGCTCGGTCGCCTTCGACGACGTCACCGGCTTCCGCGACGGCAGCGACGCGGCCAACTACGGCCCGAACGCCTCCGCCCGCCGGTTGGCCCGCAAGCCGCTGCTGACCGGCGAGCTGACCGAGGCCGAGGCGGTGCGCTTCGGCTGGGCCGCCTGCGGCGCGGGCGCGCTGCTGTGGGCGCTGGCCGCGCTGGTGGCCCCGTACGCTCCACTGTGGACAGTTCTGCTCGGCGCGCTGTGCCTGTGCTCCTCGGTGCAGTACTCCTGGGGCCTCAAGATCAGCTACCGGGGCTGGCAGGAGGTGTTCCTCGCGGGCTTCGGCACCGGCCTGGTGCTCGTCGGGCTCGGCCTGTGCACCGGGTCGGTCGGCGGGTTCGCCGCCGTCCAATCCGTCCTCTTCGGACTCGGGCCGCTGCTGTTCGGGGTCTACTCCAACACCCGCGACGCCGAGGGCGACGCCGCGGTCGGCAGGCCGACGGCCGCGGTCCTGCTCACCGAGGGGCAGAACCGGGCGTTCATCGCCTGCCTCACCGTCGCCGAGATCGCGCTCATCGTCACCGCGGCCGGTCTGGGCCCCGCGCCGTGGTGGTTCGCCCTGGCCATGCTGCCCGCCATGGGCGTGCGGGTCGCGCAGCTGCGCCGGGGCGTCGGCCTCGGCGACGCGCTCGCCGCCCGGCTGCTCGGGCTGCGCGCCCACCGCGTCACCACCGCGAGCCTGTTCGCGGTGGACCTCGTCCTCGTCCTGGGAGCGGGCTCGTGAGTGCTGATCTTGACGTGGCCGTGGTGGGAGCCGGGATCGCCGGCCTCGCCGTGGCCAAGCGGTTGCGCGCGCAGGGGCGCAACGTGCACGTGTTCGAGGCGGCCGACCACGTCGGCGGCCGGATGGCCAGCGTCCGCCAGGACGGGTACGTGGCCGACACCGGCGCGGAGATGATCGGCACCACCGGCTACCCGGCCACCTGGCGGCTCGTCGAGGAACTCGGCATCGCCCGCGCGGACGTCCCGCTGATCGATGCGCCGCTGGCCATGTGGCGCGACGGCCGCGCGCACCCGCACGTCGGCGACCCGCGCGGGTTCCTCACCGGCGCCGGGCTGCGCCCGTCCGCCCGCTGGCGCCTGGTCCGGCTGCTGGCCAACGCGGGCAGGCGCGACTACTCCACCGACCACCCGGAGGCCACCCCGCTGGGCGACCGCGCGGTCGCCGACGTCATCGGGGGCGACCTGCACGACTACCTGTTCCAGCCGCTCAGCGGCGGCTTCTACGGCTGGGACACCACCCGAGCCGCGGCCGGTCCGCTGCTCGCGCACATGCTCGCCGTCGGCGCCACCAAGACCTTCCGCACGTACCGCGACGGCATGGACACCGTGGCCCGCGCACTCGCCGAGCACACCGACGTGAGCACCGGGGTCACCGTCCGCGAGGTCGTCACCACCGGCTCCGGCGCCCGGCTGGTCGCGGACAGCACACCGCTGACCGCGCGCACGGTCGTCCTCGCGGTGCCCGCGCCGGTCGCCGCCGAGCTGCACGCCGACGCGCCGGAGTACGTCCGCCGGGTCGAGTTCCGGTCGATGATCAAGGTCTGCTGCCTGCTCGACCGCCCGCTCGACGCCATCGGCGCGGCGTTCGGGCTGGCCATCCCGGCCGTGGAGAACCCGATCCTGGCCGGTGTGGTGCTCGACGAGCGCAAGCACCCGTCCCGGGTGCCGGACGGGCGCGGCATGGCGACCCTGGTCGCGGGGCAGGAGGTCGTCACCGACCTGGTGGGCGAGTCCGACGACGAGATCGCCCGCACCCTCGTCGCCCAGGCCGAGCCGTACCTGCCGGGGCTCGCGCACGCGCTGCGCGGCACCGTCGTGGCCCGGCACCGGCACGGGCTGCCGATGCCGACGGCGGAAGCTTTGGCCGTGCGCAAGGACTTCGTCGACCGACCACCGGCGGCCGTGGAGTACGCGGGCGACTGGTACGCGCTGCGGCCGTGCAGCGAATCGGCCGTGCGGTCGGCGGAAGTGGTCGCCGAGCGGCTGGCCGACGCGGGCGTCCCGGCGGTGGCCCGTGGCTGAGACCGCTCCCCACTACGTGTTCGCCACCGACTTCGAGCGCGAAGAGGAACGCCTGGCCCTCGGCGAGCGGCTGTGGGACCCGGGCACCCAGGCGCGACTCGCGGAGGTCGGCGTCGGGCCCGGCACGCGCTGCCTTGAGGTGGGTGCGGGCCGCGGGTCCATCGCCGCGTGGATGGCGGGCCGCGGCGCCGAGGTCACCGCGGTGGACATCGACACCTCGCGGCTCACCGGCCTGCACGGCGTGCGGGTCCGGCAGGCGGACGTCACCACCGACGACATCGGCCGCGACTACGACCTGGTGCACGCCCGGCTGGTGGTGCAGCACGTGGCCGACCGCGCGTCCGCCGTGCGCTGGATGGCCGCCGCGCTGCGCCCCGGCGGGCACCTCGTGCTGGAGGACACCGACTCCACGCCGCTGTTCGACACCGCGGACGGCATCATGCACGAGCGGGTCAAGCGCGCCGCGTACGCGGAGATGACCTACGCCGGCTACCACCCGCGCTGCGGCCTGCTCGACATCGACCTGATGACCGCGGTCGGCCTGGTCGACGTGCGCGCCGAGGGCCGAGCCGAGGTCGTCGAGGGCGGCGGCCTGAACGCCCGCTGGTTCGCGCTGTGGCTCGAGCACCTGCGGCCCGCCATGATCGCCCGCGGTCGGGTCGACGCCGCCGAGATCGACGCGGCCGTCGCCGACCTGGCGACCCCGGGGCACCGCTGGCTGTCGCAGGTGATGGTCACCGTCACCGGGCGGAAGGTCGCTTGATGGGCAAGCCAGGCGACCTGGGCACGCTCTTCGACGACCTCGTCGAACGCCGGACCGGGACGGTCGTGCGCCTGTCCCGCCCGCTCGACGTGGCACCGGACTTCGGCACCGAGTACGACGTGCCCGCGCTGGCGTCGCTGGTGCGCAACATCGCGGGCTGGCTGGCGGCGGCCGGGGTGCGGCCGGGGGACCGGGTCGCGGTCGTCAAGGCGAACCACTGGGACTACGTGCTGCTGGCCTGCGCGGCGGCGCGCGTCGGCGCGGTGCCCGCGCTGCTGTCGGACCAGCTCGCGCCGGAGACGTTGCGGGTACTGCTGTCCCGGCTCTCGCCCGCGCTGCTGGTGACCACGCGGGCGGTGCTGGAGCGGGCCGCCGAGCACGGGGTGGCGCTGCTCGGCGTGGCGCGGCGGGCGGTGACGCTGGAGGGCCGCTACCCGGACACGCTGCCCCTGGACCGGTTGCGCGGGCACGAGCCGCCACCGCCGGTGTTCCGCGACGACGACGAGCCGCTCGTCATCCACCACACCTCGGGGACCACCGGGGTGCCGAAGCTGGTCGTGCACACCAACCGGAGCCTGGTGCTCGGCCTGGCGGGCGCGGAGTCGACGCGGCTGCCGGTGGTGTCGTGCCGCAGGAAGGACACGGTCTGCTCGGCCATCGCCTTCGCGCACGGGCGGGCGATCCCGTGGACGGCGTCGGTGCTGTGGTTGGCACCGAAGGAAGTCGTGATCATCGACGCCGACGACCCGGCCCGCGCGGAGCCCGTGCTGCGCGCGTTCCCGCCGACGACGCTGGAGGCGCTGCCGTCGACCTTCGTCCGGTGGCGGCCCCTCGCGGCGGGGGACGGCAACCCGTTCGCCGGGGTCCGGTTGTTCGTCAGCACCTTCGACGCGATGCACCCGCCGACCCTGCGCGCGTTCCTGGGGGCGACGCGGCGGCGGCCGCTGTGGGTGCAGGTGTGGGGGCAGACGGAGACGGGTCCGCTGACGTTCCGGTTCATGACCCGGCGGTCGCTGCGCGCCACGGCGGCGCGGCACCCGACCACCCGCAACCTCGGCCGCCCGGTACCCGGCCGCGTGCGGTTGCGGATCGTCGACCCCCGGACGTTCAAGCCGGTCCCGCGCGGCACCCCGGGTCTCGTCCTGGTCCGGACGGGGACCCGGGGCGTGGATTACGTGGGGGAGCGCGCCCGTTGGGAAGCGAAGGCCGACGGGGAGTGGTGGAACACCGGGGACATCGGGGTGCGGACCAGGTTCGGCTCGTACCTGATGCTGGACCGCGAGGTCGACTTCCTACCGGGGGAGAGCTGCGTCGAACTGGAGGACGTGCTGGAGGACCGGGTGCCCGGGCTCGTGGAGTGCGTCGTGCTGGGCACCCCGGGTCGGCTGCCGCTTCCCGTCGTGGTGACCGAGAACGGCCGCCTCGACCCCACGTCCTGGCGCAAGGCGCTCGGCGACTTGCCCGCGATGGCCGACCCGTTGGTCCTCCAGTGGGACCAGATCCCGCGCACCGGCACGGGGAAGGTCCGCCGGATGGAGCTACGCGCGGTCATCAGAACCGGGCAGGATACCTTCGGAACCGGACGCTGGACCTAAGGAGCCACACCGTGACCGACCGCATCGCCGTCGGACCCGCCACCCCGGACCTGTACCGGAGGTTGATCGAACTCCACACCGCGACCGACCAGGAAGCCGTCGCCGCGGGCCTGGACCAGCGGCTGCTGGAACTGGTCCGAACCCGCGCCTCCCAACTCAACGGCTGCGCCTTCTGCGTGGACATGCACACCACGGCCCTGGCCAAACTAGGTGAACCGGTCCGCCGCGTACACGCCCTGGCGGTCTGGCGCGAAAGCGGCTTCTTCGACGAGAAGGAGAGCGCGGCACTGGAACTGGCGGAGTCCATCACGGAACTCTCGGTAGACCACGTCCCGGACGAGGTCTACGACGAGGCGCTGCACCACTTCGGCGCGGAACAGCTCCCGCACCTGGTCTGGGTGATCACCGTGATCAACGCCTTCAACCGCCTGTCGGTCACCAGCCGCAACGCCCCACCCCCGGTCAGCTAGCCCACCACCACACTCCACCCACCGCTTCCCTTTTCTCGCCCCAGCCATCCACACCACCGCCGCTGGGTCCCGTTCCTGCCTAACGCTTTTCTCCCCAGCCACCCCCACGAACGCCGCTGGATCCCACCCCACCCAACACTCTTCTCCCTCCTAGCCACCTCCCACCACCACCGCAGGATCCAAGCCTCCACCCCACACATTTCTCCCTAGCCACCCCCGCAACCGCCGCAGGATCCCCACCCCCCCCACCGAGCGCAACGCGCCCCACCATTCGCCTTGATTGGGTGGACTTGCTTTGTGTGGGGGGACGGACCTGCCAAGCTTCCCGGCGGGTGGGGTGGCTTGCCATCCCCACCGCTTTTGCCCCGCCGCAGGTTCGTAGGGGCCCCGCGCAAAGCAAGTTCACTCAATCGAGGCCGCCCTTGTTTTTCGCGTGGGGCTGGACTGATGAACCCGGCCCGGCGCTGGTCTGGCCTGGGTGGTGAGGTGGGTATCGATCTACCCAGCGGGGACCTGTTCTCCCGTGGTCTGAACGCGACATCGAGCGTTGCTCGATGGGGTGAAACGTCTTTGTGCGGGGCCCCTACGAACCTGCGGTGGGGCAAAGCGGTGGGAGGGGCAAGCCAACCCACCCGCAGGGGAAGCTTGGCAGGTCCGTCCCCCCACACAAAGACGTTCCACCCCATCGAGCAGACAGCGGGGGCGCGAAGAGTCAGGTGGTGGGTCGGGCTGGCACACGTCGGCGGGCAGCGGGTTCGGCCTGGCGGGGCGGTGACGGGTTGCGAGGCGGTCTGGCCTGGGTGGGCGAGTGCGGCTCGGGCGGGTGGGGGCCGGGCCAGCACACGTCGATGGGTAGCGGGTTCGGGCTGGCGAAGCGACCTGGGTGGAGAGGGCGTGTGCGGCTCGCGCGGGTGGAGGCCGGGCTGGCACGGGTCGATCGGTAGCGGGTTCGGCCTGGCGGGGCGGCAAAGAGGTTGCGAGATGGCCTGGGCGGGGAGGGCGTGTGCGGCTTGGGCGGGTGGAACCGGGCTGGCACACGTCGGCGGGCAGCGGGTTCGACCTGGCGGGGCGGGGACAGTTGCGAGGTGGCCTGGGTGGGGTGGGCGTGTGCGGCTTGGCTGGGGCTGGGTCACTTTTTGTTTTGACCACCCCGAGGGCCCCAAGCACAGCCCCCGCCCTCCTCTGGGGGGACAACCCTGCTCCAGTCTATCGGCACCAGGGCGCCGGGGAAGAGGCCGCGAAATCCTGTGGATCGTCGCGGCGGATGGGGATAACTCGCGATCAAGGAAATTCGCTGCTGGGTGGGTAGGCGGGCGCTGGGGCGGCGGGTTCGGCTTGGGGGTGTAAGGGTTCTTGGCGTGGTGTGAGTAGCGGGAAAGGGAGCGCTCAGGTTCGGCGGAGGGGGGACGGGAGAGTGAACTGGATGGTCTCCCGGGCCGTCTCGTGTTCTTCGGTGGTGATGGGGCCCAGGCCTGCCAGGGCGTCGATGATGGCGGTGATCAGGTGGGGTGGGGCGGACGCCCCCGCCGTGAGGCCGATGGTGGTGGCGTTGACCAGCCAGCGCGGGTTGATGTCGCGGACGTCGTCCACCAGGTGGGCCGGGGTGCCCTGCCGCTCCGCCAACTCCACCAACCGCAGGGAGTTTGAGGAGTTTGTGCTGCCTACGACGAGAACCAGGTCCGCGGCGGCGGCCACGGAGCGGAGGGCTTGCTGGCGGTTCGTTGTGGCGTAGCAGATGTCGTCCGAAGGCGGGTTGCGGAGGGCGGGGAAGCGGCGGCGCAGGGCGGTGACGATTTCCGTTGTCTCGTCCACGGAAAGCGTGGTCTGGGTCAGGTAGGAGACGCGTGAGGGGTCCGGGACGTCCACGGTCTCGACGTCCTCCACCGACTGCACCAACCGCATCTCGTCGACCTCGCCGAGGGTCCCCTCGACCTCTTCGTGGCCCGCGTGTCCGATGAGGATCACCGTGTCGCCCCGCGCGGCGAAGCGGCGGGCCTCGACGTGGACCTTGGTGACCAGCGGGCACGTGGCGTCGATGACCTGGAGTTGGCGCGACGACGCGGCACCGCGCACGGCGGGGGAAACGCCGTGGGCGGAGAACACCACGGTCGACTCCTCCGGCACCGCGTCCAGTTCGTCCACGAACACCGCGCCCCGGGACTCCAGGTCCGCCACGACGTGCACGTTGTGCACGATCTGCTTGCGCACGTAGACCGGCCCGGAAGACCGCTCCAGCGCCCGTTCCACCACCTGCACGGCCCGCTCCACCCCCGCGCAGAACGACCGCGGCGACGCCAGCAGCACGGTGCGCGGGGTGCTCGCCGCCAGCAGCGAACTCATGGCGGCCCTGGCCACCAGCGCCGTCCGCCGGTCCTGGGCCACCACCCCGAGACCGGTCGTCCCGTCGGCGAGGGTGACCCAGGTGCTGTCGGTCGCGTCGCGGACGTCGAGGGGGGCCAGCGCGGTCGGCACCTGGTGGCGGCGGAGTTCGCCGTCGAGCAGCACGGCGGCGGGACAGGGGACCGGGGTGGGCGCCAGGCCGTGCAGTTCGCTGGCGACGAGTGCGACGGGGCCGGTGCCGGGATGCAGCGGGGACATATGTCCTTCTGGGGCTTGAGCCCGCCCAGACTCAGTGGTCTCGGCGGATGATGAGGTTGGCCAGTGCGGTCAGTTCCATCGCGGGCCCGGACGCGGGGTTGGCCGCCTCCAGGCTGTCGAGCGCGTCCGCCAGGCGGGTCGTGGCCTGGGTGCGGGCCCAGGTGCGGCCGCCCGCGGTCTCGATCAGGTCGGCGGCCCGGATCAGGTCCGCCGCCGTGAGCGCGGTGGTCTGGTGGTACAGGGTGTGCAGTGCCTGCGACGCCTTGCTGTTCGCGGCCAGCGCCGCCACCACCGGCAGCGACTTCTTCCGCCGCTCCAGGTCGGCGTACACCGGCTTGCCGGTCGCGGTCGGGTCGCCCCAGATCCCCAGCAGGTCGTCGACCAGCTGGAACGCCAGGCCCAGGTGCTCCCCGAAGGTGCGCAGGTGCGTCACCCGGGTCGGTGCCGCGCCGCCGAACAGCGCGCCGAGCGCCGTCGAGCAGCCCAGCAGCGCGCCGGTCTTGCCCTCCGCCATCCGCACGCACTCGGCGAGCCCGACGTCGGCGCGCTTCTCGAACGCCAAGTCGGCGGCCTGCCCGTCCTGCACGGCCAGCACCGCGGCCGACAGGATGCGCGCGCCCTCCTGCGCCGACGGGTGACCGCTGCTCGCCAGCACGTCGAAGGCCAGCGTGAGCAGCGCGTCCCCGGCCAGGATCGCGGGCCCGAGGCCGAACACGCTCCACGCCGTCGGCCGGTGCCTGCGGGTGCGGTCGCGGTCCATCACGTCGTCGTGCAGCAGCGTGAAGTTGTGCACGAGCTCCACCGCGACGGCCGCCGGGAGGGCCCGCTCCGCGTCCCCGCCGACCGCCTCGGCCGCGGTGACGACCAGCGCGGGCCGGATGGCCTTGCCCGCGTCGGCCGTGGTGGCCTCACCGTGCTCGTCCCACCAGCCGAAGTGGTAGCCCGTGATGTGGCGCATCGAGTCGGGCAGGGTCTCGACCGCCGCGCGCAGGGCCGGGTCGAAGCGGTCGCGGTTGCGCGCGAGCACTTCGCGGGCGCAGTGGTGGGCTGGGGCGACGGTTGGCGTCACAAGAGGGTCCTTCCGAAGTGGAGCGTGGGGGTGGAGCGCTCGAGCCGGGTGTGGAAACCGGTCGAGCGGGGCGTGGAACGCGCCTGGGTGGAACGCGGAACGCGTTCGAGCGGAATCGCGGAACGCGCTCGCCACCACCACCGGAGGCGGGCCGGGGGTGGTGGCGAGCGGGGGCCTCACAGCCCGATCTGGACGCTTTCCAACACGCCGAGCGCGTCGGGCACCAGCACGGCCGCGCTGTAGTAGGTGCTGACCAGGTACGACATGACCGCCTTGTCGTTGATCCCGGTGAACCGCACGGACAGGCCCGGCTCGTACTCGTCCGGCAGCCCGGTCTGGTGCAGGCCGATCACACCCTGGTCGGATTCGCCGGTGCGCAGCACCAGGATCGACGTGGTGTTGGTCTCGGAGATCGGGATCTTGTCGCAGGGCAGGATCGGCACCCCGCGCCAGGACTGCAGCTGCCTGCCCTGCACCTCGACGGTGGGCGGGTAGAGGCCGCGCCGGTTGCACTCGCGGCCGAAGGCGGCGATGGCCCTCGGGTGCGCGAGGAAGAAGTTCGACCGGCGCCGCCGCGACAGCAGCTCGTCGAGGTCGTCCGGGGTCGGTGCGCCGGTGCGGGTGTGGATGCGCTGGCGCAGGTCCGCGTTGTGCAGGAAGCCGAAGTCCCGGTTGTTGATCAGCTCGTGCTCCTGGCGCTCCCGCAGCGCCTGGATGGTGAGCCGCATCTGCTGGGCGACCTGGTCCATCGGGTCGTTGTACAGGTCCGCGACCCGGGTGTGGATCTTGAGCAGGGTCTGCGCGACGCTCAGCTCGTACTCGCGCGGGGCCAGGTCGTAGTCGACGAACGTGCCGGGCAGCTCCGTTTCGCCGTCGTGGCCGGACGCCAGCGCGATCTCCGCCTCGCCGTGCTTGTTCGTCCGCTGCGCCGGGCTGGCCCGGAACGCCTCGACGTGCGCCCGCAGCGCGTCCGACCGCTCCTGCAGCGACAGGAACTCCGAGCGCGACAGCGACATCACGATGCAGGCCGTCTCGGCGCGCGCGGTGAACTCCCACGCGGTGCCGGACTCGACGAGCGCCCGGTCCCCGAAGTACTGCCCGTCGGCCAGCACGTTCAGCGTCGCCTCGTCGCCGAAGTGCCCGCGGGCGCGGGTGGTGACCTTGCCGTGCGCGATGAGGTGCACGGCGTCGGCCGGGGTGCCCTCCTCGACGATGGTGTCGCCCGCCGCGTACTCGCGCTGGGTGAACCGGCCCGCCAGCGCGGACAGCGCCGCGTCGTCGGTGAGGTCGCGCAGCACGGCCAGTTCGCGCAGCTCGGTCGGCACGATGTCGATGTCCGCGCCGGTGTTGGTGAAGGTGACCCGGCCGTCGCCGAGGGTGTAGCTGAGCCTGCGGTTGACCCGGTACACCGCGCCCTGGGCCTCGACCCACGGCAGCAGGCGCAGCAGCCAGCGCGGGCTGATCTCCTGCATCTGCGGCACGGACTTGGTCGTGGTGGCCAGGTTCCGCGCGGCCCGGGTGCCCAGGCTCTGCTGGCTCTGCTCGGTGTCCGAATCGAGAAGCTCGGTCACGCGTGGTACCGCCAATCAGTGGTCGTGGAGGGGTGCGCTACAGGCCGATCTGCACGTCGTCGAGCACGGCGAGCGCGTCCGGGACCAGCACGGCGGCGGAGTAGTAGGCGCTGACCAGGTAGGACAGCACGGCGGTGTCGTTGATGTTCATGAACCGCACGGACAGGCCCGGCTCGTACTCGTCCGGGATGCCGGTCTGGTGCAGGCCGATCACGCCCTGGTTGGCCTCACCGGTGCGCATCAGGATCATCGAGGTGGTGCGGGTGTCGGAGATCGGGATCTTGTTGCACGGCAGCACCGGGATGCCGCGCCAGGACGGCACCTGGTGGCCCGCGATGTCCACGTTGGCCGGGTAGATGCCGCGCTTGCTGCACTCGCGGCCGAAGGCGGCGATGGCCTTGGGGTGGGCCAGGATGACCGACGGGTCCTTCCACACCTTGGAGAGCAGCTCGTCGAGGTCGTCCGGGGTGGGCGCGCCCTGGCGGGCGTGCACGCGCTGGCGCGGGTCGGCGTTGTGCAGCAGGCCGAAGTCCCGGTTGTTGATCAGCTCGTGCTCCTGGCGCTCGCGCAGCGCCTCGATGGTCAGCCGCAGCTGCTGCTCGACCTGGTCCATCGGCTGGTTGTAGAGGTCGGCGACGCGGGTGTGCACCTTCAGCACGGTCTGCGCGACGCTGAGCTCGTACTCGCGGGGGGAGACCTCGTAGTCGACGAAGGTCTCGGGCAGCTCCACCTCACCGGTGTGGCCCGCGGCCAGGTTGATCGGCACCTCGCCGTCGCGGGTGTGCGCGCCGCTGGCCACGTACGCCTCGACGTGCGCGCGCAGCGACGGGATCCGCTCGAGCAGGTTCTGGAAGTCTGTGCGGCGCAACGACAGCGCCGTGACCTCGGTGGTGGCGCGCGCGGTGAAGTCCCAGATGCGCTCCTCCAGCAGGCCCCACTGGTCGAAGTACTCGCCGTCGGTGACCACGCCGACCACGGTCTCGTCGCCGTACTGGCCCTCGGCGCGCTGCTCGACGCGGCCGTGCGCGATGACCAGGAACCGGTCCTCGGCGTGCCCCCACTGCACGAGGGTGTCGCCCGCGCCGTAGGTCTCCTGCTGGAACAGCTCGGCCAGCGCGCTCAGCGCCTCGTCGTCGTCGAAGTCGCGCAGGAAGGACAGTTCGCGCAGGTCGCCCGCGACCACCCGGGCCTGGGCCGCGCCGCGGTTGACCGTGATCCGCCCGTCGCCGACCACGTAGTCGATGGCGATGCGCCCGTCGCCGACGACGTAGCTGCGCCGCTGGTTGACCCGGTAGGTACCACCGCCGACGTGGGTCCACGGCAGGACCCGCAGCAGCCAGCGGGAGGTGATCTCCTGCATCTGCGGCACGGACTTGGTGGTGGTGGCGAGGTTCCGCGCCGCCGCGGTCGTGAGGCTCTGCTGGGGCGAGGTCTCGCCGTCGACGGGGCGCAGGGTCTCGGTCACGGTCTACCGCCTATCGGGTTGTTGGCGTGCTTCGAATCGGGTTGCGACTGGAAAATGCGACAACGGCGGGCCGGGAAGGCGGCCGAGAACCCAGTCGCCACCGGAGAAAGCGCCTCGTGTTCACCTTTGGTCGAGTCCGTGTACGGTCGAGACCGCCTGCGTCCCTTCGGTTGCCGACGGCGTCGAAGCTATCCGGGATCTTGGCCACCCGTAAGTCGCACGTTTTGGTGTAAAAGGCGCGCGAGTTCTCGGCATTGGCCCGGCCGAAGCAGACGTTCAGTGATCGCCCCGCTGATCTTTCACTCGATCATGTGGTCATCGGGCCGGATGGCTAACACAGGGGCACCGGACGTGCGCGCTGCGTGAGCGGCGACAATGGTCCGCATGAGTGGATCGGTGGTCGTGCTCGGCGGGCGCAGCGAGATCGGGTCGGAGGTCGCGGCCAGGCTGGCGAGCGGTCGCGTGGTGGTCCTGGCCGCGCGCCGGTCGGGCGAACTCGTCGAGGAGGCGGCGGCGCTGCGGGCGGCGGGTGCCACCGAGGTGGTGCCGGTCGAGTTCGACGCCGACGACCTCGGTGCGCACGAGGAGGCGCTGGCCGGTATCGCCCGCGCGCACGGGCCCATCGGCACGATCGTGGTCGCCTTCGGCATCCTTGGCGACCAGTCGCGCGCCGAGGCCGAGGTGGACCACGCGGTGGCGATCGTCCACACCGACTACGTCGCCCACGTCAGCGTGCTCACCCACGCGGCGAACCTGTTGCGGCGCCAGGGGAGCGGTGAACTCGTCGTGTTCTCGTCGGTCGCAGGCGTGCGCGTGCGGCGGGCGAACTACGTCTACGGGTCGGCCAAGGCCGGGCTGGACGGTTTCGCGAGCGGGCTGTCCGACGCGCTCGCGGGCAGCGGTGTGCGGCTGCTGCTGGTGCGCCCCGGGTTCGTGGTCGGCCGGATGACGACCGGCATGTCCCCCGCGCCGTTCTCCAGCACCCCCGCGCAGGTGGCCGAGGCGACCGTGCGCGCACTGCGCAAGGGCCGCGGCGAGGTGTGGGTGCCCGGTGTGCTGCGGCCGGTGTTCTTCGGGATGCGCCTGCTGCCCCGCGCGCTCTGGCGCCGCCTACCCCGCTGAATGGTCCACAGTGGACATGGCGGTGCGGCGGATCCACAGCAGGCCGAGCACCGGCAGCACCAGCGGGACGAACCCGTAGCCCTTGCCGAACACCGACCACACCGTCGCGTCCGGGAACGCCGAGGGCGCCAGCACGCTCGCGGTCCCCACGGCGAGCACGCCGACCAGTTCGACCGCGCACGACACCACCGCGACCCGGCGCGAGGTGCGGCTGCCCCGGGCCAGGCACACCGTCGCCACGACGTAGACCACCGCGGCGACGGCGGAGAGCGCGTACGCCAGCGGCGCGCGGCCGAAGTGCGCCGCGATCTGCACGCCGGAGCGCGCGCACGCGGCCAAGGCGAAGATCGCGTACACGGCGATCAGCAGCCGCCCGGGGCCGGAGCGGGTCGCGGTGCGCTGATCGGTCTCAGGCACGGGCGTCCCAGATCTGGTTGAGCCGCACGATCATGACCGGCACGACCAGCGCGCCGACCACCAGCACGGCCGTGCCCCAGCGGGTCCGCTCGGCGAAGGACCAGAACACCGCCAGCGGCAGGATCAGCAGCGCGCCGAGCAGGTAGCCGCCGAACTGCAGGCCGTCCACCTCGTGGTCGGCGGTCACCAGCCGGATGAACCCCAGCACCGCCTGCACCAGCAGCGCCACCTCGATGACCCCCAGCAGCCCGAGGAAGGCGTTGCCGTCGGCGCGGCCGGGCAGCGGCGGCCGGTGCGCGACCACCAGCACCAGCGCCCACACCGCCGCCGCCACGGATACCCAGGTGAGGGTGGTGGACAACGCGTCGATCATGGCGCCCCCCGGCGGTGTGGCTCTGCTGGCCCGGTGAGCCTCGCACGCCGCCGCGCGCCCGCGCGCACCGGCCGGTCGGACCGGTCGGGCCCGCTCAGTCGAGGGTGGCCCCGATCTGCTTCTCGATCCGGGCGGTGACCGCGGCCGCGTGCGCGGTGATGTAGAAGTGCCCGCCGGTGAAGACCTCCAGCTCGAAGTCACCGTCGGTGTGGTCGGCCCACCTGCGGGCCTCCGGCTCGGTGACCTTGGCGTCGCTGTCGCCGATCAGCGCCGTGATCGGCGCGGCGATCCGCGGCCCGTCCGTGCGCCGGTAGGTCTCGGCGGCCTTGTAGTCGGCGCGGATGGCGGGGAACACCATCTGCCGGATGTCCGGGTCGTCGAGCAGCGCGGCCTCGGTGCCGCCCAGCGCCTTGACGTCCTCGAGCAGCTCGTCGTCGGGCAGCAGGTGCGACGACTCGTCGCGCAGCGCGGACGGCGCGCGGCGGCCGGACACCACGACCCCGCGCACCGGCGTGCCCAGCGCCTGCAGCCGCAGCGCCACCTCGAACGCCACCGACGCGCCCATGCTGTGGCCGAACAGCGTGAGCGGCTTGTCCTGGTAGGCGCCGAGCGCGGCGGCCACCCCGTCGGCGAGGTCGGCGACCGACTCCAGCAGCGGCTCCTGCCTGCGGTCCTGGCGGCCGGGGTACTGGGCCACGAGCACGTCGACGCGCGGGTGCGTGGCCTTGGACACCGGGAAGAAGTAGCTGGCGGAGCCACCCGCGTGCGGCAGGCACAGCAGCCGCGCCGGTGCCCCCGGCGCCGGGTGGAAGCGGCGCAGCCAGCGGTCGCTCTCGGTGCTCATCTCGGTCCTTCCCCGATCGGGACGCGGTGATCACCCCCGATGGTGCCGGCCGTGCGGGGTTTCCTCGCCCCGCACGGCACGGCGTGATCAGCCTCACCTAGGGGTTTCCCCAGTGCCGGTTCAGGCCCAGGGGCGGAGGGTGAGCGCGGCGCGGTTGCCGCTACCGGCCAGTGCCGCGTTCACCGCCGCGGTGTGGGGACCGCAGCCGCTGGCGCGCGGGACGGTGAACGCGCCGGTCAGCGTGCCGCCGGTGGCCGGGGTGAACCCGGGTCCGGAGGTGAGCGGTACCTCCACCGCCGTCTCGCAGCCCGGTGTCGGGATGGTCCGGCCGCGCACGGTCACGCTGGGGATCGTGACCCGCTGCCGGGTGCTCAGGGTGAACACGCCCGCGGTGAGGGTGCCGGTCGCGGTGCCGTCGGGGGTGAACTCGACGCGCGCCGAGCCGCCGTTGCCGAGCGGTACCTCCACCGGCGAGAGGTTGACCGTGGACTGGTGCGTTCCGGCGGTCACGTCAAGCAGGGTGCGCTGCTCGCCGTTGAGCGGTATCTCGGAGCCGCGGACCCGTGCGGACCCGGTGACGTCGTAGTAGTAGGTGACGTGAGTGGGCGGTGTGTGGATCCGCAGTGGGGTGCTGCGTTGTCCGGTGCCGCGGAGAATGCCGCGGACGCGGACGTAGTAGGTCGTGTCCGGGGACAGACCGGTGATGGTGGTGCTGAGGTTGGCCGCGTCCACGCGTTGCACCGGTGCCTCATCGACCTGTATCTCGTACTCGCTGGGCGGCATGCCCGAGCCCACCGCCGGGTTCCACGCCAGTCCGACGCTGTCCGGGGTGAGCGAGGTGACTCGGACCCCGGTCGGCGCGGGCAGCACCTCCGAGACCACCGGCAGCGTCTGGATCCGCATCCACGTGACCGGCGACTGGTCGCCGCGCAGGCACCGGGAGGTCAGCTCGCCGGGGCGGGTGGGGCTGCCGTCGGCGCGTCGCGGGCGCAGGGAGACCCCGATGCTGTCGACGGCGACGGTGGTCGTGCCCACCTGCGCGGTCGGGTAGTGGTCGTCGGTGTACCCGCGCACGGTGGCCACCACGTCCCGACCGGGGGTGACCGGCGTGCGCCGGAGTTCCAGCCGGAGGGTGGGACGCCCCGAGGCCGGACCGGTGACGATCGTGTCCACGTCGATGTCGCCCTCGACGCTCGCGGCCCCCACCGCGGTCAGGCCCGCGCTGGGGATGGTGACCGTGCCGGTGATCAGCCGGGCCTCGGGCAGGGGCCGCTGGTACGTGGGGTTCTCCACGTTGGCGGTGAGGTCCAGGCGCACCGACCCGACGTACGGGGACAGGCAGCCGTTGGTGGTGGCGACCGACATCGGCTCCGCGACCGCCGGGACCGCGGTGAGGAGGGGGACGGCGAGCGCGGTGGTGGCGGTGAGCACGGCTATGCCCGCCGCGGTCACTCCCTTTCTTCGCATGGTGTTTCCTTCGCTCGGGTACTGGTCGTGCGCATGGTTGCCCGGCGGTGCGGTGGTCGACAACGGTGGTCAACCGAATGCAGGCAGGTATTTCCGCCATCGAGCCAGTGGCCCGGTCCGGTCCGCACCGGACCGGTCATCCTCCAAACCGGACCGGAGTGCGTTGTCGACCACGGCGGGTGAAGACCCGTGCGGGCACGGTGTGAGGGCTGTGTGAGTTCGGTCATGCCGGTGGTCCGCGCGCTGAGAGGGCGCTGAGAGCGGCCAGGGGGCTTCGGTAGGGTCGGCCGCGACAAGCGTCTCGGGGGAGGTCGCCATGGGTCTCATTCGGACGGTCGGCGGGAACGTCGCGTCGTGGTTGACGCGCACGTCGTTGGCCCGCTTCCTGCTGCGCCGGTACGGCAACCGGGTGCTCTCGCTGCTGCCGGAGGCGGCGCTGGTCCCGCTGCGCCGCGACGGCCTGGTGCCCACCGCCGAGCTCGACCGGATCCGCGAGGAGCGGCCGGTGACCCGGCTGCCCATCCCGTTCGAGGTCAACATCTGGTTGGTGACCGGTCACGCGGAGTGCAAGCAGGTGCTCGCCGACACCGGGGCGTTCAGCAACGACTACACCCACCTCGGCGAGCTGGTCGGCAGCCGGGACACCACCCCCGGCGGGCTGGGCTTCGCCGACCCGCCCGACCACACCCGGCTGCGCAAGCTGCTGACGCCCGAGTTCACCGTGCGCCGGATCTCCCGGCTGGCCCCGCGCATCGACGCCATCGTCGCGGGCTGCCTGGACCGGATGGCCGCCGAGCCCGGCCCGGTCGACCTGGTCGAGCACTTCGCGCTGCCGATCCCGTCGCTGACCATCTGCGAGCTGCTCGGCGTCCCCTACACCGACCGCGAGGACTTCCAGCGCCTCGCGGTGGCCCGCTTCGACCTCTTCGGCGGCGCGGGCGCCCCGCTCGGCGCCATCTCCGAGTCGCTGGAGTACCTCAAGGGCGTGGTCAAGGCCCAGCGCGCGGAGCCGGGCGACGGGCTGCTCGGCATGATCATCCGCGAGCACGGCGACGAGGTCGACGACCTGGAGCTGGCCGGGCTCGCCGACGGCATCCTGACCGGCGGGTTCGAGACCACCGCCAGCATGCTCGCGCTCGGCGCGCTGATCCTGCTGCGCGACCCCGACACCAGCACCCTGGTCCGCGACGACGACGCGGCCACCGGCCCGTTCGTCGAGGAGCTGCTGCGCTACCTCACCGTCGTGCAGGTCGCGTTCCCGCGCTTCGCCCGGCACGACCTCGACGTCGCCGACACCCGGATCAGCAAGGGCGACCTGGTCGTCTGCTCGCTGAGCGCGGCCAACCGCGACCCGGTGCTCGGCGACGACATCACCGACTTCGACCCGCGCCGCGCGCCGACCCAGCACATGGCCTTCGGCTACGGCGCGCACCGCTGCATCGGCGCGGAACTGGCCCGCATGGAGCTGCGCGCGGCCTACCCGGCGCTGGTCCGGCGCTTCCCGGACCTGCGGTTGGCGACCGCGGAGTCCGCGCTGGACTTCCGCAAGACCTCGATCGTCTACGGCGTCGAGGCCATCCCGGTCACCACCGGCTGAGCGCGCGTCCGACCCGATCGGGCGGGGCCGGGAACTCCGCCGCCCCCGCGGCCGACCCTCTGCACAGGTCACACCGAGCCGGTCCGTGCGCGCCCACCCACCGGCCCGGTGTCACCACACCAGCGCCCGACTACAAGCCGGTCTCACATTCGGTCGGCTACGCTCCGGTCCCCCGTGTGCACCGGTCCCCGTCCCGGTTCCGGTGGACAAGCCGAGAGAGGTCCCCCTGATGTCCCTGCGCCGTGTCCTAGCCGCCCTGCTCGTCGCGGGCGCCACCCTGGTGGGCACCGCCCTGCCCGCGTCCGCGCACACCGAGCTGGAGTCCAGCAACCCCGCCAAGGGGGCCACGGTGTCCGCGCTGCCCGCGACCGTGGAGCTCACCTTCACCGAGGCGGTCACCATCGACCCCAAGGCCGACTCCGTCGCGGTCACCGGGCCGGAGGCGGTCCGCTGGACGGTCGGGAAGCCGGTCGCGGCGGGTCGCGTGGTCACGGTCCCGGTCACGCCGGTGGGTCCGGCGGGCGCGTACAAGATCGAGTACCGGGTCACCTCGGACGACGGCCACGCGGTCGGCGGCGCGGTCGAGTTCACCATGTCCGTCGCGGGTGCCCCGCCGGAGCCGACCAGCCCGCCCGCGGCCCCGGAGGTGACCGCGCCCGCGGCCGAGCAGGCGGCGACCGCGCCCGCCCCGTCCTCGGCGCCCGCCGCGCAGGCCGCGGAGACCGGCATGCCCAAGTGGGTGTGGTTCGTCCTGGGGCTCGTCGCCTTCGCGGTGGTCATCGCGCTGGTGTTCTTCGGCCTGCGCAAGTCGAACAACACCGACTGACCGATCCCGGGGACCCGGCCCCGTTCGGGCACCGGCAAAGAAACGTTGAGCTGAACCGGCCATGAACGGCTGGCGCTTACCCCTGTCCCGGTCCCGCGCCGTCACTACGCTGGCGGCCTGATCGGGCGCGCAGGGGAGGGTGTCGTGACCGAGATCCGGGACGCGCTGCGGGCGGTGCTCGACTTCCTCGGGGCCGGGAACCTGGTGCTGGGGATCGTGCTGCTGATCGCGACCCCGTTCGTCGACCGGTTCCTGATCCGCCGCAAGCGGGTCAGCTACCGCGTGCACTACAACTCCAAGATCGGCCTCGGGCCGGAGCGGTTGGCCGACGAGCAGGGCGCCCAGTCCGGTCAACCGGGCCAGTTCGGCACCCTCGCGCGGTTGATGGACCGGTTGAGCATCGTGGTCATCCGGATCCGCAACACCGGTGGCTACGACATCAGCGCCGACGACTTCGAGAAGCCGCTCACCTTCACCTTCGGCAAGCGGGTGGTCTGGAACGCGCGGATCTCCGAGGCCGGGTCCGACGAGGTCCGCGAGCAACTGCGCGAGGGCCTGCGGTTCTTCCGCCACGACAGCGGCACCGCGGGCGCCGCGCGCGAGGAGCGGGACAACAACCTCGGCACCGTGCGGGACAAGATGACCCAGCGGATGGTCCGCTGGATCGGCGGCCAGGCCCCCGCGCCGCGCGAGCCCGAGGCCGAACCGCGGTGGCACGGCGTGCGGCTGGAACGCCTCTCGCTGCACCGCAAGCAGAAGTTCAAGCTGGTGGTGGTGCTGGAGGAGCCCGAGGACAACCCGACCGGCGACACCAGCAAGGAGATCGCCGCCTCGGGCAAGCTGGCCGACAACGGCATCATCAAGGACGAGAAGAGCCCCCGCCGGATCACCCTGGCGCGGCTGACCGGCATCGGCGCCCTGGTGCTGACCGTGTTCTTGATGGCCAGCCTGCTGCTGGCCTCACCGCCGGTCGGCGACGACTGCGTGTCCGGCGAGGTGTCCGTCGAGGGGTCGAGCGTGTTCATCCCGACCATGGGCCTGATCGCCGGGGACTACACGGCGCGCTGCGGCGACACCAAGATCACGACGACGTCCAGCGGCAGCATCGGCGGCGCCCGGGACCTGGCCGCGCTCGAACCGGACCAGGCGCGCACGCACGGCGCCCTCTCGGACGGCCGCTACTCCGGCACGCACCCGCAACTGCGGTCCCAGCAGCTGGCCATCGTGCTGTACCACGTCGTGGTCAACAAGGACGTCCCCGTGGACAACCTGCCCACCAGCACCCTCAAGCAGATCTTCGACGGCACCATCACCGACTGGCAGCAGCTCGACCCGGACGGACCCTCCCGGCCCATCCGCATCGTGGGGCGCGGCTCGGACTCGGGCACCCGCCAGCTGTTCGAGGGCAGCGTCCTGGGCCGCGCCGAACCGGCCCTGTCCTCCAACGACTGCCAGACCAAGGACCGCGACCCGTCCGCGAAGGTCGTCCGGTGCGAACTCCGGTCGAACAAGGACATCGCCAACACCGTCATGGACACCCCCGGCGCCATCGGCTACGCGGACGCGCCGACGGTGGCCGAGGTCCGCAAGCGGGGCTCGCTCAAGGCGCTGACCCTCAACGGCAAGGTCTTCGACTCGGTCGGCGTCTCGGACACCGGCTACCCGTTCTGGACGGTCGAGTACCTCTACACCAAGGGTGAACCGGCCAAGGACACCGCGCTCGGCGCCTTCGCGGAGTACCTGCACGACAACTCCACCGCGCGGCTGCGGCTCAAGGACGCGGGCTTCATCCCGTGCACCACACCGGAAGGTGCCCCGGTGGCCCTGTGCAACACGAGGTGACTACGGGTTCCCCACGCAGGCGCGGATCTCGGCCGCGCCCAGCGCACCCCACCGCTGCGATCCCACCAACGCCACCACGCCCGGCTCGCTGAAGACGGCGCGCAACTCCTCGGGGACGTCCTCGGGGTTCGCGCCGACCTTCTCCACCGCGTCCGGGCACCGCCGCAGGTGCTCGGCCAGGCCCGGCCAGCGGGTTTCGAGGATCGTCCACAGGGCCAGGGTTTCCACGGGGACCGCACTGCCTTCCAGGGTGCGGACCGCGCGGAGCGCGCTGTAGGTGTTCACGAACCGCTTCATCGCGCGTGGGTTGGCGGGGAGCAGCCCGGCGAACCGCTGGAGGCTGTGCTCGGTCGCGGCGACGGCCTCGGGGGAGGAGAGCCGCCGCAGCGCGTCCTCCGCCACGAGGCCCCGGACTTCCGGGCTCGCGGACGACAGCGCGGAGACCACGTCGTCCTCGGTCACGGTCTGGTTCAGCGACGCCCGGACCCGCTGTTCCTCGGCGCGCACGGCGGCGTCCACGCCCGAGGCGCCGCGCAGCAGGCGGCGCAGGAATCCTTCGCGTTGCGGCCGGTCCGCCGCGGGGAGTGGTACTCGGAGCTGGAAGAACTTGTCCAGGAAGAGGTAGCCCAGCGGGCGGCCGGGTTCGGCGACCTGGGTGCTGAACCGCTCGTAGGCCTGTTCGTAGGCGACGCGCAGCCAGGCGCCGTCGGCCGACACGATGAAGTGGATGTTCGGCGGGCCGGTGTCGCGGATCAGGGTCTGGACGCTGTCGAGCAGTTCGACGACGTAGTTCTCCTTGCAGCGGTCGAGGTCGTCGATGAGGAACACCACCGGCCGCTTGGAGCGGGCCATCAACCAGCCGAAGTGCCGGTCGACCTCCAGCATCGGGTTCGTGTTGGACTGCTCGAACAACCGCGCCCCGCGCGCCGAGTCCCACAGCAGGAACCGGCTGGCGACAAGGGCTCCGGCCCAGAGGGTGCTGAGCCCGACGAGGCCGCCGGTGATGGTCTTGACGATCTCGGTGGCGCCCTTGAAGTCGGTGAACCACCACAGCACACCACCTGCCACAGCCAGCAGCACGGTGAAGGCCAGGACGACCGGGGCCCCGACTCGCCGCAGCCGCGCGAGGGATTCGGTGATCCGCAGCCATACCCGTCCCGGCCATTTGCGCTGCTTGCGCACCGCTGTTCGCAACGAGGTCAGCAGTGCCCACCAGGCGGGCCCGACTCCGGCTTCCCGCCAGGCGTCGAACGGCACGGTGGTGAAGTCCTGATCGAGGTCTTTCCGGAGGAACCCGAGCAGCGTGCTCTTCCCGGCGCCCCAAGGGGCATCGATGTGCACGAGGAACGAACTCCCCGGCTCCCGCTCGTCAACCCGCCGCAACCGCTGCGCCACCACGCGAGCCAACGGCTTGCGCTGCAACCAGTCCTCGTCGGCGGGCGCGTCCCCGACCCACTCGACGTGGTCGGTCTGCGGACGCGACCAGATCCGCACCTCCCCGTCCTCGCTGCCACTGGCGACGAACAGGTCCCCGTACAGCTCGCCGAGCGCCACCCCGCGCACGGCGCCGGTGTGCCCGGTCAGCCGGTGGATGTGGTTGGTGTCGGTCTCCCAGAGCCACACCGTTCCCCGCTCGTCCCCCACGGCCACGCTCCGGCCAGCGATCGCGACCGACTCGACCGGCGCCTCGAACCGCCAGGAGGTCAACGCGTGCCAGGTTCGCTGATCACGAGTCTCGACGGTGCCGTCGTCGTGGCCGACGACGACGGTGGTTCCGGAGCGCGCGATCGCGGTCGGCGTGGCTGGAGTGGCGAGCGCCAGCACCTCATTGGGCCGCCACGCGCGCAAAGTCCGGTCGGACAAGAAGAGCACATCATGCTTGCCCGCGAAGGCGATCGCCGTGACGAAGTCGTCGCTCAGCGCGCGGACGGGCTTCGAGTCGCCCGGTGACCAGAGCACTACCTGGTTGTCATCACCACCGCTGGCGACTTGACCGCCGGACTTGACCGCCACCGCGTTCACGATGCCGTCGTGCTGGTACAGGGCCTTGGGCGCATCCGGCAGCACGCACTGCCGCACGGAACCGTCCTGACCACCGCTGTACAGCACCTCGGGGCGGTCCGGATCGACGGCGATCGACCACACCGCCCCGACCGAGCCGGTAGTCCGGTGGTGCAGCGGTCCCTCGACCTGCCAACCGTGGATCTCGCCGTCCTCGGCTCCCGCGAAGACCGCGACCTGCCCCTCCAGTGCCCCGATGGCCACCGACGTCACCGGGGCGCCCACCAGGTGCGCCCGGGTGGCGCTGTAGGACGACTCGGCCAGGACCCGGGGCGCCTTCGCGGGTTCGAAGGCGACATCCAGGGCCGCGATCGCCGCGCCCACTTCGTTGGCGGGTAGCACGACCACCTGGGTCAGCCAGGAATGCGAGGCCGATCGCACGTCCGCGAGCTCGATGTCCTCGCCGAGCAAGGCCACGACCGGGAAGCCGGGCAGTGCGCGTCCGCGCAGTTCCGAGAGTTCGCGGGCGGTCGCAAGCGAGCGGAGTGAGCCGGGGGTCACGATCACGACGGCGCCGTCGGCGTTCGCCATCATGGCTCGCAGCGCCGCTTCGAGGTTCCCGCTCGGGGTCGCGCTGTCCTCCAGCACCTCGTACCCGGCGCCGAGCAGAGCAGACCTCAGCGGCGCCAGGACGCCGGCGCCGCTGAGACCGTGGCTGATGTAGATGCGTTTCGGAGGTTCCGCCGCCGCCATGCGGCGAGGTTACCGGCGGTGTCAGCCGAAGAAGACCGAGGTCGCCAGGTTGTCGAACTGCACCTTCGCCAGGTCCGGCACGTCTCCGTCGACCACGACCGACTTGCCCTTGCAGTCCTTCTCCGACCACAGCTTCAGCGACCCCAGCGCCGAGAGGGACGACGCCGTGCGCGGGCGGGCCAGGTTCTTGCAGCCCGGGCCCGCCGTGCCCTCGGCGGCGCCGTTCTCGCTGAACCGGGGCTCGTCGAACAGCACCACACTGGTCGCCTTCCGGCCGCTGTCCGGGGCGGGCGCGGGCTCCTGCGCGGGGCCGCCCGCCTTCTCGCCGTCGGGCGTGACGCCGAACCAGGTGCCGCCGACGCCCTGCCCGAGGGTGTCGCCCGCCTTGGTGTCCTTGGCGAACCGGTAGACCGGCCAGCCCTTGATGGTGACCTGGCGGCTGCCGTCGTCGCGGGTCACGAAGCCGACGGCCGACTTCGGCACGCCCGCGACGAACACCTTGGCGCCCTTGGCCACGGTGACCGGCGGCCAGGTCTTCGCGCAGTCGCCGGCGCAGTTCGACTTCGACGGGCTCGCGGTGTCCTTGTCGAACCGGTACAGCGTCAGGCCCGCGCCGTTGACCACCACCGGGTCCAGTTCGCCCGCCCGGCTCGCGCGCAGCTGCACCCACTTGCGCGAAGTCTCCGCCGGGGCGGAGTTGGCGCTGCCGTCCGCGCCGGTGGCCCAGTCGCCGGTGCCCTGGGCGGCGCCGTTCGCGCGGGCCGTGCCCGCGACGAACGACACGTCGTCCGGCAGCTCCGCGTCGGCCCGCGGCGCCGCGGCGGCGGGCGCGGGCTGGTTGTCCACAGTGGACGAAGCGGCGGGCCCGCCGCAGGCGGACAGGGCGAAGGCCCCGGCGGCGACGAGGGCGGCGGCGGACAGGACGTGCTCGCGGTTCATCTGACTCCCCGATCTGGCGGCTGGCCCCGGGCTCCCGGCCGGGGCGGATTCAGCAGTGACACGAGCCGTGCGCGGGGTCGGTTCACCCGGGATCGGGACCGGGCGGTCCGGCTGTGCAGTCGCCCGCCGCGGACGTCATTCGGCCGGTGGACCCCGGGGCAGACGCAGGCGGTCACTCTCCGCTATGCCGTAGTCACATCACCGTGTGTGACACCCGGTGTGGCGTTCGGTGCATCCTCACTCGGGCGCGAAGCGGTGACGAGCAACGACCTTGGCCAAGATCGTGTTACTTGATCATTCAATGTGTACGACGTACGGGTGAATCTTGGTTGTGAGTCAGTTGTCTTTGGCTACGACCGGTAACTGATGTTATGGGTCGGTGCGATGGACGAGGCAACAGTGCCCACCGTGGGACCAGCGAGCGTCCGGACCGCACGCGCTCGCCCCCCACCTGGGCTCCACTGCGGAAGAATCGACATCGCCATGACTTTGCTGTGGATCATCGGCTCGGTCGCCGTGCTCGCCATCGTGGTGTGGCGGCTGCGCACCGCCTCCGGTCTGGTCGACCGCATCCTCGTCGAGGAGCGCGCGGGCGCCGAGCGCGACGCGCGCCGCGAGGCGGAGCGGGACACCGCGACCCCCGCCGTCCCCGCGCAGGCGACCGCTCAGGTCACCCAGTGGCCGCACCCGCCGCGGCACGCGCTGTCCCGCCGCCGCGCGGGCACCCACGACCACCGCCTCGCGGGCTGAGCCCCGCGGCCACCCGGCGGGGCCCGGGCGGACGCGGACGAGCCCGACCGGACGACACCGGTCGGGCTCGAGTGGGAAGTGCGGTTGTGACCAGTCGACCCGGACCCGGGTTGCGGCACCGGGGTGCCGGGTCGACGCGGAGCGGGGAACCGGGCGCGGTGGGCGCCGCCGCCCGTACCCCGGGCCGGGCTCGTCCCTCCGGTCGGTGGGCGCCGACCGGAGGGACGGCAGTTCTAGTACGGGTCGCCGAGGGCGGCGCGCAGGGCCGCGCTGTCGACCCAACCCAGGTGCGCGCAGGCCCGCGCGCCCCGGAAGGACCACAGGTGGTGCTGGCGCCACGTCGCCCGGCGGCCCTGCCGCTGGCTGGGCGCCAGGTTCGACCCGACGTACGTGCCGGACACTTCCAGCCGGGTCTCCACGGTGTCGGGACCGGTGCGCCGCGCGCTGACAATGCGCGCGTAGATATCGGGCATCGCGCGCCGCGCGGCGGCGACCGAAAAGCGCAGACCGGCTATTCCGTCGTCAAATACTCGGACGTCGGACAGATCCCGGATATCGGGATGGGCGAAGGAGTCGAGAACGGCGTAATCGCCCTCGTTGAGCGTTTCGCGAACGAACGCGATCGCGATTTCCACCTGGTCGTCCGCGCTGGTGGCCACCTCGGGCGCGCGGAGGAGCACGTCGGTCATCGCGGCGTGGGGAGGGCGACCTCGGCGAGGGCGGCGCGCAGTGCTCTGCCGTGCTCCCGGCGGATGGCCACGGCGCGGTGCCGGGCGTACTCGGCGTCGGTCTCGGGGTGCACCGGGCGCACCGCGCGGGGGGCGCCGTCGTCGTCGACGGCGACGAAGACCAGGTGCGCCTCGGCCACCTGGACCGGCTCGCCGCCGCCGAAGCCGCGCCGGGCGCTGACGTGCACGCCGATGTCCATCGAGGTCCGGCCGGTGCCCTCGACCTGCGCGGACGCGGTGACGATGTCGCCCGCCCAGACCGGGGCGAAGAAGGTCATGTCCTGCACCGCGACGGTGACCGCGTGCCCGTCGCAGTGCCGGGCCGCGCTGGCCCAGGCGACGTCATCGACCAGTTCGAGGATCAGCGTGCCCTTGCCGGAGCCGAACATGTTCTCGTTGGACCGCCAGATGACGCGGGACAGCTCGCAGCGCGAGTAGCCCATCGTCCTCCCGGTCGCCAGGGGCTCCTCGGCTGCCAGCGGCGACCGCGTTGGGGTGTCGACAGGGGTCATCGGAAGTGTTTCTCCCAGGGATATCGGGTGACTGGCTGGGGCTTTGTGCGGAAAGCGCGGGGCCGTGGTCGACGGTGGTGAAACCGGCGACGCGACATCGCCGCCTGCCGTGCGACCAGTCTAAACGATCACTTGGGTGGTTTTTGCCAATTTGCGGGCATCCGCGGATATCTCCCTTTGTCGGGCGACAAGTCTCACTGAGCGTGACCGATCGCGGTGAGAAACGTCGGAATTCGCTCACTCGAAAAGGTGATGGAGGTACCGCACGATTGAGCACCTGCGGTATTTCGGCTCGTCACGTGTGGGTGAACCAGCGCGTCCGTGCGGGTGCGCGCGCCCGCCGCGCACGCGACCGGGAGCCACCGGGTGGTCACCTCCTAGACTGCGGGCACCCCGCCAGCCCAGCCCCCGAGTTGTGAGGTTTCCGCCGTGCTGACCATGCAGGACGCGTTGTTGGCCCTGACCAGGTACTGGACCGAGCGCGGCGCGATGGTGGTGCAGCCGTTCAACACCGAGGTCGGCGCGGGCACCCTCAACCCGGCCACCGTGCTGCGCGTGCTGGGCCCCGAGCCGTGGCGGGTCGCCTACGTCGAGCCCAGCGTCCGCCCGGACGACGCCCGCTACGGCGAGAACCCCAACCGGCTGCAGACCCACACCCAGTTCCAGGTCGTGCTCAAGCCGGACCCGGGCAACCCGCAGGAGCTCTACCTGGGCAGCCTGGCCGCGCTCGGCATCGACATCCACGCCCACGACGTGCGCTTCGTCGAGGACAACTGGGCCTCGCCCGCGCTCGGCGCCTGGGGCCTGGGCTGGGAGGTGTGGCTCGACGGCCTGGAGATCACCCAGTTCACCTACTTCCAGCAGGCGGGCGGGCAGACCCTGGACCCGGTGTCGGTGGAGATCACCTACGGCATCGAGCGGATCATGATGGCCCGGCAGGGCGTGGCGCACTTCAAGGACATCGCCTACGCCCCCGGCATCTCCTACGGCGAGGCGTTCGGCCAGTCCGAGTACGAGATGAGCCGCTTCTACCTCGACGACGCCGACGTGGAGACCCAGCGGCGGCTGTTCGAGGACTACGCCGCCGAGGCGCGCAGGCTGCTCGACGCCCGGCTGCCGGTCCCGGCCCACGCGCACGTGCTCAAGTGCTCGCACACCTTCAACGTGCTCGACGCGCGCGGCGCGGTCAGCACCACCGAGCGCGCCAAGGCGTTCGCCCGCATGCGCGGCCTGGCCCGCGAGGTCGCCGGGCTGTGGTCCGAGCGGCGCGCCGAGCTGGGGCACCCGCTGGGCACCGCCGAGCTGCCCGCGGTCGCGGCGGCACCCGCCGAGTTCCCGGCCGTCGAGGGCGCGCACCCGCTGCTGTTCGAGATCGGCACCGAGGAGTTGCCCCCGCACGAGGTGACCCGGACCGCGTCGGCCGTCGAGCGCGCCGTCACCGAGAAGCTGGCCGCCACCCGCCTCGGCCACGGCGCGGTCCGCGTGCGCGCCACGCCCCGCCGCGTCGTGGTGCTCGTCGACGGCGTCGAGCCGGTCGAGCCCGACGCCGAGCGCACCGTGCGCGGCCCGCGCGCCTCGGCCGCCTTCGACGCCGACGGCAACCCGACCAAGGCCGCCGCCGGGTTCGCCCGCGGCCAGGGCGTCGACCCGGCCGACCTGCGCCGCGTCGACGTCGACGGCGTCGAGTACGTCGGCATCACCCGCACCGACCTGGGCCGCGGCGCGGTCGAGGTGCTCAGCGGCGTGCTCGGCGAGGTGGTCGCGGAGCTGCGCGCGGACAAGAACATGCGCTGGAACGACCCGAAGCTGTCGTTCACCCGGCCCGTGCGGTGGCTGCTGGCGCTGCTCGGCGACACCCCGGTGCCGGTCGCGGCGGGCGCGCTGGTCTCCGGCCGGACGACCCGCGTGCACCGGACGGCGGCCGAGCCGGTCGTCGAGGTCGCGTCGGCGGCGGACTACCCCGGTTTCCTCGCGGGCCACGGCATCACCGTCGACCAGGACGCCCGGCGCGCGCTCGTGCTCGCGTCGGCGGGGGAGCTGGCCGCGACGGTGGGGGGCGCGGTGTCCGCCGACGAGTCCGCGCTGGTCGACGAGATCACCAACCTGGTCGAGCAGCCCAACGCCCTGCTCGGCTCGTTCGACCCGGCCTACCTCGACCTGCCCGCCGAGATCCTGACCACGGTGATGCGCAAGCACCAGCGCTACCTGCCGGTGCGCGACGCCGACGGCCGCCTGCTGCCGCACTTCGTCGCCGTGGCCAACGGCGACTGCGACCACGACACCGTGCGCGCGGGCAACGAGGCCGTGCTGCGCGCCCGCTACGAGGACGCGGGCTTCTTCTGGCGCGCCGACCTGGCCACCCCGCCGGCCACGATGAAGGAGGGCATCGCCAAGCTCGCCTTCGAGGAGCGGCTCGGGTCGGTCGCCCAGCGCGCCGCGCGCATCGGCGCGGCCGCCGTCGAGTTCGGCGGTTTGTCCGATTCGGACACTCCCGTGCTGCGGCGGGCGGCGGAGCTGGCCAAGTTCGACCTGGGGTCGCAGATGGTCATCGAGCTGACCAGCCTGGCGGGCACCATGGCCCGCGAGTACGCGCGTCGCGCGGGGGAGCCGGAGGAGGTCGCCCAGGCCCTCTACGACATGGAGCTGCCGCGCTCCGGTGGCGGCGCGGTGCCGTCCACGGTGCCGGGTGCGCTGCTGGCCCTGGCCGACCGCTTCGACCTGCTGGCGGGCCTGTTCGCCGTCGGCGCGAAGCCCACCGGCAGCTCGGACCCGTTCGGCCTGCGCCGCGCGGGCGCCGGTGTCGTCGCGATCCTCCGCGCCTTCCCCGAACTGCGCGCCCTGACCGTCTCCCGTGGACTGTCCACAGCGGCCGAACACGTGCGGGCGCAGGGCATCGAGGTCCGCCAGGAGGTGCTCGACGAGGTCGCCGAGTTCGTCCGTCGGCGCTACGAGCAGCTGCTGCTCGACGCGGGGCACCCGCACGAACAGGTCGCCGCCGTCCTCGTGCTGGCCGACGCGCCCGCGCTCGCCGACGAAACCCTGGCGGAGCTGGCGAACCGGGTCACGGACCCCGGCTTCGCCACCCTGGTCGCCGCCCTCCAGCGGGTCCGCCGCATCGTGCCCGCGGACACCGCGCCGACCTACGACCCGGCCGCGCTGGTCGAACCCGCCGAGGCCGCGCTGCACCAGGCCTTCGACAAGGCCCGCGCCGCCACCACCCCGGGCCTGGCGGGCTTCGTCCCGGCGGCGGAGGTCTTGGCGGATCCCGTCAACACGTTCTTCGACGAGATCCTCGTCATGGCCGAGGACCCGACCGTCCGCACCGCCCGCCTCGGCCTCCTCGCCGCGATCCGCGACTGGGCCGCCCCGGTCCTCGACTGGCAGGGCCTGGGCACCAGCCTCGAGAAGAAGAACTAGCAGTCGGGTCGGTGGCGGGACTGGCGGTCCCGCCACCGACCCGGTGCGTCGCGCACGCCGGATCGCGATCCGGCGTGCTACCCCGGTGCGATCAGCACCGAATGCCGTCCCCTGGTAGCCGGAAGCGGCTCGGGCCGCCTGCCCGACCGCCGGTTCTCCGGCGTGCTCGTTCTTGACCACGCCATTACCGGATTTCACGAGCCCTTTCCCGGCCTGCCATTCCGGATGGATCTTCGAGTGCCGTCCGGGCAGGCGTCGGAAGACTCGGGAACCACCGGCAGCGCGAGGAAAGCGCCCTTGGTGGGGTTGGTCCACCGAGGGCGCCGTTCAGCGGGCTAGCTCGGGTAGATCATGTCGATCCGGTGTTGGACGACCGGGTAGCCCGCCTTGGCGAACGCCGCCGCCATCGGCAGGTTGGTGACGTCCGTGGCGGCCGCGACCCGGTCCGCGCCCGCCGCCACCAGCAGGTGCGTGGCCTCGACCAGCAGGGCGTACGCGTACCCCCGCCCCCGGTGCGCGGGCAGCACCCCGATGTACCCGATCACCGGGTCGTTCGGGTTGGCCGTCGGGATGGTCAGCCCGACCGTTTCCCCGCTCTCGTCCCGCGCCACGCGCCAGCCGGCGCGGGGGCCGCGCATCCACCGCAGGATGTCCAGGTCCTCCCTGGCCGCCGCGTCCAGGCCCGCTTCCGCGACGGTGCGGCGGGAGTGGGCGTCGAGGCTGCCCTGGTGGATCTCGCGGAAAAGGGCGAAGAAGACCTCGTCGTCCGGTTCCGGGTGGTAGGTCAGCCTGCCGGTGCGGGGTGGCAGGCCGCGGTCCGGGGTCCAGCGGTACCGGTAGCGCTCCACCAGCCGCGTCATGCCCGCCGCCTCGGTGGCCGACAGGCGGGCCTCGCCCGCGGCTCGGACCTCCGGGTCGGTGTCCCAGCCGACGGGCAGGAGCAGGGCGTACTCGGCGCGGAAGGGGGCGGCGCGCAGCAGCGCGACGGCCGCGTCGTGGTCGGTGAAGTCGAGCCAGTCGAGGGCGATGGGGTCCGCGTCGCCCGCGGTGGCCCACCAGGCGGCCTTGGCGACGACGGTGTCACCGCGCAGCGCCACGTAGGTCCATTCCGGACGGTACTCACCGCGCGCCAGCAGCGCGCGGTAGTCGGTGCACATCATCGGGCGGCCGACCAGAGGCGGAACGGAGAGGGACTCGAACAGATATTCCTCGCCCGCGGACAGCGGGCGGATGACCGGATCGGTCACGGTGGGATCCTTTGCGAGAAGTGGGGTGCTCCCGCCCCATCTCGCCGCCCGGATCCGACAGGATCAGGCGAGCGCGCGGGGTCGGTGGGAGCGCGGGACCGGAGTAATCACGGCTTCCACCTCCCCTCGTTCGCACGTGGATCGACGCGGATCATCGCCGCCCGCGGATCACGCTTGTAGCGTAGCCGGGTTTGTCCGCCCGGGGCAATCCAGTTCGCATATCGACCCCCCGGTACCCGGGGGCGGTGTGCCCGCCCGCCCGCCGCGCGCGGAGCGCGACCGGGGACCGCTTTCGCGCCTGGCGCGCCGCGATATCCCCGGTACGGTGATGGTTGTGTTGTGATGTTCGTCTTTCACCACGGTCGTCGAGGTGAAACGTTAACTTCACCCGTGGCGTGCGTGGGCGTGGCCGAATTGCGCGGCGACCACCGCGCCGCGCCCGGTTCGGCGGGTCCGCGCTGCTCCGGGGCTCGCGGCCGGTGCCCACCGCCGGTCGCGGGGGTCGCGGTGCCGGTGTTTCCGGTGTCCGCGGGCATTCGCCGCGGCTATGGCCGAGACCGCCGGGAGCGCGGTCGTGGGCGTATTGCCTACGAGGGGTCCGACATTGCCGAAGTTCACCGTATGGTGTCCGGTTGTCGTCCCCGCACTCCGGGTCGCCCGCCGGGCGCCGGGGCTCGGGCAATGGGGTCGGCGTGGGGTCCGCATTGGAAATCTCGGTGGCGACCGGCGGATATGGCGGGCGTGGCCCGCGCTTTCGGCCGTTCGGCCGCGCCTGCGAATCCGCTCGCGCCAGTGGCCTGCGACACGCGAGACATTCCCCTGGGGCCCGCCTATTTGTCTCGGGCATCGGTTGCGGGTACTGTTCACGGCAAGTGGGGAAGAAGTTTTCAATTCCCGTGACACCCCGTGTGCAGTGAGGTGCCCTATGGCTCAGAAGACCATCGTCCAGCTTTACGACGACCTCGACGGGTCGGCGGGCGATGACATCCGCCCGGTTGAATTCAGCCTGGACGGGGCCAACTACGAGATCGACCTGAATGAGGCGAACGCGACGCGGCTGCGCGACCTGCTCGCCGAGTTCGTCGCCTCGGCCCGTCGCACCGGCGGGCGGGTGAAGCGGCACACCGCCCCGGCGGCCAAGCCCGCGGGCGACGCCCGCTCCAAGGAGCAGACCAAGGCCATTCGCGACTGGGCGCGGCAGAACGGCCACGACATCTCCGAGCGGGGTCGCATCCCGTCGGCCGTCGTGGAGGCGTTCGAAGAGGCGCACACCGTGAAGGCGAAGTCCAACGGTGGCGGCAAGGCCAAGAAGGCCGCTTTCTCCGGCTGAGCGGGACAGACCGCGGCGGGCGCGCCCGCCGCGGTCCCCCGTCCGGGGTGGACGCCGGGTGCTCGGGAGACGGCACCCGGTCGTCGACGACCAGTGGTTCGCCGGACCGGGCGGGTCCGGCGAACCGCAGGCGGCGTCAGAAGCTCACGCCGCCCTCGATGTCGCGGGCCTGCAGCACCTTCCCGCTGACGTTGCCGGTGATCTGGTTGACCACGCCGCCGTGCGCGGCCTGCTGCCCCGAGGACTCGACGCCCCACAGCGAGCGCAGCTCCTGGGCGAAGTGCGGGTCCTCCTGCGCGGCTCGTTCCAGCTCCCCGGCCAGGGCCACCACCTGCGGTGAGTCCGGGGCCGCCCCCTCCGCCGCGGTCAGCGCGGCCGCCGCCTCCCCGCGCTTGGCGAACCTGGCCTTGACCAGGTCGTAGAGCGAGGTCACCGATTTGGCCGCCAGTGCCGCGGCGATCGAGACCAGTACGGGCTCCGGCATGGGCCGCTCCCCTTTCCTCGGGCGTCCTGCGACGCCCTTTGTGACTCCACGTGGATCTCCGCCCACGGTACGGCGTATTCCGGCCTGGTGGGCACCACATTCACCGACCGCTCGACCGCGCCCGCCATTCGGGCGATACCGGCGTGCGCGGTGGAAATCGGCCTGAGGTCGCCTCGACTTCCCCGCGCGACTCGCCTCGGCGCACACGCCCGGTTCTTCGGCCAGGTCACGAGCTGGAAGGCGTATTTCCGGGCATTCGTCGGCCCGGTGCAACCGGCTCGCCCACGCCGGTGTTCGCCCTCGGAGAACCGGAAACGGAACGGAGTGGGCATGGGTGAGCTGGACTGGGCGGCGATCACGGCCGAGGTGGATGAAGCCGGGTTCGCGGTGACGCCGCCGCTGCTATCACCGGCGGAGTGCCGGGAGATCATCGAGTTGTTCGACCGGGAGGGTGTCTTCCGGTCGACCGTGGTCATGGCCAGGCACGCTTTCGGTGACGGCACCTACCGCTACTTCGCCGACCCGCTCGTCCCGCTCGTGGCGAAACTGCGGCGCGACCTCTACCCGCCCCTGGCCCGGCTGGCGAACCTCTGGGCGCGCAGGCTGGACGAGCGCGCCTACCCCGAGGACCTGGAAACCCTGCTCGCCGAGTGCGCCGACCACGGCCAGCACCGGCCGACGCCGCTGCTGCTGCGCTACGGCCCCGGCGGCTACAACTGCCTGCACCAGGACGTCTACGGCGACCTCACCTTCCCGCTCCAGGTCGCGATCATGCTCAGCACCCCGGACGAGGACTTCACCGGCGGTGAGAGCGTATTCGTGGAGAACCGGCCCCGGCAGCAGTCCCGGGCCATGGTCGCCCGCCCGGGCACCGGCCAGGGCGTCGTCTTCCCCGTCCGGCACCGCCCCGTCCCCGGCGCCCGCGGGTACCGCCGGGTCGCCGTGCGGCACGGCGTCAGCGCCGTCCACACCGGACGCCGCGCTGTGCTGGGCGTCATCTTCCACAACGCCCGCTAACTACCGCCCGCTCTCGCCCGATTGCGTTTTACGATCGTCAGGCCGCGGCCCGGAGGGTGTTTCCGCTGATCAACGGCGGTGGACAAGTCCAAAGGGACACTTGGGTGACGCCCGCGTTCATCGTCCGTACACGGATGGCTGCTGCACTTCCGGCCGTCGGGGGCTCGATGGCCCATCTTCGCTCCGGGAGTGCACAGTCGTGAGCCGTATTCACCTTCAGGGACTGACCCGGCGGTTCGGTGGGGTGACCGCGGTCGACGACATCTGGCTCGACGTCGCCGACGGGGAGTTCCTGGTGCTGCTCGGCCCCAGCGGCTGCGGCAAGTCCACGCTGCTGCGGATGATCGCCGGGCTGCTCGCCCCCACCGACGGCCGCGTCCTGCTCGACGAGGCGGACATCACCCACCTGCCCGCCCGCGAGCGGGACCTGGCCATCGTGTTCCAGAGCTACGCGCTCTACCCGCACCTGAGCGTGGCCCGCAACATCGGCTTCCCGCTGCGCGCCCGCCGCTGGTCCCGCGACGAGATCCAGGCGAAGGTGGCCGAGGTCGCCGCCGTGCTCGACCTCTCGGAACTGGTGGCGCGCAAGCCCAAGGAGCTCTCCGGCGGCCAGCGCCAGCGCGTCGCCCTGGCCCGCGCCCTGGTGCGCGACCCCGGCGCCTTCCTGATGGACGAGCCACTGTCCAACTTGGACGCGAAGCTGCGGTCCAGCACCCGGGCGGAGATCTCCGGGCTGCACCGGCGGCTGGGCGCCACCGTGGTCTACGTGACCCACGACCAGGTCGAGGCCATGACGATGGCCACCCGGATCGTGCTGCTGGACAAGGGCAGGCTCGAACAGGTCGGCACCCCGGAAGAGGTCTACGACCGCCCCGAGTCCACCTTCGTCGCCGGGTTCCTCGGCTCGCCGCCGATGAACCTGCTCACCGCCGAGGTCGTGCCCGACGGCGACGCCCTCCGGGTCCGCGCCGCGGATCTCGACCTGCCGCTGGGCATCACCGCCGACACGCCGCCGCGGCCGGTCGCGCTCGGCGTGCGGCCCGAACACCTGCGGCTCACCACCCCCGACGCCGCGGGCATCCGCGGTGTGGTCCGCACCGTGGAGAACCTCGGCAGCGAAGAGGTCGCGCACTGCGTCGTCGGCGACGAACGGCTCTGCCTGCGCGGTGCCCGCCCGCTCGGCCTGCACGCGGGCGACCCCGTCCACCTCACCGCCGCCCCCGAGAACCTGCACCTGTTCGACCCCGGAAGTGGTCGAAGGCTGGCATGGCAGCCGGTGCCGTCCTTCTCCCACCACCCGCCCCCCCTTCCCCACCCGGCACCGTCCCCGATCTAGCCCGCCGGGTCACCCTGCAGCTCGCACCGCCGCTCGACCTGTCGAGTTCGCCGCACCACCCCACCTGATCCGCCTCCAGGAGCACCCCGTGAGAAAGCTGTCCTTGGCGCGCGCCGGTGTCGCGCTGCTGTGCGCGACCGCGCTGTCGGCCTGCGGGCTCGGCGGCGAGACCGCCGCGCCGTCCTCCGCCCCCGCCACCGTGATCCCCGAGCTGGCCGCGGGCCAGCAGGTCTCGATCGTGTTCGAGAGCTACAACTTCGGCCAGGCCGGGGCGTGGACCGACACGTTCACCGAGCTGATCGGCAAGTTCACCGCCGCGCACCCCAACATCAAGGTCACCCCGCAGAAGCCGCAGGGCAACAGCGCGAACCCGGCCACCGACACCGTCTCCAGCCTGCAGAGCCAGCTGGCCACCGGCAACCCGCCGGACGTCGCGCAGCTCGGCTTCAGCGAGCTGGACTTCTCGGTCAACCAGCTCAAGGCCGCGCCGCTGGACGACCTGGTCGGCCGCGACGCCGTGCAGAAGAACTTCGACGGCGCCAAGTACCCGTACGCCAAGACCGCCCGCGCCCTCGGCGACTGGAACGGCAAGACCTACGGCGTGCCGTTCGTGTTCTCCACCCCGGTGCTCTACTACAACGCCGACCTGTTCACCCAGGCCGGTCTCGACCCGGCCAAGCCGCCGACGACGTGGGCCGAGGTCGAGCAGGCCGCGCTGGCGCTCAAGAGCAAGACCGGCAAGGAGGGCGTCTACGTCGACTGCCTCACCAAGTCCTCGAAGGACTGGTGCTTCCAGTCGATCGTGCGCTCCAACGGCGGCCGCGTGGTCTCCGAGGACCGCAAGACCCTCAGCTTCGCCGAGGCCCCGTCGGTCGAGGCGGTCACCGCGATGCAGGCCATGGTGAAGTCCGGCGCCATGCCCAACCGCACCCAGCAGCAGGGCACCGAGGGCTTCGCCCGCGGCGACATCGGCATGATCGTCGAGTCCAGCGCGCTGCAGGGCACCTTCGGCAAGGGCCTCAAGACCGGCCTGCGCTCGGCCGTGCTCCCGGCGTTCACCGGCAAGCCGGTCGTGCCGACCAACTCCGGCGCCTCGCTGTTCGTCTTCGCCAAGGACCCGGCCAAGCAGCGCGCGGGCTGGGAGCTGATCAAGTTCCTGACCAGCGAGGAGGCGTACACCACGATCTCCACCAAGATCGGCTACCTGCCGCTGCGCACCGAGCTGGTCAACGACCCGGCCGCGCTCAAGCCGTGGGCCGACAAGAACCCGCTGATCAAGCCGAACCTGGAGCAGCTGGCGAAGATGGAGCCGTGGGTGTCCTTCCCCGGTGACGACTACGTGCAGGTCCGCGACGGCATGATGTCCGCGGTGGAGAGCGTCGTGTTCCAGGGCGCCGACCCGAGCACGCTCAAGGGCAAGCAGGACGAGCTGGCCAAGCTGGTGCCGGGCGGCGGCCGGTGACCGACCCAGCCGCGGGGATCCGTCCCGAGCTCACCCTGGTCCAGCTCACCGACACGCACATCATGCCCGCCGGGGCGCTGATGCACGACACCGTCGACACCTCGGCCAACCTGGCCGCGGCGCTGGCGATGATCGAGGCGTCGGGGATGCGCGTGGACGCCTTCCTGCTCACCGGAGACCTCACCGACAACGGCTCACCGGAGTCCTACCGGCGCCTCGGTGACCTCATCGACCCGGCCGCCGAGCGGCTGGGCGCGCGGGTCATCTGCGCGGTGGGCAACCACGACGAGCGGACCGCGTTCCGCACGGAACTCCTCGGCGTCCCCGAGTCATCGGCGGAGTACGACGCGGTGTTCGACGTGGACGGTCTGCGCGTGGTGGTGCTGGACAGCTCGGAACCGGGCAAGCACGACGGGCACCTGTCCGCCGCCCAGCTCGACTGGCTGGGCAAGGTGCTCACCGAGCCCGCCCCGCGGGGCACGGTCGTGGTGGCCCACCACCCGCCGCTGCCGTCGCCGGTGCCGACCGTGCACCTGCTGCGCCTGCGCGACGCCGACCGGTTCGCCGAGGTGATCGCGGGCACCGACACCCGGCTCGTGGTCACCGGGCACGCCCACCTCGCGGGGGCGGGCTCGGTGGCCGGGGTGCCGGTGTGGATCGGGCCCGCGCTCGCCTACGGCGTGGTCCCGGTGCCGCCCGCCGGGCGGCTGCGCGGCAACGCGCACGCCGCGTTCACCCGGATCGATGTCTTCGGTGACCAGATCGTGGCGACCGCGGTCCCGGTCACGCCCGCCGCCGCCGTCTACGACGTGGACGAGACCGAGCGGCTGGCCATGTTCCAGCGCGTCATCGGGATCTGGTGATGACGACCGCCGGTGCTTTCGTCGAGGTCGAGCTGGTCCGGCCGCGGGTTGTCGCGGCCGGGCCCGCCGCCCGACCGGTGTGGTGGCGGCGCCTGCTCCGGGCGCTGCCGCCGTACCTGTACCTGACCCCCGCACTGGTGCTGCTGGTCGTCTGGACCTACCGGCCGCTGGCGCAGACCTTCCAGCTGTCGTTCCACTCCTGGAACCTGCTGCCCACCTCGCCGATCACCGAGGTGGGGTTCGACAACTACACCCGGCTGCTCGACACCCCGGACCTGGGCGCCGCGCTGTGGCGGACGCTGGTGGTCATCCTCGGCATGCTGCCGTTCACCCTGGTCATCCCGGTGCTGGTCGGCCTGCTCTCGCGCCGGGTGCGCGGCCGGGCAGGCGCGGTGTACCGGGCCATGGTGTTCGCGCCGATGCTGGTGGCGCCGGTCGCGGGCGCGGCGGTGTGGCAGTGGCTGCTCGACCCGACCGCCGGTGTGGTGGACAAGGTCGTCGGGTCGCCGATCAACTGGCTGCACGAGGCCGGTCCGGCGCAGATCGCGATCATCGTGATCACCGGCTGGCACATCGTCGGGTTCGCGGTGCTGGTGGTCTCGGCGGGCCTGACCGGGATCAACCCGGACTACGCCGCCGCGGCCGGGGTGGACGGGGCGTCGCGGGCGCAGGTCACGCGGTGGATCACGCTGCCGCTGCTGTCGCCGACGATGGCGTTCCTGGTGCTGATGACGGTGCTGCTGTCGGCGCAGTGGACCTTCCCGCTGATCGACACCCTGACCCAGGGCGGCCCGTCCGGCTCGACGACCAACATCTACTACCTGTTGTGGGACTACGGCTTCCACAGCTACGACGCGGGCCTGGGCGCCGCGGCCGGTGTCCTGTTCTTCGTCGGCTTCGTGGTGCTCGCCTCCGGGCTGGTCCTGCTGTCCGACCGACTCAGCCACCACGACGACTAGAGGTATGGCGATGACTGCGGCGGCTGTTGTGTCCCCTGTGGACGACGAGGCGGTGGGGGAGAGCGGTCGGGCGCGGTCGATCGCCGGGCACGTGGTGCTCACGCTGCTGAGCGTGGCCTGCGTGTTCCCCATCTACTGGCTCTACGCGACGTCCCTGCGGGCACCGGAGGACGTGTACTCGCTCTCGGTGCTGCCGTGGCCGCTGTCGCTGGAGAACTACGCCGACGCGTTCGCCAAGACGGACATGGTCGGCATGCTCGTCAACACCACGGTCATGGCGGTGCTCACGGCACTGGGCCAGCTGCTGGTGGCGCTGCTGGCGGCCTACGCGTTCGCGGCGTGGCGGTTCCGGTTCCAGAAGCTGCTGTACCTGATGTTCGTCGGCACCTGGCTGGTGCCGTTCCAGGTCACCATGCTGCCGAACTACGTGCTGCTGTCCCGTTTGGACCTGCTGGACACGTTGGCGGGCGTCATCATCCCGACGCTGTGCTCGGCGATGGGCGTGCTGCTGCTGCGCCAGCACCTGATGGGCTTCCCCAAGGAACTGCTGGACGCGGCCCGGATGGACGGCCGGTCGTCGTGGGGGATCCTGTGGACGGTCGTGGTGCCGACGCTGCGGCCGGTGCTTGCGGCGCTGGGCATCCTGCTGGCGATCACGGCGTGGAACGAGTACTTCTGGCCCGCGCTGGTCCTGCGGCGCGGCAACGACGTGGTCCAGTTGGGGCTGCGCAGCTTCATGGGCACCGAGGGCAACGACTGGGGTCCGCTGATGGCCACCGCCGGGTTGACCTGCCTGCCGGTCTTCCTGCTGTACCTGGTGTTGCAGCGGCACATCGTCAACGCGTTCGTGCGGTCGGGGTTGAAGTGACCTCAGTCGGCGGGTGGCAGGCAGTCCACGAACGCGGCCACCAGGGGCGCGTGGTCGTTGGCCACCCAGACCGCGTACAGGTCGAGGGTGGGCACGGGGTCGTAGAGCTTGACCACCACCGTCTGCGCGGACGTGCCGACGTTCGCGGCGCGCGCGGCCGAGGCGAACCCGACCACGGGTTTGACGGAGGCCAGGATGCCGGTCGCGCCCGGGTCGTCGACCTCCTCGGCCACGGTCAGCCGGATGCCGCACCGCTCGGCGGCGGAGAAGATCGCGTCGTACATGGCCGCGGACTGGGCCCGGGCGAACAGGATGCACGACTCCCCGGCCAGTTCGCCGAACGGCACCTTCTCCCGGCCCGCCCACCGGTGCCGGACCCCGACCACGGCCACCAGCGGTACCTTCAGCAGGTGCCGGTGCCGCAGCCGGGCCGACGTGGGTTTCCCGTAGACCATCGCGACGTCGATCCGGCCGTCGTCGAGCGCCGCGAGCTGCGGCCCCGTCCGCATCTCCTGCATGTCGACGTCGATGAGCGGGTAGCGGGCGGCGAGGGTGGCCAAGGCCCCGGGCAGCACCCGCTGCCCGGCCGGGAAGTTGTACCCGACCCGGATCGTCCCGGCCCGCCCGGCTGCCGCTGCCCGCGCCGCGTGCGCCGCCTTGTCGACCCGGGCGACCACGTCCCTGGCCAGCTCGCGGAACGCCTCGCCCGCCGGGGTCAGCCGGACCTCGTGGGAGTTGCGGCTGACCAGCTCCACCCCCACGGAGCGCTCGAGCCGCTGCAGGTGCTGGCTCAGCGAGGGCTGGGCCAGGTGCAGCCGCGCGGCGGCGCGCCCGAAGTGCAACTCCTCGGCGATGGCCAGGAACGAGACCAGATGCCGCAACTCCATACCCCGCCCCTCCCGCAGCCGCCGTCAGGTTAACCGCGGGCGGGGATCAGCCGGTGAACGCCGGGCGTCCACTTGCGAACGCCCAGTTGGCCCGGCAGGTCAGGGGGTCGGGTCCGGTACCGGCGACGCCGCGGGTCGGTCGCCGAGTTCGCGGACGAACCGGGCTTTCTGGTCGCACCAGTCCTCGTAGCCCAGTGCGCGGTAGAAGGCGTGCGCGCCGGTCCGGTGCCGGGAACTGGTGACCTCCATGACGACGCACCCCAGCTCCCGCGCGGCCGCCTCGGCCGCGGCGACCAGTCCACGTCCGACCCCGCTCCCGCGCCGGGTCTCGTCCACCACCAACGCCACGATCCGCCCCAGAGCGCCTTCCCGCTCCAGTAACGGGATCGCGGCCACCGCGACGACACCGACCACACGACCCCCGGACTCGGCGACGAACGCGGCGCCGTGCTCGGTACCCGACCACCGCGCGAGCCTGCGGCGCACCCCGGCCTCGGTGTTGTCCGGATAGCCGAGTTCGACGAGCAGCGCGGTCACGGCGGGTGCGTCGGCGCTGCGCACCGGGCGGATCTCCACGGGGCCTCCCTCTGCTCGGCGCCGACCAGTGTAGAGGCGCGCGCGGGTCAGTCCGGCTTGCCGAAGAGCGGCACCTCGATCACCTCGTGCAACCGGCGCGAGTCGACGGTGAGGTCCACCGCCACGCGCAGGGTCGTCCCCCGCAGGTCGACCGACACGCGGCCGGACAGTCCCCGCGCCTCGCCGCTCACCTCGAACGACGCCCGGGTCGGCGCCGGGTCAGCGCCACCAGCGGGGCGGCCGGAACCAGTGCCACCACCGTCGACCCGTCGGGCTTTTCCCCCGGTCCCCGCCTCCGGGCGCCGGGGCGCCAGCGCGCGCAGTCCCTCCGGGATCTCCGCGCGGACCAGGGCCACCGCCTGCTCGTCGGGTCCGAACAGGCCGGACACCTCGTCCGGCCCGGTCAGTGTCAGCTGGGCGGCCCACCCCGTGGTCTCGCCCCGCAGCAGTTCGCCCGCCTTCGTCGTCGTCGGGGGACTCCAGCAGGCGCTCGACTTCCGCTTCCGGGAACTCCGCCACGACCAGGTCGCGCAGAGCGTCGCCGGGGCCGGGCCGCGGTCGCGACAGCCAGTCCCGCACCAGGGCGAGCACCGCGCCGACGTCGTCGGTCTCGTCGCCCGACAGCACCAGCGTCATCCGGATCTCGGTCGCCGTCGCGTCCCGGCGGCCGGTCGGGATCGCGCTCGCGCAGAGCCGCCAGCCGTCCTCGTCGGCGCCGACCAGCAGCGACGGGTGCTCCAGCGACGTCAACCGGCCGAACGGGCGCTCCCACCAGGCCCGCGGCGCGGTGCCGAGGAACGCGTAGTCCGTGGCCAGTCCTCGGGTCCTGACGTGGGTTCGCACGCTTCTCCGCACAGGTCGCGCACGCGCGAGCCGAGATCGGCCTCGGCCAGGTGCTTGAGCTGCCTGCTGAGGTTGAGGACCAGTTCGTCCGCCGACCGCGCCGCCGCCAACCCGGTGCGGGCCGCGGCGCGCCACTGCGCGCGCCTGCCCGACGTCCGGTAGCAGAGGTTGAGCAGCAGACCCGCGTCCAGGTCGGCCTGCTCGGCCAGCTGCGGCGCCACCTGGTGACGGTCCAGCGCGTCGTCGCGCAGCGCCCGCTCGCCCAGGTCGAACAGGTGCCGCACGACCAGCGCCAGCACGTCGTCCGCGCCGACCGCGCTGAGCTCCGGCGGCCTGCCGTCCGGTCCGCGGCGGATCCGGTACCTGGCCAGGAACTGCGGCGCGCCCCGCGTGCCCTCCGGCACCCGCCAGGCCCCGGAGCGGAACTCGACGCAGCCCATCGTGTCAATAGGACAGTGCTGGACCCGGGTCCTGGGCGCCTCGGTCCGGATCGCCGAGAGCACCGGCCCGTACACCTCGCGCACCCGCGCGAGCAACTGCGCCGACCGGTCCCGCCGACCGCCGTTGTCCGCGAAGCAGGACTCCGTGCGGACCGGGCAGAAGATTGCCGGCGCCGGTTCGCCCGGCTGCCGGTGGCGGTGCCGGGCCCAGTCGGTGACCACGTCCTCGACCGCGGAGAGCGTCAGGGTGCGCGGCACGTGCCGCTGGTTCGGGTTGTTCACCGTCTCCATCAGCACCACCGCGTCCACCGGGATCAGCAGCACCGTCGCGGTGGCGATGAACTCCCGGCACCGCAGCCGGCGCTCTTCGTCGACCCGCCGCCGCGGGTCCAGCCAGCCGCCGGGGTGGTCGAGCAGGTCGAGGTGCAGTTCGGCGTCCGGCAGGCCGGGGTCGAACTTGAGCCGGAACCGGAACGGCTCCTCGGTGCCGCACATCGCGCCCGGCTCGAACTGGCCGCTGACCCGCCTGCCCTCCAGTTCGTCGCGCAGGTCCTGGATCTTGTTCTCGGTCGGCGCGTCGGCCCACCGCATCCGCACCGACGTGCGGGCCAGCAGGCTCTCGCCGCTGCGCAGCAGGCAGTTGACGATGGTGCTCTTGCCGATGCGGCTGGGGCCGACCAGCCCGACGCGCAGCGAGAGGTCGCGGATGGCGGCGGTCATCGGTCGTACCCCCGTAGGTCGGCGGCTGCCGCCGCCCCGGCCACCCGGGCATTCGCGCCGTCCAGCTCGTCGAACTCCGCGGGCCACAGGCGGTCGCGGTAGGACCGGGCGAGCTGGCGGATCTCCCGGTGCGCGTCACCGGAGCGGATCAGGGTGTCGTCGAACTGCTCGACGGCGGCGAAGAGCACCTGCCCGGGCAGCGCGGCCTCGCGCAGCAGCGCGCCGCGGATGCGGAAGGTGGCCTGCTCGGCCAGTTCCGACACGATGCGGAACAGCTCGGCCACGCCGTCAGGGGTGCTCGGCACGGCGATCTGGACGGTGGCCCCGCCCCGGTCGTCGGCGACCTGAAGGTGCAGGCCGTCCAACTCGGGGCGGACCCGGGGGTGGAGCTGGGTGCGGTAGTCCAGCCGCGGGCCGAGCAGGTCGTCGAGCGCGGCGCGGGTGACGGCGCACGGCTCGGCGGCGTCGCCCGCGAGGTCGGCCAGGTGGCGCAGCGCCGCCGCGCCGGTGCGGTCGTCGAGCAGGTCGCGCAGCTCGCCCTCGGTGGCCAGACCGGTGACGGCCTGCTGCCAGACCAGCTCGACCCGGTCGTGGAAGAACCGGTCGAGCGCGGCGAACCGGGTGCTCAGCTCCACCCGGACCCGGTTCAGCTCCCGGCCGGTGAACGCGGCGCCGCCGTCGTCGCGGATCGCGCTGCGCAGCGCGTCGCGGCACCACTGCTCGCGGCCGACGCCGAGCCCGTTGCGCACCCAGGCGAGAACGTCTTCGTGGACGGCGTCGACCGCCCCGGCGTACGCGGGGTCCTCGCCGTCGGCCTGCCGGTTCGCGGCGTCCGCCTCCAGGACCTGCAAGTGCAGGTCCGCGCTGCCCTCGTTGAGCTTGCGGGTGACGTCGTCGCGCGGGTTCGCGACCAGGGTCGGGGTGCCGTCGCCGGTGTTGAGCAGGGTGACCGCGCGGGCGTCGGCGTCGCCCCGGTAGGCCATGCCCTCGACGGCGCGCTTGACCAGCAGCACCACGTCCACCTCGTGCCGCAACCCCGTGACGTGGTGGCGGTCGGCGTCGAGGGTGATCTCGCCGATGCCGGGCAGGTCGCACCCGCCGATCGCGGCCAGGTCCGGGTGCGGGAACGCGCACTCGATCCGGTTGTCGCGCACCGCGAGGTGCTTGCACGGTGGGTCACCGGCCCGCTTGGCCGCGACGACCGGGTAGGTGACGTACTCGCGCAGCCGGTCGAACTCGTCGCCGTCGAGCTCGAACGGCCCGCCGCCCCGGTCCAGGAAGTCCACATAGGACGGTAGGGTGGCCTGGATCTCGCGCAGGTCGTTGAGCAGCGTCGGGTGCGCCGCTGCGGCGTGCGCGCGCTCGCCCGGGGCGGGGTAGCGCCAGGCGCGGAACTCCGCGACGCCGGTCGGCGCGTCGGGCAGGCCGAGCGCGGCGTGCCGGGGTCGCGGGTGGGCGGCGCGGAAGCCGGTGCAGGTGTGCGGTTCGAGGACCGCCCGGCGCCTGCCGACCACGTGGTGGATCCGGCTGCGCACGGCCGTGACGGGGATGCCCGAGCCGGTGGGGAGTTGGGCGTCGGCCAGGCCGGAGGTCGACTGGAGCAGCGAGCTCTTCCCGACGCGGGCGCTGCCGCTGACCCCGATGGTGACCGTCGTGCGGCCGACCCCCGTGGCGACCCGGCCTGGCTGGCCGAGGACGTCGGTGACACCGGCGCGGGCGTTGGCGACGGGGAGCGCGGTGAGCCGGTCCGCCGCGTCGGACGACCCGCCCGGCGGGTGTGGGGCCTCGGCCAGGTGCGTGATGGCCGAGGCCGGCGTCGAGGGCCGCGTCCGCGCGGTGCCAGGACTCGATCTCGGCGCGCACGCCGCACAGGTGTTCCCGCCGGGCCCGCACGACGGCGGTGATCTCGTCCGCGATAGGTCCCACTCGCCCCTCCGGCCCAATGCCACTAACTTAAGCAAGGAGCTGCTATTATTTTCGGGTGGCTCGCGTGGTGCAGGTTCGTGGTGGTGTCGTTGATTCGTCGGCTGTTCGGTTGACCGATCGGATCTCGTTGGGTGTGTTGGCGG
>NZ_PTIX01000023.1 GCF_002934265.1 Actinokineospora auranticolor
AACGCCTGCCACTGCTCGTCAGTCAGCTCATGCCTGCGCACCACGACACAAGATCAAACCACGTCCGGCCCACCCGCTTTGAGGACGGGCCCTAGGGCGGAACGGGCCCGGCTGGGTGCGGGCGACGAGGTCGAGCATCTCGGGGACGTCGGCGGCGGTGAGCCGCAGCGCCTCGGGGTCGGGGGCGGGGGTGACGCCGTCGTCGACCATCTGGACGCCGTCGATCAGCTCGGCGGCGGGCCAGCCCGGGGGCGCCTGCGTCGCGCCGGGCACGACGATCCCGCTGCCCGGCGTCGCCATGGCCGCGAGGTCGGCCCACTCCCGGGCGGAACCGGTCGGCACGGCGTGGAACGGGGACACGTCGTCCGGGTAGCCCGCCGCGTCGCCGTACCGCCGCGCGATCGACTGGTGCGGACCGGTCAGCGCCGCCCAGGCCGGGTTGTCCAGGAGTTCCTCGCCCACGTGTGCCACCAATCCCCTCGGTTCACGGGCGAACGCGCCCGCGGGTGCAAGCAAACCCCGTTCGTCGATATTCCCTCCACATGGCACGTCCCACATCCTGGGTGGGCCTCGGGGGCCTGGTTAGTGTCGAAAGCAAGAGCGGCTCTGGGAGGCCTTGTGGCTCTGCATCTGGCTTTGGAAACCGACGGGGCGGGCGCGCACCCGGCAGCGTGGCGGTTCGGCGATCCCGCGAACCACCTGCGGCCCGCCGCGATCCGGGACGTGGTGCTGGCGGCGGAATCCGCCGGGTTCGCGCTGGCGACGTTCGCCGATTCACCGGTACCGCGGGCGGGTGCGGTGGGGCGGCTGGAGTCGGTCGGGCGCGCGGCGTTCGTGTCGACCCGCACCACGGCGATCGGGTTGGCGCCCGCGGTGCCGACGGCCACGGTCGAGCCGTTCCACCTCGCCGCGCAGATCGCGAGCCTGGACCACGCGACGCGCGGTCGGGCGGCGTGGGTGGTCACGGGGACGTCCCCGGCCGCGCTGGCGACCGTGGGGCTGGAGGAGGGGCCCGCTTCCGAAGTGGTCGCGGCGGTGCGCGCGTTGTGGGACTCGTGGGAGGACGACGCGGTCATCAAGGATGTCGCTTCTGGGCGCTACCTTGATGCCGACAAGGTGCACCACGTGGATTTCGAAGGGTCGTCGTTCACCGTCAAGGGGCCGCTGATCACGCCACGTCCGCCGCAGGGACAGCCGGTGGTGATCGCGGACGCGGGCCTGGCACTGGACGCGGACATCGCGTTGATCCCGGCGGACGAGGTCGGCCGCGCACGGCCCGATTCGCTGGTGTTCGCGGAATTGGAGGTCGTGCTCGACACCGACGTCCCGGCGGAGTCCCGGTTGGCGGCGTTGGACGCCGCGGCCGAGTGGGGGTCTTCGCGGACGCGGTACGTGGGGTCGGCCGTCGGGTTGGTGGAGTTGCTGGGTGAGCTGTCGTCGTCGGTCGACGGGGTTCTGCTGCACCCGGCGGCGCTGGCGGTCGACCTGCCGGTGCTGACCAGGCACGTGCTGCCCGCGCTCGACCTGGCGCCGCGTCGGCCGACGCTGCGCGAAACCCTGGGGCTGCCCAAGCCCGTCAACCGATTCGCGAGGGCCGGGCTGTGAGCGACGCGCAACTGCACCTCGGGCTGTTCTACACCGGGGTCGGCGGGCAGTACCTGTGGCAGGAAGCGGGCGACTTCGACCACACCACGATCGACGCCTACCTGTCCGTGGCCAAGACCTTGGAGCGCGGCCTGTTCGACGCGTTCTTCCTCGGCGAGGGCCTGCGGGTGCGGGAGAACCGCGGCCGGATCCTCGAAACCGACGTCGCGGGACGCCCGGACGCCATCACCCAGCTCGCGGCGCTGGCGGGGGCGACCGAGCACATCGGGTTGGTGGCGACGCAGAACGCCACGTACAACTTCCCGGCCGACCTCGCCCGCCGACTGGCCACTTTGGACGTGCTATCCGGCGGCCGAGCCGGGTGGAACGTGGTGACGACCGACAACGCCTGGACGGGCGCGAACTTCCGCCGCGGCGGGTGGCTGCCGCACGAGCGCCGGTACGAGCGGGCGGAGCAGTTCGTGTCCGCCGCCAAGGAGATCTGGGCGGCGGAGCGGACGGTCGAGCGGCACACGGACCTCGTCGAGTTGAGCGTCACGCCGACCGTGCCGCGGACCAGACCGGTGGTGTTGCAGGCAGGCGACTCCCCCGGCGGCCGAGACCTGGCGGCCCGGCACGCGGACGCGGTGTTCTCCGGCAACACCGAATACCCGAAAGCGCTTGCGTACGCGACGGACCTGCGATCCCGCCTGGCCGGGTACGGCCGCTCCCCAGACTCCCTGCGCATCCTGCCGGGCGCCTCGGTGGTGCTCGGCGCGACGGACGCCGAGGCCCAAGAACGCGCCGAGTGGCTGCGGCGGGAGTTGCTGACGCCGCGGCGGGCGATCGGGTTCCTGGAGCAGTACTGGGACAAGGACCTGTCGGCGTACGACCCGGACGGGCCGCTACCGGACGTCGAACCGTCGTCAGCGGAACTCGACCCGTCCCGAGGCACCCTGACCATCTCCGACCGCACGGGAAAGCTGGACCGCATCCGCCAGTGGCGCGAACTGGCAGCGGAGAAGAACCTGTCGATCCGCGAACTGGTCCTCCAGGTCCAACCCACCCGCCACGACTTCATCGGCACCCCCTCCCGCATCGCCGACGAGTGGGCCCACTACGTCCGAACCCGCGCCGTGGACGGCTTCATCCTGGGCGCGGACCGCCTGCCGACCGGGGTGGAGGAGATCGTCGACCGGCTGATCCCGGAACTCCAGGAACGCGGGGTCTACCGGACCTCGTACACGGGCTCGACCCTCCGCGAACACCTCGACCTGCCCACGGTCGACTGACACCCACACCCGGCCCGCGCGGTCTGCGGCCCAGGCTTCCCAACCCCCTGCGCCCGCGAGGGATCCCCCGCGATGGGGAACCCCTGTCTTCGATTCTCCCGGGGTTGGCAAAGCGGCGGAAGCGTTGACACCGGCCTGTGGACAACTTCGGCGCATGTGCATGGGTGGTTGTCCACAGGCTTGATCGTCTTCGCCGCGACTTGTCGGTGACCGCCAGTAAAGTGGATACCGGGGGCCGGAGGCGTGCCCCAGGTTTATCCGGGCCGGACATCCGGGCCGGTGGGCGATAGTGTCGGGGCATGTACGTGTCGCGCGTCCGGCTGGTCAACGTGCGGGGGTTCCACGGCGGGCGCGCGGTCGAGCTCGACCTGCGGCGGCCCGACAGCACCTATGCCGGGTGGACGGTCCTCGCGGGCCGCAACGGTTCGGGGAAGACGTCGTTGTTGCGCGGGATCGCGCTGGCCATCGGGGGGCCCGCGGCGGCGCGGACGTTGGTCGCCGACTTCGACAACTGGATCTCGGTGGGGCAGCAGGGGGCCACGGCGGCCGTGCAGCTGACCTTCGACCTCAACTTCGAGCGCTTCAAGAAGGGCCGCCCGCCGGAGCGGCCCTTCTGGGCGGGTCTGCGTTGGGCGGCCCCCGACGCCGAGGACACGGCGCACGCGCGGCGGCCGGTGCAGCCTTCGCTCGAGGAGCACAGTGAGGACGGGCGGGCCAAGACCGCGCCCCGCAACGGGCCGTGGCACGACAACCCGTCCGGGTGGTTCTGCGCCGCGTACGGGCCCTTCCGCCGGTTGATCGGCGGCACCGGTGACGTGCAGCGGTTGATGCTCGGCGCGGGCAGCGTCGCGCGGATGGCGAGCCTGTTCCACGAGGACGCCTCCCTCGCCGAGGGCGTCGCGTGGCTCATCGAGCAGCACCTGCGGGCCCTGGAGCGCCGCGAGGGCGCGCGCTACCTCAAGGAGACCGCGCTCAAGATCCTCGGCGACGGGCTGCTGCCCGACGACTACCGCATCAACGAGGTCGACTCCGAGGGCCTGTGGGTCTCCTCCGACGGCGGCCACCGGTTCCCGCTGCGGGAGATGAGCGACGGCTACCGCACGGTCGTCGCCCTGGTGGTCGACCTGCTCAAGCAGCTCTACGAGAGCTACGGCGACCTGCACCTCGACGGCACCGTCGTCGGCGTCCCCGGGGTCGTCATCATCGACGAGATCGACGCGCACCTGCACGTCTCGTGGCAGAAGCGGATCGGGGAGTGGCTCAAGCAGCACTTCCCCCAGATCCAGTTCATCGTGACCACGCACAGCCCGTACATCTGCCAGTCCGCCGACCCCGCCGGCCTGATCCGCCTCCCCGGCCCCGACGAGGACACCAGCCCGCAGACCGTCGACGGCGACCTGTGGGAGCGCATCGTCTACGGCACCGGCGACGACGCGGTGCTGTCGGACCTGTTCGGCCTCGACACCGCCTACTCGCACCGCGCCATCCGGTTGCGCCACCGCCTGGTCGAGTTGGAGATCAAGGTCCTGGACGGCACCGCGGACGAGCGGGAACGCGCCGACTACCACGAGCTGAAGCAGACCCTCACCAGCTCGCCGTCCGCCCGGGTCACCGAGGTGGCCGCCCGGCTGATCGCCGACGAGCGGTGATCAAGCTCGTCCGCCCGCCGCTCACCCCCGACCTGGTGGACTCGCTGCAACGCGCCACCGACGGCATCCGCGCGGCGCGGCGCAAGGAGCAGGTCGCGAAGGCCCGCGCCCTCTGGCGCTCCCGACCGGCGGTCCGCCAGGCCGTCGGCGCCACGCTGCGCGGGTTCGCCCCCGGTCGCGAGCGCTGCATGTACTGCGGCGACAACCAGGGCACCGACATCGACCACTTCTCCCCCGTGGCCCTGACCCCGCTGCTGACCTTCGCCTGGCGCAACCACCTGCTGGCCTGCTCGGCCTGCAACAGCCACCACAAGCGTGACCGCTTCCCCCTCGACGACCGCGGCAAGCCGCTGCTGCTGGACCCCACCGTCGACGACCCCTTCGACCACCTGGCCCTGTCCCTCACCCTGGGCCGCTACCACCCGCTGACCGACCGCGGCGCGGGCACGATCGACATCTGCGGCCTCAACCGCGACATCCTGACCAGGGGACGGCAGAACGCCAGGTCGACCCTGGTGTTCCTGTTCGAGCGCTGGGCCGTCGCGCACCGGACCGACGACCGCGCCACCGCGGACCGGGTCATCGACACCGTGCGGGAACAGCCCTTCGCCGACGTCGTCCAGGCGATGCTCCGCTACAGCACCCGCCCCGGTGCGGCGGACGTCTTCTCGGAGCAGCCGGAGGTCCTCGACGTCTTGCGGCACCCGGACCTCCGGGCCCGGCTCGCTCTCTAGCCCCCACCGCACGGCAGGCACGTGCGCGGCGAGCCCTCGGCGAGACGAGTTGAGCCGCCGGAGCCGGGGCCTCGGCGGCCTGGCCGCAACGGTGCTTCCGCGCTAGTGCTTGCGGACCAGCGTCACGCCGTCGCGCAGCGGCAGCAGCACGGCGGAGACGCGGTCGTCGGCCACGATCATGTCGTTGACCGCCCGGATGGCGAGCGTCTGCTCGTCCTGGGCCGCCGGGTCGATGATCCGGCCCTCTTGCAGCATGTTGTCCAGCACGATCAGGCCGCCGGGGCGCAGTCGCACCAGGATTTCCTCGTAGTAGTCGGCGTAGCCGGTCTTGTCCGCGTCGATGAACGCGAAGTCGATGACCGGGTCCAGGGGCAGGGACCGCAGGGTCTCCACCGCCGGTGCCAGGCGCAGGTCGATCCGGTCGGTCACGCCCGCGCGGGCCCAGTACTTGCGGGCCACCGCCGTCCACTCCTCGCTGACGTCGCAGGCCAGCAGCGTGCCGCCCTCGGCCAGGCCGCGCGCGATGCAGATCGACGAGTAGCCGGTGAACACGCCGATCTCGACCGCGAACCGGGCGCCGGTGAGCCGGGCCAGCATCGTCAGGAACTCGCCCTGTTCGTGGGAGATCTGCATGGAGATCACGTCGCCGTGGTCGGCGGCGGTCTCCGCGGCCAAGTCGCGGAGGAGGTCGTCGCCGGGGCTCGAGTGGGCGAGCACGTAGTCGTTGATGGCCGGGTCGACTATGTCGATGCGGTGGTCCATGTCCATGCCGCACATCCAACCGTCAAGAGCGGTCGCCGGACTACCGGTAGTGCTCGAACGCGGCGACGATCCGCTCGCGTTCGGCGCCGTCGGCGAGCAACAAGAGCAACAGGACCCTTGCCTTGGCCGGGTCCAGGAAGCCCGCGTGCACGAGACCGCGGTCGAGCAGGTCGCGCTCGGAGCCCGGGTAGCCGTAGGTCTGCCGCAGCACCGACCCGGACCCGGTCCGCGAGGACAGCACCACCGGCACGTGCGCGGCGAACTCCGCGACCGCGGGCACCATCGCGGCGGGCACGTGGCCCGCACCCAGCCCGGCGATCACGATCCCGTCGCACACCCCGCCCGCGTGCCGCAGCAGTTCGCCGTCGTCCCCGAGCGCCACGGTGATCAGCCCGACCCGGAGGTTCTCGACGGCGGGCGACGCGGGCAGCGTCAACGGCACCCGCGGCACACCGCGCAGCCGGGGCTCCCCCTCGACCAGCAGACCCATCGGCCCGAAGCCGGGCGAGCCGAACGCGGCCGTGCTGCTGGTGTGGCCCTTGCGGACGAACCGGGCGCCGTGCACCTCGTCCGACATCACGACCAGCGCCCCCAGCCCGCGCGCGGCGGGCGCGGCGGCGACCCGGATGGCCGCGTACAGGTTGGCCGGGCCGTCGGCGCCCGCCGAGGTGGGGGCGCGCATGGCGCCGGTGACCACCACCGGCACCTCGGTGTCGACGGTGAGGTCGAGGAAGAGCGCGGTCTCCTCGATCGTGTCGGTGCCGTGGGTGACGACGACCCCGGCGGCGCCCGCGTCGATCTCGGCGCGCACCGCCCCGGCCAGCGCGACCAGGTCGCCGAAGCCGATCGAGGGGCTGGGCAGCGACCGCAGCCCGCAGGTGGTGATCTCCAGGTCGAGCTCGGCCAGGCCGGGCACGGCCGCGATGAGCTCGGCGGCGTCGAAGGCGGGCACCACACCGCCCGCCGCGCTCGGCGCCATGGCGATCGTGCCGCCCATGCCGATGACCGCGATCCTGGTCACACGTCCCTCCGCAACTCCCGGCCGCGGGTCAGGCGCGGGCGGGCTTGTCGAGCAGGTCCAGCAGGGGTTCCCACGGCGCCGACGGGTCCGCGTCGGCGATCCGGCAACCCGCGCCGCGCAGAGTGTCCAGGTGCGCGGTGAACATCGGGTGCGCCCGCTGCGCGTCACTCGCCTGCGGCCGGATCACGACCGGGACGCCGGGGAGGCCCACGGCCTCGCCCAGCGCGGTCAGTGCCTGGTTGTCCGCGATGCCCAGGGCCAGTTTGGCCAGCGAGTTCGTCGTGGCGGGGACGAACAAGAACGCGTCCGGCACCGGGTACGGCTTGGGTTCGCCCGGTAACCGGGGCTCGCTGCGCACCGGGAGGTCCGTCAGCGCCTGCAACCGCTCGGTCTCCCCGACCGCCGCCATCCAGCGCCCGGCGGTCGGGGTGAACGTGATCGCGAGCCGCCAGCCGCGCGCGGCCGCCGGTTCGGCGAGTTCGGCGCGCAGCCGCCGGTCCACACCCGCCGCCGCGGCGGACACCAGGCCGAGGATCACCGGCGGAGCAGGGCGCAGAACATCGCGTCCGTGCCGTGGCGGTGCGGCCAGAGCTGCACGTACGGGCCGTCGCCGAGGTCGGGCATCTCAGGGAAGGACTCGCGGGCGTCGAGGATGGTCGCGCCGGTCTTGCGGACCACCGTGGACACGACGCCCTCGGTCTCCGACAGGTGCGGCGAGCAGACCACGTACGCCACCACACCGCCGGGCCGCACCAGGTCGAGGGCGCTGGTCAGCAGCTCGGCCTGCAGGCGGGTGAGGTCGCCGACGTCCTCGGGCTGCCGCCGCCAGCGGGCCTCCGGCCTGCGCCGCAGCGCGCCCAGACCGGTGCACGGCGCGTCGACGAGTACCCGGTCGAAGGTGCCTTCGAGGCCGGGTTCGCGGCCGTCGGCGACGTGCACGGTGACCGGCAGGCCCTCGGTGATCCGCTCGATGAGCTTGCCCCGGTGCGGGGCCTTCTCGACCGCGTCCAGGGTGCCGCCGTTGATGGCGACCAGCGCGGCGAGCATGGCGGCCTTGCCGCCGGGGCCCGCGCACAGGTCGAGCCACCGGGTGTCGGCACCGTCGACCGACGGGCGGGTGAGGGCTAGCGCGCACAGCTGGCTGCCCTCGTCCTGCACGCCCGCCAACCGCTCGCGGACGGGTTCGAGGTCGCCCGGGTCGCCCGCGCCCGACTCGAGCCGCACGCCGTAGGGCGAGTACGGGGCCGGGTCGCCGCCGGTCATCGCGGCGAGCTCGTCCGCGCTGACCTCGCCGGGGCGGGCGACCAGGTGCACGGCGGGCCGTTCATCGTCGGCGCGCAGCGCGGCGGCCAGCTCGTCGCCGGTGGTGCCGAGCGCGTCGGCGAAGGCGCGGGCGATCCAGCGCGGGTGCGCGGTGCTCGCGGCGAGGTGGCCCAGCCGGTCCTCGGCCGGGTCCGGCGCGATGCGCGCGATCCAGCCGGGCTCGTCGAGTTCGCTGACCCGGCGCAGCACGGCGTTGGCGAAGCCGGTGACGCGCGGCCCGAGGTCGTGCCGCACCAGGTCCACAGTGGACGCGACGGCGGCGTGCGCGGGGACGCGCGTGCGCAGCAACTGGTACGCGCCCAGCCGCAGCGCGTCGAGCAGCACCGGCTCCACCTTGGACAGCGGGCGGTCGACGCACTCGGCGAGGATCTCGTCGATGAGGCCGAGGGCGCGGGCGGTGCCGTAGGCCAGTTCGGTGGCCAGCGCGGCGTCGCGGCCGGTGACCCGGCGCTCGCGCAGCAGCTTGGGCAGCACGAGGTTGGCGTACGCGTCGTCCGCGCGCACGGCCCGGAGGGTGTCGAGCGCGGCGCGGCGGGCCGGGTCGTCGATCGGCGGTCGGTCCGGGGTGTCCGGCCTGCGCGGCGGGTGCGCGCGGCGCGGGCGGGACGGGCGCTGGGGGCGGCGTCCTGGCTGGTTCATCCCAGTCGCTCCCCGGCCTCGAGGCGGGTGCCGCGGGCCCAATCGCTGGCTTGCATGCGTTTCTTTCCCTGTGCCTGGACCTCGCCGAGCCGCACCGGGAAGGTGGCGGTGCCGACGAGGACGCGCTTGCGCTCCACCAGCACCTCGCCCGGGGCGAGGGTGGTGTCGGACTCGGCGCGGGTGACCGGGCCGAGCTTGAACCGTTCACCGCGGAAGAGCGCCCACGCACCCGGGTCCGGGGTGACGGCGCGGATCCGGCGGTCCACGGCGAGCCCCGGTTGCCCGAAGTCCACTTTGGCGTCTTCCACGGCGATCTTGCCCGCGTAGCTGACGCCGTCCGCGGGTTGGTCGACGGCGGTGAGCGCGCCGTCCTGGATGCCATCCACAGTAGACAGCAGGAGACCGGCGCCCGCCTCCGCCAAGCGGTGGAGAAGTGTGCCCGCGGTGTCATCCGGACGGACGGGTTCGGTGAGCACGCCGAAGACCGGGCCCGCGTCCAGCTCGCGGACGATGCGGAAGGTGCTGGCGCCGGTGATCTCGTCGCCGTGCCAGAGCGCGGCCTGCACGGGGGCGGCGCCGCGCCAGGCGGGCAGCACGGAGAAGTGCAGGTTGACCCAGCCGTGCGGCGGGATCTCCAGCGCGGACTTGCGCAGCAGCGCGCCGTAGGCGACGACCGGGCAGCAGTCCGGCGCGATCTCGCGCAACCGGTCGAGGAACGCGGGGTCGGAGGGCTTCTCCGGGGTCAGCACCTCGATGCCGTGCTCGTCGGCCAGCGCGCCGACCGGTGAGCGGGTGACGTGCTGACCGCGGCCCGCGGGCGCGTCCGGTCGGGTGACGACGGCCGCGACCTCGTGCCGGGAGGCGATCAACGCCCGCAGCGACGGCAGCGCGACCTCCGGGGTGCCCGCGAACACCAACCGCATCAGCGGCTCCCGAACAGCGGGTGCGGGCTCTGCTTGAGGACGGGCACGCCGCCGTCGAACCACTCGGACTGGCGGATCTCGCGCATCGCCTGCTTGCGGGTGTCGTCGTCGAGCCGGTCGAGGAACAGGACGCCGTCGAGGTGGTCGGTCTCGTGCTGCAGGCAGCGCGCCAGCAGGTCGGACCCCTCGATCTCGACGGGCTCGCCGTGCTCGTTGAACCCGCGCGCGACGACGTTGCGGTGCCTGCGGCAGTCCCAGTAGAAGCCGGGGATCGACAGGCAGCCCTCCTGGCCGTCCTGGACCTCGTCGTCGACCGCGGTCCACACCGGGTTGACCAGGTGCCCCTCGACCCCGTCGCAGGCGTAGGTGAACACCCGCAACCCCACCCCCAACTGCGGCGCGGCCAGCCCGGCACCCCCCTGGTCGCGCATGGTGTCCCACAGGTCGCGGACCAGGTTCCGCAGCTCCTTGTCGAAGTCGACCACCGGCGCGGCGGGCGTGCGCAGCACTGGGTCGCCGAAGAGCCGGATCGGCTGGACGGTCACGGGTCTCCCATCAAGGGTCAAGGGTCGCGGTCGGTCCAGTCTATGCACCCGCGCCCGACCCCGACGCGCCCCGGCGGCCCTGGACCGGGATCGAGCCCGGCCGACGCTCGCTCGCGACGCGTTTCGACACGCGCGCCCGCACCTCGGGCCCGCGCCCGGAACCGGCAAGATCAAAACGGGTGGCGCGCGCCTCCGGCCCCCGATGACCATGCTACCGGCGGGTGCCGACGGTCCGGGCCGATGATGATCAAGCCTGTGCACAGCTCCTGCCCTATCGGGTGGAGCCTGGCCGAGCGGTCGAGTTGTCCACAGGCCACTCGGTTGATCTTCCGGTTTCGTCGCCCCCGCCCGGTAGCGTGGATACCGGGGGCCGGAAGCATGCGTTGATCAACATGCGCCTAGATGAGTTCGAGCGGATCCAGCTGGACGCGTAGCGGGTCTTGGTCTTTCCGGGCGGTTCGCACGCCTTGCGCCTTGGCCAGCACCGCCGCGAGGTCGCGGCCGTGGGCGCGGTCCACGCGGACCAGGGCGCGTTCGCGGGTGCTGTCGGCGTCCGGGGGTCCGAGGGGGACGGGGCCCAGGATCTCGCCGGTCGGGGGGAGCGGGAGGTCGGCGAGCATCCGGTCGACGGCCGCCGGGGTGCCGTCGATGGCGGCCATGCGGACGGCCGGGGGGAAGCCGAGTTCGGTGCGGCCCGCCAACTCCACGCCCGCGTGCCAGACCGGGTCCCAGCGGACCAGGGCCTGGACGGGGGTGACGGTCGAATCCGCGAGCACCACGACCCGGCCGCCGTCGGTCGCCGGTCGCACCAGGGCGGCGGCGGTCATCCAGCGGCGCAGGGCCTCCTCGGTGGCCCGCAGGTCCGCGCGGCCGAGCAGGGCCCAGCCGTCGAGCAGGAGAGCGGTGCCGTAGCCGCCCTCGGCGACGGGTTCGGCGCCCGGGGTCGCGACGACGAGCGCGGGCCGCGCGTCCACTGTGGAGAGCACCTCGGCGGCCCCCGAGGTGCGCACGGGGAAACCGGTGAACGCGCGGCCCAGCTCCTCCGCCGTCCGCTTCGCTCCCACCACCACCGCGCGCAGGCGGCGGGAACCGCAGTTCTGGCAACGGAAGTTGGCCTCGGCGGCCGCGCACCAGCGGCACGCGGGTGTGCGCGCGACCTCCGAACCCGCCGGGATGCCGAGTGGGCCCGCGCAGCGGCGGCACCGGGCCGGTGTGCGGCAGTCTTGACAGGTCAACCCGGGCACGTAACCCCGTCGGGGCACCTGCACCAGCACCGGGTGGCCCGCCGCGAGCGCGGTGCGGGCCGCCTCGAACGCCACGGACGGGATGCGGGCCGTGCGAGCGGCGGGGTCACGCGCGAGTTGGGAGTCGTGTTCGCCGATCGCCGTCACGCGCGGCGCGGCGGCGCGGACGTCGTTGCGGGAAGCCACGATCTCCGGGGCCCATCCGGCGTCCACGAGCAACTGCGCCTCGGCGGTCCGCGCGAACCCGGCGACCACCAGCGCGGCCCCGGTGAGCGTCGCCCGCTGGAGCAGGACATCCCGCACGTGCGGGTAGGGCGAACGCGGGTCGGAGTGCTGGTCGTCCCCGTCGTCCCACACCACCAGAACGCCCGGATCCGCCACCGGCGCGTACGCGGTCGCCCGGGTACCCACGACTATCCGCGCCACACCACGCCGCACCGCCAACCAACGTCGATAACGCTTGGCGGGCCCCAAATCAGCCGACAGCGCAACCACGGCCTCTTCGCCCGCCAACGCCACACAGGCCGCGTGCACACGGGCGACATCCCGGTGATCCGGCACCACTACGACCGCACCACGCCCCGACGACGCCGCAGTGGCCGCGACCTCCGCCAACCGCGCGGGCCAGTCCTCACCCGGTAGGGCCTGCCAGACCGCGTGGGCCTGTCGTCCGGCTCTTACCGCTTCGAGAAAAGCGGCTCCACGCGGGTATCGCGACCAACCGGCCGGATCAGGCGCCATAGGGGGCGCGGCGGGATCGGGTGGCTCCTCGGCCTCCACACGCGCGTGACGCGGCGGGATGGCCAACCGCAAGACGTCGATCATCGTGCCCGCGTACCGGTCGGCCACCGCCCGGCACAGCGTGGCGACCTCGGGCGCCAGCACCGGCTCGGGCGAAACCACCCGGTCGAGGAACGCCAACGTGCCCTGGTGGTCGGTCTCGTCGCCGCGCGCCACCAGGTAGGCGTCCACGAGCTGCCCGGCGAACCGCACCCGAACCCGGCACCCGGGCACCGCGTCGGCGTCCATCGAAGCGGGCACGAGGTAGTCGTAGGTCCGGTCGAGGTGCGCCAACGGCACGTCGACGTACACCCGCGCGATCGGCTGGTCCTCCGCCTGCGCGGGCCGCCCCTTCGCGGGTTTGGTCGCCTTCGGCGGCGGGACGGGCTTCACCGGGACCTCGACGGCGAAGAGCGCGTCTGGGTCGGGCTCGGCCATGGTGGCTGGTCTACCAGACCCCTAGTCCGGCCGGTCCGAGTGGTAGGCGGCGTACATGGCCACGATCTCCGCCCGGTCGCCGGACTCGGCCTCCTCGCGGATGCGGCGGTTGAGGCCCACGGGGTACCCGTGCCGGACGAGCCTGCGCTCGCAGGCGTCCTCCATGAACGACAGCGAGAAGTACAGCCCGGTCACGTACCCGGCGGCGACCATCGACAGCCGCAGCGACAGCGGGCCGGGCACGAGCAGCACCAGCCACACCGGCAGCAACAACACCATCACCCGGGCGAAATGCCGAACCACCCAGGTGGTGGCGGACAGGTCCCACAAGACCCACGGTCGGTAGGCGTCCGGGAGCGTGCCGCCGACCGCGTACCAGAGCCACCGCACCGCACCGGGTCGTTTCGGGCGCACCCCGGTGATGGTAGGCGCCATGACGCACCTCGTCCCCGGCCGGGTACCCGGTCGGGGACGAGGTCGACGCATCAGGCGTTGACGGCCTTCTTCAGCGCGTCGACGCGGTCCGTGCGCTCCCACGGCAGGTCCAGCTCCGGACGGCCGAAGTGGCCGTACGCGGCGGTCTGGGCGTAGATGGGGCGCAGCAGGTCGAGATCGCGGATGATCGCGGCGGGCCGCAGGTCGAACACCTCGCGCACCGCGGCCTGGATCTTGGCCGGGTCCAGCTTCTCGGTGCCGAAGGTCTCCACGAACAGCCCGACCGGCGCGGCCTTGCCGATCGCGTACGCGACCTGCACCTCGATCCGGTCGGCCAAGCCCGCGGCGACCGCGTTCTTGGCCACCCAGCGCATCGCGTACGCCGCCGAGCGGTCCACCTTCGACGGGTCCTTGCCGGAGAACGCGCCGCCGCCGTGGCGGGCCATGCCGCCGTAGGTGTCGACGATGATCTTGCGGCCGGTCAGGCCCGCGTCCCCCATCGGGCCGCCGATGACGAACCGGCCGGTGGGGTTGACCAGCAGCCGCACGTTCTCGGTGTCGAGTTCGAGGTTGGCCAGCTCGGGCAGCACGACCTGCTCGCGCACGTCCACGCCGAGCAGCTTCTCCAGGTCGACGCCCTCGGCGTGCTGGCTGGAGACGACGACGGTGTCCAGTCGGACCGCGCGGTCGCGGTCGTACTCGATGGTGACCTGGGTCTTGCCGTCCGGGCGCAGGTAGGGCAGCACGCCGTCCTTGCGGACCTTGGTCAGCCGCCGGGACAGCCGGTGCGCCAGCGCGATCGGCAGCGGCATCAGCTCCGGGGTGTCGGTGCAGGCGTAGCCGAACATCAGCCCCTGGTCGCCCGCGCCCTGCCGGTCGATCTCGTCGGAGGCGTTCTCCACCCGGGTCTCGTGCGCGGTGTCCACACCCTGCGCGATGTCCGGGGACTGCGCGCCGATGGCCACGTTGACGCCGCAGGAGTTGCCGTCGAAGCCCTTGGCCGACGAGTCGTAGCCGATCTTGAGGATGACGTCCCGCACGATGCTGGGGATGTCGGCGTACGCCTCGGTGGTCACCTCGCCCGCCACGTGCACCTGGCCGGTCGTCACCAGCGTCTCCACCGCGACCCGGGACCGGGGGTCCTTGGACAGCAGCGCGTCGAGCACGGAGTCGCTGATCGCGTCGCAGATCTTGTCCGGGTGCCCCTCCGTGACCGACTCCGAGGTGAACAACCTGCGGCCCGTCTCACTCACGACAAAACCCCCACCACATCTTTGTCCGGCAGTGTCCGCGCAACTCTACTGAGTCCGGGTTACGGACGGCTCAACGATCACGAAGAGACATGGCCGAGTCCCAGACTTCGGTCGCCATGGCCGACTTCGAGCCCAACGCGATGGGCTGTTCGGTCCCGTCCGCGGCCAGCACCCAGCCCGCGTTGTCCTCGGTCTCGAACGCCTTGCCCTCCCCGACGGCGTTGACCACCAGCAGGTCGCACCCCTTGCGGGCGAGCTTGGCCCGGGCGTGGTCGAGCACGTCGGCGCCGGAGTCGCCGGTCTCGGCGGCGAACCCCACGATGGTCTGCGTGGACCCCGGCACGCCCCGGCGCGCCTCGACCAGTTCGGCGAGCACGTCGGGGTTGCGGGTGAGGCCGATCGGGTCCGGGTCCCGGTCGGTCTTCTTGATCTTGAACTCGGCCCGGGTGACAGGCCGGAAGTCGGCCACCGCGGCGGCCATGACCACCACGTCCGCGTCGGCGGCGGCCTTGTGCACGGCGTCGCGCAGCTCGGCGGTGGTGCCGACCTTGACCACGTCGACGGCGGCCGGGTCGGGCAGCGCGAGGGTGTGCGCCGAGACCAAGGTCACGCGGGCGCCGCGCTGGGCGGCGGTGCGTGCCAGCGCGTAGCCCTGCTTGCCCGACGAGCGGTTGCCCAGGTAGCGGACCGGGTCGAGGGGCTCGCGGGTGCCGCCCGCGGACACCACGACGCGCAGGCCCTCCATGTCCCGGGGCAGCGCGTCCGCGCGGTGCAGCAGCAGCTTGGCCAGGTCGACGATCTCGGCCGGGTCGGCGAGCCTGCCCTTGCCGGTGTCGGCGCCGGTGAGCCTGCCGCTGGCGGGCTCGGTCACCACGGTGCCCCGGCCGCGCAACGCGGCCACGTTCGCCCGGGTGGCGGGGTGCTCCCACATCTCGGTGTGCATCGCCGGGACCATCAGCACCGGGCAGCGCGCGGTGAGCAGCGTGCCGGTCAGCAGGTCGTCGGCGAGGCCGTGGGCGGCGCGGGCCAGCAGGTCGGCGGTGGCCGGGACGACGACCACCAGGTCGGCTTCCTGGCCGAGCCGGACGTGCGGGACCTCCGGCACGTCGGAGAACACGCCGGTGTGCACCTTGTTGCCCGAGAGCGCCTCGAACGTGGCGGCGCCGACGAACCGCAGCGCGGCCTCGGTCGGCACCACCCGCACGTCGTGCCCGGACTCGGTGAGCCCGCGCAGCACCTCACAGGCCTTGTAGGCGGCGATCCCGCCGCCCACCCCCAGCACGACCCGGGGCCGCGGGGTCATGCGGTCACTCGCCCTCGGTGTGCTCGAGCAGACCGGAGTGGATCTCGCGCAGCGCGATCGACAGCGGCTTCTCCCGGGGACCGGGCTCCACCAGCGGGCCGACGTACTCCAGCAGGCCCTCGCCGAGCTGCGCGTAGTAGTCGTTGATCTGACGGGCGCGCTTGGCCGCGTAGATGACCAGCGCGTACTTCGACGAGACCTTGTCGAGCAGGTCGTCGATCGGCGGGTTGGTGATGCCTTCGAGAACCGTGGTCGGCTCGCCCAGGGCGCCCAGCTCGGTGGGGGTGATCACTCGCGATACTCCTGGTTCGTGGTGTCCCGGGTCGAGGTGCCGGGAAGTACCCAGGTTAGCAACTCCTCGGCGGCGGTCCGCACATCGGCGTTCACCACGACCGCGTCGAACTCGGCCTCGGCGGCCAGCTCGTCCTTGGCCACGGCCAACCTGCGGGCCACCACGTCCTCGTCCTCGGTGCCGCGACCGGTCAGCCGGGAGACCAAGGTCTCCCAGGTCGGCGGCACCAGCATGACCAGGAAGGCCTCGGGCATGGCCCGGCGCACCTGGCGGGCCCCCTGCAGCTCGATCTCCAGCACCGCGGGCCTGCCCTCGGCGAGGGCGACCTCGACGGGGCCGCGCGGGGTGCCGTAGTGGTTGCCCGCGTACTCCGCGTGCTCCAGCAGCTCGCCCGCCTCGACCATGCGCTCGAACTCGGCGTGGTCGACGAAGTGGTAGTGCATGCCGTCGACCTCGCCCGGCCGCGGTGGCCGGGTGGTCGCCGACACGCTGAAGTAGACGTCCGGGTGCAGCAGGCGCAGTTCGGCGACCACGCTCGACTTGCCGACCCCGGACGGGCCGGAAACGACCGTGAGCCGGGACCGGACGACCACGTCCGACCCCGGCCCCCGGCCATGAGACCGCTCGGTCACTCGACGCTGAACTCGGCGATCAGCGCCTTGCGCTGGCGCTCGCCGAGGCCGCGCAGGCGCCTGCTCGGCGCGATCTCCAGGCGCTCGATGATCTGCTGGGCACGCACTTTGCCGACGCCCGGCAGGGCCTCCAGCAGCGCGGTGACCTTCATCTTGCCCAGGACCTCGTCGTTGTCAGACAGGGTCAGCACGTCCTTGAGGGTGGTGCCGCCACGCTTCAGACGCTCCTTGAGCTCGGCTCGGGCGCGACGGGCGGCAGCCGCCTTCTCCAGCGCTGCGGCCCGCTGCTCCTCGGTCAGCTGGGGAAGGGCCACGATTTCCTCCGTGGGGTGGGATTTCTTCCGGATCGGTGCCGCGACGTTACCGACCCCTGGCCTGCTGGGACAACGCGGGTCCATCGTGTGCGGATCGTGACCGACCCGCCGAAGTTGATCAACAACGCGTGATCTCGTGTCCCTTGACCTGGGAGTATAGCCCAGTGGCTGCCGTCACTCTCGGCATCACGCAGCGCGATCGATCGCCGACGATCGGCGAAAGTGTCACCTCCGCCACTCTCCCGGGCCGCGCAACGCACCCGGACAGACCAACGCCGTCACACGCGCGTTCACCTGCCGGTTCACCTGCGGGGACGCGTGCGCAGGGCACGCCGAAGCCACCGAGATACCCGGCGGGCACTTCGGTGGCGGATTTCAGCGTCGGAATCGGTCGGGAATCGATGCCGTTCCGGGGTGAGTTTCGGTGGGGTTATCTCCGCGAGATCTGCTCGAGATTGTGTCCGATCGATGAGCGCTCGCCGACCGGGCAGGCGGTGGGAACGCGACCGGCCGGCGGGGGTCCCGCCAGCCGGTCGGTGTGGTGTTCCCGGGGGTTCTTGCTCAGCTCACCGCGGCCGCGAGGTCGTCGCGGACGCGGAGGGCGGCGGTGCGCAGTGCGGCCGGGTCGGGGCCGTGGCGCAGCACGTCGCGGGAGCTGGTGGGCAGCACGTGCGGCAGCGCGGGGCCGAAGACCCGCGCCAGGTCGGCCGGTCCGGCGCCCTGGGCACCCAGCCCGGGGGCCAGGATGGGCCCGTTGAGGCCGGAAAGGTCAAGATCCGTACGAGATACCGTAGCGCCCACCACGAGGCCGACGGAGCCCAGTGGGGCCGCGCCCGCGTTGCGGGAGGCCGCTTGGTCGACCACGGTCTGCGCGACGCTGCGGCCGTCGACGGCGGCCCGCTGCACGGTCGCGCCCTCGGGGTTGGAGGTCAGGGCGAGGACGAACACGCCCCGGCCGGTGCGCTCGGCCTCGGCCAGCGCCGGGTCCAGCGAGCCGAACCCCAGGTAAGGCGACACGGTGACCGCGTCGGCGGCCAGCGGGGACCCGTCGGACAGGTACGCCTGCGCGTACGCGGCCATGGTCGAGCCGATGTCGCCGCGCTTGACGTCGAGCAGCACCAGCGCGCCCGCCGACCGCGCGTCGGCGATGACCCGCTCCAGCACGGCGACGCCCTTCGAGCCGTACGCCTCGAAGAACGCCGACTGCGGCTTGAGCACCGACACGTCCCCGGCCAGCGCCTCCACGCAGGTCAGCGCGAACCGCTCCAGCCCGCTCGCGTCGCGGGGCAGGCCCCACTGGTCGAGCAGCCCCGGGTGCGGGTCGATGCCCACGCACAGCGGTCCGCGCGCGCCGACCGCCGCGCTGAGCCGGGCCCCGAAGGACGCGGTCACGACCGAGCCGCCCAGTCCGCGCGCAGGGCCTCTTGCAACGCCTGCAACGGCTGGACGCCGATGTCGTCGCGGATCAGCGCCTCGATGCCGTGCACGGCCGCCGCGGCGCCCTGGATGGTGGTGACGCACGGGATGTCGCGGGAGACGGCGGCGGTGCGGATCTCGTAGCCGTCGACGCGGGGCCCGTGGTTGCCGTACGGGGTGTTGATGACCATCTCGACACCGCCGTCGCGGATGAGGTCGACGATGTTGTCGTCGCCCTCGAAGTGCTTGCGCACGACCGTGCACGGGATGCCGTTGCGGCGCAGCACCTCGGCGGTGCCGGAGGTCGCGAGGACCTCGAAGCCCAGGTCGGCGAGCCGCTTGACCGGGAACACCATGGCCCGCTTGTCCCGGTTGGCGACCGAGACGAACACCCGACCGCTGGTGGGCAGGGAGCCGTAGGAGGCGGTCTGCGACTTGGCGAACGCCTTGCCGAACGAGGCGTCGATGCCCATGACCTCGCCGGTCGACTTCATCTCCGGGCCGAGCAGCGAGTCGACGCCCTGGCCCTCGGGGGTGCGGAAGCGGTGGAAGGGCAGGACCGCCTCCTTGACCGCGACCGGCGCGCCCGCCGGGAGTTCGGCGCCGTCGCCGGTGGCCGGGAGCAGGCCCTCGCCGCGCAGGTCGGCGATGGTCGCGCCGAGCATGATCCGGGCCGCGGCCTTGGCCAGCGGCGCGGCCGTGGCCTTGGACACGAACGGCACGGTGCGGCTGGCCCGCGGGTTGGCCTCCAGCACGTAGAGGACGTCGTCCTTGAGCGCGTACTGCACGTTGAGCAGGCCGCGCACGCCGATGCCGAAGGCGATGGCCTCGGTGGAGCGGCGCACGGCCTCCAGGTCGGTGCGGCCCAGGGTGATCGGCGGCAGCGCGCAGGACGAGTCGCCGGAGTGGATGCCCGCCTCCTCGATGTGCTCCATCACGCCGCCGAGGTAGACCTCGGTGCCGTCGCACAGCGCGTCGACGTCGATCTCGATGGCGTCGTCGAGGAACCGGTCGACCAGCACCGGGTGCTCGGGGCTGACCTCGGTGGCGCGCTCGATGTAGCCGGCCAGGGTGGCCTCGTCGTAGACGATCTCCATGCCGCGCCCGCCGAGCACGTAGGACGGGCGGACCAGCACCGGGTAGCCGATCTCGTCGGCGATGCGCTTGGCGCCGACGAACGAGGTCGCGGTGCCGTACTTCGGCGCGGGCAGCCCCGCGCCGGTGAGCACCTCGCCGAACGCGCCGCGGTCCTCGGCCAGGTGGATGGCCTCCGGCGGGGTGCCCACGATCGGCACGCCGACCTCGGCCAGCCGCCGGGCCAGACCGAGCGGGGTCTGGCCGCCGAGCTGCACGATGACGCCCGCGACGGTGCCGGAGGTCTGCTCGGCGTGCACGACCTCGAGGACGTCCTCGAAGGTCAGCGGCTCGAAGTAGAGCCGGTCGGAGGTGTCGTAGTCGGTGGAGACCGTCTCCGGGTTGCAGTTGACCATCACCGTCTCGTACCCGGCCGCGCGCAGCGCCATGGCCGCGTGCACGCACGAGTAGTCGAACTCGATGCCCTGCCCGATGCGGTTCGGGCCGGAACCCAGGATGAGCACCTTGGGGCGCTCGCGCTGCGGGGTGATCTCGGTCTCGGCCTCGGGGTCGAGCTCGTAGGCCGAGTAGTGGTACGGCGTCTTGGCGGCGAACTCGGCCGCGCAGGTGTCGACGGTCTTGTAGACCGGCCGCACGCCGAGGCGGTGGCGCAGGCTGCGCACCCCGTCCTCACCCGCCAGTTCGGGGCGCAGCGCGGCGACCTGGCGGTCGGACAGGCCCGAGCGCTTGGCGCGGCGCAGCAGCGGCTCGTCGAGCACGGGCGCGTTCTCGATCTCGCCGCGCAGCTGGACCAGCGACGCGATCTGGTCGATGAACCACGGGTCGATGCCGGAGGCGTCGTGCGCCTGCTGCACGGTGGCACCCATGCGCAGCGCGCGTTCGAGGGTGTAGAGCCTGCCGTCGTGCCCGAAGCGCAGCGCCTCCAGCGTCGACTCCAGCGTGACGACCGCCGGGTCCGCCGTGGTCCAGAAGCCGCCCGCCTTGGTCTCCATCGAGCGCAGCGCCTTGCCCAGCGCCTCGACGAAGTTGCGGCCGATCGACATGGCCTCGCCGACGGACTTCATCGTCGTGGTCAGCGTCGGGTCGGCACCGGGGAACTTCTCGAAGGCGAACCGCGGCACCTTGACCACGACGTAGTCCAGCGTCGGCTCGAAGGACGCGGGGGTCTCGCCGGTGATGTCGTTGCGGATCTCGTCGAGGGTGTAGCCGATGGCCAGCTTGGCGGCGATCTTGGCGATCGGGAAGCCGGTGGCCTTCGAGGCGAGCGCGCTGGAGCGGGACACGCGCGGGTTCATCTCGATGACGACCATGCGGCCGGTCTGCGGGTGGATGGCGAACTGGATGTTGCAGCCGCCGGTGTCCACGCCGACCGCGCGCAGCACGTCGATGCCGACGTCGCGCATGTGCTGGTACTCGCGGTCGGTCAGGGTCATCGCCGGGGCGACGGTCACCGAGTCGCCGGTGTGCACGCCCATCGGGTCGATGTTCTCGATCGAGCAGATGACCACGACGTTGTCGCGCTTGTCGCGCATCAGCTCGAGCTCGTACTCCTTCCACCCGAGCACGCTCTCCTCGATGAGCACCTCGGTGACCGGGCTCTCGGCGAGACCGGTGGAGGCGAGGCGCTCGAGCTGCTCGTGGGTGTAGGCCATGCCCGAGCCGAGGCCGCCCATGGTGAACGACGGTCGGATGACGACCGGCAGGCCCAGCTCGGCGACGGTCTCGCGGATCTCGTCCATGGAGTGGCAGACCCGGCTGCGCGGGGTCTCGCCGCCGATGTCGGCGACGATGTCCTTGAACTTCTGCCGGTCCTCGCCGCGCTGGATGGCGTCGATGTCCGCGCCGATCAGCTCCACGCCGTACTTCTGCAGCACGCCGCGCTCGTGCAGGGCGACGGCGGTGTTGAGCGCGGTCTGCCCGCCCAGGGTCGCCAGGATCGCGTCCGGGCGCTCGGCGGCGATGACCTTCTCGACGAAGTCGGGGGTGATCGGCTCGATGTAGGTGGCGTCGGCGAACTCCGGGTCGGTCATGATCGTCGCCGGGTTGGAGTTGACCAGGCTGACCCGCAGGCCCTCCTCGCGCAGCACGCGGCAGGCCTGGGTGCCGGAGTAGTCGAACTCGCACGCCTGACCGATCACGATCGGCCCGGAGCCGATCACCAGCACGTGCTTGATGTCGTCCCGCTTGGGCATCTACTTACCTTCCATCAAGGTCACGAACTGGTCGAACAGGTTCGCCGCGTCGTGCGGACCGGCGGCGGCCTCCGGGTGGTACTGCACGGAGAAGGCCGGGACCTCCAGCGCCCGCACGCCCTCGACGCAGCCGTCGTTGGGGCAGTAGTGGCTGACCGTGGCCCGGCCGAACGGGCTGTCGAAGTCCTTGCCGGGCTCGCCCTCGAGGGCGAAGCCGTGGTTCTGCGCGGTGATCGCGACCGCGCGGGTGGCCACGTCGATGACCGGGATGTTGATGCCGCGGTGGCCGTAGCGCAGCTTGTAGGTGCCCAGGCCCAGGGCGCGGCCCAGGATCTGGTTGCCGAAGCAGATGCCGAACAGCGGGATCCGCCGCTCGAGCACGCCCCTGGTGAGCGCGACGGCGTGGTCGGTGGTGGCCGGGTCGCCGGGACCGTTGGACAGGAACACGCCGTCGGCCTCGACCGCGAGCAGGTCGTCGAGGGAGCTTGTGGCGGGCAGCACGTGCGTCTCGATGCCGCGCGCGGCCAGCATCCGCGGGGTGTTCGACTTGATGCCCAGGTCCAGCGCGGCGACCCGGAACCGGCGCTCGCCGTCGGCGGGCACCACGTAGGTCTGCTTGGTGCTGACCTCGCTGGCCAGCTCCGCGCCCAGCATCTGCGGGCTCTCGAGCACGCGCGCGACCATCGCCTCGGGCGTGACCAGGGCGTCGCCGGAGAACACGCCCGCGCGCATGGCGCCGCGCTCGCGCAGGTGGCGGGTCAACGAGCGGGTGTCGACACCGCTGATGCCGACCACGCCCTGGGCGACCAGCTCGTCGTCGAGGGAGCGGGTGGCGCGCCAGTTGGAGGGGATCCGGGCGGGGTCGCGCACGACGTAGCCGGAGACCCAGACGCGGGCGGACTCGTCGTCCTCGTCGTTCCAGCCGGTGTTGCCGATCTGCGGGGCCGTGGCCACCACGATCTGCCGGTGGTACGAGGGGTCGGTCAGGGTCTCCTGGTAGCCGGTCATGGCCGTGCAGAACACGACCTCGCCGAAGGTGGCGCCGGTCGCGCCGAACGCCTCGCCGCGGAACACCCTGCCGTCTTCGAGGACCAGCGCGGCGGCCGTCCTGGTTGTTGTCTCACTCACCGTCGTGTCCTTCTCCGGTCTGGTTCGAGCAGAGGGCGCGCAGGGCGGGCACCCACCGCTCGTAGTCGTCCTTGTCGTCGGCGCGGAAGCCGGTGTCGAACTCCTGCTCGCCGACCGCCCAGCGGACCACGAGCAGGCCGTCGCGGCCCATCACCTTCCCGGCGATCCCGGCCTCGGTCCGCGCGGCCCGCACCGACCCGGCGGGGATCCACACGGGAGTGGCGCCGGTGCGGTCGAAGAGCAGGCCGTCGGCCAGCAGGTGGGCGGTGGCGTCGGCGCGGAAGCCGACGTCGCCGACCGCGACCCGGTCCTGCCAGCTCGCGCCGGTCACCGTGCTGGCGTAGACGCCCGTGCTGGGTGGCAGCACGGTCTCCGCGGCCCCCGACCGCACACTGGCCAGGAGGTCTTCCGGGGCCGTGGGCAGCGCGGGCAGCACCTTCGCCTGGCGGCGGGCACGGTTGCGGTAACCCCACCACATGAGCGCGACCAGCAGCAGGAACACCGCGACGAACAGCAGCGTCAGGCTGAGCCGGTTCACGCGGTCGCCTTCCCGTCCCGGGCGGTGACCTCGCCGCGCAGCAGGGTCAGCACCACCGTGCCGGGCAGGTCCATGCCCTCGTACGGGGTGTTCGCGGCGATGCTGGCCAGTTCGGCGCCGCGCACGGTCCAGCGGCCCGCCGGGTCGACCAGGGTCAGGGTCGCGGGCTCGCCCACCGCGATGGGGCGGCCCTGGTCGGGCAGCCCACCGATCTCGGCGGGGCGCTCGCTCATCACCCGCGCCACACCGCGCCAGTCCAGCAGCCCGGGCTCGACCATGGTCGCCACCACGATCGGCAGCGCGGTCTGCAGGCCGAGCATGCCGGGGCGGGCGGCGGACCACTCGCAGTCCTTGTCCTGCGCGGCGTGCGGGGCGTGGTCGGTGGCCACGCAGTCCAGCGTGCCCGCCGCGAGCGCTTCCCGCAGCGCCTTGGCGTCCGACGCGGTGCGCAGCGGCGGGTTGACCTTGTTCACCGGGTCGTAAGTGTTGAGCCGCTCGTCGTCGAGCAGCAGGTGGTGCGGGGTGACCTCCGCGGAGACCCGGGTGCCGCGCTCCTTGGCCCAGCGCAGCACGTCGGCGGTGCCCGCGGTGGAGACGTGGCAGACGTGCAGCCGCGCGCCGACGTGCTTGGCCAGCAGGCAGTCGCGGGCCACGATGGCCTCCTCGGCGACCGCGGGCCAGCCCGCCAGGCCCAGCCGCGCGGCCAGCTCGCCCTCGTGCGCCTGGGCGCCGACGGTGAGCCGGGGCTCCTCGGCGTGCTGGGCGATGACCGCGTCCAGCGCCCGGGTGTACTCCAGGGCCCGGCGCATGACCAGCGGGTCGGCGACGCAGAGGCCGTCGTCGGAGAACACCCGCACGCGCGCGGCGGAGCGGGCCATGGTGCCGAGTTCGGCGAGTTGCTCGCCCTTGAGGCCGACGGTGACCGCGCCGACCGGGTGCACGTCGACCAGGCCGACCTCGCGACCCCGGCGCCACACGTGCTCGACGACCACGGCGTTGTCGGCGACCGGGTCGGTGTTGGCCATGGCGAACACGGCCGTGTAGCCGCCGAGCGCGGCGGCCCGGGACCCGGTCTCGATGGTCTCGGTGTCCTCGCGGCCCGGCTCGCGCAGGTGCGTGTGCAGGTCGACGAAGCCGGGCAGGGCGACGAGCCCGCCCGCGTCGATGACCTCGGCGCCGCCGGTGTCCAGGCCGGTGCCGATCGCGGTGATCACGCCGTCGCGGATCTCGATGTCGACGGGGTCGCCTTCGCCGTAGGGCTTGGCGCCGCGGATGACGGTCGTGCTCATGCGGCGTCTTCCTCTCCGGCCAGCAGGTGGTACAGGACGGCCATCCGCACGTGCACCCCGTTGGTGACCTGCTCGGTGATGGCGGCGCGGGCCGAGTCGGCGACCGCGTGGGAGATCTCCATGCCGCGCAGCATCGGACCGGGGTGCAGGACCACGGCGTGCTCGGGCAGCAGGGACGCGCGGGCCTCGTTGAGGCCGTAGGCGATGGAGTACTCGCGGGCGGACGGGAAGAACCCGCCGTGCATGCGCTCGGCCTGCACCCGCAGCAGCATCACCGCGTCCAGGGTGGGCAGCTCGGGGTCGAGGTCGTGCGAGACCACCAGCGAGCCCGCCGCGCCGACCGGCCAGTCGCCGACGGCGGTGGGCAGCAGCGTGGGCGGGGCGACCAGGACGACCTCGGCGCCGAAGGAGGTGAGCAGGTGCACGTTCGACCGGGCGACGCGGCTGTGCAGCACGTCGCCGACGATCGCGATCCGCCTGCCCTCGACGCCGCCGAGCCGCTCCCGCAGGGTCGCCATGTCCAGCAGCGCCTGCGTGGGGTGCTCGTGCGTGCCGTCGCCCGCGTTGACCACGCTGGTGTTGGTGTGCGAGAGCCACGACGCGAGCCGGTGCGCGGCGCCGGAGGCCGGGTGCCGCACGATGACGCAGTCCGCGCCCGCGGCGGCCAGCGTCAGCGCGGTGTCGCGCAGGGACTCGCCCTTCTTGACCGAGGACCCCTTGGCGGAGACGTTCACCACGTCCGCGCTCATCCACTTGCCCGCGATCTCGAACGAGACCCGGGTGCGGGTGGAGTCCTCGTAGAACAGGGTGATGACGGTGCGGCCTCGCAGCGTCGGCAGCTTCTTGACCTCGCGGCCCAGCAGCGTCTTCTTCAGGCCCTCGGCGGTGTCGAGGATGACCCGCGCGGTGTCCGGGTCGAGCCCGTCGGTGCCCAGCAGGTGCTTCACGCGCCCTCCCCCGCCCGGTTCAGCAGGACCGCGTCGCGGTCGTCGGTCTCGCTCAACAGGACGTGGACCTCCTCGGAGCGCGCGGTGGGCACGTTCTTGCCCACGTAGTCGGCGCGGATGGGCAGTTCGCGGTGGCCGCGGTCGACCAGCACGGCCAGCTGCACGGCGCGCGGGCGACCGCCCGCGTCGCGCAGGGCGTCGAGCGCGGCGCGGATGGTGCGGCCGGAGAACAGGACGTCGTCGACGAGGATGACCAGCGCGTTCTCGATGCCGCCGACGGGCAGCTCGGTCTCGCCGAGCGGGCGGGTGGGTTTGCGCCGGAGGTCGTCGCGGTAGAGCGTCACGTCGAGGGTGCCGACGCCGACCTCCACGCCGCTGAACTCGGCCACGCGGCGGGCGAGGCGGTGGGCCAGCGGGGCTCCCCTGGTCGGGATGCCCAGCAACACGACCGGGCCCGCGTCGGACGCGCCGAGCGAGGTCTTCTCGATGACCTGATGGGCCATTCGGGCGATGGTGCGCGCCACGTCACCGGCGGACAACAGCTCGCGCCGCTCCGCCGGTTCCGGCGCGCCACGATGTCGCGGCGGCACTTCGGACTCCTTCCCCGCCTCACCGGACGGGTCATTAAAGGTGTCTAGCGACCCCTCTGACCTGGGGTCGACCCGACCGTACCAGGCGAGTGGGCGGGGCCAGGCGGGTGGTGTGCGTCGCTTTGCCGGGACCCGTGGGCCGGACCGGCTTGACCTGGTGACAACTCTGGGTAACCATTACTCAGCGTGTTGAAGTGAGGATACCCGCGGCAGTCCTTAGCGCCGTCGGGGCGAACGAATGGAGAACCGCCGCATGGGCGACTACGCCAAGGCGTTGGGGGCCAAGCTCCGCGCCATCCGCCAGCAGCAAGGGCTGTCGCTGCACGGCGTCGAGCAGAAGTCCGGTGGCCGCTGGAAGGCCGTCGTGGTCGGCTCGTACGAGCGGGGCGACCGGGCCGTGACCGTACAGAAGCTGGCCGAGCTCGCGGACTTCTACGGCGTGCCGGTGGTGGAACTCCTCCCCGAGGGCCGCGTCCCGTCCGGCGCCGAGCCCGCCACCAAGATCGTCATCAACCTCGAGCGGCTGCAACAGCTGCCCGCCGAGAAGGTCGGGCCGCTCGCCCGGTACGCCGCCACCATCCAGAGCCAGCGCGGCGACTACAACGGCAAGGTCCTCTCGATCCGCACCGAGGACCTCCGCTCCCTGGCGATCATCTACGACATGACCCCGGGCGAGCTCACCGAGCAGCTGATCGACTGGGGCGTGCTGCCCCCCGAGGCGCGCCCGTCCAAGGAGGACTAGGTTCGGCCTCCCGACACCCGACCAGGCAGACGGGGATACTGCCCGGTCGGGTGTTTTTCGTACGCCCCCACCACCCCGCACCCCGCAAAACCGGCCCTGACCTGCGATTTTCGCGGTTGTCCACATACCGCCGCCGCATCCACACCCCACCACACCCGGGCCCCCCGCACCCCCACCACCGGTAGGCTGGAGCAGGGCCGACCCCCCGGGATGGGTGGGGGCTGCGTGGATTCGGGGCGGCTTGCCGGAGCCTGGGGAAGTGGGTTCGGCGGTAGCCGCGGCAGCTTGAACCGGGTGCGCTGATGGATCTCCATCACCAGCGGATCACCGAACGCCCGGGGAACACCACTGTGCTGCCGCGCCACCCAGTTCGCTGACCTGCGCGGTGGTTCGCACCTGCTAGCCGGCCGCCGATCGGCCCGGTAGTTATACGACGTCAAACCGCCGCACACGCAGGTCAACGAGGCCGCCGCCGGGCGATACAGCTCGTCGGCGTGGTCGCGGGGACCGCGTGGATTCGGGGCGGCTTGCCAGAGCCTGGGGAAGTGGTTGGCGCTCACCGCGCGAAGGGTTTCGGGGCGTCGAGGCGCGGCCGGGTCAGTGAACGGCAGGGTGATGTGCCGGGGGTATCCGGCCCGAGAAATGGGCTGACCCGCCCGGCCTGTGGGGGATCATTGATCCAAGGGGGGTCTTCACAGGTCGGACGGGGCAGTGGGAAAACCGTAGCGGGGCGGAGGTCCGCGCCGGGTGCGCTGCGGGCCAACACGCCGTCGCTGGATCGGGTGAATCGGCGCCGCGGGGGCTAGAGGGTGGCGCGGAGGCGGTCGGCGATGCCCGCGATGCGGCCGAGAACGCCGTTGACGAACCGCGGGGAGTCGTCGGTGGAGAGGGATTTGGCCAGCTGGACGGCCTCGTCGATGGCCACGGCGTCGGGGACGTCGGCGGCCCAGAGGATCTCGTACAGCCCGAGGCGGAGCACGGCCAGGTCCACGGCGGGCATGCGGGCCAGGGTCCAGCCCTCGGCGTGTTCGGTGAGCAGTTCGTCGATGCGGGCGCGGTTCGCGCTCACGCCCTCGACCAGGGTCACCGTGTAGTCGTTGACCGGGGGGACGTCGGGGGAACCGACCCGGTCGGCCAGGAGCGTGACCGGGTCGGCGCCGCGGACGGCGGCCTCGAAGAGGAGGTCCACCGCCCGCTTGCGGGCTTTGCTGCGAGCACCCACGTCAGTTGTTGACCCGGCCGAGGTAGCGACCGTCGCGCGTGTCGACCTTGACCTTCTCGCCGGTGGTGACGAACAGCGGGACCTGGATCTCCGCGCCGGTCTCGAGCCGCGCGGGCTTGGTGCCGCCGGTGGAGCGGTCGCCCTGCAGGCCGGGGTCGGTGTGCTCGATGATCAGCTCGACGGAGGTCGGCAGCTCGATGAACAGCGGCACGCCCTCGTGCGAGGAGACCACGGCGGTGCCGTTCTCCAGCAGGAACCGGGACTGCTCGCCCACGGTCTCGGCGTTGATGCCGATCTGCTCGTAGGACTCGCCGTCCATGAAGTAGAACTCGGCGCCGTCGTTGTAGAGGTAGGTCATCTCGCGGCGGTCGACGGTGGCCGTCTCGACCTTGACGCCCGCGTTGAACGTCTTGTCGACGACCTTGCCCGTCATCACGTGCTTGAGCTTCGTCCGCACGAAGGCCGGACCCTTGCCGGGCTTGACGTGCTGGAACTCGACGACGGTCCAGAGCTGGCCCTCGAGGTTGAGCACCAGGCCGTTCTTCAGGTCGTTGGTCGAGGCCACTGGGGGGATCTCCTGTTGTCCGGGCGTGGTCGTCCGGCGGACCCGCGCGGGATCCCTCGACGACCATGGGCTGCTTCGTGGGTCGGTGGGAGGCGGGCGTGACGACACCCGGCCAGACGGCGACCGCTACTCCGGCGGGAAGTGTACCGTCGCCCGGCTTCCGGCCCGGCAACCGGGTTCCGGGGCCTACGCTGGAGTAATGCAGACGTGGCTGGTGCGCGGCGCGGCGTTGGCGGTGGTGCACGCGGGATCGGCCGTGGCCGTCGCCGCTTTGAAGGCCGCCGACCCGGTCGGGTGGCACGGGCTCGAGGCCCTGGTGCTGGGCGCCCTGGTCGGTGTCGCGGCGGTGTGGGCCGCGGTCGACGGGTGGCGCGGGGTCGTCGACCGGGGCCGGGCCTGGGTGATCGCGGCCTTAGTCGCCGGGTGGGGCGCCGCCGTGCTCGGCGTCGTCGGGCGCGCGGTGTTCGTCGACCAGACCGGGGTGAGCGCCCTCGGCCAGGCCCTGACGGGCGGCGCCGCGTTCACCGCCCTGCTGGTCCTGGTCCCGGCTGGACTGGGCCTCCTCGTCGGCCCCCGCCTGGCCCTGCGCGAACTCCCGGCCGACGACGAAGACCCGCCCGCCGCCACCCCCGCGCGGCAGGCGCCGTCCCCGCGCCGCCGCAACGCGGTCTGACACCGGCGCCCACCGTCGAGCGCGGGTCCGCATCACCGACCACACCGCAACACGGCCGAACGGGTGAGCCGGGCGCAACACGATCGGGTGAACCGATCCAGAGCCCCTGACCGCCTCGAATCCGGGTGTGCTCACCCTCGGTGAGCTGGTACCCGGTCGCCAACCGAGGCCGCGCCATGGCCGAGTTCAACCGCCACGCGCGCGGACGTGGACACCGACAACCGAGGTCTGCTTCGACGTCGGCGCAGGGCTCAGCCGTCGAACCGACGAGCGGCGGGTATCGCGCCTATCCCGCGTTCTTGGCCACCCAGCGCAGAGCCAAGTCGTAGCCGTCGACGCCGAGACCGACGATGACGCCCGCGGCGATGGCCGAGATGAAGCTGTGGTGCCGGAACTCCTCGCGCTGGTGGACGTTCGAGATGTGCACCTCCACCAGGGGCGCGGTGAGTTGCGCGGCGGCGTCCCGGACGGCGATCGAGTAGTGCGTCCAGGCACCCGCGTTGAGCACGACGGGGGTGGTGCTGTCGGCGGCCTCGTGCAGCCAGCCGAGCATCTCGCCCTCGTGGTCGGTCTGTCGGACCTCGACCTCCAGCCCCAGCTCGCGACCGGTCTCCTGGCAGAGCTCGACGAGCTGGGCGTAGGTGGTGCTGCCGTAGATGACCGGCTCGCGGCTGCCGAGCCTGCCGAGGTTGGGGCCGTTGAGGACGAGGACCTTCACAGCAGGACACCCCCGGACTGCTTGCCGTCGGCGGCGACGGCGGAGTAGGCGGCGGCCAGCAGCGCCGGGTCGGGCCCTTCGAGCCGGGCAGGCTTGGCGAGCCCGTCGAGGACGACGAAGCGCAGGACGCCGGACTTGGTCTTCTTGTCGCCCAGCATGGTCTCGATGAGCTGCGGCAGGGCGTCGGGGTCGTAGGTGACCGGCAGCCCGATCGAGGTCAGGATCGAGCGGTGCCGGTCGGCGGTGGCGTCATCGAGCCTACCCGCGAGCCGGGCGAGTTCGGCGACGAAGACCATGCCGACGCTCACGGCCGCGCCGTGGCGCCACCGGTAGCGCTCGCGGCGCTCGATGGCGTGGGCGAGGGTGTGGCCGTAGTTGAGCGTTTCGCGCAGGTTGGCCTCGCGCAGGTCGGAGGCCACGACGTCGGCCTTGACCTGGATCTTGCGCCGGATCAGCTCGGGCAGCACCGGACCAGCCGGGTCGAGCGCGGCCTCGGGGTCGGCCTCGATGAGGTCGAGGATGACCGGGTCGCCGATGAAGCCGCCCTTGACCACCTCGGCCATGCCCGCGACGAGCTCGTTGCGGGGCAGGGTGGCGAGGGTGGCGAGGTCGACCAGGACGGCGGAGGGCTCGTGGATGGCCCCGACGAGGTTCTTGCCCGCGTCGGTGTTGATGCCGGTCTTGCCGCCGACCGCCGCGTCGACCATGCCCAGCAGCGTGGTCGGCACGTTGACCAGCCGGATGCCGCGCATCCAGGTGGCGGCCACGAAGCCCGCCAGGTCCGTCACCGCGCCGCCGCCCAGCGCGACGACGGTCCCCTGCCGGTCCATGCCCATGCGGCCGAGCACTTCCCAGCAGAACGCGGCCACCGACAGCGCCTTGCCGTCCTCGGCGTCGGGGATCTCGACGGTGTGCGCGTCGATCCCGGCGCCGGTCAGCTCGTCCCGCGTCGCCTGCGCCGTGGCCGCCAGCGTCGGCGTGTGCACGATGGCCACCTTGGACGAGCCGCGCACCGCCTCGACCAGCTCGTCGAGCAGGCCACGGCCGATCACGACGTCGTACGGCTGTCCGGTAGCGACCCTGATGCGGCTCGGCTGCTCGGTCACGGGGTTCCCTCCGGTGCGGCGGTCACTGGTTCGGCCGCGGTGTCTGGTGTGGCGCGGCCCGGAGGGCGCCGACGATGTGGTCGACGATCTCCTCCGGCGTCGCGGAGTCGGTCGGTACCTCGACGGTCGCGATCTCCCGGTAGAGCGGCAGGCGCGCGTCCAGCAACTCCTTGAAGGTGGCCCGCGGGTTGACCCCGGCGAGCAGCGGCCGCGCCGTGGACAGCCCGGTGCGTCGAACGCCCTCGGCCAGCCCGACGTTGAGGAAGACCACGGTGTGCGCGGCCAGCAGCGCCCGCGTCGAGTCGGCCAGCACTGAGCCGCCGCCGAGCGCGAGCACGCCGTCGTGCTCGGCCAGCGCGGTGGCCACGGCAGCGGCCTCCAAGGCGCGGAACGCGGGTTCGCCGTCCTCGGTGAAGATGTCGGTCACCGGCTTGCCCGCGGTCGCGACGACGTCGGCGTCGGTGTCGCGGAACCCGACACCGAGCGCCGCGGCCAACGCCTCGCCGATGGTCGTCTTCCCCGCCCCCGGCGGGCCGACCACGACCGCGACCGGGCTCACCAGCGGTTCCGCACGGCGTCGAGGTAGCCCTCGACGTTGCGCTTGCTCTCGGCGATGGAGTCGCCGCCGAACTTCTCCAGCGCGGTCTCGGCCAGCACCAGCGCCACCACCGACTCCAGCACCACCCCGGCGCGGGGCACGGCGCAGACGTCCGAGCGCTGGTGGATGGCGACCGCGGGCTCACCGGTCACAACATCCACAGTGGACAGTGCGCGCGGCACCGTGGAGATCGGCTTCATGGCGACCCGAACCCGCAGCGGCTCGCCGTTGGTGATGCCGCCCTCCAGTCCACCCGCGCGGTTGGTCCGCCGGGTGACGCCGGTCAGCGTGCCCTCGGCCCGGTCGATCTCGTCGTGCGCCTGGCTGCCCCACCGCTGGGCGGTGGTGAACCCGTCGCCGATCTCGACGCCCTTCATCGCCTGCACGCCCATCAGCGCCCCGGCCAGCCGCGCGTCGAGCCTGCGGTCCCAGTGCACGTGCGAGCCCAAGCCCGGCGGCAGCCCGTAGGCGATGACCTCGATGACCCCGCCGACCGTGTCACCGGCTTTTTTGACGGCCTCGACCTCGGCGACCATCGCGTCGGTGCCCACCTGCCCGAAGGCCCGCACCGGGCTCTCGTCGATCGCGGCGAGGTCCTCGGGACCGGGGAGCGGTCCTTCCGGGGCCACCGCGCCGCCGATGGAAATCACGTGGCTGATGACCTCGACGCCGAGGAGCTGCCGCAGGAACGCCCGGGCGACGGTGCCCAGCGCGGTCCGACCCGCGGTCTCGCGGGCGCTGGCCCGCTCGAGGACCGGGCGGGCCTCGTCGAAGCCGTACTTCTGCATGCCCGCGAGGTCGGCGTGGCCGGGCCGGGGCCGGGTCAGCGGCTCGTTGCGCCCGAGCTCGGCGAGTTCGGCCGGGTCTACCGGGTCGGGGGACATGACCCGCTCCCACTTGGGCCACTCGGCGTTCTCGATCCGCACCGCGACCGGTCCACCCTGGGTCAGGCCGTGGCGGACCCCGCCGAGGAACTCGACCGCATCCGTCTCGAATCCCATCCGGGGGCTGCGGCCGAAGCCGAGCCTGCGCCTGGCCAACTGGGCGTTGAGGTCGTCGGTCGTGACCTCCACGCCCGCCACCATGCCCTCCAGCACGGCGACCAACGCGGGGCCGTGTGACTCTCCAGCGGTTATCCAACGCAGCACCTCCTGATCCTGTCATGAGGGCACACCTCCCCGGCGCCCGGCGTGACCTTGACGACCTCGACATGTCCGCTCCCCGGACCGGTCCATTCCACTCTCCGAACTTGAGCAGCTCAGCAGACTTGCCACCCCGCGATCCCTCCTTGCCCAGCGACGTCACGACCGCGCCGATGCTCGATCGACGAAGCGATTCCAGGGCACCGGCCTCCGGAAAGCCGGTCGAACCGGTGGTCCCGGCACACCCGGGGTCAGAAGCACCGCCTACCGCGTGCCGGTGCCTGTCTCCAAGGCCCGAGCGCGAGGGTGGCCACAGGTCGACCATGGCGTGGAACGAACCGGGGTCTTGTCGTAGCGGGTGGCGATGGCCCGGTGTTGTGTGAGCAGGTCGATGCCGCATTCCACGGTGTGGTGTTGTTGGTATGTCTCGGTGTCGAACGCGGGCGGGCGCCCACCGGAGGAGCCTTTGTTCTTGCGGTGGGCGGCTTGGTCGCGGGGTTGGGCGATCGTGGCCCTGATGCCCCGTCGGCGCAGGCAGGACCTGTTCGCGAGAGAGGAGCAGGCCTTGACCGCGAGCACCCGACCGGGCCGGGTCCCGGGACGGCCGCCGCCGGAACAGGACACCCGGATGCCCTCGATCACAGCAGTGAACTGCGGGCTGTCACCGCGGCGCCCGGCGGCGAGCAGCAACGACAACGGCGTGCGCCCCTGCTCACACGCCAGGTGCGGCGTGCTGGTCCACCCGCCACGCGCCCTGCCCAGCGCATGACCGTCCGGTTCGCTCCCACCTGCCGGGGTGTCGAGTGGCTCGACCCGCAGAGCCCTCTATTCCTCGCCCCGGGCGCCATGGTCATGGACACGGGTGATCGAGCCCGGACCGTTACCACCACGCCGGTCACGAGGTCTCCGGTGGTACAGGCTCGCTCGGTCGCTTACCCGTCTACCGAAGACCTCTCCACATCCCGGACACCACCACACCCAAGATCCACATCTGAAACACGGCCTAGGTCGTGTCCTGTGGATCTTCATCGGAGGTGAAGGACGATGCAGGCGAGGATCATCTCGGCGCGGTGGTAGGCGGCTCGTTTCGCGTATCTGGTGGCCAGGCCGCGGAATTGTTTGAGGCGGTTGAAACAGCGTTCGACGACGTTGCGGAGCTTGTAGAGGTCGGGGTCGAAGGCCGGTGGTCTGCCACCGGCCGAGCCCTTGGCCTTGCGGCGAGCGATCTGATCGACGCGTTCAGGGATGGTGGCCTTGACCCGCCGCTGCCGTAACGCGGTGCGGGTGCTCGGGTGGGTGTAGGCCTTGTCGGCGATCACCCTCCCGACCCGCACCCGCCGCCCATCGACGTCGATGGTGTGGATATCGCCGAGCAGCGGCAACAGCTGCGGGTTGTCCCCGGCCTGGCCTGGCGTCAGGATCACCGCCAGTGGCAGACCCGCGGCGTCGACCGCCAGGTGGAGCTTGGTGCTCAGTCCGCCTCGGGAACGTCCGAGACATTCCCCGTCGACGGCGAGGTCCTCGATCCAGTCCGCGCAGCCCCCTTTTTCCGGGCACCGGCGGCGTGCTGGTGCGCCCGGACACTGGTGGAATCGACGCTGACCACGAACGCGACGTTGTCCTCCAGCGTTCCGAGGGAGTCGTCTTTGACGATCACGTGCTCCAGGATCCGATCCCAGGTCCCGTCCACGGTCCACTTCCGCAACCGCTCGTGCGCGGTCTTCCACGGCCCATACCGTTCCGGCAGGTCACGCCACGGCGCACCGGTGCGTTCCTTCCACAGGATCGCGTCGATCACCTGCCGGTGACTACGCCACCGGCCACCACGCCGCCCGCTCTGCGCGGGCAACAACGGCGCGATCACCGCCCACGCCTTGTCCGTCAACTCACCACGTCCGACCACACCCCATCATCCACACACGATCACGACAAAGATCCGCAGGACACGGCCTAGCCGCAGCGCCTAGCCTTGGCCTTCGCCTTGAACAGCATCTCGTTGCTGACCTGGCGGACCTTACCCCGAGGCCGTCACTTGCCTCCCGGAACGGGAAGCAAGAGCTCGATCACCCGCCATTGCTCACCGGTCGACTCATGCCCCGCACCCGATAGCAAGCGGCGCGTTTGGCGTGGCTGGTGGACAGGGTCCCGAACTGGTCGAATCTGTTCTTGGAGCGTTCGACCACGTTGCGGTGTCGGCAGGCTCGAACCGAGTGCGTGCCTGTCGCAGGCGAGGCGGATTTTCGTGGACGGGCGCCGCAGGCCGGTCCTAGGCGCTCACAGGTACGCGGGTAAGACCAGCGCGTAGGTCGCGGCGAGTAGACCAGGGCCGTGTGGGATGGATCGGCCCCAGCCCGGGTAGAGGGTGAGCGTGATGATCGCGGCGATGCCGGGGGCGAGGAGCAGCGCCCATGGGCCTGCGGCTCCCAGCATGGCACCGAGGGACAGGGAGAGCTTGACGTCGCCGAAGCCGAGGGCGGAAGGGGACAGGTAGTGGGCCAGTGCGTGGAATCCTGCGAAGGCCAGGCTTCCGATGACGGCGTCGCGGAGCAGGGTGAGACCTGGGCCCGCGATGGCCGCGTAGGTGAGGAGCAGCAGGGCGAGCGGGATCGCGGGGAGGGTCAGGAAGTCGGGCAGTCTGCGGTGGCGGAGGTCGATGGCAGTGAGGGGCACGGCGAGAGTGACGAGCAACAGGACCGGCGGCAACCACCACGACGGGATCAGGTGTGCGCACGCGGCGGTGGCCGACCAGAGAACCACCGCCGGGTACTCACACCAACCGGCAGGCACGGCGGTCTCCGGGTGGAGGCGGGCGGCGAGAACCCTTGTGGCCGCACCGATCGCGAACCCGACGACTCCGCCCAGGAAGACGAGCACCGGTAGCTGAACGGGCAGGACGTTGCCCGCGAGCACCAAGAACAGCGCGACGGGCCAGAACAGGCGAGGACCGGCCCAACGGGCAGATCTCGCCGCCAACGTGCGTCGAAGGAATTCCCGAAGGCGACCGGGACTCCGGCCCGGAGGCGCGGGATGTGGTTGTGGCGCCTGGGGATCGGGTTGAGCGGGACGGAGTGGAAGGTCGCGGAATGGCAGCGGGATACCGCGCGGCCGTGGCACGCGACGACGGAAAGAGGTGGGCACAGCGGGTGACGCGGGGTTGATGGTGTCGGGAGTGGATGCGTTGGGGGCAGGGATGTTTATGGCGGGGCGATTCGGACAGGGAAAGGCCGTCGGAGCGCCTGCGGGTGTGCCCGACCTGGCTACTTGGGCGGGTTGACTTGCGCGACAACAGGTCCTGGAGTCCGAAGTGGAGAGAAGAGGAAGGGTTTTGGGGAGTGGCACTGAGATCTCCTTTGCTCGCTTTCCAGGTTAGGCGAGCAAAGGGGAGGGCGGCAGTCGCTCAATGCGGTGGGGATGGAGTGTTTGACAGGATTGGCGAGGTGTGCTTACAGCGGTAGGTCGTGGAGCGCGCCGGTGGCCTCGCGCAGCGCCGAGCGCATGGCGGCGCGGGGGGCGGGGGCGCCGGTGAAGTGGGTGACCTGGCCGAACGCCTGGTGGAGCAGCATGTCGAGGCCCGTGGCCACCCGGCCGCCCGCCGCCGTCACGGCCTCGGCCAGCGGCGTGGGCCAGGGGTGGTAGATGACGTCCAGCAGGTGCGGGGTTGTGGACAACTCCCGGGCCAGCGGAGCGGTCGCCGCGGGCGGCACGGTGTTGACCAGGACGGAAGAGGCCACGGCGAGACGGGCGAGATCCACGTCCGACAAGCGCAGGACTTCCAGCGGCAAAGCCGACTTCTCCGCGCACTCCACGGCGTCCACGGCCCGCGCCGGATCACGGACCACCACCGTCGCCGACTCGATGCCCAACTCCGCGAACGCTGCCAAGGCAGCGCACGCAGTCCCACCAGCACCCAAGATGACGCCATTAACGCCATCCGCGAACCCCGTGGCCCGTAGTGCGCCAACCACGCCATCGATGTCCGTGCAGTCCGCGAACCACCCGTCCGCACCGCGGACCAGCGTGTTGGCCGCCCCCACCGCCTCCGCGCGCGAGGACACCGAGGAGGCGACCGCCAAGGCCGCGCGCTTGCCGGGCATGGTCACCGACAGCCCCACCCACTCCTCCCCCAGGTCCGCGACGAACCCGGGCAACCGCTGCTCGTCGCACTCGACGCGGTCGTAGGACCACTCCAGGCCGAGCGCGGCGTAGGCGGCGCTGTGCAGGACCGGGGACAGCGAGTGCGCCACGGGCGAGCCGAGGACGGCCGCCCTGCGCCGGTCAGTAGGCATCGTTCTTTTCGGCCAGCGCCACGTTCGCCTGGTGCTCTTCCAACGTGTTCGCGAAGCAGGAGGTGCCGTCCTTCTGGCAGCGGACGAAGAACACCCACGTGCCGTCGACGGGCTTGGCCGCCGCTTCCAGCGCCTCGCGGCTGACCGCGGCGATCGGCGTCGGCGGCAGACCGGTGTTGGCGTAGGTGTTGTACGGGCCCGCCTTCGCGCGGTCCTCCGGCTTGGTCATGATCGAGGGCCGGTCGAGCACGTAGTTGACCGTGGAGTCGTATTCCAGCTTCATGCCCTTGGCGAGCCGGTTGTACGTCACCCGGGAGACCTTGCCGAAGTCGCCGACGATGGCCTCGCGCTGCACCAGCGACCCCATGACCAGCAGCTGGTACGGCGTGAAGCCGGTGGCGTCGGCCAGTGCGGGCATGCCCACGCTCTGCAACCGCGCCGAGGAGTCGGCGACGAGCTTCTTCAGCACTTCCTCCGCGGACGTGCCCGGCTTGACCTCGTAGACGTCCGGCATGATCAGGCCTTCGAGCCTGCGCTTGGGTTCCGGCGAGTTGCTCGCGTCCGGGATGGCCCACTCGGGCACGCCGAGCGCGCTCAGGTTGGCCGTCTCGACCGTCTTGCGCAGGTCCTCGACCGAGACGCAGGTCTGCTTGCCGTTGAGGTTCGCGCAGCTGGCCTTCGAGATGAGGGAGTACACCCCGGGGGTCACCGCGGTGCCGTTGGTGATGTCGTCGAACTGGGTGCCCGCCTTGATCTGCAGGTTGCCCACGCGCGAGGTCGGGTTGACGATGCGGGTGACGGCGTCCTTGCCGGAGATCTTGGTGCGCATGACGTAGTAGCCCGGTTGCACAGAGCGCACGCGGTTGTCGTCCTCCGACGCCGCGACGAACGCGCGGGAGCTGGCGACGACCCCGTCGTCCTTGAGCCGGTTGGCGATGGCACCCGTGCTGTCGCCGCCCTTGACCTCCACCACGATGTCGGTCTCGCCCGCGCCCTGGAAGTCGTCGTAGTCGCCGATGCCGGACAGCTGCCGCCACCCGTACCAGACGCCCCCGCCGATGAGGGCGAGCACGACCAGGCCGAAGACCGCGAGCTTGACCCGCCTGCGGTCCTTGCGCGGCTTGCCGCCTTCTTCCTGCTCCTCGAAGAACCCCAGCTCGTCGTCGGTCATCATTCCGCCTCCGCAGATCGTGCGAGCGCAGCCGACCGGGCGTCGAGCCAGGACTGCAGGATCTCCACAGCCGCGGCCTGATCGACGACGGCGCGTTGGCGCTTGCCGCGGACCCCGCGCGCACTGAGCATCCGCGACGCGGACACCGTGGTCAGCCGCTCGTCGGCGAGCCGCACCGGGATCGGGGTGATCCGGCGGGCCAACTCGGTGGCATAGGCGACGGCACCGTCAGCGGCGGCGCCGTGCCGCGCCGCGAGCGTCCTGGGCAATCCGACCACCACTTCGACCACCTCGTGCTCGGCGACGAGCTCGGTGAGCCGGTCGAGGTCGCTGCCCGACCGCTCGTCGCGGGACAGCGTAACGAGGGGAGTGGCCAAAACGGGAGTCGGATCGCTCACTGCGACCCCGACGCGGACGGAGCCGACGTCCACGGCGAGCCTGCGGCCACGCCCCGGGTCGTCGGCCCCCGGCCGGTCGGGTTTGGCGTTCATGCGCTGGTCAGCGCCTTGCGGAGCGCGGTCACCGCCTCGGCGACACCACCCGGGTTGGCGCCGCCGCCCTGCGCCATGTCCGGCTTGCCGCCGCCGCGTCCTTCGATGGCCGAGACAAAAGAAGGCACGAGTTTGCCCGCGGCGATGCCGTTGTCGCGGGCGGTGGCGGTGGTGGCGACCACGAAAGCCACCTTGTCACCGTCGGTGGAGAACAGCGCCACTACGCCGGAACGCGAACCAAGGCGGTTGCGGACCTCGACGGCCAGCGAGCGCAGGTCGTTGCCGCCCACGCCGTCCGGGACCTGGAGGGCGACGAGAGCGGTCCCGTCGACGTCCTCGGCCTTGTCGGCGAGCGTGCCCGCCGACGACAGCAACTGCCCCGCGCGCAGCTTCTCCAGTTCCTTCTCGGCACCGCGCAGCCGGTCGACCAGGGCCTCGACCCGGGCCGGGACCTCGTCGCCGGGGACCTTGAGCAGCGTGGCGAGGTTCTGCACGAGCGCGCGTTCCTTGGCCAGGTAGCGCATGGCGTCCATGCCGACGTAGGCCTCGAGGCGGCGGCTGCCGGAGCCCACCGACGACTCGCCGATCAAGGTGATCGGGCCGATCTGCGACGAGTGCTCCACGTGCGTGCCACCGCACAGTTCGCGCGACCAGGGGCCGCCGATCTCGACGACGCGGACCGTTTCGTCGTAGGTCTCGCCGAAGAGGGCAACGGCGCCCAACTCCTGCGCACCGCCCATGTCGGTGTAGACGACCTTTACCGGCAGGTCTTTGCGCACAGCGAGGTTGGAGACCTCTTCGATCTCACTACGGGTGTCCGACGACAAGGCACCGGACCACGCGAAGTCGAGCCTCAGGTAGCCGGGCTTGTTGTAAGAGCCGCTCTGCAGCGCGGTGGGGCCGAGAACTTCCCTAAGAGCGGCGTGCACGACGTGGGTGCCCGAGTGGCCCTGTCGGGCGCCGATACGCCACTCCGGGTCGACCAGGGCCTCGACGTTGAGCCCCTCGACGATCTCGCCGCTGCGCACCCGGACCCGGTGGACCCACAGCTTGCGGGCCACCTTCTGCACGTCGAGCACTTCCAGCTCGACACCGGGGCCGGTGATGGTGCCCGCGTCGCTCTCCTGGCCACCGGACTCGGCGTACAGCGGGGTCCGATCGAGGATGACCTCGACGATCTCGCCCTCGGCGGCACGGCGGACCCGGGCGCCTTCGCGCACCAACCCGCGCACGGTGGCCTCGGCGGACAATGTCTCGTAGCCAAGAAACTCCGTGGCCCCCTGGGCGAGGAGGTCGCGGTAGACCGTCTGGTCGCCGTGGCCGGTCTTGCGGGCGGCGGCGTCGGCCTTGGCGCGGGCGCGCTGCTCGGCCATCAGCTCCCGGAAACCCGTCTCGTCGACGGTCAGCCCCTTCTCGGCGGCCATCTCCAGGGTGAGGTCGATCGGGAAGCCGTAGGTGTCGTGCAGCTGGAAGGCCTTGTCGCCGGGCAGCTGCGCGTGCCCCTCGGACTTCAGCTGGTCGGCGGCGAGGTCGAAGATGCGCGACCCGCTGGCCAGGGTGGACAGGAAGGTCTCTTCCTCCTTGCGCATGATCGATTCGATGCGCGGGAAGTCCGAGGCCAGTTCCGGGTACGAGGGCGACATCGTGTCGCGCACTACGGCGGCGAACTCGCCCAAGACGGGCTCGGTTACGCCCAAGAGGCGCACGGAACGCACGATGCGGCGCAGCAGGCGGCGCAGCACGTAACCGCGGGCCTCGTTGCCGGGGGTGACACCGTCGGCGATGAGCATCATGCCGCTGCGCGCGTGGTCGGCGATCACCCGGAAGCGGACGTCGTCGACGTGGCTGCCGGAGCCGTACCGGCGGCCGGACATCTCCTCGGCCTTGCCGATGACCGGGCGGACCAGGTCGGTCTCGTAGACGTTGTCGACACCCTGCAGCAGGGTGGCGACGCGCTCGATGCCCATGCCGGTGTCGATGTTCTTCGTGGGCAGCGAGCCGATCGGCTTGTGCCCGGCCTTGGGGCTGAGCTCGCCGCGCTCGTCCTGCATGAAGACGAGGTTCCAGATCTCGAGGTACCGGTCCTCGTCCGCGACCGGGCCGCCGTCGCGGCCGTGCTCGGGGCCGCGGTCGTAGTAGATCTCCGAGCAGGGGCCACCGGGACCGGGCACACCCATGTCCCAGTAGTTGTCCTTGCCGTCACGGCGCTGGATGCGCTCTTCGGGCAGACCGGCGATCTTGCGCCACAGCTCGAAGGCCTCGTCGTCGTCGTCGTAGACGGTGGCCCACAGGCGGTCGGGGTCGAAGCCGTAGCCGCCGTCGGTGACGCCGTTGGTGATCAGCGACCAGGCGAACTCGATGGCCCCGGCCTTGAAGTAGTCGCCGAAGGAGAAGTTGCCCGCCATCTGGAAGAACGTGTTGTGCCGGGTGGTCTTGCCGACCTCGTCGATGTCCCCGGTGCGCACGCACTTCTGCACGCTCGTGGCCCGGTCGTACGGCGGCGGGGCCTGGCCGAGGAAGTACGGCTTGAACTGCACCATGCCCGCGTTGACGAACAGCAGGTTGGGGTCTTCGAAGATCAGCGACGCGCTGGGCACGAGGGTGTGGCCGTTGCGCGTGAAGTGGTTCAGGAAGCGGCTTGAGATCTCGTGGGTCTGCACTGGGGGTCCTCTGTCGCGAGTGGTCGGTCTGGTGCGGCGCGGCGGACGGCGGGCACGGCTCAGCCGTCCGCCCTGCGCGCTCGCGCGTCGCGGCGGCGGGGACCTGGGGTTACGCCTGACCGGCGCTCCACCGCGTCGGACAGTTCTTCTTCGCGTTCGACCATGCCCGCGCGCACGTCCGCGCCGAAGGCACCGATGGCACCGGCGAGCTCGTGCACGGCGTCACCGAGGTTGCCCGCGATACCGGCGGGGGTGACGGCGTGGGCGGTCCGACGGGCCTTGCGGGACAGGGCGACCCCGGCAGCGACACCGACGCCCAGCCAGAACAGCCGCCTCATGAGCGCCCCCCGCGGCGGACGGCGCGGCGGCGGCCGGACGAGTGCTTGCCCTCGACCCCGGCCTTGGCCTTGCGGCGGGCCCGGATGGCCTTGCTGACGCCGTAGGACAGCGCGGCGGCCTTGACCAGCGGACCGCCGAGGGTGGCGGTGAAGACCGAGGCCAGCGCCGAGACGTTGCCGGTGACGGCCTGGGCGTTGGCGGTGATCCCGTCCACCCGTTCGAGCTGGGTGTTGACGTGGGTCAGGGTCGTGTTCGCGCCGGAGAAGAGCGGGTCGCTGTTCTCGTGGGCCTTGCGGATGGCGATGGTGGCCTCGTCGAGCGTGCGGCCGAGCTTGACCAGCACGATGCCCATCAGCACTACCAGCAGCACGAACGCCCCTGCGGCCACCAGCGCGGCGATCTGCCCTGCTGTCACGGGCCCTCCTCAATAGGCTTGACCGGCGGATTGATCCGCGCCAGGCTACCGCGCGCCCTCCCCGGCCAGTGTGCGTGGTGGCGGCCCGGTCGGGCGAGTCGATTACTCGCCGCGCACCACCCTGCGCAGCTTCGGCACGCGGTCGGCGAGGTTGCGTTCCGCACCGCGCTGGGTGGGCTCGTAGTAGTCGCGTCCGCGCAAGTCGTCCGGCGGGTACTGCTGGGTCAGCACGCCCTCAGGGACGTCGTGGGGGTAGCGGTAGCCGGTGGCGTTGCCGAGCTTCTTGGCGCCCGCGTAGTGGCCGTCGCGCAGGTGGGCGGGTACCAGGCCGGTACCGCCCGCGCGGACGTCGGCGATGGCGGCGTCGACGGCGGTGATGACGGCGTTGGACTTGGGCGCGGTGGCCAGGTGGATGGTGGCCTGGGCCAGCGCGAGCCTGCCCTCGGGCAGGCCGATGAGCTGCACGGCTTGGGCGGCGGCCACGGCGGCCTGCAGGGCGGTGGGGTCGGCGAGGCCGATGTCCTCGCTGGCGTGCACGACGAGGCGGCGGGCGATGAACCGGGGGTCCTCGCCCGCCTCGATCATGCGGGCGAGGTAGTGCAGCGCGGCGTCGACGTCGGAGCCGCGGATGGACTTGATGAAGGCGCTGATGACATCGTAGTGCTGGTCGCCGGAGCGGTCGTACCGGACGGCTGCCTTGTCGACGGTGGCCTCAACCGTGGCTAGGTCGATGTCGCCGTCGCGGGTGGCTGCGGCCGAGTCGGCGGCGGCCTCCAGGGCGGTGAGGGCGCGGCGGGCGTCTCCCCCGGCGAGGCGCACGAGGTGGGCCTCGGCGTCTTCTTGGAGGGTGACCTTGTTGTCGAGGCCGCGTTCGTCGGAGACCGCGCGACGGATGAGCGCTTGAACGTCGGTATCGGTAAGAGGCTGGAGTTGCAGCACAAGAGACCGGGAGAGCAAGGGGGAGACCACGGAGAAGAAGGGGTTCTCGGTGGTGGCGGCGACCAAGAGGACGATCCGGTCCTCTACGGCGCTGAGCAGCGCGTCTTGCTGCGTCCTGGAGAAGCGGTGCACCTCGTCGATGAACAGGACGGTGGACTCACCGGAGTGCGTGAGGCGTCGGCGGGCTTCTTCGATGACCGTGCGGACCTCTTTGACGCCCGCGGATAGGGCGGAGAGGGCGACGAACCGGCGTCCGATGGCCGAGGAGACCAGCGTGGCCAGCGTGGTCTTGCCGGTACCGGGTGGGCCGTAGAGCAGGATCGAGGCCGGTGCCGCGCCTTCGACGAGGCGGCGCAGGGGCGCGCCGGGGCCGAGCAAATGGTCCTGGCCCAGGACCTCGTCGAGCGTGGCAGGCCGCATCCGCACCGCGAGCGGTGTGTTGGCGTGTGCCTTGCGAACGGCCGCGTCGGAGGCGGGGGCGCCGAAAAGGTCGAACTCCTGTTCCACAGTGCTCGACGCTACCTGGTGGTGCGGGCTTGGACCGCCCGCACCACGTCGGTGGCGGCGGGCGCTCAGAGCGGTAGAGCGAACCCGCCACACTTGGTGCCATCGATCAATGTGCGCCAAGAGACCGGCGGTAAGGCCAATGCGCCTCCAGAGCGGTTTTTGGTATCTCGTATCCCAACGGCGGATCGGGTGAGGCGTATCTCCACGCAGTTCTCCTCCGCAGCGGCGCTATGGCTGCTCTTGAACCAGCCCGTGTCCCGAGTCGACGGTGCCATCAACGTTCTCCTTCGCGATTTTCTGGATCAGCCGTCGAGAGTCCTCGCGGCCCAGAGTCAGGTCCCATACGCGGTGGAAGGCGCGAAGCATGCTCGCGGTCTCTTCCTCGCCGTCGTAGTAGGTGGCGGGGCCGGGGACACCTGACGAGTAGCCGACGGGTGTCCCCCGGTCGCCGAAACCGAAGACGAGCAGAGTCCGGCCTCTTACCGGATTTCCGTACACACCCGTGGGTAGCACACGGATGTTGAGAGCCGGGTACTTGTCCATCAGGTTGACCAGGTGCTCCAGTTGCTCATGCATCACCTCTGGAGCCCCCATGTTGGCGCGCAACGCGTCCTCGGTGATGACGAAGCGCATGACGCGGCGGTCGCTCTCCCCCAGAAGCCGGGCTTGCCGGTCCATGCGGAAGAACCAGCGGTCCTCGGCCTGCGCGCCTTCCGGCTCCCACCAGATCCCCTCGGCCTCGGCGAACAGCGCCTGCACGTAGGCCGGGGACTGGAGCACGCCGGGGATGACGCCGCTCTCCACCGAGTTGATCTCGTAGGCGCTGGCCTCGAGGTCGGCGAACCGGCGGTAGGCGTCGGGCAGGTTGTCCACGTGCACCCGCCGCTGCTGGCGCTTGCGGGCCAGCGCCCCCAGTTCGAGGACGGTGTGGCGTTCCTCCCCGCTCGCCCCGTAGCACGCGAGGAGCCTGTCGAGGTCCTCTTGGCTGGCGGTGGCCGTGCCGTCCTCCAACTGCACGATCCGCGACCGGACCTTCCCCACCGCGTCGGCTCCGGCTTGCTGCGGCTTGCCCGCGCGTTCGCGCAAGCGCCGCAGCACCAGACCGAGCTGCCTGCGCTCGAACGTGGCCCGCGCCTGTCCCATCCCCCAACCTCCCAGTCGACCGTGCGTCCAACCACCCGTTCCGGTTTCCGACCGCCCCCAGGCCGGCCGGAAACCGGAACGGGCACATCAGGTGGTCCCGTCCGCCCGCTCGAGGACCGTCAAGTGCGCCGCGCGCCAGCGCGCGGTCCACGGCTCGGGTCGGAAGGTGTCCGGGTCGAGCTTGACCACCGAACGGCTGCCGTGAGCGTGCGACTCGCCGCTCGGACCCACGCAACGGAACCGGTAGCGCAGGCTGGTGGTCCCGATGTGGGTCGCGGAGAGCTCCACCGCCAGCGGTCCGGTGCCGATGAAGGGCAGCTCGAAGTCGATCTCGAAGCGTCGTACGACCTGGAACTGGTCCGGGTTGTCGGCGGTGTCGGCCGCCCAGCGGAACCCGTGCCCGCGCAGGAACGCGGTGGTGGCGCGCTCCACGTGCAGCGCGTACCGGGCGTTGTGCAGGATGCCGAGCGGATCGAGTTCGTCGAAGTGCACGGTGTTGACGTGTCGGAACGGTGTCACGCGCGGGTCGTCCCGCAGGGCGGTCACGCGTGACCCCAGTTCATTCCCACGGCGCGCTCGGCGACCATGAGGACCGGCAGGGTGGTCGTGGCGCGGGAACTCACGGGGAACACCGAGGCATCAATGACCACCAAGTCGGCCACGCCGTGCACGCGGCAGCGCTCGTCGACCACCCCACCGGGGCCCATTCGGCAGGTGCCGACAGGGTGGTTGTAGGTGCCGACCACGGCGCGGACGGCGTCTTCCAGGCCGCTCGCGGCGATGGCGGGTCCAGGCACGAGTTCGGCGACCAGGATCTCGGCCAGCGGCGTGCTCTCGGCCAAGCGCCAGATCACCCGTGCACCGTCGACGACGCGTCTGACGTCTTCGGGATCTCGGTAAACACCGGTGTCGATGACCGGCGGGTCGCCGATCTCGCGTGACCGCAGGCGCACCGAGCCGGTTGACCGCGGCGCGACGAGACCGGCGGTCATGCGGAAGTCGTAGCCCGTGGGGTGGTGCCCTTCTTGTGTCTGGGTGGGAGACGTGGCGACAGCGTGTATGTGGATGTCCGCGTCGGGTTCGGCCGGATCGGTCTTGAGGGTGAGCATGGTGCGCAGCGGCGCTTGCGGTTCATCGTGCTGTTCGGCCGTGGCGGCGTAGACCACTGCCGTTGTGGGGTGTTCCTTGAGGTTCGCGCCTACCGCCGGGTTGTCGACTACTACGTCGATTCCGACGTCCTTCAGGTGCTCGGCAGGGCCGATGCCTGAGCGCATCAGGATGGTCGGTGTGTTGTAAGAGCCTGCGGACAGCACTACCTGTCGTGCGGGGATGACTTCACCCGAGGTGAGCCGCACGCCCGTCGCGCGATTGCCTTGAACGACAACGGAGTGGACTTCCGTACCCGCGCGGATCTCCAGGTTCGGCCGGTCATCGACGTCCGACAGGTACACCAGGGCAGCGTTGTGACGGATGCCATCGACCTGGTTGAGAGGCGTAAGACCCGCTCCGACGGCATATGGGGCGTTGAGGTCGTCCACGAGCGGATAGCCGGTCGTCTCGCAGGCAGCCAAGAAGCGCTCTTGCGAGTCAGTCAGCTCTTTCCTGCTATAGCGCCGGATTGGGGTCTTGCCACGAGCGGGCGGATCGTCTGGGTGGCGTTCGAGGGACTCGTAGGTCGGCAGCACCTTGTGCCACGACCAATCCGGCATCCCCCAGGCGTCGTGGTCGACGGGTCTGCCGCGCAGCGTGACGCAGTAATTCACCGCGGTCGAGCCGCCGATGACCTTGCCGCGCCGGAGCGGGAAGGAAACTCCGTAGTCCAGCGGTTCGCTGGCGTACTCCCAGTCGGCGGTGCGCGGTATGCCGAAGCCGTCGACCAGTTCTTCTGGCCACTGCTCGGCAGCGCCGTAGTAGGGCCCGGCCTCGAGCAGCAGGACCGTGCGCTTCGGATCATCAGCGAGCCGGGAAGCCACTACGCATCCCCCAGCTCCTCCCCCAACGATGACCACATCGTGTGTCATGGACGCACGCTAACACATAAGTGCGATCGATCGTGCGGTTATTTTGGCAGGGTGGATCCGGCGGTTGTACCGGCGGAAATCGACGAAACCGCCGCGTCACCGGTGGTCACGTACCATCTGTCCAGGTCCGGGTGGGCACCCCGGACGCGACTTGCGCTGAGAGTGGCTGATGACCGAGGCACGGGTGGACGGGCGCGTCCAACGCGGGAACCACACGCGCGGGCTCATCCTGGCGCGTGCGGTGGAGATCGCGTCCGTCGAGGGCTTGGCGAGCTTGTCGCTGGGTCGGCTGTCGACCGACCTGCACCTGAGCAAGAGCGGCGTCTTCGGGCTTTTCGGCTCCAAGGAGGAGCTGCAACTGGCCACCATCGACGCCGCCACCAAAATCTACATCGACACGGTCGTCGTCCCGGTCATGGACCTGTCCCCCGGGCTGGCGAAGGTGTGGCGGCTGTGCGTGAGCTGGCTGGACTACTCGCGCGGGCGGGTGTTCCCCGGCGGGTGCTTCTTCTACGCGGTGGCCGCGGAGTTCGACGCCCAGCCCGGGCGGGTGCGCGAGACCATCGTGGCCCTGTCCGCGCGGTGGGCGCGGCTGGTGGAGAAGCTGATCGACCAGGCGCGCGCGGTCGGCGAGATCAAGGAGGAGGTGGAGACCGCGCAGTTGGGCTTCGAATTGGTGGCGTTCATGGAGACGGCCAACGCGTATTCGGTGCTCAACGACGACGTGTCGGTCTACCGCCGCTCGCGTACTGCCATCCGATCCCTACTACGGCACGCCGCGTCCGATCCGGCACTGGTACCGCAGGACTAGCGCGCTCCCCTACCAGCACTATCCGCGCCAAGACAGTCCCAGACCGGCAACTTCCCCGTATCGAGGCATTCCCGAAGCCGCCCCTTCCCACCGGGTGGACGCGCGACGCCCCCGGTTGACCCTCCACGATCTCGGTGTTCGGATAGAGGCGTGTCCACGACCCGGCCAGGCCACCCGCTGACCCGGCGCAGGCACGTCGACTTCGTCCGCGTCTGCAGCCAGGGCTGTCCGCGCTGAACTCTCCCCCACCGACGGTTCCGCCCACGGCCGACCCGGGAGTTCGCCATGCCCGTTCCACCGGATCCACTGAAGTTCGCCTACTGGGTGCCCAATGTCAGCGGCGGTCTCGTCGTCAGCGACATCGAGCAGCGCACCGACTGGTCCTACGACTACAACCGCGAGCTGGCCGTGCTGGCCGAGGAGAACGGCTTCGAGTACGCGCTGAGCCAGGTCCGCTACATGGCCAGCTACGGGGCCGCCTTCCAGCACGAGTCGACCAGCTTCAGCCTCGCGCTGCTGCTGGCCACGCGGCGCCTCAAGGTGATCGCGGCCGTGCACCCCGGCCTGTGGCACCCCGGGGTGCTGGCCAAGCTGATCACCACGGCCGACCACCTCTCCGGCGGGCGTGCCGCGGTGAACGTGGTGTCCGGTTGGTTCAAGGGCGAGTTCACGGCGTTGGGCGAGCCGTGGTTGGAGCACGACGAGCGCTACCGGCGGTCGGAGGAGTTCATCCGCGTGCTGCGCAAGAGCTGGACGGAGGACGACGCCGAGTTCGCGGGCGACTTCTACCGGTTGCGCGGCTACGACCTCAAGCCCAAGCCGACCTCCACCCCGGAGGTCTTCCAAGGCGGCAACTCCACCGCCGCGCGGGCGATGGCGGGCCGGGTGTCCGACTGGTACTTCAGCAACGGCAAGGACTTCGACGGGGTCACCGAGCAGATCGCGGAGGTGAACACCTCGGCTCGGGCGCACGGCCGGACCGTCCGGTTCGGCCTCAACGGGTTCGTGATCGCCCGTGACACCGAGGCGGAGGCCCGGGAGACGCTGCGGGAGATCGTGGCGAAGGCGAACCCCGAGGCGGTGGGAGGGTTCCGGGATGCCGTGCGGCAGGCGGGTAGCTCTACCGGCGACGGTAAGGGCATGTGGGCAGACTCGTCGTTCGATGATCTGGTGCAGTACAACGACGGATTCCGCACCAAGCTGATCGGGACACCGGAACAGATCGCGGAGCGGTTAGTGCGCTACCGCGCTCTTGGCGTCAACCTCGCCCTCTTGGGCTTCCTGCACTACCACGAGGAAATCGAGTATTTCGGCAAAAACGTGCTGCCGATCGTGCGCGCCCTTGAGGCCGACGCCGACCGCAGCGCCGCTTCTCCTGAACCTCTTCGCGCGTGACCCGCCACAGGAAGGCACGAGATGACCACGACCAAGGCCGACTGGGCCCAGTCCTCCCCGACGACCCCTGCCGAGTGGCTGACACGCGCCGCCGAGGTGTCGGCACTGCTCGCCGTCGACGCTGTCGAGCGTGACCGTGAGGGGAAGACACCCCACGCGGAGGTTCGACTGCTCAAGGACTCGGGGTTGGTCACGTTGCTCGGGCCGACTCGGCACGGCGGTGGGGGCCAGGACTGGCCTACCGCGTACCGGGTGGTCCGTGAGGTCGCCAAGGCCGACGGCTCCATCGGGCAACTCCTCGGCTACCACTACCTGTGGTTCTGGGCCGCCCGCCTGGTGGGTACGTCCGAGCAGATCGAGGCGGTGGAGGAGCTGGCGACCACCAACCGGCTCTTCTTTGGTGGCGCGGTCAACCCCCGGGACGCGGATGTGACTATCCGCGACGAGGGAGACACCATCGTCTACAACGGGCACAAGTCGTTCTCCACCGGCAGCAAGGTCTCGGACCTCACGGTGCTCGAAGGCGTGTTGGAAGGCACCGACAAGCACATCTTCGCCATCGTGCCATCGGACATCGATGGCCTGACCTTCCACGATGACTGGGACAACATCGGGCAGCGGCTCACGGAGTCGGGCGGTGTGACCATTTCCGACGTGCGCGTGCCGTGGGCGTCGGCGGCCGGGTACGTGGATAAGGAGTTCACGCCACGGGTCTACAACACGCTCAACGTGCCGACGATCCAGTTGGTGTTCGTCAACTTCTACCTCGGCATCGCGCGCGGCGCGTTGGAGACCGCGCGGACCTACACCGCGCAGAAGTCGCGCTCTTGGCTGCACGGCGGCCACGAACGCGCGGTGGACGAACCGTACGTGCTCGACATCTATGGCGACTTCACCGCCAAGCTGTGGGCGGTGGAGGCGTTGGCGGACCAGGTCGCGCAAGAGGGCCTGGCCATCCACCAGAGCCCCGACTTGGTGACCGAGCGCGAGCGCGGCGTGCACGAGGTGCGGGTCGCGGCGGTTAAGGCGCGGGCGACCGAGGTGGCGTTGGAGGTCACCGCAGGCGTGTTCGAGGTGACCGGCGCGCGGTCCACGGCGGCGCGCGAAGGGCTCGACCGGTTCTGGCGCAACGTGCGCACGCATACGCTACACGACCCGGTGGCCTACAAGCGGCGGGAGGTCGGGGTGTTCGTGCTGCGCGACGAGGTCCCCGAGCCCACCTGGTACTCCTGATCAACCCTGGAGGTTCTCCGTGTCCTCGATCGTCGTACTCTCCGGCAGCCCGTCGGCGAAGTCCCGGACGGCCGCGCTGGCCGAACACCTCGCCGACCGGCTCCGCCGCCACGGCCACTCCGTGCGGCTGGTCCGCGTGCGCGACCTGCCACCCCAGGCGCTCCTGCACGCCGACGTGGCGGACCCGGCGATCGTGGACGTGGTCACCGCGATCGAATCCGCAGACGGGGTCGTAGTGGCTTCGCCGGTGTACAAGGCTGCCTACAGCGGGCTCTTGAAGACCCTCTTGGACCTCTTACCGCAGTTCGCGTTGGCGGGTAAGACGGTGTTGCCGGTGCTCACCGGTGGCAGCCCTGCGCATGTACTTGCGCTGGACTACGCGCTGCGGCCGGTGCTGACCTCGCTCGGAGCGCACCACGTGGTGCCGGGGTGGTTCGTGTTGGACAAGCACATCGAGGTGGGTCCGACGGGCGTTGTGGTGCACCCGGACTCGGAGACACCACTGCTGTCCGTTGTGGACACGTTCTCGGGGGTGCTGCGGGTACCGTTGGCGAGTTGACCCTTCCACCGCAGTTCATCGGTAGCCGTTGGGCCCGACGGTCGGTTGGCGGATCCGTTGACCGGCGTCGGGCCCAAGCGCTCTCATGAGCGGCTGGTGTTCCGCAAGTCACTCGTTCGGGGCTGTGGACAACTTCGAGCGGCCCCGGCGGCCGCTCCGTAAAGTCATCGACATGCCACTTCTCGATCGCACCCTGCTGGGCCCCGGACCGTCCAACCCCTACCCGGAGGCCACCGCCGCGCTGTCCGCTCCCCTGCTCGGCCACCTCGACCCGGAGTTCCTGCGCGTGCTCGACGAGACCTGCGCGCGGCTGCGGCGCGCGTGGGGCACGGAGAACGCGCGCACGCTGCCGCTGTCCGGCACGGGGTCGATCGGCATGGAGGCGGCGTTCGCCAACTTCGCGCGCCCGGGCGACGTGGTCGTCGTCGGGGTGAACGGGCTCTTCGGCGAGCGCATGGTCGAGGTGGCGGGCCGCTACGGGGCCGAGGTCGTGCGCGTCGACCACGACTGGGGCACACCGGTCGACACCGAGCGGGTGCTGGCCGCGCACCCGGAGCCGTCGATGGTGGCCGCGGTGCACGCCGAGACTTCAACCGGGGTGCGCAGCGACATCCGGGAACTGGCGCTGGCGGTGCACAAGCGCGACGAGCGGGCTCTTGTGCTGGCGGACTGCGTGACCTCGCTGGCGGGCATCGAGGTAGCGATCGACGCGTGGGACGTCGACATCGCGTACTCGGGCACGCAGAAGTGCCTCGGCGTGGCACCGGGCCTCGCCCCGTTCACGGTGTCACCGCGCGCGTGGGACCGGCGGGTGCCGCGCCCGCCGACCTGGTACCTCGACCTCAACCTGATCGGCGCCTACGTCGACGGCTCCAGCGGCGGGCGCACCTACCACCACACGGCACCGGTCGCGATGATCACCTCCCTGCACGCCGCCCTGGGCCGGATCCTGGACGAGGGCCTGGAAGCGGTGTGGGAGCGCCACCAGGCAGCGGGCGCGCGGCTGCACGAGGGCCTGGCCGAGCTGGGCCTGTCCCTGTTCGCCGCGGAGGGCTATCGGCTTCCGGAACTGACGACCGTGCGGGTTCCGGAAGGGGTGGACTCGGCGAAGACCCGGGAAGCGCTGCTGACCGAGTACGGAATCGAGATCGGCGCGGGAGTCGGCGCCTTCGCGAGTTCGGTCTGGCGAATCGGGCTCATGGGCCACAACGCCCGCCCCGACCGGGTCGAGTTAGTACTCGGCGCGCTGGGACGGGTGCTGGGGAGGAGGTGACGCCTTTGATGCCGAAGAAGTCGGGCGACGTCCGGAAGAGAGGTGAGTAGCGGGTTCGCCGAGGCTTGATGACGACTCCGACCGCAGAGCTCCTACCGCGCGGATATTGATTGCGGCAATGGTGGGGAACCGAGGCTTCCAGCTATCCCGCACCTGACCGCAACGCTCTCCTTGCCGGAAGGGGCCCGCGAGCCGGAACGCGTCACACCCGCACGCGGAACTCGTCCACCCTCAGTGCACCGCGCCATCGTCCTCGGCCAGCAAGGTGACCACCCGTGCCGCTACACCAGGCACGCGCCGCACCGGCAAGTCAGGGGCGGCAGGACTCCCGCTGGGTTGTGGGGCTGCGGTAGGGAGTCCGGTTGTGGCTGCGGCCAGGCTGTGGCAGGGAGTCCGATCTCCGGCTCGGGCTCCGGCTTCGGCTCCGGTCGCGGCACCAACCACCGCGGGAACTCCGGATCAAGCCGCGGCTGGGGCCACGGCGCTGGCTGCGGCCGGGCCCCTGCTTCAGCCCCACTCGACAAGGCTGCGGCTACGGGCGGGGAGCCTTGGCCCGGATCAAGCTACGGCTAGAGCCGCGGTCCCGGCTGCGTCGAGGAGTCCTGTTGTCACTCCGCTCGACGAAGGCGGGACCCTGGCGGGGAAGGCAAGTCCGGACCAAGCCTCGGCTGGAGCCACGGCATCGGGTGCGGCCAGGAACCCTGCATAAGCTCCGCTCGACGAGGCCAAGACCATGGCCGGAAGCCTGAATCCGAACCAAAGCGCAGCTGGAGCCACGGCGCTGGCTGCGGTCGGGCCCCTGCTTCAGCCCCACTCGACGAGGCTGCGGCTACGACCGGGAGCCTCGTCCCAGCTCCGGCCACGGTCCCGGCTATGTCCAGGAACCCTGCCGCAATTCCACCCGACGAAGCCGAGATCATCGCCGATGGCCGAGTCCGGACCAAGCCACAGCTGGAGCCACGGCGCTGGCTGCCTCCAGGAGCCGTGCATAGGCTCCACTGATGAGGCTGCGACTGCGGCCGGGAGCCTTGGTCAGGTCAAGCCACGGTCCCGGCCGCCTCGAGGAGCCTTGCTTTCAGCCCCACTCGGCGAGGCTGCGGCTACGGCTGAGCGACCGGGTCCGGACCTGGTCGCACCTGGAGCTGCGGCGCTGGCTGCCTTCAGGAAACGTGCACAAGCTCCGCTCGACGAGGCCGAGACGACGGCCGGAAGCCTGAATCCGGACCAAGCCGCCGCTGGAGCCATAGTGCTGGCTGCCTATGGGAACTCTGCTCCAGCCCCACTCGACGAGGCTGCGGCTACGGCCGGGAGCCTTGGCCCAGATCAAGCCACGGGTGAAGTCACGATCCCGGCTGCGACCGGGAACCTCACTCCAGCCCTACTCGACGAGGCCAAGGCCATCGCCGAGAGCATGAGCCCGGACCAAGCCACGGCTAGAGCCGCGACGCCGGCTGCCTCCAAGAGCTCTGCTTCAGCTCTACTCGACGAGGCCGCGGCCATGGGCGGGGAGCCTTGGTCAGATCGAGCCACGGCTAGGGCCGTGGTCCCGGCTGCGTCGAGGAGCCCTGCTTGACTCCGCTCGACGGGGCCGAGCCCTGGCAGGGAACGCAACCACAACTAGAGCCACGGCGGTGGTGAGGCGGCGTCCAAGAGCCCTGCACAAGTTCCATTCAACGGGGCCAACACCATGGCCGGAAGCCTGAATCCGGACCAAGCCACGGCTGGAGCCACGGTCCGACTCCTTCCAGGAGCCTTGTTTAGCTCCACCCGACTGGGCCAAGTCCATCGCCGAGAGCCCGAGTCTGGACCAAGCCAGGCTGGAGCTGCGATCCCGGCTGTGGCCGGGAACCCCGCTCCAGCACCATTCCACGGGGCCGAGGTATGGCTTGGGAGGCCGGGTTCCGATCAAGTCGGCCTCACCTGTCATCGACAGGCTTCTCGCACGTTCTCTTGATGTCTCCACCGATCGCGGCCGTCGACTGGCGGCTCAAGGTTCAACGCCGCGGTCGGTGCGGGAAAGCCGAAGTGGGGTCGTCCGCGCTGTCGTCCGGGTTCTGGCCCGTGCCTCGAGTGCGCGGCGACGAATCCAGGTCTGGTGCCGCCAGAGCCGGCCGCCGTGGGAAGCGGTGGTACGGGCTGAGGTGTTGGCCTGGTCGGGTGGGTCAGGTGGTTTTCAGGTCGGGGGTTTCGGGGGTGAGAAGGTCGGCGGCGGATGGTGCGGTTTGGGGGTTCAGGCGGTCGCGGCGGGCTTGGAGCATGATCGAGATCGCGTAGGGGACGAGGTCCTGGCCTCGGCGCCAGAGCCAGGGGATGCCCTTGATGATGAGCCACGCCACGTGGGCCAGGGGGCCTGCCTGGAGGCCGCCCTCGCAAGTGAGGCTGACCGGTGTGGGGATCGCGCATCCCTTGTGGGCCAGGATTTCCGCGAATCCCTTGGCCAGCATCCGGTGGCCCAGTTCCGACGGGTGCAGGCGGTCGACGCTCCACGTCGTCGTCTGGTAGGCGCCGGGGAGGGTGTCCAGGTTCAGGTAGGGGGCGCCGGTTTCGGCGGACACCGCATCGATCACGGCGTTGAGGCGGTCGATGCGGTCGCGGAGGGCCCTGCGGAGGGACTCCGGCATGCGGAAGACCTTGCCGTGGTCGTGGTAGCGCACCAGCACGACCACGGTGCCCGCGGCGTGCAGGCTGTTCACGGTGTGCGTCAGGTCCGCGCGCATCGCCGACGGGTCGAAGTCCGAGCGGAGGGTGTCGTTCATCCCCGCGATCAGGATGGCGGCGTCCGGTTGGGTGTTGAGCACCTCGGGTAACTGGGTGCCCCGGACGTCGGCGAGGCGGGCGCCGGGCGCCGACACGTTGCGCACGGCGGCGCCCAGGGCGGCGCCGAGCAGCGGGCCGACGCCGCGCCAGCCGCCGCCCGGGAGGGGGTCGCCGAGGCCCACCGACGTGGAGTCGCCGAGGACTGCCAGGGTGCGGGCGGTCCACGTCGGATGCTCGACAGCGTTGCGTTCGAATCCCACCGCGGTCACGGGCTCAACCTTGCGGCGCACAGGCTCACCGGCGGTGAGGACCCGGTGTCCGCACGGGGACGGACCGGAGAAGTCTTCGGTGCTAGTCGAACGCGGGGTAGAGCGGCAGCGAACGCTCGCCGAACCGTCGCGTGAGAGCCGTGACGACCGACTCGGCGTGCTCGGCCACCGCCGCCGACTTGGCTCGGCGTGCGGCCGCGGCCAAACCGGCCCAGCGGGCCACCAACACGTCGGCCTGGTGCGGTCGGGCTACCGCGCCGCCGGAGCCCAACTGCTCCACGTCCGGCACCGTCAGGTACTGCCAGGTGGTCAGCCACACCCAGAACACCTGCGCGTCCAGCAGCCGCGGCAGCAGGACCTCGTCGTCGTCGAGGTCCGGCCACATCACGCGGATCTCGGCGCGCCAGGCGGCGAGCATCGCGTCGGTCATGCCCGGCGGCAGGGAGTAGGCGCACCAGCAGGACGGGAAGGGGACCGTCAGGTAGGCCGCGTCGAAGAGGATGTTGCGGACGCAGCCGCCCTCGAAGTCGAGGAAGCGGACGCCCCGGTTGGTGATCAGGTTGTTGTCGGGGCAGGAGTCCGACGGGCTGAACGCCCGGTGCCGGGCGGTGTCCAAGAGGGCCAGTGTCGCCCGGGCCGCGTCGAGCGCGGCGTCGGAGGTGGCGACGCCGTACTCGGTGCGGAGTAACAGCGGCAGCGCCTCCACCGCGATCGGACCGTCCACGGTGAGCGGGTCCTTGGACTTGGGCGGGCTGAGCCTGCGCAGCAGCGCGTCGAAATCGGCCTCACGGCCCGCGGTGCTGGCGTGCAGCCTGCCCAGCGACCGCGCCCACGACAGCAGCGCGCCCTCCGCGACGCGCGCGTCGTCGCCGTGCAGCTTCTCCGCCAGCGTCGGCGCGCGGCCCAGGTCCTCCAGCACCAGCAGGCTGGTGCCGCGGTCGTGGGCGAACAGCTCCGGGCACATCCGGTCCTCGGCGGCGAGCGCGGTGAACAGCTGGTAGCTGACCGCCTCGCGCACCCAACTGTCGCGGGAACCGGTGTCCGGCCGTTCGACGTACCGCTTGACCGCGAGGGTGCGCGGCAGGGAGAAGGGGCTCGCCGCGACCTTGACGCGCAGCACGATGGAGCGCTCGCTGCCGCCGAGGTCCTCGGGTTCGGCGAGTCGGATGCGCGCGCCGAAGCGCTTGCTGAGCACGGACTCGGCGGCCACGACGGTCGCCAACACCTCCGCGCTGGCGGGGTGGTCGACTACGCCGGTACCGCCCGGTTCGCCGGTTTCCGGCGGATCGGCGGCGATCTCCACACTCATCTCCTCTGACCCTACTCCCGATCGTAGGGGGCCGGTCCGGCCCAGTCAGCACTCTCGCCCAGATGACCGTAGTGGGCGGGGCGGGCCCGACACGAGGCGCCCGCCAAGAAATAACGACGTCGATCGTGTTTCGCGCACACCACCCACCAAAGGGTGCCCACTCGGCGGGGAGGTCAACCCCGGGAAAGCGGCCTTTCCCGGATGTCGGGAGCGCTCCTGTTGCGCCGCAACAGCAGTACCAGGGCCGCGGCCAGCACGATCCCCGCCAGGTTGACCGCGAGCTGCCCGGCGGAACGCGCGACTTTGTCCCACTCACCGAGAATCGCGGCCACACCGATGTAACCGGCGGCGGGCACGGTGGTGACGGAGATGAACACGCCGACGAGCGCGGCGGACTTGGCGGAGGTCATCGACAGCATGCCCGCCGCCCCGGCCAACAGGGCCACGACCAGCGACCACGGGCCCACCTCGTAGACGAAGTCGACGTCGTGGTCGCCGGAGATCACGGACGCGTCGAACAACCCCGTGTAGTTGCCCAACCACGTTCCGCCCGCGGTGACCAGGATGGCCAACGGGAAACCGGCGCCCAGCGCGAGCAGCGCCCGCCGCACGAGGTCGAACCGGCGGCGCACCAACCCGACCGCCACCGCGGCCAGCGGCCCGAACTCCGGGCCGACGACCATCGCGCCGACGATCGTCACCGGCGAGTCGGTGATCACGCCGACGGCGGCGAGCAGGCACGCGATGGTCAAGAACGCCAGGAAGGTGGTGTTGAGGCGGGATTCCTCGCCGGTGCGGCCGACGAGTTCCTCCCACACCACCGCGTCCGCCGCCTCGCCGGGCGCGGCCTCCTCGGCGCGGTCGGCGGCGTCGGAGAGCGACGTGTCGACCTGCTCCAGCGTCAGCCCGCCGTCGCGGTCGACGCCCAGCCCGCACAGCGCGGCCAGGATCTCGTCCGCGGCCTCACGGGCGACGTCGGCCTCGATGACGTCGCCCGCGGGCTCGACGGCCGCGCCGCGGAACAGGACCAGGTGCGTGGCACCGGCGTGCTCGCGCAGGAGGGCGACCGCCCGCTCGGTGATCCCGGGCGGGCAGATCGCCCTCAGGTGCAGCACCGGCGCCTACTGCGCGGCGGGTTCCGGCTTCGCGGTCTCCGGCTTGGGCGGCGCGGGCTTGAAGTCGACCCCGGCCTCCTTGCGCTGCTCGGCGGAGATCGGCGCGGGGGCGCTGGTCAGCGGGTCGAAGCCGCCGCCGGTCTTGGGGAAGGCGATGACCTCGCGGATCGAGGACTCCCCGGACAGCAGCATGACGATGCGGTCCCAGCCGAAGGCGACGCCGCCGTGCGGGGGCGGGCCGTAGGAGAACGCGTCGAGCAGGAAGCCGAACTGCTCCTGGGCGGTCTCCCGGTCCAGGCCCATGACGTCGAAGACCCGCTCCTGCACGTCGCGGTTGTGGATACGGATCGACCCGCCGCCGATCTCGTTGCCGTTGAGCACGAGGTCGTAGGCGTAGGCCAGGGCGTTGCCCGGGTCCTGGTCGAACCGGTCGATCCAGTCCGGGGTGGGCGAGGTGAAGGCGTGGTGCAGCGCGGTCCAGCGGCCACCGCCGACGGCGACGTCACCGGCGCTCTCGGCGCGGGAGGCCTCCTCGAACATCGGGAAGTCGACGACCCACAGGAAGGCCCACGCGGACTCGTCGATCAGCCCGCAGCGGCGGCCGATCTCCAGGCGGGCCGCGCCGAGCAGGGCGCGGGCGTCGTCGGGGTGGCCCGCGGCGAAGAACACGCAGTCGCCGGGCTCGGCGCCCGCGGCCTTGGCCAGGCCGTCGCGCTCGGCCTCGGAGAGGTTCTTGGCGACCGGGCCGCCGAGGGTGCCGTCCTCCCCGACGAGCACGTAGGCCAGGCCCTTGTGGCCGCGCTGCTTGGCGAACTCCTGCCAGGCGTCGAGCTGCTTGCGCGGCTGGCTCGCCCCGCCCGGCATGACCACGGCGCCGACGTACGGGGCCTGGAAGACGCGGAACGGGGTGTCGGCGAAGTACTCGGTCAGCTCGGTCAGCTCGACGGCGAAGCGGATGTCGGGCTTGTCGGAGCCGTAGCGGGACATGGCCTCGGCGTAGCTGAGCCGGGGCAGCGGGGCGGCGATGTCGTGGCCCGTCAGCTCGCGCCAGATGGCGCCGATGATCCGCTCGCTGAGCGCGATCACGTCGTCCTGGTCGACGAAGCTCATCTCGATGTCGAGCTGGGTGAACTCGGGCTGCCGGTCGGCGCGGAAGTCCTCGTCGCGGTAGCAGCGGGCGATCTGGTAGTACCGCTCGAGCCCGCCGACCATGAGCAGCTGCTTGAACAGCTGCGGCGACTGCGGCAGCGCGTACCAGGAGCCGGGCCGCAGCCGGGCGGGGACCACGAAGTCGCGCGCGCCCTCGGGCGTGGAGCGGGTCAGCGTGGGGGTCTCGACCTCGACGAACCGCTCGGTGTTGAGCACGTCGCGGGCCACCCGGCTGACCTCGCTGCGCAGCCGCAGCGCCTTGGCGGGGGCGGAGCGGCGCAGGTCGAGGTAGCGGTAGCGGAGCCGGACCTCGTCGCCGACGCTGAGGTGGTCGTCGAGCGGGAAGGGCAGCGGCGCGGACTCGCTGAGCACGGTCAGCTCGGTGACCAGCACCTCGATGGCGCCGGTGGGGATCTCCGGGTTCTCGTTGCCCGCCGGGCGGGCGGCGACCTCGCCGACGACCTTGACGCAGAACTCGGCGCGCAGCCGGTGCGCGCGCTCGGCCATCTCACCTTCGCGGAAGACCACCTGGGAGACACCGGAGGCGTCGCGCAGATCGATGAAGATGACCCCGCCGTGATCGCGCCTGCGGGCCACCCACCCGGTGAGGGTGACGGTCTGCCCGGCGTGCTCGGCGCGGAGGGTTCCGGCCTCGTGCGTGCGGATCACGGTGTGCGCTCTCCTGTCCAGATCTTGGGATCGTGCGCGGGATCGAGCCAACGGCGTCCCGCGCGTGTGCCGGTCAGGCTAACCGGTGCCGCGCCGCGACCGCCGGCAGGATTCCGCGAGCGCTTCCAGCCTTCCCGACCAGCCGCGATGTCTGGGAACGCGCGGGAACGAAGTGAACCCTTTGGCGGTGAAACGCCGACTGATCGGCGGTATAGCACCGGGGCCGTTCAGCCTATCCGGTGACGCCAGGCAGCGAACTGGTTACCCATGAATTAACACTGACGCTATCCAGCGGGCCCCCTAGGACGTAATGTGACCGACAGGGCGTAAGGGGTAACCCAGGGAGTGAACATGGGTAGCGGTATCACCCGCGAGCCAGTTCGTGAGCTTCACCAGAACGGGAGTGTTCGCCATGCGTTGACCGCCGACCAGCCGGAATCGCTGGCGGCGGACGCTTTCCCCACCGCGCTGAGGTCCGCGATCCAGGCCAGTGGTTTGAGCCTGGACCGCATCCAGTACCGGTTGCGTGCCCGCGGGGTGTCGATCAGCGTCACGGCGCTGAGCTACTGGCAGTCCGGGCGCCGCAGGCCGGAGCGCGCGGAGTCCTTGGCCGCACTCGGCCACCTGGAAGACGTCCTCGGGGTGCCCACCGGATCGCTGATCGCCCTGCTGGGGCCGCCGCGACCGCGCGGGCGGGTCAACCGGGAGTCATCCCGGTTGACGGTCGAGGCGCTGTGGGGCAACAGCGAGCCCGTCTCGCACCTGCTCAAGCGCATCGATTTCACGACGGACGCCGCGCTGACGAAGCTCAGCCAGCACGACAAGATGGAGATCGCCGTCGACCGCGGCGAGAAGGCCCTGCACATCCGCCAGGTATTCCGCGCCGAGCGGGATGGGGCCGATCGCACGCTGATGGTGTACGACCTGGAGGTCCCCGGGAGACCGTTCCCGGAGATCGTCGCGGGTGACACGTGCCGGATCGGGCGTGTCGCCCAAGACCCCGCGGCGGGTCTGGTCGCCGCGGAGATCCTGTTGGACCAGCCGCTGAACCGGGGCGAGACGACGATCGTCGACTACTCCCTGCGGCACCCGGGACCGCCGTACTCGCGCGGCGACGACAGCTACTGCCGGAAGTTCCCGGGTCCGGTCCGCGAGTTCGTGCTGGAACTGCGCTTCGACCCGCGGGCGCTGCCCGCGTATCTGGAGCAGTACACCGTGGATATGGACGACCAGGTGACGAACCGGCGCAAGCTGGACGTCACCCTGGACGGCAAGGCGCACGCCGTGGCCTTGGACTTCGGTCCCGGGATCCTCTGCGCGCGCTGGGAGTGGCCGGACTAGCGCCGGTCCGTCGGACACGGTCAGGGTGAGTGGGAACCCGTGTCCGCCACCGAGGTGGCGGGGATGGGGTGGGGACCAGTGGTTCCGCGGCCGTCCGGTGGCCGACGACGAGTATCCGCGCTCGTCGACGACCCCCGGGGACGCGTTGGGGTTGGCACGCCCGCCGACGCCACCGCACGCGGCAACGGGCAGACCCGGTCCCATCAGGGCTCTTGGGCGGCGGGACTCCGGTCCCGCCGCCCAAAACCGTGTCCGGACACGGCTTCCGAGATTTCCAGTATGCCCCAGCGCCGAGATCTCGGGGGAGATTTCGGGTTAACGCTACGCGAGTTCCCCGACCATCCCAGCCACTGGACCGATCACCGTCACCGCGGGCGGCCGGAACCCCTGGGCCTCGACGTCGGCGGCCACCGCGTCGAGGGTCGACCGCAGCACGCGCTGGGCGTGGGTCGTCCCCTCCTGCACGACCGCGACCGGCGTCGAGGCCGGGCGACCGCCCGCGATGAGCGCGTCGGTGAACCGCGCCAGCTTCTCCACGCCCATCATCAGCACGATGGTGCCGGTGAGCCGCGCCAGCGCCGACCAGTCGGTCAGCGAGGCGGGGTCGTCGGGGACGATGTGGCCGGAGACGACGACCACCTCGTGCGCGACGCCGCGGTGCGTCACGGGCACGTCGGCGACCGCAGGCACCGCGAACGCGGAGGTGACGCCCGGAACCACGGTCACCGGCACGCCCGCCTTGGCGCAGGCGATGAGCTCCTCGAAGCCGCGGCCGAACAGGTACGGGTCGCCGCCCTTGAGCCGCACCACGAACCGGCCCGCCTTGGCGTGCTCGACCAGTGCCTCGTTGATCGCGTCCTGGCTGGCCGCGCGGCCGTAGGGGATCTTGGCCGCGTCGATCACCAGCACGTTGGGCGGCAGCTCGTCGAGCAGGTCGCGCGGGCCGAGCCGGTCGGCCACGACCACGTCGGCGCGGGCCAGCAACCGCCTGCCGCGCACCGTGATCAGCTCGGGGTCACCCGGCCCGCCGCCGACCAGCGCCACGCCCGCGGGCTGCCGGTCCTGGGCGCTGGCCCGGCCCTCGCGCAGGGCGTCGAGCAGGCCGTCGCGCACGGCGGCCGAGCGCTGGTGGTCGCCCTGGGCGAGCACGCCGACCAGGAGCCCGTCGTGGTCCCCGGTGGCCGGGGTGACGGCGCTGCCCGCGATGCCCGCGTCCGCGCGCACGCAGAACACCCGCACCCGCTCGGCCTCCGCGGCCACGGCGGCGTTGACCTCGGTGACCGACGTGCAGCACAGCACGTACCACGCGTCGGCGAGGTCGCCGTCCCGGTAGGGCCTGCGGTGCCAGGTGACCTCACCGGCGTCGGCCATGGCCTGCACGGACGGGGTGACCTCCGGCGAGACGACCTCGACCGAGGCGCCCGAGCGGACCAACCGGGGCAGCCGCCGCTGCGCCACGGTGCCGCCGCCGACCACGACGACGCGGCGCCCCGCGAGGTCGAGGCCGGCCAGGTAGTGCTGCTCCACTGACATGCCGGACAGCATGCCCGGTGGGACCCACCGGACCGGAGTGCGCCGCACGACAGTGTGATCGAGGTGACCGGGCGGGTGACCGGGTGCCGCCCGACCGGGTATGACGCTGGGTGATTGGTACGGTGCCCGCCGGATCGGGCCGGATCCGCCGGAGAGGAGCGCCATGCCGCACGAGCACGTCGACGTCCTGGTCATCGGGGCCGGGTTGTCCGGTGTCGCCGCCGCCTGCCACCTGCGCACCAGGGTGCCGGACGCGAGCGTGGCGGTGCTGGAGGCGCGGTCGGCGATCGGCGGCACGTGGGACCTGTTCCGCTACCCGGGCGTGCGGTCGGACTCGGACATGTACACGCTGGGCTACTCCTTCCGCCCCTGGCCGGGCGCGTCGGCGATCGCCGACGGGACGTCGATCCGCGAGTACATCGTCGACACCGCCCGCGAGTACGGCGTCGACCGCCTGGTGCGCTTCGACCACCGGGTCACCGCGGCCGAGTGGAACTCCGCGACCGGCCGGTGGACCGTCACCGCCGCGCACGGCTCCGAGACGGTCCGGATGACGTGCGGCTTCCTGTTCTCCTGCGCGGGCTTCTTCGGCTACGAGCACGGCCACACCCCGGAGTTCGCCGGTCGGGACCGGTTCGGCGGGACGGTGGCGCACCCGCAGCGCTGGCCGGAGGACCTGGACTGGACCGGGAAGCGGGTGGCCGTCATCGGCAGCGGTGCCACGGCCGTCACCCTGGTCCCGGCGCTGGCCGAGCGGGCCGCGCACGTGGTGATGGTGCAGCGGTCGCCGAGCTACGTGGTCTCGCTCAGCTCGCGGGACCCGGTCGCCGGGCTGCTGCGCCGGGTGCTGCCCGGTCGCGTCGCGCACCCGGTGCTGCGCTGGAAGAACGCCTTGTTCGCGCTGTCGTTCTTCACCCTGGCGCGGCGCAGGCCCGCCCTGGTGCGCAAGCTGATCCGCTGGGGCGCGCGTCGGCAACTGCCCGCGGACTACCCGGTGGACACGCACTTCCGGCCGGACTACGACCCGTGGACGCAGCGGGTGTGCTTCGCCGCCGACGGGGACCTGTTCCGGGTGCTGCGCACGGGCCGCGCCGAGGTCGTCACGGACCGGGTCGAGTCGTTCACCGAGCGCGGCCTGGCGCTGGCCTCCGGCGGGCACGTGGACGCCGACATCGTGGTCACCGCGACGGGTCTGCACGTCGTGCCGTTCGGCGGGGTGGCGATCACCGTCGACGGCGTCGAGGTCGACTACTCGGACACGGTGACCTACAAGGGGATGCTGCTCGGCGGCGTGCCGAACCTGGCCGTGGCCATGGGCTACACCAACGCGTCGTGGACGCTCAAGATCGACCTGGTGGCCCAGTACGTGTGCCGGTTGATCATCCACATGCGCGAGCGCGGGCTCAGCCGGGTGACGCCGCGCCCGCCGGAGGGGCAGGCGACGGAGCCGTTCGTGGACTTCACCTCCACCTACGTGCGGCGGACGGTGCACCTGATGCCGCGCCAGGGCGAGGCACCGCCGTGGCGGCTGTACCAGAACTACCCGAGGGACGTCGCCCTGCTGCGCCACGGCCGGATCGAGGACCCGGACCTGGTGTTCGGCTGATCAGCCCGCGACGCGCCAGAGGCCCTCGATGCCCTCGGTGCGGGCGCGGTGGTCGACGTAGAGCAGGGTCTGCACGGTCTGCGTGAACGGCGTGATCACGGTGGTGGCCAGGATCGTGACCACCGCGTCGACGGCGCCGTTGTCGTGGGTGACCGTGGCCAGCAGCGCCGTGAGCGCGCCGAGCACGAGCCCGGTCATGGCGCCCACCAGCGCCATGTACCCGAAGACCCGCCACCAGCCCACCGCGTGCACCAGCGACTTGGACCGCGCCAGCGCTTCGGCCGGGCCGAGGCCCTCGACCACGGCGACCGACGGCGCGAACGACCACGCCGTGGCCAGGTAGGCGATGATGCCGAACACCGGCAGGACGAGCAGCGAGCCCGACTGGCCGGTCGCGACGATGCCGAACACCGCGATGGCGCCGATCAGCAGGTAGACGAGCCAGGACAGCAGGCTGACCCCGATGAGCTTGCCCACCGACGGCCGCAGCCCGCGCAAGGCGGCCGAGGCGCTCGTGCCGTGCCCGAAGACCGCGCGCGGGACCACGACGTTGACCACGCCCGAGATGACCACGCTGAACAGGCCGATGATGACGATCAGGAGGCCGAAGCTGCCCAGCAGCGACCACAGCCCGGACCAGTTCACCTTCGTCGAGTCGACCGCGGTGGACGTCACCACCTGGGTGGCGCTGCTCGCCGAAGCGCCCGCGATGAGGCGGGTGAGCACCTCGGACGCCGCCGTGACGAGCAGCGACACCCCGACCAGCGCCCCCGCGTTGAGGCGCAGCGCCTGCCACGCGCCGCTGAGGATGTCGCCGAGTTTCAGCGGCCGCAGGGGGACGATGCCCAGCCGCAGCGCCCCGGTGTGGTCGGTGGCGGGCTGCGGCGCCATCTCGGGCATGGGCTCGTGCTGCTCACTCATCGCGTCAAGGTCCCCAGTTCACGCGCGCGGGTTGTCCACGCGAGGAAGCAAGGCTACCCGGCGCCCACCCCGGGGCTGTGTCCCATAAGTCCTACCCCACAGTCAGCCGCCCACCTGTAACGGCGCGGAGGGGCCCTACAGGTGCTCGGCGGCGAAGGCCAGCGCCTCGGGGAGCGCGGTCTTGAAGTAGTCCGGGGTGTGGCCGCCGGGGGTGAACGACGCCTTGGCCGCCTTGGCGCGCTCGGCGAGCTGCCGGGCCCGCGCGATGTTCGGCGCCTCTGTGCCGCACCACACGCCCAGCGGGACGTTGCCCAGTTCCGTGCTGTGCCGCAGCGGCTCCGACCGCTCCCACTGGCCGCGATCGTCGAAGATCTTGCTCTTGTCCGCGTCGGCCCAGCTGTCGAACAGCGCGGGGCTGATCATGGCCACCGCGGCGAAACCGGGGTTCTTGGCCTGGTTGAACGCGCCGGAGGCGCCCTCGCCGACGCCGATCACGGCGAACGGGGTGCTGGCCAGGTCGTGGTAGGTCAGCCAGCCGGGGAGGTCCTGGTTGAGCATCCGCTGCGGCTCGTCGTCCTTGTCGCCGACCCAGTTGCCGCCGTCGACGGCGGCGACCGCGAAGGGCGGGGCGCCGCTCGCGACGACCTTGTCGAGCATGGCGGGCAATCCGTACTCCAGGAACGCCTTGGCGCCGCCCGGCCGGTCGTGCAGGGCCACGCAGACGGGCAAGGAGGCCCGCACGCCGGTCGGCCGGATGATGACGATGTCGACCTCGCGGTACCGACCGGGCGAGAGCACGCGGTCGGTGACGACGGGTTGGGCGTCGGTGGAGTCGGTGAGCGGCTGGGCGGTCTGGGGCGGCGGGGCGCCCTGCGCCTGGCAGCCCGCGATGAGCCCGGCGCCGAGTCCCACGCCGACGGCTAAGAGCGACCGCCGGGAGAGTCGAACAGTTCGCGCAGTGTTCACAATTTCTCCGCTCGTCCCGAACCCCTGCGGCGATCCTATTGGTCTAGCAACGGTCCGTGGGCCACTGTGCCGAACCTGTTGCGCGATCCGGTTCGGCACATTGCCGGGGAGCGCTCCCGGGACGATTGCGCCGGTCGACAACGGACGTGGGGCGTCCTTCTTGAATGGTCAACCGATAACCGTCGTGGGCCGAAAAGCCGGTGATCCACTTTCGATCGGCAAGTTGCGTTTTTCCTTGCGCACAAGCGTTCCGGCCAGTGACTCCCGACCTCGAGCGGGCGGCAAGGCACGTGATTCACCGGAATTCCCGCGGCTCCGACGGCGAACTGGCGCGGCGCCAAGCCGGTTCCCGCGTTTTCCACCGGACACACGGGGTTGACCGGGCGTTATCCGCGCACCGACGTAGACCAGTTCGCGATCCGCGCGGTTAAGCGATCAGTCGCGGGCGGCCCAGATCAGGAACGTGGAGCGGGCCGTGGTGCTGCCGTCGAGGCGCGTCGCGGTGAGGTGGCAGGCGTCCGGGGCGTAGCCGGCGTCGGCGAGGACCGCGCGGGTGCGGCCCAGTTGGTCGAGGCCGTCGTCGGCGGTGATGACGAGCCGGGCCGGGTTGGCGGCGGCGCAGGCGCGGACGACGTCGGGGTCGGTGGTGCCGAGGTGGATGGCGTCCGGGCGGGGCAGGTCGGCGAGGGACCGGGGTGGGGGCTCGTCGACCAGGAGGAGGTCGACGGCGTGCGCGGCGGCGTTGGCGACGATCCGCACGCAGAGGCCCGGGTCCGGTTCCACCGCGATGACGGCGGCACCGAGCCGGGCCGCCTCGACGGCGACCGCGCCCGCACCGGCGTGGACGTCCCACACCAGGGTGCCGGGTCGGGGTGCCAGGCGGGACAGGGCGACGGCGCGGGCCTCAGCCGGGAGGACGACACCTTCCCGGGTGGCGAAAGCGCTTTCGTCCAGGGCCCAGGACGGCGGCGGGACCGGGTCGCCGCCCGCGATCCAGGTGTCGTGGCCCGCCGACTCGGGATCGGCGAGGCACAGGACGAGAGTGGGCTCGCGCCACACGCGCCGCGCGGCGGTCGCCGCGTCCACAGTGGACAACTGCTCGGCGGACCCGCCGACTCCCTCGACCACGGTGAGGGTTCGGCGCCAGCCCACCAACTCCGCGCCGAGTTCGGCGGGACCGGCACCGGGGGCGGTCAGGACCGCGACGGCCTTGTTGGCGCGGCAAAGGTTAACCGCGCGGCGGTAGTCCCTACCGCGCGCGCTTACGACCTTGATGTCGTCCCAGGGCCGTCCGAGTGTGGCGGCGAGACGTTGCACGTCGGTGAGCGTTGGTACTACGGCGATAGGTAAGCCGTGTGCGCGGAGAGTGCGTAAGACACCGAAGAAGCCGGGATCGCCGTCGGTGACCACTACGGCGGATTCGGCCGTTCTCAACGCTTCCAGCGCGGACTCGTCGAGTGTCGTGAACACGCGCTCGTCGCCGGTGTCGGACAACGCGCGCGGGCCGACGACCACATCGGCCTTGGCCAGCGCGGCCACCAACGCACCGGAGTCCCCGAACCCCACCACGGTCACCGTCATGGCGGGTATTCGACCACAGCGCTACCGGCCGGTCAGGACTTGCGGGGTGCCCGCTTGGCCGTAGTGGTCCGGGCGCGCGGCTGCTGCTTCTTGGCCGCAGCGGCGGGCTTGGTGGTCTTGGCGGCCGCAGCGGGCTTCGGCGCGGGCTCGGGCACGTCGGCCTCGGGTTCGGGCGTCTCCGGCTCGGGTGCCTCGACCACCGCCACCGAACCGTTGCCCCGCTTGGACCAGCTCTCGCCGGACTTGGCCGACCGCCAGCTCCGGGACGTCCAGCGGCGGCCCGGCTCGGACTCGCGCGGCGCGTACCCGGCTCGCGGCTTGGACTCGCGCACCGCGTCGCCGACCAGGAACAGCGCGTGCCGCCACAGGTTGGCGGCCTTGACCTCGGCCGCCAACTCGCCGAGGGTCGTGCGCAGCAGCACCTCGTCGGACCGGCTCACCTTGTAGGCGACCACCACCGGCACCTCCGGGTCGAGCCCGGCCAGCGCCTCGGCCAGTTCGGCGGCGCGGGCGGCGGGGGCGTGCACCGCGACCGTCCGCCCCTCGACGGCCAGTTCCCGCACCCGGTCGAACTCGGCCTCGGTGAAGACGAACGTGTCCACCCCGCCCAGCTCGGTGACCGCGTTGCCGGTCGCCGCCGCGGCGGCCGAAACCGGCGAGATACCCGGGACGACCTCGACGTCGAGCCCCAGCTTCCCGCACAGCTCGCGCTGCTCGCGCAGGTCCGGGCTCAGCGCGGGGTCGCCCGCGACCAGCCGCACCGCGCGGTGGCGGCGGCTGGCGAGCCTGCGGTACAGCTCGGCGAGCTCGTCGGCGTCCAGGCGCGCGTGGTCGACCAGTTCGGCGTCGACGCGGACTTGGCCGCGCAGCCACACCGGATCGGTCGTGCCCGGCGTGTACAGCACCAGGTCCGCCTCGGCGATCCGGCTCGCCCCGCGCAGGGTGATGAGGTCGGCCGCACCCGGTCCAGCTCCCACGAAACTCACGGCGCCACGCATTGCACGACCGTATCGTCCGGCCCCGAGGGCACCCGGACCTGGGCCGGTGCGAGACTCGCCCGCGTGAACCCCGACGCACCCGACCCCGCCGACCAGGTCTTCGACTGGCTCGACGCGCACGCCGACGACCGGCGCCGCGCGGGCCTGGCCAGGCAGCTGCGCCCGCGCGCGCACGACTCGGACCTGCTCGACCTCGCGGGCAACGACTACCTCGGCCTGGCCAGGGACAAGCGGGTCATGGGCGCGGCGGCGGCCGCGGCGCTGCGCTGGGGCACGGGGTCGACCGGGTCGCGGCTGGTGACCGGGAGCACGGACCTGCACAGCGAGCTGGAGTTCGAGCTAGCCAGGTTCTGCGGGACCCAGGCGGCGCTGGTGTTCTCGTCGGGCTTCACGGCGAACCTGGGCGCGGTGACCGCGCTGTCGGGCAAGAACTGCTCGATCGTCACCGACTCCCACATCCACGCGTCGCTGATCGACGGGTGCAGGCTCTCCCGGGCCGAGATCGCGGTGACCGGGCACTGCGACCCGGCGGCGGCGGCGCGCGCGTTGTCCACGCGGCGGACCGAGCGGGCGGTGTTCGTCACCGACTCGGTGTTCAGCGTGGACGGGGACCTGGCGCCGCTGGCGGAGTTGGCGGCGGCGTGCCGTCAGCACAAGGCGGCGTTGATCGTGGACGACGCGCACGGCCTCGGGGTGCTGGGTGAGGGCGGCCGGGGCGCGGTCGCGGCGGCGGGGTTGGCGGGGGCGCCGGACGTGGTGATCACGGCGACGCTGTCGAAGGCCCTGGGGGCGCAGGGCGGGGTGGTGCTCGGCCCGCGGCGGGTGATCCGGCACCTGGTGGACAACGCGCGCAGCTTCATCTTCGACACCGGCCTGGCCCCGGCGAGCACGGCGGCGGCGTTGGCGGCGCTGTCGGTGGTGAAGGAGGAGCCGGAACGGCCGGCGCGGGCACTGGAGGTCGCGCGGACCCTCGCCGAGCGGTTGGCGGCGGCGGGGTTGGCGGTGAGCGAGCCGACGGCGGCGGTCGTGTCGGTGCGGGCGCCGTCCCCGGACGCGGCGGTGACCTGGGCGAGCGAGTGCCGGGAGGCGGGGGTTTGGGTGGGGTGCTTCCGGCCGCCGTCGGTGCCGGACTCGATCTCGCGACTGCGGTTGACCGCGCGCGCGGACCTGAGCGAACGGGAGATCGACCGCGCGGTGGACGTGATCACCCGGCACGCGCCCCGGGCGTGACCTGACGCGGCGCGCGCGGAGGTCTGGGTGGGCGACGCGCCTTCGGCCGTCCTGTCCTGGCACGACATCCGCACACGGATCGACCAACCCCGACCCGTGCGCCCGGAGACACATGGGGCGCCAGCCCGGGCGTGCACGGGGCGGCACCCGCTCACGCGGCGCGAGCCGAGTCTGGGTCGGAGCAGGCGACACGCCTTCGGCAGTCCCCTCCTGGCACGACATCTGCTCAGGGATCGACTAACCGCGCCCGAAGGCCCTCGGTGGCGCACTTTGTCCCGAGACGTGCCCCACGCGGCACGAGCGGAGGTCCGGGTAGGCGACGCGCCTTCAGCAGTCCTGTCCGGCACGACATCTACACACTGATCGACCAACCGCGACTCACGCCCCCAGAGTCCCCCGGCAGCGTGCCCAGCCTGTTGCGAGGCTGCTGGAGTCGCAACCGGAGGCGATCAGGGCTGATCGCTTGGGGTTGTCCGCGTGCACGCACGACCCCCGGTAGCGCGGCGAGCATGTCCGACCGCTCGCAGGCGACCGATCTGTTGATCAGGAGATGCGGGGCTCGGAACCGCGCGTCCGAATGCCCGCCAGTTGATCAAGACGCGCCTCCGGCCCCCGGTATCCAGCTTACCGGCGGCGACCGACGGTACCGGCGGGTAGAGACCATGCCTGTGGACAAGTCCGACCCCGGGTGGGATGGCGGCCGGGTTGTCCACAGGCATGATCGTCTTCGCCCGGAAACGTCGGTGCGGGCCGGGAAAATTGATTCCGGGGGCCGGAGGCGTGCGCCTGGTCGGTTCGCCCGGTCAGCTCGCCGGGCGGCGCATGCGGATGTGCGGGATGCCGTCCTCCAGGAACTCCTCGCCCTCCGCCACGTAGCCGAACCGCGCGTAGAGGCCCTGGGCCTGGGTTTGGGCGTCGAGCACGCTCTCGTCCGCGCCTACGACCGCCAGGGCCGCGGCCATCAGCTTCCCGCCCAGGCCCGTACCGCGCGCGGACTCCGCGGTGCACACCCGGCCGATCCGGCGTTCCGTGCCCGGCGCGCCGAGTACCCGGAGGTAGGCCGCGAGCGCGTCCGGCTCCTGCCACCACAGGTGGACGGTGTCGGGGTCCAGGTCGCGGCCGTCGACGTCCTGGTAGGCGCAGTCCTGCTCCACCACGAACACCGCCGCCCGCAGGCGCAGGATCGCGTACAGGTCGGCGGGTTTCAGGTCCGGGCCGGTCGCGCGGTGCAGTGCCACGTCGACATGGCTATCACACGTGCGCGGCGATGAGGTCCGCGTAGGCCGCCACGCGCGTGTAGACGCCCGGCTTCCCGGCCTCCGCGCAGCCCTCGCCCCAGGAGGCGATGCCGACGAGCCTGCCGTCGACCACCAGGGGGCCGCCCGAGTCGCCCTGGCAGGTGTCGACGCCGCCCTGGGGCAGGCCGGCGCAGACCATGGCGGACGCGTAGAAGCTGTCGTAGTCGCCCGCGCACTCGAGGTCCGACACCAGGGGGACCTGCGCGCCCAGCAGGTACCGCGACGAACCGCCCGACGGGGTGGTGCGGCCCCAGCCGAGGATCGTGGCGTCGGTGCCTGCCGTGTACAGGGTCCGGTCGCCCGCCAGGGGCAGCGGGCGGTACGGCAGGCGGTCGGCGAGGCGCAGCACCGCGACGTCGTCGCCGCGGGTGACGTCGACGTAGTCGGGGTGGACCCAGATACCCGTCACGGCGGTGATCACCCCCGCGCCGCCCTGCTTGTCCTCGCGGCCCGCGACCACGCGCACGTCGGCGGGGTCGAAGGCGACGGCGCAGTGCGCGGCGGTGACCACGCGGTCCGGGGCGACCAGGGTGCCGCCGCAGAACTGGAAGCCCTCCGGGGTGACCAGGTAGACCGCGTACGGGTGGTCGGCGATCGACACGCGGCCGCCGCCGACGATCTGCTCGCTGGCGTCGGCCTTGAAGAACTGGCCGAGGATCGCGGCGACGACCGCGAAGATCGCCAGGCCGCCGAGGATCCGGCGGGTGAGACGGCTCATGGCTTGGGCTCCTGTCGAGGGGACCGCGGGGAGGCACCCCGGAACCGGGGAGTCGGGTGACGACGCTAGGTCAGAACGCGTCCGGACCGTAACTCTGCGTTGTCGCTAGATCGGGTGGAATCGCCGGTGCGGCATGCTGGAGCCGTGCACCGCACCGCCGTCCTCGCCGCCGCCGCGCTCACCGCCCTGGTCACCGTGGCGGGCTGTGTCACGCCCGAGCAGCAGCGGGCCAGCCAGCTCCAGACCACCCCGCCCAGCCGACCGGCACCCACGGTCACCACTCCCCCGCCGACTCCCCCGCCGACGACAACAACCACCGCGTCCCCCACGCCGACCACCACGACCGCCCCGCCGACCGCGGCCGCCCCCGCCTGGGTCGTCGGCGCCCACCCCCTGCCCCGGCGCTCCGACGGTTTCGGCGAGGTCCTGACCACCCCGCCCGTGCTGGTCAACCGCTCCCTGCCGACCAAGGACCTGCTGCCACCGCCCGCGGGCGACGGCTACCGGTCCACCGTCGCCGAGGTGCCCGACGCGGTGCTCAACCGCAGCACCTGGCAGCCGTCCTGCCCGGTCACGCGGGCCGACCTGCGCTACCTGACCATGTCCTTCTGGGGGTTCGACGGTCGCGCGCACACCGGGGAGATGATCGTCAACGCCCGGGTGGCCGCCGACGTCACCAGGGTCTTCGGTCAGCTCTTCGCCGCGCGCTTCCCGCTGGAGGAGATGCGCGTCACCGCACTGTCCGAAATGGACTTGCCGCCGACCGGTGACGGCAACAACACGGGCGCCTTCGTCTGCCGCCCCACCCGGGGCGCGACGACCTGGTCCGCGCACGCCTACGGGCTGGCCGTGGACGTGAACCCGTTCTGCAACCCCTACCGCAAGGGCAGCCTGGTACTCCCCGAACTCGCATCGTCCTATGTGGACAGGTCGAACCGCCGCCCCGGCATGGTGCTGCCAGGTGAGGTGGTCACCCGCGCGTTCGCGGGCATCGGCTGGGCCTGGGGCGGCACCTGGACCTCGCCGGTGGACCTGCAGCACTTCAGCGCGACCGGGAAGTAGCCGTGGACGTCCTGCGCTCGATCGGCTTCTTCCTGCTCGCCGCCGTGGCCGAGATCGGCGGCGCGTGGCTCGTGTGGCAGGGGGTGCGCGAACACCGGGGCTGGCTGTGGGTGCTCGGCGGGGTGGTCGCGCTCGGCGCCTACGGCTTCGCCGCGACGCTGCAGTCGGACGCGCACTTCGGCCGGATCCTGGCCGCCTACGGGGGTTTCTTCGTGGCGGGCTCATTGGCCTGGGCCGTTGTGGTCGACGGCTTCCGCCCGGACCGCTGGGACTACCTCGGCGCCGCGCTGTGCCTCGCCGGGGTCGCGGTGATCATGTGCGCACCGCGCACCTAGCCCGGATACCGCTCGTCGCGCGATAACCGCCACCCGTCGGAACTCTGTAACGGCGCGCACAGGCCCCGCGACCCTGGTATGGATCGCGCGGACGACAGGGAACCCGTGGCACAGCGGCGTTTTCGCAGGTATCGACAGTGCAAGGGTCCAGACCATTCGCCCGCACTCGTCGGTGCGCCGCGCGGTCGGGACTGGTGCGACTCAAGGAGGACGCAGGTGGTGACGAGCACGAAGTCGGAGCCCAAGAGCGGCCGGGTATGGCTCTTCCTGGCGGTCTGGCTTCTCTGGTTCGCGGTCGGTTTCCCCTACTCGGCCCCGACCTGGCAGACCACGGCGGGGGTCGCCGCGGTGGCCACGGGCGCGGCCACGCTGATGGTCGGGGCGGCCACGGCCATCGGCTGGTGGCAGCACCGGCCGAAGCACTCCAGGCATCGCCAGGACTGACGCGGAAACCCGGGTTCCCCCGCCTGCGCCGGGGGAACCCGCGCACGTCACTCGGTGTCGCCGCCGGTGCCGTTGGACCCGCGGTCGCCGCCGAACCGGTTGAACACCCTGCCCGCCGCGCCGGACACCACGTCCCCGACCTCGCTGAGCATCTTGGCCAACGGGTCCACCGAGTTGGCGAAGGAGTCGCGGTACGAGCGCGCCGCGGACTTCACGTCGTCGGCCAGCGAGCCGGTGGCGTTGTCGTCGTCGCGGCGCTGGTACTCGCCCGCCAGGATCGACCGGTACTCCTCCGACGCCGCCCACCGCTGCAGCTGCGCGGCGCGGACCACGGAGAACGGGTGGGTCATCCCCTCCACGTAGCGCAGCTTGTGGATGCTGTCGCGGATGTCGTCGACCTCCTCGTACTCCTTCGCCTGCTGGAGGAACGACGGGATGTCGATCTGCGTGAGGTCGGTGCCGCCCGAGAGGTAGACGTGCGTGCGCAGCGCGGCGGCCGGGTCCTGCGAGACCAGCAGCCCGGCGCGGTCGCAGGTCAGCTCCGCCTTGCGGAACCACTCGCGCAGCGCGGCGATGATCGCGCGCAGCCCGAGCGCGCCCGCGGGCACGAAGGCCACCGTCTGGCTCAGGTTGATCAGGCGGATCAGCAGCGTGCGCAGCACGGCGTGCCCGGAGAGCACGTGGCCCATCTCGTGGCCGATGACGAACCGCAGGCTCTCGGTGTCCAGCGCCTCGACCAGGCCGGTGCTCAGCACGATGAACGGCTCGTCGATGCCGATGGTCAGCGCCTGGGCCTCGGCGGAGCGCATGACGTACAGCGGCGTCGGGGTATCCAGGTCCAGCGTCTCCGCGGCCTCGTTGCGCAGCCGGTCCAGCTTCGGGTACTGCTTCTCCCCCACGCGGATGGTCGAGGCCAGGGCGAGCAGCCGCTCGCCGCGCTCGGAGAACAGCCCGGACGCGGTCTTGAGCACGTCGGACAGGCCGGGGACGGCCCGCAGGCTCGCCATGGTGCCGCGGTCGGCCGGGTGCTCGTAGGCGCGCGGGCTGATCCGCGGGAACCGCACCCGGCTGGTCGACTGCGAGACCTCGTTGTCGGTCACAGAACTGTCCTCCCCATGTATCCCCTGACTGTGCTCCCCAGAGTAAGCGCAGACCAGGGTCCGGTTGGTCCGCATTCGGGGAGGACCCGTCCCACGACCGCCCCCGCGCGCGACTAGATTCGCCCGCGGGAGAGTCACCACCTCTGGAGGAAGAGCCCATGAGCCTGGAACGCCCGGTCGCCCCGGACCCGTACGAGCTGCTGCCGCGGGTCGGGTCGTTCACCGTGACCTCGACCGACGTGCGCGACGGCGAGATGCTGGACCTGGCGCACGCGCACGACTCGGCGGGCGGTCGGAACACCTCCCCGCAGCTCGCGTGGAGCGGCGCGCCGGAGGGCACCAAGAGCTACGTGGTCAGCTGCTTCGACCCGGACGCGCCGATCCCGAGCGGGTTCTGGCACTGGGTCGCGGTGAACCTCCCGGCGGGCACCACCGAGCTGCCCACCGGCGCGGGCGCGGGCGACGACAGCCTGCCCGGGGACGCGTTCCACGTCCGGTCGGACTTCGGTTCCCGCGCGTACGGCGGCGCCGCGCCGCCGCAGGGCGACCACGACCACCGGTACTACTTCGTCGTGCACGCCGTGGACGTCGAGAAACTGGATGTGGGCCCCGATGTGAGCCCGGCCGTGGTCGGCTTCAACCTGGCCTTCCACACCCTGGCCAGGGCGATCATCACCCCCACCTACGCGCACTGACCGCGGGCCCGGCCGGTCCGGGAATGCGGTGTCCCGGATTTGGGGTTGGATGGCGGTGTGGCCCACTACGACCTGGTGATCATCGGTACCGGCTCCGGGAACTCGCTGCTCGACCCGCGGTTCGCGGGCCTGCGCGTCGCGCTGGTCGAGCGCGGGGTGTTCGGCGGGACGTGCCTGAACGTCGGGTGCATCCCGACGAAGATGTTCGTGCACGCCGCCGACCTGGCCGCCGTACCGTCCACCTCGTCCCGGTTGGGGGTGGACACCACGTTGGACGGTGTCCGGTGGACCGACGTCCGCGACCGGATCTTCGGCCGGATCGACCCGATCGCCGCCGGGGGTCGTGAGTACCGGCAGCAGCACCCGGACAACGCGAACGTCACCGTCTACCTCGGTTCGGCCAGGTTCACCGGTCCGCGCGCGCTGACGGTCACGCCGAACGACGGGTCACCGGTCGAGGAACTGACCGCGGACCGGGTCGTGCTGGCCGCCGGGGGCCGCGCGGTCGTTCCGGACATCCCGGGACTGACCGAGGTGGACTTCCACACCAGCGACACCGTGATGCGTTTGGACGAACTGCCGCGCAGCATGGTCATCCTCGGTGGCGGGTTCGTGGCCGCCGAGTTCGCGCACGTGTTCTCCGCGTTCGGCGTGGCGGTCACCGTGGTCAACCGGTCCGACCGGCTGCTGCGCGCCGAGGACCGCGACGTCAGCCTGCGGTTCACCGAGCTGGCCCGGGAGCGCTGGGACGTGCGGCTGGAGCGCAAGGCGGTCCGCGTCGAACGCGCGGGCGCGGGTGTGCGGCTGCACCTGGAGGGCCCTGGCGGCGCCGAGTCCGTCGAGGCGGACTCGCTGCTCGTGGCGACCGGCCGGGTCCCGAACTCCGACCAGCTCGACGTCGCCGCGGGTGGGATCGAGGTCGCGCCGAGCGGTCACGTGCTGGTCGACCAGTACCAGCGGACCACGGCGGAAGGCGTGTGGGCGCTGGGCGACATCTCCTCGCCGTACGAGCTCAAGCACGTGGCCAACCACGAGGCCCGGGTCGTGCAGCACAACCTGCTGCACCCGGACGAGCCGATCGCGTCGGACCACCGGTTCGTGCCGCACGCGGTGTTCACCTCGCCGCAGATCGCGTCCGTCGGGGTCACCGAGCAGGAAGCCGAGGAGCGCGGGCTGCGCTGGGTCAGCGCGACCCAGGCCTACGGCGGCATCGCCTACGGCTGGGCGATGGAGGACACCACCGGGTTCGCCAAGGTCATTGCCGACCCGGACACGGGTCTGCTGCTCGGCGCGCACATCATCGGCCCGCAGGCGCCGACGGTGATCCAGCCGCTGATCCAGGCCATGAGCTTCGGCTTGGACGCCCGCTCGATGGCCCGGGGCCAGTACTGGATCCACCCGGGCATGCCGGAGGTCGTCGAGAACGCCCTGCTGAACCTCCCGCTCAGCTAGACCGCACGGTGCCGGGACGGCCCGCGGCCCAGCCGAAACAGGCCTGCACCGCGAGCACGACGAGGACCAGGACCAGCGACGTCGTCCAGCCGCCGGTCAGGCCGCGCAGCAGGCCGAAGAGGAACGGGCCGAGCGCGCCGATGAGGTAGCCCGCGCTCTGCGTCATGGCCGAGAGCGCGGCGGTGTCGGCCGGGTCGCCGGTGCGCAGCGCGATGAGGGTGATGGCCAGCGGGAACACGCCGCCCATGCCGAAGCCGATCAGCAGCGTCCAGAGCAGCGGGGCGGCCGAGGGCGCGGCGAGCAGGCCCGCGATCCCAGCGGCGCCGAGTGCCGTGGTCAGCACGATGACGACGGACTGGGACCGGGCCCGGACCGCGAGCGGGGGCAGCAGGAGGCCTAGCGGGACGCCGAAGAGGCTGGTGATCGCCAAGTGGACACCGGCGGTGGTGCGGTCGACGCCCGCGTCGATCAGCACCTCGGGCAACCAGCCCATGACGACGTAGGCGAACAGCGCCTGCAGACCGAAGAACACGGTCACCGTCCAAGCGAGGCGGTCGCGCAGCAACGACCCGACCGGACGCGGCGGTGCCGCCGCCACCGCCCCCGGCGCGTGCCGCGCGCCCAGCGACCAAGCGGCGAGCGCGGCGGCCCCGAGCAGCGCCCACGCGCCCAGCGCCATCCGCCAGTCGCCCAGGGCGTCGGAGAGCGGTGCGGAGACGGCCGCGCCGAGACCGCCACCCGCGGACAGGGAGGCCATGTAGACGCCGGTCATCAGACCGAGGCGGTTCGGGAACGACTGCTTGACCACGACCGGCAGCAGCACGTTGCCCACCGCGATGCCCGCGCACGCCACCAGCGTGCCGCCCAGCACCGCGGCGGACGCGAAGGCCCCGTGGCCGAGCACCCGCAGCAGGAGGCCGACCGTGATCAGGACCAGCGCCGAACCGACGGCCCGAGCCAGGCCGAACCGGGCGCCCAGCCAGGGCGCGACCACCCCGGCCACGCCGAAGCAGACCACCGGGACGGCGGTCAACGCGCTGGCCCAGGCGTGGCCCGCGCCAACCGAGGTGCGGACCTCCTCCAGCAGGGGTGCCAGACTGGTGACGGCGGGCCGGAGATTCGCCGCCGCCAAGGCCACCCCGAACACCAGCGCCGTGCTGCCGATCAGGGCAGTGGTTCGGGCACTGTTTCCGGTCGAGTGCGTCGAGTGTGTCCCACGTGACGGTGTCGACGTGGCAATCTTGACGTCCTCGGTGTTCCGCCCGTGGTGGATCGCCATAGTCTCAAGTATCGCAAACATAGGATGTTTGGCTGAAAGGATGGCGCTGTGCCGCTGGCCACTACCCGGCGTTCCGGCCTCGTCGACCAGGTGATCGAGCAGATGCGCTCGGCCATCTCAACCTCCGAGTGGAAGGTCGGCGAGCGCATCCCGACCGAGCCAGAACTGGTGAACGCCCTCGGTGTCGGGCGCAACACCGTGCGCGAGGCGGTCCGCGCGCTCTCGCACGCGGGCCTGCTGGAGGTGCGCCAGGGCGACGGCACCTTCGTGCGCGCCACCAGCGAGTTCTCCGGCGCGGTGCGCAGGCTCGCGGGCACCGAGCTGCGCGACGTGCTCCAGGTCCGCCGCACCCTCGAGGTGGAGGGCGCGCGGCTGGCCGCCGCCCACCGCACCGAGGAGGAGCTCGCGGAGCTGACCGGGCTGCTCGACGCGCGTGACCGGTCCATGACCGCCAAGGACTACGACCTCGGCGTCGACCAAGACGCCCAGTTCCACCTGGCGGTCGTGCGCTGCTCGCACAACCCCCTGCTCGCCGAGCTGTACCAGGGGCTCACCGAGGTGGTGCGCGCCTCGGTCGCCAGCACGGTCAGCACGAAACCGAACCTGGCGACCCTGGACCACCAGGGCCTGCTGGAGGCGATCCGCGCGCAGGACACCGAACGCGCCGCCGCCGAGGCGGGCGGGTTCCTCGACGAGCTGCTGGCCGACCTGGACGATTAGTCCGCGCCTGGCGAGAGCAGGCGGGGATTCGCGGGTGGTCCGTGGTCGATGAGTCGCTGGACCGCGTCCGTGTCCAGGTGGTCGGCGACCAGGTCGCCCAGCAGGTCGAGCTGCGCGGCGCGCGCGGCGGCGAAGTCGGTGTCCGGCGCCGGGCGGAATCCGGACCGGTCGGCGAGACCGGCCGCCCACGCCAGCAGGGCGCGGCGCACGCCGTCGTTCTCCAGGAGTCCGTGCCAGTGCGTGCCCAGGACCGGACCGTCGACCGCGCCTTCCGACCTACCGTCGGCCAAAGCGACCAATCCGGGTAGGCCGTTGCGCACCACCCGGCCGTGGTGGATCTCGTAGCCCGTGGCGTCCTCGCCGAACGCCGTGCCCACCGGGCGGTCGAGCGTCTTCGCCGCGGCGAACTCGATGTCGACGTCGAGCAGGCCCAGCCCGTCGACGGCACCCGCGCCGGACTCGACGCGGTCATCGATGCGGCGGCCGAGCATCTGGAAGCCGCCGCAGATCCCCAGCACCGGCAGCCCCGCGGCGGCGTGCGCGGTGACGGCGTCCGCCAAACCGGTGCGCCGCAGCCACGCCAGGTCGTCCACAGTGGACTTGGAGCCGGGCAGCACGACCAGGTCCGCGTCGGCCAGCCGTGACGGCTCGGTGACGAACCGCACCGACACCCCCGGCTCGCAGGCCAACGCCTCGACGTCCGTGGCGTTGGAAACCCGCGGCAGCCGCACTACGGCCACTCTCAGCCACTGCGTACCCACCGGGGGTGCGGGACGGCCGACTACGCCATCCGCGGTGTACGAGAGAGTGTCCTCGGCGTCGAGCCACAGTTCCTCCCGCCACGGCAGGACACCCAGGACGTCACGTCCGGTAAGAGCGCGCAGTTGGCGCAACCCGGGCTCCAACAGCGCCGGGTCGCCACGGAACTTGTTGATGACGAAGCCGCTAATCAACGCCTGGTCGGCGGCATCGAGCAACGCGAGCGTTCCGTAGAGGTGCGCGAAGACGCCACCCCGGTCGATGTCGCCCACTACGAGCACGGGTAGGTCCGCCGCGCGCGCCAAGCCCATGTTGGCGATGTCGTTCGCGCGCAGGTTGATCTCGGTGGGCGAGCCCGCGCCTTCGCAGATCACGACCTCGTAGTCCGCGCGGAGGTCCTTGAGCGTGGCCAAGACCACGTCCATCAGCTCCGCCTTGCGCCGGCGGTAGGACAGCGCGGTCGCGGTACCGGTCGGTTTGCCCAGGACCACGACCTGGGAGCTGCGGTCGGAGCCCGGTTTGAGCAGGACCGGGTTGAACCGCACGCTCGGCTCCAGACCGCACGCGGCGGCCTGCACGGCCTGCGCACGGCCTATCTCCCCGCCATCACCGGTTACCACTGAGTTGTTCGACATGTTCTGCGCCTTGAAGGGCGCCACGGCCACCCCGCGGCGCGCCAACCAGCGACAAAGCCCGGCGACCAGGACGCTCTTGCCCGCGTCCGAGGTCGTCCCGGCGACCAGCAGGGCCCCGGCCATCGCACCCACCCCCTCCCGTGATCCCCCGCGCACTGCCATCATCGCCGTTATGCCCGTCGCACCCATCACCGCCGTCCTGGTGCACAGTCCCTTCCTCGGACCAGCCACCCTGCGCCCGCTCGCGGACGAACTCGCCACGCTCGGCCTCCCCACGGTCCTGCTGGACCTGCAGCCCAGCGTCGCCGCGCCACCGGTGCACCAGCGGATGATCGGGGCCTTCGCCGACGCGGTCTCCGACACCGTGCTCGAAGAGCCCACCATGACCACCGGACCGCTGATGCTCATCGGCCACAGCGCCGCCGGTCCGCTGCTGCCCGCGTTCGCCGACGACCTCGAGGGCGAGGTCCACGGCCTGCTCTACCTCGACGCCGACCTGCCCACCCCCGGCCAGAGCTGGCGCGACACCGTGGCGCCCGAGCGCTACGCCGAGTTCCGCGACCGGAGCCGCGACGGCCTGCTGCCGCGCTGGACCCAGTGGTCCGACGACGACCCGCTGGTCCCCGTGACCGACCCCGTGCTGCGCGCCGACATCACCGACGAGGCGCCGGAGGTGCCGCTGGCGTTCCTCAAGGAGACCCGGCCGGTGGTCGACTGGTCCGGCCCGTCCGGCTACGTCGCGCTGTCGGCCGAGCACCGCGCGGACGCGGTCAAGGCGGGTGCGGACGGCTGGCCGGTGCGCGAACTGGACCTGCACCACCTGGCCTGCGCGACCGACCCGGAGCCGGTCGCGCGGGCCGTGCTGGAGGTGCTGCTGGCGCTCAGGGGAGAGTGAGGACCTCGGCACCGCTGTCGGTGACGACCAGCGTGTGCTCGAACTGGGCGGTCCACGACTTGTCCTTGGTCGTGGCCGTCCAGTCGTCGGCCCACATGTCGTAGTCGATGCCCCCGAGGGTGATCATCGGCTCGATGGTGAAGGTCATGCCGGTCTCGATGACGTTCTTGTCGGTCAGGTCCTCGTAGTGCAGCACGACGAGTCCACTGTGGAACGACCGGCCGATGCCGTGGCCGGTGAACGCGCGCACCACGCCGTAGTCGAAGCGCTTGGCGTACTTCTCGATCACCCGGCCGATGACGTTGAACGGCCTGCCCGGGCGCACCGCGGCGATGGCCCGCATGGTGGCCTCGTGGGTGCGCTCGACCAGCAGCCGGGCCTCCTCGCGCACGTCACCGGCCAGGAACGTGGCGTTGGTGTCGCCGTGCACGCCGCCGATGAAGGCGGTGACGTCGATGTTGACGATGTCGCCGTCCTCGATCACCGTCGAGTCCGGGATGCCGTGGCAGATCACCTCGTTGAGCGACACGCAGCACGACTTGGGGTAGCCGCGGTAGCCCAGCGTCGACGGGTAGGCGCGGTGGTCGAGCAGGAACTCGTGCACCACGGCGTCGATGTCGTCGGTGGTGGCGCCCGGCTTGACCGCCTTGCCGCCCTCCTGCAGCGCCTGCGCCGCGATCTTGCTCGCCACCCGCATCGCCTCGATGATCTCCGGCGGCTGCACCCACGGGTCGGTGTTCTTCGCGGGCGCGGGGCGGTCCACGTACTCGGGCCGGACGATGGTGGACGGCACGACCCGGCGCGGAGACTGCTTCCCGGGCGTCAACAGGGCACGAACGGACATGGGGTCCACCCTACGACCCCCGGTCTACCCCATGGCCGCCAGGAACCTCCCGGTCGCCTGCGTGGCGGATCCGGACTGGCCCGCGTCGGTGATCAGGACCGCGAACGCGAGATCGCCGCGGTAGCCGACGAACCACCCGTGCGAGTGCGTGCCGTCACCGAACTGCGCGGTGCCGGTCTTGCCGCGCACGTCCCCGTAGGCGCGCAGGGAGCCCGCGGTGCCGCCGGTGACGACCTCGGCCATCATCGTGCGCACGCCGTCGAGGACCGCGCCGGGCACCGGGTCGGGGGTGGTGTCGCTCTTGGTCTGGGTGTCGCGGACCAGCACCGGCTTGGGCACCGCGCCGGAGGCGACGGTGGCCGCCACCACGGCCATGCCGAACGGGCTGGCCACCACCTTGCCCTGGCCGAAGCCGTCCTCGGCGCGCTCGACCTTCGCCGTGGCCTCGGGCACCGAACCGGTGATGGTGGTGACGCCGGGGAGCACGTAGTCGACGCCGAGGCCGAGGTTCTTGGCCATCTTGGTCAGGTCGTCCGGCCCCATCTGCACGGCGAGTTCGGCGAAGGTGGTGTTGCAGGAGAACGCGAACGCGCTGCGCAGCGGGATGACGCCCTTGTCGAACTTGTTGCTGTTGGGGATCACCCGGCCGTCGATGGTGGTGGTGCCGGGGCAGCCGAGCGGGGTGTCGGCGGTCGCCTTGCCCGAGGCCAGCGCCTCGGCCGCGGTGACGATCTTGAAGGTGGAGCCGGGCGGGTAGCGGCCGGTCAGCGCGAGGGTGCCCTGCTTGTCGGCGGCCTCGTTCTGCGCGACGGCCAGCACGTCACCGGTCGACGGCTGGATCGCCACCACCATCGCGGGCGTGGCCTCGCCCGCGATGGCCGCCTGCGCGGCGTTCTGCGCCTTGCTGCTCATCGCGAGCCGGACGGCCTTGGCGGGCTCGGCGGGCTTGGCGTAGAGCTCCTCGGCCTCGGCGCCGGTGCTGTCGACGGTGTAGACCCGCCACCCGGCCTTGCCCTTGACCTGCTCCTCCACCAGCTTCCGCACGGCGGGCAGCAGCGTCGGGGCGAACTTGCGGTCGGTGGCCAGCAGCCGCGACTCGGAGGTGAAGCGGACGCCCTGCAGGTCGTAGATCTGGGCCCGGACCTTCTGGTAGTCGCCGTCGCGCAGCAGGATTACCTGGTAGGCCTGCCCGTTGGACTTGTTCGCGCCGTCGACGATGCCCTGGGCCGTGATCGTCGGGTCGATGCCCTTGAGCGCGGTGGCCAGCTGACCGGCGACGGCGTTCGCGTCCCCGGCCTTGGCGGGCTCGAACAGCACGGAGATGACCCGCTCCGGCTGGAGCACGGCCGTCCCGTCGCGGTCGAGGATGGGGGCCAGCGAGGCCTCCGCGTCCTGCACGGCCAGCCCCTGCTGGGCGCCGAGCTTGGGGTGCAGGACGGTCGGCTCCCAGTGCACCTTCCAGGTGTCCTCCTGCTTGCGCAGGTCGAAGCCGCTGGGATAGGTCCACTGGCGCCCCCGCCCCAGGTCCCAGGTGATCTCGAAACTGGCGTGCGCGTCCCCCTGCCCGGGCGTGTCGACCTTGGTGACCTGCGCCATCACGGTCGCGGGCTTGAGCGCCCCCCGCGCCTTGTCCATGAGCGCCTTGGCCGCCTCGACGGCATCGGTCTGCCCGGACGCGGTGTTGGTGTCACCCCCCGCGAACGCCGCGACGAACTGCCGCGCCGCGTCCTCGGGCCCGGGCTCGGAGCCGAGAGTGCACGAGGCCAGCGGCACCGCCGTGACCAGCGCCAACAACAACGCAACGGGGCGACGAAGAGTGGAACGCACGGCCCGCAGTATGCCTGCCCGGACGCCAGAAGGGGGTTAACTTCGCACCTCGCGCCCGAATCGTCCGGGCATGATCACAGTCTTCACCAGCGCTTCGCGCACCTGCCCGGCCTCCGGTCGCCCCAGGTACTCGAAGACGGCAGTGGCCTGGCACCACGCCTCGATCGCCTCCCGCTTCCGACCGAGCGCGAGGTGCGACAAGCCGATCTGGAAGAACACCTGGGCCGCGTAGTAGCCATCCCCCAGCGCCACGTCCAACTCCAAGGAGGCCGCGTAGTGCGCGAACGCCTGGTCATACCGCCTCAGCGAATGCCATGCGGTGCCGACCGCCCGCCGCGTCAAGGCGATCCCCTCCTGGTTGCCGACCTGGCGGAACAGCTCCAGGGCGACGGCGCCGTACACGATCGATTCCGCCGCGTTGCCCAGGCGAACCGCGTTCCAGCTGATCCGGCTGAGCGCACCGGCCCGCAGGTTCGTGTCGCCCACCGCCTCCGCCAGTGCGAGGGCACGGCGGATGTCCGACTCGGCGGCGGTGTGCCTGCCACGCACCCGGTGCGTGGCGCACCGGGCCATCAGCGAACCCGCTTCCGCAGCCGCGTCACCTGACGCGTTGAAGAGGTGGACCGCCCGGTCGTGCAGGCTCTGCGCCTCGGTGAAGCGCCAGGCGTCGACCAGGGTCTGGCCCAGCAGGAGGCTGATCTCCGCCTCCGCGTACTGGTCACCGATGGCCCGAGCCGACGCCAAGGCGACACGCTGGGTGGCCTCGCAATCCTGGTGGTGGCTGAACCGGCGCAGGTAGGTGGACGTCACCCAGGCCAGTTGCCAGGCGTGCCGGTGGAAACCGAACCTCGCCGCGTGCGCCACCGCCCCCACCAGCACGTGCTGCTCCGACACGCACCAACGCACTGCGGATTCGTAGTCCTGCGGCTCCCGGACGACGGCCCCGGGCCTTGGCGGGAGCGGATCCCGGCGCAGCCGGTGCGGGCTCAGTACCCGGTCGGCAGCCGCTGTCGTGTGCAGGTAGTGATCGAGGAGGCGTTCTACCGGGAGCTGCTGCTCGTCCACCACCAGGCACTCGCGGGCGTATTCGCTGAGCAGGTCGTGGAGGCGGTACCGGCCGGGTAAGTGCTCCTCAAGCAAGTTCGCCCTGGTCAGTTCGCCCAGCACGCCCCTGGTCCAGCCAGGTGCCTCACCCATCAGGGACACGACAGCCGGGAAGCCGATATCGGCACCCGGCGTGGCGCCCAGCAACCGGAACATCTGCTGCGCCGAAGGCGACAACGCCTGGTACGACCAGGAGAACACCGACCTGACCGTGGTTCCGGGGTCGCCGGTGTCGAGCACATCGAGACGGCGCCGCTCAGTGCGCAGTTCGGCCACCAGCGCGCTCAACGGGAACGACGTGCGTTCCGCCGCCCGACCGGCCGCGACCGCGAGCGCCAAGGGAAGCCCGCCGCATTGCGCGGCCAGGCCGGACAGCGCACTCGCGTCCGCGGGGCCACCAAGCCTGCCCGCTATGAGTGACTTCGCGTCCCTGCTGCCCAAGTGCGAGAGACCGATGCGGCGAACACCGAGAACGATCAGCCCCGTGAGTTCAGCCCGGCTGGTGACGACCGCCGCGCACCGGGATCCGGCGGGTAGTAGGTCGCGGACCTGGTCGACGTCCCTGGCGTTGTCGAGCACGACCAGGACCTGCTTGACCGCGGTCACACTCCGGTAGAGGCCGACCTGGGCGTCGTAGGAGTCCGGTATCCGCTCCGGTGGGACACCCAGCCCGTGGAGGAAGCCCCGAACCGCCTCCCCCGAGGTCATCGGCGGATGCACCGGATCGAAGCCGCGCAGGTTGACGTGGAGCTGACCATCGGGGAAGCGATCGGCGACGGAGTGCGCCCAGTACAGGCTGAGCGTGGTCTTCCCGATTCCCGCGGTGCCGCAGACCAGCGCCGTGCCGCCGGGCACATCGAGCACTTCGTTCAACTCGGCGAGTTCGACGTCGCGACCTACGAGAGCGGTCGCGCACCTCGGCAGTTGCCTAGGCATACCGACACCCACCCGCGCCTCTTGCGGGTGGATGTTGACCACCTGCGCTTGCACCGCAGAACCGTGCACGGTCCCCCGGAGCTCGTTACTCGACATCGCCTAGAAAAGAACCGTCGCGTATTGGCCGACCTGGGTGAAGCCGATCCTGTCATACACCGCCCTGGCCGGGGCGTTGTATCCGTTCACATACAGGCTCGCCGTCCGGCCCATCCCGGCCACCAAGCGCTGGGCTACGGCGGCGGTGCCCCCCGCGCCGTAGCCGTGGCCGCGGTGGTCCGGGGATACCCAGACGCCCTGGATCTGGCCCACCTGGCTCGACAGCGCCCCGATCTCGGCCTTGAACACGACCTCGCCGCCCTCGAACCTCGCGAAGGCCCGGCCCCCCGAGATCAGCTCAGCGACCCGCGCGCGGTAGCCGGCGCCGCCGTCGCCCACGCAGGGGTCGATGCCGACCTCTTCGATGAACATCCGGATCGCCGCGGGCAGGTAGCGGTCCAGCTCGTCCGGCCGCACCTGGCGCACCTGGGGGTCCGGGGTCACCAGCGGCGTCGTGGAGATCGACATCAGCGGCTGGTCGTCTCGGACCTCGCGGGCCGGGCCCCAGTCGTTCTCCAGTTCGGCCCACAGGCCGAGGACCTGTTCGGCCGGGCCGACCATCGACGAGCACATCCGCCGCCGCCGGAGGGCGCGGTCGGCGAAGGCGCGCAGGGCGGAGCGCTTGCCGCGCAAGGGGACCAGGTTGGGTCCGGCGAAGCAGAGGGCGTCGATCCGGCCCACGGTGCGCAGGCCGCGCAGGTCGCAGCCCCACAGCTCACCGCCGAGCCGCCACGGGTCCAGGCCCGCCGACTCGACCCGGGCGGCGACCATGCAGGACGCCACCGGGTCGGCGGTGAGCACAGCGCGCACCGCCTGACCGTCACGCTCATCGAGCAGCCGCGCTCCGGCTAGCCGCAACACCTCTTAAGCGTGCCAGAAAGCGCGCCGCGCGGAAAACGGAACGCTCAGCCCATCGCCACTACGGTGGGCGCGCCTTCCTCGCCGTCGATGGGTTCGCCCATCTCCTCGGCCAGGCGCATGGCCTCTTCGATCAGGGTCTCCACGATCGCGTGCTCGGGGACGGTCTTGATGACCTCGCCCTTGACGAAGATCTGGCCCTTGCCGTTGCCGGAGGCCACACCCAGGTCGGCTTCGCGGGCCTCACCCGGTCCGTTGACGACGCAGCCCATGACCGCGACCCGCAGCGGCACGGTCATGCCCTCCAGCCCGGCGGTGACCTCGTCAGCCAGCTTGTAGACGTCGACCTGCGCGCGCCCGCAGGACGGGCAGGACACGATCTCCAGCTTGCGCGGCTTGAGGTTGAGCGACTGCAGGATCTGCAGCCCGACCTTGACCTCCTCGACCGGCGGCGCCGAGAGCGAGACCCGGATCGTGTCGCCGATGCCCTGCCGCAGCAGCGCCCCGAACGCCACCGCCGACTTGATCGTGCCCTGGAACGCCGGGCCCGCCTCGGTGACGCCGAGGTGCAGCGGGTAGTCGCACTGCTCGGCCAGCAGCTCGTAGGCGCGCACCATGACCACCGGGTCGTTGTGCTTGACCGAGATCTTGATGTCGTGGAAGTCGTGCTCGGCGAACAGCGACGCCTCCCACATGGCCGACTCGGCCAGCGCCTCCGGGGTCGCCTTGCCGTACTTGGCCATCAACCGCGGGTCCAACGACCCCGCGTTGACGCCGATCCGGATCGGGGTGCCCCGGTCACGGGCGGCGTGGGCGATCTCCTTGACCTGGTCGTCGAACTTGCGGATGTTGCCCGGGTTGACCCGGACCGCCGCGCACCCGGCGTCGATCGCGGCGAAGACGTACTTGGGCTGGAAGTGGATGTCGGCGATCACCGGGATCTGCGACTTGCGCGCGATCGCCGCCAACGCCTCCGCGTCGTCCTGCGACGGGCAGGCGACCCGGACGATGTCGCAGCCGGACGCGGTCAGCTCCGCGATCTGCTGGAGCGTGGCGTTGACGTCGGCGGTCACGGTGGTGGTCATCGACTGGACCGAGATCGGATGGTCGCTGCCCACACCCACGGACCCCACCTGGAGCTGGCGGGTCTTGCGCCGCGGTGCGAGCACCGGCGGCGGGGCGGTGGGCATACCGAGCATGACGTCGGTCATGGAGACCTCTCTGGAACCTAGGGCAGTCGGATCGGGTTGACGATGTCGGCGGTGACGGTGAGCAGCACGACCGCGCCGCCGAGGACCACGAGCACCATGGTGATGCCCGCGAGCTTGTTGTAGTCGACGGGCCCCGCCGGGGCCTTGCCCCGCGCGCGCCGCAGGGCGTCGCGGATCTTCTCGTAGAAGATGATGGCGATGTGCCCGCCGTCGAGCGGCAGCAGCGGCAGCAGGTTGAACACGCCGACGAAGAAGTTCAGCGCGGCCAGCACGAAGACGAAGATCTCCCAGATGCCCTGCTCGGCGGCGTCCGCGCCGATGATGCTGGCGCCGACCACGCTGACCGGCCGCTCCGGGTCGTTCTCGCCGCCGATGGCGCGGATGACGGCGGGGATCTTCTCCGGGAACTTCATCAGGCCCTGCCAGGTGCTGACGAACATCTCCCCGGTGAACTCGACCGTGGCGGGGACGGCGGCCAGCGCGCTGTACTGGGTCATCGCCCCGCGCTCGATGCCGATGGCGCCGACCTCGACGGGCTTGTTGTCCTTGCCCGCGGCGGCACCCGCCTCCAACCGCTGCACAGTGCGCACATCGATGCTCACGGTGCGTTCCGCGCCGTCGTGCTCGATGACGAAGTCGGTCGGGCCGCGCAGCGCGCGGATCTTGACGACGAGGTCGTTCCAGTCCTGGATCTTCTGCCCCTGGACGCTGACGATCCGGTCGCCCGCGACGACGCCCGCGGCGGCCGCCGGGGAGGCGTCGGCGGCGGTGCAGTCGGCCACCTTCAGCGTCTTGGGGTCCTGGGTGGCCGCGGCGCAGGAGGTGTTGCCGACGACCGCGTGCCCGACCACCGCGGTGGGCAGGCCCATGGTGACGGCCATCAGGTACAGGATGATGAAGCCGAGCAGGAAGTGCGTGATGGAGCCCGCGGACATCACGATCACGCGCTTCCACGCGGCGAAGCGCCACATCGCGCGCGGCGCCTCCTCCGCGGTGACCTGGTCGAGGGCGGTCATGCCCGCGATGTCGCAGAAGCCACCGGCCGGGATCGCCTTGAGGCCGTACTCGGTCTCGCCGCGGCGGAAGGAGAACAGGGTGGGCCCGAAGCCGATGAAGTACCGGCGGACGCGCATGCCGAACCACTTGGCGGTGAGCATGTGCCCGGCCTCGTGCAGGGCGACCGACAAGCAGATCCCCAACGCGAAGAGCACGAGCCCCAGGAGCCAGTAGAACACCAGATCAGTCCCTTCCCAGCCCCGCCGGATCACGCGGGACGGCAGTCACAGCGAGGAGTTCCCGCGCGCGGGCGCGGGCCCAGTGCTCGGCCGCGAGCACTTCCTCGACGTCGCGCGGCGCGGCGTGCCAGGCAGCCGCGTCGTCGAGCACCCGACTGACAGTGTCCACGATGACTGTGAAGGTGGTGTCGCCTCGCAGGAAGGCCGCGACGGCCTCCTCGTTCGCGGCGTTGAACACCGCGGGCAGGCAGCCCCCGGTCTCGCCTGCCGCCCTGGCCAGCCGGACCGCGGGGAAGGTGTCGTGGTCCAGCGGCTCGAAGGTCCACTGGGTGGCCCGGCTCCAGTCGCACGGGCGGGACGCGCCGGGCACCCGGTCCGGCCAGGCCAGGGCCAGCGCGATGGGCAGCCGCATGTCCGGCGGGCTGGCCTGGGCCAGGGTGGAGCCGTCGGTGAAGGTGACCATCGAGTGCACGACGGACTGGGGGTGCACCACGACGTCGACCCGGTCGTAGGGGACGCCGAAGAGCAGGTGGGCCTCGATCAGCTCCAGCGCCTTGTTGACCAGGGTCGCCGAGTTGATGGTGATGACCGGGCCCATCGCCCAGGTCGGGTGGGCCAGGGCCTGCTCGGCGGTGACCCCTTCGAGCTCCGCGCGGACGCGGCCGCGGAAGGGGCCGCCGGAGGCCGTGAGCACCAGGCGGTCGACCTCGTCGGCCCGGCCGCCGCGCAGGGCCTGGGCCATGGCGGAGTGCTCGGAGTCGACCGGGACGAGCTGCCCCGGCTTGGCCGCGGCGAGCACGAGGTCGCCACCGGCGACCAGGGACTCCTTGTTGGCCAGGGCCAGGGTGGCGCCGGTGGCCAGGGCCTTGAGGGTGGGGGTCAGGCCGCGCGAGCCGGTGATGGCGTTGAGCACGACGTCGGCCGGGACGGCCTCGATGAGGTCGGTGACCGCGTCCGGGCCGGTGAAGATCCGGGGCACGGCGAACTCGCCCCTGGCGTAGCCGGCGCGCTGGGCGGCGGCGTAGAGGGCGAGTTGGAGGTCCTCGGCGGCGGTGGACCTGGTCACCGCGACGGCCCGCACCCCGAAGCGCAGCGCCTGGTCGGCCAGCAGCGCGGGGTCGGAGCCGCCCGCGGCCAGACCCGCCACGGTGAACCGGTCGGGGTTGGCGGACACGAGGTCGAGCGCCTGGGTGCCGACCGATCCGGTGGAGCCGAGCACGAGCAGTGAGCGCCGGGGACCGCCCGGCGCGGGGGATGCACTCATCGACGCCATTGTTCCCGATCCGTGGATACGGACTGCAACCACCAGGGGGTGAAGTCGGGACCGGACGTTCCACCCACCGTGTCAACCACTCCCCCGAACGGCGCAACCCGAAAAAAGTTCCGCTCCTAACGAGTGAAATCGACGAAGTCAGGGAACTTCTCCGGCAGCACGGTAGGACCGCCCGGGCAAAAGGGCGGTCATGAGGAAGGAGCTTTCGATGGGCATTCTCGGCTGGATCGTTCTCGGTTTGGTCGCCGGCCTCATCGCCAAGGCCATCATGCCTGGTAGCGACCCGGGCGGCATCATCGTCACGATCCTGATCGGCATTGTCGGCGCGATTCTCGGCGGCTTCATCGGCAACGCGATCTTCGGCGGCGGGCTCGGCAACTTCTTCGACCTCCGCACCTGGCTGCTGGCCATTCTCGGCTCGGTGATCCTGCTCGCGATCTACCGGGCGGTCACCGGCCGGGGCCGCAGGGCACGCGTATGACGTGGGCGTGACCAGCCCCACCCTGAGGCGCCGTGGACACCCACGGCGCCTCAGGTGTGCCAGGGGTGTGGAAGGATTGGCCCGCAGGGACCGAACAGCCAGGAGGAACAGTGGCCAACACGGAGCTGGAGAAGCGGAAGACCACCGCGGCGGGCACCGTGAGCCCCGCGGAGGAGCCGTCGGCGGAGTGGGGCTGGCACGGGTCGTTCCCCAAGGCCACCCTGATTGCGGGCGTGCTCGTCGGCATCGCGATGTTCTTCATGCTGATCGGCAACCACACCGGTCACACCGAGGACCTCTGGCTGATCGGGGTCGGCGTGGTGCTGCTCGGCGGCGTGGGCTGGAAGGTCCACCGCAACCGCACCTCTTGGCGGCGCTAGCGCAAACGAGCAGCCCGTCCGGGGGTTACTGCTCGCTCAACTGGTGGTCGTCTGTTGCGGGTGTGCGCAGGTGACCACTTGGCTGTGGTCCATGCCACCCCACTACCTCCAGCCGTTCTGGCCCTCGCGCCGAACCCGGCTGTTCGACGAGGCGTGTCCGGTGGCCGCCCGGGTCTGATCCCGACCCGCGCGGCCGTGCCGTCAGGTATGCCATCCCGGCGTCCTCCCGACGGTGTGCCACCGGGATGGTCCGATTCCGACACCCCCGGAGAGACCATCATGTCCGTCACGGACGAACTGCTCGCCAACAACGCCACCTACGCCGAGTCCTTCACCGGTCCGCTGCCGCTGCCGCCCGCCAAGCAGGTCGCGGTGGTGGCGTGCATGGACGCGCGGATCAACGTCTACGGGGTCCTCGGCCTCAACGAGGGCGATGCCCACGTCATCCGCAACGCCGGTGGCGTGGTGACCGAGGACGAGATCCGCTCGCTGGCGATCAGCCAGCGACTGCTCGGCACCCGCGAGGTCATCCTGATCCACCACACCGACTGCGGCATGCTCACCTTCTCCGACAAGGACTTCCGCGACGGCATCCGCGACGAGACCGGCGTGCGCCCCGCGTGGTCGGCGGAGGCGTTCGACGACCTCGACGTGGACGTGCGGCAGTCGATCGCCCGGATCAAGGCCAGCCCGTTCATCCCGCACACCGACCAGGTCCGCGGCTTCGTGTTCGACGTCGCCACCGGAAAGCTCAACGAAGTGGCGTGAGCCCCCGACGGGGACGCGCCCCGCGCGCGTCCCCACGGGCATGATCTCGGGGTGCCCCTCGGACGCCGCACGGACAACGCCACCGCGATCGCGATCAGGATCGGTTGATCCCGGACAAGGTCACCGTCGCGGGTCGTCCAGCCACGGGTTCGCGAGCGTGACCCCGGTGCCCACGAAGTCCTTTGTGTTGCGAGTGGCAAGGCGCGCGCCGTAGCGCAAGCAGATGGCAGCGATCTGCGCATCCGCCATGCTGACCGGGCGACCAGCGTGCTCTCGCGCGGCGGCGATCACCCCGTACCGCTGAGCCGCCACTTCGTCGAACGGCAGGACGCGGTCGCGGAAGTCCTCGGCCAGCAACTCGGAGACCTTCCGGAGCAACACTTCCCGCCGTTGCCCGGCGGGCAACCTCGCCGCACCGTAAGCGAGTTCGGCGGCCGACACGGCGGTGATGAACACCTCGTCGGCCGAGTAGTGGTCCACCCACCGGACGACGGCGTCATCCGGACTGTGCCGCATCAGCTCGGATACGACGTTGGTGTCCAAGACGATCACTCGGGCAGCTCCACGATCCGCGCGGGCTCATCCCGCGCAGGCAGGTCGAACGACGCGTCGTCCAGATCGCTGAACCGCTGCCGGATCCGCGACCCCATCCCGGGCCCGGGCGCGAGCTCGACCAACACCTCGGCCAGGATCGCGCGCACCTCGGCCTCCATCGAGCGACCGTGCTCAGCGGCGCGAACCCGCAGCTTGGCCTTCAGAGCCTCGTCCACGTCGCGAATCGTCAGAGTAGCCACGTCACACCTCCGTACTTGCGTGCATGCACAGCTTGCATGCACGCATGCAATGCTGTCAATGCTGTCAGCCCTCGGCGGCGAGCTGGCCGCAGGCGGCGGCGATCTCCTGCCCCCGGGTGTCGCGGACCGTGCACTCCACGCCCTGGTCCTTCACCCGCCGGACGAACTCGCGCTCGACCGGTTTCGGGGACGCGTCCCACTTCGAGCCCGGAGTCGGGTTGAGCGGGATGACGTTGACGTGCGCCAGCTGACCCAGGTGCTTGCGCAGCAGCTTGCCGAGCAGGTCCGCGCGCCACGGCTGGTCGTTGATGTCGCGGATCAGGGCGTACTCGATCGACACTCGGCGGCCCGTGCGGTCGGCGTAGGCGCGGGCGGATTCCAGGACCTCGGCGACCTTCCACCGCGTGTTGACCGGCACCAGCGTGTCCCGCAGCTCGTCGTCGGGGGTGTGCAGGGACACCGCCAGCCGGACGTGCAGACCCTCTTCGGTCATCTTCCGGATCGCGGGCACCAACCCGACCGTCGACACCGTCACCGACCGCTGGGAGATGCCGAGGCCGTCCGGCGCCGGGTCGCAGATGCGGTGCACCGCGTCGATCACCCGGCGGTAGTTGGCGAGCGGCTCGCCCATGCCCATGAACACGATGTTGGACAGCCTGCCCGGCTCCCCCAGCTCCCCGTCGCGGACCGCCGCGGCGGCCAGGCGGACCTGGTCGACGATCTCGGCCGTCGACAGGTTCCGCTGGAGCCCGCCCTGGCCGGTGGCGCAGAACGGGCAGGCCATGCCGCACCCGGCCTGACTCGACACGCACAGGGTGACGCGGTCCGGGTAGCGCATCAGGACGCTCTCCAGCAGCGTGCCGTCGTGCGCGCGCCACAGGGTCTTGCGGGTGTCGCCGTCGTCGCAGGCCACGTGGCGGACCGTGGTGAGCAGGGGCGGCAGCAGGGCCTCGACCAGGCGGTCGCGGGTGGCCGCCGGGATGTCGGTCATCGCGGCGGGGTCGGCGGTCAGGCGGCCGAAGTAGTGGTTCGCGAGCTGGTTGGCCCGGAACGGCTTCTCCCCCAGTTCGGCGACCGCGGCCCGGCGCTCATCGGCGGACAGGTCGGCGAGGTGCCGCGGCGGCAGGCCGCGGCGGGGCGCATCGAACACGAGGGGGAGTGAAGTAGTCATGGCGACCCCATTCTCCCACGACCCGGGAGCGGGCCGTCAGCGCGTGGTGGTGGGCGTCGCGCCGATCTCCACGCAGGTGGGGGCGAACGGGGCGGCCGCGACGAGTTCGTCGGGCAGGTCGGCGGCACCGACCAGCTCCACCGAGTGCTGCAGCGGCGGCAGCCCCTCGGACAGCCGGTTGACCGCCGCGCCGTAGGCCTCCTCGGTCGGCGGGTTCGCGGACTCCATCCGGCTCTTGGCCTGACCGACGGCGTCGCGGGCCTCGGTGACGTTCTTGGTCAGCTCCTTGATCATCGGTTCGACCGCGGGCGCGGGCGCGTCCTTCAGCTCCCGCAGGTCGCCGAGAACCGCGTCGAGCAGGCCGACCAGCCGCCCGGTCATGTCGAGGAACTGGCGCCGGAAGACGGTCAGGTTCGTGGTGTTCGTCGGCGCCTGCACGGAGTCGCCGACGTTGATCATCCGCTTGGACATGGTGCAGAAGCGGTTCATCCAGCGCACCTCGGGCGTGCCGGACTTCGGCTTCGGCTTGGTCGTCTTCGGCGGCCTCGTGGTCTCCGTCACCGACTGCGTTGTGGTCCCCGCCCCCCTGGCGGCCACCGGCAACCCCTCCACCGGCTTGGCGCAACCGGCCACGACCAGCAGCAACACGGATCCGAGCAGTACTCCCCTGACTGCACCCATGGACCTGAGACGCGCGCCGGTCGCCGTCGGTTCCGACGGTCGTCGCGAGAAGAACGTTGCATCGCGACATGTTCCGATATATCGTTGAGCTATCGCGAGCTACCGCTGGCGAAGAACCCACAGGGGAGAGAACAATGCGTGTTTCACACGACCACGACCGCAGGCGCGGACCTTGGCGCAGGCAGCGCCACGACCACCACCCGGGCCGACCGGGCTTCCCCGGCTTCGGCGCCGAGATCGACCCGGAGGATGAGATGACCCCGCCCTTCCCGCCGCGGCCCCCGTTCCCGCCGGGACCGCCGTTCGGCTTCGGCGGCCGGGGGCACGAGCGCGGCCGGGGCCGCAGGCACGGCGGCAGGCAGCGCCGCGGCGACGTGCGCGCCGCCCTGCTGGCCCTGCTGACCGAGCGGCCCATGCACGGCTACGAGATGATCCAGGAGATCGCCGAGCGCAGCGGCGGGTTCTGGAAGCCCAGCCCGGGCTCGGTCTACCCCACGCTGCAACTGCTGGCCGACGAGGGCTTGGTGCGCGGGGTCGACGGCGAGGGCGGCAAGCGGCTCTTCGAGCTGACCGAGGACGGTGCCGCCGCCGCGGCCCAGCTGGACAGCACCCCGCCGTGGGAGCAGGCCACCGCGGGCGTCGACCGCACCGAGGTGTCCCTGCGCGAGGCCATGGGCCAGCTCGCCGCCGCGGCGATGATGGTCTCGCAGGCCGCGAACCCGGCGCAGAAGGACCGGGCGGCGGACATCCTCACGGCCGCCCGCCGCGAGCTGTACGCCATCCTCGGCGAGGACACCCGCGCCGAGGAGCGCCCCGCCGAGGACTGACCGGCGCTACCCGAAGGACACCACCCACTTGTCCAACCGTCCGACGGCGCCGGGCCGCCGGTCGGCCACCCGCAGCGTCCAGGGGCCGTTGCGGTCGCTCCCGGACGGGGACACGCCGTAGATCCGCCGGACCTGACCCGAACCGTCGTCACCGCCCGCTGTTTCCAGGGGGAATACGCGGCCGGTGGGGTCGATCAGGTCGATGGCGAGGTCACCGACGCGCGGGTGGTCCAGGTAGACCCGCACCCGCCCGGGCGCACCGGTCGGCGGGCAGCCGCCGGGGGTGATGACCGAGATGACCGAGGTTCCGTCGTCCGGGATGGCGACCGGGTTGGGGTTACCGCCGCCCTCGCACGTCGGTACCTCGGAGTCCATGGGCCAGGCCACGTTGGCCTGCTGGTTCGGTGAGCCCGCACCGGGGTTCACGACGGCACCGGACACGACCGCCCGGCTCAACGCCACCCGCACGTCCTGGGGCATGGCGTAGGGGTGGCGAGCCAGGTAGCCCGCGGCGATTCCCGCGACGTGCGCGGCGGCCATGGAAGTCCCGGACATCACCACCTCCGTGCCGTTGCGGCCAAGAGAGGGGATTTGGCCGCCGGGGGCGAAGAAGTCCACGCAGCGCCCGTAGTTGGACGACGGCAGCCGGGTGTCGGTGCGGTCGGTGGCGGCGACGGTGATCGCCTCCTCCGTACGACCGGGTCCGAACCCGCAGGCGTCGGCACCGTCGTTGCCCGCTGCGACCACGGTGGTGAACTCGGCGTCGACCATCCGGCGCACCGCTTCGGCACCCACTTCGGCCTGGTCCATGGTCAATCCCAGGACCGCGACGCCGGGGTGGGTGCCGTTGCGCGTGACCCACTCGACGGCGTCGAGTACCTGGGAGTCGGCGCCTTGGCCCTGGCAGTTCAGGACTCGGAGGGCAACCAGGGCGGTCTCCTTGGCCACGCCGTACGTCTTGCCGCCCACGGTCCCGGCGACGTGTGTGCCGTGCCCGTGGCAGTCGGTGCCGTCACCGCCGAGGAAGTCCGCGCCGACACTCGCGCGCGTACCGAACTCGGCTTCGTTGCGGGTGATCCCGGAGTCGATGAGGTACACGACCGCACCCGCTCCCCCGCGCGAGTAGAACGGGGCGTAGTCCAGCGGGAGGGCGCGCTGGTCGATCCGGTCGAGCCCCCACGGTTGGGACGCGGCACGGGTTGTGCCGTCTTGGTAGACCGTGCGCACGATGGGGTCTTCCGCCAGCCGGTTGGCCTGTGTGGCGGTGAGACCTTGAGTGGTGAAACCGCGCAAGGTGGCGCGGTAGAAGGACTTCGGCTTACCGCCGTACCGACGGGACAGTGTGGACGCGGTCCGCTCGATCTGCGTAGTGGGGACAGCGTCGTTCAGCAGGACGATGTAAGAGCCGGAAATCGGCTTGGCCGCCTTGACGACAGGCCCACTCGCCGCTGTCGCGACAAGGGCACCCGACATGGCTAAGAGGGACACGGTCAGCGGTATCAGGCATCTACGAAGAGTGCGACGCACGGGGTCTCCATCCGTGAAAGCACCGCCCTGGCAGGGTGGACATGGGCGGACGCACGCGAAGATGCCTCGAACCGGCGGGTAGGACAACCGCCGGGTTTCCTAACCTTTTCCCAGTTCAGCGCAGGATCAGCCCGCGCGGCTTGCGGCGGATCAGGACCCGGTAGCCCACGGGGAACTCCAGGCCGGGCACCGTCGCGATCGCGCGCTCGGCCACGGCGGCGGAGAACTCGATGCGCAGCACGGCTTCCAGCGTCGCGCGGTCCGCGAAACGCCAGCGGGTGCGGACGCGGTGGAGTTCGAAACCCTCGATCTCGAAGAACCGGTCCACCTCCCCCGCGTCGTAGGACGGCAGGTCGGCGCGCATCCACGACCCGTAGGGCGGAAAGGTCGCGTCCAGGTCCACCACCACCAACGCGCCACCGGGACGCAGGACGCGGTCTGCCTCGCGCAACCCCGGCTCGCAGCCGGGACCGAAGAAGTAGGCGGTGCGCGCGTGCACCACATCGAACCCACCGTCGTCCACGGGCAGGTCGTGGGCCGCGCCCAGCCGCACCGCCACGCCGGTCAGGCCCGCTATCCGGGCTTGAGCCCGCTCGACCAGGGGCGGGTGCGGCTCCACACCCACCACCGTCGCGGCGCGCTCGGCGAAGCGCGGCAGGTGGAAACCGTCGCCGCAGCCGACGTCGAGGACGTCACCACCCCAGTTCGCCAGGTCCGCCAGCAGTGCCCATACGGCACCGTCCACGTCCTGGGCGCGGTTCTCCGCCTCGTAGACCTCCGGCCACTGCCAGATGTTGGGGCTGGGCAGCACCTGCGACGGGCGCAGCGACGCCGTCAACCGCGCCCGCGCCCTCGACACCAAACCCACGTCGTCCAGCAAAGCACAGCCGATGCCCGCCGTGCCCCCTGGTCAAACGCGCAAAAGATCACCACCGGGCGGCGGCTGACCGGATCGGCCCGGGGGCACTAACCTCGCAAGCAGACCTGCGAGGGAGGTCACGATGATGCCGACGGACGCGATCAGCGCCATCGAGGAGGTGCCCGAGGGCACCCCGGGCAGGCCGTGCTGGGTCGAGGTGGCCACCCCGGACCCCGTCGCCAGCAGCGCGTTCTACGAGGGCCTGTTCGGCTGGACGTACCGCGTCGGCGACGACGGGTACGCCATGGCCTACGTCGGCGACATCGCGGTCGCCGGGCTCTACACCCCGCAGGGCGGCCAGCCGAGCCAGTGGACGCTCTACCTGACCGTCCACGACACCGGCAACACCACCGACCGGGTGCTGCAGCTCGGCGGGCAGATCCTCACCGCGCCCCGCGAGATCCCCGGCCAGGGCGGCCTGCTCATCGCCACCGACCCCAGCGGCGGACCGATCGGGTTCTGGCGCCAGGACCGCGGCTGGGACCTGGGCACCGGCTTCCCCGGCGCGTTCACCTGGGCCGAGCTCAACACCTGGGACGGCGAGGCCGCGGACGAGTTCTACCGGGCGCTCTTCGGCTTCGAGCAGACCCAGATCGGCGACGGCGTCGCCTTCGACTACACCAGCTGGAAGCTCAGCGGCGACGAGGTGCTGGGCAGGCTCCGGATGGGCCCAGAGTTCCCCGCCGACCAGGCCCCGTTCTGGATGGTCTCGTTCGAGGTCGACCCCGAGATCGGCACCGACGCCACGGCCGCGCTCGCGGTCCGCCTCGGCGGCCGGATCACCGTCCCGCCGTTCGACTCCCCGTACGGCCGCGCCGCCGTCTTGGCTGACGTGACCGGTGCGGAGTTCACCGTCCTCGACCGCTCACTACGGCTACCGGTGGTGCCGGAGGAGGAGATCGGCGCGGAGGTCGACGACCCGTACGACGACTAAGCGGGGATGAAGAGCCGCAGCAGCAGCCACGAGACGACCGCGGACGGCAGCAGCGAGTCCATCCGGTCCATCAGGCCGCCGTGGCCGGGCAGCAGCGTGCCCATGTCCTTGATGCCCAGGTCGCGCTTGATCACCGACTCCACCAGGTCGCCCAGGGTGGCGGTGGCGACCAGGGCGGCGCCGAAGAGCACGCCCTGCCACCACCGGCCGTCGAGCATCAGGGTGACCGTCAACCCACCCGCGACGACACCGGCGACCAGCGAACCGGCGAAGCCCTCCCAGGACTTCTTCGGGCTGATCGTCGGTGCCATCGGGTGCTTGCCGAACAGCACACCGGCGATGTAGCCGCCGGTGTCCGAGCTGACCACGAGGATGAGGAAGCACAGCACCCGGTCGGTGCCGTCCGCGGGCAGCACCAGCATCGCCGCGAACGCCGCGAAGAGCGGCACGTAGGCCGCGGTGAACACCGAGGCCGTGGCGTCGCGCAGGTAGTTCTCGACGCCACCGCGCAGCCGCCACAGCAGGCAGGCCAGGATCGTGACGACGAACGCGGCGAGCACCCCGTCGCGGCCGAACGGCCACGACAGCCACACCATCGCCTGACCGCCGAGCAGCACCGGCCAGCGGGCCACGTCGATGTCCGCGCCCCGCTTGAGCGCGCCCGCCAACTCCCAGGTGGCGACCGCGACGGCGACGGCGACGACGCCGACGAAGCTCTGGCGCACGGTCAGCAGGGACAGCAGCAGCACCGCGCCGAGGCCGACCCCGACCCCGATCGCGGCGGGCAGGTCGCGCCCGGCCCGCGGCGACTTCGCCACCGGCTGCTGCCCGGCGTTCCCGACCGTCACCGGTGGATCCCCGACCGACTCATGCTCCAGCTCCCCAACGGGCCCGGCCACCATGTGCGCGTTCCTCATCTACGCCGAGATCGTGCCGAGGTCAGACCTCCAGCAGCTCGGCTTCCTTGTGCTTGACCAGCTCTTCGACCTGGTGGACGTACTTGTCCGTGAGGTTCTGCAGCTCCTTCTCCGCCCGCACGACGTCGTCCTCGCCGGACTCGCCGTCCTTGACCAGGCGGTCGAGCTCCTCCTTGGCCTTGCGGCGGACGTTGCGGATGGAGATCTTCGCGTCCTCGCCCTTGGTCTTGGCGACCTTGACCATCTCCCGGCGGCGCTCCTCGGAGAGCTGGGGGATGACCACGCGGATGATCGTGCCGTCGTTGCTCGGGTTGACGCCCAGGTCCGAGTCGCGGATGGCCTTCTCGATGGCGTTGAGCGAGCTGGCGTCGTAGGGCTTGATGATCGCCAGGCGGGGCTCGGGGATGTTGACGCTGGCCGCCTGGTTGAGCGGCGTGTACGTCCCGTAGTACTCGAAGGTGATCCGGGAGAACATCGCCGGAGTCGCCCGGCCGGTGCGCACCGCGCCGAGGTCGTCCTTGGCCACCGTCACCGCTTTTTCCATCTTCTCCTCGGCGTCGAGGAGTGTGTCGTCGATCAAGGGGGCTCCTTGTCCATCTCCCGGTCGGTGGCCCGGCCGGGTCACGCAGTGGGCGTGCTGACCAGCGTGCCGATCCTCTCACCACGCACGGCGCGGGCGATGTTCCCCTCCGTCAGGAGGTTGAACACGATGATCGGCATGTTGTTGTCCATACACAGGCTGAAGGCGGTCGCGTCGGCCACCTTGAGGTTGCGCTCGAGCACCTCGCGGTGGGTGATGTCGGTGAACATCTTCGCGTTCGGGTCGAGGCGCGGGTCGGCGTCGTACACGCCGTCCACGGCCTTGGCCATCAGCACCGCGTCGCAGCCGATCTCCAGCGCGCGCTGGGCGGCGGCGGTGTCGGTGGAGAAGTAGGGCATGCCCACCCCGCACCCGAAGATCACCACGCGGCCCTTCTCCAGGTGCCGCTCGGCCCGGCGCGGGATGTAGGGCTCGGCGACCTGGCCCATGGTGATGGCGGTCTGCACCCGGGTGTCGATGCCTTCCTTCTCCAGGAAGTCCTGCAGCGCCAGGCAGTTCATCACCGTGCCCAGCATCGCCATGTAGTCGGCGCGGTCGCGGTCCATGCCGCGCTGGCTCAGCTCCGCGCCGCGGAAGAAGTTGCCGCCACCGATCACGATGGAGGTCTGCACGCCGCCGCGCACCACGTCGGCGACCTGCCGGGCGACGGTGTACACCACATCGGGGTCGACGCCGATCTCGCCGCCGCCGAACATCTCGCCGCCGAGCTTGAGCAGCACGCGGCGGAAACTGCCGTTCTGAGTCACGTCGTAGACCCCTCCTCGTGACTATGCCCCGCCCTCGGGGAACCGAGGACGGGGCACAACCCTAATCACTCCAGGCGGCGCGGGCGGGTCAGGACTGGCCGACCTCGAACCGCGCGAAGCGGGTCACGGTGACCCCGGCCTCGTCCAGCAGCGCCTTGACCGACTTCTTCGAGTCGAACACCGAGGACTGCTCGGTGAGCACGACGTCCTTGTAGAAGCCGTTGACCCGACCCTCGACGATCTTGGGCAGGGCCGCCTCCGGCTTGCCCTCCTCGCGGGCGGTCTCCTCTGCGATGCGCTTCTCGCTGGCCACGAGGTCCGCCGGGACCTCGTCGCGGGTGACGAAGCGCGGCTTCATCGCGGCGATCTGCTGGGCGGTCTGCTTGGCCGCCTCCTCGCCCGCGCCGGTGTACTCGACCAGCACACCGACCGCCGGGGGCAGATCGGACGAGCGGCGGTGCAGGTACAGGCTGACCGTGCCGGTGAAGTTCGCGACCCGGCGCAGCTCCAGCTTCTCGCCGATCTTCGCCGAGAGGGCCTGCACGGCCTCCTCGACGGTGCCGCCGTCGAGCGGAGCGCCCTTGAGGGCGTCGAGGTCGGTGGCGCCGGAGGCCTGCGCGGCGGCGACGACCTTGTCCGCCAGCTCCTGGAACTCCTCGTTCTTGGCAACGAAGTCGGTCTCGCAGTTCAGCTCGACCAGGACACCGTCCTTGGCGGCGACCAGGCCCTGGGCGGTGGCGCGCTCAGCGCGCTTGCCGACGTCCTTGGCGCCCTTGATCCGCAGGATCTCGACTGCCTTGTCGAAGTCGCCGTCGGTCTCGGTGAGCGCCTTCTTGCAGTCCATCATGCCTGCGCCGGTCAGCTCCCGGAGCCGCTTGACGTCGGCGGCGGTGATGTTCGACATCGTGCGTTTTCCGTCCTTCTTCGGGTACGCGCGTGGGTGTGGCGAAACCCCGGCGGGCAGTACGCGCCCGCCGGGGTCGGTGGATCAGGACTCCGCAGGGGCCTCGGCGGCCGGGGCCTCGGCAGCGGGCGCCTCAGCGGCCGGCGCGGCGGCGGCGGGGGCGTCGGCACCCGCGAGCAGGTCCTGCTCCCACTCGGCCAGCGGCTCGTTGCTCGCGCCGACCTCGGGCTTGTCGCCGCCGCCACGCGCACCGGAACGGGCGATGAGCCCGGCGGCGGCGGCCTCGGCGACGACCTTGGTCAGCAGCGCGGCCGAGCGGATCGCGTCGTCGTTGCCCGGGATCGGGTAGTCGACCTCGTCGGGGTCGCAGTTCGTGTCGAGGATCGCCACGATCGGGATGTTGAGCTTGCGCGCCTCGCCGACGGCGATGTGCTCCTTCTTGGTGTCCACGATCCAGATGGCGGATGGGACCTTCGCCATGTCGCGGATACCGCCGAGGGTGCGCTCCAGCTTGTCCTTCTCACGGGTCAGCATCAGGATCTCCTTCTTGGTGAGACCCTGGAAGCCGCCGGTCTGCTCCATCGCCTCGAGCTCCTTGAGGCGCTGCAGGCGCTTGTGCACGGTGGAGAAGTTGGTGAGCATGCCGCCCAGCCAGCGCTGGTTGACGAACGGCATCCCGACGCGCAGCGCCTCGTTGGCGATGGCCTCCTGCGCCTGCTTCTTGGTGCCGACGAACAGGATGGAGCCGCCGTGCGCGACGGTCTCCTTCACGAACTCGTACGCGCGGTCGATGTAGGTCAGCGTCTGCCGCAGGTCGATGATGTAGATACCGTTGCGGTCAGTGAGGATGTAGCGCTTCATCTTCGGGTTCCAGCGGCGGGTCTGGTGCCCGAAGTGCACGCCGGAATCCAGCAACTGCTTCATGGTGACGACGGCCATGGCCGGTTTCGCACCTCTTCGTTCAGGCGCCCCGGGTTCGACCCCGGAACGCGGCTGCGGTTGTCGCCGCGAACCCCGGTGGGTTCACGGCCCTGGTGCCGAGCGGACACCCGGACCCGCTGGTGGCGAACACCATCGAGACCGCCGGGCGTCGGTCGCCGAGACCCGCGCGGGGCCTCGGACGCGCACTGGCACGCGAAGTCGCCCCATGGAGCCACAGGGCGCGGGCAAAGTGTACGCCGATCGGTCTCGGATCCTTGAATCGGACCGGCGAGTTATCCACATACCGCCGCCCCATCCACAGATCCCACCGACCGATTGGCTCACCCCCACCACCCGGGCAAACTAGCCACATGCCCACTGACCAGCCAAAACGTCGCCTTTTCGGGCTGATCTGCGCCTTGCTGGCGCTGCTCACCAGCGCCACCCCGCTCAGCGCCGCCCCGCCCGCACCACCCCCGGCAGCCGCGACCACACCACCCGCCTTCCTCTCGCCCCTGCAACCACCCCGCCCCCCGACCAGGGCGTTCCAGGCCCCGGCCACCCCCTACGGCCCAGGCCACCGAGGCGTCGACCTGCCCGGAGCCGCCAACGAGCAAGTCCACGCGGCAGCGGACGGCCTGATCACCTACGCCGCCGACTTGGCCGGTCGAGGCGTGATCGCCATCGACCACCCCAACCACCTGCGCACCACCTACGAACCCGTAACCCCAACGGTCACGGCCGGTGCGGCTGTCCTCCGAGGCGAGCAGATCGGCCTCCTACAACCAGGCCACCCAGGCTGCCCCCCAGCCACACCCGCCTGCCTCCACTGGGGCCTCCGACGCGGCCGGACGTACCTGAACCCGATGTTCCTGCTCCACCGCCCACGCGTCCGCCTCCTGCCCGACCCGGTCGCCGCTCCCGGTCGAGGTCCGCCTTGAACAGGCAACCCACGGCCACCACACTCCGAGCCACCTCGTCAGGCAAGGCGTGCGTGTGGATCCCCGCCAGAGAGCCGCGAGACCGCCGCGGTGGGGTGACCGGGGCGACCACCTCGGCCTTTCGCGGACTATGCGAGCCACTTCATCCGGCCCGACAGGGGCGCGTGGGCGTCGCCGCCGCACAGGAGAAGCGGCGGTGCCCACTGCGATGGGGTGACCCGGGTGACCACCTCAGCCTTCGCGGTCAGGCATCCCGCATGGAGCGGATCCCCCGGTACGCCTCGACCACGCAACCTCGCGGACTGCGTGAACCACCTCATCCGGCCTGACAAGGGCCGGCGGGTGGGTGTCGCCGCCGTACGGCGATACCCACTGCGGTGGGGTGACCGGGCAACCACCTCGGCCGCCGGCGATCGAGGCATCCCGCACCGAGAGCCCTGAGTTCTACTCCCGATTCGATGGCCCCAGCCGTGGCTAGGCACTCCGCGATGCCCCGGTCATGCCGACGCACCGCGCGCCACCTCATCCGCATCCCGAGTCGGCAAGGCGTGCCGAGCCAGCCCTCGCCGCCGCACCGCTGGGCGGCGTGGCCCGGCGCGGTGACCCGGCACCTACCTCGTCCGCCGGCGATCGAGACATCCCGAACTGAGCGATCCTCAGAATTCGACTCCACCCCGATCCGAGTGCGTGACAGCGGCCCGAGTCGCACAGGCACTTCCCGACCACCGGGCCATGCCGACGCCCTTCAAGACACCTCGTTCGACAAGCGCGCCGAACTGGTCCTCACCACGGGGCGACAAGACCTGGCGATCGCCTCCGCCACGAGCAGTCGGAGCAACTCTCGCAGCACGATCTCCCAAGTTCGACTCCTCCACGGCTCGACGCCCTGGTCGTTGCCCATCTCGACCAGGCACTACCCGGTCGCCCCACTGGGGCTGACGCGCCTTGAGTCGCCTCGTCCGACAAGGCGTGCCGCGCCGGGCCGCACCGCTGGGCGGTGCGGCCCGGCGCGGTGCGGCACCTTAGCGTCCACCTCGGCCGCTGGCAGGCGAGGCATCTCGCGTGGGGCGGTCGCCCAGACCAGTGGCTCCTCGTTCGCACCGTGGGCGCTCGCTCTCCTGGCATCGGCCACGTGGGCGCGCCGGTGCCCGGGAGGTAAGTGCGCATGTCAGCCATGTGCCGGCTGCGGACCGGGTGGTCGCGCGCCGCCCGGGCGTCAGACGTCGACGGTTTCCATCAGTTTCGCGCGCAGGCGCAAGACCGCTCGGGTGTGCAGTTGGCACACGCGGGACTCGGTCACGCCGAGGACGCGACCGATCTCGGCGAGGGTGAGGTTCTCGAAGTAGTAGAGGGTGACCACGACCCGGTCGCGTTCCACGAGCAGGCCGATGGCCTCGGCGAGCTGGCGGCGGTTGTCCTGGTCGACCAGCAGCGCGACCGGGTCCTCGGCGGCCTCGTCCTCCAGGACGTCGGCCAGCGAGTTCACCCCGCGACCGGCGGCGGCCAGTTCGTCGAGGGCCACGACGCTGGTGAGTTGCAACTGGGCGTAGACGTCGCGCAGTTCGCCGACGGAGAGGCCGAGTTCACCCGCGAGTTCGGCGTCGGTCGGGGTGCGCTGCAGTTTGGCGCCGAGCCGCTCGATGCCGCGTTCCACCTCGCGGGCCCGGCCGCGCACGGTGCGCGGCACCCAGTCCTGGGCGCGCAGGTCGTCGAGGATGGCGCCGCGGATGCGCTGCATGGCGTAGGTCTCGAACTTCAGGCCGCGCTCGGGCTCGAACTTCTCGATGGCGTCGACGAGCCCGAAGATGCCGGACTGGATCAGGTCGGAGACGTCGACGTGCGCGGGCAGACCGGTGCCGACCCGGCCCGCGACGTACTTGACCAGCGGCGCGTAGTGCAGGACGAGGCGGTCGCGCAGCACCTGCGCGCGCTCCTCACCGAATCGCCGCCAGAGCGCGACGATGCCCGCCTCCACGTCGTCGGCGGTGCGGTGGTCGCCGGGCAGCACACCGGATGCCCGGCCCTCGCCGTAGGGGGCGGCGCGGCCGTTCACCTGGTTCGCGGAGCCACCGGCGGTGGACACCCGGGAGGGTTCCACCGGTGCCCGAGAACCATTCCCGGTGTCATCGGGAACGGGGGTGGGTTCGGTCATGGATCGCCTTCAGCCGTTCGACGGTCACGTGGGTGTAAAGCTGGGTTGTTGAGAGCGTAGCGTGACCGAGTAACTCCTGGACGCTACGAAGGTCGGCACCTCCTTCGAGCAGGTGTGTCGCCGCTGAGTGACGGAGGCCGTGGGGCCCCAGGTCCGGCGCACCCGGGACAGCGGCCACCACATCGTGCACGATACGCCGTACGGCGGTGGCGTGGAGCCGTCCGCCGCGGATCCCCAGCAACAGTGCCGGCGGGGAATCGGCCCCGACAAGTGACGGACGGCCCTGGTCCAGCCACTGGACGACGGCGTCGTGGGCGGGCACGCCGAACGGCACGGTCCGTTCGCGCCCACCCTTGCCCAGCACCCGCACCAGCCGCGATCGGAGATCGACGTCGTCCACGTCGAGCCCGCAGAGCTCGGACACCCGGACCCCGGTCGCGTACAGCAACTCGACGATGGCGTGATCACGCAGTGCGACCGGGTCCAGTTCCCGCGCGCCACCAGCGGCCGCGGACATCACCGCGCCTGCCTGGTCCTGCCGCAACACCGACGGCAGCACCCGGTGCCGCCGGGGGGCGACCAGCCGCGCACCCACGTCGACACCCAGGTGACCGCGCCGCTGCGCCCAGGCGGTGAACCCGCGCGCCCCGGCCGCGCGCCGGGCCAATGTCGTCCGCCCCGCTCCCCCGTCGCGCTGCGCGGCCAACCAGGCGCGCATCCCGGGCAGGTCCACACCGACGTCCAACACCCCACCCGGCACCTGCGCACCGTGATCGGCGGGCGCCCCGCCGCTCACGGACCCCACCGGGTGATCGTTGTGTTCACAACTCCCAGGGTCGCTCGAACAAGAGCCGACGTTTCCCGCCCCGCCCACCGCTTCCTTACCCCGATCGAGCACCCCACCCCCCCGACCAGGGGAATCAACACCCACCTCCACACCCAGGGAATCACTCGATCGAGTTGTTTCTCCCTCACCCGGGTTGCCCGAATCGGCGTACAGGAAGCCCAAGAGCGAGACCACGTCCCCGACGTACGCCCGCACCGTGTTGGCCGAGAGCCCACGTTCCAGCCCGAGGTGGCGCTCGTACTCGTCGACCACCCCCCGCACCGGCGCGGGCAACCCACCCCGAACCCGAAGAAGATCGACCCGAGGCGACTGGCGAGGAGAACGCGGCACTCTCGCCACGCTGATCCACCCGACGCCCCCCGTCAAGCATCGCCACGCCCTCATCCCACATGGCCGCCTCCAGCCCAGGCGAAAATCCGGCGCAGCACACACAACCCGCCCGGGTCTTGGGCAGCCGCCCGGTCAGCGTTTTGGACCCAGCCAGCCCTCCTCACCGCTCCGCGTCAGGCCCATCAGTTCCAGTTCGGGCAGCAGTGCGCGGACGCGGTCGAGCGGGACGCCGGAGTCGCGGGAGATCGCGTCGACCAGTCGGGGTTCGCGTGGGCTCAGGGCGTCGAGCACCCGGACGGCCGCGTCGCCCAGTCGGTCGGAGGGGCGTTCGGGTGCGTTCTCCGGTGACGCCAGTTCGCCGATGGCGCCGATCGCCTCAAGGACGGTGGCCGAGGAGGTGGCCACCTGGGCCGTTCCGCTGCGCAGGAGGTCGTGGCAGCCCTGGGACATGGTGGAGTTGACCGGCCCCGGTACGGCCAACAGCGGCTTCCCCAGCGCGGCGGCTGATGAGGCGGTGTTCCGCGCGCCGCTGCGCGCCCCCGCCTCCACGACCACCGTGCCCTGGGCCAACGCCGCGATGAGGCGGTTGCGGACCAGGAAGCGGAACCTCGCTGGAGACGTGCCCGGCGGGTATTCGCTCACGACCGCGCCTGTCTCCGCGATCCGCTGGAGCAAGGTCGTGTGCGCGGTCGGGTAGCTGATGTCGACACCGCAGGCCAAGACGGCGATCGTCGTACCGCCCGCCGCCAACGCACCCCGGTGCGCCGCGCTGTCGATGCCGAAGGCCGCGCCCGACACGATCGCGGCCCCGGCCTGGACGAGGTCGTACGCGAACTCCGCCGCCACTGTCTCCCCGTACGGGGTCGCCGCCCGCGCACCGACGATCGCGACGGACCGCTGCAGCACCTCGTCGAGCGACACCGCCCCACGCACCCACAAACCCAACGGCGGCCCGGCCCACCGCAGCCCCCGGTTGCGGGCATTGGCCAAGCACAACAACGGCCATGACGGCCACTCGGGATCTTCGGGGACCACCAACCGAGCCCCCACCTCCGCCGCCCTGGCGAGATCGGCCTCCGCCAACTCCACCCCTTCCCGCGCCGAGGTCTCGTCCCGAACCCCACTGGGCACATCCCCACCCCGAACCCGCGCCGCCGCCGCGACCGGCCCCACCCGCTCGACAAGCGCCCCCAACGCCACCCCGGGCGCCTCGGCGACCCGCATCAAAAACGCCCGCGCGAGCTGGATCTCGTCAGCACTCACCGCGCACCTCGTCGACAACTGCGAACGTCTCGGCAGGCGAGCGCGACAGTCGGTTGCCGCCTATCCGAGGTGGGAACGGTCGTGGCTGAGCCGCCAAGCGAACCCGGCCCGGCTGCGCGACGACCATCTCCAGCCTGCGCAACGCATACGACTTCCGCACGGTCGTCGGCACCCGTGTTAGGCCAGTGGCACCCACCGTCGGGTTGATGGCCGCGAAGATGAACCACGCCCGCGATCAGCGCGGGCGAGACGGCGGCCGCGCTGATCGGGGTTGAGGTAGGTGTTGTGAACGGACTTGGCCATGCCGATCGTGAGCACGCCGACGAACTGGGTGTCCATACCGAGGTCGCGGACTGCGCGCTTGGCAACCTCGTCGTCGTGCTGGGGCGAGCCTTGGTCACGCCGTGGGACTCACCGGCAGAAGCAGTGACGAGGCCCGAATAGCCGGGGACATGGCCCGGCTTGCCGTCGCCGCGAAGGTTGGGCGGTGACGTGCGTGCAAACCCGCGGCCCCCTCCCCTGCCACACGCCACACCTCCGGCCCGGCCATGCCCTCGCCCACTCCACCCCACTAGCTCGACACCACCGCACCACGGCAGGCGCCACGGTCGCCCACGCGCACTGCGTGGAGGGCTGCTGCGGTGATCGGGCGGTGCCGTGAGCACAGCCCCGCATCCGCTACTCCTTCCGCACGCGGTACCTCCCTGCCGACCAAGTTCAGACGAACCACCATGACCGGCCCTTCGCCGACGCAACCCCACTAGCCCGAGATCACCACGCCACAACAGGCTCCGAAGTCGCCCATGCCTGTGAGGTGCTTCGAAGTTTCCGGACAGTGGACCAAGTAGAATTGGGTTCTCTGGAAGGAGACGGTTTTGGCGGGATCAAGGAGGAGTTTCTCTCGG
>NZ_PTIX01000024.1 GCF_002934265.1 Actinokineospora auranticolor
CCGAGAGAAACTCCTCCTTGATCCCGCCAAAACCGTCTCCTTCCAGAGAACCCAATTCTACTTGGTCCACTGTCCGGAAACTTCGAAGCACCTCAGACTGACCTGCGACAACAGCATGTCGACCTTGCTGTCGCTGATGTACAGGTAGTAACTGAACGACATCGCGCCCCCTTCGACGGGCCAATCGTACGCACCGGGTGAAGCCACCACCGATGTGTTGGTGTCTATGGTCGAAAGGGTGACGACCCCTGTCGCCTTCCACGCCGCCGACGGCTGTCCGCTGCACGCCGCGGTCTTGGGCAGCGGCCCGCCCGTCGTCCTGATGCACGGCGGCGGACCTGACCACGAGAGCCTGATCCCCTTGGCCCGGGCCCTGGCGGACGCCTACACGGTCGTCCTGCCCGATGTGCGCGGCTACGGGAGATCCGTCTGCGTCGACCCGACGCGCCACACCTGGAACACCTACGCCGACGACGTCGTCGCGCTGCTCGACCACCTCGACCTCGCCACGGCCGTGGTCGGCGGCACCGGACTCGGCTCCAGCATCACCCTGCGCACCTGCGCCCGCCACCCGTCCAGGGTCCGCGCCGCGCTCCTGCTCAGCGTGGAGAACGTCGAGGACGACAAGACGAAGGCCGCCGAGATCGCGTACCTCGACGCCTTCGCCGCCCGCGTCCGGCTCTCCGGCATCGAGGCCGCGTGGGCGTCGCTCCGCCCCCACCTGGCACCCGTCATCACGACCCTCGTCACCGAGGCGATCCCCCGTTCCACGCCCGCCAGCATCGCCGCCGCGGCCGCCATCGGCCACGACCGGCTGCTCACCAGCATCGACGAACTGGCGGCCGTCGACACGCCCGCGCTGATCGTCCCGGGCATCGACCACCGCCACCCGCCCTCGGTGGCCCGGGCCATGGCCGCCGCCCTCCCCCGCTCGACCCTGGCCGACGCGCTGACGACGACCGTGCGCACCGCGGCGGACCTGGCCACCGCCTTCGCCCCGCCCATCAAGGCTTTCCTCGCCGAGGTACCGACCCCATGACCGATATCCACGACCTCCCGGTGTCCCGTTGGGGGCACATGAGCGCGGAGGGGACGGTGGTGGAGGTGCGGGTCGTGTGCGCCCACCACTTCGGTCTCGGCGTCCAACTGACCACCAACGGCGCCTACGGGCACATCGACGTCCCTCGCGTCTCGGATGGCCGAGTCACGACCGAGGACCTGATCGACCACATCGGACAGATCAGGCGCGCCCTCGTGCTGATGGTGGACCCGGGTAGGCAACCGAAGCTGACGATCCGCCGGTCCGATGTGCCGGAAACCTCCTAGGCCCCTTCGGAATCAGGCTGGCGCCGGGCGGCGGCGGTGTGGTGTCATCTCGGGGTTCGACGCTGGGGATGGGGGCTGGTATGTCCGTTTCGACCTTGCTCACGTGGACGCTCATCGCCGCGCTCGGGGTGATCACGCCGGGGATCGACACCATGCTGGTGCTGCGGCACACGCTGCTCGGCGGTCGCGCCGCGGGCCTGGCGACCGTCGGCGGGATCGCGGCCGGGTGCGTGGTGTGGGGTGCCGCGAGCCTGGCCGGGCTCACCGCGCTGCTGGCGGCCTCCCGCGCGGCCTACGACGCGGTCCGGATCGCGGGCGCGGTGTACCTGGTCTGGTTGGGTGGTCGGGCGATCTGGAGTTCGTTGCCGCGCAACCGAAAGCCGGGTACCGATCTTCCCGCCCCCAGGTCCACCCGTCCCCTCGCCGCGCTGCGGGCGGGCATGGTCACCAACCTGCTCAACCCCAAGGTCGGTGTCTTCTACATCAGCATCCTCCCCCAGTTCCTCCCCACCGGCCCCGCCTCCGCCGCGTGGGGCGCCCTGCTGGTCGCCATCCACATCGGCGTCTCGTTCGTCTGGTTCCCGGTGCTGATCCTGCTGGCCACCAAGGCGAGGGCGCTCCTGCTCCGCGACCGCGTCCGCGCGTGGCTGGACCGCGTCACCGCGACCGTCCTCATCGGAGTGGGAGTCAAGCTCGCGACCGACGCCTGATGCCGGTCGTCCGCTACAACGCCCTCGCCCGCGAAGCCCTCGGTGACCACATCGAGGTCCCCCTGTCCCCAGCGCTCCGGCGACGCCTTCGGGAAGGGGTCGTCCACCTCGGCGACACCACCGTCCTCACCCGCCACCACGGGACTGCCGCCCCGGACCCGGACGACTTGACCGGCTGGGAGTGCTCCGCCAACAGCTTCCACCTCGAGGACCACGTCCCCGTCGAGGTCAGGCGCACCGAGCACTACGAACCCCGGATCTCCGAGGCGGACCAGCTCACCCTCCTCCGCCAGGGCCTGACCTTCGCCATCGAACTCACCCGGCTCATCCACGCCCGGCCGGATCCACCCCCCACCCGGTGCGTCGTCAGCACCAACCACACCTGCGGCACCTTCCGCCTCCACCGGCTCCGCCCACACAACCCGTGGCTGGCCGACGACCTCGATACCTACGTCGAGGAGCGGCTCGTTGTCGTCGACGAGGCCCGGTAGCGGGACAGGTGTGAAACCAGGGCGACAAGGGTGCTGACCAGCACTTTCACCTCCACACCGAGCCACCATGGGCACATGACGACGAACGCCGTGGCAGTCGAGGAGTGGACGATGTTCGACGACGACCTGATGTCGACCCTGTACGACGTCTACGACAACGCCGTGTCGTTCCAGTCGGGGTTCCGCTGGAACAGCCCCGACGGCCGCCCCGTGGGCGACCTCCCCGGCTGGCAGTCGGCCGCCCTCGGCACCCTCCTCGACCGCGGCCTGGTCGCCGTCGAGCCCGGTGACCACCTCGTCCGCCTCACCGACCGGGGCGTCGTCGCCCTCTACAACTCCCCCGAGGTCCCGCTCGCCGCGTGAATCCGGTTGGCGGGGTCTCGCCGGTGCGTGACAATCCTGGGCAGGGCCACCCGGGTGAGGAGCGCCGTGCGGAACGCCGAGGAGCCACCGGTACCGACCGTGGTCAACCAGGTCACCGCCACCACGATCGGGTCGCTCGTCCAGGCCGGTGTCATCACCACCGGTGACGTCCACCTGCACCTGTCCGCCCCCACCCCGCTCCCCCGGCAGCTCCCCTCGAACCCGCGCCAGTTCACCGGCCGCGCCGACGAGCTGGCCCAGCTCGACGCGGCCATGACCGCCGGGACCGGCACCGTCGTGATCTCCGCGCTGGCCGGCGCGGGCGGGATCGGCAAGACCTGGCTCGCCCTGCGCTGGGCGCACCGCAACCTCGACCGGTTCCCCGACGGCCAGCTCTTCGTCGACCTGCGCGGCTTCAGCCCCGACGGCGACGCCATGCCACCCGCCGTCGCGATCCGGGGGTTCATCGACGCCTTCGGGGCCGACGCCGAGCGCGTGCCGATCCACCCGCACGCGCAAGCCGCCCTCTACCGCAGCCTGGTCGCGGGCAAGCGGCTTCTCGTGGTGCTGGACAACGCCGTCGACACCGCCCAGGTCGTCCCGCTGCTGCCGGGCGACGCCTCCTGCACCGTCCTGGTGACCAGCCGGAACCGGCTCCCCGGCCTGGTCGTCGGGCACGGTGCCGCGCACGTCGCGGTCGACGTCATGCCGCCGGACGACGCCCGCGCCCTGCTCGTGTCCCGGATCGGGCCGGGCCGCGCGCACGCGGAGCCCGCCGCCGTCGACGACCTGCTCGGCAGCTGCGGCGGCTACCCGCTGGCGCTGAGCGTCGTCGCGGGCCGCGCCTGCCTGGAGCCGAAGCGGACGCTGACCGGGCTCGCGGCCGAGCTGCGGGAGGCGCGGCTGGACGGCCTCGACGAGGAGGACGCCGCCGCGAGCCTGCCCGCCGTCCTGTCGTGGTCCTACGCCGCGCTGACCACCGAGCAGGCCCGCCTGTTCGCGTTGCTGGGTGTCGCGCCGGGCCCGGACATCGGGCTGCGCGCCGCCGCGAGCCTCGCCGGTACCCCGGTCGCGCGGACCCGGTGGCTGCTGCGCGGGCTGGCTCGCGCGTCGCTGCTCGACGACGGCGGCGACCAGTACCGGATGCACGACCTGGTCCGCCACTACGCGGGCGACCAGGCCTCGCCGTCCGACCGCGAGGACGCGCTCCGTCGCGTGATCGACCACTACCTGCACACGGCAGCCGCGGGTGACCACATCCTCAACCCGCTGCGGCGCCGGATCAGCCTCGCCGCACCGGATCCCGCGTCCTGCGCGGCCCCGCTGGTCGACCCCGCCGAAACGCGCACCTGGTTCGACCGCAACAGGTTCAACCTGTCCGCCGCGCAGGAGTCCGCGGCGGACCTCGGTCTGGACCGCGCCGCGTGGCAGTTGGCGCGGGCGGTGGACACGTTCCACCAGATCCGGGGTCACATGGGCGACAACATCGCGGTCTGGACCGTCGGTCTGGCCGCCGCGACGCGCCTCGGCGACCTCGCCACCCAGGCCAGGGCGCACCGCTCGATCGGCCGGTCGTACTCGGTCTTCGGCGAGCACCGCCCCGCCCTCGACCACCTCCAGCAGGCGTTGCGGATGGCGTATGCGGCAGACGACACGGTCGGCGCCGCCAACACCCACTACCTGCTCGGCGGCGCCTGGATGCGCCTGTCCGACCACGACCGCGCCGCCGGTGAGGTCACCGCGGCACTGGGGATCTACCGCGAGACCGGTGCCGAGTCCGGTATCGCCAACGCCCTGGGCACCCTCGGCCTGATCCACACCAGACGCGGCGACCACGACCAGGCCGAGCGGTTCTGCGCGGCGGCCCTTCCCCTGCACCAGGCCCAGGACCAGAAGGACGGCGAAGCCGATGTCCTCGACTGTCTCGCGCTGATCGCCCACCGCACCGGCGACCACCGCACTGCGATCACCCGGTACGACGAGGCACTGGCGCTGTACCGGTCACTCGACCACACCGTCAGCATCGCGTCCACACTGGACGGAATCGGCCATCCCCACCTGGCGCTGGGCCACCACGACCAAGCCCGCGAAGCCTGGACGGAGTCTCTGCGGACCTACCAACTCCTGAACCGCGCCGCCGACGCCACCCGCGTCGAACTCCAACTGGCCGCCCTGCCCGAGTAGCGGGTCATTCCCGAGCGCGTGGTGGAGCGAGGCTCAGCAGTCCGCACCCGTAGGACTTGGCGCGACCGACCCCCGCCACCACGGCCTCGGCGAACGCCGTCGCGTCGGTCACCACCAGGTGCCCGTCGAACCGCACCGGCTGAACGGTGATCCGCCGCGCCGACTTCCGGCCGACCAGCAGCGGCACGGCGACCGCGACCACGTCCGGATCGCCGTTCCCCGTCACGGGGATGACGAACCCGTGCCGCGCGCCCTGGGCCGCCAGCCACGCGACCGGCTCGCGGTGCGGGACGCGTTTGCGCGCGCCGCGGTCGGCGACGGGCCGGACGCAGCGGGTCGGGTTGGCCAGCAGCCGGAAGGCGAACCGCCTGCCGGGCGCGATCGACTCCAGCACCGGGTCCAACGGCCGGACCTGGGCGGGCGCCAGCAGGTGCCCGTCCGGCAACCCGGTCCATTCCGGACGGGTGCGGCTCTGTACATATTGGACTACCCCGGTCCGGCCTGCCTCCAGCCGCCACAGCACGCCGTGGGACTGCCGGTAGGTCTCCGTCTCGGGCAGCTCCGGGTAGGCAGACATCACGGTGCGGTGCATGTTGTGCACGTCCGCGGCGTCGCGGCGGAACGCCGTCGAGCGCGGGTCGATGGTGAGCTTGGTCAGGAACACGGCTTGCCTCCGGTGATCATGTCGTCGGTCAGCGGCACCGAGCCGACGCGCACGGTCCGCGGGGCGAACCGCCGGTCGCCGTGGGCGAAGCTGATCGGGTGGTCGTGCCGGGTCTCCGCGTTCGGGTCCCCGGGCGGGCACTCGACCACCGTGCGCAGCTCCGCGGGCGCGAGCCGGGTCCGGGACTCCAGCCACCGGTGGTCGGCCAGGACCTCGGCCGCGGCGCGGTCGACGGGCCCGGTGTCGATCAGCAGCGGACTGGCCGGGACGTAGGCGCGGCGGCCGAAGAACAGCGGCCAGCGCGGCTCCTCGACCGCGGCGGCGACCCGGTCCAGCACCGCGGCCCGGCCCTCCAGCACCACCAGGAACAGCGCGTCGGCGAGGTAGTAGCGCTCGCTGACCACCGTCCGGCGACCGGTCCCCTGGGTCGTCGGCACGTTCCCCGCGGTGTGGTAGTCGCGTTCGAGCACGCCTTCGCGGTCGACCCGGACGGCCAGCGCCAGCCGGGCCAGTTCGGCGATGCGCTCGCGGTCGTCGCGCTCGTAGCCGAGCGCCGCGGCCAGCACACCGACCACACCGGACTTGGTGGGCTCCGCGGTGGTGTCCCGGATGATCCCGCGCGAGCGGACACCCCAGGACTGCATCGGCGCGTCGAAGCGCAGCGCCAGCGCCGCCGTGCGCTCGGCCACGCCTCACACCCCCGCGCCCGCGAGCACGGTCGAGGTGAACTCGTCGATCGACGTCACGACCCGGACGCCCGCGGGCTCCCCGAGGTCACCGGACACGGACGCGGCGGTCGCCGAGCGGATCTGGCCCGCGCCGTAGAAACCGCGCAGCTTGCCGAAGTGCTCGACCAACCGCGCGGTCGACGCGGCCATGACGTCGTGGTCCGCCACCGGCCGCAGGAACGCGTTGGCCAGGTTCCACGCGCCGCGCTCGCGCACGACGCCCAGCAGCGTGTCGGGCATCGTGCGGGCGGCCGTGGAGTTCTGCTTCCCACTGGGCACGGCGTTGACGAACGCCGACAACCACGCGGCGGCGGCCCGGCCCGCCAGGTCGACGTCGTCGCCGAGGTTCTCGGTGAGCCGCTTCAGGTCGACGTTGGCGTAGCGGTAGTAGCAGGCGGCGTTGAAGTCGACCGTGCCGATCATGTCCGCCCCCGACTCGCCCCGCGGCTTCAGGTCGTCGACGGCGGTGTAGAAGTCGAACTCGTTGACCACGACGTGCGTGGAGATCGCGTGCGCCACCTGGGATGCGGCGTCGACGTTGAGGTCTTTGATGTCGGCGATCATCCGCCCGAACAACGCGATGTCCGCGGCCCGGGTCGCGTCCAGGATCCGCTGCGTCTCGGCCTGCCCCGCTCTGTCCAGTTTGGCCTTGGTCGATTTACCGGCCCCCTTGGTGGCACCGAGCGCCTTGAGGGCGTCCCAGTTCTCCCGGCAGTACGCGGTGAGGTGCCCGATCGCGGCCTGGCTGACGAACAGCAGGTACTGGGTCAGCCCCTTCTCGTCGACCCCGAACCCGAGCTGCGACAGCGCGGTCCGCACCACGGCCTTGGCCTCGTCCTCGTCCCGTTGCTCGCGGACCAAGGCGTCGGTTGTCTTGTCCAACAAGCGTTTGGTGCGCACCGCCGTCTCCGAGCGGTCAAGCCCGTACTCGGTGAACAGGTCCCGCGCCGCGCGCTTGATGCTCTGGCTCGACACCCGCCCGCGCAGGTGGCCGCCGAACGTGGCGGTCTTGGGCTGACCGGTGTCGTCGCGGTTCAGGTTGCTGACCGGGAACGACTGGAGCAGGTGCAACTCGATGATCACTGGGTGGTCTCCGGGGTGTCGGTGGTCGGTGCCACGTGGTACTCGCGGGCCCACCGCAACCGGATGGCACCCGCCCGGTCGCCGAGGTGGTCCCGACCGAGCAGCACGGTGAGGTCGTCGAGCAGGCGGTGGTAGTTGACCGGGGTGCTGTGCGCGGAAAGCAGCCGAACGGCCTGGCGCAGGTGGTGCGGCAACCCGGCCCGGTCACGGGCGAGGAGCTGAGCGAACCGCCTGCCGACGGACGACCCATCGCCGATCTTCTTGGCCAACTGGCCCATCGAGGCGCCGAGCGTCCCGCGCGCCCCCTTGGTGAGCGGGTGCAGGGCGTACAGAGCACCTACCAGCAACCACACCTCCTGCTCCACCTCGTCATCGGGCGCACCGTTGCGGAACACGATCTCATAGGCCGCGAACTGCCTGCCCGGCACGAAACTGTTGCGCAACAAGGCCAAGTCCCGACGCGACCGCGCGACCAACGTCGAGTTCCGCGATGTCAGACAGTTGCCGAGGCCGTACAGGTGGTTGACGTAACTCTCGCGGGGCTTGGTCACCGCTCCTCCCCTTCGCCTTTGATGAACGCCGCGGCGTCGGCCCGGAACCGCTGCTTCGCGGCGGTGAGGCGGTCGCGGAACTGCTTGTCGTGCCTGCCGAGCACCACCAGCTTCGTCGGCTCGGTCTGCGTTCCCCGCAACCAGCGGTCTGCCGTCTCGGTCGCGGCTTCGGTGACCACGTGGACCCATTGATCGGCCACGGGCGTGTCCGCGCGGCGGTTCACCTCGGCTTCGGCGAGGCCTCGGAGGAAGGTGTCGAACGGTCGGCCCAGGCGCGGCCAGAACGACAGGTCGATCGGGTTCGCCTGGCTGCCACGCAGCTCGCTGCGGAACTCGGACTGCAACGCGCGCAACGCGGAACCGGCGTCGTCGGCCACCATGATGGCCGCCCCCATGAACCCGCTGAACCGCTCGCTTCGCGTCGCGCGCATGAGGGCGACGGGCGCTGACACCTCGTCCTCCAGCCACGCCTCCACGACTGACGCCTTCGAGTCGAGCCGCTGTCCGAAGACCCGCAGGGTGTAGACGGCGCTCCGGTAGATCGCCCCCCGCTCGACCAGAGTGTCGATCTGGTCGAGCGCGGGCGGCCGTTGCCTGCTACGACCTTCCTGCCAGTTGTCCACGGTGAAGAGTTCGACGCTGTGCCGCCAGATCCGGCGCACCGCGTCCAACCGAACCGCGTACATCGGCGCGTCCTGTTTGGGCTTTCCCCTGGGGCCGCGCGGCTTCCGGTACGCCGCCATCTTCTCCTCGTCGGGCCCGCTCGCGGAGAGCCGCGTTCCGGGCGTGAGGACCACGCCATCCACCTTCAACTCCCCGTCAACGCGTGTGGTGGAGAGCAGGACTCTTCGCGACGGCCAAGTGAGCAGGTCCGTCCAGCCTCGTGGTGTGCGTCGGTCGGGGGTCGGTGCCGGGCCAGTCGCCGATTCCCAGACCGGGTGGTCCTCAGCGGTGGTCATCGGTGGAAGCTCGTCAAGGGGCCGGTAGACGATGGCGTTGAGCAGCAACGTCTCCTTCAGCGTCGCCCCTTCCACGAGTACCACACCGAACCCGTTGCAGGGCGCCCGCTCCGACGACTTGTCCTTCTCGTACGGGGTCTTCATCCCCCCGGGGTCGAACGCCTGGGTCGTGACGAGCCACCGCGCGGCTTCCGCCGGTGTGAGCAGCAAGCGGTCGGTGGCCGTTGTGTGGTCGAAGAGCGTCACGTTGTTGCCGACGGCACGGTAGGGGACGAGTTTTCCCGGCGTGGCGGGAGGGAGGCTCGCGAGCGCCGCACACTGCATGAAGGGCAGCTTCGGGTGGAACAGGTCGAACTCGTGCCGCCGCAGGTAATCCCGCACCGGCTCCTCCGCGAACGCGTCGGCGGACCACAGCTCAGCCCACGCGTTCTCGCTCGGCGGCCCGTAGACCCGGTGGAACACGGCGAGGATCAGCCGGTGGAGCGCGGCCGTCATCGTCGGGGCCTCGGCGGCGATCCGGCGGAGTTCGTGCGCGCGAAGGATGACGTCCTCGATGCCGACGAACTCTTGGTCACCGTCGACGGTGACCACCGGGATCCACGGTTCACGCCCCAGGTCGAATCCGGGTTCACTCTCCGGCTCCGCCCCGACTTCCACCACGCGGATCCCGGACACGGGGTCGTAGACCAGCACATGCCCATCGACCGCACACCGGCCGTCCCGCAGAACCAGCACCTTGTGCCGGTGCAGCCACGGAGATCGGCGGAACAACTCCGGCGTCGGGCTGTCCTCGATCGCCCAGACCACCTCGTCCGGCAAATCCACATCGGACACCAACCGCACGGCCGCGGCCAGCAGCTCGGCGACGATGGTGGCATCGGGCGGCCCGGGGTCGGTGAGCACGACCTCGGCGGCCCCACCCACGGGTGTCGCCCAGCCGTCGCGCCCCGTTCGCACCAGCACGACGTCGACGTGCGGATCGGAGTCGTCTCCGCTGCCGGAGTTCATGACTTCCTACCGTTCTCCCTGGTGCGGCTCGTGCTCTTGCTGTTCTTGGTCAGCTCGCTGAGGTGGTTCACGGCATGCGGGAGCGGCAGGTACATCAGTCTTCCGCTGTGCTTTGACCTATCCCGTGCCCGCACCAGCCGCGCCTCGGCCTCCCGCCAGCGCTCCTCCCACCCGACAGGGCACGCGACCGCGTCGTCGTCCCCGTAGAGCGCGTCGACCAGTGCGGGCACCTCGCCGGGCAGGGACAGCGATTCGCGTTCCCGCAGCAACGCCCAGGTGCGCATCATGACCATGGGCTCGTAGACACCGCCGAGGTAGCTGGGGAACCGCGGCCCGTCCGCGGTGTCCTCCACCCCGGCGACGGCCAGCTCGGGCACCCCGCGCACGGCGTGGCGGTGCAGGCGCCCCGCGCGCTGGATGATCCAGTCGATCGGGGCGAGGTCGGTCAGCATCGCGTCGAAGTCCAGATCAAGGCCCTGTTCGAGCACCTGGGTGCCGATCACGATCGCCCGTGGCCTGGTGCCATCCGCACCGAACTTGGCCTTCAACTCGTCCTCAACCACCCGGCGCGCACCCGCGGGGAGCCGCCCGGTGATCACGATCAGCTCCGGCCTCTCGCCCGCGGGCATCGCCTTGACCCGCTCGGCCAACGCGTCGCACGTCTGCTCGACCCGACGGACCAGGTTGTGCACCACCACGGCGCTTCCCCCGTCGGCGACACGGTCCAACGCCCAGTCCACGACCTCGTCGTCCGCCACCCGCTTGAGCTTGATCGTCCGGCCGCTGTTCAGCGCCGACACGCCACTGCCCCGCGACACCACCGCGACCCGGTCCACACGGGTGACGCGCGGGGAGTCGCCACCGTCCGGGATCGGCGGAACTTCGGCGGGTAGGCACCGCGACAACCCGGCCTGCCAAGCCGCTACCAGATCGCGTCGCCGCCCCGCGGGCAAGGTGGCCGACTGGACCACAACCGAGACCCCCAGTCTGCCCAACCAGATCAGCAGCCGATCGAGCAAAGTGGACATATAGGTGTCGTAGGCGTGGGCTTCATCGATCACCACGACCTTGTTGGTCAACGCGGCCAGCCGCACGAACACGTGCCCGGACCGAATGGCCCCCTTCAGCGCCTGGTCAATGGTGCCGACTCCGATCGTCGTCAGCAGGTTCCGCTTCCGGGTGAACCACTCCAGCGCCGCCAGGTCGCCGTCTCCGGGTTCGTCCACACCGACGCCCCTGGGCTCGGTCATGAGTTCGGCGAGGACTTCCTCGGCCCCCGAGTGCGCCAACTGGACGGGGACCGGCCCGGCCAACTCCGCCACTTCCTCCCAGGTCTGCTTGCTGGTCGCCTTGGTCGGCAGGGCGACGTAGATGCCCGAGAGCGCCAACCTCCGCACCATCGCGGCCGCGGCCTGCAACCCGGCTCTGGTCTTGCCCTCGCCGGTGGGTGCCTCGATGAGCAGCATGGTGGGACCGTCGACAGCCCGGGTCAGTTCCTCGACCACCGCCTGCACCGGCCGCGGCTTCGGCGCCCCGGGGAACAGTTCGGCGAAGGTCACCGGTGGCCGCCACGCGGTCAGCCCGAGCCGTTCCACCGTCTTGGCCGCCAACGCCCCGGTGGAGTCGGCGTAGGTCTGGATGTCCGTGGTGTCGTTGTACGGGAAGTTCGAAACATCGGACGCGATCCAGTCGCTGATCGTCGTCACCGCGGCGAGCACCACGGCCGCCACCGGCGAGACACGGACATCCCGCCACGGCACCGTTTCCGGGTGGGGGAGACCGCGCAACCGCACGACATCCCGGACGAGCCCGTCACGCCAGCCCCGCCAAGTCGACTCGCCGTGGTTGTTCACCTCCCTGCGGGCTTGCCGCACGGCCGCGGCGTCCGGGAAGTACCCGTGATGCCCGCCGAGTGCCACCGCGATGTAGTCGGCGGTGCCGAAGTCGGCACCCCACTCGATCAGCGACTCCCGCACCGCCATCGCCGTCACCAACCCGTGCGGCGTATCCCGCCGAGCGACCCCCTTCTGCTTGGCCACCCGCCGAAGATCTTTCTCCGCACCCGCACCGAACCGCGCACCAGCGAGATCCGCGTTGACCGCCTGGAACGCGGGCGAGTACTTGCCGATGTCGTGCAGCCCGCACAGGAGAGCCACCCACCCCTCGGCGTCGCCCAACGGCGCGAACGTGGCGAGCAGTTCATTGCGCGCCTGCGGACCGAGGACGTGAACGAGCACCGCCCCCGCGACGGCCGCCGTATCAAGGACGTGGCAGACAAGAGGATGACACTTCCCAGCGCCCGCTTTACCCCACGCCACCCACACCGGTGGACACCCAGTCATCCGACATTCTCCCGAAACAAGCTCGCATTTCCTCAACCCCGCGTGCGCGGGGAAGACAACCGGCGCCCACGTACCAGCGATAGCGGACCAACTCCGCCCAAGTCGGAGAGCCTTCGAGCCAATCGAGCCGAAACGTAGCGTGTACCGATCAGTTGTGGCAAGGTTCGCTACGAACTAGCGATAGTTTGAAGGAAACACCAAAGAAGCGAGGTCGCCGACGGTGAGTGGACACCCGAAGAGGCCCATGTCGCAGCGGCCCGCGGTGGCGGCCGAGGCGCCTCTACGAAAATCCGTCGAACCGCAGTCAGAACCGCCGAAGGCCGAGAAAAACGACAGCCCTGAGCGCAAACGCTTCGTGCCTTGGGCACTGGTCGGGTTCGGCGTGATGGCACTCGTACTCGCGGGCCGTCATTTCGACACCCTGGTCCGCGAGCCGCTTGGGCTGTGGAGCCGCTGGTTGACGGGCGAGCAGTTGGGCGGTGAGCGGCTGTGGGGCTGGCCGTTGCTCGCTTGGGGACGAACGGGGAAGGCGCTCCAGTTCGTGGCGGGTCTGACCGTCGTACTCGACCTGGTCGGCCCCGACCGCTTGCGCGCGTTCGGCGCCGAGCTGCGCGGGCAGTCGTGGCGGCGGCTCGCCGACAAGCTCGAGGTGCCGGTCATGATGGTCACCGCGGTGACCCTGGTGATGTACTACCTGCTGGTCTTCCTGACCATCTTCGCCCGCGAGGCCATGGCCGGTATCGGTGTCACCCCCGCGCTGCTGTCGGGCCCCGTCGGTGCCGTCCTGGCGTTGCTGGTCGTGCTCGGGGTGGGGTTCCTGCTCTTGAGAGTCGTTCGCAAGCAGGGCGGACAGACCCGCCGCGGCATCATGGCGCACGCCGAGAGGTTGCCCCTGTACCTGGTCGGCGCGGCCCCCATAGCCCTCTGGATCACCGCGACCCGATTCCTGCTGCTGCCTGCCGTCAACGGCCTGGCCAGGGCGTTCGACCGCACCCACCCCGGCTACCCGCTCCGCTGGGCCGCGTTCGCGTTGTTCGTCGTCGGCTTCCAGTTCGATCTGCTCGCGTCGTGAACAACACCCGCCAGGACCTGGTGCGCGAGGATGGCGGGAACACCGGACCCGAGGAGACCACCGTGGCGATCCAGCGGATGGACAACGTGCTCATCGTCGTGGACGACCTGGACGCGGTGGTCTCGTTCTTCGTCGACCTCGGCATGGAGCTGCTGGGCAAGGGCCCGATCGAGGGCCGCTGGGCGGAGCGCGTCATCGGGCTCGACGACGTCCGCCAAGACGTCGCCATGCTGCGCACCCCCGACGGCCACGGCCGCATCGAGCTGGCCAAGTTCCACACCCCGACCGCGATCGCCCCCGAGCCGCGCGTCGCCCCGACGAACACCCTGGGCATCCGGCGCGTCATGTTCGCCGTCGACGACGTCGAGGACACCGTGGCCCGGCTCCGCGCGCACGGCGCCGAGCTCGTCGGGGAGTTGGTGCGGTTCGAGGACAGTTTCCTGCTCTGCTACGTCCGCGGCCCCGAGGGCATCGTCGTCGGACTCGCCGAAGAGCTCGGCTGAGCGGGCGGCACCCGACCCGATCAGCCAATTCGCCACCGACCGGATACGGATACCGCGGGCGCGCGAACTCCGCCGGTCAACGGAAGATCGAAATCTCGCTACCCGCGATCGTGGAGTTCCGCGAACCCAAAACTGAAACCCGCTCACTTCACGCAAGGTCGCGGGAGTCTCGACAACCCCCATCGCAGGTCAGGCACCGACAATGGGTACAGACCATTGGGTAGGCCGCTTTGTTCCCACACCCCATGGAAAGTGGCGACCGCACGGTACTGAATGTTTGTCACGTTGTCACTCTTTTGGCAACTTTCCACTCGAAGGACAACCTCTATAACGATCCGCGCCGTTGTTCGTCACTTTGTCGGGATGACGCCCCACGGTTGTAACGATGGACGCCGAACGGACGATCTTCGCGGTACTCGGTGCTCGGACAAGGGGGCATCCGGTTCTGATGTCAACACCGGAGTGTGGATTGGCGCGGCCCATGTCATCTCGCGAAAACAGGACACGACGACCGATCCGGTGGCTGCTCGCGGTGCTCGTCGCGACCGCGGTCCCGTTGGTCTCCGCCGCGGGCACCGCGGCGCAGGAACCACCGGCCACCGTGCCGGATCTCCGGGTCATCGTCCTGGTCGACGAGTCGGGCAGCATCGGGGACGCGGACCTGGTCGCGGAGCAGGAGGCGGCGCGCACCATCGCGGCCAGCGCGCTGTCGCCGGGGTCGGTCGTCTCGGTCGTCGGGTTCGGCAGTTCCGAGAAGCCGGGGCAGAGCGCGGTGGACGTGGTGTGCCCGCCGACCAAGGTGGATTCGGGCCAGAACCGCGACCTGCTCGCGAAATGCGTGTCGGGGCTGCGCAAGCGCGCCGACTCCGAGGGGGACGGGACCGACCACGTCGCCGCGCTGCAGCAGGCGCTCGACTTCGTGCGCGCCGACGGCCCGGAGAAGAAGGTCGTGTTCCTGCTGACCGACGGGAAGCTGGACGTCTCGTCCAGCCCGTCCTGGGGCAACACCCCGGAGCGGCGCAACCGCGCCGCCGCGGACAAGGTGGGCGACGTGCTCAGCGAGCTCGACCGGGCCGGGGCGCAGGTGTGGCCGCTCGGCTTCGGTTCGGTCGACCTCGGCGCGCTGGCCGGGTTCGCCAAGGGCAAGAGCTGCGCGCCCGCGGTGCCCGACCCGAGGGAACAGGTCGTGTCCGGCCCCGAGGCGATCCAGTCGGCGATCAAGCAGGCGTTCTCGTCGGCCACCTGCGGCAAGTACAACACCTCCGAACGCGGTGACGTGCCCAAGGGCGGCAGCCTCGACCTCACCGTGGACATCCCCGCCGTCGCCAGCGACGCGTCGATCATCGTCTCCAAGCGCGACGCCCGCGTGCAGGTCGAGTACTGGGCGCCCGGCGCGGGCAAACCCGCGCCGCAGGAGGGCGCGGCCAACTTCGTCTTCTCCGGTCAGAGCACCGAAACCGAGTCCGTGCAGATCACCGACCCGAAGCCGGGGCGCTGGACGATCCGGCTGTCCTCGGCCGAGGTCGACGCCCGGGACGTCGTCGCGGCGGTGTTCTTCCAGGCCGCGGTGAAGGCCTACCTCACGGTCACTCCCACCCAGCCCACGGCGGGGCAGACCGTCGAGGCCACGATGCAGGTGCGGGCCCGCGAGGCGGCCATCAACGACCCCGAGGTGTTGCGCGGCCTGGCTTTCGTCGTCACCCTCACCGGGCACGGCTTCCAGCCCGCGCAGATCGCCCTGTCCGACCCCGACGGTGACGGGGCCTTCACGGGGAAGCTCGACGTGCCCGCCGGGGCGGACGGCGAACTCACCTACACCGGCCAGGTCTCCGGCGTCGGCGTCGGCGGCGACACGCGGACGCTGTCCACGAGGGTCCGCGCGGAAGCGGCCCCCGTGCAGGCGCAGATCCTCTACGACGACAACCGCGCCACGGTCGTCCCCGGCGGATCGGTCACCGGGTCCGTCTCGGTCGCCAACAACTCCGGCAAGGTGGCCCAGCTGCGGCTCGAGGTCGTCGACGTCACCGCGGGCACCACGCTCACCGTCGACCCGGCGCAGGTGCGGGCCGACCCGGGCGCAGGCAGGACCGCGTTCACCCTGCGCTTCGGGGCCGACAGCCCGCTCGGCGGCGCCGGTGCCAAGCTGCGCCTGGTCGACACCGCCGACGGCACGGTCGTCACCGAGCGGCTGTTCAGCGCCGAGATCACGCCGGAACCCAGCGCGTTCGAGGAGTTCTTCTGGATCTGGATCCTGCTCGCCGCGCTCGCGCTCGCCGGTCTGGTGTGGGTGTTGCTGCGGCTGCGGGCCAGGGCGGAGGCGAACAGGGTCACCGGTCTGCGGGCGCAACTGCACAAGAACGACTTCCTCGCCGCGGAACTGCCCGCGCCCGACGGCGCAGGCCGCGACTTCGGGTTCATCGTGCACGACGACTTCACCGGGCCGCAGCTGCAACCCGCGGGCCCCGACGAGGCCAACGCGTACTGGGTCCGCCGCGTGGGCGACCGGCTGGAGCTGCGCGGGCCCACCCTGCCCCCGGCGGTGATCCCCGCCGGTGTGCCGCGGCACATCACCCAGGACACGGCCATCGTCATCCTCGACGACCGCGCCGCCGCGGTCATCGCGGCCCCGCCCGCCGACCCGTTCGGCTCCCCCGCGACGGCGTCGTTCGGCGCCCCCGCCGGGTTCACCGGCCCGCCCGCGGACCCGTTCGCCCAGACCGCGACCGTCGCCGCCCCCACGGCCCAGTACCCGACCGCCCCCAGCACGACCAACCCGGACCCGTTCGGCGACCCCTTCGGCACGCCTTCCTACCCGTCCGGTCCCGGCCCCCAACCGGGCCCGGCCGCCGCGCCCGAGCGCGGCCCGCAGATCGACCCGTACAACCCGTTCGCCTGACGGGAAAGGCCCAGTCCGATGGGAGGACCCCGACGAGTGCACCGGTTCGGCCGCACCGATCGCGCGAGTTCGTCGGACGAGATCGGCAACATCCCGCACCAGCGAGACCTGCGCCGTTCGGCGCACCTGTTCGGTGTGGTGACGTCCGTGGTCGTCACGGCCTCGGTGGTGTTCGGGAACCGGATCTCCCCGATCTGGCTGGTGCTCGTCCTGATCGGCTGCTCGGCGATGATCGTTCTCGCGAACCGGCTGGTCGTCGACGGGCTCGACCACACCGACGGGCCGCCCGCGATGCCGATGCCGCGCAGGCTGTTGAGCGTGGTGCTGGGGGCGGTCGTGGCCTACTCGGTGCTGTTCTGGGTGTTCGGTTCCCGCGTCGACGCCGTGCGCTACGACCCGGCCCCGGACCGCTGGGGTGTCGAACAGCACCGTCTGGACGTCGAACAGGCCGAGCAAGAGGAGATCTCGCGGACCCCCGAGACCGCGCCGGAGATGGACCCGGAAGTCCTGCGACTGCGCAAGCAACTGGACGACACGGCCGCGGCCGAGCGCAAGGCGACGGAGACGGCGTTGTGCGAGTTCGACGGAACCTGCGGCACGCGCCACAAGGGCGACGGCGACGCCTACCGGATGCGGGTGGCGGACCGCGACGAGCTGACGCGGAAGGTGGCCGCCATCACCGCCCAACTCGACCAGGCGAAGGCCGCGGCCCGCAGCCGCGCGGACAACCTCGCCCAGGCCAAGAAGAGCGCCAGGTCCCGTCTCGCGGCGATCGACCGGGAACGGCGCGAACTCGGACCACGGCCCGCCAATCCGACCACGTGGTGGTCGGCGGTGATCGCCGTCGGGTCGCGCTACTGGGGCGGTGTCAGCGCGGTGTCGGTCGGCGCGCTCCTCGGCTACCTCGCCGTGGATTGGTGGGCGTTCCTGTGCCACCTGCGCCGGATCTGCAAAGGGGAGTGACGACCGTGGCGAGTGGTGTGGACGTCGACCTGGTCACGGTCAAGGACGCCGCCCGGAAGCTCAATTCCCGGGTGGAGTCGGAGTGGCGGCTCGCGCGCGGCAAGGCGGTGCAGTCCACCTGCGACGTCGTCAAGCTGGTCGCCGACTTCCTCGACCGTTCCCTCACCGACGGCAAGTCCGCGGAGCTCGTCCGCTTCCTCCGGCAGGACAAGGCCTACACCGAGTTGGCCGCGGACGTCGGCGACACGCTCGACACCATCGACAACTGCCTGAACGCCTTGGACCGGGGTGGGTCTGCGACCTCTCTCGCCAAGCTGCTGGGCGACTTCGCCAACCAGCTCTGCGATCTGGTCGAGCAGGCCATCAGCGCGTACCTGGAGGTGGCCAAGAAAGCGGTCGCCGACGACATCAGGTTGGCGGAGGCCAGGGACCACGCCACCGTCATCGCGGGTGCGGCCAGGAAGGCGATCTACACCTGGCGCCTGATGGCCGAACCGCCCCCGACACGCGCCGCCGACAAGGCGGCCCGCGAGATCAGCCACTACTACGACGACCACGCCAAGCGGGAGACCAGCCACGCCAATCGGTTGCGGTTCATCGCGGGCAGCCTGCTGGCGCTCATCGCGGTAGGCGCCCTGGTGATCACGCTGTGGTTGGACGGCAGCCCGCTGGGCGAGGAGCTGGTGCGGCTCTCGGCCACCGTCCCCATCGCCGTGCTCGCGGGCTACCTGGCCAGGGAATCGGCGCGGCACCGGGCGTCGGCGCGGTGGGCCGGTGAGTTGGCGATCGCCATGTCCACCCTCGCCGACTACACCGAACCCCTGGGCGAGCAGGGCATCGAACTCCGTCGCGTGCTCGGCATGCGCATGTTCGGCCAGACCGAGCCGGAGCGAAGACCGGACGGCCTCTACGACGACGTGACCGCCCTGGTCGACCGGCTCAACGAGGCGCTGCGAACCCTGCTCGACTCCCTGGACCGGCTGCGCAAGTGACACCCCAACTCCCTGCCCGTGAGGACGTGCCGCGATGAGGATCTACCAACCGATGTTGTTCGTCGGGCTCGGCGGCACCGGCTGCAAGGTCGGTGCCGAGCTGGAGAAGCGGCTGCGCGAGGAGTTGTGCGGCCCCGACGGGACCCGGCTGCTCGGTGACATCCAGAACCCGAACTTCCTGCCCTACCAGCTCCCGTCGTGCCTGCAATTCGTCTACGCGGACCTGAGCACGACCGAGCTGCACCGGGTGCGCCGCGAGGTCGTGCCCGGCCGCGAGCACGAGCAGGCCGCGCAGCGGACCATGCACCAGATCGCGGACCTGGTGCCCGCCAAGCTCGCCAACTCCGCCGACGTGGCGCAGAGCCTGCGGATCAACACCGACGAGGACACCATCCAGTGGCTGCCCGGCCGGGAGAGCGACCCGCGGATCGGGCCGCTGGTGCGCGGGGCGGGCCAGCTGCCGACGGTCGGGCGCGCGGTGCTCTTCGAAACCCTGCGGCGCAACCGGGACACCGCCCTGCTGGGGGTGAAGAAGGCGCTGGCCGACATCAACGAGTCCGCGGGCGAGCTGCTCGTGGTCAGCGGCAAGCGCACCCAGCGGGTCGACCCGGTGATCGTGTTCGTGGTGTTCTCCGTGGCGGGCGGCACCGGCAGCGGCATCTTCTACGACTACCTGCACCTGATCGGCGACCTGATGCGCGAGGGCGGCAAGGTGGCGGAGATCTACCCGCTGGTCCTGATGCCCTCGGCGTTCGACGACGGTCAGGGCGGCGGCAGGCCCGCCGAGCTCAACGCCGGTTCGGCGCTGGTCGACCTGTTCCGGCTCATAGACGACCAGAACGCCCAGGGGTCCCCGGACGCGCTCGACGCCAGGGGCACGCACGGCGCCGTGTCGGTGCGCTACCCCGGCCTCGGGCAGGTGCAGCTGCAGCCGAACGTGGTGCAGACGGCGTTCCTGTTCGGCAGGCCGGTCGGCGGCGTGCGGCGCGACGACCTCAACCGCTCCATGGTGTCGCTGATGGTGTCCCTGATCGGTGCGGGCCCCACGGACCAGGACGACGACGAGGGCCGGGCGACCCGGCCGTACCAGTCGTTCGCGGACGGGTTCATCAACAGCAAGGTCGACCGGCACGCCACCGCGGACACCGGCGTCGGTCGACGCGGCGTCACCACGAGCGCCGTCGCCGCGCTGACCACCCCGCTGCTCGAACTCACCGACGTGGTCTCCTCCCACCTGCTCGCCAACGCCGTGAACGAGCTCCTGGTCCCGCCGGGCGCGATGGAGACCAACAAGCAGTACATCCGCCAGTTCGTCACCGCCGCGGGCCTGGACCGGCTGCTGGAGGCCACACCGGGTCGGATCCCGCCCCAGGGCAGCCCGGTCGGGTACGGACCGGTCGTGGCGGCGCTGACCGAACGCGCGAACGCCATGGGCACCGCCATCGACCGCGGCCAGGAGGCACTCGCGGCACCGGTCGCCGCGCTCGCGCAGAACTTCGACCCGACGGCGGCGGCGGGCGCCGTGCTGCGGCACATCGACCTGTTCCAGTTGTGGCGCACGGTGTTCGGCCACCGCGACCTGGTCGACCCCCTGGACGTGGGCGGTTTCCGGGCGCTGCTGGAGGGGTGGCGCTCCCCGCCGCCCGCGCCGCCGGGGCTCAACGCCGCCGTCCCGCCCATGCCGACGAACCTGCCCAAGCGCCTCATGCAGCGGATGCGGATGGCCGACGAGCCGGTGCGGGCCGTGCTGCGCGCGCAGGACACCTGGTACCACTGGCAGACCAGGCGGATCTGGAACGCGGCGTGGAACGACAGCCACCGGCTGTGGAGCAGGCCGTGGCACGCCTTCCTCGAGGAGTTCAAGGCGATCCACGACCAGTTCGTCGCGCACGCCCACAACGACCCGCACCAGTTCGACCAGCGCTCCAAGGACCTCTACAAGTCCCGGGTCGGCGTCACCTACCTGCTGCCGCCCGAGGACCGCGGCCTGGAGGGCTTCTACCAGGGGGTGCTCGCCCGGCTGAAGCAGGACTACTCCCAGCACCTGGGGCCCAACGCGCACGAGGGGCACCTGCTGAACCTGCTGCTCGGCCAGGAGGGCTGGGTCGCGGCGTTCACCAAGGGGCGCAAGGACCCGGAGGCCGCGGTCGCCGACGTGCGGCAGCGGATCAAGGAGGCGGTCACCGAGCGCGTCCGCCCCGGCGACCGGGGCAAGCCCGCGCTGGTGCCGAGGATGGACGACCTGCTGGCCAACGCCGTGCAGCGGCGCGACAACAGCGTCACCGACGTGGACCTCAACCGGTTCCGGCAGAAGCTCGCCGAGCTGGTGCCCGGCGGGTTCGCACCGGACGGTCACGCGCCGCTGAAGGTGCTGTTCACCTACCCGGCCGCGCAGGAGGACGTCGAGGTCGAGCGGTTCCTGCGGCACGAGGTCTCGCTCCCGGTCGACATGGTCGGCGAACCGGAGTTCCGCGCGGTGCAGGCCGACTCGATGGTCGTGGTGCTCAACCGCAGCTCGATGGGCATCACCGAGGTGCCGGAACTGCGCCGGGTGGTCAAGCAGTGGGCGAGCGCGCAGCGGGACCCGCAACCGATGGACACCCTGCCGTGGCGGCGCAGGCTCGGCCAGGAGGGCAACTACCTGCTGATGGACGAACGCGACCGGGTGCAGGTGCTGCACCGGCTGCTCTGCGCCGCCTGGGACGGCAAGATCACCGTCGTCGGGTCCCCCGCCAGCCCGGACCGGATCACCGTCGCGCTCGGCAGCCGCGAGGCCGTGTGGATGGAGCTGGACCTGGAGCCGCTGGGCGCGCTGTCGTCGTGGGCCAGCGCCCTGCAGTCCTACGAGCGGTGGATCCTCACCGACGACAGCCAGACCCGCCGCAGCCTGGCCGCGCGGCTGATGTCGGCCGTCCCGGCCCGGGCCGACCGCTCGCCGTCGCTGCCCGCCAAGGAGTACACCGTCCTGGTCGACCTGGCCGAGCACGAGCTGGCCAAGGTCGCCGAGGCCGAGCGCAACCGCGTGCTCAGCACCGACCCGCAGCTCGGTGTGTGCCGGGAGTTCTGGTCGCGCGCGCTGCCGAGCGCGCTGGCCCAGCCGGTCGGCGCGACCGCCAAGAACCTGGTCGACCTGCGCGAGCAGGCCGAGGCGGCGCGCGGGCTCGGTGGTGAGGACCTGGCATGAGCACTTCCGACGTGGTCGTGGTCGACCTGCGCGGCGGCGGCGTGGCCCCCGCGGACCCGGCGGGCGGGGTGGTGGTGGTCGACGACGCCGCCGACCTGGTCGCGCACGCCGAGACGTACATGTCCCTGGTGGGCGCGGACATGGTCACCGCGGTGGTGTGCCTCGCGGTGGGGGAAGCCGCCACCGGCGACCCGCTCGACGGTGTCGTCCTCACCCTCCCACCCGCGTTGCGGCACGCCACCGTGCTGTGGATCGGCAACCCGACCGGGGTCGAGTGGGCCCCGGACAGCGCGGCGCCGAGACCCGCGGCGCACCGGGGCGACACGCTCGACTCGCTCGTCGCGGCCCTGCGCGACCCGCACCTGTTCGACCGCGTCATCGCCGCCGCCGAGGAACTCCCGGCGTCGGCGGCCAACCCCGGCGTCCGGCTGGTCTCGCACTCGGCCGACCTCGCCGAGCTGGCCGAGGCGCGGGCGGCGGCCGTCCGCTCGCTGTGCGCGGGCGACCAGCCCGCCACGCACGACCTGTCGGCGGGGCTCGGCCGCACGCCGCTGCTCAGCGGTCAGATCGGGGTGGTGCTGTCCGGCCCGGTGCAGGCGGCCCGCGCGGACGCGGTGCGCAGGCTCGCCGAGGTCGAGCGGCTGGCTGGGGTGCTCGGCACGGTCAAGGCCCTGCTGGGCACGGCCCGGTCGACGGCGGGCCTGTCGGACCAGGTGGTCTGGGCCGGGCAGGCGGCGGAGAACTACCGCGCGGGCGTGGTCGAGTTGCTGAACCGGGTGGACGGGCACCTGCAGGTGGGCGACCCGTCGGTGGAGTCGGTGCGGGAGATGGGGGTGCCCGCTCCGCGCGAAGCCGATCCGGCCGAGGTCACCCGGCACCTGCGGACGGTCGTCGACGAGCGGCTCCGCGCGGGCGCCGCGTTGCCGGCGGTGGCCCGCGAACTGCGGCAGTTGGTGGCCACGAGCCGCCCCCAGGGCTGCATGGCCGCCCTCGACGAGGCCCGGGCGATCGGGCCGCTTTCCCTGACCGCGCCGGGGTTCCGCCGCTGGCCGCTCGGTCTGGGGGCGCTGCCGGTCGTCTTCCTCAGCTGCGCGGCGATGGTGTACCTGCTCGGGCCGGGGTGGTCCGGCTGGCTCGCGGGTGTCCTGCTCGCCGCGGCGTGGACCGGCGCGGGGTGGCTGCTGCTCGCCCGCAGGCCCGGCGTGGACAGCTTCTCCGCGACGGCCCCGCCCGCGTTCGGCGTCTACGGGTCGACCGCGCTCGGTGGGGCGGTCCTGGCCGGGATCGGTCTGGTCTTCACCACGCCGAAGCGGATGCCACCGCTGGTGGCGGACATCGTCGCGGTGGCGCTGGTGCTGGTCTGCTTCGCCGTGGTCGCCACGAGCTGGAAGGCCGCCGCGCGCCGGTGGCAGGCCGCGCTGCGGGTCGCGCCGGTGCGGGACGCGATCTCGCAGCTGACCCGGATCGCCGAGGACACCGCGAGCCAGGCGTGGCTGCCCGTCGAGCGCAAGCGCGCCATCGCCGCCGCGGCCACGGCCGTCGCCGACGGGGTCCACGAGGTCGCGAACGCCCTCGCCGACGCGGGCAACCGGCTGTTCCTCGCCCCCGACACCGCCTCCGGTGGCGGTGCGGAGCAGATGGCCCGCCCGGTGCCGCGCGAGCTGTACACCGTGGTGCGCGGCGACCTGCTCGACGTGTGCCGCGCCGCGCTCGACCCGGCGTGGCCCGCCGCCGAGGCCGCGACGCGCACCGCGGCGGGCGTCTACGCGCAACGGCTGGAACGGCTGCTCGGCGAATACGGCGCCGAGGTCCGCGGCCGGGGCCTGCTGTCCGCGACCGGCTTCAGCAGCGACCAGGCCACCCGCGACGAGCTGCTCGTCCGCACCTGGCAGGAGTCACCCGCGGCGCTGGCCGCCCTGCGCACCCGCGTCGACGACGACATGACGCAGCTGTGCGCGGGCGGCCACCTGCGCTACCTCAACCGGACGGCGAGTCCCCAACTGGTCCGGTTCGCCCCGGCCCGGCTGCGCGTCGCGCTCGGCCGCGACAGTGTCCACAGTGGAGTGTCCAATGACCCCGGCATCGCCTGGAGCGGCGCCGGGGAGTTCGTCGGCGCGTTGCGGCTGCTGCCGCTGCGGTCGGAGTCGGTGCGGCACGCACCGGGTGGGAGCGACAAGTGAACCCAGGCCCGCAGACCGTGCGCTGCCGGACCGTGGCAGGCGTGTGGCAGCAGATCGTCGTGGAGCACGTGAACGAGTTCCAGACGCCCGGCTCGGCGCTGCCGCAGGCCCTCGTCCGGGTCAACAACCAGCTCTACGTGCGCAAGTGCGTGCCGCCGCAGCGCGGTGCGCGGTCGCCGGGGCTCTACGACCTGCTGGACAACGAGATCCGGGCGGGGTGCAGGCTCGGCCAGGTCTACGGCGCCCGGTTCCCGCAGGAGCTGGCGAACCTGGTCGGCTACGACATCGACGCGGAGGAGCCGTTCGCGCTGCTGCGCGCCTACCGCGGCGAACCGGTCGGCTCGAACCCGCGCTTCGAGGAGGCCGACGCGTGGCGGTTCCAGCACGGTGTGCTGCGGGCGCTGCAGCTGACCTCCGCCGCCGGGGTCGTGCACGGCGACGTCACCGCCCGGGCCCTGCGCTGGGACCACAGCCAGGTCCAGCTGGTCGACTTCGAGTCCGCCGAGCGCGTCGGCGACCGGCGCCGCCGCGGCACCGCGGCCACCCGCTCCCCGGAGCAGGCCGCGGGCACCGGCACCGTCGACCCCCGCGACGACGTGTGGGCCGCGAGCCAGCTCATCCGGGCGACGCAGTTGCAGGTCCCGTTCGACGAACAGCTGCCCGACCACAAGCTCGACCCGGACGGCCTGCGCGCGCTGCTCGCGCCGGTATTCGGCAACGCCGTGGAGCAGCGCCCGACGCCCACCGACCTCCTGGGCCGCATGCGCGGCAGCGCCACCCCGCTCGTCCCGGACGACCCCGACCGGCACCTCGCGGTGGGCCACGAGATGTTCGAACAGGCCAGCCGGGCCAAACGCGGTACCCCCGTCAGCCCAGCCGCCAACGGCGGCAAACCGGCCCGCCGGGGCAAGCGCGCCTTCCCCTTCCTCGGCACCACGCTGCTGGTCGCCGGGATGATCATCGGAACGGTGGTGGCCCTGTGACCGACCCCAACCCGTCTCCCCCCCGCCGCGTGCGCTGCCCCATCTGCGCCGACGACATCCCGTGGGCCGAGGAGCGCTTCATCTCGGTCTACAACGCGGGGAAGAACCAGTACGAGCACATCGACGTGTCGAGGATGCCGGAGTCGAAACGGGCCGACCTGGCGCGCAACGGGTTCCGGCAGTGCCCCAACCCGTCGGAGGACACCAGCAGGCACTTCCTGCCCGCCACCTACGGCGACTACGGCAGCCCGCTGGTGGTCGGCCTGATCGGCGCCCCGGACTGCGGCAAGACGCACCTGCTGACGGCCATGATCCGCGAGGCGTACCTCAACGGGCTCGCACCGTACGGGATCACCGTGAAGGCACTGGACTTCGTGCGGCACGAGAAGTTCCACAAGGACTTCATCCAGCGGTTGGAGAAGGGGGAGGCGCTACCCGGTACCGAGACCGGCATCGCCGACGCCGCCGACATCCTCCTGCTGCGCGGACCGGCGGGCACCCGCCCGGTGACCTTCTTCGACGTCGCGGGCGAGGACTGGCAGAACACCGACGCGCGCAACCGATCCACCCGATTCCTCGTCGGCGCCACGGCCGCGATCTTCGTGCACGCCAGCGAGGACCCACCGGACGCGGGCAAACCCCCGTTGACCGGGGAGAACCGCTCCTTCGACCTGGCCGTCGAACGCCTGCGCGCCGCCCGCCTGCCCGCCGTGGTCGCGGTGACCAAAGCCGACCGCCTGCGGTACCTCTCCCCCGTCGACCGCTGGCTGAGCCGCGGCAACGAGACCACGGTGGACCCGACCCGGATCCGCCAGGAGAGCAAGGACGTCTACGCGCACCTGCACAACACCGGCGCGGTGGGTTCCCTGGAGCCCTACCACGCCTTCCCCCGGTGCGCACTGCACTTCGTCTCGGCCAGCGGCGGCGACGCGGTCGGGAGACGCCCCGACGGCAGCGGCAAAGCCCACTTCCCGCGCGGGTTCCGACCCACCAGGGTCCTGGAGCCCCTGGTTTCGCTGCTCGCCATGACCGGCATGATCAACACTCCCGAGGCCGCCCAGGTAGGTGCACCGTGACCGAAGAAGGCGCCCACCAGGTGTACTTCGGGTTCTCGCTCGACAGCAACAGCAACAAGCACACCATGATCGCCAGGTCGTTCGAAGGCACCAACGCGGCGGACTCCTGGGAGGAGAACCTGCGTGACCACGTGCGGCTCATGGGGATGGGACACCTGACCGCGCCGAAATCGGCGTTGTCCTACCTGCGATTCGACGGCGGGTTGGCCGCGATCCTCCGCCGGTTCAGCACGGGGTACAGCGAGGGCAGGAACAACGTGCACGCCTTGGTGGGCAACGAACGCGTGCTCACTCCGACGGTCGCCGTCGGACTCGCGGACTGGCCGAAGTGGAGCACGCAGGCGCCGAGCACCCGCCTGCGCCCCATCACCGCGGGCCAACTCAACAGCGCTGTCCGGCTACCCAGTCCCGATCTGCTCCAACACGCCCGGAACGAGATCCTGACCGTGCTCACCGCGATGCTCGCGGAGCCCGCGGACAGGCCGGTCAGCGTGCTCGGCTGTCCGGAGAACTCGAAGTTGCTCCTGCAGTGGGGTTTGTACCTGGCCGCGCGGGAGTTGATGCCGGAGCGGCTGTGGTCGTTCTCCACCTACGAGCACCGCCACGTCGATGGCATCCCCAACCTGCCGGAGGTCGTGTTCCTCCCGATGAACCCGAGTTCCGGAATCGCGACTCGCACGATCGTGGACCTCACCGCACCCGCGCCGCACCCGCACCAAACCGCTGTCGACTGCGTCGACGCGATCTTGGACGACCGGCGGCGGCGCCCGACCCCCCGGCCCTCCGCACAAGGCCATGAGAACCAGCCGGTCAAAGCCCGGGAACCGCGGGTGAACCAAGGCCTCCGCACCGAGCGGCTCGACTCCGTCGAGGCCCTGCTCCGGGCGCGCACCGCGACCGAGCTGTCCAACGCGCTCGACGCGGCCGCCAGGGAACCGGACCGCGAACGGCTGCGCAGAGAGCTCGGTCCGACCGAGGTGGACCAGGTCAGCGCCAGTGTGGAGATCTACGTCCGGCATGAACTACTGGCCAAGCTCTGCCAGGCCAGGTACGGGCCGGACCTGGCCGACCTCGCCCACCCCGACGTGCTGACGGAGGCCGCCAAGCTCATCGAGCAGTGCCAGTCCGAACAGCTGGGCAGGCTGCTGGTCAGATCACGCCCTTCGGAATTGGCGTGGGCGATGGCGAACCGCTGGCCCACACCCGCGCCCGCACCGCGGGTCGAGCCCGCACCGCAAGCGGCTCCCACGCCGGTCGCGCAGGTCGCGCAGGTCGTGCCGGCTGTCCGAGTGGTCCGGTGGAACGGCTGGGTGCGCAGACTGGCCCCCACCGTGGCCGTCCTGGCGGTGTTGAGCGTTGTCTTCCTGCTCGGAGTCCTGGTGGGTCGACCCGAGGCGGCCTCAGGCGCGTCGTCCCCCACGGCGACTTCCACACCTCCCCCACCGACCACAACTCCCACGACACCAACTCAGTCCGCGACCCAGCAGGCGAATCCTCGGCCGGAGACCCCCGATCCGAAGACCGCGAACGGCATCGCCACCGCTGTGGTCCCCCAGGGATTCGTCCTCTTCGGATTCGTGAGGACCGAGCGCGGCTACTATCCCCAGGCGGCCTGCGACCTCGACTCTCCCCCGAACGGATGGGTCTGCACCCGCGAGATCCAGGTCGAAGGGAAATACAGCGCGGAGGACAAGTTCGTGGGTCACCTCGTCCCGCTGGAGGAGGTGAACACCCTGGTGATACCGAACGCGCCCGATCCGCTGCCATTGGCCAAGTTGCCGAAACCCATCCCGCTGGCCAAGGCATAACGGTGACAGGCGATGCGAAGACGGTCAGTTCCGCAGAACCCGCCCTGGTGGCCATCGCCTTCTTCCTGTTGCCCACCATGGTGGACGACTCAGGCGACACCCACAGCGGGGCGTGGGTCGCCTCCTCCGGCGGGTGGCTGACGCTGCTGTGGCTGGTACCCGTCGCCGCGATAGCCATGTGCGTACTCCGGACCAGAACCGTCGTCGTGGGTTCGATCGCCGCCGCCTGCGCCCTCGGCTACATCGCGGGACTCGAAGGGATCACCCACCCCTCCGGCACACTGACCCTCCTCGACGAAGGGATACCCCCATCAGCGGGAATCGGCTGGGGCCTCCCGCTGATCGTGGGTTGCCTCGTAGTCACACTCGCGCGATGCGCACTCAGGTTCGGCAGCCCCTACCGGAGCGGCACCCTCGCCGGTGTCGCCCTGGGCACCGCCGTCTCGTTGGTACTGCTAGTAGTCACCTACGAGGACGGTCGAGGCCGAGCCATCCTCCTGCCCTCGGAACCGGGCCTGCCGAGCTTCCAGCGAGGCACCTCGATCCCCGGTGACACCCAGTCCCTCTACCTCGTCCCCGCGAAGTGCGACCTGACCCAACCCACCATGACACCCGTTGCCCTGCGCACCGACACCAGAGTCACCGCCGCCAGCTCCTACCAGGCCGTCCTGCAAGCGGGCACCCCCGTCCTGGTCGACCGCCGCGGCATCCCCCGGTTCCGCTGCTCCGACGGCCTCTCCCTCGAACCCCCTCGCGGAGAGACCAAGGGATACGTGACCACACCGTGGGCGGACCTCACCGCGGTGGAGGTCACGCCCGCCGAGCAGGACATCGCCGCGTTCCTCCTGATGGGCAACGGAAACCTCGTCCGCAGAACCGCCGGGACCTCCGACAGCTTCCCCCTGGTCCGCGGAACCGCGATCCCCCAGGGGAACTACCGAACCGTCGGCGCGATAAGCACCTGCATAGCCGCCAACTGCGCCAAGTCCCAAATAGCGATCTTCACCCTCGCCACGACCGGCTGCCCGAACACCTGCCGGATCCAGGTGATCGACTGGACCGAGGGCTCCCGCCTCCGGAAGACAGGAGACACCTGGTCCTCAACCGACCCTCTCATAAGACCACCGGTCTGCAACGGCACCCCCATGACGGCGACCCTGACGACAACGGTCAACGTCAACACCGGCACACTCGTCGCCAACACCTGGGCAGCCAACGACGTGGAGGGCGACATCACGCTCGACGCGCGCGGCGCCAACTGCGACGACATGAAGGTCACCTGGCACTACACGGGCAACCTCAAGCCGTAGACCGCACCGACCAGCCCGTAGAAGCGGACCGCGCTATCGGAAACCCCAAGCACGCGGTGGGTCCAGCCGCCCGCACACCCGGATGCGCCAACCGACACGCTTCTGGAGGCCACCTCCCGGTCTGGCGCGGTGGGTGCATCCCGTGCCACCGAATGGATCACTCACGGTAATTGGACACCGCAGTGGCCAGGACCACACTCGAACGCGGCGCGTAGCCGAGATATCCCTTACTCCATTGGAGATCATCGCACGCCGGAACCGGCGGCCAGGACAGCGCGCGTCGATCGAGGTAACGGAGCGTGTGTGCCGGCTACCGGCAAACAGTCCATTTGGGTCTTCGGCCACCGGTTAACGTCGGAGACGCCACACGGCAACACAGGCATGCTCGTGGCACGAAGCCCTCGCGACCTCGAAGACTGGAGAACACCATGTCCGCAGGTACTCGCATGTCGACAGCGTCCCGAATCGCCCTCACCGCCACTGCGGGTATCGCCGCCGCGCTCGTGCTGGCCACCCCCGCCTCCGCCACCCCCACCACCTACATCACCACCTTCCCGACGCTGACCCAGTGCACGGCCGTGGGCGACCAGGCCGTGGCGGAGCACGTCTTCACCTCCTACACCTGCCGCAACGGTGTCGCCGGGTACGACCTGCTCGGCGAGCCCAGCGCCGCCACCTTCACCGACGTCTACATCGCCACCTTCGGCACCCAGGCCGCCTGCGACACCGCGGGCACCAACGGTGAGACCTCCCCCGCCGCGTGGACCAGCCACAAGTGCCGGTCCGGCTTCACCGGCTGGGACCTGCTCGTCACCAAGTAACCCCACGCCGAGGGCGGCACCGCGCCGCCCTCGGCAGCCCGCCCTATGTCCACATAGGACCAGAACCGCGTGCTCACTCGCCGGTCACGGCCCCGTGGACGCGGTCGACCACCACTCGATACCCTTCCCGGACAGCGCCAAGCGCTGATCGCCGCACCCCGCTTGACGCGGCGACAGCGCTAGCAGGGACGCTGAGTCACGCGCGGAGGGGACGAAGTGACCACCGGGGACCAGGCGCCGCACCACCCACGGGAAGACAACGCCCCGGCCGCCGTCGAAGACAAGGTCGGCGCGAAGGCCAAAGCGCTGCTGGACAACGCCCGCGAGTTCGCCGAGCGGGCCACCGCCCTGCTGGCCGCTCCGGAAGCGCTGCGGGAGAGCGCGCGCCTGCAGATCGACGTACTCGCGGATCAGGAGACCCAAGCGGCGCTGGCCGCCCGCCCGATCACCGACCTGCGCCGCCTCGCGGGCAAGGGCGCTCGACTGGGCGCCCTCGCCGACGCGGGTTACCGCACGGTCGCGCACGTCGTCGGCACGACTCCGACCAGCTTGCAGGCCGTGCCGGGCATTGGCCCGCAGTCGGCCCAGCAGATCTCCGCCGCCGCGCACCGGCTCGCGCGCGATGTCCGGCAGGAGATCCGCGTCCGGTTCGACCCCGACCAGCGGCGCACGGGCGAGACGCAACTCCTCGCCACCCTCGCCGCCGCCCGAAACGCCGACAGCGTCCGAGGTTCTCTGCAAGAAGAGCTGCGGCAGTTCACCGCACATGCCGGGCACCTGGTCCGGGAAGCGCGACCGACCGCGGGCCGTATCCGCATGTGGTTCACGTTCGGCAAGCGGAAGCGGTCCGCGCTCGCCGCCCTTGCCCAACTCGACGCACTGCTGGCGGCTCCCCGAACCTCGGGATTGCGCCACACCGTCGACGAGCAGGAGCGGGCGGTCGACCCGGCCTCCCACCCGCCCGAGCAGCTGTGGCGGGAGTACTCCCAGGACGCCGCGGACTTCAACGCGCTGCTCTCCACGCTCGGCGGGCACGGCGACAGCGACGACGGCGAGGCGGCGCAGGGGTTCCTCCCCGAGGAGCTGCGGCAGCAGATCACCGCCGTCCCGCTGGACACCGGCCTGCTCAAGGCGACCCTGCGCGGCTACCAGGTGTTCGGGGCGCAGTACGCGATCCACCGGGAGCACTCGATCCTCGGCGACGAGATGGGGCTCGGCAAGACCGTCCAGGCCCTCGCCGCGATGACGCACCTGGCGACGATGGGACAGGCCCGCTTCCTCGTGGTCTGCCCCGCGAGCGTGCAGATCAACTGGCTCAACGAGATCCGCAAGCACACGGCGCTCACCGGGCACAGCCTGCACGGCGCGGACCGCGCGACCGCCGCGGACCGCTGGCGGCGCACCGGGGGTGTCGCGGTCACCACCTTCACCACCCTCGGCCGCCTCGACCGCGTCGCCGACGCCGGGATCGCGCTGCTCGTGGTGGACGAGGCCCACTACGTGAAGAACCCAGAAGCGCAACGCTCGCAGCACGTCGCCGCGATCGTGGCCAAGGCGCAGCGGGCGTTGTTCCTCACCGGAACCCCGATGGAGAACCGGGTCGAGGAGTTCCGCACCCTCGTCCACTACCTGCAGCCCCGGGTCGCCCGCGGCCTGGACGCCGCCGACGCCGTGGCCGGGGCGAAGCGGTTCCGCCGCGCGGTCGCCCCGGTCTACCTGCGCCGCAACCAGGAGGACGTGCTCACCGAACTGCCCGACAAGATCGAGGTCGAGGACTGGGTGCGCTTCTCGCAGGCCGACGCCACCGCCTACGCCACGGCCGTGCGCGCCAAGAACCTCATGCGGATGCGCCAAGCGGCGTTCCACTCCCCCGACTCCGCCAAACTCGGACGCCTCGCCGAGATCGTCGACGAGGCCCGCGAGGACGGTCGCAAGGTCGTGGTGTTCTCGAACTTCCTCGACGTGCTCCAGACAATCCACAACAGACTCGGCAAGTCCGTGACCGGTGCCCTGACCGGCTCGGTCCAGCCCGAGGCCCGCCAACGACTCGTGGACACCTTCTCCCGGCACGAGGGCCACGCCGTGCTGCTCAGCCAGATCGAGGCGGGCGGGGTAGGGCTGAACATCCAGGCGGCGTCCGTGGTCGTGATCGCCGAACCGCAGTGGAAGCCCAGCACCGAGGAGCAGGCCATCGCCCGCGCCCACCGGATGGGCCAGGTCCGCAAGGTCCAGGTCCACCGACTGCTGGCCAAGGACAGCGTCGACGAGCGCCTCCGCGAGGTCCAGGAGCGCAAGAGCCTGCTGTTCGCCGAGTTCGCCCGCAAGAGCGACGCCAAGGACGCGGACCGCCGATCGGTCGACACCGGCGAACACCGACCGGACTTCCTCGACGACGACGCCATCCCGGTGCCGCAACGCATCATCCGCGCCGAGCAACTCCGCCTCGGCATCGATTCCTGAGGGGACAACGAGAAAGCACATGGTTCTGGCCAAGGAGACGAAGCTCCAAGAGTTGCTCGAGGGGTCGAAGCAGTACCAGGTCCCGCTCTACCAGCGGACGTACTCGTGGTCGACGGACCAGCTCAAGCAGCTGTGGGAGGACATCACCCAGCTGGCCGAGGACCGCGTCGACGACCACCGGGCCACACACTTCATCGGCTCGGTGGTGCTCACGCCCAGCCCGGCCAACGGGCCGACCGGGGTCCAGGAGTTCCTGCTGATCGATGGCCAGCAGCGGCTCACCAGCCTGTCCATCCTGCTGTGCGCCATCCGCGAGCACCGGGCCGCGCGGGACGGCGCGCTGCACCGCGAGCGGATCAACGAGCAGTACCTGATCAACAAGTGGGAGTCCGGGCGGCAGCGCCTGAAGCTCGTGCCGACGCAGGCCGACCGGGCCGCGTACCTCGCCTGCCTGGACTCCACCCCGCAGGCGGGTGGTGTCGACCGGGTCGGCGCCGCCTACCGGTTCTTCTCGGCCCGGCTCGCCGCCGCGGACGACCCCGACGACCCGCGCGACATCGCGCGGATCGAGGACGCGGTGATCTCGGGCCTCGCCCTGGTCTCGGTCATCTCGCAGCAGGGCGACAACCCGCACCGCATCTTCGAGTCGCTCAACAACACCGGTCTGCGCCTGACCCAGGCCGACCTGCTGCGCAACTACCTGTTCATGCGGCTGCCCACCCGCGGCGACGTCGTCTACGAGTCGCGGTGGCTGCCGCTGCAGCAGGCGCTGGACCGCGACCAGTTGGAACTGCTGTTCTGGCTCGACCTGGTGCAGCGCGATCCGCGGGTCAAGCAGGCCGACATCTACACCGGACAGCAGCGCCGCCTGGAGCGGATGCGCACGGAGGACGACATCGAGGCCGAGGTCGCCCGGTTGGGCGGGCTCGGGCAGCTCCTGCGGACGATCCTCGACCCGTCCCGCGAGCCGGATCAGGCGGTGCGCCACCGCCTGACCCGGCTCGGCGCGTGGGGCACCACGACCGTCTACCCGGTTCTGCTGCACCTGCTGGAGCGGCGGGCGAACGGCACAGCGGACTCCGCCGAGATCGCCTCGGCGATGCTGTACCTGGAGAGCTACTTCGTCCGGCGCCTGCTCATCGGTCGCGCCACCGCGGGCATCAACCGGACGTTGCTGTCGATCGTGACCGAGATCGACGCCACCGCGCCCGCCGACGAGGCCATCCGGCGCTACCTGTCGACCGGCCGCAAGTACTTCGCGGGCGACCGCGAGATCCGCGCGGCGGCGCGGTCGGTGCCGTACTACCTCAACGGCCGCCCGCACCAGCGAACCCTGGTGCTGCGCTGGTTGGAGGAGACCTACGGCAGCAAGGAGCCGGTCGACCCGACCTCCCTGACGATCGAGCACGTACTGCCCCAAACACCGACCCCGGCCTGGCGGGAATCGCTGACCGCGGACCTGGCGGCGGACGAGGAGTTCGGGCAGGCGCACGAGGCGCTGGTGCACACCCTCGGCAACCTGACCCTCACCGGGTACAACTCGACGCTGAGCAACAGCCCGTTCCCGATCAAGCGCCCGCAGTTGGCGGGCAGCGGCGTACTCATGAACCAGGAGATCGCCCAGCAGGAGCGCTGGGGTCGGCCGCAGATCCACGAGCGCGCGGACGCGCTCGCCGAGCGGATGATCGCCGAGTGGCCGGGCCCGGCCGACCGCGACCAGGCCACGGCGCCGGGAACGGCGTGGGAGGTGATGAACCAGGCCCTCGCCGAACTGCCGCCCGGGTCGTGGACGACCTACGGCGACCTCGCCGCGCTGATCGGCAGCCACGCCCAGGCCATCGGGCAACGCCTCGCCACCACGCCCGCCCCGAACGCGCACCGCGTGCTGCAGTCCCAGGGCACGGTCTCACCGAACTTCGCCTGGCTCGACCCGACGCGGACCGACGACCCGCGGACCCTGCTCGCGGCGGAGGGAGTCGTGTTCGACCACCTCGGCCGGGCCGACCAGACCCAGCGCGTCACCACGGAAGGGCTCGCCCTCCTGCTCGGCGCCGACGTCCCGGACCTGCGCCCCGCACCCGAACCGGGCCAGGACCCGGGTTCGGACGCGCGGTTCCTCGGCCAGCTCGCGGAACGGCAGGGCCACGACATCGCCGAGGCCGTGGTCGCGGTGACCTTGGCGTGGACCGCGATCGGCGGCTACGTCGCCCACGGCAGCGGGCAGGAGACGTCCCGATTCCTGCTGTCCCGCGAGAAGTCCCACCCGGCGGGTCGGATCTGGCCCGTGGTCATCTACCCGAGCGGCACCGTCGAGGTCGTGTTCCAGCACCTGCGCGGGCGCCCCCCGTTCGACGACCCAGCCCGGCGCGAGGAGTTCCGCACGCGGCTCAACGGTGTGGACGGGATCCACCTGCCCGCGGGGAAGATCGACCTACGCCCCGGCTTCGACCTCGGTGTGCTGCTCGACGCGTCGGCGCGGGAGAAGTTCGTCCAGGCCCTCGACTGGTTCCACGCGGTCGTCCGCGACAACGAACCACCCGGAAGCGACGTTCCATGACGGTGGGACACGGTCCAGCGCAGTTTCCTGTCGCTCCCGAGGAGCATCGAATCATCCCAGGAGATCGACGAGAAGACCCGGCAGCGCGAGCGCGGCCGCATGGCGCCGAGCCGGTGGGGGCACGCCGCCGGTCAATCCACTGTGGACTTAACCCAGCCTGTGCCCGTCCAAGGGGACGACCCCCATGCGGCACGGCGCGCCGTGGTGGCTGCTGCCCTGCTCGTGCTGCTGGTGCTCGCGTGGCGGCTGGTGCGCGCACGGCGGCGGTGAGGTCAGAACAGCCAGGCGGCACCGAAGGAGAAGCGCGGTACGAGGTTCGTGAAGCCGAGGTGCACCTCGCCCGCGGGGTCGATGTCGAGGGGGTCGCGGGGCGAGGTGAGGTCGTCGACCTCGTTCGGGAACAGGCCGTCGATCCGCCACACCCCACGGGGAACGCGACCGGCGCCGAAGCGGACGTGCAGGTCGAATCGCGCGCACGGGTACCGGGGCGTGCAGAGGTAGTAGGGCGACATGGTGACGCGGTCGGCGAAGGTGAACCGCAGCTTGTACTCGTGTTCGGTGTTGGGGGCGAGCTCCTTCGGCAGGACCAGCCGGTAGCCCACGCGGGACCGGGAGTGCCGCAGGTAGGTGCGCAGGGTGCCGCCGAACAACACCTCGACGACCGGGTTGTCCGGCGACGGGCCGGGACCGGTGCCGCCGATGGGCACCGAGTACTCGAGGTCGAGCCCGGTCGCCGGGGCCCCGGTGACCGCCACCCGCCGTGTCTCGTACACCTGCGGTGTCGGCTGGTCCATGACCACGGCGCAGGACAACGCCGTGGTGCGCCAAGGGGTCCCGGCCCGCTCGTCGTCCGGCACCGGCCGCCACCGGGCGATCGCGGCCTCGGCGATGAGCAGCAACCCCTCGTCCACGCGCCGGACAACCGTGCGGGTGTCCCGCTCTAGTTCCCGCTCCACCAGGTCGAGGCGCTCCTTGAGGGTGGGCAGCCTGGTGTGCTCGGTCAGCGCGTAGGCGGCGAGCACGGCCAGCCGGAGGTCGGGCGGGAGGTGCGCGGCGAGTTCGCGCAGCCGGTCGGCCAGCTCCACGGCGGCGCCGCTTTCCCCGTCCAGCGCGAAGACCACGCGGACCTGCGCGGTGATCTGCGCCGCGGCGCGCGGGCCATCGAGACCGCGCCCCTTGCGCAGCGGCTTCAGGTCTCTGACGAGGTCTTCCGCAGTGGTCATCGCGCCGGTCCTTCCCGGGCGCCAGCCGGGAACTGGCGGCGCCCCGCGGACCATCCTGGCCCGCACGCGGTACAGGACCATGCCGTTCGCGGGGGCGTGTCACGACTGGGCGACCACACTTCACCCGACCGCCGCAGCGCCGTTCACACGACCGGACCTACCCGGGCCTGCGGAAGCGGAGGACCCCGAGGGCCAGGAACCTCGGCATGGCGCGGATGGCGTTGTGCAGCACCGTCATCTCCAGCGCCTGCTCGGCGATCCACCCAAGGCTCTCGCGCCACGGCACCGGTCGGGGGTGCCCGCCTCCGCCGTGTGCCCAAGCCGTACGCGGCGAGACCGAGACCGAACCGGGTCGTGCGGCACTTCCAGCGCCCGGTGCGGCTGCCTGGTCATCAACCGGGTCCTGGTGTGCCGCACGTGCGGCTCGCGGGTCCGCGGGTCGTCCTGTCCGAACCAGGCATCGGACTCGGCGGCGAGCACGTCCAGGCGGTCTTCCGCGGTGCTGCACACGCCCACATCTCGCGGTAGCGACCATGAACCACTCGGGCCGCGACACCTCGGAGGTGGGCCTGGCCCGTCCACCTCGGCGACCAACTCGGCCGTGATCCGATCCCCTTGCTCGAGGTCAACGTCCCGGAACACCCGAACCCCCGACCCGCCCGGTGAACAACGCGTCGGACTCGGTATCGCGGACGCGCGCCACTGACCTCCCAGAGCCACGTGGTGCCCCAACTCCAGCCCCGGCGACCCGGACCTGCTGCCCGGCAGCCACCACGACGCGTTCGCCACTCCCGAAGGACACCCATGGCGACGGCCGAACTGCCGGCAGCGGTTCTGGCGACGGCCCCGGGATGACGTGAACCCCGATGCGCCCACCGCGGCGGATCCCATCCCGGCGATCCTGCCGTGGTTCACCCTCCACCAAAGCCGCCACGGCTGACCGAGGACGGCGCCCCAGAGGTCACCCGTCGGACGCGATCGAGGCAGAGGATGAAGGGGATCGGCCGCACCTACGACCATATGACCGAGGCCACGCACAAGCAGATCCTCGAAGAATCCCGCCGTCTCCCAATCACTGAAGCCCCGCCCCCTCATGAGGGGGCGGGGCTTGTGACCAGTGTAGATAACTGGTGGGCGATACTGGGATTGAACCAGTGACCCCTACCGTGTCAAGGTAGTGCTCTCCCACTGAGCTAATCGCCCGAGGCGGAGGCGGGAATCGAACCCGCGTACAGGGCTTTGCAGGCCCTTGCCTAAGCCACTCGGCCACTCCGCCGGAACCCGAAGGCTGGGCCCACGGGGGGCCGGCACTGTGGCCGAACCGCTTCCGAGCGGACGACGGGATTCGAACCCGCGACCCTCACCTTGGCAAGGTGATGCGCTACCAGCTGCGCTACGTCCGCAAGCCACTGGATCTTGGCTCACAGGGGATAGTATCCGGGATTGCCGGACTTTCCCACCGCGTTCCGTTCTCCGTGGTGCGAGTGGAACTCTATCCGACGCCCGTTCGTGGTTCCAAATCGGGGGTCGGATGTCGGTGTTTGCTCAGGTCAGGTCGGTGGAGATCAAGTGGGTGAGCGCCTCGTCGACGTCGACCCACAGGTGCTCGTTGCCGGGGACGACCACGTCGTAGGTGCGGTCGAGGAAGTCGGCGAGTTCCTGGGCGGAGGCCTCGAACACCGCGTGCCCGGACGGGGAGCTGAGCTCGATCACCACGACCTCGGGGTCGTCGACGGCGGGGCGGATGCGGACGTCGCCATCCCCCGCCTCGGCGATCAGGCCGTCGGCGAGCAGGTCGCGGGCGAACACCCACTCGACCCACCCGGCGCGGCCGGTGCGGAACGCCGCGACCACCGCGTACGGGTCACGCGTGTCGTAGCGCAGCTCGACCTTCACCGGGACCGCGGGGGTCCTCGGCGCAAGCAGGTCGAACACCGCGGTCGACCGCAGCGTGACGTGATCGTTTCGCATCGTCGCTACCCTTCTGCTCCCCTCCCAGCCAAACGACTGAGTCCCTTCTATGTGACGCCACCACGCCGGGTCCGGGACGCGGAACCGGGGGACATCACCCGTCCGGTCCACTCCCCGTAGCGCAGGGCAGTCACGCCGCTTCGCAGAGTGACGAACCTGCTAGCGACTTCTCCATACTGGCTGGTTTTCGGCCGGGGTGGTAGCGGCATGAGCACGAATGTTCGTTCCCGGTTTTCCTCATCGGCGGGCGATGCCGCGCTGACCTGGGAAGGCAGCTCCCGGCTGTGGCAGGAGCCACCTTCCCGCAGGTCACAGCTGGGTTAAGGCCGTTGGCCGTGCCGCACCCGAGCGGGCGCAGCACAATGGAGGAAGACCCACGGGGAGGGTGGTGCGCAGGTGGCCGGAGAGACGTACGAGAAAGGCGCGATGCGTCCGGCGTGGGCCAACCGGAACAACGCGACCCGCACCGTCTGGCGCGTCGGCGTTGGACTGGTCGGTGGACTGGTCCTGGTCGGCGGGATAGTGATGATCCCCTACCCAGGCCCCGGCTGGGTCGTGGTCTTCCTGGGCCTGGCCATCCTCGCCGTCGAGTTCGCCTGGGCCCACCGAGCCCTCACCTACGCCCGCGGCAAATACGACGCGTGGACGGAGTGGCTCAAGCGGCAGAGCCTCGCCGTCCGCCTCTTGGTCTTCGCCCTGACGGGCCTCATCGTCGTCGCCACCATCTGGATCCTCAACGGATTCGCCCTGGTCGGAGGCTGGTTCGGCATCCACTGGCCCTGGCTGACCTCCCCCCTTTTCACCTAACCAAGACCATCCTGCTAAGCTTCCCCACGTCGCTGCGGCACCAGCCGCAACGGGCGATTAGCTCAGCGGGAGAGCACTTCGTTCACACCGAAGGGGTCACTGGTTCGATCCCAGTATCGCCCACTGGTTATACATGCAGGTCAACGCCCTGCCAACGGATCACGTTGGTGGGGCGTTGATCGTTTCGGGGAGCACGTGGGGAGCAGCGTGATCTGACCCCAATCGCCATACCGAAGGGGTCAGGCCGTTTTCGTTGGCACAGCGTCGTTTTCAGGCCGATCCGGCTTCACGCTCTGCTCCCCGAGAATGATCACGCTCCTGACCAGCGTTTTCTCGACCTGTTGCGGGTGGGATGGACGTGGTTGGTGTCGCCCTCGACAGCTGGTGAGGCACTCGCAGGACACAGGGTGGCCTATGACGCATGTCACTGAAGTGAACGCGCGTCGCCAAACAACTGCGCCGGCGCAAGTACTGGGGCGGGTGTCACATCGTGTCCACCTTCTAAGGTTGCCGTTTACAGGACCAACTCGATAGCTTCGCCGACCGCCTCGGCGTGACCGGGCCCGAGTCCGACCGATTGGTCGAGACCGGGGCGTTCGCGCAACAGATCACGCGCAACCTCACCGCGGCCGAGAACGACCCCGCGCTGCGACGGACGGATCAACAAGGCAGCCGCTTCGGCACACCCACCGTGGTGGTGAACGGCAAGGTGGTCGACTGGCAACAACCGGGCTGGCTCGACAGCGCCTTCGCGAAGACCTGAGCACCTGGACACGTCCGAACCACGTGGTGCGGCAGTGTTGCAGGACACTGCCGCACCACGCTCGCCCCGGACGGTGACCACGTGGTCCGCGAACCACGTGCCATCGAGTGTGCGGACTCTGTGTTGCGGCGGGTCGCGCGGTCGCATTGCGTTCGGATGACGGTGGTGAACACCTTCACACCACCGGCCTGTAACGGCATCCACGCGCCGACCAGGGTCAGTGTTCCCGACCGCGGTGCAGCAGGGACACGAGCCCGCGGACGTGTTCCGGCCGACCGCGGACCACCATGGTGTGCTCGCGCAGCGCCGCGCGCATCGTGGTGTGGCCGAGCCAGACCCCGACGAGCGCGGTCACCGTCGTGGTAAGGCGGACACCGGTGTCCGCCCTCGGTTCTCCCTTGTGCGCGAAGGCTTTCCCCCGCTCGGGGCCGATCGACCAATGCCTGTGCTCGCCTGCGTCCACGATGTCGATCCACAGCGGGACATCGATGTCGTTCCCCGGCGCGCCTTGGGCGATCTCGTGGATCAGCGCGGTCACCTCCACCTGCGCGGAGGTGGGCCTGGGCAACCAGCGCCTGCCCCAAGCGCCGAGACCTTCGACCAGCGGGCGCAGCTCCTCACCGGACGCGGTCAGCCGGTACTGGTCGCGAGATCGTGACCGTTCCACGACTCCGGCTTGGAGCAGCGCCCGCAGTCGCTTCCTCACAACGGCTTTCGACAGGTAGGGGAAACATCCAACCAGCTGCGCACTGCTCGTCCTGCCGCGGAACAGTTCCCGCAGGATCGCCAGGGTCCACCTCTCGCCCAGCAGGGTACCCGCGCGATGGCGGCGTCGTGGTGTCCGTTCGTCGCGCCCAAGGCACCGTCCGATCCTCTGCGGATTCACGCCTGCGGGAGGGACTCGTCGTCGGAGGACTCGGCCGCCGACGCACTCGTGCCCGCCGTGCGCGCGCGGTGCTCGCGGATGCGCTCGTCGAGCTCTCGGGCCCTGTCCATCAGTTCGTTCAACGACCGCAGCAGGTGGTCGTCGGCTTCTGTCGGCGGTGGTCCGTCGTCGGCGGAGGTCATCAGAGGAATTCCCTGGGTTGTTCAGGCAGCGTGGGACTCGTGGGACCGCGGATCACCCGTGGTCCTCGCGGTGGCGACCAGCGTCGACCAGATGTCGGCGACGGAGAGGTAGGTGCGGTCGGGGAGCAGGCCGAGGGCGGCGAACACCTCGGTGGAGGCGCCGAGTTCGTGCGCGGCGTCGACCAGGGTGTCGCGGGGGACGGGTGTGCCGGTGAAGGCGTTCTGCACGGCCGAGGCGACTTCGGCGCGGCGGATGGTGAAGCGGACGAAGGGCCGTCTCATCTCCATCACGCCTCCTTGTCTCCGCCAGCGCGGCCGTCGGTCCGGGCGAGGCTCGACCAGACGTCGGCGAGGCTGGTGTAGCGCCGTTCCGGCAGCCGGTTGATGGTGGCGAACACCTCCGGGCGGGCGGCGCACCCGAGGGCGGCGTTGAGCATGTCGGACTTGGTCGCCGGGCGGTGCAGGAAGACGTCACCCACGCAGTCGCGCAGTTCGGCGAGGGTGGGTTCCGCGCAGTGGTCGCGCCGGTGCGGGATCGAGGGCGCGCTCCGCGGGGTGGGCACCGTGTGGGGTTCGCCGAGGATGTTGTTCACCTGTTCCTCCACTGGTCGGCGCCGCGGGGTCGAGTGCTCGTCCTCGGGCCGCCTGGCTTGCGGTCAGCGCCATCCTCGGGGGCCGTTGTTGCGCTCGTCCGGGACACTGTTTTGCGATCGTGTGACGATCGACCGCGAAATCGCCGTGCTCACCGTTGCTCCGGGTGTGGAAGGCAGCACCGCAGCCGCGCGACGTGGAAGACGGGCGAGCAGGCGGATGAGTCTCATCCGGTCAGACCGGGCGTTCGACGGCTGCTATGCCCACACAGCCTCGCCCAAGGTCTGTGAAGTAACGCCGACCGACCGACCGACCGGACTTCGAGGGCTGCGCGCGCCTCATCCGCCTGCCACCGGGAGTTTTATCGGATGACCGGACCAGATCACCAGCCCGAAGCAGGATGTGCCGGCTTTTGTCATCAACTCGTCAAGTTGTCGACGGGGGCACCGCCTCGGTTCTTTACGTTTTCGCGAAGGGTCTTCGGTGCGGCCCGAACGGGCCGCGATCGCGTTTATCGTCAAGTCACGGAATCGAGTCGCCCAGCGGAGGTGTGGAGTGGATATCGACACGGGCGCTGCGGCGGCCATCCGGACGCTGACCGATGCCGCGGGGGTCGGTCAGCGTGGCGGTCTTCGGATCACGTGGCGGGGACCCGCGCGTCCCAAGTACGACATGGCCGTGGTGGACGAACCGTCGGCGGACGACCTGGTCGTCCTGGGCCGCGACGGTGTCCGGGTCTTCCTGGACGCCGAGTCCGCCCAGGAGTTGGACGGGAAGGTTCTGGACGTGATCGACACGGGTACGCATTTCCGGTTCGGGGCCCGTCCGCCGCGGTGACCCGGCGCTGAGGCGACCGGTTGCGCCCGGGGTGGGTATGGGGCAGATTGCTCGGTGGAGCGCCGGGAAGTCTGGTCGGCACGCCCGGCACGCCGTGTCGGGCGGTTCGCCGTGCGATGGGGTGATTCGTGGCGCTGGTGCTGGCCTTCGGCTTGGTCCTGCTGCTGAGTGTGTCGTTGTCCGGGCTCGCGGCGCGCACGGTGCTGTCCACGGCGCTGATGTTCCTGGTGGCGGGAGCGCTGCTGGGCAGCGGTGGTTTCGGCGTGGTGAACATCCCCTCCGACGGCGGGTTCGTGACCGCCTTGGCCGATGTCGCGCTGTTCACGGTGCTGTTCACCGACGGGCAGCGCGCGAGCCTGCCCGCCCTGCGCGACGGGTGGCGGGTGTCTGGTCGAGCCTTGGGCCTGGGCATGCCGTTGACCATGATCGGCATCGCCGTTCCCGCGCACTTCCTCGCCGGTCTGGACTGGCCGACCGCGTTGCTGGTGGGTGCGATCCTGTCACCGACCGACCCGGTGTTCGCCTCCGCGATCGTCGGCCGCGACGACGTCCCGGTGCGGCTGCGGCGACTGCTCAACGTCGAGTCCGGGCTCAACGACGGACTCGCCCTGCCGTTCGTGCTGATCTTCCTCGCCACCGCCTCCGGGAACGAGTCGCACCTGGGCGTCGTGGCCCTGGAGTTGGTCGGCGGACTGGCGGTGGGGGTGGTGATCCCGGCCGCGATCGCGCTGGCGTGGCGGACCCGGCTGCTCACCGCCGAGCCCCGGTTGCAGGCGCTGGGGCCGTTGGCGATCGCCGTGGTGCTCTACGCGACCTGCCACCTCACCCACGCCAACCCCTACCTGGCCGCGTTCGCCGCCGGGTCCACCCTGGCCACACTCGATCCCCAGGTGGCCCAACGGTTCGAGCACTTCGGTGACCTGGTTTTTAGGCCGCAGCGGGCTCGTACTCGTTGATCAATCCTTCGAGTACCGGTCGGCGGCGTATCGAGGTCGTGCCAGGTATGGATACCGAGCGGTCTGGTCGTGGTGGAGCGAGTAGGAGCCCTTGGTGGGGACGTCGGTGGTTGTAGTGCCGGGCGTAGCGGTTCAACACTGATCTCAGGTGGCGTTCGTTGACGATCAGGAGTCTGTCGGTGAGTTCTCGCCGGATGGTGCCGACGAACCGCTCGGCGTGACCGTTCGCCCGGGGGCAGCGGGGTGGGATCTTCAGGACTTCGATGCCAGGGTCGGCGAGGACGGTGTCGAAGGCCGCGGTGAATTGCCCGCCGCGGTCGCGGATCAGGAATCGAAAAGCCTCGGATTTCCCACCGAGTTCCATGAGCAGATTTCGGGCTTGCTGGGTTGTCCACGGCCCGTCGGGGTTGGTGGTCGTACCGAGGATGTGGACATAGCGGGTACCGACTTCGAGTACGAAGAACACGTAGATCCGCTTCAGTGTGACGGCGCAGTCGATGTGGAAGAAGTCACACGCCAACAGGCTCCCCGCTTGAGCGCGTAAAAACCTCCGCCAGGACAGGTCGTCGACGCGCCTGGGTGCGGGCGGTATCCGCAGTCGCTTGAGCACTCGGCGGATGGTCGACGCCGCGACGCGATGCCCCAGCTTGAGCAACTCACCCTGGATCCGGCGATAGCCCCAGCCCGCGTTCTCCCGCGCCATCCGCTCGATCAACCCCACAACCGCTTCGTCCGCACGCGGGCGGCCCGTCCCGCGTGTTTGGGTCCACTTCGTGGCCACCAGGCGCCGATGCCATCGCAGCAACGTCCCAGGCGTCACCAACCGACACTCACGCAGAGACCGCGGCAACCAGCGAGTCAACGCGGCGAACACAGCACGATCCGTCCAACTCAACCGAGGCCGCGGAACCGCCCTGCGCAACACGGCAACCTCGTGGCGCAGCACCAGCAGCTCCACGTCCTTCGACGCCGACGATCGCCCCATCAGGACCAGCCACCCCACCAAGCCGAAGAAACACCACATACACCAACCGAAACATCACGACCCGAGATCCTGCCCGACGACCGCCAACGGGCGGCCACCGCCGCTCAGCAACTCCGCGCGACCTCTGGCACCTCGTAGGCCCAGGAGCCGTACGGTCGGTGAGCACCTAGTTGTCCACCTTGGTCTCAACCGCTTCGGCCAGCCCCATGGCCAGCGATCATGCCGTGCCGCCATATGTCATCGTCGCAGGTCAGATGCGTGGGCCGACTTCTGGAACCCCACAGGGTGTCACCCGGCCCGTAGCGCTCCGCCACCCAGCTGGAAAACTGGCCAGATGAGCCGATCGAAACGGGCGACGATCGATGCCCTGATCGCCGAGGCGACCGTCGACTGCTACAACGACAGTGAGTGCGTCACCGGCTTCTACACGATGTTGGAGAACAAGCTGATGGTGCCGTTCCACACCGAAGTTCTGGGTGTGGACGTCGCTGTCACCGGCGTCGTTCTAGGTGAAGACGACCAGGTCACCGCTGTCTGCACGCGCGGCCGGGCGAAACAGCGCATCCCGATTCTCGATCTGCCGCTGCCCACACCGCCGCCGGAGGGCGCGGAGTGTATCGACGCCTACCGCTACTGGCTACGAGGTGCATGAATGCAGAACAACGACAAACCCCAGGAATGGCCGACCGAGCAGGAAGCGTTGGCCAATCTCCAGGCGGTGCTCGAATTGTGCGCCGCCGGCCAGGTGAAGTGCAGCGAGAAGACCCACCGCCCGTCGGCGGCGACCATCCGCACCGTCACCGCGCACCTCGCGCACGGCGACTTCTATCCCGACGAACCCATCGCGGCGTTCGCTTGGCCTCTGCTGCTCCAGGCCGGCGGGCTCGCCGGCCTGGACGGCACCCGCCTTCGGTTGACCCCGAAGGGCCGGGCCGCGCTCGGCAACCCACCGGCCGAGACCATCCGCGGACTGTGGCAGCGCTGGCTCACCCACGCGGTGATCGACGAGTTCAGCCGGATCGACCAGATCAAGGGCCAGGGCATCCGCAACGTGCTCACCGCGGCCAAACCCCGTCGTCAGACGGTCGCCAAGGCGCTGGCGACCTGCCCGCCCGGCGAGTGGATCGAGATCGACACCCTGTTCACGATCATGCGCCGCGGCAACATGAGCCCCACCATCGCCCGCACCGACAGAGCGCTGTGGCGGCTCTGCCTCCAAGACCCGGAGTACGGCAGCCTCGGCTATGACGGCTTCCACGACTGGACGCTCCTGGAAGGCCGCTACACCCTCGCCGTGCTGTTCGAGTACGCCGGCACCCTCGGACTGATCGATCTGGACTTCGTCCACCCCGACGGCGCGCGCGACGACTTCCGCGACAACTGGGGCGGCGACGACCTGGACGCGCTCAGCCGCTATGACGGTCTGCTGGCGATCCGGCTCAACGCGCTGGGCACCTACGCCCTCGGACTGACCGACACCTACCACCCGACCGCTCCGGCCGCGGCCGGAGCTCCACCGTTGAAGGTGCTGCCCAACCTCGACGTCGTCGCCACCGGCGAACTCCCCGCCGCCGACCGGCTACTGCTGTCCGCCTACGCCGAGCAGACCGCCGACCGCGTCTGGACCGTCTCCTCGACGACCCTGCTCACCGCCATCGGCACCGGCCGCGACCTCACCGAGTTCACCACCTTCCTGACCCAACGGGCCGAACACGACCTGCCCGGCACGCTGACCACCCTGGTCAAGGACGTCCGTCGACGCGCCGCACAGCTCACCGACCTCGGCCGCTTGCGCGTGATCGAGTGCGCCGATCCGGCGCTGGCCGCGCTCATTACCCACGATCGCGGTCTGCGCGCGCTGTGCCGCCCCATCGGCGACCGACACCTGGCCATCGCACCCGGCCAGGAGCCGAAATTCCGCAAAACCCTGCTCCGGCTCGGCTACGTGCTGCCGTCCTAGACTCGACCGGCGGACTCGACCCGCCCCACATCGATCAGGAAGCCGCCACCGTTGATGGATTTCGAGGGCCTCGACCATCTGCGTCGCAACGAGCCGGCGTGGCGGTTGTTGCGCGCCGACAACGCGCCGCTCGTGCTCGGTTTTCTTGGCAAGGTCTTCGTCGACGACAACGTCCGGTCGATCTCGGCCACCGAGTTGATCAGCAGGCTGGACGACGAGTTGTACGCCCTCAACGAGCGGCTCGGCGACGGCTCCTTCCCCAAGTCCGCGAAGGCCTACCTCGACGACTGGGCGGCACCGGCGAACGGCTGGCTGCGCAAGTACTATCCGGCCGGCTCCGACGAGGTGCACTTCGACGCGACCGTGGCCGTGGAGAAGGCCCTGACCTGGGTGGACTCGCTTCGGGAACGCTCGTTCGTGGGCACCGAGTCGCGCCTGAACACGATCTTCGAGCTGCTGCGGCAGATGGCGTACGGCGCCGAGACCGACCCGGACACGCGACTGGCCGAACTGCGCCGGCGACGGTCCGAGATCGACGCGGAGATCAACCGGGTCGCGGGCGGGGAGTTCGCCGTCCTCGACGTCTCGGCCCAGCGGGATCGCTACCAGCAGTTCGCCGCGACCGCCCGCGAACTGCTGGCCGACTTCCGCGAGGTCGAGGCCAACTTCCGCGGCCTGGACCGGGCGCTTCGCGAGCGCATAGCCGGCTGGCAGGGCAGCAAGGGCCAGCTGCTCGACGAGGTGGTCGGCAACCGCACCACCATCGCCGACTCCGACCAGGGCCGCAGCTTCCAGGCGTTCTACGACTTCCTCCTCTCCCACGAGCGCCAGCTGGAGCTCGCCGAGCTGCTCGCGAAGGTGCAGTCTCTGGAGGCCGTCGGCGAGCCCGACCCCCGCATGCGCCATGTCCACCACGACTGGCTCGACGCGGCTGAACGCACCCAGGCGACGGTGCGGCTGCTGTCGGAGCAACTGCGGCGATTCCTCGACGACCAGGTGTGGCTGGAGAACCGCCGGGTGATGGACATCCTGCATAGCATCGAGTCCTCCGCGCTCAAACTGCGTGAACACCCGACGCCGACGATCACCTGTGACCTCGACGGCACGGCCCCGACCGTGGCGCTGCCCATGGAACGGCCGCTCTACACGCCCAAGGTGAAGGTTCCCCTGGACAGCGGGGGCATCACCGCGGCCGACGAGGACCTCGACGCCTCGCCGCTGTTCGAACAGGTCTACGTGGACCGTGAGCGGCTGTCCGGGATCGTGCGCGGCGAGCTGCGGGAACGTGCCCAGGTCGGGCTGGGCGAGGTGCTGGCGCGCCGGCCGCTGGAGCAGGGCATGGCCGAGCTGGTCGGCTACCTCTCGCTGGGTGACCCGGCGTTCCAGGTCGTCTTCGACGAGACCGCGCGCGAGCAGGTGGAATGGGTCGACGAGACCGGTACGGCCCGGGTCGCCACCATTCCCCGGGTGACCTTCACGCGGGTCGCCGGCCGCGGTCTTGTCGGTGGTGCTGCCTAGCATGGGGGCGTGACCACGTCGATACGCCGGGACGAACTCGACCTGCCGCTGGTCGTCACCCACCTGATGAAGGGGGTGGTCTACGCGGACAGCCACGAGAAGGTGTGGCGCCATCTGCTGCCGCTCCAGGCCCAGGTGCGTGACTACGTCGGAGTCATGGGGCTGACCGTTGTGATCGACGAGGCCGAGGGTTACGCCTTCCTGCGGTCGAAGTTGGACGACGAGGAGGACGGGCCGCTGCCGCGGCTGATCCCACGACGTGCTCTGTCCTTCCACGTGAGCCTGGTGTTGGCGCTGCTGCGTAAGAAGCTGGCGGAGTTCGACGCCTCCGGCGCGGAGACACGACTGGTCCTCACCCGGGAGCAGCTGGTCGAGATGGTGCGCATGTTCCTGCCCGAGAGCAGCAACGAGGCGCGGCTGGTCGATCAGATCGACACCCACCTCACCAAGATCGTCGAGCTCGGGTTCCTGCGGCGGATCACCGGGCAGGAGGTCGCGTACGAGGTGCGGCGCATCCTCAAGGCGTTCGTCGACGGACAGTGGCTGTCCGAGTTCGACCAGCGGCTCGCCGACTACACCGCACTGCTAGACGGGGAGGGCGAGGACTGATGGCGGGTCCGTCCACTGTGCCCAGTCTCGACGCCGAGGGGGCCGACCTCGCCGGCTATCGCCTCGACCGCTTGGAGGTGTACAACTGGGGCACCTTCGACCAGCGGGTGTGGACATTCCACCCGGAGGGCCGCAACAGCCTGCTGACGGGCGACATCGGCTCCGGCAAGTCCACCATCGTGGACGCGATCACCACGCTGCTGCTGCCCGCCCACCGCATCTCCTACAACAAGGCAGCCGGCGCCGAGGCGAAGGAGCGACACCTGCGGTCCTACGTCCTGGGCTACTACAAGGCCGAGCGCAACGAGGCGACCGGCGCCTCCCGGCCGGTCGGACTGCGGGACCGGCGTGCGTTCTCGGTTGTCCTCGGCGTCTTTGTCAATCGCGGCTACGACTCGACGGTGACGCTGGCGCAGGTGTTCTGGTTCCGCGACGCCTCCGTCGGCCAGCCCGACCGCTTCTTCGCCACCGCGGAGCGCGGCCTCACCATCGCGGGTGACTTCACCGAGTTCGGCGGGGACATCGCGGCGCTCAAGCGCAGGCTGCGTAAGCAGGGCGTCCGCGTCCACGACCATTTCCCCGCCTACAGCAAGGACTTCTGCCGGCGGCTGGGCGTCGACTCCGAGCAGGCGATGGAGCTGTTCCACCAGACGGTGTCGATGAAGTCGGTCGGCAACCTCAACGACTTCGTCCGCTCGCACATGCTGGAGCCGTTCGACGCCGCCGACTGGACCGACCGGCTGGTCCGCCACTTCGAGGACCTGACCCGAGCGCACGAGGCGGTGCTCAAGGCCCGTACCCAGCTCACCCAGCTCGAACCGCTGCTCGCCGACTGCGACGCATACGACGAGTTCGACCGGCGGATCGGGGCGGTCAAGGCCGAACGCGACGCACTGCGGTTCTACTGCGCCGACCGGAAGGCGACGTTGCTCGACGCCCGGGTCGCCGCGCTCACCATCGAGATCGGCGCACATCAGACCGAACTGGATTCGACGAAAGGCGAACTCGATCGGTTGCGCCGTAAGGAAACGGACCTCACCGTGCGACGCGCGGGCTCCGGTGGCGACCGCATCGCCCAACTCGAAGCCGACATCGCGACCGAGGAGCAGGAACGCGACCGCCGGCAGGTACGGCACGCCCGTTACCACGAGTTGCTGGCGTCGGCGGCGTTGCCCGCCGTGACCGAGCCCGCCCAGTTCACCGCCCGGCAGCGCGACATCGCGGACCTGGCAGGCTCCCTGGACCAGGCGCAGGCCGAGCTCCAGAACCAGCTCACCGATCTCACGGTCGAGCGGAGGGAACTCGACGGTGAGACCAGGGAGCTGGACGCGGAGCTGCTCAGCCTGCGCGAACGGCGCAGCAACATCCCCAAACGCAGTCTGGACGTGCGGGAGATGCTGTGCGCGGAGCTGAACGTCGACCCGGCCGCGCTCCCGTTCACCGGCGAGCTCATCCAGGTGCGCGCCGACTGCGCGGAGTGGGAAGGCGCGGCCGAGCGGCTGCTGCACGGCTTCGGCCTGTCCATGCTGGTGGGCAGCGATCACTACGACGCGGTGTCCGACTGGATTAACGACCGCCACCTCGGCATCAAACTCGTCTACTACCGGGTGCCCCGACGTCAGGGCCCGACCGCGCCCTCCCCGCTGACCGAGCGGTCCCTGCGCACCAAGCTGGAGATCAAGGAGTCGCCGTTCTCGGACTGGCTGGACCGCGAACTGGCCCACCGCGCCGACTACGAGTGCGTGGACACCATGCTTGAGTTCCGGCGCGCCCCGAAGGCGATCACCAAAGCCGGGCAGATCAAAGGCGCTCGCGGCCGGCACGAGAAGGACGACGCCCGTCGCATCGACGACCGCCGTCACTACGTGCTCGGCTGGGACAACCAGGCCAAGATGGACACGCTGCTCGACCAGGCCAACCGGCTGCAACTCCGGTGGCGTGAGCTGGACGGGCTGGCGGCCAGGGTCGGCAAGGACCTCGAGAGCAGGCGCCGGCTCGCCACCACGCTCACCCTGCTGGCCGAGTTCGGCTCCTTCACCGAGATCGACTGGCAGTCCTCGGTGAACCGCATCGCCGAGCTCGACGGCGAGAAGCGCGGCCTCGAACAGCAGTCGGACGAGCTGAAACAGCTCACCCAGGAGCTGGCGGCCGTCGGCGCACAGATCAAGAAGGCGGAAACCGCCCAGAGTGCGGCGCAGACGCGGCTCGGGAAGCTCAGTGGCCAGCGCGAAGACGCCGAGAGGCAACTGCGCGACACACAGACCATCTTAGACGAACCCGCGTGCGAGTCCGCACGGGCGTCTTTTCCCTTGGTGGACAAGCGAGTCGCAGCCAGAAGCCTGGCCACCCCGGAGGACTGCGACACCTGCCGCGTCGACGTGAACGAGGACATCACCACGGAGATCGATCGACTCACCGGACGGCAGAACAAGGTCGCGAACCGGGCGACCGGAAAGATGAGCGACTTCCGCAAGGCGTATCCGCTGGAGACCGAGGACTTCGACAACTCCGTGCAGTCCGCGGGTGAGTACCGGGCCCTGCACGACCGGATCGCCTCGGATGACCTGCCCCGGTTCGAATCCGAGTTCAAGACCTACCTCAACACCAACACCATCCGCGACATCGCCGGGTTCCACTCCCAGCTGACCAAGCAGGCCGACCTGATCAAGCAGCGGATCGAGACCATCAATGACTCGCTGGTGGACATCGACTACAACCCGGGCCGGTTCATCCGGCTCGAACCGCATCCCACGGTCAGCGTCGAGATCCGCGACTTCCGCAAGGAACTGCGGGATTGCACCAGCGGATCCCTGCACGGCGACGAGTCGGACCAGTACTCCGAGCAGAAGTTCCTCCAGGTCAAGGCGCTCATCGAGCGGTTTCGGGGCCGGGAGGGCCAGACCGAGCCCGACCGGCTGTGGACCCGCCGGGTCACCGACGTGCGCAACTGGTTCACCTTCGCCGCGTCCGAGCGGTGGCGGGCTGACGACACCGAGCACGAGAACTACACCGATTCCGGCGGCAAGTCGGGCGGCCAGAAGGAGAAGCTGGCCTATACGATCCTGGCCGCGTCGCTGGCCTACCAGTTCAAGCTCGACTGGGGCGCGCCGAAGTCGAAGACGTTCCGGTTCGTGGTGATCGACGAGGCGTTCGGCCGGGGCTCGGACGAGTCGACGCGGTTCGCCCTCGACCTGTTCCGGCGCCTCGGCCTGCAACTGCTCATCGTCACGCCGTTGCAGAAGATCCACGTCATCGAGCCCTATGTCGCGGCGGTCGGATTCGTGGACAACCAGACCGGTGACTGCTCACGGGTGCAGACCCTGACTATTGAGGAGTACCAGCGCCGCCAGCTCGCGCACGCCCTCGGGTCCACGTCGGCACGGGGTGACTGATGGCGGCAGCCTCCGCCTGGACCGTGCCCGGTGACGTCGTGAGCAGGCTGCGGCGACGTTGGGACCGGGGCGAGTTGCTGTCCCGGCTCGCGTCGGGTGCCCCGTGGGAGCCGCTGGCAGTCGGCCTGCGCGGGCCGAGCGCACAGGACACCGCCGCGCGCTTCGACGAGGCGCGAGCCTGGATCGACCAGTGGCGCAGGGTCCGGCATCTCCGGGTCGAGACGCGCACGGTCGGCGGCCGTGTCCTGGGCGCGAACGAGCTACCCGCTCGGGCCTGGGTCGACTCCTACGAGCAGTTGTGGGCCGCGCTTGGCGTCCACGCCGAGGTTCGGACCTTCATGGGCCTGCTGGACACGACCCGGCGACGGGCGCCGGCGATCGCCGACTGGATGGTCGTCAAGCCGATGGATGTGCTCGGCCACCAGGGCGGGTGGACCCGACTGGTCGACACCGTGCGGTGGATCGACGCGCACGCCCGTCCCGACATGTATCTGCGGCAGGTCGACGTGCCCGGCGTCGACACCAAGTTCATCGAGCGCCATCGCACGATCCTGGCCGCGTTGCTGGACCGGCAACTCCCGGAGCGCCGGGTCGACCGCACCAGGCCACCGTCCGACTTCGCCGGGCGGTACCAGTTTCGCACCAAACCCGCGTATGTCCGGTTCCGCCGGCTGTCGGACGGCGACGGCTTCAGCGAACTCGCCGTCAGAGTGCCCGAACTGGCCGACCGGCCGCCCACGGCGCGCACCGTGTTCGTCGTCGAGAACGAGGTCAGCTACCTGGCCTTCCCGCCCGTGCCGGACGCTGTCGTGATCTTCGGCGAGGGCTACGCCGCCTCCCGGCTGGAACCATTGCGGTGGCTGGTCGGCAAGAACCTCGTCTACTGGGGCGACATCGACACCCACGGCTTCGCGATCCTCAACCGGGTGCGCCAGATCTTCGGCCACTGCCGGTCGATGCTGATGGACCGGGCCACGCTCCTCGCGCATGAAAGCCACTGGGTCGACGAGCCCAGCCCGGTCAGCGGCTACCTGGACGCGCTGTGGCTGGACGAAGCCGCGCTCTACAACGACCTGGTCGAAGACGTCCTCGGCCGTGCGGTGCGACTCGAACAGGAACGCGTGTCCTACGCCGCCGTCGAACACGCCGCGGCAGCGTACGGCTCCACGCAGGACAGTCCCAAGCGGCCATAGTCGGCACGTGACAACCGCGGTCGGGGAGCAGCGCGGGAGCAAATGGGGAGCAGACTAGCGCGCTCAGCGGCCCTGAACTGCATCCAACGACTCTGAACGGAGCCACGCCGACCTGCGGAAGTTGTGTTTCCGCAGGTCAGCGCACCATGCCGTCCTTGGTTCACACATAAGGGCTCTCTGAGCAGCGCAACGACCTGCAACTGCGTCCAACCGCAGGTCAACGGCACCGTAAGACTGCCGCCCCTGCCCACTCCAACGCCTCGCCCTGGCGAACAAGGTTGAGTCTACAAACTCAACTCTTGGCGCAACCGTGTTCCCCCACTGACCGGAGCAGCACCGACTGGTGGTTTACGGCCATGGTGGAGTCGCCCTGTAACGGTCCGTGCGCAGACTCGATCACTAGTCAAACCGAGAGGAGTCTGCGTTGCGCGTGGGGTTGGTGGCGGGTGCGGACACCGATGAGCTGTGGACGTGGTTTGAGCGGGAGCGGGACCTGCGGCCGCACGTCCGGCTGGATCGCCCGCCCGTGCCCGGCGACGGCATGGGGCCGGAGTACGTCATCGCCGCGGCGGTGCCCGCCCTGGCCATGATCGCGCGGTCGGTGTGCAACTACCTGGCGGTGCGGACGGCGAACCGGGGGGCGAAGCTGATTCTGCGGGTGACATCGGAGACCGGGGCCGTGACGGAGGTCGAGGTCGAGCGAACCACCGACGAGGTGCGGCTCGCGCGGCTGCTGCTGGCCGCGGCCGGGGAGCGCGATGCGCCTGCCGAACGCTGAGCGCTCCCAGGTGGTGTTGATCGGCACGTCATCCTTCGGCGGGGACCTGCACGACCTGCCCGCGGTGGCCAACAACGTCACCGACCTGGTGGACGTCCTCACCGACTCCGAGATCGGCGGGTTCGACCGGTCGAACTGCACGGTCCTGCTCGACGAGCAGGACGCGGACAAGATCCTGGACACCCTGGCCGAGGCCGCCGGGCAGGCGGGCGACGTGCTGCTGGTCTACATCGCCACGCACGCGCTGCCGAAGAAGCCCGCGAGCGGTGAGCTGATGCTGCTCCTGCCCGGCACCGACATGCAGGCGAGCTGGTGGTGGCGCAAGGCGCTGTCCTTCGACGACATCCGCGAGGTAGTGCGGGACAGCCCGGCGCAGAACCGCATCGTCATCGTCGACTGCTGCCACGCGGGCCTGGCCCTGCCCGAGGGGGTGATGGGACCCACAGACGAGCAGTTCGACATCGGCGGCGCCTACACCCTGGCCGCGGCGGACCCGAACAGCCGGGCGGTGGCCAAGCCCGGGGAGCGCAACACGGCGTTCACCGGTGCACTGCTGGAGTTGCTCGACCGGGGCGTCGCGGGGTACGGGGAGCTGCTCTCGCTTTCCCGGGTCTTCCCCCTGCTCAAGCGCAGGCTGGAGGCGGACGGCCTGCCGAGGCCGAGCCACAACCTCAGCGACACCATCGACGGCCTCGCCGTGGTGCGAAACCGGGTGAAGGAACCGCACACGGCCATCTCGGACGACGTGTTGGCGCTGATGGCCAGCTCCACCAACACCGAGCGCTTGGAGGCGTTGCGCAGGTTGGCGGCGCTGCACCACACCGGTGGCCAGGTCGTGCACGACCAGGTCCGGTTCCACGTGAGCAAGCTCGCCACCGACGACAGCAAGATCGTGTCCGAGGAAGCCCTGCGCCTGCTGAAGCTCTTCCAGGGGACGGGGACGGGCGGCAACACGATCGCACCGAAGCGACCGCGCAGGGACTTCCCGTGGGCCGATCGGTGGTGGTGGACCGCCGCCGCGGTGATACTCGTGGCCGGGACGCTCGTGCTGTGGTCGACCGGGTCACCGCTCTGGGAAGCGGCGGCGACCGCGCTCCCCAGTTCCGTCCTGGGCTACCTCACAGCGGTGACGACCGCGCGGTGGGCCCGGTGAAGCGCCTCCTCCCGCTGCTGGCCGCGGCGGCCGTGGGCGCGGGTTCCCTCGTGGCGGTGACGCAGGTGGTCGACTCGCCCGCGCGCTACCTGTCCGGCACCGTCGTGATCGGCATCAACGGCACCCTGCCCGGGTGGAGCGAACCCAAGGACCACCCGACCGGTTTCGACGCCGCCTTGGCGACCTTCCTCGCCGAGAAGTACCACTTCGACATCTCCTGGTACCCACTGGCACCGAACGAGCGCGAAAACGCCCTCGTCGACGGGGTGGTGGACCTGGTCATCGCCAACTTCTCGATGTCCGGTGAGAGCGCGCGGAACCCGGGCCAGCAGCGCGACCAGACCATCGACTTCGCAGGCCCCTACTTCCGGGACCGCTCTGGCGTACTCGTAGACAGCACCAAGCGCGCCAAGGTCACCGGGGGAAAACCGGGCATCCCGGCGGAGAACCTGTGCGTGGGCAGCGGCACGACCGGAGAGGAGAACTCCAACCACCAGGCCCGGCGGATGCCGCAGGCGGAGTGCTTCGCCGCCTTCTCCGACGTGAACACCGACACCATCGGCGTGATGACGGACCAGGGCATCCTCACCGAGTACGCGGCCGCGCGCTCCGGCGGCAAGGTGGTCCCCGCGTTCTGGGAGGACGACGATCACCCGATCAACGACAAGGAGTTCTACGGCATCGGCATCCCCGACGGCAGCACCGCCCTGTGCCAGGAACTCACCCGGGCCATCAACGAATTCTTGACGAACGGGAGGTGGGGCAGCGCCTTCTCCACACACCTCACGCACTTGGGTGAGAAGGACTTCCACAAGCCCGACGAGTCAGACCCCTCCCGCTGCGTGTGACGGGCGAACCGGTCATGGGCTCCCCTCCCGCGAACGGGTCGGAGCGGGCGGCGGGGCGTGCCGGGAGGTCCCGCCACGTCGACCGTGAACGGCCAGTCGGTGCGCGGCATGCGGTCGGCCGCGGTGAGGTCCTGCGGCCGCAACGCGTAGCCGCGGCGGTTGTCCCTGCCCGGACCGTACGCCATCGAGTCGGTCAACGCCCGCATCCGTCGAGCGGTCAAGGCCCTGTGGGGTTCCAAAACCCGACTCGATGACTCTGACCCGCGAAATGAGTCGCAGCGTGCTCGTACTCGGTGATCAATCCTCCTAGTACTGGTCGGCGGCGAATCGAGGTCGTGCCAGGCATCGATACCGAGCCGTCTGGTCGTGGCGGAGCGAGTAGGAGCCCCTGGGGGCTCCAGAACGCGACTGAACGGCCCAAACTGCGGTTTGGGTCACAGCGGAGTTCGTTGACGATTAGGAGCGGTCGGGGAGTGCCCGCTGGATAATGCCGACAAACGGCTCGACGCGACCATTCGCTGGCGTGCAGTGCGGTGGATTCTTGCGACCCGATACTGGAGTCGGGGAGGACGGCGTCGAACGCCGCGGTATCGAAACCCGGCTCAACCCCGCAGCGCTCTCGGCCGTCAAGAGACACGGCCGACAGTTGCACCGTACTCGCACCAGGGAGCACTGCGGGGAGCAAACGGGGAGCAGAACTGCTTCCCGAACAGCTCCGAACTGCATTGAACGTCTCTAAATAAGCAGGCGTTGACCTGCGGAGATTCTATTTCCGCAGGTCAACGCGATATGCCGTACATAGTTCACACCGAAGGGGTCACTGGTTCGATCCCAGTATCGCCCACTGGTTATACTTGCAGGTCAGCGCCCTGCCAGCGGATCACGTTGGTGGGGCGTTGATCGTTTCGGGGTGCACGTGGGGAGCAGCGTGATCCGACCCCAATCGCCATGCCGAAGGGGTCGGGCTGTTTTCGTTGGTACAGCGCCGTTTCCGGGCCAGGTCTTGGTCGCACCTCGCTCCCAGTGATGATCACGTGCACGACCAGCGTTTTCTCGATCCAGCGACCATGACATCGGTCAGCCGGATCGTGACGCCGGTCATGGACTTCGTAGGACTTCGGCTCGTCGTGACCACTCAGGTGGTCGTACTCGGTGCCGCGGGTGTCGATGATCCGGTCGAACGTGTGGGCCGGGGGCAGCTACTGGGGCTGGTACGCGGCCTGCACGGCGAGCAGGGGGTCGACTAAGGCGCGGGATGCAATCGGGGCTGTGGCCGTTGTCCATGTGATCTCGCTCGGCCCGTCTGCACCGTGGTGGCGCTCAGGGCGTGGCGGTCGATGCGGTCAGTGTCATGCCAGTCTAGGCAGAGGACCTCGATTCGGCGCTCGTTCTTACGGGCAGAGCGCCGACTCCTTCGGCTCCGCGCCCAGCCTGCCCGGGCATGGGACGTGGAAGTCCGCGGACGACGCCGGGAATGCTCCCGGTCCTTATCGAAAGACCGCTGATCACCCGGAAACCCGCGCCCGCCGCGCGGCGGGCACCACGGGCAGATAGCTCATCGGGTCTGAGGCGTCTCCCCATGGCGGGACGGTCGTCAAGCCTCGTACCAGGTTCCGCGACTGATAGCGAGAAGTGCGTCGCCGAGCACGGCCAAGGCTGGTGTGTCGCGTTGACCGCCGTTGTCGATTTGGCAGGCGGTCGAACGACTGGCGGTGTCGCCAGGTGAACCAGGGGTTGCCGTCGAGATCGAGGAAGATCATGTGGACGCGGTCGTCGTCGACGATGAGGACGACCTCCGCGTCCGGATCATCACCCGCACCGCGGACGAAGGTCACCTCGATTCCCCGTTGCCGGCCTCGTGATCACCATTTGCTTCCGGGACCGCAGCAGGTCCGTGTACTCGGCCCACGCGCGCCGTTGGCTTGCCCATCGTTGGCGCAAGTGCTTTTGTACCAACCGAATCCCGGTTGATCTCTCCGTCCTAATCAGGCGGACAACTCTCCTGGGGTCCTGACCGTCTCCAACCTCGCCGGTCGTGGTGGGCGGCCGGAGGTGGTGTCTGCGTGACGACCCCTGCCGACGCCGGCGCACTGTTCGCCATGCGCGCCGAGGTCCACCGCACCCGTCAGGGGGACACCCCGCGTTTGCGGCGAGCGTGGCGGGGGTATCTGCACACGTGTTCGAGACGAGAGGAGCAACGCCGTGACGGAGCGCACCCCGGAGAAGGACCCTGCCGACTGGACGACCGGCGACGAGCCGATGACCGGTCCGCAGGAGTCCTACCTGAACACCCTCGCCTAGGAAGCCGGGGTTGAGGTGGCCGAGGAGTTGACCAAGGCCGAGGCGTCCCGGCTGATCGATGAGCTGCAGGAGCGCACCGGCCGCGGTGTGTGACCGGGCACGGTGTCCGCTCACGGTGCATCGGGTCTGGAACCTCACGCGGTCACCCCGAACGCGGACGACGGCGTGCACCCAGTGACCGCCACGGCCACCTGCGTGCTGGAGGTGCGCTGATCGGTCTGGCGTAGCTGAGCACGGGCCGCGTGTGCGCCACGGCGGGAACGAACCGTTCTGGGACGTCCACCACTGCGGCGAGCGCCTCGTGGGCCTCGTCCGGCCTCATCTCCGACGGGTAGGTCACGTGCAGGGGAACGCAGTCGTGGAGTTCGGCGCGGAAGGCGTACTTGTACTCCTCGTCTCCCGCGTAGACCAACGCGATGCGGGCCGTCCAGTCGATGCGGTGACGGCCGTCCGGCTGGCGGGTGACGACGAAGCGGTGGTCCGCGCAGGTGTCGTGGCCGAGCAGTTGCAATTGGAACGCGTGCCGGGTATTCGGCGGCTCGGGCAGGGGGTCGAGCGTCAGCACGCGGGGTTCGGCGGCCGTGAGGCTGAACGGCGAGCCGGGGGTGGCAACGGGGAAGCCGTGGTAGTCCAAGGGCTCCATCAGACAGCCCACGTAGCCCGACCACAACTCCGGTGAGTCCCATTCCCGTTTGTCGTCGCTGTCCGGCGGTTCCGGCGGCATCCGCTCCGCGTCGTAGTTCCTGGTGATCAGGAGCGGATCGAACCAGAGGGCACCCTGTTCGTCCAGTCCCCAGACCCACTCGAAAGTCCTGATGCGATGGCCCTCCGACCACGGGTTGCCCTCAAACCACATGCGTCCGTGCACCGAGCCACTCTATACCCGATGATCACACCCGGCGTCGAGAATGGCCGCTACGTCCCCGTTCTCGGCCATCGCGAGTAGATCCGGATTCCCGACGTGGTGCGCTGCCCGAGTTCCACGTCGGGTTGCGGTGTTGATCTGTTCGAGTGATCGGGGGAACGCCGCAGCGACAACGGTGTCCCCAGTGCCGTCGGTCCCGGTCGGGACGTCCGGGTCGAGGGCGGGTTGGTCCTGGTCAAGAGCAAGCCGCTCGGCGCACCTGTCCCCGACCTCGTCCTGGACCCGCCGACGGCCGTCAACTCTGGGTGAGCCCGGGGACCACCACCAAGCGGGTCCGACTCGTCGACGACGTCGTGCTGATCTCCCACGACTCCGAGACCGTCGTGCTGGAGCGGAAAACCGGCGCCGAGCTGTGGCGGACCCATCACGAGTTCGGATGTCGATGTGCTGGTTGTGCTGTGCCCCAACGGCCCTGGCCGCAGGGCCGCCTACAGGCAGAAGCCGATCATTTCGTCGGTCGGGGCAACCTCGCGGCGCACTGGTGCGTGCCGTTGGTGGGCGGATCGCAGACTGTCCACGCGGTGGACGGCTCTTCCGCCATCGGGGTCCGGCATGGGGGGAACCGGCTTTCGGGTCCTCTGCTGTCGCCCGCTCACGACCGGAGGTATTCGTGCGAAGGCGCACGCATGTGGTCATCGCCAGCACCGCGGTGACACTCTTGTCCACGGGCCTGCCCGCCGCCTCGGCACCCGCGGTGGCGGTGGGTGGCTCGTCCGACCTGGCTCACACCGTGACTCTCCTCAGCGGTGACCAGGTACAACTGTCCGCTCCCGGCGCGCGGCCGGTGGTGCGGGCCGCCGCCGGGCGCGAAGGCGTCGCGTTCCGGGTCTTCACCGAGAACGGTCACCTGCACGTCATCCCGGCGGACGCGCAGGGGCTGCTGTCGGCGGGCAGGCTCGACCCGCGGCTGTTCGACGTCACCGGCCTGCTCGACCAGGGCTACGACAACCGGCGCGGCGACCTGCCGCTGATCGCGACCGGACCGGCGCCTCGCGCCGCGATGGCGGGGGTGCGCGCCACACGTGACCTACCCGCCGTGGGTGCCCGCGCGCTCAGCGCGGAGAAGTCCGCCCTCGCGGGTTCCTGGCACGCGCTGGCCTCGACCGGGAAGGTGTGGCTGGACGGCAAGGTGACCGCGGGCCTCGACCGCAGCGCCGCGCAGATCGGCGCACCACAGGCGTGGCAGGCGGGGGTGACCGGGCGGGGCGTGACGGTCGCGGTCCTCGACACCGGCGTCGACCAGACCCACCCCGACCTGGCGGGCCAGGAGATCGGCGAGCACAACTTCACCGACAGCGCGGACAACGTCGACCGGGTCGGGCACGGCACGCACGTCGCCTCGATCATCGCGGGCACCGGCGCCAAGTACCGGGGCATCGCGTCCGGGGCGCGGATCCTCGACGGCAAGGTCCTCGACGACCACGGCTACGGCTTGCAGTCCTGGATCGTGGCGGGCATGGAGTGGGCCACGGCGCAGGGCGCGGACGTGGTCAACCTGAGCCTCGGCGGCGCGGACACCCCGGGGATCGACCCGGTGGAGGAGGCCGTCAACCGGCTCTCGGCCAGTACCGGCAAGCTCTTCGTCGTCGCCGCGGGCAACAACGGCGCGGCGCGGACGATCGACTCCCCCGGCAGCGCCGACGCCGCACTGACCGTCGGCTCGGTGGGCCGTGAGGACAAGCTCTCGTCGTTCTCCAGCCGCGGGCCCCGCATCGACGGTGCCCTCAAGCCGGACATCACCGCGCCCGGCGAGAACATCGTCGCGGCCAAGGCCGCCCAGGCGACCATCGGCGACCCGGCCGAAGACGGCTACATCGCCCTGTCCGGCACCTCGATGGCCACACCGCACGTGACCGGGTCGGCCGCCCTGCTCAAGCAGCGGCACCCGGACTGGACCGGTCAGCAGCTCAAGGCGGCGCTGACCGCCTCCGCCCGGCCCGCCCCGGGCCTGGACGGGTTCGCCCAGGGCGCAGGCCGCGTCGACGTGTCCGCGGCGCTGGCGGCGACCGTCACCACCGAGCCCGCCTCGGTCAGCGTGCCGACCGCCCGGTGGCCGCACACCGACGACACCCCGGTCGCCCGGGCGATCACCTACTGCAACAGCGGGACCGCGCCGGTCACCCTGACCCTGACCGCGGACGTCCTCGGCCCGGACGGCAAGCCCGCCCCGGCGGGCCTGTTCACGGTCAGCCCGGCGCGGCTCACCGTTCCCCCGGGCGGCACGGCGGCGGCCACGGCCACCGTCGACACGCGGGTCGGCACGGCTGACGGGCTCTTCGGCGGCGCGATCGTCGCCACCGGCGGCGGTCAGACCACCCGGACCGCGATCGGCGTCGACCGCGAAGTCGAGAGCTACTCGGTGAAGGTGACCCTGATCGGCCTCGACGGCAAGCCGACCGCCAACGCGGGAGCGAACCTGTTCAACTACGACGGCGTGGGCGTCTACAGCGGCGGCGACCCGACCGGCGTGTTCACCCTGCGCCTGCCCAGGGGCAAGTACGAGTTCGACGCGTTCCTGGTCGACTCACCGACCAACACCGTGCAGACGGTCGTGTACCCGGCGCTCGACCTCACCGCCGACACCGAGATCGTCGCCGACAGCCGCACCGCCAAGCCGATCGACGTTCGGCCGCCCGACGCGGGCGCGACCCAGGTCGGGGGCACGGTCGGGCTGACCGGGAAGACGGCACGCGGCGACTACGGCACGTACACGACGGTCGACGACTTCAGCAGGATCCGCACCGCCAGGATCGGCCCGAACCCCCAGAACCCCCCGGCGGCCTCGTTCGTCGAGGGCACGTACACCTCGGACAAGGGCTTCTACGACCTGTTCTACGCCTTCCCCGGCGACTACCCGACCGGGCTGACCAGGCACCCCCGCGCGACGGACATCGCCACGGTGAAGACCACGTTCGCGAACGCGGCCCCGGACTCCTCCCCTTCCGTCAGTCCGTACGCCTCGGTCCCCGGCGTCGTGTCGTCCGGGGTCCAGACCGTCGTCCCCGCCGCGGTCACCGGGACCACGCAGTTCGCCAACACCGACGGTGGCGTGCTGTGGGCGACCTACGCCTACCTCGGTGGTCGGCTGCCGAGGGAGTACTGGACACCGCTGCTCAAGCTGACGCCGGGCACGACCACCCAGCGTCGGATGAACGCGGGGATCGTCGGCCCGACCGCGCAATCCGGTCCCCGGTTCGGGATCACCCGGTCCCAGGGCACCCTCCTGGTGTACCCCGGGCTTTTCGGCGACGGTGCGGGCAACTGGGGGTCCAGCGACTACACGGGCGCGACAACGCTGTCGAAGGACGGCACGCGCATCGGTGAGAACCCCGGGGGTGGCCTGAGCCGGTTCCCCGTCGGCGACGGCTCCGGCACCTACACGGTGGCCGCGACCGCCGACCGCGACCGGGGCTACGACCTGGCCACGCACGTCGACGCCACCTGGACGTTCAGGTCCGGTCCGGACAACGAGGCCGTCCCGGTCTCCGCGGTCCGCTTCAAGGGCGTGCTCGACGCGGCGGACACGGCTCCGGCTGGCCGCTACTACCTGCCGGTCACGCTGGAGAAGGAGACCGGCCAGGTCGAGCTCCCCAGGACCCTGACCGTCGAGGTCTCCTACGACGAGGGCAAGACCTGGGCCGCGGCCCCGGTCGTCGCCAAATCGCTCGTGGTCCTCGACCACCCGAAGGGCGCCGGTTCGGTGTCGCTGCGGGCCGCCGCGGAGGACTCCCGGGGCAGCACGGTGAAGCAGACGGTCATCCGGGCCTACAAGCTGCGGTAGCGCACCGACACCGATCGGTGCGGGGCTCGCCGACCTGACCCACCGGTCGCGACCACGGCGAGAGCCGAAGCGAACCGGGGACGGCAGCGGTCCGGGCGTGGGAGGACGCCCGGACCGCGCTGAACCCGGCCGAACCGGCTGCGGGAGGCCATCCCCGCACGCCGCGTTGGCGGCCACGCGGACAAGGATCGGCCTCCGGCGGCCAGGCGAGTGTGGGGGTCGCCTGGCCGCCGCTCCGCGCGGGTCGGGTCACCCAGGCGGACGAGGGTGTGGACAGCGAAATCGCGGCAGCACGGCCAGGCTGCCGGTGGGGCGTCGAAGAGTGCCGGCATGTGGAATGGTTCCCATCGGACGAGGCCGTGAGTCGCCACCGGCGCGACTGACCGCTACTTGGGCAAAGTTCGCCAAGCAGCGGTCGTGGCCTCAGCGGGTCCGACGTGATCCGCGCTCGGGTTCGGGCCAGCGCCCGTGGACGCGTTCTTGCCCCGGGACGGGTTCGTGGACGTTGCCCGGTGACGCCTGCCGCCCCTCTCGCGTCAGGGCCGCCAGGCGGAACAGCGGGTTGACCAGGAGGTCGAAGAGGAACGGCAGGAAGCGGAAGCCCGCGATGATGAGCGGGTTGGCAGGCCCGACCGCCGCCGAGACGTGCTTGCGCGGCTTGTCCGCCAGTTTGACGACGGCCGAGGCCACCCGCTCCGGGGAGAGGACGGGCCACGGCGGACGTGCTTCCCGTCCGGTGTAGTTCGCGCCTTGGTAGTAGACGGGGGTGTTGGTGCTGCCCGGACTGACGATGCAGACGTTCACCCGGGGCGCGTCGCGCGTCTCCTGCTGGAGGGTGCGCAACACGGCGCGCTGGCCCCATTTCGCGGTCGAATAGGCACCCATGCCGGGCACGGTGACGGAGCCGAGCAACGAGTTGACGCCGATGAACGTGCCCTTTCCCGCGCGCCGCATGACGGGCAGAACCGCACGCGCCAGATACAGGGTGCCATGCACGGCGGTGTCGACGATGGTGGTGAAGACGTCCGCGGGCATCGTCTCCACGGTGCCGTAACCCATCACCGTCGCGGTGTGCACGACGACGTCCAAGCGCCCGTGGCGTTCAAGCACTCGGGCGACGATTCGACCGGCAGCGCCCGGGTCGGCGATGTCGTCGGGGACGGCGTCCACGTGGGCTGCACCCGCGTCCCGGCAAGCGGCCGTGGCGACGGTGAGGGCGTCGGCGCTGCGCGAGACCAACACCAGGTGATCACCGCCCTCGGCGAAGGCGACGGCCGAGGCCAAACCGATGCCGCTGCTGGCACCGACGACGAGCACGACCCGGGCGGTCACGGTGCCAATACCACTTTCACGCAGCCGTCGCGCTTGTCGCGGAACATCTCGTAACCCGCCACCGCGTCGTCCAGCGGCAGGCGGTGCGTGGTGAGGTCGAGGGTGCCCAGTGGATCGGCGGGGTCGAGGACCAAGGGCAGGATCTCGTCGGTCCACCTGCGCACGTGCGCTTGGCCCATCCGCAACTGGATGCCCCGGTCGAACATCTCCATCACCGGCAACGGGTCGACCTCGCCACCGTACACACCGGACACGGACACGGTGCCGGCGCGCCGCACGCCCTTGAGGGCAGCGCGCAGGGCATCGAGCCGGTCCACGGCCACCCTGTCGGTGACCTTCTGGGCGATGGCGTCCGGGAGCAACCCGGTGGCCTTCTGCGCCAGCGCCACCAGTCGACCACCGTGCGCCTCCATACCCACGGCGTCGATGGTCGCGTCCGGACCGCGCCCGTCCACCATCTCGATCAGGGCGGCGGCGACGTCGTCCACCTCGTCGAGGTCCACCGTCTCGGCGCCGTGCCTGGCGGCCAGGGCCAGTCGCTCCGGCACGCGGTCGACCCCGATGACGCGGGACGCCCCGAGGTGCTTGGCGATGCGGGCCGCGAACTGCCCGACGGGACCGAGGCCCAGCACGGCAACCGATCCACCATCGGGCACGTCGGCGTAGCGCACGGCCTGCCACGCGGTGGGCAGGATGTCGGACAGGAAGAGGAACTGCTCATCGGGTGTGCCGTGGGGGATCTTGATCGGCCCGAACTGGGCCTGCGGCACCCGAAGGTACTCCGCCTGTCCACCGGGGACGGACCCGTAGAGGGAGGTGTACCCGAACAGGCTCGCTCCCTTGCCCTCCACGCGCACCTGGGTGGTCTCGCACTGCGCGAACAAACCCCGACCGCACATCCAGCAGTGCCCGCAGGAGATGTTGAACGGCACCACGACCCGGTCCCCGAACGACAGGTGCCCGGCCGCTTCCGGACCGACCTCTTCGACAACGCCCATGGCCTCGTGCCCCAGCACGTCCCCGGGAGAGAGGTAAGGGCCGAGGACCCCGTAGAGGTGCAGGTCGGAGCCGCAGATGGCGGTGGAGGTCACGCGGATGATGGCGTCGTTGGGCTGCTCGATGCGCGGGTCGGGGACCTCGGTGACCTCGACCTTCTCGTTGCCCTGCCAGGTCAGTGCTTTGATGTCGACTCCTCGATCGCCGGTGTGGGACGCGCCCCCGGGCCGTGGCCCGGGGGTGAGCGGGGTGGTCGGGACACAGCGCGGCCGCTCACGGCCGACGTCGGACCACCCATGTCCTCTGGTACCCGGCCTCCGCAGGCGGAAACCGAACTCCCCCGGACAGATGGCCGCACCCGCCTGAACTCGCTGGGAAACGGGTCAGCGCCCAGCAGCGGCGGAGCCGGTACCCGGACTTCGTCGAAAGCCACATTGGACAGACCGGAACCGCCGGTCGCGCGGAAGCGCTCGGTGGTCCCGGCCGAGGAGGACCTCGTCGAGCGGTGCGGTCACCGCCCCCGAGTCGCGCGCTGGTAGCCGAACGCGGCGAGCCCGGTCAGGACGCCGCCGACGAACCAGTACGGCTCGTAGCCGAAGAAGCTGAACCGCTCCGGAGCGGTCAGGGTGTCCGCGTCGCCGCTGACGAGCAGGAGCGCGGCCTGCAGCACGGCGGGCACCGAGTGCACCAGGCACAGCACGCTCATCCCCCAGGCGCCCACCAGCAGCGGTTTGCGGGCCAGTCGAGCCCCGAACGGGCGGACCAGCGCCAGCGCCAGGACCCCGCCCGCCACGCACATCGGCACCGCGATGACGTCGATCACAAACAGCGGGGTGTTGCCCCGCACCGATAACCCGGGTGGCAGCCCCAGGGACCCGCCCACCGCCCAGTACACGTGGACCGCGGCGAATGCGAACGCCCACGCCGCGGTGGCGTAGGCGAAGAACGTGGTGCGGCCGGTGGTGGCCAAGCTTCGCGGCATCGAGGTCCCCTTAGTCTCGTACCGGTGCGACACGGTCGGTGTCGCCCTGGGACAATTCGTTGTCGCCCCATGACAATAGGACGGCGAGCCCGGCGACGGTCGTACGCCTTCCAGCCACCGCAAAGCGCGGGCTACCCGCCGTCGGTGATGGCCAGTTGAGACTGAGCGGAGAGCACGGGCTCTCGACCACCATATCCGCCGAGCGGAAAGACCCGTCCGTGCTCCACGCAGGCGTCCGGAACCGGGGCTTGTCGGCAGACGCGGAACGCACACCGATGAGGTTTGCGCGCCGCGGCCGTCTGTACGGGTGAGATCGACTAACTGGAGGCGGGCACGATGCGGAAACTGATCTTCGGCATGAACGCGACCCTGGACGGCTACATCGCCGCGACCGGCGACGACATCGGCTGGAGCGTGCCGAGCGACGAACTGTTCCAGTGGTGGCTCGACCAGGAGTTGGGGATCGACACGATGCTCTACGGGCGGAAGCTGTGGGCGGCGATGAGCTCCTACTGGCCGACCGCCGACCAGCAGCCCGACGCCACTGCGGCGCGGCGCGAGTTCGCGCGGAACTGGCTGGACACGCCGAAGGTGGTCTTCTCATCGACCATCGACGGGGTCGGGTGGAACGCTCGTCTGGTCACCGGCGACGCGGTCGCGGAGATCACCCGGCTCAAGGCCGGGGACGGCGGGCCGATGAGGGTCGGTGGCGCGACGCTCGCCGAGGCGGCCGTGCGTGCCGGACTGGTCGACGAGTACGAGATCGTCACCCATCCGGTCCTGGTGGGCGGCGGTACGCCGTTGTTCACCGCGCTGGACAGCTGGGTGAACCTGAACCTCGTGGAAACCCGGACGTTCCCCGGCGGCGCGGTGCTGACCCGGTACGAAACGAAGCGATGAGCACGCGCCGCGTTCCGAGCGAGCCGTCGACCGGCTCGCTCGGAAGCAGGACGACGGCGTCGTCGTTCGCGCGCCCTGTGTGGTCACAGCGTCGGGGGCAGGTCCAGCCAGGGTTTGTCCGTGGCGTCGAACCCGGTCAGCTCGGCGATCTTCCCGTCGACGACGCGCAGGGCCGCGATGGCGAACAGCCGGTACTCCGGGGCGTCGGAGGTGCGCAGGTACAGCGCGGCGGCGGGCATGTGGTTGACCATGGTGGCGACACCGCGCCAGTCGTCGTGACCGCGCTGGAAGAGCCCACCGGAGACCCAACCGTCCACCGCGTCCCGGGCCGTCGTGGTCAGGGTGCCCGCCTCGGGCAGCATCGCGAAGCGCAGGTCGTCGCGCAGCAGGGACGTCAGCGCGTCGAGGTCGTTGCGCTGATGGGCGTCGATGTACGACTTCACCGCACCGCGCTCGTCGTTCGACAGCTCGTGGACGGCGGGTCGGCGCCAGTCGAGGCGGCGATCGGGCAGTTGCTCGCGCATCGTCACCCGCGCCCGCTGCAGTGCACTGGTCACCGATGCGGTGGTCAGCCCGAGGGCGTCGGCGGCCTTCGACGCAGGCCAGCCGAGGACGTCGCGCAGGATGAACACCGCCCGCTGCCGCGGCGGCAGGTGCTGGACGGCGACGACGAACGCCAGCTCGATCGTCTCCCGCACCACCACCGATTCCTGCGGATCCTCGGGGAGCATCCGGTCCGGGTACGGCTGCAGGTACAGCACCTCGAACCCGGCGTCCGGCAGCTCCGCGGGCACGGGTACGCGGTCTTCCCGCTTGTCCAGGAAGTCCAGGCAGGCGTTCGTCGCGATCCGGTACAGCCAGGTCCGCAGCGCGGCATCGCCCCTGAACGACTCCCGCTTGTTCCACGCCCGCAAGAAGGTCTCCTGCGTCAGGTCCTGGGCATCTTCGTAGTTCGCCAGCATCCGGTAGCAGTGCACCCGCAGCTCACGCCGGTAGCGCTCCGTGATGAGCGCGAACCGCGACGCGTCGCCCGAGCGCGCCGCCGCGATGAACGTGGCCTCGTCGGCGCCCAGCGGCCTGGCTTCGGTCATGGTCGTCAATCCTTCCACCGGTAAGAGGGGGTACGAGAACTGACGACGTGACGGGGGATTCCTGATCGGTGAAGCTGGTCACGGGTCCGTTCACCACACTGGACCGAGGTCGATCCAGGGAACGCGCAGCGGGTCCAGTGCCCGTCACCGGTCGGTTGGAGCCGTGATGCCTGCGGAACGCAGCAAGGCGGCGAAGGTCGCGTAGGTGCGGTCGAGGTCGACGGCTTCGGGGGCGACGCGCCACTGCTGGTGGATGCCGATCACGACCCCGAGCAGGACGGTGCCCAACTCCTCGGCGCCGACACCGTCGGGTAGCGGGAGTCAGGTGACGCAGGCGCGGACTTGGGCGCGGATGGCTGTGCTGGTCGAAAATGCTGTCACTGGCTGTGAGCTGCGGGTTCAGGCGGCTTACTGGTAGTGGTTGAGCAGTCCCGCGAGTCGTTGTGTGCGTCTGATCCGGTTGGTCGGGGTGGGCCAGGTGATCACTTTCGGGTCGTCGTCGGGTGGTCATAGTTTCATGCCGTGGCCTTGGTGGCTGCGGTTGGCGTTGTGGTGCTCGACGCAGGCGTCCAGTACGCACTTGAGTGTGATCGTGTCGACGTGGAAGAAGTCGATCGCGAGAAGGCCGTCGGCCTAGGCACGCAGGAATGCGCGCCATGCGTCACCGCGGCCCGAAGGCGGCGGAACACGACGAGTGCGCAGGATCCGACGGATGGTCGAGGCGCGAGACGATGCCCGAGTCGCCGCAGTTCGCCCTGGATTCGGACCACGCCCCAGGTCGAGTTCTCCCTCGCCAAGCGGACGACCAGCGTGATGATCTCGTCGCTGATCGGCGGACGGCCCGACGGTTTCGGTTGGCGCCATTTCCTGGTCAGTAGCCTGCGGTGCCACCGGAGCAAGGGCGCGGGCGTGACGAGCCGACGGGCCCGCAAGGACCTCGGCAGCAGCCGAGACGGGGCGGCGAGCACCGTCCGATCGACCCAGTCCAGCCGCAGGCGGGGGTTGGTACGACGCAGAACCGCCACCTCGTGGCGTAGCGCGAGTATCTCCGCGTGCTTGGAAACGGAGTCCCGACACAACAACGTCAGCCGGCGCAATACCTGGACCACGAGCCCGTACAACGGGCGTGGTCCTGCCGCGGGCACTCGCCACCGATGCCGAACACGAGTACCTGGTGCGCTTCACCTTCACCGACCGCGTCACCATGTCGCCGTACTACTTCTGCACGCCCCGGTACCCGTGCGCGCGGTTCGACCTGCACGTCCGGTTCGACCGCGACCGCCTTCCCGGCAAGGTGTGGCGGATCGATGGCGGGTACCCGATCGAGGTGGACGATGTCACCTCGCCGCGCCACCCGCTCGACGTCGACCCGGCGGGTGAGGTGCACCTCGCCTTCACCAACCTCATCCCGCGCCTGTCCTTCGGCGCCGCCTGGCAGGACTGAGTTCACCGCAGCCGACCTGCGGGGCCCAAGAGCGCGTTTGAGATCTTCACGTGGTGAGTGGGCGTGGTCCGGGGCGGGTGGCGGCGTGTCCGCGGGTGATGCGTCAGGTCATGGTGGTGATGGCGGCCCAGCGGATGATGGCCTCGGAGGTGGCGGGGTGGCGTTCCTGGTCACGGGCGAGGCGTCGGTGAACTATACGCGCGTTGACCTGTCGAAACCGCATTTCGACAGGTCAACGCAATATGCCGTACATAGTTCACGCCGGGTGGAACTCGGTCGTGTGTCTGCTCGACCGTGTCCGCATACCCGAGGACTCTTCCGTCTGGCCTCGCTGGTCCTGCGCGGCCGGACGGCCGGGGTGCTTCGGTCTCGGTCGTGTGCCGGGAGCAGGCTCGGAAGGGTGGGCGTGGTGGAACTCTTTGGGGTGGTGCCGGATATTTCCTCACGTGAGCAACGACGTGCAGGCCGGGCTTGGCTCGGACGCGGACCTGTGGGTGAGGGTCCGTGATGGCGACATGGTGGCGTTTCGGGCTGTCCACGATCGCCATGCTTCCAGGGTTTACCGGCACTGCTATGCCCGCCTCGGCGATCACGCCGAGGCTGAGGAGGCCGTGAACCAGGTGTTCTTGGCGGCGTGGTTGCGCAGGCACAGGATCACTGTCGGACCGGCTGGGTTGCTGCCGTGGTTGGTGGTCGCGGCGGGTAACACCGCGCGGAACCATCTTCGGTCGCTGCGCCGTCGTAGGGCCTTGGTCGACCGGGTGAACGCTGAGGCGGGCCGGGGTGATGGGGGTGATGGGGGTAACGCGGCGGTGCGGGGGGCGTTGGACAAGCTGAATGCCGCGGGCCGCGCGGTGGTCGGGTTGTGCCTTATTGAGGGCTACACCTATGAGGAGGCGGCGCGGGTGTTGGACGTTCCGGTGGGGACGGTTCGGTCGCGGTTGAGCCGTGCCAAGGATCGGCTGCGTGGCGAGTTGAAGAAGATGGGTATCGACTACCGGGACGGGAGTTTCTGATGCGGTCGCTGTTTCAAGGGGCACAGGAGTTCGATACCGCCAAGTCCTGGCGCGAGACGCAGGTCGCTATTGCCAAGCACCGACACACGTTGCGGTGGAGGAAGGTCGCGGTGGCGGTGGGAGCGGCGATCGCGGTGGTCGGCGGTGGTGCGGCCGCGGTGGTTTCCACGCTTCCCGTGACCGATTCATCGGGCGTGGAGTGCCGGGCTGTCGCCGACGACGGGGCGGCCATCCCGGGGACGTTCGGCTCGCAGGCCACGCCTTCCGACGGCGCCGCCGAACCGGTCACCCCCGTGGAGTTCTGCACGACGCTGTGGCGGACGGGGCTGCTGCGCCCCGGCGTCGAGGGTGTGGTGAGTCCCGAGCCCGGCAGCGATCCCAACACCGCGGGCCCGTACCCGGTCCCGTCCCTGGTGGCTTGCGTCGACCAGGCGGACGGCCACTCGGTCGTGGTGGTCGGGACCAGTCCGGCGGCCTGCGCGTCGGCCGGTCTGGCCGGTTTGGCGAGGTGAGTGATGGGGCGGGGCCGGTGCGGCGGCCCCGCCCCATCACCGGAACGCCGGGGAACTAATAGCTGAATTCGATCGAAGAGATCTCTTCGTCCAGGAGCCCGTAGCCGGACGTGCCATAGGTCCACCCGTAGTTCGCGCCCCAGTAGTACGCGTCCTCCCAGACCTTGTGCTTGCAACTGGAGAAGCTCTTACCGGAAGCGATGTCGTCGTTGGCGTAATCGCCGACGTAGCTCGTTCCGAAACCCAAGGTCGGCGAGCAGCCCGTCGAGGTGGTGATGGTGAGGATGGTGCCTCCACCGTAGTTGTTCGAGTCGTAGAACAGGCCGATGACCACGGCCAGGGCCCCAGCTCCGGTTTTGCCCTCCGCGGCCTCGACCAGCGCGCCTGCCTTGGCGGGCGTGTCGACGCCTGCCGCGGACTCGGCACTGATCGCGCCGCCGGTCGCGTAGACCAGCCCCGCGCCGATGGTGTCGAAGCACACCGGCTTGTGCGGGACCTTCGGGCCCTCCACCGGGACGCCGTTGACACTGACCACGTCGGCCTGGACAACGCAGTTCCGCACCTGGCGTTTTCCGGTGTCGGCCGACGCACTCGGCGCGAAAACAACGGCAACCAACGAAAACAGTGCGACAGAAACCGCCGCTCTGCGCAGGTATTTCATTTCTTGCCCCCAGTGACATTCCGCCTCCACGTGGGCGGGCAGTTCAGAACCTACCTGCATGATCACCTTCACATGCACCGGCAATCGAGTGAAATCCCCAGATTTCGGACTGCCCAATAATTCAATGACACCCCGGACCGGACCGCGCTCACACGGGGACCCACAAGCGCTCATTGTGGCGGCACCCATTGAGACGATTGGACGCATAAGCTGAACCGTGCGCGAAGTCGACAACGGACTGGGCCGTTGGCCGCTTGGTTCAGCGCCTGCCACTCCGCCACGCGTCCCCGCAGATGCGAGCCGCGGGCCCCGGAACTGGTCCGGGGCCCGCGGTGGTCATCGGGGGGTCAGGTGGACATGCTCTCGATGAACGTGTCCAGTACGCCGTCGCCGAGGCGGACGGGGCCCGGCAGGTTCAGCTGGCCCGGTGGCACCTGGATCGCGCGGGCCTGGGCGACGAGCTGGTTGGCTTCGGCGAAGTGGGCCTGCGCGGTCGTCTCGTCGCCGTCGACTTGGGCGGCTTCGCCGACCAGGGCGGTCTCGAGCGCGTCGGCCCACAGGGACAGGGCGTCGAGCCAGGCGTCGGAGCCCGCGTCCGTGGTGCCGGTTCGGATGAGTTGGGGTGCCGTGCGCGGGATCTCCGCGTAGTCCCACATGGTGTCGATCGCCTGGTGCGGGTCGGTCTGGAACGTCTGGCGGTACTGGGCCACCCGGACGGCGAGACCGGGAGTCTGCGGCAGCCACGGGTCGGCCGGGATGTCCTCGCCGGTGTTCGGGTCCTCCTGGTTGTCGGCTACCGGGGCGAGGTTGTTGAGGTCGAAGAACGCGAGCAGGGCCTGGGTGACCGCACCGTCGGGGCCGTCGCCGAGCCACTCGGCGAACTGGCGGGTGGCGCGGTCTGGCTCGTAGGCGTTCTCGTTCCAGGTGAAGTCGGCCATGCCGAACAGCACGACCTTGCTCGCCGAGGGCAGGTTCATCGGGTTGGCGGTGATCCCGGACAGGTGCGCGCTGATGCCCGCCTTGCGCTCGTCGTACTGACCCATCAGCAGCCTGCCGGTGGCCTGCTCGTAGTCGTTGGTCGGGTAGTTGTCCCACACCAGCGGTTTGCGGCCCCAGATCGCCTCGGCTGCGGCGGCCTCGGAGACCTCGATGGAGGTCGGGGTGACGCCGTACCCGGTCCACATCACCTGGACGCGGCTGTCCAGTTCGGCGCGGTAGGTGGACTTGTACGGCGAGTCGTCGATGTCGCAGTAGTCGGTGGGGACGGTGATCAGCGGGGCGGTGCCTGGCGACGTGTCCAGGAAGGAGCGCTGCACCTTGTTGAGCAGCTCGACCTGGGCGTGGGCCATGTGCGCCTTGGTCGGCGCGCCGTAGTGCTGCTGGTCGGCCGCGCACTGCCGGACGTAGTCGTTGTCGTCGTCGACCTCGATGTCGTCCACCGGCAGGGCGAACGAGCGGACACCGATGTCGTAGAGCTGTTGCAGCTTGGCGGTGATCGCGGTGTAGTCGGCGGCGTTCGAGTAGCAGACGCTGAGTCCGGGGGCGAGGGCATAGGTGAACCTGATGTGGTTCGCCTTCGCCTTCCGCACCAGCTCGGCCAGCTCGGCGCGGCGGCCCGCCGGGTAGAGCTGGCGCCAGTTGTCGCGGTGGTACGGGTCGCCCTTGGGCACGTAGATGAAGGAGTTGTACTTCACCCGGGCGCCGAACTCGATCTGATCCAACTCCTCCCCATGTGTCTACTGTGGACGGTAGGAGCCCTCGACGACGCCGCGGACCGGGAACGAGGGGTAGTCGGTGACGGTGACGGGAGCGATCTTGCCCGGCTGCATGAGCTGCCAGAACGTCTGCGTGGCGTGGAAGGTGCCGTCGGCGTCGGCGCCTGCCAGCACGATCTCGCCCGGCCGGGCGGTGAGGTAGTAGCCCTCGGCGGGCAGCGACGCGGGCAGGGTGACCGCGGCGGCGTGGATGTTCGCGCCGCTGAGCGCGCCGACCCGGACCTTGAGCGGGGAGGCGTGCTCGTGGCCGTACTCGACGACCTCGACGGTGCCCACTCCCCCGTCCCCCAGCACGTCTTCGACACCGTCGCGAGTGGACTGGTCGGTCCCCGCGTCGACGACCACCAGGGCGCTGGCCGGGAGCACGACGTCCGCACCGGAGCGGGTGATCTGGTGCGGCAGCGGCCACACCTCGGGCGGGGGCAGGCTGTCCCCGGCGTTGGCGGGCACCGCGAGCAACGGGAACAGGACGGCGACACCGGCGAGCAAGGCGTGAGTACGCATGGTTCTTCCCCTCTGGGTGACGACCCGGGGCGGGCAGGCCGCCCCGGGTCGGTGGCACGCGGTGGGCAGGCGACGTGGACGGGCTTGCCGAGGTCGGCGCCGATCTGGAAGGCGGTCACCGAGTCCGGGTCGACGGTGACCCAGCCCATGTCCTGCGGTTCGGCGATGTCGCCCTCGGCGACGTAGAGCTCGTCCTCGTACAGCACCGCGGTCCGGTCGCCGTCGATCTGGAAGCGGTGCGCGTTGTACGCGACCAGCTCCTGCGGACCGTCGATGGCCCCCGCGCGGACGAACAGGTCGGTGCCCTTGGTGAAAGCGATCCGGTCGCCGTCGAGTTGGAAGGCGTTGACCGAGTTCGGGCTCACGGTCAGCCAGCCCGGGCCGAGGTCGCCCGCCTTGACCTTCAGCGCGCCGTCGGTGGTCCGGACCGCGACGCGGTCACCGGAGAGCTGTGGACAGTGTGGAGACGATCGTGCTGAACGCCGCCCGATCACTCCTGGAATGAGCGGCCCCGGATGACGCCACCCGGACTTTCCTGTCGGGTACGACTTCCGCTGTTCGCCGCGGCGTCGACGGAGCACTCCGGGCAGGGGGCGGCGAGTTCGTCGAGCAGAAGACCGACCGCGCCGCGAGAGTGCGGCGGGATCGATCGCGGGCGGATTCGGGTGCGCGGCAGCGCGGCAACTCATCGTGGGCCATCTGGTGAGTCCTGCGTGCATTAATTCGATTCTCGAAATCATGTCTCATCGATGCCGACCCCCAAATAAATGTCGTTGCTTGATGATCGTCGCGTCGACTTGAGCATGACCGGAAAGTTCTACCTCATGCGCCGTGAACTGCGCCGACCCGGCTTCACTCGATACAGCTTTCCTACCAACTCCATTGCCGCCCGCGTTGTACCACGTTCACCCGGACGGTGGTTTCTGGGCAACCATGCGCTCACTAGTCTTGTGAAAGTCACACTGGGGTTGACGCGAGAATGTTCGTCCCGATTTCGTCGGGACGGGCCGATTTCGCGTTCGTCATCCGGAGTTCACGGATCAGGTTCACCATTTCCGACGCCGCGCGACGATTCGGGGATCGGCGCGCGTCCACGGCACGAGGAGCGCAATGAGTGGTACCGAGAGACGGTGGGTCCTTGCTTTCGACGCGTCCTGCGGGAAGTGTCGCAGGGTCTCGGCGGCCGTCGAGCGGGCGTGCGAGGGCAAGTTGGAGGTCCTCCCGCTGACCCACCCGGACGTCGCGCGGTGGCGGGAGCGGGCGTTCACCGACGCGCCGTGGGAGCCGACGCTGCTGCGGGTCGACGCGGCGGGGGTCAAGGGGTGGCACGGGCGGGGTATGACCGTGCCGCTCGTGCGCATGCTGGGCGTGCGGTCGAGCCTCAGGATCGTCAACGCGCTGGGCGAGCTGCGCTACGGCGCGGAGGAGGCGCGGGAGTCCGGCGACGTCGGGCGCCAGCGGTTCCTGCGGCTCGGCGCGGGCGTCGCGATCGCGACCGGCCTGGTCGCCACCGGCAACGTGCCCGCGTTCGCCAGTTCGGACGATGCCAAGGCCAGGGCCTGGGTGGCGGCCAACCGGGCCGCCCTGCCCACCACCTACGACGCGGTCGTCGCCCACCCGCTCGCCCACCGCAGGGCGATCGTGCAGGCGCTGCCCGCGAAGGTCCGCAGCGAGCTGTGGGTCGAGCAGCTCGACCGGTACCTGCGGTCCCGGTCGAACCTGTCGGCCGAGCAGGTCGCCTACGTCCGCGAGGCGCGGGCCGTCGCGGCCCGGGAGAGCACCTTCGCGGGAGTGGCCGCCGAGGGGTCCGCGCTCGCCGGGCGGCTCCAGCACCTGCACGACGAGGGCGTCCGCGTGCTCGGGCACCAGGAGGCCGCGCGGTTGATCGCCATCCTCGGACCCTCCGACCACGCGGGTATCGCCGCGGGCGTGGCCGGGGGCGGCTGCACCTGCAACCAGACGGACGACTGGTGCACCTGGGGCTACCACTGCCGCTCCGCCGACTGCAACTACGCCTCGACCGGGTGCGGTTCGTTCAACAACCAGGCGTGCAACGGGCTCTGCTTCGACTGATACTCAAGAACGAGCACACTTACTGGTCGGGCCGGGGGGTACACCTCGACCCGACCAGTAAGTGTGTCACGGGTCACACTGGATGTGAGAACCTGCGGGCGGTGACCGTTCGACTACAGGACATGCGGGTGGCGAGATGAGCGGTTGCGACGAGGCGGAGCTGATCCGGCGTGCCGCGCGGGGTGACAGGGGGGCTTTCGAGCGCTTCTACCGCGCGACGGCGCCGTGGTTGCTCGTGCGGCTGCGGCGGCGCTGCCAGGACGAGCAGCTGGTCGCCGACGTGATGCAGGAGACCTACCTGACCGTGTGGCGGTCGGCGGCCCGGTTCCACGACGTCGTCGAGGACGGGTCGGGGAACGCGCTGCTGTGGACCATCGCCATCAGGCGGTTGGTGGACGGGTTCCGGTGGCAGGCCAGGCAGGCCCGCCCCGTACCCGCCGACGCGGTCGCGGCGCTCTCCGCCGAGGACGAGCTGTTCGACCGGATCCTCGACGGCGACGTGGGCGCGGCCATGGCGGCCCTGCCCACCGAGCTGCGGGCGGTGTTGCACGCCCTGGTGCTGGAGGGGCTGTCCGTGCGGGAGACCGCGCGGGTGCTGGACCTGCCGGAGGGCACGGTGAAGACGCGGGCCCGGCGGGCGCGCCTGGCGATGGGGAAGGCGCTCTCGTGAGCCACGTTCCGTTCGACCACCTCCAGCGCTACGCCGACAACGTCACCACCGACGTGGAGACGGCGGTCATCGAGGCCCACCTGGCGGGCTGCGCCGACTGCCGCTCGGCGCTCGGGGCGGTGGCACCGCGGGTCGAGGACCTGTGGGTCGCCATGGCCCCGGCGCTGGCGATCGCGCGCAGGCGCCCGTCACCGCTGGTGCGGGCCGCCGCGTGGGCGTCCCCGGCGATGGTGCCGTGGGTGCTGATGACGTTCGCGGTGGCCGCCCTCGCCGTGGTGACCGACCTGCTCGGCACCGAACTGCCGTCGCTGGTGCTGCTGCTGGCCCCGATCGCCCCGGTGGCCGGGGTGGCGGCGGCGTGGTCGTCGGGCATGGACCCCGCCCACGAGATCGTCGCGTGCACCCCGCGCGCGGGGCTGTACCTGGTGCTGCGCCGCACGGTCGCCGTGCTCGGCGTGGTGCTGCCGGTGCTGCTGCCGCTGGGGTGGCTGGTGGGGGCCTCGCCCGCGCGGTGGCTGCTGCCGTGCCTGGCGTTCACCGCGACCACGCTGGCGCTGGGGACCCTGGTCGGGGTCCGGCGCGCCGCGCTCGGACTGGTCTCGGTGTGGGTGCTGCTCGTGGTCGGTCCGAGCCTGGTGACCGCCACGGTGCCCGCGCTGCTGAGCCCGGCGATGGCGGTGCTGTGGCTCGCCGCCGCCGCGGTGGCCTCGGTGCTCGCCGTGGCCCGCGCGTCCCTGTTCACCCGCTTGACCGGTGACCGCTGACAAGAGATGAGAACCGACATGGACAACTCCGCGCACGTGCGCGCGGCGGGTCTGCGCGTGCGCGCGGGCCGCAGGATGGCCGTCGACGGGGTCGACCTGGTGCTGGGGATCGGGGTGCACGGCGTGCTCGGGCCCAACGGTGCGGGCAAGACGACGTTGATGCGCGCCCTCGCGACCGTGCTGCGCCCGGCATCGGGTGACCTCAGGGTGCTCGGCTCAACCCTCGCCGACGGGGAGTCGCTGCGCCGGGTCCGCGAGCGGATCGGTTACCTGCCGCAGAAGTTCGGCTACTACCCGCGGTTCACCGTGCGCGAGTTCGTCGAGTACATGGCGTGGCTCAAGCAGGTCCCCGCCAAGGACATCCCCGCCGCCGTCGACCGGGCCGTGCACCGGGTCGGGTTGTCCGACCGCGCCGACGACCGGATGCGCACGCTGTCCGGCGGCATGGTGCGACGGGTGGGCATCGCCCAGGCCGTCGTCAACGACCCGGCGGTGCTGCTGCTCGACGAGCCGACCGTCGGCCTCGACCCGGCGGAGCGGATGCGGTTCCGGACGCTGCTGCGCGAGCTCGCCCGGACCTCGTGCGTGGTGGTGTCCACGCACCTGGTGGAGGACGTCGCGGCGGGCTGCGACGAGGTGCTGCTCGTCGACCGGGGGCGGGTGCTGTTCCAGGGCGGCACCGATGAACTCGCCGCGGCCGGGGCCACCTCGGACGTCGGCGACAGCCCGCTGGAGCGCGGCTACTCCGCGCTGCTGGAACAGGCGGCCCCCCGGTGACCGGTCCGCTGCGCCTGCAGCTGCGGCGATCGGCGGCCATCGCGGTCGGTGTCGGCCTCGCCGTGCTGCTGCTGGCCATGGCGCACCTGATGTCCGGGCCGTGGACCAAGGGCGACGCCGCGTGGAGCCGTGACTGGACCGGGCTCGCGGAGTGGTCGCGCTACCTGCTGCTGTTCGCCTGGCCGCTGGTGCTGGGCGCGGGGGCCTGGCAGGGCGCGCGCGACTCGCGGTCCGGAGTGGACGAACTGCTGTCGACAGTCCCGGTAGGACAGTGGAGGCGGGCGGTCCCGGTGGCGGGCGCGCTCGCGCTCGGTGTCGTCGCGGGCTACCTCGGTCTCGTCGTCGTCGGCGTGGTCAGGGTGCTCGCGGGCGGCGCCGACTTCCGCGCCGACTGGCTCGTGGTGGCGTTGGTTGGCGCGTTGGGCCTGATCGCGGTCGCGCTGCTCGGGTTGGGCATCGGTCGGGTGTTCCCGTCCGCGATGACCCCGCCGATCGCGGCCGTCGCGGGCTTGGCCGCGCAGGTGGCGATGGTGTGGCAGAGCAGCACGTCGGGTGCGGCGCTGGTGTTCTCCCCGGCGGCGGGCGGTGGCGGGGTCAGCGTGTTCACCCAGGTCGCCGCCCGGGTATCGGTGGCGCAGGTGGTGTGGTTCTCGATGGTGGCGCTCAGCGGTCTGCTGCTGTTCGCGCTGGCGTCGCGGTCGCGGCTGCTCGCGGTCGTCCCGGTGGCCGTCGGCGTGCTCTCGGTCGTCCTCGTCGCGCCGCCGGGGTCGGCCGTGCACGTCGCCGACACCCGCGCGCTCGCGGTGACGTGTTCCGACGACACACCCAGGCTGTGCCTCACCGAGGCGCACGAGGACAGGCGCGCGGCGCTGACCGAACCGGCGCGCCGGGCGGTCGCGGCGCTGGCGGTGCTGCCGGGCGCGCCGACCTCCGTGGTCGAGCACCCGACCGCGCTGGACCTGCCGCGCCGACCCGTCGCCCCCGACGCGGTCGCCGTCGACCTCAGCGACCCCGCCTTCCGGGACGGCACCCCCGAGGACCTGTTCACCGCGATGATCGCGGGCGCGGGAACACCCGTCTGCTCCACTGTGGACACCCCGTACGACCGGGTGCGGCGGGAGGTGGCGGCGCGAACGGTCACGGTGGGCTGGTTCACCGGGGAGCTCGGCCCGCTGCCGGGGTACGACTACCTGTGGAAGGACTCCCGCCCGCTCGTCGACAAGGCGTGGGGACAGCTGTCCGCGCTGCCGCGCGAGCGGCAGGTCGAGCAGGTGGCGGCGGTCCGCGCCGCCGCGCTGCGCTGCGACAGCGACCTGCTGGCAGTGTTGGAGGAGCGGTGATGCGAGCACTCGAACTGTACTGCCGGGAGAGAGGCGTACCCGCCGCCGTCGCGGTGATGGTCGCGGCGGTCGTCGCGCTCGCGCCCGTGGGCAGGCTCACCGGGTCGATGGGCATGTCGTTGGCCATGTCGGTGCTCGCGACCGCGGTCGCGGTCGGGGCGGCGTGCGCGGGCCTGGCGGGCGCCGACCCGGACCTGGCGCGGACCGCCGCGATCGCCTGGCCACCCCGCCGAGCCGCCCACCTGGTCGCCATCGCGGCGCTCGCCCTGGCGCTGGCGTTCGTCGTGGAACAGGTCAGCCCCAGCGGAATCCCCACCGAGGTGCTGCTGCGCAACGTCATCGGCCTCGCGGGCCTCGGCGCGCTGGGGGTGGCGGTGCTGGGGTCGAGCCGGGGCTGGGTGTTCCCCCTCGTCGTCGCCTCGGCGGCCATGACGGCGCTGCTGTCGGGAGCACCCACCGGGCCCGCGTTGGCCTTCTCCTGGCCGGTGCAGCCCGCCGACCTGGCGACCACCTGGTACATCGCGGGCGCTTTCGCCGCGATCGGGTCGGTCACCTACGTCATCCGGGGCTGAGCGAGACCGCACGGGAGGCGGCCGGGCCGAGCCCGGCCGCCTCCCGTGCGCGGGCCCTGGCTGGGACGAACTGCTCGGTAGGCGCGTGGTCGGCTGGTCGGTCGGCGCGGTGATCACCGCGCAGGCAGCGGGATCGCTTGGCACGCCCACCGGTCCTCGAAAATCACCTCACTGGTCAGCCTTCACAACAGCACGATCACCACATTGCCCAACTGCAGGCACACCCGCACAGCCGAGGGGCGGCCCGGGGAGCAGGCGGACCGAGCGGGTGTAACGCGGAGTAGTGATCACCCGACTTCCCGTTCGCCTGGTCGGAGTGGAGGGGCTGGTGCGCGCAATGTCTTCCCGTGCTGTTCTGATCGGGGTTTCGTCCTACCACGACGAAAGGTTGCCCGGTATCCCGGTTGTGCCGCGGTGCCTGAACGACCTGGCCCGGGTCTTCGCCGACCTGGCTCCGTCCGTGTTGCTCGACCAGCCTGATCTGTCGGCGCTCAGTGCCGGGCTCACGGCGGCGATGGCCGGGGTCGAGGACGTGTTGCTGGTGTACTACATCGGCCACGGGATCGTTGGGCGCAAACATGAGCTGTACCTCGGTATGCCCGGTACCGACTTCGACCACCCGGTGTTCGGGTCGTTGCCTTATGAGGCCCTGCGGGAGCGGGTGTTGGACAGTCCGGCCGCGACGAAGATCGTGATTTTGGACTGTTGCTTTTCCGGTCGCGCGCTCGGTGAGCCGCTGGCCGATCCGGCCGGTGCGGTTGTGGGGCAGCTCGCCATCGATGGGACCTACCTGTTGACCTCCACCGAGAGCAACCGGGTGTCGCTGATCCTCCCCGGGGAGTCGCATACGGCGTTCACCGGGCGGTTGTTGCGGATTCTCGACAGCGGTATCCCCGCGGCGGGCGACTACCTGACCATTGACGAGGTCTACCGCCAGTTGTTGGCTTCCATGATCAGCGAGGGGCTTCCCCGGCCGCAAAAACGCGGTACCCGCACCGCGGACCGCTATCCCATCGCGCTCAACCGGGCTGCCACCGCCGATACGGTTGAGGCCCTTCGCGATCGGTTGACCGGGGCCTTGGCCCATGCCCGTGCCGCTGGTTGGCCCGCCGCGGTGAGCGACCTCCAGGACATCTACACGCGGCAGTCCCGCCTCTTGGCCGCCGGGGACCTGGAGTTGCTGCGCACCCGCGCGCACCTGCTCTTCGCCCAAGCCGCCACCGGTGACCGCGAGGAGTACGGCGGTCTCATCAACGACCTCAGCAGCGTCCAGCAAGGTGTCCTCGGCGAGTACAAGCACCCGGATCTGCTGATCACCTACCTCTACATGTCCGTCTGCCTCGCCACGGTCGAAGACGGCCGCGACGAAGCTGTCCAACTCCTCCACGTCACCGTCCCCGCCTTCCGCCGCCTGTACGGCTACGGCACACCCCCCCACCAACCGCGCCCACCACATCCTGGCCCGCTGCCTCGCGCTCACGCCCGACGAGGACGGCGCCAACCTCCAAGAAGCGATCAGCCTGCTCGAGGAAGTGGTGGACATCCGCGCCGCCACCCTCTCCTCCACCGACCCCCTGCTCGTCCAAACCCGGGATGACCTGAAAGCCCTGGAGGCCGCCGAGTCGGCCACCACCCAGCCCACGTTCACCAGCGACCTCTGGGCCATCTCGTGAACGGCCGCCCGGCCGGGATCACGTCCTGACCGGCGCGACCGCGGCGGAAGCCGCACGGGAATCGCACTGGCGGACCACGTCCACATGAGACAGCATGTCCCCTGGGTTTACTGGGACTGAGGGGAAACATGCGAACTTCACGTGCGCTCGGTCGCGCCTTGCGACTGGGTGTTGCCACGCTGTGCGCGGTGGCCGGGACCGCGGTGGTGACAAATCCGGCACAAGCGACGAATCCACGGCAGCCCACGCTGGGCGGTCTGGTGCCCATCGGTTGGCTCAGCACCGACTCCCGGACGCCGCGATCGGCGATCACCACCGGGGACGCGCGGGTGGGCGCCTGGCTGGACGAGCAGGGGCGCAAGCACCTGAGCAAGTCCTACTTCGCCTTCGACATCTCGAACTTCCGCACCGCGACGGTGTTCTCGGCGCGGGCGGTGTTCCCGGAGGTGGCGGCGAACGACTGCGCCAAGCGGCGGCAGACCGAGGTGTGGGAGCTCGTCCCGCACGACCACACCACCAGTTGGGCGGACCAGCCGCAGGAGCTCAACATCCTGCCGTCGGTCAAGAACACCCAGTGCCTGGCCTCGATCACCTACGACGCCACCGACGCGGTCAAGCGGGCGATCCGCCGCGGGGACAAGACGATCACCCTCGCGGTGCGCATCGCCGAGGACCAGCAGGGGAACGTCGCGTTCGGGCGGACCTACAGCTCGTGGCGGCAGTCGGTGGGCGTGGAGTACAACACGCCGCCGAACACGCCGACCGGGCTCGGGTTGCAGCAGACCTACCCGGCCGCGTGCCCGGACTACGTCTCCGGGTCCGCGGTGACCTTCACCGCGTCCACTTCGGACCCGGACGGACACCAGGGGTACCGGGCGGCCCGGTGGGCGTTCTGGCCGGTCGACCGGCCCGCCCAACGGGTCGAGCAGGTGTACGAGGGGTCCGGGACGGTCCTCGGCACCGTGCCGCAGGGACTGCTGGTGTCCGGGACGAGACTGGCCGTGGCGGTCCGCGACGAGGACGGCTACACGGCGTCGGCGTGGACCGCACCGTGCGTGTTCACCTACGACAACCAGGCGCCCGCCGTGGCGCCCGGGGTGAGTTCCACCGTCTACCCCGAGGGGGCGGACTGGTCGGGTGGCGAGAACGTCCCCGGCGAGTTCGTCTTCACCGCGGGCGGGGTCGACGACGTCGTGTCGTACCAGTACGAGGGTTCGGGCGTCCGGGGCTCCGTGGCCGCCAACGGTCTCGGCGGGTCGGCGACGATCACCGTCACGCCGGAGTTCTGGGGCTTCCAGTACCTGGACGTGACCGGCGTCGACCGGGCAGGCAACCGCTCGCCCACGCGCCACTACACGTACATGGTGCGGCCGACCTCGCCGACGTTCGAGAACCGGGGCGTGAAGGCGGGTGAGCCGACCACGTTCACCCTGACGGCCCGGCAGCCGGGTGCGGTGTCCGCGACCTACCGCCTGGAGAACGGGCCCGAGACCACCGTGCCGCTGGACGCGAACGGCACCGCCCCGATGACGGTGACCGTGCCGACCCTGCAGCCGGTGCTCCGCGAACTCGTGGTGTGGACCACCGACGCGAGTGGGCACCGGTCGCGCACCATCCGGTCGACGCTGTTCGTGGACCAGGCGTTGCCCCAGGTCGAGGTGACCCCGGTCGACGCCGAGGCGGGGGCGGAGCGCGTGATCGGCTTCACCGCGGCCCGTGCGGACGTGGTGTCGTTCAGCTACCGGGTCAAGTCGTCGTTCCCCTATGACGAGTTCGTGGCGGTTCCGGCGGTGGACGGCAAGGCCACCGCCAAGGTGACCCCCGCGTTCGGGGGCTACTACGAGGTCGAGGCGTACAGCACGCTCGCCTCGGGTGAGCGGACCGGTGCCACGACGACCCAGTTCTACGTCACGTCGCCCGCGCCCACGGTGACCAGCGCGGAGTACCCGGAGAACGCCACGTCGGGTGCTCCCGGTCAGCCGGGCGCGTTCCGGATGTCCCTGCCCGGGGCGATGGACTTCGTGATCGTGTTCGAGGGCCGGTACTACTACCCCCAGGCCGACGCCGACGGCGCGGCGACGGTGGAGCTGACCCCGACCAACCCCGGCCCCACGTCGGTGTCGGTGACGGCGATGCTCGCGACGTGGGAGCAGTCACCCACGAAGGAGTACGCGTTCACGGTGGGCAACGGGTCGTAGCGCCCGGTTGTCCCGGGGGTGGCCTTCCCTTGTGGGAGGCCACCCCTTTCGCGTTGGTGGCGCTGAACTCCTGAGCCGGCGATCGCGCGGGACCGGCCTTGGTACCTTGACGGCGGTCGGATGGGTATCTGGAGAGGCATGGTCGTGGCGCAACTCGGTGTGGCTGTTCTGGTGTCCCACGGGGGATCCAACTTTCGGGCGCTCCACGAGGCGTCGCTGGTGCCCGGGGCCGGGTTCGCGGTTTCCTTCGCGGTCAGCAACAACAGCGGTTCCCAGGCGCTCGCCTACGCGCGCGAGCGGGGAATCCCGAGCAGGCACTTGTCGTCGCGCACGCACGGCTCGGTGGACGAGTTGGACGCGGTTCTGTTGGGGGAGTTGACGGATCGCGGGGTCGGGTTGGTGGTGACGGCCGGGTACATGAAGAAGGTCGGGCCGCGGACGTTGGCGGCGTACGAGGGGCGGATCATCAACGTGCACCCTTCCCTGCTGCCGCGCCACGGGGGGCAGGGGATGTACGGGATGGCCGTCCACGAGGCGGTGCTCGCGTCCGGGGACCAGGTCACCGGGCCGTCCGTCCACCACGTGACGGCCGAGTACGACACGGGGCCGGTGATCGCGCGGCAGGAGGTGCCGGTGCTGCCCGACGACACCGCCGAGAGCCTGGCGGCGCGGGTGTTGGCGGCCGAGCACCGGCTGCTGCCGGAGGTCGTCGCGCGCATCGCCCGAGGGGACTGAGCTTCGGCGGCCGACCGTGTTCACCTGCCGGGGTCGCGCAGGATCCGGCGTTCCCGCGCCACGGTGCGGTCGTCGACCCCGAGCTTGGTGAAGACCCGCACGAGGTGGGTTTCACCGTGGCCTCGCCGATTCCCGGGCCGCGGGCGATCCGCGAGTTGGTCGAGCCGCGCGCACCAGGGCGAGGACCGCGATCTCGCGTGCGATCAGGCGGTCCGGCGCGGGGCGCGCATGCGGGTCACCAGCCGCCCGGTGAGCTAGGTCAGGGCGCGTTCCCGACCGCCGAGCCCGACGGCGTCGATCACCTCGTCCGGGTCGCGCGAATCAGGGTGGTAGGTCGAGAAGTGCCGCAGGACCTCCTGGACGGTCAGGTCGGCGTGGTCCCCGGACTCCCGCAGCACGATGCCGGCGCGACCGCGCCAGGCCAGGTCTGCACCGAGGACCGAGACCGCACCGGAGTCGCGGTCGCGGCGCCCTTCGAGGATCTCGGTTGTCGTCGCCTTCCCTGTCGTCGGCATTCGTGGGCGAGGGCGGGAGCCTTCGGTTCGGCGCGGACTTCCACATCGCGGGTGGGGCCGGTGAGCGCGCGGGCCGAGGTCGCGATGGTCGACGCGGCGAGGGGGTTCGCCGTTGGTCGGGTTAGCTTCGTGGTGGAGTCGTCGGTGTTGTCTGGGGCGTTGTTGGCCGCGGTGGCCGAGGGTGGGGCTCGGGTGGTGGCGACCCGGATGTCACGGCGGTCGAGGCGGCTGCGGTCAGGGCGATCGGGATGAGTCCTGAGTAGACAAAAGGCCCGCGCATCCGGTGGATGCGCGGGCCCGGTTCAAGACAGTCAGGACAGGCGGACCGGGAGGGACTTGAGGCCGCGGATGGTGGTGCTGTGGGCCCAGCGGAGGTCGCTGGGGTCTACCGCGAGGGTGATGTCCGGGAAGCGGGTCAGGAGGGCGCGTAGGGCGACTTCGCCTTCCATGCGGGCCAAGGGGGCGCCTACGCAGTAGTGGACGCCGTGGCCGAAGGCGATGTGGCCCGCGGTGTCGCGGGTGACGTCGAGCTGGTCGGGGTCGGGGAACTTGCCCGGGTCGCGGTTGGCGGCGCACAGCGGCGCCAGCACCAGGTCGCCCGCCTCGATGGTGACCCCGGCCAGTTCGATCGGGGCCGTGGTGTGCCGCACGGTCGGCACGTTGACCGGCGACTCGAGGCGCAGGAACTCCTCGATGGCGCGGGGCATGAGACTCGGGTCGGCGGCCAGCTTCGCCAGCTGGTCGGGGGCCTGCATGAGCGCGAGCATGCCGCTGGCGATCAGGTTGACCGTGGTCTCGTGGCCCGCGAGCAGCAGCAGGAACACCATCGACACCAGTTCGCGGTCGTTGAGCCGGTCGCCGTCCTCGCTCGCCTCGATCAGCGACGTCACCAGGTCCTCGGCGGGCTCCGCGCGCTTGGCCGCGACCAGGCTCGCCATGTACTGGCCCATGTTGCTCCGCGCCTCGGCGATCACGTCCGGCGGGCTCGCGGACAGGATCGTCGAACCCCAGTCCCGGAACGCCTCCCGGTCGGTGTCGGGCACGCCCAGCAGCTCGCAGATCACCGTGATCGGCAGGGGGAACGCGAAGTCGCCGATCAGGTCGACCGTGCCGTCGCCGTCGGCGGCGCGCTGGGCCAGGTCGTCGAGGAGGGCCGCGGCGATGCCCTCGGTGCGGGGGCGCATGTGGGTGATGCCGCGCGCGGTGAACGCCTTGACCACCAGCTTGCGCAGCCGGGTGTGGGCGGGCGGGTCGGAGTTGAGCATGTGCGACGACAGCGCCGGGTCCCACTTCACCGGCGGCTTGTCGGGGTCGCGGTTGCGCTCGAACGCCTCACGGCCCGCGCCGACGTCGTTGCTCAGGTGGGTCTCGGCGAGCGCGGTGCGCACGTCGGCGTAGTGGGTGACCATCCACGCGTGCGTGCCCTGGGGCAGGCTCACCCGCTGGATCCGGCCCGCTTCGCGCAGCGCCGTGTAGGTGGCGTAGGGGTCTTGGAAGAACTGCTCGTCCAGCCGCACCGGGCACTGCGCTCCGCTTGGACTGTCCACAGTGGTCGAATCGGGCTGGCTGGTCTCGGCGTCCGGTACGGACATGGTCTCCCCCGGGGAGGCGTCGAGTGGACCGCGGTCGCGGCAGACCGTAGCCACGGGTGCCCGAAATCGCCCAATGAGACCCAGGTCACCAAACGCCGTGTTGGTCGGGGGATGACCTAGGATCGCCGACCGGTGCTCGGGCCCCGGTCCGCCACGCCGCCCGAGACCATTCCCCCACCGTGCTGAACTGCTTGAACACGAGCGTGACCGGTGGCGGGGAGGCCACACCGGACCGCACCCGCGCGGCGCCTCGGACACCGCCTTCGGAGACCGCGGCGATAGCGGTCTCCGATTAGGCGGTGACCAGGTGCTCAACGCCGCGGCCTCAGTCGGCCGTCCACGTGACCGGGAGTTCGTGGACGCCGTAGATGTTCATGTCGGCGCGCAGCCGCACGTCCTCGGCGGGGATGGCGAGGCGCAGCGTGGGGAACCGGCGGAGCAAGGCTTGGAAGCCGGTGCGCAGTTCGACGCGGGCCAGCTGCTGCCCCAGGCACTGGTGGACGCCGTGGCCGAAGGAGAGGTGCCCGCGGGCCTTGCGGTGGATGTCGAGGCCGCCGTCGAAGCGCTCGGGGTCGTGGTTGGCGGCGAGCAGGGACAGCACGACGGTGGAGCCCTTGGGGATCGTCTCCCCCGCCAGCTCCAGGTCCTCGGTGGCGTAGCGGTAGAAGATGTCGGCGATGGCGAGGTAGCGCAGGAGTTCCTCGACGGCGTTGGGCACCAGCTCCGGGTCGGCCCGCAGCTCGGCGAGCTGGTCGGGGTGTTCGAGCAACGCGAAGGTGCCCAGGGCGAGCATGTTGGCGGTGGTCTCGTGGCCGGCGAGCAGCAGCAGGAACGCGACGCCGGTCAGCTCCTCGACGGTCAGGTCCTCGTGGGCCGCCAGGTCGGACAGGATGTCGTCCTCGGGCTCCGCCCGCTTGCGGATCACCAGCTCGGCGAGGTAGCCGGTCAGCGCGCCCAGCGCGGCCATCTTCTCCGCCAGGTCCTGGTCCCGGACCAGGAACTTGGCCGAGTTGGCCTGGAAGGTCTCCCGGTCGGCGTACGGGACGCCGAGCAGCTCGCAGATCACCAGGGACGGCACCGGCAGCGCGAACTCGGCGACCAGGTCGACCGGCGGGGCCAGACCCGCCAGGTGGTCCAGCTGCCGCTCGGTGATCTCGGCGACGCGTTCCTCCAGCACCCTCATCCGCCGGACGGTGAAGGCTCCGGTCAACCGCTTGCGCAGCCGGGTGTGGTCCGGCGGGTCCATGGCGATGAAGACGCCGGGCATCGGCGGGGACGGTTCGGTGGCGGCGGGGATGCCGGGGGTCTCGTACGGCACGTGCACGACGTCGAGGTCCAGCCGCGAGCTGAACCGGGTGTCGGCCAGGACCTGGCGGGCCGCGTCGTAGCCGGTGACCAGCCAGCCGCGGTGGCCGTCGGGGAACACCAGGGGGCTGACCGGCCGGGACTCGCGCAGCCGGGTGATCGCGGGGGGCGGGTCGAACGGGCCGGCGTCGCGGGTGGTGGGCAGGCCGTGCGGGCTCATCGCGGTTCCTCTCGTGGTGGCTGTCGACGACCACGTTCGCGAATCGGGCTGACACCCGGCTGACACGACCCGGACACCGCCCGTCATGGACAACACCGCAGGTCAGCGGCCAGGGGTGGCGTGGCAAAATCCACCGGGTGCGGATCGGGCTGCTGGGGACGTTCGAGGTGCGCGCGGACGACGGCCGCCCGGTCGACGTGCCGGGCGCCCGGCTGCGGGCGCTGCTGGTCGCCCTCGCGCTCGAACCGGGGCGCGTGGTCCCGAAGACGGCGCTGGTCGACTGGATCTGGGGCGAGCGGCCACCGGCCGAGGCGGCGAACGCCCTGCAACGCCTGGTTTCCCGGCTCCGCAAGGCGCTGCCGGCGGGGTCCGTCGAGGGACACCCGAACGGCTACCTGCTGACGGTCGCGCCCGACGCCGTCGACGCCGTGCGGTTCGAACGCCTCGTCGGCCAAGCGCGGGAGGACGGCGATCCGCGACAACTGCGCGAAGCGCTCGCGCTCTGGCGCGGCGCCCCGATGCAGGACGTCGGACTCCAGGAGAGCGCCGCGTTCGACGCGGCGGTCACCCGGCTGGAGGCGCTGCGGCTGACCGCGTTGGAGGACCGGTTCGACGCCGAGGCGGCCAGCGGGCAGGCGGTCACCGAACTCACCGACCTGGTGGCCGCCCACCCGGTGCGGGAGCGGCTGGTCGCCGCGCTGATGCGGGCCCTCGTCGCGACCGGCCGTGACACCGAGGCGCTGCTCGTCTACGAGCGCACCCGGGAGGCCCTCGCCGACACGCTCGGCGTCGACCCGTCGCCCGAGCTGTCCGACCTGCACGTCGCGCTGCTGCGCGGCGAACTGGCGCGGCCGCGCGAGGAACCCCGGCGGACCAACCTGCGCGCCGAGCTGACCAGCTACGTCGGCAAGGACGACGACGTCGCCGCGGTCTCCGCGCTGATCACCGGGCACCGCCTCACCACCCTCGTCGGACCGGGCGGCAGCGGCAAGACCCGGCTCGCCACCGAGACCGCCCGCGCGCTCCTCGACGACCTGCCCGACGGCGCCCGGCTCGTCGAGCTCGCCGCCATCGGCGCCGACGGCGACCCGGACGCGAACAAGGTCGCGCAGGCGACGCTGGCCGCGCTCGGCCACCGGGACGCGCTGCTCGGCGGCGCGCCGGACGCGGAGCCGACGGAGCGGTTCGTCGCCGCGGTCCGCGACCGCGAGACGCTGCTGGTCCTGGACAACTGCGAGCACGTGATCGCCTCGGCGGCGGCCTTCGCGCACCGGGTGCTCGGCGAGTGCGGGCGGCTGCGGATCCTCGCGACCAGCCGGGAGCCGCTCGGCATCACCGGTGAGGCGCTCTGGCCGGTCGCGCCCCTGGCCCTGCCCGCGCCGACCGCCACCGCCGAGGAGATCGGGTCGTCGCCCGCCGTGCGGCTGCTGCGCGACCGGGCCGCCGCGGTGCGCACGGACCTGGGCTCGGACGCGGGGACCCTGTCCACCATGGCGCGCGTCTGCCGGGCGCTGGACGGCATGCCGCTGGCCATCGAGCTCGCCGCGGCCCGGCTGCGCACCATGACCCTCGACCAGCTCGCCGCCCGGCTCGACGACCTGTTCCGGCTGCTCACCGGCGGCAGCCGCACCGCGCTCCCCCGCCACCGGACGCTGCGCGCGGTGGTCGACTGGAGCTGGGAGCTGCTCACCGACGACGAGCGGCGGCTGCTGCGCGGGCTCTCGGTGTTCTCCGGCGGCGCGAGCCTGGAGGCCGCCGAGCACGTGCACGGCGGCGCGGACACCCTCGACCTGCTGACCGCGCTCACCGAGAAGTCGCTGCTCGTGGCGAGCGGCCACGGCGCGCCGCGCTGGCGGATGCTCGGCGTGATCAAGGAGTACGCCGCCCAGCGGCTCGCCGAGGCGGGCGAGGCGGACCGGGCCCGGCGCGCGCACCTGGCGTACTTCACCGGTCTCGCCGCGGCGGCGGACCCGCACCTGCGCCGCGCCGAGCAGCTGGAGTGGCTCGCCGGGTTGGCCGCCGAGCACGACAACATCAGCGCGGCGATGCGCGGCGCGATCGCGGCGGGCGAGGCCGACGGCGCGATGCGGCTGGCGGCGGCCGCGGGCTGGTACTGGTGGTTCGCCGGGCACAAGGCCGAGGGCAACGAGCTGGTCATGGCGGCCACCGCGGTGCCGGGCGAGGTGCCCGCCGAGGTCCGGGCGGTGGTGTACGCGTTCGTCGTGATGTTCGTGGTCTCCGGGCGCAGCGACCAGTACGAGGCGGCGGAGTGGATCCACCGGGCGTACGAGGTGAGCCGGGGCGTGCCGAGCGGGCTGCACCCGGCGGTGGGGTTCGCCGAGCCGCTGGAGCGGATGCTCGTGGCACCGGACGCGTACCTGCCCGCTTACGAACCGCTGCTGTCCGACGCGGACCCCTGGGTGCGCGCCCTGGCTCGGCTGAACCTGGGCAAGCTGCGGGGGATGCTCGGCGACGGGAGCCGGGAGGTGGACGAGCACCTGGCGGCGGCGCTGGCCGAGTTCCGCGCGATCGGCGACCGGTGGGGGATCTCGTTCGCCCTCACCGAGTTGGCGGACCGCATCGCCGCGCGCGGCGACTTCGCGGGCGCCGGCGCGCACTACGCGGACGCGATCGCCGTCGCCACCGAGGTCGGGGCGCTGGAAGACGTGGTGCGGATGTTGCCGCGTCGGGGCCAGCTGCGCTGGTTGGCGGGCGAGGAGGACGCCGCCGCCGAGGCGATGGCGCGGGCCCGGCGGCTGGCGGACCGCGTCGCCTGGCCGGAGGCGCTGGTCGAGCTGGCGCTGGTGGACGCGGAGCTGGCGCGGTGGCGCGGGGACACCGAGCGGGCGGGCGAGCAGCTGGACGCCGCGACCGCGATGCTCGGCGCGCACGCGGAGCGGGCCGGGATGCGCGCGGTGATCAACGACCAGCGCGGCTACCTAGCCGCCGACCTGGCCGCGTCCCGCGCGTACCGGGCCGCGGCGGTCGAGGCGGTGGCGGCGCGGGCCGCGGCGCCGATGGTCGCGCAGGTGCTGGTCGGCGTCGCGGATCTGGCGCTGCGCCAAGGGGAGCACGCGCAGGCGGCCCGGTTGCTGGCGGCGAGCGCGGCGGTGCGCGGCCTGCCGGACCGGTCCCAGCCGGACGTCGCGCGGATCGAGCGGGAAGCGCGGCGTCGCCTCGGTGACGCGGGGTTCACCGAGGCGACGCGGGCGGGGGCGGACTGGCGGGAGCTGGTGGCGGTCACCCTCGCTTGGTGAACTTGGCCAGCGCCCAGGCGTAGCCGACCACGCCGATCCCGACGCACCACCCGATCGCGGCGAGCGTGGACCCGGTGGACGGCGTGCCGTTGAAGAGACCGCGCACGGTCTCGATGATCGGCGTGAAGGGCTGGTACTCGGCGAACTGCCGGATGCCCGGGCCCATCTTGTCCGCCGGGATGATCGCGCTGCTGAAGAACGGCAGCATGATCAGCGGCACGGCGAAGAACCCGGCCGACTCCGGCGACTTGGCGGCGAGCCCGAACGCGATGGTCAGCCAGGTGACCGCGAGTACCGTCAGGACCAGGATCCCGACCGCGGCGAACCACTGGCCGAGGTTCGCGGACGGGCTGAACCCCATGGCGAAGGCCACGCCGACGATCGCGGCCATGCCGAGCACGGTTCGGACCACAGTGGACACCACGTGTCCGGTCAGCACCGCGGCGCGGGAGATGTTCATGACCCGGAAGCGGTTGATGATGCCCTTGGTCATGTCGGAGTTCACCGCGGTCGCGGTGCTGCCCATGCCGTAGCAGAGGGCGAGCATGACCATGCCCGGCGCGGCGTAGTCGACGTAGGCGCCACCACCGACGTCGAAGCCGTCGCCGAGGACGTAGACGAACATGAACATCATGACGATGGGGAACAGGATGGCGTTGAACAGCACGACCGGGTCGCGCAGGCTGTGCTTGGCGTTGCGGCGCAGCATGGTCAGGGAATCGGCGATGGCGCTCATGCGGTCTGGGCCTCCGTGCTCTGGTGTCCGGTGATGGCGAGGAAGACGTCGTCGAGGTCCGGCGTGTGCACGGAGAACTCCTCGACCTCGACGGCGTACTCGTCGAGGCGGTCCAGCAGGGACCGCAGGGATTTCACGCCGCCGTCGCTCGGCACGCGGAGGGTCAGCGCGTCCGGGTCCGGGGTGGCGCCGGGGAGGACCCGAGCGGCGGCGTCGAGGCGGGCGGCGTCGGCGAGGCGGAGGCGGACGTGCGTGCCGGGGACCTGGCGCTTGAGTTCGCCGGGGGTGCCCTCGGCGACCAGGCGGCCCCGGTCGAGCACCGCGACCCGGTCGGCGAGCTGGTCGGCCTCCTCCAGGTACTGGGTGGTGAGGAAGATCGTCATGCCGTCCGCGACCAGCTCGCGGACGATGTCCCACATGGTCCGCCTGCTGCGCGGGTCCAGACCGGTGGTGGGCTCGTCCAGGAAGATGATCTCCGGCCTGCCGACCAGGGTCATCGCCAGGTCCAGCTTGCGGCGCATCCCGCCGGAGTAGGTCGCGGCCTGCTTGCCCGCCGACTCCGCCAGGTCGAACCGCGCCAGCAGGTCGTCGACGACCCGCGTGCCCTCGCGCTTGCCGAGGTGGTGCAGGTCGGCCATCAGCCGGAGGTTCTCCGCGCCGGTGAGCAGGTCGTCGACGGAGGCGAACTGGCCGGTGACCCCGATCGCGGCCCGCACGGCCCTGGTCTCGGACGCGGTGTCGTACCCGGCGACGCGGGCCGAACCGGCGTCGGGGGCGAGGAGGGTGGTCAGGATGTGCACGGTGGTGGTCTTGCCCGCGCCGTTGGGGCCGAGGAGGGCGAAGACCGAACCCGCCCGGACGTCGAGGTCGACCCCGGCGAGCACGGTCTTGTGCCCCCGGGCCTTGTCCCCGTAGGCCTTCCGCAGGCCCGTGGCGGTGATCGCTGAACTCGTCATGGGAGCACTGTCACGGCCCACGCTGACACGGCCCCGCCCTCGCGCTGACACGGCTCCTGACACAGCCGTGCGCGGTGGGTACCGGCCGGTAAACGGGGTGGTCGGACGAGCGGCGGCGGGCCCGGAAGAAGGGCAAAGTCCGACAACGTCCCCGGAGCGGTTTCCGCGAACCGTTCGGCGCGGTGGGGAAGCTGTGGTTCCGCGCCGGTATCGCCGCGCCCTCGCCATTGGCCTGGTCACCGAATCGCGCCACCGCGCTGACGCTCGGGATCGTTTGCGCGTCACTGGTCGGGATCGCCGTATTCCTGGCGTCGCGCGTCACCGAGTCGGTCGCCGAGTGGCAGGCGATGTTCGCCGATCGCGCCGAGTCGGCCACCTCCGCCCACAGGTCCGTCCACGACGGGATCACGGAGGGGCGATTCCCGGTTGGGACGACTCAGAGCAGGCGGCGGCACAACGGTATCGGCGGCGTCGAAAACCGGACCATCCTGCGCGACGGCCACTACCGGACCGAGATTTCCGTATCCGCCTACGGCAACCGCCGCTATCTCGGCTGGGCGAGTGGCGGACCCCGCGCGGCGCGCGCCTGGTGTCCCGCCTCCGGTTCAACGGCCCGGAGCGCGGGCGGGCCGACCGCGCCGCGTCGGCGGCAGGTGGTCCAAGAAGCTGTCAAGGCGGTCGTCGCCGGTGTCGGGGTGCCCACGGGTTGCGGATTCCCGCAGGGGCTGCCCCCGCTCGAAGACACCCGGAGGGCACGCGGGGAATCCGATCTCCACGACTCCGGTCGGATCCGGTAGTCTCCGTGTCGGATTTGTACGAATCCGCCGAATGGGATCAATTGCCCGTACCTCGGACGCGAGTGCCGTGTTACCGGCCGGGGTCGCCGAAGTGAATGGCGCTCATCCTGTCGCGTTCCGGCCGACCGTTCCCGGCCGATTGGTGGCATATCACCGGCCGCACCCCGTTCGTACGCTTACATAACAGATTTCGCCAGTCCGGAATCCGCACCATGTTGTCCGGGGCATTTACCTGGCACTACGGCGGAATCGACGGCCGTGGCGCCGTTGCGCCGACTTGCCTGATGTTGACAAACAGCCATTCCCACCACGGATTCCGTTGACTGCCGACCGGCCGCGTCTCGATGCTTGGTCGCGCTCGGTGACGTGCGTACACCTCTGCGTCGCCAGTGTGAGCTGGCCGTAGGGGGCGGGTCGCCCACGAGGCGGCGGGCGGCACCGGGCGCGCAACCCTGCCCATGAGGAGCATGTATGAAGCGCACAACGATGACGGCCGGGGTAGCCCTCGCCGTGCTGGCCAGCGGTGTGGTCGCGTTGACCTCGTCGCCGGTGTTCGCCAGTCAGGGCCAGGAGCAGGCCCCCGACCGCCAGGCCCTCGCGGTCTCGGCCGCCGACCGCGCCGCGGTCGCCGGCCTGGACGCGCTGGCCAAGGGGCCGGACGAGGTCTACGAGCGGGGCATGGTCACGCCGTACCTCAACGACCTGTACTCGGTCAGCTACCAGCGCACCTGGCGCGGGATCCCGGTCGTCGGCGGCGACGCGACCGTGCTGGCCGACGGCCAGGGCCAGGTCCGGGCGACCGTCGCGGGCACCTCGGCGAAGGTGGCCGTCCCGTCCACCGGCGCCCGGGTGAGCAAGGCCGCCGCCGAGGCGACCGCCAAGGGCCTGCAGGGCGCGACCGCGAAGGTCGAGACCGGCAGGCTCGTCGTCAAGGTCACCGAGGACAAGCCCGCGCTCGCGTGGGAGCACCTGCTGATCGGCACGAAGAAGAACGGTGGCCCCAGCCACCTGACCGTGTGGGTCGACGCCACCACCGGCGCCGTGCTGGACAAGGTCGAGGACGCCGCCGACGGCTCGCTCAACAGCGAGTGGAACGGCAACGTCACCATCAACACCAGCGGGTCCAGCGGCAGCTACCGCATGGTCGACACCACCCGCCCGGGTCTGCAGTGCTCGGACTACAACGGCGGTGTCTTCACCAAGTCCACGGACTCCTGGGGCACGGGTAGCGCCTCGAGCAAGGAGACCGGCTGCGGCGACCTGCTCTACGCGGCGCAGCAGGAGTGGAACATGCTCAAGGACTGGATGGGCCGCAACGGCCACAACGGTTCCGGGCGCTCGTGGCCGGGCAAGGTCGGCCTGAACCAGCTCAACGCGTACTGGGACGGCTCGACCATCACCATCGGCCACAACCAGGGCAACAAGTGGATCGCGTCGATGGACGTCGTCGGCCACGAGTACGGCCACGGCCTCGACCAGAACACCCCGGGCGGCACGTCCCGCGAGGCCGGGCTGGGTGAGGGCACCGGTGACATCTTCGGCGCCCTGACCGAGGCCTACGCCAACAACCCCAAGGACAAGCCGGACTACACCGTGGGTGAGACGGTCAACCTCACCGGCTCCGGCCCGATCCGCAACATGTACAACCCGTCGCTGGTGAGCAACGACCCGAACTGCTACAGCTCCTCGATCCCCAACACCGAGGTGCACAAGGCCGCGGGCCCGCTCAACCACTGGTTCTACCTGCTCGCCGAGGGCTCCGCCCCCGGCGGCGGCAAGCCGAACAGCCCCACCTGCAACAACTCCACGGTGACCGGCGTCGGCATCAAGGACGCGGGCCGGATCTTCTACGGCGGCATGCTGCTCAAGACCAGCGGCATGACGTACAAGAAGTACCGGGTCACGACCCTGACCGCGGCCAAGAACCTGGACAAGACCTGCAACCTGTACAACAAGACCAAGGCCGCCTGGAACGCGATCTCGCTGCCCGCGCAGTCGGGTGAGCCGACCAGCTGCACGCCCGCCTGACGGGCCGCACTGACAGCTGAAAGCTGAAACCGGGTGGGGTGGGACATTGTCCCACCCCACCCGGTTCGCGTTCCCGGACACCGGCCCGCGGCGGCTGTCCACTCGGAACATCCCGGAGGGGTCCGGATTCGGGCGTGCTTGAAGCCGCCGTTCCCGCGGGTAGTCGGGTTCGAATGGGTGCCTACTACCCGAATTCCAGACCTCAGGAGAACCGGTTTCACGCGTGGACAAAAGGGTTCCGCATCCAGCGCAGTCGATTGCAATCCGCCGAAATTCCCGGTTATCCTCTGCGATGTCGCGCCACTGGGTTGCGCGGCGACCATCCACAACGGACTGCTCGGCCGCGCGGATTCGCCTCCGCCCCGGGCGTTGTGGTCGGTCTTCGGCGAACAATCCATCGTGAAGGGGAAATCTGTGCGCATGTTCGCGCGGGCGGCGGCTGCCGTCGCGGTACTCGCCGGGGGAATGCTGGCCGGGACCGGTACGTCCGGTGCCGCCGAGGCGGCACCGGCACCCGTTGTGGCGGCGCCCGCTGCCGTCGCGGACGATCCGTGTGGCTACTGGCGGGCCGGGAACTGGCTCTCCGGGTACACCTACTGGTACCGGCACTGCGGTTCGACCTACGTGTGGGTCCACATCTCCTACTACGACAACACCTACGACAGTTCCTGCTTCTCTCCCTGGGAGAAGCGGCAGCTGTCGTGGCGGACGACCAACGCCTACTACACGGGCCTCTGCTGACGCCGTGGGCGGCCACACCACCTCGGTGTGGCCGCCCGCCGCTGCTGAGAGCGGATCCGCTCACGGCGGAGTGGCGGGCGGATCCCGGTGTGCGCCCGGCATCGTGGGGACATGGCTAACGACGACAGGCCGCCGCTGTTCGGGCACCGGCTGCGGGAGCGGTTCTACGACCAGCGGGTGCTGGTGCTGGACGGTGTGCTCGACGACGACAACGGGACGGTGCTGGCCACCCAGCTGCTGTCGCTGGCGGGCGAGGACCCGAGGAAGGACATCGCGTTGTGGATCCACTCGCCGGGTGGGTCGGTGCCGTCCATGTTGGCCATTCGGGACGTGATGCGGCTCGTGCCGTGCGACGTGGCCACGGTGGCGCTGGGGTTGGCGTGCAGCGCGGGGCAGTTCCTGCTGTCGGCGGGGACGCGCGGGAAGCGGTTCGCGTTGCCGCACGCGCGGATCCTGATGCACCAGGGTTCGGCGGGGATCGGCGGGTCGGCGGTCGAGGTGGAGGTGCAGGCGGACGACCTGCGGCACACCCGTGACACCGTGCTCGGGATCATCGCGGAGGACACCGGGCAGCCGGTGGACCGGATCTTCGCCGACTCGCTGCACGACCGGTGGTTCACCACCGCGCAGGCCCGCGAGTACGGCTTCATCGACCACGTGGTGGCCGACCTCGACCAGGTCATGCCCGTGCGCGCCCACGACATCGGCCTGCACTCGACCCCGGGAGCCCCCGCGTGAGCACCTACACCATCCCCAACGTCATCACCCGCGGCCCCGGCGGCGAGCGGATCATGGACGTCTACTCGCACCTGCTGGCCGAGCGGATCGTCTACCTCGGCACCGGGATCGACTCCGGCGTGGCCAACGCGCTGATCGCGCAGCTGCTGCACCTGGAGGCGGACAGCCCGGAGCTGGAGATCAACCTGTACATCAACTGCGAGGGCGGCGACCCGTCGGCGATGCTCGCGCTGTACGACACCATCCGCTACATCAAGGCGCCGGTCGCCACGACCTGCGTCGGCCAGGCGGTGGCGGCCGGGGCGGTGCTGCTGGCGGCGGGCGCGGCCGGTCGCCGGGCGGTGCTGCCGCACACCCGGGTCGTGCTGCACCAGCCTGCGGCTCAGGGGCGGGGCACCATCCCGGACCTCATCCTGCAGGCGGACGAGGTGGTGCGGGTGCGGACGCAGCTGGAGGAGATCCTGTCCCGGCACACCGGGCGGGCCACCGCGGACCTGCGGCACGACACCGACCGCGACCGCGTGTTCGACGCGGCGGGCGCCGTCGCCTACGGCCTGGCCGACCGCGTACTCGACCACCGCGACTGAGGTGACCCGTGCCGGTGCGACTCGTGTCCCCGGACCGCGTCGCGCACCGCCGCGGTCCGGGCCGCGACGTCGAGCGGACCGCGCGGGCGGGCGCCGCCCGCCGGAACCGCCACGCGATTGTGGACACCGCCACCTGCCAACCGGTTGGCGGGACGACCGAATCGGGGCACCAGGCCAACGGGGAGTGCGAACCGGGGGCGTTGTCGGTCTTGTGCCGGGTCTCAGGCGGCCCGCAGCACGGGGCCCGCGGGTGCTTGGCGGATCTCGCCCGCGACGCCGATGAGCAGGTCGGCCAGGTCGACGCCGAGCGCGCCGGTCACCGCGGCGATCATCTCGCTGGACGGTTCCTTGCGACCGCGTTCGATCTCGGAGAGGTACTGGGGGGAGATGCCCGCCCGTTCGGCGGTGTCGACCAGGCGGTCGCCCCGTTCCTCCCGGGTGGCGCGCAGCCGCCGTCCCAGGGCCTCGCGCCACAGGGGTTCAGGGGTGCGGGCGCGGTGGAGGTAGAGGATGTCCGCCATACCGTCATCGTGGCACCGCGCGCGCCTCCGGGGGTGGCGATTCCGCTGCGGGCGGACACACCGGGTCCGCTTGTGTAGCATCACTGCCTATGCGGGCGGAGGAGTTGAAGGGCAACCTCGACGGGATGCTGCTCGCCGTCCTCAGCTCCGGCCCGCGGCACGGGTACTCGGTCATCGAGGCCCTGCGGGAGCGCAGCGGGGGCAAGGTGAACCTGCCGTCGGGCACGATCTACCCGGCGCTGCACCGCCTGGAGGCGGGCGGCCTGGTGCGCAGCGGCTGGGAACTGGTCGGCGGCAGGCGCAGGCGCGTGTACGAGATCACCAGCGCCGGCGAGCAGGCCCTCACCGCCACCCGCGCGAACTGGCGGGACATCATCGCCACGATCCGCGCCGTCGTGCTGAACGAGGGCTAGGCGCGGCGCAGCAGGTGGCGGGCGTGGGTGGCGACGCCGACCACCAGGGTGACGGTCAAGGCGGCCGACGCGACGGCGGCGGGCCAGAAGAGGTGACCACCCGCGGCCTCGATGCGGTTGACCAGCAGGACGGCCACGCACACCACGCCCACCCCGACACCGACGCACGCGGACACCACACCCGCGTTGGTCGGCCCGCCGCGGCGGATCAACTGGAGCGCCCCGATGAACGCGGCGGCGGTGGCCGCGAACAACACGGGCGCGACCCAGTGGACGACCGCGGGTTCCTGCGGCCACGGGTCGGGGCTCAGCGCCACGACCAGCGCCCAGCCGACGATCAGGAGCGGGAGCCGGACGAGCACGTGCTTCGCCAGCCGCCGGGCCCGAAAGACCTGCCCCGACTCGGCGAACCCGGCCGCCACCAACGACACCGGCCCCCAGGCCTCGATGGCAGCGGACTCCGAACCGAGCGCCTCAGCCTCACAGCGCAGTCCGTCCTCGACCTCGGCGAGCACCCGCCCCCGCCAGTCACACGGCCCGCGCAGAGCCGGGTCGAGAGCACGCAGGTACTCCACGATGGTCTGCGGCTCGCCGATGTGACGTGCGGTCATGGCACCCCCTTGGCCGAACGCGATCCTATCCGTTCCGGTCCACCGCCACGCCGCTCGCGCCGCGATCCACCCGGAGCACCCGGCTTGACCGGGTGCTCGCCGATGGCGGAGAGCAGCGCGCGGCGGCACGACCTACCGAGGCCGAGCGAAGACCACACCGTGCTGCCATCGCGCCATCGAGCGCCGCGGGTGTCTGGCCGCTGGTCGCGACCGCGGTGAACAAGGTGTGGCGACACGACACACCAACGCCGAGCGAAGATCGCGTCGTCCGCCACCACTGACCGGCGCCTCGCCGCGTTGGCCGCGTTGGCCGCGTTGGCCGCGTTGGCCGCGTTGGCCGCGTTGGCCGCGTTGGCCGCGTTGGCCGCGTTGGCCGCGTTGGCCGCGTTGGCCGCGTTGGCCGCGTTGGCCGCGTTGGCCGCGAGCAGGATCCACGTATCGGCACGACCGCCACCAGGGTCAGTGGAGACCTCCTTGTCTTGCCGCTCCTGCCTCGGGGCACCGCGCTGGTCGGGGTGGTGCCCCGATTCGGGGGTCGGCGGCTCGACGTGACCCGATCGGCTGGGTGTGGGTCGCGATGTCAGGTCAACGGTCGCGAGTCGTGAGGGTCGAGTTCGGCGAGGTAGTGGTCGCGGTAGTGGCCGGGGGTGGCGAGTAGGTCGTGGTGGGTGCCGGATTGCGCTATCCGGCCTGCCTGGAGGACCACGATCCGGTCGACCTGTTCCAGGCCGCGCAGGCGGTGGCTGACCAGGAGGGTCGTGTGGTGCCGGGTGGCGTTGAGGGTGTCGGTGAGGACGGCGTCGGCGGTGGTGGGGTCCAGCGATTCGACCGGTTCGTCCAGTACCAGCAGGTCCGGGGTGGCGAGCAGAGCCGTGGCCAGGGCCAGGCGTTGGCGTTCGCCGCCGGAGATCGTGCTGTCGGTGATCGGGGTGTCCAGGCCGTTCGGGAGGTCGCGGACCCAGTCGTGGGCGCCGACCCTGGTGAGGGCGTGCCAGAGGTCGGGGGTGTCGGCCTGGTGGTTGCCGAGTTCGAGGTTGGCGCGGACGGTGCCGGCGAAGACGGCCGGGTCTTGGGGTAGACCGCTGACCAGGCGCGGGCGGAGGGGCGCGGTGATGTTCGCTCCTCCCAGTTCCACGTGGCCGTGGTCGGGGTGCGTCAGGCCCAGCGCCAGGGCCAGCAGGGTGCTCTTGCCCGAGCCGCTGGGGCCGACGATCGCGACTCGGGTGCCCGCGGGGACCTCCAGGTCGATGTCGACGAGTGCGGGGCGGTCGGCGCCCGGATGGGTGTAGCCGACTCCCCGGAAGCGGAGGGATACAGGGGGTTTGGGGGCCGTGGTGGGTGGGGCCGGTCGCGTTGGGGTGCGGAGGATCGCGCGGACTCGGGTGAGTGCGTTGAGTGCACTGCCGAGGCGTTCCCCTCCCAATCGCAGTGGGAGGGTCACCTCCATGACCGCGAGGCTGCCGAGGAGGACTACCGCGGAGGCGGCATGGGTCTGCCACGCCACCACGGCGCAGGTCGCGAGTTGGGTGAGTACGGCCCCACAGGCAAGGGCGGCACGCGTGGCCGCTCGGCGTCGTTCCAGTCGGGCCACCGCGGTCGCCGCTGTCTGCTCTCGTTGGGCGGCAAGGGCTTCCGAGCCGTGAACGAGTAGGTCTTCCATGCCCTCGACCAGGTCGATGGCGCGGGCGGTCAGGTCGGCGCGTGCCGCGGCCAAGGGCGCGTCGGCGCGGTGGGCCGAGAGGGCGGCGGCGGTTGGCAGGAGCAGCGTGGTGATCAACAGGCCCGCGGCGAGGGTGAGCGCGGCGGCGGGAGCGAGGGTGGCCAGCCAGGCGACCGCGATACCGCCGACCGAGATCGCCGCGACGGTGGGGAGCGCGACCCGCAGCAGCAGGTCCTGCACGCACTCCACATCAGACACCAGGCGTCCGAGGAGGTCACCTCGCCGGTACTCGCCACCCGCGCGTGGGATCAGGGCGTCGAAGAAGCGGCCACGGATGGTCGCCATGGTCCGCAGGACCGCGTCGTGCCCCAGGATCCGCTCGGCGTAGCGGAACCCGCCCCGCCCGACGGCGAGTCCGCGCACCAGCACGACGGCCACGACCAACGCCGACAGCGGTGGTTGCCGCGCGGCTCGGCAGACCAGCCACACCGCCGCCCCGGTGAGACCGACCCCGGCCGCCTCGCACGCGACACCGGCCAGTGCCGCGACCACCAGCCTCACCACGGCTGCCACCACGGGACAACCACCCGAACACCAGCGACGACAACCACCATTTCCGCTCCGGCCTCGACATGCGGGCGGCGAGTCACCACCAGCCTCAGCACGGCTGCCACCGCGAGACGGCTGCCTGGCCGTCGGCAATGGTGATCACGGTGTCCGCGCGGGCCGCGACACGGGGGCGGTGGGTGACGACCAGGACGGTGGCGGGGAGGCGGTCGACGGCGTCGAGGATGGCGGTTTCGGTGGTGACGTCCAGGCGGGCGGTGGGCTCGTCGAGGAGTAGGACCGCCGGGGTGCGGATCAGGGCTCTGGCGAGGGCGAGGCGTTGGCGTTCGCCCGCGGACAGGCGGAGGGCTCGGTCGCCGAGTGGCGTGTCGGGGCCGGCGGGCAGGGCGCGGACGAAGTCGGCGGCGCCCGCTTGGTCCAGCGCGTGCCACAGTCGGTCGGGGGCGGCGTCGGGAAGTCCGATGTAGATGTTCTCGGCGACGGTACCCGAGAACAGGTGCGGACGTTGCGGAACCACGCCGAGGTGGCGGTTCCACGCACGTGGGTCGATGGCGCCCAAAGGCGTATCGCCCAGGCGGATCTCGCCGGCGAGTGGCGGCAGGAGTCCCGCGATGGTGCGCAGCAGCGTCGTCTTGCCACTGCCGCTCGGGCCGACGAGCGCGTACCGACCGCCTGGCTCCAACTCGAAGCGGATACCGGTGACCACCGGCTTGTCGAATCCGACCGCCAAGTCCCGCACCGAAATCGGGCCGGGAGTCAGGGGAGGCGCGGGAAGCCGGTCCTGGACGCGCACTGCCGAGCCTGTCGAGGAGAGGGCGGCGAGCACTGCGCGAATGTCCTCCGCAGCATGGAAACCCGCGCCCAGCGCACGTAGTGGGCGGAATGCTTCCGGGACGAGCACCAGTACCGCGAGACCGACGGCGAGGGTCAGGCTCCCTTCGAGCAGGCGGAAACCGACAGGGACGGCGATGAGCGCGACCGAGAGGCAAGTGATCGTTTCCAGTACCAGTGACGAGAGGAACGCCCAGCGCAGGGTTCGCACCGTCGCGACCCGGTGCGCGTCGGCGACTTCGCGGACCCGTTGCGCGGTATGGTTTTCCCTGCCGAGAACCCGCAGTGTGATCAGGCCGCTGACCGCCTCCAGGAACTGGGAGCCGAGTCGCAGGAGTTCGGCGAGTTGGTGGGCCGAGCGGTCCCGCGTGTAGGTGCCGACCAAGGCCAGCAGCAACACGACGAGCGGGACTGTCACCACCACGACCAAGGCGGACGGCCAGTCCAGCGCGAATAGCGCCCCAAGGACAGCCACAGGGGTGACCACCGCGTCCGGCAGCGCGGCCAGTGGTCCGGTGACGTAGTTCTCCGCCGCGTCGATTCCCTTGGTGAGCAACGTCCCCACCGAGCCCGCCCCGGCCGAGCCCCGCAACCCGCGCGCCCGCAAGCCCGCGACCGCCTCCACGCGCAGGATGTGTTTCCACTCCCCCGCAGCGGCTTCGGCGCTCCACCGGTCCCACCACGCCAACGCGACCCGTGCGACGGCAACGGCACCGAGCAGCACCAGCGTGCCATTGGTAGGTGTGGTGAGAACTTGGGCGAGGCCCACGGCTTGGGTGATCGTCGCTGCGGCACCGGCCGACGCGGCCAGTCCGCGCGCGATCAGGAACCGCCGCAGAAGCGGGTAGCGCTTCAGGAGGTCCCGGTCGAGGCCGCCCATCAGTAGAAGATCGGGGATTGGCGGGTGACCCGGCCGCGGAACACCCACCAGACCCAGCCCTGCACCGCGATCACCAGCAGCAGCAACGGAATCGCGGTCCACGTCACCAGGGCCAGCCCGGCGGGGTCAGCCGCGAGGTCCGCCAACGATGGCGACGTCCCCGGCGGGTCGGCGGTGATCGGTGTCGGGTACTTGGCCGCGAACACCGACAACGGCACGAAGGCGACCGCGACGACAGATGCCCCGGCCCAACGGCGCCAAAGTCCGGCGAGGCCGAGCAAAGCGACCAGCGACAAAGCCGACCCGAGCGCCGGATTGCGCACGCCGTCCAACTCGCCGCTCGCCCACCCGGTCGCCACGGTGAGGATCAACAAGGCCCCGGTCGGGAGCACCAACGTGACCACAGCGCGCCGAGCCCGTTCCGCTACGGCGCCTGTGGTGCGCGCGGCGAGGAACGCCCCGCCGCGCACCGCCAGCAGTGACACCATCGTCAACCCGCCCAGGATCGCGAAGAGGCTGACCGATGTTCCCGTGACGTGCCCGGACGCGTCCAACGGCAGCCCGCCCGCGAGCGAGGTGAGCACCGCGCCCCAACCGAAAGCGGCCAACGCCCCACCCAGGAATACCAGCGTGTCCCAGGATCCGCCCGCACCGCGACCTCGCAAGTGGACGGACACGATGAACACGATCGCGCCCACCACGGCGATCAGCGCCAGCGGCAACGCGCCCACGAGCAGTCGGGACTCCAATCCCGGCAGTGTGCCGATCAGGATCCCGATCGACACCACCAGCCAGACCTCGTTGCCCAGCAGGAAAGGGCTGATCGCGTTGAGCGCCAGTCTGCGCTCGCTCTCGGTGCGCGCCACGCGTGGTAGCAGTACCGCCACCCCGTAGTCGATCCCGGCCAGCGCCAGGTATCCGGTGAACAGCAACCCGAACGCCACCAGCCACAGCGTCGCCATCGTCCCCTCCTCAGACCAGGACCGCGTCGGCGGACGTCCACAGGTCGTTCGGCGCGTCCGGTCCGCGCCGGGCCAGGCGGGCCAGCAGCCACCAGTCCAGCACCAGCAGCACCAGCACGACGCCCGCCAGCGCGACCAGCGACACCGTGAGGTCGGCGGTGGTCAGCGACGGCGTGAGCGCCTGCCGGGTGCTCAGCAGCTCGTAGACCGTGTACGGCTGCCTGCCGACCTCGCGGAACACCCAGCCCGCGGTGTTCGCCAGGAACGGCAGGGCGAGGAACGGCACCAGCAGCGCGGGGAGCACACGCGCGGAGAGGATCCGGTCACGCCGGGTCGCCAGCAGCGCCCACACGCCCACGACCAGTGCCACCACGCCGATGACCATCATGGCCAGCGCGCAGCCGCGGACCAGTCCGGCGGGCGGCAGGTCCACCTGCCCGAACCTCGCCGCCAGCGCCGCGGCGTACTCGTCCAGTTTCTCGGCGGATCCGGTGAACGCGGCGAACTTGACCGGTTGCGCCTTCACCACCGCCTCCAGTTGCAGCGCGCCGACCGCCGCGGTGACGACGGCTCCCCAGCAGGCCGCGTGCGCGCCGATGCGGAACGAGCGGCGCTGGAACTCGCGGTCGACGCGGTCGCGGCGCTTGAGCACCGCCGTCACGCCGAGCACGAAGAAGCCGCCCGTGGTGATGGCGGCGCCCGCGATGTGCCCGATGGCGATCCAGGCGTTGGGGTTGGTGAGCAGCGCGCCGACGTCGGTGAGTTCGAGGACGTCACCGCGCCGCGCGTAGCCGACGGGGTGGTTGAGGAATCCGTTGGCGAACAACGCCCAGATCGCGGACAGGTACGCCGCCGCGACGACCACCCAGACGCACGCCAGGTGCAGGCGCTGCGGCAGCGCGCGCCACCCGAAGATCCACAGCGCCAGGAAGGTGGACTCGACGAAGAACGCGACCACGGTCTCGACGGCCAGCGGCGCGCCGAAGACGCCGGACGTGGCGTTCTCCAGTCCCGCCCAGTTCATCCCGAGCTGGAACTCCATGGCCAGGCCCGCGCCGATGCCGACCGCGTAGTTGACCAGGTACAGCAGGCCCCAGAACCTGGTCATCCGCTCGTAGACGGGGTCGCCGGTGCGCACCCAGCGGGTGTGCGCGACCGCGACCAGCACCACCAGGCCCAGCGTCAGCGCGACCAGCAGGTAGTGGAACACCACCGTGATCGCGAACTCCAAGCGGGCCAAGTCGACCGCTGCCACGCTTCCCCCCGAATCATATGCAGGACCGCTACACAAGCTGTAGGTAGGATGCTTACATGTCGGATGGCTACACGTCAATCGCGTCGAGTGGTGGTGACCTTTGAGTCCATTTGGTACGGTTGGGCGTGGGGACCTCCGAGCGGGCGATCGCGGCCGCGTACGACCAGGTCGTGGGCGACCGGATCGCGCGGCCCAACCGCGGGCCCGCCGCGTGGACCGCCGCGGGCATCGCGGTCGTGGTGCACGCGTTCGTGCTGGCGCTGGTCGTCGTCGGGGTGTGGCTGCTCACGCTGCCCGGCGGCGGACCGGGCATGGTGATCGCCGCCGTCGGGTGCGCGGCGCTGCTGTCACTGGCGGTGTTGATGCGACCCCGACTGGGCAGGCTCGGGCGGGACGAGGTGGTGCTGGACCGCGACAGCGCGCCGACGCTGTTCGCCGTGGCCGACCGGGTGTCCGAGGGGCTCGGGGCGCGGCGGCTGTGGCGGATCGTGGTCACCGCGGACATCAACGCGTCCTTTTCGGACATCGGCCTCCGCGGGCGCCCGCTGTTGCGGATCGGTTACCCGCTGTGGGCGGTGCTCAGCGACGCCGAGCGGATCGCGATCCTCGGGCACGAGCTCGGCCACGACGTCAACGGCGACTCCCGGCACGGCCTGCTGGTCGGGTCGTCGCTGCGCAGCCTGTACGAGCTGCACGGCGCGCTGAGCTCCGAGAACGGGATGGAGGACTCGGTCACGGGGGCCGTCAGCCGGGTGCTGATGGTGATCGCGGCGTCCCCGGTGCTCGGCCTCGCGTACCTGCAGAACCGCCTGCTCACCCGCAACGGCCACCGCGCCGAGTACTACGCCGACCACCTCGCCGCGACGATCGCGGGTGGCGGGGCGACGCGGTCCGCCCTGGCGAAGCTCACCCACGGCGAGACCATCACCCGCACCGCTCGTACCGCGCGCCTGCGCCGCGACCCGGACATGTGGGCCGCCGCCCGCGAATGGCTCGCCGCCAACCCGGCGCCCGCCGACGAGGAGCACTCCCCGGACTCCACCCACCCGCCGACCGGGCGGCGCATCGCGGCCATCGCCGGCCGCGGTTACTCGGGCGCCAAGGTCACCATGACCCCGCGGGAGAGCGCGGCGATCGAGGAAGAACTCCGCCCCGGCCTGCCCGCGGTCCACGACGCGTTCCGCTGGTAATTCGGCCCCGTCCCGTGGGCGTCGTACGTAGCCTTCGCGGGTGACGTGTCCGCATGGTTGGTTGAGTCCCGAGGTCGAGGTCGTGATCCGGTGTGCGCGAGAGTCGTCGACCGTGCGGTTCGCGGAGCGGCACGCCGCCTCGACTTCCGCGGGTGGGAAACTCTTGGCATGTCGGAAGATGCCTGGGCTCCGCTCGCCGATGCTTTCGTGGAGGGCGCGTACGCGACCGTCAAGGGGCGGGTGCGTACCTACGTCCTGCACCGGCAACTGCTCCGGTACCTCCCCGAACCGCCCGCCACCGTGCTCGACGTCGGTGGTGGGGCGGCGCACCAGTCGTTGCCGTTGGCCAGGTTGGGGTACGAGGTGACGCTCGTCGATCCGTCGCCCGCCATGCTCGCCAAGGCCGAGCAGCGGCTGGGGGCCGAGCCCGAGGCCGTGCGGCGCCGCGTGCGCCTGCTGCGGTCAGACGGCGAGAACGCGCCCGAGGCCGTCGGTGGAGAGGTCTTCGACGCCGTTCTGTGCCACGGCGTGCTCATGTACCTCCCGCGGCCGGAACCCCTGGTCGACGCGCTCTGCCGTTGCGTCGCCCCCGGCGGCCTACTGTCGATCATGGCGCTCAACGCGCACACCCTGGCGGTTCGGCCCGCCCTCGAACAGCGTTGGGGTGACGCCCTCGCGGCCTTCGACGCCACGACCGAGACCGGTGTACTCGGCACCCCCACCCGGGCCGACACCGTGGAGAACCTGTCCGACCTCTTGCGCGCCAACGACTTGCCCCCCACGACGTGGCACGGCGTCTGGCTCTTCACCGACTGGCTCGACCTCGACGACACCGCCGAACTCGACGCCATCGCCGCCGTCGAGTTCGAGTCGAGCCTGCGCGACCCCTACCGCGCCATGAGCCGCGTCTTCCACCTCATCGGCCACCGGCGGTAGATTGGTCCACTTTGGACTATTTCAGGCGAGCACGTCATGCCCGGCGCGCGGTTGTTGTCCGGGCTGTGCGCCCAGGCCACGAATCGCTTCCGCAGCCGGGGTTCCACCTCGGCGGGCGTCAGCTCACCGTTGCGCAGCGCCCAGGCGACGGCCAGTGCCATCTGTGTGTCGTCGGTGACGACAGCGGGGTCACCGTCCAGTTCGTCTGGTCCGACGGGTCCGTACCGGTCGTCGATCTTAGCCACGGAGAGGAACTCGGTCGGTTTGGCCGGCGCGTCGCCGAAGGCGGGACCGTAGAACGATGCGGCGGCGCGGTTCACGGTCCCACTCCAGGCGGGCGGGAGTTGCTTCAGGTCCCCGACAACCGGGCGCGGAGGGCGGCGAGTTCGGTGGTGGACAGGCCGTTGTCGAGGAGGTAGTCGGGCATGGTGAGGGAGTGGACGGTGGTGGTGACCCGTTCCGGGTGCTCGGCGAGCATCGCCGGGTAGTAGAGCGGGGAGGCCAGGCCGTCGATCGGCTGCCAGTGTTCGAGGAACGGTGTGCCGACGGGTTCGAGGGGTGTTCGCACGGTCGTGATGCCGGTGGGGCGTGGTGTCAGGTCGGGTTCGCCCTCGTCGACCTCACGCAGGTCCACGACGGTGCGCACCCCGTGCGCCCATACGGCCGCCCACCCCTTGGCGGTCAGGTGCGTCGGTGCTTCGAGGCGAACGACCGCGCCCGGTCGCGTGTTCCCAAGCCGCCTAGGTCGCGGGCGTTTACGCATCCGTCCCAGGAGAGGTCCCTTGCCGTCATATGCGGGAGACGCGCCACCGGGGTCGCGGGTTGGGTGGGTGCGTACTTGCCCTGGAATGCCAGCGAGCCCTCCCGGTGGGGAGGGCTCGCAAGGGCTGTGGTGGGGATGTGGGCCGGGGGGTTAGTTGGTGGTGGTGGTGAGGGTTTTGAGGCCGGCGTAGTCGCCTGCGCCGAGGAGGCGGCG
>NZ_PTIX01000025.1 GCF_002934265.1 Actinokineospora auranticolor
CCGCCAACACACCCAACGAGATCCGATCGGTCAACCGAACAGCCGACGAATCAACGACACCACCACGAACCTGCACCACGCGAGCCACCCGAAAATAATAGCAGCTTCTTGCTTAAGTTAGTGGCATTGCCCCTCCGGCCTCTACTGGAAAACCGTCACGGTCACCGAGAAGGTCGCCCACACCACGTTCGTGTGGACGATGTTCTTCATCGGCCTCTTCGTGCCGATGATGCAACTCGTCGCGGTCGTCTACTGGACCGTCCAGGTCTACGTCTACCGCATCTGGATCGAACCGCCCTGGGACGGCGGCGGCGGCGTGAACAAGGCCGACGCCGTCAAGGAATCCGGCATGAGCGTCCAGGAATACGAGGACGCCAAAAAACTCGCCGCCGACAAACGCGGCTGGGTCGACGTCGCCATCCAGATCGCAGGCGACACCCTCCAGGAAATGATCGGCATCAAGGGCATCGTCGACAGCTGCGTCAAGGACTTCAACATCCTCGAATGCGGCTACGAGATCGTCTCCGCCCTCCCCTGGACCAAAATCTTCAAAGCGGGCAAGATCGTCGACAAGATCATCGACGCCATCCGCAACGCCAAAGACTGGCTCCGCCGCCGAGACAAAGCCATGGGTGACCTCCGCCGTGTCGAGGAAGCCGAACGCAGACTCGCTTCCCTGAGCGGCTGTAACAGTTTCACACCCGGCACCTTGGTACTGTTGGCCGACGGCAGCGCCAGACCGATCGAACAACTGAAACTCGGCGATCAAGTCCTGGCCACGAACCCCGAGACCGGAGAAACGACGCCTCAGGCAGTCGTCGGGACGATCGCCGGACAAGGGGATAAGCGCCTCGTCGACATCACAATGTCCAACGGCGCCACCATCTCCGCCACCGATGGACATCCGTTCTGGCTAGCCGACTCGGCGCGATGGAGCATCGCTGCGGAACTTCGGGCCGGTTCTCAGGTCCTCGAAACCGATGGCCGCACCGCCACTGTCATCAAGGTCGACCATCGGTACGCCGCACAGCGCGCACACAACCTCACCGTCGACACCTTCCACACCTACTATGTCGTCGCGGGAGGCATTTCGGCGCTTGTGCACAACTGCCCCACCGGGGGCACTGGCACAGGACCCGCGGATGATGCCATCCGCGCTATCGGCCCGTGGACGAAGAGGGATATCCAGGGCGCGGCTCATGGATTTGCTCCGAAGCGACTGGGAAACAATATCGAACTGCACCATGCCGATCAAATGCCAGGGTCGGCGATCCACGAACTCGATCGCCAAGTACACCGTGGAAAGGGAACCAACCTTCACCGTAACAAGAGCAACCAAGGCGTGACCGCAGAAATGCGAGTAGAGGATCGCCAGTTGCACTGGTGGTACAGGTCGCAAGAACAAGGATGGGGCAGCCTCCCCACACAAACATGGTACGATAATCTTCCCAAGTAGTCGGATATATCGCTAGCGTGTGGAGCAGGGCGTGGAACTGGCAGAACTTGAAGCACAGATCGATCAAGCGATTGAGGCGCACAGGCGAAACGACCCCTCCTCCGACTACAGCTTGTTCGAACTAACACCAACTACCGAGAGTGAAATCAAAGAGATCGAAGAAACTCTCGGGGTTGAGCTTCCCGCAAAGTATCGGGAGTTCATGATTCGACACGGCGGCGGCAGATTCGGATATCTAGAACTAGTGCCCGTCAAATCCGAGCACGTTCATGACGACAACCTATTGTCGGTAAATACCGGCGAGTTCCAGATTCCGGACTTCATCGCCGTCGCCCCCGTAGGAACTGGGGACTGGTGGGGATTCCCAGTAGTTGCTGGTACCTGTCAGTGTCATATTGCTTTTTGGAACCACGACGACGGTAGTGTTCAGTCAACCTCAACGGACTTCTACGAGTTTCTATCCAAACAAGGAACTCGGCCGTAATCGCCGACAACGAGGTTGACGTCTCCCCAAAAGAGTAGAACGTTGCAACAACTTCTGGTCGACATGATTAAACGGGGCAACCCAGGGGTCGGCACGCAGAAGTTCATGCTGCTCGCGCGCCCGCGGAGGTGGCGAAGTTGACCATTGCCACCTCCGCAGGTGTCGATAGTGACATCTCGCGCAAACGGGTTTGGGTGGTCCAACGCGTCCCATGAGGAGCGAAGCTGGAGAGTTGTGCCTACTTGACCGACCGTCAAGTGCGTTCAACCTGCGTGAACCACTCCCCCACACGCAGCGGATTCTCTGTCTCCGCTGGTCAGGGCCACGTTCGGCCGCCACTGAGGGCCAAGGAGACGCGTCTTCCCGCGAAGACAAGTGGTCATCTATTTGACCAGCAGCGTCATACTGAGACACTGCGTTTACTGGCCATGCTTCCATGTACCGCTATCACGACTTTCGGCCGTCGACCACGAGTGGCGCTCGGTCGATGACGTCACCTCGCGCCAGGGGTGCGGGGTCAGCGCGCTACCGGGTGCGTTCACAACACCTGCGGGACCGGGACATCGCAACGCCGATCCTGCGTCGTGGCGGAGGATGTCCGACGTTTGGTGTCAAGATGGGTCGGCGTACTTGGGTGGTTGCTTTCCTGAGGAGGATGCGGTGTCGGGTGATCCGGCCTCGGAGTTGTCGGCGGTCGAGGCGATGGTGGTCGACTGGGAGCATGCGGGCCAGGAGCGGTTGGCTCGTGTTCGGCAGGTCACGGAGCGGGTGGCCGGGTTGAGTGTGACCGAGGAGTCCGGTCCGGTGCGGGTCACCGTGGATTCGCGTGGTTTGCCCTCTGACATCACGCTGGACGAGTCGGCCAAGGGGCGGTCGATGGTCGAGGTGTCGAGGTTGATCATGGCGACGTTGCGGCAGGCGCAGGCGCGGTTGCCCGAGTTGATGGAACGGGTCGCGGCGGAGGAGGGGCTGGCCGGAGACGGAGTGGTCAGTCACCTACTGGACACGGCGCGGGCAAGTTTCCCGGAGCCGGACACCGCGGAACCGGAGCCAGGCTCGCGGCGTCTGGAGGAAGACGACTTCGAGGGCAGGACAGTGTTCCGCCACGGGGACTGACAGGGGACAGGGCGATGGCCGAGAACATGGACGTGGCTGCGGGCGAGTTGACTGGGCACGCGGGCAACCTTGGCGGGATTGAAGAGCGGCTGGGTACCGCGTTGTCCGCAGCCCGGCAGGTGAGCATGGACAACGACGCCTACGGAGTGCTGGGCAGGCCGTTCGCCTGGTTGCTGGACCCGTTCGAGTCACTGGGTGCCGACATGATCTCCGCCGGGATCGACACGCTCGGCAACGACATCGACAACCTCAAGGGCGCCGCCACCGGCTATGGCACCACCGAGGACACCAATACCGCGATGTACGGCGGTGGAGCGTGAGCAACCCCCTGGTCGCCGCCGTCAAGGACTCCACGACCGGGTACTCCGGTATCCCGATCGCGGAGGACGCCGTCTCGGCTTATCAGGGGATCTCCTCGGGTGACTGGGTCGAGGGCGGTATGGGTGCGGTGGCGTTCGGCATGGATGTCGCGGACACCGTGGCGAATCCATTCGGGGCGTTGTTCGCCGCGGGTGCGGGGTGGTTGATGGAGCACTTCGAGCCACTGCGCCAGGCGCTGGACTGGCTCGCGGGCAAACCGGACGTGATCGCCTCCTATGGCCAGACCTGGGACAATGTCTCCCGGGAACTGGCTTCCATCCAGCAGGACCACGCCGATCTGGTCTCCCGTGACCTCACTGGCTGGCAAGGTGCCGCCGCTGATGCCTACCGTGCGCACGCCGCCGAGGTCTCCGACGCCTTGGCCTCGGCGTCCTCGGTCGCGGGCGGCCTGTCCACCGGTACCACGATCATGGGCGCGCTCGTCGCCGCGGTCCGCTCCGCTGTGCGTGATCTGATCGCCCGCTTGGTGGGCAACGCCGTCCAGTGGCTGCTGGAGGAGGCATTCACCCTCGGCTTGGCCACCCCGATCGTCGTCGGCCAGATCACCGTCGCCGTGTCGAACGCGATGACCAAGGTCAGCAAGCTCATCGCCAAGGTGACCGGCACGATCCGCAAGGTCACCCCGCTGCTGGAGAAACTCCGAACGCTGTTCGGCAAGATCGCCGACAAGCTCAAGAACCTCCGCCGCACCGGTCGCAACCACTCCCCCACCGCACACCGTACCGCCGCAACCAAGGGCGATGTTCCCTCGGCCCGTGGGGCGAACCCGCACTTGGACGATCCACGCGTGGCGTCCCGGTCGTCGGACCGGCCATTCTGCAAGGACGACCCGATCGACGTGGCCACCGGCGAGGTGGTGCTCACCCACACCGACCTGTCGCTGCCCGGGGTGCTGCCGCTGGTGCTGGAGCGTCACCACCAGTCGAACTACCGCTCTGGCGAGTTGTTCGGTCCGTCCTGGTCATCCACTTTGGACCAGCGGGTCGAGGTGACGGCTGACGCGGTGTGGTTGTTCACCGAGGACGGGAGGCGTCTGCGCTACCCGCGTGTCGCCGACGAGGTCGCGGAGCTACCGGAACACGGACCACGCATCCGCTTGATCCGCACCGACTCGGGATACCGCGCAGTCGACCTGCACACGGCGCGGACCTCGGTGTTCGTCAGAGTCGGAGCGGAATGGGAAGCGGGATCCAGGCTACCGCTCACACAGCTCCACCACCGGGCGGGCGCTTCCATCAGCATCGACCTACCTGATCGACCCGTTCGGGCTGTCCGGATGCGTCGACAACCGGGACTTCACCTCAAGGCAGGACGCACTCGACGCCGCGTACGACCGCGCCGGCATTCCACGCGGCACCGAACCGGACGCCACCTGGACCGTCGGCAACGACCCCACCAGGCGCGGCGAACCGGGATACCGGCACTCGGAAGACCAAGGCTCACACGGCAACTACCTGCAGTTCGAAACCGAGAACGGCTCCCGTGTCATCGCCGAACACACCGCCGACCCACGCGCCAAGGGCCCCCACTTCCACGCGGGCCAGCCCAAGGGCGATCCCTCGGCGAGCGGTGTCGACTTCGGCTGGGGCGACACACCGAACCGCGACCTCCCCCGGTACGGTCAAATCGGCGGGAAACACCACTACTTCTACCCCGAAGGCACCTGATGACAACGCCGGAACAGACCCGCGGCGAACGCTTGGCAGCCGCGGGCTTGATCCTGCTCGGCGTCGTCGAACCAGCCGAGTTCACACCGCGCGCCGCCTGGGACAGCGTCGCGCGAGGCGACGAACCGACAGTGGCTGTTGACGAAGAGGAAGACCTCTCCGCAGTCACCGCTGCCTGGCTCACCCTGGCCAGGGCCAAGGGTCTCTTCGCGCCCGACGGGTCGTTCCTGCTGAGCACCACAGGTGATGAGAACCCACTCCCCTGGGCACACGTCCGCCCAGGGCCCGGCCCGCTGCGACTCGCCGAAACCCTGGTCGCGCACCCCGGCGAACCCGAGTTCGTCACCATGTCCCTTACAGGCGGCCACGTCTGCGGCGTCACCACCGAGGAATGGGCCTACTGGCTGCTCTGGCGCGACCTCACCCCGTAACCGCGCTCCACCCGCATTGCGCCTAGCAAGCCCCATGCCGTGTCGTCGGTAGCCATCTTTGTACGGCGAGCCCCGGGCAGGAGCAGGAGCGAGACTGGAGAGCCATGCCGACCTGACCGAGTGTCAGATGCGCTCAACGGAGGTCAACGGTTCCACCACACGCAGCGGGCTCTCTGTTTTCACTGGTCAGGGCCACGTTCGGCCGCCACTGGGGTCAAGTGCGCTCAATCTGCGTCAACCACACCACCGTAGGCAGCGGGTTCTCTATTTTCGCTGGTCAGCTCCATGCTCGGCCGCCACTGGGGGTCGAGGGGTCGCAGGTTCGAAGCCTGTCAGCCCGACGGTCGAAACAACGCCTCTCACCAGCGAGCTTTCGCAGGTGAGGGATGTTGTTCTAGTTGCTGGTGTCGATCATGAATAGATCCACTCTGGACGGCCTTGGGGACTATCTAGGGACCACATCTCACCGGGTCTCGCTAGGCGTGTCCTGTAATTCGTGATCGCAGTCAGAGGGTGATGGCGGCGATGGCGATTTCGGCCTGGTAGTAGGCGGCGCGTTTGGTGTAGCGGGTGGCCAGTCCGCGGAACTGCTTGAGTCGGTTGACGCAGCGTTCGACCACGTTGCGCTGCATGTAGCGTTCGGCGTCGAAGGCCGGTGGTCGTCTCCCTCGTGAGCCTAGGGCCGCGCGGTGGGCGATCTGGTCCTTGCGTTCGGGGCAGGTGAACGTGATCCGGCAGGTCCGCGTCGCGTCGCGGGTCGACTTGTGCGACACGATCACCGCATCGGGCCGGACGCGCGGGTGTCCCGGCTCGATGCGGGCGACGCGGATGCCGTCCAGCGGCACAAGCAGCTACGGGTTGTCACCCGTCTGGCCGGGTGTGATCAGGATGCGCATCGGCAGACGGAGTCGTCCTTGGCGATCACCCAGTCTAGGATGCGCTGCCAGGTGCCGTCCGCGGTCCACAGGCGCAGCCGCCCATGCGCGGTCTTCCACGGTCCGTACCGGTCGGGCAGGTCACGCCACGGGGCGCCGGTGCGCAGCCTCCACAGGATCGCGTTGAGCACCTGCCGGTGATCGCGCCACCTACGGCCACGCCCGGACACCGGCAACAACGGCTCGATCGCCGCCCACGCGCGATCGGTCAACTCACCACGCACCAGAACTACCAGCTCCCCTGATCACCGGCTTACAGGACACTGCCTAGACCACCCTCAACCGAAGCACGCGAGGTGCGTGCAGATGCGCGGACGGGTGTTCGCCCGCGTTCATGATCGACTGTGTGTCCGGGTGGATGTAGCGCTGGGTTGTGTCAGCGCTCCGGGCCTCGCGATCACCCACAAGACGTGAACCGGCACACCGGCATCGGCCAACCACGTGATCCCGGTGAACAAGCTCGTCTCCGGATCGCGACCAAGCTCCGAGATTTCTCCATCAGGCTCGGTCTTCGACTCGGCCACCGAACTGCTGGTGATCCAGACCGTTCAGCACGGCCAAGGCCGCAGCGCGCACCCGGGATGTCGAGCATGCGGGCGGCGTACTGCGCGACCAAAGCTCCGGTCCAAGCCAGTCGTCGTGCTTGCCCAGCTTGTGCTCGAGCACCGCGCCCGCGAGGCCGAGCGCACGGTGTCGGGGTCGGTGGCAACCCGGTTCAGCAGGTCGTGCACGGTCCCCACCCGGGTGCCCACCACGGTGATGGCGATGCGCCCGGCATCGGCTTTCATGCCGTCGGCACGAAGCATGGCGGCCAACGTGGCCAGTTGCTTGCCCCAACCCAGGGCAGGATGAGGGCGTCCGCGCCGGTTGGGCGGTCTCGCCTGCCGGTGGCAAGGCCAAGGCGATGTCGGATGTCGGCAACCGTCTCAGCGTTCGCCGACATCACTCGCAGGAAGCCGAACCCCCTGTTGCGGTTGGTCACCCTGAGCCGTCGACACCGCTGCTGCGACCGGCGATCTCCCGACTCCAGCGCGAGACCGCTCAGAAGGGTTCGAAGAACCTCTCTTCTCCAGCCAGGTCCCAGCCGAGGATGTTGCGCTTGTCTTTGCTACTCATCACCTCCAGGAGCGCAGTAGTAATAGTGTGTTCCGTAATTGTGTAGCCGCTCGCCAGATCCCTGTCCAAGTGCACGACGTGCCACTCATCGGGATCAGGGGACCTGGGAAGCCACATCAACGCCCCGCCTGCGACGTCACCCCCGCACGGGATAACGCCCCCAGGCTCCGGAAACGGCGGGAAAGCACCCTCCTCTTCCCACAGAAATCGCGCAAGGGTCAGACTATTGTCGAACTCGAGCTTGAACCGATCCAGAAAATCTCGATCCTGGATCGGGTTCAAAAACCTGATGACACCTCGAAACAATCCCGAAGGGAATCGGCTCGCGAATTCCTTGAAGTCACCAGGAAACGGTGTTCCCAATCGGCGCTCGACTGTATCCCAGTCGAGCTTTGGAGAATAACTCCCCGACCAATCTGCCAGTGTTGCAATTTGTTCGACAACCTTGCGCGAACCAGCCACCGAGACTCCTCTGCACAGGACCAAGAAGAGTACCACGTTGGGCAGACATCGTTACCCGCCCAACGTGGTACGGACGCCACAAATCTACACACAGCCCGTACGTGGCGAGTTTTTGGCATTCCTGATCACAGCGAAGCAGCGGAACGAGGTCTTCATGCCCCACGCCTTGATAAATACCAAGCTAGGCAATTCGTCGTTGATATCCGAGTAGTACGCCGTCGCCCGGTAGAGCACACGATCCCCAGCCCGCACCGCTCGCCTGACCTCGGCTTCGACATCAAGGTTCATGGTAGGAGTGTTTGCTTTGACATACAGCGGGACAACGTTCTCCACGCCGTTGGAGCCTCCGAAGGCCGCCGCGACAAGGTGTCCTTTATGCATTATTTTCGGGTCGTAACCAACCGGCGTCGCAGGAGTACCTTTGCGAAAGACAATCTTGACAATACACGCAGTGCCGCCGGTCGCCTTCTTGGCGGGCAAACCCTTGTAGACAAAGTCCTGCATGTCATCATTCCACGCCAAATTGTCCGAGCTGTCGCGGCCGCGCAGTCAACGGAGATCGAAAAGGGCAAGGCCGCCGCGGAGTTGGGGGTGGTGGCGGGCCCAGACCTGCTTGTGCTGACAGACCGCAACTTCGTGGGCGCTTTGTACTACGCGGCCGACGACCTGGACAAACCGCACCCGCTCGAGCCGGAACACCAGACGCTCAAGGAGGCGGCCATCGGCGCGCTCGCCGCCGACGGCGAGGACACCAGCACACAATTCATCAAAGTTGGGATCTTCGCGGCCAGCACGGAGGACCGGAAGACCGTCACCGAACGCCGCCAGCGCCAGGAAGAGGAGCGCACGGTCAAGTCGAAGGCCGCCGCGGCGATCAGCGTGCCGATCGACAACACGGTCCTGGCCAAGTCCACCTACGACTTCATCGTCTACCTCGACCTGAAGGCGGATTCGCACAAGGACACCGCGGTCAAGGAGGCTGCTCGCGCCGCGCTGCCGGGTACCGCCGAGGCGCAGTGGAACTTCCTCGTCGTCGGCATCCACGACGAGCACCGCAAGGACCTCGACCGGCTGATCCAGGAGGACACCGCGTGGACGGAAGCCGAGAAAGCCGCGGAACTGGCCCGCCAGGCGAAAGCCAACGCCGCGTGGCACGCGCTGGGGTTGGGCAGCGACCAGTCGCAGAACCTGATCAACCTCACTGACCAGGACTTCGTCATCGAGGTGTGGAACCGCGCACCGCGTGACACCGAGGTCTACGGCTCGGCCGAGGCCGCTGTGCGCAGCCGCAACCCCGCGGAGTGGAAGAAGTTCATCGACACGGGAGCCAAGGACGCTCACCTGCGCGACATCGAGATCATGCTCGACAAGCGCGATCGAGAGGTCATTCGGCAGATCACCGAGTTGCGCACCCGTGCGGCAGGCAGCCTGGTACACCCCGACCTCGTCACCGCCGCAGACACCGCGTTGGCCGCTGGACCGGCAGACCGGGAGAAGTTCCTCCGCGTCGGCCAGTACGAGCGGCAGGCACAGTCGTTGCGCATCGAAGTGCAGAACGGTGACGAGTACTACCTGGCCGATACCAACGGCGATGTCACCGCCGCGCCGTGGACGCCGGGCGAGCACCCCGAGCTGGCCTGGAAGGTCGAGCCGGGGTTGAGCAACCCGGAGTGCTATTCGTTCCAATCCGTCCTCAGGCCGAACAACTATCTGCGGTGGCGTTCGGGCGCATCCGCTGCGGCAGGCAGTCCACCGGCAAGGCGGGTACTCGCGCGAGTCGACCCGTCGGACGGCACCACCGCGTTCAAGACCGACGCGACCTGGTGCGTGCGCGGCGACGCGAATACCATCGCACTGCGCCCGGCCAGGGACGTCAGCGGGAAGTACCTGTTCGTCACCGGCGCCTACGACAGCGAGGCGAACAACACCGCGCCGAGAGTGCACGCAGAGCCCCCCAAGCCGCTACTTCCGATGGACCGCCGCTACGCTGCCGAACCCGTCCTGCGCGCCAACCTGGGCGCGCCAATCGGCGATGCGGTTCTCGACGCGGGCAACCTCGGCTACAAGCCCTACGCGAAGGGCCGTCTCTACCTCAACTCCGACGACCTCGGGAGCTACCGACGTACCGCGGTACACGTGGTCTACAGCGGACCGCTCCTCGACAAGCTGCTCTCCCGCGGCGGACCGAAGGCCGTGGGCGGTGCCATGGTCGACCAGGCGCCCGCCGCGGACGGCTTGGGCCAGATCCTACGATTCGAGCGGACGAGCGGTCAGCACAACTACATCGTCTGGAGCCCGCAGACAGGTGCGCGGGAAGTCTATGGTTTGGTCGGTCTGACCTGGATGCGGTCCGGCGGGGAGATCGGCCCGTACGGTTACCCGCGCACCGACGAGACCGGGTACGGCGACGCAGGCGTGCGCTACAGCCGCTTCACCGCGGGCTCCATCTACTGGGTTCCCGCCCAGAGCGCCATCCGCCAGGTCAAGGGCGAGGTCCACAGGAAGTTCGCCACCATGGGCTTCGAGGCCGGTATGGGCACCCCAACCGGTGATGAAGTGGGGTTCGGCACCGACGGCGCCCGGACACAGCGCTTCTCCTCTGGCTCCGTATACCTCACCCAGCGCAACGGAACAGTGGCCCTCAACGGCGAGATCCACCAGAAGTTCGCCACGCTCAACTACGAGTCAGGCCCCTTCGGCTACCCGGTCAGCGACGTACTGACCACCTCGGATGGCGTCGGGCGGTATGCCAACTTCGCCGCCAACAACGGCGTGATCTACTGGCATCCCAACACCGGAGCTCACACGGTGGGCGCGCCGGTCGCGCAGAAGTGGCGGGATCTCGGCGCTGAGCGGTCCTGGCTCGGTTACCCGACGACCGACCACAGCGCACTGCCCAAGGGCACGCGCGTGGAGTTCCAGAACGGTCGGATCGACTCGAGCAACGACGGCGGTGCTTCTACGACGGCGTACCGGACCACCACTGTCACGCAGAGCGCGATCGAGATCAAGGGCGTCCAGTCCGATCGGTGCGTCCAAGTCGCGGGTGTTGGCGAAGACCCGCTCCGCGACGGCGCGGGCACCGAGCTGTGGCAATGCGTGGCGGGCCCCAAGCAGGTCTGGGACGTGGTGAGCCTCGGCAACAACAGGTACGCGTTGAAGAACCACCACTCCCACAAGTGCATGGACCTGTACGCGGGCAGCGTCGCGAACAGCGTCGCCATCATCCAGAACACCTGCGACGGCAGGACTGCGCAACAATGGGAGTTCACCACCACCGCCGATAGCACGCTCGCCGTGCGCAACGTGTTCTCAGCCAAGGTGATCGAGGCCCAGAACGGCGGGACGGACAACGCCGTCCCGGTGACGCAGGTCGCTGACAGCTCTCTGGCATGGCAGCGCTGGACGATCGTGCCGATCGGCTGATCGAACGGAAAGGCTCTCCGGACGGGGGACGTCAACCAGAGATGGCCCCCGTTCGGAGCTTCCGCACACCGTGTCGCACACCGCCAAGACAACCATCGGCGGTGGGTCGGATGTCGGCGGCTACGGCAGGTTGTTCGCGGGGGTGACCGCGCCCAGCGGTAGGTACGCAGGGGCGGGTGCGACGCCCGTCCACTCTTCGATGACGACGACCTCGGTGGGGGTGATGCCGATCGAGGCGCGGAGCAGGGGCGCGGGCGGGGTGCGGCGGAGGCGGCTTTCCTCCTCCGCGGCGAGTGCGTGGGGGTCGGTGGTGGGGATCCGTCGGGTGCGCCATGAGGCCGCTGGGGTTTCGGCGTGGACGATGACGTGGGTGATCTCGGTCAACGCGCAGTCGCGGATGATGGTTGGCACCTTTTCGTCGACCGCGGCGCGGGGCGCTGCCGCGACGTTCTGCACGTAGGCGTCCCGATGGGGTGCGTCCACCCACAGCGACTGGAGGAACAGGGTGGGTTCGGTCGGCGAGCGCAGGACCGAGAAGCGCAGCAGACCGGCGACCGCGGGCATCGCCGCCAACGCTGCCTCCGCTGCGGCGTCGGCCTCTTCCGGGGTGGGGAGCCGCCACCAGCTGTCGATTCGCACGCCCGCGGTGACTGCGTGGCCGGACACCGTGGTCTGTCGCATCGTCATGGCTATATTGTCGAACCTCGAGTTTACCGGAGGTCAACCCGTGGAGGCGGGGTGTACCGGTCGGGTTGCCATGGGGCTTGGTGAGCGCACCGAGGTGGAACCTGTCGGGGCAGACCGCGGCACCGGCGGTTGGGAGATCCGCTGGTGGTGGGCGCGCGGCCTACAAATCGCGCGTACAACGCGGTACAGCTGCGAACTGGTCGTAGCCCGGTTGGCGGATTGGACTGCTCGGGTGGACCGTGGCGCACGGAGTGGCCATGAACGCGCTGGGGAAGTGGGGCTCGGTTCTGCCAGGACGTAGTCCACCTGGCTGTATGGCGTGGTGCGATCCCCTTACGCCCTGCGGCTTTCGGGCCGCGCGATGCGGCATTAGGCGGATTCTCGGTCACGACCAGGCAAACGCGGTCCGTGCGAGTGGCGGGAACCTCCACTATGTGGGTCCTGTGTCCTGACCGGGACCAGCCGTGAAGGGGAGCACTTTGGACGAGACCAGGCCGCCGGAGCCGCACGACGAGACCTCGCCGGACGTGGGCGGTGAGACGGTTGCCTTACCGGCGTCGACGCAGGCACCGATCCTCGGCCCCGAGCGCCGTCCGGAGCCGGCAGCGGAACCGGAGGCGGAACCGGGCGTAGAGCCGGACGTGGAGCGGAGCGTAGAGCCGGAGGTAAAGCCGGACGAGGGCACCGAACCCGAGCCCGCGCCGGCCCCCGCGGTGCCGTTCGAGCCCGACACCGGCCCCATCCCGGTGCTGTCCCCCACGATGACGCACCCCGTCGGCGCCGGGCCGGAGACCGGCGGGTACGTCCGACTCGACCAACCACAGCCGGAGCCCGTCCCACCGCCGTCCGTCGACCCGCTCGCTGCCGCGCTCGGCAACGCTTCCCTGCTCGGCATCGGCTACTTCTTGCTGCGCAAGCGTTGGCTCGCCGTCCTCGCGGTCCTGGTGACGATCGGCTACCTGCTGGTCTCCGCGCTCGTGGTCCGGACCATGCTTTCCCACCTGGTGCTCGTGCTGTGGGCAGGTGTCTTGGCCTGGCACGGGTGGTGGCTCGCGGCCAAGAGCGGCACCGTGTCGAGTCCGCGGCGGCAGCGGGTGCTCGGCGGTGCCGCGCTGCTCCCGGTGCTCTTGGTCGTCACACTGCTGCGCCTCGACGCGGCGGGTATCGAGTCCGACGGCTACGCGGCCCGCGACAGCGGCGACTGCGACCGGACCGTCGCCGCGGTGCAGCGGTTGTCCTTCGCGCACCGGCTCGCCGACCCGCCGCTCGTGGCGCGCGGTGAGCACGCCACGAGCACGTGCGTGCGGATCGCCGCGTCCGCCGCGACGCTCAGGACCGGGCTCAGCGGACGCACTGTCGGGCTTTCCGAGGGGTTCAGGGGGTTGGCGGGCGTGTTGCGGGACGAACCGGCGTACGGCAACGTCGTCCGGGTCGTGCTGGACGGTTTCCTCGCCGACCTGCCCAAGCGCCAGGACTGCGAGGTCGCCGACGTCACCCAGTGGCTGCGCGAGCACCGACCCGACGGCGACGCGCTGGGCCGCGCGGCCGATGTCGTCCCCGGTCTGGAACCGCGGGCGCTGATGTCGTGCGGTGACCGCAACATGGGGCAGCGGTCGTTCCCGCTCGCCCGCGCCCGGTACAAGATGCTGGTCGACACGTACCCGACCCACGAACTCGCGCCGCGCGCCAAGGAAGGCGTGCAGAAGGCCCAGTGGGCGATCGAGTTGGACGCGGTGCGGTCCGCGCTCGGCACCTCGGCGGGCGTCCGGCCGCGGTACTGCGAAGCGTCCACCGCGTACACCGCCGCGCCGCCGCACGCCCGGCCGGGCCGCGCGTACGTCGCGGGCTCGACCGAGTTCACCAAGCGCCTGCCCGGCGGCTGGGTCGTGGACGACGTCGCGAACGCGACCGTCGTGCTGTGCGTGGGCCCGTCCGGCGAGGGCTCGGTCGCGGAGACCTGCCGCTACGTCGAGGTCGGCGGGCTCCGCAGGCGCAGCACCGTGTCGTTCCACCGCATCGCGGTCCCGGTGCGCGCCATCGAGGTGACCAGCGGCCGGGTGCTGTCCGACACCACGCTGGAGATCGGCGGCGCGACCTGCCCCGAGTTCCTCGACAACCTGCGGTCGACCGGCGATGTGAAGGAGAAGGTCACGCCGACGGACGCCGACGTGCAGGCCGCGTTCACGCCGCTGGTCAGCCCCTGACCGAACCCGGCGCCAACGCGGGCTCAGGGGGAAACCGCTATCGGGTGCGGCCACCGCAGGTGGTCGCACCCGGCGGCGGACAGTGCGGACGCGAGTCACCGTCGCTCTCGTCGTGACCGGCGTCATCTTGCGCCTCCGCCGGAGGAACGCCCCGCAGCCGCGGCAGGGAGCACGAACTAAAGTGGCCCGCGGGAGGTCCCCGTGACAGTTCAGTACGACCGGGCTACGAGGGTGGGCAGGGCGGTCCGCGACAAGACGCCCGCGCGTGGCCTGTGCTCCGGCGGCCCGCCGCAGACCGGGACCGAACGCGGGATCGGCCCCACCACGCGATTGCGGAGGTGCTGACGTGGACCAGTCCGTGATGTCCCCGGCCCAGGTCTGGGAAACCCTCGACTTCTGGGCCGGTCTCCCCTGGCCGCTGTCCCGCGCCGACGCCCAACGGCGAGCGGTCGACCGCCCCGGCTGGGCGATCGAGGTCGAGGACGGGCTGGGGTACCTGGTCAACCCGGCCCTCACCCCACCGGCGGTGTCGATGCCCGGCATCGACACCGTGTCGTCCGTGCGCTTCCGGATCACGGACGCGGTCACGAAGGAGACACCGGCGTCGAGGGCCTTCCTCGGCGACCTCTTCACGCTGGTGGTGCGCCAAGGGGCGGACCGGCTGGGTCGTCCGTCCATCAGGCGCGACCGCGGGCACACCGACGCGACCTGGGAGACGGGGCCCGCTCAGATCACCGTCACGCTGTCGTCTAGGTCCGTGATGGTCCGGTTCCGCACCCCGGAAGGCAGGTGACCGAGGTGTCCACTTGGGACATGTTCGCCGGAGGTCTCACCGAGGCGTTGCGCGAGGTATCGGACCGGGTCTTCCTGGTCGTCTTCTCGCGGGCCGATCCGCTGAAGTTCGTGCAGTTCGCAGGCGGTGAGCACGAACTGCACGCCGAGGCTGGGGCGCCGCCCGCGGATACCGGCCGCCTGGCCGCGGCCGGGTGGACACCGCCGATCGACAACGCCCCGCCGAACTGGGCCTGCTCCTCGCCACTACCCGCGCTGACGGCGGAATACACCGCGATGACGACCCGCTGCGTGGTGGCGTTGCGCGATGTCCACGGTCTCCCCGATCCCGATGACCTGGTGTACAAGGCATGGCGCGACCCGGAATGGCCATCCGACGCCGTTCCGCCCACCGAGTGGGACCTCGGTGAGAACCCGCTGGTGCTGTCGTGGCTGGGCATCCCGTCCGCGTCCGAGTGACCGCGGGAACGCCGCCGCGCCTCAGCCCGGTGCAGGCGCGGGTTGCCGGTGCCCGACCTGCTCGATTCGGGTGAGCAGCTGACGCGGGGCGCCGGGCCCGTCGTGCGTGCTGTCGAAGCGACGCTCGACCTCGGGCGGGGACGCGGTTTCCTCGACCTGTCGGCCCTGGGCGAGCCTCGCCGTCGTCAGGCCGCGCAGGGCCAGCGCCTGTCCCCATTCGTCGCTGTCCCGCGCGAAGTGCTCGTACGCCAGGGCGTGCGCGGCCGCGGCGTCGGTCAGGCGGCCCGCGGCGGCCAGTGTGTCGCCGAGGTGGGTGCGGGCCAGTCCTTCGCCGCGCACGGCGCCGATCTCCTGGAAGACGGCGATGGCCTCTTCGTGCCGGGTCACCGCCTCGTCGTGGTGGCGCACCTCACGCAGGGCGCGGCCGAGCTGGTTCAGCGCGCCCGCCTCGTACCACCGGTGGGGCTGCGTGGCGAGCAGCGCGACGGCCTGCCGCAGGATCGGCACCGCCTCGGCCTGCCGGTGCGCCGTGACCAGGGCGTGTCCCCACCCCTCCAGCGCGATGCCCTCCGCCAGCACGTCGCCGGTCGTGCCCGCGACCAGGCCCGCCTGCTTGCAGTACCGGATCGCGGCGGCCGGGCGCCCCGACTCGCGGCTGGCCAGGCCGAGGCAGTTGAGCGCGACCGCCTCCTGCCGCCGGTCCCCGGTCTCGACGGCCAGTGCGCGGGCGTGCGTCCCCAGTTCCTCCATCACATCCCAGCGCGTGCGGAGGTCCAGGTAGCAGGGGAGGCTCGCCGTCAACGGGTGCACCAGATCCGCTCTGCCCGCGGCGGTGGCGCGGCGGATCGCGTCGGTGACCGTGTCGATCTCCTCGTCCAGCCACCGGGTCGCCGCCCGGGCGGTCCGAAGTGGGGAGTCGGGATCGGGGGTCGCGCGGCCACTGGGGTCGAGCAGCCCGGCCGCCCGCGCCGCGGTGGTCAGCGCCCAGGAAACCAGGTCCGCCTGGATCTTCTCCTGGTCGGCGGACGTCTCCTCGGCGGCGCAGCGGTCCGCGGCGAACAGCGCCACGATGTCGTGGAACCGGTACCTGTCCGGCGTCGGCGCGGCCTGGGCCAACCCGGCGTCGACGACGGCACGCAGCAGCTCGCCCGCGGTGGCGGGCGTCACCCCCAGGGCCACCGCCGCGGCGTCCACGCCGAAGTGCCGCCCCGGCACCAGGGACAGGCGGCGGAACAGGCGGCGCGCGGGGTCGGGCAGCGCGTCGTGGGCCGCGGTGAGCACGCCGCGGACGGTGCGGTCGCCTGCCCGCAGCAGGTCCAGCCGCTGTTCGGCGACGGCCAGGTCGTGCACGCGGTCGGCCAGCGGGCAGCGCGGCCAGGTCGCCAGCCTGGTGGCCAGGAGCCGGATGGCCAGCGGCAGCAGGGCGCAGAGCTCGACGAGTTCGTGCGCGGCATCGGGTTCCACCGCGACCCTGGCCGGGCCGATCACCGCGGCCAGCAGGTCTACGGCCGCGCCCGGGGCCAGCCCCGCGAGCGGCACGTGATGCGCGCCGTCGAGGCCCTCGAGCGGGTTCCTGCTGGTGAGCACCGTGATCGTGGGACCGCCCGCGATCAGCGGCCGGACCTGGCGTTCGTCGGCGACGTCGTCGAGCAGGATCAGCGCGCGCCGTCCGCAGAGGACAGAGCGCAACAGCGCCGCCCGGTCGTCGAGGTCGGCCGGGATGCCCGTCTCGGGCAACCCCAGGCCGACGAGCATCCGGTGCAGCGCCTGCCCGACGTCCAACGGCGCGGGACCGGAGCCGCCGAGGTCGAGGTACAGCGACACGTCGGGCCGCCGTTCGGCCAGCCGGTGCGCGAGGCGCACCGCGACGCTGGTCTTGCCGATGCCGGGCGGCCCGGACACCGCCAGCACCCGGGACGCCGCGCCCGCCGCGGGCCGGTCCAGCCACGCCTCGACGTCGGCCAACTCCCGTTCCCGGCCGACGAAGTCGGCCAGGTCCGCGGGGAACGGGGAGGCCGGTACGGTGCGCTCCGGCGTGAACACGCCCGGTGCCGGATCGGCGCGCGAGGCGAGCACGAGGTCGTGGAGTCGCCTCAGCTCGCCGTTGCCGTCGTCGAGCACGCGCGAGAAGGCCTCCAGCAGGTGCGCGGGCACCAGGCGCCTGCCCTGCTCGTAGTCGACCAGTCCACTGTGGCCGGGCAGCCCCAGCTTGCGGGCCAGCGTCCGCAACGACAGGCCACGCGACACACGGCGACGACGCAGTTCCGCTCCGAAAGCGGACAGGTCCCTATACACGCACGTACCCCCAGAGACGCTCCCCCAACGCTTCCGCTCCATTGGTACCGCATCCGCATGGCCTTCACAAGGAACGGTTCGAGAACGGTCGGCGACCGGTCTGGACCATGTCGACCACCCCGTGATCTGTGCTATCTATTTCTTGCCCGTACGTGGGCGAAAAATCTGGAGGGAAACTTTCATGTCAAGACGTTTGTTCGTCAGCGCGGCCGTAGCGCTCGCGGCCGCGCTGGTTCTGCCGACCCAGGGAGTCGCCACTGCCGCACCGGAGCAGAAGGCGCCGCGCTCGCTGAGCGAGATCGTCTCGCCGCGCTCCCCCAACACCCTCCCGAAGCACGCCCGCACCAACACCCGCGCCCGCGCGGCGGCGGCGGCCGTGACCGAGAACACCCTCTACGCGTTGTCGCCGAACCGTGACGCGGTCTTGATGTACGACGGCACGAGCTGGACGCAGATCGGCGGCGCCGCCGCTCAGATCTACGCGGGCGGTGGGCAGGTCTTCGCGACGAACCCGACCACCGGCAGCATCTTCTACTACGAGCACGAGACGACCACCTGGCACCTGATCGGGGGCCCCGGCGACCAGTTCGTCGTCGACGACGCCGGAATCCTGACCGGGCGCAGCGCGGGCGGCGTCTTCGAGTGGTGGGGCACCGAGTGGCGCAAGATCGGCGGCCCGGCGCGTTCGCTCATCGCGGGCGGCGAGGGCCTGCTCGCCGCGACGAACACCACCAACGGTGACGTCTACATCTACACGGCCGAGCCCGCCAACCCCTGGCAGAAGATCGGTGGCGCGGGCCAGGACTTCGTCATCACCGCGCCCGGCTACATCTTCGGGCAGAGCACCGGCGGCATCTTCACCTGGACCGGCACCAGCTGGGACTGGATCCAGGTGGGTGGCCCCGCCGGGAAGATGTACGGCGGCCCGTACCTCGTCGCCACGGCCCCGTCCAACGGCAACGCGTTCCGCTTCCTCGAGGACCAGTTCCGCTGGGAGAGCGTGGGCGGCGCGGGCGACCAGTTCGCCGCTGCCAACGACGGCACGCTGTACCGCCTGAACAGCACCGGCGTCTACCGCCTGAGCTCCTCCGGTGACGGCAGCTGGGCCCGGGTGGGCGACCCCGCCTCCACCCTCGCTGTCTAAGGACTTCGGCGATTCGAAAGCCCCGGTGGTTGCCAACCACCGGGGCTTTCGACGTCTGTCCGGCTCGATTAGCCTTAACGCCGAGCGAGGTTTTTCGCCCGAGCGTCCGCGGCCACTCGCCCACCGGCGCGAAGTCGTCGATACCGAACGACTCCACCTATGGCAATCGGTAAAGGCGTCCCCTCATCCGCAAGACCTTCTTGGGCCCGGCTGACGCTTTCCTGGCCGCGCGACGGCGATCACGGGCATCACGCCGGGTGGATGAGGCGGCTTTCGTGGGCGAAGACCACGGCCTGGATTCGGTCGCGGAGTTCGAGCTTGTGCAGGATGCGCCCGAGGTGGGACTTCACTGTCGCCTCCGCGAGGTTCAGCGCGGCGGCGACCTCGGCGTTGGACAGGCCGGAGGCCACCTGCACGAGCACCTCGCGCTCGCGGGCGCTGAGGCCGTTCAGGCGCTCGTCGCGGGCGGCGGTGGTGGCGTCCGGGATGTGGGGGCGGAACTTCTCCAGCAGGCGGTGGGTGACGCGCGGGGAGACCACCGCGTTGCCCTCGGCCACGGTGCGGATCGCGGTGAGCAGCTCCTGCGGTCCGGTGTTCTTCAGCAGGAAGCCCGAGGCGCCCGCTTTGAGCCCGGCGAAGGCATACTCGTCGAGGTCGAAGGTCGTGAGGATCAGGACCTTGGTCTGCGGGCAGGTCCGGGTGATCTGCCGGGTCGCCTCGATCCCGTCGGTGCCCGGCATGCGGACGTCCATGAGGACGACATCGGGGCGCAGGTCGGCGGCGAGGCGGATGGCGGCGGCGCCGTCCTCGGCCTCGCCGACCGGTACCAGGTCCGGCTGCGCCTCCAGGATCATGCCGAACGCCATGCGCAGCAGTGCTTCGTCGTCGGCGATCAGGACGCGGATCATGTGGACACCACCGGGGCGCTGCCGAAGGCGAGGCGGGTGCGCACTCCCCAGCCGCCGCCGGGAAGGGGGCCTGCCAGCACGGTTCCCCCGTAGGCGGCCGAACGCTCGCGCATGCCGGTGATGCCGTGGCCCGCGGGGGTGACGGGGGAGGTCTGTGGGCCGGTGTCCGTGACGTCGACCGTGACGGTGTCGGCCGCGCACTCGATCCGGACCTCCGCGCGGGTGCCGGTGGGGGTGTGCTTGAGGGTGTTGGTCAAGGCTTCCTGCACCAGGCGGTAGACGGTCAACTGCGCGGTCGCGGGTATGTGCGCGTGGCCGCCGTCGATGTCGAGGCCGGTCGGGAGCCCAGCGGCGCACATCTGGCCCGTGAGGATCTCCAGCTGCGCGATGCCGGGCAGCGGGTGGCGCGCCGCGTCCGCTTCCTCGGCGCGCAGGACACCGAGTGAGCGCCGCATGTCGGTCAGCGCCTGCCTACCTGTTTCGGCGACTTGGCGCATCGCGGCAGTGGCCTTGTCCGGCGACCGGTGCTGCGCGTGGACGGCGGCGTCGGTGAGCGCGACCATGACGGACAGGTTGTGGGTGACGATGTCGTGCATCTCCCTGGTGATCCTGGCCCGTTCCTCGGCGGCGGCCCGTTCCCGTACGGCTTCCAGGTAGGCGCGCGCGGTCCGGGCGTTCACGCCGAGGACGGCCGCGGCGACGACCATCGCGGTGAGCGCGGCGAACGGGGTCAGGAACGCGCCGTCCGTCGCCCAGCGCAGGCAGGCGAAGGCGGCCCCGACTTCCACGACGGTGACGGCGGCGAGTGTGACGCGCCTGCTCGAGGTCGCGGCCACGGTGTGGAGAGCCACCAGCAGCGCGGCGTCCGCGGGCAGTTGAACGTCCACAAGCAACTGGACGAAGGCCGCGGTCGCCACCGCGCCGAACACCGCGAGCGGAGCCCGGCGCCGCCACAGCAGCGGCAGCGTGAGCGCGACGGTGAGTGCGACGGCCACCGGCAGCTCGGCGGGTGTCCACGTGGTCAGGACGTGCAGCGGGAAAAGGGCGAGCAGCACCGACTCCCACGCCGCCCGCGGCAGCCGGGACGCCCAGCGCCGCTCGGTCATCACACGACGATGGTAGGCCGACGGCTCCCCCGCGCACATGAGCCCACCGTCTGACGGCGGCGGGCCGGATTGCGACCACGGGAGGAGGCCCGATACCTCCCGCGGTCGTAGTGCGACCGCCGATCCGGGAGGCTCGATTGCCACCGGAGGCGGCACGGGGAGCGCGTCCGGAGAGCGATGTGGCCGCACGCGTCCGGCGCTGAACATTGCCGGGTGACCGAGACAATCACTGGACTGAACCTGTCCGCGCTGGAAATCCTGACCTTGCTCAGCGCCGTCGTGCTGGTGGTGGCGCGCTGGCTGCCCGCCGCCGCGCGCCCACGCGTCACCATCGCGGCGGGGGTGGTGTTCCTGCTGTCCGCGGTCCTGCTCTGCGTGACGGGGATCCGCTGGCAGCTGCTGCCGGTGCTGGTGGGTGCGCTCGTCGCGGCGCCGTTCGCCGTCTTCCCGCTGGTGCGCGACCGCGCTCGGCGGGCCAGGTGGTGGCTGGCGTTGCCGGGGTCGGTGGTCTGCGTCGGCCTGATCACCACGGGGCCCGTGGCGGCGTGGGCGTTCCCCGTGCCCGTCTTCCCGGAGCTCACCGGCGGCTACGCGGTCGGCACCCGGGTGCTGCAGTGGACGGACCCGGACCGGCCCGAGACCTTCACCCCCGACCCGCAGGACCGGCGCACGGTCGTCGTGCAGCTCTGGTACCCCGCGCAGGCCAGCCCGGCGGACGTACCGCGTGCCCAGTACCTCGGGCGCACCGAGGACGAGGCGCGCATCGTCGCCGAGGCGCTCGCGGGCGGCGTCGGCCTGCCGGGGTTCCTGTTCGACGGTGTTCCGCGCGCCCGCACCCACGCCGTTCCCGACGCCCCGGTGGCGGGCGAGGGCGGGCGGTTCCCGATCGTGCTGTTCTCGCCGGGGTCCAGCGGGGTGCGCACCCAGAACACCGCGTGGGCGGAGGAACTCGCCAGCCACGGGTACGTGGTCGCCGCGCTCGACCACCCCTACGACTCCGCCGCCGTCGTGCTCGCCGACGGCCGGACGATCAGCACCGCGACCGTCTCCAGCGGCGACCGGGACGAGGACGACCGGCTGGCCGAGGACTGGACGGCGATCCGGGCCGCCGACCTCGGCTTCGCGCTGACCAAGCTGGAAAGCCTCGGCGCCGACCCGCTGGCCGGGCGCCTGGACACCGGCCGGGTCGCCGCGACCGGTCATTCGATGGGTGGTGCCGCCGCGCTCCAGGTGGCCAGGAAGGACCACCGGTTCGACGCCGTCATCGATCTGGACGGCTACCCGCGCGGGCCCCTGTCGCCTGACCTCGCCCAGCCGACGCTCGCGCTCACCCAGGCCATCACCTCGGAGAGCGATCCGCGGTACCTGCCCCAGCTCACCGAGGTGCTCACGCGCGGCACGGCGACGAACTACCGAGTCACGATTCCCGGCGCCGCGCACCTCACCTTCATGGACGGTCCCCTGTACCTGCCGCCGATGCCCTCGATCGTCGGCTCGCTGGGCCGCGCCGAAAGCCCGCGCGTCGTGGCCGCTGCGAGCCTCGCGTTCCTGGATTCGGTTCTGGGCAGGGGATCTGGCGACCTGACAGGCGCTCTGTCGAGCTATGGTGAGCTCAGCGTGTATCACGCCAGCAACGGCAACTGACTGGCCCCGGCTGACCTGGCCGCCATTGGCTCAAGGCTCGAACCTGCGCGAAAGAGCGGGGCTGAAGGTCGAGAGCCGCATACGAATCGAGTCCGGTGACACCGACAAGCTCCGACGCAGGCAACGAGACCGCAATCCAGCGGTGGCCAGGCGCGTGCCGTGAGGGGCTTGGTCGTGCGGGCGCTATCGAGGGTAGAGCGTAGTGCCGAGGGGGTGGGTCTGGTCGTATCCAGGGAGTATGAGGAATGTCGCGCTGGCGGTCGTGGTGGTGAAGGGCAGTAGCGCATCGTTGTTGTTCATGTGGACGAGGGTGTTGGTGAAGGTTCGGAGCGTGTTTTGGAAGCTGATGAAAAGTAGACCTGGAGCGGGGTCGTCGATGCTGTAGGAGCGGCGCAGCATCAGGCCGACACCCACGGCGGTCGAGTGGGCTCTGCGGGCGTGGGCGTCCGCGGGGATCAGGTAGCGGCCGTCCGGGGTCTTGGCGTTGAGGTTCGGGTCGGTGGCCGTGGTGCCGCCGGAGAGTGGTTCGCCGGTGGCGCGGCGGCGGCCGAAGATCGCTTCCTGGGCGGCGACCGGCAATGCCGCGAACCGCGGGAGGTCCAGTTCCATGCGGCGGAGTACGGCGATGGTGGCGCGTGCCACTTGAGGTGGGCCTGCCAGCCAGAGGTCCCGCTGTTGTTGGGCGGGTGCGTGCGGGCCGACTATGCCGTCGATGAAGCCGAACGGGTTTCGAGGGGCCGTGCGGTCTTGGTCCACCGGGACGGTCGAGCCGCGGTGGGCGGACTGGCGCCAGCGTTCCTGTACGCGGTCGCCTGCCTGGGCCAGCAGCGCGGTGGCGGCGATCGCGGGGACAACCGCGTCACTGGCGCAGACCTGCACCAGCAGGTCGCCGCCGCGGGCCTGGGGAGTGATCCGTTCGCGGGGGAACTCCGGGAGGTCGTCCGCGCCGGGCAGGGCAGGGTCGGTCAGGCGCACGAGGCGGGGGCCGATGCCGACGGTCACGGTGAGGTCGCCCGGTGACAGGCCGAGCAATCGCGTGTCGGTTCCCGCAGTCAGCGCGCGGATGGCCTCTCCCCATTCGGCCAGGAGCGGGCCGACGGGTACGTCGTCGCCGACATCGAGCACCACGGCCAGCAGGTTGGGCTGAGCTTCGCGAGGGATTGTGATGCCCGCTTGGAAAGGGCCCGTCGGCGCGATCGTGATAGGAGAGTCCGACCGGTCGCTATTCGGATCGCATGCGGCGACAAACCCGGCGGACAACGCGGTGGCGCCGAGAAAGGCGCGACGTGATGGTTGTGCGGCGCGGCCCACCGGTGGAGAGTGCCACATTCGACCCGTCGCGGGCGAATCCGTTGGTCGTGCCACACTGGGGGTATGCCTCGTTTCGGTCTTGCCGTGGTGTTGGCGGTTCCGGTTCTCGCATTGACGGGTTGCGGTGGGGACCAAGGATCAGGCATTGACAAGCGGCCGGACGGGGCGAACGCGACCATCCGGGTTCCCGCCGACGCGCCGACGGTTTCCGCGGCGGTGGCGCTGGCCCGGCCCGGGGATCTCGTGTTGGTCGCGCCGGGTGTGTATCGCGAGTCGGTCAAGGTCGGTACGGAACGCGTCACCGTTCGCGGGGAGTCCCGGGACGGGGTTGTCGTCGACGGGCAGTTGCGGCAGGCGAACGGGATTGTCGTGACCGCGCCCGGGGTGGCCGTGGAGAACCTGACCGTGCGGAACAACACGCAGAACGGGGTCCTGGTCACCGGATCGGCGAAGGCCGCGGCCGAGTCGCCCGGGGACGGCGGCTACGACACCGGAGACGAACCGGTCGCTCTCTTGAAGTCGTTCCTGGTCTCCCACGTGACCGCGACGCGCAACGGGTTGTACGGCATATACGCGTTCTCCGCCCAGGATGGAGTCATCGAGCACTCGTACGCGTCGGGCTCCCCCGACTCGGGGATCTACGTGGGGCAGTGCAAGCCCTGCCGCATCGTGGTTCGGGACAACGTCGCCGAGCTGAACGCGGTCGGGTACGAGGGCACCAACGCCAGCGGCGACATGTACGTCGTCGGCAACCGCTTCGTCGGCAACCGGGTGGGGCTCACCACGAACTCCGACCACCAGGAGAAGCTGCTCCCGCAGCGGGGCGCGCTCATCGCGGGCAACCTGGTCTCGGCGAACCAGCAGGCCGCGACGCCGGAACAGGCCGACGGCGGTTGGGGTGTCGGCATCGGGGTGGATGGCGGCAGCGAGAACACGTTCGTCCGCAACCGGGTCGCGGGCAACACCAACGCCGGGCTGGTGATCACCGCGACGGCCGACATACCGCCCAACGACAACCAGGTCACGGACAACGCGTTCACGGACAACGGCGTCGACGTCGGCTGGACCTTCCCCACCGCCACTCGTGGACGGGGCAACTGCCTGCGCGGCAACGACCTCGCGACGACGGCGCCCGCTCGGCTGGTCGAGACCGCGGCCTGTCCGGCCGCCGAGCAATCACCTTCCGCCACCTGGGTGACGCCGAAGCCGCCTCCGGGCATCCCCTTCACCGACGTCGCCGCGCCCGCCTCGCAGCCGCAGTTCCCGAACGCCACCACCACCGGTCCGACCGTCGTCCCGCCGACCCCCGCGCTGCCGGACGTCGCGAGTGTCCCGCTGCCGTCGGCGTCCCTGCTCTCCGATCGCGCGTTGGTGCGGATGTCCTGAACTACGGCGTCGGGGTGACTCCGGGGGCAGGCCGAACCGGGACGTACGCCCGGTTGTCGAAGTCGATGACCACCGGCTGCGTCTCGGACTCCACGTCCGCCCGCACCCGGTGCGTGGTGCCGTCCGAGTCCACCCAGTAGCGCACGTTGCCCGCGGTGCCGGGTTTGCCGCGCGCGCCCGGTCCGGCCATGACGTCCACCTGTCGGTCACCCACCTGGTCGTGGCCGATCCAGCTGGCACCGTTCTGCGGCAGCAGTTCCGCGTTGTCCGGCCGGTCGCTGCCGAGGCTGAGCGCGATGCGCAGCGCGCTGTCCAGCGCACTGCCGGAAGTACTCAGTGGGCGGTTGTGCCAGCCCGATCCCGGCGGTGCGGCGGGCGCCTCCGCCGGGGCGTCCGCCATCGGGTGGATGAAGACGGCGGTGGTGCTCCACTGGATCAATCCGTCGCTCGAGGTGTCGCGTCCGGTGCCGCGCACGACCCCGTAGCCGAGTCCGGCGCGGTAGTCGACGGATCCGGTGATGACCAATCCGCCTGCCGTGGTCGGCACGGCGATTGTCACCGCGCGACCTCCCATTTGGTAGTTGAGAAACCGAGTGATCGCAAGCCGATTTGCCTCACCGGCCGTCAACGGTCGTGAACCACTCGGCGTAGAACGTGAACCAACGGTCAAGAATACGACCGTACCAACCATCGCAATGACCGCGACACCGATGGTGACCAGCGTCGACCACCGGTGTCGCGAGAGCCGCTGCCGAACTCGGATGCTCCGCACACCGCATGACGTTAACAGGCTGTGGAATTCACCCGCACGATTCACCCGATCGCCAGCACACGAAGAGACGCCATTCTGGTTGTCTGTGTCGGTTCGCGACGACTTCCACAAGGGGGAGAGCGATGACCCGGGCAACCTCGGCGTTTGTGGGCAGACCGGCGCGGGCAGGATCAGCGGTTCTGTTACTCGCCTGTAGTGCGATGGTCGGTATCACCACCGGAACAGCAGCCGCGGCGGCGGACGGCACCTTGACCGTCCAGGTATTACGAGACTTTTTCGGGACCGGTGTCATCAACGCGACCATGGATGTGCCGCAGCGGGGCATAAAGGTCGATGTCACCGACCCAGCGGGCCATCGCGTCAACGGCAGCACCGACGCGACCGGAAAGGTCGTGGTGCCGCCGTCCACCGTTCTCGTCGGCGGCCACTACCGCGTCGACGTCACCATTCCGGCGCCGTACCGCGACTACCTGCGCGCCGCGCCCGCTTCGACGGCGACCAACCACTTCGACAGCTTCACCACCTTCGTGGACGTGTCCGACGGCAAGGACGACTCGGTGATCACCGGGGTCTGGAACGCCGCCGACTACACCCTGCCGGACTCCCGGTACTTCATCCCGGTCCAGAACGGGCCGAGCGGGACGAACACCCGGGCGCTGGTGGCGTTCGGGGTGGACACGCGGGGCACGTGTCCCGCCGACGTCGCGTGCCCGACCAACCTCGCCACCCAGGCCCAGGTCGGGACGACGTTCGGGGTGGCCTACGACAAGGACCGGCACCGGCTGTTCCAGAGCGCGTTCGCCCGGCGGCACACCCTCTACGGGCCCGACGGCGGCGACGCGATCCACTCCGTGCCGCTCGACGGCGGCGCGCCGAGCCTCTTCGCCAAGGTGCCGGGGGCCGCGGTGACGCCGCACGACACCGCCGACCTGAACAAGGACGGTGGGTTCACCGGCGCGCCCGGCAAGGAGAGCATCGGCGGCCTGGCCTTGTCCGAGGACGGTTCCGCGCTGTACGCCGTGAACCTGCTGACGCGGACGCTGGTCACCTTCGACGCAAGGAGCAATGCGGTCGCGGCGCCGCGGGCCGTGGCGCCGATCCCGGACCCGGGCTGCGCGGCGCTCACCGACTGGCGGCCGTTCTCCGTCACCGCGCACGACCGCACCCTGTACGTCGGCGGGGTGTGCAGCGCGGAAAGCACGCAGGACCGCGCGGACCTGAAAGCCGTGGTCTACGCCTACAACGGCTCGCAGTTCACCACGGTGCTGACCCAGCCGCTCGACTTCGAGCGCGGCGAGGTCCTCGTCGGGACTCCCCCGGGCGCGCAGGGCAGGCACTGGAACCCGTGGAACACCGATCTGTCCACCTGGGACAAGCACGACGCGAACGGCGGCGGCGCGATGATCGATCCGCAGCCGCAACTGGCGAGCCTGGCGTTCGCGCGGGACGGGTCGATGATCCTCGGCTTCCGCGACCGGTTCATGGACGTGGTGGCCTGGGGCGCGCTGGACCCGCGGCCGGGCAACAACAGCGTGGAGAACGGGTTCTCCGGTGGTGACATCACCATGGCCTGCGCCAAGCCCGCTGGCGGGTACGCCTGGGAGGGCACCGGGGATTGCCCGAACCACGCGAGCAACACCGACAACGGACAAGAAGGCCCCGGCGTCGTCGAGTACTTCGCGGGCGACTACTTCGCCCCGCAGGGTCCCACGACCCGCGGGCCGCACCAGGAGACCGCGCAGGGTTCGGTCGCGTACATCCCGCGGCAGCAGTGGGTCGTCAGCACGCAGATGGACCCGACGATCCACGTCAGCACCGGCGGAACCGGCTATTACGACGTCAAGACCGGGCAGGGGCCCGGCAACAACGGCCCCGCCAACGCCTACGAGTTCGTCACCTTGAACCAGAGCGGCTTCGGCAAGTCGGGCGGGCTCGGCGCCATCGCCTACCAGACCGCGAACGCCCCCATCCAGATCGGCAACCTGGTGTGGTTCGACGGCGACCACAACGGTGTCCAGGACCCCGGGGACGTGCGGCTGCCGGGCGCGACGATCAACCTGCTGGACGCCGACGGCAAACAGGTCGCCACGACCAAGACCGACGCGGCGGGCGAGTACTACTTCGGTGGCGTGGGCGCGGCCTACGAGCTGACGCGGGGGGCGAAGTACACGGTGCAGTTCACTGTCTGCACGGCGAACACGGACAAGGTCGCCGGGCGACCGGCCGCTGCCGACCTGCGGTTCACCCTTCCACTGGTCGGGGACGACCGCGTGCACGACTCCAACGTGACCCCGCCCACCACCGGACAGCTGTGCAGCGGGTCCGGGCCCGTCACGGCGCCGGGCGAACCCGGCGAGGTCGACCACACCATTGACGCCGGGGTCTACGTACCGCAGCCTTCGCCGACGACGTCATCGACCACGCCCTCGCCGACGACGACGAGCGTGTCGCTGCCGACGTCGAGCAGCCCGGTGCCTGGCGACAAGCAGTCCGGATCCCTGGCCACCACGGGCGTCTCGGGCCTGCCGTGGCTGGTCGGACTCGGTGTCCTCGCACTCGGCGCGGGCTCGGCACTCGCCTTCGCGAGCCGGAGGCGTCGCGTCAAGGGGGAATGAGCCGAAAGGCTGGTGGTTGGCACAGGCCCCGCCCTCCACGTGGGGGGCGGGGCCGCTCGGCCGCGCCGAGAACGACGACGGTTTCCCATTCGCCCTCTCGTGGGCGATTCGGGTCTCGCCAGGAGTTCTGTCCCGCATCGAGTCGATGAAGATGTTCGCCGCGCCAGCGACCCGACAGGGCAACGTTGATGACCGCGCCGAAGGGGACGAGCACGGCGTTTCGGAAGCGGGAGAACCGGACAAACAGGACATTCACCAGAGCCGCCGACTCACTGGCTTCGCAGTGGGGCGGGCTCAAGGCGTACAATGAGGCGACTCCGGGCTCGGTCGCGCACTGGACCACATGGGCACCAAGGTGGTCAAGGAGGGAACGAAGCCCGTCAATGACACCCTCAACCCCGATTCGGTTGCGCGACATCCGTTGGGGAGTGGCCAGCGCCGTCGGTGTCCTCTTCTTCTTCGCCGGGATCTGGGTGTTCACGGCGGTCGAAAGTCGAACCGGCCTCACCACCAACGCCTTGTCCGTTGCCCGAACCGGTTCCGCCGAGGTGCGGTCGTGCTCGGCCGATCCGCTCCGCCTCTGGCTGACTTCGGTCTGTGACGCGCAGGTGCGCTGGGCGGGCGAGAGCACCACCGTGGCCAGGCGGGTCCACTCGACTCATCCGTTGAGCGGGACGGTCGAGGTCCAGTTGCGCAACGAGGGGCACAGTCGGAACGGCGGCAGGAGCGGCCGCACGGTCGTGGCGGCGGACTACCCGCACCACCAGGACGGGGCGCTGTACTTCGTCGTGATGACGGGCATCTGCGGCGGCGGCTTGGCGCTCGGCATCGTGTTGGGGAGCCTGCTGTCGAAGCTGTTGCCTCCCCGCCGCCCGGAGAGGCTTCGTTTGCGGCCCTTGCGGAGGCTGCGCCGGAAACGCTGAGCATCGGGGTCCTCAATGGACAACCTCAGCCGCGGCGCAGGGACATCAGCAAGCCGTACACGACCACGCCCGCGCACGCACCGATGGCCCACACCATGGTGACCACTCCCGCTCTGCCGTCGACCACCGGTACGACGAACGCGACGAGCGCGGCCATAACCGCCAGTGCGCCCAAGATGAGGTACAGCCACCTCGCGCGTTCTCGCCACGATCGGCGCGGGGCCGGGTCGCAGTGGGCTTGGATCACCGCCACCAACGACTCGGCGGCGTCGGTCGTCGCGTCGAAGATGACCCTGCGGCCGGTGCGGAGGTGGATTTCCGCCTCCAGCGGGGAGCCGGTGTACCTGGCGAACGGGTCCGGTACCCGGTTGCGGCGGACGCGGACGAACGCGATGTCCTCCCACCGCCAATGGCATGTTCCGCGCCGGCCGGTGTAGGCGATTCCCCTGGCGTGCACCGCGAACCGCTCGTCGTTCCCGCCGCGCACCGCGCGCACCAGTGAGCGGACGCCGGTGGCCAGTCCGGCGCAGCCGAACAGCATCACCAGTTCGGTGACGGAGCCGTACACCCCGTTGATCGACAACGTGAAGCCGATTCCGAAACCGAGGCTGCTCAGGACGGTGAGCGTCACCCCGAGGCGGCGTCGGCCCGGGTTGTCGTTGTAGTGGGTGGTCACCAGGGTGCCCAGGTCGGTGCGGGAGAGCATCCGGCGCCTCCCCGGGGAAGTCGGTTCCTGGACTAAAGATTCCGCCGTGTGGCAGCTGTTCCCTGTGCGAGTATCGGCGAACCGCGCCGACGCTATCGGACAGGGGGTGCCCCGTGCTAGATCCATACGCGGTGACGGTGGTGCTGGCGGTTGTGGCCCAGGTGGTGGCGGCGTGGTCGCGGGCCGCTCGGGAGCGGGAGCGGACGCGGGCCGCCGTCGTGGTCGCCGCGGCCCGCGCCGCGCGGCCGGTGGTGGTGCTGGACCGGCGGCGCGGCAGCGTGTTGGTCGTGCGGGCGGGTGGTGACCGGTGACCTCACCGCGGGAGCGGTCGTTCGAGGAGTTCTTCGTCGAGTCGCTGCCCCGGGTGCTGGCCCGGGCGCTGGTGATCTCGGTGAACCGGCACGACGCCGAGGACGCCGTGCAGGACGCCTACGCCCAGGCGCTGCTCCGGTGGGGCCGGCTCAGCGGCTACGACGAGCCGGAGGCCTGGCTGCACCGCGTGGTGCGCCAGCGGTTGTGGAAGACCTCGGCCCGGTGGCGGCGGCTCTCGCTCGACACGGTCGAACTGCGGGCGTGGCGGGCGACCAGCGGCGACCCCGAGCAGGCCGTGCTGGTCGAGGCCGTGTTGGCGGCGGTCGCCGCGTTGCCCGCGCGGCAGCGGCAGCTGGTGGTGATGCAGTGCCTGCACGGCATGTCCCAGCGCGAGATCGCCGAGGAGTTGGGGATCCGGCCCGGCACCGTCGCGGCGGCGGTGTTCAACGCGCGCAAGTCGCTGCGCGAGTCACTCGGAACCGTGCGGGAGCAGGAGCTGCTCGACCGCCTGGCGCCGGCGCAGGTGCTCGCGCACGCCGTCGACCGGGAGCCCGTCGAGGCCGTGCTGGAGGCCACCGCCGAGTGGCTCGCCCGCTGCGTCGCCGCGCACGGCACGGGCGTGGCGCGGATCCGGCGCAACGTGGGGGTGCGGTGATCCTCGTCGCCGCCGTCCTGGCCTTGGCGCTGCTGACCGGCTTCTACCTGCTGGTCGCCGGGATCGTGTGGTTCTACCTCAGGATGCTGCACATTCTCGTGTCCTCACCGCGCGTCATGGAAACCCTGGACTGGAGCGGCTACCTGCAACTGGGCATCCTCGGATTCGCCTTGGCCGTCATGGTGCGCAGCGTGATCACTGCCAGCGGCCCACCCGCGGCCCGGCCGGACTCCGTCGCGGTGTCGGAGGAGCAGGCGCCGGGGCTGTGGGTACTGGTTCGTGGGGTGACCGCGCGGTTCGGCATCGCGGCACCGGCCGAGATCCGGCTCACCGGGGAGCCCAACGCGGCGGTGAGCGAGCGGGCCCGGCTGCTGGGCCTCCTGCGCGGGCCGCGGACGCTGTACCTGGGCGTGCCGTTGCTGGTCGGGCTGACCACCGACGAGTTGCGCGCGGTGCTGTGCCACGAGTTCGGCCACTGCGCTCGAGGGCACACCCGGCTCAGCGCCGTCACCTACCGGGGCCACGCGGCGATCGGCGCCGTCCGGCGGGACTTGATCGACCGGACCAAGGTCGCGCCGTGGCTCTACGGGTTCGCCTTCCTCCTGGTGCGCGGCCTGCTCGCGCTCTACGCCCTCGGCTACGACCTGGTCTCGCTCGCCGTGCGCAGGCGGCAGGAAGTCGACGCGGACCGGGCCGCGGCCGCGGTCACCGGCGCGACCGTGCTCGCCGACGCGCTGCGGTCGGCCGACGCCACCGCGGTCGCCTGGGCGGACTTCCGGGCCCGGTTCGTCGCCCCCGCCGCCCGGCGGGCCGTGCTCCCGGTCGAGGAGTTCAGCCCGTTCGGCGCGATGCTCGCCGACCCCGGGTACCGCGAGCGGGTCGCCCGCCGCCGCGCGAACCCGCCGGAGGGCGGCGGGTGGCGCGACTCCCACCCGCCGCTGCGCCGCAGGCTGGACCGGCTTGCCCGCCTGCCCGGCTCGCCGGTCCGACCGCCGGAGGATCCTGGGGAGCTGCTGGCCGATCCGGCCGCCCTTCTGCCGTCGGTGACGCCCAGGGCCACTCGACCGGCGAGGCGGCTGGAGTGGCGGGAGTGGCTTGACGACATCGCGGAGCACCACGCGCGCGCCGCCGCGGCGATGGCGCCGGTCGAGCCGGTCACCCTGGCTTCGGTGCTCGAGCTGGTGGCAGGCGGTTCGCGCGTGTCGTTCGACGCGGTGTATGCCGCTGTCGGTCAAGCGCTGGTCGCGGCGGGCACGGCTAGGTGGAGTGTGCCGTGGAACGGCACTCGTGCTCTGGTTGACGCCGACGAGATCACCGAATTGGTTCGTCTGGCGGTGGATGACCGCACTGTGGTGCCGAGGCTTCGGGAAGCCCTGGTGGCCGCGGGTGTTGATGACGTGCTCACGCGTCAGCCGACGGACACGCTGACCCGGCCACGCGGCGCGCTCCCCGGGCAGGCTGTGTGACGCCGGGCGAGAAGCGGGTCAAGTTGGTGTGGCGGGTGCCTACGAGTCGGCCTGGTCAGTGCAGACGACCAGCGCTGCTGCCTTTGCCTGGCGGAGATACTCCGACGGGTCGTTGTCGTAGTTGGCGCATGCCGTTTGCCAGGGGGCGAATGCTTGCTGGATATCCGCGACGGTGTGCGTGTGCGGGCCGACACCACCGTGTTGGACTGTGGTGCGAGCGTCGTTGGTCCAGACTAGGTCGAGTCCGCGCAGGTGCTCGAGGGTGCCCGTCGGCGTCGGGCACCCTCGTTTCGGTTTTCTTCATAGGCGCTCAGGACAGGCGGTCGAGGAAATGGGCGATCACCGCCACGGATTGTTCCGGGTTGAGTCTTGGGTCGCAAGTGGAGCGGTAGTCCGGGAAGGATGGTTCGGCGTCTTGGGGTGAGACGCACTCGGTGACGGGGTCCGGGGTGAGTTCCAGGTGCAGGCCCGAGGGGCGCAGTCGCAGTCCACTGAGGACTTTCACGAACGTGGCGACCTCGGTCAGGATGTCCTCGACGAGGCGCGTTTTGGTACCCGCGATCTTGAGGCCGTTGCCGTGCATGGGGTCGCATAGCCATACGACGGGGGTGCCGTGCCTGGCAACGGCTTTGGCCACTCCGGGAAGCAGTCGGTCGACTTCGCCCGCGCCGTAGCGGGTGATGAGGCAGAGCTTGCCGGGTAGGCCTTCGGGGTTGAGCGCCCGGGTCAGCGCCACGACGTCGTCGGGGGTGGCGGTGGGGCCGATCTTGACTCCGATCGGGTTGCGCAGTCCGGCCGCCAGCGCCACGTGCGCGCCGGGCAGGGCGCGGGTTCGCTCGCCGATCCAGCCGAAGTGGGTTGAGGTGGTGAAGGGGCCTTGGGCGCCCGCGCGTACCAGTGGCCGTTCGTAGGGCAGGAGGAGGAGTTCGTGGGCTACGTGGACGCGCTCCGCCGGGGGTTTGCCCCTTGACGCCCGGCGGACCTCGCGCAGGACGGCTTGGGCGCTGTCGTAGGCGGCGCGGAGGCGGCGCGGGTTCGGTACGCGTTGGGGTGGTTCGGGTTCGGGGGCGTTGACCGCGTCGCCGCAGTAGGCGACCATGCGCAGGCCGGGGTCGGTCGGGGACGGTTCGTAGGGGGAGGAACGCGGTTTGCCGTATTGGCCCGCGAGTCGGCCGACGGCCACGCTGGGCAGGCCGCTGGCGGCGCGCATCATGGCGGCCAAGCCCTGCAGGTAGTCCACCTTGCGGCGGACGAGGTCGGGTACGGCTTCGTGCAACCGCTCGGCGCAGTCGCCGCCTTGCAGCACCAGCGCGTCGCCGCGGGCGACCAGGGTCATGGCGCCGGCCAGGTCGTCGACTTCCGCTTCGGTGGTCAGGCCGGGTAGTTCGGCCAGTTCGGCTTCCACGTCGTCGACTTCGAACTGGTGCGGCCACGGCGGTTGCTGCGCGGCTGGGCGGGCGGAGACTGCGGTCAGCAAGGCCGTGACCGCGGTGTCCCGGCGTACTGGGAAGGCGGCGTCCGGCGGTTCGCAGCAGCAGAGACTTTCGCGGACGGCCGCGCCGCCACGCGCGGGGCTGTCGTGGTGGATCATCGTTGTGCTCCTTCCGTGGCTTGGGCAGCAGGCGGGTTTTGTCGTGGCCGGGGTAGGCGGGTGGCGGCCAGGGCCGCGAGGACGGTCGCGGCGAGCACCCACCAGAAGGTGTCGGCGAACGCGGCGGCGGTGTCGGGGCCGCGGGCGGTGAAGCGGGTCTGCAGGACCAAGGCCAGGGCGGCGGTGCCGACGGAGCCGCCGAGGGTGTTGAGCAGGCTCAGTGCCCCCGCGGCACGCGGGATCTGGGCGGGGGCGACGGCGCGGTAGGCCATGGTCATGACCGGGGCGCCGATCATCGCCGCGCCCAGGCCGCGGAGCAGCAGGGAGGCGGCGATGGCGGCGTCGGGGATGTCGTTGGCCAGTTGGGTGAACACGGCCGTGCCGAGGGCGACCAGGACGATGCCGCTCAGCACGAGCGTGCGGGGCGCGATGCGGTGCACGACCCGGCTGACCCACAGCGAACCGACGGCGGCGCCGATGCCCTGGGGGGCGAGCAGGAGCCCGGTCTGCCACGCGGTTTGGCCGTCGGCGCGTTGCAGGTACAGGGGGAGCAGGAACATGGTGCCGAACACGGAGGCGCCCAGGACCAGCAGCGCCATCGCCGCGACGCCGAGCGGTGGGCGGGTGAACAGGCGCGGGTCGATCAGGGGGACGCCCTTGGTGCGGAGGCCGTGCACGACGAAGGCCGCGAGCATGCCCGCGCCCACGGCGATCGCGATGGGCGGGACCGGGCCGTGGCCCAGGCCGGTCAGACCGTAGACGAGGACGGCGAGTCCGGGTGAGAGGAGGGCGGCGCCGCGTAGGTCGAAGGGGGTGCGGTGGTCGGCGGGCGGGCCGGTGGGGACGCACCGGCGGACGAGGAGGAGGGCGACCGCGCCGATGGGGAGGTTGACGCAGAACAGCCAGGGCCAGGGGGCGACGGCGAGGATGGCGCCGCCCGCGAGTGGGCCGAGGACCGGGGACAGGAGGGGGATCACGGCGACGACGCTGATCACACGGCCGATGCGGTCCGGGCCCGCGGTTCGGGCGAGGAGGGCTTGGCCGAGGGGTGGTAGCAGTCCGCCCGCGGCACCCTGCAGGACGCGGAAGGCGATGAGGCTGGGGAGGGACCAGGCCAGTGCGCAGAGCAGGGAGGCGAGCAGGAAGACCGCGATGGCGGCGGTCCAGGCGCGCCTGCCGCCTGTGCGGTCGGCTAGCCAGCCGGAGGCTGGGACGGCGGCGACTACGGCGAGCAGGTAGGCGGTGCTGACCCATTGGATGTCGGTGACGGAGACGGCGAACCGGTCGACCAGGACGTCCATGGCCACGGAGACGATGGTGGTGTCGAGTGTCGCCATGAAGGTGCCGAGCACCAGGACGAACGCGGTCCGCCACAACGCCCGGTCGACGGTGGGGCGCGCCGCGTCGGTGCTCATGTGGACTCCCGTGGCAGGCGGTTGGTGAGCGGGGCGGGTCGCGCTGGTGGAGCGGGGCGGTGCGGGTTGGTGGTGAGGGGCCTGGGACGGGGCGCGCCAGCGCAACTCGCGGTGGCGCTCGTGTGGTCCCTGCCCGGCGAGCGGGCGATGTGCTTGTTGGACTGGGTGAGAGGGGCGGTGTGCCGGAGGTTGATGGCCGGGGCGGGACCCCTGGTCTGGAGACCAGGCCTACCGGTGCGGCTCGCGTGGTCTCCGCGCGGCAGGCGGTCGAAGTGCTTGTTGGGCTGGGTGGATTGGGCTCGTGGGGCGGTGTGCCGGAGGTTGTTGGCGGAGGTGGAAGGCCCGGCCTGGGACGCGCGAGGGGCGGCGTGCTGGGGGTTGATTGCGTTGGCGTCGGCGGGGTGCGGGGTCTGACCTGGAGTTGGAACACGCTGGTCCGATTCGCGGCGGGTGCTCGTGTGGTCTTCACCCTGCGGCTGCTCGATGTCTTTGTTGAGCTGGGTGGGCGACGGGTGTGGAGCTGTGCGCTGGAGGCCGGCTATGACGACGGGGCGGGGATACAGGCCTACGGCCGGAGCGGTGTGGCCCGCACCGGTGCTCGCGTTGTCGCGGGCCGGGTCAGGCTGGGCGCGCGGGAGACCGGTGGCGATGGGGTCTTCCTGGGGCAAGAGCACCCGCCCCGTGTCGGGGCTCATGTGGTCTCCCCCAGCAGTCGGTCGGTGGGCTCGTCGAGGAGGGTGGGTAGGGCGCGCAGGGTGTGTTGGAGGTCGGTGGCGATGGCGTTGAGCTCGCCTGGGTCGAAGAGTCCGGCTTGGGGGGAGAGCACGGCCGTCCAGCCCGCGTCGGTGGGGACGACGGTGAGGGTGAGTGGGTGGTGGGTGCGTTCGCGGAAGCGGGTGTCGGTGACGGTTAGACCGGGGGCTGGTTCACGTAGGCGGGTTGGGTCTACCGGGTAGTTCTCGAAGACGAGGAGGGTGTCGAAGAGGCGCTCTCGGGCGGTGAGTGTGGTGAGTTCGGGTATCCCGATGTGCTGGTGTTCGACCATCGCCTGTTGGCGTGACTGGGCGTCGGCCAGTGCTTCCGCGACGGTTCCTTGGAGGTGGACGCGGACCGGGACGGTGTTGGCCAGCAAGCCGAGGATGTCCTCCACGCCCGCCACCTCGGGTGTGCGGCAGGCGACCATGGTGCCGAAGGTGACGTCGCGACGGCCTGAGCGGGTGGCGAGGATCGCTGCCCACGCTCCCTGGAGCATGGTGTTGGGGGTCAGTCCCCGGGCCGTGGCCGCGGTGGTGAGGGCGGCGACGGTGTGGGTGGGGACGGTGAACAGGACCGGGTCGGCGGCGGCGACGGTGGAGCGCCTGCCGTGCAGGAGGTGGTCGCCTTCGGGGAGGTCCAGGAGTTCGGTGCGCCAGGCGCGCAGGTCGGTGGTGTGGTCGTGGGCGGCCAGCCATCGGGTGTAGTGGGAGAAGGGGGTGGGGACGGGTAGGTCGGTTTCGGTGTAGTGGGCGAACAGTTCGGTGAGGATGCGCGGGGCTGACCAGCCGTCGGAGAGGAGGTGGTGGGTGGTCAGTACCAGGTCGTGGTGGTTGGGGCCTCGGTGGAGGACGGTGATTCGGAAGAGGGGGCCGGTGGCGAGGTTGAACGGTTCAGCCAGGAGTTCGGCCAGGACCCGGTCTCGTTCGATGTCGTCGACGTCGCGGGTGGTGAAGTCGGGCTCGGGCTGGGTGGGGATGACTTGGACGGCGTGGCCGGGTGGGAACACCGCGCCCAGGTTGGGGTGGCGGGTAAGGAGGTGTGTGCCCGCCGCGCGGAGGGCAGGCAGGTTGAGGGGGCCGTTGAGGGTGAAGACGCCTTGGACGGTGTAGGGGTCGGTGCCTGTGCGTGCTTGGTCGAGCATGAGTTCTTGCAGCGGGGTCAGGGGGAGGATTTCGCCGTCGGGGGTGTCGGTGGTGAGCGCGTGGAGTTCGTGGGCGAAGCGCTCCCCCAGTTCGCCGATCCGGGCGGGGGTGAACAGGGCCGCGGGCCAGGTGAAGCGGACGCCCAGCTCGTTGTCGCGGAGGATGGCGTTCACCATGAGCGCGTGCGGTAGCGGTAGGTCAACGCCGCCGGAGCCGAGGGGGTCGGCGTCCGGCGGGGGCTGCCAGGCGGTTTCCTCGGTGGGCGCGGCGGGGAAGCGGCCGAGGTAGTTCCAGCTGACGTCGGGGTGGCGCACGAGGTCGTCGCCCAGGATGCCGTGGCCGAGGCCGTCGCCCGCGGCGCGCAGGTGTTCGCGAACGGCGCGCAGGGCGGGGGCGGTGCCCGCGGGCGGGTGGATGCGGGCCGGGTGCACGGCGGTGAACCAGCCGACGGTCTGCGACAGGTCGGCCGGACCGGAGAAGTCGGGCCGGTGAGCTGGGCGGCCGTGGCCCTCGAGGGCGACGAGCAGGTCGGGGGCGGTGCCGCGCCAGGCGGCGATCGCGCGGGCGAGGGCGGTGAGCAGGACGGTGTCGGGGGTGGTGCGGTAGGCGGCGGGGAGGGTGGTGACCGCGGCGCGGGTGGTGGCCGGGTCGATCCGGACGTGGTGGTGGCGGGCGGTTGCCGCGGTGTCGCGGGTCGAGTCGAGTGCGGGGAGCGGGCACACGGGGGTGGCGGCGACGCGGTGCCAGTGGGCGCGTTCGCTTTGGCGGGCGGGGGCGGCTTCGCGCAGGGCTGTGGCCCAGCCGAGCAGGGATAGGCCGTGGCGGGGTAGGGGGGCGCCTGCGTGGGCTTGGGCTAGGTCGTCGATCAGGATTCGCCAGGACACGGCGTCGACGACGAGGTGGTGGGCGACGAGGATGAGCCTGCCGAGGCGGTTTGGTCCGGCGTCGATCCAGATCGCGCGCAGGAGTGGGCCGGTGCGGGGGTTCATCTCGGCGCGGGCGCGGGTGATGTGCGCACGGGCGAGTGCGCCGAGGTCGACGGCGGCGGAGAACAGGTCGGCAGTGCTCGCCTGCCCGGACTCGGGAGAGTGCGGTGGCTGATTCGCTGCGGCGCCGGCGATGTGCTCCCAAGCCGGAGCAGCAGAGGCATCGACAGGGGGCGCCGAGGTGGACGCATCCGCGCCAGTCGCCACACTCGCCTCAGGAGCGTCCACTACCGGTCCCGTGGACGGGTCGACCGCTCCGTGGGCGATGTGCTCCTGAGCCGCAGCACTGGAGGCATCAGCGGGGGACGCCGTGGCGAACACGGTGGTGGCGGCGGGGGTGGTCTGTGCGTCCGGGGCGGATACCACGGTGAGGATGTCTGTGCTGGTAACGGCTCCCGCCGCGGGGATGCGTAGTACTAGGCCCGCCTTGGTGTCGGCCAAGTGGGCGCGTAGGGCGTCGTGGCGGGTTAGGAGGGCGTTTAGAGTTTGGTGCCATTCGGTGGTGGTGCTGGGGGGTACGCAGATTTGGACCCATTGGCAGAAGGTGTCCGCGGGGCCGCGTTGGAGTAGGGATCGCATTAGTGGGGTCAGGGGGGCGTCGCCTACTGCTGGGCTGTCTTGTGTGGACTCTGCGGTGTGGCAGCGGGCGGCTATTCCGGCGATTGTGCCGCCTTCGAATACGTCGCGGGCGGTGAGGGTCAGGCCTGCTCGGCGGGCTCTGGAGACTACTCGTAGGGAGACGATGCTGTCGCCGCCGATGTCCAGGAAGGAGTCGTCCAGGTGGACGTTGCCCAGTACTTCGCGGAAGACGGCCAGCAGCGCGGTTTCGGCGGGAGTGGCTGGTTCCCTGGACTCGGTGGAGGTGCGTGGGGCCGGGTCGGGGAGGGCGTCGCGGTTGAGTTTGCCGGTGGGGCCCAGGGGTAGGTGGTCGACCAGGACGAAGGCTGTGGGGACCATGTGGTCGGGGAGGTCGGTGCTCAGGTGTTCGCGTAGTGATGCCGAGTCGGGGGCGGTGTCGTCGGTGGGCAGGATGTAGCCGACCAACCTGCCCTCGCGGACGATTACGGCGCACGCGCGGACATTGGGGTGTCTGCTGAGGACGGTCTCGATCTCGGACAGCTCGATGCGGAAGCCGCGTACCTTGACCTGGTGGTCGGTGCGGCCCAGGAACACCAGTTGGCCGTCGGGGCGCCAGCGGACGAGGTCGCCGGTGCGGTAGCAGCGGGAACCGGGCGGGCCGAAGGGGTCGGCGACGAAGCGTTCGGCGGTGAGGGTGGGGCGGTTGACGTAGCCTCGGGCCAGTTTGGGGCCGCCCAGGTACAGCTCGCCCGCGACGCCGACGCCAACCGGTTGCAGGCCCGCGTCGAGGACGTAGGCGCGGACCTGGGGGTCGGGGCGGCCGATCGGGAGGGGGCCCGGGTCGTCGGGGCGGTAGCGCCACGTGACGGAGTTGATGGTGACCTCGGTGGGGCCGTAGGCGTTGAACAGCGCGCGGCGGTTTCCCCAGCGGTGGGCCAGTTCGGGGTCCAAGCGCTCGGCGCCGATCATGACGAGGACGTCGCGGTCGACCGGGGTGTCGTCGGGGATCGCGGCGACGAAGGACGGCAGCAGGTTCACCCCGGTGACCCGGTGCTCGACGATGTAGTCGAGCAGTTCGTCGCCGGGGACGCGGGCTTCCTCGGGGGCGATGACGGAGGTGCCGCCGGAGAGCAGGGGCAGCATGAACTGCCAGAAGGCCACGTCGAAGCTGGTCGAGGCGAAGTGCAGGTAGCGTTCGCGGGCGCGGATGCCGACGACGTCCTCTTGCAGGGTGACCAGGCTGGGCAGGCCGCGGTGCGGGATGGCGACGCCCTTGGGCTTGCCGGTGGTACCGGAGGTGTAGATGACGTAGGCGATGGAGTCGTCGGTGATGCGGCGCCGGGCGGCGACCGGGTCCGAGTCCCAAGTGGACGTACCGGCGATGGTGGTGGGGTCGATGACCGGCGCGTCGACCGGGATTGCCCGCGAGTCGGGGGTGGCGATCACGGCGGCGGGAGCGATGTCCTCGACCATGTACCGCAGTCGGTCGACGGGGTAGGTCGGGTCCATCGGGACGTGCACGGCACCGGCCTTGAACACGCCGAACAGGGCGACGACCATCTCGATGTCGCGGGTGAGCAGCACCGCGACGGGGTCCTGCGGGCGCACGCCCCCCGCGATCAGGGCGTGGGCGAGGCGGTTGGCGCGGCGGTCGAGTTCGGCGTAGGTGAGGGTGCGGTCGCGGCACACGACGGCCTCCGCGTCGGGGCTGCGGCGCACCCACCGGTCGAACTCCGCCAGGCAGCCCGCCACCGGCCTGCTCGGCTCGGGCCCCTCCCCCATGGCGAGCATCGCCCGGTGTTCGGCGGCGTCGAGGGCGCGCAGCCTGGCGACGGGTCGGTTCGGGTCGGTGACGATCTCCGCGAGGAGAGTGCGCAGCCAACGGCCGTAGCCGCGCACGGTGTCCTCGTCGAAGACGCCCGGCTGGTAGCCGAGGCCGACGACGATCTCGTCCCCCGGAATCACGATCACGGTCAGCGGGTAGTGCGTCGCGTCGGTGATGTCCACGCCCACCAGGTCCAGGCCGGGGGCGAGGGTGGTGCGGTTCCTGCTGGAGAGCGGGAAGTTCTCCATCACCAGCATGGTGTCGAACAGCTCACCCAGCCCCGCCGCGCGCTGTACGTCGGGCAGCCCGACGTGGTGGTGCTCGACCAGGGCGGCGCTCTCGGCCTGCACCCGCGCGAGCACGGAGGTGGCGGTCTCGGCCGCCGCGGCGCGCACGCGCACCGCGATGGTGTTGCCGAGTTGGCCGATGACGCGTTCGACGCCGTCGAGTTCGGCGGGCCTGCCGGAGACCGGGCAACCGAACACCACGTCGTCGCGCCCGGTGAGCCTGCCGAGCAGCACGCCCCACGCGGTCTGGAACACGGTCGTGGTGGTCACGCCTTGCTCCCGGGCGAACGCGCGCAGCTGTCCGCTGAACTCCGCGCCCAGGTTGACGATCACGCGCTCCGGACGGGCCACTTCGGACACCGCGGCGGGAGGCGCCAGTCGGGTGCCTGCCTCGAGGCCGGTCAAAGCGGTACGCCACGCCGCCAAGCCCGCGGTGTGGTCGCGACCGGCCAGCAGGCGGTGGTAGTCGGTCAGGGAAGGCCCGGTCGGGGCGGCGGGGCCGCCGCCGAGTTCGGCGTAGGTCGCCAGGAGGGTCCGGCCGACCAGTGGCATGGACCAGCCGTCGAGCAGGGCGTGGTGGTTGGTGATGACCAGGCGGTGCTCGTCGGGGCCGAGGGTGCACAGCAGGAAGCGCACCAGCGGCGGGGCGGCGGGGTCGAAGGGGCGTTCCAGGTCGGCGCGGCAGTGCTCGGCGAGGAGTCGGGCGCGCTCGTCCGGGGTGTGCCCGGTCAGGTCGACGCGCCGCCAGTCGAGGGTGACCTCGGCGGGGATGACCTGGACGACCTCCCCTCCGGTGGTGGTGTGCAGGTGGACGCGCAGCGCGGGGTGCCTGCGCAGCAGCTCGTGGGTGGCCGCGCGCATCCGGTCGGGGTCGAGGGCGCCGCGCAGCAGGGTCAGTGCCTGCACGACGTAGACGTCGGTGTCCTGGTCGCCGCGGACCTGGGTGTGGAAGGCCAATCCGACCTGGAGGGGCGTGGCGGGCAGGACGTCGAGCACCCGGCCGTGCCGCTCGAGTTCGTCGATGGCGTCCTGGTCGAGAGCGACCAGCGGCAGGTCGGACGGGGTGAGCCCGCCGCCGTGCTCGGCGTGCGCGGCGAGGGCGCCGAGCGCCCGCTCCCACGCGTGCCGCAGGTCGGCGAGCGCCTCCGGGGTGACGACGAGCCCGGCGGCGGTCCACTCGACGGCGATGCGCGGCCGGGTGCCCTCGCGGACGAAGCAGTTGAGGGCGAGTACCTGTTCCAGCGACTTGGTCGCGGGTTCGATGACGGCGAACGGGTCGTCGTCGGGCAGCCGCCACCCGCCGTCGGGCACCGGGGCGAAGCGGCCGAGGTAGTTGAGCAGCACGTCCGGCGGCGGGACCGCGGCGAACTCCGCGCGGGTCTCGGGATCGAGGTGGCGCAGCACGCCGTGGCCGATGCCGTGGTCGGGAACCGCGCGCTTGGCCTCCTTGACCGCGCGCACCAACCGCCCGGCGGCCTGACCGCCGGCGAGCGCGTCGGCCAAGTCCTCGGACGAGCGCACGGCGTCGGCGGGGAGGCGCAAGGGGTGTTCGGCGGTGAACCAGCCGACCGTGCGGGCGAGGTCGAGCCCGGAGTGGTCCCGACCGTGCCCCTCGACGGTGACGGTCACCGCGTCGCGTTCGTCGCCGCGCCACAGCCGCAGGGCGAGGACGAGCGCGGCGAGCAGCACCTCGTCGGAGCCCGCGCGGTAGGCGTTGGGCAGTCCACTGAGGACGGCCGCGCTCGCTTCCGGCGAGGCGACGGTGGTGGTGCGGTACGCGGTGGCCGTGGTGTCGAGAGCCTGGTCCAGCGGACGGGTGCCGACGCGGAAGTCGTCGCGGGCGGCACGCCAGTGGTCGATCTCCGCCCGGCGGGCACCGGTGGCGCCCTGCGCGGCGAGCCGGAGCGCGTGTCCGCGCCACGAGGTGCCTACGGGCGAGAGTTGTTCACCCGCGCAAGCGGCGCGCAAGTCCGCGAGCAGCACCCGCCACGACACGCCGTCGACGGAGAGGTGGTGGATCACGACCACGACCTCGTCCGGCGCGCCCGGCGGCGTGCGCAGCAGCGCCACCCGCACGACCTCGCCCGCGGCCGGGTCGAGTTCGGCGGCCAACGCGGCCGCCGAAGCTGCCGCGTCGTCCCCTTCGGACTCGACGACCTCGGGCCCCGAGAGCCCCGGCGGAGGCACGAGCAGTTCACCGGATGACGAGACCCGCAAGCGCAAGGCGTCGTGGTGGTCGACCAGCGCGCGGACGCCCCGGGCGAGGTCCGCGAGGGTCAGGAACTCGTTGACGCGCAACGCCGTCCACTGCGCATACCCCGCGATCGACGTGTGGTCGGGGTGCGGGTCGAGCAGCGCGCGCACGATGGGTGGCGCGGGCACCGGCCCGGTCGGCTCGTCGACCTCGACCACTCGCGCCTCGTCGAGGTCGCGCCCGGCGGCGGCCAGCGCGGCGAAGCTGCCGCGGCCGAGGAGGTCGCGGGGACGCAGGTCGACGCCGTGTGCGCGCAGCCTGCTGCTGACGCCGATCGCGGTGATGCTGTCGCCGCCGACAGCGAAGAAGTCGTCGTCCGGGCTGACCTGTTCCGCCCCGACGACTTCAGCGACGGCGGCGCACAGCAGCCGTTCCCGCTCCGTGCGCGGAGCACGTCCACCGCTCGCCGAGCGGGGAGCGGGCAGCGCCGTGCGATCGAGCTTTCCGTTGGTGGTCACGGGAAGCGCGTCCAGCACGACCACGGCCGTGGGCACCAGGTGATCGGGCACCCGCTCCGCCAATTCCGCGCGGACCCGGTCCGGGTCGAGCGTGGTCAGCGCGGCGGGGACGACGTAGCCCACGAGCCGGGGCGCACCGGTGTCGGTGCGCACGGCCGCCGCTGCGGCCCCCACCCCGGGGAGTGCGCCCAACGCGGCCTCGACCTCGCCGAGTTCGACCCGGTGGCCCCGAACCTTGACCTGCCCGTCGCGGCGGCCCAGGTACGCCAGACCCCGGCCCGGTACCCAGCGGGCCAGGTCGCCGGTGCGGTACATCCGGTCGCCGGGGGCGCCGAACGGGTCGGCGAGGAACCGCTCGGCGGTGGCGCCGGGCCGGTCGAGGTAGCCGCGCGCCAGGTGCGGGCCCGCCAGGTACAACTCCCCCGCACTGCCCGGCGGCACCACGCGCAGCGCGTTGTCCAGCAGGTAGACGCGGGTTCCGGGGACCGGGAACCCGATCACCGGGTCGCCGCCGTCGAGCCAGGCGCCCACACTGTCCACAGTGGCCTCTGTCGGCCCGTAGAGGTTGCGTGCGGCTATGCCGGACGCGGCCACCCGACGCCACAGCGCGGGCGGCGCGGCCTCCCCACCGAGGATGAGCAACACCGGTCGATGGGGGCCGTCGAGCAGTCCCGCGTCCACCAAGGGAGCGGCCATCGACGGCGTGGTGTCGACGACGTCGATGCCATCACGCGTCAGCGCGGAGACCAACGCGGTCGCGTCGCGTGCCGTGTCGGCGTCGTAGACGTGCAGTTCGTGCCCGCACAGCAACCACAGCAGCTGGTCGAGCGCGGAGTCGAAGGCGAACGAGTACGTGTGCGCTGCCCGCAGCCGCCGTCCCGCCGCCCGCGTGGCGCGGGTCACCGTGGTGGACCGGTGGTGGTGCACGAGCGAGGCCAGACCGCCGACCCGCCCCAGCACGCCCTTGGGGGTGCCGGTGGAACCGGAGGTGAAGATGACATAGGCGAGGTGGTCGGGATGCCGAGGCGCCGACAGCTCCTCAGTGGACAACGGAGCGCCCGACAACGCGGCCAGTTCGGCGCGAACCTCCGGCGCGTCGAGCACCAGGCGCGGCACCTCCGGCGGCACCACGTCGACGGTGGCCGCCGAGGCGAGCGCGAGCACCGCACCCGCCTCGGTGACCGTCGCGCGCAGCCGCGGCGCCGGGTGCTCGATGTCGAGCGGGAGGAACGCGGCGCCCGCCTCCAGCACCGCCAGCAAGGCGACGACGAGGTCAGCAGACCGGTCCAGCGGCAGCGCGACCACGTCGTCGGCACCGACACCGCGCGCCCGCAGCGCCCGCGCCAGCCTGCGCACCTCGACGACCAACTCCTCGACGCTCAGCCGCCGCGCCCCGCACACCAATACCGTCTGTCCACAGTGGTCGACGAGCAGATCGGCCAACAGACCGGGCACATCGCGCGGCACCCCCGGCACGGCCTCGACTCGCCACGCGTCGAGCAGCGCCACCAAGTCCTCGGGCCCGACCAGCTCGACCCGCCCGACCACGGGCGCGTCCGAGTCCGTCAGGCCCCGGATCAGCGCGCACAACGCGTCCAGCCTGCGGTCGACACCCGCCTGGTCGTGGGTGCGGGCGTCGACCTCGAAGCCCAGCAGCACCCCACCATCACCAGTGGGCAGCACGCTCAGCCCCATGTCCTCCGGCGGTCCGCCCGCGACGTTGCGCATGGTCCCGGTGGACCCGGCGAAATCGATCGCGAGGTCGAACGCCTTGAGGTTCACCCCGCGCCCGTGCAGCAACGCTCCCGCGCCGGGCACGGCCAGGTCGCGGGGCAGGTCCTCGCCGCGGTAGCGCTGGTGCGCGCGCATTTCCCGCATCGCCGTGGCCACCCGCGCGGTCAGCTCAGCCAGCCCGTCGCCGCCGAACACCTTGACCCGCAGGGGAAGCACGTTGACCGCCATGGCCGGTGTGCGCAGCGCGGACCCGAACCGGCACATCAACGGCAGCGCGAACACCACGTCGTCACGGCCCAGCACCCGGTGCAGGAACGCGGCGTAGCAGGCGATGAGCGCCTCACCCCACGTCGCGCCAACGCTCTCCGCGACCTCGCGCAGCCGGTTGAGGTCGGCGGTGGGCAACACGGTCCGAGCGGTGACCGTGCGCTCGGGAAGCCCGGTTCCCCCCGCGATGTCGTCGAGGTCGGGCAACGGGGTGAACCGCGCGCGCCAGTACGCCCGGTCCTGTGCGGCCCGCTCGCTCGCGAGGTAGGCGCGGTCGGCGGCCACTACGTCGGCGAACCGGCCGAACGGAGACGGCGCAGGCAGGCTCCCGCTCACCAGAGCTGTGTAGTGGGCCGCGGTGCGACGGGCCAGCATGGCCGCGGTGTAGCCGTCGAACACCAAGTGGTGGCCCAGCTGCGTGAACCACACCTCCCGGTCGGTCAGGCGCAGCACCGTGTGCGAGAACAGCGGGCGTTCCACCATCTCCCGGCACGCCTCGGCCACCCGGCGGCGCTCCGAGTCGACCAGCGCGTGCGCGGCGGCCACCGGGTCCGGCGCGCCGCGCAGGTCGACCACCTCCGGCAGCGGCACCGGCTCGGCGGAGATCTCCTGGCGCGGTCCGTCCGGGGTGGTGAACACCCGCAACCGCAGGCTGTCCGCCTCCTCGGTGGTCGCGCGGATCGCCGCGCGCAGCGCCTCGACGTCCACCGGGCCACCGCCGCCGATCTCCAGCACGTCACCGACGACGTAGTACGGCGAGTCCGGCTCCAGGCGCTGCGCGTCCCAGATGCCGCGCTGGGCGCGGGTCAGTTCCCAGGACGTCTCGGGTGAGCAGGCCGACTCGGACCGGGTGCCGGGGTGGGCGTGGGCTGTGCTCAACGCGATCTCCTGGTGTCGGGGGTGGTCAGAGGGCGGGGACGACCATCGGCGTGCCGGTCACCGGGTCGGGCACCACCACGCAGGGCAGCTCGAAGACCTTGGTGATCAGCGCGGCGTCGACGACCCGCGCGGGCGCGCCCTCGGCCACGATCTGGCCGTCGCGCATGGCGACGACGTGGTCGGCGTAGCGGCAGGCCTGGTTGATGTCGTGCAGCACCGCGATCACGGTGCGGCCCTGGTCGCGCAGCCGGGCCAGCAGTTCCAGCAGCTGGTACTGGTGGGCGATGTCGAGGAACGACGTCGGCTCGTCGAGCAGCAGGTGCGTCGTGCGTTGCGCCAAGACCAGCGCGACCCACACCCGTTGCCGTTGACCGCCGGAGAGTTCGTGCACCGGACGGTCGGCGAGGTCGGCCACACCCGCTGCTTCCATCGCCTCAGCGACGCTGCGCTCGTCCTCTTCGGACCAGGTCGACAGCAACGACTGATGGGGGAAACGGCCGCGCGCGACGAGTGCGCGTACTCGTACGTCCTCGGGCGCGACCGGTTCCTGCGGCAGGAAACCCAAGGCGCGCGCGAGTTCCTTGTTCGGGTACGTGCTCACCGCCCGCCCGTCGAGCTGGACGGCGCCCGCCGAAGGGCGCAGCAGCCGTACGAACGCGCGCAGCAGCGTCGACTTGCCGCAGGCGTTCGGGCCGACGATGGCGGTGAAGGCGCCGTCGGGCACGTCCAGGGACAGCCGGGTGGAGACCACCCGGTCGTCGTAGCGCAGGGTCAGGTCCCGTGCGGTCAGGCGGGTCATGCGCGCCCGACCTTCCTGGCGAGCAGCCAGATCAGGTACGAGCCGCCGACCGCGGTGCTGACCACCCCGGCGGGCAGGGGCACCGGCGCGAGCAGCACCTGGGCCAGCAGGTCCGTGCCCAGCAGCAGCACCGCGCCGGTCAGCGCGGCCGGGAGCATCGGGACACCGGGCGCGGCGGCCACCCGCCTGCCGATCTGCGGGGCGGCCAGCGCGATGAACGCGATCGGCCCGGCCACGGCGGTCACCGTCGCCGTGCAACCCACGCCGATGAGCACCAGCTCCAGCCGCAGCCGCTCCAGCCCGACCCCCGTGGCGACCGCGACCTCCCGACCCAGCCCCGCCTGCTGCGCGTCCCGCGAGCGCGCCGCCAGGAACACCAGCAGGACACCGAGGACGACGAACGGGACGCCGACGTCGTCCCAACCGAGCCCGTTGAGCGAGCCCGCGCTCCAGCCGACGGCGGCGATCGCCACCTCCAGCTCCGCGCGCAGCACGATCCACGAGTTGACCGCGGTCAACATGGCGTTGACCGCGATGCCGATCACCACCAGCCGCAGCCCGGAGAGCCCACCGGACCGGGAGAGCAGGTAGACCAGGGTCGCGGCCACCAACCCGCCCAGCACGGACCCCGTGATGAGCTGCGCCGAGGACCCGGAGAGCACGGTGAGCACCACGAGTGCCCCGGTGTAGGCGCCCGCGTCGAGGCCGATGACCTCCGGGCTGCCCAACGGGTTGCGGGTGACGCCCTGGAAGATCGCCCCCGCCACGCCGAGCGCGGCGCCGAAGACCACGGCCGCCAGCACCCGCGGCAGGCGCCACTGGCGGATCACCACACCGGAGTCGCCGCCTGCCCCCGTCAGCGCGGCGAACACCTTGGCCGGACTCGCCCAGACCGCGCCGTGGCACAGACCGAGCAGCGCCAGACCGGCGATGACGACCAGCGCGACGACGCTGACGACCAGGGTTCGGCGTTCGACGCGGATCGAGAAGCGCCCGCGGCGCAGGACGACGGCGGTCACAGCGGCGCCGCCCCGTAGCGGCGGACGGCCCAGATGAGCACCGGCCCGCCGAGGAACGCGGTCACGAACGCCACCGGCACCTCACCGGTCGGCAGCAGCACCCGCGACCCCACGTCGGACACCAGCAGCAGGACCGGTCCGATCACCGCGGCGTAGGCGACCAGCCACGGCACCGAGCCGCCCGCCGCGCGCCGGGCCAGGTGCGGCACGATCAGCCCCACGAACAGGATCGGCCCGGCGACCGCGGTCGCCGCGCCCGCCAGCACCGTGATCAGCACCAGCGCGCCCGCCCGGACCCGCGACACGTTCGCGCCGAGGCTGCGCGCGACGGTCTCGCCGAGCGCCAACGCGTTGAGCTGCCTGCTCAGCAGCGCGGACCCCACCAGCGCCGCCGCGATGGCCAGCAGCGGCACCAGCATCGGCGCCTGCTCCCGACCGGCCAGCGACCCCACCGCCCAGAACCGGTACGCGTCGAAGACATCCGGCAGCAACAGCCGCAGTCCCAGCGACAGCCCGGACAGCACCGAACTCAGCGCCACCCCGGTGAGCACCAGCCGCAGCGGCGAACCCCAGCCCACCGCGAAGACCACGACCGTCGCCAACACACCGCCGACCACCGCCAGCGCCAACTCCCCCACGGCAGAGGCGGCGGCACCCATCGCGGACCCGACGGTGATGGCGAACCCGGCGCCGGTGGTGACCCCGAGCACCCCCGGCTCGGCCAACGGGTTCCGTGAGATCACCTGCACCAGCACGCCCGCGACGCCCAAGGCCGCGCCCACGCCGATGGCCAGCAGCGCGCGGGGCGCGCGGATGTGCCGCACCACTGAGTCGTTCGCGGTGTCCGACGGGGCGAACAGCGCCCGCAGCACGTCCTCCGGCGCGATGGGGTGCGCGCCGATGCCGAGGCTGACCACCGCGACCGCCAGCAACGCGACGAGCGCCACGACGAGCCACGCGACGCGCGCTCCCGACCGTAGTCGCGCGGGTGGGACCTGGACGGTGGTCACGACGTCAGCAGCGGTGCGAGCGCTTTGTCGACCGCGTCGGCGGTGGCCATCGCCGAGCCGTACGTCGTGGCCTCCGTGTAGCGCAACGGGAACGCCTTGCCCGCCTTGACCGCGGGCAGCCCCTTCCAGAGCGGCGAGTCCAGCACGTACTGCACGCCCTTGGGGTTGGAGCCGTCCGCGTTGACCGTGTAGGTGATCACCTCGGCCTCGGCGAAGGCGGTGGGCAACTCCTCGATCGACGGGTACTCGCTGACGTCCTTGGAACCGCCACCCCGCACCTTGACCTGGCCGTAGTAGTTCGCACCGAGGTCTTGGGCGACGTTGGTGCCCCAGGAACCGTTGAACTCGCGCTGGAAGTTGCCGTTGGCGATCTCGCCGTAGGCACCCAGGTGCGCGAACTTCAGTCCGGGTAGGACACCCGCGTACTTCGCGGCCAGCGCCTTCGTCTTGGTCTGGTAGGCGTCGCGGATGGTGTCGAAGGTGGCCAGCGCGCCCGCCGCGTCGGCCTGCCTGCGCGAGAGGTCCCGCCACGCGGAGGGCAGCGAGGGACCGATCGCCACGACCGGCGCGATGGCCCGCAGCCGCGCGATGTCGATGTCGGCGAGCACCGGCTTGGGCACGCCGATCACGATCAGATCGGGCTCGAGCTGGGCGATCGCCTCGTAGTTGGTCTCGGCGGCGGACTCGCCTGCCACCTTGGCCAGCCGGTCGTAGGTGGCGCGGATCTCCGGGGTCATCATCGGCAGCCCGCGCCGCCAGGTGGAGATCCCGACGAGCGGCGCGTTGGCCTCCATCAGGGCCGGGACGGCGTAGCCGGTGGCCACGACGCGCTTCGGCGAGACCGGGATGGTGATGTCGCCGTTGTCCGCGGTGAAGACCCGGGTGGCGCCCGCGGGTGCGGCGGGCTCGCCGGGGCCGGAGCCGCACCCGGCGGCCAAAGCGGCGAGCACGAGCGCACCGGCGATGCGGGCGGATCTGGGGACGCGCATGGGAGATTCCTTCAGCAGGTTGGTTGATCGCGACCGGGGGGCTCAGTCGTCGTGCTCGTCGTCGAAGTCGACGACACCGCGCTTCCAGTAGCCGGTGATGTCGTGGTCGGTCTTGTCCAGGCCCAGTTCGTCGCGGACCCAGCGGCGCAGCGGCTTGATCGAGCCCGCCTCGCCCGCGATCCACACGTAGACCCGCTCACCTTCGGGGACGCGCACTGCCCGCACGGCACGGTCGAGCAGACCGGGCTCGGCACCGTGCAGCCACTGGACTTCGACGCCCTCGGGGGCGCTCAGCTCGATGTGCTCGCTCGCGTCCGCCACCTCGATGAACGCCCAACCGCGCGCGGTGCGGGGCAGTTCCTCGAGCCAGCGGGCGATGGCGGGTAGCGCGGTGAGGTCGCCCGCGAGGAGGTAGCGGTCGTAGTTGTGCGGGACGATCAGGCCGCCGGGAGGGCCCGCGATGTGCGCGACCGCGCCGGGTTCGACGGCGCGCGCCCAGTCGCTGCCCAGTCCGTCCGGGTGCAGGGCGATGTCGAGGTCGAGTTCGCCGGTGACCGGGTCGTAGCGGCGCACCGTGTACTCGCGGGAGGTGGGCGACGGCTTGGGCCAGCGCAGCATGTCGCCGTTGGGCTCCGGCAGGCGCAGGGTGCCGTCCGGGTCCGGGAACAGCACCTTGACGTGCTCGTCGGGCGCGTGCGCCTCGAACCCGGCGGTCCCCGGGCCGCCGAGGGTGACCCGCAGCAGACCGGACCCGACCATGGCCGTGCGCACCACCACCGCGGCGCGCACGCGGATCGGGTAGCCCACCTTCTCCGCCGCGGTGCCCGCGCGGACCTCGGCGATCCGCTCCCGGTGGCGGTGCCGGTGGTCGACCCGGTTCACGCGCCCGCCCCGGTCACCAGTCGGGTCCAGCGGTCCAACCGGGGTTCCTCGGCCAGGTCGGCGAACTCCACCTCGGGCGCGCCCGCCGCCCGCCAGCGCTCCAGCAGGGCCATGGTGCGCATGGAGTCCAGGCCCAGGTCGAGCAGGTCGGCCTCCGGGGTCACCTCCGCCGGTGCGCAGCCGAGCACCTCGGCGATGTCCGCCCGCACGCGGTCGCCGGTCAGCGCGCCCGCCTCGGGGGCGCTCATCGCCCGGCTCCCGCCGAGACCGGCGCCGACAGCTCGGTCAGCGCGTCGGCGGTGGTGATCACGGTGCCGCAGCACTGCGCGACGTACTCGCAGGCCCGGTCGTGGTGCGCGCGGGAGAAGTCGGCCACGGCGTCGGCGACCAGGATCGGCCGGATGTCGGACATGAACGCCTCCACGGCGGTGGCCTGGAGGCCGATGTGCGCGTAGACCCCGGTGATCAGCAGCTGGTCGCGGCCCGCCGCGGCGAGCCGCGCGCGCAGCGGGGTGCGCTGGAACGCGCTGTAGCGCCACTTGGTGAGCACCGTGTCACCCGGCCTCGGGGCGAGTTCGGCGACGACGTCCGCCGCGCGCGGGTCGCGGTCGATGACCCCGCCGATGCCCGGGCCCCAGAACTCGGTGAGCAGGCCCCGGTCCGCGGCGCTCTGGCGACCCGGCTGGGCGGTGTAGAACACCGGGACGCCCGCGGCGCGCGCCGCGTCGAGCAGGGCGGCGGTGTTGGCGAGCACCTGCGGGATCGGCGCGCCCGCGAAGGGGGCGAGGAAGTAGCGCTGCGCGTCGTGCACGAGCAGCGCCGCCCGGGCCGGGTCGGGCCGCCAGTCGACCCGGCCCACGGGCAGCTCGGACGCCGTGGGCAGCGGGTAGCCCGCGATCTTGGGTAAGGACACCGGTCACGCCTCCCTCACGAGTGCGGCCAGCGCCGCCCTCAGTTCACGTTTGCTGGTCTTGCCGACACCGGTCACCGGGAACGCCGCGACGACCTGCACCAGGTCCGGCACCTTGAACGCGGCGACCCCGCGCTCGCGGATGAACCGGCGCAGCACGGGCCCGGTGGGCGCGGCGCCGGGAACGGGCACGACGTAGGCGCAGGTGCGCTCGCCGAGGTACTCGTCGGGCACCGCGACCACGGCGGCGTCGAGCACGTCGGGGTGGGCCATCAGGTGGTCCTCGACCTCCTCGGCGGCGACCTTCTCCCCGCCCCGGTTGATCTGCTCCTTGGCGCGGCCGACGACCTCCAGGTGCCCGGTGGGGCCGCGCCGCACCAGGTCGCCGGTGCGGTAGAAGCCGTCCGGGGTGAACGCCTGGGTGTTGTGCTCGGGCGCGCGGTAGTAGCCGCGGATCGTGTACGGGCCGCGGGTCAGCAGCGCCCCGGTCTCCCCCTCCGGCACCAGGTCGTCGGAGCTCGCCGACGGGTTCTCCGGGTCGACCAGGCGGACCTCGTCGTCTAGCGAGATGGGTCGTCCCTGGGTATTCAGCACGAGGTCGTCGGGGTCGTCGAGGCGGGTGTAGCAGACCAGTCCCTCGGCCATGCCGAACACCTGCTGCAACCGCGCACCCAGCGCGGGTCCGACGCGCTCGGCCAACTCGCGTCCGCACTTGGCACCGCCGACGAGCAGAACCTCCAAAGTGGACAGGTCGTGCTCGGTGCGCGCGGCGGCCTGGGCCCAGGTGGCGGCCAGCGGCGGTACCACGCCGGTGATCGTCACGCCCTCGCGGTCGATGAGCCGGAACGCGGTGTCGGGGTCCGGGCGCGGCGACAGCACGACCTTCGCCCCGACGTGCAGCGCGCCCAGGATTCCCGGTGAGCTGAGCGGGTAGTTGTGCGCGGCGGGCAGGGTGGCGAGGTACACGCTGTCCGGTCGCAGCGCGCAGATGCGGGCGCTTTCCCTGACGCTGTAGAGGTAGTCGTCGTGGGTGCGTGGGATCAGCTTCGGCAATCCCGTGCTGCCACCGGAAAGCTGGAGGAACGCCACGCTCGCGGGGTCCGGGTCGGGCAGCTCGCGCGCGGCGGTCGCGGACAGGTCGTCGAACGCGGCCGACCCCACCACGTGGACTTGGCGCACCGAAGGCACTTCAGCCGCCACGGCGTGCGCGAGGGCTTCGTGATCGTGCCTTTCGTGCGTGCCGACGGTGAGGATCGCGGCGGCCTCGCTCTGCTCGGCGAAGTGGCGCAGCTCGGTGTGCCGGTGGGCGGGCAGCGCGAACACCGGCCAGGCGCCGACCCGCCACAACCCGAACAGCACCGGCACGAACTCGGGCACGTTGGGCAGCTGGACGACCACCCGGTCGCCCGCGCGGATCCCGGCGTCGGCGAGGCCCGCCGCGATCGAGTGGGCGCGGCGGTCGAGTTCGGCGTAGTCCCAGCGGCTGGTGGCGCCGTCCCGCTCCCCCACCACGGCGGTGCGGGTGGCGTGCGCGTCGGCCAGCGCGGTGAGCAGCGCGCCGAAGGTCTGCCCGCGCCAGTGGCCCGCCGCGCGGTACCGGGCGGCGACCTCCGGCGGCCACGGGGTGTGGTCCATCACCGCTCCCACGCGCCGAGCGCCCGCAGCAGGGTGCGGAACTTCGCGCCGGTCTCGGCCAGCTCCGCGTCCGGGTCCGACCCGGCGACGACGCCCGCGCCCGCGAACAGGCGCACCGCCGCGTCGCACACCTCGGCGCAGCGGATGGTGACCACCCACTCGCCGTCGCCGCGCGCGTCGGTCCAGCCGACCAAGCCGGTGAAGTAGCCGCGGTCGAAGGGTTCCAGGGCGGCGATCGCGTCGCGCGCGCCGTCGACGGGCACCCCGCACACTGCGGGCGTGGGGTGCAGCGCCTCGGCGATGGCCAGCGACGAGGCACCGGGGTCGGTGGGGTCGGCGATCCGGCCGGTGATCCTGGTGGAGAGGTGCCACATGGTCGGCGTGCCGACCACGGTGGGCTCGGCGGGCACGACGAGGTCGCGGCAGAACCGACCGAGCACCCGCGCGACCTCGGCCGCCACGTGCGCGTGCTCGGCGCGGTCCTTGGCCGAGGCCAGCAGCGCGGCCCGGCGCCTGCGGTTCTCCGCCTCGTCGGCCACCCGCGGCGCCGACCCGGCGAGCGGGTTGGCCACCACCTCGGTGCCGCGCCGCGACACCAGCAGTTCCGGGCTGGCGCCGACCAGCGTGCGCGGGGCGGGGTCGCCGGGCGCGCTGACGTCGACGGCGAAGGCGTGCGCGGTGGGATCGGCGCGCACCAGCCGGGCGAGCAGCGCGGGCACCGCGACCGGGGCGTCGGCCAGCAGATCGAGGCACCGTCCCAGCACGACCTTGGCCAGTTCGCCACCGGCGATCCGCTCCAGCGCGCGGCGCACGGCGTCGGCGTAGTGGGACGGTTGCGGTCGAGGGGCGATCGTCCACGCGGGTGCGACCGCCGCCCCGGTGGGACCGTCGCCGGTGGGCGCGCAGGCCCGGCGGACGAGCGCGGGCACGACCAGGCTCGCCGGGCCGTCCGGGCGGAAACCGATGGCGCCCACCACCATGGGGTGGTCGACACCCGCCCGGGCCGCGGCGGCCAGCGCCGCGGACACGGCGCGGGCGCGGTCGCCGTCGCGGGTCTCGACCGTGGCGTGCACGCCGTCGGCGAGGATCGAGCCGTGCGCGGAGGAGTAGTAGAACGAGCCGGGCAGGTAGGCGGATAACAGGTCTGCCGCCCGGTGGACAGGGCGGGGACGCACCAGGACAGCAGGAGACACGCCAGGATTCCCTTTCGTGACAGCGGTTCGGGACACGGGCTGGACGTCGTCCCGCCGATTCCGCTCGTGCTTCTCAGCGGTGGCCGCGCGGGCGGGCGACTAGGCGCACAACGTGGCGCCACCGTCCACGTAGAGGTTCTGCATGGTGATGTGCCGCGCGCGGTCGGAGACCAGGAAGACCACGGCGTCGGCCACGTCGGCGGGGTCGGCGATGCGCTTGAGCGGGATACCGACGCGGAACTGCGCGGGGTCGCCCGCGATGACCCGCTCCGGCCCGTTGCCGTCGGTCCAGAGCGCGCGCTGCATCGCGGTGTCGGTCGAGCCCGGCGAGACGATGTTGCAGCGCACCCCCGACCCGGCGAGTTCGAGGCCGAGGCACCGGGTGAGCATGGTGGCCGCCGCCTTGGACGCCGCGTAGGCGGCCATGCCCGTGCGCGGCACGCCCGCCGCGTTCGAGCCGACGGTGACCAGCGCCCCGCGCCCGCGTGAAACCATGCGGTGGGAAATTTCCCGCAGCACGAAGAACACACCGGTCGAGTTGACCGCGAACGTGCGCGCCCAGTCCTCAGTGCTGGTCGCGCCGACGGAAGCCGGGTGCAGCACCCCCGCCGCGGACACTCCGATGTCGAGCGGGCCGAGGTCGCGCTCGACCTCGGCCACGACCCGGGCGAACGCGTCCTGGTCGGTCACGTCCACCGGGAACGGCACCACCGACCCGCCGGTGCGGTCCGCCGTCTCCTTGAGCCCGTCGACGTCGATGTCCACCCCCGCAACGGAAACACCCTCACGGGCCAGCGCATCGGCGACGGCGGCACCGATCCCCCGCGCGGCACCGGTGACCAACGCGGTACGGCCGGACAACCCGGTCACCCCGACCACTGGCGTCTCCCTTCACGGTGAAATAGCCAAGCCTCCCCTAAGTTAGCCATTCACAGTCCGGTTACGCGACAGCTGCGCCCGCACTCTCATCCACATTTTTGCCGGTTACACATTAACTTCGCTATACCAGACCAAAGGTTCCATGACCACGCGTTTGGCTCATCGAGCCGCATACCCGCCACGACCGGACACCTCGTTGCGGACGCAACCGAATATCTTTCGCGTCAGGCGCGGGAAACCGACTCCACGACGGCCGCGACTATCTCCTGTGGACGAAAACGGGCGTCGCCGAAATAGTCCACGTGGGATGGACAATCGTGTCGGGCGGTACCGGGATGGCCGCGCTCCGTCGGAATCAGCCCGCGGTGAGTCGAGCGGGGCGGTAGGCGATCGGATCAGGCCCCAGGGTGTCCAGCGCGTCGTGGAGGGAGTCCGCGGGCTCGTCGCCGGGGTGCTCGACGGCCCGCACCAGCCACCCGTCCCCGAGCGGCCGGGAAGCGTGCGCGGGCAGGGCCGCGAGTCGCTCGCGCAGCTGGTCGGTGAGCCCGGCACCGGAGACGTAGGTCCAGGGTCCGAACTCCTCCGGCAGGACGGAGCCGGGGAGGAGCCGCCTGGACGCGTAGCTCGGCTCGTGGCTGTCGACGTGCCACGCGGTCAGGTGCGCCAGGCTCGGCCCGAGACCGGTCACGAGCTGTGTCGCGAGGGAGAGCGCCATCTCCCACTCCGGCCCGAGCGGGTCCGGCTCGTCCAGGTGGACCGTCAGGAACAGCTCAACGGACGCCCCCGGGTCGGCGTCGCCGAGCATCAGCTGGACCCAGGAATTGGCGGCCGGGTAGGCGGGGTGCTTGAGGGCAACCGTCACCGCCTCCCCTTCGCCACCGAGGAAGCGGGCGCTGCGGGCACCGCTCGGCTGGAACCCCGCGCCACCGAAGGTGCCCAGCGCGGCGACGGCTCCGCGCAGAACAGCGCTCTCCGGCATGTTGACCGCGCCCGCCGCCAGTACCAGCACGCTTCCCGCCATGTACGAGTCGCCCACGTCCCTCACCTCCTCCAGATCACGGTGATGTGTTTTTTCCCGCCGTGTTCGATGGCATCTTCGATGACCTCCTGGAACGCCGCCTTCGAACGCGGGTCAAGGCTATCGAACTCGGGCCAGTCGATGATGTGCTCGACGTACTTCCCTTGACTGCCATCGATTTGCCCGAACAGTTGCTCTCTCAAGCCCGCCACTCGCTTGTCCCTGACGTCGTCGCTGAGCTTACCGGTCACATGCTTGTACTCGACCATGACGTGCCGCGAGCGGCCCTCGACGTGCGCTCGGAAGGTGTAGTCGACGCGCTTCTTCCCGACATGGACCTCGATGCCGGTCAACTCACCGTTGTTCTTGAGGAAGTTCACGATGGCTTCCATCTGCTTGCGGACCCCCACATTGAGGGGCTGGAACTTGTTGGCGCCCGAAGCCAACGAGTTCGCCAGGCCGTCGGGGTCGTCGCCCTCGAGATCCGGTGCTTCGTCCCGCTTCAGTTTGTCCCGGTACGCGGCGATCGTGTCGCGATAGACCTTGATCACCTCCATCTCGACCCGGAGGATGCCTGGACCCTTCTGCACCAGGTCGGCCGAGTCGACGTGCACCATGGGAAAGCTGCCCGGGGCGGCCGAGCCGAACCCGGGTGCGCGCTGAATCTGCAGGAACGAGTAGTCCCCGCCGTACAGGTACTTCCCGCTGTCCGTCCGCACGTCGTAGCCGAACAGGTCCTTGGGGACGCCGGCGATGAGCGTACCGAGCCACGGTTCGATGGGGTTCTTCGCCGCGAAGATCTCCTTGAGCGCGTCGGCCAGTTGTCGCTGCTGGCCCGCCAGCTCCTGCTGCTTCGCGGTCAACTTCTTCCTGCCCGCGTCCTCATCGGACTTGGGCACGTGCACCGCGAGCTTCGCGATCTCGTTCGCCTGGTCACCCGCGGCCTCCGCCAGCCGACGCGCGGCCCGCGCCTCTTTCCTGACCTTCGGATCGGTCTTCTCGTCGGCGATGACGTGGTCGAGGTAGTTCAGGAGCGACTGCTCGCGGCTGGCCACCATGAGCGTGGCCGTGCTGCCGGACACCACGAACCAAAGCCGGTGCGTGTGCCGGTCGGCGGAGAACGTGACCACCGCCCAGTCCGGCTCCAGCCGCCGCACGTCGCCCGGCCGTGCCTTGGTCGGGGGCTGGGTCTTCCCCGGTGGCGTCTTCCCCGGTGGCGTCTTCTCCGGTCGCGTCTTCTCCGGATGCCCCTTGTCGGGCCGCTGCTTGGCCGGGGGCCGCCCCTTCTTCGGCCGGTCCTTGCCGGGACGCGCCTTGCCGAACTCGTCCTTGACCGTCTTCGTGATGGCCTTGACCTTGGCCAGCACCCCCTTGGCCAAACCGACGATCTTGTCGATGACCCAGTCCACGGCCTGGTTGACCGGTTTGGCCAGCTTCTGGAAGACGTCCTTGATCTTGCCCGCGATGCCGCCCACGCCCAGCAGTGCGGCCAGCATGCCGATCAGGAGCGGGATCGAGCGGGCGAGGGCCTTCTCGACCAGGCCGGGTACGCCGCCACCGCCGCCCTTGGCGATGGCGATCACCGCGTCCAGGACGGTGTTGACGAACTCGATGATCCGGCTGCCGTTGGTGACGATGAACCGGATGATGTCGATGATCATCTTGCAGGCGCGGATGAACGCCGACGCGGGGTTGAACAGGGAGATGATCCAGGTGATGCCCGCGACGATGATGGTCGGCAGCAGGAACGACACCAGGTTGTCGACGAGGTTCTTCTTCAGGTCCCCGACCCGCGACTTGAGGTCGTCCCACAGCGCCTTCACGCCGTGTTTCCGCGCCTCCACGACGATCGGGAGGGCGTGCTCGCCGACCTCGATCGCGGTCATGGCCTCCTTGGGGAGCTTCGTGGCCAGGCGCGCGCGCAGGCCGGCCCAGGTCAGGCCGAGCAGACCGGCGACCAGCAGCACGATGCCCAGCACGTCGAAGGTGGCGGGCAGCACGATGCCCGCGGTGGCGGCGGTGCCGAGCAGCCACGACAGCACCCCCTGCTCGAGGTGGGCCTTGGCGTTCTCCTTGAACCGCGTCAACCCGCCGCCGACCGCGCGCACCAGGTTGCCGAGGAAGCCGATGGGGTCCTTCAGGATGCCCAGGACGGCCTGCGCCGCCTTGGCGAGCACGCCGAGCAGGAGGTCCTTCAGTTCGAGGATGGTCTTGATGACGCCCTTGACGGCATCGATCGCCTTGTCGACGAAGCCCCGGTTCTTCTCCTTCTCCGCGGCGATCTCGTCGTCGACCGACTTGACGGCGTCGGTGTACTTCGTGGCCAGGGTGTCGACGAGCGCGCTGCTCTTGTCGTCGACGGACTGGGTCAGCTGGTCGAACTTGTCGGCGAACCCGGCGGCGGCCTCCGTGCCGAGCGCCTTGAGGTCCTTGGGCAGCTTCTCGACCTCGGCCCTGAGTTCGTCGCGGCCCTTGGCGATGCGCTGCTTCGCCCTGGTCAGCTCCCGGCCGACGGTGTCCGCCACCCCGGAGATGACCTGGCGCATCCGCTTGACGTAGTGGTCCCGGGCGTCGACGAAGATCTGGTTCGCCTCGTCGGGGAGGCCGAAGAGCTTGTCGTGCCCCCACTTGACCACGCCCCACGCGCCGCCGTACCGCCGGTCCTTGTACTCGTCCATCTTGCGGCGGTGTTCGGCGGTGAACGCGTCGCGGGCTTCCTTCTCGCCCTGGGTGAACTGGTCGTCGACCAGCTTGTCCAGGCCGGTGAGGATGCCTTCGACGTCGGTCTTCATGACGTCGAAGACCTTCTGCAGGATAGCCGTTACCTGGGCCCGCTTGTCCTCGTCGCTGGACTTCGCGTTCGTCTTGCCGGTGCCGACCTGCTGACCGGTCCGCACCCGCTGGTTGGTGATCGCGCCCATGGCGGTGGTGCCGAGGCGCTTGGCCTGCGCGGTGGTCCGGTGCAGCTGTGCGGACTCGTGCTCGCGCAGCTGCCCGGGCGCGGTGTCCGAGTGCTGCTCCGCGGCCTTCTTGTCCTTCACCGCCGCGTCGAACGACGGTTCGTTCGACTTCCGCAGCTGCGGCTCGGTGACCTGCGCGTCGGCCATCTCCTGGTTGACGCGCGCGGGCCCGGCCGACATGTCCGTGGCCGACGGCGGGAGCTTGTCCGGCGTCGCCTTCGCCGGGTCGGGGGTGCCCGGTCGGCCCGGCGGGCGGTCGGGCGCGAGGGGCACGACCTGCTTGGCGACGGCGGCCGACGTGTCCGGTGGCGCGGCCGTGGTGTCGGCGATCTGCGCGGCCGAGTCGGCCTTGCCCTCACCGACCCGGCCCTGGACCTCGCCCTTGATCTCGGCGGGTTTGCCGGAGTCGGCGAACCCGTCGGCCTGCTCCAGGTTCTTCGGCGCCTTCTCGGCGATGGCCTTCTCGACCGCGGCGATGAACGCGTCCTTGTCGAAGTCCTTCGGCTTGGCGTCGTTCATCTTCTCGGCGTTGGCCGTCTTGCCCTGCGCGACCGCGTCGTCCTTGGGCGGTACCGAGGCTTGCAGCGCCGAGGTCGCCTCTTTGCCTGCCGGGGGGTGGGAACGCGCGATCGTCCGCTTCTTGTGCGCGACGTCCTGCTTGAGCACCGCGAACTTGGGATCGGTCCCCGGCCCCCTGGCCAGCCCGGCCGCCACCGCGCCGTTGCCGACCTGGTCCTGCGTCCCCTTCTGGGACGGGTCGCCCAACGGCTTCTTGCCGCCCACCCGCAACGCCGCCGACACCGCGGCGTTCGACGGCGGCAGCAGCGGCGGCTTGCGTTGCGGCGGACGGTCTTTCACCGGCACGGGCGCCTTCGCGGGCGTCACCGCCGGGTCCCGCACGGCGGAGCGCTTCGCACCGACCATCGACGGAGGCATCGACGGCACTCCTCCCCGTCAGGGCACCCAACGGTTCAGAGTCGCAAACCAACCGTCACCACGGCGTCGCTACAACGTTCCCGGATTGTCAGCGACGCGGAACACCCCGACCGCACCCCCGGCGAGGTCGGCCGTCGGACTCAGACGGCCCAGGGGATCGGCTGCCGGGCCTCGCTGCCGGGTGCGCCGACCTGGCCGCCCGCGGCCATGCACACCAGGGCATCACCCGCCTCCGCGAGGGCGTGGAACCGACGGCTCGCACCCGCCGGGACCACCACGGCCTGGCCCGCCACGGCCTTCGCGGATTCACCGTCCACTGTGAACTCGAAGGCGCCTGCGATGATCATCCAGACCTGCTCGCGGTCGACGACGTGCACCGGGGACGGCGACCCCGGGTTCATCCGCACCCGCCAGGTGCTCAGCTCGGCGCTGCCCCGGCTGGGCGCGGCGAGACCGATCATGACGGCCGCCGGGGTGGTGACGGTGCGCTCCTGGCTCGCGGAGATGACGTGCACTCGCGTGCTCCTATACTCGTGGTGGTGGTTTGACGGACTCCCGCTGAACCGCGGTGGTGAGCTACGATGCGAGTAAAGCCGCTTTACTCACACCTGTCAAGAAGGACCCCGTGACCCACGACGCCGATCCGCTCAGGCACGCCGACCTGACCGTCCTGCTCGGCATGTCGTTCCAGGTCGTGCTCGCGGAGTTCACCCAGCGCCTCGACGCGGCGGGCTACGCCGAACTGCGCCCCGTGCACGGCTTCGTCTTCCAACAGCTGCGCGGCCCCGGGCTGACCGGGACCGAGCTGGCCCAACGGCTGGGCGTCACCAAGCAGGCCGTCGGGCAGATCGTCACCGAGTTGGAGAAGCGCGGCTACGTGCGGAAGGCGCCGCACCCGAACGGGGGGCGCGCCCAGCTCATCCAGCTCACCGAGCGGGCGCACGACCACCTCGACGTCGCCGGTCGGCTGCTGCGTGCCGTCGAGTCCGAACTGGCCGACCGGATCGGCGACACCGATCTCGCGCACCTGCGCGAGCAACTGGCCACGCTGGTCCGCGCCGCGGTCGGCGACGCGATCCCCCCGCTGCGGCCCATCTGGTGACGTCCACCGCGGACGCGCCCCGCTACCTCCCCCGCGTCGGGACGGCGAGCGTGGTCTTGATCGGGTCGAGCACGAACATCGTCGAATAGCGGCGCAGGTGCGGTGCGTTCTTCATGACCCGATCAGCCGTTTCCCGGTGCTGCCGCATATCGTCGGTCGCCAGGATCACCACGTAATCGTGCTCGCCCGACACGTTGTAGAACTGCTGCACTTCCGGGGCGGCGAGCACCCATTCCCGAAACCGGTTGTGCGTTTCCGGTGATTCCTGGTCGAGGGTGACCAGGCACACGGCGAGCAGCGCGGGTGCCGGGTCGAGCACCGCGACCTCGCGCAGGAGCAGCCCGCTCGCCCGGTAGCGGTCGATCCGCCGCTGCACCGCGCTGGGTGAGAGCCCGACGAGTTCGCCCAGCGCGGCGAGGGTGCGGCCGCTGTCGCGCTGCAGCAGGTCGAGGAGCCGGTGGTCGGTGTCGTCGAGGTTCGCGGGCACGCGAGATTGTTGCGCGAAAGCCGGGAAACGCTCAATCGCGTCCCGCGCGGGTTCGGCTACGGTGGGCCTTGTCCGCACGAAATCGACGCGGACTCGAGACGGTTCGACAATGCGCGAGCGAGCGGGTTGAAGGGCATGGCCGGGCTGCGGCAATACCCGTCCACGCCATTCACAACGAGGTGGGCTGTGCCCCTGCTCGACCCTCCAGGAAACGGTTGTGGCTGATGACTCCGATCTCCCTTGACCCATCCGAGCCGGTGCGCCGCCCTCCAGCCGGGCTGGCCCTCGGTCTCGCCCTCGGCGCGGTGGGCGCGATCGCCGTGGGCAGCGCCGCGCCCGCGCTCAAACTGCTCGCCGTGACCGCGCTGTCCCCGGTGAACGCCATCCAGGCGCGGACCGTCGTCGGCGCGGTCGCGCTGCTGGCGGTGGCGCTGGTGTTGCGGCGCGGCAGGATGGCGGTGCGTCGGGCGGACTGGTGGCTGGTCGCGGTGTACGGAGTGCTGACCCTGGCGGTCAACCAGGTCGTCTACACCGTCGCCCTGGCGCGGCTGCCGGTCGGCGTGGCGCTGCTGCTGGAGTACCTCGCGCCGGTGCTGGTCGCGCTGTGGGTGCGGTTCGCGCGGCGCGAGCACGTGCCGCGCCTGCTGTGGGCCGGGATCGTCGTGCTGCTCGCCGGGCTCGCGCTGGTCACCCAGGTGTGGACGGCGGCGGCGCCGGACAGCCTCGGTGTCCTTTTCGGACTCCTCGCGGCGGTGACCCTCGCCGCCCGGTTCGTGTTGGCCGAGCGCGGTTTGCGCACGTACGACCCGCTGGTCATGGCGACCTGGGGCGCGTCCCTCGGCGCGGTCGCGCTGGTCGCGGCGGGTGTGGTCGCGCCGTTCCCCTGGCACGCGCTCACCGCGGTGAGCACCGTGGGATCGATCGGCGCGCCGGTGTGGGCGCTGGTGCTCTACGTCGGGCTCGTCGGCATGGCGGCCGCGATCCTGCTCGGCGCGGTGGCGCAGCGGCGCATCCCGTCGACCTCGGCGAGCCTCGTCGCGGCCGTGGAGATCGTGGTGGGCGGGGTGCTGGCCGCGGTTCTGCTCGGTGAGCACCTCGACAACGCGCAGTGGGCCGGGTGTGCGGCGATGCTGGCCGGGATCGTGCTGGCGCAGGTCGCGGTGGCCCGCCGGTCCGCGGCGCCCTCGGGGAGCCGGGCGCTCACGGCCGGGTTTCCGCCGCGGCCCGGCGGGGCATCAGGGCGACGAGCGGCAGGCTGAGCGCGGTGACAGCCAGGACCACGACGAGGGTGACCCCCATCGCGTGCGCCTGCCCGGAGGTCGCGGCCTGGAAGTAGGTCGACGTGACCGCGGCCGACCCGATCGCCGACGCGAGCTGCTGGATCGAGCTGAACGACCCGCCGGCGCTGCCCGCCCATGGCGGCGAACCCGGCGACGACGAGCCCCAGGGGGAGCGGCAGCAGACCGAGGGAGGCGCCCTCCGGGCCGGTGTGCAGCCCTTCCCGCAAGAACGGGGGCAGCACGAAGAGCAACCCCGTACCCGCGGCGACGGGGACGACGCCCCAACCGTTGGTCGAGCCCTCGATCAGGCCGTACAGCAGGCCGAGCATGGTCACCCCGAGCAGGCCGGAGGCGCGGCCGTCGACCACGGTGGCCCGGTTGGCGTCGTCATCACGCGGGAGGACCCTGGCGGCGATGACCAGCCCGACAACCCCCAGGACGATGTTGATCAGAAAGATCGGCCGCCAGGACAGGCCGAACAGGTCGGCGCTGATGAGGAAGCCCGCCAAGACCGGACCGCCGACACTCGAAAGCGCCAGAACCGGCCCGAACAACCCGAACGCCTTGGCGAACATGTCGCGGTCGAACGCCTTGGTCATGACCGCCACGCCCTGCGGGATGAGCAGCGCCCCGAACGCGCCCTGCGCGACCCGGGCGGCGATGATCGTCGAGGTAGTCATGGGGACGTCCTTCTCGGCTTCGACGGGCCGCCCTCCCTGGACGACCTCACCCCCACTACGAACGTCCCCGCCCCGATCCGACACCGCCTTCGGAACTTTCCGGGAACGTCAGCCCCTCAACCGTCGGCCACCAGGCGCGGACAGGTTCGGTGGGATGAACGCCGGGTGGCACATCGAGTCGGGCCGGGTGAGCGCTGCGCGGCTACCCCGAACGGCCGAGTCCGCCGGGGAGCCGCGCACGCGTTCCGGTGTCCCGCGGTCCGACTAAGCGGGGCGCGCGACCTCGTCGCTGAGTTGGATGACGGTGAACTCCACCTGGGACTGGCCCTCCTGCCAGGTCGCCACCACCGTGGAGCCCTTCGCCACCAGGGTTTCGTCGCTGCCCTGGTTGGCGCCGAGGTGGATCAGGCCCTGGCTGCCGTTGGTGCAGTAGTAGGACAGGTGCGCGCGCAGGCCGGGGTGGGTCACGGCTTCCAGTGCTCGGGTCCACTGCTCGGTCGCCTCGGCCTTGAGCGGCAGGACGCTCTCCGGGCCGTCGCCGAGGGTCAGGGCGGTGCGCATGGCGTCGAACAGGGTGCCGTCGGAGGCGAGTCTCGGGTAGGCGACGTACCACTGGCCGGACCAGGCCTCGTCGGTGAGGTCGATGCCGTGCCGCGCCACCAGGGGAGCCAGGTCCGCGCCGCGCACCAGGCCGGGCGCGATCGCCACCTCGGCCAGGTCGGCCGCGAACCCCTGGTCCGGGGCGGCGTCCAAGTCGTCGAACTCGAAGAACGAGCGCGCCGCGTCGAACCGCGACGGGGGCTCGCCCTGGTCGAACAGCCCGCAGTCCAGGACGACCGGCTCCGCGCCGCTCAGCGCGGCGGGCCGGACCCACGCCGGATCGCTGTCGTACCCGAACTCGTCGAAGACGTTGCCGCCCACGTAGGTGGCGTAGTCGGCGTCGGGCGGGTAGGTGGCGAGGGGGGCGCCGAGCACGATCTCGAAGGCTTGGGTGAGCTGCCCGCGCCAGTCGTCGGGTAACGTGGATTCGTGGTTCACGGGCAGACCCTACGATCCGGTGTGGATGCGGTCGACGGCGACCCGGACCGCGATTGTCCACAGAGGAGTCGGATACCGGTCGGCCGGGAGCCTGACCGTCAGCGGGGGTCGCGGAGCAGTCCGGCGTCGTTGAGCAGGACGCGGACCTCGCGCGTGAAGCCCTCGATGTCGTCGAGCCCGAAGGCGGTGTACTGCAGGACGAAGCCGTGCAACAGCGCCATCACCACCCGCGCACCGCGGGCGGGGTCCAGTTCGGACGGTACAGTGCCCGCTCCCCTACCCGCGCGGAGCGCGTCGGCGATGTGCCCGCGCACGCGTTCGAAGCCCGCTTCGGCCCGCTGCCGCAGCTCGGGGTGGCGCAGCAACTCGCCCCAGGCCTGGACCACGCAACGCAGGAGCTCGTCGACCGGCATGGCCTGGCCCGCCTCGTCGACGGCGCGGTCGGCGCCGAACGGCTCGATCGCCGCCGCGACCAGGTCGGCGACCGTCACTTCGCCCGCCAGACGCTCGACCGGCTCGAACATCACCCGGAACGCGTCGCCCGCGATCTCGAGGATGATCTCCTCCTTGCCCGCGAAGTAGCGGTAGGGAGCGCCGACGGACACGCCCGCTTCGGCCGCGATGTCGGGCATCGAGGTCTGGTGGAAACCGTCCCGCGAGAAGCGGCGGCGCGCGGCCGCCACGATCCGCGACCGGTTCGCGGCCCGGCGTTCTGCGGTGATGCGTGGCATGACGCCCTCCTCCATGAATGAACGGTCATTCGCCTTGACTCTTCGGTCCCAGGCGCTCACGACAACAGTGAATGGTCGTTCACGGAGGGAGCCTTGGCATGACCGACCTGAAGCTCAAGGTGGGCGTCTACCGGTACGAGCACACCGAACCGCTGTTCGACGGGCGGGTGCGGATCAGCGGCCTGGACGCGACCCTGGTGACCTCACCCCTGATCTCCGACGTCTTCCGCCGGATGGCCGAGGGTGAGCTGGACGTCGCGGAGTTCGGCCTGACCTACTTCCTGCGCGCGTTCGACCTGCCCGACTCGCCCTTCCTGGCCCTACCGATCTTCCCGAACCGCAACTTCCGCCACTCGGCGCTGTTCGTGCACACCGACAGCGGCATCGAGCGCCCGGAAGACCTCCCGGGCAAAACCATCGGCGAGTTCGCCCTCTACGGCTCCGACCCGGGCGTCTGGGTGAAAGGCGTGCTGGCCGAGGAGTACGGCGTCACGCCCGAGCAACTGGACTGGGTGATCGGCGGCACCGACCGCCCGATCCCCCCGTTCGACTGGATCCCGCAGCCCGTCCCGGACGGCGTCCGCGCCCGCCACACCGACCGGACCTTGAGCGCCATGCTCGAAGCGGGCGAGATCGACGCCCTCCTCTCGGTCGACGTCCCCCAAACCCTGCTCAACGGCACGACCAAGAAGATCCGGCGGCTGTTCGTCGACTACGAAGCTGTCGAACGGGAGTACTACCGCCGAACCGGCATCTTCCCGATGATGCACGTCGTGGCGATCCGCCGGGAGCTGGCGGAGGTCCCGGGCCTGGTCGAGTCGGTCTACCGGGCGTTCCGCGAGGCCAAGGAGATCGTGCAGGACCGGTACCGGGCCAACGCGGCCAAGCAGCACATGGCCGTGATCACCCCTTGGTTCAGCGAGCTGTTCGCGGAAAACCGCGCGCTGCTGGGCGAGGACTGGTGGCCCTACGGCACCGCAGCGAACCGGAAAGCAGTCGACACGTTCCTTCGCTACCACCACGAACAGGGCCTATCCCGACGGCTGCTCACCTGCGAGGACATCTTCGTCCCCAACCTGCTCGACACAACGTGACCCTGCGGTCCGCACCGGCAGACGCGGTCCGGTACGGACTCGCTGTCCAGTACCGCGGCGCGCGGGGCAGGCACCGCACAGGCTAGTTTGCCCCGGTGAGTCTCCTCGATGACGTCGCAGAGCGCGACGGCTGGCGGTGCTGGGTGTGCGACGAGCCGGTCGACGCCGACATGTCGGTGAACGACCCGCGCGGGCCGAGCGTCGACAGCCGGACCGCCGATCGCAAGGCGAAGGTGGCCGAGCGGCTCGCCCACCGCGGGTGCAACACCCGCAAGGGGGCGGTCAAGGTGGTCATCCCCTGGCCGGACCGCCTGCACGTGGTCGAGCCCGCGCCGCTGATCGCGGTCGCCGGGCGGTTGGAGCGCAAAGGGGGCCGCGAGACGGTCGCCCGCTGCCCGACCCAACAGGACGCCCGCGAGGCGGCGGACTGGTTGGCCGACCGGCTGTCCCGGCTCGTCCCGGGGTTGCCGGTGACCACGAACGTCGAGGCGGGTGGCGGCCAGTTCCTCGTGGTCGTGGCCACCGGCAGGCGCTGACCGGAGGGCGTCAGGAACTCGCCCACACCGACCACCGCCGCGCCGCGACCCAGTCCCGGATCCGGCCGAACCGCACCCCGAGCAGCCGCTGGGGTTCGGGGGCGAAGAGGTCCGGGGCGGCGACCTCGGCGTACCGGTACACCCCGGCGACCCCCGCGGCCCCGACCGCACCCATGACCTGGGCCAACGCCGCCTCGAAGGTGTCGACGCCGAGCGGGGTGTAGGTCACCTCCTTGGCCAGCGCGGCGCTGAAGGCGGCGGCGAGTCCCGGTCCGTCGACGGCCTCGGGGCCGCCGAGCCGCACCACCGCGCCCTCGATGTCCGGGGTGTCCAGCGCGGCCACGGTCGCCTCGGCGAGGTCGCCGTGCGAGATCCACGCGACCCGGCGGTCGGCGGCCAGCGGGTAGGCGAGCACGCCGTCGTTGACCAGCGCGGGGCCGTTCCACGGGCTGAACAGGTTGTCCAGGTAGACCGGCGGCCGCAGTACGACGACCGGGAGCCCGCTCTCGCGGAAGACCCGCTCGGCGGCGCGGCGCGTCTCGTAGGCCGCCAGGCCGGTGTCCTCGTCGGGCACGGGGGTGTTGGTGTTGTAGACCAACCGGGACACCCCGGCCGCGCGGGCGGCGTCGACCACGTTGTGCGCGTAGGTGGTCACCAGGTCGGCGTCGTACACCAGGGGCAGCACCACCGACGCGTGGGTGACGCCCTCGAACGCGGTGCGCACCGCTGCCGCGTCGGCGAGATCGCCCTCCACCACCGGCAATCCCGGAACGGTCCTTCCCGGCCTGACGAAGCCGATGGCCTCGCGGTCACGCAGAGCACGGGCAACTGCCCCACCCTGGAAGCCCCGCGCGCCGATCACCAGATAGCGCCTCTCAGCTGACATTCCTTGTCCTCCAATGATTAGGCCGAAGGGACAGCGCGGACAGCGCGCCCAGCAACGCCAGCCCGGCGGAAACCAGGAACGCCAGGGAGAACCCGGCGGTGAGCGCGTCGGGGTCGGCCGGTCCGCCGACCGCCGCGGCGATCCCGCTGAGCACCGCCAGCCCGACAACCGACCCGAACTGCTGGCTGGTGTTGACCAGTCCGGACGCCAACCCGACCTCCCCCGGCGCGGCCTCGGCGGTGGCCGCCGCGGTGGTGGTGATCGCCACCAGCGGCAGGCCGATCCCCAACACCAGGCTGGGGAACAGCACATCACCGACGAACGACCCGTCCACCGAGATCCGCGACAACCAGGCCAGGCCGACGGCGACCAGACCGAACCCGCCGACCAGCACCGCGCGTGGACCGAACCGGCCGATCACCCGCCCCGCACAGGAGGCGACCGCGATGACCGTCAACGACAGCGGCAGCAGCCCCAGCCCGCCGAGCACCGGCGGGTAGCCCAGCACGTCCTGCATCCACACGCTGATCAGGAAGAACGCCGGGAACAGCACGACCTGCCCGAGACCGGAGAGCAGGTTCGCCGCGCGCACCATCGGCCTGCGGATCACCGCCGGTGGCACCAGCGGGTGGGCGACCTTGGTCTGCGTCACGGCGAACGCCACCAGCAGCGCGACCGCCAGCCCGCCCGTGACCAGGGTGGTGGCGCCGGTCCAGCCGTCGACACCGGCGTTGACCAGGGCGTAGGCCAGCAGTCCCAACCCGGCGGTGCCGACGAGCGCGCCGCCGACGTCGAACCCGCCGGTCCGCTCGCGCGGCGCCTCCGGGCGCAGCACCCGCGGCGCGAGCGCGGCGAGCGCCAGACCCGCGAGCACGTTCAGCGCGAACGTGGACCGCCACCCCAGCCACCCGGTCAGGACACCGCCCAGCACCGTGCCCGCGGCGCCACCCGCGCCCGCCATCGCGGCGAACACACCGAGCGCCCGGTCGCGCCCAGGACCCGCCGGGAACAGCGCGAGGAGCAGGGCGAACGCCGCCGCGGCCGCGATCGCCGCGCCGACCCCCTGCACCGCGCGAGCCGCGACGAGCTGGCCGACGCCGCCCGCGACGGCCCCCGCCGCCGACCCGACCACCAGCACACCGAGCCCGGCGGCGAACAGCCCGCGCCGGGTGAACCGGTCCGCGGCGCGACCGCCGAGCAGCAGCAACCCGCCGAAGGTGACCAGGTAGGCGTTGGCCACCCAGGACAGCGCGGCGGGCGCGACCGCGAACCGCGCGCCGATCGACGGGGCCGCCACGTTGATGATCGCGGTGTCCAGGACGAGCAGGAACTGGGTGCCCGCCAGCAACGCGAGCGCGCGACGCGCGGCGCGGTCCATCGCGCCCCCTTTCCCCGCCGGACAACCTGACCCAACCGGGATTCCACAGAGGACCCGGTGACCCCAGCGTGGTCGAGTCCGCGAGTGGGTTCAACGAGTATCCGACCGGAGTCGCTTAACAACCGTCCAGTCGACTCAGCCCTGGTGGAGCTGCCGGTATTCGCCCGGGGTCGTCTCGAAGAACTTGCGGAAGGCCAAGTGGAAGCCCACGACGCTCTGGTAGCCGACCCGCGCGGAGACCACGCCCAGCGGAACCGAGGCGTCGGCCAGCAACCGGGCCGCCTCGCGCATCCGGCAGGACGTCAGGTGGCCCGCGGGCGCCTCACCGACGAGCTTGCGGAAGCAGGCGGTGAACGCCGAACGGGACATGCCCACCTCGCGGGCCAGCGACTCCACCGTCCACGGCTCGTCGAACCGGGTGTACATGATCAGCAGCGCCGTACCGATCTCCGGGTGCCGCGCGGCGGCGAGCACCTCCGGCCGCTCCAGCATGCCTTGCAGCAGCGGGCGCAGGGTCAGCACGAACGCCATCTCGAACACCCGCAACGTGATCAGCTGCGCGCCGGGCCCATCACCGTGGTGACCGAGGAGCAGGTCGATGACCTCACGCAACAACGGCTCCTCGGCGATCCGCGCCGCCTCCAACACCATCACCCACGGCAACGCCCGGTAAAGCGATGAGGCGACACCCGCGTCGAAGTGCAACCCCGCGCACAGGATTCGGCTCGGCTCCCCGTCCCCGCCCAGGGTGATGTGCTCGGACGAGCCGGGGGCGCGGTCGGAGAGCAGGCGTTCGATCGGGACGCCGCGCCGCTCCGGCCGGTCCGACATCCGGTGCGCCACACCGGTGGGAAACACCGCGAGGTCACCCGCGCGCAGCCGAACGGGTGCCGTTCCGTCCGCGGTGATCCAGCAGACACCCTCGTCGACGTAGTGCAGCACCGCGCAGGTCCGCTCGGTATCCCCCTCGACCGCCCACGGTGCCCGCGCATGCCACCAGCTGTGGAAGACACCGGTGAGGCGGATCGGCCGCAGCAGCTCGCTCAGCAGGTCCTGCCCCTGCGCCCCAACCCCCGCTGTCACGCCACCCCTCCCCCGCCACCATCCGCGCCAGCCTACCGGCCCGACCACCTCCCCCGACTCGTTCGCCCCGGGACAGCGCGCTCACCACATCCCGCACCGGCGCCGCGAGTGCACCTGCACGGTCACCGCGGCGGTGACCGTGCCGATCCATCCACTTGGAACCCAGCCGCGCCCGGGCGGGCGCGACGGACCAGGGGTCCATAGTGGACGCACCAGGGCCTTTGGTCCTCTTTGGTACCGCGACCGCCACGGTCCTTCCGGCGCAGCGGAAAGACGTGTTCGACTGTGGAAATTCAGCAGTCGAACACGCCGCGCGCGAACCCGACCGGCAAAACAAATTCTTCCCCGATCATCGGCACGTTAAACACAGACAACCCGAGTGCGGATCGGCTAACGTGGCACCAGGCACGGGGTACCGTGCCCGCGCCGGTGATACCGGCGCGTTTCTGGGGGCAGACGAGTAGCGGTCTTTCAACCTTGGCAGCAGTGGATTCGCCGTGCGCGAAATAGCGACTCGACGCACCCATGCCGTGCAAATCCGATAGACACCACCCAAGACAAGGAGCAGTGTCGAATGCGCTCGTCCTTCGTACGCCGCGGGCTGACCGCGATCGGGGCGGCCGTGCTGGCCACCGCCGCCCTGGCTTCCACGGCCACCGCCGACCCCGGCGTCACGCCGCGCTGGACCGACCTGGTCGGCGTCGGCTCGGACACCACGCAGACGGTCCTCAACGACCTCTCGGCCCTCTACAACTACGACACCGGCGCGGCCCGCCGGGTGGCGTCCTTCGACGCCAGCGACCCGGCGACCGGTCAGACCGGCGGCCAGGTGCAGATCAAGCCCGGGGTGACCATCGAGCGGCCCAACGGCTCGGTGGCGGGCGTGGACGCGCTGCGCGCCAACCGCGCGGTGGACTTCGCCCGCTCGTCGGTCGGCCCGGCCGCCGACACCCCGGCCAACCTGGTGTACCTGCCCTTCGCGATCGACGACCTGCGCTACGTGGTGGACGCCCCGGCGACCAACGCGCCGCTGGACGTCACCCGCGACGAGCTGGTGCGGATCTACAACTGCGAGGCCACCACCTGGAGCGCGGTGCGCCCCGGTCTCTCCGGCGACACCATCGCGCCGAAGATCCCGCAGGCGGGCTCGGGCACCCGGGCGCTGTTCCTGGAGCAGCTGGGCCTGACCGCGCCCGGCGCGTGCGTCGCCGAGGTGCAGGAGCACGACCACACCGCGGTGGACGGCAACCCGAACGCGATCCTGCCGTTCTCCTCGGCCCGGTTCTTCATCGATGTCCCGGTGGACGAGACCGGCCGCCGCAAGGTCGTGCAGGGCAACTTCGACGGTGGCTTCATCGTCGCGCACAACCTCTACAACGTCGTGCGCAAGGAAGGGCCCGGGGCGGGTGTGCCCGCCGGTCTGCGCCCGTTCCTCGGTGACGGCAAGGGCGCGAACGGTTGGATCTGCGGCGACAACGCCCGCAGGCAGATCGTGAACAACGGATTCCGCAACCTACCCGCCAACGAGTGCGGTGTCGCGGTCAAGCGATAACCCGTGAACCGCGGGCCGGTCTTCGGCAAATTGACGAAGTCGAAGACCGGCCCGCCGGTCACGAAGCGGGAAAGCGATTCGATCGGAATACTTTCGGATAGTGGGGGAAATGGCTTCGCCGAATGTCCCGGAGTTGGTGTCCGGGGGTTCACCGGGTAGTTCGTCGGGGGACGGGCGAGCCCGGTTCCGCGTACTCGGGTTGCTCTCGGTCACCGACGGTGTGGAAACCGTGGTGCTGCAACCGTCCAAGCCGGTCTCGCTGCTGGCGGCGCTGCTGCTGCACGCCAACGAGACCGTGTCCACCGACTACCTGCGCCGTGCCATCTGGGGCGAGCGGCAACCCGCGGGCGCCCGCGCGGCGCTGCAGACCTGCGTGCTGCGGCTGCGGCGGATCTTCCCGGCGCACGGCGTGACCGACAACCCGATCGCCACCGACCCCGGCGGGTACCGGCTGGTCGCCGACGCCGGGTCCCTGGACCTGCTGGCGTTCCGCGCCGCGCTGCGGACCGCCGACGCCGAACCGGACCCGGAGGCCGAGCTGGCGTGGCTGCGCGCCGCGCTGGCGCTGTGGCAGGGACCGCCGCTGGCCAACGTCGCCTCCGACCTGCTGCACCACGACGAGGTACCCCGGCTCGAAGACGAGCGGCTGCGCGCGGTCGAACGCGTCGGCGACCTGGAGCTGGCCGCGGGCCGCAGCCGGGTCGTGCTGGCCGACCTGTGGGCCACCGCGCGCGCCCACCCCGGGTACGAGCGCTTCTCCGAGCAGCTGGTCGAGGCGCTGTACCGCACCGGCCGCCAGGACGAGGCGCTGGCCGAGTACCGCCGGGTCAAGGGATACCTGCGCGACGAGCTCGGCGTGGACCCGGGCGCGCCGTTGCGCAGGCTGGAGGCGGCGATCCTGCGCGGTGACGACCTCGACGGCACCGGGCCGCGGTCCGCGGTCCGCACCCGGACACCGGTGGCGTTCTTCGCGGGCCGCGCCGAGCTGGTGGCGACCGTGGTCGAGCAGCTCACCGCGCCCCGGCACGGCCCGTTGACCGTGGTGCTGAGCGGACCGGCGGGCGCGGGGAAGACGGCGCTGGCGCTGCACGCCGCGCAGCTCGTGCGCGCGGACTACCCCGACGGCTACGCCGTGCTCGACCCCGGCACCCCCGTGACCACCGCCGGGCGCCGGGTGCTGGTGTTCGACGACGTCGAGCGGGTCGACCAGGTCCCACCGCTGCCCGCCGCCGCCGCGGGCTGCGCGGTGATCGTGACCAGCCGGGACAGCCTCACCGGCCTGATCGCCCGGGACGGCGCGCTCGCGCACCGGGTGGGCCCGCTGACCGCCGCGGAGTCGGTGTCGCTGCTGACCGGCGCGCTCGGCGCGGCCCGGGTGGCCGCGGAGCCCGACGCGGCGGCCGAGGTAGCCGAGTTGTGCGGGCATTTCCCGCTGGCGCTGCGGGTGGTGGCCGCGCGCCTGCAATCCCGCCCGGGCGCGCGGCTGGCCGACTGGACCCGGTGGCTGCGCGCGGACCCGCTGCGCGCGCTCTCCCTGCCCGGCGGCGACGACCTGTCGGTGCCCGCCGTGCTCGACGCGTGGCTGGACCGGCTGGCACCGGACCTGCGCGCCGCGGCCACCGCGCTGGCCGCGGGCACGGCCGCGCCGACCGGGGTTCCCGAACCCGTCGACCCCGCCGCCGCCGCCCGCGCGCTGGGCACGACCGAAGCCGCCGCCGAGGCGGTGCTGGAGCGGCTGGTCGACGCCTGCCTGCTGGAGAGCACCGCGCCCGCCGAGTACCGCATGCACGCCCTGCACCGCCTGCACCTGCGGGCTCGGGCCACGCGGCACCCGCACCTGCCCCACAGCGCGTGAGCGCACCGGAAACGAGCCGAGGAAGGCACACCATGGAGACCGCCTACGACCGGATCGCGCGCACCAGGCCGCGGTTGCGCCGCGACGTGCTGTTCACCGCGGCGCCCGACGGGGTGCTGTTCCACAACACCCAGGGCGGGTTCCACGTCCGGGGCGCGGACGCCTACCGCTTCGCCGTGCTGCTGGTGCCGCACCTGGACGGCACCACCGAGGTCGCCCGGCTGTGCGCGGGTCTCGGCGAGCCGCAGCGGGCGATGGTCGCGAACGTGGTCGACCTGCTCTACGAGCGCGGCTTCGCCCGGGACGTGCCGGAGGGTGCCGACGACAGCGGGGCGCGGCTGCTCACCGAACCCGTCGCGCGTCGGTTCGCCGCGCAGATCGGCTACGTGGACCACTACGCCCACCACGCGCACGAGCGGTTCCGCCGGTTCCGCGACACCCGGGTCGTGGTGCTCGGCGGGGACGAGGTGGCGCGGTGGTGCGCGTTAAGCCTGGTGCGCAACGGGAACTCCCGCGTGCACGTGCTCTCCACCTGGTTCGCGGAGGAGGCCGCGTGGGACGAGGTGCGGACCGAGGCCGGGGAGGTGGCGGAGTCGGGCTGCCCGGTCGCGTTCGCCCGCACCCGCGTCGAGCGGGCGCCCAAGTGGACCGATCTGGCGGACTACGACGTGGTGGTGACGACCGACGTCGCCGTCGCGCACGCGTTGAGCACCGAGGGGGTGCCCGAGGGCCAGGCGTTCGTGCCCGCCTGGGTGTTCGGTGACCGCCAGGTCATCGGACCGCTGGAGGTGGCGGGCCGCGCGGGGTGCTGGACGTGCGCGGCGCTGCGGTTGGGCGCGGGCTCGACCGGCGCCGCGGCCGACCTGTGGAGCGCGGTCGCCACCGGGACCACCGCACCCGGCGCGCGACCGGACCGACCGCTGGCCGCGATGGTGGGCAACCTGCTGGGCTACGAGGTGTTCCGGCTGCGCACGCAGGCGCTGCCCGCGGAGACCGACGGCCAGGTGGTGGTGCAGGACACCGCCACCCTGGACGTGGCGACCGAGCCGCTGCTGCCACACCCGCGCTGCCCCCGCTGCGCCCAGACCGCCGAGCCCGCGCCCGATCTGACCGTCTCGCTGCTGACCACCCGGCCGATCCCGCCCGCGGTGACCGCGCGGGACGCCGACGACCTGGTGGCCGAGCTCAACGACCGGATGCGCCTGGTGCAGCCCAACGCGGGCGTGGTCACCGCGTTCGCCGACGAGTCCCACACCCAGAACCCCCTCAAGGTCGCGACCGTGGTGCTGCCCTTGGGGCACGGCGCGCCCCGGCGGGTCACCGCGTTCGACCCGCACCACCTGGCCGGGGCGCGGCTGCGGGTGCTCGACGCGGCGGGCGCGGTCTACGTCGACCACGTGGCCGCTCCCCCTCCGGCCGCGCGGGCGGAGGGGGCGGCGGTCGGGCTCGGCGGGCTGGACACCGCGACCGGTCTGCCCGGCGAGGTGACGGGGTGGACGGCCGCGGTGTCCCTGCTGACCAAGGAAACCGTGCTCGTGCCGACCGCGGCGGCGCACCCGTTCGGGCCCGCCAACCACGACCGGCTCGTCGAACCGACCTCGGCCGGTGTGGGCGCGGGCCGGTCCCCCGCCGAGGCGGCCGGGCGGGGGTTGTTGTCCGCGTTGGGTTTCCGCGCGCTCCGGGGCGCGCTGCGCGGTACCGCAGCCGTCCTCCGGGTGCGGGTGCCGGAGGACGGCGCGAGCCCGGAACTGACGTTCCTGCTGCGCGCGGTCGACCTGCTCGACGCGGACCTGGAACTGCTCGACCTCGCCCCGGACGGCGCGGTCCCGGTGCTGTTCGCCCGGGCGCGCGCGGCGGACGGGGAGCCGGTGTGGGCGGTGGCGGCGGACCTGTCGTGGGACGCGGCGGCGGTGCGGGCGCTGTGCGACGTGCTCGGCCAGGTGCAGCTCAAGGCGGAGACCGGTGCGCCCGTCGACCTCGGTGACCCGCTGGTGGCCGACCTGGCCCCCGAGACCGTGGCGGTCGACGGCGAGGCCGACGCGCCCGTCACCTCCGCGACCACCTGGGCGGCGCTGCACGACGGGCTCCGCGCGCGGGGTGTCGACCCGCTGCTGGTGCCCCGGCCCGCGCCCGACCTGGCGGCGGGTGGCGTGCACGTGGCGCGGGTGCTGCTGACCGGCGGTGCCACCGGTGGCTGACCACGGGGACACCGCGCACCAGGTCACCGCCGGTTTCGCCGAGCTGCTGCCCACCGGGAGCCGGGCGTTCGCCGTGCGCGCCCTCGGCCTGCGGGACGCGATCGACGACGGGGACGGCGACGAGCGGGAGCCGGGCGCGGTCCCGGTGCACCTCTACGGCGACCAGGTGGTCGTCGGCCCGTTCCCCGACGCGCCCGGGGCCTGCGCCCGGTGCCTGGCACGGCGCTGGCAGGCGACCCGACCGGTGCCGCTGCGCGACGCGCTGGAACTGGGTGGGCCGACGGCGGCGCCGGGGACGTCACCGCACGCCCTGCCGTTCACCGCCGACCTGGCCGCCGCCGTCGCGGCCGCGCACGAGGCCGGTCGGGCGGCCGCGGAGCCCTACCCGGTGGTGTACCTGGTCGACCCGGCTGCCATGTCCGTGCGCCGGTACCCGCTGGTGCCGGACCCGGAGTGCCCGCGCTGCGGCGACCGGCGCGCCGACGCCCCCGCGGCGCCGGAGTGGGAGCGGGCGCCCAAGCCGGGGCCGGGGGTGTTCCGGACCCGGCGGGCCGCGGACATCGGGGTGCCCGCCGCGGCGTTCATCAACCCGGTGACCGGGGCGCTGGGCACGGCGCTGGAGTTCGACGTCTCCTCGCCGACGACGTCGCCGGTGACCGGGCACTTCACCCTGCGCGCCACGCACAAGCTGCGCGAGACCTACTGGGGCGGGCACGAGGACGACTACGCGGCCAGCGCCCGGGTGGGCGTGCTGGAGGGGCTGGAGCGGCACGCCGGGATGCGGCCGCGGGCCAAGCGGACCGTCGTGGTCGACACCCTGGCCGCGTTGGGCGGCGCGGCGCTGGACCCCGCCGAGTGCGGGCTGTACGCGGACGCCTTCCACGACGGCGAACCCGGCGTGGCGCCGTTCACCCCGGACCGGCCGATCCCCTGGGTGTGGGGCTACTCGCTGCGCGACGAGCGGCCGGTCCTGGTGCCGGAGGTGCTGACCTACTACCACAGCCGGGACCCGGCGGAGCGGTTCGTGCAGGAGAGCTCCAACGGGTGCGCGTCCGGGTCGAGCCTCACCGAGGCCGTCTACTTCGGACTGCTGGAGGTGGTGGAGCGCGACGCGTTCCTCCTCGCCTGGTACGGCGGGTTGTCCCTGCCGGAGCTGCGCGTCGACGGGTCCGCGGCCACCGGGGACCGGCTCATGGTCGAGCGGATGGCGATGTACGGCTACCGGGCCCGGTTCTTCGACACCCGGATCACCTTCGACATCCCCGTGGTGACCGCGGTGGCCACCCGCGCGGACGGCGGGTTGGGCGCGCTGTGCTGCGGGGCGGGCGCGAGCCTGGACCCGGCGCGGGCGCTGGGCGCCGCGCTGCGCGAGATCGCGACGGACTCGGTGAACCTGCCCGGCCGCACCCGGCGCAACCAGCCGCGGCTGCGGCGGCTGGCCGACGACTTCGACCTCGTGGTCTCGCTGCACGACCACCCGTTCCTCTACGGGCTGCCGGAGATGACCCGGCACGCCCGGTTCCTGCTCGACACCGACGCCCCGCCGACCGAACTGTCGGCCGCGTTCGGCGCGCCCCGGTTGGCCGACGACCTGCGGACCGACCTCGCCCGGTGCGTCGACGAGGTCACCGCGCACGGCTTCGACGTGATCGCGGTGGACCAGACCAGCCCGGAGCAGGAGCGGTTCGGGCTGCGCACCGCGAGCGTGCTGGTGCCCGGGTTGCTGCCGCTGGACTTCGGCTGGCGCAGGCAGCGGGCCAGGACGATGGCCCGCACCCGCACCGCGCCCCGCGCGGCCGGGCTGCTCGACCGCGACCTGCGGCCGGACGAGCTGACCCCGGCACCGCACCCGTTCCCCTGACCGTCCCGGAACCAAGGAGCAGGCGATGAGCTTCGCCCACGAGTACGCCGCCGCGGTGCTGCGCCGCGGGCGCGAGCCGATGGCGCCGGTCGGGTTCACCCCCGACTGGTCGGACCGGCCGCGCAAGTGGAAGACCTACCCGGGCAGCGCGGCGTTCCCGCTGCCGGACGCGGCCCCGGCGCCCGCGCCCGACGGCCGGTTCACCCTGCCGCTGCTGGGCGGCATGCTGCGCGACTCCTACGGGCTGCTGGGCCGCAGGCTGGGCGTGCACGCCAACGAGGACCTGGGGTCGCTGCCGCGCTACCAGCACGGCGGCTGGTCGCGGGGCACCGCGTCCGGCGGCGGCCTGTACCCGGTGTCGATCTACTGGGTGAGCGGTGCGGCCGGTCCGGTGCTGCCGGGGGTCTACCACTACGCGCCGGGCGGGCACGCGGCGCACCGGCTGCTGGCCGGTGACGTGTCGGCGGAGGTGGCCGCCGCGCTGGCCGCGCCGGAGCGGACCGACGGCGTGGACCAGTACCTGGTGCTCGGCGTGAAGTACTGGCAGAACGCGTTCAAGTACAACAGCTTCTGCTACCACGCGGTGTCCATGGACGTCGGCACGGTGGTGCGGACGTGGCGGCTGTGGGCCGCGGCGGCGGGGCTGCGGATCGCGCCGCTGCTGTGGTTCGACGAGGCGCGGCTCGCCGACCTGCTCGGCATCGACAACCGCGCGGAGGGCGTGTTCGCGGTCGTGCCGCTGCGGTGGGGCGACCCGCTGCCCGCCACCGCCGGGGCGGCGGCCGCGGTGCGGCACGCCGACCTGGAGAAGTCGCGCCGGGTGCTGGAGTTCGAGACCGTCACCACCCTGCAGGTGGAGGCGGCCCGGGTAGCCACCGAACGCCCCGCACCGGGGGCCGTCGCCGCGGGTGCCGTGGCACCGGCCGACCCCGGCGCGCGGTGGCACCCGCTGCCCGACCCCGAGTCGACCGACCCGGACGTGCGGGCCGCGCTGCGCCGCAGGCGCAGCAGCTTCGGCCGGTTCGACGGCAGGCCGATCGGGGCCGGGCAGCTCGCCGCGCTGCTCGCCGCCGCGGCGGGCACCGCGCTGGACAGCGACGCGGAAACCGGCGCCACTCCCCCGGCGCTGGCGAAGCTGTACGTCTTCGTCAACCACGTGCACGGTGTCGCCGCGGGCGTCTACGAGTACGCGCCCGCCACGAACGCGCTGCGCGAAGTGCGCCCCGGGGCACCCGGGGAGTTCTTGCAGCGCAACTACTTCCTGGCCAACTACAACCTGGAGCGGTGCGCCGCGGTGCTGGTCCCCGCCGCCCGGACGGCCGCCGTGCTCGACGCCGTCGGGCCGCGCGGCTACCGGCTGGTGAACGCGCTCATCGGGGCCATCTCGCAGAGCACCTACACCACCGCGGCCGCGCTCGACCTCGGCTGCGGCGTCGCGCTGGGGTTCGACAACGTGTCCTACGTGGAGGAGCTCGGGTTGGCGGGATCCGGTGAGCTGCCGCTGCTGCTCATGCTGGTCGGGCGGGACAGCGCGCGACCGGCGGACTTCCGGCACGAGATCGCCTGAGCCGATGATCGATCGAGACACCGTTCCCCCCGAGGTGGCTGTGGCCGCCGAACCGACCGCGCGACTGGGCGAGCACTTCGTGGTGCGCGTCGCGGGTCTGCCGCTGGCCGCGCTGCGCGACCTGCGGTGCCCGACGAGCAGGCGGTGGGTCGACGCCGTGCTGCGCGCCGAGGAGGACCTGACCGCCGAGGGGCGGGAGCTCAGCGACGCGGTGCACGACGTGGTGCACGCCGCCGACGACGGCACTCGCCGCGCGCTGCTGCGCCTCCGCAGGGACCTGTTCAACAACCGCGTCCCGGTCGGCGACCCGGGCGCGGTGGTCGGGTCGCTGGACCCCGCCCTGGGCGACCGGGTGGCGCACTGGACGCGGCGCAGGCGGGCGCTGGTCGACCTGCTCGCCGCGGGCACCCGACCGGTCGCCGCCGACCTGGCCAGGTCCCGGACCGCGCTGCGCGCGCTGGCGACCGAGCCGCGCCTGCGCGCCGGGATGCTGCTGGCCTCACCGACCCTGGACGGCCAGCTCGACGGCTACCTGGCCGACCGACCCGGGAAGCCGGACAAGCGGACCCGGCGGATCGAGCGGTCGCTGCTGTCGTACCTGTACCGGTCGGCGGCGAAGACCAGCCCGTTCAGCACGTTCACCGGGGTCGCGCTCGGCCGGTTCGACACCGGCCCGCGCACCGGCCGGTCCCTGCCCGCGGGCGAGGACTGGGTGGGCCACGTCCGGCTGAACGTGGTGGTGCTGGCCCGGCTGACCGACCTGCTGCTCGCCGACCCGGACCGCCGCGGCGACCTGCCGGTGGCCCCCACCCCGGACTTCGCCCGCGACCCCGACCGGGTCCGGTACGTGCGGCGTTGGGTGACCACGGGCGACGCCGACGCGGCCGTCACCTTCGACGCGGTGTCGGACAAGCTGTTCTACCTGCGCCGGAGCGGCGCGTTGGACCGGCTGCTCGGCGTGTTCGCGCAGGCGACCGGCCCGCACCGCTACCGGGACCTGGTGGCCTGGCTGGCCGAGGACCTCGGCGTTCCGGCCGACGAGTGCGACCGCTACCTCGACGCGCTGGTGCGGCTGGGGCTGCTGCGGGTGCCGGTGCTCGACACCGACGCGCACACCGCCGACCCGCTGGCCCGCTTCCGCGACGCGCTGGTGGCGGTCGACCGGCCGTGGGCTCGCGAGTTGGCCGACGCGCTCGGCGGGCCCGCCGAGCACCTGCGGCGGTTCCCCGGCGCCGGTGTCGAGCTGCGCCGCGAGCTGCTGGCGGCGCTGCGCCGGGACCTGCGGGCGGTGCTCGACGGGCTGGGCGGCGAGCGGGTCGGGCTGCCGCGGACCGTGGTGTACGAGGACGTCCGGGCGGGCGCGCCCGCCACCGCGCGGGCGGACTGGGCCGAGCTCGTCGAGGAGCCGCTGCGGCAGCTGCGCAGGCTCCTGCCCGCGTTCGACCTGGTGGTGGCGCAGCGGCTGACGCTGCTGGGGTACTTCGTGGCCCGACACGGCCGGGGCGGTCGGTGCGCGGACGTGCTGGGCCTGGTGCACGAGTTCCACGAGGACTTCTACAACCAGTACACCCGCTTCGCCGCCGCGCGGCAGGCCTTCGACGCCGACGGCGAGTACGTCCCCGAGACCAACTGGCTCGGACTGCCCGCGCTGGTCGCGCTGGACTCGGCGCGCCGGGTGTTCACCGCGCGGATCCGGGCGCTGGCCGACGCGGCGGGCCCGGGCGCGGTCGAGGTCGAGCTGGACGGCGACCTCGTCGACGCGGTGGCCGCGGCGCTGCCCCCGACCGGCGTGGACTTCCAGCCCTACAGCCACTTCCTGCAGGTGGCCGAGCGCGGGCCGGGGACGGTGGCGGTGGTCAACCAGTCCTACGGCGGCCTGTTCTTCCCGTTCAGCCGGTTCACCCACTGCTTCCCCGACGACGACCTCGCCGGGACCCTGCTGCGGACCGCGCGGCGGCTGCAACCGCCGGGCGCGGTGTTCGCGGAGGTGACCGGCGGTCAGGTGACGACGAACCTCAACCTGCACGGGCGGCTCACGCCGTACCAGATCGTGGTGCCCGGCGAGGTGAGCACGGTCGACGCGGAGCACCGCATCCCGTTGGCGGACCTCGTGGTCGCGCACGACGCCGAGGCGGACCGGCTGGTGCTGCGGTCGAACCGGCTGGGCCGGGAGGTGATCCCGGTGTACCTGGGCTACCTGGTGCCGCTGGCGCTGCCGGAGATCGCGCGGACCCTGCTGCTGCTCTCCCCCGCGTCGCTGGCCCGCCTGGACCCCTGGGGCGGGGTGCCCGCGACCGCGGTCGACGGGGTCGCCCGCCGGCCGCGGCTGCGGCTGGGTCCGCTCGTGCTGGCCCGCCGCGCGTGGGAGACCACGGCCGGGGCGCTGCCGCTGCGCGCCCCCGGAGCGGGCGACCCGGAGTGGCTGCTCGCCTGGCACCGCTGGCGGCGCGCGCACGGCGTGCCGGAACGGGTGTTCGCCACCGTGACCGGCGCGAGCGCGCGCGGCCCGGTCACGTCGAAGCCGCAGTACGTCGACTTCGACAGCCAGTTGTCGCTGCTGGCACTGGAAGCGCTGATCACCGACCCGGGCGACCGGGTGGTGCTGACCGAGGCGCTGCCCGACGCGGACGAGACGCACGTGGTCTCCGCGCGCGGCGGCCACGTCGCGGAGATCGCCGTGGAGACGCACCCGATCCACCGCGAGGAGGGGGACCGATGACCACCGCCGCCGAACAACCCGGGCCGTGGCAGGCGCTGCACGTGTTCTACGCCGCCAACCCCCGGCCGCTGCTGCTCAACTGCGTGCGGCCGCTGTTCGCCGAGTTGGCCGCGGACGGGCTGTCGACCGGGCACTTCTTCATCAACTACTGGTTGGAGGGGCCGCACGTGCGGGTCCGGGTGCGGCCCGCGTCCGACGCGGCGGTCGAACCGGTGCGGACGCGGATGGCCGAGGCGGTGTCGGCGTTCCTGCGCGCCCGACCCGCGCTGTACGAGGTCGACAGCGGGTTCCTGCACGAGTTGTACGACACGCTGTTCGCCCTCGAGTTCTCCGGTGCCGAGCGGGCGCGGTTCACCGGGCCCGACGGGCGGATGGTACTGCGGCCCAACAACAGCCACAGCTTCGAGCCGTACGAGCCGGAGTACGGCAAGTACGGCGGACTGGCGGGGGTCGACCTCGCGGAGTGGCACTTCCGGCACTCCACCGACCTGGTGATCGACGCGCTGGCCGGGATGAACCTGCACCTGCGGTCGGTCCAGCTGGGGCTGTGCGCCCAGCTGATGCTGGTGCTGGCGGGCACGTTCCTGCCCGACCGCGGCGAACTCGCCGAGTACTTCGACCGCTACCACGTGTTCTGGCACCGGGCGTTCGCGGGGACGGACCTGATCGGCACCGACGAGTACGCCCGCGCCTACGACCGCAGCGCGGAGGCCCTGCCCGCGCGGTCCGCGCGGGTGCTCGACGCGCTCACCGGGGACCGCGCCGACCGGCTGCCCGCGCCGCTGGACACCTGGGCCGCGCACGCCCGGCGGCTGCGCGCGGCGGTGGTCTCGGCGGCCGTGCGGGGCGCGCTGGAGTTCCGGTCGTGGGACGGCACCGCCGACGAGGTGGTGACCGACCCGGCCGACGCCCTGCAGCGGCTGCTGTCGCCGTACCTGCACATGACCAACAACCGGCTCAACGCCACCATCCGCGACGAGGCGTACCTGTCGTACGCGCTGGCGCGGGCGGTGCGGGTGGGGAGCGCGGTGTGACCGCCGCCGCCTTCCTCGACGCCCGGCCCGCGCTGCGGGCGGGCACGGAGCTGAGCCCGGCGCTGATCCGGGGTCCGGTGGTGGTGCACCTGATCCGGCACCCGGACGGCGAGCGGAGCTTCGAGGTGGGGCCGAAGGAGCACTTCCTGATCAGCAGGCTGGACGGGACGCGCACGCTGGCCGAGATCGGCGCCGAGTACGCGCGGCGGTTCGAGCGCAGGCTCGACCCGGTGGGCTGGACCCAGCTGCTGCGCCTGCTCGGTGCCCGCGAGTTGTTGGCGGGTCAGGGAAGCGCGGTCGCGGTGGACCGGTCCACCCGGACCGAGGCGCGGTCGACGGTGTTGCGCGGCAAGGTACTGCTGGTGCGGGACCCGGACGTGTTCGTCGGCCGGGTCCTGCGGTTGCTCGGCCCGCTGCTGCGCCCGTGGGTCGCGGTGCCGCTGCTGCTGGCGGCGGTGGCCGCGCAGGTCGTGCTCGCCACCCGGGTGCCCGAGCTCGTCGCGGACACCGGTGCCGTGTTCGGCAGGCCCCTCGACCTGGTGCTGGTCGTGGTCCTGCTGTGGTTCGCGGTCACCGCGCACGAGATCGGGCACGGGGTGGTGGCACACGCGCGCGGCGGTCGGGTCGGGGAGATCGGGCTGAAGTGGCGGTTGCCGGTGGCCATCATGTACTGCCGCGTGGACAACTACCTCTTCCTCCTCCGCCGCCGCGACCGCGTGCTGGCCGCCGCGGCCGGGCCCGCGGTGAACCTGGTGCTGCTGCTACCGTTCGTCGTGGCCTGGTGCGCGCAGCCCACCGGATCACCGACGCGGCAGGCGTTGTCGGCGTTGCTGCTACTCGGTAGCCTCCAGGGGTTGAGCAACCTGGTCCCACTGCCCCCGCTCGACGGCTACAAGATGGTCAGCCACGCGCTGGGGATGATCGACCTCGCGGCGGAGAGCGCCCGGTTCCTCGGGTCGCTTGCCCGGCGCGGGCGGTCGGTGGCGCACTACCCCCGGGCGAGCCGGGGCGCCTACGCCGCCTACGGCGTCGGGGCGGTGCTGGTGGTGGGCGGGTTGGGCGTGGGGCTCGTGGTGGTCAGCCACCTGCTGTGGGGACAACGGATCGGGGCGCTCGCCGTCGCCGTTCCCGTTGCGCTGCTGCTGTTCCTGCTCGCGGGTTCGATCACGCGGTGGGTCAGGGCGCGGCGGGCGGGCGCGGCGCGCCCCAGTGGACCGAGGGGGAACGGATGAGCGGACCGGCGGAGCCGGACGCGGCGTTGGTGCTGTCGGACGTGCGCAAGCGGTACGGCACGGTGCGCGCGGTCGACGGGATCTCGCTGCGGGTGCGGCGGGGTGAGTTCTTCGGCGTGCTCGGCCCCAACGGGGCGGGCAAGACGACGCTGATCGAGATCATGGAGGGGCTGCGGGTCGCGGACTCGGGCGCCGTGTCGGTGCTCGGGCACCCGCCGGTGCCCCGGGACGTGGCGTTGCTGCCCCGGTTGGGCGTGCAGACGCAGAAGTCGGCGTTCTTCGCCCGGTTGACCGCGCGGGAGCACCTGGAGACGGTGGCGCGGCTCTACGGCGTGCCCGCGGCGCGGGCCGCGGACCACGGGCTGGCGCTGGTCGGCCTGACCGAGCACGCGGACCGGCGGGTGGAGAAGCTCTCCGGCGGCCAGCGGCAGCGGTTGGCGATCGCGTCCGCGCTGGCGCACGAGCCGGAACTGATCTTCCTGGACGAGCCGACCGCGGCGCTGGACCCGCAGGCCCGCCGGGACCTGTGGCGGGTGCTGCGCGAGTTGAAGGGCGCGGGCCGCACCATCGTCTACACCACCCACCACCTCGACGAGGCCGAGGCGCTGTGCGACCGGGTGGCGATCGTCGTGGCGGGCCGGGTGGTGGCCTTGGACACGCCGGTGAACCTCGTGGGCGGCGCGGGACTGCCGACCAGGGTGCTGGTGCCGGAGGACCGGATCACACCGGAGCGGGCGGCGGGCATCGACGGCGTGGACCGGGTGTCGGTCAGCGGTGGCGCGGTGGTGCTGGAAACCATGGCCACGGCGCGGGTGCTGTCCGCGCTGGACGACCTGATCGGGCTGGCGGGCGTGCAGACGCGCACCGCTGACCTGGAGGACGTGTACCTGCGGCTGACCGGGGCGGAGGCCTGATGCGCGGGTACGGCGCGCTGACCGGCGCGGGGATCCGCGCCGCGGGGCGGGATCTGACGACGGTGTTCTTCACCTTCGCGTTCCCCCTGGTGTTCCTCGTGGTGTTCGGCGTGATCTTCTCGGGCCAGCGGGTCGAGGAGACCGGACGCGGCTACATCGACTACATCGCCCCCGGGGTGCTGTCCTGGGGTGTGGCGAACGCGGCGGTGTTCGGGGTGGCGTTCACCCTGATGCAGTGGCGCAACGACGACATCCTGCGGCTGATCCGGATGACCCCGACGCCGCTGCTGTCGGTGCTGGCCTCCCGGTACGCGCTGGCCGTGGTGATGGGCCTGCTGCAGACGCTGCTGTTCGTCGGCGTGGCGCTGCTGCCGTTCCTGGGGCTGCGGTTGGCCGGGTCCTGGCCGCTGCTGATCCCGTTGCTGCTGCTGGCGATCGTGGCCTTCCTGGCGATCGGGATGATCGTCGGGTCGGTGGCGAACACGCCGGAGGGTGTGGCGGCGGTGGCCAACTGCGTGATGCTGCCGATGGCGTTCGTCTCGGGGTCGTTCTTCCCGGTGGACATGATGCCGCCGTGGCTGGCCGCGATCTCGCGGGCGCTGCCCCTGCGCTACCTCAACGACGGCGCCGCCGCGTCGCTGGCGGGCCGGGGCGACCTCACCGAGGTGGCCGTGGCCGCCGCCGCGCTCGGCGGCTTCTCCCTGCTGTTCGCCGCCGTGGCCCTGCGCGTGTTCCGCTGGAGCAACGACACATGACGACCACGACACCGGCGCCCGCCCCGCTCGCGCGGGCCCGGCGCCTGCTCCAGCGCGCCCTCGGCACCCGGCACGCGGCGGACCCGGTCGGCCCGGCTCCGGTGGTGACCGCGTTGGGCGTGCGGAACGCGACGGCTTTGGAGACCGCCGCGGTGGCGGCGGTGGCGGCGGCGAACGTGCACCTGACCGGTGACTCCGTACTGGTCGGACCGCGGGGCGCGGGCTGTGGGCTGTGCCTGGCGATCCGGTGGCAGCGGCTGCGGACGCGCGCGGAGCGGGAGGCCGTCGAGACGGGTCATGGCGTGCGGGGCGGTGCCGAATGGCCGCTGCTGCCCGAGTACGTCGTCGACGCCGTCTGGGCGTTGTACCGGCGCGGGTACGGTGAGCCCGATACCGGGACGTCCCGGGTATCGCGGCTCGCACTGTCCACTTTGGCCGTCCATACGGTGTCCCTGCTGCCCGAGCCGCTGTGCCCGCACTGCGGACCGACGTCGGGCGGGTGGCCGGACTACCGGCTGCGCCCACGGGTGAAACCGGACCGGGACACCTTCCGACTGCGGGAACCGGGGTCGTACGCCCTGCCCGCGAACTCGTTGGCCAACCCGGTGTGCGGCGTGCTGGGGCCGGTGGTGTCGTTGGACGTGACGTCGCCGACGACGGCGCCCGCCGCGGGAACCGCGTTGGTGCGCGGGTACGCGGGCCTCAACGAGGTGTCCTGGAGCGGGCAGGCGGACTCGTACGGGCTCAGCCGGGACCTGGCGTTCCTGGAGGGCCTGGAGCGCTACGCGGGCACGCACCGGCGGTGGCGCGACGGGCTGGTGGTCGCCGCGTACGACGACCTGGGCGCGGATGCGCTCGACCCGCGGACGTGCGGGGTGTACTCGGACGAGACCTACGCGACCGACCCGATGGTCGCGCCGTTCGACCCGGCGCGGGAGATCCCCTGGGAGCGCGGGTACTCGCTGCGCGACGAGCGGCCGGTGCTGGTGCCGTCGCGGTTGAGCCACTACAGCGCGGGCAGCGCGGCGGACAACTTCGTGTTCGAGTGCTCCAACGGCTGCGCGATCGGCGGGAGCCTGGAGGAGGCGGTCCTCGCCGGGCTGCTGGAACTGCTGGAGCGCGACGCGTTCCTGCTGTCCTGGTACGGCAACGCGCCCGTGATCGAACTGGACCTGTCGAGCGCGCGCGGCACGGCGGTGCGGGCGATGGTGCGGCGCGCGGCGCTGCACGGCTACGACGTGCACGCGTTCGACACCCGCAGCGACCTGCCGGTGCCGGTGGTGACCGGGCTGGCGGTCCGGCGCGACGGCGGGCCGGGCGCGCTGTCCTTCGCGGCGGGGGCGAGCCTGGACCCGGAGACCGCGTTGGAGGCCGCGCTGTCGGAAGTGCTGACCTACATCCCGCACCTACCGCGCCAGGTAACGGAGTACGCCGACGAACTGCGCGAGATGTCGGTGGACTACTCGAAGGTCGTCACGCTGCCCGACCACGCGCGGCTGCACGGGTTGCCGAGCATGCTGGGTCATTCCCGCACGTACCTGGAGCCGGTGGCGACGCTGGCGGTGGCCGAGGCCTACCGGGACTGGGCCGCGCTGCGGCCGGGGGCGCTCGACCTGGTCGAGGACATCCGGTTCGTGCTCGGGTTGTTGGCGGAGGCCGGGTTCGACGTGGTCGTAGTGGACCAGACCACGCCGGAACAGCTGGGACTGGGGCTGCGCACGGTGTGCGTGATCGTGCCCGGGCTGCTGCCGATCGACTTCGGCTGGGCCCGCCAGCGCGCGCTGACGATGCCCCGCCTGCGCGCCGCGGCCCGGGAGATCCGCCGCGTGCCGCACCCGTTCCCCTGACCCGCCGGTCGGTGGCCCGCCCGACGGGCGGGCGGGCCACCCGCGCTCACGCGCTGCAGCTGGTGGTGCTGGTGGTGCTGCTGCAGGTGCTCGTGCTGCTGGAGCTGGTGCACGCGGCGAGCACGACGTCGTTGGTGTCGGCGTAGTCCGAGATCTCGAACGTCTCGGTCTCCAGCCGCAGGATCTCGTCGGCCAGCGAAGCCAACCCCTTGTGGTCGTTCACGGTTCCTCCCTCTGGTGGCGGTCCGGCGCCGTCGCCGGTCCCCTGCCGCCCATTCCAGCCCAACCCCACCCACAACCGGCTCTCACCGCGTTGACACCTCGTGTCAGCGACCGACACCGCTGGAGTTGACCGTGTCCGACCTCCTCGCCCGCGCGCCGTCGGTGGTGCGGGAAGCCCTGGTGCTCTACCTCGGGCTGCACCGGGAACCAGAACTGTCGGGCGCCGAGGTCGCGACCGCGGCGGCGTTGGCGCGGTGGCTGCGGGCCGACGGCTTCGAGGTGACCACCGGGGTCGGTGGTCACGGGGTCGTCGGGGTGCTGCGCAACGGTCCCGGGCGGCGGGTCCTGGTGCGGGCGGAACTCGACGCGCTCCCGGTGCGGGAGCGGACCGGGTTGGCCTACGCGAGCGACGTCGTCTCGACCACCCCCGACGGCGTGCGCACACCGGTGGCGCACGCCTGCGGGCACGACTTCCACTTGGCGGCCGTGGCCGGGGCGGCACGGGTGCTCGCCGCGGCCACCGACCGGTGGCGTGGGACTTTGGTGGTGGTCGGGCAGCCGGAAGAGGAGACGCTGCGGGGTGCCGCGGCGATGTTGGCGGATGGTCTGTACCAGCGGTTCGGAGTGCCGGACGCGGTGCTGGCGCAGCACTGCGCGCCGCTGCCCGCCGCGGTGGTGGCGCACGCTGCCGACGGGCCCGCGCTCGCGGCAGGGGTGGTGCTGCGGGTCGTGCTGCGGGGGCCGGGAGGGCACGCGGCAACGGCTCGCGTCGATCCCGTCGGCGCGCTGGCCGCGCTCGCCACACGCTTGCGGGTCGAGGCGGTTTCACCCACCGGGGAAACCGCGATGGTGACCGTTGGGGCCTTGCTCGCGGGTGTGAGCGTGAATGTGGTACCCGAGGAAGTGACGCTTTCCGTGATGGCCCGGGCATTCGCGGAAGACGCGTTGGACGGCGTCATCGCTGCGGTGCGGCGAATTGTCGCCGAGGAGTGCACGGAGTCCGTGCGCGGTGCCGTGGAGGTCGTGGCGCGGACACCGGTGACCGAATCCGTCGGGCCGACGGCGCGGTGGGTGCGGGCCGCGCACACCGCCGAGTTCGGTGCCGCGCGCGTTGCCGCCTGGCCGCCCGCGACCGCGTGCGAGGACTTCGCGCTGTTCGGTCCCGCGGGCACCGATCTGCACGGCGGCAGGGGGATCGACCTCGTGCACTGGATGGTCGGGGTCGTGGGGCCGCGGCGGTGGGCCGCGACACCGGGGGTAGGCGCCGCGGCCAAGCTCGCCGCGCTGGAACCCAACCACTCGCCGCGGTTCGCGCCCGATGTCGGCGCCGCGCTGGGACCCGCCGTGACCGCGATGGCCACCGCCGCACTGGCCGGCTTCAACACCGTTTCACCGCCGGTCGGACATCTGCAATACGGTTCGAGTTAATCTACTGTTCAGGAAAGCCGCCCGAATGTGGTGCATTTCAGGCGGCACCGGCAAGCCGAGCGCGACGCCCGCGAAACCAGCCGCCGGTTTATCCGAGCACGGTTTCCTGGTACCTTGACTCCACGACACCTAAGCCGCATCCGCGCCCGATGACATCGGCTCCGCGTGCCCACGGAAAATATGGGCGGCCGCGCAGGTATGGCCAGGTAACGACCGAGGAAAAGACTCGGCGTAATCGAGTGATAACTCAAGAATAGGCGGACACCAGGAAATGAGCAATGTTTCTGCCAACTGGCGCAGGGTGCTGACGTGGTGGGGGGTGCTGTGCCTGATCGCCGTGTTCGTCTGGTTGGTACTGGGGCTGACCGGGTCGAACTGGCCCTTCCCGTACTGGGTCTTCCCGGCGGGGATCTGGGTCGTCCTGCTGGTGGTCGCGGCGGTCACCGGACGCGGCGGGGCCCAGCGGAGTTGACCTGCCACGCGCCCGGACGCGGTGGACCCGGGCGCTCCACAAGAACCGCACACCGTTGTTTGTTGGGGGGGAACATGACCGGGGAGGTTCAACCGGATCCGGAGCCGAGCACCTCGGGGTGGTCGGCGCTGGGGCGGTGGCGGCAGCACGGGGGCGCGCAGGCCGTCGAGGTGGTCGCGGTCCGGGCGCTGCTGCCGTCGGACTCGCCGCGGCTGGGCGGGGAGGACGTCGAGCACATCCGCGCGCTGGCGGACTCGGAGAACGACCTGCCACCCATCATCGTGCACCGCGCCACGATGCGGATCATCGACGGCATGCACCGCCTGCAGGCGGCCGTCATGCGCGGCCACGACACCATCGGGGTCCGCTTCTTCGACGGCGACGAGGACGAGGCGTTCGTGCTCGCGGTCGAGTCCAACGTCACCCACGGGCTGCCGCTGTCCATGCGCGACCGCACCGCGTCCGCGGCGCGGATCATCGGCACCCACCCGGACTGGTCGGACCGGGCCATCGCCAAGGCCACCGGCCTCTCGGCGAAGACGGTCTCCAGCATCCGCGGGCGCTCGCCCTCGGCCGGGCCGCAGGCGGGCGCCCGCCTGGGGCGCGACGGCCGCACCAGGCCGCTCGACGGGGCGGCGGGCCGCCGGTTGGCGGTCAAGCTGATGACCGACAGCCCGCAGGCCCCGCTGCGCGACATCGCGCGGGCGGCGGGGGTTTCGCTGTCGACGGCGTGGGACGTGCGCGAGCGGCTGCGGCGCGGGGCGGACCCGGTGCCGGAGCGCGGCCGGGCAGCCGAGGGCGACCGGGAGCGCAAGCCGAGGGCCGAACCCGCGCAGGCGACCGGGTCGAACGCGGATGACCGGGTGCGGGCGCTGCGCATCCTGCGCCGAGACCCGTCGATGCGGTTCACCGACGCCGGGCGGGTCCTGCTCCGGTGGTTGGAGGCGGGCACGCTCGGCCAGGCGGAGTGGACCCGGCTGACCAGCATCGTCGCGGCCCACCACCGGGGCGAGGTCGCGGACCTGGCGCGCGCCAACGCCGAGGCGTGGCGGAGATTCGCCGACTCGCTGACCCAGCGGTGAAGTGCCGGGGGCGCGGGCCCCCGCGCCCCCGGCACCCCGCCCGCCCAGACCACTGTGGACAGTTGGTGGCCGTCGAGGGTCGGTAGCGGATCGTCATGAGCGCGCCGCTACGACGTTCGGGTGGTCGATCGCGGACCGTCCCCTGCCCGTAACGCTCCGCAATAGCCTGCCGGTGGGGCGACGAGCGGAGGACGATGAACCAGAGCAGGCAGCGGCAGCTCCAGCGGCGGGCGACCGAGGTGCTCACCCGCGACGCCCCCTGGCTGGACCCGTTGGGGCGCCGCGTGTGCACGGCGCTGCTTGTCCGCACCGCGCAGCGGTGGCGGCTGTTCCTCCACCCCGGGTCGCCTTCGGACGTCGCCGACGCGTACTTCATCGGTCCGGCGGGCGTGTGCTCCCTCCTGATCCGCGACCGGTTACCGGACGAGGCGACCGCGCGGGCCGTCGCCCGGCACGCGGAGGAGCGCTTCGCCGGGGTTCGCGGTCCCGGTGGGCAGGTGCTGGCGTCGAGCGCGTTGCGCCACCTGGTCGTCCTGCCCGGTGGTGGCAAGCGGGTCACGTCGCCCAGTCCGCTGTACCGGGTGGTGCCGGAACAGGATCTTGACGCGCTGTTCCGCCGGGAAGCCGCCGTCCTCACCCGGGACCAGGCCCAGTCGATCGCCGCGCAGGCCGCGCACCGGCTGACCGGGTACCGGCGGGTCGAGGTGGAACCGGTGGAACGCGCGGCCGAGGCGCCGGGGCTGTTGGACGAGGCCGACCTGACCGCGGACCAGCTCGCCGCCGCGCAGCAGCGGCCCTTCGAGAGCTGGATGGCGTTCCTGCACCCCCAGCAGCAGGCCGTCGTCGCCCGCAACTACGGCGGCCCGGCCCGGATCAGCGGGCCTGCGGGCACGGGCAAGACCGTGGTGGCCCTGCACCGGCTGCTCCACCTGGCCCGCCGCAGCACCGGACCGCTGTTGTTCACCACGTTCGTGCGCACCCTGCCCGCCGTGCACCAGGGGACCTTCCACCGGATGGCGCCGGAGTTCGCCGACCGGGTTCGGTTCGTCAACCTGCACGCCTGGGCCCGCGACTTCCTCGCCGAGCGCGGCAGGCCGGTGACCCAGTGGCGCGCCCAGGTGGCCACCGCGTTCAACCTGGCCTGGCTGTCCCACCGGGCGGCGCTGGCGGACCTGGAGCCCGCGCCCGCTTATTGGCAGGCCGAGGTCGACCGGGTCATCAAGGGCCGCGGTCTGACCACGGTGGACGAATACCTGCGGGTCACCCGCCGGGGCCGCGGTCTCGCGCTCAACCCCGCGCAGCGCACCGCGGTCTGGGGTCTGTACGAGGCGTACGAGCGGCACCTGGCCGAGAAGGACCTGAGCGACTACAACGACTTGGTCGCCATCGCTCGGGCGGAGCTGGCGGCCCGTCCGCTGGAAGTGCCCTACGCGGCGGTCATCGTGGACGAGGTCCAGGACATCACCCTCACCGGGCTGCGCCTGCTGCGCCAACTCGCGGGCGACGGCCCGAACCGGCTGCTGCTCGTGGGCGACGGCCAGCAGCAGGTCTACCCCGGCGGCTGGCGGCTGTCCGAGGCGGGCATCCCGGTCCAGGGCCGCGGCGCCGTGCTGCGGGTGAACTACCGCAACCGGGCCGCCGTGCTGGACTTCGCCCGGCGCTTCGACGCCACCAACCAGGTGGACGACCTCGACGGCGCGGCGGGGGTCGCCCTGCGCGACGCCGAGACGGCGAACCCCGGCGGCCGAACCGAACCGTGGACGGGCACGGACTCCGAACTCCCCGACGCGCTGACCGGGGCGATCGCCGCCCTGCCGGTCCCCAGGGGTCGGACCGCGCTGATCACCTTCAACCACCGCGACCTGGAGCGGTGCGCCGCGATCCTGCGCGAGGCAGGGGTCCCGGTGGCGCACCTGGACCAGTACACCGGCGAACCGGAGGACACGGTGAAGATCGGCACCGTGCACCGGGCCAAGGGGTTGGACTTCCAGGCCGTCATCGCGGTCGCGTTCACCCGGTCCGGCAAGCCGAACGACCCCGCGGAACAGGAACTCCGCGCGCGACGGCACCTCGTCGCCGCCACCCGGGCCCGCGACTACCTCTGGTGGGGCGTGGTCACGCCACCGGCGGACCAAGCGCCCTGAACGCGGCTCGCGGGAGCGGATCAGCCTTTCGCTCCAACGGTTGTCATCTTTCGTGGCGACTTTCGGACCGCGGCGCCGAGCCGGGGTAATGCCGCCGCGGCCGGGCGCGAGATCCATGCCGAGTGCCGCAGCCGGGAGGCCCGCCATGGTCAGCACGATGGGAACCGAGCACGGGGTCCGCTACCGCGAGCAGGGCGAGGCGGTGGGCGGGACCTACCTGATGGTCCACGGCCTGGGCGGGTCGTTGGAGCAGTGGAGCGAGATCGTCCGCCTGCTGGGCGCGGGGGCGCGGGCGATCGCGGTCGACGTGCCGGGCTTCGGCCGGACCCGCACGGTCACCGGCGCGTTCAGCGTGGACGAGTCCGCGCGGGCGATCGTCCGGTTGTGCGCGGAGAAGGACGTGCGGGACGGCGTGCTGGTGTCCCACTCTGTGGGGTGCGTGCTGGCCGCCCGGGTCGCCGCGCTGGCGCCGGACCGCTTCCGCAGGCTGGTTTTCGTCAGCGGCGCCCTGGTGCGCGCGTCCGAGATGGCGCAGCACCCGACCCGGGCGCTGCGCGCGCCGATGCTCGGCCTCACCGTCGCCACGCAGTTCGTCGCGGGCCTGTTCCCCGTACCGCGCCCCGTGTTGAACGCGCTGGCCCGGGTGAAACCATTGCGGCGACTGCTGTTGCGGCCCTTCGTCGCCGCGCCCGACAGCCTCGACGGCGGCCTGCTCGTCGAGACCCTCACCGGCACGGGCAGCCCCGCCGTGCTGCGGGTTCTGTTCACCGCCAAGGGAATCCCGTACGACGACATTCTCCGCGCGGTCACCCAACCCGTCGACCTGATCACCGGCGACCGCGACCCGCTCATCCGGGACCAGGACCGCGTGCTGGTGCGCGAGCTGGTCCGGGTCGAGGGCGACGCGGTGATCCGGCGCTGCGGGCACTGGCCTTGGCTCGAACACCCGGCGGAACTGGCCGCGCTGATCGCGGAGAGCGCGCGACATGACCGCTGAGGCCCGGTCCGGGAGCCACAACGGCCAGCACACCCGGATCTCCACCAACCCGTTGGAGGAACGGCGGATCACCACCGTCGACCTCAACCCGTTCCTGTTCGGGCGGACCAGCGGGGCGCTGCGGGACCGGCACTCGGCGTGGTTCCTGCTCATCGGCGCGGGCTTCACCGCGCTGGTGCTGCTGGCCGCGGCGTCCTCCGGCATGGTCGGGAGCTTCGACGAGTTCCAGTTCGCCAACGACTTCCGGCGGATCCTGCGCCTGCCCGCGGCGGAGTCCGACACGACCTTCCCGCTGGTGCGCGACATCCCGACGTGGATCCTCACCGCCAACGTCGTCGCCGGGACGGTGTTGCTGCACCGGCACTGGCAGTACATGTCGAAGTGCCTGTCCGGACTGGCGCGCAGCGGCGCGATCATCGCCAAGCCCGGCCCCGTGCCACCCGACGACAACGACGAGCAGCCGCTGCCCCGCGAGGCGTTCCGCGGCAACTTCAACATCATCTCGCGGCTGCTGCGGATCGACACCATCGTCCGGGACCGGGACAACAAGACCGCCTTCGGCCACTTCGTCGGCCGGGTCGTGGGGGCCGTGTCGAACCGCTGGCTCACCTACCTGGTGCCGCTCAGCGTGCTCTCCATCGTGCTCGCGGGCCTGCTCGTGCTCGGCATGCGCAACAGCCTCTTCCAGACCCTCGCCCCGTCCGAGCTGGCAGGCGCCGACCGCGCCGAGTGGCTCCAGGCGGCCTACCGCGGCTGGTGGGCCAGCATCGACCACCCGCTCGCGTTCACCATCTACCTCGCGCTCGCCAGCTACGCGATCTTCATCGTCCTGCTCTTCCACCTCGTCGGGCTCATCGCCGTTTACGTCACCATCGGCATGCACTTCCTCGTCGACCCGGGCGCGGACTGGCTCAACGAGGACAACCGCCACGGCTGGGCGCCGCTGGCCCGCTTCTACCGGACGGTCATGTGGGCCAACGCCCTGCTGGGCACCAGCCTGTCCACCATCCTCATCTCACTGGGCATCACCAACGCCAGCTGGGTGGCCTTCCTCGTCGTCCTCTACGTGCTCCTCATGCCGGTCTTCACCTTCGTCCCCTGGGTCCTCTTCCGCCGGGCCGGGGAGAAGGCGGCGGCCCTGCGCATCCGGCAGATCCGCGCGATCGCCGAGGCCCAGGGCATCGACCCCGACACCCACATCCCCGCGATGGCCCCGTACCTCAGCGAGATCGACCGCTGCCGCGCCGCCACCATCCGCCCGCTCCGCATGGGCACGGTGTCGCTGTTCACCCACTTCACCCTGGTCGCCCTGCCCATCGTGCTGGCCGCGGCCCAGATCTGGCTGCAGTAGGGCGTGTGCTCGAATAGCCGGGTGGTCATGGCGGTGGGCGCGCCCCGGGGGGCGGCGGCGGGTGTGCGCGGGTCGGTGCGGTGACGGCTCGGGTGCCGCCGTGGTACCCCGGGTCCCGGGGTCGGTTCGAGGTGCTGGTCTACGTCGCGGCCAAGGCCGGGATGAACCCGTGGGTGCTGCGGACCACCGAATCGGCGTCCGCCGACCTGGTGGAAACGTTGCTCTCCGTGCTCGTCACCGAACTGACCGCGGTCGGCCTGCGGGCGGACGACGAGCCGAACCAGGCGGGGTTGATCATCGAGGACATCATCGACGACCTCACCGGCCTCGACGCGCTCGACGAGTAGCCACCGCCCGGTCGGCGCGGGCTCAGCCGGTCGGCAGGCCCAGGGCCTGGGCGAGCACAGGTCGGAGGGTGCGTCCGAAGGAGATGCTCATGTGGTTCCGGTCGAAGTAGACGACGACCCCGCCGACCACGGCGTAGCAGTACTTGCGGTCGCAGAAGCTGTCCGTGGTGTCGATGAGGGAGACCCCCGGGTTCTTCGAGTTGCGAGCCGCCTCGGTCAGGGGGTCGAACGAAGACCTTGGCCGGGCGGTCTTGGACGATGACCTTGTTGAGGTCGGACACCCACTTCGTGCACCGGGCCGCGGAGCCCCGGTCCTTGCTGCCCTGGAACCCCACGAACGGGATGTCGGCGAACGGGCAACCGCCCAGCAGACCCAGCTTGACCAGCCACTTCTGCTCGCGGGCGATGGGCAGCAGTGCGGCCTGCCACTGCTCGCCGTGCGAGTCGCCGACCACCCACACGACCGTCCGGTTCGGGGCGCCCCCGGTGAAGTCGCACACGCCGGTGGTCTTGGTGTCCCCCGGGAGGATCTCCTTGTTGACGCACATGCCCTTGCCGCCGAGCCACGGCGCGTCCTCGTCGCTGATCGGCCGCCGCGCGGGGCCGAACGGGTCGGCGCACCCGTTCGCCGCGACCATCGCCGCGGCGCCGACGCAGCGGGACGGCTCCTGCTCGTTCCACTCCTTCGCCGCCTGGGCGGTGTGCCGGTCGTAGGTCCACACCAGGCCGCCCGCGACCAGCGCGACCGCGGCCATCCCGGCCACCATCGCGATGAAGTTGGTCCGGGTCTTCAGCCGGGCACCCAGGGAGATGCCCCGGTCCTCGACCAGGACCTTGGACAGCCAGGCCAGCACGATCGCGGCGGCCAGGATGCCGACCTGGTGCACGCCGCCCAGCCGGCCCTTGTCCAGCGTGTCCGCGAGCGCGAAGGGGGCGAGCACGATCAGCGGCCAGTGCCACAGGTACAGGGAGTAGCTGATGCCGCCGAGGAACTGGACCGGCGCGGACGCCGACAGCGGGGTGTGCCACTGCCGCTCGCCGCCGTTGCCCGCCAGGATCACCAGGCCGGTGCCCACGACGGGCAGCAGCGCCAGGTAGCCGGGGAACGGGGTGTCGTGGTCGAACAGCGCTGCGGAGCCGAGGATCAGCACCAGGCCCGCGAACGCCGCCAGGCCCGCCGCGACCCGGGGCAGGACGAGCCTGGTGCCCCCAGCGCGATGAGCGCGCCGAGGGCGAACTCCCACACCCGGGTCGGCGTCACGAAGTACGCCTGGCTCTTGGACGCGTCGGTGAAGTACACGCAGAACGCCAGCGAGGCCAGGCCGACGGCGGCGATGCCGATGATCTGCGCCTGGCGCTGCCGGATCTTGAACAGCAGCAGGAGCAGCAGCGGCCAGCACAGGTAGAACTGCTCCTCGACCGACAGCGACCAGTAGTGCTGGGACAGGCTGGCCACGGCGGTGAACGCCGAGTAGTCGACCGAGTGGATCGCCAGCAGCCAGTTCTCCGCGTAGAGCGCGCTGGCCACGGCCTCTTGGGCGTTGGTCTCCCACCGCTGGAACGGGAGCAGGAAGTACGCGGCGACCAGGCTCACGCCCAGCACCAGGAAGGCGGCGGGCAGCAGGCGCCGCACGCGGCGGGCGTAGAAGCGCCCCAACCGCACCCGGCCGGTGCGCAGGATCTCCGCGACCGCCCGCAACGCCTGGATGTCGGTCCGGAACCCACTGGACCGCGCCGCGGCGGGCGACTCCAGCCGCACCGTCGGCTCGTCCGCGGCGGGATCGACGTACGTACCCGCCCCCATCTGCCCTCCCCAGCGAACAACTTCCTAGGGCGAACAACTTCCTAGGGCGGACAGCTTAAAGGGGCGCCAGACAGACCGCGCAGGCCTGGTCACGCGCTGGTCCCCCGGCGGTTCGGAGCAACAGGACCAGCAGGCGGAACCGCTCCCCCAGCGGGTGTGGAGGCCATGTCGGCGGGCTCATCGGACGTCCGACCACTCGGCGGTCAACCGATTGTCCGCCCATTTTCGGTGACACCCGGCAAGGGCTCCGCAATCGGACATCAACCGGTGGATGTCGAAACTCCCGCGACACCGCGACCGAGGGGTTGATACCTGTTATGAAGCCGGGTTAGGTTGTCGTTCTCTCGGACTGATCGACATCACGACCGGTTGGCGCCAATCACGGATCGTCACAGCCGACAGGCCGCTGACCTGGGGATGTCGAGGTGGCGCCGCGAGGGAAACCGTCCACGTGACGGGGTGGGGCGCGACGGGGAGTCGGTGGCGCACGCGCAAGTATGGACAGGGACTGTGGGTTTTACGATAATCACAGTATGTGGAACTTTTCTTTACCATCAAGATTAGTGAGATCCCAGAGATTCGCGATCGCCGCGGTTGCCAGTGTTGCCATTATTGGGGCGACAACGCTCGCGGTCGGCGCTAACGGGCAGGCTTCCGCGGCGGCCTTCGCGGCCTGTGACGCCCCGGCTTGGGCCGAGGGCACCGCCTACGCCGCGGGCGCCAAGGTGACCTACCAGAGCAGGCAGTACAGCGCCCTAGTCGCGCACACCGCCTGGCCGGGAGCCGGGTGGAACCCCGCCTCCTCGAAGTCGCTGTGGAAGGACCTGGGTGCCTGCGACGGCAACCCGCCCACCTCCACCACGCGGCCGACGACCACGACCACGACCACCACCACAACTCCGCCGACGAGCACCACCACCACGACAACAACAACGACCACCACGACTACGACCACCACCCCGCCGACCACGACGACCACGACCGACCCGGGCGGCGAGACCTGCGCGGTCAAGTCCAAGCCCGCCGGTAAGGTCCTCGTCGGCTACTGGGAGAACTGGGACGGTTCCACCAACGGCGTGCACCCGCCGTTCGGCTGGACCTCCATCGCCAACCCGGTGATCCGCCAGCACGGCTACAACGTGCTCAACGCGGCGTTCCCCGTGATCCGCTCCGACGGCACCGTGCTGTGGGAAGACGGCATGGACGCCACCGTCAAGGTCTCCACGCCCGCCGAGATGTGCGCGGCCAAGGCGCAGGGCCAGACCATCCTGATGTCGATCGGCGGAGCCACCGCGGGCATCGACCTCAGCTCGTCCACGGTCGCGGACAAGTTCGTGGCCACCGTCGTGCCGATCCTGAAGAAGTACAACTTCGACGGCATCGACATCGACATCGAGACCGGCCTGTCGGGTTCGGGCAGCATCGGCACGCTGTCGGCCTCGCAGCAGAACCTGATCCGGATCATCGACGGCGTGCTCGGCCAGATGCCGTCGAACTTCGGCCTCACCATGGCCCCGGAGACCGCCTACGTCACCGGCGGCAGCGTCACCTACGGCTCCATCTGGGGCGCGTACCTGCCGATCATCAAGAAGTACGCCGACAACGGCAGGCTCTGGTGGCTCAACATGCAGTACTACAACGGAAGCATGTACGGCTGCTCCGGTGACTCGTACCAGGCGGGCACGGTCCAGGGCTTCAAGGTCCAGACCGACTGCCTGAACAACGGCCTGGTCATCCAGGGCACCACCATCAAGGTCCCGTACGACAAGCAGGTCCCGGGTCTGCCCGCGCAGCCGGGCGCGGGTGGCGGTTACATGGCCCCCTCGCTGGTGTCCCAGGCGTGGAGCAGCACCGGTGGCGGCCAGCTCAAGGGTCTCATGACCTGGTCCCTGAACTGGGACGGTTCGAAGAGCTGGAGCTTCGGCGACAACGTGAAGTCGCTGCAGGGTCGTTAATCCCTGCAACGACCGTGCAGGCGGGGCCCGTCCGGCCAGATCCACAACGGCCGGACGGGCCCTGTTGCGTCTCCGGGTGTTGATGTACCCCGGGGTTACGCGACGGCGGTGCCCTCCAGTTCGACCAGCAGCGGCGGGATGGCCAGCCGCGCCACGCCGAGCAGCGTCGTGTGCGGCGCCACCCCGGCCGCCGCCAGGCGCGAGGTCAGCACGCCGTGGTGCCGCAGGAGCAGGTCGACGTCGGTCGTGTAGACGGTGAGCCGGACGAGGTCGGCCAGCGACATGCCCGCCGCGCCGAGCACGGCCGCCAGGTTGTCGAGGCTCAGCGCCACCTGCGCCGCCATGTCACCGGCGTGCCGGGGGTTGCCGTCGTCGCCCATCGCGGTCTGGCCGGAGGCGTAGAGCGTCCGGGTGTGCCCGGAGACGACCTCCCCCTGGTTGAACCCCATCGCCACCGACCACGTCGCCGGGTTGATCACCGTTCGCGCCACTGCCACGTCTGTTCCATTCGGTTCGTTGTGGACGGTCCGTCCACCGGGCTCACCCACGACGAGGCGCTGGCCCTGCTCGTCGCCGGGGCCCGACGCGGCGCGCGGGCGTTCGGGCTCGGCCCGGCCCTCGCCTCGGCGATGCGCAAGGTGGTCGACGCGCTGCCCGAGGGTTCCCGGGCCACCGCGGCGGGCGCGGTCCAGCGCCTGCTCGTCGACCCGGAGACCGACCTCCTCTCCCGCGGGCTGGTCGCCGAGGAGGTGCCCGACGCGGTGCTGGCCGCGATCCGGCGCGCGGTGGTCGCGGGGCACCGGCTGCGCATCCGGTACGCGGTGCCGGACCAGGCCGCGAAGTGGCGCACGGTGGACCCGATCGGCCTGGTCACCGTGCGCGAACAGGGCGTTGTGGCAACTCGGCACGAACGCGGAGGCCCTGTCGCCACCGTGGTTGCGCGCCGCTCCGCGCGACCGCGCCGCCGCGCTCGCCACCCATTACGGGGTGTCGCCCTGAGCGCTTTTCGCGGCCGGAACCCGAACAATCCAGCGGGCTCACGAAATTGAACATGAATTCTTGACGGTCTCACCGCAACCCCGTTCAGCGGCTCCCCAGAAAACTGCCTGAGCGGCAGAAGCGAAACTGCCGCCCATGGTGAGCTGCGGAAATGAATACTGGTAAAGTGGGATCGACGCTCCCCCGTATCGCCACAACCACAGTCGACGTCTTCACTTGTGACCGGCGAATCCGCCGTTCTCGATAACGAGGAGCGTTGATGAGGAAAAGACTCGCGAGTGCCGTCGCCGTGGTGGGGGTGACGCTGGCCGCCGTTCCCGCCGTGGGTTCGGCCGCTCCCGCGGGCCCGCCCGACCCGGTGATCGTCCACGTCGTCGCGCACCAGGACGACGACATCCTGTTCATGAACCCCGACCTGCAGAACTCGATCGGAGCGGGGCGGCCGGTAAAGACGATCTTCGTCACGGCGGGGGAGAACACCCACGAACCCGGCGACCAGGGGCCGCTGCCCGAGCGCGACCGCTGCAAGACCGCGCGGGACCTCGTCCGCGAGGAGTACGCCTACTGCAGGCAGCAGGGCGCCAAGGCCGCGTACGCGCAGATGGCGGGCCAAGCCGACGAGTGGGACCACGGCACGGTGCGGGTCGACACCGGCCAGGGACCGGTCGTGGTCGACGAGTACACCCTGCGCGACCGGCCCGAGGTGGCGCTGGTCTTCCTGAACGTGCCGGAGACCGCCGACGACGACCCCGAGGTCGCCCCGGCGGGCGGGCAGAGCCTGATGCGCCTGTGGGAGGGCACCGCCACCGCGAAAACCGTGCTGGCCTGGGGCACCCTCGCGCCCCGGTACACCTACGACCACAACCGGCTCTTGGACGTGCTGCGCGGCCTGCTCGGCCGCTACCACCCCACCGTCGTCCGGGTGCAGGACCCGGAGCCGGACCCCAAGATCCACGGTGACCACGACGACCACGTCCACACCGCCCGCTTCGCGGACCAGGCGGTCAAGGAGTACGCCGACACCACCGGCCGCCGGTCCGTCGACCTGATCAACTACCGCGACTACAACATCTCCGACGGCCAGGTGAACCTGACCGGGCTCGACTTCCCCTACGGCGGCCGCGACCAGAAGGCGAACACCTTCTTCGCCTACGACGGTTGGGACGTGCACACCGCGGCGGACGACGATGCCTACCTGTCCTGGACCAAGCGCATGTACACCCGGTACCCGACCGGCACGACCTGGGTCGGGGCGAACAACGACGGCAGGCTTGAGGCGTTCGCCGTGCTCAGCGGTCGCCTGGTCACCTGGTACCAGGGCGCGAACGGAGAGTTCGGCAAGGGCGAGGTGCTGACCACCCCGTGGCCGCTGCTGCCCGGTGTGACCGTCAACCGCAACGCCGACCGCAGGCTCCAGGTGTTCGCCCGCCGGGCCGACACCCACGACATCGTGACCACCTGGCAGGTCGCGGTGGACGGCGTCTTCTCCACCCAGTGGGGGACGCTGGGCAACCCGAACGTGAGCCCGGACCAGGTGGCCCAGCTCGGCGCGCCGGTCTCGGTGCTCGGCCCGGACGGGCTGCTGCGCGTCGCGGTGCGGAACGGCGGCGGCGGGGTCAGCGTGATCAGCCAGCACACCCCCAACGGCCAGTGGGACACCGCCTGGGACGACCTCGAGGGCGGCCCGTACGTGCAGGACCCGGTGGCGATCGCGGTCGACCGGGACAACGGGGTCGACGTGTTCGCCTACACCATCGACGGCAGCGTCGGCGGTATCCGGCACTGGCGCGCGGCGCCGGGGCAGGGTTTCACCGAGCAGCCGAAGCTGGCCGGGTACGAGCCCGCGGGCCCGCCCTCGGTGGTGCACAACAAGGACGGCAGGCTCGACGTGTTCTACCGGCTGGCCACCAACTCCGACCACGACTTCGCGGGCCTGGTGGGCCACACCTGGCAGCGCTCGGACGGGTCGTTCAGCTCGTACGGCGAGGAGATCGGCGGCCAGGCGGGCACCGGCGCGGTCGCGGCGAGCGAGGCTCCGGGCCCCTGGGCGGACTCGGCGGCGATCGCGGACGCGCGCATCCAGGTGTTCACCGGGAACGCGGGTTCCGGCCAGAGCACGACGAAGCAGACCGGGCCGGACGCGGGCTACGCCACCTCCTGGTCGGACCTCGGCTCGGTGCACGTCGGCCAGCCCGCCGCCGCCGTGGACCGCAACGGCTGCGTGTTCTCCTTCGCCATGACCGATGCGGGCTACCTGGCGGTGCGCAACCAAACCCAGTGCGACGGCAGCGCGGAGCTGGACCGCTACCGCGAGATCGAGGGCCCCTGACCTAGGCCCCCGCCCCCGCGCACCTGGTGCGCGGGGGCGCTTTCCGGTCTCCGACCGCGGTCCCGTGTTGATCTTGCCGGGTATGCTCGGAGCGGTCGGTGGTCACCGGCCCGCCTGGGGTGGGACACGGGGCAGCGGCCAGGTCGCCCCCGTCGGGAGGTTTCCGTTGCTGCACATGGACGACGCGTTCGTCACCGATCCCTATCCGGTGCTCGCGCGGCTGCTCGACGACGAGCCGGTGTGCCGGGCCGCGGCGCCGGACGGGACCGCGGTCTGGCTGGTGACGCGCTACGCCGACGTGCGGGCGGCGTTGACCGATCCGCGGCTGTCGCTGGACAACCGGTGGAGCGCGGACCAGGTCGACTCGTCGTTGCCCCCGGTCCTGCAGGGCCACCTGCTCAACATGGATTCGCCCGCCCACACCCGGATCCGGCGGCTGGTCACGAGCGCGTTCACCGCCCGGCGCGTCGAGGGGCTGCGGGAGCGGATGCGGGTGGGCGCCGAGCGGTTGCTGGACCGCCTCCCGCCGGACGCGGCCGATCTCGTCGACGGGCTCGCCATGCCGTTGCCGCTGCTGGTCATCGGTGACCTGCTGGGCATCCCCGCCGACGACCGCGACCACTTCCGCGACTGGACGAACACCCTGGTGGCCCCCGATCCCGAGGCCGCGCAACGGTCCCGTCGAGCGATGGCGGAGATGCACGCCTACCTCGTGGAGCTCGTCGAACGCAAGCGCGCGGAGCCGCGGTCCGACGTGCTGACGGCGCTGATCACCGCGGACGGCCTCAGCCGGGACGAGTTGGTGGCGCTGGTGTTCCTCCTGCTGTTCGGCGGGTACGACACCACCGCGTCGGGCATCGGCACCGCCCTGCTGGCGCTGCTCCGGCACCCGCGCCACGCCGCGCGCGTGCGCGACGGGTCGCTACCTATGTCCGCCGTAGCGGAAGAAGCGCTGCGCTGGGTCACGCCGTTTTCCCACGCGGTGCGGCGGTTCGCGGTCGAGGACATCCGGATCGACGGCGTGGAGATCCCCGCGGGGAGTCGTGTGTGGCTCAGCCTGGCTGCGGCCAACCGCGATCCCCGGCAGTTCCCCGATCCGGATGACTTCGACCCGGACCGCGGTCAGGGCGGGCACCTGGCTTTCGGCCACGGCGTCCACTTCTGCGTCGGTGCCGCGCTGGCCCGCTTGCAGATCCGACTCGCCGCGACGGCCCTGCTGCACCGGTTCCCGCACGCGCGCCTGGTCGACCCCGATGCGGCACCGTTGTGGCGGGTCTCGTTCCGGACCAGAGGTCTGCGCGAGTTGCGGGTACACCTCTGACTCCGTGCCCCTGTGGGACTACGGGGGATACCCGAAGCGCGCGGGTGGGTGATTCCGGTCTGCTGGTAGCACCGAATCCTTACCGAGGGGGGAATCCAAGGTGCGCAGGTGGATCGTGGCCGGGCTGGCGGCCGTGTTGGTGGTGGTGCCGTCCGGGACGGCGGTGGCGGAGAGCGGGGACAGCGGGCTGCGTGATTCGCTGGACGCGTTGGTGCGGTCCGGTGTCACCGGCGCGGTGGTCCGGGTCGACGACGGAAAGCGGGTCCGCACCGTCGGCAGCGGTGTCGCGACGCTCGACCCGCCAAGGGCCATCCGGGGGTCGGACCCGTTCCGGATCGCCAGTGTCACCAAGACTTTCACCGCGACGGTGGTACTGCAACTGGTCGGGGAGGGCCGGATCCGGCTGACCGACTCGATCGAGCGCTGGCTGCCCGGCACGGTCCCCGGTGGCGACCGGATCACGGTCCGGCAGCTGCTCAACCAGACCACCGGCCTGTACGACTACTCCGAGGACCCGGAGTGGCTGGCCACCGCGATGGCCGACCCGACGCGCGGCTGGTCGCCGCGCGAGCTGATCGCGGTGGGTTTGGGGCGTCCGCCGCTGTTCCCGCCGGGTACCCGGTGGTCCTACAGCAACACCAACTACCTCCTGGTCGGGCTGATCGCGGAGCAGGCCACCGGCCGCTCCCTGGCGCGACTGGTGGCCGACCGGATCACCAGTCCGCTTGGTCTGCGGGACACCTACCTGGCAACCGATGCGCGGGTGCGTCCCGACCACATCCACGGCTACACGGCGAATCCGGACGGCACCCGCACCGACACCACGACGTGGAGCCCGACCTTGGCGGGCGCGACGGGCGCGGTCGTGTCGACGCAGCAGGACGTGGCCCGCTTCTACCGCGCGCTGCTCACCGGCGAACTCCTCGAGCGGCCGCAACTGCGCGACATGCTCACGACCGTGGAGGTCCCCGAGCGCAACGGCGGCTACGGCCTCGGCATCTACTACGTCGACACGCCCTGCGGCCGGGTTTGGGGCCACGCGGGCGATTTCCCGGGCTACCACACCATCGCCTACCAGGACCGCGCAGGCAAGCGCAGCGCGGTGCTCTTCGTGGCGACGGACCTGAACCAGGAACCGGGGTCGCTGTTCGACAAGACGGTCAACGCCATGGTGTGCCAGATGATGGGGCGGAGCTAGCTGTTGCGGGTCATGACGTTGGTGACGGCTGGTAGGGGCTGAGACGAGGGGACGGGTCTTTCGGCGGCAGGATGAGAAGTGCGACCAACACATCCGCCGAGTGGAAAGACCCGTCCGTGCTCCACCGTAACGCCCCGCTGTCGGTCGAAGGCCGCCACCCGTCTGGTACAACGCTGCCGAACCCGTCCGATCGCCCACGTCGCCGCCGAGATGGGCATCTCCCGGCAATGCGCCTCGAAGTGGGTCAACCGGTATCGCCGCTTCGGCGAGGCCGGCCTGTCCGACCGCCCCAGCGCTCCCCGTCGGCAGCCCACCGCCGCCCCGGCCGAGGTGGTGGTCCGGATCGAGTGGTTGCGTCGGGACCGCAAGTGGTCGGCCCGCCGCATCGCCCTGGA
>NZ_PTIX01000026.1 GCF_002934265.1 Actinokineospora auranticolor
CCGAGAGAAACTCCTCCTTGATCCCGCCAAAACCGTCTCCTTCCAGAGAACCCAATTCTACTTGGTCCACTGTCCGGAAACTTCGAAGCACCTCACTACAGCTAGGCAGCGGGTGTTGGCTGAGCTGCGTGGTGAGGGGTGGGAGTTGGAGCTGACCTCGCCTGGGGCGCCGTTCCAGCTTGAGGGGCGTGCTCCATCGGGGGAGGAGTTCTACTTTCGGTGTCGGTGGAGTACGTGCTCGCTGGAGTTCGGTGACTTTGACGATCCAGCCTGGTATGGCGAGTATGAGATTGAGGACGGCGGTGAGTACGCGGCCAGCAATATCGAGCCGGATGAGGCGGTTCGTGTTCTGAGGTTGCTCCATGAGCGGTGGTTGGCGGAGTCTGGGCGCTGATCTTCCGGTCCGTGCTCGTTCGCGGTGCGGGGTGCTGCTTGGGGCGGTGGCTGGGGTGATCGGTCTGGCTGTTCGCGGGGAGCTGTGTGGCCTTGATCGGGTGAACTTGCTCTGCGGGGCCTGCGGTGGGCTGCTGGGCGTGGGTGGGCTGGGCGCGTTGGGTTTGTCCGGCTGTTCGCGGAAAGATGGGCGGCCTTGATTGAGTGAACTTGCTTTGCGCGGGGCCCCTACGAACCTGCGGTGAGGAAGAGCGGTGGGGAGGGGCAAGCCCACCCCACCCGCGGGAGAGCTTGGCAGGCTCGTCCCCCCACGCAAAGCAAGTCCACCCAATCAAGGCGTATGACGGGGGCGCGTCGCGTTCGGTGGGGGCTGGGATTCTGCGCGGTCTTGGGGTGGGTCCGGTACTGCCGTGTTGTGTTGGGTTGGGGTTGGGATCCTGCGGTGGTTATGGGGCGGGTTCGGTAGGGCCGTGTTGGGTTGGGTGGGGGCTAGGACTCTGCTGCGGCTTCTGGGGGTGGCTGGGGAGAGAGGTGGTTGGGGAGAGGGAATGCTGGGGAGAGGGAAGGGGCGCCCGGCATGCGGTGAGGGCCGTGAGGTCGTTGGTGAGCGGGTGGAGCGCTGGTGCGATGCGGTGGGAGAGCGGTTGTGCGGTGGGGGTGCGGGGCTTAGTCGCCGCGTAGGGAGGTTTGGGAGTGGGCGAAGAGGGTGGAAAGGTGGGGGAGGCGGGCCTGTAGTTGGGCTGGGTCGGCCAGGTCCCACGGGGCGTCTTGGGGGTTTGGGGCCGTGGGGAGGTCCAGGGACTCCAGGCCGCACTCCTGGCCGGTGGCCTCTTGGTGGGCCTCGTGGGCCGCGTAGTCCAGGCTCTCCCACTCCGGCCAGTCGCGGTCTGCCCATTCCTTCATCGGTTTGGCCGCGAGGACGCGGATGCTTTCCACCTCCGCCAACGTGTCCGGGTCGTCCACCGCCCTCTCGAACGTGTCGCGGCCCAGGGTCAGCAGCCACAGCTGGAAGGACCAGAAGCTGTCGTCCGAGCACCAGCCGTCGTGGATGAGTCTGGCGGCGGCGCGCATGGTCCAGGTGTCGGCTTTGTGGTGGACGGTGGCGAGGCGTTGGGCGAAGTCGATGATCTGGGGGACGGGGAGGCGGGTCAGCTCCTCCGTGAGCCACTCCGTGCGCTCGTCGCGGTCGCCGGGTTGTTCCGCCGTTCGGCCTATCAGTTGCCAGAACGCCTCGTCGGTCATGTACCGATCATGGCAGGCCGGGGTGACAGTTCAGCGGAACAGGTTGCGGGCGATGATCTCCCGCTGGATCTCCGAGGCGCCTTCGTAGATGCGCGGGGCGCGTACTTCCCGGTAGAGGTGCTCCAGCAGGTGTCCGCGTTCCAGGGCTCGGGCGCCGTGGACCTGCACGGCCAAGTCGACGGCCACCTGGGCGGTTTCGGTGGCGAAGAGCTTGGCCATGGCGGAGAGGTGGCCGGTTTCGCCGGGGCGCTCGTCGTAGGCGCACGCCGCGTCGTGGACCATGAGGCGGGCGGCGTGCAGGCGGGTCGCGACGTCGGCCAGTTGGTGGGACACGCCCTGGAACGCAGACAGGGCGCGGCCGAAGGCCTGGCGCTGGGCGGCGTGGGCGACGGCTGCGTCCAACGCGGCCTGGGCCATGCCGACGGCGAAGGCGCCGACGCTGGGGCGGAACATGTCGAGGGTGCGCATCGCGACGGACCAGCCGCCGTCGACCTCGCCGAGGACCTGGTCGGGGTCGACGCGCACGGCGTCGAAGCGCAAGCGGCCGATCGGGTGGGGTGCGAGCAGGTCGATGTGGTCGCCGTCGAGGCCGGGGGAGTCGCGGGGGACGGCGAACGCGGTGATGCCCTTGGCGCCGTTGTCGGTCGTGCGGGCGAAAACCGAGTAGACATCGGCTTCGGGGGCGTGGGAGATGTAGGTCTTCTCGCCGGTCAGCCGGAAGCCGTCGCCGTCGCGGTCGGCGCGCAGGCGCAGGCGGGCGGCGTCCGAGCCCGCTTCCGGTTCGGTGAGGGCGAAGCCCACGGCGGCCTCGCCCCGGGCGATCCGCGGGAGCCACCGGGTCCGGACCGGATCGGTGCCCGCCAGCAGGATGGGGTACGCGCCGAGGCCCTGGAGGGCGAACGCGGTCTCCGCCTCGGTGCAGTGCCGGGCCAGGGCTTCCCGGATCACGCACAGGACAAGCGCTTTCGTCGTGGTTCCGTCGGCGGGGAACAGGTGGGCGAGGAGGCCGTGGGTCGCCAGGGAGCGGAGCAGGTCGCGGTTCAGTCGACCGGGCTCGCCCTGGTGTGCTCGGGTCGCTAGTGGACCTTTGGCGAGGTGTTCGGCGTGTTGCCGTAGTTCCTGGTACTCGGTGGGGAGGTTCATGTCGGGATCACCGCCGTGGCCACCAACTCGATCATCGCCTCGGTGTCGAACAACTCCGCCACGCCCAGCAGCGCGACGGCCGGGTAGTGCTTTCCGAAGTGCTTGCGCCACAACGGGCCCAGTTCCGGCAGGGCAGCCTTGTACGCGGCCACACTCGTGACGTAGATGATCACGGACACCAGGTGGGGCGCCTCCGACCCGGCCGCGGTCAGTGTCGAGACGACGTTTCCCGCCGCCCGGTCGAACTGCTCGGCCATCGTCTCCCCGACGATCGCGCCGGTCGGGTCCTGCGCCGTTTGGCCGCCGAGGTGCACGGTCCGCCCCGGTGCGGCGACGACGGCGTGCGCGAACCCGACCGGCGGCGCGAGGTCGGGTGCGGTGACGATCCGGTGCGGGGTCATTTCCCCCGCCAAACCGGGGAGACCCCCGCTTTCCACGCGTCGTAGAACTCGGCGTGGTCGTCGGACTTCATCAGCAGCGCCTGGGTGATGGCCTCGAGTTCGATCGACGCGCCCAGGTCCATGTCCTGCTCGCGGGTCAGCAGCACCTTCGTCGTCGAGTAGGCCAGCGCCGGGCCGTCGGCCAGCCGCCGGGCCAGTGCCTCGGTGGCGGCGGGCAGGTCGTCGACGGTGGTGCCCAACCCCAGCCACTCGGCGCGCTTCGCGTCGACCTTGTCGCCGAGGATGAGCAGTTCGGTCGCCCGCCCCAGCCCGATGAGCCGGGGCAGCAGGTACGCCGACCCCATGTCCGCCCCGGCCAAGCCGACGCGGGTGAACAGGAACGCGAAGGACGCCTTCTGGTCCAGCAGCCGGAAGTCCGACGCCAGGGCCAGCACCGCGCCCGCCCCGGCCGCCACCCCGTTGACCGACGCGACGACCGGCAGCGGGCACTCCCGCAGCGCCTTGACGACCGCGCCGGTCAGCCGGGTGAACTCCAGCAACTCCACCGGTTTCATCGCGCGCAGCGCCCCGATGATCTCCTCGACGTCGCCGCCGGAGCAGAAGCCGCGCCCGGTGCCGCGCAGCACCAGCACCTTCGCGTCGCCCCGGTGCGGCAACTCGGCGACCAGGTCGCGCAGGTCGGCGTAGACCTCGAAGGTCAACGCGTTCAGCTTCTCCGGCCGGTCCAGCGTCACCGTCGCGACCCCGTCGGCGACGGTGACGCCGAAGTGCTCCCACGCCGAGGTGAACCCGGCGGACGCCCGAAACGGACTCAACTCCCGTCCCCTCTCCCGAACTGGTGGCTCCGGCGGCCCGTCGAGCGCCGCCGGAGCCGGTGAACCGCGCCGGTCACGGCGAACCACCGCCGTCCAGCACGAGCGTTTGACCATTTACCGCGCCCGCTTCGGGTGCGGCGAGGAACAGCACCGCGAAGGCCACCTCGTCCGGTTCCAGGAGTCTGCCCAGCGGGGACGCGGAGGCCAGCGCGGACTCGGCCTCCTCCGGGGTGCGGCCGGTGCGGTCGACTATGGCGCGGATCGACTCCGCCGTCAGGTCCGTGCGCACGAAGGTCGGGCACACGGCGTTCGAGGTCACGCCGGTGCCCGCCACCTCGGCCGCGACCGCGCGCATCAGACCGACGGCGCTGTGTTTGGCGGCGGTGTAGGCGGAGGTGTAGCGCGAGCCGACGCGGCCCGCTGTGGAGGCGACCGTGACGACCCGGCCCATGTTGCGTTCCAGCATGCTGGGGATCACGGCGCGGGTGCAGAGGAAGGCGCCCAAGGCGTTGACGTTGTGGTGGTCCTGCCATTGGTCGACGGTTGTCCGGGCCAGGGGTGCGCTCGCGGCCATGCCCGCGTTGTTCACCAGGACGTCGACAGGTCCCAAGCCCGCGAACAGGTCGACCACGGCGGACTCGTCGGTCACGTCGCAGTCGGCTCGGCCCAGGGCGACCACCTCGTCACCCGCCGCGTGGAAACGGGCCGCGATCGCGGCGCCGATGCCGCGCGTGCCGCCGGTCACCACAACCCGCCTCATGACGCGTCCAGGGTGCGGAGGGCTCGGCGATCGAGTTTTCCGTTGGTGGTGCGTGGAAGTTCGTCGACGAAGACGACGCGCTCCGGTGTCTTGTGTGGGGACAGTCGCTCGCGCACGTATCGGCGCAGGTCGTCGGGGTCGATCCCGGGGGCGGACACCACCACGAACGCGTACGGCCGCACCAAGCCGTCCCGCTCGCGCCCCAGCACCGCGCACTCGACCACATCCGGGTGGCCGATCAGGCAGTGCTCGATCTCGCTCGGCGCCACCCAGATCCCGCTCACCTTCAGCAGGTCGTCCGCCCGCCCCCGGTACCGGAAGGTGCCATCCGGGTCGCGGCTCACCAGGTCTCCCGTGTGGACGGTCCCATCACCGAGGAACGTGGTGGCGGACTTCTCCGCGTCGCCGACGTACTCCAGCGCGGCCGTCGACCCCGTGACCTCCAACGTGCCGATCTCACCGTCCGGCACGTCTTGGCCGTCCGGGTCGACGACGCGCGCGGTGTAGCCGGGTACCAGGGAACCGATGCTGCCCGTGCGGGTCGAGCCCGGGCGGTTGGAGATGTAGATGTGGTACAGCTCCGACGACCCGATCCCGTCGACCACCTCGACACCGAAAGTGTTGTGCCACTTGCGGTGCAACTCCGGGGGTAGCGCCTCGCCCGCCGACGTGCACAGTCGCAGGCAGCTCAGGTCCTGGTCGTCCGCGAGGGGGTGGGCGACCATCGCCGCCATCATCGTCGGCACGTTCACCAGCACTGTCGGCCGGTGTTCGGCGATCAGCGCGAACACCCGCTCCGGCGTCGTGCGCTCCGGGAACACGATCCCGGCACCGCCGACGCCGAACGGGTACAGCGCGGCGAGGTCCCGGGCGTAGCCGAAGAACAGCTTCGGCACCGGCAGCACGACGTCGTCCGGCCCGAGCCCCAGGACCCCGCGCGCGTACCCGTCGAAGCCCGCCAGGGGGCTGCGCGCGGTGTGCGGGCAGGCTTTTGGCGCACCGGTGCTGCCGGTCGTGAACTTCCACAGCACCACGTCGTCCGGGCCGACCGGCGCCGAGTCCAAAGAGGACGAAGCGGCGGCGGCCAGGGCGTCCAGGTCGTGCTCGCCGTCGCGCAGGTCGGCGGGGCCGACGACGAGCCGGGCGCGGTCCCGCGCGCCCGCCTCGCGGAGCCGGTCGAGGGTGATCGAGTCGGCGATGACCGCGGTGGCGTCGGTGTAGTTGAGGTAGTAGGCGTAGTCCTTGACCGTCAAGAACGTGTACGTCTCGGCCGTCACCGCGCCGATCTTCTGCGCCGCGAACCAGGCGGCCACGAACTCCACGCCGTCGGCCAGGGCCAGCAGCACCCGGTCGCCCGGTCGCACGCCGACGTCGAGCAGGACGTTGCCGATGCGGTTGGTCAGCGCGGTGAGTTCGCCGTAGGTCAAGGGGCCGGTCGGGCCGAGCAGGGCTGTGCGGTCGGGGTCTTGGTCGAGGAAGCGGGTGGCGAGGTTGTACGCCCCGCGGTCACGGTGCACCTTCTCTCCTCTCTCGCCGGTGCGCGGCTTGGTCGCGGATCGCCTCGACCAGCAGCGCGGTGAGCTGCGTGAACGTGTCCGTACCCTCGTCGGCGGTGGCCTCGGCGGGTGCCCCGCAGTAGGCCTGGGACATGCCCATCGCGAGGAAGTCCCGACGTCCCGCGCCCATCTCGGCGGGCAGGTCGACGGGGACGGCGGGCAGCGCGGACATGGCCGCGGTGTCGACGAGGTCGGGCCGCTCGGCGAGGACCAGCGAGGTTTCGTAGCGGCCCGCGTGGCAGGAGCCCGACCGGAACTCCGCGGTCAGCCGCGCGACGGCCGCGCGGCGCAGCAGGTCCAGGTATCCCGTGCGGACACCGCGCTCGGCGAGCGTGTCGACCGCGCGGCGCAGTGTCCGGACGTGCGCGGGTTCGAAGTGGTTGTTGACCACGACGACGTCCGGGAACCCTTGTGCGTCGAGGGAAAGGCAGATCTCGACGACGACGTTGTGCACGGTCTCCGCGCCCACGCTGATCGCCCCGGGGAAGCCCGCCGCGAAATCCGTTACGCCGTAAGGCAAGGCGGGCAGAACCAGCACGTGGACCTCGGGATCGTCGGCCAGCCGCGCGGCGGCCCGGGCGCACATGCCCGCCGAGATGATCGGGTCGGTGTCCAGCGGCGCGTGCGGGCCGTGCGGTTCGATCGCGCCGACCGGGAGCAGCAGGACCGGCGTGCGCGGGCCGTCCCGCAGGGCCGCGACCTGGGGCGAGGTGAGGTCGGCGAACCGGGTCACGGCTTCGCCCCGGGACGCGGGTCGGCGAGCAGGCACAGGTCGGCCCGACCCGCCGCGACCACGGTGTTCACCTCGTCGAGCGTCGTCAGGTAGCCGCCGACCATGGTGCGCACGCCCGCTCCGTTGCGCACGCGGTCCGACAGCGTGGTCAGGTAGCCACGTCGGTACTCGGGGTGGAAGTCCGGGCGCGTGTGGCCCGCGCGGATGTGCACCAGGTCCACGCCGTGCTCGCGCAGCAGTCGCGCGAAGGCGGTGCCGTCCTCGATCGTGGCGCCCTTGGGGGACCAGTCGGTGACGGTCAACCGCGCCGACAGCGTGCCTGGCCACGCGGCCCGGACGGCGTCGAACACGGCCAAGGGGAAGGCGTGCGGCTTGGCCCACTCGTCGGACCGGCGGTTGGTCAGCGGGGAACGGAACCCTGCCAGCAGGTGCCCGTCGGCGATATCGAGTTCCAGCAGGTCAATGCCGGTCCCGGCGGCGCGCGCGGCGGTGTCGGCGAAGGCCCGGAGGACCCCGTCGAGGTCGGTCAGCTCGGTCGGGACGGGCGCGAACGGACCGTAGGGAACGGGCGAAGCCGCGACGAGCGGTCCCTGCGTGCCGCGCGCGCCCGCGTGCGTCAGCCGCAGACCCAGCCGGGCGCCCGCCTCGCGCACCTTCTCCGCATACGCCCGCCACGCGGCTTCCTCGAACAGCGGCGTGTCCGGGGTGAGCCTGCCCTCGGGCGTGACCGCGACCGGTTCGCCCAGCACCAGCCCGATCCCCGCCTCCGCGCGCGCGACTGCGGAGTCCACATCGGACACTTCGGCGGCCAGCCGGTTCGGCAGCCCCAGCAGCGGCGCGAACAGCGGCGGCGGCGCGACCGCGTCCGGCCCGCGCCCGGCGAACCACGCGTCGACCGACCGCACCAGCGCCGGGTCGCGCTGGGCGAGCGTGCCGTGGGTGATCCGGCCGCTGCGGGTGAGGAGGTTGAACGCGAACTGGACCGGCTCGAACCCCGTGTAGTGCCCGGTCCGGCCGAAGTACGCCGCGCTGTCGCCCGCCGCCTGCTGGAACCGGTCGACGACCGGTTGCCGCTCCAGTTCGTAGTCGGTCAGCGCCGCGGCCAGGTCGGTGCCGTGCCGGTCCAGCGCGGCGGCCAAGGCGATCGAGTCCTCCATCGCCAGTTTCGTGCCGGAGCCGATGGAGAAGTGCGCGGTGTGCGCGGCGTCGCCGAGCAGCACCAGGTTCCCCCGGTGCCAACTCGGGCACCGCACCAGCGGGAAGTCCAGCCACAGCGACCGGTTCGACCGCAGCCGGTGCCCGGCCAGGTCGTCGGCGAACAGGCGCTCGCAGAACGCGATGCTGTCCTCTTCGGACATCTCGGCCAGCCCGGCCCGCCGCCACACCGGCTCCGCGCACTCCACGATCCACGTGCTGGTGTGCTCGTCGAACGGGTACGCGTGCGCCTGGAACAGGCCGAACTCCGTCGGCCGGAACGCGAAGGTGAACGAGTCCAGCACCAGGTCGGTGCCGAACCACACGTACTTCCCGCCCTGCGGCACCACCTTCGCCTTGAAGCGCGCCGACCGCACCCGGCTGTTCGCGCCGTCGGCCGCGACCCGCAGGTCGGCCTCCGGTGGCTCGTCGACCTCGCTGTGGAACCGCAGGTCTGCGCCCAGTTCGGCGGCGCGGCGCTGGAGGATGCCCAGAAGGTGGCGACGGGAGATCGCGGTGAACGAGTGGCCGGTCGAGCGCAGCACCTCGCCCCGGTAGCGGATGTCGATCGTGGACCAGCGGGCGAACGAGTCGGTGATCTCCAGGTGGGTGCGGGGGTCGGCGTCGCGCAGCGCGCCCATGGTCTCCTCGGAGAACACCACGCCCCAGCCGAAGGTGGCGTCCGGGGCGTTGCGCTCGTGCACCACGACGTCGTGGCCCGCCTTACGCAGCAGGATCGCCAGGTACAGCCCGGCGGGCCCGGCGCCCGCGATCGACACCTCCATCAGGCGGACCCCCCGTCGACGACCTCGGCGATCCGGTTGAGGTCGCCCGCGTCGGCGCTGGTCGGGAAGAGGACCAGCTCGTCGCAGCCCGCTTCGGCGTACCCGCGGATGACGTCCCGGACCGCGCGCACCGACGTCAGGGCGCCCGCCGCGATCTTGTCGGCGAACGGGCCGGTGAAGGCGTAGTAGTCGCGCAGGTAGTCCCGGCCCGCGTCCGGGTCGCCGATCGCCAGGTACGCCTGCCCCCACAGCAGCGGCTCACCCGCGCGACCCAGGTCCTGCCAGGCCGCGCGCGCCTTCGCCGCCGCCGACGCGAACGCGCGGGGCGGGCCGCCGCCGTGCGCGTAGCCGTCGCCGTAGCGGGCCATGCGGGCCAGGGCCGAGCCGCTGGTGCCGCCGACCAGCAGCGGGATGCCGGGGGCGCCGAACGGGGCCGCCGGGCCGACACCGGACTCCGCGACCGGACCGCGCAAGTACGCCAGCTGCCGCGACAGCGCGGCGCCCCGGGTGCGGTGGTCGACCTCGGCGGCGGCGTAGTCGTCGAGCCGCGCGCCGATGCCCAGGCCGAGGGTGAGCCTGCCGCCGGAGAGCGCCTGCACGGACAGGGCCTGCTTGGCCAGCGCGGCCGGGGTCCGCAGCGGGCCGATGGCGATCATCGTGGCCAGCCGTACCCGGCTGGTCACCGCCGCGGCCGCGGCGAGGGCGGCGAACGGCTCGATCGAGTCGTAGCGCAGCCGGTCCAGCACGGCGACCGCGTCGAACGGGCCCGCGTCGGCCAGCCGCGCCCAGTCGAGCAGGGCGGAGCCGTCGCACCCGGGGACCGTGTTGGGGAGTCCGATTCCGATCCGCACCAGCGTCACACCCTTGTGGCCGGGGTCACTGCGGAAAAACGTTACGGTTGACCTCGCTCAGGTGTCAACTAAGCTCGGCGAGGTGTTCGACCCCGCACCCCAGGACCTCGTGCTGACGATTCTCGGCGCGCACCTGCGTCCCCGCGACCGCACCACGGTGTGGTCCGGCGGGCTGGTCTCGCTGCTGGTCGAGTTCGGTTTCACCCCCGGCGCCGCGCGCGTGGCCCTGACCCGCCTCGTCCAGCGCGACCTGCTGGAACGCGTCCGCGACGGCCGCATGGTGCACTACCGGCTCACCGACCGCGCGGCCGCCGTGCTGGTCGACGGCGACCGCCGGATCTTCACCGTCGGCACCGGCGTCGACCCGGCGCGCGGCCAGTGGACCGTGCTCTGGCACGCCATCCCCGAGGAGCAGCGCGTCGCCCGCACCCGGCTGGTGCGCAGGCTGCGGTTCCTCGGCTTCGGACCGGTGCAGGACGGCACCTGGCTGGCGCCGCGCGACCGGGTCGCCGAGGTCGACGCGCTGCTCGCCGACCTGGGGGTGACCGCGCACGCCGGTGTGCTGCTCGGCGCGCCCGCCGGGGCGGGCGACTTCGCCGACTTCGCGCGCCGGGTCTGGGACCTGGCCGCGCTGGCGGCCCGGTACGAGGCGTTCGTGGCGGAGTTCGCGCCCGCCAGGGAACCGGTCGACGACCCGCGCACCGCGTTCCACTTACGGGTGCGGCTCATCCACGTCTACCGGCAGTTCGCCACCCTCGACCCCGAACTGCCCGAGGACCTGGTGCCCGCGCCGCCGCACCGCGCCGCGGCCGTCGCCCTGTTCCACGACGCCTACCCCGTACTGGCCGCACCCGCCCAGCACCACTTCGACGAAGCGATGAAGCCGTGAGCGAAACGAACCCCGCCGACACCCAGGCGGCGTTGACCTACACCTCCTACCTGTCCCTCGACGAGGTGCTCACCGCGCAGCACCCGCGCTCGGACGAGCACGACGAACTGCTGTTCATCGTCATCCACCAGGTCTACGAGCTGTGGTTCAAGCAGCTGCTGCACGAACTCGGCCTGGTGCAGAACGTCCTGGAACGCGGCGACACCGCGCACGCGGTCCGCACGCTGCGCCGGGTGCTGACGATCCTCAAGGTGAACGTGGCCCAGATCGACGTGCTGGAAACCATGACGCCCCGGCAGTTCACCAGTTTCCGCGCCCGGCTGGACGCCTCCAGCGGGTTCCAGTCCGCGCAGTTCCGCGAGCTGGAAGCGGTGCTGGGGCGGCGGGACCGGCGGGCGTTCGCGCACTACCCGGAGGGCGGGGAGCAGCGGGCGCGGATCGCGGCGGCGATGGACCGGCGGTCGCTGTACGACTCCTTCCTGCGGTACCTGGTCTCGCACGGGTACGAGGTCCCGGCTTCCCTGCTGAAGCGGGATGTGGCAGAGCCCGCCGAGGCTTCGCCCGAACTGCAAGAGGTTCTGCTCGCGGTGTACGCGGACGACTCGGGGCCGTCGACGGTGGCCGAGCACCTGGTCGACCTCGACGAAGGGTTGCAGGAGTGGCGGTACCGGCACGTGAAGATGGTCGAGCGGACGATCGGGGCCAAGCCGGGGACCGGCGGGTCGGCGGGGGCGGCGTACCTGCGGGGGACGCTGTTCGAGGCCGCGTTCCCGGACCTGTGGGCCGTGCGGAGCAGGCTGTGAGGGCGGAGGAGCTGGCGCCGCGCTACGCGCGGTTCGGGGTCGGCTCGCGGCTGCTGCTGACCGGGCACTCGCACCAGGCGTGGCCGGACGTCGCGCTGGAGGGCCAGATCGCGGCCTTCGACGACGCGGCGCTGGCGGTGGACGAGAAGTGGTCGCGGGCGTTCGCGAAGGCCGACCGGGTGCGCGCCGGGTTCGCGTCGTGGCTGGGCGAGCCGGGAGCGGACATCGCGCTGGGGGCGAACACGCACGAGCTGGTGGTGCGGTTCCTGTCCGCTGTGGACTTGACCGGTCGGCCGAAGTTGGTGACCACCGACGGCGAGTTCCACACGCTGCGGCGGCAGCTGGGTCGGTTGGCCGAGGAGTTCGTGCGGATCGTGCGGGTGCCCGCCGAGCCGGTGGCGACGCTCGCCGAGCGGCTCGCGTCCGAAGTGGACGACCGGACAGCGGCCGTGCTGGTGTCGGCGGTGCTGTTCGAGACGTCGCGGATCGTGCCGGGGCTGGCCGCGGTGGCCGCGGCGTGCGAACGGCACGGGGTGGAGCTGCTGGTCGACGCCTACCACACGCTGGGGGTCGTGCCGTTCGACACGGCGGGGCTGTCGGACGCGTGGATCGTCGGCGGCGGGTACAAGTACTTGCAGTTGGGGGAGGGGAACTGCTTCCTCCGGCTGCCGCCGCACGCGCAGGAGCTGCGCCCGCTCGTGACGGGCTGGTTCGCCGAGTTCGACGCGTTGGCCGACGAGCGCGACCCGACGCTGGTGGCGTACGGGCCGGGGGCGACGCGGTTCGCGGGGTCGACGTACGACCCGACGAGCCACTACCGGGCGGCCAGGGTGATGGACTTCTTCGTCGACCTCGGACTCGACGCCCCGCTGCTGCGGGAGATCTCCCTGCTGCAGACCGGGTTGATCGTCGAGGCGTTCGACGCGTTGGGGCTGCCGGAGTCGGTGATCACGCTGGACCGGGCGGATCGCGTGGAGTTCGGGGGGTTTGTCGCCTTTCACGCCGAACGGGCCGGGGAGTTCCAGCGGGCACTGGCCGAACGCGGTGTGCTGTCGGACAGCCGGGGGAGCTACCTGCGGTTCGGGCCCGCGCCCTATTTGCGTGATTCGCAACTGCTGGACGCCGTGGCGGCGCTGGGCGAGGTCGCGCGCTGAGCCGTCCGCGCACCTACGATCGTTTTCGTGGCGGAGAAAGAGGGAAGCACCCTGACGGTGGTGCTCGCTGGGTCGGTGAACCTGCTGATCGCGATCCTGAAACTGGTCGCGGGCCTGATCACCGGCTCGGCGGCGATGCTGTCGGAGGCGGCGCACTCGGTGGCGGACACGTTCACCGAGATCCTGCTGCTGACCGCGCTGCGCGTGTCGCGCAAACCGGCGGACCGCGCGCACCCGTTCGGATACGGGAAAGCGCGGTACTTCTGGTCGCTGCTGGCCGCGGTATCGATCTTCGCGTCGGGCTCGATGTTCGCCTTGTACGAGGGTTTCTCGACGATCTTCGGTGCGGCGGGGGAACAGACGTCCCCCTTGGTCGCGTACCTGGTGCTGGCGGGCGCTTTCGCGCTGGAGTCGGTGTCCTGGGCCCAGGCCCTGCGCCAGGTCCGGCGGGACGCGGCGGACCAGCACCGCACCTTCCGGGCCCAACTCCGCCACGGCGACGACCCGACCGCCACCACGGTGTTCTACGAGGACTCGGCGGCGTTGTGCGGCCTGCTCCTGGCGTTCGCCGGGGTGGGTCTGCACCAGCTCACCGGCGCCGCCGTGTGGGACGGCGTGGCGTCGGTGGCCATCGGCGTCCTGCTGGCGTGCGTGGCGTTCCTGCTGGGCCGCGCCAACGCGGCGCTGCTGATCGGCCGCCAAGCCCCACCGGACCTCGTCTACGGCATCCGCGACACGCTGGCGGCGGCGCGGGAGGTGGACGCGGTGGTGGACCTCCAGACGATGCTCATCGGTACCGACAGCGTCCTGGTCTGCGCCCGCGTGGACTTCGACGACACCATCACGGCGGGCGAGCTGGAGCGGGTGTGCGTGCGGCTGGCGGGGGAGTTGCAGGCGAAGTTCAACGACGTGACCGAGGTGTTCATCGAACCGGTGCCGCGCAGCGACGAGGACCTGCGGGCGGCGGTGCTGGCCCGGTACGGGGAGGAACCCCGGGTGTGAACCCAGGTGATTGAACAGCCTGACTCGGCTGAACATTCCGCCAAGTCCGTCGGCCATGTTCTGTGACCGGCTCTGAAGGGGGCGCGCACTGAGCTCACACGACCTTGTCGAGCGGATCGGGCCCGCGTTGAGCGGTGCCGGAGGTGTTGGAGACCCGGAGCGTACTTGCTGGCGGTGACGGCGCGTGGAGGTGGGATTTCGCCACAACAGGAAGGGTGTCCGAGTTTTCCGTCCTCTACGGCGGACGTTGGGTGAGCCGGAGACGGAATCGAGCGAGCGGGTGCGATGGTCGCTGGACCTACCGGAGCCGTTGACTGATGGTGAAGGGCACGAGTTCGCGGTGCGAGTTCTGGCGGCGGATTCGCCCCTGCACCACTATGTCTGCGTGCCGCAGATCCCGTGTGCTGCCTTCGATCTCCGCGTGCGGTTCGGTCCGGAGATGCCCGAGAAGGTTGTTGCGCTTCAACGCGCATTCCAGCTTGGTGCGGAAGACGAGTTGACCAGTGGAAGTGCAGTCGTGCCGGATTTGGCGGGTGAAGTGAGGGTGCGGTTCCGCGATCTGGTGCCCGGGTTCGCCTATGGTCTGCGCTGAGGCGTGGGTAGAGGGTTGCAGAACCACTGATCAGTCCACTGTGGTCAGCGGAGGAACCACGCCGTGAAGGTGGTGCGGCCGTCCGCGACGGCGAGGTTGACCTGTTCCGCCAACGCCCGGACGATGGCCATGCCGCGGCCCGCCAGGACCACACCCGAGGCCGGGACGCGCCAGCCGCTCTCGTCGATGACGGTGATGACGACGGCCTCGTCGTCGACGTGGGCGTTGAGCCCCAGGACGGTGGACTCCGGGCCGCTCTGGTTGGCGTTCGCGATGGCGTTGCTCATCGCCTCGTCGGCGGACCAGACGGCGTCGTCGAGGGCGGGGGGTGCGACGCCCACCCGGGTGAGCCAGCCGCGCAGGGCGCGACGGGCCAGGTGCAGGTGACCGGGCTCGGCGGGGACCGTCACCGCCCAGACCTCCACCACCGACATCTCGCTCATGCGCTGGGAATACCCCTCGCCGGGCGGGGGTGAAACATGACCGGTCAGGCGACGCTGGCGATGGGGGTGGGCTTGCGGTCCATCAGGGTGAGCAGCAGGCCCTCCTTGGTCGACCACGGGCTGATCTCCACCCGGTCGTGGCCGGTCGCCACCATCAGGGCCCGCGCCGCGACCGCGCCCGCCAGCGACTGCTCGGCCCGGTGCCGCGAGATCCCCGGCAGCTTCGCCCGGCGCCGCGCCGAGAGCCGGGCCAGGCGGGGGATCCAGCGGTCGAGGTCCTCGACCTGGAGTGAGCTCGTGTCGGCCAGGCGGGCCAGGCCCTGGAAGACCTTGGAGCAGCCGACCGCGTGGCCCGCGTGCAGCGCGACCAGGTCGTCGGGGGCCAGGGCGTCGCGGATGAGTTCCTCGACCTCGTCCTCGTGCCCGACCGCCAGCCCCAGCCGGGTCAGAGTCCGTGCGCCGTACGGCAAAGAGCGCGCCACCGACGGGGTGTCGGACTCGCCGACGGCGACCTCGACCGTGCCGCCGCCGACGTCGAGCACCGTCAGCGCGCCCGCCGCCCGGCCGTACCACCGGCGCGCGGCGAGGTAGGCCAGCCGCGCCTCCTGGCGGCCGCTGAACCGGCGCAGCGTGACCCCGGTGCGCCGCGCGACCTGCCGCACGATCTCGTCGGCGTTGACCGCGTCGCGCACCGACGACGTCGCGAACGGGACGATGTCGGCCAGGGGGAGCCCCGCCTTGCGCGCGTACCTCCGGACGGTCGCGACCGCCCCCGCGACCTGCTCGATGCCCTCCCGCCGCAGACAGCCTTTGCCGTCGTACGCTCGGTCGAGGCGGAGTCTGACCTTGCGGGAGAGCAGCGCGTCGGTGGGTGAGCCCCGGTCCGCGTCGACGACGACGAGGTGCGCGCTGAAGCAACCCACGTCCAGCACCCCCACGGCGTTGCGCATGTCTTCGTCCTCGTGCTTCCTCTCGGCAATGTCTGGTACCCGCTGGGTGTATCGGGCAAACCCGGCGGTCTTGTACAAATCCTGCCGAAAAAATGTTCAGCCTGGTGGACACTTTCCCGCCAGAGCACTTTGGGGTGACTCTTGGCTGTACACAGTGGACGTATACGGCCGGATGGTGCCGTGCCGCTCACCCGTGTGGCAGAGTTCGCCGGGTGAGCAGCGACGAGGTCCGCGACTCGGTGTCACTGACCAACCTCGACCAGCCCCTGTTCGACGACGCGTCCGCCACCAAGCGCGACCTCGTCGACTACCTGGACGCGGTACACACCCGCGTGCTCCCCGGGCTGCGGGACCGACCGCTGTCGGTGGTGCGGATCCGCCCGGGACAGGGGCGGTTCATGCAGAAGAACGTGCCGAAGTACACCCCGGACTGGGTGCGCACGGAGACCATGTGGGCGGAGACCTCCAAGCGCGACATCTCCTACGCCGTGTGCGACGACCGCCGGACCCTGCTGTGGTTCGCCAACCAGCGCGCGGTCGAGTACCACGTCCCCCTGTGGCGACTCGGTTCCCCGGCGCCGACCCACCTGGTGCTCGACCTGGACCCACCGGAGGGCGCGGACTTCGCCGCGGTGGTGGCGGCCGCCCTGCTGGTGCGGCAGGCACTGGCCGCCGACGGGCTGGCCGCGGCGGTGAAGACGAGCGGCGCCAAGGGACTGCACGTGCTGGTACCGGTCGCGGAAGCGTCCATGGACGACATGGCGGCGGCGACGCGGGCGGTGGCGGTCCGGACGGAGCGGCTGGACCCGGCGTTGGCGACCACGGCGTACATCATCGATGACCGGGGCGGGAAGGTGTTCCTGGACTCCACTCGGGCTTATGGCGCGACGTTGGTGGCGGCGTACAGCCCACGGATCCGGCCGGGGACGCCGGTGTCGTTCCCGGTTCGGTGGGGGGAGCTGGAGAGCGTGCGGCCGGGGGACTTCACGCTGCGGACGGCGGTGGAGCGGTTGGGGGACGGGGATCCTTGGGCGGAGTCGATGCCTGAGCCGCAGGTGCTGCCGGAGGATCTGGTGGCGGAGGGGCGGACGATTCCGGTGGCGCGGGTGCAGGCGATGCACGAGGGCAAGCGGCGCAAGGCGAAGGCGGCGCGGCAGGCGGAGGGGACGGAGTAGCCTTCTCGGCTCGGCTCGGCTCGGCTCGGCTCGGCTCGGCTCGGCTCGGCTCGGCTCGGCTCGGGTGGGTTTGGGGTGGGGCATGCCTCCGCCCCAATGCCACTAACTTAGCGCGTTTTCGCTGGCCAGTATCGGTCTAAGCGATTGGCGATCGACCTCTGGCACACTCGGATCAAGTCCACTTGCGACAGTGGGTTGCGTGTTCGCTCGATGCCCCAATGCGGGCCATGGAACTATGGTGTGCCGCAGGGCGTCGTCGCACGTGCCGCCCGCCTCTCGCACGGCACCCTCAAGATGCCGTTGACCTGCAACGATGCTCCGTAAGTTAGTGGCATTGTGCCTCCGCCCCCCGGTATCAATTCTACCGGCGCGCACCGACAGTTCCGGCCGAAGACGATCAAGCCTGTGGACAACTCTCGAAGGGGTCAGGACATGGCACCACCCCGCCTGCCGAGGGGGCGGGCGGGGCGGTGGGTCGGAGCTACTGGGTCCACTCCCGATCCGGCGGGAACGGGTCGTAGTAGTGGCGCCAGAACGTATGCGCGTCCAACACGTGCAAGCCTTCTCGGTCGTAGACCAGGAACTCGGTCTGGACCAGGGCGTGGTGGACGGCTCCGTTCGTCAGCACGCCGACCGGGGGTTCGCCTCCGTCGATGGTGAACGAGACCTGGGGTGCGACCCGCCCCTGTTGGCGCAGGGAGGTCACCCACTGGCCTATCGCGGGCAGGGTGCCCGGTTCGGTGTAGTGCGCGGCCTGGACCGGCGTGGGCCAGGGCTGGTAGTACCTGGCCACGGTGTCCCTCGTGCGTCCCCTGGATTCCCCTTCCACACCACCGATACTACCACAGCGTTCGAACACGTGTTCGAACGCTAGGCCAACTTGCGTACCGATGTCACCAGTTCGGGTAGCGCCGGGTCGTCCTCCCGCCGGTGCGGGTGCAGGGCCGCTCGGCCCACCGCTCCGCGCAGGGTGGTGGCGAGGCGGGCTGGGACGGCGATGGTGAGGAGGGTTCCGCTGCCGTGGAAGCCTTCCACCAGCCAGGCGACCCAGGGGAGTTGCAGGTTCGACGTCGGGCTGAAGAACGCCGGGCGGGCGCCCTCGAACGCGACGTCGTAGATGCCGAAGCGGCTCCAGTTGGTGATGGTCAGGGTTTTGCGTTCCGGGTCGAAGCCGCAGGGGATGCACTCGTTGAGGCGGTCGCGGCCGATCGACTCCAGGAAGGCGCGGTTGGCGCGCAGCTTGAGGTGGGCGGTGGGGAACTCCTCGACGGCCTCGCGGATGCGGGTCGCGATCTCGGCCGCGGTCGCCGCGGGCGGGGTGGTCAGGAAGATCTCGCTGACCAGGTTGCCCACCACCCCCGGCTCGATCCCCAGGAACCGGCGGACGTTCACCGGCAGCGCCATCGACCTCGGCTCCTCGGTGTCGCCGTCGAGGGCGCGGAGGGTGTGGGCCAGGTGGGCGCACAGCACGTCGTTGGCCGACAGGCTCCGGCCCGCCGCCGCGCTGGTCTCCGCCCGCAGGCGGCTGACCTCCTCGTCGGTGAAGTACACCTGCACCGTGCGGTTGGCGCGCACCGCGGACTCGAACTCGGTGGCCAAGCGCTTGGCGTCTTCGGTGGTCGGCAGGCGGAACCCCGGGGTGCCCGAGTCCGCCGCGGGCAGCGAGGCGTCGAGGAACGCGTCCGGGTCGGTCAGCTGGGTGATCTCCGGCGCGGTGGTCGACTCGACGGCCGCGGACCAGGCGCGCACCAGCAGCATGAAGCTCGCCAGGTCGCCCACCGAGTGGTGGAACGAGCACCCCAGGGCGCTGCTGCCGTCGGAGAGCAGGGTCAACCGCACGGTCAGCAGCGGCAGCCCGCCGACCCGCGCGGCGTTGGCCTGCACGTGGTCGACGAACCCGCCACCCGGCAGGGTCACCCGGCCGATCGCCTTGGGCAGCGTGTCGTCCACGTCGTAGGTCTCGAACGGCACACCCGAGTCGTCGCAGACGATCTCCAGTTGGTCGCCGACCGTGCGCAGCCTGCCCGCGAAGGCGGGTACCGCGGCCAGGGCCGTGGAAAGGCCGTCCGCCAGGCGTTCCGCGGAAAGCGCGCGCTGGTAGAAAAACACCACCGACACCGGCACGTCGGCGATGACCGTGTCGGTCACCCCGCACCTGATCACCGTGCCGGGGGCGTGCCCCGCGCGGACGGTCCGGCTCGAGCGCAGTTCCGGCCAGCCGCTCATCCGCTGGTCCGTTCGGGGGAGATCGGGGCCATGACTAGTCCTTTCCCTGCTGGTTGGCGTCACCGTAAGCCAGGGCGGACGGGCGGAGAAGACTCCATTCGCAGCCAAAAGCGGGGGCCCGGGCGGAAATCCGCCCGGGCCCCGTGCCACCGGAGTGACCGTCCTAACGGGACGTGAGCTCCCGGTGCAGCGACTTGATCAGCTCACCGTCGGCGGTGTCCGCGTCGAGCGACCAGATCATCGCGCCGCCGAGGCAGCGGTCCTTGATGTAGCGGGCCTTGCGCCGCATCTCGGTCGGGTCGTCGTAGGTCCAGAACGTGGTGCCGTTGAAGATCCACGAGAAACCCGCGCGGTCGTCGCGGTAGATCTTGAAACCGTCCTTGCCGACCTTGGCCTTGAGCTCCTTGTAGTCCTCGCCGCCCGCTTCCCACTTGCCGGGAGCGGCCGCCGTGGCCTTCTGGAACAGACCGCGGTTGGCGTTGGTGACGCCGGTCCAGCCGCGCCCGAAGAACGGCACGCCGAGCACGAGCTTGTTGCGCGGGGCGCCACGCGACAGGTAGCTGTCGATGGTGACCTCGGTGCTGTAGCCCGGCGCGGGCGTCGGGTCGCCCTTCGGGGTGCGCAGCGCGGACTGCTGGTTGGTCTCCAGGTCCCAGGCGCCGTGCAGGTCGTAGCCCTGCACCGTGCCGAAGTCCAGGTACTTGAAGACCTTCGAGACCTCGAAGCCCTTGTCGATCTCGCGGGAGTTCGCGGGCAGGTACGCGGTCAGCTCCGGCTTGTGCCGACCGGGGAACTTGTCGAGCTGCGTGCGGTACTCCTTCACCAGGGCGGTGAAGTTCACCTTGTCCTCGGGGCGCACGACGTTGCCCGGGGCACCCGCGGTGCTCGCGGGCCACTCCCAGTCCAGGTCGACGCCGTCGATGATGCCCGCGGCCAGGCCCTTGCCGTTGGCGTCGGTGCCCGCGATGGTGCCCTTGAGCCAGCCGTCGAGGCAGGACTTGACGTGGTTGGCGCGCGACTGCGGGGTCAGGGCCGCGTTGGAGAAGTACTTCGAACCCGACCAACCGCCGAGCGAGATGTGCACCTTCAGGTTGGGGTACTTGACCTTCAGCTTGCGCAGCTGGTTCAGGTTGCCCGACACCGGCTGACCGGCCACGTCGGCGACGCCGTCCACGCTCTGCTCGGCCGGGACCGGGCGCTGGAAGTCCGCCCACGCGTCGGCGCTGACGCAGTTGCCCTGCTCGTCGAGCGAGCCGAACGCGTAGTTGAGGTGGGTGAGCCGCGCCGCGGTGCCGCTGGTGACCAGGTTGGCCGCGTGGTAGTCGCGGGCGTAGATCCCCCACTGGATGAAGTAGCCGACGGTCCGCACCTGCGAGCCGTGGTCGTGCCCGTGGCCGCGGTCGGGCTGGTGCGCCTGCGCGGGCGGCACGGCCACGGTCGCCGCGGCGGCGACCAGCCCGGTGAGCAGCGTGGCCGCCCGCCATTTCCTAGCCGACATAGTTCTCCCTCTGGAGGTGGGACATGTCGCCGCCTCCCGGCGGTGACCCTCTGGTCTGGACCAAACTAGGCGGAGGTCTAAACCACATCTACGCCCGAACGGCGCAATTCGGGCGCTATCCGGGTGATCCACTGTGGACCCTGAGAGGTCTTTCAGGGTGCGGTACCCCCGTCGGGGTATGCCCGGCGACCTCGTCGGAGGGACGAGCGGGCAAGCCGGAATCCCTACCTTTGCCCCTATCGGTGCTCAAGAGGGGGTAGGGATGGTTCGGCAGGTGTGGGCGGCGATGCGCCCGGCCGGCGCGGCGCAGTGGCTGCTGTGGTGCTGCGGGACGCTGCTGCTGGCGTCGGCGGGGTTCCACGGGGTGGTCGCGCTGGTCGACGGCGGGCCGTGGGTCGGTCCGGTGACCTGGCGCAAGCCGGTGGTCTTCGCGGTGTCGTTCGGGGCGTTCTGCTGGTCGGCGGTGTGGGTGCTGCGGCACCTGCCCAAGCGGGTCTGGCGCGGCGCGCTGGCCGGGCTGCTGGGGCTCAGCTCGGTGCTCGAGGTCGGCGTGATCACCACGCAGCGCTGGCGCGGGGTGCCGTCGCACTTCAACGCCGCGACCGAGTTCGACGACAACATGTTCAGCGTCATGGGGATGACGGTCGTGCTGATCGTCCTGGGCATGGTGCTGCTGGCGGTGTGGACCGCGGTCGACTTCCGCGGCCCCGGCCACGCGCGGATCGCCGCGCTGGTGGGCCTGGGCGGCCTGCTCGTGGCCGGGTACATCGGCAGCGACCTGATCGCCGAGGGCGACGCGGTGGTCGCCGCGACCGGGCACGTGCCCTACGACCTCACCTTCGGCGCGGACGGCGCGGCGAAGTTCGCCCACGCCGCGGGCATCCACGGCATCCAGGTCCTGGGTGTGCTCGCCATCCTGCTCGACGGCAGCGCCGTGGCGGCGCGCAAGCGGACCGGGGTCGTGGCCGTGGCCGCGATCGGCTACACCGCCGCGTTCACCTCGATCACGCTGACCGCGTACGCGGGTCGCGCGTGGACGGACCCCGTCCTGCCGCTGGCCGTGCTCGGTGTCGCGGGCGTCGCCCTCATCGGCTACGCCTACCTGCGGGCACTGCCGCGCGCCGAGCCGGGTGAGCGGGCTGGACGTGGGCCGGTGAGGTCGGGTGAGGTGGTGGGGTGAGAGCGCGCGAGTGGATCCGGTCGGTCGACCGCCGAGCAGGGTCGGCGGTCGACGGGTCCGTCGCGGTGCTGGCGTTCGCCGCCATGGTGGTGGTGGACCCGTGGTCGTGGCGGGCGATCGGGCTCAGCGCGGTGGTCGCGGCGGGCGTGGCGCTGCGCAGGCGCACGCCCGTCGCGGGCTACCTGCTGGGGTCGCTGGGGTTGATCGCGCAGAGCCTGCTCGCGACGGCGAATCCCGTTGCGCCCTACGCAAACCTGCTGGGTCTCTACAGTGTCGGCCTGCACGCGGCGCCGCGCCGGGCGTTGTGGGGACCGGTGATCCTGCTCCCCGGGATCCTCGCCTACTTCGTCGCCGACCCGGTGCCCGCGCCCGCCGCGGCGGGCACGGTGTTCACGTGGTTGCTCGGCTGGGCACTGGGTTACGTGGGCGCGCGCAGCCGGGACCGGCAGGAGGTCGAGCGGGAACTGGCCCGCCGCGCCGCGGTCGCCGAGGAACGCGCCAGGATGGCCCGGGAGCTGCACGACCTCGTCGGGCACACGGTCAACGTGATGCTGGTGCAGGCGGGTGCGAGCAGGCTCGTGCTCGACTCCGATCCGGACCAGGCCAGGGAACTGCTGTCCGGAGTGGAGCGCACCGGCCGGGAGGCGCTGGACGAGCTCGACCGGGTGCTCGGCGGCCTGCGCCAGGACGTCCCCGAGGCCGGGCTGGACCGGCTGGTGGCGCGGATGACGGAGGCGGGCATGCGGGTCGACCTGCGGGTGACGGCGCCGCCGCTGCCCGGCGCGGTCGAGCAGGCGGTGTACCGGATCGTGCAGGAGGCGCTGACCAACGCCCTCACCCACGGCGAGGCGCGGTCCGCGACGGTCGCGATCGCCGCGGACGAGTGCGGGGTGGTGGTGGAGATCCACGACCACGGCAGCGGACCGGAGTCCGGATACCGGCCGGGGCGCGGGCTGACCGGTATCGGGGAACGCGTGTCCGTGCTCGGCGGCACGGTCGTCCACGGGGGCGGTGAAGGAGGCGGCTTCCGGCTGCGGGTCGTCCTCCCGCTCGGGTGAGCGCTGTGATTGGGTTCGCGCCGTGATCCGCGTACTGCTCGCCGACGACGACTCCCTGCTGCGCGCCGGGGTCCGCGTGGTGCTCGGCGCCGCCGGGGACATCGAGGTCGCCGGTGAGGCCGGTGACGGGCTGCGCGCGGTGGAGTTGGCCGCGACGCTCAACCCGGACGTCGTGCTGATGGACGTCCGCATGCCCGGCGTCGACGGCGTCGAGGCGACCCGCCGCGTGGTCGCCGCCCGCCCCGACGCCCGCGTGCTGGTGCTGACCACTTTCCGCCACGACGAGTACGTCTGGGGCGCGCTGCGCGCGGGCGCCAGCGGCTTCCTGCTCAAGCGGGCCAGCCCGGAGCGGCTCATCGACGCCGTGCGGGTGGTGGCGGCCGGGGACACGCTGCTCGACCCGGCGATCACCCGCGACCTCGTCGAGCACTTCGTCCGCCGTGTCCCCGGCGCGGGCGACGACCCCCGGCTGGCCCGGCTGACCGACCGCGAGACCCAGGTGCTGCGGCTGGTCGCGCAGGGGCTGTCCAACGCCGAGATCGCGGAGTTGCTGGTCATCGCCGAGTCCACGGCCAAGACGCACGTCAAGCGGGTGCTGGCCAAGGTCGACGCGCGGGACCGGGCGCAGGCCGTGGTGATCGCCTACCGCAGCGGGCTGGTCACCGCGGACTGAGTTCGGCGTAGCGGTCCAGGATCTCCCGCTTGCGGCGGAAGAACTCGGCGCTGCCGGTGTGCCCGGAGTCCTCGACGACGACCAACTCCGCGTCCGGCCAGGCGTGGACCAGTTCCCAGGCGACGCTGACCGGGCCGCCGAGGTCGTGGCGGCCGTGCAGGATCGTGCCGGGGATGCCGCGCAGCTTGTGCGCGTCGCGGAGGATCTCGTCCTCTTCGAGCCAGGCGTGGTTGCCCCAGTAGTGGGTGACCGTGCGGACCATGGCGGCGAGGTTGCGGGGCGGTCGGCCGCTGTAGGCCTGGGGGTCGCCGTTGGGTTCGAGGGAGACGACCGTGTCCTCCCAGGTCGTCCAGTCCCTGATGGCCTTGTCGCGCACGGCCTGGTCGGGGTCCTCCATCAGGCGCGAGTAGGCGGCGGCGACGTTCGTGTCGTCGGGGGCCAGGTCGGGGGCGCCCGCGCGGAAGCGGGCCAGGGCCTCCGGGAAGAACCGGCCGACACCGCCGGTGATCCACTCGAAGTCGGCGCGGCGGGCGTTGGTGGCGCCGGAGAGCACCATTGCGCGGACCCGGTGCGGGTTGCGCTCGGCGTAGGCCAGCGCCAGTGTCGAGCCCCACGAGCCGCCCGCGACCAGCCAGCGGTCGATGCCGAGGTGTTCGCGCAGGAGTTCCACGTCGGCGATGAGGTGGTGGGTGGTGTTGTGCCGCATGTCGGTGTCCGGGTCGGCGGCGTGCGGTTCGCTGCGCCCGCAGCCGCGCTGGTCGAAGGAGACCAGCCGGTAGCGGTCCGGGTCGAAGAACTCGCGGCTGCGGGGGTTGCTGCCGGCGCCGGGGCCGCCGTGCACGAGCAGTGCGGGTAGGCCGTCGGGGTTGCCGGAGACCTCCCAGTGCACGCGGTTGCCTTGACCGACGTCGAGCAGGCCTTGGTCGTGGGGTTCACCGTGGTCGTAGGTCACGGGTCGAACTTAGGGGCCCGGTCACCGATCGACGAAGACGTGCACGCGGGATCGCGCCGGTTTCTGGACTGAGCGGTTTCGCGCGGCCCCCGGCCGCGCGAAACCGGGAGGGAAGAAATCGGCTGAAGGGCGATCTCGCCGCCTCGGCGGAGCCGAGGCCGTGTCACTGGAAGGCGTGGGAGCGGCGGCGGCCGTCGGGGGTGTCGCCGAAGAGGCGGTCGGGTTCGCCGTGGCCGTCCTGGGTCGGGATGTGGCGGACGTGCTCGGTGCGCAGCCGGGGGACCGCGTACGGGTGGTTGTCGTTGATCCACGCGACCAGCTTCTCCCGCACCAGGCAGCGCAGGTCGAACAGCGTCGGCGCGTCCACGGCGCTGACCAGGGCGCGGACGCGGACCACGCTGTGCACGGCCTCGGTCACCTGGAGGACGCAGACGCGGCGGTCCCACAGGTCGGTCTCGTCGACCATCCGGCGGAGCTCCTCGCGCATCCGCTCGATCGGCATGGCCCAGTCGACGTCGAGCTCGACCGTGCCCAGCAGCGCCGCCTCGCGGCGGGTCCAGTTCTCGAAGGGCCTGGCCATGAAGTGCGCGGTCGGGATGACGAGCCTGCGGTCGTCCCAGACGTGCACCACGAGGTAGGTGAGGGTGATGTCCTCGACGCGTCCCCACTCGCCCTCGGCGATGACCACGTCGTCCAGCCGGATGGCGTCGCTGAACGCGATCTGCAGGCCCGCGATGACGTTGCTGAGCAGCGACTGGGCGGCGAACGCGGCGATGGCGCCGATGACGCCCGCGGAGGCCAGGAGGCTGGTGCCCGCTGCTCTTGCCGCGGGGAAGGTCATGAGCATGGTGCCGAGGGCTACTACGGCTACTGCGGCGACGGTGACGCGGCGGACGAGGGTGATCTGGGTTTGCATGCGGCGGGCGTGGCGGTTGTCCCGCTCGTCGACCCGCAGGCGGGAGAGGACGGAGTGCTCGACGGCGATGAGGATGCCCGCGAGCAGCCAGGCGCCGGTGCCGATCAGGGCGAGGGTGAGCAGGTGCGCGGCCGGGCCGGGCAGGACACCGCCGACGGCGAACCGGAGCACGATCATCGCGGCGAACCAGCGGAGCGGGGTGCGGGTGCACTCCCGGAGCGATGCTTGCAGGGCGGACCGGCCGAGGCCGCTTAGCGTGCGCCGGATCGTCCACTCGACCAGTAGGAACACCGCGTACGCGCCGATCGCGGTGGCTATTCGGACCCACGTCTCGGACACGCTGCGTCCCCTTCGGTTGGCTGTTGCCCTATGGGGGCGTACCCGGGGGTGTCGGGGGTCGGAACGTGAGCGTGGGTCGGTTCACACGAGAGAGGCGGGTTGGTGCGGTTCCAGCGGGGTTGGGTTCTCTCGTGGTCTGGGTGCGAGTTTTTCGAGCGTTGCTCGATGGGGTGAATCGTCTTTGCGCGGGGCCCCTACGAGCCTGCGGTGGGGCAAGAGCGGTGGGATGGGCAAGCCCACCCCACCCGCGGGCGAGCTTGGCAGGCTCGTCCCCCACACAAAGACAATCCACACCCATCGAGCAGAAGGTGGGGGCGCGGTGGGTTCAGTGGGGGTCGGGCTGGCAGACGTCGAGGGCCGGCGGGTTCGGCCTGGCGGGGTGGGGGAAGTTACGGGGCGGCTGCGGTGGGTGGGGGAGTGCCGCTTGAGTGGGCCGGTGGGTTCGGCCTGGCGGGGTGGGAGAGGTTGCCGGGGCGGCTGAGGTAGGTGGGCGAGCGCGGCTTGGGCGGGGGCCGGTGAGCTCGGCCTGGCCGGGTGGGGAAGTCGCGGGTGGGCCCGAGTGCGGCTTGGCGGGGTGCGCCGCCTTCAGGCGGGGTGCGCATGAGCGGGCTTGGTGGCCCGGCAAGGTGCGGCTGAGGCGGTATCCGGCTTGGTCGACTTCTTGATCACCCCGCCCGGACCCAGGACAGCCCCCGCCCTCCTCTGGGGGGACAGGTGATGTCCCCGACCGATTTGTGCCCGGGACGGTCCGCGGTGAAATCGCGGCGGACGAGGTCCGGCGTGATGTGGATGTCGGGTGCCGGCACGGTCGTGAGCGGCCGGCGACGTCGTCCGGTCGGGGCCAGGTGAAGCTCGCGCATCATCATCCGTACGAGCTCCGGCCTGCGGGCCACACCCTGACGAGCCAACGCCGCGTGCACACGACGGTATCCGTAGGTGCGTCGGGATTCGGCGAACACCGTCTCGATCCCGCCCTTGAGCGATTCCCGACGCTCGACGGTGAACGATGTCGGCCTCAACCGCCAGTCATGGAAGCCGGAGCGTGACACCCAGCCATTCGCACATCGCCGTCACGGGATATCTGCCTCGTTCGCCGTCGATGAACTCGTCGATCTCGGTCACGATAGTCGCGGGCGAAGAAGGCCGCGGCTTTTCCCAGGAACTCGTTCTTCATGCGGAATTCCTGGTTCTCCCGCTCCAACTCCCGCAACCGGGCACGCTCGTCCACACTCAACGGAGCGACCGTACCCTGGTTTTACGGCGCGTCTCGACCCAGTTCCGCAGAGTCTGCTCAAGCAGACCCAACTGGCACGCCGCCTCCGCAACAGACACCCTGGACTCGACCAATTTCACGGCCTCGTCCTTGAACTCCGGCGAGAAACGATGACGACGATGAACCATGACATTTCCGATCATCCAAGACCTATTCTACTTGGGTCCGACGTCCGAGAAATCCATGGCACTCCAATCGGCGATGGGGCAGCCGGGAGGGGGTGGCGAAACTCTGTGGATGGGTTGGGTGGATGTGGGCAACTTGGTAACCGGACGGGAGGGATCGGCGGTTAGTGCACAAGGGGGGCGGATCGGGCGAGGGTGGAGTGGGGTCACATGAGGGAGGTGCCCTCGAGGGTGAGCAGGTGCTGTTTGCGGGGGAGGCCGCCGCCGTAGCCGATGAGGGAGCCGTTGGTGCCGATGACGCGGTGGCACGGGACGATGATGGAGATCGGGTTCCGGCCGTTGGCCATGCCCACCGCGCGCGAGGCGGTGGGGCGGCCCAGTTGGTGGGCGAGGCCGCCGTAGGTGGTGGTGTGGCCCCACGTGATGGTGGTCAGCGCGGTCCACACCGTGCGCTGGAAAGGGGTGCCGGTGGGGGCCAGGGGGAGGTCGAAGTCCCGCAGCTCCCCGGCGAAGTAGGCGGCCAGTTGGCGGCGGGCTTCGGGGAACGGGCCGCCGGTGTCGGTGACCCAATCTGCGCCCACACCGGTGAAGTGGCGGTGGCTCGGGGTCGTGTACAGGCCGGTGATCGACTCGCCGTCGCCTACCAGGAGCAGGTCGTCGATGGGGGACTCGACCAGTGTGTACCTGGTGGGGCCGGTGGCCCGGTCGGTGAAGGTGACCGGGGCGGGTGCGCTCTGCACGAACTTCCTTTCGGGAGGGCTCAACCCGCGGGCAGCAGGTTGATGGGGTGGTCGCCGGTGGCCCACAGGTACTGGACCGCGTACGCCCGCCACGGGCGCCACGCCGTCGCGTGGGTGGTGAGGGCGGTGGGGGAGGCGGGGAGTCCGAGTCCCTCGGCGGCCAGGCGGACGCCCAGGTCGGTGGGCAGGAACGCGTCCGGGTCGCCGAGGGCGCGCATGGCGATGGTGTCCACCGTCCACGGACCGATGCCGGGCAACGCCGCCAGCGCCGCGCGCGCCGATTCCCAGTCGCCGCCCACTGACAGGTCGATGGTGGGTAGGGCGGCGATCAGGCCGGTCAGGGTGGCGCGCCGGGACCGCGGCAGCGCCAGCGACTCGGGGTCCAGGTCGGCCAGGGCCTCGGTGCTGGGGAACAGGTGCGTCAGGCCGCCGACGGGGTCGACGACCGGCTCGCCGTGCGCCTGCACGAGCCGACCCGCGTGGGTGCGGGCCGCTTTCGTCGAGACCTGCTGGCCCAGCACCGCGCGCACCGCCATCTCCGCGCCGTCGACGGTGCGCGGGACGCGCCTGCCCGGGTTCTTGGCGACCAGTGGGGCCAGCACCCGGTCGGCGGAGAGGGCCTCGTCCACCGCGACCGGGTCGGCGTCCAGGTCGAGCATCCGCCTGCACCGGCTGATCGCCACCGACAGGTCCCGCAGGTCGGTCAGCGACAGGTCGCAGCGGATGTGGTCGGGCAGCGGGCGCAGGCTGACGATGCCGGGTCCGCCGGGGAGCCGCAGCGTGCGCCGGTACGCGCCGTCGCGCCACTCCTCCACCCCGGGGACGGCCGTGGCGGCGAGGTGGCCGAACAGGTTGTCCGGGCACAGCGGCGCGCGGAACGGCAGCCGCACGGTCAGCACGCCGAGGCGGTCGACGACGGGTTTGGCCGCGCGCCTGCGCAGCTCCGTCGGCGATAGCGCGAACACGTCGCGCACGGTGTCGTTGAACGCGCGGATGCTGCCGAACCCGGCCGCCATGGCCACGTCCGACATCGACAGCGCGCTGGTCTCGATCAGCACCCGCGCGGTCTGCGCGCGCTGCGCCCGGGCCAGGGCCAGCGGACCCGCGCCGAGTTCCGCGCGCAGCGCCCGCTCGACCTGCCGGACGCTGTAGCCGAGCCGGGCGGCCAGCGCGGGCACGCCTCCGGAGTCCACGACCCCGTCGGCGATCAGCCGCATGGCGCGGCCGACCAGGTCGGCGCGCTCGTTCCACTGCGGCGACCCGGGTGTGGCGTCCGGCCTGCACCGCTTGCACGCGCGGAAACCGGCCTGCTGGGCCGCCGCCGCGCTCGGGTAGAAGCGCATGTTGCGCGGCTTGGGCGGCACCACCGGGCAACTGGGCCTGCAGTAGACGCGCGTGGTCACCACGGCGGTGAAGAACCAGCCGTCGAACCGCGCGTCGCGGGACCGCACGGCGCGGACGCAGGCCTCGGTGTCGGAGTGCACGCCGTCCAGCATCGCCGGTTCGCCCGCCGCGTACCAGCGAGAAAACGACACGATCCTCGGCGGGGTCGGGCAAGGTCGGCGGCCCGCTCGGGAAATGCGTTTTGCCTACCCGCGGTGACGATTGTCGGCTGCCTTTCCCTCGATTTCACCCTATCGTGGAGGAAACGTGTCGGTGGCATTGCTCGAACCCGGGACGGGGTAACGCGAGCCGCATTCGCCGCGATGCCCGGTCGAGGGGGAAGGGAGACGCGGTGACGCGCGAGCAGGTGCTGCTGGTCCATCCGGGAATCTACGACGACAGCGATCCGCGGGCGTTTCCGCCGTGGGGCGCACTCGCCGTCGGGCACGCGCTGCGCGCCGCCGGTCACGACGTCGTGGTGCTCGACCTCAACGGGGCCGACGTGGTCGCCGCGCTCGACGCGGCGCTGGCCGCGCACCGGCCGACGGTCGTCGGGTTCACCGCCAAGCAGGGCGTCGGCGCCCGCCGGTTCCGGGCGGCCGTCGACCACCTCGGCGCCGTCGCCCCGGACCTCCCCGTCGTCGCGGGTGGCCCCCTGGTCAGCACCTTCCCCGATCCGCGCGCCCCGCTCTGGCGCGGTGTGCACACCCTCTTCCGCGGCGACGGCGAGCAGGCGATGGTGTCGTGGCTGGCCGACCGGCCCCGCCCCGGCACCCTCGTGCACGGCCACGAGCCACCCGACCTCGACGCCGTCGGCGTGCCGTCGTGGTGGCCCGACCTCCCCGAGTACGTGCACCCGGCGAGCGCGTGGCCGAACATGGCCGTGCCCGGTATCCACGTCGCCGCTGCCCGGGGGTGCACCCGCCGCTGCACATTCTGCTATCTCAACGCGCACCACCCCGGCGCGCGGTTCCGGTTCGTCACCGCGCCGAAACTGCACACCGATCTGCACGCGCTCAACGCGGCCACCGGCGCGCGCGGCTTCTACTTCGTCGACGATTGTTTCATCGACGCCCGGCAACACCGGGTGCGCGAGTTCTGCGCCCGGCTCATCGCGGAGGGCAGTCCATTCCGATTCGGCTGCGACGTCCAGTTGACCGATCTGGACCGGCACCCCGACCTGCTCGCGCTGATGCACCGCGCGGGTTTCCGCGCGCTCTACGTCGGCGTCGAGTCGGCCGCCCCCACCACCCGCGGCAGGTTGGCCAAGGGCACCGTGCGCGACGTCGCGGGCGCGCTGAACCGGGCCATCGACCTCGGGTTCGCGCTGCGCGCCTCGATCGGCATCGGCTGGCCCGGCGAGGACGGCGCCGACGCCCGCCGCACGCTGGCCCTGGTCGACGAGGTCCCCCGGCTCGCCTTCGACGCCTACCGCTACTACCCGTTGCCCGGCACCCCGCTCGGCGAGGAGAGCCACTGGGCGAAGGCGCGCGCGGCGCTGTCGCCGGAGCGGTTGCGCGACGCGGCTTTCCAGGACTTCTCCGACCACAACGACAACTACTCGCAGATCCCCACCGCCGAGTACGACGCGCTGTGGGCGGAGCTGCGGGGCCGCGAGCGCGAGCGGTTGTCCGCCTACTTCGCGGTTGGGAGCTGAACCCCGGACGTGTCCGCTTCCCCGATCACCGCGACGACCGCGGTCACCAGCCCCACCGTGCTCATCACCGGCGTGCACAGCGGCCCCAACCCGTCACCCGGCCTCGGCCTGGCCCGATCCCTGCGGCGGGCCTGGCCGGGGCTGCGGCTGGAGGCCGTGGACTACTCGCCGCGGGCCACCGGGCTCAGCGCGCCGGAGTTCGACCGCGCGCACGTCCACCCCGACTGGCACGGCGCCGACCTCGACGCCCAGTGCGCGGCGCTGGTGTCGATGGTCGAGTCCACCGGCGGCGTGCTGGTGCCCGGCCTGGACCTGGAGGCCGAACTGCTCGCCGCCCGCCACCCCGGGCACCCCGGCGTGCTGGCGCCGCCGCCCGCGGCGTTCGCGCTGGTGGCCAAGCCCGCCGAGCGCGCCGCGGAGGTACTGGGGCTCGCCGTGCCGGAGCACCGCCGGGTCGAGGGCATCGAGGACGCCGCCGACTTCGCCGCCGCGCACGGCTGGCGGGTCTGGGTCAAGGGACCGCGGCACGACGCGGTGCCCGTGACCACGCTGCCGGAGCTGGCCACCGCGCTGCACCGCGTCCGCGCCACCTGGGGCGGTCCGGCCCTGGCGCAGCGGCACGTCGACGGCGTCGAGGAGTCGATCGTGTTCGCCGCGCTCGACGGCGAGCTGCTCGGCGCGTGCGCGATGCGCAAGACGATGCTCACCGCCGAGGGCAAGACCTGGGCGGGCACCGTCGAACCGGTCCGGGGCGGGCGGCTGGCGGAGTTCGTCCGGGTGACCCGCTGGACCGGGGGCGGCGAGGTCGAGGTGATCCGCGAGGCCCGCACGGGGGAGCGGTACCTGCTGGAGGTGAACCCCCGCTTCCCGGCCTGGGTGCACGGCGCCACGCTCACCGGCCCGAACCTGCCCGCCCGGCTCGTCACCGCCGCCACCGGCCTGCCCCCGCACCTGCCGGAACGCGCGGAGGCGGACGGGTTCGTCCGGGTCGTCGAGGAGATCCCCGCCGACCCGCTGCCCGCTCCCGAGCACCGCGCGTTCCCCGGGTCGGCCGCCGCCAAGCACCCGTCGGCGATGCCCGCGCTGTCCCGGCGCCTGGCGCCCGCGCGCCCCCGGCCCGCACCGGGTGAGCCGGACGCGGCGCTGGCGCGCGACGTCGCCGCCGCGCTGCCCGTGCCGCCGGGGGAGTCGCCGTGCCGGGTGCTGCTGCGCGGCGCCCTGGAAAGCGGGCTCGACCTGCTGGGCGGGGTGTGCCGGGACGTGGCGGTGGCGACGGGGGTGGCCACCCGGTTCGCCTACTCGGTCAAGACCAACCCCGACCGCCGGGTGCTCGGCGCCGTGCAGCGCCGCGGCGCGATGGCGGAGACGGTGTCGCTGTCCGAGGTCCGCGCCTGCCTCGACGCCGGGTTCACCGGCGACCGGGTGGTCCTCGGCGGTCCCGCCAAGTGGTGGCGCCACGACGGCGCGCCGGTCGACGTCGGTGCCCTGTTCTGCGACTCGGTGTCCGATTTCGAGCGCACGGTCGCCGTGGTCGAGCAGGGCTTGGCGCACACCGACATCCTGGGTCTACGCCTGTCGACGATCGGCGTCCCCACCCGCTTCGGCATCGACCTCAGCCACCCGCCGACCGCGCGCGCCGTGGCGAAAGCCCTGCGCACCGCGGGGATCCGGCGGATCGGCCTGCACTTCCACCACGCCGCCAGCCGGATCGGCGCGGTCGCCTGGCTGCGCGAGTTCACCGACGCCATCTCCGCCGCGGCCGACCTCTGCGCGCGCACCGGGGTCCGCGTGCGCTGCGTCGACCTCGGCGGCGGCTGGCGCCCGGGGACCTCGCGCGCCGAACTGGCCGGTGTGCTGACCAGGGCCGTGCGGGTCGCCACCCGGGCGCTGGGGCGGCCGGAGCAGGTGCTGTTCGAGCCGGGCAAGGTGTTGGCGCAGCCCGCGATGGCGGTGTTCAGCACGGTGCTGGACGTGCGCGACGGGCCCGACGGCCGGGCCGCCGTGGTCGACGCGTCGGTGGCCGAACTGCCCGACTGGGCGGGCCACCCGCACCGCGTGCTGTGGCGGCGGCCCGGCGCGGACTGGCGCGTCCTGGGACCGGGCGACGAGGCCGTGCTCGGTCGGCTGTGCATGGAGCACGACCGCCCGCGCGACGGCTTGGCCCTGCCCGCCGACCTGGCCGCGGGTGACCACCTGCTGTTCCTCGACGCGGGCGCCTACGACGCGAGCATGAGCTACCGCTTCGGCACCTGACTCCGGCGACCGTCCGGTTCGGACGCGACGTCATCGGTGGCAGAAAAGGTGGGAAACGCGTCATTGCGCCACTCCCGCGCGCGCCACCAGCATGGAGCCATGCGCACGGTGCTGGTTCTGCTCTTCGAAGGTGTCCAGGGCCTGGACGCGACCGGCCCGATGGACGTCTTCGCGGGCGCCAACACCCGCCTGGAGCGCACCGGTCACGCCCCCGGCTACGACGTGGTCACCGCGAGCCTGGGCGGTATGCCGGTCACGGCGGCGAACGGGCTGCGCCTGCTGCCCGACCGAGACCTCGCCATCGCGCCGCGCCCCGACGTGCTGGTCGTCCCCGGCGGCATCATCCCCGACCCGGAGCACTCCGACGAGCACGCGCGCCTGATCCGCTGGCTGGCCGCGCACGCGCCCGGCGTACCGCGCCTCGTGTCGGTGTGCACGGGCGCGTTCCTGCTCGCCGACGCGGGTCTGCTGGCGGGCCGCCGGGCCACCACCCACTGGGCCTACTGCGCCCAGCTCGCCCGACGGCACCCCGACATCGCCGTCGACCCCGAGCCGATCTTCGTGCGGGACGGGCACGTGGCCACCTCGGCGGGCGTCACCGCGGGCATCGACCTGGCGCTCGCGCTGGTCGAGGACGACCACGGCCGCGACGTCGCGCTCGCCATCGCCCGCCACCTCGTGGTCTTCCTGCGCCGACCCGGCGACCAGGCCCAGTTCAGCGCGCACCTGGCCGCGCAGGTCGCCACCCGGCAGCCGCTGCGCGAGCTGCAGAGCTGGATCGCCGAGCACCCGGACGCGGACCTGTCGGTGCCCGCGCTGGCCGGGCGGTGCGGGCTCTCGCCCCGGCACTTCGCGCGGGCGTTCGCCAGGGAGGTCGGCGTGGCCCCGGGCCGCTACGTCGACCAGGTGCGGCTGGAGGCGGCCCGGCTCCGGTTGCAGGACAGCGCCGACAGCGTCGAACGGGTGGCGCGGGCGTGCGGGTACGGCAGCACCGAAGCCATGCGGCGCGCGTTCCAGCGCGCGCTGTCGGTCGGACCGGCGGAGTACCGGCGCCGGTTCACGTCCACTGTGGAGGTCACGGGATGAGGATCGCGATCCTGCTCTTCGAACGCTTCACCGCGTTGGACGCGGTGGGTCCCTACGAGATCCTGGCGCACGCACCGGGCAACGAGGTGGTGTTCGTCGCCGAACGGGAAGGGCCGGTGGTCGCCGACTCCGGCAGCCTGCGCCTGGTGGCCGAGTCGACCCTGGACCAGGTGCCCGACCCGGACATGCTGCTGGTGCCCGGCGGACCCGGGCAGGAGGAACACATGACAGATGGCCCTATCCACGAGTGGCTGCGGCAGGCCGACGAATCCACCGCGTGGACCACCTCGGTGTGCACCGGATCGCTGATCCTGGCCGCCGCGGGTCTGCTGACCGGACGCAAGGCCACCTCGCATTGGGCGCTGGCACACCGACTTCCGGAGTACGGGGCCACCCAGGTGGACGAACGCGTGGTGTTCGATGGGAAGTACGTCACCGCCGCGGGTGTATCCGCCGGTATCGATATGGGTCTGGCGCTGCTCGACCGGATCGCCGGACCCCTTGTGGCGCAGACGATGCAGCTCGTGCACGAGTACGACCCGCAGCCACCGCACAACACCGGTTCCCCGCGCACGGCGCCGCCGGAACTGGTCGAACACGTGCGCGGCCGGTTGCTGAAGTCCTTTTCCGGCTAGGGATTCCGCGCGTTCGCACACCGGGGGTACGGCCGCCCGGACCTGGGAATTCCCGGATCCGGGCGGCCGTTGCGCGCTTTCCCTTGCGTGTGCGTCTGTCCAGTCTGTCACCAGTTGTCTCGGATCGATCACTCCGCGATCACGCGCCGGTCGCGGCTTAGGCCGTTCGGAGGTACCTGCCCCCGGCGGCTTCTTCTAGCGTTGCCCGCGTTCGACGGCGCGCGCGCCGCGCCACCGCGGCGGGTCCAGGCCGCGGTAGGGGAAAACATCTGGGATGCGAGGGTGGTTTATGCCCAGACCACCCTCGCACCACCCCCTCCCGAATGCGCATTCCGCGGCCTCGCGGAAATGAATGCCACCGCCGTGGTGGAAATAGCCGCGGTGTCGAACGCTGACCGTGACCGACCTGCACGAACGGCTGAGCCGCGGCGGATTCCGGTGTGAACCACCGGCTTCACCGGGCCGGGTGAGTCCACTGGCGCGGTTGCCGGGGGCGACGGTACGACTCATCCGGAACTTCTCTGTTCCGCCCACCTCGCCCGGAGGAGCCAGCTCATGCGCCGTGCCCGAGTTCCCGCGTTGGTCGCCGTCGTCTGCACGGCGTTGGGCGCGCTCGCCGCGCCCGCCGCGGCGGAGTCCGCGGACGTCATCCAGTGGGTCGCGATGGGCGATTCCTACGCCGCGGGCGTGATCCCGGCCGCCGGGGTGGAGGTCACCGGCGGCGGCCAGCGCGACGGGTGCGCGCGCACCGCCGGGTCGTATCCCGAGGTGCTGCGCACGCGCCTGGGCGACGCCATCGACCTGACCAACGTCAGCTGCGGCGGCGCCACCATCGCCGAGGTCGTCTCCGATCCGCAGTCCCCCAACGGGTACAACCTGCCGTTCTTCGAGGTCTACGACCCCGGCTACCCGTTCTCCCCGGTCGATCCCCAGGTGTCGGCGATCCCGGAGAGCGCGAACGTGGTCAGCGTGCAGGTCGGCGGCAACACCCTCGGCTTCGCCGAGCTGATCTACGTCTGCCTGCAGCTGGGTTCGTCGGCGGACAAGGACACCGACCACCCGTGCGCGGACTACTTCACCAGCGGCGGCGACGGCGTGCCGACGATCACCGAGCGGCTCACCGAGGTGAGCAGGCAGTACGGCGAGATGCTGGGCACCATCCAGGCCGTCGCGCCCAACGCCAAGGTGCTCGCCCTCGGCTACCCGGCGATCATCCCGGAGGACCCGTCGACCTGCGCCTACGGCTTCGACGCGGCGGGTCTGCGCAACTTCGCGACCGCCACCTACCCGGACCTGGACTTCCTGCGCACCGAGGTGCTGGAGCGGTTCAACGCCACCATCGCCCAGCAGGCCGCCACGCACAACGTCACCTACGTCGACGTCTACACCCCGACCGTCGGCCACGACGTGTGCTCGTCCGACAAGTGGATCGAGGGCCTGGCCGACCGCTCCGGCGGCTGGGCGCTGGTGCACCCGAACGCCGCGGGCCACGCCCGGATCGCCGACCTGCTGGAGGCCGCGGTCGGTCTCGGCTGAGGTACCCGTCCGGCCCAACCGGGGTTGACCTGGCCCGGCGCGCGCCCGAATCCTTGACCCGGTGTCCGTCGGCGAGAGGGGTGAACGGGTGCGCGCCGTGGTGTTCGAGCAGTTCGGGCAGGACCCCAAGGTGGAAACCGTGCCGGACCCCGCGCCGTCCACCGGGGGCGTGGTGATCCGGGTGGCGGCGACGGGCCTGTGCCGCAGCGACTGGCACGGGTGGATAGGTCACGACCCGGACATCCGCCTGCCGCACGTGCCGGGGCACGAGCTGGCGGGCACCATCGCCGCGGTGGGCCCGGGCGTCACCAGGTGGCGGGAGGGCGACCGGGTCACGGTGCCGTTCGTGTGCGCCTGCGGTCGCTGCCCCGCCTGCGCGGCGGGCGACCAGCAGGTCTGCGAGCGCCAGACCCAGCCGGGTTTCACGCACTGGGGTTCCTTCGCCGAGTACGTGGCGGTGGAGGACGCGGAGGTGAACCTGGTCGGCCTGGCGGCCGACATCCCCTTCGCCACGGCGGCGGGCCTGGGCTGCCGGGTGGCCACCGCGTTCCGGGCGGTCCTCGCCCAGGGCCGGGTGGCGGCGGGGGAGTGGGTCGCCGTGCACGGCTGCGGCGGTGTCGGCCTGTCGTCGGTGGCCGTCGCGATCGCCGCGGGCGCCCGGGTGGTTGCCGTCGACATCTCGCAGACCGCGCTGGACCTCGCGGCGGGTCTGGGCGCGGTCTGCCTGAACCCGGTGACCACAGTGGACATCCCGGCGGCGGTCCGGGACCTGACGGGCGGCGGCGCGCACGTGTCCCTCGACTGCCTCGGCAGCCCGGCGACGTGCGCCGCCTCGATCCTGTCCCTGCGGCGGCGCGGTCGGCACGTCCAGGTCGGGCTGCTGCCGAAGGACCCACTGGTCCCGATGGCCAGGGTGATCGCGTACGAGCTGTCGGTGCTGGGCAGCCACGGCATGCCCGCCCACGCCTACCCCGAGATGATGGCGATGGTCAGCGCGGGCACCCTGCGTCCGGCCGACCTCATCACCCGCACCATCGCACTGGACGACGCGCCCAACGCCCTGACGGCCATGGGCAACGCCCCGGGCACCGGCGTCACCATGATCACCCCGTAGCCGTCCCGACCCGGTCCGATCGACCCGGCCGGGCTTGATCGACCCGGCCCGGGCCCACTCGGCCCTGGTCGAACCGACCCCGATCACCCAAGCCGGTCCCGGAGAAACGCGACGCTCTCCGCGACCAGCGGCCCGACGTCGCGCACCCCCATGAAGATGTGGTCCGCGCCCGGTACCGAGTGCAGCTCCACCTCCGTCCCCGAATCCCGCAGCCGATCCGCCAGCACCTCGCTCTGCGAGTGCGGCACGATCGTGTCGGCCAGCCCGTGGATCAGCAGGAACGGCGGTCCCACCCGATCCGCGTACGCCACCGGACTGGCCGCCAACGCCAACTCCGGCCACTCCTCCTCCGACCCGCCCACCAACTGCCGCTCGGGAACCGGCCGACCGGGCGGCGCCGGTCGGTCCAGCTTCCCCATCGCGGGCAGGTCGGACACGCCGTACCAATCCACGACCGCCGAAACCGTGCTGTCCTCACCCGGCACGCCTTCCGTGCCCTCCAACCGGCCCGGCCCCGTCAACGCCAGCAACGCGGCCAAGTGCCCGCCCGCCGACTCGCCCCACACGCCGATCCGGCTCCCGTCCACCCCGAACGGGTCCGCGAAGCGCCGTAGGTACCGCACCGCCGCCTTCACGTCGTGCAGCTGGGCCGGGAAGTGGGCTTCGCGCGAGTGCCGGTAGTCCACCGTCGCCACGGCGAGCCCGGCCGCCAACAACCCGCCGAACAGCTGCTGCTCCGTCACGGTCGGCGGCGGGAACCGCCGGTCGCCCTCCAGCCACGCGCCACCGTGGATCCACACCACCACCGGCGGCGGCGTGTCGGCGGCGGGCACGTGCAGGTCGAGCAGGACCGGCCGGTACCCCGGTGTCCGCGCGTAGGTCAGCCCTTCGAAGTGGCTGGTGCCGGTCTCGCCCCGGCGGGCGCGGGTGGGCGGGACGTAGGGCGGGGGCCAGGTCAGGTCCATCGGAAGAACTCCTTGCCTTGGCGTCGAGGTGGCCTACAGTAGAAAAACGACCGAGCGATCAGTAGGTTTGTTATGTCTACGTTATCTTTCACTCTCCGGTTAGGCTGCCGACGTGGGTGCACGCGCTCGTCGGGGGGACGCTCGACGCGATCGGATCATCGCCGTCGCGTTCCAGGAGTTCGCGGCCAACGGGTACCGCGGCGCCTCCCTCGCGCGCATCGCGGAGGGCGCCGGGCTGACCCAGGCCGGGCTGCTGCACCACTTCAAGGGCAAGGCGGACCTGCTCATCGAGGTTCTGCGGGAACGCGACGAACGGGATGGTGCCAGGGTCGGCATCGATCTCGAAGGGGTCACGCCGTGGCGGCGGGTCCTCGACGACCTGCGCGCCCTGGTCGAGTACAACTCCCGCGCCCCTGGGCTGGTCCAGCTGTTCACCGTGCTCAACGGGGAGGCGGTGACCGACGACCACCCGGCCCGGGAGTGGGCGCGCGAGCGCTACCGGCGGTTGGTCGACCACGCCGACCGCTCGTTCAAGGCCGGGGTCGAGGCGGGCGAACTGCGTCCCGACCTGGACACCCTCGCCTGCGCGCAACGCCTCTTCGCCGTCATGGACGGCCTCCAGCAGCAGTGGCTGCTCGACCTGGAACGCGTGGACATGCCGCACGCCTTCGGGCAGTTCCTGGCCGAGGTGGAGCGCTCGATCACGGCCTGATCCCGCTGTTGAGCGGCTCTTGCGCCGCTTGTCCACGGCTTGTATACATCTCGGCTATGAGTGGTTCACGAGCGTCCGCGCAGGACACGACCTACGACTGGCTCAAGCGGCACATCGCCACGCTGCCGCGCGACGACGGCACGTTCCTCACCGAGTCGGGCGTCGCCGAGGCGGCGGGCACGTCGCGGACCCCGGTGCGCGAAGCCCTGCTGCGGCTGGAGGCCGAGGGCTTCTTGCGGATCCTGCCCAAGAAGGGCGCGTTCGTGCCGCCGATCTCCGACGCCGAGGTGCGGGCGGTGATGCAGGCCCGCGAGCTGATCGAGGACTGGGCCGTGCGCCGGGCGGCGGAGGCGCCCGAGGGACTGGTGGAGGAACTGGAGGCGCTGGTGGCCGAGCAGGAAGCGCTGGTCGGCGACCCGGTCGGCTTCATCGACCGCGACCGCGCGTTCCACCGGACGATCGTGGGCGCGGCGGGCAACCCGGTCCTGGGCGAGTTCTACGAAACCCTGCGCGAACGCCAGGTGCGCATGGGTCTGCGCGCGGTCACCGGCAACGCGGGCCGCTTCCGCACGGTCCTCGACGAACACGCCACCATCGTCACCGCGCTGCGCACCGGCGATCCCGAGCACGCCGCCGCCGCGCTCGCCGAACACCTGTCGAGCACGATGACGGCTCTGGGCCTACCTTCCGGCGCTCAGGCATGAGGATCGCTCTTGTCCAGGTAGCCAGCCCTGACGATGAAACGCCGCAGCGGCGCCGTGAGCGCGTGGGTCGGATGGTCGCCGACGCGCGCGGTGCGGACCTGGTTGTCTTACCGGAGCTGTGGGCGGTCGGGTACTTCTCCTTCGACTCTTACCCGGAAGCCGCCGAATCCCTCGACGGCCCCACCGTCACCCTCGCCCGTGAGTGGGCACGCGCGCTCGACGCGCACGTCCACCTCGGTAGCGTTATCGAGCGCGACGCGCGTGGCCGCCTGTTCAACACGGCTGTTCTCCTGGCCCCGGACGGCACCGTCGCGCAGACCTACCGCAAGATCCACGTTTTCGGCCACGCCTCCCGCGAGGCTGAGTTGCTTACCCCCGGCGACCGCGTGGCCGTCGCGGGCACGGTCGGCATGACCACCTGCTACGACCTGCGCTTCCCCGAACTCTGGCGGGCCATGGTCGACCACGGCGCGGAATCGGCCATCGTCCCCGCGGCCTGGCCCGCGGCGCGCCGGGAGCACTGGCGGCTGTTCACCTCGTGCCGCGCGGTCGAGGAGCAACTGCTCCTCATCGCCTGCAACGCCGTCGGCACCCAGGCGGGCGTCGAACTCGCGGGCACCAGCCGGGTCGTGGACCCGTGGGGCACCGTGCTGGTCGAGGCGGGCGTCGACGAGGGCGTCACCACCTGCGAGGTCGACCCGGCGGTGGTCGCCAAGACCCGCGCCGAGTTCGCCGTCCTCAAGGACCGCGTGCTGCCCATGCCGCTCGCGGGAGGTGCGCGGTGAGCCCGCTCAAGCTGCGCGTCCTGGGGACCGACGAGGTGCTTTCCGTGACACCGACACGTCTTGTCGTTGCCGGGTACACCGCGCGCGACGAGGACGTAGTGGCCGCGCACATCGCCGAGCTGGCCGCGATCGGTGTCCCACCGCCGACGTCCGTCCCCGCCTACTACGACCTGGATCCCGCACTGCTGACCACCGACGCCGTAGTGGCGGTATCGGGACCCGTGACCTCCGGCGAGGTCGAGCCAGTCATCCTCCGGCACGCCGGGCAGTACTACCTCGGCGTCGGGTCCGACCACACCGACCGCGAGCTGGAACGGGCCGACATCGCCACGAGCAAGGCCGCCTGCCCCAAACCGCTGGGCGACAGCGTCGTCCGCATCGGCACCGACCTGTCCGACCTGGACTGGGACAACGCCACCGCCGACTCCAGCGTGGACGGCTGGCCCTACCAGCGCGGCGGCCTGTCCGCGCTGCGCCACCCCGCCGACATCCTCACCCGGATGACCGCCGCGCTCGGCCCGGTCGACGGCGACCTGGCCCTCTTCTGCGGCACCCTGCCGCTGCTCACCGGCGAGTTCACCCCCGGCGCGTACTGGCGGGTGCACCTGGAGCTCCCCGCCGGTCACGTGCTCACCCACGCCTACGAGACGAAACCGAGGAACCCGTGACAAGAACCGGACCCGAATACCTGGCGGCGCTCAAGGACGACCGCCGGGTCTACCTGGACGGCGAGGTTGTCGCCGATGTCGGCAGTCATCCTGCCTTCGCGCCGGTGGCCACCACCATCGCCGAGCTGTACGACCTCGCCGCCGACCCGGCCGCCGGGTTCCTCCGCGAGGACCCCGCCACCGGCCGGACCGTGAACCGGATGTTCGTCGCGCCGCGCACCCGCGACGAACTCACCGCGTTCCGCGTGTCCGCCGAGAAGTGGGCCCGCCACACGCGCGGCTGGGTCGGCCGCAGTCCGGACCACGTCGGCGCCTTCGTCGCGGCGTTCGGGGCTCATCCGGAGGCCTTCGCGTCCGACGAACGCGACTACGCGGGCAACGTCACCGCCTTCTGCGACCGGGTTGCCCGGGAGAGCCTGTACGTCTCGTACGCGATCATTCCTCCCCAGGTCTCCCGCGCCACTACGGCGCACGGATGGGACGGTGACCTCATCCAGGTGGGGGTAGCCGAAGAACGCGCGGACGGCATTGTCGTGCGGGGCGCGCAAATGCTGGCCACCGGCGGTGCGGTCGCCGACGAGATCTTCGTGTCCTGCATCAAGCCCCTCGGCCCGGAGGACGCCGACTTCGCACTCGGTTTCGCGGTCCCGGTCGCGGCACCCGGCCTGAAGCTGTACTGCCGTCGCCCCTATGCACCGGCCGCGACAAGCTCTTACGACTATCCGCTCACTACGCGCTATGACGAGACAGACGCGCTCTTGGTGTTCGAGGACGTCTTCATCCCGTGGGAACGTGTCTTCGTCTACCGGGATATCGCGGGACTGCGCAGGCAGTTCTTCGACACCGGCGCGCACCAGCTCGGCAATTGGCAGGCGCAGATCCGGTTCTCGGTGAAGCTCCAGTTCCTGCTCGGCATCGCGCGCAAGGTCGCGGCGGTCAACGGCGTGGACCGGCTGCCGGGCGTAGTGGAGAAGCTGGGGGAGTTGGCCGCGCTGGCGTCCGTTGTGGAGTCGGCGGTGCTCGCGGCGGAATACACCGCGGCGCCGGACGACCAGGGCTTGTGGCGCCCCGGCGCGCGGGCCCTCTACGGCGCCATGGGGTTGCAGGCGGAGCTGTACCCACGCGTGCTGGCCATCCTTCGTGACCTCGTCGGCGGTGGGGTTCTCCAGGTCCCTTCGAGCGTGGCGGACATGACCAGTCCCACTACGCGTCCCGACATCGATCGGTACGTGCAAAGCCCCAACACGCCCGCCGAGGAGCGGGTGAAGCTGTTCAAGCTCGCCTGGGACGCGGTCGGCAGCGAGTTCGCCGGCCGCCACCACCAGTACGAGATGTTCTACGCGGGAGCGCCCTTCGTGGTTAAGGGGTACGCGTTCCGCAACTACGGGTTCGACGAGCCGCTGGCCGAGGTCGAGCGGTTCCTGGCTGAATACGGGGTCCCCGCGTGAAACCGGAATACGAGTTCTTCCCAGTCGCCGACGTCGAGTTCACCACCGTCATCCCCGGCGGCGACCCGCTGATCACCCACAAGGTGCTGGCCGCCGACCCGGAGAGCGGCGTCGGCACCCGGCTGCTGCGCTACGCGCCCGGCGCGGACTCCAGCCCGATGGGCGTGCAGCGGCACGACTTCTGGGAGGAGGTGTACATCCTGGAGGGTTCCTTCACCGACCTCACGCTGAACGAGACGTTCACCGCGGGCATGTACGCCTGCCGCCCGCCGGGCATGGCGCACGGGCCGTGGCGCAGCGACGAGGGCGTGCTGACCTTCGAGGTGCGGTACCGGCTGGACGAGCCGTGATCGGCACGCGCGGTTCCGTCGACCCGGTGGCGATGCGGCGCACCATGGGCCGTTTCGCCACCGGGGTCGCGGTGGTCACCACGCGCGACCTGGACGGTGTGCCGCACGGGATGACGGTGAACTCGTTGACGTCAGTGTCGTTGGAACCGCCGTTGTTGTTGGTGTGCCTGACGACCGGTGCGCGCAGCACGGATGCCATCACGTCGTCGGGGCGGTTCGTGGTCAACATCCTGTCCGCGCGGCAGGAGCACATCGCGCTCCGGTTCGCGCGTCGCGGCGAGGACCACTTCGCCGGGTTGGCGGTCACGCAGGGGCGGCACCGGGTGCCCGCGGTGCCGGACGCCTTCGCGCACCTGGAGTGCGATGTGGAGCGCGCTTTCGAGGCGGGCGACCACGTCGTGGTGATCGGGCGCGTGCGCGAGACCTGCGAACGCGAGGGCGAACCCCTGGCGTTCCTCCGCGGCCGCTTCGGCGACGTGGTCGACCGCGGCCACGAACCGGTGTCCTGGTTCTTCTGAGTTCTCTGATCAACTATCCGGATACCGCTTTCCGGCTCACCCAGGTGCGCGGGTAGCTCGCCGCGCGCGCCAGGTCGCGCGTTGCCCGAGGTCGAGCGCCGCCCCGCGCGTGCGGCGGCCCAGGTGATGTTCCGATCGGGCGCGGCCGGTCCCGTCGACGGCCCGCCCGATCGCCACCCCGCGCATCGCGGTTTCCCCTAATTCGTCGCACTTTCGGGTGATCCGTGTCCGCGTTCGTCGCGGCCCCCGCTCTCTCCATGCGACAGCCCTTCTCCAGCATTCGAGGTCCCAGCCATGTCCGTTTTCCCCGAACCCCCGTCCTTGCCCGTACCCGAACCGCTCGACATCCCGGTGAGCGACGGCGCCCTGCTCTCCGCCCTGCGCTACCCGGCGGGCGGCGCGCCCGGGCCGGTCGTCGTCGTGATCACGCCCTACCGCAAGGAATCCCCGCAGCAGGCCCCGCTCGTCGACCTGGTGCTGCGGGCCGGGTTCGACGCGGTCGTCGTGGACGCGCGCGGCTTCGGCGGGTCCACCGGGCCGTACGCCGGTGTGCTGTCCCCGCGCGAGATCGCCGACGGCGCCGAACTCCTGGAGTGGATCGCCGCGCAGCCGTTCTGCGACGGCCGGACCGCGCTCGCGGGCGGCTCGTACTCCGGCATCAACCAACTGCTCATCGCGGCCCGCAAGCCCCGTGGGCTCAGGTGCGTCGCGCCGTGGATCGCCCCGATCGACACGTACCGGGACATGTGGAAGCGCGGGGGCATCCCCTCGCACACCGCGTGGGGCGCGCGGGCGCTGCTGTCCGCGCAGCGGCGCGCGACCCGGCGCGACGGTCTGCGGTACTTCTACCTCGGTCTGCTGGAAGAGGACTTCGACGTCACGCCCTTCGAGCGGGTCGACTTCGCGGCCGTCGACGTGCCGGTGCTGTTCCTCGCGGGCTGGACCGACTACTTCCTGCGCGGTGGCGTGCGCGGGTTCGAGCAGTGCGCGGCGCCGAAGCGGCTCGTGGTCGGCAACTGGACCCACGAACCGTTCACCACCCCGGAACTGGGCGCCGAGCTGACGGCGTGGCTGCGGCACTGGTTGGCCGGTGCCGGCGATGACCCGACTCGGCCCGAGGCGAACGTCGCGCTGTCCCGGCTGGGCAGCGACGAGTGGGAGACGCTGCCCGGCTTGCCCGAACCGCAGTGGCGGCGGTGGCGGCCCGTAGCGGAGCCGGTGACCGTCCCGGTGCTGCCGAACCTGGCCACCGCGCCACTCGCGGCGCCGACGGACGTCAACCTGATGGTCGACCTGGTCACCGAGTCCGGCATGCGGTTGTGGGGCGAGACGACGTGGTTCGACCTGCCCGTCGGGGAACCGCTGCGGCTGCTCGGGCAGATCGGTCTCACGGCGGCGGTCACCATCGACGACTGCGACGACGTCGACCTGCACGCGCGGGTCTCGGTGGTCGCCGTCGACGGAGCGGTCCGGCAGATCACCGAGGGCAGGTTGCGCGCGTCGCACCGCGAACTGGACCCCGACCGGTCGGTCCGCACGCCGGATGGCGACGTCGCGGTCCCGTGGCACCCGCACACCGGCGCTTCGCCGCTGCCGCAGGGCGAGCCCGTCGACCTGCACGTGGAGATCTACCCCGTCCACCTGCACCTGGCGCCGGGGGAGCGGCTGCGGCTGGGGCTCACGGTGGTGCGCGCGGACGAGGCCGCGACCCCGGCCCGGCTCACCGTGCTGCCGGAGACGGTCGTGGTGCTGCCGGTCGTGCCCGACTGCGCGGGAGGGCGGTGATGGCCCGGCTGGTCGGCGGTCGGGTGCTGTGGTCGCTCCCGCTCCTGCTCGCGCTGTCCGCGTTGACGTTCGTGCTCGCCTGGCTCACCCCGGGCGACGCGGCCCGCACCATCCTGGGCACCAACACCGACCCGGTGGCCTACGCCGAGGTCCGCGCCCGGCTCGGCCTCGACCGACCGCTGGTGGAGCAGTACTGGCACTGGCTCACCGGCGTCGTCCGCGGCGACCTGGGCGGCTCGGTGTTCACCGGTGAGCCGGTCTCGGCGATCGTCGGCGACCGGCTGCCGGTCACGTTGTCCCTGCTCGGCCTGTCCGCCCTGGTGATCGCGGCCGTCGGCACCGGCATCGGCCTGGTCGGCGCCCTGCGCGGCGGCCTCGCGGGCAGGCTGCTCGACGGGGTGGCCGTGGTCGGCATGAGCGTGCCCGCGCCGTGGCTGGGGCTCGTGCTGATCGTGGTGTTCGCCGTCGACCTGGCCCTGTTCCCGGTCACCGGCTACGTCGCCTTCGCCGACGCCCCTGCCGACTGGGCGCTGTCACTGGTGCTGCCAGTGGTGTGCCTGTCGGTCGGCGGGATAGCGGTGGTGGCCAAACAGGTGCGCGGGGCGCTGGCGGACGTGCTCGGCCGCGGCTACATCCGCGCGCTGCGCGCCAACGGCATGCCAACCCGCTCGGTCGTGTTCCGCCACGCGACCCGCAACGCCGCCCTCCCGGTGGTCAACGTCTTCGGCGTGGTGCTGATCGGGTTGCTGGGCGGGTCGATCGTGGTGGAGCAGTTGTTCGCCTTACCGGGACTCGGTCAGCTCACCGTGACCGCCACCGCCCAACACGACCTGCCGGTCCTGGAAGGCGTCGTCCTGTGCTTCACGATCCTGGTCGTAGTGGTCAACCTCGTGACGGACGTGATCTCCGGCAAACTCACCCCCCGCGCGGTGACCCCGTGAGCGCGGGGAGCGCCGTGACGGGCGTTGGCAGCACGGGCCGCGCGGGTGGCGGTGTGGTGCGCGCGGTGGCGCGGCGGCCGTTGGGTGTCGTGTGCGTGGCGTGGTTGGGTCTTCTGGTCCTGGCGTGCCTGCTGGCGGGGTGGCTAGGCTCTTCGCCGCAGGAGCAGGATCTCGAAGCGGTCTACAGTGGACCGTCCGCGGCCCATTGGTTGGGCACCGACCAGTTGGGCCGCGATCTCCTCAGCCGCGTCCTGCACGGCGGGCGGGTCAGCCTGCTCGTCGTGGGTGTGGCGTTGGCGGTCCACGTCGTGCTCGGTGTGGTCCTGGGTCTCGTCGCGGGTTACCGGCGGGGCTTGGTCGACCGGATCGTGTCCCGGCTGGCCGACCTGCTGCTGTCCGCGCCCGCCGTGGTCATCCTGCTGGTGGTGCTCGCCGTGTTCCCGCACAACGAGGCCGCCGCGATGACCACCCTCGGCGTGCTGTCCTCGGCCGGGCTGGCGCGGGTGGTGCGCGCGTCCGCGATCCGGGTGCGGGAGGAACCGTACGTGGCGGCCGCGACGGTGGCGGGTCTGGGGACGGTTCGGATCCTGGTGCGGCACGTCCTGCCCGCGGTGGCCGGTCCGGTGATCTCGCTGGTGTCGCTGGTGGCGGGCTCGGCGCTGCTGGTGGAGGCGTCCCTGGGCTTCCTCGGCCTGGGGACGCAGCCACCGGAGCCGAGCTGGGGCGGGCTGATCGCGGACGCCTCCCAGGCCATCTACCGGCAGCCGTGGATGCTCGTCCCGACCGGCGGTGTCGTCGCGGTGACGGCCGTGGCGTGCGCGCTGCTCGGCGACGTGGTCCGCGACGCGACCGACGACCGCGCGACCGGTGAACCGCTGTCCTGGCGGCGCATGCGGACCCGCGTGGTCGCCAGGGAGAGCCGGGAGCCCGCCGCGCTGTGCCTGCTGTCCGTGCGCGACCTGACGGTCCGGTTGGCGGACGGCACACCGGTCGTCGACGGTGTCGACTTCGACGTCGCGGCCGGGCAGGCGCTGGGACTGGTGGGTGAGTCCGGGTGCGGCAAGACCATGGCGGTCTCGGGAGTCCTGCGGCTCCTCCCACCGGGCGCGACCGTCGACGCGGCGACGATCACCTTCGACGGTCGGGAGACGCTGGGGCTGACCGAACGCGAGATGGTCGGGGTCCGCGGTCGCGGCATCGGCTACATCGGACAGGACCCGGTCGCCTCGCTCGACCCGCTGTTCACCGTCGGCGACCAGCTCGTCGAGGCCGTCCGCCACCACACCGGCGCGACTCGACGGCAGGCGCGGGCCAAGGCGCTGGAGCTGCTGGCGGCCGTGCGGCTGCCGGACCCGGCGGCGGTCGCGGCCAGGTACCCGCACGAGCTGTCCGGCGGCATGGCGCAGCGGGTGTCCATCGCGCGGGCGCTGGCGGGCGAACCCCGCCTGCTGATCGCCGACGAACCCACGACCGCGTTGGACGTCACCGTGCAGGCCGAGATCCTCGACCTGCTGCGGGACCTGCGCTCCCGCACCGGCATGGCGCTCGTCCTCGTCACCCACGACTGGGGCGTCGTCGCCGACACCTGCGACACGGCCGTGGTCATGTACGCGGGCCAGGTCGTCGAGAACACCGGCGTCGCCGAGGTCTTCGCGGCCCCGCGCCACCCGTACACCGAGGCTCTGCTGGCCGCCAACCCCGCGGCCGCCGAACCCGGGTCCCGGCTCCCGGTCCTCCCCGGTGCGGTCCCGGCCCCCGGCCACTGGCCCACCGGGTGCCGCTTCGCCCTCCGCTGCCCCCACGTCACAACGGAATGCGTGGCGGCGCCGATCCAGTCCACATCAGACACAGCGGGCGCGGTGTCGCGCTGCCTGCACCCCCGCGCAGGAGCCCGCACATGAACCTGCTGGAGATAGCGGGACTCGGTGTGCGCTACCGAGACCACCAAGCGCTCACCGGGGTCTCGCTCGCCGTGCCGCCCAACACGACCGTCGGTTTGGTGGGGGAGTCCGGCTCCGGCAAGACCACGCTGGGCCGCGCGGTGCTCGGGCTCGTGCCCGTCGCCGAAGGCGTGATCAGGTTGGCGGGCCGCGACATCACGCACCTGCGCGGCCGGGCCCGGCGCGGGCTCAGCGGTCAGGTGCAGGTCGTGTTCCAGAACCCGTACCTGTCCTTCAACCCCAGCCGCACCATCGGCCAGGCCGTCGCCGAACCGCTGACCCTGGCCGGGTTGCGGCCCGCGCAACTGCGCGGGCGGGTCGACGCCATGCTCGACCGGGTCGGCCTCGACCGGTCGGCGGCCGACCGCTACCCGTCGCGGTTCTCCGGCGGGCAGTTGCAGCGCATCGCCATCGCGCGGGCGCTCATGCCCGGGCCCCGGCTGCTCATCTGCGACGAGGCGGTCAGCGCGCTGGACCTGTCGGTGCAGGCGCACGTGCTCAACCTGCTCGCCGACCTCCAGGCCGAGCAGGGCCTGTCGTACCTGTTCATCACCCACGACCTCGCGGTGGTCCGGCACATCGCCGACCGGGTGGTGGTGCTGCGCCGGGGCGAGGTCGTCGAGGCGGGACCGGTCGAGCAGGTCTGCTCGACCGACCCGGACGTACCGCGCCACCCCTACACGCGCGCCCTGCTGGCCGCCGCCCCCGTCCCCGACCCCGCTGAGCAGGCCCGCCGCCGCGCGCTGCGGGCCGCCCCAGCCCAGGAAGGACCCGTCCCGTGCGAATCATGAAGAGAGCCGCCGCCCTGGTGGCCGCGGTGGTGTTGGCCGCCGCGCTGCCCGCCTGCTCGTCCTCGCGCGGCGCGACCGCCGACGACACGCTGGTCGTGGCGTTGCCCGCGCCACCGGAAAGCCTCAACCCCGCGCACAACGGCTCCGGCGCGCAGGGGATCGTGCACTGGCTCAGCTACGAACCGCTGATCCGCGCGAAGTCCGACGGCTCCTTCGCCCCGGCCCTGGCCACCGAGTGGGGGTACGTCGGCACCGGCAACACCGAGTTCGCCATGACCATCCGCGACGGCGTCGACTACGCGGACGGTACCCGCGTCGAGGTCGCGCACGTCGTCGACACGATCAAGTACTACCTGGGCAGCCCCGGCCCGATGAAGCCGTTCCTCACCGGCATCACCGACGTCACCGCGTCCGGCAGACAGGTCACGGTGAAGCTGTCCACACCGAACCCGATCCTGCCGTACGTGTTTAGCCAACTGGTCAACTGGGGCGATGTCATCAGCCCCGCCGGACTGTCCATGCCGGACAGGCTAACCACCCAGACCTTCGGCGCGGGCCCGTACACCCTCGACACCGCAACGACCGTCGCGGGCGACCATTACACGTTCGTCAAGAACGCGCACTACTGGAACCCGTCCGCGCAGCGGTTCGCCAAGGTCGTCGTCCGCGTCATCCCGGACCCGAACACCGCGACGCAGGCGTTGGCGAGCGGCCAGGTCGACGTCAACCTCAACGCCACGGCCACGCTCGCCGACCAGGCGCGGGGCATGGGTGCGCGGGTACTGGAGGGCAACCCCGGTGTGCTGGCCCTGTACCTGGTCGATCGCGCGGGTGAGACGACCCCGGCCATGGGGGATGTGCGGGTCCGCCAGGCGCTCAACCACGCTGTCGACCGCGCCGCCATCGCTAAGGCGCTCGGCGCCGGGTTCAGCCCCGTCGGCCAGATCGCGGCGGACGGCACCGACGGCTACGACCCCGCCTTGGAGAGCCGCTACCCCTACGACCCGGACAAGGCGCGGAGCCTGCTGGGTGGGGAGGTCCGGTTCGACCTGGTCGACCTGCTGACGTTCGGCATGAACACCGCCTCCCAGGCCGTTTCCGCCCAACTGGCCAAGGTCGGTGTCACCGCGACCATCCACACCGACGGCAACGACCTCAACAGGTTCGTCGCCGACCTGACTTCGCGCGAGTTCGCGGCGGTCACCTTCCGGCTCAACACCCCGCTGTTCGCCAGCGCGCTGTTCAACATCACCGGCACCACCTCGCCGCTGAACCCGTTCCAGAGCCGCGATCCCGAGGTCGAAGCGGCCTTCCACGCGTTGGCGTCGGCACCGGCCGAAGGGCAGGAAGCGGCGGCGAAGGCGTTCAACCGGGTGGTGGTCGAGAAGGCCTGGTTCTTACCGGTGGCGACCGTGCAGAACTACGCCTTCGCCAAGGGCGTCGCCAACCTGGGCGAGTTCGCCCCGAACGGTGCCCTGGACGTCCTCGACTGGGCGCCGGAAGCCGGTAGGTAGTGGGCTGACCTGACCGGCGCGCCCCCTGATCGCGCCGGTCAGGAGCCGGGGAGGTCAGCCGAGTTCCTTGCGGACCTGCGGCAGCACCTCGGTACCCAGCAGTTCGATGCCTGCCATGACGGTCTTGTGCGGCACGCCCGACCAGTCCATCTGCATGGCGTAGCGGTCGGCGCCGACCAGCCTGCCGACGCTGATCATCCGGTCGGCGACCTCGTCCGGGCTGCCCGCGAAGATCGACTGGGCGCCCCGGGCGTAGCCGTCGTAGTCCGCGCGCGACGGCACGGTCCAGCCCCGGGCCCGGGCGCCGTACTCCATGGTCTCCAGCCAGTACGGGAAGAAGGCTTCCTTGGCGTCCTGGGACTTCTTCGCGACCAGCCCGATGGCGCCCATGGTCACGTGCAGGTCCTCCGGCGCGTGACCGCCCTGCTCGCCCGCGTGCCGGTACAGCTGCACGAGCGGCGCGAAGCGCTCCGGCTGGCCGCCGATCACCGCGTACACCACGGGCAGGCCCAGCAGGCCCGCGCGCGCCGACGACTGCGGGTTGCCGCCGGTGCCGACGGAGATGCGCAGCCGACGCCCGTACGGCCGGGGCAGCACCTCGGCGTTCTCCAGCGGCGGGCGGAAGCGGCCGGACCAGGTGATCGGCGACTCGCGGTCCAAGCGCAGCAGCAGGGCCAGCTTCTCGTCGAACAGGTCGTCGTAGTCGCCGAGGTCGGCGCCGAAGAGCGGGAAGGACTCGGTGAACGAGCCGCGGCCCGCGAGCAGTTCGGCGCGGCCCCGGCTGAGCTGGTCGAGGGTGGTGAACTGCTGGTAGAGCCGGACCGGGTCCTCGGTGCTGAGCACGGTGACCGCGCTGGAGAGCGTGATCCGCTCGGTCACCGACGCCGCCGCGGCCAGCACCGTGCCGGGGTTGGAGATCGCGTAGGTGTCCAGGTGGTGTTCGCCGAGGCCGTAGAACGACAGGCCCAGTTCATCGGCGAGCCGGATCCGCTCCAGCGTGTTCGCCAGCGCGTCCGCGACCGAAACCCGCGCACCGGTGACCGGATCGGGGTGTCGATCCGCGAAGCTGTAGATCCCGAGTTCCATCACGCCTCCCGAGGTAATGATGACACATCAACAAAGCTGTCGAGTAGGGTCTTCCCGGTGACCGCCGCCACCCCACGCTGGCTCGACGAGCGGGAGGCCCGGGTGTGGATGGCCTACCTGGCGCTGCAACGCGAGCTGCACGCCGCCCAGGAGCGCCAACTCTCCCGCGACAGCGGCCTCTCCATCGCCGACTACGCCCTGCTCGTCCCGCTCTCGGAGGCGGGCGACGGCCTCGTCCGCTCCCGTGACCTCGGTGCCGCGGTCGGCTGGGAGCGCAGCAGGCTCTCCCACCAGATCAGCCGCATGGAGAAGCGCGGCCTGGTGCGCCGGGAGAACTGCCCCGACGACGCCCGCGGCTGCATGGTCCGGCTCACCGACGAGGGCCGCGCCGCGATCACCGCCGCCGCGCCCGCGCACGTGGACACGGTCCGCCACTTCTTCTTCGACTCCCTCACCGATACCGAGATCGATACGTTGGACTCGGTGTTCACCAGGCTGCTTGACCGGCTGACCACCGGACCGTGAACGGACGCTGAAGGGCCTCGACGCCGGGCCCGCGCCTCGCCATGCTGGGGATGGCGACGATTTTCCCCCCGGCCCGGGAGTTGGTGTGAGCGAACAAGCGCGGCAGTTGGTCGAGCGCGCCCGCGCGGTGGTGTTCGACCTCGACGACACCCTGGTCATGACCCGGGTCGTGAAGTGGGCGCAACACCAGGCCGTGGCCGCCCGGTTCTACGGCATCACCCTCACCGAGGTCGAGCTGGCCGCGCACTGGGGCAAGCCGTTCGACGAGCTGATCTCCTTGCTGTACCGCGATTCCGCGCCGCTGGAGGAGATGCGGGCGGCCAACCTGACGCTGGAGCCGCGCTACCGCAAGCCGGTCATGGACGGCGCCCGCGACGTGGTCGACGGGCTGCTGGACCGGGGCGCGCACGTCGGCGTGGTCACCTCGGCCAACACCGGTCCCACGCTGTCGGACCTGGACTGGGTCGGGTTCCCGACCGGCCGCCTGCGGTTCGTGCACGGCGCCGACGCCACCGCCGCGCACAAGCCGGACCCGGCGGTGTTCGACGACGCGATCCGGCTGCTGGCCGCGCACGGCGTCGGACCGGCGGAGACCGTCTACGTCGGCGACTCGATCATGGACCTGCACGCCGCCCGCGGCGCCGGGCTCGGCTTCGTCGGGGTGACCACCGGTCAGGTGCGCGGCGCCCGGTTCGCCGAGGAGGGCGCCTGCTGGGTGGCGGGTCTGGCCGAGTTGGTGGGGTAGCCCGACCGCGCGCGGCGGTTACCGGGTTAAGGTGAGCCTAACTTAACCGGCAGTGGAGAGGGGCCCGCCGTGGAGCAGACCGTCACGCGGCGGGAGACCACCGAGGCCAGGCCCCGGTCGTGGGGCGCGCGGCCCGCGTGGCTGGTGGTCGCGGTCGCCGCGCTCGTCGTGATCTGCGCGCTCAGCGTCGCCATCGGCTCGCGCACCATCCCGTTCGGCACCGTCTGGGACGTGCTGACCGGCGCGCTCAAGACCGGCGACGAGGCCACGATCATCTGGGACCGCCGGGTGCCCCGCACGCTCATCGGCCTGCTCGTCGGCACCGCGCTCGGCGTCGCGGGCGCGTTGATGCAGTCGCTGACCCGCAACCCGCTCGCCGACCCGGCCCTGCTCGGCGTGGACATCGGCGCCTCCACCGCGGTCGTGGCGTCGATCGCGTTCTTCGGCATCACCACCGTCGGCGGCTACATCTGGTTCGCCTTCCTCGGCGCCGCCGCCGCGTCGGTCGTCGTCTACGTGCTCGGCTCGACCGGTCGCCAGGTGACGCCCGAGCGCATGGTCCTCGCGGGCGCGGCGATCAGCGCCTCGCTCGGCGCGTTCGTCGCCGCGACGCTGGTGCTCGACCCGGCCGCGTTCCAGCAGTTCCGGTTCTGGCAGATCGGCTCGCTGGACAACCGGGACATGGCCGTGGTGCTCCAGGTGCTGCCGTTCATCCTGGCCGGGCTGCTGGTAGCGGCCACGCTCGCGTCACCGCTCAACGCGCTCGCGCTCGGCGACGAGACCGGCCGCGCGCTCGGGGTGAACCTCACGCTGGTCCGGCTCGGCTGCGCGCTGGCGATCACCCTGCTGTGCGGGGCGGCCACGGCGGCGGTGGGGCCGATCGCGTTCATCGGGCTGACCGTGCCGCACATGGCCCGCGCGCTCACCGGCCCCGACCAGCGCTGGGTGCTGCCGTTCAGCGCGGTGCTGGCGCCGGTGCTGCTGCTCGGCGCCGACGTGGTCGGCCGGGTGATCATCTCGCCGCGGGAGATGGAGGTCGGGATCATCACCGCCTTCGTCGGCGCGCCCGTGTTCATCGCGCTGTGCAGGCGCAGGAAGCTGGCCCACCTGTGAGCACCGCTACCACCGAGGACGCCAGGCCGGTGACGGGCGTCCCCGTCCGCGTCGGTCGGATGTCCCTGCGCGCCCACCCGCGCGCGATCGTCGTGGTCGTCGCGCTGCTGGCGGCCACCTCCGGCCTGGCCGTGCTGGAGATGCTCACCGGCGACTTCCCCCTCACCTACACCCAACTCGTGGACACCCTCGGCGGCGCGGGCACGGGCGGGCAGAAGTACGTGGTGTTCGACCTGCGCCTGCCCCGGGTCGCGGTCGCGGTGCTGGTCGGGGCCGCGCTGGGGATCAGCGGCGCCATCTTCCAGAGCCTGTCGCGCAACCCGCTGGGCAGCCCGGACATCATCGGCTTCGCCAGCGGCTCGGCGACCGGCGCGATCCTGGTGCTGGTCGTCTTCGGCGGCGGCATCACGCAGATCGCGCTCGGCTCGATCCTCGGCGGCATCGCCGCGGCGGTGGCCGTCTACGGGCTGGCCCACCGCACCGGCGTGCAGGGCTACCGGCTGATCCTGATCGGCATCGGCGTCACCGCCGTGCTCGGGTCGCTCAACACCTACATCCTGACCCGCGCCGGGTTGCGCCAGGCGCAGGCCGCGCAGGTGTGGCTGGTCGGCAGCCTCAACGGGCGCGGCTGGAGCGAGGTGCTGCCGGTCGCCGTCGCGCTGGTCCTGCTGCTGCCCGCGGGCGTGGTGCTGGGTCGGAAGCTGAACCTGCTGGAGATGGGCGACGAGACCGCGACCATGCTCGGCGTGCGGGTCGAGTCGACGCGGTTGCTGCTGGTCGTGGTCAGCGTCGCGCTCACCGCCGTGGCCACCGCGTGCGCGGGCCCGATCGCCTTCGTGGCACTGGCCGCGCCACAACTGGCCCGCAGGCTCGCGGGCTCCTCCGGTCCCGCGCTGCTGCCCGCCGCCGCGATGGGCGCGGCGCTGCTGCTCGGCGGCGACGTGCTCTCCCAGCGCGCGTTCGGCCAGAACGCGTTGCCGGTCGGGGTGGCCACGGCCGCGCTCGGCGGCGTCTACCTGGCCTGGCTGCTGGCCACGGAATGGCGCTCCGGCCGCCGCTGAGCCCGCCGCCGACCCGGTCACATTGACACCCGACCGGGCCGCAAGTAAGGATTGCCTAACTTCAGTTGTAGGCACTTTGGGGCGGCTGGCGACTGGCCGCGGGCGAGGGAGGACACCGCGGTGGAACTGCTGCGCGGCGCGCTGCGGCGGGAACGGGTCGTGCTCGGGGCCGGACTGGCCGCCACGGTGGTGCAGCAGATCGCGTTCCTGGCCATGCCGTGGTGCGTCCAGCACGGCCTCGACGAGGGCATCACCCCCGGTGACAGCGGTCGCACGCTGTTCTGGTCGAGCACGACGGCCGTCGTCGCGGTCGTGATGATGGTCTCCGCCGCGGCGGGCAAGTGGTGGTCCGGCCTGGCCGCGCACCGCGTCGCGCACCGGCTGCGCGCCGACCTCGCGGCCCGGGCTGGCACCCTCGACCGGGCCGCCATCGCACCCTTCGGCCAGGGCGACCTGGCCATGCGGGTCACCCGGGACACCGAGATGATCAACGCCTGGGTGCAGGGGCTGACCCGGTGGGCGCGGGTGGTGGTCACGGTCGCGCTGGTGCTGCCCGCGGTCGGCGCGATGGACCCGCCGCTGCTACTCGTCCTGGTGCTGGCCATGCCGGTGCTGGGCCTGGTCAACGCCCAGTTCCCGGGCCGCTACCGCCGTGCCAACGAGCGGCTGTCCACCGCGCACGGCAAGCGCGCCGACGCGGTGGAGGACCTGCTCTCGGCCAGCGCGGCCGTGCGCGGGCTCGGCGGCGAGCAGGTGCTGGTGCGCAGGCACGACGAGGTGAGCGCGCACGTCACCCGGCACACAATGGGTGTCGCGCGGGTCTCCGCGTGGTGGGTCTCGGCGCCGCCCGCGGTGCTGCGCGTCGCGGTGGCGATCGGGCTGGCCGTCGGCGGGCTCGCGGCGATCGACGGGCGGATCACCGTCGGCTCCCTGGTCGCCTTCACCTCGTGGATGATCACCATGACGGTCGCCGTGACGGTCCTGGTCGACCTGCTGGTCAACCGCGGTCAGGCCAGGGTCGCGGCGGGTCGGGTGGCGGAGGTGCTGGCGGCGAAGCCCGCGGTGGCCGCGCCCGCGGACCCGCGGCCGCTGCCGGAGTCCGGGATGCTCGCCGCGGTCGGGGTGCGCGCGGTGCGCGACGGCCGCGCGGTCGTCGGCCCTGTCGACCTGATGGCCGCGCCGGGGGAACTGGTCGTGGTGACCGGTCCGACCGGCTCGGGCAAGTCGGTGCTCGTGCGGTTGCTGTGCAGGCTCGACGATCCTGACAGCGGAACTGTCCACTTCGGTGGGGTCGACCTGCGGTTGGCCGACCCGGAACAGGTGTGGCGCCGGATCGGGGTGGTGCCGCAGCGGCCGGTGGTGCTCTCCGGCACGATCCGCGACAACGTGACCCTCGACCGCGACGTCGACCTGGACCTGGTGCGCGAGGCGTGCCGGGTGGCCGCGCTGGACGAGTTCATCGACGGCCTGCCCGGCGGCTACGACACCGTCGTCGGCGAACGCGGCGAGACCCTGTCCGGCGGGCAGGTGCAGCGCTTGGCGTTGGCCCGGGGGCTGCTGGCGAAACCGCCGGTGCTGGTCCTCGACGACGTCACCTCGGCAGTCGACGCCGACACCGAGCAGACCATCCTGCGGCGCCTGCGCGAGTGGTCGCCCGAGACCGCGGTCGTGTTCGTCTCGCACCGCTCGGCCGTGGTCGCCGCCGCGGACCGGCTGATCCGCCTCGACGAGCAGGCGCGCATGGAGGTCGTCGGTGGCTGAGATCCGGACCCTCGACGAGTCCCCCGCGACCAAGGGCGTCATCCGCCGCTTCTGGCCGCACCTGCGCCCGTACCGCTGGCGCATCGCCGCCGCCCTGCTCACCACGGCCGTGGCCACCGCCGCCGTCGTCGGCATCGCGCCGGTCATCGGCGCGGGCGTGGACGCGGTGCTGGACCGCGACCGCGGCGCGCTGTGGACGGCCGTCTTCGTCCTCGTCGGACTCACGCTCATCCGGCTGGTGCTCTTGGCCGCCGCCGAACTCCAGCTCACCTCGGTCGGCGAGCAGGTCGTGCGCGGGGTGCGGGAGTTGGTCGTCGCTCGGCTGGCGGGCGCGCCGTTGCGGTTCATCGAGGCGCACCGCACCGGCGACCTGTTGCGGCGCAGCACCGGCGAGGTCGCCGAGCTGGCCCAGTTCGTCCGCGCCAGCCTGCCCGACCTGCTCGGCGCGCTCATCTCGCTGACCATGACCGTGGTCGTGCTGCTGGTCTACTCCTGGCTGCTGACCGTGATCCTGCTCGCGCTGTTCGTGCCCGCCACGATCCTGGTGCTGCGCTGGTTCGACCGCGACGCCGACGACGCCTTCGGCGACCAGGCCGCCGCCGAGGCCACCATGGCCGCCCAGTTCAACGAGTTCGTCTCGGCGGGGGAGACCCTGCGGCTCGGCGGCGGGATCGCGGCCCGGCTCGAGCGGTTCGGCAAGTCCAACGACGGCGCCCTGCGCGCGGCGAACCGGACCGTGGCCGTGCAGAACCGCCTGGAGACGATGAACCTGCTGGAGGGCCTGTCCACCGCCGCGCTGCTGCTGCTCGGCGTGTGGCTGGTGACGGCCGACCAGATCAGCGTCGGCACCGTCGTGGTGTTCGTGCTGGCCACCCGCAACCTGTTCGAGGGCATGCTCAACCTGTCCGAGCTGCTGGCCGAGTTCCAGCTGGCCCGCGTCGGCTTGGCCCGGCTGCTCGACCTGCTCGGGGCCACCGAGCCGCGCGCGTCCCGGGGCACCCGCGTCGAGCTGCCGCCCCGCGCCGAACTGTCCACATCGGACCTCGGCTACGCCTACGTGGACGGCGCCGACGTGCTGCACCGGGTCTCCGTCACCTTCACCGAGGGGGACCGCGCGGGCCTGGTCGGGCAGACCGGGTCCGGCAAGACCACGCTGGCCAAGCTGCTCAGCGGCCTCTACGCCCCCGACCGCGGCGCCGTGTTCTACGGCGGCCACGACCTCGCCGACCTCGACGAGGCCGACCTGCGCGGTAGGCTCGTCCTGGTGCCCCAACAGGTCCACCTCGTCGACGGCACCGTCGCCGACAACCTCGCCTTGGCGCCGACCGGCCCGACCCGCGCCGACATGGACACCGCCGTGACCGCCCTCGGCCTCGACGACTGGGGGGCCGCGCTGCCCGATGGCCTCGACACCCAGGTCGGCAGGCGCGGCGACCGGCTCTCCGCCGGGGAACGCCAGATCGTCGGGCTGGTGCGGGCCGCGCTGGTCGACCCGGCGGTGCTGATCCTCGACGAGGCCACCGCCGACATCGACCCCGAGACCGCGGCCCGGCTGGAACGCGCGGTCGACCGGCTGCACGAGGACCGCACGCTCATCGTCATCGCGCACCGGCAGGCCACCATCGAGCGGTTGCCCCGGGTCGTCCGGCTCGCGGAAGGGCGGGTGGTCTGACGTGCCGGTCGTCGACCTCAACGGGATCAGCCTGAGCTACCAGGACAAGGGCGCGGGCAGGCCCGTCGTGATGCTGATGGGGATGGGCAGCTCCGGTCGGGTGTGGCACCTGCACCAGCAGCCCGCGCTCATCGCCGCCGGGCACCGGGTGATCACCGTGGACAATCGGGGCGTCCCACCGACCTCCGAGTGCGCCGACGGCATCACCGTCGCCGACATGGCCGCCGACGTCATCGCCCTCGCCGCGCACCTCGGCCTCGACCGCTTCGACCTGGTCGGCACCTCGCTGGGCGCGCGGATCGCCATCGACGTGGCCGCGACCAAACCGGACCTCGTGGGCCGCGTAGTGCTGCTCGCGGCCCGGTCGCGGGCAGGCCGGCTGCACGCGACGTTCGACGCGGGGGAGCGGGACCTGGTCGACGAAGGCGTTGTGCTGCCGTCGCGCTACTACGCCGCCACCACCGCGATGTGGAACCTCTCCCCGCACACCCTGTTCGACCGCGACAAGGTCGGCGAGTGGCTGGACATCCTCGAGTTCGCCACCCAGCCGCCCGGACCGGGGATCCGCGCGCAGATGGACATCGGCGACGACCCGGACCTGTCCGGGCTGTGCGCCCGGGTCACCGCGCCGACGCTGGTGGTCTCGTTCACCGACGACCTCGTCGCCCCGCCGCACCTGGGCCGGGAGATCGCGGACTGGCTGCCCGACGCCTGGTTCACCCAGGTCGACGGCGGCGGCCACTACGGCTACCTGGAGCGGCCCGAGGTGGTGAACGGCCTGCTCACCGAGTTCCTGGCGGTCCCGCCGAGGCCACCTGTGACGGACCCCGCAGCCGGGGAGTCTGGCCCTTCTCGTGTCGTCCGAATTAGGTTAGCCTAACCAACGAAAATGTCGGACCCGAGGAGCACCGCGATGTCGACCAACCCCTTCGACGACGAGAACGGCACCTTCCAGGCCCTGGTCAACGACGAGGGCCAGTACTCGCTGTGGCCGACGTTCCTCGAGGTGCCCGCCGGGTGGACCGTCGCCTTCGGACCGGACAGCCGCGCCGCCGTCCTCGCCTACGTCGAGGACACCTGGACCGACATGCGCCCCCGCAGCCTCGCCGAGCGGATGGACGCCGACCGGACGAGCGCCTGACGGTGAGCGTCACGCAGAGCCCCCGCCCGACCCCCGCCGGCCGCGACTCGCTGCGCCCCTACCGGCTCACCGTCGCGGCCAAGGCGCTGGTCACCCCGCACCTGGCGCGGATCACCCTCACCGGCCCGGACCTGGCCCACTTCACCGAGGTGGGCCCCGAGCCGCGATGCAAGGTGCTGCTGCCGCCCAGGCCCGGCGCGGAGGTCGTGGTGCCGGACGCCGTCCCGTTCTGGGACGAGGTCCGCGCGCTGCCGGAGAGCCTGCGGCCGATCGTGCGCACCTACACCGTGCGCGCGGCCCGGCCCGCGGACCTCGAACTGGACATCGACTTCGTGCTGCACGGCGACACCGGCCCGGCGTCGGCCTGGGCGGGCGCCGCCGCGGTCGGCGACCCGGTGGGCCTCTACGGCTGCCTGAGCAGCTTCGCCCCGCCCGCCGACACGTCGGCGTACCTGGTCGTCGGCGACGAGACCGCGCTGCCCGCGATCAGCGGCATCGTCGGGAGCCTGTCCGTCGGGGCGCGCGCCCGGGTGCTGCTGGAAGTGGACGGGGCCGCCGACGAGCAGCCCCTGGCGTCCGCCGCCGACCTCGACGTCACCTGGCTGCACCGCGACGGCGCCGAACCCGGCACGACCACGCTGCTGCACGACGCCGTGACCGCCGTCGGCGCCGTCGACCCGCGCACCTACGCCTGGGTCGCCGGGGAATCGGCGATGGCCCAGGCCGTGCGCGCGACCCTGGTGCTCGACCACGACCTGACCCGCCAGCGCGTCTACTTCAGCGGCTACTGGCGCAGAGGCCACGCCGAAGACGACTGAGACATTCTCTCCCACCACCCACTCCCTCGTCCCCGCCCGGCACCGTCCCCGACCTGGCGCGCGGACCGTGAACTTGGTCAACAGCAGAATCCCGTTTCTCCCACAGGGTTTGACGGGCGAGCGGCCACGGCCGTGGAAGGTTGCGCAGGATGTCCGAGCCGCTAAGTCCGCTCACCCCCGCCCAGCAGGCGCTGTGGTTCGCCCAACGGCTCGACGCCTCCGGGACCGCGTACCACACCGCCGAGGCGGTCGAGCTGCGCGGTGTGCTCGAAGTGGACGTGTTCCGGCGCGCACTGTCCGTCGTGGTCGGTGAGGCCACCGCGCTCGGCACGGTGTTCACCGTGGACGGTGACGACGTCCGGCAGCGGCCCGGCGCGCTGGAAATCCCGGTCCAGGTGGTGGATCTGCGTGACGCGGCCGATCCGATGGCGGCGGCGCGGCGGTGGATGGACGCCGACCTCGCGCGACCGGTCGAGCTGACCGTGGGCCCGTTGGCGGCTGAAGCGTTGCTCGTGGTCGGTGTGGACCACCACCTGTGGTACCAGCGTGCGCACCACATCGTGCTCGACGGATACGGCTTCTCCCTTGTCGCGTCGCGACTCGCGGAGGTCTACCGGAACCTGGTCGGCGGTGGGGAGCCGGGGCCGAGCCCGTTCGCGCCGGTCGGCGCTTATGTTGAGGAGCAGGAGCTCTACCGCGCGTCGGAGCGGTTCGCCCAGGACAAGGACTGGTGGGCCGAGCGCGTCGCCGACCTTCCCGAGGTGGTGTCGCCGTCGACGGTGGGGGAGTCGTCGCTGGGGTTCCGCCGCGTGCGCGGGACCGTGCGCGACCTCCGGTTGGCGGCGTTGACCGCGCCCGCGGTGGTCTCCGCTGCCGTGGCGTTGTTCACGCGCCGGGTTACCGGGGCGGACGAGGTTGTGCTGGGACTGCCGATGATGGGCAGGCTCGGCTCGGTGTCGGCGCGGATCCCGACCACTGCGGTGAACGTGCTGCCGCTGCGGGTCGCGGTTCGTCCGGGGATGACCGTCGGCGAGTTGATCGGCGCGGTCCGGGCCGAGATCCGGGCTGTCGGCTCGCACCAGCGGTACCGCGGCGAGGATGTCCGGCGCGCCGCGCATCTGCTCGCCGCGCAACGACGTCTGGTCGGGCCGTGGGTGAACCTCAAGCCCTACCGCGCGCCACTGGACTTCGGCGGCCCGTCGGCCGAGGTGCGCTACCTCGCCGCCGGTCCGGCCGAGGACCTGTCGTTCACCGTCTACGGCGGCCAGAACGGCGTCCCGCTGGAGATCGAGCTGGACGGCGATCCCGTGCGGTACACCGAGGACGACCTGACGAGTCATCTCCGGTCGTTCACCGCGCTGCTCCGAGGGCTGGTCGAGGCAGGCTCGGAGACACCGACCGGGCAGCTGGGGCTGTCGGAAGGACCGGCAGGCATCATCGGACCGGAACGCATCCGGCCGGGACGCGGACTGGCCGCGCTGGTGCGGGACCGCGCGGTGGACACACCGGATCGGGTCGCGGTGCGCGACGGTGTGCGGGAACTGACCTACGGCGAGCTGGTGGGCCGCGTCGGCGGGCTCGCGGCCGTGCTGTGCGAGCGGGGCGTCACGCCGGATTCCGTTGTGGCGGTGGCGTTGCCCCGCACGGTCGACCTCGTCGTCACCCTGCTGGCCGTCGCCGCCACCGGTGCCGCGTACCTGCCACTGGACCCCGGATTCCCGGCGGACCGGCTCGACCACATGCTCGCCGACGCCGCGCCCGCCCTGCTGGTGACCGCGCCCGGCATGGTCAAGCCCCTCGACGGCCTCGACGTCCTGCACCTCGACGACGTGCCCACGGCCGACCTCGACCCGGCCCCGGTACACGCCGACCAAGCCGCCTACATCCTGTACACCTCGGGATCCACCGGCCGCCCCAAGGGTGTCGTCGTGCCTTCCGGTGCGTTGGTGAACTTCCTGCTCGACATGGTCGACCGGTTCGCCCTCACCGCCGCCGACACCCTCCTCGCGGTGACCACGGTCGGCTTCGACATCTCCGGACTGGAGCTGTTCACACCACTGCTCTCCGGCGCTGCCGTGTACCTCGTGGACGGTGACACGGCGCGCGACCCGGCACTGCTGGAGTCCGCGATCACGGCGAGCGGCGCCACGGTCATGCAGGCCACGCCGTCGCTGTGGCAGGCGCTGCTGGCCGCTCGCCCCGATGCCGCGCGCGACCTGCGCGCCCTGGTCGGCGGCGAGGCCCTGCCCGCCGACTTGGCCGCCGACATGCTCGCCCGCACCCGTGGCGCCACCAACCTCTACGGCCCCACCGAGACCACGATCTGGTCCACCGCGCACGTCCTGACCGACGCGCTGACCGTCCCGATCGGACTGCCGATCGCCAACACCACGGTGTACGTGCTGGATTCCGCGCTGCGCCCGGTCCCCGCCGGTGTCGCGGGCGAGCTGTACATCGCGGGCGACGGCTTGGCGCGCGGCTACCACGACCGCCCGTCCCTGAGCGCCGAACGCTTCACCGCCGACCCCTTCGGCGCCCCCGGCACCCGCATGTACCGCACCGGCGACCTGGCCCGCACCCGCGCGGACGGCCTGCTGGAGGTCCTGGGCCGGGTCGACCACCAGGTGAAGATCCGCGGCTTCCGCATCGAACTCGGTGAGATCGAAGCGGTTCTGACCAGGCACGACGCCGTCGAGCGGGCCGTGGTCGTCGCGCACGGCACGGGCCTGGCCGAGCAGCGGCTGGTCGCGTACGTGGTCCCGGCCGTCCCCGACGACCTGGTCGAGTGGGCGCGGGCCGCGTTGCCCGACTACATGGTCCCGTCGGCGGTCATCGGCCTCGACGCGATCCCGTTGACCCCCAACGGGAAGGTCGACCGCCGCGCCCTGCCCGCCCCCGACCTCGCGGGCTCCTCGGGTGGCCGCGCGCCGCGCAACCCGCGTGAACGGGCGCTGTGCGAGCTGGTCGGCGAGGTCCTGGGCGTTCGCGCGGTCGGCATCGACGACGACTTCTTCACCCTGGGCGGCACCTCGCTGCTGGCCACCCGGCTGAGCGTGCGGGCCCGCGTCGAACTGGGTGTCGAGCTGTCGATCCGCGCCATCTTCGACGCGCCGACCGTCGCGGGCCTGATCGACCGGCTCACGGCCGCCGCCGCCATCGACGGGCCCCGCGCGGGGGAGCGGCCGGAGCGCGTGCCGCTGTCGTTCGCGCAGCGCCGCCTGTGGTTCGTGCACGAGCTGGATGGCCCGGACCCGACCTACAACATCCCGTTGGTCCTGACTTTCGACGGCCTGCTCGACGTGCGTGCGCTGCGCGCGGCCGTCGCGGATGTTGTGGCACGTCATGAGGTCCTGCGCACCACGGTCGCCACGGACGCGGACGGTATCGCCTACCAGGTGATCGGTTCCGCCATGCCGGAGGTCGTCGAGGCGCGGTACTCCGACTCCGCCGTGGCGGACGCGGCGAAGGCGGCGTTCGACCTGCGCGCCGACTCGCCGCTGCGGGTCACGCTGCTGCGCGACGGTGACCGGCACGTGCTTCTGCTTGTCCTGCACCACATCGCGGGCGACGAGTGGTCACTCGGCCCGCTGGTCACCGACCTCGCCGCCGCCTACTCCGCGCGCCTGGCCGGTCGATCCCCGGAGTACGCGCCGCTCGCCCTGCAGTACGCAGACTTCGCCGTGTGGCAACGGGCTTTGCCCGAGTCCGGCGCCGACTTCTGGGCATCCGCGCTCGGTGGCTTGCCCGACGAGGTCACGGTGCGCCCCGACCGGCCCCGCCCGACCCGCGCCTCGCACCGTGGCGGCAGCGTCCCCCTCGACATCCCGGCGGACCTGCACGCCGCCATCCGCGTTCTCGCCGCGAACACGGGCACCAGCGCGTTCATGGTCCTGCACGCCGCCATCGCCGCGCTGCTGTCGCGCCACGGCGCGGGCGACGACATCGTCATCGGCACTCCCACTGCGGGCCGCGTCGACCCGGCTGTCGACCCGCTGGTCGGCTTCTTCGTCAACACGGTCGTCCTGCGCACCGACGCCTCCGGTGACCCGACGTTCCGCGACCTGCTCTCCCGGGTCCGCGCCGCCGACCTCGCCGCGTTCGACCACCAGAACACGCCCTTCGACCGGCTGGTCGAGACCCTGGCGCCGCGCCGCTCCGCCGCCCGGCACCCGCTGTTCCAGGTCCTGTTCGCGTACCACCCGGCCCTGCCGGAGGTCTCCGGCTTCCCCGGCCTGACCGGCGCCGCCGATCTCGTCCACACCGACACCGCGAAGTTCGACCTCACCGTCGACCTGGCCGAACTGCCCACAGGTGACGGCTTGACCGGATTTGTCGAGTTCGCCACCGACCTGTACGAGCCCTCGACCATCGAACGGTTCGCCGCCCGGCTCACCCGCTTCCTGAGCGCCGTTGTGGCCGAACCAGGTCTGCCGCTCGGCTCGATCGACCTGCTGACCGACGACGAGCGCGAGCGAGTTCTGTCGTCGTGGCAGGGGAAGTCGGTGCCAGTCACGCCCGCGACGATCCCGTCGCTGTTCGCTGCGCGGGTCGCGGCGGCGCCGGACTCGACGGCGGTCGTGGTCGACGGTGGCGAGGAGCTGACCTACGCGGAACTGGACGCCGCGGTGTCCGCTCTCGCGGCGGAGCTGCGCGCGCACGGTGTGGGGGTCGGCTCGATCGTCGGGGTCATGCTGGAGCGCTCGACGGCGTTGGTGGTGGCGCTGCTGGCTGTCCAGCGCGCGGGCGGCGCGTACCTGCCGCTGGACCCCGAGTACCCGGCAGAGCGCCTGCGCGTGATGGTCGAGGACGCGGCGCCCGCGGTCGTTATCGCGCCACGTGGAACCGAATTGCCCGGCGATGCCGTCCTAGTGCCGGATGAGCTTGGGGGAGCCGGTTCGGCGGCCTTCGAGGGGGAGGCCGCCGAACCGGGCGCACCCGCGTACGTCATCTTCACGTCCGGCTCGACCGGGCGGCCCAAGGGCGTCGTGGTGCCGCAGTCCGGCATCGTGAACCGGCTGCTGTGGATGCAATCGGCCTACGGGCTCGAACCGGGGGAGCGGGTACTGCAGAAGACCCCGGCCGGGTTCGACGTGTCGGTGTGGGAGTTCTTCTGGCCGCTGGTGGTTGGCGCCACCGTGGTCTTCGCCCGCCCGGGTGGCCACCGGGACGCGGCTTACCTCGCCGAGGTGGTCGAGCGGCAACGCGTCACGACTGTCCACTTCGTCCCATCGATGCTGCGCGCCTTCGTCGCCGAGCCGAAGGCGCGGGAGGTGCGGTCGCTTCGGCGCGTGCTGTGCTCCGGTGAGGCACTGCCCGTTGACCTGCGTGACGAGTTCTTCGCTGTCTCGGACGCCGAGCTGCACAACCTCTACGGGCCGACTGAGGCGTCCGTGGACGTCACCGCCGTTCGGGTGCGTGCCGACGAGCCAACCGTCCCTATCGGACACCCGGTCTGGAACACCCAGGCATACGTGCTGGACGGCGACCTCAACCCCGCCGGGGTCGGCGTTGTCGGGGAGCTTTACCTGGCCGGTGCTCAGCTCGCGCATGGGTACCTCAACCGGCCCGGGTTGACCGCGACCCGGTTCGTGGCAGGCCCGTTCGGCGGTCGGCTCTACCGGACCGGCGACCTCGCGTGCTGGAACGCCGACGGCGCGCTTGAATACTTGGGCCGCGTCGACGACCAGGTGAAGCTGCGCGGCTTCCGGATCGAACTCGGCGAAGTCGAAGCCGCGATGAGCGCCTTGCCCGGCGTCACGCACGCCGTCGCGACCGTCCGCGACGACCGGCTTCTCGGCTACGTCGTCCCCGCCGAGGCCGCTGACGGCGTCCGCGACGCGCTGGGGGCGACCCTGCCCGCGCACCTGGTGCCGTCCGTGGTCGTGGGGCTCGATCGAATCCCACTGTCCCCCAGCGGGAAGACCGATCGCAAGGCGCTCCCGGAGCCGCGAGTCAGTGCCACTCGCGCACTGCCGCGCAACTCCACGGAAGAGTTCCTGTGCGCCGCCTTCGCGCACCTGCTGGGACTGGATGAAGTCGGTGTCGACGACGACTTCTTCGCCCTCGGCGGCCACTCGCTGCTGGCGACCCGCCTGGTCAACCGCGCCCGCACCGGCCTCGGGGCGGAGCTGTCGGTGCGGGACGTTTTCGAAGCGTCCACAGTGGCCGGTCTCGCGGCACGGGTGAGGGTCGCGCCGACCGTGCGACCCGTGCCGGGTGAGCTGGAGCGGCCCGAGCGGCCACCGCTTTCCGCCGCGCAGCAACGACTGTGGTTCGCCTTCCGGATCGAAGGACCGTCGCCGACCTACAACATCCCGTTCACCGCCCGGCTCACCGGCGCCGTCGACGTCACGGCCCTGCGCGCGGCGCTCGCCGACCTCGCCGTGCGCCACGAGAGCCTGCGCACGGTCCTGCGCGACACCCACCAGGAGATCACCGACGCCACACCGGAACTGCTGGTCGTCGACCTCACCGAGGACGAACTCCCCGCTCGCCTCACCGATGCGGCCGAGCACGCCTTCGACTTGGCCAACGACATCCCCGTGCGCGCCTGGCTGCTGCGCACCGGCCCGTCGGCGTCGGTGCTGCTCGTCCTCGTGCACCACATCGCGGCTGACGAGTGGTCGGAGGCGACCCTCTGGGCCGAACTCGGGACCGCCTACGGGGCGAGGTTTGTCGGTGTCGAGCCGACGTTCGCGACGCTGCCGGTGCAGTACGCCGACTACGCGGTCTGGCAGAACGCGCTGCTCGACGCCGTCGCCGACACCCAACTCGCGCACTGGCGCCGCGCGCTCGACGGGTTGCCGGAGGAGATCCCGCTGCCACTCGACCGCCCCCGGCAGGCCGCCGCCGACCACCGGGGCGCCCGCGTGCGGGCGTCGGTCGGCGCGGACACGCACCGCGCGCTCGCCGAGTTGGCGGGCAGGCACGGGGCTTCGCTGTTCATGGTCGGCCACGCAGCCGTCTCCGCCCTGCTGACCGCTTTGGGCGCGGGCACGGACATCCCGCTCGGCGCGCCCGTCGCGGGCCGCGTCGACGACCGGCTCGACGGGCTGATCGGGTTCCTGGTCAACACCGTCGTGCTGCGCGCGAACACCGCGGGTGACCCGACGTTCGCCGAGCTGCTGGACCGGGTCCGGGTCTCGGACCTGGCCGCGTACGCGAACCAGGACGTGCCGTTCGACCGGGTGGTCGAGGATCTCGCGCCGAGCAGGCGCCTCGGCCGCAACCCGTTGTTCCAGACCATGGTGGTGCACCGGACCGCGCCCACCGCGAAGCCCGGCCTGCCCGGCCACGACGGCGTGTTCGAACCGGTCGAGCTGACCACCGCGAAGTTCGACCTCACCATCACCCTGGCCGAACGCGCCGAGGGCGGCATCGACCTCTCGGTCGACTACGCGACGGCGTTGTTCGACCACGAGACAGCCGTCGACCTCGCCTGGCGCCTCGCCACCCTCCTGGACGCCGTCGCCGCCGCTCCGTCCGCACCGCTGTCCTCGGTAGACCTACGAACTCCTCGGGAACGCGCCTGGCCCGCCACGCCGGTCCCAGCGCCCTCGGGTCCGCAAACGCTGCCGGAGTTGTTCGCGGTACAGGTTTCCTCCCGGCCCAACGACACCGCCCTGGTCGCGGGCGGCGAATCCCTGACGTTCGCCGAACTGGGCAGCCGCGTTCGCCGCCTGGCGCGCCACATCGTCGACCTCGGGGTCGCCACGGAGGACGTCGTTGCCGTCGCGCTGCCACGGTCCGCCGACCTCATCGTCGCCCTGCTCGCGGTCGTCGAGGCGGGTGCGGTCTACCTGCCCCTCGACCCCGACTACCCGCGGACACGCCTCGACCACATCCTCTCCGACGCGCGACCGGTGCTCGTCATCACCGACCGCCTGGAGACCTCACTGCGAACCGTCCGACCCGACGCGGGCGACTCGGACGCCCCTCTCGGCCGCCTGCCGCACCCGGACTCGACCGCGTACGTCATCTACACCTCGGGCTCCACCGGCCTGCCCAAGGGCGTCGCGGTGGCACACCGGCAGATCACGACTCTCTTCCACACCAACCACTCCGCCGTCTTCGAGCCGGTCTCGCGCGGCCGCCGCCTACGCGTGTCCCACGGCTTCTCCTTCGCCTTCGACGCGTCGTGGCAGCAGGTCCTGTGGCTGCTCGACGGCCACGAACTGCACCTGCTCGACCGCGACCAGTACGCCGACCCGGCCGCCTACGTCGCTGCCATCACCGCCCAGGGGATCGACTTCGTCGAGGCGACTCCCGGCACGGTCTCGATGCTGGTGGACCACGGCCTCCTCGACACGTCCGTCTCCGGCCTCGCAATGGGCGGCGAATCCGTACCCGCCGCGTTGTGGGAGCGCCTGGCGTCGTCGAACGTGGTCGCCTTCGACGTGTACGGCCCAACGGAGACCACCGTCATGGTCACCATGGCCCGAATCTCCGGTGACTCCGTCACCATCGGCGCTCCCGTCGCCGGGACCTCCGCCCACGTACTGGACCCGCTGCTCCGCCCCGTCCCCACCGGCGTAGTAGGCGAGCTCTACATCGGTGGCGCACAAGTCGCTCGCGGCTACCTAGGCCAACCCGCCCTCACCGCGTCCCGCTTCGTGGCCAACCCCTTCGGCCCCGGCCGCCTCTACCGCACCGGCGACCTCGTACGCCGCTCCCGCGACGGCTCCCTCCAGTTCGGCGGCCGCGACGACCACCAGGTCAAGATCCGCGGCTTCCGCGTAGAACTAGGCGAAGTCGAGTCCGCGCTATCCGCGGTAGACGGTGTCCGCTCTGCCGCCGCAATCCTCCGCGACCAACGCCTGATCGCCTACGTCACCCCCGCCGACCTCTCCACGGAAGCCATCCGCACCACCCTGATCGCAACGTTGCCAGAGCAGGCTGTCCCAGCCGCAATCGTTCCCCTAGCCACCTTCCCACTCACCCCCAACGGCAAAATCGATCGCAACAACCTCCCGTCCCCCGACTTCAGTGCACTGACCACCACCCGCGACCCCAACACCCCAGCCGAACTCGCACTGGCCAAGATCTTCGCCGCGGTCCTCAACCTCCCCACCGTAGGACCAGACGACGACTTCTTCGCCATCGGCGGCGACAGCATCGTCTCCATCCAACTGGTCACCGCCGCCCGAACCGCAGGCTTCGCCCTAACCCCCCGCGACGTCTTCGAACTCCGCACCGTAGCCGCGCTGGCCGCCCACGCCCCCGCCACCGTGACGGGCTTGACCGGTTCACCCAACGGGGAGGTGACCCCCACCCCCGTCATCCGCAACCTTTTCGCCCTCGGCGGCCCCATCCGCCGATTCGCGCAAACCACAATCCTCACCACCCCCCAAGACCTCACCACCGGAACCCTCACCACCGCCATCCAACGGGTCCTCGACACCCACGGCATGCTGCGCTCCCGCCTGATCGGCGGCACCCCGGCCACCAACCCCTCGAACTCCACCCAGCCCGCCCCGAGCGCCGTCAACGCATACGGTGCTCACCAGGTCGATGGCAGGATCGTCGCTGCGTCTCCGGAGTCCGACGAGCCTGCCCCGGGCGTCATCGGCGCATCGAGTTCTTCGCCGGTCGGTGGCAGGATCGCGGCAGAACCTTCTGCGTCCGGCCAGTCCATCCCGGATGTCGTGGACACACCGGTTGCCCGTTCCTCGGAGCCCGGCGAGCCAGCCTCGGGTGTCGCCGACGCGTCCCGCCGCCACCTGGCTGATGGCGGGTTGGTCGTCGACCCCGCGGAGACCTACGCCCGCCGCTTGGTCGTAGAGCCGTCCAGGTCCGCTGCCGATGTGCTCAAGGTCGGCGAATTCACCGTCGACGAGGCCCTGGACTCGTTGGATCCGTGGCGGGGTTCGATGATCGCCTTCCGCTGGCACGGCGACCGCCTCCTCATCGCCGCCCACCACCTCGTCATCGACGGCGTCTCCTGGCGGGTGCTGGCCGCCGACCTGGCCGCCGCGTGCGCCGGTGACCTCGCCCCCGAGTCGACGCCGTTCCGGTTGTGGGCGCGTGAGCTCATGACCCGCCCCCGCACCGACGGCGACCACTGGCGCGCCCTGCTCGCCAAGCCCGTCCGCCCCTGGGGGACCGCCCCGCTCGACCCGACCCGGGACACCGCGGGCAACACCCGCACCGAACGCGTCGAGATCGACGCCGCCGACCTGCTCACCGTCCTCCCGCGCCGCTTCCGCGCGGGTGTCCGGGAGGCCGTCCTCACCGCCCTGGCCATCACCGCCGACGGCCCCACCCGGGTCGACGTCGAGGGCCACGGCCGCGCCGAACACGCCGTCCCCGGCGCCGACCTGACCCGCACCATCGGCTGGTTCACCAACGTCTACCCGATGTACCTCGACGCCCAAGGCCGCGAGGGAACCGCCGCGCTCAAACTCGTCAAGGAACAGGCGCACCAGACCCCCGACAACGGCATCGGCTACGGCCTCGTCGCCACCCCCACCGCCGAGGTCCTGGTCAACTACCTGGGCCGATTCACCACCGACGGTTCCCCCTGGTCCCCGGCCGTCGAAGGCAACGCCCTGGGCGCCGGCGTCGACCCGGAACTCCCGGTCACCCACCCCATCACCATCAACGCGGCCCTCGAAGACCGCCCCACCGGCCCCACCCTGGTCGCCGAATGGACCTACACACCCGCCGCGGGCACCACCACCCCCACCCTCGCCGCGCGCTGGGCCGCAGCCCTGCGGAACCTGACCGCCGAAGCCGCGTCGGCCACCGCGACCGAGCACACCCCGTCCGACTTCCCCTTGGTCACCCTGCCGCAGAGCGACATCGACGCCCTCGCCCAGTCCCACCCAGACCTCACCGACATCTGGCCGGTCTCACCCCTGCAAGCCGGACTCCTCTACCTGTCCACAGAGGACGAAGACAACGCCTACACGGTCCAACTGGTCCTGGACCTGGAGGGCCCCCTCGACCCCACCCGCCTGGAGACGGCGGTCGCCGCCCTCCTCGACAACCACCCCAACCTCCGCGCCACCTTCCACCTGACCCCGAGCGGCACTCCGGTCCAACTGATCACCCCCGCCACCACCACCCCCTTCACCTACCACCCCACCCTCCACGCACCACACTCCACCTCCGGCGCTCCCACCGGCCCGGCTCACCCCGCTCCGGGCGCCCCCAACCCGGGCGCGCGTCCGGCCTCGCCGACTGAGGCCGCGCGGCCCACGACCGCACCGCCCGCCCACGCGCCGGAATCCACCGACCGGCGGTCGGCCGTCCCGCTTTCCGCCGCGCCGGACCCCGTCAGTGCGCGCCTCAACCCGGCGGGCCCGACTGCCCAGGGTTCGCCCGGCTCACGTCTCGCCCCGCTGGGCCCGACCGCCCAGGGATCGCCGGACGGTCATCCCACCCGTCCGCATCTCAACTCGCCGGACACCGCTACCCAGGAATCGTCGGACAGGCACCCCACCCACCCGCCGCGCAACTCATCGAACGCGGCTGCCCACAACTTCATGAAGCCGAGAGCCACCTCTCCGGCCACCCTCGACCCGCACCCCACGGCGTCGGACTCGGCCACGCACGGCACTGCCGCCCCGCGCCCCACCGCGCCGGACTCGACAACTCACGGCACCGGCAACTCGACCCCGCTGGACCCCGGCACCCGAGACCCCCTCGACCCGAATCTCGGCAACGCCCAAACCCACCCCGGTTTTGAAGATCACCCCACCGGACCCCAACACACACCCCCGCCCTCCTCTGGGGGGCGTCCCCTGCCCATTTTATCGGCGGGGGAGGGGGAATTGGGGGGCGGTGCGGATGCTGTGGATGGATTCCCGGCATGGGGACAAGGTGAGTGGGACGCGTTTTTGGGGACGGACCGGGGGGTTAAATTTGATCTTGAGCGGGGGCCGTTGGTTCGATTCGGCCTGGTCAAGGTGGGGAGCGAGCGGCATCGGCTGGTGGTGACCAATCATCATCTTGTGCTTGATGGGTGGTCTGGTCCATTGCTTGTTCGGGAGCTGCTTTCGCTTTACGCGAACGGGGAGGCCACTCGGACGGGTGATTACCGGAACTACCTCGCCTCGCTCGAAAACGCGAATCCCGAACCGTGGGCGCGGGCCCTCGAGGGGTTCGGGGAACCGACGCTGTTGGCTCCCGGGGTGAAGGGTGGGTTGCCGGATGAGGTTGAGGTCCCGGTAACCACCAACCTCGAGGAGCTGGCCAAGCGCTACAGGGTCACGGTCAACACCGTGGTCCAGGCGGCGTGGGGGTTGGTGCTCGGGCGGGTGCTCGGGCGGGACGACGTCGTCTTCGGCGCGACGGTTTCCGGGCGCTCGCCGAAGGTGGCGGGGATCGCCGGGATGATCGGGCTGTTCATCAACACCGTCCCCGTCCGCGTCCGGTTGCGGCCGCACGAGCGGCCGGGTGACCTGCTGCGGCGGCTCCAGGCCGAGCAGGCGGAGCTGATCGATCACCAAGACGTCGGGCTGGTCGACATCCAGCGGGCGGCGGGCATCGGCGAGCTGTTCGACACGCTCGTGGTCTTTGAGAGCTACCCCATCCCCGAGCAGCGGGAAGACCAGGAGATCAGGGTCGTCGGCGTCGAGGGTCGGGACGCCACCCACTACCCGTTCGCGCTCGTGGCGCACGACAGCGGCGACATCCGCCTCCGCTACCAGGTCGAGCACCGCGCAACGGCCCGGGACCTGGCGACGAGGCTTGCGACGGCGCTCGTCGAGCTGGGCAACGACAGCACGGTCGGCAGCATCGATGTCCTTACCGACGCCGAGCGGCGCACCATCCTGCGTACCTTCAACAACACCGCCGAGCCCGAGGTCACCCGCACCCTGACCGACATGCTCGTCGCACGCATGGCGCAAACCCCCGACGCCATCGCAATCGTGGACGGCGAGCGCACCCTCACCTACCGCGAGCTGGACCAGCGCACCGCTGCGCTCGCGGCCGTGCTCCAGAGCAACGGTGCGAAGCCGGAGACCACCATCGGCATCGCCCTCCCGCGCTCCGCCGAGATGGTCGTCGCCCTCGTCGCGACGCTGCGGGCCGGGGCCGCGTTCGTCCCCGTCGACCCGGCCTGGCCGCAGGACCGGCGGGACCGGGTCGTGGCCGACTCCCGCGCACTCCTCCTGCTCGGCCCCGAAGACGTCGACCTCGACAACTGGACCCGAGCCGAACCGACGCCGGTCGCGGTCGACGGCACCAACCTCGCGTACGTCATCTTCACCTCCGGCTCCACCGGCACGCCCAAGGGCGCCATGATCCGCCACGAAGCCATCTGCGCCCGCCTGCACTGGCAGCTCGGACTCCTCGGCTTCGGCCCGGACGACGCCACCCTCTTCAAAGCACCCCTCGCCTTCGACATCTCCATCAACGAGATCTTCCTGCCGCTGGTCGCGGGCGGCCGGGTCGTCATCGCCGAGCAGGACGGCGAACGAGACCCCAACTACCTCCTCGACACGATCGACACCCACCGCATCACGTTCGTCTACCTGCCGTCCTCGATGCTCGACGCGCTGCTCACCGTCGCGACCGAACCCGGGACGCTGCGCGACCTCAAGCACGTCTGGTGCGGCGGTGAAGTCCTCACCCCCGATCTCTTCGACCGCTTCCGCCGCAGGTTGACCACGACGATGTACCACGGCTACGGCCCCGCCGAGGCCACGATCGGCGTCTCGCACGTCGTCTACCGCGACGCGGCCGAGCGGCCCGCGACCTCGATCGGCAAGCCCAATCCCAACACCCAGCTGTACGTGCTCGACCCGCACCTGCGCCCGGTCCCCGTCGACCGCACCGGCGAGCTGTACGCGGGCGGCTACCTCCTCGGCCGCGGCTACGTCAACGCGCCCAGCCTGACCGCGTCCCGCTTCATCGCCAACCCCTTCGGCGACGGCAGGCTCTACCGCACCGGCGATCTCGCGCGCTGGAACGGCGATGGCACACTGGACTTCGTCGGCCGGGCCGACAACCAGGTCAAGATCCGCGGCATGCGCCTTGAGCTGGAGGAGGTCGAGGCCGCGCTTTCCGCGCACCCGGCCGTCCGCCGCGCGGTCGTCACCGTCCGCAAGAACCCGTCGCCGTACCTGGCGGGCTACATCGTCCCCGAGAACCCCGTCACCGCGACGGAAATCACCGACTGGGCGCGGTCCGTCCTCCCCGACTACATGGTCCCCTCGGCGTTCGTGCTGATGGACGCCCTGCCGACCACCGTCAACGGCAAGGTCGACCGCGCCGCGCTGCCCGAGCCCGAACGCGCCAGCGGCGGCGGTCGCGGGCCCGAGACCCCGGCGGAGGCGGCGCTCGTCAGCCTCGTCGGTGACATCCTCGGCATGACCGTGACGGTCGAAGACGACTTCTTCGCCCTCGGCGGTGACAGCATCATCTCGATGCAGCTCGTCGCCCGGGCGAAGGCCGCGGGCATCCGCTTCTCCACCCGGCAGGTGTTCGAGACCCGCACGATCGCCACGCTGGCCGCTGTCGCGGAGATCGTCGAGGCCGTGGCCGCGCGCCCCAAGGACATCGCCACCGGTGAGATCCCGCTGACACCGGTCATGCGCGAGCACCTCGACCGCGGCGGCCCCCTCAACCGCTTCCACCAGTCGCGCCTGCTCACCACCCCGGCGAACCTGACCCTCGACCAGATCACCCGGGCCGTTGCCGCACTCGCCGACGCTCATGTGATCCTTCGCGCCCGCCTCACCGACAACGCGCTCGTCATCCCCGACGAGGCAACGGAACCGTCGGTATCCCGCGTCGACGCAAAAAATCCACAATGGACCAGCGAACTCGACTACCACACCGAACAGGCCATCGCGGACCTAGACCCCGCGCGGGGCCGCGTGCTCCGTGTCGTCTGGTTCGACCGGGGTTCCGAAGAAGGCAGGCTCCTGATCGTCGCCCACCACTTCGTGGTCGACGGCGTCTCCTGGCGAGTCCTGGTCCCCGCGCTGGCCGCCGCGATCGGGGGCGAAACCCCGCAACCGCCGGACACGAGCTTCCGGACCTGGGCAATCGCCACGACGAACCAGGACCGAACGCCGGAACTCCCGCTGTGGCAAGAAATCCTCGCCCCCGCGCACACCCTGGTCACCCGCCCGCTGAACGCGGACGACACCGTCGCGACAGCACGCGAACTGACGGTCAGCGTCCCCAACGCCGACCGCCTGCTCGGCCCGGTCCCCGCGCTCTTCCACACCGGCCCGACCGAAGTCCTCCTCGCCGCCCTCGCCCAAGCCGTCGGCGAACCGATCGTCGTCGACGTCGAAGGCCACGGCCGCTCCGACGACGTCACCGACACCGTCGGCTGGTTCACCGACATCCACCCCGTCCGCCTCACCCCCGGACCCGACGCCGCCGCGACCCTCAAGCTCGTCAAGGGCAGCGTCAAGAACACCCCAGGCGACGGCCTCGGCTACGGCCTCCTCCGCGACCAGCTCGCCGACGCCCCCCGACGCGACATCCTGGTCAACTACCTGGGACGCATGGGATCCGAGACCGCGCAGACCTGGTCGACCGCCCCCGAAGCGGCCACCCTGGCAGGCGGTGCCGACGCGGAACTCCCCGTCGGCCACCCCATCGCGCTCAACATCATCGCCGAAGGCGCCACCCTCACCGCCCACTTCGCCTGGGTCGCCGCCGTCCCCGACGCCGTGGTCCACGCCGTCAAGGACCGCTGGGTCGCCGCTCTGAACGCTATCGCGGCACTGGAAACCGGCGGCCACTCCCCAGCGGACTGGCCCATCGCGAACCTGACCCAGTCCGAAGTGGATGAGATCGACACCGCTTACCCGGATGTCGCGGACGTCTGGCCGACCTCCCCGCTGCAAGAAGGCCTGCTGTTCCTCTCCCGCTTCGACGAGTCCGGTGTAGACGTCTACACCACCCAGCAGGTCCTTTCCCTGCAAGGCGACGTCGACAGCACTCGCCTCCGCGCCGCCGCGCAAGCCTTGGTCGACCGCCACGAGATCCTGCGAGCAGGATTCCCCACCCTCGCGACAGGCCGACTGGCCCAGGTCATCACCCGCCGAGTCGAGGTCCCCTGGCGCGAGGTGACCAGCGCCTCCGAAGCCGAGACCGCCCGGATCATCGACGCCGAACGCGCCACCCGCTTCGACCTCGCCCGACCCCCGCTGGTCCGCTTCCTCCTGGTACGCGCGGAAACCGACGCGACGCTCGTCCTGACCAACCACCACGCGATCCTCGACGGCTGGTCGACCCCGCTCCTCGCCCGGGAGCTGTTCGCGCGCTACGCGGGCGAAACCCTGCCCCCGGTCCGCTCCTACCGCGACCACCTAGCCGACTTGGCCGACCGCGACACCGACGCGGCCCGCGACGCTTGGCGCACCGCGCTCACCGGCCTCGACGAGCCGACCCTGGTCGCCCCCGGAGCCCCCCACGGCGGCGTCCTCCCCGGCCAACTCGACGTCCACCTCCCGGAACCGGTCGTCACCAGGCTCACCGCCGCCGTCCGCGCGGTCGGCGTGACACTCAACGCCGCCGTGCAAGCCGCGTGGGGACTCGTTCTGGCGCAACGGACCGGCCGCACCGACGTCGTGTTCGGCGCCACGGTCTCCGGCCGCGACGGCGACCTCGACGGCATCACGGGCATGATCGGCCTGTTCATCAACACCGTTCCCGTCCGCGTCCGCCTCGACCCGGCCGAGTCCTTGGCCGAGCTGCTGACCAAGCTGCACGGCGAACAGGCCGCCCTGCTTGACCACCAGCACCTCGGCCTCGCCGACATCCAGCGCGCGGCGGGCATCGGCGACCTGTTCGACACCCTCACCGTCTTCGAGAGCTACCCGGTCGACACCGACGCCCTCGAACGCGCCGAGACCGCCGCCGGGCTGCGCGTCACCGAGGCCGTCGGCCGCGACGCCACCCACTACCCGCTGACCCTGCTGGTCCTGCCCGGCGCGACCACGACCCTGACCCTGCGATACCGCCCGGACGTCATCGACGAGCCCGAGGCCCACACCCTCCTCGCTCGCGTCGTCAAAGCCCTCACCGCGGTGGCCGACACGCCGCACAAGCCCGTCGGCAACGTCACCCTGCTGTCTGAAGTGGACGCAAAGAGCGTCCTGAAGACTTGGCAGGGTCAGGCGATTCCCGTCGAGCGGACGACCATCCCAGCCTTGTTCGCCCGCCAGGTCGCACAAACCCCCGACGCGACGGCTGTGGTCGTCGACGGCGGCGAAACCCTGACCTACAAGCAACTCGACCACGCGACCAAGGTCCTCGCAGGCGAACTCCGGAGCCGGGGCGCGGGCGTCGGTGACATCGTCGGCGTGATGCTGGAACGCTCGGCGGACCTCATCGTCGCGCTCCTCGCGGTCCAGCGAGCAGGCGCCGCCTACCTTCCGCTCGACCCCGACTATCCCGCCGACCGCCTTCGCATGATGGTCGAGGACGCGGCCCCGGTCGTCGTCATCGCACCGGAAAACGCCACTCTCCCCGGTGTCACCGTGCTCCCGCCGCAAGCCACCGGTCCGGAAGCCGACGACAACAGCGACCCCAACGCGCCCGCGTACGTCATCTTCACCTCGGGCTCGACCGGCAGGCCCAAGGGCGTGCGGGTACCGCACGAGGGCATCGTCAACCGCCTGCTGTGGATGCAGTCCGAATACGGCCTCCAGCCGGGCGAGCGGGTCCTGCAGAAGACCCCGGCCGGGTTCGACGTGTCGGTGTGGGAGTTCTTCTGGCCGCTCATCACCGGCGCCACCCTGGTGTTCGCCAAGCCCGGCGGCCACCGCGACCCCGCTTACCTCGCGGACGCCATCGAACGCAACAACATCACCACTGTCCACTTCGTCCCATCCATGCTCCGCGCGTTCGTCGCCGAGCCCGAAGCGCGGACCATCACTACCCTCCGCCGAGTCCTCTGCTCCGGCGAAGCCCTCCCCGTCGACCTGCGCGACGAGTTCCTGAACGTCTCCGACGCGCAACTGCACAACCTCTACGGCCCCACCGAAGCCTCCGTTGACGTCACCGCCATCCAGCTCCACCGCGAAGACCTGACCGTCCCTATCGGACACCCGGTATGGAACACCCAGACCTACGTGCTGGACCCGTTCCTCAACCCCGTCTCCGCAGGCGTCCCCGGAGAGCTGTACCTCGCGGGCGCCCAACTCGCCCAGGGCTACCTCAACCGCCCGGGCCTGACCGCGACCCGGTTCGTGGCCAACCCGTTCGGCGACGGCCGCCTCTACCGCACCGGCGACATCGCCGCGTGGAACCCCGAAGGCGCGCTGGAGTACCTGGGCCGCGCCGACGACCAGGTCAAACTCCGCGGCCAGCGCGTCGAGCTCGGCGAGATCGAGGCCGCCATGGCCGCGCTCCCCGGCGTCGAGCACGCCGTGACCCTCGTCCGCGACGACCGCCTCATCGGCTACCTCGTCGGCGAAACCCCCCACGACGATCTCCGCGCCGAACTCGCCCGCACCCTCCCCGACCACATGGTCCCGTCCGCTTTCGTGACGCTGGACGCCATCCCGCTCACCCCCAGCGGCAAGACCGACCGCAAGGCCCTGCCCGACCCCGACTTCGCCGCGCTGGTCACCGACCGCGAAGCCGGGAACGACCTGGAACGCGTCCTCGTCGACCTGACCGCCGCCGTCCTCGGCCTGCCGACCGTCGGCGTGGACGACGACTTCTTCACCCTCGGCGGCGACAGCATCGTCTCCATCCAGCTCGTCGGCCGGGCGCGAGCGGCGGGCATCCGCTTCTCCCCGCGAGACGTCTTCGAACGCCGCACGGTCGCCGGACTGGCCATGGTCGCCGACACCGACACCCGGGCCGCCGAAGCCGAAGGCGAAGGCATCGGCGAGGTCCCGTTCACCCCGATCATGCGCGACGCGCTGGCCCGGGGCGGTCCGATCGACCGCTTCTCCCAGTCCCGCCTGCTCCGCGCCCCCGCCGACCTCGACCTCGACCGGCTCACCAAGGCCGTCGAAGCGCTCATCGCCCGCCACCACGTCCTCCGCGCCCGCCTCACCGACGACGGCCTCCACATCCCGGAGACCGCGCAGGCGAGCGTCCGGCGCGTCGACGCCACCGGGATCAACGACCTCGCGCCAGCGGCACAAGCGGTCGCGGACGAACTCGATCCCCGAGCGGGCGAGATGTTCCGCGTCGTCTGGTTCGACCGGGGCGCGGACGAAGGCAGGCTGCTGCTCGTCGCCCACCACCTCGTGGTCGACGGCGTCTCGTGGCGCGTCATCGAACCCGACCTGCGCGCCGCCTACGAAGGCGCCGACATCGACCCCGTCGGCACGTCCTTCCGCCGCTGGGCCAAGAGCCTGACCGAACTCGACCGCGGCGCCGAGACCGCGCACTGGACCGGCCTCGCCGACTCCCGGGGCGACCTGCTCACCACCCGCCCCCTGCGCTCGACCGACACCATCCACACCGGACGAGAGCTGCGCCTGACCCTCACCCCCGAGGAAACCGGGCCGCTGCTCACCACCGTGCCCGACCTGTTCCACGGCACCGTCAACGACGTCCTCCTCACCGCCCTCGCCATCGCCGCCGCGGCCACCGGCGGCAACACCGCGCGCCTGGTCGACGTGGAGGGCCACGGCCGCGAAGAGCAGGTCATCCCCGGCGCGGACCTGTCCCGCACGGTCGGCTGGTTCACCACCGCCTACCCTGTCCGCCTCGACCTCACCGGCATCGACGCCGCCGAGGCGCTGGCGGGCGGCGATGCGGCCGGGCGGGCTGTCAAACGGGTCAAGGAACACCTGCGGGCCATCCCCGACAACGGCATCGGCTTCGGTCTCCTGGCTCCCCCCGTGCCCGCGCGGGAAATCCTGTTCAACTACCTCGGCCGCTTCGGCACCGACGCGGCCACCGGGGCTTGGCAAGGCGCCCCCGAGGCCGCCGCGCTCGACGGCGGCGTCGACCCGGGAATGCCCATCTCCCATGCCATCCAGGTCAACGCCCTCACCCAGGACGGGCCCGGCGGCCCGCGCCTGACCGCGAACTGGGCGTGGGGCGGCGAGGTGGTCGCCGAGTCGGCGGTGCGGGACCTGGCCGAGAAGTGGTTCGCCGCGCTGCGGGCGCTCGTCGCGCACGCGGACGGTGGAGGCGGCGGCCACACGCCGTCGGATCTGACCCTCAGCGACCTGTCGCAGGACGAGCTGGACGAGTTCGAGTCGGAGTGGAGTTAGGTGAACGCGCGCAAGTCCGGGCTGGAAGACGTCCTGCCCCTCGCCCCGCTACAGCAGGGCCTCCTCTTCCACAGCGAGTACTCCGGCGGCACCGAGCCGGAGGACCCGTACGTGGTCCAGTTCGCCCTCGACCTCGACGGCCCGCTGGATGCCGCCGTGCTGCGGACGGCCGCGCAGGCGCTGATCGACCGGCACGCCAACCTGCGCGCCTGCTTCCGCCGCCGCAAGACCGGGGAGGTCGTCGCGCCCGTGCCGCGCGACGTCGAACTCCCCTGGCGCGAGGTCGATGTCGACAACTGGGACGTGCTGCTCGCCGAGGACCGCGCCGAACGGTTCGACCTCACCCAGCCGCCGCTGCTGCGCGTGCTCCTCGGCAGGCTCGGCCCCGAGCGGCACCGCCTGCTGATCACGTACCACCACATCCTCCTCGACGGCTGGTCCACGCCACTGCTGGCCCGCGAGCTGTTCCAGCTCTACACCGCCAAGGGCGACGCGTCCGCGCTGCCGACCGTCCGGCCCTACAAGGACTACCTGTCCTGGCTCCGCGCCAAGGACGCCGACGCCTCCCGCGCCGCCTGGGCCGAAGCCCTCGCCGGCTTCGAGGAACCCACCCTGCTCGCCGCCGGCGCCGACCCGTCCGGATCCGCCGAACAGCAACCGATCCCGCTCCCCGACGGCCTCACCGACACCCTCGCCGCGCTCGCCCGCGCACACGGCGTCACGCTCAACACCGTCGTACAGACCGCATGGGCGCTGCTGCTCGCCCGCACCCTCGGCCGCGACGACGTCGTCTTCGGCGCCACCGTATCCGGTAGGCCACCGGAGCTGCCGGGCGTCGACAGCATGATCGGGCTGTTCATCAACACCGTGCCCGTGCGGGTGCGACTCGACCCGGCCGAGACCGTGGCCGCGCTGCTCACCCGGGTGCAGGCAGAGCAGGCGCGGGTGATGGACCACCAGCACGTCGGCCTGGCGGACATCCAGCGCGCGGCAGGCGTGGGGGAGCTGTTCGACACACTGACAGTGTTCGAGAGCTACTTCGTGGACACCGCCGCCCTGGAGAGCGCCGAAGCCGCCACCGGGCTGCGCGTGCGCGCGGGGGAGACCCGCGACGCCACCCACTACCCGGCCACCCTCGTCGCCACCGGCCCCGACCTGCTGCTCAAGTACCGTCCCGGGCTGGTGGACCCGGTCGAGCTGTCCGAGCGCCTGGTCCGCGTCCTCACCGCCTTGGCGGCGGATCCGAGCGTTCCGGTGTCGCGTGTGGATGGTCTGGCGGCGGATGAGCGCGAGAACCTGTTGCGCACGTGGAACCCGACCGGCGAAGCTGGGGAGCAGGCCACCATCCCGGCCCGTTTCGCCGAACAGGTCGCCGCCAACCCGGACGGCATCGCGCTGGTCTCAGGCGACACCCGGCTCACCTACGCCGAACTCGACGCCCGCTCGACGGGCCTCGCCAGGGTCCTGCGAAACCAGGGCGCCCAAGGCTTTGTCGCGATCGCCCTGCCCCGGTCGGCCGAACTGGTCGTCGCGGTGCTGGCCGTGCTCAAGGCCGGGGCCGCGTACCTGCCGCTCGACCCGGACTACCCGGCCGCGCGCCTGGAGCTGATGCTCACCGACGCCGCGCCCACCCTGCTGATCACGACCCCGGACCTGCACGACCGCTTCGGCGACATCGCCACGGTCAACCCGCACGACACCGCCGACGGACCGGTAAGCACCGCCCTCACCCCGGACCACCCGGCCTACGTCATCTACACCTCGGGCTCCACCGGAACCCCCAAGGGCGTCGTCGTCCCACACCGGGCCGTGGACCGGCTGCTCACCGCCACCGACCACTGGTTCGGCTTCGGCCCCGACGACGTGTGGACGCTGTTCCACTCCTACGCCTTCGACTTCTCCGTCTGGGAGCTGTGGGGCGCCCTGCTGCGCGGCGGCACGCTGGTCGTCGTCGACCACGCCACCAGCCGCTCCCCGGAGGCGTTCCTCGACCTGCTGGCGAACGAACGCGTCACCGTCCTCAACCAGACCCCGTCCGCGTTCTACCAGCTCGACGCGGTCGACAGCGGCGCGGACCTAGCCCTGCGGTACGTGATCTTCGGCGGCGAGGCGCTGGACCCGCGCAGGCTCGCGGGCTGGTACACCCGGCACGCCGAGGACGCGCCCCGGCTGGTCAACATGTACGGGATCACCGAGACCACCGTCCACGTGACCTACCTGCCGCTCACGGCCGCCGACGCCAACCCCGGCATCGGCGTTCCCATCCCCGACCTGCGCGCCTACGTCCTCGACTCCGGCCTCGGCCTCTGCGCCCCTGGTGTCGTCGGCGAGCTGTACGTCGCGGGCGCCGGTCTCGCCGACGGCTACCTCAACCGCCCCGGCCTCACCTCGACCCGCTTCGTCGCGAACCCCTTCGGCTCCGGCCGCCTCTACCGCTCCGGCGACCTCGCGCGCTGGAGCAACGGCGGACTGGAGTACTTCGGTCGCGCCGACGGCCAGGTCAAGCTGCGCGGCTTCCGCATCGAACTCGGCGAGGTCGAGGCGGTCCTCGCCGCGCACCCGGCGGTCTCCGAGGCCGTCGCGGTTGTCCGCGAGGACAAGACCACCCGGCTCGTCGGCTACGTCACGGGCACAGTGGACAGTGCGGAGCTGCGGGACTGGGCCGCGCGGGACCTGCCCGAGCACATGGTCCCGGCCGCCATCGTCGTCCTCGACCGCATTCCCCTGACGGTCAACGGGAAGGTCGACCGCAAGGCCCTGCCCGCACCCGATTTCGCCGGTCTGACCACCACCCGCCAGCCCGAGACCGACGCCGAGCGCGCGCTGGCCGCTGTGTTCGCCGAGGTCCTGGGTGTGCCGTCGGTCGGGTTGGACGACGACTTCTTCGCCCTCGGCGGCGACAGCATCGTGTCGATCCAGCTCGTCAGCCGCGCCCGCGCCGAGGACCTCAAGTTCTCCCCGCGTGATGTCTTCGAGCGCCGCACGGTCGCCCGCATCGCCGAGATCGCCACCGAACCCGTTCCCGTGCCGACCTCCACCGGCTCCGGCGCCCTGCCGCTCACCCCGATCATGCGCGACCTGGTTGGCCGGGGTGGCCCGGTCAACCGCGTCTCCCAGGCCCGCCTGCTGATCGCCCCGACCGGCCTCACCCAGGAACGCCTCACCGCCGCCGTCCAGTCCGTTGTGGACACCCATGACGTGCTGCGGGCCCGCCTCGCCGGGGACCAGCTCGACGTCCGACCGGTCGGCGCGGTCGACGCCGCGAAGCTCGTCCGCCGCGTCGACAACACCGACTACCAGGCCGAAGCCGCCCGCGCGTACGGCGAACTCGATCCAGCTGAGGGCGAGGTGGTCCGCGTGGTCTGGTTCGCCCCGGACCGGCTGCTGATCGTCGCGCACCACCTCGTCGTCGACGGCGTGTCGTGGCGGATCATCGTCCCCGACCTCGCCGCCGCCGTCGCCGGAGAGGCCCTCGCACCCGTCGGCACCTCCTTCCGCGACTGGGCCCTCGCCCTGCGCGCCCAAGACCGCACCACCGAACTGGACCACTGGCGCACAACCCTGGACGCCGTTGACGGCCGCACCCCCGTGGCCGCCCGCGACACCGTCTCGACCGTCCGCACGGTCAAGGTCGCCCTCTCCGCCGAGACCACGACCAGGCTGCTCGGCGACATCCCCGCCGCCTTCCACGCGGGCGTCGAAGACGTCCTGCTCACCGCGCTCGCCCTCGCCGTCGCCCGCGCGCGCGGCACCGCGACGGGAGTCGTCGACCTCGAAGGCCACGGCCGTGAAGAGGACGCCGTCCCCGGAGCCGACCTGGCCCGCACGGTCGGCTGGTTCACCACCCTCTACCCGGTCCGCTTCGACCTGACCGGCGTTGACATCGCCGACGCCTTCGCGGGCGGACCCGCCGCGGGCACCGCGCTCAAGCTCGTCAAGGAACAACTCCGAGCCGTACCCGGCGACGGCATCGGCTTCGGCCTGCTGCGCGCCGAACTCCCGGCCGCCACACCGGAGATCCTGTTCAACTACCTCGGCCGCTTCGGCACCGCGGCCACCACCGGCGACGCCTGGTCCGGCGCCCCGGAGGCGGGCGCGCTCGGCGGCGACGCCGACCCCGGCCTGCCCGTCGGGCACGCGCTCGACATCAACGCCGTCACCGCCGACGGCGTCCTCTCCGCCACCTTCGCCTGGCCTGCCGCCCTGTTCACCGAGGCCGAGGTCAGCGACCTCGCCGCCCACTGGGTCAACGCCCTGCACGCCATCGAGCGGCACAGCGAACCGGGTTCCGGCGGCCACACGCCGTCGGACTTCCCGCTGGCGCGCCTCACCCAGTCCGATGTGGATGCCCTGGCCGAACGCCACGCCGGGCTCGTCGACGTGTGGCAGCCGACCGCGCTCCAGCAGGGCATCGCGTTCCTGTCGCGGTTCGACGACACCGGGACCGACGTCTACACCGTCCAGTTCTCCTGCGAGCTGACCGGCGACCTCGACCCGGCCCGCCTCCGCGCCGCCGCCGCGACCCTCCTCGACCGGCACGACACCCTCCGCGCCGCCGTCGACCACCTGATCTCCGGCGATCCCGTCCTGGTCATCGCCGACACCGTCCCGTTGCCGTGGCGCGAGGTCGACGTGGACGAGTCCGAATGGGACCGGTTGGTCGCGGAAGACCGCGAGACCCGGTTCGCCGTCGACGAGGCACCGCTCGTCCGGTTCCACCTCGGCAGGCTCGCGGACGACCGGCACCGACTGCTGATCACCTTCCACCACGTGCTGCTCGACGGCTGGTCCACGCCCCTGCTGGTGCGCGAGCTGTTCGAGACCTACGCGGGCAACACCCTCCCGCCCGTGCGCCCCTACCGCGACTTCCTCACCTGGCTGTCCACGCGCGACACCGGTGTCGACGTCTGGTCGCAAGCGCTTGCGGGCATCACCGAGCCGACCCTGGTCGCCCCGGCAGGCGCTTCCCGCGCAGCCGTCCTCCCGCGCCGCGTCGACATCACCCTCCCCGACGGGCTCCCGGCCATCGCTCGCGAACGCGGCGTCACCGTCAACACGCTCGTCCAAGCCGCCTGGGGCCTCACCCTGGCCCGCGGACTCGGCCGCGGCGACGTCGTCTTCGGCGCGACGGTCTCCGGGCGGCCGCCGGAGGTCGCCGGCGTCGAGACGATGATCGGCCTGTTCATCAACACCCTGCCCGTGCGGGTGCGGCTCGACCCGGCCGAGACCGTGGCCGACCTGCTGACCCGCGTGCAGGCCGAGCAGGCCGCGGTGCTCGACCACCAGCACGTCGGCCTAGCCGACATCCAGCGGGCGCTCGGCGTGGCGGAGCTGTTCGACACGCTTACCGTCTTCGAGAGCTTCCCCATCGACACAGGAGCCCTCGACCGCGCCGAGGCCGCCGCCGGGTTCACCGTCAGCGCGGTCGACGGCGCCGACGCCACGAACTACCCGATCACGCTGACCGTCGGCGCCGGGCTCGCGGCCTGGCTGGATGTCCGGGACGACCTCATCGACCCGGACACCGCCCAGATCTGGGCGGCCAGGTTCGCCCGGGCGCTAACGGCTTTCGCGAACCCGAGCACCCCGGTCCGCGCGCTCGACCTCATCACCGACACCGAGCGCGCCGACCTGCTCGCCGCCGGACAAGGTCCGCGCGTCCCGGTCGTCGAGCGCACCGTGCTCGACGTCGTGGACGCCCAAGACCCGGCGGCCACCGCGGTCGTCGGGTCGGACACCACGCTCACCTACGGCGAACTGGCCGACCGCTCCGCGCGGATCGCGGGCCTGCTGGTGTCGCGCGGTGTGGCGCCAGGAGACGTGGTGGCGCTGGCGCTGCCGCCGTCGGCAGGCCTGGTCGCGGCGATCCTCGGCGTGTGGCGGGCGGGCGCGGCGTATGTCGTGCTCGACCCCGAGTACCCGGCGGATCGCTTGCGGTACATGGTCGAGCAGGCCAACCCCAAGGTCACCCTCACCATCGCGGCCGTCGACCACGACGGCATCGACCTCGACGCGATCGACCTCTCGACCCAGGAGTTCACCCCCGGCCCGGTCGGCGGCGCCGCGTACGTGATCTTCACATCCGGCTCGACCGGACGGCCCAAGGGCGTCGTGGTCGAGCACGCGGGGCTGGTGAACCTCCTCGCGTCGCACCACGCGTCGGTCATGCGGCCTGGCAAGGCGCTGCAACTGTCGTCGTTCTCCTTCGACGCCTCCCTCGACCCGCTGCTCTGGTTGCTGGCCGGACACGAGACGCATGTCGCCGGACCGGACCTGACCGGCGACTCCCGCGCCATCGTCGACTACACCCGCGCCCACGGGATCGGCTACGTCGACGCCGCCCCCGCGCTGCTGACCCAGCTCGTCGACGACGGCCTCCTGGACACCGGCGTGACCGTCGTCGGCACCGGCGGTGAGGCCGTGAGCCCCGCGCTCTGGTCGCGGCTCGCGGCGGCGGACGTCGCGGCGTTCAACTTCTACGGCCCCACCGAGTCCACAGTGGACGCACTGGTCGCGCCGATCGCGGGAGGCGCGGTCGTCATCGGACGCCCGGTCGCCAACACGGTCGTCCACGTGCTCGACGCGACCCTCGGGCTCGTCCCGCCGGGTGCCGTCGGCGAGCTGTACGTCGGCGGGCCCGGTCTGGCGCGCGGCTACCTCAACCAGCCCGGCCAGACCGCGTCCCGGTTCGTCGCCAACCCCTTCGGCGACGGCCGCCTGTACCGCACCGGCGACCTCGCCCGCTGGGCCGACGACGGCCTGGAGTTCCTCGGCCGCGCGGACAACCAGGTCAAGATCCGCGGGTTCCGCGTCGAACTCGGCGAGATCGAGACCGTCCTGGGGCACGCGGTCGTCGTCGTGCGCGACGGCCGGTTGGTCGCCTACGTCACCGAAGGCGACACCGAGTCCGTCCGCGCGAAGGCCGCCGCCGCGCTGCCCGACCACATGGTGCCCGCCGCCGTGGTCGTCCTCGACGAGTTCCCGACCCTGCCCAGCGGCAAGGTCGACCGCACCGCCCTGCCCGCCCCGGACTTCGCCGCCCTGGTCTCCGACCGCGCGGCCACGACCGAGTCCGAGTCCGTGCTGCGACGCCTGTTCCTCGCCGTGCTCGGCCTGCCGTCGGTCGGCGTGGACGACGACTTCTTCGCCCTCGGTGGCGACAGCATCGTGTCGATCCAGCTCGTCAGCCGGGCCCGCGCGGAAGGGCTCCGGTTCTCCCCGCGCGATGTGTTCGAGCAGCGGACCGTGGCCGCGCTCGCGCTGGTCGCCGAGACCGACAAGCCCACCGCCGAGGCCGCGGGCGCGGGCGTCGGCCTGGTGCCGCTCACCCCGATCATGCGCGACCTGCTCGACGCGGGCGGCCCGATCACCCGCTACGCCCAGGTCCAGGTCGTCACCGCACCTGCGGACCTGGCGGTCGACCGGCTGACCGCGGCGGTCGGGAAGCTCCTCGACACCCACGACATCCTACGCGCCCGCCTCACCGGGGACGGCCTGCTCGTCGGCGAGCCCGGGGCGGTCACCCCCGAGGTCCGCGTGGTCGAGTCCGACACCCTTGACGTCGACTCGGTGCTCGACGACCTCGACCCCCGCGCGGGCAGCGTCTTCCGCGTCGCCTGGTTCCCCAAGACCGGATCGCTCGTCCTCGCCGCCCACCACCTCGTGGTCGACGGCGTCTCCTGGCGGATCCTGCTGCCGGACCTGGCCGCCGCCTACGAGGGCCGCGATCTGGAACCGGTCGGCACCTCGTTCCGCCGCTGGGCCGAAGGGCTGGTCGAGAACGCCCGCAGCGCCGAGCGGCTGGCCGAACTCGCGCACTGGACCGCCGCCGTCGCGGGCGCGGACGCCCCGCTCGGCGCCCGGCCGCTCGACCCGCGCGTCGACACCGTGTCCACGCTGCGCCGCGTCACCACGACCGTCGACGCCGACACCGCCGAGCCGCTGCTCGGCCCCGTCCCGGACCTCTTCCACGCCGAGGTCGACGACGTCCTGCTCACCGGGCTCGCGCTCGGCCTCGCCCGCTGGTCCAAGCGCTACCACGGCCTCGACCGGCCCGCGGTCACCATCGACCTCGAGTCGCACGGCCGCGACGAGGACGCCGTGCCCGGCGCCGACCTGCACCGCACGGTCGGCTGGTTCACCAGCGTGCACCCCGTCCGCCTCGACGTCGGCGAGGTCGACCTCGCCGACGCGCTCGCGGGTGGCCCCGAGGCGGGCACCGCGCTCAAGCTCGTCAAGGAGCAGGTCCGGGCCGTCCCCGGCGAGGGCACCGGCTTCGGCCTGCTGCGCCACCTCAACCCCGACACCGCCCCGGCCCTCACCGGCCGCAGGCAGCTCCTGTTCAACTACCTGGGCCGCTTCGACTCCCGCACCGCGGACGGCGCCTGGTCCGTGCGGCCGGGCATCGGCGGCGGCGCCGACGCCGACCTGCCCGCCGACCACGCCCTCCAGGTCGACGTGACCACAGTGGACGGGCTGGAACTGCGCTTCGACTGGACCTTCCCCGACGCGCTGTTCGACGAGCGCGACGTCCGCGACCTGGCCGTGTGCGTGGCCGGGGCGCTGCGCGCGCTCGCCGACCACGGCGCCGAGTCCGGCGCGGGCGGACTCACCCCATCGGACCTGCTGATCCCGGGGCTCGCCCAGGAGCAGATCGACCGCTTCGAGGCGAAATGGAGGACCCCGTGAGCCGCGCGGGTCTACAGGACATCTGGCCGCTCTCCCCGTTGCAGGAGGGGATGCTGTTCCTCTCCGGCTACGACGAGTCCGGAGTGGACATCTACACCGTGCAGACGGTGCTGGCCATCGAAGGCGACCTCGACGCCGAGCTGATGCGCGAGTCCGCCACCGCGTTGCTGCGCCGCCACCCGGGCCTGCGCGCGTGCTTCTCCACCGAGGAGGCCGACCAGCCGGTCCAGCTCATCGTGGCGCGCGCGCCGCTGCCGTGGACCGAGATCGACCTCACCGGTTCCGACGACGTGGAGCGGGACTGGGCGGCGGTGCTGGAGCGCGACCGCGCCACCCGGTTCGACCTCGCGGTGCCGCCGCTGGTCCGGTTCCTGCTGGCCGAGGTCGGCGACGGCAGGCACCGGCTGCTGGTTACCAACCACCACATCCTGCTCGACGGCTGGTCCACCCCGCTGCTGCTCGGCGAGCTGTTCGAGATCTACGGCGCCCGCGGCGACGCCTCCGGTCTGCGCCGCGTCCGCTCCTTCCGCGACTACCTGGTCTGGCTGTCCAAACAGGACAAGGAGGTCGCGGAGAAGACCTGGGCCCAGGCGCTGGACGGCGTCACCGAGCCGACGCTGGTCGGCCCGCCGGGGGCGTCGAACTCCGGGTCGCTGACCGCGCGGGTGCCGGTCGAGATCTCCGCCGACCTGGCGGCGCGGTTGAGCGCGGTGGCCCGTGAACTGCGGGTCACGGTCAACACCCTGGTGCAGGCGGCCTGGGGGCTCGCCCTCGCCCGCCAACTGGGCCGCGACGACGTGGTGTTCGGCGCGACCGTGTCCGGCCGCCCGGCGGACCTGCCCGGGGTCGAGTCGATGATCGGGCTGTTCATCAACACCCTGCCCGTGCGGATCCGGCTCGACCCGGCCGAGTCCGTGGGGCAGTTCCTCGCGCGCGTGCAGGCCGAACAGGCGCGGGTCATGGACCACCAGTACGTCGGCCTGTCCCGCGTGCAGCGGCACACCGGCCTGACCGAGCTGTTCGACACCATCACCGTGTTCGAGAGCTACCCGGTCGACACCGAGGCGCTGGGCCGCGCGGAAAGCGCCGCCGGACTGCGCGTGCTGGGCGCGGACGGCACCGACGACACCAACTACCCGATCACCCTGACCGCCGAGGCGTCCCAAGGCCTTGAGGTGTGGCTCGACCACCGGCCCGACGTCGTCGACGCCGCGACCGCGACCCGGATCGCCGAACGCCTCGTCACCGCCCTCACCGCGTTCACCGCCGACGCCTCCGTCCCGGTCCGCGCCCTCGACCTCCAGTCCGATGTGGAGCGCGCGGCGGTCCGCGCGGCCGAGCGGGGGCCGGTCCTCGCGGTGCCGGAAACCTCGGTGCTGGACACCTTCGCCGCCGCCGTCGCGGCCGACCCGCACGGACTCGCGGTGACCGACGGCACCCGCGCGCTGACCTTCGCCGAACTCGACGAGCGCGCTGACCACCTCGCCGGGTGGCTGCGCGCCCAGGGGGTCGCGCGGGAACGCGTTGTGGTGTCGAAGCTGCCGCGCTCGGTCGACGTTTTCGTTGCCATGCTGGGGATCTGGAAGGCCGGAGGCGTCTACCTGCCGGTCGACCCGACCTACCCCGCGGAGCGGCTGCGGCTCATGCTCGAGGACGCCGACCCGGTCGTCGTGCTGGACGCGGTCGAACCGCACATGTCCGCGCCGTTCACCCCCGCGCCGGTCGACGGCGCCGCGTACATGATCTTCACCTCGGGGTCGACCGGACGGCCCAAGGGCGTGGTCGTCGAGCACCGGAGCCTGCTGAACCTGCTGGCCGCGCACCGCGCCACGGTCATGCGGCCGGTGTCGGCGCTGCACACCGCGTCGTTCTCCTTCGACGGCTCGCTCGACCCGATCGTCTGGTTCCTGGCCGGGCACCCCGCGCACATCGTCTCCGCCGAGCTGGTGCGCGATTCCGCCGCGCTGGTCGAGTACATCCGCGCGAACGGCGTCGGCTTCATCGACACCACACCCACGCTGCTGACCCAACTCGTCGAGGACGGGCTCCTGGAGTCCGGGATCCGGGTCGTCGGCACCGGAGCGGAGGCCATCGGGCCCGCGCTGTGGGCGCGGCTCGCGGAGGCACCGGTCGAGGCGTTCAACGCCTACGGCCCGACCGAGTTCACCGTGGACGGTGTGGCGGGCGAGGTCCGGGGGACCGACGTCGTCATCGGCACGCCACTGGCCAACTGCGCCGCGTACGTGCTCGACACCGCGCTGTCGCGGGTCGCGCCCGGTGTGGCGGGAGAACTGTACCTGGCCGGGCCGCACGTGGCGCGCGGCTACCTCAACCGACCTGGCCTGACCGCGACCCGGCTCGTGGCCAACCCGTTCGGCGACGGCAGGCTCTACCGCACCGGCGACCTCGTGCGCTGGACCGCCGCGGGCGAGCTGGAGTACCTGGGGCGCGCCGACGACCAGGTCAAGATCCGCGGTTTCCGGGTGGAACTCGGCGAGGTCGAGGCCGTGCTGGCGGAGATCTCGCGGCACGCGGTCGTCGTGGTCCGCGACGGCAGGCTCGTCGCGTACCTCGTGGGCGCCGACGCCGACCATGCGCGGTCGCACGCGGCGGCCGTGCTGCCCGACCACATGGTGCCCGCCGCGTTCGTCGTACTCGACGAGCTGCCGACCCTGCCCAGCGGCAAGGTCAACCGCAAGGCCCTGCCCGCCCCCGACTTCGCCGGTCTCGCCACCGCGGGCCGCGCCGCGCGGACCCCCGCCGAGTCGGTCCTGCTCGACCTCGTCGCCCGCGTCCTCGGTCTGCCCGCGGTCGGGGTCGACGACGACTTCTTCACCCTCGGCGGCGACAGCATCGTGTCAATCCAGCTCGTCAGCCGCGCCCGCGCGGCCGGGCTCCGGCTGTCCCCGCGTGACGTGTTCGAGCAGCGCACGGTCGCCGCGCTGGCCGCGATCGCCGCCCCCGACACGGCCCCGGTCGTCGAGGAGGCGGGGGCGGCCATCGGGCTCGTGCCGTTCACCCCGATCATGCGGGAACTGCTCGACGCGGGCGGCCCGATCAACCGGTACGCCCAGGTCCAGGTGCTGACCGCGGCTGCCGACCTCACCGCGGACCGCTTGGCCGCCGCGGTGGCCAAGCTCGTCGACACCCACGACGTCCTGCGCGCCCGACTCACCGACGACGGGCTGCTCATCGCCCCGCCAGGCGCCGCCGACGTCGTCCGAGTCGTCGACGACGGTGACGTCGACGCCGTGCTGGACGAACTGGACCCAAGCGCCGGGGTCGTGTTCCGCGTGGTGTGGCTGCGGCAGCGCGGAGTCGTCGCTGTGGTCGCGCACCACCTGGTCGTCGACGGCGTGTCCTGGCGGATCCTGCTACCCGACCTCGTCGCCGCCTACCGGGGCGAAGACCTCCAGCCGGTCGGCACGTCGTTCCGGCGCTGGGCCACCGGGCTGGTCGAGGCGGCCGAGAACACCGCCGAACTCGACCACTGGCTCGCGGTGCTCACCGAGGAGGAGCCGCTCGGCGCCCGTCGGCTCGACCCGCGCACCGACGTCATCGCCACCGCGCGCACCCACCGCGCCGAACTGCCGCCCGCAGTCACCGGGCCGCTGCTCACCACCGTGCTCGACCGGTTCCGCGCCCGCGTCGACGACGTCCTGCTCGCCGGGCTCGCCGTCGCCGTCGCCCGGCTGCACCCCGGCCGCACCGCGCTGCTGGTCGACCGCGAAGGCCACGGTCGCGACGAGACCCGGGTAGACGGCGCCGACCTGCACCGCACGGTCGGCTGGTTCACCAGCACGCACCCGGTCCGGCTCGCCGGCATCGTCCCGACCGACCCGGCCGCGACCCTCAAGCGGGTCAAGGAAACCCTGCGCGCCACCCCGGGCGACGGCACCGGCTTCGGCCTGCTGCGCCACCTCAACCCGGACACCGCCGCGCGCCTGGCCACGCGGGGCGGGCCCGAGGTCGTGCTGAACTACCTCGGCCGGTTCGGCACCGGCGAGGCCGCGCCCGGCCCGTGGGAACCGGTCGACGCGGGGATCGGCGGCGGCGCGGACCCCGGCCTGCCGCTCGACCACGCGCTCCAGATCGACGTGACCACAGTGGACGGTGTCGGCGGTCCGGTGCTGACCGTCGACTGGACGTGGCCGGACGGCGTCTTCACCGAGGCGGACATCCGCGCGCTCGGCGACCACTGGTTCGCCGCGCTGACCGACCTCGTCGGCGCCCGGGGCGGGCGCACGCCGTCGGACTTCCCGCTGGTCGCGCTGGAGCAGGCCGAGGTCGACGCGCTCCAGGCCGCCGAGCCCGCGCTGGCCGACGTCTGGCCGCTGTCGCCGTTGCAGCAGGGGCTGCTGTTCCTCGCCGGCCTCGACGACTCCGACGAGGACGTGTACACCGTCCAGACCGTCCTGCACCTCGACGGACCGGTCGACGCCGCACGCCTGCGCGCCGCCGCCGACGCGCTGCTCGACCGGCACCCCGGCCTGCGGGTCCGCTTCCACACGCTGTCGTCCGGCCGGTCGGCGCAACTCGTGCTCGACGATGTGCGCGCGCCGTGGCGGGAGGCGTCCGGTGACCTCGACGCGCTGGTGGCGCAGGACCGCGACACCCGGTTCGACCCGCTGGCCGCACCGCTGATCCGGTTCCTGCTCGTGCGCACCGACGACGGCGCGCACCACCTGGTGATCACCAACCACCACGTGCTGCTCGACGGCTGGTCCACCCCGCTGCTGGGGCAGGAACTCCTCCAGCTCTACGGCGGCGTCCGGCTGCCCAGGGCCAAGCCGTTCTCCGACTACCTGTCCTGGTTGTCCACTCAGGACAGCCAGGCCGCCGGGGCCGCCTGGGGCGCGGCGTTGGCCGGTGTCGACGAGCCGACGCTCGTCGCGGGCGCGGCGGCCAAGACGACCGCCGTGCGGCCGGAGAACGTCGACGTCGAGACCGGCCGGGAGCTGTCCGAGGCGCTGGTCGCGACCATCCGCGCGCTGGGCATCACGCTGAACACGGCCATCCAGTTCGCCTGGGGCCTCACCCTGGCCCGGATGTCGGGCCGCGAGGACGTGGTGTTCGGCGCGACCGTGTCCGGTCGACCGGCGGACCTGCCCGGTGTCGAGTCGATGATCGGGCTGTTCATCAACACCGTGCCCGTGCGGGTGCGGCTGGACCCCCGCGAAAGCCTGGGCCAGGCCGCGCGGCGGGTGCAGACCGAGCAGTCCGCGCTGCTCGACCACCAGCACCTCGGGCTCACCGACATCACCCGGGGCACGGGGCTGCCCGAGCTGTTCGACAGCCTGACCGTGTTCGAGAGCTTCCCCGTGGACACCGACGCGCTCGGTGCCGCCGAGGCGGCGGCGGGCCTGCGGGTCAAGGGTGTCTCCGGCACGGACGCCACCGACTTCCCCCTGACGCTCACCGCCGACTTCGGCGAGGTCCTCGACCTGTCCCTGGAGTACCGACCGGACGCGCTCGACCGGGACCTGGTCACCCGGCTCGCGGACGGGCTGCGGACCGCGTTGCGCGCCCTGGCAACGGACCCCGACTCCTCGGTGCGCGGCCTGTGGCTGGCCGGCGGTGGCGGGCTGGAGGGCCGGGAAGTCCCGGTCGAGCCCGTGCTGGAGGTGTTCGCGCGGCAGGCCGCCGCGACGCCCGACGCGGTCGCGGTGGTCGGGCCGGACGGGTCGCTGACGTTCGCGGAACTGGTCGCGCGGTCCGGCGAGATCGCGGCTCACCTCGTGGGACAAGGGGTGCGCGCCGGGGACGTCGTCGGGTTGGCGTTGCCCTCGTCGGCCGAACTGGTCGCGGCGATCCTCGCGACCTGGCGGGCGGGCGCGGCATACCTCGTGCTGGACCCGGGCTACCCGGCCGAGCGCATCGCGTTCATGGTCGAGGACGCGGCGCCCGGGGTCGTCCTGGGGCCGGACGGCCTGCCGGGTGCGACCGGGGAGACGTTCGCGCTCGAAGGCACTTCCGGCGCCGCGTACGTCATCTACACCTCCGGTTCGACGGGCAGGCCGAAGGGGGTTGTCGTCGAGCACAGCGGTGTGGCCAACCTTCTCGCTTCGCATCGCGCTGCTGTCATGCCGTCCGAACGGCTGCGGGTGCTCAACGCCGCGTCCTTCTCGTTCGACGCTTCGGTCGACGGGTTGCTCTGGCTGCTGGCCGGACACGAACTGCACTTGGCGGGCCCCGACCTCACCACCGACCCGGCCGCGCTCGTCGCGCACGTCCGGTCGCGGGGGATCGGGTACGTCGACGCCGCGCCCGCCCTGCTGACCCGGCTGGTCGACGAAGGTCTTCTGGAGACCGGACTCACGGTCGTGGGAACCGGCGGCGAGGCCGTGGGAGCCGCGCTGTGGGCGCGGTTGGCCGCCGCGGACGTGGCGGCGTTCAACTTCTACGGCCCGACCGAGTCCACTGTGGATGCCGTGTTCGCACCCGTGGTGGGTGCCGAGGTCGTCATCGGTGACCCGGTGGCGAACTCGACCGCCTACGTCGTCAACCGGACGCTCGGGCTGGTGCCCGCCGGTGTGCCGGGCGAGCTGTACCTGGGTGGGCCCGGGTTGGCGCGCGGGTACCTCGGTCAGCCCGGGCTGACCGCGTCCCGGTTCGTCGCCAACCCGTTCGGCGGCGGACGGCTCTACCGCACCGGCGACCTGGTGCGCCGGACCCCGGGCGGGCTGGAGTTCCTGGGGCGCGTCGACGACCAGGTGAAGGTGCGCGGGTTCCGGATCGAGCCGGGCGAGGTCGAAGCGGCGCTGACCGCAGAGGAGTCGGTGGCCGCCGCGGTCGTCGTGGTGCGCGACGAGCAACTCGTCGGCTACGTGGTGGCCGCGCCCGACACGGCACCGGATGGCCGGGCGCTGCGGGCACGGCTGGCGGAACGCCTGCCCGAACACATGGTCCCGGCGGTCGTGGTGGTCCTCGCGGAGTTCCCGACACTGCCCAACGGCAAGGTCGACCGGAAGGCGTTGCCCGCACCGGACCTCGCCGCGCTCGCGGGCGGCCGGGTGCGCACACCCGCCGAGGAGATCGTCGCCGCGCTGTTCGCCGAGGTGCTGGGGCTGCCCGAGGTCGGGGCCGACGCCGACTTCTTCGCCGTCGGCGGGCACTCGCTGCTGGCCACCCGGCTCGTCTCCCGCGTCCGCGCCACGCTCGGCGCCGAGCTGGCGATCCGGGACGTGTTCACGGCCCGCACGGTCGCGGGCATCGCCGCCCTCGTCACGGCGGGCGACGACGAGGTCCGGGCCGCCCTGGTCAGGCGGGCGCGGCCGGAGCGGCTGCCGCTGTCGTTCGCGCAGCAGCGGCTGTGGTTCCTGTTCCGCATGGAAGGCCCCAGCGCCACCAACAACATCCCGTTCGTCGCACGGCTCAGGGGCGCGGTCGACGCGGACGCCCTGCGGCTCGCGCTGCGGGACGTCGTGGGGCGGCACGAGAGCCTGCGCACGGTGTTCCCCGACCACGACGGTGTGGCCTACCAGCGGATCTTGTCCGATGTGGACGTCGAGCTGACCGAGATCGGCACCACCGCCGACAAGGTCGGTGCGGAAGTCCAGGACGCCACCGGGTACGCGTTCGACCTGGCCACCGAGATCCCCGTGCGGGCCTGGCTGTTCCGGGTGTCCGCGGACGACTCGGTCGTCGTGCTGCTCGTGCACCACATCGCCGCGGACGAGTGGTCGACCGCGCCGCTGCTGGGCGGCCTGGGCGAGGCGTACTCGGCGCGCAAGCGGGGCGTCGGTCCCGACTGGGCTGACCTTCCCGTGCAGTACGGCGATTACGCCCTGTGGCAGCGGGAACTGCTGGGTTCCGAGGACAACCCCGCGAGCCTGGTGTCCCGGCAGGTCGCCTACTGGCGGGACGCGCTCGCCGGCGCGCCGGACGAGATCGCGCTCCCGCTGGACCGGCCCCGACCCGCCGTGGCTTCCTACCGGGGCGACGACGTCCGGTTCGAGGTGCCGTCCGACGTCGCTTCGTCGTTGCGCGAGGTGGCGCGGGACCACGGCGTCACGGTGTTCATGGTCGTGCAGGCCGCTGTCGCCGCGTTGCTGTCCCGGCTCGGGGGTGGGGACGACATCCCGCTCGGCACGCCGATCGCGGGGCGCACCGACCAGAACCTCGACCGGCTCGTGGGCTTCTTCGTGAACACGTTGGTGCTGCGGACGGACGTCTCCGGTGACCCGTCGTTCGTGGAGTTGCTGGGCCGCGTCCGGGAGACCGACCTGGCGGCCTACGCGCACCAAGACGTGCCGTTCGAGCGGCTGGTGGAGATCCTGAACCCGACCCGGTCGATGGCTCGCCACCCGCTGTTCCACGTCATGGTCACGCACACCGGCCTGGAGGAGGCCGACCTGGGCCTGCCCGGCACCCGGACCGAGGCCGCGGACGTCGCGACCACCACCGCCACGTTCGACCTGTCCTTCGGGCTGGCGGACGTGCCCGGCGGCATGGTCGGCGCGATCGAGTACGCCACGGACCTGTTCGACCGGGCGACGATCGTCGACCTCGCGGACCGCCTGGTGCGGCTGCTCGCGGCCGTCGCCGCCGACCCCGGTCGGCCGATCCGGCGCGTGGAACTGCTGTCCGAGGACGAGCGCGAACTGGTGCTGCGGACGTGGAACGACACGGCGGAACCGGAAGTCGAGCGGTCCCTGCCGGAACTGCTCGCGTCCGCGTTCGCCGAGTTCCCCCACGAGATCGCGCTGGTGTCCGGCCACGCCCGTCTGTCCTACCGGGACTTGGACGTGCTGGTGGGACAGCTTGCCGGGGAACTGCGGGAGCGCGGCGTCGGGGCCGAGCGGGTCGTCGCCATCGGGCTGCCGCGTGGTGCGGAAATGGTCGTGTCGCTGCTGGCCATCCTGCGCGCGGGCGGCGCGTTCGTGCCGCTCGACCCGACTTGGCCGCGGGCTCGACGCGAGAGCGTGCTGCGCGATTCGGGTGCGGTGCTGACCGTGACCGGTCCTGGCGGGGTGCCGGAATCCGCGGACACTCTGGCCGTCGACCTGGGACGCTGGGCTTTCGGCGGGAACCCCGTTGCCCCAGCGGTTCCGGCGCTGGGCACGCAGCTCGCCTACGTCATGTTCACCTCCGGGTCGACCGGCGCGCCGAAGGGCGCGATGATCCGCCACGAGGCCATCTGCGCGCGCCTGGTGTGGCAGAGCGGGCTGCTCGGCTTCGGCCGGGGTGACGCGTCGCTGTTCAAGGCGCCGCTGTCGTTCGACATCTCGGTCAACGAGATCCTGCTGCCGCTGGTCACCGGCGGTCGCGTGGTGATCGCCGAACCGGGCGGCGAACGCGACCCCCGCTACCTGCTCGACCTCATCGACGACGAGGGCATCACCTTCGTCTACCTGCCGTCCTCGATGCTCGACGCGCTGCTCGAACTCGGCCGCGGCACCGATTCCCTGCGCGGCCTGCGGCACGTCTGGTGCGGTGGCGAAGTGCTGACCCCGGAGCTGTTCGACCGGTTCCGCGCCGCGCTCGACACCACGATGTACCACGGTTACGGTCCCGCCGAGACCACCATCGGCGTCTCGCACGTGGTCTACCGTGAGGGTTCCGACCGCATGGCCACCTCGATCGGCGGTCCCAACCCGAACACCCGGCTCTACGTGCTCGACGACGCGCTCAACCCGGTTCCCCCGGGTGTCGCGGGCGAACTGTACGTCGGCGGGTACCTGCTCGGTCGGGGCTATGTGAACCGCCCGGACCTGACCGCCGCGCGCTTCGTCGCGAACCCGTTCGGTGACGGACGGCTCTACCGCACCGGCGACCTGGTGCGCTGGGCGGGGGATGGCACGCTCGACTTCGTCGGGCGCGCGGACAACCAGGTCAAGATCCGGGGAATGCGGCTCGAACTGGAAGAAGTCGAGGCCGCGCTCCTGTCGCACCCTGGCGTCCGTTCGGCGGTGGTGACCACCCGGCACACACCCACCGGAAGCGCTTACCTTGCCGCGTATGTGGTTCCCGAGGGTCCGGTCGCGGACCTGGGGGAGTGGGCGAAGAACACGCTGCCGGAATACATGGTGCCTTCGGCGTTCGTGGAACTGGACGCGTTGCCCATCACCGCCAACGGGAAGGTGGACCGGCGGGCGCTGCCCGAGCCGGTGCTGGAGACAGGTGACCGGCGGGCGCCGCGCTCGCCGCGCGAGGAGCTGGTCGCGGGGATCTTCGCGGACCTGCTCGGGGTGGACTCCGTCGGCTCCGACGACAACTTCTTCGCGCTGGGCGGCCATTCGCTGCTGGCGACGAAGCTGGTGAGTCGTGTGCGGACGGTTCTCGGTGTCGAGCCGACCATTCGGGACGTGTTCGAGGCGCCGACCGTCGCGGGTCTGGTGTCGCGGCTTCCCCTGTCCGGGGTCGCGCGGCCCGCGCTGACCCGGCGGGAGCGGCCGGAGCGGTTGCCGCTGTCGTTCGCGCAGCAGCGGCTGTGGTTCCTGTTCCGGATGGAAGGGCCGAGTTCGACCTACAACATCCCGCTGACCGCGCGGCTGCGCGGCGAGGTCGATGCCGACGCGTTCCGGTTGGCGCTGCGGGATATCGCGGGGCGGCACGAGAGCCTGCGGACGGTGTTCCCGGTGTGGGACGGCGTGCCGTACCAGCGGATTTTGTCTGATGTAGACGTTCCGTTCGAGGTGGCGGACGCGGGCTCGGACGTGGATTCCCTGGTCGCGGCGGCGGTCGAGTACGGATTCGACCTGTCCGCCGAGATTCCCCTGCGGGTGTGGCTGTTCCGGCTCTCCGCCGAGGAGTCCGTGGTGGTGCTGCTGGTGCACCACATCGCGGCCGACGAGTGGTCGACCGCGCCGCTGTTGGGCGACCTGGCGTCCGCGTACTCGGCTCGACGGTCCGGCACGCGTCCGGAGTGGACACCGCTGCCCGTGCAGTACGCCGATTACGCGCTGTGGCAGCGGGAACTCCTCGGCTCGGAAGACGACCCGACGAGCGTCGTGTCGACCCAGGTCGACCACTGGCGCTCGGCGCTCGCGGGCATGCCGGAGGAGCTGGCACTGCCCGCCGACCGACCACGTCCGGCCATCGCCTCCTACCGTGGCGGCGAGGTGCGGTTCGACCTGAGCGGCGACGCGCTGCGCGGGCTCCGATCGGCGGCCCGCGCCTCTGGCGCGACCCTGTTCATGACCGCCCAAGCCGCCGTCGCAGCCCTGCTCTCGCGACTGGGCGCGGGCACGGACATCCCGCTCGGTTCCCCCATCGCGGGCCGCACCGACGAGGCGCTGGATGAGCTGGTCGGGTTCTTCCTGAACACGCTGGTGCTGCGGACGGACGTCTCCGGTGACCCGTCGTTCGCCGAGCTGCTCGGCCGTGTCCGGGAGACCGACCTGGCCGCCTACGCGCACCAGGACGTGCCGTTCGAGCGCCTTGTGGAGATCCTCAACCCGACCCGGTCGATGGGGCGGCACCCGCTGTTCCAGACGCTGGTCGTGTTCCACGACGCCGATGACCGCGACCTCGGCCTGCCCGGCGTCTCGACCGCGGCGCAGGTCGCCGAGGTGACGACGGCTCGCTTCGACCTGACGTTCACCTTCACCGAACTGGCCGACGGCATCTCCGGCACCGTCGAGTACGCCGACGACCTGTTCGACCGTGCCACGGCATCCCTGCTGGCCACCCGCCTCGTGCGGCTGGTGGAGGCGGTCGCGGCCGACCCCGCGCTGCCGGTCTCCGCCGTCGACCTGCTGTCGGCGGGGGAGCGGCGGGACCTGCTGGCGTTCCCCGACGCACCCGCCGTGGCCACCACGGTCATCGAGTCGATCTTCGCCCAGGCCGCGCGCACCCCCACGGCCGTCGCGGTCACCGCCGCCGACGGCTCGGTGACCTACGCCGAGCTGGTGGCCCGCGCCTCCGCGCTGGCCGGGGAGCTGACCAGGCGCGGCGCGGGCCCGGAGCGGATCGTGGCGCTGGCGTTGCCCCGGTCGACGGACATGGTCGTCGCGATGCTGGCCGTGCTGCGGTCGGGGGCGGCGTACCTGCCGCTGGACCCGGAGTACCCGGCGGACCGGTTGGCGTACATGGTCGAGGACGCCTCGCCCGCGCTCTTGGTGACCACCCCCGCGTTGCGCGCGGTGCTGCCCCCGGTCGCGGAAACGGTGACGTTCGACGACTCGTGGTCCGGGGACGTCCCGGTCGCGTGGCCCGCTCCGGCGAGCCCGGCGTACGTGATCTACACGTCCGGGTCGACCGGGCGGCCCAAGGGCGTGGTCGTGCCCCATGGTGCCGTGGCGAACTTCGCGGAGGCCATGGGCGCGGTCGTCGGGTTCGGGGCGGGGGACCGGTTGCTGGCGGTCACGACGCTGTCGTTCGACATCGCCGTGTTGGAGCTGCTGGTGCCGTTGACGCGCGGGGTGACCGTGCGGGTGGCGTCCAGGGACGAGGTCCTCGACCCCCGGCTGCTGGTACCGCACCTGTCCGGGTACGTGCAGGCCACGCCTTCTTTGTGGCAGGCCGTCGTCGACGCGGGTGCCGGCTTGGGCGACACGACCGCGTTGGTCGGTGGCGAGGCCCTGCCTTCCGCTCTGGCCAGCGCCCTCGCTACCCGCGCACATCGGGTCGTGAACCTCTACGGGCCAACGGAAACCACGGTCTGGTCGACCACCGCCGAGGTCACCGACGAGCGCGTGGTGATCGGTGCGCCTATTCGGGCCACGCAGGCCCATGTTCTTGACGGTGGGCTCGGACTGGTGCCCGCGGGAGTTGTCGGTGAGCTTTACCTGGCCGGTGAGGGAGTCGTCCGCGGCTACCACCGGCGTCCGGGTTTGACGTCCACCCGTTTCGTGGCCAACCCCTTCGGCGCGGGGCGCCTCTACCGAACCGGCGACCTGGCCCGGTGGAACGCCGCGGGCGAACTCGAGTACCTGGGCCGGGCCGACGACCAGGTCAAGGTGCGCGGGTTCCGCATCGAACTGGGCGAGGTCGAGTCTGCTTTGTCCGAAGTGGACTCCGTGGGGCGGGCGGTCGTGGTCGCCCGCGACGCGCGCCTGGTCGGGTATGTGGTCCCCGCGCCCGGCCGGTCCATCGACACCGCGACCCTGCGTTCCGCCGCGTCTTCTCGCCTGCCGGACTACATGGTCCCGTCGGCCTTCGTCGTACTCGACGCGTTTCCCTTGACCGACAACGGAAAGGTCAACCGCCGCGCTTTGCCTGCCCCGGACTTCGGTTCCCGGTCCGAGGGTCGTGCGCCCCAGACCCCCACCGAGGAAGCCCTTTGCTCGCTCTTCGCTGAGGTCCTGGGTGTGGCCTCGGTAGGCGTGGACGACGACTTCTTCATGCTGGGCGGCCATTCGCTGCTCCTCGTGCGCCTCAGCGCCGCCATCGAGTCGCGTCTCGGGGTCACCCTCCCCATCACGGCCTTGTTCACCGCCTCCACCGTCGCCGCCCTGGCCCGTCGGGTCGCGGAGGCCGGTCCGGATGAGGGCCTGTCCCCGGTCCTGCCGCTCCGCGCGGGCACCGGGACCCCGGTCTTCTTCCTCCACCCGGCGAGTGGCTTGGCCTGGCAATTCGCGGCCCTGAAACCCCACCTCCCCGACGGCGTACCCCTGTACGGCTTGCAGTCGCCGCTGCTGACCACCCCGACCGAGCGTTTCGACACCTTGGCGGACCTGGCCGAGCGCTACGTGGCGGAGATCATCCACCTGCACCCCACCGGCCCGTACCGGTTGGTGGGCTGGTCCTTCGGCGGCAACCTGGCCCACCTCGTCGCCTGCGCCCTCCAGCGGCGGGGCCTGACCGTCGACCTGCTGGCACTGCTCGACTCCCGCCAGTTCGACCCGGCGTTGGACGAGGTTCCGGCCGACGCGACCGCCGCCTTGGAAGGCCTGCTCGCGGACCTCGACTACCCGGTCCCCGCCGACCTGACAATGGAATCGGCCGTCGAGGTCATCCGCGCTCGGGGCGACATCATGGCGTCCTTCACCCCGGAGACAATCGCGGCGGTGGTGATCAGCTACCTGACCGGCCAACAGCTACTCGCCACCGCTGAATACCCCGTCTTCAACGGCGACATCCTCGTGGTCGACGCCACCACCCCGGAACCCGGCTTCGAACTGACCCACACCCCTGCCTCGGACGAATGGCGCGACTTCGCCACGGGCACCGTCACCGCCGTCCCGTTCGACTGCCGACACGCCCAAGTGCTGTCTCCCCGGATGACTCCCACACTGGGCGCGGTCCTGGGAGACGCGTTGCGCCCGCGGTGATCGGACCGCGCTCCTCGACCGGGTACCGACCGGTCGAGGAGCCTGCTTGTCGCGTAGAAGTGGTCCTTGTTCCCGTTTCCGGAGCGGCCAACAACTCGGACACCACTCAGAGGTCCTTTCCCGCGGCGCGGGAATCGCCGTTCGCGGAACCGGCGAGTGTGGCATGCCTGCTGCACCCGCCTGGGGTATCCGGTGTCGCCCGCAAGTACGGGTGCGGCGCGGGGGGCTGGCGGTGGAATCTCGGACATGACCGTGGAATGCGGTGCCGCCTGCCCGGCCGGGGCGGGCTGGACAACGGAAACAGGCGGTGAATACGGTGTCGTCTGCTCGACCGTGACCGGCTGGGTGCCGGATATGGCAGGCGGGTTCGACACTCCGGGTGTCGTCGGGTCGGCCGAACGGGAAGGGGGAACTTGTCCAGGCGACTCGCTGACCAAAGGGGGAATTGGTGCCACCGCGGACGATTCGGTCGCCTTCTAGGTGAAGAGCGCGATCGCCGCGATCGGCAAGATCAGGACCGTGGCCACCAGGAGGGCCGCGGTGAACGCCACTTGGGTCTTGGTTATCTGGTTGCTCCGCATACCGCGTCGGACGGCCGAAGCGGTGGTGAGCACGAGGATCGTTCCGAGTGCCAGCACCAGGCCCCATGGGCCGATCGCGAATACCTGGCCGTATATACCGCCGAGGGACGAGACCGCGGCCACGACCGCGGTGAACAAGCTTGTCGCGGCGAACTCGCGTTTGAACGCCGAGAACACGGTTAGCCTGGCGCCCGTGCCCGCCGCATCCGGTTCGGCGGGTTCGGTGGATTTTGTTCGGTGAGTTCGGAGGCTGCTCCTGCATGGTCACGTCGGTGGCGGCACTCTGGTCGCGATCATGTTGTGACGTACCGCCACACGAACGGCCGAGATGGCGCGCGGCTCACCGCGCACTGGCGATTCTGGTGAAATACTTGCTGATTCGGAGAAATGGACAATGGCTGGAACGGATGTCGGGGCGCGTCCACCGGTCCGGTCTCCCCGCTGTCGCGCACCTCGCCCGCCCGGACTCCGGTAGTGTTGATCTTGTTGATGTCGCGTGGGTGGCCGGGTGACCACGGGGATCGTCCGCACCGCACGGAGTCCGGCCGCATCGCGAACCGCGCGTTCACAGGGGCTGTGGTGGGTGTCATCGCTGGACCGGGCGCGGACACGCGGGAAACGGTCGCGGAGGGTGATCGTCCGGTTGTGCTAGTGTCGGATTTGCCCTTTTCGTGGCTCATCAGGAGGACTTGGCCTCATGTTCAAACGGATGCTCTCCGCTTTCGGAGTCGGTGGTCCGTCGGTCGACACGGTGTTGGACTCGCCGCACGCGGTGGCGGGGCAACTGGTCACCGGGCGGGTGCGCATCCAGGGTGGGAGCGCCGACGTCGAGATCGGGCAGATCGTGTTGTCGCTGGTCACCCGGGTCGAGGTGGAGCGCGGCGGCAACGAGGTGGTCGGCAACGGTGAACTCGTGCGGGTCGTCGTGCAGGACCGGGTTCCGGTGCGGGCCAACCAGAACGTCGACGTGCCGTTCCAGTTCCCGCTGCCGTGGGAGACGCCGATCACCGCGGTCGGTGGCAGCCACCTGCCGGGGATGAGCGTCGGTCTGCGCACCGAGCTGGTCATCGCGGGCGCGCCGGACAAGGGCGACCTAGACCCGGTCGAGGTGCACCCGCTGCCGTCCCAGGACAAGGTGCTCGACGCGTTCGGGCAGCTCGGTTTCCGCTTCGCCAAGGCCGACGTCGAGGCGGGGCGGATCCAGGGCGTACCGCAGCAGCTCGGCTGCTACCAGGAGCTCGAGTTCTACGCGCCGCCGCAGGTCGCGGGCCGGATCAACCAGGTGGAGCTCACCTTCGTGGCGACGCCGACCGAGCTGCACGTGGTGCTCGAGGCCGACCGCCGGGGCGGCTTCTTCGGCGGCGGCGGTGACGTCTTCGGTCGCTTCGCCATGCCCCACCAGGAAGCCGAGTCCACCGACTGGACCCCGCTCATCGGCCAGTGGTTGGAGCAGGTCGTCGAACGCGGCGCCGCCAACCCCGCCTTCGGCGGCGGCGCGCCGAACGCGGCGTTCGGGGGCCAGCCCGGGTACGGCCAGCCGCAGCACGGCTACGGCCAGCCCGGGTACGGACAACCCGGCTACGGACAACCCGGCTACGGGCAGCAGGGCTACGGTCAGCCCGGATACGGTCAGCACGGCCAGCGACGCGGCCCCGGCATGGGCGGCGTGATCGGCGGCGTCGCGGCGGGCGTCGTCGGCGGCATGATCCTCGGCGAGATGTTCGACGGCGACGACGGTGGCGGCGGCGAGGAAGACTTCGCGGGCGAGGAGTAACCGCCACCGCGCACAGGAACCGACGGAGGCCCACGCCCGCACCGCGCGCGTGGGCCTCCGCTGTTCGTTCCGCCGCCGCGTGCGACCGGGTTCGCGGGCAACCGAAACCGGTTCGACCGCGCTACCGATGGCAGCCGCTTCGCCGACGTGCGCCCGGCGAAGCTCAACGCCCTGCCTGGCAACGGGAGCAACTCGCCTTGCGGTCCAGTCGGCCGCGGGACGACGATCGCGACCCAGGTCGCTGACGCCGTCGGAGCCGGTCGCGGGTTGATCGGTTGAGCCGTGCGTGAGACCTCGTGGGGATGCCGCTTGCGGGACAGCGCGCTTCTCTCCGCTCTGAGTCCCTCGGGCGGTGGGCTCGACGAGTCGTGGCGATGATCTTGATATGCCTCCGGCCCCCGATATTCATTCTACCGGTGGCCACCGACAATTCGCGGCGAAGATGATCAAGCCTGGGAGGCTTGTTCACGCCCAGCAATGATCACCCCGAAGCGCGAGACGGCGGCCCGTTTGCGAGAATCCAGCCACCACGCATCATTCTCGACAACGGGCCGCGTCTGTGTGTCCTG
>NZ_PTIX01000027.1 GCF_002934265.1 Actinokineospora auranticolor
TGAAATAGAAGACCAACCGAGCAGGCAATGCGCGGGTCCGCTGTTCCCGACGCCAATACTGGTCAATGACCCGATCGACCAACTCCACCGGAAACATCCGAGTCAGCACACCAACCGCAGCTCGGTCGGCCAGACCGCCGCCCTCGCGCACACCCAACCCAAGATCCACCACCGCAGGCTACAGCCCCGCCATGACCTAACCGACCGGCATTGGGGCTAGGCAGCCGCGGCCACCCACTCGATCCGCGCCGGAACGGGCACCCGGTGCGACACGGCGAGCGGGGTGAGGTGGCGCAGCGCGACCCCCGGTCTGCCACGGGAGCGGAGGAACCACGAGCCCAGGGTCAGGGTCTGGTTGTCGACTGTGGCGACAACCAAACCGGTGATCGTGAAGCGGCCGTGCGGATATCGCTGAGAAGTCGCCTTCACCAGATCACCGTGCTCAAGTGGAACGCCAGTCGCGACCTCGTCCACTTCCTCGGCCAGCACGACACCCGGCTCCAGCGCCTGGACGGATCTGTCCGGCTTGCAACCGGACTCGATGAACAGCGAGCCGACCATGAACGCGCCGACCGCGGGCGAGCGGATCGCCCAGCCATCAAACAGAAAGGGCCCGTGCCGGGGTGTTCTGAACAGCACCGTGAGCGGGTCGCCCTCGCGCAGTTCGAGCAGGGTCTTCGTCATCCCCAACACATCACGACGAGCGGGGAACGCGGGCAGAGCAACCATGGCCGTCCTCTCAAAGTGGAGTACGGCCATGGTCGGCAGCGGAACCGACAGTTCCGGCGCGAACCAGCCCCAGGGCGCCGGAGCTTCACCCGATCAGGCGCGGACTCGCCCCCGTGAGCGGGAAACCACCCAGCACACCAGGTAGATCAGGAACGAGATCGCCGTGACGAACGCCGACACCGGTGCCCCCGGCGCCAGCGACAGCACGATCCCGCCGACCGCCGACACCTCCGCGAACACCACCGCCAGGACGGTCGCCTTCAGCGGGCTCGCCGTCACCCGGCACGCCGCCGCCGCCGGGGTGACCATCAACGCCAGCACCAGCAGCGACCCCACGGTCCGCACACCCAGCGCCGTCGCCGCGCCCACCATCACCGCGAACACCAGGGCCAACGCCGTGGTCGGGACGCCCCTGGCCCGCGCCACCTCCGGGTCGACGCTGGCGAACAGCAGCGGCCGGTACAGCAGGGCCAGCAGCACCAGGACGACCACCGCGCACCCGGACAGCAGCGCGATGCCCGCGAAGTCCTGCCCCACGATCTGCCCCGTCAGCAACCCGAACTTGTTCGACGCCCGCCCCTTGTAGAGCCACAGCATCAGCACGCCGAGGCCGAGCCCGAACGCGAGCACCACGCCGATCACCGAGTCGTAGTCCGAACTCCGCCGCGACAGCAGCCCCAGCACCAGCGCCGCGACGATCGCCCCGGCCAGCGCGCCCTGGCCGACGTCCCAGCCCAGCAGCAGCGCGGCCGCGCCGCCGGTGAGGGCGAGTTCGCTGGTGCCGTGCACCGAGAACGCCATGTTGCGGCTGACGATCAGCGGCCCGAGCACCCCCGCCAGCAGGCCCAGGATCGCGGCCGCGAGCAGTGCCGTCAGGACGAACGGCAACCCCAGCAGCTTGAGGGTCAGGTCGACGTCGAACAGCTTGTCCATCAGTGGTCCGCCAGGTGGTGGTGCGGATTGTCCTCGCACAGGTCGCTCAGGTGCCCGTGCGCGCCGACCACGTGGATCTGGCCGTGCACGCGGACCACCGCGATGTCCGTGCGGTACAGCGACGACAGGGTCTCCGAGGTCATGACCTCTTCCGGTGTGCCGACGCGGAACCGGCCGTCCACGAGGTACAGGATCCGGTCCACCAGGGGCAGCACCGGGTTGATCTCGTGCGTCACGAACAGCACCGCCGCGCCGGTGGCCCTGCGGCGCTCGTCGATCAACGTGCTGACCGCGCGCTGGTGGGCCAGGTCCAGGGACAGCAGCGGTTCGTCGCACAGCAGCACCCGCGGGTCGCCGACGAGCGCCTGGGCCACCCGCAGCCGCTGCTGCTCGCCGCCGGAGAGGAGTCCCACCGGCCGGTCCGCGTACGCCGTGGCGCCCACCGCCGCCAGCGCGGTGTCCACCCGGCGGCGGCGTTCCCGCATCCCGCCGAGGCCCAGGCCCCAGCGGTGGCCGTCGAAACCGAGCCCGACGAGGTCTCGACCGCGCACGGCCACGGTCGGGTCGAGGGCGCGCTGTTGCGGGATGTACCCGACCGCGCGGTTGCCCCGCCCCGGCGGCGACCCCGCGATCCGGACGGTGCCCGAGGTCAGCTTCTGGAGTCCGAGCAGGACGCGCATCAGGCTCGTCTTGCCGGAACCGTTGGGCCCCAGCACGGCGACGAACTCCCCCGGCGCCACGTCGAGGTCCAGTCCGTCCCACAGCACCCGGTCGCCGTAGGCGAGTCGGGCCGCGGACAGCGCGACGGCGCGCGCGCCGTCCGGGAGGTTCGGGTCGGTCATGCCGCCGCCACGGCCGCCGCGAGGGCGTCGACCTGCTTGGTCATCCAGTCAACGTATCCGGTCACGCCCTGTGGCAGCGTCTCGGTCACACCAACGATCGGGATCCCCGCCGCGGCGGCCTTCTCCTTGAGCCGCATGGTCACCGGGGTCTCGGTCTGGCTGTTGTAGACGACCGCCACGACCTGCTTGCCGTCGACCAGCGCCTCGGTCTCGGCGACCGCGGCGGCCGACGGGTCCGACTCCTCCTCGATGGCCTCGGTGAACTCGTGCGGTGTGGCGTCGGTCAGCCCGGCGGTGCTCAGCAGGTACGCCGCGACCGGTTCGGTGGCCAGCACCTTCGCCCCCGGCTTGGACCGGCCGATCGCCTCCGCGCGGGCGGCCAGGTCCTCGATGGCCTTGTCGAAGGTGGCGGCGTTGACGCGGAAGGACTCCGCGTGCTCCGGCGCGACCGCGCTCAGCTCGCCGGCCAGCTTGTCGGCGACCTTGTGGACGGTGTCCAAGTCGTACCAAACGTGCTCGTTGACCTCGCCGTGCGCGTGGCCGTGCGCGTCGGCGGGCGCCGGTTCCGCGCTCGCGCCGGGGTTCGGGCTCTGCACCAGCTCGTAGGCGACGACCTTGCGGGCGTCGACCCCCTCGGCGAGCCCGGTGATGAAGTCGTCGTAGCCGCCCCCGTTGGACACGACCACCTCGGCGCCCGCGAACGCGGTGGCGTCAGCCGGTTTCGCCTCGTAACCGTGCGGGTCCGCGCCCGGGTCGCTGAGGATCGCGTTGACCACCACCGCGTCGCCGCCGATCGCCTGGGCGACGCTCGCCCACACGTTCGTGGAGGCCACGACCGGGACCTTCCCGCCGGTCGCGGCGGTCCCGCCCGCCTGTGAGTCGCCACACGCCGTGCCGGTGACGAGGGTCAGCGCGGCGAGACCGGCCACGGTGGCGACCGACCGGTGTGGACGGGACGTGCGGGAGATCATCATGCGCTCCTGTGGGTCTTGGGGGGATCCGTTCGGGAGGTGGCGGCGCCATCGCCTGCGTCGCGAGGGGTCGCGAGCCGAGAATGGAAACCGTTGTCGGTTTCAGCTTACGACACGGACGGGGGTCTCTGTAACCCAACCGAGTGAGACTGGCCACCGCACCCGCCCCGGGCGAGCGCGGTCGTCCGGGCTTCTGCAATTGGTTCTGAACCGTTACGGTCAATCCATGGCGCGGTCTACACATGTGCGACGCCCGGCAACCCTCGCGTCGCTGGCAGCGGAACTGGGGGTCTCCCGGACCACGGTCTCCAACGCCTACAACCGGCCTGACCAGCTCTCCCCCGAGCTGCGCAGGCGGGTGCTGGAGACTGCCCGGCGGCTGGGCTACCCCGGCCCCGACCCGGTGGCGCGCTCGCTGCGGACCCGCAAGGCGGGCGCGGTCGGGCTGCTGCTCACCGAGAACCTGTCGTACGCCTTCCGGGACCCGGCCGCGCTCGGTTTCCTCGAGGGGTTGGCCCTGGCCTGCGAGGGCGCGGGCCAGGGGCTGCACCTGGTCCCGGTCAACCCCGAGCGCGAGGACGTCGCCTCCGTGCACCGCGCGGGCGTGGACGGCTTCGTGGTCTATTCCGTGCCTGACGACGACCCGCACCTGGCCGCCGTGCTGTCCCGACCGGTGCCGACCGTGGTGGCCGACCAGCCCCGCGTGGACGGCGTCGACCGGGTCGGCATCGACGACCGGGGTGCGATCACCGCGCTGGCGGGCAGGCTGATCGCCCTGGGCCACCGCCGCGTCGGGGTGATCTGCATGCGCCTCGCCCGCGACCGCAACGACGGGTTCGTCACCGTCGAGCGGGCCGACAGCGCGCACTTCCACGTGCAGCGCGCCCGGCTCGCCGGCCTGGCCGACGCGTTCGGCGGGGTCGGCGTGGACTGGTCGCGGGTGCCGGTGGTGGAGCGCTTCGACCACAGCGTGGCCAGCGGCGCGTCCGCCGCCGCGCAGCTGCTCGACGCCGACCCGCACGTCACCGCCCTCGTCTGCACCTCTGACATCCTCGCGCTCGGCGCGCTCGCCGAGGCCCGGCGCCGCGGCCTGCGGGTGCCGCAGGACCTGACCGTCACCGGGTTCGACGGCATCGCCGACGCCGAGCGGGTCGGGCTGACCACCGTGCGGCAGCCGGTGCTGGAGAAGGGCCGGGCCGCCGGGAAGTTGTTACTCGCCTCGCCCGACCCGACCCGGCCGCGCGAGATCACCCTGGACACGGAGTTCGTGCCCGGCGCGACCGCCGCGCCGCCGCGCACCGCCGAGGAGCGCTGGTTCGGCCCCTGATCACGGCCGGACCGCGAACGCCACCCCTGGACCGCTCAACCCGCCCAGCCGGGGGGTGAGCACGTAGTCGCCCGCCTGCACGGTGCTGCGCTGCGTGGGGCAGCCCGGCGCGGACGTGCGACCCGCCCAGCGCACGTCGAAGACCTGCCGCTGCCCCGGCACCAGGATCGTGGGCTCGCTGCCTTCGGTGCGCACGCAGTCGTTGCTCGACCACAGCCGCGCGCCACCGCCGCTGATCACCAACTCGCGCTGGGCGCGGCCGAGGTCCCGGGTGCACGGCACCGCGCCGGTGTTGACCACGACCAACCGCAGCTGCGGGCGGACCCCCGCGCGGAACTCGACCGGCTCCATCTCGGCGGTCACCGCGACCACCTGGTCCGGGCACGGCAGGTTCGGGTCCGGTGGCGGCGGGGGCGGCGGTGCGGGTGCGGGCGGGGGCGCGCTGGACGTCGGCACCGGGCTGGTCGGCTGCGTGGGCGGCGCGGTGGACGAACTCGACGCCGTCGGGCCGGTCGACGGCGTGGGTGGCGCGCTGGAGTGCACCTGCACCGCGGCATTGCGGCCGGGCAGTCCCTCGTCGTGCCCGAGCAGCCCGGTGATGACCCAGCTCAGCACCACCACGCCGCCCACGACGGCGAGCACCGCGACGATCCGTCGACGCAGGTAGACCCCTCGGGTCAGGGGCTCGTTGGGATCGATCATCCGAGAGACGGTAACCCCGCCGTGGCGCGGAACCGGCCGTAACACGTACCCCGATCGGGCGTTCTCCAACCGTCCGGGAGTACGACGAGTGAGGTTCGTTAAAGGGCTCTTGTCTGGCAACTGGGAAGCGGGGTCCAATGGGCGGCCAGGTATGTCCGATTCCGCCAGCACAACCCGCGGAGGCCCAGGGTGACCGCCATCGATGTACTCCTCCAGCGCCACGAGGACGGCCCCGACCACGGCGCACCGGAGGTCCCAACCCCGCTGCCCAGCCTGCACCTGACCGTGGTGACCTGCATGGACGCCCGGATCAAGGTGTTCGACGTGTTCGGCCTCGTGCACGGCGAGGTGCACATCCTGCGCAACGCGGGCGGCATCGTCACCGACGACGTGATCCGGTCGCTGGCGATCAGCCAGCGCAAGCTCGGCACCCGCGAGGTGATCGTCATGCAGCACACCTCCTGCGGCATGGCCACCTTCACCGACGACGAGTTCCGCGACGACCTGGCCAAGGACACGGGGTTGAAGCCGACCTGGGCCGTGGAGGCGTTCCGCGAGGTGAAGGACAGCGTCAAGCAGTCCTTGGAGCGCGTGCGGCGCAGCCCGTTCATCCCGTACACCGACAACGTGCGCGGCTTCGTCTACGACGTGCAGACCGCAGCGCTGACCGAGGTGCACTGAGACATTTCCGCCCCCTCATCCCCACCCGGCACCGTTCCCGACCTGGCATGCGGGCCACCGTGGCGGGGTCAGCCGCGTTGACGAGAGCCGCCGCTAGACTTCTCCGGTGATCGACTCCCTGCTCGACTGGTACGCCGACCACGCCAGGGACCTGCCGTGGCGGGAACCGGAGACCACCGGGTGGGGAGTCCTGGTCAGCGAGATCATGCTCCAGCAGACCCCGGTCGCCCGGGTCGAGCCGATCTGGCGCGAGTGGATGGACCGATGGCCCGTCCCGTCCGCACTGGCCGCGGAGACCCAGGGTGAGGTCGTGCGGGCCTGGGGGAAGCTCGGCTACCCGCGCCGCGCGCTGCGGTTGCACGCCGCGGCGGCGGCGATCGCCGAGCACCACGGGGACGTGGTGCCGTCGGACATCGACACCCTGCTGGGCCTGCCCGGTATCGGCGCCTACACCGCCCGCGCGGTCGCCGCGTTCGCCTACGGGCAGCGGTGCCCGGTCGTGGACACCAACGTCCGCCGGGTCGTGGCGCGAGCCGTGCACGGCGCGGGGGACGCAGGACCGCCGTCGACAACCCGCGACCTCAACGACACCGAGGCGCTGTTGCCGCAAGACCCGGCCACCGCCGCGACGGCCTCTGCGGCGCTCATGGAGCTGGGCGCGCTGATCTGCACCGCGCGCACCCCGCGCTGCGTGGACTGCCCGGTGTTCGCCGACTGCGCGTGGCAGCACGCCGGGCGGCCCGCCTACGCGGGCCCGGCCAAACCGGTCCAGAAGTTCGCGGGCACCGACCGGCAGGTGCGCGGGCTGCTGCTCGACGTGCTGCGCGGCACCAGCGAACCCGCCCGCAAGTCCACCCTGGACCTGGTGTGGTCGGACGCGGGCCAGCGCGACCGGTGCCTGCACTCGCTGCTGACCGACGGGTTGGTCGAGCAGACGGCGGACGGTCGATTCGCGTTGCCGGGCGAGCACTGATCACCCGATCGTTGATCTGGCGTTGCCGGTCCGGCGACGGGGTGCCTACCGTCGGCCATGACCGTCTCCCGTCGAGCCCTGCTGAGGACCGGACTCGCCGTCACCGCCCTGCCCGCCCTCGGCACACCGGCGGTCGCCGAAGCGGGCGACCCGGTGATCGCCACCTGTGACGAGTGGGGCGCGCGGCAACCGTCGGAGCCCACCACGATGCTCGACCGCAGGCCGTCGTTCATCGTCGTGCACCACACCGCGGGCCCGAACACCGACGACACCTCGCGCGAGCACGCCTTCGAGCTGGCCCGCTCGATCCAGAACTTCCACATGGACGCGCGCGGCTGGATCGACAGCGGGCAGCAGCTGACCAACACGCGCGGCGGGCACGCCGTGGAGGGCCGCAGGCGCAGCGTCGAGGCGCTGATCAACGGGCACCAGCACGTGCTCGGGGCGAACGTGGCCGACCACAACAGCGAGGTCATCGGGATCGAGAACGAGGGCACGTACACCGGTGTGGACGTGCCGGTGGCGCTGTGGGACTCGCTGGTCGGACTCGTGACCCACATCGCGCGGCGGTACGAGATCCCGGCGTCGGAGATCCGGGGGCACCGGGACTTCAACGCCACCGAGTGCCCGGGGACTGTCCTCTACGGACGGTTGCCCGAGCTGCGGGACGCCGTGGGCGCGCAGCTGAGCCAACCCGTCGTCCAACCGGAAGTCCTGCCCCTGCTGGCCCCGGGCGACTCCGGCCCACTCGTGGCGGCAGCTCAGCACCTGCTCCGCGACCGCGGCTACCCGGTCGCCCCCGACGGCGTGTTCGGCGACCGCACGGCCACCGCGGCCCGCGACTTCTCCGCCGCGCTCCCCCACGACCCGTGCTACGCCTGCCGCGCCGCCGACGAGCGGCACCTCATCGGCTCCAGCACCTGGCCCGCCCTGGTTCGCCCGACTGACCCCACCGACGGCAGCGAGGCGGCCAAAGCGGCGCAGCTGCTCTCCCCGGCCCGTTCCACCCCGGGCCGGCTGGAGATCTCCGACTGGCTCCGCCTGCTCAGCCGGTAGCCTCCACCGCATGGCACACGCCGTAGTGGTCCTCTTCGACGACAAGGCCGACACGGCAGTGCGCGGGTTGTGGTCCACCCTCGCCGAAGCAGGCCTGCCACCCGCAGACCGCTTCCCCCCGCACGTCACCTTCGCGGTGGCCTCGGACATCCCGCAGAAGACCCGCGCGGCGCTGAAGTCCGACCTCCGCGTGCTGTCCATCCCCGCGCTGTGGTTGCAGTCCCTCTCCACGTTCTCCACCAGCGAGAACGTGCTCATGCTGGCGGCGGTGACCGACGGCGAGCTGCTGGCCGTGCACTCCGCGGTGCACGACGTCTTGGCGGGGAAGGTCCGCAACCCCAACAGCTATTACGTGCCGGGCTCGTGGGTGCCGCACTGCACGCTGCTCCAGCGGGCCACCGACGCGCAGATCGTCAGCGGCTTCAGCACGCTGTTCCCGGTCCGCCCGATCCAGGCCCGCGCCCGCCAGGTCGCCATCCTCGACACCGCCACCGGCGAGCTGGACCTGCTGGTCTGAAACCCGGTTGATCCTGCCGTCGGGACCTGGGCAGGGTGGGACGGTGGCATCGAGGAGGCGCACCCCGCGAGATCGCGCCGGTCTCTGGACTGAGCGGTTCACTCGGCCCCTCGGGCCGAGGGAACCGGGAGGGAAGAGATCGGCTGAAAGGCGATCTCGCCGCCCCGGCGGAGCCGGGGCCATGGATACCGCGTTCACGGCCAAGGCGACCTACGGCCAAGTCTTTGCGATCACCCAGTTCCGCGCCATCTTCGCGGGTCGGTTGCTGGGCATCGGGTCGGACACGCTGCGGTCCGTCGCGCTCGCGGTGCTGGTGTTCGACCAGACCCGCTCGCCGCTGCTGGCGGCGCTGGCGATCACGATCGGCTTCCTGCCGCAGGCCGCGGGCGGGCTGTTCCTCGCCGCGATGGCCGACCGGTTCGCGCCACGCACCCTGATCGCCGCGGGCTACGCGTTCCAGTGCGCGGTCGGACTGGTGCTCGCGTTCGCGCACCTGCCGGTCGCGGTCAGCCTGCTCCTCGTCGCGGCCGTGGCCTGCCTGACGCCGATCACCTCCGGCGCCGCTGCCCGGGTCTTGGCGGACGTGCTCACCGGCGACGCGTACGTGCTCGGGCGTTCGCTGTCCTACCTGGTCGCGGTCGGGGCGCAGATGGCGGGCATGGCGGCGGGTGGCGCGCTGGTCGCTTGGCTGGGGGTCGAGTGGACGATGTTCGTCACCGCGGTGGCGCACCTGCTCGCCGCGGTGATCTGCTACCGATACCTGGCGCGCACCGAGGCTGTCCGCGCGGACGGGCCCGCCGGGTCGATCGTGCGCAAGACCCTGCGGGGCAACGCCGAACTCGTCGCCGCCCCGGGGGTGGCCAAGCTGATCCTGGCCCAGTGCCTGCCCGCCGCCTACCTCGCTGCGGCGGGGAGCCTGCTCATCCCGTACGCCGCGCGTCGCGCGTTCGACCCGGCGGAGACCAGCGTCCTGCTGGCGACCACCTCGGCGGGCATGCTCGTCGGCGACATCGTGATCGGTCGGGCGTTCCCACCCGCCACCCGGGAACGGCTGGTCCTACCGCTGCTGCTGGTGATGGGCGCGCCGCCGATCGCGATCCTGCTGAACCCACCGCACGCGGTGGTCGTCGCGGCGTACGCGATCACCGGCTTCGGGTCGGCGTACCTGCTCGGCCTCCAGCGGCGCTACCTGGAGGCGGTTCCGGCCGACCTCCAGGGACAGGGCTTCGCGCTGCTCAACACCGCCACCATGACCATCCAGGGCGTCGGACCACTGGTCTTCGGCGGGTTCGCGGAGTTCCTCCCGATCGAGGTGGCAATCGCCCTGACCGGGGTGAGCAGCGTGCTCACCACCTGGTTCCTGCGCGGCGCGATCCGCTCACGCACCGCCTAGGCGCTAGAGCCGCGACTGGAGTTCTTCCAACGCCGCCAGCGCCCCCATCGGCAGGGAGATCCCCCGTCCGTGCCGGACCTCCGCCTCCCGGGGGTTGATCCGGATCAGCCCGCCCGAGGCGGCGCTGGCGAGTTCGGCCTGCCTGCGGACCGTCGGGACCGCCTGGCCCGCACCGATTTCCACGACCACGAGGTTCTTCCCGGCCAGCCCGCGCCGCCAGGTCGTCAGCTCGTCCAGGGCCGCCTGGCTGCGGTCCGGGACCCAGGTCCGGTCGCCGAACATCAGGATGTTGGGCCGGGCCAGCGCGCCGCACCGCGCGCACTCGGGGAGGTCTCCCCTGGCCCGCATGGTCAGCGGGTCGACCTCGACCTCCACGTCCGCCGCCCACACCGCGCTGCCGCACGGGCCCGTGCACTGGAGGTGGTGGATGGAGCCGTGCACCTCGGCGGTGTGCTCGAACCCGGCCTCCTGGAACTGTCCATCCACATTGGACGTGAAGACCCGCGCGCCCCACGACCGCAGCACCGCGAACCCCGCGTGCGGCACCGTGTCCCGGTAGAGCCGCAGCCGGTGGCCGTAGAAACCCCAGGCCAGGTCCGGGTCCTCGGCGAAGTGGACCGGGTCGGCCAGCTCCTCGAACTCGATCCCCAACCTCTCGTACGGCGGGTACGCGCGCCAGAAGCCCTCGGTACCGCGGAAGTCCGGCAGCCCCGAGTCCACCCCCATGCCCGCGCCCGCGCAGACCAGGACCGCGTCGGCCGCGCGGAGCAGCTCGGCCGCGCGGTCCAGGTCCGCCTCCGTCACGCCTTCGGGCCGGTGGACTGGACGATCTCGAACTCGAGCAGGTCGGATCCGGTGCCGACGGGCTTGGCCCGCTCGCCGGAGTGCGCCTCCTTGGCGGAGCCCGTGAGCCACGCTTGGAAGTGCTCCTCGGTCTCCCAGCAGATGTGTCCTGTAGGCAATACCTGCTGACCTGGGAAAACGGTCTGACCTGTGCTCATCCGGAAGCTTCAGAGGTCGGAAGTGTGCTCTGCACCACATCGAACTCAAGCAGTGAGGACCCGGTAGCTACCGGCCTGGATCGCTCCCCGCCGTGCGCTTCTCTGGCGGGACCGTTGGCCCACGCCTGGAAGTCCGCCTCGCTGGCCCATCGTGTGTACACGTAGTAGCGCGTCTCACCAGCCGTCGGGCGTAGCAACTCGAAGCCGAGGAATCCGGGAGCCGACTCCACCGCCCCAAGACGCTGAGCGAAGCGCTGTTCGAGTTCAGGGCCCGCGCCCTCGGGCACTTCGATGGCGTTGATCTTCACCACGGCGGTCATACCGTGAGCGTAACTTGATTGCGCGAAGCGCACGACGACGGTTGCACGGACGTCGTACCCGTTGTGATCCTATGAACGCTGATAGTGCATGATGCAGGGCGGCGCCAGTCGACCTCGAAGGGTACTCCCGTGAGCCTCGCCCAACCGACCGCCTTTGAACCCAATCCCGTGTTTGACGTGCGAGTTAACCCCCATGGGGATGTCCTAGATCGAGTCGAGCGGACGCTCGATGTCGTCCTTGACCGATCGTCGGTCGTACACGGGATCTACGGTGCAACCGAGGGGTTCCGCACGGCCGGAGAGACCTGGGTCCGCATTGAACGCCGTGGGCGCCTTCGGATCAACAGCGCCGTGTGGGTGGGCCTCGAAGCCGCCGCGACGATCTGCGGTGTGAAGAAGCCCGAGTGGTTCCAGGGTGCCACCTGGGTTGATCAAGGTCGGGATGTGGTCTGGCGCGCCGACGAGGTGGAGTTGGTGACGGCGCCAGTGGTCGGCGCTATCGAAGAAGCACGCGCGCTGCCTGACTCTTGGTGGGAAGAGCTACGGGCGTCGTTGACAGCGCTCGGCAAGCACGCCACAGAACGAGTCGGGATGAGCCAGAAGCACCTCACGCGCCGGATTACAGAGGTGTTCGGCGACGTAGACACCCACGTCGACGAATGGGCGACTTCACACACAGATGTCCACTGGGGCAACCTCACGACTGACGGTCACCTACTCGACTGGGAGGACTGGGGCGCAGGTCCGAGGGGACTCGATGCGGCTTGCCTGTGGCAGGCGTCCCTAACGGACAAAGATCTGGCGGAGCGGGTGCGGCGCGAGTTCGCAGGCGACATGAACACCCGATCCGGCAAACTCGCGCAACTGCTCCAGTGTGCCAATGCAGTCCGCGTCGCCGCCAAGCGCGGGGAGTCGACTCCGTTTTCGGAGGCCGCGCAGGCGGCGGCGGACGACCTGCTGGTCGAGCTTCGGCCGATCTGAATTCGGGTCTAGACCAGATCGCGGTATCCGCTTGCCAACTCGTCGGTGAGTTCGCCGCACAGCCCCGCGTCCAAGAACACCTCAGCTAGTTCGCTGATGTCGAGCCCAGTCATGTGGCTGGCGTCAGCGATATTGACGGGGCCACCCGACAGCAGAAGACGCGTCGCTTCCTCGGCGGGCTTGGCGAGTTCGATCTCCTTGCCAGCCGCGCGCACCACGATCCGGTCGCTGTCCACCCCGATGCTCGGTGGGAACTCGGTGACACAGACGACGTCCCGGGCGCTACCGAAGGTGCCGAATGTGCGCACGTGACGATGGGGCGGTCTGCTGGCCAAGCGGCGCCACAGGAACTCACGCGGCTCGAACTTCGCCAGCAACTCAGGGATGGCCGAGTTCAGAGTGGCGGTTTGTTTAGCCTTCTCGGCTCCGGTCCCCCACTTGTCAAGGTCGGTGCGAAAGAGCGGGTCCTCACGCGATTGGTCCGCGAGCCAGGTGAGCCAGTCGACCCCAGTGCGATTGACGAACCCAAACGTGATGTGCAGGCTGTACCCCGCTCCACGGTCGGTTCGCGTGGCCTGATGCCAGTACCCACGGGGGATGTGCATGACGTCGCCCTGCCGCATAGTGCCTGACCAGACGACCTCCTCGCTCGGCGTGCGATTTGCCTCGGCGTCGCGATACATCGGCACCTCACGGGAGGCGCCACGCACCTCCCATGACTTCTCACCGCCGAGTTGCATGATCAGAACGTCATGATCATCCCAGTGGAGATTGAATCCCGCCGCGTCGTTGGTGGTGAGGTACGTGTTCACCTGCACCAGCTCGTGTGCCCACCACTGCAAGGCACGACACGCGACCTCCATCGTCGGATCGAACGCGTCGAACGAGTCCAGCACAACAGTGCAGCCATCCTTGATCAGGCGACCGACACGGTCCATGTGCGCCATCGAGGTGCTCTGCCCGCGGCGCGTCACCGCGTCCATCAGGAAGGCATCAGGGTGCAGCTCTTTCCCTCCCTTGAACAAGCGGAGTTGCGGGACGTCCAGGCTGCGCCGCATCATTGCGTCGAGAAGTTTGGTGGGCGTCAGCAGGCGCGAACACAGCTCCGTGTCCTCAATTGCGCCGCGCGCGAACGCTCGCCCCAGCGGCTGAGGTCCGTTCCAGCCTAGGGCCTGCTCGACAGCCCTCACTAGCCGGTGATCCATGGGCATTCTCCTTCTGATAGGCAGAAGGGCGGGCCAGCACAACGCTGGGCCAGCCCGCCCCCCTGCGGTGAACTACTCCGACTCGGGCATGTTCAGACCGTCACCGCCCGCGTCGCCGTGACCGTCACCGCCCGCGTCCTTGGACGGGTCGCCCTGCGCGGCGTCAAAGCGCCCGTGCACGGCCGGCAGGTCGGCGACGTTGATCACCAAGCTCGGTTGCATATCTCTACACCTCCCTTTTTGCATTGTTGGACAGGTCTGTTGCGAAGGGCGGGAGGCTACCGCGCTCGATTAATTGTGTGAGGTTAGCGCACGACAACGGCACATGAGGTCGTCAAGCAACGCTAATACACTCCACGAAGCGCGAATCAGTTGCTTCTACACTATCGGAGTAGAAGCCCTCAATCGCCGCCACCACTCTTTCGAAGCTATCATTGAGATACCATACCGGCGGACCAGAATTGAAAGGGTCCTGACGATTGAATCGGTTGCGCAGACGAGATGCCACCGCAAGGTTGTCATTGCCGACAAATATGGAGTCAACGAAGCCGTCCCGCGTGACCTTGTAAAATGACAGGCCGCGATACCGGTTGACCACCGGAAACGGATAGACACAAAATCCGATAGCGGTCAGGCGGTCGACCAACTCACTCGCGTGGTTCATCTGTCACTTCCGTGGTTGTCGAGTGCGCGAGCTGCGTCCTTCGCTGTCAGCAGAGGGCTCCAGCGACACCCACCGGGTTCGCGCGGGCGGAGCACCCGCGCGAACCCGGCGTCGGCGGACGAGTAACACCGGGGATCAACTCGTCGCGCCGCCCACACGTGACCGGGGGGCGTCACGGCGGGAAGTTCGGAGCACGGCGCATGGTGTGCGCAAGCCAACTACGTCCTACAACTGTTGGATACCCGGCGACCAGCAGGGTTGGCCGTGCTGGCCGCCGGGGTGACTCGAAGTTGCGTCTTGCCAGACGCCCCTGTCCGGCCGAACAATCAGATCGCCAGGTGCTCGCCATGCGGTTCGGTCCTCTGACTGTCGGTGAACGTTTCGTTGCTCTCTGGTCATCATGGCAGTCACGCGTAGGGTTGAAGTGACAAAGAAGGGACAAAGTTCGGGGTAGCGCTGGCACGCACGATGAGCAGCAAGAACCGCAAGCGCAGGCGCCAGAAGGAGGCAGGCAATGAGCCATTTGGACGATCCTGGATTGGAAGACCTACCGCGTGAAGGCGTGGGCGTGGAAGTTGCAAAGAGGCGCAAAGCGCTGAACTGGACCCAGCGCAAGTTGGCGGAGGAAGCTGTTGTCTCGCTTAGCCTTGTGAAGAAAGTCGAGATCGGACAAGCACCCCCCTCGCCAGCGTTCATTGCGGCTGTATCCCGCGCCTTGGGGACTGGGGCTGCGGAGCTAATGAGCCTTCCTCGACGTCCCGAAGGTAGAACCGGATATCACTCTCACAGTGGCATCGGCCCGCTTCGTCGTGAGCTGGCGGGCTACAAACAAGACGCGGGCGATGTCAGCCAGCTAGACGCCCTCCCAATCTTGGCAGCTCGGGTGTCGCATGTTTCGAATCTCAGGCACGCCACAACATTTGATCAGTTGGGTTCTCAGCTTCCCGGCCTGCTCTACGCACTGCGTTTGAAGTGGCAGCGCAGCGAGGGTGCGGAACTTGAAAGGACGTTCGGTCTGCTAGCTGAGGCGTACTACGCCGCATCTCAATACGCATACAAACTAGGATATGTTGATCTGTCATCCCTGGCGGTTGACCGGTACGAGTGGGCCGCAGCGCAGTCAGGAGACCAACTGGCTGTGCTCGTTGGTGACTACCAGCGAGCAGGCGAACTGATCGCAACGGCGGACTGGGACGCTGCGCTTACTCTGCTTGAGACAAGCCGTGGGAACATCGAAGGCCAGCTAGGGGGTGCCGATCCAGCGATCCTCGCTGTCTGGGGCAATCTCCACCTCAAGTCCGGTCTAGCGGCTGCCCGGGCGGGCAACCAAGTGCTGGCTGACGAGCACCTCACAGAGGCGCGCGAGACGGCACAACGCATCGGTGCGGATCGAGATGACTACCGTCTGTGCTTCGGTCCGACCAACGTAGGCATCTGGAGCGTGGGGCTCGCAGTGGAGTTGTGCAACGGCGCAGAGGCGGTGCGGCGATCGGTCAACTTCCGTATTCCCGATGGCACCCCCCGGGAGCGCGCCGGGCACTACTACATCGATCTAGCCCGCGGCTTCCTCTACAACGGCGATCGGAAGAAATCACTCGCTGCTCTGGACCGTGCTCGGAAGATCTCACCCGAGCAGACTCGGCATCACCCAATGGTTCACGAGACAGTACGCACACTGTTGGGCCAGCAGGTCCGCAGTGTGGACACCGTTGCCGGGTTCGCGGCATGGGCGGGCGTTCGGCACTGACCGGTAGACGACAGGGGTACGGGACGGGAGATCTTGCCCGTACCCCTGAGTGCGCACACCTTGATCGGCGCGTATGCGCGACGACCGAAGAGGCTACTGACCCGAGCCCCCTGCGTTTTCAGTCCCCGTCACATCGGAGCACCAGGGATCAGAAATGCTCTTGGACAGCGCAGCATGGTGGAGTCGTTCGGTTCGGCGGGCGGCCTCGTCCTCGTCGTGGTCACCGTCCGCGTCCGCAAGTAGGGCGGATACACGCTTGCGGTGTAGGTCGTTGATGACTTGGTACAGCGCACCGACGGGCGCGAATGGACCCGCAAGCAGGGTGAAGCCGCCACTGGAGTTGCGGACCAGTTGTGCTGTGGTGCCTAAGTCGTCTTGGATCTCGATCAGGTCTGCCGACACGTCTGTTGTCTCCCTTGCGCACAACCCCCCAGGTTGCGCTGTGCTCCGGGTCGCTCACTGCCAGGGCCGCGGGCAGGGTGGCTCGCGGAAGCATCGAGCTTAGCGACTGGTTGCGCCGCTTCCCACACAATCTCAGGTTGTGCCGGTTGGGCGTCGGGTTGATCTACGTGTCGGGCGTGACGCTGCTCTCTTGAGCGATTGAGGCCCGGGCGCATCCGTCGTGGGCGGCCTGGTCGGCCTGGTCGGCGACCAGGGCGTCGATGAGGCGGTCGGCGATGCGTTGCCGGTCGGGGTTCAGGAGTGCGTAGCTGTCGACCAGGCGCTGTTGCTCGAGGGTGAGTACGGGGCCACCGTTCAGGGATAGGCCCGCGTCGGCGAAGAATGCTTGCGAGACCTCCCATACCGGCGCACTGAGGGCCTCGGCGAAACGTTCGATCACCTTAAACGACGGCGTGCGCCCTCGGCGTGCACTCGGCTTGAGGTGGTTGCCGAGGGCGCCAGCCGGAAGACCGGCCTCACGTTCCACCTCCGCTACTGACCTACCGTGGCGGTACCTGTCCACCAGAATCCCGACGCGTCCCTTGTCGTCGTCATCTGCCACGTCGTCCCCCTTGTTCACCGGTCAGCGGCGATCCACCGTGATCCTGACGTACCCCGTACCAGCGGCGTCAGCGTAGGGGTGCGGATCGACACTGGTGCACACCGTAGGACGACTGTCTGGCGTCCGCTTGAACAGTTGTCAATTCGGCTCTTGATCACAGCTAGTAGCTGTGGAACTACTCCGCATCTTCTCAGTGTTCGTACTTTCTTGACAGATGCACGTGCAGTGATCCACTGTGGAGATGCTCGCCGGGATGGGTTGTCAACCCTCCGGTCGGCGGGTTCGGAGCCTCTGGGGGAGGTCTGCTGTGTCCTGGCGAATACGTCGCTGTGCGCCCGCTGTGGTGACGGCTCTGCTGTCGGTGTGGCTGGCGCTGATACCTGCCGCGCCGGGCGGGTCCGCTCGGCGCGCGCGTCATCGTCCACAGACGTGGTTTTGCGCCGCTGGGAGGCGGTTTTGTCATGTCCACAACAGCTTTGGCTACGCCCGATCCCGAGTCGGGCAAGGAAGACGCGGCACTGTTGGTGTCGTTGGATCAGGTCGCGGACGAGTTCGCGCAACTGGAGCGCCTTGTGCCGCGTCTGGACAAGCTCGCTGCGCGGCAGCGGTCCCTGCAACGGGTGATCAAGGCCGTGATGGGGGACGGGGAGATCGGGACCGTGAGCGGCGTGCCCGTGGTGTCCTGGCGGAAAACACTGCGGGTCGGGGTGTCTCAGAAGCTGTTGAAGGAGAAGTATCCGCACATCGTGCCGGAAGTGCTCGACATTGCCGAAGTGCGCCGTTTCCTGGTGCTCGACCGGTGAACGCGACCGCCGCAACGCGGGAGCGCGGCGTGCGGGAGCTGGCGGGCGAGATCGCGCGGCGGGCGGTCGCGCTGACCCCGGCGGCGGGTGATCCGGTCGCGGCCGTGGCGGCGCTGCTGGTACTCGACCCGCGCAACACCGACCACGTCGAGGCGGTCGTCACGGTCATCGTGTGCGACGCGTTGGGGGACCCGTGGCGGGAGACCACCGCCAACCGGTGGCGGGCGCTGCTGCCGACCTGGATTCGGCCGCAGGTGATCGGCGCGACCGTGCAACGCCTCAGCGCGGCCGGGCTGCTGGTCACGACCGGCCGGTGGGTGCGGTCGACCGACCGGGCCGGGGGCAACGGCGGCAAGCCGCAACCGGTCTACCGACTTTCGATACCTGGGGAGGACCCGCCGCTGCCGTTGGCGCGGCTGGGTGAGGTGGGGCCGGACAGCCCCACCGGGACGTGATTTCGGCACGCAGCCACGCCGATGCCGAGCAGGCCCGCCGCTGTCTGGGCGGGGAGCTGGTCGCCGAGGAACTGACCACGACGGCCCGCGGGCTGGTCGTGGCGTGGCTGCACGCCCGTGGACTGACCGACACCGAGATCGCCGGGCGCGCGCGGATGTCGACCTACACCGCCCATCGCATCCGCTGCCGTCTGGGTCTGCGGGCGCACACCAACCGTTTGAGGAGTTCCGCACGTGGCGCGTGATCACGCCCGCATCCAGTGCGATATCTGGGACGACGACGACTTCCGTCCACTGTCGACACTGGCGAAGCTGCTGTACATCCATCTCCTGTCACAGAAGAAGTTGACCTATGCCGGGCTGCTCGACCTGGCCGCCAAGCGGTGGGCACGCGCTCATCCCGACCACGACGTGAGCGAGATCCGGGCGGCGCTGTCGGAGCTGGCCGCCGCGCGCATGATCGTCATCGACCACGACACGGAAGAGGTGTTGATCCGGACTCTGATCCGCAACGACGGCATCGCCAAGCAGCCGCAGGTGCTCGCCGCCGCGTTGCGGCAGGCGTATGCGATCGAGTCGCCGATCCTGCGGGCCGCGCTGGCGGTCGAGCTGCGTCGTCTGCCGGTGGAGGTCTGCGGGTCGCTGCCGCCGATCGTGGCGGACTCCCTGGAACGCGGGGACAGCGCGCCGCCGGTCGAGATCAAGCCCGCCCGACGCCGCCCGCCGCAGACCGCCGAATCGGCCGCCGCGCACGACCAGGTCGACCAGGACGCGACCGACACCGGGGACCCTGCGGGCAACCCTTCCGGGAAGGGTTCCGCGCGCCCTCTGGGGGTAGGGGGTGGGGGGAAGGGGGAGACCTCCCGTCTCACCTCTCGCTCTGCTTCTGGGCGCACGCGCGCGACGCGACCGGACCGCCAACTGGCCGAACGACTGGTCGCCGAGCACGTCCCGGCGCAGCCACGCCGGGTCACCGCCCGACTCAACACCGAGGCCGCCGCGCTGCTGGCCGAGGGGATCGGGCCCGATCGCGTCGGGGCGGGCCTGCGGCGCTGGTCGCAGCGCCGTGTCGGGGCGGGTCTGCTCCCGGAGCTGGTCGGCGAGGCGATGCGCACCGCCGCGCCACCCGGGGCCGCGGGCACTGCCCCGCTGCTCGCCGCGCTGGAGCTGGCGCGCCGGGTTGCGCACGAGGACCAGGACGACAGCGAGCTGGGCCGCATCCTGCGCACCGCCGACGACGACACTGCCGTGGCCGCGTTGCTGTCGCTGGGGGTCGCGGCATGACCACCGATCCCACCAGGCAGGCCGCGCCGCCCATGTCCCGCGTCGAGGTCTCCGGGCTGTTGGCGATGATGGCCGCGTTCCGGTCCCGCACGCCCAGCGACACCGAGCTGCGGTGGTGGCGCGACCAGCTCACCGGCTACAGCGCGGCGGAGTGCCAAGCCGCGATCCTGGCGCACTCCCGGACCAGCCCGGACAGCGTCACGCCCGCGCAGATCATCGGCCGCATCCGCGACGCGCGCCACCGCACCGAGACCCGGCGGCACCGCCTCGCCCGCGATCCGGCCGCCGACGCGGCCCGCAGTGCCGCCGCCGCGCGGCGCGGCATGGCCGCCGTCTACGCCGAGACCGGGTGGACCCGGCTGCCCGAACAGCAAGCGGCGTTGGCGGTGCCGTGCCCCGAGCCCGACTGCGGGGTTCCCGCCGGGGTGATGTGCGTACAGGGTGGCCGACGCGACCGGCGCGACAGCGCTACCGGCGTGCACCGATCCCGGCGCGACGCGGCCGAGGCCACCGCCGACCGGCACCAGGAGGTGACCCGGTGAGCGCCGCCGCCGAACTGGACATCTACGCCACGACCCCGTGCCTGCTGGGCTGCGTCGCGGGCGACGGGGAACCGTTCCCCGCGCAGCACGGCTACCGCACGTGCGACCCGTGCGCCGACCGCCTCCGCGCCATGCTCGGGGAGTTGGTCGAGCTCTACGCCCTGGTCGACGACGCCGTGGTCCCAGGCAGCGGCGGGTCGGCCGCGCGCGGCGCGCCGGGCCACGGCTCCCGCTCCCCGGCCCGCGACAGCGTGATCGTGCTCACCGACCCGCGCACGCACGCGGTGGACGACGGCGACCCGCACTCGGTGCTGGCGGTGCTGTCGAGCTGGGCCGACAACGTCCGCCAGGACACCGGCCAGGACCCGCGCACCGGGGCGGCCACCGTGTCCGGGGAAGTCGCCGTCCTGGTCCGCTGGCTGGACTGGGCCACCCGCCAGTACTGGATCGGGGACCTGGGCCAGGAGGTCACCGAGCTGGCGCACCAGCTCCGCACCGCGCTGGGGGTGCAGGAGCGCACCATCCCCGTCGGTCCCTGCCCGGCCCGGGTCACCGACCCGGACACCGGCCGCCCCGCCGTCTGCGGCGCGCCACTGCGGGCGCGGCTGTCGGTGGAGCGGATCAGGTGTCCCCGGTGCCGGGCGAGCTGGCCACGCGAACGCTGGGACGACCTCGGCGGCGAGCTGGGCACCCCGGTGTCGGATTTCGCGTCGCTATCGGTGTGGCTGGCCACCCCGACCGGCACGCTGCGCCGTTGGCGACATGAGGACCAGTGGCCCAACCACGGCAGCAGGAGAAGGCCGGAGTTCGCCCGCGCGGACGCGCTCGCCTCCTGGCGGCGCAGACACGCCCCGGCGGCGCCCGTGTGACGAGTTGCGGGGCCGGTGACCGCCCGAAAGCGGTTGGAACCACCGGCCCCGCTGTCCCCGTTGCACGCGGTCCCCGTCGCACTCGGCGACGAAGACCCACAGAAAGGACACGCCCAGTGTAGGCGAGCACGTCTCTGTGTCGCCAGGTGGCGTCGTGGATCACGATCGCTAGCTCCACTCCCCCAAGTACGGATAGAGTTATTGCTGTGAGGGGGACGGGATGGAACCCCACTCCTCGCGAAAGGAAACCCGTTGCGAATCAAGGAAATGGACACGATGAACTTTCCGATTCCCGTTCAGATCGGCAAATTCAGGGAGGTGACCGTGTGGGCGCTGTATCACTGGCGACACGGCGGGACGACACCCGAGCGCGCCGCCGCCGGTAGCGTCTCCACCCCCTTCATTCACGCCCTGTTCAGTGACGACCGGTGCTACTGCGGCGGTATCTGCACTCTGGTGCCCGCCGACGTCGGCCCCTGCCCCGGCCTGGAGCGGCGCGCCCTGCTGGCGCGGGACATGTTCCACGAGCTGTACTCCGACTTCAAAGTCCAGTTGGGACAGTTCACGATGCCCGGCTACCTGACCGACGGCGGACGCCGCGTGGAAGTCGTCGCCCGACTGCTCTACCTCGACCCGGAGGACTGATCCACCCGAGGCGGGAGCCCTGCGCTCCCGCCTCACCCTCCCGGAAGTGGCGTCGTGGATCACGATCGCTAGCTCCACCCCCTGTAGTCCGGATATAGTTCTTGTTGTGAGGGAACGGGATGGAACCCCGCCTCGAACGACAAACCCGTTGCACAGCAGTGAAAGGACTACCATGGCCACCACTCGCAAGACCGCCAAGGACAAGACCGCAGAGGCCAAGCCCGCGACGGCCGACAAGGCCGCCATCAAGCGCAAGGTCGCCGCGCTGCTGGCACAGGCGGAGGACAAGGGCGTCACCCCGGAGGAGGCGCAGGCGTTCGCCGCCAAGGCGGCCGAACTGCTGGCCCGCTACAGCCTGGACGCCGCCACGCTGCGAGCGGAGAAGGGGCAGAAGCCCGAGCCTGTCTCCACCTACACGTTCACCGTGAGCGGTCAGGGCTGCCACGGCAAGGCGCGCACCTCGCTCCACTGGTTCGTCGCCGAGGCGGTGGGCTGCATGGCCGTCACCAAGGGCGACGACATGACCACCAACGACCGGCTGGTGATCGCGATCGGCACCGCCTCGATGATCGACACGTTGAAGACCCTCCTGCCCTGGATCATGGCGCAGGCGGAGAACTCCGCCCGCCTGGCAACACCTCTGCACATGTCCCAGATGGACACCAGCCACCTCACCACGGCGAACCGGAACATCATCCGGCGCGACTACTTCCGCTCCTACCTCAAGGGCTACGGCCAGGGCGCGGCGGAGAAGATCCGCGCCACCCGCACCGACCTGGCCGAGGAGGTCAAGAACAGCCCCAAGGCGTTGGTCCTGGTCCGCGACGCTGACCGGATCTCCGCCGAGTTCGCCCGCCGCTTCCCCAAGACCGTCAAGGGGCGCGGCAGCAAGACCACCGCCGCCGGACACGCGGCCGGTGTCCGCGCCGGACGCGCGGCCGACACCAACCAGGGCAAGGTCAACACCACCGACCGCAAGAGGGTCGGCAAGTAGCCGCCGGGCGCCCCGGTCCCGACCGGGGCGCCCCGCCTTGGCGTCGTGGATCACCTTCCGCAATCCCTACAATCCGGATAGAGTTATTGGTGTCAGGGGACGGGATGGAACCCCGCCACCGGACACGAACCCGTTGCGACACAGGAGGAACAATGTCCACGAACAACACTCACCCCGGGCGTCACCGCCGCGCCCGAATCCAGCGGTGCCGGGCGCTGCTGGTCACCCCGGGCGGCCCGACCACGATCGACATCCACGCCGACCGCCGCGGGCTGCCCGTCCTGCTGACCGCCACGTCCGCCATGACCGGTTGGGACCTGGCCGGGGTCGCGTTCTGGGTCGACCGGGACGCCGACGTCGACACCGCGCCGCTGAACCGACCCGCGACCAACCTGTTGGACGCGTTCCTGCGCAGCATCAAGGCGGGCCGCTACCTGCCGGGCAGGAACGCGTGGGAGCGCCGCCACGCCGCCGAACTGCTCGACGGCGACCCGGAGGCCCGCCGGGTCTACGGCACGTGCGTTGTCGACGGCCTGATCCCGGAAGGCGAGCGCGACTACACCGACCCCCGGCCGATGTTCCGACCGCTGTCCCGTGAGTTCTGGACCTGGTACACCCGCGATAGTGACCCCCGCGTCACCGAACTGGGCCGCGAACTGGCGCTGCTGATCCGTGAGAGCGGGCACCGCCTCGACCGTGTCGTCGGCGTCCGGATAGTGACCGACTGACCGGCGCGGGTCCCGCTCACACGAGCGGGACCCGCCTCCGGGGCGTCGTGAATCACCTTCCACGATCACCATATTCCGGATATAGTTCTTGGTGTCGGGGGAACCGGGATGGAACCCCGCCGCCGACACCACCGTTGCGAACAGGCAGAAGGAACGAGTCCACTATGGAAACCCGAATCCGGCCGCACCACCCGGCACCCAAGCTGCACAGGATCGAGCTGTCGCCCGGCATGGTCGACACCATCAACGTCACCTTCGACACCATCTACCCCTTCACGGTGGAGCAGGGCGACGCCGCCCGCTTCATCGGTACGCACTTGGCCTACCCCAAGGCGCACCACTGGCAGCCCGTGTCCGGGGTCGCGTTCTGGACCGGCCAGCAGTCCTACCAGCGGTGGGACCTCAACCCGGTCGCCGGCGCGATCTGCGTCGAGCTGGTACGGGCCGTCGCCACCGGGCGCTACGAGGCCGGCCTGCTCGAACGAGCAGCCGCGTCGATGAACCAGGTAGCGAGTCCCGTCTTCTACGGGTCCTGCCTGATCACCGGGATGAACGAGGCGGACGAGGTGGTTCCGCTGCCCGACCGGTTCTGGTCGTGGTGGGAGCGCTTCGCTCCCGACCTGCGCCGAATCGTTCTGGCGCAACACATCGCGGACACACTCGCCCGCAAGGACGTGGCGGTCGACAACGTGACCGACGTGGTCGTCCACTCCGACTGACCGAACCGGCACCCCGGCCCGCAAGCCGGGGTGCCCCTGGGGGGCGCGCTCATCCGAGCGTCGTGGATCACCTTCCATCTTCCCTGTGAACCGGATAGAGTTATCACTGTTCGGGGGACGGGATGGGACCCCGCCCCGACACCGCAACCCGTTGCGAAACAATGGAAAGGAACACCTGTGAGTAACGAACTCTTCGCCGCCATGGCGAACCTGCTGGCCCAGGCCGCCGAGCTCGTCGACCAGCAGCCCGAGGGCGACGCGCCCGACGCGGCGAGCTGGTCGGCGGAGCGCCCGGAGGGCTCGGACATGGACGGCGGGCGGTTCTCGGCGCTGGTCATCCGTCATGATGGCGAGCTGGGCCACGTGGCCTTGACCGCCGAGACGGCAACGGAGAGGATCGCCAAGATCCTGGGTGAGCGGCAGATCACCCCGATGGACCTGGTGCAAGGCGTGGGCTTCTGGCGGGGCGGGTTCGCCGCACCGCGTACCGAAATCAACCCGCCCGCGACGCTGGCGATCACGCGCCTGGTCAAGGACGTCATCGCGGGCAACTACGCCGTGAGCGACCGGGACCTCGCCCGCGTCCAGCGGTTGAGGCGCAACAACATGTCCGACCTCACCATTCACGGCGCGTGCGTGATCACCGGCCTGAGCATCGACCTGCGGCCGGTGCCGATGCCGGAGCGTTTGCGGGAGTGGGTGGACGAACTGCTCACCGACGTCGCGTACTACCAGCTCGGTTCGCAGATCGCCGAGCAGATCAGGGCGACCGGCGTCCCGCCGCACCGCGTCACCAACGTCATGGTCAACCTCACCACCGGGGCCTGACGACCGTAACCGCTGCCCCGGCTCCCGCGTGGAGCCGGGGCAGCGGCCACAATGACACCGACCACGCGCACAGGAAGGGAGCCGATCGACCGTGATCCACGCCGGACGCACCGCCGTCGACAGCGACGCCATCGCCGCCATGCACGGTCTGTCGCCCGCCGCCGCGCACAAGCGACGGCCGTGGAACGACCCCGACCACCCCCGGCCGATCACCCGGGGACGGCCGGTGTCCGGCCGCCCCCGCCTGTGGGACGAGGCCCAGGCCAGGGCCTACGCCAACGGCGAGCCCATCCCGGCCCTGCCCACGCGGCGGGACGATCGGGACCTGCTGGATCGCGGGGAGGCCGCCGAACTGGCCGGAGTCACCCCCGACACCTGGAGCAAGTACCAGCGCACCGCTCGCACCCAGGCCCGCGAAGACACGCCGCTGGTACCCCCGGCCGATGAGATCGTGTGCGGGGCCGAACACTGGTACCGCGCCACCGTCAAGCAGTGCAAACGCGAGCGAGCCGCCCGCGCGAAAGCAGCCCGCGGCGGCCGACCGCCCGGCAGCGGCGACCGCGTCCCGCGCACGGAGATCGGCCCCGCCATCGCCGAGCTGGTGCACGCCGCACAGGCCAACGGCGAACGGGTCAACGTCGCCGAGATCGCGCGCACCCTGGGCATCGCCTACTCGACCGCCCACATCCACGTCACGCGGCTAACCGGCGAATCCCGATAGTCGGTTGCGCCTGACCAGCGGCGAACGTAGAGTGATCCACAGTGGTGGACTCTACCCCGAACGGGTGACGCTCTCCCCGTTGCCGACACCCCGCATCACTGACCGTCGTAGTCCTCGTCCCCGGTCGGTGTGCTGAGTGGCAGCCCGGCCCATCCGCAACACACCGCCCCGCTGACGGACGCGTTCACGCGCCACCGGACGGGGGCGCGTGGGTACCGGATGGGCAGGCAGCGATCGCCGCGCGCGTCTGCCTCGGGACTGGCCGCGCCGCCGCGCACTGGTGCTGGCTCGTGACCCGGTGTGCCGCCTGTGCGGCCTGTGGCCCTCCACCCAGGTCGACCACATCGCACCAGGCGACGACCACGGCCTGAACAACCTCCAAGGCGTGTGCTCCGGCTGCCACGCAGCCAAGAGCGCCAGCGAAGGCGGACGCGCCGCCGCTGCCCGCCGCTCCCGGCTCCGCCCGCCGGAGCGCCACCCGGGTGAGCTGCCCCGGCCGACAGATCGACCCGACCACGCACACGAGTAGTCGACACGTCGGCCCGGGGCGGCCCCGCCCGTGCGCCACACCCCAGGGGGCTACCCCCCGCCCCCGCCACCGCCGCGCACCGGTTGGTCATAGCGACTCGCGGTCCGTACGAAACGCCACGACCGCCCAACCCGGCGTCAACACCCCACCACACCCGCGCTCACCAGGGAGAACGCATGGCCACCGCCACGCCGCCAGCACGCGCACCCGCCCCACCGAGGGAGGTGTCCGGCGATATCGACTTCACCCCCCAGCCCGCGGCGACCCTGCCCCGGCTCGACCAGCTCTCCCCCGCCACCCACCGCCGACGCACCGCCCGCTGACCCGGCCGTCCCGCTACTGGTCGCCCCCTGCACCCGGGCCGCCGCCAACCACGCGATCATCCGCTGGCACTACAGCGCCCGAACTCCACGGGGCAAGCTCGCCTGCTTCGGCGTCTGGGAACACGGGCGGTTCGTCGGTGCGATCGTCTACGGCCGTGGCGCTTCCAACCACCTGGGCCGCCCCTACGGCCTGGACCAGGTGCAGGTGGCCGAGCTGGTGCGCGTCGCGCTCACCGACCACGCCGCCCCGGTCACCCAGATGATCGCCGCGACACTGCGCCAGCTTCGCGCCGCCTCGCCGGGACTGCGGCTGGTGGTGTCCTTCGCCGACACCACCCAGGGCCACCACGGCGGCATCTACCAGGCCGGGAACTGGATCTATTCGGGCACGACCGACCCGCAAACCCTGTCCTACATCGTCCACGGCCGCGAGATCCACGGCCGCAGCCTGCGCCACCTCGCAGCAGCCCGGGACCCGGACGAGACCGCCGAGGCGTTCGTGCGCCGCACCATCGACCCGCAGGTGCGGGCGATCAAGACGCCCACGCTTAAACACCGGTACCTCTACCCGTTGGACAAGGCGATGCGCCGCCAGCTCCGCGCCCGCGCCCGCCCCTACCCGCCGCGACTGGAGGTGAACGCCCGTGCCTGACCGCCAAGTGCCCGGGTCGGCCGACGTGCTGGCCAAGCCCGAGCACGACCAGTACCGGGAGAAGCACGGAGTCGTGGTCGTCTGCCGCGACACCCGCCACCAGGAGCAGGTCTACACCCGCCTGCGGGCGATGGGGTTGCGGTGCCGGGTGGTGAGCGTCTGATGCGGATCAGCGTGCGCCACCAGGTGCCCGTGGCCGAGTCGTTCCGGGCCGCCAAGGTGCGCGGCCTGTTCAACGCCACCGACGCCGCTGCGACCCGCTTCGAGCTGGACGTCGATCTCCCGATCGAGGACGACGCGTGGCGGATCGGGGTCGTGGTCGGACCGTCCGGGTCCGGCAAGTCCAGCATCGGCCGTGCACTCTGGGACGGCACCGCCTTCTACACCGGGGACGACTGGCCCGCCGACGCGCCGATCATCGACGCCATCGCCCCCGACGGCGACTTCGAGGCCGCCACCGCCGCGCTGAGCGCGGCCGGTCTCGGCGACGTCCCAGTGTGGCTACGCCCGTACCCGGTGTTGTCGACAGGGCAACGGTTCCGGGCGGACTTGGCGCGGATCATCGCCGAGCAGCCTGCCCGTGTGGTAGTCGATGAGTTCAGCTCCGTGATCGATCGGCAGATCGCGAAGGTCGGCGCGGGCGCGTTCGCCAAGGCGTGGCGGCGCAGCACCGGACAAGCCGTGCTGCTGACGTGTCACTACGACGTGCTCGACTGGTTGGAACCGGACTGGGTCTACGACACGGCCGCTTCCACGTTCACCAGGGGGTCGGTTCAATTCCGGCGCCCGAGGATCGACGTGGAGGTCAGGCACGGCGGCTGGAACCTATGGCCGCTTTTCCGGGCACATCACTATCTGACCCTGCCCAAGATGGTCGCCGCCAGCGCGTATGTGGGCTTTGTGGACGGTGACCCGGTCGCCCACGTAGGCATGACCACCAAGTCCCTGACCACCGGCCCGCGCGCCGAGCGCGTGGTGTCGGTCGAGGCGCGCGCGAGCCGCCTGGTCGTCATGCCCGAGTGGCAGGGCGCGGGCGTGGGCACGCGGTTCCTCAACCACGTGGCCGAGCTGCAGCGCACTGGCAACGGTGTCCTCGACAGTCGCCGGATGACGACCCTGTTCCACACCACCCACCCGCACCTGGCGGCGGCGTTGCGTCGCGACGAGCGGTGGCGGCAGATCACCGCCCGCCTCACCGGCCACAAGACCGGCAGAAGCGAGAAGTACTTTCCCGACCGTGAGAAATCGTTGCCCCGCACCGGCTACGGCGGGCACTTCCGCCCGGTGCAGGGGTTCCGCTACTACGGCTGAGGAGGTGGGGTCGTGCGGCTGTTCCTGTCCGGACAGGGCGGATTCGCGCTCGCCGTCGCCGAGGCGGTCACCGACCGCGGGCACACCCTCACCGGGGTCGCCACCCCTGCCACCCGCCGGAACCGGCCCGACGACGGCGACGGCGACCCGACGCACTGGGACCGGCTGCGCGCCTGGGCCTACCCGCGCCGTCTGCCCTGGGTCGACGCGGTGCAGCTGCGAGCCCACCACGTCCCCGACGACGTGGACGTCCTGGTGGCCGCCCACTCGCACGCGTTCATCGGACGAGCCACCCGCGCCCGCGCTCGCGTCGCCGCGATCGGCTACCACCCCAGCCTGCTACCGCTGCACCGAGGCCGCGACGCGGTGCGCTGGACCATCCGCGACCGCGACCGGGTCACCGGCGGCAGCGTCTACCACCTCACCGAGCACACCGACGCCGGACCGCTGGCCGCGCAGGAGCACGTCCTCGTTCCGCCTGGGGCCACGGCCACGACCTTGTGGCGCGAGCACCTGGCCCCGCTTGGCGTCCGGCTCATCCTGCGTGTCCTGGACGACCTCGCGGCCGGTCGCCGCGTCGAGGTCCCCCAGGACGAGGCTCGCGCCACGTGGGAGCCGTCCTGGTCGCGCCCGCCCCTGGCGAAGCCCGAGCTGCCCCAGCTCGGCGGCGGCACGGTGCAGACCCACCCGGACGCCCTGCACCGCTAGGTCGCGCGTGGCCACCGCTCCGGCGGCAGGCCCCGCCCGCGCGCGTCCACCATCAGCGGCACCATCGCCCGGTACGGCTCGTCATCGAGCTCCACCGAGTACGGCGGCGCACCCGACAGCGCCAGCACCCAGAAGTGGTCCACGTCCACGTCTTCGTTGCAGGCCCGGCAGGAGATCCGCACCACCCCCTCCGCCTCGCTGGCCTGCGCGATGTAGCCGACTCGCGCCAACGAGTGAGCACCTGCCTTGCAGGTCGCCGGAATCACCCCGATCCGCTCTCCGGCGTTGGTGTGTCGATAGTGGACAGGCCCGTCCGGCGGGCGGTCGTCGAACATGCCCGCACCCTAACCCGACCTCGAACGCATGTTCTAGTCGAGCCCGGGTGTCACCGCGTGTCCGTCGCTGTTGACGGGGGGTGCCTGTGCCGTTGTCCGGGCGCACGCCCTCGGCGAACCCCCGCAACCGCAACCCCCGCGCCTACGACTGGACCACCGTCGAGAACGCCGCCTACGAAGGCCACTCGCCGGAGCTGCCCGCGAAGGGCGGGCGGCAGCGCTGGCACCGGGAGACCCGCGCGTGGTGGGAGGCGGTGCGGGCGATGCCGCACTGTCGTCTATGGACGGACACGGACTGGCGTTTCGCGCTGGAGACCGCCGTGTTGGTCGAGGCGTTCTGGCGTGATCAGCCCTCGGTCGCCGCCGAGCTGCGGCTGCGGTCGGCCAAGCTCGGCTTGACCCATGAGGACCGGTTGAAGCTGCGCATCCGCTACGCCGACCCACAGGACGGGGACCAGGTGGCCGCACAGGCCCCGGCGGCCGTGACGCGGCTGGACGAGCGCCGCCGACGGTTGGCGGGCGACGATGCCCCGTGAGCTGGTCCACGCGCCCGGACACGACCGGGACCGGTCGCTGGGGTGGCTCGCCTCCGCGTGGATCGAGCACTGGTGCGTGCACGGCCCCGGTGACATCCAGGGCGACCCGGTCGAGCTGGACGACGAGTTCGCCGGGTTCCTGGTCGACGCCTACGCGCTCGACCGCGACGGGCGACGGCTGTACTCCCGCGCGGCGCTGGTGCGCCCCAAGGGCCGCGCGAAGTCCGAGCTTGCGGGGTTCATCGGCCTGTTCGAGGCACGCGGCCCGGCACGCTTCGCCGGGTGGGCGCGCGGCGACGAGACCTACCGGTGGCGCGACTTCGTCTACCACTACGCACCCGGCGAACCCATGGGCCGGGAGATCACCTACCCCTACATCCGTTGCCTGGCCACCGAAGAGTCCCAGACGGGCAACACCTACGACGTCATCCACCACAACCTCGAACACGGGCCGCTGGGCGAGGACCTGACCCGCGACGCGGTCGGGTTGACCCGCGTCACGCTGCCCGATGGCGGCGAGATCGTCCCGTCGACGGCCAGCTCGTCATCCAAGGACGGCGGCAAGGAAAGCCTGGCGATCTACGACGAGCCGCACCTGTACACCACGCCCGAACTGCGGCGGATGTTCCGGACGGTGGACCGCAACCTGCGCAAGCGCAAGCAGGCCGAACCGTGGGCGCTGCTGACCTCCACGATGTATCAGCCCGGCGAGGACTCCGTCCTGGAGGCGGTCGACCGCCAGGCCCAGGCCATCCGCGAGGGCCGCACCCGCGCCGCCCGGCTGCTGTGGGACCACCGCGAGGCGCCCGCCGGGGTCGACCTGTCCGATATGGACGCATTGGTCGCCGCCCTGACCGAGGTCTACGGCCCCGCGGCGTCGTGGATGGACCTGCCCGGGATCGTGCGGGACGAGTTCTGGGACCTCACCAAAGACCCGAGCGACGCCATGCGCTACTTCTTCAACCGGCGCACGGCGTCGGCTACGGCGTGGATGACCGTCTCCGAGTGGGACGCCAATGCCGCGCCGGACCTGCCGCCGTTGGCGGAGGGTGAGGAGGTCGTGTTGTTCTTCGACGGCTCCTCCGGCGACGACGCGACCGGCCTGGTCGCGGTGGCCATGGACGACGGCCGCCCCGAGCTGCTGCACCTGCAAGAGCGCCCGCCGGGCCCCGAGGGCAAGCGGTGGCGGGTGGACAAGGCCGATGCCGACCTGTCGGTGCGTCGCGCGTTCGAGCGGTTCGACGTGCTGGGGTTCTTTGCCGATGTGCGCGAGTTCGAGAGCTATGTGGACGCGTGGGCGCTGGAGTTCGGTGACGGCCTCCTGGTGGAGGCCACCACCGGCCGCCACCGCCACAGCGTCGCCTTCGACATGCGCGTGAGGGTCGCGGAGTTCACCGCCGCCGTCGAACGCGCCCGCGCCGACTTCCGCGCTGGGCAGCTACAGCACTCCGACGACCTGCGATTGCGCCGCCACGTGCTCAACGCGCGTCGCGCACCCAACCGGTACGGAACCAGCATCGCCAAGCCCACCCGCGACAGCCCGCACAAGATCGATGCCGCCGTCTGCCTCATCGGGGCACGCATGGTCCGTCGTCTGGTGCTGGCGTCGGACAAGTACAAGCGCCGCCACCGCAAGCGCGACCGCCGCGTGGTCGTCCTCCGCTGACCCTCGGGGCGGAGGTGCGCCGTGCCATCTGCCACCGACGATCTCTCCGTCCTGCACCACTTGCGCCAACGCCTTGCCGCGACCACGTCGCGCACGCGGCGGATGGACACCTACTACGACGGCGCGCAGCGGCTCGCCGCGCTCGGGCTGGGCCTTCCCCCGGAGATGCGCCGTCTGCAAGTGGTGGTCAACTGGCCGAGGCTGGTGGTCGACTCGTTGGCCGAACGCCTGGACCTGGAGGGCTTCCGGCTCGCGGGCGCGGCCGAGACCGACGAACGACTCTGGTCGTGGTGGCAGAGCAACAACCTCGATGACGAGTCCGGGCTGGCGCACTTGGAAGCGCTCATCGCCGGACGCGCGTACATCACGGTCGGCCCCGGTGACGACGGCGCGGACGCGCCGGTCATCACCCCGGAGTCGGCACGCTCCATGATCACCGACGTCGACCCGCGCACCCGCGCCGTGCGCTCCGCCCTGCGGCTCTACACCAGCGGCGGCGGCGGGGAGCTGTCGGCGACGCTGTACCTGCCCGACCGGACCGTCTACTACGAACGGAGCCGGACCGGGTGGCGGGCGGTCGACGTGATCGCGCACAAGCTCGGCCGGGTGCCGGTGGTGCCGATCGTCAACCGCGCCCGCATCGGCGACCGGGACGGCCGATCCGAGATGGCCGACGTGATCGGCCTGACCGACGCCGCGTGCCGCACCATGACCAACCTGCAAGGCGCGCAAGAACTTCTCGCCGTTCCGCAACGCTACGTACTCGGAGCCACGCGCGCGGACTTCGTCAACGAAGCGGGCGAGCCGATCCCGGCGTGGGAAGCCTACATCGGCCGGATTCTGGCTCTGGGCAACGAAGACGCCAAGGTCGGCAGCTTCGCCGCCGCCGACCTGCGGAACTTCGTCGAGGTCATCAACGCCTACGCGCGGCTCGTCTCCGCCCTGGCGGGACTGCCCCCGCACTTCCTCGGCCTGTCCACCGACAACCCCCCATCGGCGGACGCGATCCGCTCCGCCGAAACCCGGCTGGTGAAGCGAGCCGAGCGCCGCGCGCGTGCGTTCGGGTCGGCGTGGGAGGAGGCGATGCGGCTCGGGATGCTCATCGTGGACGGTTCCATCCCCGCCCACGCCGCCCGGCTGGAGAGCATCTGGCGCGACCCGGCGACCCCCACCTACGCGGCCAAGGCCGACGCGGTGGCCAAACTGGTCGCCGCCGGAATCCTGCCGGTCGCGGTCGCGTGGGAGGAACTGGGCTACAGCGCCGAGCAGCGCCGCAAGCTCGCCGCCGCGTCCGGTGACGACCCGTTGGCGCGGCTGCTGGACACCGTGGGCGCCGGTCGCCCCACCGGCCTGGAGATGCCCGCGGCCCCGGCGAGGAACGACCGGTGAACCTCGCCGAGTACCGCGCCGCCCAGGACCGCGCGACCGCCCCGGTGGTGGCCGCCACGGTGTCCGCGCTGCGCGGGCTGGCCGGTCGACCGGTCACCCCCTCCGGCTGGTCGCTGCTGTTGGGGGTGCTGTTCCCGGTCGTGGTGCAGGGCCGACGCGCAACCGGTGAGTTGGCCGCCCGCTTCTACCTCGACCAGCGCCCACCGCTGCCCCGACCCGCCCCGCCGCTGGACCCACCCCCCTACCGGCGCGACGCGCTCGAACACGCGGTCGCGCGCACCGCCCGCACCCGCATCGCCGACCAGGTCAGCACCCGGGCCGCGATCAGCGACACCACCGCAGCCGTCGCCCGCCACGTCGTGCAGGCCGGACGCGACGTGATCGTCACCGCCGCGCAGACCGACCGCCTTCGCTGGGCGCGCGTGCCCACCGGGCGCGAAACGTGTGCGTTCTGCTGGCTGCTGGCCTCACGCGGGCCGGTGTACCGCTCCGGCGACATGACCCGCTGGCACGACCGGTGTGACTGCCTGGTCATGCCGGTGTCCAACCCCGACGACTGGGAAGGCCGCGCCACCTTCCTTGCCGCGCAACGACTCTGGCGCGACTCCACCGCAGGACTGTCCGGGCGCGACGCGCTGATCGCGTTCCGCCGCGCCGTGGCGCGCACTCCCGACCCGACCGCGCCCTAGCCGATCCAACCCCCTGCACGCGCAGGCCCCCGGCGGGCCGCGTGTCCCCGACCCGCCCCAGGAGGGCCACCCCGTGACCACCACCGAACCCACCGACCCCGTCGACCCGACCCCGGACGAGAACGCCCCCGACACCGTGCCCGCGGCCCCGGCACCCGCCGGTTCGCTGGACGAGCTGCCCGACTGGGCCCGAACCGAGATCCGGCGCGCCCGCACCGACGCAGCCCGCTACCGCCGCGAACGCAACGCCGCGCAACAGGCGCTGACCACCCGCGACGCCACGGCCGCCGACGCGGACCAGTCCGCCGAGGTGCAGCGGCTGACCAGCCAGCTCGGCACCGCGCACCGCGACGCGGCGCGGCTGCGCGCGGCCATCGCCGTGGGCATCCCCGCCGACCACGTCACCGACTTCGCCGCCCGCCTGGTCGGTGACACCGATGACGAGCTCGCCGCCGACGCCGCGCGACTGCGCGAGCTGATCGGGCTTCCCGCCCCCGACCGCACCCGCCCCGACCCGACCCAGGGCGCGGGCCTGGACAACGCCACCTCCGCCGCGTCGCCCGCCGACGCGTTCGCCGCGTTCGTGCAGGACCGCCTCCACTAGACCGACTAGGAGTGAGTCACCATCGCACCCACCACTCTGGACAACCTGCCAGAGCAGGTACTACCGCCCGAGGTCACCGGACCGATCTTCGAGAAGGCGGCCGACAAGTCCGTCATCGCCCGACTCAGCGGCAACGTCCCGGTTCCCATCGGCGGCATCGCAGTGCCGGTCAACACCCAGAAGCCGGAGGTCGGCGTCGTCGGTGAGGGCCAGGAGAAGCCCGTCAGCAACGTCGGCGGCAAGTTCAAGATGTTCAAGCCGGTCAAGCTCGCCACCATTGTCGTGGTCAGCGAGGCATTCGCCCGCGCCAACGTCGGCGGCACGTACTCGCGCCTCAGTGACGACCTGGCCGACGCCGTCGCGCGCGGCGTGGACCTGCTCACCCTGCACGGACGGTCCCCGATTGACGGCACGCGCGTGCCCGACAAGGAGTACATCGACCAGACCTCCAACCGCGTCGTGCTGGGCTCCACTCCCAGGGATGAAGGCGGCATCGCCGGGGACTTCATCGCCGGGTACGAGCTGATCGTCAACGACGAGAGCAGCGACGACTTCACCGGCTTCGCCATGGACAAGCGCCTGCGACCGCGTCTGATGGGCGCGACCGATGTGCAGGGCCGACCCCTGCTCCAGACCACCGCGAACCTGGCCGATCCGCTTGACGTCGTGCTGGGTCTGCCCGCTGCCTACGCCCGCGCCGTGTCCGGGCGCGTGGGCGCGAGCCCGGACACCTCCGTGCGCGCCTACGGCGGCGACTGGACCCAGGTTCGCTACGGATTCGCCGAGGAGATGACGCTGCGCGTGTCCACCGAGGCCACGCTGATGATCGACGGCGAGGTCGTGTCGCTGTGGCAGCGCAACCTCGTGGGCCTACTCATCGAATGCTGGTTCGCCTGGGCGATCGGCGACGTCAACGCCTTCGCCGCCTACGAGATGCCCGGAAGCTGAGGGGAGCCGCCCGTGCGTGTGGTCGCGCTCATCCACTTCTACCTCCCGGCACACCGCGCGGGCTCGGAAACGATGATGCACGCCATGCTCCGCGCCCTCATCGACGCGGGGCACCAAGTCCACGTGGTCGTGACGTCCCAACCCGTGGGCGAGGACCACTACACAGTGGACGGTGTCGAGGTGCACCGGGCGGGCGCGGGTGAGCGCATCGTGCCCCGCCTGGTGGCCTCGCTGGCCCCGGACGTGCTCATCACCCACCACCAGGAAACGCCGCACGCCTCCAAGCTCGGGCGCGACCTGGGGGTGCCGGTGGTGCACGTGGTGCACAACAACATGCACCACACCACATTGTGGCTCCACAAGCGCCCGGACCTGGTCGTGTTCAACACCCACTGGATTCGCCGCTACTACGCCACCCGGCACCGGGGGCTGCGCTCGATCGTCGTGCACCCCCCGGTGTGGGGCGAGCAGCACGCCACCACCCCCGGCGACCGGGTCACCCTGGTCAACCTCAACCGCGACAAGGGCGGTCCGCACTTCTACGAGCTGGCCCGCCGAATGCCCGACGTAGGCTTCCTCGGTGTCGTCGGCGGGCACGGCGCACAGGTCATCGACCTCAGCGTGCCGAACGTGGAGATCCAGCCGCAGACAGCGGACATGCCTGGTGAGGTGTGGTCCCGGACCCGGCTGCTTCTCATGCCGTCGATCTACGAGTCGTTCGGCATGGTCGCGGTCGAGGCCGCGCACTCCGGCATTCCCACCATCGCCCACCCCACACCCGGCCTGCTCGAATCCCTGTCCTACGCGGGCACCTACGCCGACCGCGATGACCCCGACACCTGGGTCAGCACCATCCGGTCGCTGCTCGACCCCGACACCTGGCCGGTCGTGTCGGCGGTCGCGCGCCGCCGCGCCGCCGAGTTGGACCCGCGCGTCGAGCTGGCCGCATTCGTCGCCGAGCTGGAAACCCTGCACACCGACCACAAGGGACGCTGACCCATGGAGCTGATCAACACCGTGGGCACCCGCGTCCACGTCCGCGACGAGCTGGCCGCCCGACTCATCGCCGCCGGGTACCGCGAACCCACCACCCCCCCGACTCCGGCGCGGCGCACCACCACCCGCGCCAAGCGCACCCGGGGCCGCGGGCAGTGACCTACGCCGACCCCGAGGACGTCGCCAAGCGGCTGGGCCGCCCGCTCACCGACCCCGAACGGGAGCTGGCGGCCGTGCTGCTCGGCGACGCCGAGACCATGATCCGCGCGCGCCTGCGCGACCTGGACGCCCGCGTCGCCACCGGCCGCATCGCCCGCGACCTGGTCGTCATGATCGAGGCCAACGCGGTGGCTCGGGTGCTGCGCAACCCCTCCGGCTACACCTCCGAGACCGCCGGGGACTACTCCTACACCCTCGACACCCGCGCCGCCGCCGGGTACCTCACCATCCCCGACACCGACTGGCGCGACCTCGGCGTCAACCCCCGAGGCGGCGCGTTCACCATCCGCCCCGCGCTCGCCCCACCCCCGGAGCCCGACCGCTGGGGGTGAGCCGCTGGTGAGCCTGCTCGACCACGGCCCCGACCACGTCGTGATCTACCCGTCGATGTGGGCGGCCGACCAGGACGGCAACCACGCCTGGCGACCCGGGCCGACCGGGCACCAGGTCACCGCCCGGGTCCAGCCGATCAGCTCCGCCGACCTGGTCGTCAACGGCCAACAGGTCGCCACCCTGGCCCGGGTCATCACCCGCGACGCACCCGCCGGTCCCTGGGACCGGGTCGAGTGGGATGGGCGCACCTGGGACGTGATCGGCGAACCCGAGCAACGCGGCGACAGCCCCGCCACCCGCCACACCACCATCGTCATCCGCGCCCGGGGGGTGAACCGTGGCTGAGGTCGACCGCCGCGCCGACGACATCGTCGCGCACCTGCCCGAGGTCCGCGCCGCCGTGCGCGACGCGGCCGACCAGATCGCCGACCGCGCCCGCGCCACCCTGGCCGCGCACCGCCGCACCGGCACCGCCGACATCGAGGTCACCCGGGGCCGCACCGACACCACCGTGTCACTCGTGGACGAGGGCGCGCTGTCCATCGAGTACGGTCACCTCGCCCCGGACGGCACCCCGGTTCAGGGCCTGCGGGTGCTACGCGACGCCGCCGACCTATAAGAGGTGACCCAGTGCTACACAGGAGGTCACTGAGTATGCGCGAAGCGGGGAGAGATGGCCGGAGACTACGAGTGGCTTACCGCCGCAGTGACGAAGTCCAATCAGCGTTTGAAAGCTTACGGTTGGGATGACCTCGACCCTTCAACTATCACAGTTTGCCTCGAAGACTTCGAGAACGTCCCACTGGAAAAGATCCGCCTCAGTCTCACTCATTTCTTTCGACACGTCACCCAATGCGACGAGATCTACTCCCTGGCTTTCAGTCCACTAAAGGGCGAGAAGCAGGTATTTGTACTAGTGGACTTCTTGCCTGGCGGGATGGTCGAGTCGGAAGGTTTCGCGGAGTACGCTATCCCCTTCTCTGAGGATCATGCGGTTCGCACGATCGAAACGGCCTACACCCCTTTTAGTGCAATCGTTGACATGATTAGGTTGTCGGATGATTTAGGGGTCACCTGCTGGGAGTATCGAATAGAATTGGGTCACTTGGGCTCGACCGTCGGGGAGTTGGCTGCGTGCTTGAAACGGGCCATCAGCCTCATATCAATCCCCGGCGACGGCGGGTATGACGCTCCCCGGATTAGCGAGATCACTCACCATCTCAACGCGGACAATCTTGACTATCTGATCGGACTAGCCGAGAACCACTGTCTAGAGTTCAAGATGCGGGCCGACTTGAGCAGCGAAGCGGGACGTATCGAGATGGCGCAAGACGTGGCCCGATTCGCTAACGCCGAGCACTCGGCCCTCTTGATCATAGGTGTCCGAACCGAACGGCTCAACGGCGTTGATACCGCCGAGAAGCTGACGCCCGTTGATCCGAAAGTCAACTCGCCACAACGATATCGCGCGATTCTCGACGCTCGCATATACCCTCCAGTTCGGGGTTTGCAAGTAGCGCAGAAGCAAGTCGACCCTGAGCGTTGCATTGTGGTCATCACCATTCCACTACAAAGAGACCAGGACAGGCCATTCCTTGTGCACGGCGCTGTTGTGGACGGCAAGGTGGAAGGCTCGTTCTTTTCCATCGTCCGGCGACACGATGAAGCTTCGATCCCCATAACCGCTCGTGAGGTCCACGCGATGATGAGTGCGGGGTATCGCCTCCTGCGCATCGACGGGATATCCTGACGACCGCTTTGGGGGTAGAAGATTACCCGACTTTTGCCCTATGTCGACGGCCTGGTCCTGCACCTGCTGCGCGCCGCGCTCCCGACCACCGTCACCGTCGAGACCGAACTATCGGACCCCTTGCGCCGCATGCCCTACGTGTTCGCCGACGTGGTCGGCGGAGACGAACCGCTCCCGGCGCATCTGGGCCTGCCCCTGGTGGACGTCGAGTCCTACACCCGTGGCCCCAAGCGGCACGGCGCGGACCTGGCCGAGGCCGTGCGGACCGCGCTCTACACCGCCTGGGCCGACCAGGTCGTCACGCCGTTCGGACACCTGGCCTCGTTCCGCACGGTGTCCTACCCGCGTGCGCTGCGTCTGACCGGGCAGCCCGCCGAGATCCACCACTACACCGGGACATACGCACTGGGCGTTCGTCCCCCACGAGCCTAACCAGCGGCCGTACTTCCCCTGTTCGCGAGGCGACTTGCGGGAGGGGGCATGGTCGCTGACGCGGGTCGCCACACCCTTGTGGAGACCCGCACTTGGCGCTCAACGACAACGCAGTCCTCATCCCCGGTACCGGCCGGGTGTACCTCGCCGCCTCCGGGCAGGCTGCCCCACCGGACCCGCGTAACCCGCTCGATCCCTGGTCGATCATCGGCCACACCTCCCGTGAGGAGGGCTTGACCATCACCCGCGACAGCGGGGATTCCGAGGTCAAGGGCACGTGGGAGAACCCCGCTCTGCGGGAGCGGCGCGACCCCGCCACGTGGGCGATCACCTTCCAGCTCCACCAGCTCGACAACAACACCCTCGAACTGTTCTTCGGGCCCGGCGACGTCGACACCGCCGGTGTGTTCGGTGTGCAGGGTTCCGCGCCCCCGGTGGAACGCGCCCTGTTCGTCCGAATGATCGACGGTGCCGCAGAGGCGGGGTTGTACGTGCCGCGCGTGTCGATCGGGTCCGACGACGACATTTCCGTTGACGTGGAGAACTTCCTGGCGTTCCCGGTGCGCGCCCAGGTCCTCCAGGTCACCGGCTCCAACCTCATGGAGTGGTTCGCCGCCGGTCTCGGCCGCCCCGCCTGATCACTATTCCTGTCACGTAAGGAGAACACCGCATGTCCACCGTGATCGGGCTCGACCAGATCCGCGCCGAGGCGCGCGCCAGCATCCAGGACCTAACCGTGGGTCTGACGGGTGGCAAGGCCGTGTGTTTGCGCAACGCCTTGCGTATGTCCAAGAAGGACAGAGAGACGTTGACGGCGTTGGGTGAGCGGATCGCGGTCGTCGCGGAGGCGGGGGACGACGAGGACGCGCTCGTCGCCGCGCTCGCCGACGTCGTGCTCCTGGTCGCGGAGACCAAGCCCACCGCCCGCGCCCTGCTCGCCGAGATCGGCGGCGATCTGCTCACCCTGACCGGCTTGTTCCGCCGGTATCAGGAGGTGTGCCAGCTCCCGGAACCCTCGGGCTCGATCAGCTAGCCGACAAGGTCGGCGGGGCAGCCCTGTACGCCGACCTGCGGCGCTACTACGGGGTCGACCTCGCCGACCTGTGGCACGGCACCCTGACCCCGCGTCGGGTGCTGTGGCTGATCGAGCACCTTCCCGAGGACTCCGCCGCTGTCGCCGCGCTCCGCGGCGGCTCCGAACACCGGGCGTGGACCGCCACGACCCACCTGCTCGCCACCGTGGTGGACGCGGTGCAACTCGGCACCTGGACCACCGTCGCCGCGAACTCGCGCCGCCGTCCCCGCCCGCCCGCCCCGATGCCGCGCCCGACCCAGCCACGTAGACGTGCGGGTCGGGTGGTGACCGTGGCCGAGATCGCGGCCCGCCAGCAGCACCCCGGCGGCTAGCAGTCGAGGGGGTGTACCCCCTTGGCGGACCCCGGTGGCCGCGAGATCGGCCGTGTCCGTGTCCGGGTCCTGCCCGGCACCGACGCGTTCGGAAGGTCCCTGTCCCGCTACCTGGACCGGGTCGAGCGCACCAGCGTGGTGCGTATCCCCGCTGTCCTGGACGCGGCCGGGCTCGCCGCCGACGCGCGGCGGGTCGCCGACACCGCCGAGCGGGCCGCCGCCGTCACCGTCGCGGCCGAGCTGGACGACGCCACCGTCCAGACGCGCTGGCGTGAGCTGGTCGCGCGGCTGTCCGGGGACACCGTCCACCTGTCGGTGGAGGTGGACAAGCGGGCGCTGGACCAGGCCCGCGCCATCGGCGCGGCATTCGGTCGGGTGGCGGGGACCACCCTGTCCATCGGCAACGCCGCCGGTGCCGCCCAGTCGCTGATCGGGATCGCGTCCGCCGCTGTGTCGGCGTCGGGCGCGCTGCTGCTGCTCCCCGCCGCCGGGGCCGCTGCCGCCGCGACCATCGCAACCCTTGTCCTGGGATTCCAGGGTTTCGGCGACGCGCTGTCGAGCCTGGATGACCCGGCGGCGTTCGCTGACGCGCTGGCCAAGCTCGCGCCCTCGGCGCGGGAGACCGCCCAGGCGGTCAAGGACCTGCAACCCAGCTTTGCCGGGTTGCGGTTGGATGTTCAGCAGCGGCTGTTCGCCGGGATGGGCCAGGAGGTCACCCGCCTCGGTGGCTCGTATCTGCCGGTCCTGCGGTCCGGGCTCGGCGGGATCGCCTCCGAACTCAACACGGGGGCGCGCGGCTTCTCAGCGTTCCTCACCTCGTCCCAGTCCTTATCGGACACCGGGGCCATCCTGGACAACGTCCGGGATTCCCTGGCCCGGCTCAACCCCGCCGGGGTCGCGGTCGCTCAAGCGTTCCGCGACATCGCCGCCGTAGGATCGGAGTTCCTTCCGCAACTGGCGTCCAGCCTTGCCGCCTCGGCGCAGCGCTTCGCCGACTTCATCGCCCAGGCCCGCCAGAGCGGCCAGCTCAAGACCTGGATCGGGGAGGGTCTGTCGACGCTGTCGCAGATGTGGCAGCTCCTGCGCAACATCGGCTCCATCGTGCGCACCGTGTTCGGTGCGCTCAATGACGGCGGTGGTTTCCTCGCCTTCCTGGTCGACGCGACCGGTCAACTCAGCGCGTTTCTCAAGAGCGCCGAGGGGACCGAGGTCCTGTCCAAGCTCGCGGACTTCCTCGCCGCCGCAGGCGAAGCCGCCTCCGGCGTGTTCGGTGCCGCCCTGACCGAGCTGGCCCCGGCCTTGATCAACCTGCTGCCCGCCCTGTCCCAGTTCGCGACCCAGATCGGGGGCGCGCTGGTCCTGGGGCTCCAGCTCGCCGGGCCGCTGCTCGCCCAGCTCTCGTCCTTCCTGGCCCAGAACGCGGGATGGCTGGGGCCGCTGGTCATCGGGCTGGGCACCCTCGCGGCCGTCGCCGGTCCGCTGGCAAGCGCACTGTCCTTTGTGGTCACTTCGGTACGGGCGGTGACCATGGCTTTCAACCTGATGAAGGTCGCGTTCGCCACAAACCCGTTCACCGCCATCGCGTTGGCGATCGTCACCCTGGTCGTGCTGGTCGTGACCAACTGGGACGCCATCAAGGCGAAGACGATCGAGATCTGGCGCGCGGTGTCAGACTGGGTGGGCGCTCGGGTGCGGGACGTGCTCGACGTGGTCGGCTGGATCGGCCAGCTCCCGGGCCGCGTCCTGGGGTGGTTCCGTGGCGTCCGTGACGGCGCCGTCAACACCCTGGGCGACATGCTGGCCTGGCTGCGCGGCCTGCCCGGCCGCATCATCGATGCCCTGGGGGACCTGGGAAGTCTGCTGCTCCAAACCGGCCGCAACATCATCTCCGGCCTGCTCAACGGCCTACGCGAGGCCGCAAGCGCCGTGGGCCGGTTCCTGCTGAACCTGGTCAAGGACGCCGTGGGCGATGTGCTGTCGTGGCTCGGCATCGCCAGTCCGTCCCGACGAATGCACCAGATCGGCGCATTCACCGCCGAGGGGTTCGCGCGCGGCATCGCCGACGCCACACCGCTGGCCGCGCGCGCGGCCGATCGACTCGCCAACGCCGCCACGTTCGACCCCGTGCGCGCCGACTTCGACACCACCGCCGCCGGGGCAGGTGCGGGCGTCACGGTCAACCAGAGCATCACCCCGCACCCGGACCAATCGCCCTGGTCCATCGCCACCGCCGCCAACAGGCAGATCGGCTACGCACTGCGTACCGGCGGACTGCCCTAGGACGCGACGGACCAGCCGGAGGGGGTGATGCCCCGTGCCGCCCTCGGGGCTCCCCCTCCGGGTCCGCTGGACCCTTGACGGCCTGGTGTTCAACGGCCCGCCCGACGCGGCGGGCCGGGAATGGGTGATCGACCGGGTGACCGGCTGGTCCGCCTCGCCCGGTGTTCGTGACTCGCTGGCCGCGCCACGTACCGGCGACCACGGCTCATGGCCCGGCACCGTCTACCGCGAGGCGCGCACGATCCGACTTGACGGCTGGGTCTACTCGCCCACCTGGGAGGCCCGCCGCGACGCCGAACACCGCCTGGCCGCGCTGTGCGCGGAGCCCGCGGGCCGGTATCCGCTGACCTGCACCGAGGAAACCGGCGACCTGGTCGCCGAGGTCGTCCAGGAGGACCCGACCTTGGTCACCATCCGGCCCGGCGGGCTGTGGCTGGACTTCTCCCTACAGCTCGTGGCCGCCGACCCCCGCAAGTACGGCCCCGAGCAGACCGCCGCCACCCGGCTGCCCGCCCCCTCCGCGACCGGCGGGTTGGACTTCACCGCGCCCGGTCTCGGCTTCGACGGGACCGGCCTGGACTTCGGCCCCCAGGAGCACACCGGACGCCTCACCGCCACCAACACCGGCACCGCCGACACCGCGCCCGTCCTCACCCTGACCGGCCCGCTCACCCCACCGGTCATCGTCACCCGCGACCGGGCGACCGTGACGTTCCTGGACCCGATCACCGCAGACCAACGGCTGGTCATCGACACCCGGCAGCGGCTCGTCCAGCTCGACGGCGTCTCCGCCCGCGCCCGCGCCATCGTGACCGACTGGGACGCGTTCACCCTGCACCCCGGCATCCCCGGGGTCTTCGTCCTCACCCACAACGACCGCCCCAACCCCACCGCGTCACTGACCCTCGCGTGGCGGTCGGCCTGGTGGTGACCGACCACGAAGGAGCCCCGGATGCCGACCACCGTCGACGGACTCGACCCCTGGGCGGTCAACCGCCGCATCAGCGAACGAGACGCCCGCTACGCACTCGGCGCGATCCTCGCACCCGCACCCGGTCGCCTCATGGGCTGGTCCTCCGGAGTCCTGCCCACCCGCACCGACAGCGGCGTGATCGCCGACCTACGCCCGCTGCTGCGCGCCAACGACGGCCTGGGCGTCACCATCGGCGTGGGCCAATGCGTCATCGAACGCACCGGACAAGGCCCCTACATCTGCACCCTGGACGACACCGGCCGCGTCGAGCTCGACCCGGCGGACCCCTCCCTGCCTCGCGTGGACCTGATCGTGGCACGCGTCTACGACGAACGGCTCGGCGACGCCCGCAGCGCGTTCGTCATCGAACCCGTCACCGGTCAAGCCGCGCCCGAACCCGTTGCCCCGCCCTTGCCGCCCGGCGCGATCCCGCTCGCATCCTTCGCGCTCCCACCCGCGACCCGCCAACTCTCCACCTCGATGCGCACCGACCTGCGCCGCGCCGCCGGAACCCGCGGCGGGATCGGTGTCCTGCTCCCCGGCGACGCACAAACCGACCCCGGCGCCTACCCGGGCCACGCCCGCTACCGGCCCACCGGCCTGGAAACCTGGGACGGCGAACGCTGGCGAGCCGGCACACCCGGCTGGACCGGCGAAGGTAACCGCTTCACCGTGCGCACCGGCATCCGCGACAACGCCGACATCAACAGTGTCGACATCCCCGACCCAGGCTGGCCCTACCGCATCACCGCCCAGGCATCGGCCGAGATCGTCACGACCAACTGCCGTGCCGACCTGTTCCTGCGCTTGGACAGTCCCACCGGGGGCATCTTCGGCGTCGGTGTCGGCCCCACCAACAGCGGCGGATGGTTCCAGACCCAGACACGCGGCACCGGGATTCTCACCGGCCCCCACACGGTCTACCTCACCATCGCCCGCCTGTTCGGCGACGGCACATGGGCAATCACCCCCTACAACAGCCACCTGTGGGTATCGCGTGAGCCCGTCGGACCGGTCTAGGGCTCATCGTCATGGCCCCAGCAGGACAGGGGGTGCGCGTCCCTGCCCCGCCTGCTGCTTGGGCATCTCCGGACCGGCGAGATCGTCGCCGAGCTGGACGCGCCCGCCGACTACACCGATCAGCTCTCCGCCGCCGGTTCCGCGCGCACGACACTGATCTTGGACGCGGTGCCACGGGAAGTCGATATCCGTGCCGTCACCGCACCGTGGCGTCATTACCTGGCAATCGCGGACACCGAACGGGTGTTGTGGGCCGGGCCGGTCATTTCCCGTACCCGCCGCGCGGGCGTGGATGAGCTGGACGTAACCGCCGCTGGGCTATGGGCGGTGTTCGACCATCGCATCCTGGCCCGCTACGGCGACTGGGCCTTCACCGACCCGCGCGCGGACCTGGTGCTGACCTACCGGTCACTGCCCGGCGTCGCGCTCGACATCGTCCGCGCCGCGCTGACCCGCCCCTATGGAGAACTACCCCTGTTGCTGCCGAGACTGGACAACTCCGGCGACGAGGACCGCACCTACTTCGGGCACGAGCTGGCGACAGTGGGCGAACGGCTCGGCCAGCTCACACGCTCCGAGAACGGCCCCGACCTGCACTTTCTTCCCCGATACCGGGCCGACCGCGCCGGGGTCGAGTGGGTGATGCGCGTCGGCACCCCGACACTCGCCCAAAGCGGTGAGCTGTGGCACGTCGACCACGGCCGCCAGCTCGTCGCCTACGGCTGGGACGAAGACGGTTCGGCGATGGCCGACGCCGTGACCGTTCCCGGGGACGGCGTCGAGCGCGGGCGACTGATCGGCCGCGCGTCCAACGACGCGCTGCCCCGGGCCGGGTGGCCCGCCCTCGACGCCGTCATCACCAGTCATACCAGCGAGAAGCGCCCCGCCGTACTGGCCGCGCACGCCCGCGGCTACCTCGACGTCATGCGGACCGGAGTCACCCGCGACAGCGCCACCGTGCGCACCGACACCGACCCGCGCCTCGGCCGCTACCTGGTCGGCGACCACATCGTCCTGACCCCGCGCCCCGACCGGCTCACCCTCGCAGGGCAGCGGCGGCGGCGCATCACCGCCATCACCTACCGGGGCAGCTCGCCGCACACCGTGGATCTCACCCTGGCCCCGGTCCCCGCCGTCTCCTGAAAGGACACCGTGCCCGTCACCTCCAGCCCCGACGATCTCGCCCACCGCATCACCGCCCTGGAGCGACAGGTCGACGAACTCGCGCGCGGAACCCTGTCCAACGCGGTTATCTCCAGTGGCGGCATCGAGATTCGCGACCTGGGCGGGATCAAGCTCATCGACCAGGACGGGCAAGTCGTGTTCCTCGTCGGCGGCCTCGCCGGGACAATGGCCCGCCCGGACGGCACACCCCAGCCGATCACCGCGATCAGTGACGATCGCGGCCGGTGGCGCATCACCGTCATGGACGACAACCCCCAGAACAAGGGCTACCGCCAGTACGTAGCCATCTGGGACTACAGCGGCAACATCATCGTCGGCGATGACGTCGACTCCGGCGCGGGTCTGGCTCGCCCCTACATCCCGCACACCGTGGCTCGCTCCCGCTACACCGACTGGGCCGCAACAACATCCAGCGACTGGGAAGCACTCGAAACCGCGACCCTCAACCGCCAACACCCCTACCTCGACGCACACGTGCGCTGCACCAGCGACAACCCGGACACGCGCGGGGAAGTCCGTCTGCGCGATGAGGGCAGCGGGGTGATCCTCGCGTCCGCACCCGTGGGATACGTGATCGACTACCGCTTCTGGCGCCAACCCATGCCCGGCCTGCACGGCGAGAACCGCGCTGTCCACCTGGAAGCCCGGCGCACCGCTGGGACCGGTGCGATCCGCGCCACCTTTGCCTACGCCTCCGGCGTCCAGTCCTGACCCAACCCGACCCGAGCCCGTCACCACCCGGTGGCGGGCTCTTTTTGTTCGCCCACAGGAGAACCACACAGCACATGACCGACTACGGCATCGACCTTTCCCACTGGAACCGCGTCACCGATTTCGGTGCGGTACGCGGTAACGGAATCTCCTACGCATCGGTGAAGCTGACCGAGGGCGTCGACTACATCGACAACGCCTCCGTCAGCCACGTCAACGGCGCCAAGGGCGCGGGCCTGCACGTCGGCGGCTACCACTTCGCCCGCGACGTCAACATCAACGCCCAGGTCGACCACTTCGCCGGGCAGCTCCGAGCCCGCGGGCTGCTCGCCCCCGGGTCCCTGGCCCCGATGCTCGACATGGAAAACGCCGACCTCCGCGACAACGGCAACCCGTTCGTCGCCGCGTTCATCACCCGCCTGCGCGCCGTCACCGGCATCCGCAAGGTACTGGTGTACGCCAACAGCGACTGGTGGACCCACGTCCTACGGCCCGACGAATGGGCCGACGCGGACGTGTTCCTCTGGATCGCCCGCTACAACGGACAGCCAGGCTCCCCCGGCTGGTCACACCCCCGCCTGGCGCTGCACCAGCACACCAACAGCGGGGTCGTACCAGGCATCCCCGGCAAGGTCGACCGCAACGCCACCATGGCCGGGTACAGCCTCGACCACCTCACCCTCGGCGCGGCCCCCGCTCCCGCACCTGCCCCCAACCCTTCACCGAACCCGGCCCCCGCGCCGACCACCTACACCGTGCGCGAGGGCGACACCCTCTCCGCCATCGCCCAGCGCAACGGAACCACCTGGCAGGAACTCGCCCGCACCAACGGGATCAGCAACCCCGACCGGATCTTCCCCGGCCAGGTGCTCACCCTCACCACCCCGGCAGCAGGCCGCTTCCACACCGTCCGATCCGGAGACACCCTCTCCGCCATCGCCCAGCGCAACGGAACCACCTGGCGTGAACTCGCCCGCCTCAACGCCATCGCCGACCCCGACCGCATCTTCCCCGGCCAGATCATCCGCCTGCCCTGACCCGGAGGTACAGCCATGACCCAACCCCGCACGGAACGACCCCGCCCCCTCCGCACCGCCGCCCGGATCGTCGGCGGCATCACCGCCCTCATCGCCGGACTCGCCAACAGCGGCGTCATCACACCCACCCAAGGCAACGCCATCCAAGGCGTCATCACCGCCGTCCTCATCCTGCTCGGCAGCCTCGGCATCGTCGTCCTCGCCGAGCCCAAGGTGACCCCGCTATCCGACCCCCGCGACGACCAGGGCCGTCCCCTGACACCCAGCGAGTAACACCGTCGCTGTAGCCCCGCCAGACAGGAATCGGCTGGGTCGAACAGCAGACCTGTTCGACCCAGCCTTCAACCGCTACCTACAGGGAGCCCAGATGACGCCGAAAGAGTGGGGCCAGAAAGAGGCCGCGAAGTCCCCCCAGTGGGGCGCCGACATGTGGGTCCGTGCTGGTCAGATTCTCGGAGTGGAACTCAAAATCCCTACGCTGCCGCGAGACTCGGCACCTGGATCTCCTTCCGCCATCGCAGTTCCAACAGGTCAGGATTGAATCGCCCACCCTTGCCTGCGGGGTGAATGACAACAGCGTGCAGCGCGAGCCGCAAAAAAGCCCGCTTCTGCGACAGGTCCAGCGCCACATCGGGGTCATCCGCAAACCACCGTTCTCGAATGTTCGCCGTGGTCGTCAGCGCCTGCTGCCCCGAGAGTACAAACTTTCGCTGCTCTCCTCTGAGGCGGTCGATCTCGACTTCAAGAGAGCGCACGGTCTCAAAGAAGAACCCGTCCGAGATTCCTCCAGACGCGTACTGCGTCTTTAGCGCGGACAGCCGCCTATACCTGTCGTCTAGTTGTTCCTGCCCTTCCCACTCAACATCCGTGACGTCAAACGCGGTAACCTCCTCAAGTTTGGCGAGCACGGCTTCCGTGACGAACTCATCGACCGCCGGCCCTTGGCGAGCGGTCCCCGCGCACCCTCCGTTGCACCTTGGCTGACATGAATAGTTGTGCCAAGAGTGCTTGGGTACCCAGGTGATCCGGTGACGTGTAAGGCAAAGCGACCCGTCGGCCTTGGGCTTGCCGCACCGCGCTAGGCCGGTAAGCAGGTACTTGGGTTCACGCAGGCCCAACTCTCCTGCCGTCTCACCACTAGGTCCGACAACCTTTCCCCGTCGAGCCTTGAAAATCGCGTCGATCTTCTTCCATTCTGCGGGGGTGACCAGCGCATCCCACTCCCCAACGATCGGGTTGCCCTTTTCGTCACACACAAGCTGGCCGTTGATGCTGCGATACCCGCAGATCCGAGGATTCTTCAGCACAAGCGCCAAGGTCTGCTGCTTGAATTGATTGCCCTCGGTCGTAAGGATTCCCTTCCTGCGCCATTCCAAGGTGATGGAAGCTGTTGAGCGGCCAGCAATGAAGTCTTTCGCAGCCTTATTGATAGCGCGACCGTTCACCGGATGCGCCGTGATCTTATCTTCGAGCCATCCAAACCGAGGCTTGCCACGGGGGACCTTACCCTCCGCTGCGCGGCGGCGGTGGTTGTTGCGCGCTCGCTTGCGCATCCTTCTCGACTCGGCCTTGGAGATCACAGCCCCCATGAGACCCATGGTTTCCACGTCGTCCGAGTAGAGGTCTTTCTTGCCTTGTTCATCCGCATAGACGCGACCATCATCCAAGGTGAACTCTTCAACGAATCGCTCGTAATCACCCGGACGCCGGATAAGTCGGTCCTCATGAACAACGATCACGCCTCGGATCTCAACGCCTTCTGTAGTCCTGCCGCGACGGAGCGCTACTAGCATCGTCTCGAAGTCTTTGCGCACAACGTTGGGCTTGCTGGCGGATCGGTCGTTGTCCTCGTACTCGTAGACGACGATCCAACCGTACTTCCTGGCGTTCACCCTGTTGTCGCGATGCTGGTCCTTGACTCCGTGGCGGTCCTTCTCGTCATCCTTGCTGATCCGCGCGTACCCAGCGACCGGGATGAGTAACCCGGCCTTGATCATGTCCAACTCTTCGTCGGTCAGTGTGACGGTATTTCCCATAGAACACTTCTATCACCTGGTGTAGACGAAGTACCTGGTCTCGCCCCCGGTCGGGCGCAGCAGCTCGAAGCCGAGGAAGCCGGGCTCGCCCTCCACGGCACCGAGGCGCGCGGCGAAGCGCCGCTCCAGCTCTGGGCCCGCGCCCTCGGGGACCTCGATCGCGTTGATCTTCACGACAGCCATGCCGCCAGGTTACTTGCGCAGCGTGCCCGGGTAGCGGAACTGGTCGGCCGGTTTGCCCGGTTGGTGGAACCACGCGTCGAGGAACGGGGTCAGGTCCTGCTCGGCGATGCGGTTGACCATGGCCTCGAAATCCGCCCAGCCCGCGTTGCCGTCGCGGTGGGTGGCGGCCCACTCGCGCAGCAGGCGGGTGAACTTCTCCTCGCCCAGCTGCCTGCGCAGCGCGTGCACGGCCAGCTGGCCCTTGTCGTAGACGGCGGTGAACTCGTTGCCGGGTCCCATGTCGACCAGCGGGCGGTTCCAGAACGGGTCCTTGGCGCGGGTCGCGACGGCGCGGAAGCGGTCGTCGAGGTTCGTGCCGTTGTGCTCCAGCCACAGCCACTGCGCGTACGAGGCCAGGCACTCGTTGAGGCAGATGTCGGACCAGCGGGTCAGGGACACGCTGTCGCCGAACCACTGGTGGGCCTGCTCGTGCACGATGACGTCCAGCTCGGCCCACTGCGCGTAGATCGGGCGGGTCTGGGTCTCCAGGGAGAAGCCGATGCTCTCGTTGACGAAGATGCCGCCCGCCGCGCTCTGCGGGTACGGGCCGAACCAGGTCGACAGGAACGCCAGCACCTCGGGCAGCCGGGCCTCGATCTGCTTCTTGCCCTCCGCGCCCGGTGCGTAGGCGTCGACCACCGGGGTGCCGTCGGGCAGTTGGGAGCGCTCGATGGTCCACTTGTCGATGCCGACCGTGGTCAGGTACGGCGCGACGCGGGTGGGCTCCTCCCAGGTGAACGTCGTCCACCCGCCGCTCGACGACGGCGGCTGCTCGCGGCCGTTCGAGATCACGCTCCAGCCGTCCGGCACCCGGGCGGTCAGCCGGAAAGTGGCCTTGTCCAGGGGGTGATCGTTGACCGGGTACCAGGAGCTGGCCGAGTGCGGCTCCCCGGCGGCGAACGCGCCACCCGACTTGGCGATCTGCCAGCCGCTCGGGCCCAGCGCCGCGTCGCCGCGGGCCGTGGGTTCGCCCGCGTAGGTCACGCGGGTGCGGAACCGCGCGCCGGACCGCACGACCGCGGCCGGGGTGATCACCAGCTCGCGATCGCCCGTGCGGGTGAACTCCGCCGGGGCGCCGTCGACCTCCACAGCGGACACGACCAGGCCGGAGAGGTCGAGGTTGTACTGGCTCAGGTCCGCCGACGCCGTGGCCGTCACCGTCGTGTCGCCGTCGAGGTGCTTGGTGGCGGGGTCGTAGGAGATGCCGACGTCGTAGGCGAGGACGTCGTAGCCGCCGTTGCCGTCGTCCGGGTAGTACGGGTCGCCGATCCCCGCCGCGCCGGCCACCGAGATCGGCGACTGCGCCGGGGACTTCCCCGGCGACCCGCCCGGGGCCTCCTTGGGCGTCCCCGGCTCCGCGGTGTCCGTGCAGGCGGTGAACGCCAACGCGGCCACCAGCACGAGTACGACTCGGACGCGGGGCATCGCGGCACTCCAGACGGCTCGGGGGTTCGCCAGACCATCATGGCGGCTGGGCCGTACCGCCGCTGTTGGCTCGGGCAAACTCGCCCCATGCCGCACCTGACCCACTTCGGCGGGGACGGACCGCCGATCCTGCTGCTGCACGCCCTGATGGGCCGGGCGAGCACGTGGTGGCCGGTCGCCCCCTGGCTCACCGCCTACGGCCGCGCCGTCGGCTTCGACGCGCGCGGCCACGGCCGCAGCCCCCACCGCGGCGGGACCTGGCGCACCCCGGACTTCGTCGCCGACGCCGCCGCGGCGGCCCGCGGGTTCGCCGAGCCGACCGTCGTCATCGGACATTCCATGGGCGGCCTGCACGCCCTGGCCCTGGCCGCCGACCACCCGGACCTCGTGCGCGGAATCGTCATCGAGGACACGGGCGTCGACTTGCGCGGACGCACGGTCGAAGACTGGCGCGCGCTATTCGACGCGTGGCCGGTGCCATTCCCGTCACTACGACACGTGCGCGAGTTCTTCGGCCCAGCCGGGGACTACTTCGCGGAGTGCGTGGAGGAACGGGAGGACGGCTACCACTTCCTCGCGCCGCCGCAGGAGTTGTTCGGCATCGCCCAGGAGTGGGGCGAGCGGTCCTATTGGGACGTGGTGGACCGGGTGCGGTGCCCGGTCCTGGTGGTGGAAGCCGAGCACACGGTGATGCCCGCCGGGCAGCAGGCGGAGATCGCCCGGCGCACCGGCGGGACGCACGTGGTGGTCCCGGGCAGCGGCCACCTCGTGCACGAATCGGCGGAAAGCGGATATCGGGGCGCGGTGGAGGCATTCCTGTCGGCGCTGTTGGGCCGTTGACGAAAAGGCGCCGGCGGTACCGTTGCGGGTATGGACACAGCCGCCTGACAGGGACCTCCCAGGGAAGTGCTGGGCCATCCCGCGCCGATCCGGCAATTCGCCACCCGGACGAATCACACAGTGGACGGAAGTGCCGTTGCGCGCGCGGCGGAATCGGCCGCGCCGTATTGGCCGTGACCTAGTCCGGTAGGGCGACCTCGGCGAAGAGGGCGTTGTGGTCGCTGCCCGGCAGGTCGTACACGGCGGCGTTGGGGACGGCGATCCGGCGGTCCACGAGGATGTGGTCGATGGTGACCGGCGGTCCGAAGTCGCTGAGCGACGACCAGGTGGGCCGCATCCCCTCCCCCGCCTTCTCCGCCCCGTCGTCGTAGCCGCGGGCCATGAAGGACGTCAGGGCGTTGTGGTCGAGGGTCGCGTTGAAGTCGCCCGCCAGGATGCGGGGGCGGCCGTCCGAGTCCGGGTTGGGCAGGGACGCCAGTTCGCGCTGCCACGTCTTCCGGTCGGTGTCGCTGTTGACCGGCGGCACGATGTGGACCGCCACGACCTCGATGTCGACCGGCCCGGAGAGGTCCAGCACCGCCGCCGGGTTCTCCAGCACCGTGTTCTCCACCAGCACGATCTGTCGCAAAGGGACCTTCGCCAGGATCCCGCTGCCGCTCGCCCCGCCCATGGGCCGCACCACGCGGTAGGGCAGCAGTCTGTCCACTCCGGCCGCGTCGAGGGCGTCGAGGGCGGCCGGGGTCAGTTCCTGCAAGAAGAGGACCTCGGTCCGGGTGTCACGCACCAGGTTGACCAGGGTCTGCGGATCCGCCTTGCCCAGCATCAGGTTGGCGGTCAACACCCGCAGGTGCTGCCCCTGCGGCATCGGGTCGCCGTCCGGGAGGATCCGGGGCAGCAGCAGGACACCGAGGGACAACGACGCGACCAGGCCGATCAGGGTCAGGGACCGGCGGCGCAGCAGCAGGCAGACCAGGGTCACCAGCAGGCCGAAGCCCGCCGCGTACGGGGTCAGCGACAGCGCGGCCACGGTCAGGTTGTTGCCGTCGATCCCACCCAATCGGAGGACCCCGAGCGCCAGTACCGGGAGCAGCAGGAACGCCAGGAACACAGTCACGCCGCGGCGGCGCCGGGGCTTGCCCGGCTGCTCCTGCGCCTGGTCCTCGTAGGCGATCGTCGACTCAGCCACGCCGTTCGTTCCCCCGCTGGTCATCGGCCATGGTCACAGGATGCCTGACATCGCTGTCGGCCGTCGGGCAACGCCTGTCAACCGCCGTCCGGGGCTGACAGCGGGCTGTGCTGGTGCTGACAGCGCGCCGCGCGAACCTCGGTACCGAACAAGGAGGGGGCGAAGATGTCCTACGCAATCGAGGCCGAGGGGCTGGTCAAGCGCTTCGGATCCACGGTCGCCCTGAACGGGGTCGACCTCGCCGTCCCGACCGGCAAGGTGCTGGGGGTCCTCGGACCCAACGGGGCGGGCAAGACCACGGCCGTGCGGGTGCTGGCCACCCTGCTGCGCGCCGACGAGGGGTGGGCGCGCGTCGGGGGGTACGACGTGGCCACCCAGCAGAACTCCGTGCGCAGCCTGATCGGGCTCACCGGCCAGTACGCGTCGATCGACGAGGACCTGTCCGGCACCGAGAACCTGGTGCTGCTGGGCAAGCTGCTCGGCCTGTCCAAGGCGAACGCCAAGGCGCGGGCCGCCGAGCTGCTGGCGAAGTTCGAGCTGACCGACGCCGCGGGCCGGGCCATCAAGACCTACTCCGGCGGCATGCGCCGCCGCGCGGACCTCGCGGCCAGCCTGGTCGGCAGGCCCGACGTGCTGTACTTGGACGAGCCGACCACCGGCCTCGACCCGCACAGCCGCAACGAGGTGTGGTCCACGGTGCGCGGCCTGGTCGACGACGGCGTGACCGTGCTGCTGACCACCCAGTACCTCGAAGAGGCCGACCAGCTGGCCGACCTGATCACCGTGATCGACCACGGCAAGGTCATCGCCTCGGGCTCCCCGCACGAGCTCAAGCGCCGCACCGGCGGCCAGAGCCTGCAGGTCCGGCCCACCGTGGCCGCCGACACCGCCGCGGTCGCCACCATCCTGCGCGACCTGACCGGCACCGAGCCGCAGGTCGACGCGGACGCGGGCCTGCTGTCCACCGCCGTGGACAACCCGCTGCTGCTCTCCGCGCTGGTGCGCAAGCTCGACGAGGCGGGCATCACCGCCGACGAGCTCGGTCTGCGCCTGCCCAGCCTCGACGAGGTGTTCCTGTCCCTCACCGGGCGCACCACCCCGATCCCCGAAGGGAGCCCGGCATGACCGCCGCCGTCCTGCCCCGGCCAACGGCCACCGTCGGCCTTTCCGAGACCCTGCGCCACAGCTTCGCGCTCGCGGGCCGCGCGGTCACCAAGGTCCGCAAGAACCCCGAGTCGCTGCTGGACGTCACGCTCCAGCCGATCATCTTCCTGGTGCTGTTCGTCTACCTCTTCGGCGGCGCCGTCGGCGGCAGCACCGACGCCTACCTGCAGGTGCTGCTGCCCGGCCTGATGGTGCAGAACATCGTCTTCGCCAGCCTCGGCACCGGCATGGCGCTCAACACCGACATCACCAAGGGCATGTTCGACCGGTTCCGCAGCATGCCGATCGCCCGGTCGGCGCCGCTGATCGGCGCGGTGCTCGGCGACATCGTGCGGTTCGTGGTCACGCTGACCGTGCTGTTCGTGTTCGCCACGATCATGGGCTTCCGGGTGCAGACCGACCCGGGCCGCTTCCTGATCGCGGTCGTGCTGCTGATCGCCTTCGGCCTGTGCCTGTGCTGGGTGTCGGTCTGGGTGGGCATGCTGGTCAAGAGCCCGCAGGCGGTGCCCGGCACGCTGGTGGCCTTCATGTTCCCGCTGACCTTCGGCAGCAACGCCTTCGTGCCCGCCGACACCCTGCCGGGCTGGCTCAAGGCCTGGGTCGACATCAACCCGGTCACCCACCTCACCGACGCGGGCCGCGGCCTGCTGCTCGGCGGCGAGTGGGTCGGCTCCGCGGCCATCGCGTTCGCGTGGGCGATCGGCATCGCCGCGGTGTTCCTGCCGCTGGCCCTGCGCGGCTACCGCAAGCGCCTCGGCTGACCCACCTCCAGGGGGAGCCGACGGCCCCGTCCACCCGCACCGGGTGGACGGGGCCGTCGGCGTCTCAGCGCCCCAGGACCCGCTTGAGCTCCTCGAACGCGGCGGCCTGCCCCAGCGCCAAGCCGGACTCGTAGCCCGCGACCCGGCCGTCGACCCCGAGCACCTCGTCCAGTTTGGCGCGCAGCTCGGCCAGCTCCGGGCTGCCCAGGTCGGGCTCGCCGCGCACGGCGGCGGCGACCCCGAGCATCCGGGCGGCGGCGACCGCGTCGCCCCGGCCCGCCAGGACCAGCGCGGCCACCTCGCCGATGGCCCCGAAGTGCGGCATGTCCGGGATGTCGGCCAGCCCGTCGAGCGCCTCGCCCATCGCGGCGAAGGCGGCGTCGTGGTCGCCCGCCGCCTGGGCCAGCTGGGCGCGGACGGTGCCGAACATCGACTGCCAGTGCCCGTTGTGCCCGGGCGCGTCGCGCAGCCACCGGTCGGCGACGGCGAAGTGCTCGCGCGCGGCGGCCAGGTTGCCGCGCAGCCGCTCGGCGGTCGCCAGCCAGGCCAGCAGCAGCGCCTGGGTCTCCTCGCTGCCGCGCTCGCGGGCCAGCGCCAGCGCGGACTCCAGGGTCCGCACCGCCAGGTCCACGTCACCCGCGCGGCCCTGCTGGATCGCCAGCCTGCCCATCAACCCCGGCAGCTCGTCGGCCGCGCCCAGCTCCGCGACCAGCCGCACCGCCTCCTCGGTGGCCGCGACCGCGCCGGTCAGGTCGCCCCGCAGCGCCCGCCGCTCGGACACCTGGCCGATCGCCATCGCCTGGCCCCAGCGGTCGCCCAGCTCGCGGAACAGCACCAGCGCCAGCTCGGCGTCGGCCTCCGCCTCGGCCAGGTCGCCCTGGTTCTCCAGGAGGAACGCGCTGCCCAGCCGGGCCAGCCCGCGCACCCACGGGTCCGGGTGCTCGGCGCTGCGCCGCAGCCCGGCCAGCGCCTCGTCGACCGCGCCGCTGAACGCGGCCAGCATCGGCTCCAGCATCGCCATGATCGGGTAGTGCGCGATGGCGTCGGTGTCGACCAGCTCCTTGCGCACCTCCCGGATGACCTCGCGGTCCGGCAGGCCGCCCCCGGCGTGCGCGAACACGGCCAGCGCGCGCAGGGCGGCCCGGGCGTGCGCGGGGGCCGGGCCTGCGACCTCGACCACCTCGGCGATCATGTTCATGGCCTCGCGGTGGCTGCCGCTGACCATCCAGAACCAGCCGGAGCTGACCGCGAGCCGGTGCGCGACGTCCGCGTCGCGCGCGGCGATGGCGTAGCGCAGGGCGGCGAGCAGGTTCTCGTGGTCGGCCAGCAGCCGGGCCAGCCACCGCACCTGCTCCGCGCCGCGCAGGTACGGCTCGGCCTCGGCCAGCAGGTCGAGGAAGTACGCGCAGTAGCCCGCCCGCACCCGGTCGCCGTCGCCGTACTCGGTCAGCCGCTCGGCCGCGTAGGCGCGGACGGTCTCCAGCATCCGGTACCGGACCCGGCCGTCGCGGCCCTCGTCGGCCACCACGATCGACTTCTCCACCAGCGTGGCCAGCACGTAGACCACGTCCTCGGCGGGCAGCGACTCGCCGTCCTCGGCGGCCACCGCGGTGATCGCGGCCAGGTCGGCGGGGGCCGGGAACACCGACAGTCGGGTGGCCACCAGCCGCTCCGGCTTCTCCAGCAGGTCCCAGCTCCACTCGACCACCGCGCGCAGCGTGCGGTGCCGGGGCAGGGCGGTGCGGTTGCCGCCGGTGAGCAGCCGGAAGCGGTCGTCGAGCCGCTCGGCGACCTGGCCGACGGTCATCGACCGCAGCCGGGCGGCGGCCAGCTCCAGGGCCAGCGGCAGCCCGTCGAGCCTGCGGCAGATCTCGCCGACGGCACCCGCGTTGGCGGCGTCGACCTCGAAGCCGGGGCTGGCCGAGCGGGCCCGGTCGGTGAACAGCCGCACCGCGTCCGCGGCGGCGACCTCGCCCGCCTCGGCGTTCTCCGCGGGCAGGCCGAGCGGGCCCAGCGGGTAGACGACCTCGCCGGTGATGGCCAGCGGCTCGCGGCTGGTGGCCAGCACCCGCAGCCGGGGGCAGCCCGCGAGCAGCAGGTCGGCGAGCAGGGCGGCGGCGGTGATCAGGTGCTCGCAGTTGTCCAGCACCAGCACGCCGCGCTGGCCGCCCAGCACCTCCACCAGCCGGTCGACGCCGGTGCTGGGCCGCGGCCCGGTGGCGGTGTGGTTCTCCATCAGCCGGATCTCGCGGACGCCGAGCGCGGACAGCGTCGCGACCGGCACGTCCTCGGCGGAGCGCACACCGGCCAGCTCGACGAACCAGGTGACCTCGTCGAGCCCGGCCACGACCTCGCGCGACAGCCGGGTCTTGCCCGCGCCACCCGGGCCGACCAGGGTGACCAGCCGGGCCTCCCCGAGGCTGCGGGTCACCTCGCGCAGCTCGGCGTGGCGGCCGACGAAGCTGGTCAGCGCGGCGTTCACGGCCCGGCGCGGGGCCGGTGCGGGCTCGATGTCGCCGCGCAGCACGGCGAGGTGCAGGTCGCGGAGTTCGGGGGACGGCTCGACGCCGAGCTGGTCGTCGAGCACCTGGCGGACGCGCTCGTACGCGGCGAGCGCGTCGGCCTGCCTGCCCGCGAGAAACAGCGCGCGCACGAGCAGCGCGGACAGCCGCTCCCGCAGCGGGTGCTCGGCGACCAGGGTGCGCAGCTCGGGGATGACCTCGACGTGCCTGCCCGCGCGGACGTCGGACTCCAGCAGGTCCTCGACGGCGGCGGCCTTGAGCTCGGCCAGGCGGTCGATGGCGGCGGCCGCGAACGGGGCGTCCTCGGTGCCCGACAGCGGCGGCCCCTGCCAGAGCGCGAGCGCCGCGCGCAGCGTCTTGGCGGCCTCGGGGAAGCGGCCGTCCCGCAGCGCGGCGCGGCCCTCGGCGGCGAGGCGTTCGAAGCGGTGCGCGTCGACGTCGTCGGGGTCGAGGACCAGCCGGTAGCCGGCGGGGTGGGACTGGATGAGTCCATCGGTCTGCACCGCGCGGCGCAGGCGGGAGACCAGGGACTGCAACGCGTTGGTGGCGTCGGCGGGCGGCTCGGTGCCCCAGAGCCCATCGATCAGCGCGGGCGCGGGGACGACCCGGTCGGCGTGCAGGGCGAGGAGGGTGAGCAGCATGCGGAGCCGGGTGCCGCCCAGCGCGACCGCCGCCCCGGCACCGTGGTCGAGACGCAGCGGTCCGAGTATCGCCACCTGCACACGCCACAGCTTTCCAGACGTGGCTACCGGATTGGCCGCTGGCACGGGACGCGTCCGCCCGACTTGGGTAGGTGGTACCCGCTAGGGCGGATTGTTCCCGGGAAACGGAGGCGGCCTCCCCGCGAACGGGGAGGCCGCCTCCGGTGTCGTCGTACTGCTTACTCGCCCGCGGCCTCGGGGGCGTCGTTCGCGTCCGAGCCACCGGAGGCCGACAGCTCGACCGGGAGGGAGTCGGGGACGCGGGTGGGCTTGGGCTCGCCGCGGAAGACGAAGTGCGCCTTGTCCGCGCTCGCCTCCTCGCCGTCCCAACCCTCGACGTCGGTGATGATGATCTGGCCCGGCTCGATCTCGCCGAACAGGATCTTCTCCGAGAGCTGGTCCTCGATCTCGCGCTGGATCGTGCGGCGCAGCGGGCGGGCGCCCAGCACCGGGTCGAACCCGCGCTTGGCCAGCAACTTCTTGGCCTTGTCGGTCAGCTCGAGGGCCATGTCCTTGTTCTTCAGCTGCGTCTCGACGCGGGCGATCATCAGGTCCACCATCGAGATGATCTGCTGCTCGTTGAGCTGGTGGAAGACGATGATGTCGTCGATGCGGTTGAGGAACTCGGGGCGGAAGTGCTTCTTCAGCTCGTCGTTGACCTTGTTCTTCATCCGCTCGTAGTTCGAGCTGGTGTCCGAACCGCTGGTGAAGCCCAGGCCCACGGCCTTCGAGATGTCCTGGGTGCCCAGGTTCGAGGTGAAGATGATCACGGTGTTCTTGAAGTCCACCGTGCGGCCCTGGCCATCGGTCAGGCGGCCGTCCTCCAGCACCTGCAGGAGGGTGTTGTAGACCTCCTGGTGCGCCTTCTCGATCTCGTCGAAGAGCACGACCGAGAACGGCTTGCGCCGCACCTTCTCGGTCAGCTGGCCGCCCTCCTCGTAGCCCACGTACCCGGGAGGGGCGCCGAAGAGCCGCGAGGCGGTGTAGCGGTCGTGGAACTCGCCCATGTCGATCTGGATGAGGGCGTCGTCCTCGCCGAACAGGAACTGCGCCAGCGCCTTGGACAGCTCGGTCTTACCGACACCGGACGGGCCGGCGAAGATGAACGAGCCGGAGGGGCGCTTCGGGTCCTTGAGGCCCGCGCGGGTGCGGCGGATCGCCTGGGACACGGCCTTGACCGCGTCCTCCTGGCCGATGATCCGCTTGTGCAGCTCGTCCTCCATGCGCAGCAGGCGGGAGGTCTCCTCCTCGGTGAGCTTGAAGACCGGGATGCCGGTCCAGTTCGCCAGCACCTCGGCGATCTGCTCGTCGTCGACCTCGGCGATGACGTCGAGGTCGCCGTCCTTCCACTGCTTCTCCCGCTCGGCCTTCTGCGAGAGCAGCTGCTTCTCGTTGTCGCGCAGCTTGGCGGCCCGCTCGAAGTCCTGCGCGTCTATCGCGGACTCCTTCTCGCGGCGCACGTCCGCGATCTTCTCGTCGAACTCGCGCAGGTCCGGCGGCGCGGTCATCCGGCGGATGCGCATCCGCGCGCCCGCCTCGTCGATGAGGTCGATCGCCTTGTCCGGCAGGTACCGGTCGTTGATGTAGCGGTCGGCCAGGGTGGCGGCGGCGACCAGGGCGGCGTCGGTGATCGTGACGCGGTGGTGCGCCTCGTACCGGTCGCGCAGGCCCTTGAGGATCTCGATGGTGTGCTCGAGCGACGGCTCGCCCACCTGGATCGGCTGGAAGCGGCGCTCGAGCGCCGGGTCCTTCTCGACGTACTTGCGGTACTCGTCGAGGGTGGTCGCGCCGATGGTCTGCAGCTCGCCGCGGGCCAGCATCGGCTTGAGGATGGAGGCCGCGTCGATCGCGCCCTCGGCCGCGCCCGCGCCGACGAGGGTGTGGATCTCGTCGATGAACAGGATGATGTCGCCGCGGGTCTTGATCTCCTTGAGCACCTTCTTCAGGCGCTCCTCGAAGTCACCGCGGTAGCGCGAACCGGCCACCAGGGAGCCCAGGTCGAGCGTGTAGAGCTGCTTGTCCTTGAGGGTCTCGGGCACCTCGCCCTTGACGACCATCTGGGCCAGGCCCTCGACGACCGCGGTCTTGCCGACGCCGGGCTCGCCGATCAGGACCGGGTTGTTCTTGGTGCGGCGGGACAGCACCTGCATGACCCGCTCGATCTCCTTGGTCCGGCCGATGACCGGGTCCAGCTTGCCCTCGCGGGCGGACGCGGTCAGGTTGCGGCCGAACTGGTCGAGCACCAGCGAGGAGGACGGGGTGCCCTCGCCGCGCCCGCCTTCGGAGGACTCCTTGCCGGGCTGGTTGGTGTAGCCCGACAGCAGCTGGAGCACCTGCTGGCGCACGCGGTTGAGGTCGGCGCCGAGCTTGACCAGCACCTGCGCGGCCACGCCCTCGCCCTCGCGGATCAGCCCGAGCAGGATGTGCTCCGTGCCGATGTAGTTGTGGCCGAGCTGCAGCGCCTCGCGCAGCGACAGCTCCAGGACCTTCTTCGCCCTCGGGGTGAAGGGGATGTGGCCGCTCGGCGCGTGCTGGCCCTGGCCGATGATCTCCTCGACCTGCTGCCGCACGCCCTCGAGCGCGATCCCCAGCGACTCGAGCGCCTTGGCCGCGACACCCTCACCCTCGTGGATCAAGCCCAGGAGGATGTGCTCGGTGCCGATGTAGTTGTGGTTAAGCATCCTGGCCTCTTCTTGGGCCAGGACGACCACCCGCCTCGCGCGGTCGGTGAACCTCTCGAACATTCGCACTCCCTGACTGCTGCGCCGGCGGCCCTTGTCCACGTCCGTCCCGTGGAGTCAGCACCGTGGGACCACTGTAGTAGGCCCGACTCGTGCGTTCAGTGCCACTTCTCAGCCCATCCCGCCCGCGCCCGGCTGCCCAAGGCGGTCTTTCGCCCATCCCAACGTGCGACTACCCGGCCGGATTCCACAAGACACGGCATGTCCGCTGAGCGCGAACACAGCCACTCATAAGTGTGGGCTTTTCGGCCTGGACCTCACCGGCGGACGACCTGCACACTCGGTAAGGTTAGGCAAGCCTCACCACAACGGGTGGCTGCGGATGGTCGTGGAAGGAGGCCGCCGTGCGGAGCACAGTGTGCCTCCGTTCGCGGGACGGCGGGGCGGTATGACCGCCGGTTACCGCGTCGCGGCCCCGGGCACGGGCCGCCGGGGCCTCCTCGCGGATTCACTCGCCCGGGTCAACCACCGGCAGGCCCGCGCCGAACTGCGCTACGGCCTGCCCGCCGACCGCGACCGCTGGACCGGCTGCGCCGACCTGCTCGCCACGCCCGAGGAGTTCGACCGGTGGCGCGCCGGCCTGGCCGACTGGCTGGTCGACCGGTACGCCGATTCGCCCGATCGGACCACCGCGGGCTACGTGATGACCTGGTACCTCTGGGTCCCCGGCTACGTGGCCGCGACGCTGTTCCACCACGAGCGCCGGGTGCCGTCGCTGCGCCCGGCCGACCTCGCGTTCCGGTTCTCGCGGCCGCGACCGCACCCGGACGCCATCGCCGTGCTGTCCCCGCGCTTCGCCTGCCTGCCCGACGACCCGGCGGCGGGCACACCGGAGGCGACCGTGGTCGCCGACGAGCGCGCGCTGGCCGCCGTGCTGCGCGGGCGCTTCGCCGCGCACGCCGCCCGGTTCGTCGAGGCGTACCAACCCCGGGTGCGGCTGGGCAAGCGGATGCTGTGGGCCGCGGCCACCGACGTGCTGGACAGCTCCCTGTGGCAGGCGGGCCGCTACGGCGGCGACGAGGGCGCGGGCGTGCTCGACGCGGCACTCGTGCTGGGCCCGGGCAGCACACCGTTCACCTCGGCCTCGACGCTGCGGCCGGTGCCGGGCGAGCACGGCCCGACCACGTGGACCCGGCGGCGGGAGAGCTGCTGCTTCCACTACCTGCTGGCCCAGGGTCAGGGCGCCTGCGAGACCTGCCCGCGGCTGGGCCGCCGACCGGAGCACCCCGGCGCCGAGTGCCGCTGACGGCTCCCGGACCCCGGTCCGCTTGCCCGTGAAAGCCGCGCGAACTCCGCGACCGTCGGTTCCGACGGAGCGTGCCCACAAAGGAAACGGCGCCACCCGCGCCGCACCACGAATCACTGCCCGAACGCCACTCGACCCAAGATCCGGTTACCCGACGTATTGCTTCATTCACCCGGTGAAAGCATCGCGGTAGGCCAGATGTGAATAACGGGAACGCCTGACGAATTCACTCCGACACGGCCCGGATGACCCATTAACAAATGATCACCGACAACGCAAGAGGCTGCCGACCCCTCCTCCGGCAGCCCCTTAAGCGCGTCCTGTCATGCCTGCTGGTTGTAAGCGTCGAGAACCTCGGAAGGGATTCGCCCACGATCGGAGACCTTCATGCCCTGCTTGCGGGCCCACTCGCGAATCGCCTGGTTCTGCTCGCGGTCGGCGGTGGCCGTGCGGGGCGGCCTACCAGGGGTGGCCTTGCCCAACTGGCGCTTGCGCCCGCCGGAACGGCGGGCGTGCTCGACGAAGTCGGCGAAGATGTCGCGCAACTTCTCCGCATTGTCGACGGACAGATCGATCTGGTACGACGCGCCGTCGAGCCCGAACTCCACGGTCTCCCCAGCCTCGGTACCGTCAAGGTCGTCGACCAGCGACACCGTGACCTTCTGCACCATATGCGCCTCCTCCTGCGATGAATGTGCCCTGCTGCCTGCTCGGTGCCGTCCCATTGGGCTATGCGGCCACTTGGAGAAATGCCGCCGAGGGCCAGGCTAGCGCAAATCCAGGCGATTGCGTTAGTGCCCGATACCCGAACGGGTCATTCGAGCCGGGTGAGATCCCCGAGCGCGATGCCCACCCGGGTGCGCGTCATCAACGAGCCATCAATGCCCATTACCACGGGAGCCGCCGTCGGCATTCTCCGACCGGCCGTTGTACGGAAAGCGCAGTTCGCCGGGTGAAACCCCGGCGACATCCCGCCACGGGCCGCCCACCTGCGCCGATCGGTCCACCCGCCTCGCCGCAGTTCACCTTCTCCTCACCCGATACGGTTGAAACATGCAGGAACCGGAGTTGTTCGCCAGGCGGGCCCGTTCTTTCGGGAGCAACGCCGTGGCCTATGCGCGACACCGCCCGGGATACGCCGAGGACGCCGTCGAATGGGTCATCGGGGACCGGGCCCGGGTGCTGGACCTGGCGGCGGGTACCGGCAAGCTCACCGAGACCCTGCTGGCCTTCGGACTGGAGGTCAGCGCGGTGGAGCCGGACGACGGCATGCGCGCCGAGCTGTCCCGGCTGCTGCCGGACGTGGCCGCGCTGGCGGGCACCGCGGAGCAGATCCCGTTCCCGGACGCGTCCTTCGACGCGGTGGTCACCGGCCAGGCCTTCCACTGGTTCAACAACCCGGGAGCGCTCGCCGAGATCGTCCGCGTGCTGCGCCCCGGCGGGGTGTTCGGCGCGCTGTGGAACTACGACGACCAGAGCGTGGAGTGGGTGGCCGAGATGGTGCGGCTCAGCCGCACCAGCGCCAACAGCGAGCAGGACCGGCAGGTCGTGGACAACCTGGACCACGCGCACAAGCCCAGACACGAAGCACTGACCGAACCGGAGGAGCACCGCTTCCCGCACGCGCAGCGGCGCACCGTCGAGTCGATGTTGTCGACCCTGGGCACGCAGTCGAGCATGCTGGTGATCGATGGGGCCGAGCGCGCCAAGCTGGTCGACCAGCTGCGCACCTACCTGTGGTCGCGCCCGGAGACTTCGCAGGGCGAGTTCGACCGGCCCCTCGTCTGCGTCGCGGTCCGCGCTTACAAGCGCGGTGCTTGATTCCTCCCACCACCCACCCCCTCATCCCCACCCGGCACCGTTCCCGGCTCGGCGGGTAACCGCGCACCCGGGAGCGGTGCGCTAGCGGGAGTTCCGCTCGAAGACCAACCGCAGGCCGAGCAGGGTGAGGTCGGGGCGGTGGTGGTCGATGGTCTCGGCCTCGTCCACCACCAGCGGCGCCAACCCGCCGGTCGCGATGACCGTGACCTGGCCTTCGTGGCCGGCGCGGGCCAGTTCGCGGGTGATCCGCCGGACCACGCCGTCGACCTGACCGGCGAAGCCGTACATGATGCCCGACTGCAGGCACTCCACGGTGTTCTTGCCGATCACCGACCGCGGCCGCACCATCTCCACCTTGCGCAGCGCGGCGGCCCGCGCGGCCAGCGCGTCGACGGAGATCTCGATCCCCGGCATGAACACCCCGCCGAGGAACTCGCCCTTGGCGGAGATCACGTCGACGTTGGTGGACGTGCCGAAGTCGACCACCACGCAGGCCGTGCTGTGCAGGTGGTGGGCGGCCAGGGTGTTGATGATCCGGTCCGCGCCCACCTCCTTCGGGTTGTCCACCAGCAGCGGCACCCCGGTGCGCACCCCCGGTTCGACGACCACCCGGTGCACCTTGGGGTAGTAGCGCGACAGCATCGCCCGCAGTTCGCGCAGCACCGCGGGCACGGTCGAGAGCGCCGCGACCCCATCGATGGCGTCGGCGTGCGCGCCGAGCAGGCCGCGCGTGGTCAGCGCCAGTTCGTCGGCGGTGACCCGGGCGTCGGTGCGCATCCGCCAGTCGTGCCGCAGCTCGTCGCCGTCGAACAGGCCGAGGGCGATGTTGGTGTTGCCGACGTCGATGGTGAGCAGCACGGCCGGGTCAGCTCGCGCCCTCGTGCGCGAGCAGCGCGTCCAGCTTGGCCGCGTCCACCGTCTCGGCGGCGGGCTCGGCGGTGACCGCGCCGCTGAGCAGGCCCGAGTCGGCGGGCGCGTGCCCGGCGTCGGCGCCCAGGTGCGCGATCCGGTTGTCGGCGTCGACGAAGACCACCCGGGGCTGGTGCGCGGCGGCCTCGGCGGCGTCCATCAGGCCGTAGGCGATGAGGATGACGACGTCGCCGGGGTGCACCAGGTGCGCGGCGGCGCCGTTGATGCCGATCACGCCGCTGCCGCGCTCGCCCTCGATGACGTAGGTCTCCAGGCGCGCGCCGTTGGTGACGTCGACGATCGCCACCTGCTCGCCCGCCAGCAGGTCGGCGGCCTCCATCAACACCGGGTCCACGGTGACCGAGCCGACGTAGTGCAGGTCGGCCTGGGTGACGGTGGCGCGGTGGATCTTCGACTTGAGCATGGTGCGGAACAAGGCGGACTCCTTAACCGTGCTGCCCGAGCTCGGGGGTGCCGAGGAGCAGCGGGACGTTGTCGATGAGCCGGGTGGCGCCGATGTGCGCGGCCACGAGCAACCTCGCCTCGCCCCGGTCGGGGGTGGGGCCGAGGTCCGGGCCCCGCAGGGCCAGGTAGTCCACGTCGAGTTCGGGGGTGCCGTCGAGCACGTCCTGGGCGGCGGCGAGCACCGCGCCCGCGCCGCCGTGCCCCGCGTGCGCGCCCGCGGCCAGCGCAGCGGAGAGCGCGACGGCGGCGGTGCGCTGGTCGGGGTCGAGGTAGGCGTTGCGGGAGGACTTGGCGAGGCCGTCCTGCTCGCGGACCGTCGGCACCCCGACGACCTGGGTGTCCATGTCGAGGTCGCGGACCATCTTCTTGATCAGGACGAGCTGCTGGAAGTCCTTCTCGCCGAAGAGCGCGTAGTCGGGGCGGACGATGTTGAGCAGCTTGGCGACCACGGTCAGCACACCCGCGAAGTGACCGGGCCTGCTCGCGCCCTCCAACTCGTCGCCCAGCGGTCCGGGGTGGACGGTGACCTGCGAACCCGGCGGGTACAGGGCCTCGCGGTCGGGGGTGAGCACCAGCTCGACGCGCTCGGCCTCGCAGACCGCCAGGTCGGCGTCCAGCGGGCGTGGGTAGCGCTCGAAGTCCTCGCCCGGGCCGAACTGGAGCGGGTTGACGAAGATCGACGCCACCAGCACGGTGTTCGGGATCCGCCGGGCCCGGCTGAGCAGCTCGCGGTGGCCGTCGTGCAGCGCGCCCATGGTCGGCACGAAGGCGATCTTGCGGCCGGTCGCGCGCAGCGCCCGGGTGACCTTGCCCAGCTCCGCCGGGGAGGTGTGGGTGTGCAGCTTGCCGATGGTGAAGCTGGGCGTCATGGGGTCTCTCCCTCGATGGCCGCGGCCACGTCCGGGGCGCGGTCGGCGCGCAGCAGCCCGGCGTCGACCGCGCGGGTCACGGTGCGGGCGGCCAGCGCGCGGTAGGCGGGCAACTTCTCGGGGGCGTGCTCGGCGAGCACCTCGACGTGCCGGGCCACGGTGCCCGCGTCGCCGCGGGCGACGGGCCCGGTGAGCGCGCGGTCGCCGTGCCGCAGCGCGTTGTCGAGCGCGGCGGACAGCAGGGGGCCGAGCAGCCGCTGCGGGGTCGCGACGCCCGCGTCGCGCAGCAGGTCGACGCACTCGCCGACCAGCGTGACCAGGTGGTTCGCGCCGTGCGCGAGGGCGGTGTGGTAGAGCGGGCGGGCCGCGGGCGGCACCCGGACCGGCTCCGCGCCCATCTCCACGACCAGCGCCTCGGCGACGTTCCAGGCGACCTCGTCGCCGTCGGCGGCGGTGATGCCGAAGGCGCAGGCGGCGATCCGCTGGAGGTCCTCGGGGCGGCCGGTGAAGGTCATCACGGGGTGCAGCGCGAGGCCGAGCGCGCCGTGCTCGGCGGCGGGGGCCAGCACCTCGACGCCGTGCGCGCCGCAGGTGTGCACCACGATCTGGCCCGCGCGCAGCGCACCGGCGGCGGCCAGGCCGCGCACCATGCCGGGCAGCGCGTCGTCGGGTACGGCCAGCAGCACCAGGTCGGCGCGGGCGGCGACCTCGTCGGGGGGCAGCACGGCGGCGCCGGGCAGCAGTTCCTCGGCGCGGCGCAGGGACTCGCGGGAGACCGCGGACACGGCGGTGATCACGTGCCCGGCCCTGGCCAGCGCCGCGCCGAGCACGGCACCCACCCGACCGGCGGACACCACGCCGACGGACAGCCGCGCGGGCTTCGGACACATGGCGAGCAGACTCCCTAGCCTCGTTCCAGTCCCGCATCGGCGCGGGTACCGGACGACCCACCGAGGGTATCGGCAGCCGTGACAGCGCGTGCCGCACGGGTGACCAGCTTCACCGGGCGCGCTGGTCACACCGCTCAGGCGTCGCCCCTGGCCAGCTCGACCGCGCGCCTGCGGGTGCCGCGCACCAGGGTGACCAGCCGGGCTTCCCGCGCAGGCCCGGCCGGACCGGCGGTGCCCCCGGCCATGGAGTGCCAGAGGAAGGCCAGTTCGCTGACCGCGGCCTGGTACTCCCCCACGGCCTGGGCGGCCTCGGCGCCCGCATGCGCCCGGACCTGCTTGCGCCACTGCCGCCTGCCCTTGAGGCTGCCCAGCAGGTCCACTTCGGACACCACGATCCAGTTCGCGTCGACCATCGCGGGCAGCGCGTCGGCCACGATCCGCTGCTCGCGCTTGCGGTGCCAGTGCAGGAAGTACACCGCGACGCCGAAGACCGGCACCATGACGAGGAAGTAGACGGTGAGGAAGGTGTTCGCGGTACCCAGCGTCGCCGAGCCGTTCCACAGGGCGTGCAGCAGCGCGGCGGCGAGGTAGCCCGCGACGGGGGCCAGGATCCGGACCTGCGGGCTGCGGGTCCGGGCGGCCACGCCGATGCCGATCCCGATCATCGCGGTGAACAGCGGGTGGGTGAACGGCGAGAGGACCCCGCGCAGGATGAAGGCGGCCAGCACCCCGGGCGACTGGGAGTCGCCGAAGCCGTACTCGGCGAACGCGCGGCCGAAGTAGTAGATGTTCTCGGTGAAGGCGAACCCGGCCGCGACCAACCCGGCGTAGACGATCCCGTCGACCACGCCGTCGAACTCGTCCCGCAGGAACAGGAAGATCCCCAGCACGAACGCGCCCTTGAGCCCCTCCTCGAACAGCGGCGCCGACACGATCGCGCTGATCTTGTCCCCGTTCCCCTTCCCCAGCAGGAGATCCCCCACCGCCTCCGCGGTGTTGTTGATCAGCAACGCGGTGATCGCGGCGACGCAGGCACCCCACCCGAAGGCGAGCCAGAGCAGCCGCGCGGGCTCGGGTTCCCACCGGTCGACCCACAGGAAGGCGGCGACGACCGGCCCGACGGGGAGCAACGCGGCCCCCACGCCGACCAGTTCGGCGAGCAACCCCACCCGCGCCGTACTCAGGGCGAGCAACGTGAGCCCACACCCCGCCAACAGGACCAGCCCGGCCACGGGGAGCAGCACGGTCAGCCGACGCGGGGTATGCCGGTGTTGGGACAATTCAGGCACGGATAGTGATCATAGGGCTGACGGGTGACACCCGGCCCCGTGACGCGTCACCTCGTCGAGGGTCGTGGGGTTGTGCACAGGCTTGATCATCATCGGCACCCGCCGTCGGTACCCGCCGCTATCGTGGATACCGGGGGCCGGAGGCATACCGATGATCTTGCTACGCGACTAGTCGTCATCCCGACGGCGGCGGTGGCGGCGGGACTGGGTCGAGCCGCCGTGAGCGGCCAGCAGTTCGTCGACCGACTTGCCGGAAGCGTGGGACCCGGTGTCCTCGGCAGCGGGCTGCGCCTCCTCGGCACGACGCCGACGGCCACCCTCGTCCTCAGGCTTGGCCCGGCGACCGGCGCGGTTGTCCTGCGGTGCGTTGACCGGCGGGAAGGTCCCGGTGGGCGCGCGACGTCGACCGCCCTCGCTATCCACCGAATCAGGCGAGACCGGCGGAAAGCGGCCCGACGGCGCGGCGTGGGCAGACCGCGCGCCGGAGGCGTAGGCGTGCCCGGGTGCGACGGGCGGGAAGTGGCCGGACGGCGCGGCGTGCGCGGAGGCCGACCGCGCGGCGGCAGGCGGGGACTGGGGCGAGACCGGCGGGAAGTGGCCGGAGGGCGCGGCGTGGGTGCCGGTCGACTGGGTCGCGCGAGGACCCTGCTGAGCGGCGGCGGGCGCCGACGCGGGAGCGAAGTGACCCGACTGGTTCGCCGGGCGGCCACCCTCGGGTGGCAGGTGGTCGGACTGGCCCGCGCGGGACTGCTGAGCAGGCGGGAAGTGGCCGGACTGCCCACCGCGAGTCCCCTGTGGCGCGGCGGCGGGCCTGCCGGTCGGACGAGCACCGGACGGGGCCTGAGCGGAGTGGCTCTCACCCCGCGCGGGCGCGAAGTGACCGGAGCTGTCCGCCTTGCCACCCGCGCGGGCGGGGCTCTGGGCTTGGCCCGCCGCACGAGCGGCAGGCGCGAACGGCGGCTGCCCCGCCGACCGCGCACTCGACTGGTCGTCCCCGTGGCCCGCGTTCGGGAACTGGCCGGAGTGGCCCGCCTGCTGCGCTTCCGCGCGTCCCCCGGACGGGAACCGGCCGGACTGGTCCACCTGCTGACCATCCGAACGCACAGCGGCCTGGCCCGAGCGGCCCGCCTGCTGGGCGTCCGCCCGCCCCCCGGTCGGGAACTGGCCAGAGTGATCCACCCGCTGGCCATCCGGCCGGGCGGCGGCTGGAGCCTGGCCGGAGTGGCCCGCCTGCTGGGCTTCCGCGCGAGCCGCGTTCGGGAACTGACCGGACTGGTCCGCGGCGCGAGCGGCCGGGGGCTGGGCGGCCGGGGGCTGCCGGGCCGGGGCCGGGCGGGTCGCGGGACGCTGGGCGGATTGGGCTGCCTGGGCTGCCTGGGCTGCCTGGGCTGGCTGGGCTGGCTGGAGGTCGGCGGCGGTGCGCTCGGCGACGGTCGGCGGGGACTGCGGCGGCCGCTGGGCCTGGTTCCGCTGGACCGATCCCGGCGCCGCCGCGTCCGGGACGCGGCCCGGTTGGCGTGGGGCGGCGGGCTTGTCCGCGGTCGACTGGTGGTTCAGCGCGGCCGCGTGTTCCTGGGCGGACCGGGGTGCCCGTTGCGGTCCCTGGACGGGACCGGCCGCGCGGGCGGGCCGCTGCGGCGTGGACTGCGCGTCCGGCTTGCCCGCAGGCCGGGGGGCCGCCGCGAGCACGCGGGCCTTCTTGCCGTTCGACCGCCCCCGCTGGGGCGCGGGCCCCTCGCCGTCCGCCTCCCACGACGGGTGCCACTCCGGGTCGATCCGCTCGTCGTCGTCCCGCCAGCCCTCGCGGCGGACGCGCTGGATCAGCTCGGTCTCCGGGTCCCGGCCGGTGGCGGTGATGCGCCGGACCTGGGCGCCCTGCCGTGCGGGTTGGCCGATCGACCGGTCCTCGGCCAGCGCGCGCATCCTGGTGGCCTCGGCGTGCAGGGCGAAGCGCTCCACCAGCACCTCGCCCCCGAGCAGCAGCTCCAGGTTCTGCCGCAGGGAGCGCAGCTCCTCGCGCAGCTCGACCAGGTCGTCCTTGGCCGCTTCCTCGGCCTTGCGCTTGGCCTCGGCCTCCGCCTCCAGCTCGAACTCGCGCCGGGCGGTGATCTCGCGCTCCAGTTCCAACTCGTAGACCCGCTGGAGCCGGTCGGCGTCGTCGGCCCGGTCGGCGACCTGCCTGCGGTACCGGGCGGCCAGGAAGGCCCCCGCGAGCGCGGCCCACAACGCCGCGACGACTCCCAGCCGCATCCACCGCAGGGAGTCGCTCAGCACCAGCACCGCGGTCGACGCGAGGGCCAGGCCTAAAGCGGCGAACAGCAGGATGCGCGCGCTCTGCGAGCCCCGCTGCGCGGTGGAGTCGGTCCGGGCCGTCATGGGCACTACCGTACCGGGCCGTTATCTCCGCGAGATCAAACGGCGGGGATGATATTCACCTGATCGGGTCGCCGCGTCGCTCATCCGGGTCATCCGGGGTGCGGCAGCAGTGTTCCAACCACAATGCGGCACCGATCAACGCCAGCGCGCACACAACGCCCACAACCGCCACCGTGACGTCGTGCTCGGCCGCATCGACCCGGCCGCTCTGCGGCAACACGTACCCCAGCAGCCCCAGCCACGCGCCCGCCATGATCGAGCCGAGCAGCGACGACGCCTTGGCCAGCGCCACCGCCCTGGCCGCGGTCAGCGGCTGCACCGACCGCCCCTCCTCGCGCTGGATGCGGCTGCGCAGCGCGAACCCGAACAGCGCCTCGACCACGGCGAGGGCCAGCAGCGTGAGCCCCGCGAGGCGGGGCAGCGGCGGCAGCCGGTCGTAGAGCAGCTGCGCGGCGAGGTACACCGCGACGGCCACCACCAGCCCGGCGGGCACCAGGTCTCGGGCCCGGGTGAACCTCATCGCAGCTCCAGGTCGTCGCGCCTGCGCACACCGGCGGTGTCCAGCCCGGCCAGCAGGTCGACCGCGCGGCCCCGGCCCGGCACCTCCGGGTCCGGCTCGACGTCCAGCCAGGGGATCAGCACCGTAGCCCGTTCGTGGGTCCCCGGATGCGGCAATAGCAACACCGGATCGTCACTGACGACCCCATCAACGGTCACCACGTCCACGTCCAGCGTGCGCGGCCCCCAGCGCAGCTCGCGGACCCGCCCGGCCCGCTGCTCCAGTTCCTGCCCGCGCCGCAGCCAACCCCACTCGTCGGTGGCGTCGTCCGCGACGACGAGCACGGCGTTGAGGAAGTCCGGCTGGTCGGTCACCCCCCAGGCGGCCGTCTCGTACACCGGCGACACCGCGACCAGCACGTCGGCGAACCCGTCGACGGCGACGCGCAGGTTGGCCAACCGGTCACCCAGGTTGGACCCGATGGACAGCACGGCCCGGCTCATCGGCGGCGGCTCCTGCGCACGGTGACCGCCACGTCGGCGAAGGTCAGCGGGATGGGCGCGCTCGGCTTGTGCACGGTGACCTCCACCGCGTGCACCCGCGCGTCCGCCATCTCGGCGTCGGCGATCTCCGCCGCCACGGTCTCGATCAGGTCCCGCGACGGCCCGGCCACCACCGCGGCCGCGCGCTCGGCCAGCTCGCCGTAGTGCACGGTGTGCCGCAGGTCGTCGGTTGCCGCGGCTTCCCGCAGGTCGATCCACAGCGTGAGGTCGACGACGAACTCCTGGCCGTCGCGCTTCTCGTGCGCGAACACGCCGTGGTGGCCGCGCACCCGCAGCCCGGTAAGGGTGATCCGGTCGGTCATCGCTCTCCCTGCTCGCACGCCATCGCCGCCGCCACCGCCACCGCGTCGAGCGACCGGCGGACGTCGTGCACCCGGACCCCCCACGCACCCGCGCTCGCCACCAGCGTGGACACGGCGGCCGTGGCGTCCTCGCGGCCGTGCGGCGGGCGGGGCGTGCCGTCGGTGCCCGCCAGCAGCGCCCCCAGGAACCGCTTGCGGGACACCCCGATGAGCACCGGGAACCCCAGGTCCAGCAGCGCGCCGAGCTCGCGCAGCAGCGCCCAGTTGTGCGCGGCGGTCTTGGCGAAGCCGATGCCCGGGTCCAGCACGATCGCCTCCGGCGACACCCCGCCGACCAGCGCGGTGTCGACCCGGGCCAACAGCTCGGCGCGCACCTCGGCGACCACGTCGGTGTACTCGGCGAGGGTGTCCATGTCCCGGCTGTGCCCGCGCCAGTGCATCAGCACCCACGGCACCCCGGTCTCGGCGGCCACCCGCACCATGTCGGTGTCGGCCAGCCCGCCGGACACGTCGTTGATCACCTGGGCGCCCGCCGCCACCGCGGCCTCGGCCACCCTGGCCCGGGTGGTGTCGACGCTGACCACGGCACCCTCGGCGACCAGCTCGCGGATCACCGGCACCACGCGGGCGATCTCCGTGTCCGCGGCCACCCGGTCCGCCCCCGGCCGGGTCGACTCGCCGCCGACGTCGATCAGGTCGGCGCCCTGCGACCACAGCGCGATGCCGTGCTCGATGGCGTCGTCGAGGTCGAGGAAGCGGCCACCGTCGGAGAACGAGTCCGGGGTGACGTTGAGCACGCCCATGACCGCGCAGCGGCCGGGTCTCGGGATCCGCGTCACCGGCGGCGCCCGTTGATCAGCTGGAGGGCCTCGGCGCGGGTGGACGGCGAGGTCTTGTGCAGGCCGCGCAGCGCGGAGGTGGTCGTGCGCGCGCCGGGCTTGCGGATGCCGCGCATCGACATGCACAGGTGCTCGGCCTCGATGACCACCACCACCCCGCGCGGCTCCAGCTTGCGCACCAGCGCGTCCGCGATCTGCGAGGTCAGCCGCTCCTGCACCTGCGGGCGCTTGGCGTAGAGGTCGACCAGCCGGGCCAGCTTGGACAGCCCGGTCACCCGGCCCTGCTCGTTGGGGATGTAGCCGACGTGCGCGACCCCGTGGAAGGGCACCAGGTGGTGCTCGCAGGTGGAGTACATCGGGATGTCGGTGACCAGGACGAGCTCGCCGTGGCTCTCGTCGAAGGTCTTGTCGAGCACCGCGTCGGGCTCGGTGTAGAGGCCGGCGAACAGCTCGGCGTAGGCCCGGGCCACCCGGGCCGGGGTCTCCAGCAGGCCCTCGCGGTCGGGGTCCTCACCGCAGGCGAGGAGCAGCTCGCGCACGGCGCGCTCGGCCCGGTCCCGGTCGAAGGCCGAGGCCGGGACGGTGTCCGTCCCGGCCCCGTTACGGCTGGTCATCATCGGTTACCTCCGGATCGTCGCGGCCGGTTGTCGGCCGCCACCATCGCATCAGGAACCGTTCGAGCGCCCACCGGAGTCCTGATCCCGACCAGTGGAATCGTCGCGGGCCTCGTTCTGCCGCTCACCCCACGACGGCTGCCACGACTGGTGCGGCCCGTTCGAGTTGGGCCCGGTCGCCGGGGTCCACCCGGGCGGCGCGCCGTAGTGCGGCGGACCGCCCTGCCTGCCCGTGGACTGGCCGTACGGGGGCGGCTGCGGGGAACCGTAGGGCGGGGGGCTGCCGTAGGGCGGCGGGGTGCCGTTCGGGTTCGTCCCGTTGCCCTGGGGCAGTTCCGGGTTGGCCCGCGGCAGTCCGCCCGGCAGGTCGCCCGCGCCGGGGATGGCGCCGACCGGGGTCGGCACCGGCTCGCGCGGGTTGTCCTCCGGCCAGGTCTCGCCGCGCTCGATGGCCTGCTCGCGGCGGGTCTTGATCGGCGGCTTGTCCGACGGGGTGCGCTCGCCGAAGTCGTTGAACGCGGTGATCCGGGGCCGCTTCTCGACCTTGGAGAAGATCCGCTCCAGGTCCTTGCGGGTGAGCGTCTCCTTCTCCAGCAGCTCCACGACCAGGTCGTCGAGCACGTCGCGGTAGGTGTTGAGCACGTCCCACGCCTCGGTGTGCGCCGCCTCGATGAGCTTGCGCACCTCCTCGTCGATCTCGTGCGCGACCTCCAGCGAGTAGTCCGCGCCGTGGCCCATCGAGCGGCCCAGGAACGGGTCGCCCTGGTCCTGGCCGTAGCGGACCGCGCCCAGCCGGGCGCTCATGCCGTACTCGGTGACCATCGCCTTGGCGATCTTGGTGGCCTGGTCGATGTCGCTGGACGCGCCGGTGGTCGGCTCGTGGAACACCAGCTCCTCGGCCGAGCGCCCACCCAGGGCGAACACCAGCCGGGCGATCATCTCCGAGCGGGTCATCAGCTGCTTGTCGTCCTCGGGGACGACCAGCGCGTGCCCGCCGGTGCGCCCGCGCGGCAGGATGGTCAGCTTGTAGACCGGCTCCAGGTCCGGCATCGCCCACGCGGCGAGCGCGTGCCCGCCCTCGTGGTAGGCGGTGATCTTCTTCTCCTTGTCGGAGATGATCCGGCTCTTGCGCGCCGGACCGCCGATCACCCGGTCGACCGACTCCTCCAGGGCAGCCGCGGTGATCAGCGACCCGTTCTGCCGCGCGGTGAGCAGCGCCGCCTCGTTGAGCACGTTGGCCAGGTCCGCGCCGGACATGCCGACGGTGCGCTTGGCCAGGCTGTCGAGGTCGGCGTCGGGCGCCATCGGCTTGCCCTTGCCGTGCACCTGGAGGATCTTCTTGCGGCCGGTCAAGTCGGGCGCCGACACCGGGATCTGCCGGTCGAACCGGCCGGGGCGCAGCAGCGCCGGGTCCAGGATGTCGGGCCGGTTGGTGGCCGCGATCAGGATGATGCCGCCGCGCGCGTCGAAGCCGTCCATCTCGACCAGCAGCTGGTTGAGGGTCTGCTCGCGCTCGTCGTGACCGCCGCCGAGGCCCGCGCCGCGCTGGCGGCCGACCGCGTCGATCTCGTCGACGAAGATGATGCACGGCGCGTTCTGCTTGGCCTGCTCGAACAGGTCGCGCACCCGGGAGGCGCCGACGCCGACGAACATCTCCACGAAGTCCGAACCGGAGATCGAGTAGAACGGCACCCCGGCCTCACCCGCGACCGCGCGGGCCAGCAGGGTCTTTCCGGTTCCGGGCGGGCCGTAGAGCAGCACGCCCTTCGGGATCTTCGCGCCCAGCGCCTGGTAGCGGGCCGGGTTCTGCAGGAAGTCCTTGATCTCGTGCAGTTCCTCGACGGCCTCGTCGGCACCGGCCACGTCCGCGAAGGTGGTCTTCGGCATGTCCTTGGGCAACTGCTTGGCCTTGGACTTGCCGAAGTTGAGCACCCGGTTGCCGCCGCCCTGGACGTTGTTCATCATCCACATGAGCAGCAGCAACAGCAGCGCGAGCGGGATCAGGAAGATCAGGATCTGGGTCAGGAACGAGTCCTGGGTCACGCTGGTGCGGAACTCGATCCCCGGTTTCCCGATCAACGACTTGTAGATCTCGTTGGTCGAGTTCGACGGGAACTGGGTCAGGATCTGGGTGACCTGCTGCCCGTCCTGGTCGATCGGGGTGTTGAGGGTCAGCTTGAGCTGCTGTTCCTTGTCGCCCAGCTCGGCGGTCTTGACGTTGCCCGCCTCGATCTGGGCAACGGCTTTCGACGTCGGCACCGAGGCGTAGCCCCGGGTGTCGTCGAACAGCAGGCTGAAGGCGAAGTAGATCAGCAACACCGCCAGGATCCACAGCAGCGGGTTGCGAAGCAGGCGCTTGCGGTCCATTCACTTACGGCCGCGACGCGGCCTCCACCCTCCCTGACGTGCACGTGAGGGCAATGACGACCCATTACCCGGCCGGACGGCGCAGCTCCGGTCCCACCAGAGTACCGTCCGCATCGGCACCCTCACCGCACGAAGCGCGGTAGGAGTGCGCATAGGTGTCAACGCGCCCGGGCCGCCATCGGTTCCCGGTGGTTTTTCATCAGGACGTGTAGACCCTGGGGTCCAAGGTCCCGATGTAGGGCAGGTCGCGGTAGCGCTCGGCGAAGTCGAGGCCGTAGCCGACGACGAACTCGTTGGGGATCTCGAAGCCGACGTAGCGGACCGGCACGTCCACCTTCACCGCGTCCGGCTTGCGCAGCAGCGTGCACACCTCCAGCGAGCGCGGGCCGCGCGAGGCGAGGTTCTTGAGCAGCCAGGACAGCGTGAGCCCGGAGTCGATGATGTCCTCGACGATGAGCACGTCCCGGCCCGCGATGTCGCGGTCGAGGTCCTTGAGGATCCGCACGACACCGGAGGAGGAGGTCGCCGAGCCGTACGAGGTGACGGCCATGAACTCCAACTGCACCGGCACCGGCAGCGCCCGCGCCAGGTCGGTCATGAACATGACCGCGCCCTTGAGGACACCGACCAGCACGAGGTCCGCGCCGCCACCGGGGTAGTCGCCGCCGACCTGCTTGGCCAGCTCCGCGATCTTCTCGTTGATCTGGTCCTCGGTGATGAGCACGGAGGCGATGTCGCCGTCGTACACGGTTCCCCTCTCAGGTGTCCGGCCGTTCAATGTGGAGCCTGCCATGCGCGCGGCGCGCCACCAAGCCGCCCGGCAGGGCCACGCCGCGCTGCCCGTGCCAGGCGGAGATCAGCTCGTCGACCGCCCGCAGGTGGGTGTCGCTCAGTTCGGGGGCGCCGCCGTCGATGAGCCAACCGCGCAGCGCCCGCCTGCGCAGCGCGGGCGGGGCGGGCGTGAGTTCGGACACGTCCAGCGCGCCGTCGTGGCGGGCGCGGGCCAGGAGGTCGGCGGCGAGGTCGTCGAGCGCGGCGAGGTCGTCGCGGAGTTGGGCGGCCGTGCGCGCTAGCGCGCCCGCGACGCCGCCCTGCAGCACGTCCTCGAGCAGCGGGAGGACCTCGTGGCGGAGCCGGACGCGGGTGAAGCGCGGGTCGTCGTTGTGCGGGTCCTGCCAGGGTTCGACGCCGAGCGCGGCGCAGGCGTCCCGCGTGGTCGAGCGGGAGACGCCGAGCAGCGGGCGGGCCCAGGGGCGGTCGAGGGCGCGCATCCCCGCGATGGACCGCGGGCCGGACCCACGGCCCAGACCGAGCAGGACTGTCTCCGCCTGGTCGTCGCGCGTGTGACCGAGAAGGACCCAAGAGTCGCCCGCAGCCTCTCTTAGCGCTGCGTACCTCGCGCGTCGTGCGGCGGCCTCTATGCCGCCACCGCCTGCTACGTCGACCAGGAGGACTTCGACCTTGTCGAGTCCGAGGACGGCGAGGTGGTCGGCGGCGCGTAGTGCGGTCTTGGCGGATTCGGCTTGCAGGCCGTGGTCGACGATCAGTCCGTCGACCCGCAGGCCCAGCTTGTGGCCCTCGAACTCGGCGGCGGCGGCGAGCGCCAGGGAGTCCGCGCCGCCGGACACCGCGACGGCGACGCGGTCGACCGGGCGCGCCGCGGCCAGCAGGTCGCGCACGGCCACCCGGACCCTGGCCAGCGCCGGGTGCGGCCTGCCCGGGCTCAGACCGGGGAAACGCGCCGGATCCACGCCTGTGGGTCCCCCAGTTCGGACCGCAGGGGCAGGGTCTCCGGCGAGGTCCAGATCGTGTTGAAGCCGTCCATGCCGACCGCGTCGACCACGTGCGTGGTGAACTTCGCGCCGACGGCGTACTGCTTCATCTTCGCCTCGACGCCGAGCAGGCTGCGCAGGACGCGGTCGAGCAGGCCGCCGCCGCGGCGGCGCACGGTGAACCGCTCGCGGATGGTCGCCACCGTCGGCACGACCATCGGGCCGACCGCGTCCATCACATGGTCGGCGTGGCCCTCCAGCAGCGTGGACACCGCGATGAGCCGGTCGAACACGGCCCGCTGCTCGGGCGACTGGACCAGCTCCATGAGCGCCATGGGACCGGTGTTGGCCGTCGGGTCGGCGTCCGGGTCGGGGCGGCCGCGGGCGGCGCGCAGGATGTCCGGCAGCCGCGAGACGACGCCGTTGGCGCTGTCGTCCAGGCCGGTCAGGAAGGTCGCGACCTGCTGCTGGAAGTAGTCCCGTAGCCACGGCACCGCGGTGAATTGCAGGCGGTGCGTGCACTCGTGCAGGCAGACCCACATCCGGAAGTCCTCCGGCGGCACGTCCAACGCCTGCTGCGCGGCGACGATGTTGGGCGCGACCAGCAGCAGCCGACCGGTGCCCGCGCCGAACGGGTCGTACTGGCCCAGCACCCGGCTGCTCAGGTAGGCCAGCACCATCCCGGCCTGCACGCCCGCCGTCCCGGCCAGGACACCGCCGACCACCCGGCTCGGCCGCTGCGGCAGCACACCGGAGGTGAGGGTCGCGATGCTCTGCGCGGCGGCCTCGATCCAGTGCTGCCGGTCGACCACGTCGCCGTCGAGCAGCGGCAACCCGGCGCCGAGCCCGGTCAGGCGGCGCACGTGCTCCTCGGCCTCGGCGGTGATCTCCCGCAACCGGACCACCGAGTGCTCGGCGACCTCGCGGCTGACCACCGGCCCCGGCCGCACCAGTCGCCGCGCGGTCGACACCGCGAGGTCCCAGTCGACCGGCGGCGCACCCTCGGTCGAAACACCCGCCACGTCCGCACCGGTCGCGTTCACAGCGTCGACGCTACCCGTTGACCGCCCAAGAGCCCACGAGCACAGCCCCCGCCCTCCCCTTGAGGTCAAGCAGCTGCTCCAGTCCATCGGCGGCGGGGCGCCGGGAAAGAGACCGCGAAATCCTGTGGATGGGCGCGGCGGATGGGACAACTCGCGATCAAGGAAAAATCCGGGTGGTGCCCGCCCGGCCGAGGCAGGCACCACGCCGGCGCCCGCTCACCGGCAGCCGCACTGGCGCAGGGTCGCGGCGACCGCGTCGAGCGCGGGTCGGGCCTCGGCCGCGTTGGAGCCGTTGGACATCATGGCGAACACGAGCAGCCTGCCGTCCTTGGTCAGCACCACGCCCGCCAGCGAGTTCACGTTCGCCAGCGTGCCGGTCTTGGCCCGCACCCAACCCTTGCCGACCGCGTCGGCCGGGCCCTGGTAGCGGCCCGCGAGGGTGCCGCTGCCGCCCGCCACGGGCAGGCCGCCGAGCAGGGGGCGCAGCTTGGCGGTGCGCGGGTCCTTGCCGTCGGGGGCGGCGGCGACCCGCAGGATGTCGGCGAGCAGCGCGGCGCTGACCAGGTTGTCGGTGGACAGGCCGCTGCCGTCGCTGAGCCTGACCGTGGACACGTCGAACCCGTTGTCGCGCAGGATCTTGGTGGTGGCCTCGGTGGCGCCGGTGAACGACACCTCGTGGCCGGTCTCCTTGGCGACTTCGCGGGCCACGGCCTCGGCGAGCACGTTGTCCGAGTTCTGGAGCGCGTTGTCGACCAGCTCGACGATGGGCGCGGAGCGCACCTCACCCAGCACCTTGGCGTCGGGCTTGGCGGTCGTGGTGGCCTTGGCGGGCACCTTCGCACCGATCCGCTCGGCGAACTTCTCGGCCAGCGCCCGCGCCGGGTTGGCCGCGCGCGGCGACACGGCCGCGGTCGGGTCGGCCCGGCCGCCGTCAAGCATGGCGGGCACCATCGGGGCGATGTAGCCGCCCTGCACGTCGCCCGGGATCCAGCCCTTGGCCAGTGAGTCGCCCGTGTACCGGCCGACGTCGAGCAGCACGGTGTCGACCGGGCCAGCGGTCTTGACCTGGGCGACGAGGTCGTCGAGGTGCGCGGCACCGGGGTAGACGGTGTCCTTGCCCGCGGCGAACGAGGAGAGCGTGGGGTCGCCGCCGCCGACGATGATCACCGTGCCGGGCTGGTCGCCCTGCACGACCTTGGTGGTCAGCTGGTCGGAGTGCGGCAGGGCGAGCAGCGCGGCGGCCGAGGTCAGGACCTTGGTGGTGGACGCGGGCACCAGCGTGGTGTCGGCGTTCTGCGCGTAGAGGACGTCACCGGTCGTCGGGTCGATGACGGTGCCGGTCAGCGCGCCGAGGACGCTGTTGCTCGCCGGTCCGGCCAACGCGGCCTGGACCCCCGCAGCCGTGGGCGCCGGGCTGTCGGCGCCGGGCCTGCGCAGGGTCGGGGTGAACTGCACGGGCGGGCTGGGGGCGGCGATGGGGACGTCGGGTTCGGACGGCCGGAGCCCTACCTTCTCAGCGAGCCCGGGCACGAGGAACACGGCCCCGGCGGCGAGCGCGAGCAGGGCGACGACGGAGACCAGGCTGACGACCAACCCGGTCCGCTTCCGCTTGACCGCGGGCGCGGGCTCGTCCTCGACCTCCAGCGGCGCGGGCTCGCGGGAGACCGCGCCGACGCTGATGAACTGGGTCCGCTCAGCCGCCTCCTCCGGCCGCCCGCCGAGCCCCGGGCGGTTCTGGTTCGGCCCGCCACCGCGTGGGAGTTGGGCGGGTGCGAAGACCTGGGTGGCCTCGGCGCGGTCGGGTGCCTGCCCCGGCGGCCTGATCTGCTGGTTGGCCCCCACCGGGCCGCGTTGGTTACCGCCCTGCGCCTGCCGCGGTGCCCCTGGCCGCGGCTGCCCGAACTCCCCACCGGCGACCTGACCGGGCCGCTGCCCCGGCGGGAGCGGGCCCACGCCGGGCTGCGGCCGTCCCGGGATCCGATCCGGCCGCACAGCCGCCGTCTGCCCCAGGTCCGGATTGCCCCCGCCCGGCGGCTTCGGCCCGACGGGCTTGACCACCGTGGTGTCCTGCGCGGCCTCAGGCTCGCGCCGCGGCTGCGGCCTCCCCGGGGAACGATCCGGCCGCACGGCCGGCGGCTCCCCGTCGGACGGCTTCCCCGGCACGGCCCCTGGCCGCTCCGCCCGGCCAGGCCCAACGGAGCCCGCACCAGGTGACTGTCGCAGTCCCGCAAGCCCATCGGGCCGCACGGCTGCTGTCTGACCCGATTCGCCCGCACCGGCACCGGGCGCCTTGGCCTCCCGTGCGGGACCAGGCTGCTCCGCCCGACTCACACCGGGCTTCGGGCCTCCCGACGCCTCATCCGGCTGCGGCGAAGCCGCCTGCCCCGACTTCCGATCACCATCGCCCGCCGCCTGACCGACACCAGGCGCCGGGGGACCAGGCCGTTCCGCCTGACCGCCGGACTGGCGATCTTCCGGGGCTCGATCACCGCCACCCGGGACCTGACCAGCGGGCGGCTTCGCCTCTCGTGTGGCACCAGGCTGCTCCGCCCGACTCGCGCTGGACTCCCGCGACAACGACGCGGCCTGGCCCGACTCCCGCTCGCCACCATCCGCGGCCCGACCGGCATCAGGCAGCTGCGTCCCCGGCGACTTGGCCGCTCCTTGCGGAGTACCGGACCGCGGCTTCGAGGCCCGATCCAGCGGCAACGACGCAGTCCGACCCGACTCCCGCGCACCGCCGTCCACAGCCTGGCCTGCGCCCGGCAGCTGCGACCCCGCCGACTCCGTCGCCTCAGCCTCCTGAGGAGCACCGGATCGCTCAGCCTGGCTCACACCGGACTGCGCCCCGTTAGCCCCGCCCAACGGCAACGACGCCGTCCGCCCCGACTCCCGCTGGCCGGCATCAGGTGCGTGCGCCCCCGGCGGCTTGGCCGTCCCAGCCTCCCGAGGAGCACCAGCCCCCTCCAGCTGCCCCGCACCAGACTGCCGACCCGGAACCCCACCCAGCGGCAACGACGCCGTCCGGCTCGACTCCCGCCGGCCGCCATCCGCGTCAGGCGACCCCAGCGGCGTGGCCGCTGTGACCTCCCGACCAGCACCAGACCGCTCCGCCTGACCCGCGCCAGACTTCGGCCCCGACGCCCCGCCCAGCGGCAACGACGCGGTCTGGCTCGACCCCTGATCGCCGCCGTCGGTGGCTTGGCCCGCGTCAGGTGACTGCGCAGGCGACTCTCGGGTAGCACCGGACCGGGGCCCGGGAGCTCGGTCCAGCGGCAACGACGCCGTCTGGCCCGATTCCCGCTCACCACCATCCGCGGCCTGGCCGGCATCCGGCAGCCGCGGCCCCGCCGACTTGGCCGCCCCTCGGGTAGCACCCGCCTGCGGCTTCGAGGCCCGGTCCAGCGGCAACGCCGACTGACCCGACTCCCGATCACCCGCGGCCCGACCGGCATCGGGCTGCGGCGGCTCGGCCGGTTGCCCTGGCTGACCGCCGCTGGGGGCGTCGTTCTTCCCCGGCTGCGGAAGCCCCGAGTGCCCGCCCCGGGGCAACGACGCCGTCTGGTCCGAGTCCGGTGCGCCCGCACCAGTCGGCTGCCCAGGCGACTGACTTGGCGTGGGCTTGGCCGGTCGCGCGGCCTCTGGTCGTAGTGGCGCCGTCTGGCCTTCGGGTGTCGGCTCGGTGTCCGGGTGCTTCGCCTGGTCCACCGAGGCCTGGGCGGCGGGTTCGACCCGCGGCTTGGGCGTGGGCACCGTGGTGCCGCCGTCGGCGAGTGGGCGGACCGGTCGGGTGGTCTTGGTCGACGGGTCCGGGGTCGGCTCGGCGCCCGAGTCGGCGGTTTCACCCGTTCGTGCCGTGGCGTCGTCGGGCGTGTCGGGGTCGGATGGGACGTGGGTCTCGTCACGTAACACCACCGCGTCGTCGGCGGTGTTCGGGTCGGTGGTGCCGTGGTCGGCTTCGTCACCGTCGGCGGTCGGCCACGCGGCATCGTCCGAGGTGGGCCACGCTGGGGTCTCATCGGGCACGTCAGTAGGACGTTTCTGCTGGTCACCAGGTTGCCGCGCGACCGGCTCCGACCCCACGCCGCGATCTTGGTCCGGCTCCGGCACGCCGCTTCCTCCCCCTGGGCCCAAGGCGAATCTCACACCCCGTGGCCGCGGTATCGGTGCGGGCCGGGGGGACGCCGTGGTCCACACTAGAGGCGAAGCGAAGAAGGCGAAGAGGAGCGAGGAACGGCGTGGAGTTCGACGTCACGATCGAGATCCCCAAGGGGAACCGGAACAAGTACGAGGTAGACCACGAGACTGGTCGCATCAGGCTGGACCGGACCCTCTTCACCGCGACGCAGTACCCGGCCGACTACGGCTTCGTGGACAACACCCTCGGTGAGGACGGCGACCCGCTGGACGCGCTCGTCCTGGTCCAGGAGCCCACGTTCCCCGGCTGCCTGATCCGCGCCCGCGCCATCGGCATGTTCCGCATGACCGACGAGAAGGGCGGCGACGACAAGGTGCTGTGCGTCCCGTCGCACGACCCGCGCACCGAGCACCTGCGCGACATCCACCACCTGGCCGAGTTCCACCGGCTGGAGATCCAGCACTTCTTCGAGGTCTACAAGGACCTGGAGCCCGGCAAGAGCGTCGAGGGCGCCAGCTGGGTCGGCCGCACCGAGGCCGAGGCCGAGATCAAGCGCTCGTACGAGCGCGCCAAGGAAACGGGCGTCGAGCACCACTGAGCCCGCGGGTTATGAGCGCCCCGGGTCATGCCGACCCGGGGCGTTCAGTCATTCCCGGACCCAGGTGAGCGTCCCGACGGCGTCGACCTCCGGCCGGTACTCGGCGGCGCTCGCCCCCTCCAGCCGGTCGACCGCGCGCTCCAGCAGGTCGCTGAGGCTCGGCGCGACCAACTGCCGCGCCGGGTGGCGGTAGACGGCGCCGCCGCGCAGGTAGAGCACGCCCGAGTCGCTCCGCGCGAAGGGCAGGTCCCCCTGCTGCCACCCGTCCCCCCGCTCGCAGAGCTCGACGGCCGTGGTGACGATGTCGCGCGCGGACAGCGGGAGGTACGCGGGCGGCAGTGTGAAGCCGCCGGGTCGGGCGCCGTCGTGGCGGGCCAGCGCGATGGCCAGGTCGGCGGGCAGCCGGACACCGAGGTCGCGCTGCATGGTGGCCAGGTCGGCGGCGGTGGCGGACCGGTTCCACACGGTCGACGTGGCCGGGGCGTTGGTCTCCAGCCAGCGGTCCAGGCGGTCGAGGGTGGTGGCGAGCCGGGCGACCAGGGCGGGTGGCGCGGGCGAGATGGTGACCGGCCCCTCGGGTGGCACGCAGCGCGAGGCGCTCGGGGGCGGGGCGGGGGCGGACTCGGTCGGCGACGCGCGCTCCCGGTCCCGGACCACGCCGATGGCCAGGGCCGACGCGATCAGCAACCCGCCCACGGCGAAGATCGCCAGGACTACCCGCATCAACCACCTCGTAGGTACCGCGAGAGATGTGCACGGCGCCCGTGCGAGCCGTTGGTGGGCAACGGGGCCAGAGACAAGATCGCAGACCGGGCTCGTCCTGCCCAGCCCTGGGGGTAATTCCCATTCCCGGACAGGGTGTGCGCGCGTGCAGCGGGGTTCCGGCCAGCGGGGTTCTCGTGGTCTTGGACGCGGACGTTCTGACCTGGCGTGGTTGCGTTCTCTCGTGGTCCGGGACGCAGACGTTCCGACCCAGCGTGGTTGCGTTCTCTCGTGGTCCAGGCGCGAGTTTTCGAGCTGCGCTCGATGGGGTGGAGCGCGGTGGATTGAGTGGTGGGCCGGGCTGGCACACGTCGGCGGGTGGCGGGTTCGGCGGGGCGGGGCGGGGCGGGGCGGGGCGGGGCGGGGAAGGGTTGCGTGGTGACCTGGGTGGGGTGGGCGAGCGGGGCTTGGGTGGGTGGAGGCCGGGTCGGTGTAGGTCGGCGGGCAGCGGGCTCGGCCGGGCAGGGAGGGGACAGTGGCGAGGTGTTCCAGCCTGGGTGGGCGTGTATCTGCGGTAGGCCGCTCGGGAAGAGACCGCGAAATCCTGTGAGCTTATTCAGCGGCGTAGAAATATAGGCCGATGACTGCGGAGGTGGTCTCGGTAAAGGTGTTGATGGGCGTCAGTACGCCCGATTCCTTCAGGCCTGCGGATGAGTGCGGCGGATGGGGACAACTCGCGATCAAGGGAATTTTGCCGCTGGGCGAGCGGGCGAGTTCGGCCTGGGTGGGTTGTTGCGGTCCAGCAGAAGGGGAACGACGGCAGCGGCCCCGCACTCGGGAGGAGTGCGGGGCCGCTGTCGTCGAACTGGTGTCAGTGCATCGCGGCCGGGGCCGGGGCGGCTTCCGCTGCCTCGTCGGCGGCGCGCTGGATGCCGGACTTGTTGACCAGCGGGGTCTCCTTCAGGAACCAGATCAGCGCGAAGGCGACCACGGTCACGCACGCGCCCACCAGGAACACCGTGTCCAGGGAGCTGGCGAAGCCGGTCAGGATCGGCTTGGCCAGGGTCGGGTCGAGGGTGGTGAGGAACTGCGTGTTGTTCAGGTCGATCCCACCACCGTTCGACAGGCTCTCCGCGAACTGGGGGTTCTGCTGCAGCGCGGCCACGAAGGACGCGTCGCCGCGGGCGGTGGCGAAGGCGTCGCCGATGCGGTCGCCTACGACGCTGAACAGGATGGAGAGGAAGACCGCGGTGCCGACCGTGCCGCCGATGGAGCGGAAGAAGGTGGCCGACGAGGTCGCCACGCCCATGTCCTTGACCGGGACGTCGTTCTGGATGGCCAGGATCAGGGTCTGCATGCACAGGCCCAAGCCTGCACCGGCCAGCACCATGATCAGCATGGTCGCCCAGACCGGGGTGTCCACGCCGATCCGCGAGAACAGGAACATGGCCACGACCATGAGCGACAGGCCGATGATCGGGTACTTGCGGTAGCGGCCGGTGCGGGCGATCAGCTGACCGCTGCCGGTGGCCGCGACCAGGATGCCGAAGGTCATCGGCAGGGTCATCAGGCCGGACTCGGTCGGGGTCGCGCCCTTGACGATCTGCAGGTAGAGCGGCAGCGACATCATCATGCCGAACATGCCGACGCCCATCACGAAGTTGACCACGTTGGTCAGCGCGAAGGTCTGCCTGCGGAACAGCCGCATCGGCAGCAGGGCCGCGTCGCCCATCTTCTTCTCGATGAAGATGAAGGCCCCCAACCCGACCACGCCGATGGCGTACATCGCGACCGAGCTACCGGCGCCCCAGCCCCACTCGCGGCCCTGTTCGGCCACGATCAGCAGCGGCACCAGGCCGACGGTGAGCGCGATGGCGCCCCAGTAGTCCACGCGCTGCGGGACGCGGGTGTGCGGGACGTTGAGCTTCCGGGCGACCACGATCAGCGCGACGATGCCGATCGGCACGTTGAGCAGGAAGACCCAGCGCCAGCCCTCGAGGCCCGCGAAGGTGTCCAGGCCGGCGAACGCGCCGCCGACGACCGGGCCCGCCACGCTGGACAGACCCCACACGGCCATGAAGTAGCCCTGGTACTTGCTGCGCTCCCGCGGCGGCACCATGTCGGCGATGATCGCCAGCGCCAGCGACATGAGACCACCGGCGCCCAGGCCCTGCACCGCGCGGAACGCGGCCAGCTCGTACATCGAGTTCGCGATGCCCGACAGGATGGACCCGGCCAGGAAGAACGAGATCGCCGTGAGGTACATCGGCTTGCGGCCGAAGATGTCGGACAGCTTGCCGTAGAGCGGGGTGGAGATGGTGGCCGTGATCAGGTAGGCCGTGGTGGCCCAGGCCTGGATGGTCTGGCCGTGGAGCTGGTCGGCGATCGTCTTCATGGCCGAGGCCATGATCGTCTGGTCGAGCGCGGCGAGCAGCATACCGAGCATCAGCCCGGACAGGACGGTGAGGATCTGCCGGTGGCTGAGCTGCCCCGGTTGGCCCTCGATGGCCGGAGCGGTCATTGCTTTCCCCCTTCAGAACGCGCGTAAGCGGCGCATTCGGTGATCAATTGCGGCAGGTACGTGGCGTGGTCGGCGAGGAAGCGCTCAAACAGGGTGGTGAACGCGTCCAGGTCGTCCGAGTCCCAGTGGCGGACCATGCGGGACAGCGCCAGCGCCAGCCCGGCGCGCTGCCGTTCGAGCAGCGCGGTGCCCTTGTCGGTGATGGCCAGCAGGCTCGCCCTGCCGTCCTCGGGATCCGCCCGGCGCTCCACCAGGCCGTCCTTGACCAGGGCGGCGACCTGGCGGCTGACGGTGGACGGGTCGGAGTGGATGGCCTCGGCCAGCGCGCTCGCGCGACTGGGGCCGAGGACGTACAGGTTCTTCAGCAGGACGACGGCTGAGCGGTCCACCCCGACCTTGCTCATCCGCGCGGCTACCGCGGCCTGCTGCTTGCCGAAGGCGAACAGTACCGAGGCCAGCCGCTGGCCGCGATCGATTTCCGCCTGGGTCAGGTCCGGCTGGACCGACCCCGGCTCGACCGGGTCGTTCGTCCCGTCGGCGAGGCCCGACGCCGACGCGTCGATCTCTGGCGCGGACACCGTACCTCCCGAGTTGCTTGCATCATCCAAGTAGTTGGTCGATACAAGCATGCGCTTTTCGGGTGACGGATGGCAACCGATTAACCCGAGACCCCGCTCACAACGCCGGACACCCCCCGACCGGGGTCCGGTCGGGGGGTGTTCACGCTGATCAACAGCTGTTTGGGGGTCCTCACACCCAGCCGGGCATGGGGTGCGCGGCGAGCAGTTCGCGGATCTCGGCGGCGATCCGGTCCAGCTCGGCTTGATCACTGGCCGCGACGGCCTGGTCGATCCACGCCGCCAACCGGGGCATGTGCTCGACGCCGAGACCACGCGTGGTGATCGCCGCCGTGCCCAGCCGGATACCCGACGGGTCGAACGGCTTGCGGGAGTCGAAGGGCACGGAGTTGTAGTTCAGCTCGATGCCCGCGCGGTCCAGCGCCTGCGCGGCGGGCTTGCCCGCGACGGCCTTGTTCGACAGGTCGACCAGGATCAGGTGGTTGTCGGTGCCGCCGGAGACCAGGTCGAACCCGCGCTCGATCAGGGCGTCGGCCAGTGCCTTGGCGTTGGCCACCACGGCCGCCGCGTAGTCGCGGAACGCCGGCCGCGCCGCCTCGCCCAGCGCCACCGCGATGGCCGCGGTGGTGTGGTTGTGCGGGCCGCCCTGCAGGCCGGGGAACACGGCCTTGTCCAGCGCCTTGGCGTGCTTGGCGTCCGACATCAGCATGGCGCCGCGCGGGCCGCGCAGGGTCTTGTGCGTGGTCGTGGAGATGATCTGCGCGTGGCCGACCGGCGACGGGTGCGCACCGCCCGCGACCAGGCCCGCGATGTGCGCGATGTCCGCGACCAGCACCGCGTCCACCTCGGCGGCGATCTCGGCGAAGGCCGGGAAGTCGATGGTGCGCGGGATCGCGGTGCCACCGCAGAAGATCAGCTTCGGCCGCTCGGCCAGCGCCAGCTCGCGGACCTCGTCGAGGTCGACGCGGCCGGTGTCCTTGCGCACCCCGTACTGCACGGCGTCGAACCACTTGCCGGTCGCGGAGACGCCCCAGCCGTGGGTCAGGTGGCCACCGGCGGGCAGCGCCATGCCCATGACCTTGTCGCCGGGGTTGACCAGCGCCGTGTAGACCGCGAGGTTCGCCGGGGAGCCGGAGTACGGCTGCACGTTGGCGTGCTCGACGCCGAACACGGCCTTGGCGCGCTCGATGGCCAGGGTCTCGACCTGGTCGACGAACTGCTGGCCCTCGTAGTAGCGCTTGCCCGCGTAGCCCTCGGAGTACTTGTTGGTCAGCACCGTGCCCGTGGCCTCCAGCACGGCGGTGGAGACGTAGTTCTCCGAGGCGATCAACCGGATCTTCTCGTACTGGCGGCGCGCCTCCCCCTCGACCAGGTCGGCGACGGCGGGGTCGGCCGCGGCGAGGTGGGTGATGGCGGGCTGGTGCATGTGGCGTCCTTCCGCGGTTCTTGGCTTCGCCGGGGACACCCAGGCGTTCGGTGCCACTGTCCGCTGCGGCCGCTCCCCGGTGGTTGACCCCACCCGTGCACGCCAGTCACGACCAGGGAGAACCATACACTTGACCGGTTGAAGTTACTCACGAGTAATATGAGGCCATGAGCACAGACCTCGGCTGGGTCGCCGACGCGATGAAGCAGTCCGTCCCCTGGGTGCGCGCCGCCGGGGTCGAGTTCCTGGAGGTGGCCGCGGACCGGGTCGTGTGCGCGCTGCCGGACGTCGAGGACCAGCGCAACCACGTCGGCGGACCGCACGCGGCGGTGCTGTTCGGGCTCGCCGAGACCGCGTCGGGCGCGGTCGGGCTGGCGTCGTTCGCGGCGGAGATGGGCCGGGTGACGCCGCTGGTGGTGCGCTCGGAGATCCGCTACCGCAAGCTCGCGCTCGGCGCGCTGACGGCCGAGGCGGTGCTCGGGCGCAAGGCGGCGGACGTGGTCGCCGAACTCGAGTCGGGGGTGCGACCGGAGTTCCCCGTGGAGTGCGTGATCCGGGACGCGGCGGGCGTGGTCACCGCCGAGATGACGGTCGTGTGGACCCTGCGCCCGGCCCGCTGAGTCAGCTGGGGCGGGTCGGCCGGGGTAAGGCCAGGGCCGCGTCCACCTCGACGTGCGCCTCGGGGTGCTCCTTCCACCACTGCGCGTACGTCGGGTTGCGGTCGACGATCGACCGGTAGGCGTGCGCGACGCAGGCGAACACCTCGTGCCGCCGGTTGCCCAGCACGCCGTCGAGCCGGATCACCAGCACGACCGGCAACCGCAGCGGCGCGCCGCGCAGCGGGCGGATCTCGAAGCCCGGCCCCCCGAGGGACGCCGGTTGCGCGAGGCACACCCCGCCCGACGCCGCGAGCGCCATGGCGGTGCGCGCTTCCGTGACGTGGTGCGTGATCCGCGGCGTGAAGCCGACCTTCTCGCACGCCTCCCGGAACCCCAGCCGGATCGTGTCCTGGTCCGGCGGCGGGACGATCCAGTCCAGGTCGGCCAGGTCCGCCAGGTCGACCTCGTCCTGCTCGGCCAGCGGGCTGTCGGAGCTGAACGCGACGAACTGCGGCTCCTCGACGATGGTGCGCACCTCGACGTCGCGCAGCATCCGGTGCTCCATGCCCTCGAACCGCTCGAAGACGGCCAGGTCGGCCTGCTTGGCCGAGATCAGGTCGAGCAGCGCGGGCCCGGAGGAGTCGATCTCGGTGCGCAGTTCCGTGCAGCGCACCCACGCGCGCAGCTCGGTGATCAGCGCGCTGGTGAACAGCATCGGGCTCGACGCCAGCACCAGCGGCGCCTCGCCGGGGTTCTGGGTGTGCGTGCGGGCCGAGGCGAGCAGCGCGGACATGTCCTCCAGGACGACCCGGGCGGAGCGCACTACGCTGCGCCCCAGTTCGGTGGGCACGCTGCCGTTGGACGAGCGGCGGAACAGCTCGCCGCCGACCAGGCGCTCGATGGAACGCAGCTGCGCGGTCAGGGCCGGTTGGGTGACGCCGAGCCGGATGGCCGCCTTGGACACACTGCCTTCCTCCGCGATCGCGCAGATCGCCCGGAGGTGCCGGAGTTCGAGTTCGGCCATAAGGGGAATTGATACCCCGTTCGGATGAGGTCCGGCTAGGGGGACCGGGCATATTTCTCCACATCCGGTTCTCGCGCGGACTGCCCCTACCAGGATCCGCGCAGGCCCCGGGGGCACAACTCCCGGAGTCCGGCCAGAACTTCCGGTGCCCGGCACCGCCCACCCATGGCGTGCCGGGCACCGGCTTCACTGCTTTCCGGAGTCCTCGACCGGGCTGGTCCCCGCCGCGTGCCTGCGCGCCAACTCCCGGTAGATCTCCGCGTTGTGGTCGACCCAGACCTTCGGCCCGCCCGCCAGCGGCACCTGCCGCTTCGCCGGGACGCCCATCGCCACCACCTCCGGCGGGACCTCCGTGCCCGGGCCGACCATGGCCCCGGCGGCGATGAGGGTCCGCGCGCCGATCACCGCGCCGTCCTGGATGGTGGCGCCGTACCAGACCGAGGCGCCCGGACCCACGGTGACGTCACCGATCAGGGTCGCGGTGGGTGCGATCCAGGCCGTCGGGTCGCCGCGAGGGCTCTTGCCCTCGAAGGAGTACAGGGGCGTTACCCCACAGTAATGTGGGGCGCATGAGGCTGGACGCAGGCGGTTACGCCGCGACTGTGGTCGAGGCCGGTGAGCGCGTAGTGGCCGCCGAGCGCGACGGCTACGACGGTGTGTGGGTTCCCGAGACGCAGATCGACCCGTTCGTGGGGGTGGCGGTCGGCGCGGACCGCACCGAGCGGATCGAGTTGGTCACCGGGATCGCGGTGGCGTTCGCCCGCAATCCGATGACCGTCGCCGTGCAGGCCAACGACTTGCAAACGCTCTCGGGTGGGCGGTTCGTGCTCGGCCTGGGCTCCCAGGTCAAACCGCACATCACCAAGCGCTTCGGGATGCCGTGGTCGGCGCCCGCCGCGCGGATGCGGGAGTTCGTGCTGGCCGTGCGGGCCATCTGGGCGAGCTTCGAGACCGGTGCGCGGCTGCGGTTCCTGGGCGAGTTCTACCGGCACACGCTGATGACGCCGTTCTTCGACCCCGGCCCCAACCCGTTCGGCAACCCCAAGATCTACCTCGCCGCGGTGGGGCCGTTGATGACCGAGGTCGCCGGTGAAGTGGCCGACGGCGTGCTCTGCCACGGTTTCTCCACCGAGCGCTACCTGCGCGAGGTGACGCTCCCCGCGCTGGAACGCGGTAGGGCGAAAGTCGGTAAGACGCTCGACGGGTTCGACATCAGCGGTCCGGCGTTCATCGCGACCGGCGCGTCGGAGGAGGAGATGACGGCGTCGCTTGCCGAGGCGCGAAAGCAGATCGCGTTCTACGGTTCGACACCGTCTTACCGGCCCGTGCTCGACTTCCACGGCTGGGGCGCCTTGCACGACGAGTTGAACGCGTTGTCCAAGCGGGGTCGGTGGGACGAGATGTCCGCCCTTGTCGACGACGACGTCCTGCACGCGTTCGCCGTGGTCGGTGAGCCCACTGCGGCGGCGACGGAGATCCGCCGCCGCTACGGCGATGTGGTCACCCGGATGTCGGTGCCCTTACCGGTCGCGAAAGCCCTACGCGACGCGGATTAGCGCGGCACCGGCCAGGACGAAGAACACCAGCACGACCAGCGTCCCGGAGTTGCCGCTCGTCGAACTGGTGACGAGCTGGTCGACCGATCCGCTCAGCACGACCCCGCAGTCCGCGAACACCGTGTGCCTGCCCGGCTGCACCCGCTCGAACTCCACCGGCGCGGTGAACTCACCGTTGCCGTCGGACATCGACTCGCCGACCTTGTCGCCCTCGGAGGTGAGGAGAACCGTCCGATTGGGCTCACAACCGGTTCCCTTGGCGACCAAGGGGTCCCCGGGCCGGACGCTCTTGCGGTCGAGCTCCAGCCCCCCGTCGGGTTCCGGGACGTCCGTGACCGGGATCTCAGGCGTCGTGCCGGGCGGCGGGGCCGTACCGTCCGATGTGGACGTCACAGTCTGCGTAGTGGTGCCATCCGTCGAGATCGTTGGCGTTGTGGTGAATCCCGGCCGCGTTGTTATGACCGTGACCGGCGGACGGGTCGTCGAGGAGTTGCCGCCCGGTGGGATGGTCGTCACCGGGGGAACCGTCGTCACCGGCGGTGTGGTCGTAGTGACTGGCGGAACTCTCGTTGTAGTCGTAGTAGTAGTGGTGGTGGGCGGCAATATCGAGGTCACGGTGAAGCGGGTGACCGCGGACGTCTCACCGCAGGTACCCGTGATGGCGTAGGTGCCCGCTTTCGCCGTCCCGGGCGCGGTGGCGCTCACCGAACCGGTGTTGGGCGGCGGCGATCCGGGGGATGACGGGATCGAGGTCAACGCCGAGCTGAACGTGATGATCTTGCAGCCGGTGTTCGGCCGCAGGGTCCACCCGATGGCGAAGGTGGTGCCCGCGGGACCGGCCGCGGGCTTGATCGTCAGGTTGAACGTCACCGCGGCCGGTGCCGCGCCCGCCTGCGAGACGGGGGCCACGGCGAGGAAAACCGCCAGACCCGCAACGGCCAAGCCGGTTAAGCGTCCTCCACTGCGCACGACCGACACTCCTGTCCGTATCCCTGATCCGGCGGAACGCCCCGGACGAGGCCCCGGCCCGTTGTAGCATTCCGCCTCGATCGGGCCCGCCTCAACTCCGGAGTCCTCCATGGGACGTCTTATCGCGGCGACGGTTGCCCTCGTGACGGCCGCGCTGGTGCTCGGCGCGACCCCAGCGGTCGCGCAAGAGGTGGGCGACTCGCTCAGGGTGACGGTCACTCTGGACGGTCAGGACATCACCGACCGCACCGTCACCCTCGACCCCGGGAAACCGGCCGAGCTGTCCGTGACGGCCGAGAACCGGGGCCCGACGGCCCAGAAGGTCCGGCTGATCCGGATCTCCGGTGTGGCCCTGGCCCTGACGTTCTTCGCCTACGACACCAACCTGCCCTTCGAGGTCCCGTCCGGCGGGCGCGTGGTGCGCACGTTCCCACTCGACGTGCGCGACCTCGACGGTCAGGCCACCGGCCTGCTGCCGACCTCGGTGGAACTGCTCGCCGAGGACCGCACCGTGCTCGGCGGCGTGGACACGATCGCCGACGTGCGCGGCACCGTCTGGTCGGTGTACGGCCTGTTCGGCCTGCTGATGCTGGCGCTGACCGCGGCGATCTGGGCCACCGTGCTGTTCGCCCTCGCGCGGCACCGGCTGTCCCCCAACCGGTTCCGCCGCGCGCTGCGGTTCCTGCCCGCGGGCCTGGGCACCGGGCTGGTCGCGGTGGTGACGCTGTCGGTACTCCGTTTGGTGCCACCCGTGGCGCTGGTGGAGATCCCGATCGTGCTGGGCGCCGCGGCGATCGCCATGGTGCTCGGCTTCCTGACCCCGCACCCGGTGCCGCCACTGCCCACACCGGACGCCCCGCTCGACGGTCCGACGGTCGGCATGACGGCCCGCTACACCGGCGCGCAGCCGCCGGTGGTGGCCCAGCCGGAGTACGGCACGCAGGTCACGCCCGCCGCGCCGACATCGATTCACCAGCAGGCGGGTCTGCTCGACGAGTTCATCAAGGACGACCACGCGGGCGCCACCCAGGCACTGCCCGTACCGCCGACCGACGCGACCCAGGCGCTGCCCGCGCCCGGCGCCGCCAAGCCCGATCCGGACACCCCGAGGTGGCCTGAATGACCGCACCCGCCGGGCTCACCGCGGCGCTGCCGCAGTACGCCATCGGCCAGAAGATCGGCTCCGGCGGCATGGGGGTGGTCTACGAGGGCGTGCACCGGTCGCTCGGCAGGCACGTGGCGATCAAGCAGCTGCCATCCGACGTGGTCGGCGACGTCGAGGTCAACGCCCGGTTCGACCGCGAGGCCCGGGTGCTGGCCAGCCTCGACCACCCGCACATCGTGCCGGTCTACGACTACGTGCAGACCGGCCACGACAACCTGCTGGTGATGGAGAAGCTCGACGGCGGCACGGTCTACGACCGCTTCCGCGGCCCCGGCCTGACCGGTGAGCAGACCTGCGCGATCGCCCTGGCCATGCTCGGCGGTCTGCACGCCGCGCACGCCGCCGGGGTGCTGCACCTGGACATCAAGCCGAAGAACCTGCTGTTCACCTCGGCCGGGCTGCTCAAGGTGGCCGACTTCGGCATCGCCCAGGTGGTCAGCGAGGGCGCGACCTTGATGACCCACGCGGGCGAGGTGCTGGGCACCCCGGCCTACATCGCCCCCGAGCAGGCGATGGGCAACGCGCTCACCCCCGCCGCGGACATCTACTCGGCGGGCACGGTGCTGTACGAGCTGCTGTGCGGCGAGCTGCCGTACGACCGCACGCGCGGCGCGGTGAGCATGATGCGGCAGCGCATCTTCAACGACCCGCGACCGCTACCGCGCGTGCCGGACCCGCTGTCCACAGTGGTCATGCGGAGCCTGGCCCGCGACCCGCAGCACCGCTACCGCGACGCCGAGGCGTTCGCCATCGACCTGAGCGCGGCGGCGACGGCGGTGTTCGGCCAGGGGTGGCTGGAGCGCTCGGCGGTGCCGGTGCACCTGGCGCCGCGGGTGAGCGGCGCGATCTCGCAGCAGCTGACCCGTCAGCCGGACCTGCCGACGGTGGTCACGCCGCCGATCCGGGCGACCGCCCAGGACTCGACCCGCACCCTGGACCCGGGCGACTTCCGCGGCAAGCAGCTGCGGCCCGCGCGTGAGCTGATCCAGCAGCCGACCGGCCCCTCGCCGCTGTGGCCCGCGCTCGCGGCGGCGGTGGCCCTGGTCGCGATGGTCGTGGTGCCGTTCCTCGCGCCCAAGGCGCAGGACCACCCGAGCAGCCCGATCACGATCCAGGGCAAGGCCTTGAGCGGTCCCGTCGAGGTGGACCTGACCAAGGAGTTCACCGTCGAGGGGACGATCGAGCGACCCGGGACCGTCAAGTTCGACCTGAACGCCGCGGGCATCCCCTTCGGCAGCTCGATCATGCAGAACGTCCGCCCCGCGGCCGACCGGACCTTCCGGGCCGAGATCACCCCGGACCCGCTGATGCGGTGGCTGGCGGGCGGCGCGGCGACCGGGTCGATCACGGTCGGCGACCAACCCCCGGTGGAGTTCACCCTGGCGTCGTCGGTGCACCCGATGGCCACGGCGATGGGCACCGGCAGCCTCCTGCTGGCCCTGTTCGCCGTGGCCTACGTCGAGTCCCTGATGCGCGCGCTGCGGCGCGGCTACCGCAGGCCCGCCGCGCCGGTCGCGGCGCTGCTGCTGGGTGCCCTGTTCGGCGGTGCGCTGTGGCTGTTCACCTGCGCCCTGTCCAGCCGCGAACCGGCGGCGGGCTACGGCGTCGGCGCGGCGATCGCGGGTGGCCTGGCGGCCGCGGGCTTCGTGCTCGCGACCGCGTGGGCGGCCCGTCGACGGGTCCTGGCGGCCTAGGCGCAATGCCGGTCGGTTAGGTGGTTTCGGCTGGTCGGCGGCGGTGTCGGGTCTTGCTGGGCGGGGTGAGGGTGATGTTCGAGTGAGGTGGTCGGCTGTTTCGGAGTTGTTGTCGGTGTCGTGCGCGTTTGACCGGGAAGTTGCTCATTTTCCGTTTGATCACCCGCGGGTAGCTCCGGTG
>NZ_PTIX01000028.1 GCF_002934265.1 Actinokineospora auranticolor
ATCAATTCATCTCAAAGGAACCCACATCGGGGTTCTATCATTCAAGCTCTACTGGCTTAAATCGGCACACTGTTGAGTTCTCAAACAACACACGCTCATCGAAATCCATCGCCGGAAAGGGCGACCTCATCCGAGGCTGGTATTGCCTAGCAAGTTTTTGTTCGCCAGAGCGACCAGACCCGCGCCGGATCCAGTGGATCCTTGCTGGGAGGTCTTCCTGGCAACGCCGCAGAACGTTACCCGGTTCGTTTCGCGGTGTCAACCCGCTCGACCCGGTGGAAGTTCTGACTCCGGGAACCTTAGCAGATCCTGGAGTTCGTCTTCCGAGTCCGTCCCCGCCAGGCTCTTGCGTCCTGTTCCGTCCGGCGCTCCGTGCGACATGGAGAAAGTTACTGGGTTGCCGATTCGGAAGTCAAATCGGCTGGTCAGCGCCCTGCGGCCGGTCGCAGCCACAGCGTGCGCAGCACCCCGGAGGACACCTCCGGGAGGAGTTCGTCGACCTCGCTCGCGCGGTCGTCGCCCAGCCGCGCCAGCTCGTAGCCCCACGTGCGGAACTCGCGCAGGACGACCGCGGGGTCATCGCCGAAACCGCTGGTCAGCGGCCCGTCGAAGGCCAGGATGACGTTCGGCCGGTCCTTGCGCAGACGGCGCACGAGACCCGCCAGGGCCCGGTGTCCGAGGCCCGGAATGTCCACTTTCACGACCGACAGCCGCTGCCCCTTGATGGCTTCCAGCGCGTCGAGCTCGCGGTCGAGCCGGACGCCCTGGACCGCGAACTCGGTTTGTGTGTCCGTGGTCACGTTCTCCGGATCTTGGAGCCGCACGCCGAAGCCGCCGCCCATCGCGGGTGCGCCGACGAGCTCGGCCTGCGCGTCCCAGGCCGCTGCCTCCAGCACCAGCAGGCGCTCGCCGACCAGGTCCGACACGTTCTCGGATACGTTGTGCCGCAACAGTTTCACCGCGTCCGGGTCCGGCTCGACGACGACCACGGTGCCGCTGGTGCCGAGGCGGCTCAGCACCCGGATCGCGTGGTAGCCGACGTACGCGCCGACGTCGAGGAAGACGCTGTCGGGCTCGATGAGCGAGTCGACCAGCTCGGCGACGTCGGGTTCCCAGACGCCGTTGCTCGACAGGACCGCCGACATGACGCTGTCCTGCGCGGGGAGCCGGAGCAGGCCCGCGTCGCAGAGCACCGGGGCGCTCGGCACGTCGACCGAAACCACTCGTTCGTGTTGGCGGACGATCACCCGGCGGAGTGCGTCGGTCGCGCGTAGGGCCTGGTCAGCGGCCCACGAGCCCTGCGCGACGCGGCTCTCGGACTCCAGTTGCCTGCTGGCGAGCCTGGCTTCCAGCGCGTCCATCCTGGCCGTGTTCGCCGCCAGCGCCTCGGTCAGTCTCCGGACCTCGTCGGACGCGACGCCGATACCCGCGACTTCGCGCGCGGACACCTCGCGCACCTGCGCGGCGACCTCACCGACCTCGCGGCTGTTCCCCGCGACGTCCCCGCGCAGTCGGACCACTTCCTCGCCCGCAGCGCTGACTTGCTTGCCGAGTTGGGTCATCCGTTCCACGACCAGGTCGAGGTCTGCGCGCAAGAGGTCCGCGTCGAGGCCCGCACCCGCCGTAGTGAGTTTTTCCTGGCGTTCGACCAGCTCAACCGCTGTGCGCTCTATGCCGTCGATGAGCGATGCGAGCACGGAGGTCAGGTGGGCGTCGTAGTGCGCCAGGACGCGCAAGACCGCGCGTCGTAGTTGCGGCGCCATCGGGATCTTGTAGCCGACTTCGGTGTCCGGTCGGCGGTGCAAGGCGTGCCTGGCGGCGCGTAGTGCGCGCAGGGGGTCGTCTTCGGTCGCGGACGCCAGTGCGCGTCCCGCGCGCCAACTGCGGTAGGCGAGTTCCACGCGTCTACGGACCGCCGCGCCCGCTGCGGTCGGCGAGAGGTGTTCGAGCACGTGGGTGCGCGCGGCGGAACCGACTTTGTCGGCGGTGGCGTTGTCGTCGGCCAGGTCGCGGATGGCCCCCGCGACCATGGTGTCCGCGGCGAACTCGTCGACCGGTAGCGGTACGCAGCAGTCCGGTCCTAGCAGCTCAACGGCGGTGCCGCCCGTGATGGTGATCGTCGGTACGCCGCGCAACGCGGTCTCGGCGAGCCACCTGGTGGCGTGGGCGTTGTCCGGCTGGCCGCGGCCGTGGATGGACACCGCCCAGGTCGCGGCGTCGGTCGCGGCGCGGAACGTGGACTCGTCGATGACCAGCCGCACGCGCGGGTCCCCGGCGGCGCGCAATCGGAGCCTTTCGGCTTCCTCGGAGCGCGCGGCGGACGTGGGGACCAGGAGCACCAATCGCACGTCGTCGCGGTTGGGGAAGGCTGCGGTGAACGCGGCGAGGACGTCGTCGGCGCGGTCGGCGATGGCCGCGAAGGTGGGTTCGTCGCCGATGCCGAGCCGGTGCCGGGCCTCGTCGCGGGCGACCTCGTCGCGGGCACCCGGGTCGGGTACGGGTAGCGGGACGATGTGCGTGGCCACGCCGTCCGGTGCGGGCGCGGGTGCGGGCCAGACCAACCAGCGCTCGTCGACGCGGAACGGGATCGACGCGAGTTCGTCGCGGACGGCGATGACGTGCCGTTGCCGTGGGATGCCGGAGATCCCGTTGCAGGTCAGCACCACCGGGTAGATCGGTTCGTCGGAGATGGGGAGCCCGGAGGCCTCGACCGCCAGTTTGACCCGGTCGGCGAAGGGGCCTGATCCGACGACGGATACGCCGATCTGGTCTATCAGGGTCACGTCGACGCCGTGTTGTCCCGGTACCGCGCGCGGGTGCAGTCGACCGGTCAGGACGGCGTCGGTGGCGCACCAGTCGCGGTAGCCGGCGGAGTCCTCGCCGAAGGGTTCCGGATAGCGTTTCCGCAGTTCAGGGTCGTCCTGCCAGACGGCGACGGCCCATCTGGTCGCGTCCGGCGCTTCGGGGGATGCCGCACAGGCCCACCGCAGGAACCCGGCCGGATCCGCGTCTACCGCCGGTGGCTTGTCCTTACCGGCACGCGCTGCGCGGTAGGCGGCGCGGAGCGTTGGTGGGAAGACCGTGCCGTCGGCGAGCTTGGCGAAGCGTGTAGTGGGCTGCGGGGTGTCTTCGTCGAGTTCGGCGACGTAGTCCGTGCAAATGCGGGCAAGCAGCGGGTGTTCGGAAAGCAGTACCCGCGGGTGGTCGGTGATGTCCGCGGTCAGCAGCCAGGGGCGCTCGGGATCGAGGCCCGCGAAGTTGGCGGTGCGCAGGACCGTCCCGCCTGCGGTTAGGCGGCGTTGGGCATCTTGGGCAAGAGGGCGCTGCGCGGCGTTCCACCGCGATAGGCCCAACCCGGGGTCACGCAGTACCCGGTGGTCGACCATAGCCGGTGCGCCGTCGAGGAACGCACCCGCGCGCGCGGGGTCGGCGAGGCAAACCTCCGCCCAGGAGTGCAGGAACGGTTCCGCGCCGTGGGTCGCGGCGAGGAAACCCTCGTCGTAGATGCCCGCAGCGAGCAATTCGGCCTGTTCGGGGCGCAGACCGTCGGCGGGCAACGGGCGCAAGACCTTGGGGATGAGCACGACAGCGGCCTCGCGCAGCGCGGCGGTGATGCTGTCGGTCAGGGGTGCGTAGACGCGGACCCACGGGTCGAGGTAGAGCACGGGGTGCGGTTCGCGGTCGAGCAGCCACTCCAGCAGGCGGGGCCGCAGCACCGCGCAGGCTTCGGCCGCGGTGTGGCCGGTGGCCAGCACGGACAACTCGTCGGCGCCCAGCCCCAGGTCGGCGGGGCGGACGAAGCTCCCGGCGCCGTCGACCGGGGCCTCGCCGTCGACGAGCAGCGTGACGAACCGGGAGCCGGGGTGGTGGTCGAGGAACGTCCGCGCCGCGACCCGCGCGGCGGGCAGGTCCGCGACGGGCACCGCCGTACAGGCGATGAGGGTGGTCGCGGCGTCTGGGGACACGTCGGGCACCGCGCCAACCTAACGGCTCTTGGGGCCCGGGTGTGCCACCCAGTCGAGGGAAGTTGACCTCGTCGCGTGATCATCTCCACGCTCGACCTGGGTTAGTGGCACTGGCACGCCGATCCGCGGCTTAGAGCATCGGCAGGAGTGTCCGGAGCTCGTAGGGGGTCACGCTGCGCCTATAGGTGTCCCACTCGGTGCGCTTGTTGCGGAGGAAGTAGTCGAAGACGTGCTCCCCGAGGGTCTCCGCGAGGAGTTCGGAGTTCTCCATCTCGGCCAGGGCCTCACCGAGGTTCTGCGGCAGGTTCGCGTACCCGGCGGCGCGGCGTTCGGCGTCCGAGAGGGACCAGACGTCGTCCTCGGCGGCGGGTGGCAGCGAGTAGCCCTCGGCGACGCCCTTGAGGCCGGCGGCGAGGATGACCGAGAACGCCAGGTACGGGTTGCAGGCGGAGTCCAGTGAGCGGATCTCGACCCGGCGCGAGGACGCCTTGCTCGGCGAGTACATCGGGACGCGGACGAGGGCGGACCGGTTCGCGTGTCCCCAGCAGACGGCCGTGGGCGCCTCCCCACCGACGATGAGGCGCTTGTACGAGTTGACCCACTGGTTGGTGACCGCGGAGATCTCGCGCGCGTGCTTGAGCAGACCGGCCACAAAGGCCTTACCGGTCGCGGACAGCTGGTAGGGGTCCTCGTTGTCGTAGAAGGCGTTGCGGTCGCCTTCGAACAGGCTGACGTGGGTGTGCATACCGGAGCCCGGTTGGTCGGAGAAGGGTTTCGGCATGAAGGACGCGAAGACGCCCTGGGTTAGCGCTACCTCCTTGACCACGTACCGGAAGGTCATCACGTTGTCGGCCATGGTGAGGGCGTCGGCGTAGCGCAGGTCGATCTCCTGCTGACCGGGCGCGCCCTCGTGGTGGCTGAACTCCACCGAGATGCCCATGGCCTCCAGGGTCTCGATGGCGTGCCTGCGGAAGTGCGTCGCGGTGGCGTGGCTGGCCTGGTCGAAGTAGCCGCCGTTGTCCGCCGGGGTGGGTTCGCTGCCGTCGTCCGGGAGGTTGTTGAGCAGGAAGAACTCGATCTCCGGGTGCACGTAGCAGGTGAACCCGGCCTCGCTGGCCTTCGACAGCGTGCGGCGCAGCACGTGCCGCGGGTCCGCCCAGGACGGCGAGCCGTCGGGCATGGCGATGTCGCAGAACATGCGGGCGGAGTAGGGCTCGCCGTCGGGGGTCTCCCAGGGCAGGACCTGGAAGGTGGCCGGGTCCGGTTTGGCGATCATGTCCGATTCGTAGACCCGGGAGAACCCCTCGATCGCCGAGCCGTCGAACCCGATGCCCTCGGCGAAGGCGCCCTCCAGCTCGGCGGGCGCGACCGCCACCGACTTCAGGAAGCCGAGCACGTCGGTGAACCACAGCCGGACGAACCGGATGTCGCGCTCCTCGAGCGTGCGCAGGACGAACTCTTGCTGGCGATCCATGTGCGCAGCGTAGACATCAACTGGCCGTGCGCGCCTTACCGAGCCCGTGTGACGTGATCCGCAGTGAGACCACCGTGGCCACGGCGCACAACGCGCCCGCCGCGTACCAGGCGAGGTCGTAGCTGCCCAGGTGGTCGCGGGTGAGTCCGGCGGCGCTCGCGGCCACCCCGGCGCCGACCTGGTGGGCGGCGAAGACCCAGCCGAACACGATCGGGCCGTCGGTGCCGAACACCCGGCGACAGAGCGCGACCGTCGGCGGGACGGTGGCCACCCAGTCGAGGCCGTAGAAGACGATGAACGCCCACATGGGTGGATCGGCGGTGGCGGCGAACAGGTTGGGCAGGAAGAGCAGGGAGATGCCGCGCAGCGCGTAGTAGGTGGCGAGGAGGTAGCGCGGGTCCACGCGGTCGGTGAGCCAGCCGGAGAAGACGGTTCCTGCGACGTCGAAGAGGCCGATGACCGCTAAGAGGCTCGCGGCGGTCGTAGTGGGCATTCCGTGGTCGTGGGCGCCGGGGACGAAGTGGGTGGCGACGAGGCCGTTGGTGGTGGCTCCGCAGATGGCGAACCCGCCCGCGAGCATCCAGAAGGTGCGGTTGCGCACGGCTTCGCGGAGGACGGTGAGTGCTCGTAGTGCGCCTCGGTTGGTGGTGGGGCGTGGTAGGTCCTCGGTGGCCCCGTAGGCGAAGGTGCCCACGTCGCTGGGGTGGTCTCGTAGTGCGATGAGGACGAAGGGCACGACGGTTAGCGCTGTCCCGGCGATGACCAGCGATGCCGTGCGCCAGCCCGAGTGGGTGGCGAGGTTGGCGACGACCGGCAGGAAGACGAGTTGCCCGGCGGCGCCCGCGGCGGTGAGCACGCCGCTGACCAGGCCCTGGTGGCGGACGAACCAGCGGGAGGTGACGGTCGCGACGAAGGTCAGCGCCATCGCCCCGGTGCCGACGCCGACGAGCACGCCCCAGCACAGCAGCAGGTGCCAGGTGGTGGTCATGAAGACCGTGAGCCCGCTGCCCGCTGCGACCAGCACGAGCGCGACAGCCACTACGCGGCGCATGCCGAGCCGTTCCATGAGGGCGGCGGCGAAGGGCGAGATGAGTCCGTAGAGGACGAGGTTGACGCTGATCGCCGCCGAGATGGTGGCGGTGGACCAGCCGAACTCGGCCTTCAGCGGGTCGATCAGCACGCCCGGCGCCGCGCGGAAGCCTGCGGCGCCGACCAGGGCGACGAACGCCACGGCCGCCACGAACCAGGCCCGGTGCACGCGCGGGGCTCGATCGGTACTGGTCGCGGCGGTCGCCGATTCATCCGTCTGGGTCACGCCGGCCAGCCTGCGACATCGGTCCACTGTGGCCTAGTGGCCTGATTGCCAACATGTGAAAGAATCCGGCCATGACGCATCGGGTGGCGGTGCTGGCCGTGGGCGAGGCGGTCGGCTACGACCTGGAGATCCCGCCGCTCCTGCTCGGCGCGGCGAAGACCGCGGACGGCACGCCGCTCTACGAGGTGCTGATCTGCGGGGTCGACGCGGAGCCGGTGCGGATGACCACGGGGTTCACCGCGGTGCTCGACCACGGCCCGGAGGTGCTGGAGACCGCGGACACGGTGATCGTGCCGGGAACGCGCTCCCCCGGGCCGCGCCTGCACGGGACGCTGCCGGGGCCGCTGGCCGCCGCGCTGGCCCGGATCCGACCGGGTACGCGGGTGATGTCGATCTGCACCGGTGCGTTCGTGCTGGCCGCTGCGGGGCTGTTGGACGGGCGACGGGCCACTACGCACTGGAAGTTCGCCGACGACTTCCGCGCGCTCTACCCGGCCGTCGACCTCGACCCGGACGTGCTGTTCGTCGACGGCGGCGACGTGCTGACCTCGGCGGGGCTGAGCGCGGGGGTCGACCTGTGCCTGCACGTGGTGCGCACCGACTTCGGCAGCGAGGTGGCGAACCGGGCCGCGCGCTACTGCGTGGTGCCGCCGTGGCGGGAGGGCGGGCAGTCGCAGTTCATCGACCGGCCGCTGCCCGCGGGCGGGTCGGACGGGGTGGCGCCGACGCGCGCGTGGGCGCTGGACCGGTTGCACGAGCCGCTGGAACTGGCGGCGCTGGCCGGGCACGCGTCGATGAGCGTGCGCACGTTCTCGCGGCACTTCCGCGCGGAGACCGGGCTGTCGCCGGGGGCCTGGCTGGTGCAGCAGCGGCTGCGGCGCGCCCGGCACCTGCTGGAGAACACGGACCTGCCGGTGGACCGGGTGGCCGCGCAGTCGGGGCTGGGCACGTCGGCGTCGCTGAGGCAACACCTGCGTGCCGCGATCGGTGTCGCTCCGCTCGCGTACCGGCGCACGTTCCGGCCCGACAGCCGGTCGGACTGAGCGAAACCGCTGGTCAGAAGCGCGACAGCGGCTCCCGGTGAACGCCGGTCAAGCGGTCGGTGGCGGCCTGTGGATAACTTCGTTCGGCCTCAGGCGCCGCCGCCTACGATCTCCGCCATGGGCATTCGCCGAGTGGTACTGGGTTTGGGAAGTCTCGCGCTCGTGGGCGCGCTGGTGGCGGGCTGCTCGTCCGACGATTCGGGCGGGGGTGGCGGCACGCTGCCGGACGGCGCCGCGCTGCTGCGGGACGCGTCGGCCGCGACGAAGAACGTCAAGAGCGCGCACTTCGCGTTGAAGGTCAACGGGACGGTGGCCGCGATCCCCGTGCAGAACGCCGAGGGCGACCTCACCCGTGAGGGCGGTGGGTCCGGCGCGGCCAAGGGCACGGTCCGGCTGACCCTGATGGGTCAGCTGATCGAGGGCGAGTTCGTGCTGGTCGACGACTCGCTCTACATCAAGGGCCCGACCGGCGGGTTCACGAAGTACCCGTCCGCGATCACCTCGCGGATCTACGACCCGTCGACGATCCTCGACCCGGACAAGGGCATCGCCAACGTGCTGGCGAAGGTGCAGGAGCCGCGCACGGAGGCGGCGGAGACCGTGGACGGGGCGTCGGCGTACCGGGTCAAGGGCAAGGTGGCCAAGGACGTGGTGTCCGCCGTGGTGCCGGGCGTCAGCGCCGACGTGGACGTCACGCTGTGGGTGCGGCAGGACAACAAGCAGCCGGTGAAGGCGTCGGTGGCGTTGCCGGACAACGCGAGCGTCGACCTGTCGCTGTCCGATGTGGACAAGCCTGTGACGATCACCGCGCCATGAGGTCCGCGAACCGCACCATCGCCATCAGCGCGGGCGGGCTCGCCGTGCTGCTGGGCGCGCTGGACACCTACGTGGTGGTCAGCGTCATCCGGCAGATCATCGACGACCTGCAGATCCCGGTGAACCGCCTGGAGCGGGTCACCCCGATCGTCACCGGCTACCTGCTCGGCTACATCGCCGCGATGCCGCTGCTCGGCCAGGCGTCCGACCGGTTCGGGCGCAGGCCGCTGCTGCAGCTGTGCCTGCTGGGGTTCCTGGCGGGCTCGGTGGTCACGGCGCTGTCCGGCGACCTGTCCGTGCTGGTCGCGGGCCGGGTCGTGCAGGGCGTGGCCAGCGGCGCGCTGCTGCCGGTGACCATGGCGCTGGCCGCCGACCTGTGGGACGAGCGCAAGCGGTCAACGGTGCTGGGCACCGTGGGCGCGGCGCAGGAGCTGGGCAGCGTGATCGGCCCGCTCTACGGCGTCGCCCTGGCCGCGCTGCCGCTGTGGTCCAGCGCCTTCGGCATCACGGGGTGGCGCGGGGTGTTCTGGGTCAACGTGCCGCTCGCGGTGCTGGCGATGGTCGCGGTTCACCGCACGGTGCCCGCCCGGGCGGCCACCGGCGAACGGGTGCGGGTCGACGTCGTGGGTGGTTCGCTGCTCGCGGTGGCGCTCGGGCTGGCGGTGGTCGGGCTCTACAACCCGGACCCGCGCAATTCGGTGCTGCCGTCGTGGGGTCTGCCGCTGCTGATCGCGGCCCTGGTGGCTTTCGTGGCCTTCCTGCTGTGGGAGCGCCGCGCGCGCACCAAGCTGATCGACCCGGCGGGCGTGGCGATGCGCCCGTTCCTGGCCACCCTCGCGGTGTCGGCGGCGGCGGGCGCGGCCCTGATGGTCACCCTGGTCGACGTCGACCTGTTCGCCCAGACCCTGCTGGGCAAGGACGACGAGGGCGGCGTCCTGTTGCTGCTGCGGTTCCTGGTGGCGCTGCCCGTCGGCGCCCTCCTCGGCGGCCTCCTCGCCGCCCGCTTCGGCGAACGGCTCGTGTCGGTCGTCGGCATGGCCGTCGCGGGAGCCGGATACCTGCTGATGGCGAACTGGCCGCAGGACCCCCTGACCGCCACCGGCCTCCTGGGCCTCCCCCGGCTGGACACCGACCTGGTGATCGCGGGCCTCGGCCTGGGCTTGGTCATCGCCCCCCTGTCCGCCGCCGCCCTCCGCGTGGTCCCGGCCCAACGCCACGGCGTCGCCTCGGCGGGCGTGGTCGTCGCGCGGATGACCGGCATGCTGGTCGGCATCGCGGCCCTGTCGGCCTGGGGCCTGCACCGCTTCCACAGCCTCACGGCGACCCTGAACGTGCCGCTGCCGTTCGGCAAGGACCCGGAGGTCGCGGCCAAGGAGATCGCCGACTACCAATCGGCCCTCAAGGGCGCGCTGCTCACCCAGTACACGGAGATCTTCCTGATCACCGCCGTGGTCTGCTTCCTGGGTGCGGCCGTATCCCTCCTGATCAGCCGCGCCCGCCACTCAGACGAGCCACCCTCCGCGGTCCCCTTATCCGCCACCGCTTCCACCTGACCGCGGGCGTGGGTCGCCGGGGGTGATCAGTGCCCGATGAGAAGCCCATTCAGCTTCTGCGGGTCGGACTAGGGACAAATACCGTTGGCGGTGGGATCGCGCGCCGGGATCATGGCCTCCATGTGGACTGCTTCGGCGCGGCGACGGATCGGTGGGTTCGAGGAGCGGTTCGCTCGGGCCCAGGCCAGTTCGGTGGTCGAGCTGGGGTGGGGGTACGGCCTGCTGCAGCGGGACTTCCTCGCCTCCTGGCACCACAACCGGATCGTCGTCACCGGGCCCGTCGACGCCGCCGAGGTGGTCGCGGCGGCGGACGAGGTGTTGGGCGGGGCCGGGGCCGCGCACCGGTTGGTGCAGTTCAACAGCGACGCCGCGGGCGACGCGGCTGCCGGGGTGTTCTCGGCGGCCGGGTACCAGGTGCACGAGCGGATCGTCGCGATGCTGCACTCCGGGGTGTTACCCGCGCGGGTGCCGAACCGGGTCGAGTCGATCCCGTTCGCGGAGCTGCGCCCCTCCCTGATCCGCGACTGGCGGGCCGACTACCCGGACGACACCGACGAGCAGATCGCCCAGTTGGCCGACCGGGTCACGCTCTACCAGCGCGGCGCGGACGTCTCCTTCCTCGGCATCCGCGACCGCGACGGCGAGGTCCTGGCCCGGGGCGAGCTGTACGTCGCCGACGGCGTCGCCCAGTTCGAGAACGTCATCACCCGCCCCGAGAGCCGGGGGTTGGGGTTGGGGCGCGAGCTCGTCGCGGAGGCCCTGCACCGGTCCCGGGACGCGGGCGCGGACCTGTGGTTCCTCATCGCCCAGGCCGTGGACTGGCCCCGGGGCTGGTACCGGCGCATGGGCTACCTGGACGGGCACCAGGTGCACGCCTACCAGCGCACACCCTGATCACCCCGCGCGGCACTCGATGTCGGCCAGGGGCGCGCGCAGGTCGATCAGGTAGGTCGAGCCCGCGTCGTCGACGCAGGAGTTGCCGCCGCCCAGGAAGACCGTGTGCTGGTCGCCCACGTAGGTGATCAGGCGGGCCTTGAGGGCCTTGGCGAGGGTGACGCCCGACTCGTAGGGGGTCGCCGGGTCGCCGGTGGTGGACACGACCACGACCTCGGGCAGGCCGTCGACCTTGGGCTGGTGCGGTTCGCTGGTGTTGGGCACGGGCCAGAACGCGCACGTGTCGAGGGTTGGGATGGTCGGTTCGCTCGGGTCGGCCATGAACATGTCCTTGGACGCCTCCGCGACCTTGCGGGCGTTCTCCTCGACCTTCGCCCGGTCCGTCGTGCGGGGGTCGTCCACGCAGCGCACGGCGGTCAGCGCCGCCATGGTGTCTCGGTACTCGCCCTGTTCGGAGCGGCCCAGGTACTCGTCGGCCATCTCCAGCAGGGTGCCGCCGTCGCCCTTCGCCAGTTCGTTGATGGCGCGTTCGAGGCGGGTCCAGCTCAGCTGGGAGTACAGCGCGGAGGCCATGGCGATGCCCGCGTCGGAGTACGAGAGCTTGCGGTCGCCGACCGCGAGCGGCGCGTCCCGCAGCGGGCGGAGCAGCTTCGCCAGCTCGGGCTCGGTCTTGACCTGGCACTTCTCCCGCGCCGCGCACCAGCCGAGGAAGGTCTTGAACGCGTCGTCGAAGCCCCTGGCCTGGCGGATGCTCGCGTCGACCGGGTCGGCCAGCGGGTCGACGGCGCCGTCGAGGACCATGGCGCGCACGTTCCCCGGGAACGCCTCGGCGTACGCGGTGCCGATCCGGGTGCCGTAGGAGTAGCCGACGTAGGTCAGCTTCTCCTCGCCCAGCGCCGAGCGCAGGACATCCATGTCGCGCACCACGTCCCTGGTGCCGATGTTGGCCAGCACCTCGGTTCCGCCGCTGCGCTCGGTGCACCTGGCGACGAAGTCCTTGTTGCTCGCCTCGACCTGCGCGACCTCCTTGCGCTCCGGCGCGGAACGCTCGGCGTCGGTCTCGGCGGCGTTGCGGCAGCGCACGCGCGGCTCGCTGAGACCGACACCGCGCGGGTCGAAGCCGATGAAGTCGAACCGCTTGCCCAGTTCGCGGTCCTTGACCACGAACCCGAGGGTGGCCGCGGTGTTCATCCCCGAGACACCGGGACCACCCGGGTTCATGACCAGCGCACCGACCCGGTCCGGGCCGGTGGCGGCGCGGCGGAGCACGCCGATGGTGATCGCGCGGCCGTCGGGCTTGGCGTAGTCGAGCGGCACGGTGAGGCGGGTGCACAGGATGCCGGTCACCGCGTACGCCGCGCGGCTGTCCTCGTCGTAGGCCAGCGGCGGGCAGTCGGTCCAGTTCAGCGGCTGGCCGTAGAAGCGCTCCAGCCCCGCGGGCACCGGGCCCTTCGGACCGCGCTGCTCGAGCTGACCCGCACTCGGCGCGCCGTCGACGACGACGGTGCAGGAACTCAGTGTTACGGCCGCCAACAGCGGTGTGACCAGCGGAAAGCCGCGGGAGATGCGCACGGCGCAATGGTGCCAGGCGGCAGTTCGATCAGGGCGAGCAGCGGGTGCCCTCGGCGGGCAGGACGAGGTCGGCGAGGTAGGCCGACCCGGCGTCGTCGACGCAGCGGTGGCCCTGCAGGAACGCGGTGTGCTGGGTGGCCTCGTAGGTCAGCAGCCGCCCGCCGAGCGCCTTGGCCAGCGCGACGCCCGCGTCGTAGGGCGTGGCGGGGTCGCCCGTGGTGGAGATGACCAGGACCGGCGCCAGGCCGGTGGCCGTCGGCAGGTGCGGGGTGCTGGTGTTGGGCACCGGCCAGAACGCGCAGGCGTCGAGGCTGTCGGTGGCCGCGGCGCCGTCGTCGAGGAACGGGGCGGCGGTCTTGTAGGCCTGTTGTGCCTCCAGGACGACCGCCCGGTCGGTGATCGGCTTGTCGTCGACGCAGCGCACGGCCGTGAACGCGTCCTGGGTGGTCGTGTACCTGCCGTCGCGGCCGCGCTCCAGGTAGAGGTCGGCCAGCGCCATGAGGGTGCGGGCGCGGTTCTGCTTCAGCTCGTTGAGCCCGGTGTTGAGCGGCTCCCAGAGCTGCTCGGAGTACAGCGCCTGGGTGACGCCGGTGGTGGCGTCGGAGAACGACAGGCGCCTGCCGTCGCCCACCTCGACCGGGCGCTTGGCCAGCGGCCGGACCAGGTCCTGGTACGCGGTCTGCGCGCGGGTCGCGTCGCGGCCGAGCGCGCAGTCCTGCCGCTGCGCGCACCAGGCCACGAAGTCGTCGAACGCGGACTGGAAGCCGCGGGCCTGGGCGACGAGCTCGTCCACGCTGTCCTGGTCGGGGTCGAGGGCGCCGTCGAGGACCATGGCCCGCACGTTCCCCGGGAAGGCCTCCGCGTAGGTGGTGCCGATGCGGGTGCCGTAGGAGTAGCCGAGGTAGCTGAGCTTCTCCTCGCCCAGGGCCGAGCGCAGCACGTCGAGGTCGCGGGCCACGTCGCGGGTGCCGAGGTTGGCCAGCATCGCCGCGCCCTTGCCGGTGCGCTCGGCGCACTTGGCGGCGTAGTCCTTCTCCTCGGACTCGACCTTGGCGACCCCGGCCGCGGAGGTGTCCAGCTCGTCGTCGTCCGCGCGGTCGGCGTCGCGCTCGGCGTCGGTCAGGCAGCGCACGGTGGGTTCGCTGGACCCGACGCCGCGCGGGTCGAAGCCGATGAAGTCGAACCGCTGGTTGAGCGCGCCGACGCCGGAGAGCCGGGCCGCCGTGGCCAGACCCGCGGCGCCGGGACCACCCGGGTTGACGATCAGCGAGCCGATCCGGCGGTCGCCGTCGGCAGCTGATTTGCGCAGGACGCCGATGGTGATGGTGTCGCCGTCGGGCTCGGCGTAGTCGAGCGGGACCCGCAGGTGGGTGCACTGGACGCCCTTGGTCTGGCGCAGGGCCGCGGTGTCGTCGTCGGAGCGGCCGTAGCCGTCGCAGTTCGTCCAGGCCAGCTCCTGGCCGTAGAAACCGGACAGCCCGCCGGGCACCGCGCCGCTGGGCCCGCGCCGCTCGACCTGCGGTTCCTCGGGCTCCGACGAGCAGCCGACCGCGAGGACCAGCAGGATCACCAGGGCACTCGCAGGGCTCTTCCGCACCGCAGTGATCCTGCCGGCCGGATGCGGAACTCACCTGCCGTGCTGCACCGTTAGGTGGCAGGACGAGAATTGCGTCACCGTTCGAGGACGAGGGAAGAGGGACGACCGACGTGGCTGCGTTTCTGACACGGGTCAAGGGCGGGTTCCAGCGACTGCTGGAGCGCCCGTCGACCGTCGACCTCAAGCGGTACTCCGACGTGCTGACCTCGATCGAGTGGCGCGAGGAGCGGGTGGCGAAGCTGTCGGACGCCGAGCTGACCGAGGCCGCCGGGGAACTGCGGGACAAGCTGCGCGACAAGCCGGGCAAGCCGGACGCCCAGGCCATGGTCGAGCTGTGCGCGCTGGGCCGGGAGGCCTCGCGGCGGGCGCTGGAGCAGCGGCCGTACGACATGCAGCTGGTCGGCGCGATGGAGCTGCTGCACGGCCGGGTCGTGGAGATGGGCACCGGTGAGGGCAAGACCCTCGCGGGCGCGCTGGCCGCCGCCGGGTACGCGCTGCAGGGCCGGTCGGTGCACGTCATGTCGGTCAACGACTACCTGGCCCGGCGCGACGCCGAGTGGATGCGGCCGGTGTACGAGCTGCTGGGCGTGTCGGTCGGCTGGGTCGACCAGGAGTCCTCCGCCGAGCACCGGCGCGACGCCTACGGCCGCGACGTCACCTACGGCGCGGTCAGCGAGATCGGCTTCGACGTGCTGCGCGACCGGCTCTGCGTGGACCCCGAGGACCTGGTGCAGCGCACCCCGGACGTGGCGCTGATCGACGAGGCCGACTCGGTGCTCGTCGACGAGGCCAGGGTGCCGCTGGTGATGGCGGGCTCGACCGACGACAACCAGGGCGACCCCGAGGTGGCCGCGGTCGTGCGGACCCTGCGCCCCGGCCAGCACTACGAGCGCGACGAGGACAACCGCAACGCGTGGCTGACCGGCCGCGGTGCCAAGGTCGTGGAGAAGGCCCTCGGCGACATCGACCTCTACTCCGGCGACCACTCCGACCGGCTGGCCGCGGTGAACGCCGCCCTGCACGCGCACGCCCTGCTCCAGCGGGACGTCGACTACATCGTCCGGGACGGCAAGGTCCACCTGATCAACACCTCCCGGGGCCGGATCGCCCTGCTCCAGCGCTGGCCGGACGGGCTGCAGGCGGCGGTCGAGGCCAAGGAGCGGCTCAAGCCGACCGAGAGCGGCGAGATCCTGGACTCCATCTCGGTGCAGGGCCTGGTCGGCCGCTACCAGCGGGTGTGCGGGATGACGGGCACGGCCCAGGCGGTGGCCGAGCAGCTGCGGGAGTTCTACGAGCTGAAGGTCTCGGTGATCCCGCCGAACAAGCCGTGCGTCCGCGAGGACGAGGCCGACCGCGTGTACGACACGATCGACCACAAGGAAACGGCGCTGGTCGCGGAGATCGTCGCCCAGCACGAGACCGGGCGCCCGATCCTGGTCGGCACCATGGACGTCGCCGAGTCCGAGCGCATCGCCGAGAAGCTGACGGCGGCCGGTGTGTCCAGCGTCGTGCTGAACGCGAAGAACGACGCCGAGGAGGCCGCGATCGTGGCCGAGGCGGGCGCGTTGAACGCGGTGACGGTGTCGACGCAGATGGCCGGTCGCGGTACCGACATCCGGCTGGGCGGGGCGGAGGGGACCTCGGACGACCACGACAAGGTCGCCGAGCTGGGCGGTCTGTACGTGATGGGGTGCGGGCACTACCCGAGCAGCCGGTTGGACAACCAGCTCCGGGGCCGGTCGGGGCGCCAGGGCGACCCGGGCGGGTCGGTGTACTTCACCAGCCTGACCGACGACCTGGTCACGCAGTACGCGCCGGACGCCACCGCGGGCACCGAGGCAGACGACGACGGCCGCCACGACGACCCGACGTCCCGCCGGTTCATCGAGCACGCGCAGAAGGTCGCGGAGGGCGTCAACATCGACATCCACCGCAACACGTGGCGCTACACCCGCCTGATCGAGCACCAGCGCGGGCTGGTGCTGGCGTATCGGGATGACGTGCTGCACACCGACCTCGCGGCCAAGCAGCTCGCCGAGCGGCTGCCGGACCGGTGGAAGGAGCTGGGCGAGGACGTCGAGGAGGACGTGCTGGCCCGGGCGGCGCGGCACGTGGTGCTGTTCCACCTCGACCAGCGGTGGTCGCTGCACTTGGCGTTCCTGTCGGACGTCCGGGAGACGATCCACCTGCGGGCGCTGGCGCGCGAGACCCCGATCGACGAGTTCCACCGGGCGGCGATCGCGGAGTTCCGGGGGCTGTTGAAGGAGGTTGGGGACTCGGCGGTGGAGACGTTCGAGGAAGCGACGATCACGGCGGACGGGTTGGACCTGGAGCAGGCCGGGCTGCGGCGGCCGACGTCGACGTGGACGTATCTGGTGCACGACAACCCGTTCGACTCGGACGCGGAGCAGGCGTTGCAGCGGGTCCGGGCGATGTTGAAGAAGGTGAAGACGGCGAAGCGGGCGTGAGCTGGCGACGGCTGAGCGTTGCGTGAGCTGGGCGCGTTGGGTTTGTCCGGCTGTTCGCGGAAAAGATGGGCGGCCTTGATTGAGTGAACTTGCTTTGCGCGGGGCCCCTGCGAGCCTGCGGTGGGGAAGAGCGGCGGGATGGACAAGCCACCCCACCCGCCGGAGAGCTTGGGCAGACTCGCTCCCCCACGCAAAGCAAGTCCACCCAATCAAGGCGTATGACGGGGGCGCGTCGCGTTCTGGGGGGGCTTGGGCTCAAGCGGCGGTTGAGGGGTGGGTCCGGACAAGAGCGGCGAATTGGCGGGTCTGTCGGGCAGGCTGCCGGGACCAGGTCAGGCGGTTGGGCGGGCGGGGCGCTGGCAGTCGGGCAGTCGAAGAGCACGTCACATAGCGAAGTCGCGGAGTGCGGGTGGGTGCGGTGGACGGCTCGCGGCGCTTCCTCTCCTGCCTTTCACCCTGCCGTTCGGCGCTGGTGCCGCGCAGGCAAGCTCCACCCCCGGTGCCGACATCTATCGTGTTCCAAACGGTGGCGGGTCTGACTCCCGTCACATTTTCGCCTCCCAGGCGAAAACATGGTGGAGGATGGTGGCATGCCGCAGCTTCGGATCGCACTCGCGCAGGTCAACCCCACGGTTGGGGACTTGGGGGGCAACTCGGCCATGGTGTCCGCCTGGGTTCGGCGGGCCGTGGAGGGTGGGGCGCACCTGGTGGTGTTCCCCGAGATGGTGTTGACCGGGTACCCGGTGGAGGACCTGGCGCTCCGGGAGTCCTTCGGGGTCGGGTCGCGGGCGGCGCTGCGGGCGTTGGCGAGGGACCTGGCCGACAACGGGTGCGGTGACGTTCCCGTCTTCGTCGGCTACCTCGACCTCGACGAGGTCGGGCCGCGCAACGCCGCCGCCGTGCTGCACGGCGGCGAGATCGTGGCCCGGCAGTACAAGCATCACCTGCCCAACTACGGCGTGTTCGACGAGCGGCGCTACTTCAAGCGCGGGCACGGCCTCGACATCGTCCGCGTGCGCGGGCTCGAGGTCGGCGTGGTGATCTGCGAGGACATCTGGCAGGAGGGCGGCCCGATCGCCGGGCTCGGGCGGGCCGGGGTCGACCTGGTCGTCTCCCCCAACGCCTCCCCGTACGAGCGCAAGAAGGACGACGCCCGGCTCCCGCTGGTCGCGCGGCGGGCCGGTGAAGCCGGGGCGCCCCTGGTCTACGTCAACCAGGTCGGCGGTCAGGACGACCTGGTCTTCGACGGCGACTCCATGGTCGTCGGCACCGACGGCGCGTTGCTGGCGCGGGCGCCGCAGTTCGTCGAGCACCTCATGCTGGTCGACCTCGACCTGCCCGGGGGCGCGGGCAAGACCGATGTCGCCGTCGACGACGAGTTCACCGTCCGGCGCGTGACCGTCTCCGATGAGCCCGTGGCTGCCTACGAGCCGCAGTACCCGCCGACCATCGCCGAGCCGCTGTCCGACGAAGCCGAGGTGTGGGCCGCGCTGGTCACGGGCCTGCGCGACTACGCGCAGAAGAACGGCTTCCGCTCGGTCGTGCTCGGCCTGTCCGGCGGTATCGACTCCGCGGTGGTCGCCGCCCTCTCCGTGGACGCGCTCGGTGCGGACGCGGTCTACGGGGTGTCCATGCCGTCGGTCTACTCCTCCGACCACTCGCGCTCGGACGCGGCCGACCTGGCCGAGCGGACCGGGCTGCACTACAGCGTCCAGCCGATCGCCGCGATGGTGGACGTCTTCGTCAACCAGCTCGGGTTGACCGGTCTCGCCGAGGAGAACGTGCAGGCGCGCTGCCGCGGCGTGACGCTGATGGGGCTGTCCAACCAGCACGGGCACCTGGTGCTGGCCACCGGCAACAAGACCGAGCTGGCCGTCGGCTACTCCACGATCTACGGCGACGCCGTCGGCGGGTTCGCGCCCATCAAGGACGTGCCGAAGACGCTGGTCTGGGAGTTGGCCCGGTGGCGCAACGCCGAGGCGGAGAAGCACGGCGAGACCCCGCCGATCCCGGAGGACTCGATCAGCAAGCCGCCGTCGGCGGAGCTGCGGCCGGGGCAGATGGACTCCGACTCGCTGCCCGACTACGCGCTGCTCGACGCCGTGCTCGACGACTACGTCGAGGGCGACCGCGGTTACGAGGACCTGCTCGCCGCCGGGTTCGCCCCGGAGGTGGTGGACAAGGTCGTGCGGCTGGTCGACCGGGCCGAGTACAAGCGCCGCCAGTACCCGCCGGGCTCGAAGATCAGCTTCAAGGCGTTCGGCCGCGACCGCAGGCTGCCGATCACCAGCGGCTGGCGGGAAGGCGCGAAGCTCCCCGAGTGAGCCGGGAGCGGGCGCGGGCCGGACGGCGGGAGCACGGGACAGCGGCGCGGGTGACAGCGAGACTTCGTCGTCACCCGCGCCGCTCGTTCACCGGTTAGTGTCTCCTCGTGGACTCCACGGCGGGCGAAACCGAGGGATCGGGGATCGACTTCGCGCGCGTGCGCCGCGAGTTCGCGCTGGCGGAGCAGTTCCCCGCAGCCGCGCTCGCCGAGGCGGAGGAGGCGGTGTCCGACGGGCCGCGCGGCGACCGCGAGGACGCCACCGCCATCCCTCTAGTCACTATCGACCCGCCCGGCGCCAAGGACCTCGACCAAGCCGTGTGCATCGAGCGGCGTGGTGCGGGTTATCGCGTCCACTACGCAATCGCGGACCTGGGCGCGTTCGTAGTACCCGGAGGCGCCCTCGACGCCGAAGTGCGTAAGAGGGGCCAAACCATCTACCTGCCCGACGGCAACGTCCCCCTGCACCCGACAACGCTGTCCGAGGGTGCCGCGAGCCTCTTGCCCGACCAGACCACCCCCGCCGCGCTGTGGACGATCGACCTCGACCCGGCAGGCGAACCGACGTCCGCGCGCGTCCGCCGGGCGTGGGTCCACTCGGTCTCCCAGTTCGACTACGAGACGGTGCAGGCCGCCATCGACGCGGGCACCCCGCACCCGTCCGTCGCGCTGCTCAAGGAAGTCGGCAAGCTGCGCCGGGCGGCGGCGCTCACCCGGGGCGCGGTCGAGCTGCAACTGCCCGAGCAGGACGTCGAACCGCACGGCGACCAGTGGCGGCTCGTGGTCCGCACGCGCACCTCGGTCGACGCGTGGAACGCCGAGATCTCCCTGCTCACCGGCATGTGCGCGGCCCGGATCATGCTCGGCGCGGGCATGGGTGTGCTGCGCACCCTGCCCGACCCCGACGACGCCGCCGTCGAGTGGCTGCGCCGCTCCGCGAAGGCGCTGGACATCCCGTGGTCGCGCGAGACCAGCACCGCGCGCCTGCTGGCCGGGCTCGACCCGGCCTCCCCCGCCGCGCTCGCGCTGTTCATGGACGCCACCCGGCTCCTGCGCGGCGCGGGCTACACGGCGTTCGACGGCACCCTGCCCGCCGTCACCACGCACGCGGGCATCGCCGCCCCGTACGCGCACGTCACCGCCCCACTACGGCGGCTGGTCGACCGGTTCGGCACCGAGATCTGCCTGGCCGTGTGCGCCGGTGAGCCGATCCCGGAGTGGGTCCGGGCGGCGCTGCCCGAGCTGCCGGAGCTGATGGAGCGTTCCGACGGCGTGGCCGCCAAGGTGGCCAGGGCGAGTCTGGACCAGGTCGAGGCGTGGGTGCTGGAGAGCCAGGTCGGCGCCGAGTTCGACGCGGTCGTGCTGCGCGCCGAGGCGACCACCGCGGAGATCTTCATCGCCGAACCGCCGGTGCTGGGCCGGTGTGCGGGCGAGGGGCTGCGGGAAGGCGAGTCGGTGCGGGTGCGGCTGGTGGCCGTCGACCCGTCGCGCCGCCGGGTGGCCTTCGAGCGCGCTTGATTCGCCGCTCGGCGAACGCGGCGGTGCGACGAGCGGTAAGCGGACCGCCCGCTCGCTACGGTGCCGTGGGAGGCCGCCGACGGGGCGGACCACCGGTGGAGGGATCGACGTGACGGAGTTGGGACAGCTCAAGGTCGGCGTGCTCGGCGGGACCGGCCCGCAGGGGCGCGGTCTGGCCCTGCGGTGGGCCGGGGCGGGCATCCCCGTGGTGCTCGGCTCGCGCTCGGCGGAGCGGGCCGCGGCCGCCGCCGGTGAGCTGCGGGCGGCCGCGGGCGTCGAGCACGTGACCGGGCTGGACAACGCGGGCTGCGCGGCGGACGCGGACGTGGTGCTGGTCGCGGTGCCCTGGGAGGGGCACGGCGAGCTGCTGGCCGGGCTGCGCGACGAGCTGGTCGGGAAGATCGTCATCGACTGCGTGAACCCGCTGGGCTTCGACAAGCAGGGCCCGTACGCGCTGGCCGTCGAGGAGGGCAGCGCGGCCCAGCAGGCCGAGCAGCTGCTGCCGGACTCGCGGGTCACCGCCGCCTTCCACCACGTCTCGGCGGTGCTGCTCGGCGACCTGGCGGTCGCGGAGGTCGACATCGACGTGCTGGTGCTCGGCGACGACCGCGAGGCCACCGACACCGTGCGCGCGCTGGCCGACGCCATCCCCGGCATGCGCGGCGTCTACGGCGGCAGGCTGCGCAACGCCCACCAGGTCGAGGCGCTCACGGCGAACCTGATCGCGGTGAACCGCCGCTACAAGACCCACGCGGGCGTGCGGGTCACGGGGGTCTGACGGGTGCGCGACGACCTCGGCACGGAGGTCACCGGTCCGGTCACCCGCGTGGTGAGCCTGGTGCCGTCGTTGACGGAGGCGGTGGCGGTGTCCGCGCCCGGGGTGCTCGTCGGCGCCACCGACTACTGCACGCACCCATCCACTCTGGACGTACCGAGGGTCGGCGGCTCGAAGTTCCCGACGGTGGCCGCGATCGAGGAGTTGCGGCCGGACCTGGTGGTCGCCAACACCGAGGAGAACCGGCTAGCGGACGTCGAGGCGCTGCGCGCGGCCGGGATCGCGGTGTGGGTGATGGAGGCGCCGGTCAGCGTGCCCGCGGGTATCGAGTCGACGGCGCGGCTGCTGGCCGCGCTCGGGGCCGAGCCTGCGTGGCTGGGCGAAGCCCGGGAGGTCTGGGCCTCGACGGCGCCCGTGCGGGCCGCGGCGGTCGTGCCGGTGTGGCGCAAGCCGTGGGTGGTGGTCGGTCGGGACACCTTCGCGGGCGACGTGCTGCGGCGGTTGGGCGTGGTCAACGCCTACGCCGAGCACGCCGACCGGTACCCCCGACCGTCGTTGGACGAGCTGAACGCGACGTCGGCCGACCTGGTGGTGCTGCCCGACGAGCCGTACGCGTTCACCGCCGACGACGGGCCGGGTTTCTTCCCCGGCAAGCGGGCCGCGCTGGTCGTCGGCCGCTACCTGACCTGGTACGGGCCGTCGCTGGTCGAGGCCAGGACCGAGCTGGACCGGGCGATCACCGCCGCGTTGACCTGACTCCGGCGGTCAGCCCGCCGGCCGGAACTCGTCGGTCGCGGCCCGCAGCGCCTCCAGCACGCCCGGGTCGCCGGTCGCGTGACCGGCCTGCGGGACGATCGCCAGCCGGGCGTCCGGCCACGCCTGGCGCAGCTCCCACGCGCTGGTGGGCGGGCAGACGACGTCGTAGCGGCCCTGGACGATGCGGCCGGGGATGCCCGCGAGGCGGGGCGCGTCGCGGAGCAGTTGGCCCTCGTCGAGCCAGCCGCCGTGGGTGAAGTAGTGCAGCGCGATCCGCGCGAACGCCACCGCGAACACCGGGTCGGCGTACTGGGCGACCAGGGCCGGGTTCGGCACGAGCGAGACCGTGGCGCCCTCCCAGGTGCTCCACGCGACCGCGGCCCTGGTCCGCACGTCCGGGTCGGGGTCGGTGAGGAGCCGCTGGTAGGCCGCCAGCGGGTCCGCGCCGGGTGGGACCAGCGCGCGGAAGTCGTGCCAGGCCTCGGGGAAGATCGCGCCCGCGCCGCCGCGGTAGAGCCAGTCCAATTCGGACTCGCGAAGCAGGAACACGCCGCGCAGCACCAGTTCGGTCACCCGCTCCGGGTGGCGCTGGGCGTAGGCGATGGCCAGCGTGGCACCCCACGAGCCGCCGAGGACCAGCCACCGGTCGATCCCCAGGTGCGCGCGCAGCCGCTCCAGGTCGGCGACGAGGTGCCAGGTCGTGTTGGCCGTCAGGTCCGCGTCCGGGTCGCTCACGTGCGGGACGCTGCGGCCGGAGCCGCGCTGGTCGACGAGCACGATCCGGTAGGCGGCGGGGTCGAAGTGCCTGCGCTGGACCGGGTTCGTGCCCGCGCCGGGGCCGCCGTGCAGCACGACCGCGGGCTTGCCGTGCGGGTTGCCGCTGACCTCCCAGTAGAGCCGGTGGCCGTCACCGACGTCGAGCAGGCCGCGGTCGTGCGGTTCGATGGCCGGGTAGAGAGAGGTCATGCGCCCATGCTGCCCGAGCGCCTATGGTCGGCGACATGGCAGCACAGTTCGGCAAGGAGACCTCGACGGGCGGCGCGTTCGTCCGCCAACCCAACGCCTTCACCGACCGCGTCACCGCGGACGGCTCGTCGGGTCGACGCCCGGAGGCGGGCCGGTACCGGCTGATCGCGTGCCTGGCGTGCCCGTGGGCGCACCGGGCCATCATCGTGCGCGGCCTGCTCGGCCTGGACGGGGTGATCTCGCTGGGCCTCGTCGACCCGATCCGCGACGACCGCGGCTGGCGGTTCACGCTGGCCGAGGACGGGCGCGACCCGGTGCTGGGGATCGAGTACCTGGCGCAGGCGTACCGCGCGACCGACCCGGACTTCGGCGGACGGGTGACGGTGCCCGCGATCGTCGACGTGGAAACGGGGAAGGTCGTCACCAACGACTACCCGCAGATCACGCTGGACTTCTCGACGGAGTGGGCGGAGTTCCACAAACCGGACGCGCCGGACCTGTACCCGGCCGACCGGCGGGCGGAGATCGACGCCCTGATCGAGCCGATCTTCCACAACGTCAACAACGGCGTGTACAAGGCCGGGTTCGCGACATCGCAGGAGGCTTACGAAGCGGCCTTCACCGCGTTGTTCGCCGAACTGGACACCCTCTCCACGCGTCTTGAGACGTCCCGGTACCTGCTCGGCGACCGGATCACGGAGGTGGACATCCGCCTGTTCACCACCCTGGTCCGCTTCGACGCGGTGTACCACGGCCACTTCAAGTGCAACCGGCAGAAGCTGGCCGAGATGCCGACTTTGTGGGCCTACGCCCGCGACCTGTTCCAGACGCCGGGCTTCGGCGAAACCGTGAACTTCGACCACATCAAACGCCACTACTACGCGACCCACGACCAGATCAACCCGACCAGGATCGTCCCCCTGGGCCCGGACGAATCGGTTTGGCAGGAACCACACGGCCGAGGCTGAGCGGGGCGTCCCACCCGCCTCCAACTCACCGTCCACGGCTCCATCCACATGACCCGGAGTTGTCCAAAGGCCAACGGCGACGGCCAGTTTCACGACCGCGCCGCGATAGAATTGAAAATAGGGGTTCCCCTATTGCGGGAGACCCCTCGCGGGCGTTTACCGGAGAGACGGCCCGATGTGCCGCGCATCTAGCTCAAACCCGTGTTGTGGGCGGCCAAGGCGCGGCCCGCACGGCCATTCCCCGTTCGGCGGCACGATGCGGGACGTGGCGACGCAGCCGGAGGTCCCGGTGCCCGCCCGGGTGGGCGGGCACCGGGATCCGGCTCAGTGGAAGGCGTGTTCGGGGGCGGGGAACTCGCGGCCCCGGACGTCGTCGGCGAAGGCCTTGGCGGCGCCCAGCAGGACGTCGGCGACGTTCGCGTAGCGCTTGACGAAGCGGGGGGCCTTGGCGCGGCGCAGGCCTGCCATGTCCTGCCACACCAGCACCTGGGCGTCGCAGTCCGGGCCCGCGCCGATGCCGACCGTCGGCACCCGCAGTTCGTGGGTGACGCGTTTGGCGACCTCGGCCGGGACCATCTCCATCACGACGGCGAAGGCGCCCGCGTCCTGCAGGGCCACGGCGTCGGCGACGACGGTGTCCCCGGTGTCGCCGCGTCCTTGCACGCGGTAGCCGCCGAGGTTGTGCTCACTCTGGGGGGTGAACCCGATGTGGCCCATCACGGGGATGCCCGCGGTGGTGATCGCCCGGACGTGCGGGGCGAAGGCGGCGCCGCCCTCCAACTTCACGGCGTGCGCCCGGCCCTCCTTCATGAAGCGGATCGCGGTGGTGACCGCCTGTTCAGGTGACACCTGGTAGGAGCCGAACGGCAGGTCGGCTACCACGAGTGCGCTCTTGGTGGCCCGGGTGACCGAGCGGACCAGCGGCAGCAGCTCGTCCACGGTGACCGGGAGCGAGGTGTCGTAGCCGTAGACGTTGTTGGCGGCGGAGTCGCCGACCAGCAGGACCGGGATGCCCGCCTCGTCGAACAACTCGGCGGTGTACATGTCGTACGCGGTGAGCATGGGCCACGGCTCGCCGCGGTCCTTGAGCTCCTGCAGGTGGTGCACGCGGACGCGCTTGCGGGGGTTGCGGCCCGGCTTCGCGGGTCCGGTTCCGTACGGGGCGTCGACCTCGGTGGTGTGCTCAGCGGACATGGCTGGGTTGCACCGTCCTTCCCTCAAGGCCCACGTCGTCGTGGGTCCCTGGGTATGCGCGGATGGGGCTTGCCAACCCAGCGTCGCACCGCGCCGCACGCCCTTCCAGGGCGTTGGGACCGACCTCACAGCCAGGCCGTCAGTCGTCGTCGGAGTCCCAGGCGCGGTCGGCCGCGTCGGCGGCCTTGGTCCGCTCGCGGGCGGTCTGCAACGCTCGTTCGGCTGACGCCCGGTCGGGGTACGGACCGAGCAGGTCGACCGCGCGGCCCCTGGTGCCGTGCTCGACCTGGTTGGTCTTGGTGTTGTAGTACCAGCCGGGGTCCGGGTTGTTGTCCTCGCTCATAGCAACACCTAACCCCAGTTGGGTGACTGCTGCACCGGGAAGCCGCGCGGCGGGGTGTCCTGGTTGGCGTTCATGTGCTGGCTGGGGATCGGGTCGAGGCAGGAGACCAGGACCTCTTGGCGCTCGGGGTTCTCGATCCGGCGGCCGTTGCGCTCGCGGTAGACGAGTTCGCCGTCGGCGTCGATCTCCACCATGCACCCGACCTCGGCCAACTGGTCCTCGTCCAGGTCGACCAGCCGCTCTCGGCGGGAGGGCACCACGCGGTACTCCGGCCAGTCGAGGTGGGCGTAGACCTGGTGGAACTCGTGCAGCAGGTGGACCATGTGCTGCTGCCACGGCAGCGGCATCGCCTCGGCCAGCGAGCGGGGCAGCACCACGTAGCCGTCGCTCACCCCGGGCCGGGGGCCACCACTGGCCAGGAAATCGCGGACCGGGGCGGCGGAGGCCGGTGGTCCGGCGTGGCGGGGGATCGGGCCCGGTGGGTACATGTTCATCTCTCTTCTCACACCCCTGGCCGCACGGCCTGGTTCATCAGCTCGCCCTCGGTCCAGCGGACCGGGCGGATGTGCACCGGGACACCGGTCTGCTGGGCCTCCACGATCTTGCCATCCCCCAGGTACATCGCCACGTGGTGAATCGTGGTGGGGTCGGACTCGTCGTAGGCCCAGAACAGCAGGTCGCCGGGCTGGGCCTGCTCGACGGGCAGCAGCGCGCCCGCCCGGTACTGCTCGCGCGAGGTGCGCGGCAGGCTGATCCCGCCCGCGCGGTAGGACTGGACCATCAGGCTGGAGCAGTCGTACGAGCCCTGCTGGTCGGTGCTGGCGCCCCACACGTACGGCTTGCCTTGCTGGGAGAGCGCGAACTGCATGGCGCCGCCCGCGGCCTGGGTGGGGGCGGGCAGCAGTGCGCCGAAACCGGTGCCGCAGCCGGTGAAGTTCTCGACCTGGCCGAGCGCCCCGATCAGGTGCGCGGCCATCGATTCCCAGCGGTGGTAGCGGTCGGGGAACGCCGAGCGCTCCACGTCCTGCGCCGACTCGCCGGGGCGCTGGGTCTCCCAGTCGGGGACGGCGAGCAGGACGTCGTAGAACTTGTTGATGGCGTAGGTCGGGTTGGTGACCTCTTCCCTGCTGCCCCAGCCCATGGAGGGCCGCATCTGGAAGATGCCGAGCGAGTCGCGGTCGCCGTAGTCGAGGCTGCGCAGACCCGACTCCGTCATCCCGGCCTGGATGGCGACCTGCCACGCGCGGGGGGACAGGTTCCGCTGCTTCCCGATCGAAATGATCATCGCGACGGTGCCGCGCTGCTCGTCGGTGAGGTTCGAGGCGTCACCGGCGCCGGAACCCGCGGGCCCCGTGCTGGACGGGCCGAGCGAGGCGTTGCAGGAGGCCAGCGCGACGGCCTGCGCCCCCTGCGCCTGCTCGTTCTGCACGACCTGCGACACGGCACCCGTGCTGATCACGGTGGTGGCAACCGCGACCACCACCGCACCGATGATCACCGCCGTCTTCATGGGCGGCCCTGTTCGTAGGCGGCGACCTTCCAGCCCATGTTGGTCTCGATGGCGGTGACGTGCACCGTGCCCTGGTCGGTCGGCACCTCGGCCTCGACCGACTTGGCGAACGACGCCTCCGCCCGCACGGGCCCGGTCACCTTCGTGGCCAACACGTTGGCCGGGTCAACCGAAGCCATGACCGCCGCGTACTCCTCGGTCATGTACGGCCGCAACCGCGCCAACCACTCCTGCGCCGACCCGTCGTGGTTGACCCACTGCTCGGCCCACTGCCGCACGACCTCAAGCGCGGGCGCGGGCGCGACCCCCCGCGAACTGGTCGGGGAGGGCGTGGAGGTGAGCCGGGTGGGCAGGGGGGACGTGGTCGTGAGAACGCTGGGCGTGGGCACGAGCGAGGTAACCCCCGGCGGCGCCGCCGCCCCGGCAGGCACCTGGGGCGCGGCCTTGGCCCCGATCAGCTTGGGCACGACGATGCCGGCGGCGGTGAGGACCAGGGCAGCTAAGAAAACAGCCACCCCAAGATGCCGGGGCGAGCGCAGGGGCCAACCCCACAACTTCCGGTAGACGGCCGCCCGCCCCCGATTAGTCCGAATCGGCACCGGACCTCACCCCCTCAACGCCTCTGCCCGGAGAATCCCGAGCGAGCCGACCTGCCGTGCCACCGGAACGGATCACGTCACCTCACCACCGAGTCGGTATCGCGCGGCCCGTCGTGCAACGGCATCCGCCGGGCCTGACGCGGCGCGTTCTCCACTCGCCGGGGCGCGTTGTCCGCCACCTCGAGTCCCCGCGACGGCCGGTAAACCACGTGCACCGGTCGCCCGGCCACCATCTCCACCTCGGCGACCCGAGGAGTCGGGGTCCCCTGGACCTCCACCGGCGTCTCGAACTCACCCCGCCGACTCGGCACCATCGACGGGATCACCACGGCGTCCTCACCGCGGTCCCACCCTCGATCGGCGACCGGCACGGTGTCGACGACCCGACTGCTCCGGCTACCGCCGATGGCCAACCGCGCCGAACCGGGCTGTCCGGGGAGCCCGTCGAGCACCAGTTCCCCCTGCCCACCGGACTTGCCTGCCTCGATGCCGGGCCGACTCCCCCCGATGGCCTGCCCGGGCCTGGGCGGTCGCCGCACGTCCAACCGCTCCGCGTGCACCGTGACCGGGTTGCTGGCCTCCGGGCGCGGGCGCCGCCCACCGGTCGGCACGAGCGAACCCTCGGTCTCCTCGTTCTCCCGGACATTCGCCCAGAAGTCGTCCTGCGGCGTCGGCCCCTGCTGCTTGTTCCGCCGGAATCGGGAGAAGATCCCCCCGCCGACCCCCGGCATCGTCGCTCCGGCGGCGCCAACCGACAGCTCCAGCATCTGCCACATCCGCCGGGCGGGCCGCCCGACCACGAAGAACACCAGCGTCACGATCGCCGCCAACAGCATCTGCGTCAGCAGCGACAGCTTCGCGTCCGGCGAGAAGATCAGCTCAAGGAACTTGAAGTGGATCCCGGCCAGGATCGCGAGCACGAGCACGTTGAGCACGACGGCACCGACGGCACGCCCGACCTTGCGCAGGATGTCGTGGTGCACGAGCGCCACCAACCCGATCACAGGGGCAGCGAGCGCCAGGATGCGCAGCAGCAATTGCGCCAGCAGCACCGCGAGCTTGGCGAACAGTTGGAAGACCGAGTAGACGATCGCCTGGAACAGCGCGAGCATGCCCGAACCCGTCCGGCTGCCATCCGTGCCCTTGAAGTAGCCGGTGGCGGGACCGAGCTGGGTGGCGATCGCTTTGTATTCGCTCTTCTTGGCCTGCTCCGCCGCATTATCCGCGTCCCGGTGCTTCAGCAGGTCTTCTCGTGACCACGCCTGGGCCTCCAACAATCGCGGACCGAAATCGGTGGCCTGCGGACTGTCAGGGCTGCCGAACTCGCCGCGCAACCAGTTCTCGTAGACGATCTTGGTATGCAGGCTGGTCGGCAGGATTTCCTCCGCGTCTCGATCCTCTTGTGGATCGACAAAGCCCGCCTGAATACCCGTGGTGATTCGAACGATTGTGTCATCAATACGGTCGTAGTTGGCGATCAGGACCGCGGACGAGGCGGCGAGCCACATTCCTGCGAACGCCAACATCGCGCGTTTGCTTACGGTCGCAAGATCGCCACGCCAGATCTGCCGGAAGAGCAACACGGCCAGGACCAGCATGAACAGACTGAAGAGCTGGGTGTAGATGTTGTTGAAAACAGCATCGGCCGCCTTGCCGATCTGGTCGTTGAGCCCGCCCAACACGCCACCGGCCGCCAGCGTGTAGTGCAGCGAGTTGGTAGCTCCGACAATATTCTTGGCGACGTTGAAAAGTTCGTTGCCCGACCAGTTGTCGATCGTCGACCCGGGGTCCGCGACACCATTCGGAACGATTCCGCCACAAGAATCGTCATAGACATGCCAAACCATCCCGGCGTAGCCGTACTTCCAATACGGCCCGTTCGGTTCACCGTTGCCCAGTGGGGGGTCCAATGCGCCGACCATGCCGGTGCCGGGGCGTTCCGGGTTGGGGACGCAGGAGTCGTTGGTCTGGGCCATGGCTGGGCCTGCCAGGAAGACCTGGAAGCCCAATACTCCCACGACGGCGAGCATGGACAGTGCGCGGCGGGAGAGCGTTTGGCCGCGTTGTCTCCTGCGCCGCCACACCGCGGTGAGCAGCATGGCGGCGGCCGCCACCGCGAGTGTCGTCATCGGACGTCCTCGGTGTTCGAGGTCGTGGCGATTAACCGCGCGACGCGCACCGGGGTGGCGGTCATGCCGCGTCCTCGCGGCCGGGTTTCTTGGGGCGGTCCGGGTTTTCCGGCGGGGGGCCGCCGGGGACGGGTTCGACTATGAAGTCCTCTTCGGTGAGCCCCAACTCGAATTCGGCGGCCCGCTCGAATTCCTCGTCCGTCGGCATCGACTCCGACGTCGGGTACTCCGGCTCCGGCGGCGTGGGTACGTGCCGCTCCTGCGACTCCGCGAGCAGTTGGCGGGCCGATTCGCGTTGGGCGTCCGGGGTGGTGTCCATGACGGCCCGCAGGTGGTCGAGGTGGGCGCCGGAGAGGTCGATGCGGATTCGCTCGACTCCGCCTGCTCCGTCGCCGAAGATGAACTGGCGCGGGGCCGTGTCGCGCTCCACCATGCCCCGGTGGACGCCCGGGCGGCGGCCGAGGCTGGCGACGACCTGTTCGTACCCGGCGCCGACGGGGACCTTGAGCAGGCGCAGGGCGTCGGCTTGGGCTTGGTCGTCGTCGAGGCGTCCGATGAAGACGGAGTCGAGGAGGGCTACGAAGCCCTGGATCTTGAGGAAGTCGGCCGGGATCTGGGACGACAGGAGGACTCGGACGTTCCACTTGCGGGAGTCGCGGGCGAACCGGTTCATCAGGACGCGACCCGTGGGGACTTCGGAGAGGAAGAACGCCTCGTCGATCCAGACGCCCTTGCGCATGTCCTTGGGGCGGTCGTAGATGGACCGCTGGGTGAGCCAGGCGGCCAGGTTGAGCATCTCGACGCCCAAGGCCTCGGCGTCGGTCCAGTGTTCGCGGGCCACACCGTCCTTGGGGAGGGTCAGGCCCGCCATGGTCAGCACGGTCATGCGGTCGTCGCGCTGCTCGTCGTACGGGTCGGCGCCGCGTTCCGGGATGAGCAGCGACATGCGCTCCTTCATCTCGTCGAGAAAGTCGGCGACGACGACGGCGTGCTCGCGGTGTTCGCTGGCGTCGCGCCGCAGCGCGTCGAAGACCAGGCTCGGGTCGGCGTCGACCCGGCCGCCGACCGTGCGGACCGCGCGCAGCAGCACGATCCGGCTCTGCGGCAGCCGCGCGACCTCGTAGGGCAGCAGACCGGACAGGACGTCGAGCACGAGCCGACGGCGGGTCGCGGCCGCCAAGGCCTTCTCGCGGCGCCAGGCCCGTTCCGGGTCCTCGTCGTCGAGGAAGTGGTCGATCTTCGGTTCGGCCACCACGCGGTACGGGTTGAGAATCCCGGCCTGCGCGTTCAGGAGGTTGATCGGCCGCGCGTACGGCCGCAGCTCGGGCAGTTCGCACAACCGGGCCAGCGGACCCGACGGGTCGAGGATCGTCCAGTGCGCACCCGCGCGCAGTGTCTTGTAGACGATGCCGCCGCCGAGGAACGACTTACCACCACCGAGCCCCGCGACCATCGCGGTCAACCCGGAGCCGTCCCGGATCTCCTGCGCCATCCACGGATCCCAGGCGACCGGGCGACGGGTCGCGGTGCAGGTCTCGCCGAGCAGGATCCCCCGCCGGTCACCCACTTCCGCCGTCGCGGTGGGAACGGCGGACGCCGCCCACACCACCGACCCGCGGCGCAGGTACGCCGAGGACGCCAGCGGCTCCCCCGGGATGAACTCCCGCGCCATCGCGTACTGCGCCTCGGGGTGCTCGATCGCGACCTTCGGCTTGTAGAGGTCGAGCAGCTGTTGAGCCAACCGCAGCGCGTCCCGCTCGGACGGACCGGACACCGCGAGCCGCCACCACGAGCGGACGCGGGTGGCCAGCGCGGTGAAGCCGGAGGTCATCTCGTCGTCGATCTCCAGCACCCGCGACGCCTGCCGGGCCAGCGACTGCGGCGGCTCCAGCTCGTGCTCGTCGGTGTAGTGCTTGACCTGCGACCGCACCTTGTTCATCTGCCGCTGGAGTTCGCCCTGGACCTCTTCGGGCTTGCGCACGTAGATCCGGGCCGACCACTCCACCGACGCGGGCAGCCGGTCCGCGCGCTGCACCCACGGGTCGTCGATCTCCGGGATCTGCAAGCCGTGCATCATGCCCACGGTCAGCACCGTCACGTGCCGGGTGACGCCCGCGTTGGACCCGGTTCGTCCACGCACGGTGACGGTCGGCGAGTACGGGTCCTGGTGGAAGTCCGCGGCGTCGGTGAAGCTGGCCAGGTCCTCGGGTTCCCAGGCGGCACCGGGCACCGCGGGCATGTTGCGCGGCGCGGGCAGGCCCAGCGAGCAGGACCGGTGCATCAGCCAGGACATCTCCTCGGCCGTCGCGGGCCGACCCTCCAGTCCGGCCGACCCGATCACCTGGTCGAGGTGCTCGACCTCGCTCTCGATCGCCAGCAGTTCGGCGTCGACCGCGTCCGGGAACACCTTGCGCAGCAACGGGGCCGCGCGTTCGACGGCGCGGTCGACCACGTTGCGGGTCTGCACCTGGACTCCCAGGTAGACCTCTTTCTCGGCCATGGACCGGCCGAGGAGTTGCTGCTGCTCACCGATGAGGTAGTCGTCGAAGCTCAGCGCGCCCGGCACGTCCGGCAGCCGGTTGACCGCGTTGTGCACGTGCGCCTCGGCCCACATGCGGATCGGGTACGGGCGGGTGGTGACCCGCAGGTGCATCCAGCGGCCCGCGAGTTCGGCGTACTGGCCCGCGATCGCCGCGATCAGGTCCTGGCGCTGGGAGTCCGAGCGGAACGACCAGCGCTGCGGCGCCAGCCGGTACCAGGCGTAGACGTCGGTGCCGGTGCGCAGCAGGTGCCCGTCGATGGTGCGGGCCGCGATCTCCGGGGTGTAGCTGGGGATGCCCTGCTCGCCGGGCAGCCGCTTGCCGCGCTTGCGGGGGGCCGGGGCCTGCTGGTACCGCGCGCTGTGCCGGGTGCGGCCCGGCTGTTGACCTCGGTCGTGCGGATGTCCCGCCGGATGTGGCGCGAGCGCGTCCTGCTCGCGCTTACGGCGTCCGAACACCGCTGACCTCCCTGTTCCTCTGCTTCTGGGTCTTCTTGGCCGTCCGCTTGCCGGGTCGCGGCTGCCGGGTCGCGCCCGCCGCGCGGGCCTCACGGGCCTTGCGGCGGGCTTCCTCGGCGCGGCGCGCGTTCTTGGCCCGGCCGCGGTCGGAGCCGCGGGGCTTGCGGCGCGGTAATTCCGCGCGCACCCGCACGCCCGCCGCGCTGACCGCGCCGCCGGTGCCGGTGGTCTGCTCGCGCGGGGTGTTCAGCTCGCGCAGCCACATGGTCAGCACGGCGCCGAGCGGGCGCTCGTGGCTGATCCGCGAGCAGATCACCATGGTGAGCGCGACCGTGGCCACCAGGCCCCAGGCGAAGGACCAGAACAGTCCCACCCCGACGTTGCGCAGCACCGTCAGTGCGATGAGGAAGACGACGGTGCCCACGCCCCAGGCCACATACCGGGCGCGCCACGGGAAAGTGGCCTTGGGTGGACCGAGCCAGACGGCGTCGACCCGGTAGACCTCGTCGTCGGTGCGTATCCGCACGTCAGTTCACCGGGCCTGTTCAGCCGGTGAACAGGCCGGCGATCCACCGGCCGATGCCCTCGCCCGCGTTGGTCACCGCGAGGCCGATGATGGCCAGCGCCACGATGACGCCGCCGAGCCTGCGCATGACACCCGCGTTGTCCCCCTTGCCGCCGCCGAGCCAGAGCAGCAGCAGCGCCACCACCAGGAGCAGGAGCGGGATGATGTTTTCCAGGATCCAGGTGCGCAGGCCGCCGGTGTTGACCTCGGTCTGGGTTGGTTGCTGCTGGGCGAGGTCGACGAGGGCGGCAAGGGTCGGGGTAGTCATCTCGATCTCCCAAGTGCGCGGGAGCCGTCGGGGCGTCGAGCTCCACGCGCGGCAGGTCTGTGCTGTGCCCGTCGAGTACAGCACGAAGGGCACAGGATTGTCATTACCAACAGTAGTTAGGAGGTCGCGTTCCGTAGGACCAAGCGCCTTCCTCCGTCGGGTGCGGCTGCCATCTGACCACACCATCATCATCCGGAGAGAGCCGGTCAGAACCCACGACCACCCGATTTTCCTAGTCCGCCGGGTGTTTCACCCGAGCGCGCGATCATCGTTCACCCTCAGTGACGCAACTCACAGGGTATACCCGGGCGCGACGCGTGCGAAATTACTCCAATCGGTGTAGGTCTGCCCGGCATCGGGCAAGCGTCGGTAGGGCGGGCGAGCCGACGCCATAAGCCGGATCCTGTTCCCAGGGCGAGCCCTGGGTGGCGACCATCCATCTAGACCTGCCGTCGCCGGCAGGTTCGTGCGGCCTACCCGCAGACTCGGGCGGGCCGCCCTCGGACGTCTGCGCAGGAGCCTCGCGGCTCCCTCTTGGCCTTGCTCCGGGTGGGGTTTACCTAGCCGCCCCGGTCACCCGGGGCGCTGGTGGTCTCTTACACCACCGTTTCACCCTTACCAGGTGGACTCGGATGGCCCGATCCACCGGCGGTCTGTTCTCTGTGGCACTGTCCCGCGAGTCACCTCGGGTTGCCGTTAACAACCACCCTGCCCTGCGGAGTCCGGACTTTCCTCGTCGGTGGGTCACACCGCCGCGGCCGCCCGGTCGACTCGCCCGCGAGATCAGGATACGGGGGTCCACTTCGCGGTCCGCACGTCCCATGGCGTGGACGCCGTTGAGCCCACCCGCACGTCCCTGATCTACTCGGCGCATGTCCGGTGACCGTGTCCTCACCCGGCGCAGATACGTGGACTTCCTCCTCTTCGCGGGCGGGACCTGTTCGAGCTGACCGCACCAGTCAGCCACCGCGAACGCTCACCACACCTGGAGGGGACCATGGGCTCGATCCTGATCATTTCCGGCAGCCCGGCGCCGACCGCGCGGGCCGGGATCCTCGTCACCCACACGGCGGACCACCTGCGCACGTTGGGACACCAAGTGTCCGTGCTGCGGGTCAGAGACCTGCCGACCGTGGCGCTGCTGGCGGAGGACACCACCGACCCGGCCATCTCGGCGGCGATGGCGTCGGTGGCCGCAGCCGACGGGATCGTCGTCGCCAGCCCGGTCTACCGGGCCGCGTACAGCGGTCTGGTGAAGTCGCTGCTGGACCTGCTGCCCGCCGGGGCGTTGGCGGGCAAGGCGGTGCTGCCGTTGGCGACCGGTGGGACGCAGGGGCACCTGGTGGCGATCGACGGCGTGCTGCGGCCGCTGCTGTTCGCCATGGGGGCGACGAAGGTGCTGGCCGGGCACTTCGTGCTGGACCAGATGATCGCCGACGAGCGGGAGGGCGCGCACGTGCGCCCCCTGGCCGCGGCGGCGCTGGGTGAAGTGGTGCTGAACTTCTCCGAAACCGTCCGCCGCAGGCGCCCCGCGGTCGTCCCGCTCACCGGCTGACGCGCCGGACCGGACCCGGCAGGCGCGTCAGACCGAATGCGGGGCCGCGCGTCAGACCAGGTGCGAGGTGTCGTTGACCAGGCGGACGGAGGCGTTGTCGTCGGGGTAGAACTCGACGATCGACAGCGACGCCAGGTCCAGGTGCAGCCGGTAGAGCAGGGACGGCCCGACGTCGAGGCCCAGCCGCAGCAGCGCCTTGATCGGCGTCACGTGGCTGACCACCAGGACGGTCCGCTCCGGGTACGCCCCGACCAGTTCGTCCCGGAACGCCCGAACCCGCTCGTGCACCCGGTCGAAGCTCTCCCCGCCCGGCGGGGGGACCGACGTGTCCGCCAGCCACCTGGCGTGCAGCTCGGGGTCGCGCTCGACGGCCTGCGCGAACGTGAGCCCTTCCCACGACCCGAAGTCCGTCTCGATCAACGCGTCGTCAACGCGCACCCGGCCCCCGGTGGCCGCGGCGACCGCAGCCGCCGTGCTCGTCGCCCGGGACAGCGGCGAGGCCAGGATCGGCGTGTCCGCGTCGATCCCGTCCAGCTTGGCGATCCGCCGAGCCGCCGCCTCGGCCTGCGCCTGACCGTGGTCGGTCAGCGGGACGTCGCCGCGCCCCGAGTACCGCCGGTCGACCGACATCTCGGTTTGCCCGTGCCGCAGCAGCAGGATCTTCGTCGGCGCGCCGAGCGCCCCCGACCACGCGGCGGGTGAGGTGCGGGCCGCCTGGCGGTTCACCGCCTCGCCGTCCATGGCCTGGTTGGCCAGCTTGTCGGCCCGGTGGTTCTGCGCGCGCGGGATCCAGGTGTAGGAGATCCGGGCGAAACCGGAAGCGATTTCACGTGCTTCCCCAGACAACGGCCGCATCGACGGGTGCTTGACCTGCCAGCGCCCGGCCATCTGCTCGACCACGAGCTTCGAGTCCATCCGGACCTCGACGGCGTCCGCGCCGAGCTCGGCCGCCGCGCGCAGCCCGGCGATCAGCCCCTTGTACTCGGCCACGTTGTTCGTGGCCACCCCGATCGCCTCGGCCCGTTCCGCCAGCACCGCGCCGGTCTCGGCGTCGAGCACGAGCGCGCCGTACCCGGCGGGCCCGGGGTTGCCCCGCGACCCGCCGTCGGCTTCGACAATGACCCTCACCGCGGACCACACACTGCGACAACTCCCACTACGCGTTCACAGCCCCGATTCGGCGGTCCGCACGAGCACCGCGCCGCACTCCGGGCACTCCAGCACCTCGTCGCTCGCCGCCTCCCGGATGCGGGACACCTCGCGGCTGTCGAGCTCCAACCGGCAGGCCCCGCACCGGCGCGCCCGCAGCAGCGCCGCGCCGATCCCCCGCAGCTCGTGCCTGCGGGTGTAGACCTTGAGCAGGTCCTCCGGGATGCCCGGGAGGACCTTCGCGCGCTCGGCCGTGCGCCGGGCCTCGTTGGTGTCGAGGTCGGCGAGGTTCTCGTCGCGGCGGTGGGTGACGTCGGCCAGGACCTGCTCGGCCTTGCCGAGTTCGAGGTCCGCGTGCTTGGTGTCGAGTTCCACGGCCTCGCGGCGCTCCATCAGCTCCAGCAGGTCGTCCTCCAGCACGCTCTGCCGCCGTTCCAGGCTGGCGAGTTCGTGCTCCAGGTCGGTGAGCTGCTTGGCGCCGATGGTGCCGCCGGAGAGGAGTTTGCGGTCGCGGTCCTCGCGGGCCCGGACGGCGTCGATCTCCTTCTCCTGGCGGGCGGCTTCGCGGTCCAGGTCGTCGAGCTGGGTGCGGATGGCGACCACGGCGTCCCGGCGGGCGCGGACCGCCTGCTCCGCCGCGGCCAGTTCGGCCAGTTCCGGCATGGAGGTGCGGCGGTGCCGCACACGGGCCAGTTCGGCGTCGACCTCGGCGAGGTCGAGGAGTCGGCGCTGGACGGCGGGATCGGCTTTCACCCGGTGAACCTCCCGGTTCGGGTCGGCGCGCCTGGGGCCTGGGCGGTCCAGGGATCGGTGCGGCGGGAAGAGACGTCGACTGTGACGGTACCGCCGAGGGCGGAGCGCAGGATCTCCGCCGCCTGGCCGCACCACGGCCACTCGCTGGCCCAGTGCGAAACGTCGACGAGCGCGGGCGCGGACGGGTCGGCGAGGTGCTCGCCCGCCGGGTGGTGGCGCAGGTCGGCGGTGACGTACGCGTCGACGCCCGCCGCGGTCACCACCGACAGGTACGAGTCGCCCGCGCCGCCGGACACCGCGACCGTCCGGATCTCCCGGTTCGGGTCGCCCGCCGCGCGGACCCCGCCCTCGGTGGCGGGCAGGGCGCGGGCCACGCGCTCGACGAAGACCGCGAACGGCTCCGGCTCGGGCAGCACCCCGACGCGGCCGATGCCCGTGCGCCCGTCCGGGTTCGGGTTCAGCGGCCCGGTCACCCGCAGGCCGATCGCGGCGGCCAGGGCGTCCGAGACGCCGGGGTCGGCGGAGTCGGCGTTGGTGTGCGCGCAGTACAACGCGATTCCGGCGCGGATCAGCCGGTGCACCAGCCGCCCCTTGGTCGTGTCGGCGCCGACACCGTGCACGCCGCGCAGCAGCAACGGGTGGTGCGCGACCAGCAACCCCGCGCCGGTCTCGATCGCCTCGTCCACAGTGGACTCGACCGGGTCGACGCAGACCAGCGCCCGCTCGATGGTCTCGGCGGGGTCGCCGCAGACCAGACCGACGGCGTCCCAGCTCTCGGCGAGCGCGGGCGGGTACGCGGCCTCCAGTGCGGCAACCGCGTCGGCGACGGTCGTCACGGGTGGACCTCCAGTTCGTCCGGGACCAGTTCGGCCAGCGCGGCCAGCAGCGGCGCGCACTCGCCCGGGGAGCGGACGGCGACCCGCAGGTGGTCCGGCCCGAGCCCGGGGAAGGTATCGCCCCGGCGCACGGCGATTCCTCGCGCGCGCAGCGCGTGCCGCAACCGTTCCCCGCCGGGGACTCGCAGCAGCAGGAACGGCGCCCGCGGATCTCCCTGCACCAGGTGGCCCAACTCCGCGACCAGCACCTCGCGGTGGTCACGCGCATCGATCGCCGCGAGTTCGGCCTCGGCGAGCGCGGGGGCCTCGCAGCAGGCCACGACCGCCTCCAGCGACAGCGTCCCCACCGGCCACTGTGGACGGTTGCGGGCCAGTCGGGCGAGCACGTCCGGGTCGCCCAGCGCGTAGCCCGCGCGCAGGCCGGGCAACGCCCAGGTCTTGGTCAGGCTGCGGAACACCAGCACCCCGGACTCCCCCGCCAGGCTCTCCGGCTCGCCGGGCACGGCGTCCATGAACGCCTCGTCGACCAGCACGACCCGACCCGGCCGCCGCAGCGCGCGGATCAACTCGGCCGGGTGCAGGGTCGAGGTGGGGTTGGTCGGGTTTCCGACCACCACGAGGTCGGCTGCCTCCGGGACCCGGTCGGGGTGCAGGGCGTAGCCGTCCTCGGCGTCGAGGAGTACCCGGTGCACGGGCACGCCCCCGGTGCGCAGCGCGACCTCGGGTTCGGTGAAGGACGGGTGCACGACCGCGGCCAGGCGCGGCGTCAACGCGGGCAGCAGCGCGAAGCCCTCGGCGGAGCCGTTGAGGACCAGGACCTCGTCCGGGTGGCGGCCGTGTCGGGCGGCGGCGGCCGCGCGGGCGCGCAGGTCGTCGGCGGGCGACGGGTAGGTGCCGAGACGGTCGAGGGCGCCCGCGAGCCGGTCGCGCAGCCAGCGCGGTGGCCTGCCGCCGCGCACGTTGACCGCGAAGTCGAGCAGGCCGGGTCCGGCGTCGCGGTCGCCGTGGTGGCGCAGCAGGTCGCGGTCGGCGGGGAGGGGCGGGTTGTCGCTGGTCATCGCCGCCAGATGCTAGTGCGTCCGGCGGTCCGCCCCGGTACTCCTACCCTGGCCGCGTGCACATCTGCTTCGTCTGTACCGGCAACATCTGCCGCTCCCCCATGGCCGCGCTGGTGTTCGCCGAGCACCTGCGCCGCGCGGGGTTGGCCGACCGGGTCCGGGTGACCAGCGCGGGGACGGGCGGCTGGCACGTCGGCGAGCCCGCCGACCCGCGCACGGCGGGTGTCCTGGCCCGCAACGGCTACCCGGACGAGCACGTCGCCGCCCAGCTCGACGACGACCACCTGTCCGCCGACCTGCTGGTGGCGATGGACGCCGGGCACGCCCGCGCGCTGCGCGCCCAGGGCGTCGACCCGGACCGCGTGGTGCTGTTCCGGTCCTTCGACCCCGCCGCCACCGACCTCGACGTCCCGGACCCGTACTACGGCGGCCCCGAGGGGTTCGACGAGGTGCTGGCGATGGTCGAGGCCGCCTGCCCGGAGCTGCTGGACTGGGTCAAGGAGAACTGAGCCGTGGACCCCCGCGAAGCCGTCGTCGCCGTGACCGAGCTCACCGGCGCCCGGGCCGTCGCGGCGTACCCCCTGACCGACAACGTCTTCGAGGTCGACACCGACGACGGCGACCTGTTCGTGGCCAAGTACGACGCCCGCACGGCCGCTGTCACCGCCACTGCGGCGGGCATGGACTGGCTGGCCGAACCGGGGGCGGTCGCGGTGCCGCAGGTGCGCGGCGCGGACGACCGCTGGCTGGTGATGGAGCAGGTCGAGCAGTCCCCGTGGACCCCCGACGCCGTCGCCGCCTTCGGTCGCGGCCTGGCCGACCTGCACTCGGCGGGGGCGCCCGCGTTCGGCGCGTCGACCGGCCCGGAGCGGGCGTGGATCGGGCTGGCCCCGCTGACCTGCGTCCCGGCGGACACGAGCTGGGCGGCCTGGTACGTCACCGACCGGATCGAGCCCTACCTGCGCGGCGCCGCCGACCGCTGCCTGCTCGACGCCGACGGTGTGCACGCCGTCGAACAGGTCTGCGCCCGCGTCGACGACCTGGCGGGCCCGCCGGAGCCGCCCGCCCGGCTGCACGGCGACCTGTGGCACGGCAACGTGCTGTGGACGGTGGAGCGGGCCTGGCTGATCGACCCGGCCGCGCACGGCGGCCACCGCGAGACCGACCTCGCGATGCTGTCGCTCTTCGGCTGCCCGGAGCTGAGCCGGGTCCTGGCGGCGTACCACGAGCACCGCCCGCTGGCCGACGGTTGGCGGGCCCGCGTGCCGCTGCACCAGCTGTTCCCGCTGCTCGTGCACACCGTCGTGTTCGGCGGTACGTACGCCCGGCAGGTCGCGGACACGGCCCGGGCGGCGCTGCGCGCGTGAGGCCGGCCTACCGTGGTGGGGTGCGGTTGAGGTTGCTGCTGCGTCCGAGTTGGCTGCTGCTGGCCTTCGTCACGGTGGCGTTCGCCGTGACGTGCTTCACGCTGCTCGCGCCATGGCAGTTCGAGCGGAACACCGAGCGGTCGGCGACGAACGCCGCGGTCCGCGCGTCCTTCGACGCCCCGCCCGCCCCCATCGGGTCGGCGCCCGCCGACGAGTGGCGCCGCGTCACGCTGACCGGCGAGTACCTGCCCGAGGCCGAGGCGCTGGCCCGGCTGCGGACGGTCCAGGGCAACGCCGCGTTCGAGGTGCTGACCCCGTTCCGGCTCGTAGACGGTTCGGTCGTACTGGTCGATCGCGGCTACCTGCGCCCGGTCGAGGGGGTCCGCGTGCCCCAGTTCGCCGCCGCCCCGACCGGCCGCGTGGACCTGCTGGGCCGGATCCGCGTGAACGAGACAACCCCCCGCGACGCGTTCGACGAAGACGGTCGCAGGCAGGTCTACGCGATCGACCCGGCCGTGGTCGGCCGCGCGGCGGGCCTCGACATCCGACCGGGCTACGTGCAGCTGGAGGAGAGCACCCCCGGTGTCCTGGGGGTGCTACCGCTGCCGCAGCTGGAGGCGGGACCGTTCCTGTCGTACGCGTTGCAGTGGATCGCGTTCGGCTCGATGGCCCTGCTCGGCCTCGGCTACTTCACCTGGCGCGAGATCCGCCCGGGCGGCGCGCTGGACACCGCCCGCCCCCGGCGCCGGTCCGTCGCGGAGATCCTGGCCGAGGACGAGGAGCGGGACCGGGTCAGCGGCGGCACCGCAGGGCGATGAGCGCGGCCAGCCCGGCCGTCGCGGTGCCGATGTGCCGGGACAGCTGCACGGCCTTGGTGACGTCGATCGCGTCCGGCGCGCCGCCGTCGCCGAGCACCGGCCGGTCCTGCACGCCGTAGGGGTACTCGGTGCGGCCCCCCAGGCTGATCTTCAGCGCCCCCGCGAAAGCGGCCTCGACGCGGCCCGCGTTCGGGCTGGGGTGCGCGGCGGCGTCGCGCTGCCAGGCGATCCACGCGCCCGGCTGGTCGCCGCCGACGGTCCTGGCCAGCAGCACGGTCAGCGCCGCCGCGACGCGCGCGGGCACGTAGTTCGCCACGTCGTCGAGGCGGGCGGAGGCCCAGCCGAAGTCGCGGTACCGGGGCGAGCGGTGCCCGACCATCGCGTCCATGGTGTTGACGGCCCGGTAGCCGAGCAACCCGGGCACCCCCGCGACCGCGCCCCACAGCAGCGGCGCGACGACGGCGTCCGAGGTGTTCTCGGCCACGGACTCGACGACGGCCTTGGCCAGCCCGTCGACGTCGAGCCTGCTCGGGTCGCGGCCGCACAGGTGGGGCAGCCGGTCGCGGGCGGCGTCGAGGTCGAGGCGGGCCAGGTGGTCGCCGATGACCGCGCCCTCGGCGGCCAGCGACCGACCGCCGAGCACGACCCAGGTCGCCACCGCGGTCCCGGCCACCCGGACCAGCGGGTTGCGGGCGCGTTCCACCAGCACACCGAGCCCGACGGCGCCACCGGCGAGCACGGCCGTGTAGACCACCCCGGGAGCCTTGGCGTCGCGGTGGACCAGCCGCTCCAGCCGCTGCGCGACCCGACCGAACCCGGCCACCGGGTGCCACCGCCGGGGGTCGCCCCAGCGCGCGTCCGCGGCGGCGCCCAGCAGCAGTCCGAGCGCCCGTGCCACCGACACCGCTCCTCCTCGCGCTGGCCCTGATCAAGTTCCCCCTGGCGGGGGAACCGTAGCGCGGGGCGGCGGCCGGGGTGCGCGGCTGTCGGCCACCCGGGCTATCGTGGCCCGCCGTGGAGGATGACCAGGCGGACGCCCCCGCCGCCGCGCGGTTGCAGCTCTACGCCTACCTGCAGCCCCGTGAGCACCACCACACCTACCTGGCGATCATGCGGCTGTTCACCTCGACCCTGCTGGCCGACCTGTCCGCCGGTGAGGTGTCCTCGGCGCTGGCCGCCGCCGAGCGCGACGGCCGGGTCGACATCGGCGAGTCGCACATCGACGTGGTCATCCCGCGGCTGCGGCAGCTGGTCGAGTGGGGCAACCTGGTGCACGGCCGCCGGGAGACCATCGCCGCCAGCATCGCGGAGTTCCAGCAGGGCTCCATGCGCTACCAGGTCAGCAAGCTCGCGGTGCGCGTGCAGCGCGACGTCGACGAGCTGCTGCGGGTCCCCGAGGGCGCCCGCGAGGTGTCCCGGGAGCTGCTGCCCGCGATCGAGCGCGGGCTCACCGAGCTGGGCGAGGCGCTGGCCGTGGCCGCCGCGCGCAGCCAGCGCGACCCGGGCTCGCTGCCCGCGCGCCGGGCCCGCGAGCAGCTGGCCGAGCGGGTCACCACGCTGTTCCTCCAGCACGCCGAGCTGGCCGCGACCGTCCGCGACTTCTACGCCTACCTCGGCCAGGTCCTCACCCGCCACCACTTGGCGCCCGAGGAGATCGCGGGCTTCCGCAACCTGCTCGTCGAGTACATCCAGGTCGTGGTGGAGGACGTGCTGCGGCACACCCCCGCCATCGCCTCGTCGCTGACCACGCTGGCCCGCTCGCGCTCGGAGCTGCTGCGGCTGCTGCGCCCGGCCGAGCAGCTGGGCGCGGCGGTGGAGCGGACCCGCGGCCGGGGGTCGGCGGACTGGCAGGAGTTCACCGACTGGTTCGTCGACCGGCCGGGAAACCCGAGCCAGGTCACCGCGCTGCGGGAGGCCACCACCCGGGCCATCGGCGCGCTGCTGGCCACGGTGCGCCGGGCCACCACCGGCGGCGGCCTGCTGCCGAGCAGGCGGGCCGAGCTGGTCCGGCTCGCGGGCTGGTTCGACGCGGCCTCGCCGGAGCGCGCGCACGCGGTCTACGCCGCCGCGTTCGGCCTGCACTCGGCGCGCAACCTGCTGCCCGCGCCGGAGCACGACGGCGACGACGAGCACACCCCGTGGGCGGACGGCCCGGCCATCGACGTCACGGTCAGCGTGCGCGGCCGGGGCGACCGCGGCGCGCGCGGCCGGACCTCGCGGATCATGGACGACCCGATCACCGAGCAGGGCCTGCTGGCCCAGGCCCGGGAGGCCGACGAGCGGCGCGCCGCGGCGGCGGACGAGCTGGCCGCGGCGGCGGCGAACCTGGACGAGGCGACGCTGTCCGGTGAGGCCCTCGGCGCGCTGTGCGAGCTGCTCACGCTGGCGATGGCGCAGCGCGAGGGCGCGGCGGACCCGGGCGCGGCGACCGACCAGGTGCGCGGGCTCGCGCTGACGCTGACCCCGCAGGTCGGCCGCACGACCCGCATCCGCAGCAAGGCGGGCACGCTGACGTTGCGCGACACCCTCGTCGGGATCACCCGGGTCGAGACGGGCAAGAGCGGTAAAAAGGTAAGCGATGCCCGTTAAAACGCGCCCCGATGTCCTGGCGGACCTGTCCGACATCGACGCGGCCAATGTCGCGCGGTGCGCGAAGGTCTTGCTGCGCCACCCCCTCTTGCGGCCGGGTGGGCAAGACGGCGACCTCTTGCCGTTGGTGTACCGGTATCGCGTATCGCTGCAAGAGATGTTCGCGACGCTGTTGGGCTACCGGCTTGTCGTAGAGCGCCGGTTCGCACGTCTATATAAGAGCGGCCCGGGTGACGACACCACGCGCGGTGAGGCCAGCCTGTCCCCACGCGCCTATGCGTACGTCTGCCTGACAATGGCAGCGCTGACCGGTGTCGGACGGCAGGTGCTGTTGTCCCGTCTGGTCGCCGATGTGCGCGGTGCCGCGTCCGAGGCCGGGATCTCCGTGGTCGACGACGTGGGCGACCGGCGCGCGCTGACCGCCGCGCTGCGGCACCTCATCGGTCTCGGCGTGATCACCGAGACCGACGGCACGGTCGCGGGCCTGGTCTCCGAGGCCCCGTCGGAAGCGCTCATCACCATCCACACCGACCTGCTGGGCCAGCTGCTGGCCGGTCCGCTGGCCGAGGCGGAGTCCGCCGACGAGCTGGTGGAGCTGGCGTGCGCGCCCGGCCGGTTGGGCGTCGAGCACGCGGTGCGGCGCAGGCTGGTGGAGAACCCCGTGACGCTGCACGCGGACCTGCCCGCCGCCGAGGCCGAGTGGCTGCTGCGCAACCAGCGGCGCGAGTCGGTCGTGCTGGAGCGCTGCTTCGGCCTGGTCACCGAGATCCGCGCCGAGGGCGTCGCGGTGACCGACCCCGAGGAATACCTCACCGACGTCGTCTTCCCCTCCACCGGCACAGTCGCTCGAATCACCCTCTTGGCGCTGCCGGAGCTCTTGGACCAGTCCGACCTCTTGGACGACAACGACGAAGAGCCCCCACGACGTCCCGACGGCCGCATCCCGGTGACCAGGGAACGGTTGTTGTACGTGTGCCGGATCCTGGTGGAGGACTACCCGGCCGCGTGGTCGCGGCAGGCCACCGACGGCCTGGACACCCTCGCCGACGCCGTGGTCGACCTGCTTTCCCGCCTCATGCTCGCGGTGCCAGACGGCGACGGCTGGTTGATCAGCCCCGCCGCGCACCGCTGGCTGCCGCAGCCGGACGACTCGCCCGGCAGACCGGCGGCCGTGCCCGAGACGCCGCCGGAACCGGGGTGGTCGCTGTTCGACGAGGAGGCCGTGCGGTGACGACCGCTCCGACACCCGAGACGCCCGAGACCGACCCGGCCCCGGTGCCCCCCGAGCACGACGACACCCCGCGCCCCGGGCGCTGGCGGCTGCACCGCGGTGGCATCGTCAACATCTGGCAGTACCGCGAGCAGGTCTTCGACTTCTCCGGCGGGCGCGCGATCTTCCAGGGCACCAACGGCTCCGGCAAGTCCCGCACGCTGGAGCTGCTGCTGCCGCTGTGCCTCGACGGCGACCTGCGCTACCTGGGCTCCAAGGGCGCGGGCACGGTGTCCATCCGCCGTCTCATGCTCGACGACTACGACGGCGGCCCGAACCGCATCGGCTACGCCTGGATCGAGCTGCACCGGCACACCGCCACCGGCGCCGACGAGTACCTGACCTGCGGCATCGGCGTGAAGGCGTCGGCCACCTCCCAGCAGATCAGCGACTCGTGGCGGTTCGTCACCCCCACCCGGGTCGGCACGCACTTCCAGCTCGCCTCCGCCGACCGCGTCCCGCTCGGCCCCGCCGCGCTGCGCGAGGTGCTCGGCGCGGACCGGGTCTACGACGAGGCCGCGTTCCGCGCCAAGGTCGCCGAGACGGTCTACGGCGTCCCCGGTGGCCGCTACGGCGACCTGCTGCACCTGCAGCGCACCCTGCGCAACCCGGACATCGGCCTCAAGGTCCAAGATGGACAGTTGGAGCAGATCCTCACCGACGCCCTGCCGCCGCTGGACGCGGGCGTGGTGGAACAGCTGGCCACCTCGTTCGAGGACCTGGAGTCGATCCGGGAGAACATCGGCAGGCTCAGCTCCGCCGACACCGCGATGACCGCGTTCCTGTCCGGCTACTCCGGCTACGCGCTCGGCGCGCTGCACGCGGCGGGCGGCAAGGCCCAGGCGGCGGGCCGCGCGCTGGACAACGCGCACGCCGAGATCCGCAAGCTGGAGACCAAGCTGGTCGCCGACGCCGACCGGCACGCCGAGGCCGAGGAGCGGGTGCGGGCGCTGGAGGAGCGCGACGCCGAGCTGGAGACCGGCATCGACTCGCTCAAGTCGCTGCCCGCCTACCAGGGCCTGCGCGACCTGCGCGACCGGGAGAAGCTGGTCGAGCAGTCCCGCGAGGCGGCGAGCACCGCGCTGGACAACGCCGGTGTGCAGCGCAACCACGCCGACCGCGCGGTGGAGACGGTGCTGACCGTGCTGCGCCGCCTGGGTGGCGACCTCGAGGACGCGACCGAACTCGCCCTGTCCACTTCGGACGCCGTGACCGCCGCCGGGCTGGACCCGGCGCTGTGCCCGCGGGTCCCGGAGGCGCCGAGGCCGGAGGCGGGCGCGGTGACCGACCGGGTCCGCGCCAAGCCGGACCCGGAGGCGGAACCGCTGACCATCCAGCGCCGCACGCCCCCGCCGGTCGCCCCGGACGAGCTGGCGTCCGCGCTGTCGGACGCCGCGGGCCGGGCCGGTGACCTGGCGGGCGTGGTGGCCCGCCGGGCCGCGCTGGCCATGTCCCTGCACGACCGGGCGCTGTCCCTCGACGCCGACCGGCAGGAGCTGGACAAGCTCCAGGCCAAGGCGCGCGACGCGCAGCTGGCCGCGACCGAGGCCGCCGGTCACCGCAACGAGGCCCGGCAGCGCTTCGGCGTGGCCGCCGAGGTGTGGTGCGAGCGCGCTACGGCGTGGGCGTCGAACGGTCCGTTCGCCGACCACGAGCACGCCCGACCGCCGCGGCCCCCGGCCGTGGACGCGGTCCTGGCCCGCCCGGACTCGACCCGCGAGGCCCGGGACGCGGCCCGGCAGTGGGCGGCCCCGCACCTGACCGGCCTGCGCCAGCAGGTGGTGTCGGCGCGGCAGGCCGTGGACGAGCTGGTGCGGCGCACCAAGGACGCCGAGGCCCGGCTGATCGAGCTGCGCAAGGGCGTCGACGCGGCCCCGCCCGGCCTGCCCGACCGGGGCGACGGCGTCCCGTTCTACCGCCTGGTCGACTTCGCCCCCGACCTCGACGCGGAAACCCGCGCGGGGCTGGAGGCCGCGTTGCAGGACAGCGGCCTGCTGACCGCGTGGGTGCTGCCCGACGGCGGTCTCGGCGAGCCGGGGCTCGCCGGTGTCCTGGCCACTGTGGACGGTCCGGCGCCGAGCCCGTTGACCGCCGCGCTGGTGCCCGCGGTCGAGCCGGGCGACCCGGTGCCGGCCGGTGTCGTGGCCGCGCTGCTGGCGGCGGTGTCCTACGACGCGGAGTACCCGGGGCTGGCCGTGTGGCCGACGGGGCGTTGGCGGGCGGGTGTGATGCGGGGTTCGGCGGCCAAGCCGGACGCGGAGTTCGTCGGCGCGGGGGCCCGCGCGGCGGCCAGGAACCGGGCGATCGAGGAGCTGGCGGCCGGGCTGGAGGTCTTGCACACCGAGCTGGCCGAGGCCGAGACCCGGCTGCGCGACCGGTCCGCGACGGTGGAGGTCTGGGACCGCCACCTCGACGCGTTCCCCGACGACCGCGAGCTGATCGCCGCCCGCGTGACCGCCGAGCAGGCCGTGCGCCAGACCGACGACCTCACCGGCAAGGCCGAGCGGTGGCGCACCGAGCACGTCACCGCCGACGGCCGCACCCGCGCGATGGAGACCGAACTGGCCCAGGACGCGGCGGCGGCCGGGCTGTCGGCGGACACCGAGGCGCTGCGGCACGCCCAGCGCGCGGCGGGTCAGGCGCGCGGGTCCGCGGAGGCGCTGCGCGACGCGTTGGCGAAGCGGGCCGTCGGCACGATCCGCGACCTCGTCGAGGCGCTGCACGACCACAACGCCGCCGTCGACGACCGCGACACCGCCGAGCGCGTCGCCGACGAGAAGTGCCTGGCCTTCCACCGCGAGGCCACGGCGCTGGCCGAGCTGACCTCGGCGGTCGGCGGGGCGGCCGAGCAGGTCGCGCACCAGCTCACCGACCTGGAGCGGCAGCGCCGCGAGGCCCGGCAGGCGCTGCCGGAGTCCCGGCGCGCGGCGGGCGAGCTGTCCAACCAGGTCGTGAAGACGCAGACCCTGCTCGACACGAGGTCGGCGGAGATCGACGGCAGGCGCACGGCGGCTTCCGCTGCGGCGCAATCGTTTGCGGACGCGTTGGCCGCGCCGGGCGTGTGGTCCGCCGCGATCAGCGAGGACCGCCCGGGCGACGACGCCGACGCGTGGGCGCTGCTGGAGGCGGCGGTCGCGGAGAGCAAGCGGCTGCCGAGCGAGGAGAACGTCCTCACCAAGCTCCAGGCGTTGCAGGCGGCCCTGGCCGGTACGCACAACGTGCTGCCGGAGCGGCACGCGGGAATCCTGACCGTCGTCGTGTCGGCCGAGGAGGGCCCGGCCCCGGTGGCGGTCGCCGCGCGCCGGGTGGCGGAGCGGCTGTCCGAGCGGCGCGGGTTCCTCACGGAGCAGTACCAGGGGATCTTCGCGCTGCACCTGGTGCGCGAGCTGGCGGAGCGGCTGTCGGCGCAGATCGCCGTCGCCGAGGACCTGACCAGGCGGATGAACGACGTGCTGGACACCGCCCGGTCCAGCCAGGGCGTGCACGTGCGGCTGGAGTGGCAACCCGCCGCCTGGCTGGACGAGTCGACGCTGGAGGCCCTGCGGCTGCTGCGGATCCCGTTCGCGCAGCGGACCGAGGAGCAGGACACCCGGTTGCAGCAGGTGTTCACCGAGCGGATCGAGTCCGAACGCGACAGTGCCAGCGGTGGCTACACCGAGATCCTGGCCCGCGCCCTGGACTACCGCGGCTGGTTCGCCTTCACCGTCCGGGTCCGCGACACGGGCCCCGACGGCAAGCCCCGCTCCCGCAGGCTGCGCCAGCTGTCGTCCGGCGAGACCCGCCTCATCTCGTACGTCACCCTCTTCGCCGCGGCCGCCGCCTTCTACGGCGCCATCTCCGCGGGCTTGGCCGCGTCCATGTCCCCGCTCCGCCTGGTCCTCCTGGACGAGGCATTCGAGCGACTCGACGACCCGACCATCGCCCGCATGCTGGAACTCCTGGTCGACCTGGACATGGACTGGATCATCACCTGGCCCAGCGGCTGGGGCGTCTCGGACCGCATCCCCCGCATGCACATCTACGACGTCCTGCGCCCCAAATCCGGCCACGGCGTCGCCTGCACCCACACCACCTGGGACGGCGCGGACCTGGAACGGGACGACCCGTGACGGATCCCCTGGTCGAGTTCGGGCGCCCGGAGTACGAGGTCCTCTGGCGCCAGGCCCGCACCGCCGTCGCGCGCGGTCAGGTCAAGCTGGGTTACAAGGCCCCCACCCCTTCGGCCGCCGCAGCCGTCTCCACCCTGCTCGACGTCGAAGTCACCGCAGGCGTCGGCCGCACCATCGCCGTCACCGACCTGGACGCCCGCCTGCACACCTTCGGCACCACCCTGAACACAGTCCTATCCACCCTCTTCGGCGACGCCGCGGCAACTCTCGCCCCCGTCGCCCCGCACCAGGCCGACGACATCCTCTTAAGGGCCCTGGTCTCCGCGGGCCTAGACGTCCCTTGGGCCCCTCAATGGGCCGACCAAGCCCGCCGCTACGCCAAGATCCCCGCCGAGCACCTGTCGACCATGGCCACCCAGGCCGCCGCCGTCCTGGCCCGGCTCAACCTCGCCACCACTCCACCCGCCACCTGGCAGGTCCGAACCGACCTCAACCCGGCCCTGACCCGAGGCAACCGCCTGACCGCCCTGGTCCTGCGCGGCGCGGCCCTGGCCCACAACACCCCACTCCCCCGAACACCGGCCGACGAACGTCGCCTGTGGGAACGCTGCGGAGTCCTCCCCGACGCCGTGTCGACGACCGTCCTCAGCTGGAACTTCCCCGGCTGCGAGGCTCGCACGTCCCAGGGCCTCCCCACCCACCTCACCATCCGAGACCGCGTCCCCCCACTTCCGGGCGTCTCGATCTGCGCCAGCCCCACCACCCTCGACGCCGCCATCGCCGCAGGCGTGACCCACCCCCTGCTCTGCGTCTCGGGTCACCTGAACCCGGTGGCCCGCCACATCCTCGCGGCCCTGAGGACCCCCCGAATCCACACCGACTTCGACCCCCACGGCCTCCTCATCGCCACCCAGGCCCACAGCCTCGGCGCCACCCCCTGGCGCCTAACAGCCAACGACTACCGCGACGCCCTAACCACGGCCCGCACCAACACCTGGGACCTCCCACCCCTGGACGCGGCACCCCCGAACACCCCCTGGGACCCGACCCTCCCCGAGGCCATGCGCGCCGGCTGGTCCATCCCGGAGGAGTTCACCATCCCCACCCTCCTCACCGACCTGACCTAACCCACCCCTCCCCCCGCGCTTCCCCTCCACCTCAACCCAAAGCCCGCGCCGCCGGTGCCCGACGCGTCCATGCCGAACATCCCGGCCGCCAGGTGGGGTCGTGCCACCGGACGCGCCCGTGCGACCCGGCATCGGCCAGCCGGGCGCACCCGTGCCGCCACCCGCCCTCCTTTTCACTCCCCTCCCCCCAACACAAAGCCCCACCCACCCGGGGGCAGGCCCCGCCTTGAGCCTATCGCCGCAGATCAGAGCCCCGGAAGCCCCGACCCGGCCACTGTGGACAAACGCGATTCATGTGGACAGCTCAAACACAATTCGCCTCAGCGGGAAGCGCCAACGAGTCGCAGAGCGGCCGTGGCGCGGCCACTCCGCCAAGCAGGCGGATCCCTGCCAGGTAGGTCGTTCTACCAAGCGGCCGGTGATCTCCAGGACCCTCAGCAAGGAACTGCCGCGCCAGCCGCACTTCCCAGCCAGCCCTTGATTTCAGCGTCTCAAGGTCGACGACAGGCAGAGCACCCACGACCCGCGCCATCACGCAACAGCGGGCCCACCCTCACGCGAACCCGGCCAACACCTCGCACACAATCCCCCGCATAGCCGCCTCCGCTCGCCCCGCGTCCCCCGCCACCACCGCCTCCGCCACCTCCACATGCAGCCGCACCGCCTCGGGCTTGGGGGACATCGGCATCCGCCCCTGCCGGGTCCGGCCGGTCAACACCTCCCCCACCACCTCCCCCAGGTGCGCGAACATCTCGTTCCCCGACGCCACCAGCAGCAGCCGGTGGAACTCGATGTCGAAGTCCAGGAACGCGTCCAGGTCATCCGTCGACGACCGCAGCCGAACGGCCAGCGACGTCAGCCGTCCCGCCTGTTCCGCCGACACCCGCACCGCCGCCAGCGCCGCGGCCGCGGGCTCGACGGCCGCGCGCAGCTCGGTCAGCGACCGGAATTGCCGTTCCCGGTCCACCCCCGCCAGCCGCCAGCGGATGACGCGCGGGTCGTAGAGGTTCCACGCCGCCTCCGGCAGCACCACGATCCCCACCCGGCGGCGGCCGACGACCAGGTGCATCGCCTCCAGCACGCGCAGCGCCTCGCGCACGACCGTGCGGGAGACGCGGAAGCGGGTTTCCAACTCCTCCGTGCGTAGCACCGTGCCGACGGGGTACTCGCCGGTCACGATCGCCGGGCCGAGGGTGTCGAGCACTTGGCCCGGGAGTCCTGAGGTCACCACCTCAGTGTGTCACTCATATGACCAGTGCGTCTCAGACTCTTGAATAAGTACTACTTTTGAGCTTCACTGGGTCGATGGACACAGTGGTCGTCGTGATGGGTGTGTCGGGCTCGGGGAAGACCACCCTGGCCGCGGGCGTCGCCGGGGCCCTCGGTGTCCCGCTCGCCGAGGCCGACGAGTTCCACAGCGCGGCCAACATCGCCAAGATGCGGTCCGGCACACCGCTCACCGACGAGGACCGCTGGCCGTGGCTGCGCGCCATCGGCGACTGGATCCGGGACCGGGCCGCGACCGGCGGCGGCGTGGTGACCTGCTCCGCGCTCAAGCGCGCCTACCGCGACCTGCTGCGCGAGTCGTCGCCCCACGTCTTCTTCGTCGAACTCGACGCGCCCCGGGCCCTGCTGGCCGACCGCATGGCCAACCGCAGCGGCCACTTCATGCCCGCGTCCCTTTTGGACTCCCAGCTGGCCGTCCTCGAGCCGCTGGACCCCGCCGAGCCCGGTGTCCGGCTCGACGCCACCGCCACCCCGGCCGACCTCGTCGAGGCCGCGCTGCGGGCCGTCCCCACCGGAGGCAACCCGTGATCACCGCAGCGGCCTGGACCGGGCACGACGCCCGGCTGATCGGCGCGGCCGTGCTCGGCATCGCGCTGATCGTCGTGCTCATCACCAAGCTGAGGCTGCACCCGTTCCTGGCGCTGGTGCTGGGTTCCGGGCTGCTCGGGCTGGTGGCCGGGATGCCGGTGGCCAAGCTCGTCGAGAGCTTCACCAAGGGCGTCGGCTCGACGGTCGCGGGTGTCGGCGTGCTCATCGCGCTCGGCTCGATCCTGGGCAAGTTGCTCGCCGACTCCGGTGGCGCCGACCAGATCGTCGACACCATCCTCGGCCGCGCGTCCGGGCGGCGGCTGCCGTGGGCGATGGCGCTGGTGGCGGCGCTGATCGGCCTACCGATGTTCTTCGAGATCGGCTTGGTCATGCTGATCCCGGTCGTCCTGCTGGTGGCCCGGCGCAGCGGTCAGCCGGTGATGCTGCTGGCCATCCCGGCGCTGGCGGGCCTCTCGGTGCTGCACGGCCTGGTGCCGCCGCACCCCGGCCCCCTGGTCGCGGTCGACGCGCTGCACGCCAACCTGGGCCTGACGCTCGGGCTGGGTGTGCTGGTCGCCATCCCGACGGTGATCATCGCGGGTCCCCTGTTCGCCCGCTACGCCGCGCGGTGGGCGCCGGTCTCGCTGCCGGAGGAGCCGGAGCAGGAAGCGCGCGCGGAACGGCGTCCCAGCTTCGCGGCGACCCTGACCACCGTGCTGCTGCCGGTCGTGCTGATGCTCGGCAAGGCGCTGGCGGAGATCCTGCTCCCCGAGGACAACCCGGTCCGGCACGTGCTCGACTTCCTCGGCACCCCGCTGGTCGCGCTGCTGCTGGCGGTCCTGGTCGGCATGGTCGCCCTCGGCCGCGGCCTGGGCCGCGACGGCCTGTCGAAGTCGGTTTCGGACTCCCTGCCGCCGATCGCGGGCGTGCTGCTCATCGTCGGCGCGGGCGGCGGGTTCAAGCAGACGCTGGTCGACGCGGGCATCGGTGACGTGATCACCGGTCTGGCCAAGGACGCCGACTTCTCCCCGCTGCTGCTGGGCTGGCTGATCGCCGTCGCGATCCGCCTGGCCACCGGCTCGGCCACGGTCGCCACCATCTCGGCGGCGGGCATCATCGCCCCCTTGGCCGCGGACATGGCACCGACCCAGGCCGCGCTGCTGGCCCTGGCCGTCGGCGCGGGTTCGCTGTTCTTCTCGCACGTGAACGACGCGGGCTTCTGGCTGGTCAAGGAGTCCTTCGGCCTGTCGGTCGGGCAGACGGTGAAGACCTGGTCGATCATGGAGACGATCATCTCGGTCGTCGCCATCGCGCTGATCTACCCGCTCAGCCTGCTGCTCTAGCTGTACTGACCTGATCTGGAAGAACGCTTGCGCTCGTCGCCGGAACGCGATCGCGGAGTCCTTGGTCTCCTCGGAGAGGATCTCGGTGTAGGCGAGTCGGGAGTGGTCGTCCACCGCGTTGTGCGGGAAGCCATAGCCGATCTGCGGGTTGCGGTAGGCGTTGCGCTTGGCGGTGGGGGTGCGTTGGCTGTCGCGTCCGCCGACCTGACGTTGCGCCGCCCGCCGCAGCGGCAAGCCCTCCCGCACACCAAGATCATCCGATCACCTGTCGCCCCGTACCCAACCTCAGTGGTCAGTACAGCTAGCCCAGCTCTCGATCATCTGGCGGGCGATCGAGGTCTGCCCGGACAGCACCAGGTCGTCCAGCACACCACCGGCGTCGAGGGTGGCGCGCACCTGTTCCCGGGACACCCAGCGGGCCTCCTCGATCTCCCCCTCCGCCAAGGCGAACGGCAGCGCGCGGTCGGCGCGGGCGGTGAAGCCGAGCATGATCGACCGGGGGAACGGCCACGGCTGGCTGCCGAGGTAGCGGATGTCCCGCACGCGCAGCCCGACCTCTTCGAGGATCTCCCGCCGCACGCAGGCCTCAAGGGACTCACCGGTCTCGACGAACCCGGCCAGGACGGAGAACCGCCCCTCGGGCCAGTTCGCGCCACGGGCCAGGAGCACCTGCTCGCCGTTGACCCCGACGCCGTCGTGCACCAGGCAGATGACGGCGGGGTCGGTGCGCGGGTACTCCTCCCGCCCGCACCCGGTGCAGCGCGACGCCCACCCGGCGGCCACGACCTCCACGGCAGACCCGCACTTGGCGCAGAAGCCCGCGCGGGCGTGCCAGTTGGCCAGTCCGACGGCGGTGGTGAAAAGGCCGGCGTCCACATCGTTGAGCTGGGCCCCGATCGTGCGCAGGTCCTGCCACCGCACCCCGTCGGCGTCCTCGGCACCGATCCACAACCCCCAGCTACCGGGCGGGGGATCCACCGGGCGCAGGTCGGCGTCGGTGTGGAGCGACCAGTACGCGGCGTCCCCGAGCTGCCCGAGGAGTCGGGCGTCCGGGGGGCGGGAGTCGCTGACGGCCGTGGCGGGCCGCAGCGCGAGCGCGGTGTCGCCGGGGAGCAGCGGGACCCGGCCCTTCTTGTCGACCAACAGCACCTGGCCGACCTTCCACAACTGGTCCAGCCGCCCCTCGTCCTTGCGGGCAGCCTCGTCCCGGTCCACGGCGGACCTGGACAGAGTCGGCAAACCGGACAGCTGGAACGGCAGTGGCTGGGTCATGCCCCCATCCTCTACCAACCGACCCGGGACAGCCTGTGTCTTTCCCCTCCGCTTACCGCCACCCGCGTCCACGCCCCGGCCGAGCCCGCGCACCCGCTCACGACCATGCCGGATCAGCATGTCTTGCCCGCAGACACATGCCGCGCCCTCGCCCCCATGCGCTACCCGCATTCCCAGCGAGCCAAGGTCCACAGCGAGCCTGTGCCCACAGCAAGACCCGCGCCCGCTGGCCCGGGCCGGTGTCCACACCGAGCCCCGAGTTGTCCACAGGCTTGATCGTCTTCGGCCGGGACTGTCGGTCCCGGCCGGTAGAATGGATACCGGGGGCCGGAGGCGTGCCGCCTCAGGAAACCGCCTCCGGACCGATGTTCCACGTGTTGCACTGGTAGGTCAGGTTCTTGGTGTAGCCCTGCTCCTGCCACCCGCCGTTGTGGTCCGGGCTGCCGTGGTCCCGGGGGACGCCTTCCTGCCAGTCGCCGCGGTGGTAGCCGTCCTGGATCGCCACGTCGACGAGGCCCTTGTTGATCGAGCCGCCGCCGCGCGCGCCCGCGGCGAGCCACATCCCGCCGAAGCAGGAAGCCTGGAGTTCGCTGCGGCGGGACAGTTCCAGGCCTGCCGCGGTCTGGTCCCCCGCCTCGTAGCGGGCGTTCCAGTAGGCTTCGGTGACCCCCGACATGGCTTGGATGTGGTGGCCGAACTCGTGGGCGAACAGCGCCAGGTAGTTGCCGACCCCGTAGCCCTCGTCGGCCTGCAACCCCTCGTACGGCATGTACAGCGTGTTGTTCTGCGAGCAGTAGAACGCCGCCACGACGCCGTCGCTCTCGCTACCGCACGGGCTGCTCCACTGCTTGCCCGTCGGCGATTCCAACTTGGGCGAGATGTACGGCAGGTTGGCGCGTTGCATGACCGGCGCCCACGCCTTGTCGAAACACGGGATGGCCGCCGCGAAGAAGGCGTGCGCGCTGGACGGGTCGTTGCGCCACGCGGGCAGGTTGCAGGTGACCGTTGTGGTGCTGTTGTTGCCCATGAACAACGGGTTGTTCACAGTGGCGTACACCGGCTGCGGCCTCGACGCCGTCGCAGTGGTCCGCGGAGCCGTCGTAGTAGTGGCCTGACGCGTCCCCGTAGTGGTGGTGGACGTGCTCGCACGCGGCGCGGTAGTCGTGGTGACGACAACCGTTGTGGTCGTCGTAGTGGTGGTGCTCGGCGGGGTGTACGAGGTGCTGGGAGCGCTATAGCCGACGTCATGGGAACGCTTGGGCTTGTGTAAGAGCACATTCAGGCTCACAACGCCCGTGGCCGCCAAGAGAATCACCGACAACGTGATCGCGACGATCATCCCCGTATTGGACTTCGGCCGCATCGGCGGCGCCCACACCGGCGCGTAGCCCGGCGGCGGCCCGTACTGCCCGTACTGCCGGGGGTGCTGCGCGGACCCGAAGTACATCCCTTGTGGACCGTACGGACCGGGCGCGGGCGGCAGCGGCTGGGCCATCGGCGGGGGTGCCACCGGCATCGGCGGTGGATACGGACCGTGTCCGTACCACGGACCCATCGGCGGCTGGTTCATCGTTCCCCCGGATTCCCCTCAACCGATTTGGCCGGACCGGCGGTGAGCATAGGCGCGCTCGACTATCGTTCGCTGCCGTGTTGACGAATTGGGGGGTCACCGCCGCGGCGCTGGTGGCGGGCATCACGTTCGGCGCGGCGCAGCCGTCGTTCCCGTCGCTGCCGCCGAACCCGCCGACCATCGATTTCCCGGTCCCCACGCAGACCGGGACCGGTGTGCCGCCGACGTTCAAGCCGATACCGGCGCCGGGTTCGACGAACCCGCGGCCGTCCGGCGTGGTGCCCACCCCGGTGCTGCCGCGCAGCGTCAACGTGCAGCTCAAGGTGGAGCGCGACGGCAGCCTCACGGTGCAGGAGCAGGTCATCGTGCAGGCCCGGCAGCGGATGAAGCGGACCGCGCCGCTGCGCATCGGCGACCGGGTGTTCACCGTGCGCGACGCGACCGTGCAGGGCAACGGGACAACCGCGATCACCCCGGACACCTTCACCATCGACCTCGGCGAGGGCGCGTCGACCGTGCGGTACACCGTGGACGGCGCCATCGCCGACCTCGGCGACCGCCTCCAGTTCCGCTGGCCGGTGGCCAGCGGCTGGGACAGCGTGCTGGTGCTGGTGCGCGCCTCCCTGCTGACCCCGAAGCCCGGCCGCGACTTCGTCTGCCTGGCGGGCCCCGCGGGCACCGAGCAGCCCTGCCAGTCCGCGGTCACCGACTCCGGCGGCATCCTCCGCGTCCGGCAGGGGAACCTGGCGGTCGGCGGCCGGATCGACCTCTCCGCCAATCTCGATTCCGGGATGGTGCCGGTCAACGCCAGGTTCGAGCGTTCGGAGAACGACGCCTTCGCGTTGACACCGCTCGGCGGTGGCGGTCTCGGCTTGGTGGCTCTGCTGTTGCTCGGCGGGTTCGCCGCGTTGTGGACGGCCCGTGGGCGTGACGCGAAGGCATTGGTGGCCGAGGTGCCGTCCGTGGACCTCTTAGCCACCAACGCCGGTCAGGTCTCCTTCGCCTCCCCCGACGGTGTGCTCCCCGGACAGGCCGGAACGGTTGTCGACGAGCGGGTGGACGCGCGGGACCTCAGCGCCACCGTGGTCGACCTCGCGGTGCGCAACTACCTGTGGATCACCGAGGCGGGTAGCGACTGGCAGATCGTCCGACGCAACCCGGCCGACGACTCCCTGACCGCGTACGAACTCGCGGTCTACGACGCCCTCTTACCCAACGGCGCCGGCTCCGTCACCCTGTCCTCGCTCCGCTCCACCCCACCGGACCTGTCCAAGGCGCGTAGTGCGCTCTACGCGGACGCGGTCTCCCGCAACTGGTTCAGCCGTCACCCCCAAGGCATCGGACGTCTGGGAATCGCGGGCATCGCGCTCCTCGTCGTCGGTATCGCGGGCACCGTCCTCTTGGCGCTCAACGACGGTTCCGCACTTCTCGGTATCGCGGTCGGTATCGCCGGTCTCGGCCTCTTGCTCGGTTCCCGTTTCGTGCCCGCACGGACCAAACGCGGCAGCGTGCTCGTGCAGCAGGTGCGCGGTGTCTTGGCCTTCCTGCAGAAGGCACGCGCGGACGACGTCCCCTCCTCCGACCGCGAAATGGTCTTCTCCCGGTCCCTGCCCTACGCGGTCGCGTTGGGGGAGACCGAGGCGTGGTTGACCCGTTTCGGCGCTCTAGACCCATCGGCCGATGGCACACCCGGTCTCTACTGGTACGCCACCCAGGACCCCACCGCCGACCTGCAGCGGTTCACCGCCCAGTTCCAGACCTTCCTGGCGACCCTCGACGACATCCTCGGCAAACACTGAGAGTAGCTACAACAACGCGACTTGATCTGCGTAAACCCCCACAAGGGGGTCGCTGGCGCGCCCTAAAACACTCGGTGTACCTTTCGCCCACTCTGTCTACCCTCGATCGGGTGTCTCGGGAGGTCACACGGTGTCCATCGTGCACAGACTGGCGGCTGGCGCCGCCGCGAGCGTCGCCCTCGTGGCGCTGGCCGTCCCCGCGCTCGCCCAGGCAGACCCGGAGTACCCGGTCGAGGTCGGCCAGCCGACGCTCGCCACGGCGGTCAGCGTGTGCGACGGCGGCAAGAGCGGCGTCGAGGTGATCCTCGACGACCGCGACGAGCCCTACACCGTCAGGCTGACCGGGTCCGCCTTACCGGCGCAGAAGTCGACCTACGACGACGAGCACGGGGTCAACCGCGTGCTGTTCACCCCCGTCCCGGTCGGCTCGTACACCGTGGAGATCGAGGGCGCGGACGAGAAGTCCGACGGTCTCCCCGTGACGGTGAAGCCGTGCAAGGACCTCGACCCCGCCAAGGGCGAGTTGAACGTCAGCGTGGCCTGCCGCGGCGGCTGGGGCGTGGCCACCTTCGAGATCGCCAACCCGGCGACCGGCGACGTGCGCAACTACACGCTGCAGATCAACAACCCGTACGCCTACAACGTCGAGGTCGCGGCCGGGGTCTTCCTGAGCATCACCGACAACCTCTACGACGACGGCGAGTACGTGGCCACCCTGCGCGGCGACGGCTTCGAGACGCCGCTGGTCCGCAAGTTCACCGTCAAGTGCGCCTCGGACAAGGCCCCCGGCGTCGGCACCTACGCGCTCTGCGACAGCAAGCCGGACGTGACGAGCCCGGCGCAGCTGTGGGTCGAGCTCGACAACCCGAACCGCGCGGCCGTCGAGTACTCCGTCACCGCGAACTCGTTGACCAAGAAGGTGTCCGTGCCCGGCGCCTCGCACGGCAACGTCAACCTCGGCGGGATCCCGGCGGGCGACTACCCGGTTGTCGTCAAGGGGTCCGACGGCACGGAAGCCGTTACCGGCGTGTCGGTGGACCACTGCGCCGACGTGAAGGTCGACCGCGACGGCCTCCAGGTCGCCACCCGGTGCGTGGACGACGCTTCCGTGGTGACCGTGCGCTTCTACGCCGTCGGCCCCTACCCGTCCGAGCGCAAGTTCAGCATCGAGGGCACCCCGCGCTTCGACGCCACCGTCCGCTTCGACGGTGACGGCGTCTACCGGTGGACGCGCCACGTCGGACTCTTCGAGGACGGCGTCTACACCGCGCACCTGACCGGCGGCGGCCTCGACACCACGGAGAAGTTCACCGTGGACTGTGCAAAGGACACCCCGCAGCCGACCACCACGGTGTCCACCCCGGACACCACTACGACCCCCAAGCCGACGGAGCCGTCGCAGCCGCAGGAATCGACCCCGGCCGTCACCACCTCGGCCGCGCCGGTGCCCCCGGGCGACGGCGGCACGTCCCCGGACGGCGGGCTCCCGGTCACCGGTGTCGCCGTCGGCGGCATGGTGCTCCTCGGCCTGGCCGCGCTCGGCGGCGGCACCGCGCTGCTGATCGTCGTGCGGCGCAGGCGGGCGGCCGGACAGGGCTAACCGGTCCGGGGTATCGGTCCGGGGTCGGCAAAACCGGCACACCGAGTTATCCACAGGCGGGCACCGCTTGGTGTCCGCCTGTGGCGCGTCTCCCGTAGGCTCCGGGGTGTGACCGTCTCCCAGCCGCACAGGTACACCCTCGCCAACGGCCTGCGGGTCGTCCTGGCACCGGACGACACGTCGCCGGTCGTCGGCGTCAGCGTGCACTACGACGTGGGCTTCCGCTCCGAGCCCGAGGGTCGGACCGGGTTCGCGCACCTGTTCGAGCACCTGATGTTCCAGGGCAGCGAGAGCCTCGAGAAGCTGGCGCACTTCCGCCACGTCCAGTCCTCCGGCGGCACGTTCAACGGCTCCACCCACCCGGACTACACGGATTACTTCGAAGTCCTGCCCAGCGCCGCGCTGGAACGGGCGCTGTTCCTGGAAGCCGACCGGATGCGCGCGCCGAAGCTCACCGAGGAGAACCTGCGCAACCAGATCGACGTGGTGAAGGAGGAGATCCGGCTCAACGTGCTCAACCGCCCGTACGGCGGGTTCCCCTGGATCCTGCTGCCGCCGGTCCTGTTCGACACCTTCCCCAACGCGCACAACGGCTACGGCGGCTTCGAGGACCTGGAGCAGGCGACGGTCGCCGACTGCGCGGCGTTCTTCGACACCTACTACGCCCCGGCCAACGCGGTGCTCACCGTCGCGGGCGACTTCACGATCGACGGCGCCAAGGCGCTCATCGAGAAGCACTTCGGTGACGTGCCCGCCCGCCCGCGCCCGCAACGGCCGTCGTTCGCCGAGCCGCCGCCCGCCGCCGAGGTGCGCGCCGACCACCCGGACCCGCTGGCCCCGCTGCCCGCGGTCGCCATCGGCTACCGCATCCCGGACCCGGTCGACGAGTTGGACGCGTACCTGGCGTTCCTGGTGCTCGCGGGCGTGCTCACCGACGGCGACGGCTCCCGCCTGCAGCAGCGCCTGGTCTACGGCGAGCAGCTGGTCAGCGAGGTCAGCGCGGGCTGCGGCATGTTCGGCCCGTTCGAGGCGCGCGACCCGGACACGTTCACCATCTCCGCGATGTACTCGCCGGAGGTCGACCTGGACACGGTCCTCGCCGCGGTCGACTCCGAGCTGGAGAAGCTGGCCGCCACCCCACCCGACCCCGCCGAGCTGGCGAAGGTCACCGCGCGCTGGGCGGCGAGCCTGCACAAGGAGCACGACCGGATCGTCAGCCGAACCCTGGCGCTGGGCGCGTTCGAACTGCTCTACGGCAACCCGTCGCTGGTCTACGAGCTGCCGGAGAAGATCAAGGCCGTCACCCCCGACGCGGTGTCCGCCGCGGCCAAGACGCTGCGCCCGGACAGCCGGGCCATCCTCACCGTCACCCCGTCCGGCGGTGCGCGGTGAGCTACGAGTCGACAACCGAGAAGTCCGCAGGAGGAGACCAGTGAGCCGCACCGCCGAGGAGATCGGGCGCACCGAAACCGGTCCCCGCCCCCTCCCCGCGCTCGGCGAGCAGCGCGCGGCCACCAACCTGTCCTCTGTGGACACGGTGCTGCCCAACGGCCTGCGCGTGATCGCCGTGCACCAGCCCACCGTCCCGATGGTCGAGCTGCGGCTGCGCGTCCCCTTCGCGGGCGCGGAGGCCGCGCACGCGGCCACGGCCGAGGTGCTGGCCGCCACCATCCTCACCGGCACCGCCAAGCGCGACCGGGTGGGCGTCGACACCGAGTTGGCCCTGGTGGGCGGTGAGCTGTCGGCCGCGGTCGACCCGGAGCTGCTCTCCATCGGCGGCAACGCGCTGGCCACCGGCTTCGGCACGGTGCTGGCGGTGCTGGCGGACGCGCTGACCGGCGCGGTCCACGCCGACGACGAGGTCGCGGGCGAGAAGGCCAGACTGATCGAGCGGATCACGGTGGCCCGCTCGAAGCCCAACGTGATCGCCCGCCTGGCGCTGCAGCGCCACCGCTACGGCGACCACCCGATCACCCGGGAGATCCCGGAGGCAGCGGACGTGGCCGGGGTGACGGCCGCGGACGTGCGCGCCCTGCACGCGAAGGCCGTGCTGCCCCGGGGGTCGGTGCTGGTCGTGGTCGGCGACGTCGAGCCCGCCCGGGCCGTCGAGCAGGCGGCCGCGGCGCTCGCGGGCTGGGAGTCGGACCGGTCCGCCGCGGTGCTGCCCGCGCTGCCGCACCTGACCCCGGGCGACCTGCTGGTGGTCTCCCGGCCGGGCGCGGTCCAGTCGCAGATCCGGCTGACGGCCCAGTCCATCACCCGGACCGACCCCCGCTACCCGGCCCTGCAACTGGCCAACCTGGCCTTCGGCGGTTTCTTCTCCTCGCGGCTGGTGGAGAACATCCGGGAGGACAAGGGCTACACCTACCACGCCCGGTCCTACCCCGAGTTCACCCCGGACGGCGCCACCCTGCTGATCGACACCGACACGGCCAGCGACGTCACCGCCGCGGCCCTGCTGGAGATCAGGTACGAGCTGGGCAAGCTGGCCATCGGCGGGCTCACCGAGTCCGAAGTGGACACGGTGCGGCAGTACGCCATCGGCTCGCTGCTGACCAGCACCTCATCCCAGGGCGGCATCGCCTCCCAGCTGGCCTCCCTGGCCGTGCTGGGCCTGGGCCTGGACTGGCTGGTCGGCCACCCGGACCGCCTCAAAGCCGTCACGCCGGAGCAGGTTGCGGCAGCCGCCCAGGAGTTCTTCGCCCCGAACCGGTTCACCGGCGTGGTCGTCGGCGACGTCGAAATACTCGCCCCCCTCAAGCACCTCGGCGGCGTGACCTTCCCCGAGTAGCGGGTGTGCCGTGGGTGGGCCGCGCGCAGGCACCGCCCACCCACGGAACGCCCACTGCTCAGGCCACGCCCCTCGGCGCCTCGTCGTGGTCGGTCTGGCGTGAAGCCGCCATCTTCCTGGCCGCCCGCTCGTTCGTCGTCGCCCACGGCGGGTTCGCCAAACCGAGCGGGTCGGCGGCGAGTCCGGCTGCGGTCAGGTGGGTCTTCGCCGGACGGGTGGGAAGCAGAAGCCCGCGAGCCAGCCGCCGCCGACGCCTGCGAAGATCAGCAGGACCACGCCCACCGGTCGCAGGTCCACGGTTGCCCCGGCCGTCGCGTCGCCCAGGCGCACCACGTCACCGACGGCCACCCGGACGCGCTCACCGGCCTGGTGCCCGCAGGCGTCCAGTTCGGACACTCCGCCGGTCGGCAGGCGGACTCGTTCCGGGCCGCCCCCGGTGCACGCCGCGCCCGTCACCACCTCGGCTTCCACCACCGTGCCGGGGCTGCCGCCCGCCGACCAGTGGCCCAGCAACCCGAGCAGCGCGAACGCCAAGGCGACCACCACGCTGGCGGCCGCGGCCACCAGCAGTCGGGTCGTCGGGGAGCGCATCCCCGGATGGTCGCAGACCGCGCAAGGGGTCAGTCTTCGGCCGGGGTGACCTTGCGGATGTAGAGGAGGCGGTCACCGGACTCGATCGCGTCGGCCTCCGAGGAGTCGACCCGGTAGAGCTTCCCGGCGCGGACCAGGCCCAGCACGATGTCGGGCAGGTGCCGGGGCGAGCCACCGACCTCGGTCTGCTCGACCTCGCGTTCGGCGATGGCCAGGCCCTCGTCGGGCGTGATCAGGTCCTCGACCATGTCGACGACGGTCGGGGTGTGCGTGGCCATGCCGAGCAGCCTGCCCGCGGTCTCGCTCGACACCACGACCTGGTTGGCGCCGGACTGGCGCAGCAGGTGCACGTTCTCGGTCTCCCGCACGGCCGCCACGATCTGCGCGTTCGGCGCCATCTCGCGGGCGGTGAGGGTGATCAGCACCGCCGAGTCGTCGCGGCTGGCCGCGACCACGATCGACTTGGCCCGGGGCACGCCCGCGACCCGCAGCACGTCCGAGCGGGTGCCGGAGCCGTGCACCGTGACCAGGCCGAGCAGCGAGGCCGCGTCGAGCATGGCCTGGTCGGTGTCGACGACGACGATCCGGCTCGGCTCCACGCCGTCGGAGAGCACCGCGCTGACCGCGGACCGCCCCTTGGTGCCGTAGCCGACGACGACCACGTGGTCCCGCACCTTCGACCTCCACCTTTGGATCTTGAATGCCTGCCGGGAGCGCTCGGTCAGCACCGCCAGGGTGGTGCCGACCAGCACGATGAGGAAGAGGATGCGCAGCGGCGTGATCACCAGGATGTTGATCAGCCGCGCGGAGTCGCTGGCCGGGGTGATGTCGCCGTAGCCGGTGGTCGAGAGCGACACCGTGGCGTAGTAGATCGCGTCGAGGAACGAGATGCCGTCCTCGTTGACGTCGCGGTACCCGTCGCGGTCGAGGTAGACCAGCAGCACGGCCGCGAACAGCGCGAGCACCGCCCACACGATCCGCCGCAGGATCGAGGTGACCGGGGAGACGCTGCTCTCCGGCATCCGGATGATCCCGACCAGGTCGTGCTCGGCCCGCGCCGTCAGGTCGTCGGTCGCCCGTTTAGGCCTGATCACCACAACTCTCCCCCGACACGGTCCGGCTCACGTGCGGAAGGTTATCCGCCACCCCGCCCGCGCGCCCCACGGCTCGCCGTCAGCCACACGACCAGCGGCTTCACACCAGGTGACCGGTCAGCGGATCTCGGCCTGGCCGTCGACGGCCCGGATCTGCTCCACCAATTCCTCCGCCGCCGCCCGGCTCAGGCCGCTCGCCACCAGGATCGGGGGTTGGCTGTCGACCAGGTCCCTGGCCTCCTTCAGCCCGATGTCGCTGTGCTCCCGGATCACCTTGATGACGTTGATCCGGTACTCGCCGACCTTGGTGACCACCACGTCGAACTCGACCGGCCGGACGCCCGCGACCGTCGACAGGAAGACGTACCCGTCCAGTGCGCTGGGGTCGCGCTCCACCTCCGTGACGAGCCTGCGCACCATCGGGTCGTTGGCGGTCCCGGCGTCGACCTTGTCGAGTTCCGCGCCCTCCAGCAGCACCAGCCGGTCCTCGGCGAGCCGCCGGTAGAGCTTCGGGCGCTGGTACTGCACGACCAGCAGCGCCGCCAGCAGCTTGGCGTTGTAGGCCTGGTCGGCGAAGGTCTGCTTGGCCAGTTCGTGGTTGAGCACCAGGGAGTTGACGAACCGCTTGATGCGGCGGGGGTTGGTGCCCAGGCCCGCGACGATGTCCTCGGCGATGTCGTGCAGGCCATCGGGCAGCAGGGAGCGGACGAACTCGATCGTGGACCCGGTGGACACCGGCGGCAGGGTGAACGGCACCTGCACGATCTTGTCCAGGTACTGCTCGGCGATGTTGCGGTCGCTGTAGGTGGTGTTGATGCTGTTCTCCAGCGCCTCCCGGTCCACGCCGAGCACGTAGACGCAGCCGGGCATGTTGAGGAACAGCTTCAGCGCTTCCAGCGTCTTGAGGATCGATTTCGGCAGGCAGCGGTCCAGGTCGTCGATGAAGAAGACCAGCCGCACCTCGCCGTCGTTGGTGGCCGCGCGCATCAGCTTGGCGAAGCTCTCGCGCAGCTGGACCCGGCGCTCGCGGACCTCGAAGAGGCTTTCCTCGTACTCGGCCTTGTAGGCGTGGAAGTCGCTGAGTTCGTGGAACAGCGGTGCCGCCGTGATGACCGAGTCGGTGAGCGCGCTCGCGATGGCTGTGAGCAGCTCCTTGCCGCGCTTGCGGTCGACGACCTTGTCCACCATGGTGTGCAGCAGCGCCACGACCGGGTTGTCGTCGAACTGGTGGCGCCACGGGTCGAACCAGATGGTGGGGACCTTGTCGCCCTCCAGCTTCTTGCGGACCAGTTCCATCAGCGTGGTCTTGCCGGTGCCCCAGGAACCGTAGATGCCCACCACCAGCGGGGTCTCGCAGACCTGGACCGTGTTGGCCAGCGCGCGGGCGATCTTCTCGCGGTCGAGCAAGTCGTTCGGGGACGGTTCGTCGTTGCGGTACCCCGAGATGTCGCCGTTCGCCACTGGTGCCCTCCCCTGCTCCGGCCGCACGCCACTCTAGATCGCCCGGACCGGCAGGCCGTTACGTGGCGTGAGGGACCGAGCGCAGCAGGGCGCGCAGGCCGTCGGCGTCGAGCAGGTCGACCGGGCGCAGCGTCGTGTTGTGGCGGACGTAGTGGAACGCGGCCCGCACCTGGTCCAGCGGCACACCGGACAGGCTCGCCCACGCGAGCCGGTACGCGGCCAGCTGGACGCTGAGCGCGGGCAGGACGTCCGCCTCCGGCACCCGCCCGGTCTTCCAGTCGACGACGGTCCAGCCGCCGTCCGGGTCGAGGAACACCGCGTCCATCCGGCCCCGCACGCCGACGCCGTCGATCTCGGTGGAGAACGGGACCTCGACCTCGTGCGGGGTGCGGCCCGCCCAGTCGCTGCGCAGGAAGGCCACGCGCAGCACCTCGAGATCCGTGTCGGGGGCGGCCTCGTCGTCGGCCGCGCCGGGCAGCTCGTCGAGGTCGAGCAGGGCGCGGGAGCCGAAGCGGCGCTCCAGCCAGGCGTGGAAGGCGGTGCCGCGCCGGGCCACCGGGTTCGGCGGGTACGGCAGCGGCCTGCGCAGCTTGCGGGCCAACCGCTCCGGGTCGGCGGCCAGCTCCACGAGCTGGCTGACGGTGAGGTGGTCGGGCAGCGTGATCTCCTCGCGGTGCCCGGCGGCGGCGCGTTCGGCGAGCAGCACGTCGGTGTCGCGGACCCAGCCGTCGGCGTCGTCCGGGTCGTCGTCGAACTCGTGCCCGGCGCGCAGCGCGGCCAGCTCGGCGCGGACCATGGCGGCACCGGTGGCCACATCGGACCGCCTGCCGCGCAACGGGTCAGCGGGGAACTGCGCGGACTTCACCACCGCGGCCAACGGGTTCTCCGCGTCCTCCTCGGGTTCCTCGACCCACGTGTCGACGAGGTCCGGGTAGTCGGCGAGTTCGGTGAGGAAGTCCGACGGGCCGCGGGGTTTGCCGCCCGTGCGGGCCCACCAGTGGCCGGAGACCAGCAGCGACCGCTCGGAACGGGTCAGCGCGACGTAGAACAGCCGCCGCTCCTCCAGCAGGCCGCGGTCGGCGAACTCCTCGTTGTGGATCTTCAGCGCCTCCTCGACCTCCTTGCGGTTCGCCGCGCCCGCCAGGTTCAACCTCGGCAGGTCCGCGGCGTCACCGCGCAGGTCGGCGGGCAGCTCGGTGACCGTGCGCAGCCAGCTGCCGCCGCGCCTGCCACTGGGGAACACGTCCTGGACCAGGTGTGGGACGGCCACGACCTCCCACTCCAACCCCTTCGCCGAGTGCACGGTGACGATCTGCACCCGGTCCTCGGCGACCTCGACCTCGCCGGGTTCCAGCCCGTCCTCGGCGCTCTCGGCGGTGGCCAGGTAGTCGAGCAGGGCCGCGAGGCTGGCCGACGGGCTGGCCTGCGCGTAGTCGGCGACCACGTCGGCGAAGGCGTCGAGGTGGGCGCGGCCCGCGCCGCCCCGGCGCGCGGTGGCCTCGATGTCGAGCAGCATGGTCCGCTCGACGTCGGCGACCAGTTCCGGCAGCGGCTGGTCGAGCCTGCGGCGCAGCATGGTCAGCTCGTGCCCGAGGGCACGGACCCGCTGGTAGCCGGGTTCGGAGTAGGTCTCGCGCGGACCGGGGTCGTCGATCGCGTCGACCAGCCCGGCCTGCTCGGCACCCTCCCCGGGGACCAGGGCACCGGGTTCGGTCGCGTACGCACCGGCCAGAGCTCCCGCGCGCCGCCAGAGCGCGGCCAGGTCGGCGGCGCCGACGCGCCAACGGGACCCGGTGAGCAGCCGGGCGGCGGCGGTGCCCGCGAGCGGGTCGATCAGCACCCGCAGTGCGCTGACCAGGTCGCGCACCTCGGGTTCGTCGAGCAGGCCACCGAGGCCGACGACCTCGACGGGCAGTCCGCGTTCGCGCAGGGCGACGGCGAGGTCGGTCATGTCGGCGCGGCGCCGGACCAGGACCGCCGTGGTCGGCGGCTTCCCGTGTTCCTCGACGCCGGCGTACCAGCGTTTCGCGACCTGGTCGGCGATCCACCGCACCTCGGTGTCTACATCGGACAAAAGCGCGATCCGGATGTCGCCCGCAGGCGCGCCTTCGCGGGCGCGCAGCTCGTCGACCTCGAGTCCCTTGGAGCGCAGGGGGGCGGAGACGGCGTTGGCGAGGTCGAGCACCTCGGGCGGGTTGCGGAAGCTGGTGAGCAGGCCGTAGCGGGCGGCGGGGGCCTTGCGGCCGCGGTGCTTCTGCGGGAAGTCGGTGGTGAACCGGGGCAGGTTGGCCGCGCTGGCGCCGCGCCAGCCGTAGATGGCCTGGGCGGGGTCGCCGACGGCGGTGACCGGCATGGGGTCGGCGTCGGGGTACTCCAGGGAGCTGCCGAACAGGGAGCGCAGCAGCACGCGCTGCGAGTGGCCGGTGTCCTGGTACTCGTCGAGCAGCACGGCGCCGAACCGGTCGCGTTCCCCGCGCACGACCTCGGGGTGCCCGGCGGCCAGGCGCGCGGCGAGCGACATCTGGTCGCCGAAGTCCAGCGCGCCGTCCCGGCGCTTGCGGTCGGCGTAGGCGGCGACCAGCGGCAGCAGGGCCAGGCGGAAGCGCTGGGTGACGACGACCTTCCGCAGGTCCTGGCTGAGGTCCGCGCGCTGCCCCTTGGCCCGGGGCGCGTCCTCGATGGCGGCGGCGACGGCCAGGGCGTGCCGGGTCAGGTCTTCCGGGTCGACGAGGTGCTCGGCCAGTTCACCGGCGAGCGCGAGGACGTACTGGGTGACGGTGGCGGGGACGTAGTCGGTGTCGAGGTCCTGGCCCCAGGTGGCGACCACGCGGTGCGCGGTCTGCCAGGAGGCGGTCTCGGTGAGCAGCCGCGCGCCGGGCTCCACGGGGAGCCGGAGGCCGTGCTCGGCGACGAGCCTGCCCGCGTAGGCGTGGTAGGTGAGGATCGTCGGTTCCCCGGCGAACACGGCGGCCTTGCGCTCGCCGGTGGGGTCGAGCCGGTCGAGCAGCCGCGACCCGGCGAGCCTGCGCAGCCGGGCGCGCACCCGGTCGGCCAGCTGACGGGCGGCCTTGCGGGTGAACGTGAGCCCCAGCACCCGGTCCGGCGTGACCAACCCGTTGGCCACCAACCAGACCACGCGCCCGGCCATGGTCTCGGTCTTCCCGGCACCGGCCCCCGCCACCACCAGCGCGGGCTCCGGCGGCGCCGCGATGACCTCGGCCTGCTCCCGCGTCGGCGCGGGCAACCCGAGTTCCTCGGCGAGTTCCCTGGGGCTGACCAGCGCCAACCCGGGCAGCGGTAGACTCAAGGCGCGAGGCAGTCCAGGTCGAGGCGCAGCGGGCACGGGTCGGCGACCTCGAGGGTGCCGCCCACGACGTGCAGCGACTCCTTGTACCCACCCGCGACCAGCGTGTAAGCGGTCACGGTGACCGGCGGTTCCGGCTCGACGAGCCAGAAGTGCCGGATCCCGGCGCGCGCGTACTGCGCGGGCTTGCGGAGCCGGTCGATCCGCCGGGAACCGGGCGAGACGACCTCGACGACCAAGCGGACGTCCGCGGCGTTCACCAACGGCGAGCCGAGATCGATCCCGGCCGCGGTCACGGACAGATCCGGCACGCGCACGGTGGAACCCGGCAGCTCCACCCCGATCTCCAGGAACACCGCGAGATCAGCGGGGACCTGCGCTTCGACCCGGGCGAACAGCCTGCCGAGCACCCGCATGTGCAGGGGCGCGGGGGGTGGGCTCACGGAGAGGGCACCTTCGTCGAGTTCGTACCGGTGGCGTTCGTCGGGGCGCAGCGCCGTGAACTGGCGCACCGTGTAACGGCGCCCCGCGCGGTGGACCGGACTCGAACTCACGAGCGTCAATCTACCTCGCGAAAGGTCGGTTTTCCCGTTCTGCCCCTGTCGATCACCCGACTTCGGGACAGCGGCGGGAGCGCGGACCGCGGCGGCTCGGCGACCGGGTCCTTCGCCCCCGGCATCCTGTCGATGCGTCTTCATGAACGGCGAAGCTAGCGGGAAGCCGTCGGGAAATCACGCCAATCCGACCACCGATACCCGTTGCGGGGACGGGAAACGGGGAATCGCCTATTCGGTGACCTGTCGACCACTGGGATGCAGCGGGCAAGCCGTGCGGACTGGGCAACGGGGGCAATCCGGGTTCTCGTAGGCAGTGTATTCCGGACCCACCGTGGAGGCCGCCGCGTCCCGGACGATCTTGAGCCAGTGCTCGACGCCCTCGCCCTCGACCGGGGACTGGTTGCGTTCGGTGGCACCGGTCTTCTTGTTCGCCTTGGCCACGTACAGCAGGCGCGCGCCGCCGGGTTCCTTGCTGAGATCGGTGAACGCCCCGTAGGCCACCGCCAGCTGGTACACCGCCAGCTGCGGGTTTTCCTGCGCGTCATTCGCGCTGACGGGCGATTTCCCCGTCTTGATGTCAACGATTACCGGGCGGCCCTCGTTGTCCACTTCCAAACGGTCCACCCGACCGCTGACCGTGATCTGGCCCGGCAGTTCCACCCGCACTTCACGCTCGACCGCCACCTGGGTCAACTCGTTGCGGGTGGAGTGCATCCAGCTCAGGAAGGTGTCGACCATCGCGCGGACCCGCTGCTGTTCCCGGCGCGAGAACCAGGGGGCGCCCGCGTCGACCGCCGACCACGCCTTGTCCAGTTCGGCCATCAGCTCCGCGCGCGTGGCCCCCGAGGCCGCCGCCTGGGCCAGCGCGTGGACCAGGGTGCCCGTGATCGCCGCGAGCTGGGTCGGGTCCTGGCCGCCGTGGCGCTCCACCACCCAGCGCACCGGGCACTTGGCCAGGATTTCCACTGTGGACGGTGACACGCGCACCGGTTCGTCCGCCGCGCGCAGTGGCGCCACCGTGGACAGCTCCGGCAGGCCGTACCAGCCGTCCGGGTGCGCCCCGGGCACGCCCGCCGCCGCGAGCCGGGCCAGTTGGCGCGCGGCCAAGGCCCGGCGGTCCGGGTCGACCTCGTTGTCGCACACCACCTGCCGCAGTTCACCCACAAGGTCCGCGAGGATCAGTGCCCGCTCGGGCTCGGCCATCGGCACCGGGCTGTCGATGTCGGTGGTCTCGGCGCCCGCGAGTTCGGCCAGGAATCGCGACGGCTGCTCCTCCTCCCCCCGCACCGCGCTCACCAGCAGCTTCTCCCGCGCGCGCGACGCGGCCACCAGCAGCAGCCTGCGCTCCTCGGCCAGCAGCGGCGCCGTCGCCGAGACCTGTTCCCGCACACCGGAAAGCACGTCGACCAGCCGCTCCACGCCGAGCAGCGAACCGCGCAGCCGCAGGTCCGGCCACGCGCCCTCCTGCACCCCGGGCACCGCCACAACCGTCCACTCGCGACCGGCGGCGGCGTGCGCGGTCAGCACCGCCACCGCGTCCCCTTGCGGCGCGGATGGCGCGAGCGTGTCGCCCGCGATCCGTTGCACGGCGATGTGGTCGACGAACCCGACGACGTCGGCGCCGGGGAACCGCTCGGCGTAGCGCTCGGCCATGTGGAACAGGGCGACGATCGCGTCGAGGTCCCGGTCCGCCTGCGCGCCGACGGGCCCGCCCCGGCCCGCGACCGCGACCCAGCGCGCCTCCAGACCGCTGGACTGCCAGAGGTTCCACAGGACCAGCTCCAGCCCGATCCCGTCCGCGATCCCCTTGCGCACCTCGGCGATCAGCCCGGCCACCCGCCGCACCGGTCCCGCCTCGGTGTCGGCGAGCGCGCTGAGCCGGTCGTTGTCCTCCAGCACCTCGACCAGCAGCTCGTCGCTGGACTTGGCACCACCGGAAGTCAGTTCGAGCCGACGCAGACCGCGCCGCAAACGCCGCAGCGCCAACGGATCCGCACCGCCGAGCTGCGATGCCAGCAGGCTCTCCGCGAGCGGTGGGTCCAATAGGGACGGTATAGCCGCGCACCGCAGCAACGTCAGCAGCGGCCGAACCGCGGGCTGTTGCGCCAATGGCAGTTCATCCCCGGGCGCGGCCACCGGCACACCCGCCGACGCGAGCGCGCGGTGCAGCACCGGGATCGACCGGGTCGCGGAGCGCACGAGCACGGCCATGTCGGCCCACGGCACACCGTCGATCAGGTGCGCGCGCCGGAGCTGGTTGGCCACCCAGCTCGCCTCCGCCGCCGCGGACGGGTGCAGCCGCACGGTGACGGTCCCGCCCTTGTCCTTCGCCTTGTCCACGCGCCGGGCTCCACCGCCGGGCAGCCGCGCGGCCAGGTGCGACACGGCTTTGCGCACGGCGGGTGCCATGCGGTGGCCCGGGCCGAGCAGGACGGTGCTGTCCGGTTCGGCGTCGCGCAGTAGGCGGGGATCCGCGCCGCGGAAGGAGAAAATGCCCTGGTCCGGGTCGCCTGCGACGACGAATTCCTTGGCCGCCACGCCCAATCGACGCAGCAGCGCGTACTGCAACGGGTCGAGGTGCTGCGCGTCGTCGACGAGCAGGTACCGCACGCGGTCGCGTTCGGCGCTGAGGAGTTCGTCGTCGGTCTCGAACGCCAACAGCGCGCTGGCAACCAGTTCCGCGGCGTCCAAAGCGGGCGCGGTGGTGTGCGCGATACCGCTGTCCGCCGACCCGAGCAGCAGCGTCACCTGCTCGTACTGCTCCCCGAACCGGCCCGCCGCGACCCACTCGTCGCGCCCCTCCTCGCGGCCGAGGTCGATGAGGTCCTCCGGCCCGAGCCCGCGCTCGGCGGCGCGGAGCAGCAGGTCGCGCAGTTCCTCGGCGAACCCGGGGATCCCCAGCGCCGGTCGCAACCGCTCCGGCCAGTGCCGGGCACCCAGCTCGACGTCGCCCTCCAGCAGGTCGCGGATGACCGCGTCCTGTTCCGGGCCGGACAGCAGGCGCGGGCCGGGGCCGTCGCGCAACATGGCCTGGATCCGCAGCACCGCGAAGGCGTACGAGTGCACGGTGCGCACGAGCGGTTCACGGACGGTGTGCGCGACGCCCTGCCCCGTGAGCAGTGCGGTGATGCGCGCGCGGAGGTCGACGGCGGCGCGGCGGCTGGCGGTGAGCACCAGCAGCTGCGCGGGGTCCACGCCGCCGCGCAGCACCCGATCGGCGGCCAGTTCGGCCAACAGGGTGGTCTTGCCCGAGCCGGGGCCACCGATGACGCGGACGAACCCGTCGGCGCCCGTGAGGACGCGTCTGGCCTGGTCGGCCCAGTCGAGGGTGCGCCCGGCGGCCGCGGGCCTGCGGACCAGGCGCGGCGCGATCGGGGACTTCCCGGCGACCATCCGCCGATTGGACCACGCGGCCGCGGCGGGCCCGACGGCGGCACGCCCATCGCGGCGCGCCGGAATATTCCGGCGCCCGCGTGCGTCTACCGCACTGAGGCGATCACGAGCAGTGCGGCGCCACCGGGCTTGGCACACTGGTGCCCCGGCGGTGCGGAGTCGAAGAGGTGGGCGTGGACGAGGAACTGCACGAGAAGGTCCGACAGGCGATCCAGGCCATCCCGCACGGCCGGGTGGCGACCTACGGCGACATCGCCGACCTCACGCGCGCCCCGTCGCCCCGGCTCATCGGCAAGATCCTGTCCGAGGACGGCCACGACCTGCCTTGGCACCGCGTCCTCAGGGCGAACGGGACCCCGGCTCCGCACCTGGCGCGTGAGCAGCTCGAACGCCTCCGCGCCGAAGGTGTGCTGACCGAGGGGGAGAAGGTGGACCTGCGCGCCTACCGGTGGGCGGACGTGGTGCCGGAGCCGGAGCGGGGGCTGTTCTGAAGCCTTAGGGGCGCCTGCCGAGGGAGGCGTCGAGGCCGAGCATCTCGAGCAGCCGCTGGCAGTCGGCGGCGTCGGCGGCGTGGTCGGCCACCGTGCGCACGGCCTTGCTGCACTGCTCGGCGTTGTGCAGGGATTCGATCTCGCGTGCCGCGGCGATCCTGCCCGGAGACGCGGCAGTGGTTTGGGCGAGCGTCATGGCAACACCTTCCTTGGGGGCGGCCGGTGCCTGCGGATGAGCGTCGAGGTCGCTCACAGGGGATCCGAGTGCCCGGCCTGCCGGGGGAGGCATTCACTCTTTCAGCCCAGTCGGGCTCAGACAAGAGGCCGTATGGACCCGTTCTGTTAAGCGAGTGTGTTGTCCGGCCACACATGCTCACACACCGCGATTGCCCGCGCACGAAGAGGGTCGTGTCGGTGCGGGGTGCGAGACTGCGCACCGTGCTGTGTGACTACTTCGCCGCCCCGTCCGACGACGCCGCGGCCGGAGCGCTCGAGGCCTTCGACGTCGAGTTCGTCGACTTCAAGAACGCTGACCCGTTCGTCCTGTTCGGCAAGCTCGAGGCCCTGCTGACCGGCGCCACCTACGGGGCCGTGACGGCCGACCCCCGGCAGGGCGACCTCATCGCCGCCGAAGACGAGTGCCTGGTCGTCAGCGTGACCGACGCGCTGACGACGGCCCTGGCCACCGCCACCCCGGAAGCCCTCGCCGCGGCGGCCGCGGCGTGGACCGGGGCGGACGAGTGGTTCGGCCCCGCCCTGGAGCCCTCCGCCGCGGACCTGGCGGGCCTCGCCGACTACCTGCTCACCGGTCTGACCGCGACGGCGGCCCTTGCCACGTCTGCCCAGGCCCGGGGCGAGCGGTTGTACTGCCGGGCATCGGTCTGACCCGCCGCACGGCGAACACAACCAGCCCACTCACGAGGGAAACCCCGCCCGCGACCACGGTTATGAGTCCTACTCCCATACCGACAAGACGCTCGTCGCCGACCGGGGTTCCGCCCGGGCTCCCGATTTCACACTGTCCACAATGGAGCTATCTGCCGCGCCCGCGGCACCCGTCGCCACGCGACCACCGCCGGTAACCCAACCCGGCCCGACCTGCGATCCACCCTGAAGCACCCGCGCCACAACGCCCCAGCGGCGCCTCCACGGCGCCCCCGACGGCGCCGGGACCCAACCAAGATCATCCCCCCGGACTCCCGGGGCCCACCCCCGTTTCCAGCCTATCGATGCTGGTCAGCGGGCCGCAAGGGAGTCTGCCGGGGCTGTGGACAACTACCGGGCATGGGGATCGAGGTCGGCGGCGCTGAGGTGCGCGGCCGGGATCCGGCCGAGCCTGCCCGCCTGGTAGTCCTCGAAGGCGTCGACGATCTCCTGGCGGGTGTTCATCACGAACGGGCCGTAGCGGGCGACCGGTTCGTTGATCGGCAGACCACCCAGGACCAGGATCTCCCAGGTCGGCGAGTTGCCCGGCTGGGTGTCCGCCGCGCGGACCGTCAGCGCGGAGCCCGCGGTGAACACGGCGAGCTCACCCTCCGCCAGCGGACGCCCCTCGGGTCCGACCGCACCACGCCCGGACAGCACGTACACCAGCGCGTTGAAGTCCTCCGGCCACGGCATGTCCAGCCGCGCGCCTGCGGCCACCGTGGCGTGCACGTACGTGATCGGCGTGTAGGTCGCCCCGGGACCCCGGTGGCCCGCCAGGTCGCCCGCGATGACGCGGACCAGCGCGCCGCCGTCGTCGCTGGCCAGGAGGCGAGCGTCGGACGCGCCGATGTCCTGGTAGCGCGGCGGGGTCATCTTCAGCGACCGCGGCAGGTTCACCCACAGTTGGACACCGTGGAACAACCCGCCCTTGGCGACCAGTTCCGGCGGCGGCACCTCATTGTGCAGGATCCCCGAGCCCGCGGTCATCCACTGGGTTGAGCCGTCGGTGATCAGACCGCCGCCGCCGATGGAGTCGGTGTGCGCCATCGCGCCGTCGATCATGTAGGTGACGGTCTCGAAGCCGCGGTGCGGGTGCCACGGCGCGCCCTTGGCCTCGCCGGGGCCGTACTCGACGGCGCCCATGTGGTCGAGCAGCAGGAACGGGTCCGCCATGGCCAGGTCGACGCTCGGGAACGGGCGCCGGACCTGGAACCCCTCGCCCTCGGTGAAGGTCCCGGCCCGCACGGTGGCGCGCACCCGGCGCCACGCGGTCCCGTCCTCGGGCAACGCGGGCAGGCGGGGCAGGGTCAGGGTGTCCGCGGTGACAGCGGGCATGACCGCCTCCTCAACACACCGGGGCCACCCCTGCGGCGACCCGACACCCCCACCAACATGGTTGCGCGCGCAATTATTCCACCCGGACGGTCAGCGCTGCGGCCACATCGAGTAGATGAGGTTGTCCTCGTCCACGCACACGACCTGCGGCATCATCGGCTCCAACACCTGGTCGCACATCATCGGCCCGATCGTCACGGGCGACTTGACGGTGGCGGGCTTGGGCCGCTCGGCGTAGTAGTCGAACAGGATCGCGGCGGCCTGCTCGCAGTTGAGCCGCCCGGTCGGCGTCTCGATGACGACGGCGAGCATGTCCTTGCCGAGCGCACCCTTGAACGGCCGGTCGCAGTACTGGGCGGGCAGGGATTCCAGGACCTTGTAGTCGACGCCGTCGACGTCGGTCGGCTCCGCCTTGGACGTGGCGGTCGTCGGACTCGGCTTGCTGGTCCGGGTCGTCGGCTTCGTCGTGGTCGTCGACGGCTTGGTCGTCGACGTCCGCGAGCTCGACGTCGCGGTCTCCGCGGAACCCACCACCGGGCTACCGGTGACGGCGGTGGAGCAGCCGGCGAGCACCACTGCCAGCAGGGGTAAGACGACCTTCAGCTTCATGTCCGCATGGTCGGTCCACCACGAACCGCCGTTACGGAAGGAGCGGCAAAAGCCGAGGTCAGCACCCTGTGAGAACCATCTCGGGCACCGCGCGGAACCACACGGGAAGCGCGAGCGTCCCACCTGGTCAGTCCATTGAGGACGCGACGACCGTTACCGCACGATCGGTGGAATCTTCCCCGCTCACCCCGGCGGCACCGCGACCACGCCCCTACGGTGTCACGGTGCTCCTCCGATCCACGGCCCTGGCGCTGGCCTGTCTGGCTGTCGCGGGCTGCGCGTCCGCCACTTCCCACGCCGAGGTCGCCGCCACGCGTCCCGCCCCCACCACCACGACGGAGGCCCCACCCGAGGCCCTGGCCTCCGAGACTTCGGGCCCGGCCACCCCCGAGCCACGCCCCGGTATCACCGTGGCCACCCCGAAGGTCGTCCCCGACGCCGTCGACTGCGTCAGCTACGTCCCCCTGATCAGCAAGGCCACCGGCACCAGAGCCACCCAGATCGCGGACGAGCAGACAACCGCCGTCTGCCGCTACCGCCTCCCCTACCCACGAGGCACAACGAACGTCGCCGTCTTCTTCCGCGCGGAACCCCCAGGCACCCCCAGCTACACCAAAACCGAAGACATCAACGGCAACACCGCCTACACCGTCCTCGGCGAAGACCCGTCCGCCTGCGGCCTCTCCATCACCCTGGACCGCTACCTGGCCCCCAACCAGCACGGCTCCCACCTGACCGTCCTGGGCACCTTCGAAACCGCCCCCTGCGCCACCACCCGAAAAATCACCGACGCGGTCTTCGACCGCCTAGCCGACGCCTAGCCACACCCAGCTCGCCCAACTTCCCTTCCCCACCTTCTCTCTTCCCTTCCCTCTTCTCCATTCTCTTCTTTCTCACCCAGCCATCCTCAAAACCGCCACAAGATCCCAGCCCCCACAGAACGCAACGCGCCCCTGCCATACGCCTTGATTGGGTGGACTTGCTTTGTGTGGGGGGACGGACCCGCCAAGCTCGCCTGCGGGTGGGGTGGGCTTGCCCCTCCCACCGCTTTTCCCCGCCGCAGGTCCGTAGGGGCCCCGCGCAAAGCAAGTTCACTCAATCAAGGCCGCGCATCTTTTCCGCGAACAGCCGGACCGATCAACCCAACCACGATCCCAACCGGCACCCCCGCAGCACAAAGATGATCAACGCACGCCTCCGGCCCCCAATGCCAATTCTAGCCAAGGGGGCCGACAGCTCCGAGCGAAGACGATCATGCCTGTGCACAACTCAAGGCGCGCCCCCGGTAGCACCCGGATCAGCCGCCCAACCGCCGCCAAGTCAGCGAAGATCAAACCGATGCCTCCGGCCCAATGCCACTAACTTACGGAGCATCGTTGCAGGTCAACGGCATCTTGAGGGTGCCGTGCGAGAGGCAGGCGGCACGTGCGACGACGCCCTGCGGCACACCATACTTCCATGGCCCGCATTGGGGCATCGAGCGAACACGCAACCCACTGTCGCAAGTGGACTTGATCCGAGTGTTCCAGAGGTCGATCGCCAATCGCTTAGACCGATACTGGCCAGCGAAAACGCGCTAAGTTAGTGGCATTGTGCCTCCGGCCCCCACTATCCATCCTAGCCAAGAGGGCCGACAATCCCGGCTGAAGATGATCAAGCCTGTGCACAACTCCCCAAGCACGCGGGCACACCCAACCAAGCCCCGGCTTTCCGCGATGAGTTGAACAAAGCCCAGATCAGGCCACCCAAGCCTTCCACGCAGGCAACAACACCGCGAGCAACCCCTCCGGATTCTCCACCGCAGGCGAATGCCCAGCCCCCACCACAGTCACGAACTCCGACCCCAACCGCTCAGCCATCCACCGCTGCAACGACGTAGGCCAAGCGTCGTCCGTTTCCCCGCACACCACCAACCGAGGCGTCTCCCCCAACGCCTCCCCCAACTCTCCCACCAGATCCGGTTCGGTCCGCAACCCGGCGCTCATCCCCAGCAACGACTCCGGCCGATTCCGCAAGAACCTCAAGTTCAAGAACTCCCGAACCGGCTCCGCCAACGAAAGCCACCGCGGATTCCCCGCGTTCAGCACCTCCAACGCCCGGTGCGCCCCCGCGATCCCCTGCGCCCGCAGCAACGGCTCCCCGAGGTCCAACACCTGCCGCCGCGGCCCATGCGGCAAATCCGCGGGCCCCGAACTCAACAACGTGAGCCCCCGAACCCGAGCCCCCGCCAACACCGCCCGCCGAACCACCAACCCGCCGTACGAGTGCCCCAGCAGCACCACCGGCCGATCCAACCCGTTCACCAGCCCGGCAACCACATCCCCGAGCGGCCCAGGCAGGTACTCGTCCTCCACCGCGGGCCCGGTGGAATCCTGCTGCCCGGGCAGATCCACCGCCAACGGCGAGAACCCGGCCGCGGCGAGCGGGTCCAGCAACGGCGCGAAGTCCTCCTTCGACCCCGTGTAGCCGGGCACCAACACCGCGTACGGCCCGCCCGTATCCGCCAGCAGCGCCCCGATCGGACCGTACGGCCCCGAGTACTCCACCGCGGCGGCGGAATGCGAAGTCAACTGGGAGTGCATACCCCCGAGTGTGCCCGCCTCAGTGCAGGGCGACCACCGTGTCACCCCGTTGCTCGAGCACCACGGGCCCCACGGTCGACATCGTCACCGGCCCGGAGTACCCCTCGCGGTCGACCGGGATCGTCCCGATCCGATCACCGCTGGCCTGGTCGATCACCACGAGACCGTTCGCCACCGGCAGCAGCGCCCGACCGGCGAACACCACACCCGGCCCCAGCGTGTCCGGGACAGTCCTGAGTGGACTCAGGTCGATCGCGGACAGCACGACCGTGCGCGACCCCGTGTACCAGTGGTACGTGGCCGTCGCGGTCGACACCAGCGGGCTGTGCCCGGGCGGATCCGCGCGCAGGTCCGAAGAGCCCAGTTCCACCGGGTACGTCCCCTGCACCTGCCCCTGTTCGTTGTAGACCACCACACGACCCGGGTCGGGCAGGGCGACCGCGGTCAGGGTGTTGTTCATGGCGACCACCTGGGCGCCGCGCCCGTCGAGCAGCAGGCTGGTGACCTCCTCCGGCTTGTCCGACTCGGCCGGGGCCGCGCGCAGGACGGTCAGGCGGTCGGTGGTCTCGTCCGGGCAGGACTCGACCACCGCGACCTTGCCGGGGGTGGTCAGCACGGTGTGGAACTCGCAGTCGGTGCGCGGCTGCTTGCCGGGGTTCACCTTCGCCGCGACCGTGCCGTACTCGAGGGTCTTCACCAGGTCCGAGCGCAGCGACAGCAGCAGCTTGGACCCGGTGAACGTCGCGTAGTCGACGCCGTCGTCGAGCAGCTTGGTGCCCAGCTCGGCGTCGCTGTGCCGCTGCCGGTCGCGCTCGCCGGAGGTCGGCTTCAGCGCGGTGATCTCGCTGCACCCGCCCTCGGCGCGGGGGTCGCCCGACGGGAGCAGGCCGCTGCCGGTGCGGTAGACGGCGATGACCTTCTTCCACGACACGCCGATGGTGCACAGGTCGAGGCCGCGCCGGTAGGTCCAGCGGACGTCGCCGGTGCGCGGGTCGCGGCCCGCCACCTCGCCGCCGTCACCGGTGACGACCGTGGACGCGATGTCCTGGTCGTTCTGGTCGATGCCGACGACCACGGGCTGCCAGGTGGCCGGGCTCTTGGCCCGCCACGCCTCGCCCAGCGACGGGGGGAAGACCTCCGGCTGGGCGAGGTACCCGGGGTTCACGTCGGTGGTGCGGCTCTCGGTCGCGTTGACCTCGCTGGTCTGCCAGACCAACACCAGTCCCGCGACCAGGGCCACGATGACGACCAGCAGCAGCACCCAGTCGCGACGGCGGTTGAAGCCGTGCCTGGGGCCGACCCGCACAGGTGCGGGCGGGACGTCCCCGTCGAGCACGTCCTCGCCGCTGACCACCTGGTTCGTGGGGTTCCCTAGCGTCACGAGCGCTAGTCTGCACCGCCCGGTGTCTCGCCCGTGTTGGCCCCCGGCTCCCCGGCCACCTCGGCACCGCCGCGGCGGCGACGGCGGCGGGGTCGGGCGGGCTTGTCGGACTTGGCCTCGGGCGCCTGCTCCGGCCCGGACGACACCACCTCGGCGGTCACCGACGAGGTCGGTTCCTCGCCGACGTCCTTGCCGCCGCGCCTGCGGCGGCGCTTGCGCGGCCTGCTGTCGCCGTCGCCGTCCTCGTCGACCGCGGGCCTGCTGGCCGTCGCCTCGGCGGCCCGGACCCGGCTCGCGCCGGTGGCCCGCACCCGCCGCGACCGCGGCGCCGACGCACCCCGGCGCTTGCCGCCGAAGTCCTCCTCCGGCTCGGCGTCGAGGCCCGCGCGGGTGCGCTTGCCGATCGGCAGCCTGCCCGTGGAGCCCTCGGGGATGCCCAGGTCCGCGAACAGGTGGTCGGAGGTGGAGTAGGTCTCCACCGGCTCGGGCTTGCCCAGACCGAGCGCGTCGCTGATCGCCTTCCAGCGCGGCTCCTCGTCCCAGTCGACCAGGGTGACCGCCACGCCGGTCTTGCCCGCGCGGCCGGTGCGGCCGATGCGGTGGACGTAGGTCTTCTCGTCCTCCGGGCACTGGTAGTTGATGACGTGTGTGACATCGGTCACGTCGATGCCGCGCGCGGCGACGTCGGTGCAGACCAGGACGTCGACCTTGCCGGAGCGGAACGCGCGCAGCGCCTGCTCGCGGGCGCCCTGGCCGAGGTCGCCGTGCACCGCGCCCGCGGCGAACCCGCGCTCGGTGAGCTCGTCGGCGACCTTCTGCGCGGTCCGCTTGGTCCTGGCGAAGATCATCGTCAGGCCGCGGCCCTCGGCCTGCAGCGACCGGGCCACGACCTCGATCTTGTCCAGCGAGTGCGCCCGGTAGATGAACTGCTCGGTGCGCTCGTGCACGGCGCTGGCGTCGTTCTCCTCGGCCCGGATGTGCGTGGGCTGGGTGAGGAACGTGCGGGCCAGGGTGATGATCGGGCCGGGCATGGTGGCCGAGAACAGCATGGTCTGCCGCTGGTCGGGGACCATGCGCAGGATGCGCTCGATGTCGGGCAGGAAGCCCAGGTCGAGCATCTCGTCGGCCTCGTCGAGCACCAGGCCGCGGACCTTGCCCAGCACCAGGTGCTTCTGCTCGGCCAGGTCCAGCAGCCTGCCCGGGGTGCCGATGACGATGTCCACGCCCTTGCGCAGCGAGGCCACCTGCGGCTCGTACGGCCTGCCGCCGTAGATCGACAGGACCCGCACGCCGAGGTGCTTGCCCGCGTCCCGGATGTCGGCGGTGACCTGCAGGCACAGCTCGCGGGTCGGGACCACGACCAGGGCCTGCGGGGTGCCGTCGCCGGGGGTCTGGATGCGCTGCAGCAGCGGCACGCCGAAGCCCAGCGTCTTGCCGGTGCCGGTGCGGGCCTGACCGATCAGGTCCTCGCCCGCCAGCGCCAGCGGCAGCGTCAGCTCCTGGATGGCGAACGTGCGCTCGATGCCCGCGCCCGCCAGCGCCCGCACGATCTCCTCGCGGACTCCCAGCTCGGCGAACGTGGGCGCCTCGGGGTCGACCTGCGCGACCGCGGCCGCGGTCAGCGGGTGGGATGTGTCGTTCTCCGGCAGACCGGCCTCGCTGTGCTCCAGCGAGACGGGGTCCAGCTCCGGTGCGTTCTCGCGCGTGGCGGTGTCGCCGCCCGCGGTGTCTTCCTGCGTCAGGGTGATCAGCCTCTCTCGATACCAGCGCGCTCTGCCCTGGGGCCCTTTCGACCGCGCCGTCCGGCCCTGGAGCGCTACCTCCGGGCGGGGCGCGGGAGGGCCTCGTGAGGAAGGCGCGCACCCACTCTGCTCGGGCTGTGGGCTCCGGTGCCCACGAGGTGTTCCCCGAGGTCTCGCCATTGTCGCCGCCCGGGCCGCGGACCACCCGCCGTAGAGCGGTGGTGGGCCGGACGTCCTGGCGAGTCTACCCGCGACAGCGTCCGGATACGCTCCAACCATGGAGAACGCGGAGTCGGGAGTGTCCGGGGGCGCGCTTTCGGCGGGGGTGGTGGACCTGCTCGGCGTGCTCGCCTACGGCGAGTTGTCGGCATTCGACCGGCTGGCCGAGGACGCCAGGTCGGCGCCGACGGTGTCGGGTCGGGCCGCGCTCTCGGAGATGGCGGCGGCCGAGATGGCGCACTACGCGAAGATCGAGAAGTACCTGGCGGCGCACGGCGTGTTGATCGAGGACGCGATCGCGCCGTTCATCGCCCACATCGACACCTGGCACGCGTCGACCCCGCCCCGCTCGTGGCTGGAGTCGCTGGTCAAGGCCTACGTCGGCGACGGGTTGGCGGCCGACTTCTACCGCGAGATCGGCTCGTGGCTCGACGAGGACACCAAGCTGCTGGTGCTGGAGGTGCTGGCCGACACCGGGCACTCCAGCTTCGCCGAGCGGGAGGTGACCGCGGCCATCGAGCGCGACCGCACGGTCCGCGACCGGCTGGCGCTGTGGGGCAGGCGGCTGCTGGGCGAGGCGCTGACCCAGGCGCAGTACGTCGTGGCCGAGCGCGACGGGCTGGCCGAGCTGATCGTGGCGGGCACCGGCGACCTGTCCGGCATCGCCGCGCTGTTCCGCAGGCTCCAGCAGCAGCACGGCAAGCGGATGACCGCCCTGGGGCTCGGCTGAGGTGGCGGTCCCAGTTCGCGGTGGGTGAACGCGGGCGTGCCCGCGGGCCGAGTGCGCGGGTGCTCGACTAGCCTTCGGAGTCGACAGCTTTGGATTCGATGCCCGGAGGTCGGCGTGGAGGTCAAGATCGGTGTCGCGGACACCGCGCGGGAGCTCGTGCTCAACAGCTCGCTGACTCCTGACGAGGTCGAGGCCCTGGTCGCCGACGCGCTGAAGAACCCGCAGGGGCAGCTCAGCCTGGTCGACGACAAGGGCCGCCGGTTCGTGGTGCCCGCGGCCCGGGTGGCCTATGTGGAGATCGGCAGCGCCGACACCCGCAAGGTCGGCTTCGCGCCGTAACGCTTTCTCCCACCGCCCACCCCCTCGTCCCCGCCCGGCATCGTTCCCGACCTGGCGAGCCGACTTCGGCGGAGGCGTGGCGAGTGGACGCGGGCACGGGGAGCACCCGTGTGGACAGATGCGAGAGGCCCCGCACGCTCAGCGTGCGGGGCCTCTCGCGGTTCTCGATCAGTACGTGGGGAGGCTCGTGTCGATCTCGCGGGCCCAGCCCAGCACGCCGCCGCCGACGTGCACGGCGTCCTTGAAGCCCGCCTTGTGCAGCGCGGCGAGCGCCTCCGCCGAGCGCACGCCCGACTTGCAGTGCAGCACGATCTGCCGGTCCTGCGGCAGTTCCGCGAGGGCCTCGCCGGAGAGGATGCGGTCCTTGGGGATCAGCACCGAGCCCTCGATGCGCACGATCTCGTACTCGTGCGGCTCGCGGACGTCGACCAGCGCGAAGTCCTCGCCCCGGTCGAACTTGTCCTTGAGCTCGCGCGGGGTGATCGTGCTGCCCGCCGCGGCGGACTGCGCGTCGTCGCTGACCACGCCGCAGAACGCCTCGTAGTCGATCAGGCCCTCGATCGGCTTGGTCTCCGGGTCCTTGCGGATCTTGATGGTGCGGTACGACATCTCCAGCGCGTCGTAGACCATCAGGCGGCCCAGCAGCGGCTCGCCGATGCCGGTCAGCAGCTTGATCGCCTCGGTCACCATGACCGAGCCGATGGACGCGCAGAGCACGCCCAGCACGCCGCCCTCGGCGCAGGACGGGACCATCCCGGGCGGCGGCGGCTCGGGGTAGAGGTCGCGGTAGTTGAGGCCCTGCCCGTTGGGCGCGTCCTCCCAGAACACGCTGACCTGGCCCTCGAACCGGAAGATCGAGCCCCAGACGTACGGCTTGCCCAGCAGCACCGCGGCGTCGTTGACCAGGTACCGGGTGGCGAAGTTGTCCGTGCCGTCCAGGATCAGGTCGTAGTCGCGGAAGATGTCCAGCGCGTTGGTGGAGTTGAGGTGCTCCTGGTGCAGGACGACCGTGATCAGCGGGTTGATCTCGGCGATCGACTCCTTGGCCGAGACGGCCTTGGGCTTGCCGACGTCGGAGACCCCGTGGATGACCTGGCGCTGCAGGTTGGACTCGTCGACCACGTCGAAGTCCACGATCCCGAGCGTGCCCACCCCGGCGGCGGCCAGGTAGAGCAGCGCCGGGCTGCCCAGGCCACCCGCGCCGACCACCAGGACCTTGGCGTTCTTCAGGCGCTTCTGCCCGTCCACACCGACGTCCGGGATGATGAGGTGGCGGCTGTAGCGCTCGACCTCTTCCTTGGTCAGCTCCTGCGCCGGCTCGACGAGCGGCGGCAAACTGCCTGACATCGGCTCCTCCTCGAACACTGCTCGTGTTCAACCCATAGATGTGTGCCCGATTCTCCCCGCGTGCAACGCCCGGCTCCCAATCGCGGATTCCCGCCTCCCAGCATGCGGGACGGGATTGCCCACTGGCCGGTCGGTCAGCCCGCCGGGCGGGCCTGGGGGTTGGGCCACGGGTTGGGCTTGCAGACCAAGCCGTCGGACTTGACCGGGTCGGGGTTGCCCGCGGCCTTGTTGAGCTGGGAGACGTAGTCGTTGGCCACGCCGAAGCTCTGCTGCATCATCACCGGGGCCAGCGCGCCCGCCTGCGGGCAGCCGACGTGGCCGTTGCGGAAGGCGTGGCCGATCTCGTGGTTGAGCGCGTACTGCCGGTAGGTGAGGATGTCGCCGTCGAAGGCCACCGCGCCGCGCACCCAGCGGGCCAGGTTGATCACCACGCGCTTCTCGCTGGAGCGGTAGCAGGACGACTCGTACTTGATCGTGTAGCCGCACACGTCGTGCGTGGAGTCCGGGGTGGTCAGGCTCACCCGGAAGCTGGGGTTGGGGAAGTTCGGCTGCACCCGCTGCACGGAGATCTCGCCGAGGCCGGTCCAGCCGCGCGGGTCCGCCAGGGTCTGGTCGACCAGCCTGCCGAACGCCTCGTCGCCGCCGAACTGGGCCGCGTCGACGCCGTCCTCGATCTCGACGGTGTAGGTGTAGAACTTCGGGCCGCCGCCGACCTTGCCGGTCTCACCCGGCACGCCGTGCCAGGTGTGCGCGCCGCCCTGGGCGAACGCGCCGCCGTTGGGCAGTTCGGCGCTCGGGATGTTGAGGTCCGGGACCGGGGCGCGCTCGGTGACGTCCGGGGCGCCGGGTTCGCCCTCCGGGGCCTTGTCCACCTGGCTGCCCGTCACCGGGTCCGCGGCCGCCGCGACGGGCGGCGGCTGGGTCTTGTCGCCCGCGACCTGGAAGGCGACGAGCACCGTCACCGCGATCAGGACCGGGACGGCGTAGAGGCGCCAGCCGTAGGTGGCGACGAAGCCGCGCGCGTGGCGCTTCTCGGGCTGCTCCGGGCTCCACGAGGCGGCCAACGGCTCCGCGTCGGTGCGTCTGCCTCTCCGGTACCGGTCTTCGGACCGGCCTTCCGCTGCGGAGCGTGACGACCGGGTGGCCGTGTCCGGCTCGCCTTGCGTCATTCGGCTCACGCGCCCCAGGGTGCCACATCACCCAGCGGTTGTCCGGGCAGTGCAGCACCGACGCGCGCTCCGCCACACGGGCGGCTGACGGCCGGGCAGGGCTCACCGCGGGTCACCAGCGGTCCCCCGCTTCCCACAGCCCCAGCACCGCGCGGGCCACGGTCACCGGACGCTCCATCTGCGCGACGTGGCCGGTGCGCGGCAGCACGAGCAGCCGGGCGCGCGGGATCAGCTGGGCGGTGCGGGGCGCCTTGCGGACGGTCATGAGCTTGTCGTCGGCGCCCCAGACGACCAGGGTCGGCGCCTGCACGTCCGGCAGGCTCCGCCACAGCGAGCGCACGCCGGTGACGAACCAGGCCTTGAGCAGGCCGATCGTGCTGCTCGCGAGCGCGGGACCGGCCCAGGCCTGCCCGGCGCGCTCGGCGTATTCGGCGACGGCGGCCTCCAGCCTGCCGGGGGTGACCGAGTGCGGGTCGGCGTAGCAGAGGTTGAGCATCTGCATCGCGCGCTCACGCGGGGTGAGCGCGGCGAGCCTCTCGCGCACGGACCGGCCGACGACCGGCAGGAACGCCAGCGGGATCCGCCGGTCGGACACCCGGCGCACGCTGGGGCGCAGGTCCGGCACGGCCGGGGAGACCAGGGTGAGGGTGCGCACCAGGTCGGGGTGGCGGGCGGCGAGCAGCACGCAGATCGCCCCGCCCATGGAGTTGCCGAGCAGGTGGACCGGGCCCAGGTCGAGGCCGCGCAGCCAGGTGGCGAGCGCGTCGGCGTGCGCGCGCAGTTCGTAGGTGTAGCCGTCGGGCGGTTCGCTGCGGCCGAAGCCGGGCAGGTCGACGGCGATGCCCGGGGCGTGGCCCGCGAGGTTGGCGGCGAGGTCGGTCCAGTTGGTGGCCGAACCGCCGAGGCCGTGCACGTAGACGGCGGTGGCGTCGCCGGTCCCGGGCGTGCGGCGGACGTGCAACCGCAGGCCGGCGGACTCCACGACCTCGCCTGGCCACACCTCGATCTCGGGGGCGAGGGTGGGCAGCACCGCGTCCGAAAGGGGGACCCGGGTCAGCAGTGGGCGGGAGGTGGTTGCGACGTTCACCTAATAAGTGTGCCCCCGTTCGCCGGGGCTCACCGCAGTGTGGTCTGAGTCACATTGGATACTTGTCGTGGAGCACGCTCGTTAGGAGAACTGCCCCGAACGGGGATACCGGCGAGTACGGTCGTACCACCCGCGCGGGTTGGCGATCCTGGCCCGAAGAACGCAGTGAACGAGGGTGGAAACGCATGTCCGAGACGGTCCAGTCGAACGGCGCAGGCCGAGGCGCCAGACTCCCGCGCACCGCGCGGCGCGCCCAGCTGCTCGCCGCCGCCCAGGACGTGTTCGCGGCAAACGGCTACCACGCCGCGGGCATGGACGAGATCGCCGAGCGCGCGGGCGTCAGCAAGCCGGTGCTCTACCAGCACTTCCCCGGCAAGCTCGAGCTGTACATGGCGCTGCTGGACAAGCACGTCGACGAGCTGGTCCGCCGCGTGACCGAGGCGATGGACTCGACCACGGACAACAAGGTCCGGGTCCGCAACGCCGTGGGCGCCTACTTCGACTTCGTCGACGGCGAGAGCCAGGCGTTCCGCCTGGTGTTCGAGTCCGACCTGCGCGGCGAGCCCCTGGTGCAGGACGCGATCGAACGAGCCACCAGCGCCAGCGTCGACGCGATCACCGCGACCATCACCGCGGACGCCGGCCTGGACGAAACCCGCGCCCGCCTCCTGGCGGTCGGCCTGGTGGGCGTCAGCCAGGTGGCGGCTCGAGCCTGGCTCGCAGACAACCGCGCCCTCGCCAAGGAAGAAGCCATCACCCTCATCTCCACCCTCGCCTGGCGAGGCATCGGCGGCGGCTTCCCGCTGCACCCCCACGACTAGCCCCATTCCTCGACCTTGCCGCCATTCCCGACTTCTCCACGTCTTCCGAAGTTGCCCCCGGGCTCCTTCGGCGACCGCGGTGGTCGACACGGAATCCCTGCCAAGCCTCGAAATAGTCCATCTCGGTTCGAGGAGCAGGCAGCCCCGAACATCTGCCGCGCGCACACGATTCGCGTCCGACGCCGCGCCACCTCCCCGAAGCGGCTCCTGGAGCGAAAGCCGACGACACCGGGCTTGACCGAGGCACTCGGGGCGGATGTTCGACTTCAGTGGCCGTGCTCCCGCATCACGGCGGGGACGCCGCTGCCGTGCTGGTCATGAGCCTCCGTTCCGGCGTTGTTCCCCGAGAAGGCATCGCACCACCGACCTGAACGTCGAGGCCACCCGGCTCGGCGATGGAGGTCGCGTCGGCAGTGGCATCCCGACCCAGATCGGAAACCGGGACCGGTGAACCGCTCGTTCGGCTAAAGATCTACACGCTCACCACATTGTCTCGGCACCCATCAGCCTCTACTCCAGCGCCGCCGAATAGGCCCGCCAAGACGTCGCCACCCCTTCCCGAGAGGCCAGCCACCGACAAGCCAGAGCAGGGCCCACCCCACGCTCCCACGACCAGCCACTTTGTCGATCTTGCCGCCATTCCCGACTTCGGGAGTTGTCCACATCCACCGAGGTTGTCCACAGAGGCTTGTTCACGCCTCGGGATGATCACCCCGAAATAAGTGGCAGCGGCCCGTTTGAGAGAATTCAGTTACCACACCAAGTTCTCGAAAACGGATCACCTTCACGTATCATACCACCGGCCTTGCTCGAGGCCGTGTCGAGGAATTGTGCGCTCTGATCCGCGAAGCGACCGGAGAGTCGGTTCGTCGATGGCCGCCGGTTCCGGGTTTATACGGCTCTGTAGTGGTCACGTTGGCGTACTTGCGGCGGAATCGGGTTCAGGCGGAGTTGGCGGAAGCGTTCGAGGTGTCGCAGTCGACGATCAGCCGGGCGACCGCGGCGGTGACGCCATTGTTGGCCGGCGTGCTCGAACAGTGCGTTCCCACGGCCGACGACCTCGACGACCGCAGCTCTCACATCGTGGATGGAACACTGCTGCCGTGCTGGTCCTGGGCCTCCCGCCCGGAGTCGTTCTCCGGGAAACACCGCACAACCGGGCTCACGGTCCAGGTCGTGCGCACGCTGGACAGACGCTTGAGATGGGTGTCGGATCCGTTGCCGGGATCTCGAGACGACATCGTCGGCCTGAAAGCCTCACCGGTTCTCGACGGACGAGACCCCAGCATCCGGCTCGGCGACAATTCGCCATCCATTCCCGGACGGCCGACCACCGATAAACTGGAGCAGGGCTGTCCCCCCAGAGGAGGGCGGGGGCTGTGCTGGATCTGGGCGGGGTGGTCAACAGCGGTGAGGGGCCGGATTCGCTGGGCTGAGCGGCGGTCAAGCGGTGGTGAGGGAACGGATTCGCTGGGCGAGATCGGTTGGGTGTTCGCAGGGGAGCATGTGGCCCGCGCGCGGGTAGCGGACGAATTCGGCGCCGGGTAGGAGTTCCGCGATGGCGGCGGCGTGGGCGAGGGGCGTGATCTTGTCCGCCGTGCCGCACAGCACCTGGGTCGGGATGTCGGCGTAGGCGGCCAATGCCTTGTCCCGCAAGTGGTTGGTGACGATCTCCCGGCGCAGGGCGGCGATGGTGCGTGCGTGGCCGGCGGCCGCCTGGTCGGCTACCGAGCGGACGTCCGGCCACCGGTAGGTCTTGCCGAAGGCCAGCCACCGCAAGGCGATGAGGGTCGCGAAGGTCGGCAGGGGCTTGCGCTTGCGTGGCGCGGCAGGGGAGGTGCGGGTGGGTTTGTCCGCCAGGAAGCGCTTCACCAGGGGTTTGGGGAGGCCGAAGGTCACTGTGCCCATGTGACCGGCCGAAGTGGACACGAACACGGCCGCCGATACGCGCTGTGCCACCAGGTTCGGGTGTGACTCCGCCAGGGCCATCATCGCCATGCCGCCCATCGAGTGGCCGACGAGGACCAGGGGGCCGTCGGGGACGAGGGCGGTGATCAGTTCGGCCAGGTCCTCGCCGAGCCGGGTGATGGTCGCCGGGCCCGCGGTCGATTCACCGTGGCCACGCTGGTCGAACCGGATCACCCGAATCCCCGCCAGCGCGGGCACGACCCGGTCCCACACGCGGGAATCGCTGGTCCAACCGTGGACCAGCAGGACCGTGGGGCCGGGGCCGCCGGTGTCGTGGACGGACAGCCGCACGCCGTCGGAGGTGTCGAACACGGAGGGAAACTACCCCGCGGTAGCCAGGGCGCGCGCGGACGCCCGAGCCACCAGGCCCATCAGCACCTCCGCCACCTCGTCCGCGCGCTCGTAGTTGAGCATGTGCCCGGCCGCGGGGTAGATCCGCAGGTCCGCGTCCGGCAGGGCGCCTGCGATGGTCCGCGCGTCGGCCACCGTGCACAGGCGGTCGCGGGAGCCCGCCAGCACCGCGGTCGGCACACCCCGGTACGCGGACAGGGCGTGCAGCCGCTCGTGTTCGTCGAGGGCGTTGCGGAACTCGACCATGTTCGACGGGTTGCACCGGCCGACCTGCGCCGCCGTCGCGGCGATGTGCGCGCCGACCGGCGACCGGCCGAACACCAGCCACCGCACCCCCGGGCGCGCGTACCCGCTGAAGCGCCCCAGCAGCGTCGGTCGACGGGACTTCGCGATCCGCCTGTTCAGCCACCGCTCCGCGCGCAGAACCGGACCGGCGACCCGGCGCGGCAGGCCCAACGTCAGCCGGGACAGCCCGCCCGAGGTCGTCGCCACGAACGCGGCGCCTGCCACCCGGTCGGCCACGAGCCGGGGGTGCCGCTCGGCCAGCGCCATCAGCGTCATCCCGCCCAGCGAGTGCCCGCCCAGCACGACGGGACCGGTCGGCACGCGCGCGGCGATCACCTCCGCCAGGTCGTCGGCGACCCGCGCGATCGTCGCGCTCCCCGCGGGCGCCGCCCCGGAAGCCCCGTGACCGCGCAGGTCGAACCGCACCACCCGAACCCCGGACAGCCGCGCCACCACCGGGTCCCACGACGTGTGGTCCATCGTCCACCCGTGCACCAGGACGAGCGTCGCCGCGCCCGCGCCCTCCTCGACGACGTTCAACTCCACGCCGTCCCCCGTGCCGAGGCCGCTCATCGAGCGAGCAGCATCGAGCGGCGCCACAGGACCATCCCCGGCCCGCCGACCAGGTCGGCCTCGGTCAGGAACTTCATGATCCGCTCACCCCAGAACCGCATGGTCTCCTGGAAGTGCGGGTTCGCCTTGGCCGCCCGCCACGCCTGCTTGGGGTCCAGCCCCACCGCCCGGTACACCCCCGGGTTCACCAGGCTCAGCGCCACGAAGTACGACACGACCGCGGTCAGCAGCCGGTGGTAGCGCTTGGCGAGCCACCCCGCCTTGGCCATGCCCTGTGCGACCTCCTGCCGCGCGAAGGTGACGTGCCGGGCCTCCTCCAGCACGTGGATGCGGTTGACCATCCGGATCAGCGGTTGCAACCCGGGGTCGGCCATGTTCTCCCGCTGCATCCGGTCCAGCACTTCCTCGGCCACCAGGATCGCCGCGTACGCCGACGGGCCGCGGCCGAGCACCGGCAGCACCTTCGCCAACTGCTTGACCCACCCGCGCGGACCGTAGGCGGGGGCGCCGAAGCGCTTGCACGCCTTGCCGAACATGGTGGAGTGGCGGCACTCGTCGGCGATCTCGGCGAGCAGGTAGTGCACGTGGTCGGTGGTCGGGTCGTGCTTGTAGACCTGCTTGAGCAGCATCTGCATCAGCAGGACCTCGAAGAAGATGCCGGTGCTGGCGATGCTGGCGATCTCGTGCTTGCCCAGTTCGATCCGCTGCTCCGGCGTCATCCGGTCCCAGAGTTCGGTGCCGTACAGGGAGACGCGGTGCTCGGGGTGGAAGTGGAGGTCGGGCGGGATCGGCGCGTCCCAGTCGATATCGATGTCGGGGTCGTAGAACTTGTCCGCCGAGGACTTCAGCAACCGCCCCGCGGTCTTCTCCCGATCGGCTACCTTGGCTACCTGCATCGCGCGGCTCATCGACGGGATCACTCCTCCACGCGGGCGTCTCCGGCACGCGTAACTTCGAGTAACAGTTACTTCTGGTAGCATGAGTCGCATGGCCGATCGTGTCAAGCGACACAGTGACGACTCGACCGGGGACGCCCGGCGCGACCGCTGGAAGTCCCACCGCGCCGCGCGGCGCGAGGAGTTCGTGGCGGCGGCGCTGCGCGCGCTCGCCGAACACGGCCCGGATCTGGGCATGGAGCACGTGGCCGCCGAGGCCGGGGTGACCAAACCGGTGCTGTACCGGCACTTCACCGACAAGGCCGACCTGTTCCTGGCGCTGGGCCACCGCGGCACGGAGATCCTCTTCGAGCGGCTGATCCCGGCGATGAACCGGGAGGAGGCGCCGCTGCCGCGGATCCGCAAGAGCCTCGACGCGTTCTTCTCGATCATCGAGGAGTACCCGAACCTGTACCGGCTGCTGGTCCGCAGCACCTTCGCCGACCGGCGGATCGACTCCGACGTGGTCGCCGAGGACAAGGAGATCATCGCCAACGCGCTGTCCGCGCTGCTCGGCGACTACATGCGGGCGTACCAGATCGACTCCGGCGGCGCCGAGGTCTGGGGCCACGGCATCGTCGGCATGGTGCAGAACGTCGGCGAGTGGTGGCTGGAGCGGCGCACGATGAGCCGGGACGCGGTCGTGGAGTACCTGACCATGACCATCTGGGCGGCCATCGACGGCACCATGCGCGGCTACGGCGTCACCATCGACCCGCACAAACCCCTGGAAGTCAACAGGATCATCAAACTCGGCGGCGGCGACGCGGCCGCGGGCTGGTAGGAGCAGGCGATGAGCGACCACGCTGAAGACGGCTACTCCGGCGCCGCCACCCTGGTGGTCGGCGAGCGCGAGTTCGCGGTGACCGTGGAACTGCGCGGCCACTTCCAGCCGATCGACGGCTACTACCGCTGGTACGGCCGGATCGCGGCGGACCGGGAGCTGTCCGCGCAGGTCGGGGGCCGCAAGACCACGGCCGTGCTGCGCACCCCGCAGGGCGCGGCCACGGGCGAGCTGTCGGACCCGGACCCGTGGGACCGCTACCGGATCACCGGATCCAGCACCCCGCCCTTCATGGTCCAGACCAGTCTGGACGACCTGGAGCCCACCGGCGCCTAGCCGGGGCGCTGGGAAAAGATCAACAAAACGGGCCACGTGTCGTGCGGACGCTCGCCCTCCTCGGACAGGTAGCGTGCGCGCCCGTGAGAACACCGCCCCCGCCGCACGTGCGTGCCGCCTTCGGCGCCAAGAACGCCGAACCGGCGCTGATCGAGCACGGCCCGGTGTGGCGCTGCGACGACCTGGCCATGCGCCAGGCCGTCAACCCGGCCGAGGCGTCCTGGGTGGCCCAGACGCTCAACGAGCTGGACGTGCCGGACCTGCGGGTGGCCCGGCCGGTGCGCTCGTCCGACGGCCGCTACGTGGTCGGCGGCTGGGTCGCGTTCCGGTTCATCCCCGGCCACGCGGAACCCCGCTACGACGAGGTGATCTCCGCCTCCCTGCGGCTGCACAAGGCCACCGCGGACCTCAACCGCCCCCGCTTCCTCTCCGGCCGCGCGGACGTCTTCGCCATGGCCGACCGAGCGGCCTGGGGAGAGGACAAGAACCCCACCCTCGACCCGGACCTGGGCGGCAGACTTTTCGCCATCTACGCCGAGTCCCGCAAGGACATCACCCTCAAGTCCCAGGTAGTCCACGGCGACCTCTTCGGCAACGTCCTCTTCGACGGCGACGCGGCCCCGGGCATCATGGACTTCACCGCGTTCCACAGGCCCCCGGAGTGGGCGGCAGCGGTGGTCGTAGTAGACGCTATCGCCTGGGGCGGCGCCGACGACGCCATAGCCAAGCGCTGGGGTCACCTCCCGGAATGGCCCCAGGCACTACTACGGGCCCTGCTCTTCAGACTCGCCGTCCACGCCCTACACCCCAAATCAACCCCCCGCTCCATGCGCGGCTTGGAACACGCCAGCCAGGTAATCGGCCCGTTGCTGTAGATCCGAGCCCCACCCACCCAACGCCGAACTTCCTTGATCGCGAGTTGTCCCCATCCGCTGCATCCATCCACAGGATTTCGCGGTCTCTTTCCCAGTGCCCCAGTGCCGACAGGCTGGAGCAGGGCCAATGCCACTAAGTTAGGCGCTTCCGTTGGCGGGGCGGCGTGTTTCGATGGTTAATATGCTGCGTGGTGTAGCAAGGTTGGAGCGGTTTGTTGACGCGACCTCCATCGGTGTGTTGACCAGGTTTTTTACCGGGATTTGATGGATGAGGTCGTGTTGTCCACGGGTCATGGTGAGCGTCGGGTGTGGCCGCTTCCGGCGCGCGTGGTAGTGCATTACATGTTGGCGTTGTCGCTGCTCTTCGTGAATTCGCACGAGGAGGTGATACGCAAGTTGGTGAACGGGTTGCGTTCGTTGAGGACGTGACGGGGCGAGTGGCGGATTCCGACGATGTCGGCGATTTCGCAGGCCAGGAAACGTCCAGGCGAGGCACCGCGTCATCACCTCGATCATGGACGCCGAGATAGCCCAGGCCGTGGAGATCGCCTCACGCAACCAAGAACGCTGGGAGTTCGAACTCATACTCGACGAGATCGACGAGGCCCCCGACCGGCTCTCGTTCACACGAGCCATCCGACACGATCAATGAACTCCAAGAGTCCTCAGCCCACCCAGGCCATCTCGCACCTATCCCCACCCTGAGAAGGGGAAACCACTGCCCGCCGACGTGTGCCAGCCCAACCCCCACCGAACTCTTCGCGCCCCCGCCTTCTGCTCGATGGGGTGGAACGTCTTTGTGTGTGTGTGTGGGGGGGGGACGGACCTGCCAAGCTCGCCCGCGGGTGGGGTGGGCTTGCCCCTCCCACCGCTCTTCCCCACCGCAGGTTCGTAGGGGCCCTTGACCTCAAGGGGTCATCGCGCCACCGTGTTGACCAGCAGTTCGTTCAGCTTCTCGACGGGCTTGTACCAGCCGAGGGTCTGTCGGGGGCGGTCGTTGAGTTCGCGGGCCACGTCGTCGAGGTGGGCTTGGGAGTGGACCGAGAGGTCGGTTCCCTTGGGGAAATACTGTCGGAGAAGCCGGTTGGTGTTCTCGTTCGTCCTGCGTTGCCAGGGCGAGTGCGGGTCGCGGAAATAGACCGGCATTCCGGTGGCCGTGGTGAACGTGGCGTGGTCGGCCATCTCGCTGCCCTGGTCCCACGTGACCGATTTCCGGAGGAACTCGGGCAAGGTCTTCATCTT
>NZ_PTIX01000029.1 GCF_002934265.1 Actinokineospora auranticolor
CACCGGAGCTACCCGCGGGTGATCAAACGGAAAATGAGCAACTTCCCGGTCAAACGCGCACGACACCGACAACAACTCCGAAACAGCCGACCACCCCACTCGAACATCACCCTCACCCCGCCCAGCAAGACCCGACACCGCCGCCGACCAGCCGAAACCACCTAACCGACCGGCATTGCGGCTAGGCGGGGAGAACGCGGCAGCGGTTGTACACGCGATCGGGGCGGTGGGTGGTGACTATCGTCGGTTGGTGGGATTGATGTGACGCCCGGGCAAGGTGCGCCTGCGGTCCTGCTCGCGTGCCTGCCACCCAATCTTCCTCCCAGCGCGCTGGCAGCTGCCGAGGTAGTGAGGCCCATTGACCTTCGGGGAGTCGGAGCAGGCTTCAAGCCGACCCCCTAACTCGGCTGGGCGCCACTACAGGTCGGGATGCACTTCCATGACCTACGCCACACCCGCCAGACCTAGCTGATCGAGGACGGCGTCCCCCCGCGTCCCGCGCCTGTTCTGCCTAGCGACCCAACCATGCACGAGGTGGTCTGCCATGGGTTTCTCGGACAGTGGTTAGTGGGGTTTCAGGCTGCTGATGGTGTTGTGTGGTAGAGGTTTTCGGCTTCGTTGGGGGTGATGTAGCCGAGGGTGGAGTGGAGTCGGGTGTGGTTGTAGAAGAGTTCGATATAGGCGGCTATTTCGTGGCGGGCTTGCGTGTGGGTGTGATAGGTGGTGTGGTGAACGAGTTCGTTTTTGAGGGTGGCGAAAAATGATTCCGCGAGTGCGTTGTCCCAGCAGACGCCTGTGCGTCCGAGTGATGGTGTGATGTTGTGCTCGTCGAGATGTTCGCGGAACTCGGCGGAAGTGTACTGGGTGGATTCAACCGGTCGTCGCAACACTTTGATCGTGGAGGAGTGGTGTTGTGGCACAAGGGAGAGCGCGGGCGGCGATCGCGGCGGGTCGTCCGCCGTTGATGTCTCCGGGGCGGCCGCCGGTCAATCGTGATGAGGATCGACGTCGTTTCTGGGGGTTGATCGCTGGTGGACTGTCCAGTGAGGATGCGGCGGTCGCGTGTGGCGTGTCGATGCCGTTGGGGACGCGGTGGTTCCGGGAAGGTGGTGGTATGCCGTCGATCAGCCTGGCCCCGCCCTCGGGCAGATTTCTGTCGTTCGCCGAACGTGAAGAGATCGCGCTGTTGCGAGTGCGGGAACTTGGCGTCCGGGAGATCGCTCGACGGATCGGCCGTTCTGCATCGACGATCTCACGGGAACTGCGACGCAACGCGGCCACCCGTGGTGGCGCGCTGGACTATCGAGCCTCGGTTGCGCAGTGGCATGCCGACCGGCAAGCCCGACGCCCGAAGGCGTCCAGGCTGGTGGTGAACGAGCAACTACGCGCATATGTTCAGGAACGGCTGGCGGGGCGCGTTCGCCGCGCGGACGGAACGCCGGTTCCCGGACCCGCGACCGCGCCGTGGAAGGGAAGGAACAAGCCGCAGCGGCAAGACCGCCGATGGGCGTTGGCGTGGAGCCCGGAACAGATCTCTCGCCGGTTGATGGTCGATTTCCCGAATGACGAATCCATGAGAATCAGTCATGAAGCGATTTACCAGGCGCTCTACATCCATGGTCGTGGCGCCTTGGAACGGGAGCTGGTTGCCTGCCTGCGAACCGGTCGCGCATTGCGAGTGCCCCGCGCTCGTGCTCGGCGGCGTCACGACGGCATGGTCACCCCCGAGGTGATGATCAGCCGGCGGCCCGCGGAAGCCGAGGACCGTGCCGTCCCCGGGCATTGGGAGGGAGATTTGATCATCGGTCTGGACAAGTCCGCGATCGGCACCCTCGTGGAGCGCTCCACTCGTTACACGATGTTGCTGCACCTACCCCGCATGGAAGGTTACGGAACCGAGCCGAGAGTGAAGAACGGCCCGGCCCTGGCCGGACACGGAGCCGCGGCCGTCCGAGACGCCATCACTTCGACGATCACCACGCTGCCCGCGCGATTGCGGCGATCCCTGACCTGGGATCGGGGAAAAGAAATGGCTCAGCACGCCACCCTGCGCCTCGACACCGGCGTCGAGGTCTACTTCGCCGACCCGCACAGCCCATGGCAGCGCGGAACCAACGAGAACACGAATGGCTTGCTCCGTCAATACTTTCCCAAAGGAACAGACCTGGCCCGATGGAGCCTCAACGAACTCACCGCTATCGCCGCCGTACTGAACAGCCGACCTCGCAAGACACTCAATTGGAAGACGCCGACCGAAGCACTCAACCAACTGTTACTCTCCACACAACAGGACGGTGTTGCGACGACCGGTTGAATCCACCCTGGGTGCCGCGGTCGGAATGGAAGATGGCGTCGAGGGCGAGCGTGGTGCGGGTGGCGGCCATGGTGATCGCGTCACGGACGAGGCTGGTTTTCAGATGGTCTGCGCAGGACCAGCCGATGATTTTCCGGGTCGCGCAGTCGATCACGGTGGCCAGGTAGAGCCACCCTTGTCCGGTGGGGATATAGGTGATGTCGCCGACCAGTTTGTGTCCTGGGCGGTCCGCGGTGAAATCGCGACGGACGAGATCCGGCGTGGCGTGGGCATCGGGTGCCGGAACCGTCGTGACCGGTCGACGTCGCCGCCCGACCGGGGCCAAGCCCAGCTCACGCATCATCATCCGCACGAGTTCGGCCCCGCACCTGTCGCCTCGGCGCGCCAACGCGGCGTGCACCCGCCGGTACCCGTAGGTGCGTCGGGATTCGGTGAATATCATCGCGATCCGCTTTTTGAGTGATTCCCGGCGCTCCACGGTGAACGATACCGGCCGCGCGCGCCAGTCGTGGAAACCCGATCAGGACACGCCCATCCACGCGCACATCGATGCTACCGGGTAGCTGCCTTTTTCGCCGTCGATGAACTCGTAGATCTCGCTCACCGATAGTCGCGGGCGAAGAAGGCCGCGGCTTTTCCCAGGAACTCGTTCTTCATGCGAAGTTCATGGTTCTCGCGTTCCAGTTCCCGCAACCGCGCGCGCTCGTCCACACTCAACGGGGTGGCCGTGGTCGGGTTCTTCTTTCGGTGCGTCTCCACCCAATTTCGCAGGGTTTGCTCGATCAGGCCCAACTGGCGGGCCGCCTCCGCGACCGATACGCCGGACTCGACCAATTTCACGGCCTCGTCCTTGAACTCCGGCGAGAAACGACGACGACGTTGACCCATGACATCTCCGATCATCCAGGACCCATTCTACTTGGGTCTGATGTCCGAGAAATCCATGGCACTCCAGAGGTCGTTAGTTGGGATGCCTTGACGCGGCTTGCGGATGGGTTGGTGGCGAGTCGGCCGGTGAGTTCGGTGGTTGGGGCGACGTCATCAAGTTCATGGGCTGCACTGCGGCGCGTATCGGTGAGGCGTCGGGGTGTCGGGTGAAGGACATCGATACCAAGTCGTGGATCTGGAATGTGCGGCGGCAGACGACTCCTGGGCCTGGTGGGTTGGCGGACAAGGGGACCAAGAGCAAGCGGGCGCGGGATGTGCCGATCATTGTCGAGATTCGGGACATGATCGAGCGGCGGATTTCGGAGTTGGACCGTGATCCGGAGGCGCGGTTGTTCACGGGGCCGCGGGGCGGTCGGATCACGACTGCTGTGCTGCGGGATGCGACGCATTGGGATGAGGTGGTGGGTGAACTGGGTTATGAGCATCTGCGTCGGCATGATCTGCGCCACACGGGGATCACGTGGTTGGCCGATGCTGGTGTTCCGGTGCATGTCCTGCGGGTGATCGCGGGGCATGGGTCGCCGACCACAACGCAGCGGTACATCCACCCGGACAAGCAGTCGATCACGAACGCGGGCGACCTGCTCTCGGCGCACCTGCACGCGCCCCGGACGCCTCGGCTGCGGGTGGTCTAGGTGATGTGGTCCCCAAATGGTCCCCAAGACCGTCTGAAGTGGATCAATGCATGATCAACACCAGGGGCAAGAAAAACGCCCCTCACCTGCGAAAACTCGCTGGTGAGGGGCGTTGCTTCGACCGTCGGGCTGACAGGATTCGAACCTGCGACCCCTTGACCCCCAGTGGCGGCCAAACGTGGCCCTGACCAGCGGAGACAGAGAATCCGCTGCGTGTGGGGGAGTGGTTCACGCAGGTTGAACGCACTTGACGATCGGTCAAGTAGGCACAAGTCTCCGGTTCCGCTCCGGCTCTAGTGCGTCCAAGCCCTGGGGCTGGTTTGTGCGGGATGCGCACTTCCTACTCGCCTGGTGGGGGCGCGCGCTGGCGGGTCAGTCGTCGGTTGTGGAGGCGCGAGGGGTTGATGGTGATATCGAGTCGCCCTCGGTGACGGGTCGTGTGTCTCCCTAGGTTCCGTTGTCCGCACGTGGAATTCGTGCCGGAGCCATCCGTTACGGGCTCGCTGTCGGCGACGGTGTTCACTGCGAGCGCGCTGTGGTCGACGCGGTGAAGTCGGTGGCGGTGCGAGGCAGGCGGCTCCCCCTGCCCGACACCTGCCGCACAGGGTCCATTTCACTGCCCCTGCGTCGCCCGCGGCTCGGTGGAACGCTTACCGCCGCGCTCGCGGTGCCATCTCTAACCGGTTGCGGCTCCTCGACCAACACTGCGAACAGCCTGCTCGCAGGCGGCGGCAATACCGCCACCCACCGCTGCTGGCATCGTCGTGCCTGACCTGGCTCAAGGCGGTGCTGCAGCAGCGTGGGACCTCGTCGGTTCATCGTCGGCGAACCCCTTGGCGGGCGACCCTCGCCACCGCACTCTCCATCACCACTGAGGCCCGCACCACCTTTACCGAGCCTGTACGCCCGCTTCTATCCGGCGACCACCCAACTGGGCGAGTTGGCCTGCACACCACAGCCGCCGCGGTTATCGCCTTCGCCGATAACCCGTTCACCGACCTGGCACTTCCTGCTCCTGCGGCTGGTGTTGGCTTTGGAGCTGGTCTGGCTACTCGCCATCGGCGGTTCCCGCGCTGAGCGCTTTCCTCAGGTTCGCGCGAGAAGCCGTTGCACCGCGTCGACAAGGTCCCACGGCTGGTCGACGACGGCACTTGCCCCGGGTACGACCCCGGCGGTTCCCGCGTCTCCCGTGTACACCACTACCGGTAGTCGTCCTGCCAGTCTCGCTGCCAGGTCGCGCCCGGCGTCGGAGTCGTCTCCACGATGCAGGTCGGTGATGACAAGCGCGATATCGAGTTCCTTGAGGTAGTCGAGTGCCGCCCTGCTGTTGGTCGCCTTGACCACGAACCGGCCCAGCCGTTCCAGCGCGATCGTCTCGTGGACGTTGTTGTCCGGGTTGTCATCCACCCACAGCACCCGAGCCGGGGTTTGTGCCCGGGGCGCGATCTCCCGCCGCTCCGGCTCGGTCCCGCGCTCGCTCGCGGCTGCTTCGACGGCCGTTGTGGCCCGCGCCGCCTCCGCCGCCGTCAAATTGACCTTCAGGCTGAACCAGTCGGCCACCGAGAGCTCCGCGAGCACGTCCGAGCCCCGAGCATGTGCTCGCACCAGCGCCAGCCCGAGCCCGCCGATCACGACCGCTGCCACGACCACGACAACCAGTACGGTCACATCCACCGCCGACGTCTCCCTCAGGCCAGTTCGGCGAGCTCGAAGCCCGCTTCGATGATGAGCAGACCCCGGTACGGCACCTCGCCCGCTCGCAGCACCGCCGCCCGCACTTGCTCGGCACCGAACCGGCGGGCGGTCAGCGTGGCCATCCCGGCCAGGTCGAGATCACCGATGTCCACCGGCGCGGCTCCGTTGCGCCACAGGTACTCGTTGGTACTCGCCAGTTCCATCACCTCCGAGTAGCGCCGTGCGGTGGCGGTCAGCGCCTCTGCGACGGTGCGCGCGGCGGTTTCCCAGGAGCCGTGAAGGGCTTGGGCGAGCTGCCAGTACCGGCGGACGGGGATTCCCAGCGCGCCGACGAGCGCAACCTGTTCTTCCAGGTGTGGGCCATCCGGGTTCTGCCGGGTGTAAGACCGGCTCTGCGCGGCGTCGATCAGCCACTGGTAAGCCGATTGCTGCGGATTCCGGATCCGTACCACGTCGTACTCGACGTCGTCATTGCCGGCGATCGGCCGTCTCACCGCGCTGTCCATCCGTTCTCCAGATGCGACTGCGCTCAGGTAGTCCCCGTAGGCGTGGCCGATTCGCGCGTACAGCGATCCGGCTCGCCACATCGGATCGACGGCGCGCGCGGGCGCGTTGAGCAGTTCCCACTGCGCGGCTTCACGGTAGGCCGTCGCGGCCTCGGCCACACGCAGGTACTCGTCTTCGGCCTGCTCGGCCGCCACGGCGTCCGCGTATCGCCGGTGGAACCTCGCCGTTCGGAGGACCACCTCCCTGGACAGGCCGAAGTCCGCCAAGTCCTCCTCGTTCACGAGATCAGTCCACGTACGTTGGACAGCCGTTCCGGGCTGGTGAACCGGGGGTTGTCCAACCGCCACGCGACGCGGAGCCGACCGCGGTCAGAGAACTCCAGCCGCTCGCAGGACCGGATCTGGTTGTCCGGGACGCTGACCTTCGCGGTGATCTCGCCTTCGGTCTGCCAAGGGGAGAACCGCCGGTAGGTGTTCAGGTCACGCACCTCCTCGGCGACGCCTTCGATCTCGACCGCGCGCCGCGGGGCCAGCAGCACCCAGCAGGTGAACAGGTAGGCGTGGTCGACGGCGCCGAAACCGGTGCCGAAGTGGAACGCGGTCCGGCGGGCCCGGTGCGCGATATTGGTCTTCGCGATGGCGTCCCGTTCGACCACGCCCGCCGACAGCGAGATGAACGGACTGTTCGCCCCGTAAGTCTCACCGGTGCCGGAGTCGGTGGCGTCGAAGTGATTGACGTGCCGCTCCAGGTCGTCCTCGGTCAGACGGGTCCGGATCCCGGCCGGGGTGATCGTCCCGACGCGGCGCCACCAGTTGCACAGCAGACCCTGACCGGTGTTGACGATGGCCGTCGCGGTTGCGTCGGACGGGAGGTGGAGGCCTTTGACGCACCACTGGACGATCACTCTTCGGGCTCCCGGCTGTGGGCGGGTGTTTCCGGGGTGATCGGCCAGTGAGTCGTACATGTTACGCCTCGGTGCCGTTCGTGCTCGGATCACCCCGGAGACTTCGCACACCCGAACAGGGCGACCGGTGGACCCGGCTCCTGCTGGCCGTCTACGCCCAACTCCGCGTCGCTCGTGGCCTCGCGACCGATCTGCGGCAGTCCCAGGGTGAACCCACCCACCCGACCGGCTCTCCCCAGCCCGAGTCCGCAGAGGGTTTCGGAATCTCCGCCCACACACCACCTGCTCTGCACGTGTCCCGAAACCCTGCCGACCAGGCCCCGGCCGCCCACCCGGGATCCCCAACTAGCACCCCACCCCGCGCTATGACGTCCACACCCTCACCAGCACCAACAAGAAAGAGAAGCCCAGCAACCCACGACCCCGCCGAACAGGTTAAAACTCAAGTTAGCCGACGCGGGTGAATCGCCTGTTCCGAGGCGGTTCTCCCGACAGGTTCGTGTTCGTTGCCAGGACCGGGTGGATGGCGCTCCAGCTGAAGGTAGCTGAGTCGTTCGCCCTCATGGCGAGCGGCGGCCGGTTAGTCTGGTAGACGTCACGGTGGGCGACCTGAAGAGGGACATGGACGGGGACATTCTCGATCCCGACGGGGCGCGGGAGCGGCTGGCGGCCTGGAAGGGCAGGATCGACGAACTGGCGGCCCACACTCAGGCGATGGGGGAGCGGCTGAAGGATCTGCGGGTCACCGCGAGAGATCCCGGCGGCATGGGCGAGGTCACGGTCGACTCCACCGGCGCGGTCGTTGACCTGGAGCTCACGGAGCAGATCCAGCGATCGGCGCCCTCTGCGGTGGCCCAGGCAATCCTCGCCACTATCAGGTCCGCTCGTGCGACGCTGGCCCAGCGGTCGCAGGAGGTCATCGCGGAGACGATGGGGGCCGAGTCGACAACCGGGCGGGCCATCGCAGAGAAGCTCGGCCGCCAGTTCGGCGGGGAGCCCGCCGAGCGATCCGACGACGATGAGCATTTCGACTCCCGATCCCCGCTCAGACGGGACTGAGGCATGGGTGACGGTTTCCACGTCGGCGTCCAACAATTGCGTGTCCACGCGGCGAACGTCGAGGCGGTGCACGCGCGGTTCGCGGCGGTGCGGGCGGCCAGCTCGCACATCTCGGGCGACAACCAGGCGTACGGGCTGCTGTGCGGGTGGATCTCCGGCGTCCTCGAGGGCAAGCACCGTGAGGCCGATGAGCTCGTCTCGGGCGTCGAGTCGAACCTGGAGCTGGTCGCGCGAGCCCTGCGCGACTGCGCTGACGAGTACGAGGCCACCGAGGACACCAACTCGCTGATGATCCGCTCTGCGGATGGGGAAGGACTTAGGTGACGGACGGCTCCCTGGTGGCCCCGGTCCAGTCCACGCGGGAGGCGTGGACCGGGGCCGGGCTGGCGGACAGCATTGAGGGCTTGGTCGATGCCATCAAGAGCGAGGGTTGGGTCGACGACGTCCTCGCGGGCGTCGGCCTCGGTGTCGAGGTCGCGGCGTCCGTGCTGGATCCGATCAGCGCGCTCCTGGCCAACGGGTTGGGCTGGGCGATGGAGTACTTCGAGCCACTGCGCGAGATGCTCGATGAGCTCACCGGGAAGCCTGATGTGGTCCGTGCGCATGCCGCGACCTGGACGAACATGGCGAACGAGATGGCCGAGGCGGCTGAGCAACTCGGTGCGTTCCTGACTGACGACATCCCGGACTGGTCGGGTCCGGCAGCCGACTCCTATCGCGCGCTGATGGTCAACAACGTGGACGCGGCCGCCGGGTTGGGCGCGATCGCCGCGGGCATGGCGGCGGCGACTGAGGGCGCGGGCGGTCTGGTCGAGATGACCCGCGAGATCGTCCGCGACCTGATCGCCGACCTGGTGGCGCGGGTGATCGTGTGGGCGGTCGAGGCGATCTTCGTGGTGACGATCCCGGTGGTCGCGGCGCAGATCGTGGCGGCCGTGGTGAAGTGGGCGGGACGCATCCTCACCTACACCATGGGCCTGGTCAACAGTCTTACCAACCTGACGAAGCTGCTGAACGGGTAGCGCTGGTGACTCCGAAACCCAGGCACCCGGGAAGCGGCGGTACGGACGGCCCGAACCCGAAGAGGCCGTCGCGGTCACACGGCTCGGCGGGTTCGGGGATGAGCTCGGCGATCAGGGCGACCCGTGAGTCGATGGAGGCGGGCACGCCCGCGGGCCCGTCCGGCACGGCCCCGTCGAGCACGCCGACGTCGACCCGGCCGAACGTGCCGCCGATCCCGCGCGACCGGGCCACCCCGCAGGACCTCGGGGTGCTGGAGGGCAGCCTCACCCGCGACGCCGACAGTCTGATCACGCACGTCGACGGCGTTTCGGTCGACCAACGCTTGCGTGACATCGCCGCCCAGCGCACCGACAACATCCGGCAGATGCGGGAGGAGGGCACGATCTCGGCCAAGGAGGCTGGCCCGGTCAACTCGGTCGGCATCGACTCCCGGACCGGCGCTGTGGTCGAGGGCGTCAACGGCAGACCGACCGACGTCATCCCCGACGACCGGCTGCACCCGGTGCTGCGGGAAAGAGTCGAACAGATGCGCGCGGCAGGCCCGTACCCGCAATACAACCGAGACGGCACACCGCTAATGCGCGACGGGCAGCAGGTCATGACGCCGTTCCCGCACGGCGACAACCCGTTGAGGCACGCCGAGGTGAAGGTCGTGAACGAGTTGCTGTGGCGGCGCGGTCCCGACGCCGACTCGTCGGTGATGTCGGAGTTCCGGGTGGACAACAGGTTCCCGTTCCGGCAGGACGGACCGCAGCCCGCCCCGTGCTGCGCCAACTGCCATAGAATGCTCGCCGGTACCCCCAGCAACGCGGGTCGGCTTACCCAGGATGGCGGCCACCCCGACAGCCAGTTCATCCCGGAGTGATCAGCATGCGAGTCGAGTTCGACGACGTCGACACCGAGGACGACCTGCACGTCGTCTATCAGGGCGAGCCGTTCACCGGTGAGGTCGTCGAGCGCGCGCCCAATGGGCAGATCGTCGCGCTGACGACGTACTTCAACGGGATGGAGGACGGCCCCTCTGCGGAGTGGTACCCGTCCGGCGAGCCCAAGGCCGCGGGCGCTGTCCGCTACGGCACCGCGGTCGGCGTGCACGAGTTCTGGCACCGCGACGGCGGCCTTGCCGGGCGCGACGAGTTCGACGATTCAGGCAGATTGCTCCGCAGGCTGCGCTGGGCGGTGGACGGCACCGTGGTCGAGGACTACAGCGCGACGTAAGGCGGGCTCGGCGATCGACCGAGCAGTTCCGGCTGGCACCGTGCTTGGTGGCCGAGCGAGCGAGCGGCGGACCCCAAACATGACCTGTGACCGGCCCGTGGTTCAAAACTCACTGCTTGCGGGCAGCGCATCATCAAGGGCATAGCGCGGGCGATCGCTCTCCCCATGTCCCCTCCACTCTTACGAACAAGTTTCTCCGGGATTAGCCGCGAGTACAGTGGACTCGTCGCCAACGCGCCACTGCTCGCCGAGAACGCACCAAAGCAGAGAAGATGACCCCATAACCTCGCGGAAAGATACGTCTCCTTGGCCCCCAGTGGCGGCCCAACGTGGCGCTGACCAGCGGAAACGGAGAATCCACTGCGTCTGGGGGAGTGGTTCACGCAGGTTAAGTGCACTTGACGCACAGTCAAGTAGGCACAACTCTCCGGTTTCGCTCCTGCTCCTGTGTGTCCCGGCTGTGCGATTGGTTGCCAGGGGGTGACGACAGTAGGCCGACCATTGAGTATGGACCTGCCGCCTGTGATGTCCGGGGACGTTGTCCCGAGTTGAGGTGGCCGGTGACGGCCTGTCGTGCTGACAGGTGAAGACCTCCGGTTGTGAAGTGGATCTGTCGAGGAACCGCTTCTGAGGTTGTCCCCGATGACCGGACAACGGAGTTCATGTCACGAGGGTGAGACCTTGACGATAGTCGACGCGGGCTTCGTGCGGGGTCCGGTAGTCGAGTGTCGAATGTAGACGGTCGTGGTTGTAGGAGTCGAGGTAGGCGAAACCTCGTGTCGGGCGTTGTCGCGGATGTCGAAGACGGTGGTTCCGATCTCGGTCTTGAGGATGGCGAAGAACGATTCCGCGACCGCACTTTCGAAGCACGACCCGGTCCGCCCCACCGACGGACGCATGCCGTGCCCTGCAAGCGCGGAGCGGAACAGCCTGGAGGTGTATTGAGACCCGCGATCGGCGGGAAAAACGCATTATCGCTGATCAGGACCCGTTTGACAGCGAGGTCGAGGGCGTCTCGGACCAGCTCGGGCCTGTCCGCCTCGACCGTGCACGCGGTGCTGGTGCGTTGCCGGATCAACCGCCTGTCCCGCACCGATCAGGTCGCCGGCGAACCGCTGCGCCGCTACGAACACGACCACCCCGGCTCGCTGATCCACGTCGATGTCACCAAGTTCGTCAACATCCCCGACGGCGGCGGACACCGCTACGTCGGCCGACAACAGGGCGACCGCAACCGGGCCGCGACACCGGGCAAGCCACGCAACGCCCACCGCAAAACAAGGATCGGGACCGCGGTTCGTCCACACCGTCATCGACGACCACTCCCGCGTCGCCTACGCCGAAATCCACACCTATGAAACCGCCGCGACCGCCATAGCGGTGCTGCGCCGGGCGGTGGCCCGGTTCGCCGACCTGGGCGTGACCGTCGAACGAGTCCTGTCCGACAACGGCTCGGCCTACCGATCCCACACTTGGTGAGACACCTGCACCGAGCTCGGCATCACCCCATCCGGCCAACCAACCTCTCCGGACATCGCACCTAGCTGGAGGGGTCTCCTCGCTCCACACGCGGATTGGCCACGCACAGCGCGAGACTCGCCCCCGCAGATCCCTGGATCCGCAGCGGTGTGCCCGAGTGGATGCTCACATCCACCGGAATCCTCCGGCCATAGACGACACGCGTGTCGGGCAGGGGTTTGGGCGTGTGTCCAGTCCGCTGGTCGGTGCCACCGTCCTGGACGAAGATCGTGCCGTTGGGCGAGGTCCCGGTCGACGTCTCGACCAGTCCGATGGTGGCGACGAACCGGGTGGCGTCGGGGAGTTGGTAGTCCACCCGGGCGGCCTCGGACGCGGTGGGTGTGAGGAGGATCGAGTTCGGGTAGGCGTGGCCGTTGATGACACAGGTGCGCGGATAACTTGCGAGGTGGAGGGCAACCGGGGCGATGCTGACCAGCGGCTCACCCGGTTCCGTGTCGGCCGGAGGAGCCGAGGGGTTGGACGTCGCGACTTTCTCGCCAGTGGGCGCCACCACATTGACTTCCGTCGAGCTCCTGCGCGGTGCGGCGGCCGACGTGGTCGGCTTCGTCGAGGTTGTCGTCATCCTCGTGATGGTGGTCGGTGTGCCGGTCTTCGTTGTTTCGATCGCCGGAGCGCAGCACGTGGCCTCCGGAACCGAGCCCTGCGGCAGCGCGGCTACGATCATCATCACCCCTGCCGCACCCATCACCGTCGAGATTCGGCGTGCCCCGGTTGGATACCACCTACTACGCCGAGGGTGAGGTTTGTTTGCGACTTTTCCGCATGAAGGCGGATAAATGTGCAGCCCGCCACCAACCTCACCCGTCTGGGTGACGCATCCGCCTTTGACATCCGTGATCTCGTTGCGCACGAGGGCGTTGAACTGGTCTTCCTCGCTTGTCGTGGTCATCGATCCGTCCGGTCAGCCGACGTTCTCGCGATGGTCAGAGTTCGGACAAATAGGCTCCGGCCCTTGCCTTCGCGACCCAATCAGGTCCAACATTGACGCTTCCTTCCGAACGAGGAACGACGGCGGCGTCGGCCGCCGGGCAAAATTCTGACATGGACGGTCGTAGGTCAAAATAGGAAAAACTTCCCTTTCGAGCAGCGGCCGGGACGTCATGAGGAGGACGTGCGTGCGAGAGGCCACCAACGCGGATCTGCGGCTCGCGCGGGAGATCATCGACGCCATTGACCGGTCCAGCCCCGACGCGGTGCTCCCCTCCGTCATTGCCGGACTGATGGCGGCGGTGGACGCGGAGATAGGTACCAGCAACGTATTCGAGCCGCGACGGATGCGCAACGACTTCCGCACATGGCCACCAGGGGCCATGGATACCGCCGACCACGAGGCCTACCGTGCGTACACCGGCCAGCAGCCGCTGTTGGAGTGGTACGCGCGGACCCGGCAACTGGTGCCCGTACGCTGGTCGGACATAGTCTCTCTGAAGGCACTGCGTGGTCGGGAGCTGTACGAGTACTTCTATCGACCGGTCGGCATAGATCGGCAACTCGCCCTCGCACTGCCCTTGGGGTCCGGCGAGGTGCACGCCATCGCACTCAGTCGAGGCGGCTCGGATTTCACCGATCGTGACGTGGTGCTCGTGTCCTGCCTCCAGGCCAGCCTGCTGGACTCCTTGTACGAGACAACCGAAGCAGCGCGCATTGCCGAGCTGGTGGATTCACTTTCTTGCTTGGAAAATCCCGCTATCCAAGCGTTCCTGGTCCATGTGGACGCCTCCGGCATAGTCCGCGTGACGGCGGGTAACCCGGAAGCGGTACCCGCAGGACACGAGTTCTCACCGGGAAAACCCCTCACCCCCACAACGTCACGTTTGGTGGCGACGGCCAGAAAATCCGACGTCCACCTCGGCAGGATCACCGCAGGAGCCCGGGACGCTCGGCCAGGAACCATAATCCTGTTCCGCAGTGAACCAAACGAAAGCCAACAGATCCGTCAACTTGCCCCTGGCGAACGAGCCGCGTTGGAGGCGGTGGCCACGGGCGCGAGCATCGAGGAAGCGGCTCAGGAACTGTGCGTCAGCAAGCACACTGTAAAGAACCAGTTGGACCGCGTCCACAAGAAGCTCAATGCCCGCAACCGAGCAGACGCAGTCGGCGTTCTCTGGCGAAGTGGATGGCGAGGCTAAGACCCTGTCTCGCGTGGTTGATCTTGATGTGGGATGATCTTAGGTGTGGATGGGTTGTCGTTGCGGTTGGCGCCGGATGAGTTGTGGGCGTTGGTGGAGCCGTTGATTCCGGGGTTCGCGTCTCGCCCGCAGGCGGCGGAACGGCCCCGTTGGATGATCGGGCGGTGTTCACCGCGATCGTGTTCGTGGTGAACAGCGGGTGCGCGTGGCGGATGTTGCCGCGGTCGTTCGGGGTCACGGTACCGACTGCGCATCGGCGATTCACCAACTGGACCCATGGCCGGGCTCTGGACCCGGGTTCACCACGCCGTGCTCGACCGGCTCGGTGAACAGGGTTTAGTGGACTGGTCGCGGGTCGTGGTCGACGCCGCCGCGGTGCGGGCGAAAAGGGTGGTCTCTGACCGGTCCCAGCCCGGTCGATCGGGCCAAGCCCGGCTCGAAGATCCACGTTGTGACCGACCGGGCCGGACTGCCGCTGGTCGGGGGCGTGTCGGCGGCCAACGCCAACGACCATCACGTCCCGCGCCCGCTGATCCACGCGATGCCCTCGATACGTCAACCGCCGGGTGGGCGGCGGTTCCGGCCCGACAAACTCCACCCGACAAAGCCTACGAGATTCAACCTCGTCCGCACCTCATTCCGCGCCTTGGCTGGAGCCGTCGCCTTCAGGCATCAGCCTCCCCCATGCAGGGGTCAACTCGGAACACGTCAGTCGAATAAGGGCTGTCATGCGCAGGGCGGCCGGTAGGTTAAATGGGATAGCCCGTACTCCCTCCATTCTGATGGGCTGATTCGCGGGGAGGCGTCGGTGCATAATTGTTCGGCGATGCGCTCGACGTCGATATTCCACTTCTGCAGCGTGTTGTCTCCGGCCGTGATGATGGACTTCCCGTCCGCGCTGAAGGTGATGGCCTTGGTCGAACTGTGCGCGCCCGTGAGTTCGCCGATCTTGGTGGGGAATGTCGGATCGGACAAGTTCCAGATCTGTGGTGGCCCTTCGTCGTCGGGGATCACAGCCAGGGTCAGACCGTCAGGGCTGATCGCCACCGACCGGATTTCGTTGTCACCGCGGCGGGGACTGACGAAAATCGTGCCGAGTTCGACTGGGTGGCGAGGATCGCTGACGTTCCACGGGCGCATGATGTCCCCATCGCCTGAAACGATGAGGACGTGGGCACTCGCGAACGCCACGACTCTGACGGGGGTGGGGAGGGAGGCCAATGGTGGATCGTCGTGCTCGCGGCAGGTGTCCCAGAGGTGAACAGCGCCCGCCATGTCCAGTCGAGGTTCGACGGACGCCGCGAGGCGGCCGTCCGGACTGAACACGACCGAGGCCGCTCGAGATGGCCTGCCAGGGAGTTGTCGTGGCCTGGTGGGATCTTCGAGGTCCCAGAATCGCCCGCTCCCGAACAACATCCGGCCGTTGACCGAGAGCGCCACCGGTCCCACCGTTTTGCCTTTCTCAGCCGCCATGTTGGCGATAGGGAACATGGATCCGTCGATGCCCGTTCGCCACAAGCGGACGTCCCCATCTGTCGTGGCGGAGGCAGCGAGATCGCGTTGGCTCGACGCCACCACCTCGGCCGCGGGTTCGGTGAGCACGGGAGCCACGACCTTGGTCACGCTCCTGCTCCCGGCGATGTCCCATATGGCTAGTGGCTCGTCACGCGACCTTGGTCGGGTAATCGGTCCAGGTTCTGATGGGTGAGTCGGTGGCGAAGCCGGTCTTGGGTTGGGCTCGTGTGTTGCGCCAGCGGATGTAGTCGGCGATGGCTGTGTTCTGTTCGGTGTGGCCGCGGTGGTCGGTGTCGTTGAGGGCGAAGTAGCGCAGCGCGGCGAACTCGGCCTCGATCCAGTTGAGCCAGGACCCGTAGGTCGGCAGGAACACCGGTTCGACGTCGTTGGCCGCGGCCGAGGCCCGGACGGTGGGGTGGCGGTGCGGGGAGAGGTTGTCGCAGACGATGTAGAGCTTCTGGCCCGGCCATCGGGCGCGCAGGGCTTTGAGCAGGTCGCCGAACTCGCGGTGGCGTTTGCGTGGCCGGATCCGGTAAGTGATTCGGCCGGTGGCCAGGTCCAGGGCGGCGAGCATGTGCATGACGCCGTCGTTGCGGTTGTAGGTCGCTCGCAACCGACGCGGCTTGGCTAGTGGGCGCCATGCCTTTCCCTTGCGGGTCATCAGATTCAGCGGCCCGAACTCGTCGACGTAGATCACCCGACCGTCAGCGGGCGGGTGGTCGTAGAGGTCGAGGATGCGGTGCATCTTGGTGATGAAGTCCGGGTCGGTCGAGGCTTCCAGGTGGTCGTGGTCTGCCACGAGACACCACCGTCGCGCAGGATCCGGCGCACCGTTTCCCGGCTGATCGCGACCACGGTGCCGCGGGCGACGAGGTGCTCGGACAGCGTGGACAGCGACCAAGTGGTGAACGCGGTGATGCCCCAGTCGGCGGGGGACATCCTGGCGATCAGGCAGATCCGCTCACGGATCTGCTTACCGATCGTCGGTGGCCGTCCCCCGCTCCATTTTGGGTCCAGCGCGTCGAACCCCCGATCGTTGAACGCATGAATCGCCACGCACGTAATCGTCGCTGACCTGCATCAACGAACTGATGTCCTTGACCGTCCGGCCTTGGCCGCACATCAACACCACGATCGCCCGCCGCAACCGGACCGGGTCCTTCGCGGTCCGGCTGACCTTGGCCAGCTTCCGGCCCTCATCCATCGACAAGGGCCGGACGAACGCATCTGGACGACGAGCCACAACCACCTCCCGCATCGACATGCGGGACCAGCCTGACCGGTCAACCAAGAAGATCAATTACCGGGTCAACGTTCCGTGCTGAGCCACTAGCTCTCGCCGAGTAGGCGGCGCAGGGTTTCCTCGTCTTGCTTGTCCAGTCCGGACACGAAGCGGGTGAGTATGGAGGTGTGGTCGGTCTCGGATTCGAGCAGTTTGCTCATCCGCCAGGCGACCAGGGCTGGGGGGTCGGTGAGGGCGGTGTAGTGGTAGGCGCGGCCGATGCGTTGGCGGGTCACCGCCTTCTTCTCGTGCAGGCGGGTCAGTGTGGTGACGACCGCACTGTAGGACAGGGCCCCGGACGGGTCGAGCAGCTCGAGCACCTCGCCCGGGGACAGCGGCCTGCCCGCCTCGACGAGGGTGTTCAGCACGTGGGAGGCCAGTTCACCCGGTCTGCGCCGTGGCGCTGGGTCTCCGCTCTCGTCCGCTGTCCGCACGCGGGGGATGCTACCCAGCCTTTCGGCGCACATGGACTTCCACGCTGGTCGACCGGCAGGATGACCGTGTCGTCCGCCGAGGGGAACACCGTGTTCGACCACTTCGCCTGGTCCATGGTTGCCACACCGCTGTTGGTACTGGGGGTGTCCTGGCTGCTGGTCGACCGGCTGCGTCCGGGCCTGGCCGCGCGGGTCTTCGCGGGGTCTGCGCTCGTCGCGGCGGTCGCGTCCACGGTCAACCTCGCCGCGTTCGCGCTCAAGGCGCTCGCGGAACTGCCGGTCGTGGCGAGCTGGGGTGGCTGGTCGCACCAGCGTGTGGTCGACGACACGGCCCATGTCCCCTGGGTGTCGTGGGTCTCCCTCGGCTGGCTGGTCGTGGTGGTGGCCGCGGGGCTGCGGGCCTGGGCGCGGCGCAGGCGCGAGTTGCGCGTGGCGAGCGGTGGCTGGGCGGGCGGCGGCGCCGTCGTGCTCCTCGACGACCCGCGGGTGGACGCCTTCGCGGTGCCCGGGCGGCCCGGTCGGATCGTCGTCACCAGGGGGTTGCGCGACCTGCTCGACGAGCGCCAGTTCGACGCCGTGATCGCCCACGAACGCGCCCACCTCGACGGCGGCCACCACCGGCTGCTGTGGTGGGCGCGCGTCGCCGCGGTCGCGCACCCGCTGCTGCGGCCGGTCGCCGGACAGGTCGAGTACCTGGTGGAGCGGGCCGCCGACGAGGCGGCCGCGGTGGCGATCGGCGACCGCGAACGGGTCGGGCGGGCGATCGGGCACGCCGCGCTGGCCGCCGCGGGCAGCCGCGCCGAACGGCCCGCCGGGTCGCTGATGGCCCTGGGCGCCGCGCCCGGCATCGTGCCGCGGCGGGTCGCCGCGCTGTTCGCACCCGGCCGCGAGGGCCGCTGGTGGGGAGTCCTCTTGCCACTGTTGGCGATCGGCACCGCGGTGTGGACCGGTGAGTGCGTTTACGACCTGTTCGAGCTGCTGGGTGTGGCCGGTTGGGACGCGTTCTGAGGCCCTTGCTTCTACACATCAGTAGAAGATAGGCTAGGCTAACCTCAGGTGGTGGCGCGTCGCTCGACGACCGTGCGCGGTTCGCGGGGAACGACGTCCGACACCTGACGCGCCACGGTGATCGCACTGTCCTCTTGGGACGATTTCGTCGGCGTGGCCAACCCCAGGTGCCTGCCGTGCGTGCCGCGCTCGGCGGATGCCGCCTGCCCGCAGCCGGGACCGTTCGAGGAGCACGCCGATGTCCACCAATCCGTTCGACAACGAGGACGGGACGTTCCTCGTCCTGGTCAACGCCGAGGACCAGCACTCCCTGTGGCCGGTGTTCGCCGACGTCCCGGCGGGCTGGACCGCCGTGTACGGCCCCGCGGACCGGGCGTCTTGTGTGGACTACGTCGACCGCGTCTGGACCGACCTGCGCCCGCTGAGCCTGGTCGAGCGCATGGCATCGGGGCAGGACTAGTGACCGCGATCCCGCAGGCGGTCGCCACGGCGGTGGCCGACCCCTTACTCGTCGCCGCGGTGGCGGCGAGCCGCGCCGAGCCGCCGTTCGTGCTCTACGAGCGCGATGCCCGGTGGGTCCTGGCCGCGGGCTCCCGCGCCCGGTTGCGGATGGACGGCGCGGGCATCACGTGGACCACCTCGGCAGGGGAGTGGCGCGTCCCGCTGGGCTCAGACCCCTTGCGCCAAGTGGCGGAGCTGCTGGCCGACACCGGTCTGCCGACCTGGCGCGCCTACGGCTGGGCCGCGTTCGAACTCGCCCGCCTGCTGCACCTCGGCCACGCCGACGGCCCGCTGCTCGACCTGGTGATCCCCACCCACGAGCTGCCCATCGGCCGGGACGGCGAGCACGACGCCGTCCCGGCGGGACCGCCCGCGGTCGACGACCGGCCGTGGCCCGCCCCGGCCGCCGGTCTGGCCGACCCGGAGGCGCCGGACCCGGCCTACCTGGCCGCGATCGCCGAGACCGTCCGCGACATCCGGGCGGGCGGGCCGGACAAGGTCATCCTGTCCCGGGTCGTCCCGGTGTCCACGGAGATCGATTTCCCGGCCACCTACCTCGCCGGGCGGCGTGGCAACACCCCGGCCCGCTCGTTCCTGCTCGACCTCGGTGGCCTGCGCGCGACCGGGTTCAGCCCGGAGACCGTGGTCGAGGTGGACCCGTCAGGGCGGGTGTCCACCCGGCCGCTGGCCGGGACCCGCGCCCTGGTCGGCGATCCCGCGCGCGACCAGGCCACCCGCCGGGAGCTGCTCGCCGACCCCAAGGAGATCTTCGAGCACGCGATCTCGGTCAAGCTCGCCCAGGAGGAGCTGTCCGGGGTGTGCGTGCCCGCGTCGGTGCGGGTCGAGGAGTTCATGACCGTGCGCGAGCGCGGCAGCGTGCAGCACCTGGCCTCCCGCGTGCGCGGCGAACTGGCCGCCGGGCGCACCGCCTGGGACGCGTTCGCCGCGCTCTTCCCGTCCATCACCGCCTCCGGCAGCCCCAAGGCCGCCGCGGTCGAGACCATCGGCAGGCACGAGCCGCGCTGCGGCCTCTACAGCGGCGCCGTGCTGACCGTCGGCTCCGACGGCGCCCTCGACGCCGCCCTGGTGCTGCGCACCGTGTTCAGCGCGGGCGGCCGGACCCGGCTGCGCGCGGGCGCGGGCGTCATCGCACTGTCCACACCGGAACGCGAGTGGACGGAGACCTGCGAGAAGCTGCGCAGCGTCTCCCGGTTCCTCGTGCCCGCCGAGCCGAGGGGAGCCGCGAGGTGAGCGCCGTGGACTACGCCGCCCTGCTGGCCGCGGTCGCCGAGTCGACGGAGGAGGAGCCCGAGGACATCACCGCGGACACCAACCTGTTCGAGCTGGGCCTGGACTCGATCGCGCTGATGAGGTTGGTCGGCACGTGGCGCCGGGCGGGTTTCGCCGTCGACTTCGCCGAACTGGCCGCGAACCCGACCCTCGGCGCGTGGGCCGCGCTGCTGGCCGACCGCGCGGGCACCGCCGCCGAGCCCGCGGCGCCCGCCCGCGAACCCGATCCGGACGGCTCGTTCCCGTTGGCCGTGCTGCAGCACGCCTACTGGTTCGGCCGAGCCCCCGGCCAGCGCCTTGGCGGGGTCGCCGCGCACCTGCACAACGGTGTCACGCGCAGCAGGCGGTTCCTGGAGTCGTACGGGCACCGGAAGGCGATCGTGCTGGCCCGGTTCATTCCGGTGGTGCGGACGGTGCTGAACCCGCTCGCCGGGCTCACCGGGGTGCCCGCGAAGGTGTTCACCCGCTGGCAGGTCCTCGGCGGACTGCTGTGGACGCTCGGTGTCACGATCGCGGGTTGCCTGCTTGGCAGCGCCATCCCGAACGTCGACACCTACCTGCTGCCGATCACCGCGGCCATCGTCGTGGTGTCCCTGCTGCCCATCGCCATCCGGCTGGTCCGGCCGGGGAACCGCGCGTGACCACGACGATGCTGGGGTTCGCCGAACGCACCCCGTGGCTGCACACGATCGCGTCGCTCTACACGAACGGGGCGCTCGTGCTGCTGGCCCTGCTGATGGTGGTGGCCTGGCGGCGGGCCCGAAACCGGTCCCCGGCGGCAGGCGCGACGGCGGTCTGGGCGCCGGTGGCCGTCCTGCTGGCCTACGGGGTGAGCAACCTGGTGAAGGTGCTGGTGCGCGAACCCCGACCGTGTCAGGTCCTGCACCTGCCCACCGTCGCACCGTGCGACTACGTCACCGACTTCTCGATGCCCAGCAACCACGCCACGATCGCCGCCGCGGCAGCCGCGGCGATTCTGCTGACCGACCGAGCCCTGGGCCTGACCGCCACCGCCATCACCGTGCTGGTCGGCGTTTCCCGCGTCTACCTGGGTGCGCACTACCCGCATGACGTCCTCATCGGATTCCTCATCGGCGCCGCGATCGGCGTGACCGGCCGGTGGGCCCACCGCTTCCTGGTCGACCGGATTCCCCGCCCGCTCGTCACCACCCGGGACTGACACACCGAGGCGACCCGGATCGCACGGCCGAACCCGTGGCCGAACCGGCGCCTCCGGCGATTGGCCGTGATGCAGTCGATCAGCGGGGCATAGCGCGGCCAACGCCGTGGAATATTCCGTCCTATTGCCGGGAATCCCCGGATCCGGGCCGAGTGGCGTCCGCCGCGGACTCCCGGTCGGCCGCGGGCCGCGGTTCGGGGAGCGCTGCCGGGGTGAGCCGAGCGGCGTCCTCCGGGGCCAGGCCCTCGCTCGGCCGCACCCCGTTCCGGCCACGCTCCCGGCGCCACGCGCTGAACGTCGCGGTCATCGCGATCACCCACGCGGCACCCAGGATGTAACCCGCCAGGACATCGGAAGCGTAGTGCGCCGAGAGCGCCACCCGCGACACGCCGATGCCCAGCACCATGACCACCGCGACCCCCGCGGCGATCCGGCGCCAGGAGATGCTCATCGCGGGGAGGAACACCAGCAGCAGGAACGAATACGACACGACAGCGGACTGCGCGTGTCCACTCGGGAAGCTCATGCCGGAGAAGTGCGCGACCGGGTCCACCACGATCGGCCGGGCCCGGTGCACCAGGGTCTTGACCACCTGGTTGAGCACCGCCCCACCGACCTCGGCGACGACGGCGAACGCGGCCAGGCGGGGGAGTCGCCGGTACAGCAGCCATCCGGTCACGACCGCGAACACGACGAAGTACACCGGGGCCGAGCCAACCGTGCTCAGGAACCGCATCACCCCGGCGAACCACGGGTGTTCCGTGGTGAACCGGTGCAGACCGTCACGGAGCCCGTTGTCCGCCGACAGCAAGGGCGACCACTTGTCCTGGACGAGGAACAACACCAGGCCGAACGGGATGGCGACCAGTGTCAGGGACATCAGCGCCAACACCGTCCGCACGCCGAACCTGGCATCGGACCCACCCATCGCGCCCTTCACCCCCTCGGAGTGCCCACGCCCCCGGCCCAACAGACCCACCTTCACCCGAAAGGTCGACAAACAATGCCCCGGCGCAGGGAACACAGAAGTTCCCAACGCGTCGGCGTGAGCAACACCGCGCTGGTTGATGACAGCCTGACCCGCACGACGATGTGTCCAAAGTGGCCTCAGAAAGCACGAGGATCGACTTGATCGCGAGTCCAGGTGGTCAAGGGCCTGACACGCCGACAGGGTTCTCAGACCTGGACGAGATCACGAATGGTCCGCAACCGGGCGGCTTCAAAGTGGTGTGCAGTCGCCCCGGCGTGGTTCGTGTTGTCCTCAGCCGACACCGCGAAATCGATCGACCGGAACTGCTCCGGAACCGAGAACGACAACGGAAGATCACCGGAGGGCGCGTTCGTCTCCGACACCAGAACCAACTCTCCAACCACCGACATCAACGTCCACCGTGCACTCTGGCCGCACACAGCGAACAACCCACCCAGCAAGACATCCAGTTCACCCGATCCCACAGCGAAGACCCCCCTTTCCATCGACGCACAGCACTGCTCCGACGGCTTGCGAGTGCGCCAGCGGCTATGATCGGTCACCGAGCACCCGGACGCTTGTCGCGCCCAGCTCTCCGCAGGCAGAGGCAGGACCAATACACCGGCAGGGAAACGGGTGTGGCGCCATCGCCGCGCATCGCGGTGTTCTCCGCACTCCGGCTCGGCAATCACCGCCACGCGTTCGACACCCCGGGCCAAACACGACACCCGGTTCCCCAGGCCGGTAGACCGATGTCCGTAAGAAACCGCGGGAGAGGCGATGTCCGACCAGTCCACCGATGTCGGCGACCGGGTAGGGACACTCATCGACCGGTTCCTCCGCCAGCACGTGCGGGTGTTCACCCGGTTCGGGCTGACCGAACACTTCGACCCGGCGCGGGACCTGGTCGCCAACCCCGTCGGGAAGCGGCCTCGGTCCCGGTTCTGCTACTAGGGGTGGCGCGCGGCAGGCGGTACGGGCGACCCGCACACCGTCGACACCATGGGCGGGGCCCTGGAGGTCATCCAGACCGTCCGCATGCTCTACGACGACGTGATGGACGGCGGCCTGACGCGGCGCGGCAGGCCCACCGCGCGAGCCCGGCTGGCCGCGCACCACAAGCGGGCAGGATGGTATGGCGAACCCACCCGCTACAGCGATGTCTGCTCGATCGCCCTTTGGGGTGCTGTGCCAAGGCTGGTCGACCGCGTTGTTGACGGTCTGCCGGACACCGCGGAACTGCGGATCGCGCGGTACAAGAACGGCGCCTACTACATCGCCACGCCGCTGCGCATGGGCCTCGCGCCGCTCGACGTCCTGCCCTAGGCGGGCAGGCACCTGGTCACGCCGCCCGGTGACCGGTCGCGAGGGGTCACCGGGCGGTCGGGTTCACGTGGTGGGCTACTTGGGGCCGTGTCCGGTCTCTTCGCCGGTGATGGTGAAGTTCTTGTCCATCTCGACGGTCACGTGCTTGCCGTCGGTGGTGGTGATGTGGGCCTCGTAGACGCCGTCGGAATCGGTTTCCACGCGGTCGACGGTCGCGCCGGGGTACTTCGCCAGGGCGGCGGCCTTTGCCTTGTCGGCGTCGGCGCCGGTGAGCGGGGTCTCGTTGGCGTTCCCACGACCGCCGTGACCACCGCCGTGTCCGGTCTCCTCGCCGGTGATGGTGAAGTTCTTGTCCATCTCGACGGTCACGTGCTTGCCGTCGGTGGTGGTGATGTGGGCTTCGTAGACGCCGTCGGAATCGGTTTCGACGCGGTCGACGGTCGCGCCGGGGTACTTCGCCAGGGCGGCGGCCTTTGCCTTGTCGGCGTCGGCGCCGGTGAGCGGGGTCTCGTTGGAGCGGTTGCCCTTGCCATCGTGGTCGAAGCTGTCGGTGGACTGGGGCGCTGCCGAGGTCGTCGTGGGCGCGGTGGTCTCGTTCTGGGCACTGGCGGTGCTGATGATGCCGAGCAGGAGACCGCCTGTGATGACAGTGCCCGCGGCGACGATGCCGGTCCATCGGCGGATTCCACGACGGGGTAGGTTCATTTCGGGCTCCTCCATGTGCGGCTGCTGTCGAGCCGATGACACCATCCTGAGGACCTTGGCTGTGGTGGTGCTGTGCGCGGCCTGGGAACCGCCTACGAGCCGACCGGCGTCGATGTCACCCTTCCGGGTGGTCCTCCACGCCGTGCGCAGCGGCCGCACACGATCGCTTCCTACATTGGATGTCGCGCTTCCTCTTGGATACCGCGCAGCGGACGAGCCGAGCGAACCCGGCTGGAGGAGATCCTGTGTCGACTCGACATCCAGGTATCGATGGGCCGGTGCCGGCGATCGGGTACCAGGAGTTGGTGCCGAAAGTCCGGACGGGTCGTCGTGGCCGGGGGGTCGTGGTGACCACGGCGGGGTTGGCGGTGGCGGCCCTCGTGTTGACCGCGTGCGGCACCGACAGTTCGACAGGGACCACGGCGACCACGTCGTCGGGTGCGCGGGGACCCGGCGGCGCCGGGGGCGGTGGTGGTGGGCAGCAGACGTTCACCGCGGTGGACCTGGATACCGACGGCGAGAACGCCTCCGGTGCCAACACCGCCGAAGTGGTGACCGCGGTGCAGTCGTTCCTGTCGACGCTGAGCGACGAGCAGAAGGACACCGCGACGTTCGACTTCACCGACAACGTGTCACGGCAGACCTGGTCGAACTTCCCGGCGTCGAACGTACCGCGCAAGGGAATCGCGTTGACCGACCTGAGCGAGGCGTCGAAGTCCGCGGCGATGGCCGTGGTGAAGACGATGTTGTCGGCCAAGGGCTACGCGCAGGTCGAGGCGATCCAGCGGGCCGATGACTGGTTGCAGGCCAACAGCACCAGCGGCAACGACAGTTTCGGTGACGGGAACTACTACGTCGCCGTGTACGGGACACCGTCGGCGACCGAGCCGTTCATGGTCCAGTTCGGCGGTCACCACCTGGCCCGCAACTACACCTACAAGTCCGGCACGGCCAGCGTCACCCCGGCTTTCACCGGCACCGAACCGAAGGCTTTCACCATCGACAACACCGCCGTCGAGCCGATGAAGGAGAAGGCGGGTACGGCGTTCGCGGTGTTCGACTCGCTCACCGACGCCCAAGACGCCAAAGCCAAGCTGTCGGCCACCGTCAACGACATCATGATGGGCCCCGGCGTGGACAGCGGCAAGTTCCCCACCCCCGAGGGACTTGCGGTCAGCGAGCTGTCGGCCGACCAGAAACCGTTGGTGCGGGCCGCGATCGCCGCCTGGGTCGAGGACGCCGCGCCCGGCGAGGCCGCGTCGCTGCTGTCGACCTACGAGTCGGCGCTGGAGCAGACCCACCTCGCCTACGCCAACAACACCAGCGTCGACGGCGAGAGCACCTACTTGCGCGTCGACGGCCCCCGGGTGTGGATCGAGCTGGTCAACACCCGCAGCCGCAGCACCCCCGACGTGCACTACCACGGTGTGCTCCGCGACAAGAACGACGACTACGGCAGCTCCAACCCCAGCTCCTGACATGCCCGCACCGATCCGGCCGCTCGGGCCGGTGACCGTCGCCCGCAGGCTCCTGCCGGTACTCGGCACGCTGATCGCGTTGCTGCTGTTCGCAACCGTGCGGGCGTCGGCGCACCCCTTGAGCACCAGCGCCGTCCTGCTCGACGTCGACACCGACGAAGTCACCGCCACGGTCCAGCTGCCGATCGACCAGCTCGACGTCGCCCTCGGCACCACCTACACCGCCGATACCGTGCTCGCCCCGGACACGATCGCCCACCTGCGCGCCTACGTCCAACACCACATGTCGGCCACCGGCACCGACGGGCAGACCTGGAGCACCGGTGTGGGCGGCGGCCGGGTCGAGAGCGTCGACGGCGTCGACCACCTCCTCCTCGACGCCACCCTCACCCCCGCCACCGGCACGGTGGGCGAGTTCACCTTCGCCTACGACGCGGTCATCGACCAGCTCGTCTCCCACCGCGCGTTCGTCTCGGCCCGCGACGGGCACGCCGGCGACTACACCACGCTGGCGATGCTGTCCTGGCAGACCACCAGCGTCGTGGTCACCGCCGCCGAGCCCGTCGCCGCGACCGGGTTCCTCTCCTCGGTCGAACTCGGTGTCGAGCACATCGGCGGGGGCAGCGACCACCTGCTGTTCCTCATCATGCTGTTGCTGCCCGCCCCGCTCGTCGCGGGCGGCAGGCGCTGGACCCGCCGCGCCGACCCGCGCCGCGCCGCCCTGCGGGTGGTGCACGTCGTCACCGCGTTCGCCGCGGGCCACTCCATCACCCTCGTGCTCGGCGCCACCGGCTTGATCCACCTGCCGACCCGGCTGGTGGAGAGCGGGATCGCGCTGTCGGTGCTGGTCTCGGCGATCCACGCCATCCGGCCGATCGTGCGTCGCGGCGAGGTGTTCATCGCAGGGTCGTTCGGCCTGCTGCACGGCCTCGCGTTCGCCGCGCTGCTCGCCGAGCTTGATCTCACCCGCGCCAACCTCGTGCTCACCCTGCTCGGGTTCAACGTCGGCATCGAACTCACCCAGCTCCTCGTGGTCGCTCTCGTCATGCCGTCGCTGGTACTGCTCAGCCGCACCACCCTCTACACCCACGCGCGCGTCACAGCCGCCACCGTCGGCGCCCTGCTGGCCGCCGCGTGGTTCGCCGAACGCTCCGGACTGCTCGCGGGCAACCCGCTCGAACCACTCGGGGACCTTCTCGTCGACCACCCCGTGCCGCTGGCAGGCGGACTCATCGCGCTGTCCGTCGGCGCGTACGCGGTCAAGCGCCTGCGCCTGCCCGCGACCACGCCGACGCTCACAGCAGGCACACAGGAACCGTCCATGACCGGCACAGGCCGAGCAGTGACAGTTGACCCATGACAACGCCCGCCCTCGCATCGCCGCCCGCGCCGCGCCCCGTGACGAGCGTCCTCGGGCCGATGTCGATCCCCACCCCCGCCACCCGCCCGGAGCCATGTGCCTCCAGCCAGGAGTCCGAGGAGTCGCGACCGACCTCGGGCGAGCCCCACTCCCGACCGCGCGCCCTCGCCGGGGCGGTGCGGTCGACTCTTGTGGTCCTTGCCCTGGTGGCCGCGGGGTGGTTCGCCGTGCGGAGCCTGCCATCGTGGTCGAGCCTGGTGGAGGCGTTCACCGCGGTCGACCTACCGCTGATCCTGCTGGCCGCCTGCTTGCAGGTAGGTTCGCTGTGGATGTTCGCCAAGCAGCAGCAGGCACTGCTCGCCGGGTTCGGGGTGCGCGTGCCGACCGGGTCGATGCTGGCCATCACCTACAGCCGGTCCGCGATGTCGATGACGTTGCCCGCGGGCACGGTCGTCTCCGCACTGTTCGCCGTCGAGCAATACCGCCGATTCGGTGCGAGCCGGACGACCACCGCCACCGTCACCGTCGCCTCCGGGGTGGTGTCCGCACTGGGACTCGCGAGCATCTACCTCGGCGGGCTCGCGGTCCGCTGGACCCTCGCTCAACCCTGGCACACCCTCCTGCCCGCCCTGCTGGCCATCGGCGCGGCAGCCGCGGTCGCCGTCCACAACAGCCGCACCCGAGGACCGGCCCGGCCACCCGTGCGGGAGAACGACAGCAGCCCCACCCCGCCGGACGCCACGCGCACCCACCGCGCGCTCGTCTCGGTCCGGGCCGCGCTACGCGGCATGCGCTCGGTCCCGCTCCGGTCGTGGCTGTCCGGACTCGGCTACGCCTCCGCCAACTGGACCGCCGACCTGCTCTGCCTCATCACCGTCACCGCGGCCTTCGACGTCACCATGTCACCCGTCGACCTCGGCCTGCTCTACCTCGGCATCCAGCTCGTCCGGCAGATCCCAATGAGCCCCGGCGGAATCGGCGTGATCGAGGTCAGCCTCATCGCGGGCCTCGGCCTCCTCGGCACAGGCATCGCCACCGCCGCCGCGATCACCCTCGTCTACCGGCTCCTGTCCTGCTGGCTCGTCATCCCACCCGGCCTCGCCACCTGGTTCACCCTCAACACCAAACCTGCCGCACACAACGGCAACAACGCTCCCTGACCAACAAGCGGTCGCAGCGTTATCCACCATCTCGACTCCATAACCGCCGTGCGCACCACCATGGGGCCAGCCACCGCTCCAGCAGGAGCACAAGTCGCGCTCAACCGAGACACAAGTCCCGGCCCTTCCCGACACCGTCGGCGTCCACAAGGACAAACTCCATGGTTCCGCGCCGCCTCCGTGCTCAACCGGACGGCCTGCTCGGCGTGCCGGACGAGGTGCTCGGACTGCTGGGTCCGCCGGATCAACTCGTGAGGATCGCTGGGGTGGTCGCCAGCATGCAGGATGTCAGCGAGTCCGGACAGGACCGCGCGGAGTTCGCCCGCGAGTTCGGCGGTGGTGGTACGTGCCCAGCGGTCGTACGTCGGTGGCAGCACGAGGGCGCTGATCAGGCTGCCAATCACCGCGCCCATCGCGGTCTCGACCAAGCGGCCCAACAGCATCACTTCGCGGGTGGCCCCGCCGATGGTCAGTACGAGTACGGCGGAGACGCCGATTCACTTGCCGCTCTCGCCGAAGACCGACAACTTCCCGATCAACAGCCCGGCCAACACCGCCACCCCGAGGGCCACCGCGGGCGCGGGGACCAGCCGTACGGCGAAGAACGCCAGCAGGACCGCGGTGCCCGCAGCGATGACCTGCTGCGCGGAGCCCTTCATCGACCGGTACACGACGAATCCAAGCCATCGAACAAGTCCTTTCACGCCGGCGCATGAACGCGCCGACCAAACCGAATACTGCCTGCCGGGCGCATTATAGGCGCGAGGGGATACACCGCCACGACGCCACAAAAGACAAACACCCAACCGAGTGAACCGGCCACCGGGACGGGCGATAATCGGCTCCACCCGGGCTTCGTAAAGGAATTCGGCTGGGTTCTCCGTCCTTCAGCACGAGGCATCGACTACCGCAAGTCAGAGGTTCGTAGCGGACACACATCACCCGCCGAGAAGTATTTCTATTGCCCTCGCGCAAAGCCGAACAACCGCATCGCGAACCAACTAACAATGTGAATCGCAGTCGAGGGCGGAGTTGAGGGGATCAAATGCCTGGGCTACCTCGCCTGGAGAAAGGCGCTCAGGGCGGTGGCGCGTTCGGTGAGGGCTTCCTCGACCAAGTGGTAACCGGAGTCGATCCCGCAGCCGCGGACGTCGCCCGCCCAGTCGCGCCGGATGGCCAGGGGGCGTCGCACAGGTCTTCCAAGTCGTCGCGAGCGGACCAGGGAACCAAGACCGGGCGAAGCAGGCGACCACCGGCGACGCGGCCGGCCTCCTCGTGGACGCGGTCGGTGATCAGGCCCACGCGGTGGTCCTCCAGCACGGCCCGGGCCGCGTTCCGCTCGCGGCGGCCGTGCGCCATCGGTGTGGTTGTCGGCGCCCGTGATCGCGGGGGCACCGTACCAGCGGATGGGTCGAATCTCCGACCAGGCGTGTCGGCAGTGGCACCGACCGCGACTCGCGGCTAGGGAACCGAGGCACCGCCGCCGCCAGTCATGCATCGCGAAACGTGAATGGATAAACTCAGGTCACCTATCCGGGCGGTTGAGCAGCCAGCTGCCCTCACCGCACGGAGTGGAGGCACCGGCATGTCCATCCTGTTCACGGTGTCGATCGAGCAGACGCCGGACCGAACCGTCCTGCACGCTCGCGGTGAGGTCGACATGGGCACCGTGTCGACCTTGACCGACGCCCTTGACACCGCCCTGACCCATGACCCGGCGCCCCCGGTGGTGGTCGTCGACTTCACCGAGGTCACTTTCCTTGCCTCAGCCGGACTCGCCGCCCTGGTCTCAGCCAACCAGCGGGCCCGGACAACCGGCAGCGGACTCGTCGTGGTCACCCCGAAGGGCAGCGTGACGCGGCGTGCCATCACCGTCAGCAGCCTGGAACATGTACTCACCCTCGCCGAGGAACACGCCGCCGTGGATGTCGAACGGGGTTGATTCTATGCGTGAGTGACGTCGATCAGGTACCGACGCCTACGAACGCGACCGCGCCACGTCAATCACACCTAGGCGCATAAGATCATGATCTGCATCACAGTTCACCACGTTAGGTCGATCCGGGCCAGCGCGACCCTCGACGTCTGCGGCTGACCGATTCCGTCAGGGATGGCGCCAGCCACCATGGCATCATCGGCCGATAGCTCGAGAACGCGCTGGTCGCGCCCGTGATCATCTGCCGCGAGCAGGAGGTGTGCTGGCTGCGACCCGGAAACGACGCTGTGCCAACGAAAACGGCCTGACCCCTTCGGTATGGCGATTGGGGTCAGATCACGCAGCTCCCCACGTGCTCCCCGAAACGATCAACGCCCCACCAACGTGATCCGTTGGCGGGGCGCTGACCTGCAAATATAACCAGTGGGCGATACTGGGATCGAACCAGTGACCCCTTCGGTGTGAACTATGTACGGCATATCGTGTTGACCTGCGGATGTGATGCTTCCGCAGGTCAACACGGTTTCGTTCAGAGTCGTTGAATGTAGTTGAAGGCCGTTTATGGCGCATACTTGCTCCCCGTTTGCTCCCCATTTTGCTCCCGCATGGGGCACGTCTCGCAAGGACCGGAAGAGGTCACAGTTGGTTCAGGTTGGCTCGGTAGGGGTGGAGAGCTGGGCAGGCAAGGAGGCGAGGAGCGTGGCGATGCGTTGTATCGCTTCGGCGGAGAGGCTTGTATGCGCGGCCATGCTGCTGGGGATGGTGTCGGTGGGCAAGCCGAGGTGGTGGAGGTCGGTGAGGATTCGGCGGGCGTCGCGAAGGCCTGGCTTGTCGGCCTAGCCGTTGTTCCCGGCGAACACCAGTTGGTCAAGGTGCTCCTCGAGGGTTTGGTTTGTGGTACTAGGCAGCCCGGTGGTCAGGTCGACCGCTCCGACCTGGCCTGCCCAGTCCTAAATCGGGGTGTCTCTGTGTTCCCACACGCAGATGGCCGACGATGCCGTTCGTTGGGCTGCGCGAAGGGCCTTGAATGTCGGTCGGTATGCCAAGACGGGGCCCGTGGTCTGCGGGCCGCTGCGGAGGCTGAAGTGGGTGGTACCGCGCGTGAACGTGTCCAGCAAGCCGTCGAACCGATTCGCAGTTCGTCGGTGAACAGCACTGGCGGCGCACCGGTGCGCCGCTGCTGCGTGTCGAGCCACTGCGCGACCAGTCGCCGTCCGGCCTGGTGGGTCTCGGGTGAGACGGGTTGCGGCAGCCATGCTGCGGCGTCGGATCGTGGGATCGTCATGGCAGCTCCTTTGCTACTTGCCCGCCGTGTTGAGGTAACCAGAGTAGGCGATGAGACCGACAGTTCACGGGTGCCCTGTGGCGTGACACGGGGTGTCCCAGCGCGCGCTGATCGTCCCTGTTGGAGGTGCCGGTGAGGCGCCCGCCCTACTCCCCTCCCAGACAAAGTCCGCCCGATTGGGGATTCGCTAGTTGTTGCCACACCCTTCGTGCTCGGCTCCTCCTGGATAGGCTGGGCCAGTCGGTCGGGACAACAGGGTGGGGCGCGAGGTGGCTACGGAGCAACGGCAGGTAGGCGCGCGGGTGGCGCTCAGTGCTATGGCTGTGCCCGCGGACCCGATCCCGTCGGTGGCCTTGGAGGGCGCTCCTGTCCCGCCGGGGATGCGCATGCGGATGTTCTCGCCCGATGAGTGGGAGGAGTTTATCCGCGAGTGGGCTACCGCGCTGGACGTGGACTACGTCCAGATCAAGCGGCTGGGGGGTGCGGGGGACAGGGGCGCGGACGTCGTCGGGTTCAAGACCGACCGGCAGTTCGAGGGGCCGTGGGACTGCTTTCAAGCCAAGCACTACGAGACGCCGATCAATTTCAGCGTGGCCGCCGGTGAGATCTTGAAGGTCTTCGTGTCGGTGATTGACGGGGCGTACTCCCTGCCCGACACCTATCAGTTTCTGGCTCCCCGAGGGGTGTCAACTCCGTTCAACATGCTGCTCGGTAACCCTACCGACCTGCGGAACAAGTTCCTAGCTCGACTCGTCGAAGGCGATGCGCTGGTGAAAGGCTTGGATGGGGGCGCGCTTGCTGCTGTGCGAGCGTTGGCGGCGGACACTGAGTTCTGCATGTTCAAGTCGGTCGAGGTCCAGGATGCTCTGATCACACACGGCCGGACGAGGTGGCACGCGGCCAGGTTCGGCACCTCGCTCCCTGTGAGGGGTGACAGCGCCGCTCCTCCGGAGCAGTACACGCCCGAGGAGACTCGCTACCTGCAGCAACTGCTGGAGGTTTACACGGAACGTCACCCGGACCGGATCACCACGCTGGAGTCGGTGGCCAGTGTGCCGAAGGTGGCCAGGCACCTGCAACGGCAGCGGGTGAGCTTCTTCAGGGCGGAGTCGTTGCGGGCCTACTCTGCCGGGGCAGTGCCCGAGGGCACCTTCGAGAAGCTCCAGGACGACATCCATGACGGGGTCATCGACGTTGCCGACAGCGACCATAAGGACGGCTACACGCGGCTGGGCCAGGTGCTGATCCAGGTGGGCACCCTCGACCTCAGCCGCCACAAGCTCATCGACGTAGCCGACATCGATGACCGCAAAGGCGTCTGCCACCAGCTGGCCAACGACGACCGGCTGACCTGGGTGGAGGACTCGTGAGAACTCCGCTTAACGGCCCGCTGGAATACGGGGTCCGAGTCCTGGTGATGCTGACCGAGGCGTATCCAGGGCAACTAGACATCAACCACTTGGTCCTGCTCGACCACAGTGTGCTGCATACAGCCGATCTCGGCGGCCCGCCGAGCATCCACCCTGCTCATGCTCTGCATGCTGGTGAGTTGGGTATGCGACGCGCCAGCGTCGAGCAGGGGCTGCAGGTGATGGTGCGCGCCGGGCTGGTCACCATGCGCGCGTCGACCGTGGGCATCCGCTACGAGGCAGGGGACGAGGCTCATAGCTTCGTCTCAGCGCTTGCTTCGAGTTACATCGTCGGGCTACGCGACCGCAGTCGATGGGTAGTGCAGCAGCTCGGGACACTCACGGAAAGCGAGATCCGCAGCCAGACCGCAGCGATCTTCGGCGTCCGGCCCGACGGCGGCGGGCCAGACGACCACGGGAGAGGGACAGGTACATGGAACGGCTGACTCTGCTGCACCTGACCTTTGTTGGCCCGGGGGTCGTTCCCGCCACGGTCGAGTTCGGGCCGAAACTAACCGTGGTTCGCGGCCCGTCGGACACGGGGAAGTCGTACATCGCCGACAGCATTGACTTCATGCTCGGTGCTTCGGCTCTGAAGGAGATACCGGAGCGCGATGGCTACGACACCGTGCTGCTGGGCATCCATCTCCCGGACGGCAAGGACGTCACCTTGGCGCGGGCTGTACAGGGCGGGGCATTCCGGTTGCTCCGCGGTGACCATCGCACCAATCCGCTGCCTGCGGGAGGCGACTCCCTGTCGGCCACGCACGACAAGAAGAAGACCGACAGCGTCTCGCGCTATGTGCTGGGCAAGATCGGCCTGGATGGCAAGGTTGTCCGCAAGGACGGCGCGGGCAGGACGATTTCGCTGAGCCTGCGGAAGCTGCTTCCCTTCTTTCTGGTCAACGAGACCAAGATCCAAGCCAGGACCCCGCCTGTCGAGACCGGGCAGCATGCGGATCGGACCGGAGAGATCTCCACGTTCCGCTTGCTTCTCCAGGGCGAGGACGACTCGGCGCTCGAGCCAAACGAGTCGCCGACCGAGCGCCGTCGGTCCAAGGCAGCCAAGCACGATGTCATCGACAAGTTGCTGGCCGAGGCCCGCAGAGAACTCAAGACCGATGAGACGCTCGAGCAGGTCACCGAGCGGATCGGTCGGTTGCGAGCGGCCATCGCCGAGTCAACTGGTACCATCGAGCAGACGGCCGCGGCACGGCAGCAGTGGGGACATCATCTGTCCAACAGCGAGCGGCTGGTGACAGCCGGGCGGCGCAGTATCGCCGAGCTCGACGCGCTCGACGCGAGGTTCGCGTTGCTCCATGACCAATACACGTCGGACTTGGATCGGCTCGACGCTGTCGGCGAAGCCGGGTCGCTGCTGGGCTATTTCACGCCGGGTCGCTGCGTGTTCTGCGGGGCCGAGCCCGAGCACCAGCACCTCAACGCAGACTGCACCGAGGACACGACCGCCTTCTCCCAGTCCGTACGCGAGGAGCAACGCAAGACGACCGCCTTGCGCGAAGACCTCCTCCAGGCCATCGCCGGGCTGCGTGACGAACGTGCCGGGAAGGCAGAGCGGCTCCAGAACTACACCGGGCGAGCTGCCGAGGCCGCGGCGCAGATCGCCCGACTCGACTCTCTGCTCAACCCCCGCCAGCACGAGTTGCGTGACCTGCTCGCCACAGCCACCCAGCTCGAACGCGACGCAGACACCATCCGTCGCGTCCAGCGGCTGGAGGCCCTCCGCTCCGAAGTCACGAAGGCACCGAAGCCGAAACCAATCAAGCCCACCGCAGGACTGCAACGTAGCGCCGTCGACGCTCTCTCTCACATGATCGCGAGCCGTTTGCGTGCCTGGGGCTTCCACGACGCCGACAGCGCAAGCTACAGCTTCGCTGAACAAGATGTAGTGTCAGGCAACCAGTTGCGCACCGCGCACGGTAAAGGCGTCCGAGCCGTTCTACACGCCGCGTTCACAATCTCCCTCGCCCAGTACTGCTTCGACAACAATCTTCCTCATCCCGGCGTCGTCGTGCTCGACTCTCCCTTGGTGGTCTACCGTCCCCCGGACCCAGGTGCCGAGCCTGATGATAGTGGCAGTGTCCTGGACACCACGAGCCTCGCCAGCCGGTTCTTCGCTGACGTCCACACAAACTTCTCCGGACAGATCATCATCCTTGAGAACGAGGACCTCCCGGACTCACTGGGCGCTGGATGGCGAGACATTACCTTCACCAAGAACATAGACCGCGGTCGATACGGTCTGTTCCCTCACCCCCGATCACGTTAGATCGCGCCATAGGCGGTCACCTAGGATTCCATCGTCCGTTGTCTGCCGCGCGAGCTTCCGGCCTGGCGGGTTCACAGACTACATGAAACTTCGATTTGAAGCCGCCACGGCAAAGGTCCCGTGGCCGACAAGTCTAGGAGTATTGCAGTGCCTTCGGACCGCAAAAATTTTGGTACCTCGATCTTTGAGCTGCGTTGGCCGATTGAGATCTTGGTTGAGGAAGTTCGGCGGTTGCTCGACTCGGACCCGCCGAAGTTCGCGAATTGGTCCGAGGAATGCGAGCGTCTGCTCGAGGAGGCATTTCGGTCCCAAGAACCGGCTGTCGAGTTCCGGGCTGAGTCTGACAAGGGCGAATGGCTGGCCGCACTTGTCGAGCACGCTCAGCGTCTCCCGCGTGCGACCAAGCCCAAACCGTACTTCTCTCAGCGCGGCCGTGAGCGCGTCGAGCCCAGCCGGTTGAGCCTCGGGGAGACCGCCCGGCGGGTTCGCGATCTGATCTCTGACCTGGAGCGCCGCGGATACCTCGTTCAGGCTCTCGGGCAGAACTGCGTCGACACGGGCGAGCAATTCGGGACGTTAGGCTCGGCCCCGTGGGATGAACTGCACAGGCGCTTAGGGCGCAACGACTTGTTGCCGATCGAGCGTTGGTGGTCTGAATACGTACTCGATGACCTTTGCGACGTCATCGAGATTATACATGACGTCATCGCTAGGCCGGCGAGAGCCTACTTTCACAACTACGGGGCGTGCGGCTGGCACTATCAGGACTTCCGTACCGGCGTTGCGCAGAGGCTCTATCGGGCCCTTGTTAACGAGATCCTCGGCGAGAGCAACTTGGGCGTCGCCCTCGGTGAAGGTGGCCGATGCGAGGAGGTCGCCGGGGGTGACGAACTTGAACCACTGATCGCCAATGCCCGGGCCGACGGCAACTCGGGAGGAGCCCAACACGACGACTTCTTAGACGCGCTCGACTTGTTTCGCCGACGAAGGGCGACGGAGACCGAGAAGCGAGCGGCCATTGTGACCTTGGCCGGGGTACTCGAGGAACGTCGTGACCTCATCAGGGAAAACTTCCTCCAGAAAGACGATCGAGCGTTGTTCGAGATCGCGAACAAGTTCAACCTCCATCACCGGAAGGTTGACCAACATAACAAGTATGATGTTGAGCTCTACTTTCAGTGGATCTTCTACTGGTATGTCTCGACGATCCGACTCACAGACAAAATTCTTGAGCGGCAGGCAGTGTCAGGGCTCTAAGCACCTGTCAAATCCACATGACAATCTCGGCCGGAATGTATTCCGCACCGAGCCCCTGATGTGGAGGCGTGGCGCTCAGCGCTTTTTTCAGCTCTTCGTTTAAGGTCTTGCCGTCGGGACATACGATAAGGCAGTTAAATGGGAAGTTGTCGGGTTGGCCGTAGTCGATAAAGTCGTCGCGCTGGTCGAGCGGCGGCCGGTTAGCCATCCCTTCAACAAACTGATGTTGATGACGCAAAAGTACGACGGCGTCGACGTTCGGGTACGTCCGTCGCTTACCATCGGGCAATTTGTCAAAGCTGTTCGATGTCAGGAGTCCCGAACTCGGGGACAGTAGTGCACTGATCGGCTCATTAACGAAGTCATCCCACACGATTACTAAAACAGACCTAAAGTTGGGATCGGCGACGCGGAAACCGGCGAACTTATTATCAGCACTGCGCAGGAAGTCCTTGACCGGGTTGTCCCGTGGCAAGATCATTTCGCCCGATAGCGCCTCCTTCATGCCGGGCATGCGGTCTAAGAGCTGCCAGTCTGCGGTCTCGCGCCCTTCTGAGAGGGAGCGCAGGTCGGGTGTCTTTACCTCGATGCCCAGCCGGAAGCCTGAGGCGTTCACAGTCATCTCTGGGTTCTGCTTTGAACCGTCGGCCACCGGCTCGTGATCGAAGGTGACCGGGACGGGCCAAGGGTAGCTGACGAAGTGATGCACGACCAGCAACTCGCCGAGCCATTGCTTGATCTGCTCGTAGTCGTCCAGGTTCTTGTGTCGACCGCCGATGCGTTCAAGGCGGCCAAGCATGTCGTCCGCGAACCCGCTCATCATCCGGTCGCAGGTCAGTAGGGCCTCCAGAGTGACTTGCGCGAACGGCGGCTCATGGGCGTGGTGCGGCGAGAAGTTCCACTGCAGCCAGTGCCACTTCTCGAACATGGGCCCTGAACGCAGGCGCTCGAGGAGCGGCTGCCAGCCCTGCTTGTTGCCCGCCACGTGCTACCTCCATATAGATAGCGATGTCTGCCAAGGTGTCGAGGGCGCCAGGCGCGCCGTCTGCGTTCGCCGTCGCGACGAGCTTGCCACCTCCACCAGACTTTCGAAGCACCGCGCCAGCTGTGGCCGTCGGCACCTGATGGTCTGGCAGAACCACGTAAAACTGAGATGGCGGACAGCAAGCTGGCCGCCGTACGATGTCGTCGACCTGCGGTTGGTCGCTGTTGTAGGTCGTTAAGCGCTGCTTAGAGAGCTTTTAAGTGTGAACTATGTACGGCATATTGTGTAGACCCGCGGAATTCGAGTTTTGTAGGTCAACACGAGTTCGTTCAACGTCGTCGAGTGCGATTCGCGGCTGTTCTGGGCGCATTCTTGCTCCCGTTTGCTCCCCATCGTGCTCCCGACTGGGATGTGGTTTCGCGGGGCCGCCGGACGAGGTCACAGTTGGTCCAGGTCGGCTTGGTAGGGCTGGAGGGGTGGGGCCGGCAGGGAGGTGAGGAGTGCGGCGATGCGTTGGATCGCTTCGGTGGAGAGGTCTGTGTGGGCAGCCAGGCTGCTGGGGATGGTGTCGGTGGGCAGGCCGAGGTCGTGTAGTTCGGTGAGGATGCGGCGGGCGTCGCGGAGGCCGGGCTTGTCGGCGTAGCCGTTGTTGCCTGCGAACACCAAGTGGTCGAGGTGTTCTTGCACCGCTTGGTCGGCCGGGGTGGGGAGCCCGGTGGTCAGGTCGATCGCTCCGACCTGGCCTGCCCAGCCCCGGATCGGTGCGTCTCCGAGTTCCCACACGCAGATGGCCGACGTTGCCATCCGTTGGGCTGCGCGCAGTGCCTTGAAGGTCGGGCGGTACGCCAGAACGGGTCCCGGGGTCGGTGGGCCGGCGCTGCGGAGGCTGAAGTGGGTGGTGCCGTGGGTGAAGGTGTCCAGCAAGCCGTCGGATCCGATTCGTAGTTCGTCGGTGAACAGGACGGCTGGTGCGCCGGTTCGTCGCTGTTGGGCGTCGAGCCAGTGCGATACCAGTTGCCACCCCGCCTGGTGGGTTTCGGGGGAGGTGGGCTGCGGTAGCCATGCTGCGGCGTCGAACCGCGCGATTGTCACCTGCCTGCTCCTTCGCCTCGGACCATCGGGTAAGCGACCAGAGTAGATGACGGTGCCGACACTTCATGGAGCCGTGCGTGCCGGGTAGGCGAGCGGTCTCTGCTCGTGCTGGTAGTAGAAGCGGTCATCCCAACAGAGCTCGCCACATGTCGATGGCTTCGCGGGTGATGAGCGTGGTGGGGTGTTCAGGTCCGAGAACGCGCTGTTGGTCAGGTTGCAGGGTTTCCAGGGTGGCTATGGCTCCCGGCAAGTCGCCTGTCTCCTTGCGCCAGAGGGCGATGGTGCCGCGGATGTCGAGGGTTTGCGGGTGGTCGGCGCCGAAGACGCGCTTTTGGTCGTGGAGGAGCTCCTCGAACGCCGCGATGGCGCCGTTCGGGTCGCCTGCCTGCCCGCGGACGGTGGCCAGTGCGTAGCGGCTGGCCAGTGTGTAGGGGTGGTCCGCGCCGAGAACTCTGAGCATGTCGGGTAGCAGGTAGTCGAGGGCCTGAGTGGCTTCTGCCGGGTCGCCTGCCTCGGCTGTCCAATGGGCGATGTTGTGTCGGGTCATCAGTGTCTTGGGGTGGTCGGGGCCGAGCACTCGAAGGTGGTCGGCCAGCAGGTCCTCGAACCCCGCGGCGGCACCGGCCGGGTCTCCTGCCTGTCCTCGTGCGGCGGCCGCGGCCAGTTGGCCGTCGAGGGCGGTGGGGTGGTCGGGCCCGAGGACACGCACGAGATTGGGCAGCAGTTCGTCGAACAGGGGGATCGCCAGTGACGGGTCGTCCGACTCGGCGAGTGTGATGGCGTGGTTGGCCTGGGTCTTCAGTGTGAGTTCATGATCGGCGCCCAGGACTCGCAGCAGGTCGTCCAGTAGGTCGTCAAACGTGTCGGGCACGTGTGTCGCTTGATCTGTGTGCCGCAGCCAGGTGGTGAGGTTGGCGCGGGTGACCAGGGTGGCGTGGGCGTCGGCTCCCAGCAGCCTGGTCTGGTCGAGCACCAGCTCCTGGGCAGTACGGATCGCGTCGTGCACGTTGCCTGCGCGGGCTTGCCAGTGGGCCAGGTCGTTACGGGTCGTCAATGCGTCGGGGTGGTCCGGACCCAGGACTCGTGTCCGGTCGGAGAGCAGCTCCGTCAACGCGCGCACCGCGCCGGTGCTGTCACCGGCCTCCCCTTGCCAGTGGGCGGCCTCGGATCGCGTCGCCAAGGTGTCGGCGTGGTCAGGTCCCAGGCGGTGATTCGCGGCGGAGTGCAACAGGCGAAATCGGCTGACCGCGGAGGTGACCATGCCGGTCGCGCCGAGGCTGCTCGCTGCCCGGAACAGCACCTCGTGCGCACCGTCGTGCCAGAGGTGGTCGTCGCAGTTGGTCGCCAGGGAGTCTGCGTTCGCTCGGAGTACCTGGGTGAGCGGCGAGTTCCGCACCAGGTCTGGCCACAAGTGCAGGAGCCCGTCGGCCGCCACGCGTGCCAACGTCGGGAGCTTGTCCGGGGCCACGTCGTCTCGCGCGGCTCGCTGCACCAAACCGTGGACGCGTACGACCGGCCCGTCCAAGACGGCCAGACTCACCCGATGCAAGCACCGCAGACCATCCTGGACGTCCTGACCATTGACGGCCCATCCGGCCTGCTCGCCCAGGTAGCTGACCACGCTCGGCGTGCTGAACAGGTCCACCGGAATCCCGTCGGGGCTCAGGAGCGCAGCTACGTCCAGCAGAGGACTCGCCAGGCCCGCGGGTGCGAGTCGGTCGGCGAGCTCGATGGACAGCGACCATGTCGCGGCGACGGTCGCTTGATGCGCGTCCGGCAGGGCCTCCCTTTCCGGCAACACGGTTGCCAGTCGTACGCGATGATCGGCCAACCGTTTCATGTAGGCGGTGCAGGACAGTTCTCGATCGAGCATGTACGTGGCGGCCTGAGCCAGGGCCAGCGGCAAGCATCCCAGGGCTGTGATCAGATCAATGCCGCCGTCCAACAGATGCCGTCGCCCCTCCACGACACTGGCCAGATACGCCTCGGCTTCCGCGCTCGTGAACGGCTCCACCTCGACGACCCGGCCTTGGGTCTGCAGCGCGGCGTCGCGACGCCGGGTCGTCACCACCACTTGCCCCGTCGTGGAGGACGCGGGCCATAGCTCCACGAGGTCCGCCGGTATCCGGACATCGTCGAGGACGACCAACCATCGCATCGACGTGCTGGCCAACCAGTCGAGGAACCGTCGCGCGCCGTCGTCCGGACGGGCGTCCTCGACGCCTGTCACATCGGCCGCGACACGCGCGTAGCCGGAGATCACCGCGTCCCGCGTCCCCGCGCTGACCCACACCAGCAGGTCGACCTCACCAGCCGTCCACGCACGTTCGGCATACTCGGCCGCGAGTTGGGTCTTGCCCGTGCCCCCCATCCCCGACAACACGATGGTGTCCACGAGCGGGGCAAGGGAACCCGACAGCGCACGGCGCTGGAACGACGCCGCTCGCAGGGGAAGGGGACCCGCTCGGTGAGGAAAACTCACCGTCGCCCTGGCTGCCGCGTGGTGATGCTGGTGCACCCCGCCCTCGATTCGCCCAGCCTGCACCAGCAACCCGGACACCTCGCCCATGACCGAGTTGACTACGCCGATCCGCGGCGAGTCCTGCCTCGGCTCCGTCACCGCCCGGTCCTCCGCCGAATCGGAGGCGGAGTCGAGTCGATCGGCACCTTCGCGTGCGGAGTCATCCGAGGACACAAGCCGGACCCTATCCTGTGCGGCGAGACACTGGACTCTACGCGCGCTCGCCACGGTGAACGACGGCATCATGGTGTGTTCGCCGCGATAGCCTCAACGCGTGGTGAACTCGGTTGGGCTTGATGGATGGCCGGAAGGACGGAGGAGGAACCTCCTGTGGAGGATGGCGTTGAAGCTGGACTACGACGCGGTCGACCGCCATGTCCGCGACGCCATTGGAACCGAGTGTTCTCTGCGTCGGCGCCGGTGGGGCGGTATGGCACTCCGGGCGGTGTTGGGTGATGACGGGCGCTACCACCTGCTCGAGGGCACGTTTCCGTTGTGCTCGGGCGGTCGCAAGCCGGACTTGCTGACTCCGGCCCTTTTACCGCTCGACAACGTCCACACCCGTCGATTCCGCTGGTACACCGATGGAACCCACTATCGGGAGCTTCCTCCACGCCGCCGCCGCGGGCTCGGCAACTTCGACACACCCTGGGATCAGGAAGGGACCTACTCCGAACGGACACGAGAAGTCACCTGGACAGTTCAATTCCAGGACAAGGAAGTCGATCCCGCACATGTCCCGGCGAACGTGCGATGCTACTTCCTTGGTGGACGTGCCGCCTGGCCACCGGATCTCGACACATCCACCCCGCTCGGACGCATCCGAGCGACACTGGTGGACTTGGCGGGATCGGCCTGCCACGCATGCGGCCGCGACTTCGGCACGGTGGTGGACCACGACCACTTCACCGGGGCCGTCCGCGGTCTCCTGTGCACGCACTGCAACAACAACATCGACAAGTGCCCGCACCTGTCCGCGTGTAGGTGGGCCGACTACCTCAACAGCCCACCCGCGGAGCATCTCGGCATCCGGCACCCCGACGCGACCAAGGCACGCTCGTGGAGTAAGGACAGAATAGAGCTGATGGGCTTCGACCCATTCCCCAAAGGCCCATAACTGTCTCATGCGCCACTGTGCATCGTCGCAGCTACCCAGACGCCATTGCTCCGACGCCAACGCCGAGCGACTGGTGCTGCTGCACGGGAGGATGTCGCCCTACGGCTGGCTGGCGACCAAGAGGCGACGCCGACGCGTTGAGCACGGCCTTGATTCCGAGCGCGTCGTGCGTCCGGCCGGTGTCGAGTTGAGTAGGCTTCGAAGTCACAAGGGCGGTTTTACTATCGCTTGCGTCGCGGTTTGTGTGTCTTCTTTGGCGGTGGGGGTGCGCTTACGAACGCGCCGGGACTTCTGAGTGAAAGTCTGGCGCAGAGGATATCTAGCGAGGTGTCATGCGCTGGAGTTCGATTGTCATACCAGGTGTCAATGAGCTCTCCCCGGTCGTCGTAGAGTAGCCCGAATCCTCGGTCGAGTTGCATTTGGTGTTTCTTGGCGGCCGTGTAGTCCCTCAGACGTTGCCGCGATGGCCCCAGTGGGGCCGTGGTGGGCGTGGTTATCCATATGATGAGTGCGCTGTCGCGCTGGTGTGTGCCTACTGGCATGGCGATGCTGTGCGGGAGCCCGTCGGACCGAGTTTGCTTGGCCAGGCGGGGTCCGTTGACCGCGCAGCGGCGCTGTCCGGCGTCGTCGAAGCTCAGGAGGGTGGCGGTCATGGCGAGCCAGCCGGGTTCGCGTCGGGCGGTCAGGTCGTCGATGAGCTGTAGAAGCGCTGGGTTCGCCTTCATGCGTGGTTTGTCCGCAGGTGTGGTGCGAAGGCCGAGTTGGTGGAAGTACCAGGCGTCAAGGGGGTCGGTGCGGCTGATGATCAGTTCAAGGTGCTGCTCGCGGTATCGACGTCGGTTCTTGGTGCGAGGGGCGCCGAGCTGGGGTAGCGCCTGGTGGGTGCTGTCCGGGTCCGGCTCGACATAGAGTTGGGCAGCGTAGAAGTGCAGGAAGAAGTCGAGTTCGTCGGAGGCGTGGAAGCGGCGTGTGGTGTCGGGTTCGGTGCGGCGCCTCAGGTAGAGCAGCAGTTCGGCGGGGCGGTCGACGAGTTCACTGATGACCCGCAGGTCGTGCAGGGAGACCGTCCACGGTAGCGCGTCGGTGGTCAGCAGTCCGCTTCTCACCAGCTCGCTGGTGATGGTGGCGATGCTGGACAAGTCCTCCAGGCTCACCGCGATCGAGTGGATCTCGCGTACGGGTTCAAGGTCCAGCCAGGTGCCGTCTCTGAGGCGCAGTCCGCGGTCCTGGATGATTCGTTGGCGGAGGCGGTCGGCTTGCTCGGCGGCGTCGGTGACGATGCGACGCAGATCCTGGCGTAGCCGGAGCGGGTCGCCGGTGCGGGAGCGTGCGCGTAGCGCTACGGCTTTGGCTTCGATGATGATCGCGATGTCATCGACCAGAAGCAGCCCGTCGCCTTCGGCCAACTTGGTGTAGGAGCTGGGGATGGTCTCGGAGTCGTTGGCAGGGACGAAATACTCGAAACCGAGATGCTGCACCTGACCGGGAAGATGTCTGGCCACAAGGCGAGCGGCCTCCGTTTCGAGGTACACGCCCCGGTGCTTGCTGTAGATGTCCCAGGCGCCACCATCCACGCGCAGGGCATCCTCGACGCGCTCGCGTACCGCCGGAATTAGCAGCGCATGATGTACGACCATGTACTCACCGTCGTCAGCGGCGAGGATCGGGCGAGTCCGGAACGGCGAGCTACCCGCCAGAAACTCCAGCACGGCGTCGGCCGCTGATCGGGCGCGCATCGGTGTCGAGAACAGGTCAAGCACGGCTGACACTGTTTCGCCATCCACGCCGGCCGCAGTCGCGGTTCTCTCAGCGGTACGTCCTCTGCCGGTGTCGAGAACGTGCTCTAGCAGCGCTCTGATCCCATCAACGTCTGCCAGGTCCGACACATCATCGTGTGTGTTACTGACGAACTCGGCTAGTAGGTCGAAATCGCCAGTTTGATCGCTGATGGCCGTCTGCTGGAAGGAGGTGAGCACTTGACGAATCTGTGAGACGGTGCACCCCAGCACTGAGCGACACGCCTCTTCCATGGAGGGGTCGTCGAAGAGTGCGGTGAGCGTGTCCTCCACCATGTGGGGATAGGAGGTGTTACGCACCGCTGCCTCGCGTAGGCGTGTGCCAAAGCTGACGCGGTGCATCGGGTCGTCGCGATCGACACCGAACATGGTCAACACTTGGCCTGCGTCCATCAGCTCCTGAAGATGGCTCTGTAGCGCACGGAGGACCACACCGGGATTGGGCTCGACGTGGCCCGTTGGGGAGTCGCCTGTTCGGGTACCTCGGGCCGCGAGGATCACCGCGAGCAACTCGGTCGTCGCGACGGTGGCCCCATGGTCACTCTCGCAATAGGTCTCTGGATCAACCAGTGTCAGCTGCGTCTTGACCGTGCCCAGCACGTCGAACGCATCAACGTGCGCAAGAACGGCGAGGACCTCATCCACCGCCTCGCTGACGCGCTGCCGGGCCAGTGCGATCACCACCGCGGGATCTCCGGCGAGTGTGAGGTAAGGCTCGAGCCGCATCGCGCCACCGAGAAGTCCGGAGACAGTGGAGGACAGGTCTGCGACCCCATCAGCCCCCCTGGCCGCGCGCTCCCGCTTCCTGCGCTTGGCGGTCCGCTTGCGCTGCTGCTTGGACATGACGCGCACCGTACATCCAGCTACCGATGGAAACGCGCCGCCACCGGCGCTTCGGTTCGCGTGCCCGCACCACGTGGCGATGACACAGGTCACTGACCGGCACCGATCTATGGGCTGATCTGGGGTCCAATCTAGACTCGATGGCTCTGACCTGCGGGGTGGGCTGCTGGGGAGACCCTGGTGTGATCGGAAGGGGTAGTGAATGGGCGTCGGTGGTTTCTGCGGCTGGTGGAGGGACACCGCTGGGTCGTCGAACGCACCCTGGCCTGGCTCACCAACGGCTACCGCCGACTCACCACCCGCCGGGAACGCCACGCCCGCAACTACCTCGCCTTCACCACCCTCGCCGCCGCACTCACCTGCTTCAAGAAACTCCCCACATGAGACACACTCTCAGGCAGGTCAACGCGTGTGCATTTGGAAATGCTCGGTGCAGTTCGGGGCAGTTCAATGAGCATTTGCTCCCGCTTGCTTCCCGTTTGCTCTCCGTCGCAGGCGGTGGTGCGCTTGTCGGCGTGTGCCTTGGGGGCGAACTCGTCAGAGATTGGCCGAGCAGGTAGCGTCGGAGAGTTGGCGAGCGAGGTGTGCGCAGCTTCCGGTCGGCTCGCGGTGGTCGGTAGTGGGTGAGGGGATGGTGTACTTGCCCGGGACAGACGCGGATCGATTGATGTTGTCAGGTGTTGCAGAGTACTTCGAAGTCGCCGCCGGTTGCGGTGCGGACGTAGACGTCTGTGCCTGCGAGCAGCATGAGTTGGTCGTCGCTGGCTGCTGCGGCTTGTAGTCCGGGTTGGGCGATGATGGTGCGAAACTGGACGCGTAGTTGCGGTGCGATGGTCATAATGTTGAACAGAGCGTTTATGTCTCCAACGAGATAGGGAGACACCTGGGTCCGAGCGTGGTAGCGCTGTGCTCGTTTGTCGAGGTGCCGAAGCAGGGGGTATGCGCCGTTGCGGCTCCACTTGGCACCGCGGACTGCCTGACCGCACACCTCGTAGAGGTCCTCAACCCGTACTCCCGGCTTTGCTTGGGTGAACTTGCAGTGGACCAGGGTGATGTGGAGCGTGGAGTCGATGACCTTGAGACCGACGAGGTCGGCTGCCTCGTAGGAGCCGTCGTCGTCGAGGAGGACGTCGTAGTCCGCTGTGTCCATGAGGTGTGCCGCTACGTGGGCCTGGATGGAGTCTGGTCGTCGCTCGGGTCCTTGGGATTCCGCTCGGAGGTCAATGCCGGTCCAGTCGAGTGGTGTCAGCTTCTCGATAGGGAATGGCGGGTCGTTGCGGGGTTTGAGGAGGCGGTCCTGTGGGGTGATCATGCGGTTGCCCTCGAGGAAGAGGGTGAGCTTGTGCTCGGGATTGTTGACCCACTGCTGCAGAGTCAGGGTCGAGCGGGTCGTGCTCGCGGTCGCATCGCGGCCAAGGGGGGTGTACCGCAGTCCGGTGTCGGTGAAGTCCGCGCGGTAGGGCACGCGCCATGACCCGGTGACGAAGGAGATCATGAACGGCCCTGTGGGCGAGTAGTCGTCAACCTCGATTCCGACCTCGGTGAGCGCGAACGACTTGCCGTCAACCTCCAAGTGCACCCCAGTGCCGGTGCCCGCGTAGTACTCCCACGGCCACTCCGCGCCGATAAGGACGAACTCGGGGCGGGCGGTCAGGTCTTCCGGGATGATGAAGCCTGCGAAGATCCCTTCGAGATCGATGGTGCCGTCCAGCAACCTCGTTCCTTGCCGGTCGCACCAGTCTCGCCAGGTGCGCAAGTCCGGGGCTGTGGACATCGACCAGAAGCGTCCGGAGAGGGCTGCGCTGATGGTGATGTGTTGGCCCGCGTCGAAGCCGGAGGTCGCGATGTGCGTCTGGCTTTGCCCTTCCGTCTCTGCGGTGGTGAGCGCTTTGAGGACGTCGCTGCCGACGTGCATGGAGAAGCGGTTGAAGTGGTTGCGGGAGTCGAGGAGGCCCACGTTGGTGGGGATGAGCCGGTCCACTCGGCCGAGTACCCGGAAGGTCGCCGCTCCCTTGATGCCGCGTGTTCCAGGTCCGAGTACGGCGTTGGCCAGGTCGGCGTAGTCGCCGCCGTTGGCGGAGCCGTGGATGAAGAGGAGCTGCTGGCCCTTGTCGAAGTACATGACGATCAGCTCGTAGTCGACGACCTGCAGCGCTCGCTGGTCGACCCACTTGAGGTGACGGTGGTGTTCGATCACGAACCAAGCGACCTGCCCATCGTGTCCAACGGCCACCACGTCGTCGAGGATCCGGGCGCCGTAGACACCGCGGGCACGTTCCGGTTCCCACGCGGGAACGACGGAGCGGTAGGCGACGGCGCTCATCGTGGGCCGTAGGGATGCCGTCGAGACCTCGTCCGGTCCGTCGGAGAAGGAGGCGTCGAACGCCTTGGTGTCCTCCGTGGCTTGGGCGACACGCTCGGTGATGTCGTGCAACAGCAAGTTCCAGTCCGCGTCTTCGCGGAGCAAGTCGCGCAAGGGAGATAGCGCCGCCGCAGGGTCTCTGGCCACGAACGCGCTCGCTGTTCCGATGGTCGACGTCTCCGAGCGTGAACGGGTGAACCGCCCGATGAGCTGGATCATCGGCCCCAAGCTCTTCCTCACATCGTGCAGAGCGGCGACCTTCAAGGCGGGAAGATCGAATCCCTCGCCCAGCATGTCGACGCACACGATGATGCGGCAGCTGCGGTCGTCGAGTCCCTTGAAGACCGCCTTGCGCGCCGGTGTCGACAGCTTGTCGTAAAGGACTGCCGGACCCAGGTCCGGCGCCTCCTGCTCGTAGAGGGCCAGCAGCTCCTTGGCGCGTTTGATCGACTCTCCTCTGGCCATCAAGATGTGGTCGAATCCCGCCGCCAGGTCGGACCGCAGCCGCGCCACGGCCTGTTGGGCGATCGCCAGGTCCGTCCCCTCCATACCGAACACAGCCTTATAGTCGATCGAGGTGAAGTAGTTCTCCTTCTGCGCCTCTCGCAGCGGAAACCGAAAGATCAAACGACCCGGAAGAGGCTTCCCGTCCTCCCGGAACGGCGTCGCCGTGAACAGCAAGACCTTACGGTCGGCGAACGCGTCGATGACGCTGATCCACTTCGACGCGGGCGCGTGGTGCGCCTCGTCCACCATCAAGTGCGAGAAGGCGCCGAGGAGGTCAGCCCGAGCCTCCTCGCCGCAGGCAGCCACGGCGTAAGGAGTCGCGACCACAACGTTGCACGCCTCGGCGAAGCGGCGGACCTCCGCCGGGTCGGAGATGCCGTGCTCGAGCCTACCTACCACAGGGCGCTGGGCTCCGGGAGCAACGATCTGGTACCTATGCAAAACGCCGAGGCTCTCGAACTTGCCTGCGATCTGATCCCGCAACGCTATGGTCGGAACCAGTACGAGGACGCGCTGAGGTCTCGCCGCCACCAGCAATGCGAGCATGGTCTCGGTCTTGCCCGTCCCGGTCGGCATGACCACGACCCCCGGATCGCCGACCCCGGACGCCCAATGCCCCAGCACCGAGTGCAACGCGCCGATCTGGGGGCGCCGGAGGCTGTTCTCCTCGGTGTGATCCCGAAAGCCGAGAGCCCCCGCGTACGACTTCGTGACCTCGTCGGGTTCCCATCGACGTTTGCTGCCAGACCACTGAACCCTGGATCCGCTCGGCGAGACCAGCGGCACGACGGCAGTCAAGGGAGCCGAGAGGTCGGATTGCGCAGTCCGGTGCGCTGGCCATCGCCCAGACGAGTTGGCGACCCACAACTCCTCCTCATCCTTGCTTACCTCGAGCGTCCCAGCGGGTACGAGAAGCTGCCGGACATCGTTCCCCACGACCCGCTCGACATCCGCCCATACGTGGGACGTCTTCACCTTCACGCGACCTCCCGTCCGGCCCACGGTCGACTTGCTGTCCTGCAGTGCGCATCAGAATGACACCTGACCAGCCAGAACAAGGCTATGTGTCACGCGCACTCCGGCGTGTCGCAAAGCGAGCCAGCCTCACGATCGCGTTCGTCGGTCGCAGATCCACCGTGAACTCGGTGACCTGAAGTCAGTCTTCAACTGGTCATGGGCGCATGTCACGGTGACCCGGCGTCGGCGGAGACACTGTCGGAGTGACGGCTGAGGAATCGAGGCTCGGTGAGTGATGACTTCTGGAGCGAGCCAGAGGGCGTGCGGATCCAATGGCGACGGGGGTGGCTGCGCGCACGTCGACTTCGAATCGATGGAGAACCTGAGCAGAAGGGACGTCGAGGCGCAACTCATCGAATCACACGCGCCCAGATCGCGCTGCTGGACCAGATGACCACATTCCGACAGTTCCCGTTGACCGGTCCCGTCGCACTCGATGTGTGCTTCGTTTCCGGCAGGTCCCAGCCACCGGGGGTGCACCGGCTTGCCAAGCACCTTCTCGACGTGCTCGGCGCGTTGCGGACCCGCGGCCACACATGTGGCCGCCACCACGCCCTCTACCGCGACGACCGCCAAGTGAAACTACTGCACGTTCATCTCTCATCGCGCCATCCAGCCGCTGACGCCTCGGCCTCGCCATGCACGCACGTCACGGCGCGGCCCCTGCGTGATGTGGTGGACGATCTCAGGCGGTTCTCCTCCGTCCACGACGACGCACGCTGCGATGACGACTCCCCTGACTGTCCGGTCCACAGCCCGCCGATTCCTGAGCCCGAGACCCACCCTGCCTTCGACCCATGCCACGCCGAGTCGCCTGAGCAAGCCGAACGCCGGCGCGAACTCAACGACTGGCTCGCGAGCTACAACCGCGGCTGCCTGCAACAGGCTCTGCTGGCCCGGTCCGATGCGCGGCTCACCCTCATGTTCACCCAGTGGCCTCACTGGATCTCCGGCGCGCGTCCACCAGGCCGCCCGCTCGCCGACGATCCGCGCCTGCTTGCGATCCACGAGCAGCTTGACCGCAGCCGCGAACGCAGTCGAATGATGCTGCTGTCCGAACCGTTCACCTTCACGCTGCCTGTGCTGCCCCAGACCCGTGGTGACGGCGTGAACTTCGGAAGGGCAATCGGTCAGGCCGTCGATGAACTGACAGCCAGGTATCCCATCCTGACCTCCATGCAAACACCCGTGAAGGTCATCCTCCTCGTCGTCCCGCCATCCCAGGGCAAGGACCTCGACAACGTCGCGCTCGCTGTCATGCCCGCAGTGCGCCAGGCCGTGGCCCCTGGGGAGATCTCCTCGTACGAGGTCATCGAACTCGCCAGAACTCCTGGCGATCCACCGGAAGGACTGCTACGTCTCGCCTTCGGCGACGGGCTCAATCCACAAAGCACCTGGGAACGCGCGACCGATTACATCGAGGAGCACATGGATAGCGACGACCACTGGTAGCCGTCATTTCGACCGTATGTCAAGGTCTGGAGTGATCGGACCTCGGCAGCCATGGGCGTTCCTCGACCGTCAAGGTCGGCACTCGGGACCTCCCGGCGGCCCCACATGCCCTCGCGCATGAGATCGGGTCGGTGGCCGAGCCTGTCAGAACATGTCGATTAACCGAGCAAGAAGGCCGTCGTCTGCTGAACAACATGCGTCGGGGCAAGCAGGGCGCGATCCGGGTGGGCGGACGATGATCGTTCTGGCTCCGTCGTCCGGCCGGCCGCATCTGCTGCTACGAGAGTGGATGTTGAGGCAGACGCCAGCGCCGAGGAAGTCCTGGGCTTGGACGTGGGAGAGCCGGACCTGCGCAACCGGCGCTCCATGGTGTGGCAAGGATACCCAGCTGCCACTACTTCGCGCAGCTCCTGTTCGTTGAGGCCGACCTGTGAGCTGGACGACGTTCCTGCAAGTACTGGTAGTGGCGCGGGTCAGGTTACGTCAGGTGGGGATTGTCGTATGGTTGCGGCAAGCTGTGGCGGTGACTCCACCCAAGGTTCCCCCAGCTGGAGCTGGCACTCGACAGAAGATCCAGGCTGCGATCGAGGCTGCGCTATGGACGCTGAGCAACGGACGCTGCTACGAGCCTCACTGCACTGCACCTGTCGTGGTGGAAACCCGCCCCGGGGTTTATCGCAAGAACGTCCAGATCTCGCATATCTATGGTGTCAAGCCCGACGCCCCGCGTCATGTTAAAACCATGTCGCCAGAGGAACGTGACTCCTTTAAGAATCTTCTGCTGTTGTGCACACCGCATCACGCGGATGTCGATGACAAGAAGACAGGAGCTACCGACTTTCCCCCAGATTTGCTTAAAGAGTGGAAGATCAAGCGAGAGGGTGTCGCCGGGCCTCCGCTGGCTAAGCTCCGCATCGACGACGCAGAGAAGTTGCTGGATGTACTGACCCGCATGTTCTCTCCGCCTCTGGACCGCCTGGAAGCCATCACAGATCGTTTGGAGCGCACCGGCGAGGTTACCGAACGCACCGTCGACGAGCTTAGGGATGTGCTCCGTACTTTGGGTGCGAACCAGGGTGTGGATCATCAGTCGATAAGACGACTCGCGCTCGCGGCCGAGATGCTTGAACATCAAAACATAAACCGAGCGGCTACTCTACTTGCGGCCAGCGTAGAAGCGCTTCCCGGATTGATTAGTGACCTCGATAAGGCGACGAGAAGGCTGCCTGAGTATTGACCGGTGCGGACCTCGCTCCATGCCACACCGGAGACGTCCGCACAAGCGAAGTGTTGTGAGGGGACGTGGGCGAGGCGATGAAGTGTCAGATTGCAGCCCCAGCTCAGACGGAACTGTCCTTCGTCAACGTCCCCTTCGACGCCCTGACGGTCCTCGACCAAGTCAGAAACTGCTTGATCTCCTTGGGCCCGGCGTTCGATGAGCGCAATTACGGCTGCCGTAGCTTCCGCGACTTCCTGGGGTGCCTGGCGCACCGGGTGGCCGCAGTGGGCTCCTGGGGTGGAGACGTCACGCTGGCGCTTACCGACGGCGCCCTTCCTGGTCCTGCGGACGGAGGGCGGTGAAGGGCACGAGCTGGTCCTTGAGGTGGAGTTGGTCGCGTCGGCCGTCGGCGTAGTTGATCTCGTAGTCGACGACGCCGCACCAATTCCCGTCGGCGCTGGGGAAGCGGCCGTGCAGGCGGGCGGGGACCGCGCCGGTGAGGTCCAGGCCGGTCTCGATGACCCGGCGTGGGAGTCCGTCCGGGCGGGGGAAGAGGGTGTCGAGTCGGATCCAGGCCGGGGTGAGGACGCGGTTGTGTCCGTGTAGGGCGTCGCCGTCCCAGGAGGTGTACGGGCTGATGATCATGGCTCGCCCGGTTCCCGCCGCTTCGTCATCGTGGGGTGGCGGAAGGGGCTGTGGCCGTAGAACCGCTCGTCCAACTCGACGCGGTCCGGATAGGGTCGATCGCCGGTCAAGCGCCAGCCGGTGTCGCGTGCTGTTGTCGCGCAGGTCGGGCAGTCGACCCGGAGTTCGTCGCCCGCGGCGATCACGGTGGTGATGCCGGGGACGAGTGGGTGTCGTCCGCTCTTGCATCTGGTGGGAAGGATGGCGATCACCGCTCCCGTGCGGTCGATCCGGTACCGCAGCGCACCGTCCGGCGGGGGAGGCGTGGAGGGTGGCGTCATGTCCGGCAACATACCATCCGATCGCACATATGTTCGATGTGGACGTTGATCGATGGCCGGTCCCCCTGGCGGGGTCGCGTGGTGGCGTTGATCGAGGGGAAACCTCCGCCCAAAGCTCCGTGTCATCGCGTTAGTGATCTTGCTACACCTGTCCGTGTCCGTATGACGACAGGCTGTCAGCGCGAAGGAAACCGATGCCCCGCACCAAATCCCGCTTGCTCCTCCCTGTTCTGGCTCTCGCTGGGGTCGTGGCCTATGTCGGTCCGGCCGCGGTGATCGACACCGTGACCGGTGTCTTCGAGAGCCGGGACCCGGTGTTGATCGAGGACGAGGGCCATCAACTCCTGGTTGGTGGTGACGGGGAGACCAAGGCTCGGCAGTGCACCGTTCTGGTGGCGTTGACCACGCGGCGGTGCGGTGACGCGAAGGTGGTGGTGATCGACGCGGCCAAGATGCCCTTCATCGCCCGCAACATCCACCTGGCCTGGGGTGAGGGGCAGCCGTCGATCCTGACCCGCAACTCCGCCAAGCAGGCCGCCAACCGGGCCGCAGCGTGCGGCAAGTTCGTGCCGAAGAACGGGGGCAGTTGCGACGAGTACAGCTTCGCGACCACGGACGAGGGCGGTTCCGGAGCGCGGACGGAGGAGGTTCCGCTGCGTGAGCAACGTTGCCAGGGTGGGGCGATCAGCGCCGGGTACGCCAAGGCCAAGGTGGGCCAGGGGGACAGTTTTCTGGTGGTGATCGCCAGCCCGGCCCAGGTTGCCACGGCCGGGTTTGCCGGGGCGGACGTTGCTGACGTGCAGGTGGAACAATGTGCGCTGTGACCCGCTACGCGTGGGCGGACACCGCCTTCGACCTGGCCTGGACCCTGGCCGTGACCACCGGCCGGACCGAGCAGGAGGTGCTCGCCGCCTACGGCGTCCGCGACGACGCCCAGCCCACCGACCTGACCTTCGAGGCCGCGCTGGAGCAGCGCAACGAGCACTTCGACGACTACGGCCTGCTCCAGCTCACCCGCCGCGGGCAGCACCTACTGGCCATCGAGCCCAACGGCTGGGTCGGCAACGCCCCAGAGGTTGCCCGAACGTTGTCTCGCCCGAGCGGGGTATTCCTGTCGGTCTACTGGAGCGCCAACGGCGACCACCAGATCGTCCAGGCACGGGACGGGCAGCTCACCGCCCGCTTCGATCCCACCTTCATCGGCCAGCCCGCGGGCGCCAACGACATGCTCCCCGGCTGGTGCGAACCCGAGGACTTCCCCCTCGACCACCTCAAGTCCGCCAGCCTCGCCGCCGTCGAACGCGTGACCGGGCTGGCCTTCGACGACTCGTGGCTCACCGCCCCGGTGCCCACCTACCGGCTTCCGGTCTGAGCCAACCGCTGCAGGCCGTGCAGCACCCGTTCCAACACGCCCAGGTCATCCTGTACCCACATCGGATTGGACGGATCGCTAGAGGGTAAGGCGGTGTGCCAAGAGCGCCGAGCCGGTGGTGAGTGGAGGCCCTTTGCGCTGTCCTCGACTGCGGCGGTCGATGGGGCCAGCTCCGGCGTGACTCGCGGCAAGAGAGCAGTCGGCCAGTCCCCGCCGTGGGCTGGGTCGACCAAACCGTCGACTCCGACATCACTCTCGCGCCAGTGCAGGCGCAGCGCTCTGCCCGCAGCGGTTTCCCGCTTGACCAGCTCGGCAACCGACACCATCCTGGCTTCCAGGGTGTGCCTAGGCATAGGGCTGAACTCGTCGGTTCACAAGTCGCTCTGGGCGAGCCGCACGTCGGTGCTCGTGCTCACAGTGAATCGCCTGGTCGCTCGCCATCGCTAGCCCCCTCGGCGGTGAAGGGCGGCGAGAGCAGGTCGTCGGGCAGGCTCTTGATCACTCGTCCGGCGAGGGCGTTGCCGACCTCGACCATGGAGGTACCGAGGCTGGCCACCACCCGCGCGGGCAGCGGTTGAGCCACGCCTTGGTGCACGTCGACGATGTTCTCCAAGTACATCTCCAACCCTCGGTAGATCACCGTCAGGCCATGCAGCAGCACCTGACCGTTTCGCCACGGGTTCTCGGGAATGTCGTCTTCAGCAGGCACCGAGCCCGCCCTTCCGCTCGTGCGTTCGCCAGCCGCGGCCATCACCGTCCATGCCCCCCGGTGGTCGCTCCCGCGCGCATCAGGGCAACCACAACGCGCTGGAGCGGATCACCAACGACGGCGCGCCTGGCTCCCCCGGGGCCGGCAGGTCCAGGAGGTCTTGGATGACCTCCTGGATGTCGGTTCCTTCCTTCATCCAGACGATTCCGTCATCCAGGAGTCGGTTGGCGAGGATGTGCGTGCGGTCGAAGACGAAAATGGCGTCGGTGAATTGTTTTTGGCTGTAGCTGGCGGCTACCGCCGCCAGGTCGTCGTTCTCGTGCAACAGGTGGAAGTTCCATCCGGCTTGGCGGATGGACAGGAGATGGACAAGTTCGGGAAAACGGCGCAGAGCATCCTCTGGGGTGATGTGCTTGTTCACGATGCTGGTGCTCCGCGTCCACTGGCTCCGGTGGGTGACACCCCACGCCGGAGACACGCGGCGCCGGCGGGGTCGGGGGTCCTACCAGCGCGTCATCCGGCGCGGGGTGCCATGAACCGAGCTTCGCTCTGGATCATGAGCAGCGGAACAGAGCCGAAGGGGCAGGTCAGGGCCGCAGGCGGGCCCGGCCATTCGGCCGCCGTCCACCCGGAGGATTACCCGGAGGATTGGACAAGATCACCAGGTCAGCGTCCTGCCGCCGGTTACACTGGGCACAGCGGCGAACACGGATCGAGGACCGGTGACGACCACCCCGAACGACCGGTTGCGTGCGGCGCGGGAGGCCGCCGACCTGACCCAGGAGCAACTGGCCGAGCGCACGAACGCCCAAGTCCAGGCGGCAACGGGCAAGCCGGGCGCGATGGACGCCGACTACGTCAGCAAGCTCGAACGCGGCATCCACCGCTGGCCCAACAAGACCTATCGGGCGGCCTTCCGCGAGGTCCTGGAGACCGGCGCGGACCGTGATCTCGGCTTCTACAGCACCCGTGCCCGTGCGGTTACCGTGGAGAGGACAAGCCCTCGCTACCGTGAAGGAGGGGACGACGTGGAGCGGCAGGCGTTCCTCCGGGTGCTGGCCGGATCAGTGGCTGGCCTGACCTTCGCCGACCCTCTCGGCGAGTTCGCGGCCCGAGCCCAAGCCGGTAGCGGACGGCAGATCGGCCAGGCCGACGTCGACCAGGTACGCGAACTCGCTCGCATGTTCGCCAGCCAGGACCATCAGTACGGAGGACAACTCTCCTCCCGCGCGGTCATCGCGCAGCTTGGCGCGACCGCGGAACTCATCGACAGCCCGTTCGCCGGTTCTCGTGTGCGCGACAACTGGTTCTCCGCAGTTGCCGAACTCGCCGATACCGCGGCGGGGGTGTGCTTCGACGCCGGAGAACACTCACAGGCCGAGCGTGCCTTCCGGTTCAGTGTCGGTTGCGCCATCAAGTCCGGCGACTGGGCCATGAAAGCCAAGGCACTCTCCGGCCTGGCTAACCTCTCGGTTCACTTGGACCGCAAAGACGACGCCTTGAGCTTCGCCGAGGAAGCCTTGGTCCGGGCTGACCGACTCAGTCCCAAAGTCGGCGCGATGATCCACACCCGTCACGCCCGCGCGCTGGGCCTGGTCGGCGCATCCCGCGCCGCAGACTGCCGCACCGCAGTGGCCAAGGCGGAGGACCTGTTCGCCACATCCACACCCGACAACGAACCCACCTGGCTGGCGCACTACGGCCAGGCGCACCTCGACCGCGACGCCGGGCGGGCCTTGTTCTTCCTCGCACTCAACGGTGGCGGCCACGAACAAGCACGCCAGCGACTCGAAGCAGCCATCACCCGCTTCCCCGATGGCCACTCCCGCGGCAAGGCGTTGGCGAAGGCCAACCTCGCCGCCTTGGTGATGGCCTGCGACGACCCGCGCGAAGCCGTCGTCCTCGGCAACGACGCACTCGACGCCGTCGGCACCGTCCGCTCCGACCGGGTCAACGACGCGCTCAACCGGCTGGCCGAGGCCGCCCGCGGACACCGCACCGTCCCGGAGGTGCGCGAGCTGGCTCATCGCGTGCGACGAACTCTCCGCAGTCAGGCTGGATGACGCGCAACCCACCGAATGGTTCTACGTGGACGCTGGCAGTGCGTTGGACGGCTCGTTTGCCGTGTCTTGGCGGTATAGCAGCTCGTAGAGGTGCGCGCCTTTGATCAAGACGGATGCCTCGACCGGGTGGTCGTTGTAACTGTAGATGACGCGCAACTGCCGGATCACCGGAGTGCCGTCAGGCAGGTCAAGCGTCTCGATCTCCTCGGTAGTGGGAGGACGGGCCGAGATGCGGTCGACGAAGTGCTGCTGGGGATAACCAAGGTCTGCCAGTGCTCGGGGAGCGCCGCCGCGGATCTTCGTCGTGCCCGCCAGGCTTGTGCCCGCGGCGATGTCGGCCGGGTAGTACGAGAAGGACAGCTCCACGGGGTGCCCGTCGTGCAGGAGGAGTCTGGCGCGGACCACGGCGGCGGCCTGGGGCGCCAGTCGAAGGCTCTCGATGACGTCTCGGGGCGGGACGACGCTGTCGACCGAGAGCAGCCGGTAGCGGAACCGGCCCGGCTCCGGCACGATGTAGGCTGCGGCGTCGATCACGAAAGGTCGGCGGTCGCGGACGAAGACTCCCTTGCCGACGTGGCTGTCGAGGAACCCCTCGTCCTTCAACGCCTTGAGCGCGTGCTGGATGGTGGCGTTGGCCGCGCCGTATCGTTCGACGAGCTGCGCGGTGGACGGCAGGCGCTCGCCGGGCGTTAGCTCGCCGCGCATGATCAGGTCGCGGATCTCCGCGGCGATCTGCTGGTGGCGCGGCCGTGGGTCACGGGCGCGGGGCACGACCGGCTCCCGGGGGCGTCGTCACGGTCATGGGGTCAGCTCGTAGCGCAACCGCCGCCCGTCGGCGACCATCGTCATCACACTCGCCTCGACAGGCCGGTCCTCATCGGTCAGCAGCACCCGGGCGAGCAGCAGCACGCAGGCCGCGGCATCCAGTCGCAGGGCGTCCTGCTCGTCCGGTGTGGCCAGGCGCGCGCTGACGTCCTCGCGAAGGCGCCGCGGCGGGTGGCCGAGGTCGGCCAGGAGGGCGACGGCTCCGCCGCGGATCTTGCGTGGTTCAGCCAGTTTGGTTCCGCGGGCGATGGCCGCGGGGTAGTAGGAGTCGGTCAGCTCGACCGGGTGGTCGTTGAACAACATCACCCGGCGACGGAGGACCACCGCCTCGCCCGGCTCGACGCCGAGCATGTCGGCCACCATCTCCGGCGCGGGCACCTCCTCGACACCCAGCAACTTCTGCGTGCCGGAACCGCCATGCTCCGCAGCCTCCACGGCCCACGCATCACTGCGGTGGCCGCTCACGTACGGCATCGACACGCTCGTCCACAGGCGGGCATCGGCCATCGCTCACCTCCTTGGATCTCGCGGGTCGCCGGGTGCCTACACCCATTGACCTTAGTCGTAGGGCAGCAAGGCCACCTTCGCCCCGGACGGAATCTTGCCACCTTTCGGATATCGCAGTAAGGTTGGCTGTAGCTAGATCGCTACAGCTCGTCACCGGCCGCATCGGAGGCCGAGAACCCCACTACCGCCGCTGGCACGTCAGGGCGGCCATTCGCAGGTCCGAGACCGGAGGGGCACATGCAGACCACCCACGACGCGTTACCGGCGACAGGGCAGGTCACCATCACGCGAACGTTCGGCTTCAGCGCCAGCCACGAGCTGCGGCTGCTGCCCGAAGGCCACAAGTGCCAGCGCAACCACGGCCACAACTACACGGTCACCGCCACCGCGCGCATGGACGGCGACGGCCCGATCGACTGGTCCCCGCTGGCGGATTACCTGGCGTCGACCTTCGACCACCGCCTGATCAACGACCAGGTCACCTTCCACCCGACAAGCGAACTGCTCGTCAATCACCTCGTCGAGTGGGTTCGGACCAACGTTGAGACAGGCTCGCCCATCACCCTGGTGGCGATGGCGGTGTCGGAGACGCCTTCCACCTCGGCACGCTGGGATGGCGCGACCAACGGGATCACCATCTCGAAGACCTTCGACTACGGCCAGGGTGAGATCACGCTGATCCTGGGAGCCGACGAGTTCGACGAGTTCGGGTTCGTCACCGATTTCGGCGACCTGAAGCCGTTCTCGACGTACCTGCGCAAGGCCGACACGGTGTCCTCCGCCGCGGCTCTGGCCCACTGGTTTGCCACCAACGTGGAGCCGATGATCCAGGGGCGCCTGGTATCCGTACAGATCGCCTCGGCGACGGCGACCGAGCGGTGGGAACGAGGCGACACGCTGTGAGCGCTTTGGTGATTCCGGTTGGCCGAGCCGAGAGCACGGCGATCCTCGCGGAGAAGTTCGAGTCGTTCCAGGGTGAGGGCCCGTGGATGGGACAGCGCTGTGTGTTCCTCCGGCTCTCGCGCTGCAACCTGCGGTGCGGGTTCTGCGACACCCCGGAGACGTGGGACTGGAGCCGGTACAACTCCTCCGAGGTCAGCAGGAGGGTTCCGATCGCGGATTTGGTGTCCTGGGTGCGTGAACGCGCTGTCGACCTGGTGGTGATCACCGGCGGCGAGCCGATGTTGCAGCAGCTCGCGATTGGCACGCTTGCCCGCGACCTGCCGGGCGTGCGGGTGCAGATCGAGACCAACGGCACGATGGAGCCGATCCCGGAGTTGGCCGACCGGGTAGATCTCTGGGTGGTGAGCCCGAAGCTCGCCAACTCCGGCATGGACTATCCCGCCCGGATCAAGCCGCAGGCGCTCGCGGCCTTGTCCGCCACGGGCCGTGCGGTGTTCAAGTTCGTCGTCTCCGACCCCGCGAACGACCTGGACGAGATCGCCGAACTGGTCGAGGAGTACGGCCTGACCCCGGTATGGGCGATGCCCGAGGGAACGACCCGGGAAGCGGTTCTCGCTGGTATGGACTCGCTCTACGGCCCCGCGATCGACCGCGGCTGGAACGTCTCCACGCGCCTGCACATCCTGACCGGCGCTCGCTGACCCGAGCTGATCGCACGGTTCTGCACGTCAGCAACACATTTCGACGATTCGCGATGACGCACGCTCTTGACAGGAAGCGAGGCATTCGCCATGACCGACGTCCTTGACAGCACGGTGCTCAACGGGAGCCAGGCCCCGCCCGGACGAGTCGACAGCGACCGCGTCGCCGATCTCGTCGGCCAGCTCTTGGTCGTGATCGGCGAGGACCCCGCCCGTGAGGGCTTGGCGGACACTCCGGCCCGGGTCGCCGCCTGGTGGGGAGAGTTCTTTTCCGCGGACGCGGCGGTGCCGACCTGTTTCACCGAGCAGTACCTCAGTGATCAGTTGGTTGTCGTCGGGGGCGTCAGTGTGTGGTCGTTGTGCGAGCATCACCTTCTGCCCATGAACCTGAACGTCACCGCGGGCTACGTGCCGGACGGGCAGGTGATCGGCCTGTCGAAGTTCGGGCGAGTCGCGCAGCGGTATGCCGGTCGTCTCCAGGTGCAGGAGCGCTTCACTCGGCAGGTCGCCGACGAGATCGCCCTCGCGATCGGTGGCAGCAACGTCGCGGTCGCGGTCCACGGTACACACCTGTGCATGAGCGCGCGGGGTGTCCGCATGGAGGCGGCACGCACGACCACAGTGGATACCCGCGGCCGGTTTGGAGCCGATCCGGTTCTCTCCCAACAGTTCCTCGCCATCGCCACTGATCGGAGGAACCTCTGATGGCCATTGAGTTCTCGGTGATCGCCCCGCCCGACTATTTGGACGCGTTCGTCGCCCAAGCTCCCGCTCGCGTTCACCACGTTGCCGCGCAGCATGTTCTGAACGACCCGTTGTACCGGGACTTCTTCCACCGTGAGGCCGGACGCGGTGCCGAGATCATCATCGACAACGGCGTGTTCGACCTAGGCGAGGCGCTGCCCGCCGAGGACTTGGTCGCCGCGGCTCGCGCGGTGAACGCCAAGGAGATCATCCTGCCGGACGTGATGGGCGACGGACCGGCGACCATCCAGGCCAGCGACGAGGCCGCCCGCGAGATCCAAGACCTCAGCGACGAGTTCCGGTTGTGCGTGGTGCTGCACGCGGCGACCGACAAGGAATGGCTGCGCACCTACGACTACTTTGCCTCCAGCGCCTACGTCGGCGCCATCGCGTTACCCGCGTCCCGCAAGCCCGCGTCCGACGAGCTGTTGTGTCGGACCCGGTGGACGGCGACCCGCTTCCTGGAGAACCACGGCCTCGTCGAGGACCGGATCACGTACCGACTGCTCGGACTCGGCCGCACCGGGCACCTGGAGCTGGCCGAGCAGCGCGAGCACGAGTGGATCGCCTCGGTCGACGGTGCCGCGCCGGTCATCCTCGGCGCGATGGGCATTCCCATGCTGCCCGACGGACCGTATGAGAAGCGACCGACGCCGCGGATCGAGAACCTTGGCCTCATCCCCGAGGAACGGTTCGGCCTGATCCGCCGCAACATCGACGTGGTCCGTGAGGCCGCGGGCAGCACCGTGCGCATCCCGGAGGCCATCCGATGAGCCTGCTGGCCGGGTCCGCGCTGCGCGCGGACCCCATCGAAGTGAACGGGCACACGATGCCCCCGGACCGCCTGCTGCGCTACCTCCAGATCAAGGCCCACCACCTGATCCAGGACCACGACTGGGACAGCATCCACGTCGTCGGCGGCTACGACCGCGGCGCGGTGATCTCCGCCCACGAGAAGACCGGCAAGCTGTTCAACATCGAGCGCCCCACCGCCGACGCCCACGGCCGCGATCTGATCGTCAAGGCGTTCCCCGGCGTCGACTACGTCCACCACTACGGCCTGATCATCGCCACCTACCTGGAGATGGTCGGCAAGGACGCGAGCATCGTCAGCTACGAGCCGCCCACTCCCGCAGTATCCACCGACGCGGTGAGACGGCTCGAACTCGACCTCAACGGCGATCTCGTGGTGGTCGGCTGGGGCCTGGCCCACCTCGTCCCGCCGGACGGCGTGTGGAACCGCGGACACGGCTACGCCTGGCAACGCACCCGCATCCACGGCCGCGACGTGGTCTTCCTCGGCTACCAGCACAGCATCTGGGGCGACGTCGCCGGACGAGTCGTCACCCGCCTGGCCAGACTCGGCGCCGGCGACGTCGTCTACGTCGGCAAGGTCGGCGCGCTGAACCCGGCGATCGAGCCCAACACCCTGCTCGCCACCGGCAACACCAGCTTGATCGACGGCGCCCCGGTCACCTGGAACGACTTCTTCGCCGACTTCGCCGTCTCCCAGCCGGGCGTGCACACCGGCATCCACGTCACCTCGCCGTCGATCCTGCTGGAGAACCGCGCCTGGCTGGCCGAGCACGCCGACCACGCTTTCGTCGACCCGGAGATCGGCCCCATGGGCGCGGCAGCCCGCGACGCGGACATCGGGTTCGGCTACCTGCACGTCATCTCCAACAACCTCGCCCGGCACTACCCCGCCGACCTGTCCAACGAGCGCAATCACGACGTGCTCCAGCGCCGCGCCGCCCTGATCACCCAGATCCGCGACATCATCACCGCCCGCCTGACCTGAACCCCACGGAGGAACACCCATGCCGGACACGGCACCGCCCGACGCCCCGACCCGCGGGCGCGAGATCACGATCGTCGGCATCGACGGCGCGGGCAAGTCCACCCTCGCCACCCGCCTGCACCAGGCCCTCAACGACGCGGGCCACAAGACCATCCTGGTCGGCAAACACACCACCGACGTGCCCGCCGACCTGGAGCTGGCCGCGTACGTCGACCAGCTCAACACGTTGGTATACCGCCGCGACGCCCGCATCGCCCAGGAGTGCGGCGACCACTACTGGCTACTCGCACTGGCCGCCTGGTACACCCTGCAGGACAAGCTCGTCATCCAACCCGCGCTCGCCGCGGGCACCCACGTCATCCTCGACAACGCCCACCACAAGATCCTCGCCCGCTACGCGGTCAACCCCGACGTCGACACCGAGCTGGCCGAGCGGGTCTTCGCTCACCTCACCGAGCCCGACCTGATGTTCTTCCTGCACATCGACGCCCACACCGCGCTGGCCCGCAAGGGCGAGTTCAGCTCCCTGGAGACCGGCCACTCCGGTGGCGGCGACGAGGACTTCATCCGGTACCAGGACACTGTCCTGGCGACGCTGCGCGAGCACGCCGACCGCGGCGGCTGGCTGTCGATGGACGTTACCGACATGGACCGCGACGCGGTCTTCGACACCGCCGCCCAGGCCCTGACCGACCGCCTCCAGCTCTCCCTCTGAAGGATTCCGTCCATGCCAGTGACCCGACCGACCGACGGCGAGTACGTGTGCCACGGCATCACCTGGGCGACCGGAGACCCCCGACTGCTCCTCGCCCCGCTACCCGACGGGCCACTGGTCTACGCCGAGATCATGAACCAACGACTCGGCTTCGCGTCCGGTACCGGCAGGTGGTGCACCGGCCGGTACCGGTTCGTCGACACCGTGCGCGTGGAAGCCCTCGCCTGCCCCGACCGCGCGCAGGCCGGGCAGAACGACCAATGCCCGCGATGCCTCGGCCAGGACGAGTTCCGATTCGCCCACCAGTACCACCGCGACGGCAACGTCCCCGACGCTCTGCGCCGGTACATGGACCAGCCGCACTGGCTCTACCTGGCCACCTTCGCCGACGGAGCCACCAAGGTCGGCACCGCGGCTGAACCACGCAAGCACTCCCGCCTCAACGAACAGGGAGCCCTGTTCGCCACCTACCTCACCACCACCCCCGACGGCCGCACCGTGCGCTTCCTCGAAGACGCCATCACCCGCGACCTCCGGATGCCCCAAACCGTCCGGGCCACCACCAAACTCAAAGCCCTGGCCAACCTCACCAACCTGGCCGCCGCGGGCGCGGCCCACGACCAGCACGTCACCCGCGCCGCCGACGCCCTCACCGCGACCGGCAACCAAACGGTCCTGGAGAAGTGGGCCCCTCCTGCTGAAGGCGCGCGACTGCGCGTCGCCGGTCGAGCCCGAGCGTTGTACCCGCACGACCTACAGGACGGCGAACACGGCTTCACCGTGACCTCCTGCGTCGGCACCCAGGTACTCACCACGTTGACCGGCGACGACGAGACCGACTACGTGCTCGATCTCGGCACGCTCAAGGGCCGTCGCATCGCCCTTGGCCCCTTCACCTCGCCGGGCGCCGCTGTCCAAAGCTCCTTGTTCTGACCACCCGAAAACGAGGCACCCACCATGGCACCCCTCGACGCCGTGCTCGGCTGGGACGAGGACACCACCGCCGAGGCGTACGCCGCCTTCACCCGCGACTTCCCCATGTACTCCGCCACCAGCCGCGACCTGGCCCACCGCGCCAACCTCTCCAACGCCGACCTGGTCATCGACCTCTGCGGCGGAGCAGGCGCCACCGCGGAGGCCATCCTCGACCTCGCCCCACCGCACACCCGGGTCATCTCCCTGGACAACGCCGCCGCGATGCAACGCGTCGGCCGACGCGCCCTCACCGACCCACGCCTGACCTGGATCACCGCCGCGGCCGAAGACCTCGCCGACCACGTCCCCGGGTCAGTTGACGCCGTCATCTGCAACAGCGCGATCTGGAAGACGAACGTCCCCGCGGTGCTCCACGCCGTCCACCAAGTGCTCCGCCCCGGCGGCCGGTTCGTGTTCAACATCGGCGGCGGCTTCGCCGGAGTCCGCCACCCCGACGAAACCACTACCCGAACCGGACCGTCGCTGAACACCCTGATCCACCAAGTCGCCACCCAGGACTACGGCCACCGTCCCCCTAGATCAGAAGCCACAGCACCGAAGCTGCCACTGGACGCAGTGACGGCACACTTGGTCGCCGCAGGGCTGACCGTGCTCGACACCGAAGTCACCGCCCAGCACAGCACCATGGCCGAGAAGAAGGCATGGGTGTCCATCCCGGTCTTCGCCCGCCCCGAAGGCGACTACACCCACGCCCAACGCATGGACATCCTGAATAAGGCATACGCCATGACCACGCCCGACTCTCCAACCGTGACGAGTTGGCTGACGGTGGTTGCCCAACGCCCCGACGCACAGCTCTAGCCCGCCAGTCCGCCTGTGGTCAGTCGGACCGCTCATCACCTGGTCTCAGTGGCCAGGCGGCGGACGTACGTTCGGATGCGGTCCCGGTCCTCGGGAAAGGCGCTCTCCCACTCCTCGGTCAGGTCGACCCACCTCGGCGGCTGTCCGTTTTCGCCGCCTAGCGGTACATCACGGTCGACCACGGCGGCGTAGGACAGGCCCAGCGTCGGCGACCAATCAGCACGGTACGAGCGAACTGTGACCGCAGCCGGAACCGGCAGCAACTCACCCGACACCCCGGTCTCCTCTGCCAACTCCCGAGCAGCAGCGGCCCGCGGCGTCTCGCCCGGCTCGACCGTGCCCCCAGGCGGCACCCACCCCCGAATGCGGTGCCGCACCAGCAGCACGTGACTGAACGAGGGGTCGGTCACCCACACCTCGGCCGACAGCGGCTCCGTCAGAACGGGTTGGGCGCGCAGCCACGCGTGGGCGTCGTCGAACGCCATCTCCGCCACACGCGCATCGGCTACCGCCGCATCCACAGTCCTCTGGTCGATCACCCGGCCAACCCTATGCCGAGGCACTGTTCGTCCTCAAAGACCACCTTCGCGAGCGCGACCTGCGCACTCTTACCCATCGCTCAATAAATATCCAGCATGGGTCGTGCTGTTCAGCGGTTGGTGGCTCTAGTGCCGTTCACCCCAACGAGGAGCATTCGTCACGACTGCTCGGTCTACGGGCAGTGGAGTGGGACGGTGCCGCGCACTCAGCCCAAGCTGGTCGAGATCACGGCAGCCATTGCCCCTAGCGCCAAGTATGGGCCGAGCGGCATCGGTGCGTGGCGAGGGATGCGGTGGGTACCGCGTAGTACGAGGCGGGCTACTGCGGCGAGTAGCCATCCAAGGAGAGTGCCAGCCAGGATCGCCGACCAACCGCACCACCCAAGGGCGAGGCCAAGGAGACCCGCGAGCTTGATGTCTCCGGCGCCGAGGCCGCCGGTACAGAGGGCGAGTGCGAAGTAGGTTGCGGCGAGGATGGCCATGCCGAGCAATGCTCGTGCCAGATTCGCGTGGTGAGGTTCGAGGACAGCAACCGCGGTGAAGCCTGCTCCGAGGATGGGGTAGCTGGGAAGGATCAGCGCGCTGGGAAGCCGATGCTCCGCCAGGTCCACTACCGCGAGGGGCACCAGCGCTGCAGCGAGGTAGCTGAAGGGCAGGAGGGCGTGGTGCTGGCCGATTCGCCAGGCTAGCGCGGCGAACAGGAGCCCGGTCAGCGCAGCCGCGGTTGCCCACGCGCTCCACCCGAACGATCTTGTGAGCAGCAGGCGGCGCGTCACCAAGCCGAACGCGCCACCGCTCGCGGTACCGAGGACGGCCCACCACGCGATCGATTCCGTGGAAGTCAAGCCCATTCACCACCTATCACTCTTCGTAGCGATTTTGGCCCCGTTTCGGCGGATCCCTCGCTGTCGGTGACACCGAGAGAAATCGTCCCGGGTGACGACTTTAGGCCAGTTGAGTGAATCGGTACGAGGATGTTTCATGCCGACTTCAAAGTCAGCGCATTCCGACTTTGCCGTCGGGTGGGTGTCGTGGTGTAGACCTATTGGAGTCGCTCGGACGTGGGGCGATCGTTTTCGGGAAGCAGGGGGTGTGTTTGTGAGGCAATGGGTTTTTCGATCTTGGCGCGGGTGTCTGGTGGTCGGCGCGTTGACCCTGGTGACTGTCGCGGCGTGCGGCACCGGCGACTCGGCTGGCGGCCCGCCTGCTGCGTCCGGTTCCGCGACGACGACGCTCCCGACGGCGAGCCCGAGCACTACTTCTTCACCGTCTGAGCGGGCTGAACAGGCGGCGTTGGGCGCCTATCGGGGTATGTGGGCCGACTTCGTGGAGGCTGGACACACTTCGGACTGGCGGTCGGTGAAGCTGGGGCAGCACGCGACGGGGGTCGCGTTGACGAACCTGTCGCGGGGCTTGTACGCCGATCACTACAACGGCCTGGTGACCAAGGGCGAGCCGGTGCTCAATCCGACCGTGTCGTCGGTCGAGCCCGCGGCGGAGCCGAAAAAGATCATTGTCTCCGACTGTGGCGATTCGACGAACTGGTTGAAATATCGGGCCGACACCGGGGAGCTCGCGGACAAGGAGCCCGGGGGTCGGCGCGCGATCAATGCCATTGCCGAGAAGCAGTCGGACGGCTCATGGAAGATCTCCGACTACGGCGTTCATGAACTGGGGACGTGTTGACCATGCGACGTTTATCGATCATTACCGGGTTCCTTGCTGTGAACCTCGTCGGCCTCGCGGTTCCGGCCTTGGCGGACGGGTGGGGGAACACGAACTGCGGGCAGGTCCCGTCCCCGGTGTGTGAGCTGGAGGCGGGCAGCAGTGGCGGTGGGTTGCCGGGTGGGTCGTCCGGGCACGGCACCAGCCCGCATCGTCCGGGTGGTGGCGCGGGTGGGGGTGGTCAGGGCTCAGGGGGCGACACCAGCGGTGGGAGCGGCAACAGCGTGGCCAACTGCTCGTACGTGCGCAGCGACTTTCAGCCCCCGGCCGGTGGCGTGATCAGCGCGGCCTACCACCCTCCCGCAGCACCCGGTGGAGTCGTCCAGGCCGCGATGCCGCACCCCGCCGTGGCGCGGGCAGCGCAGCCGGGGCAGGGCGGGGGTGCGTGGTACGTGTGGACGTGCGATACCGAGGGGGTGGCGCACGGGATGTACCGGTCCCCGGTGTGGATGGCCGACGGCCAGGCGCCGGGTGAGGCGTTGTTGCCCTCTCCGGCGGAGTTGTCGCGGGTCGCGCGTCGGCAGCTGCGGCTGCCCTCGCCGGTGATCGCGGCGAGCCCGGCTGCCGAGCAGTTGGTGAATCTGCCGACGTGGATGTGGCTGATCGGCAGTTGGAGGCCGGTGTCGGCGACGGCGTCGGTGCCGGGGGTGTCGGTGACCGCGGTCGCGACGCCGACCTCGGTGACTTGGGTGATGGGTGATGGCTCCACGGTCACCTGCGGTGGCCCAGGCACGCCCTACCCGGTTGGTGGTGACCCGAGGGCTGCGTCGCCGACCTGCGGTCACGTCTACCGGCGTTCGTCGACCGCCCTGCCGGGGCAGGTGTACGCGGTGTCGGCGACGGTGCACTGGCGGGTCTCCTGGTCGGGTGCGGGTCAGGGCGGGGTTTTCCCGGATTTGACCACGACGGGGGCGGCGGCGTTCCGGGTGGCTGAGTCGCAGGTCCTCAACAACGGCGGCGGCTGAGCACCACTCACGGTCTGACTCTCCGCACGTAATCGCTCGCTCTCTGTTCCGCACGTCGATGTGGGCGTCGCGGCGCGCTACCCCCATGCCTTTTGGAGGTTCGGCATGTCTGCCAACACCACGTTCCGCCCTGATATCGGCAGGTCCGCGAAGGCGGGCGATGGCCGGTGGGTGGAGAACGGGAAGAAGTCGGCGGCCTCGCGGCTGCGTACCCCGGGCCGGCGCCGTGGCGTCCCGTACCTGCTGCTGGGGGTGTTGCTTGTGCTCGTGTGCGTCGGCGCGTTCGTGTTGATCTCGCTGCGCTCCGGTGACCGGCAGCCGGTGCTCGCGTTGGCCCGTTCTGTGTCGGTCGGGCAGGTTCTCGCCGCGCAGGATCTGCGGCAGGTCAACGTCGCTGTCGACCCCGGCGTCGCGGTCGTGCCCGCGGACCAAGCGGCCAGTGTGCTGGGTCGTCCGATGGCCACGAGCCTGTCGGCGGGGACGCTGCTCACCCCCGAGGCCGTCGGCGGCACCGCGGTCCCCGCCGCTGGACAGGGCATCGCCGCGCTCGCCTTGAAGCCGGGGCAGTTCCCGGCCGAGGTCGCGCCGGGGGCGCGGGTGTCGGTGGTGTTCGTGCCCGGCCCGGCCGGGACAGCGACCACGCCGCCCAGCACCAGCGGGGTGGCGTGGCCTGCGGTGGTGACCAGCGTCAACACCCAGCCAGGCGGGCAGGACACGGTTGTCTCGGTGCAGCTGTCGGAGACCGCGGCCCGGCAGGTGGCGGCGGTGCCCGCCGGTCAGGTGTCGATCGTGCTGCTCGCGGCGGGAGGCAACTGATGTTGATCTCGCTGCTGTCGTTGAAGGGCTCGCCCGGGGTGAGCACCCTGGCCACGGCCGTGGCCGCCCGCTGGCCCGCTCCGGCGAGGACGGTGTTGGTCGAGGCCGATCCGGCCGGCGGGGACCTCACGCTGCGGTTCTCGTTGTCCTCGACCCCGGGCCTGGTCTCTCTGGCTGCCGCCTCGCGCCGGGCGGGGGACGACCCGGACCTGGTGTGGCGGCACACCCAACTACTGCCCGGTGGTCTGGCGGTGGTCGCGGCCCCGCCGGATGCCGAGCAGGCCCGCGCGGCGCTCACGGCGTTGGCCCCCGACCCCGCGGGCGGGTTGGGTGGTCTGCGGGCGGCGGCCGAGCAGCCGGATGCGGTGGTCGTCGTCGACTGCGGTCGCCTGGACCCGGGGTCTCCGGCGCTGCCGGTCGTGCGTGCCTGCGACGCGGTGGTGCTGTTGACCGGCGCGGGCGCTGACGACCTGGCACACCTGCCGCGGCGGCTGCCCGTGATCAGTAGGTGGAGCCCGCACCCGGTGCTGCTGCTGGTCGGTGACGGCTACTCCACCGCCGAGGTCGCCCGCGAACTCGGCGTCCCCCCGTGGGGCCGGGTGCCGCACGACCCGACAGGCGCGGCGGTCCTTCGTGGACAACGGGGCGGCTCCCGCTGGCGGCGTACCGGCCCGGAACGGTCGGCATTGGGGCGCTTCGCACTCCAGCTCGCCACCGAACTCGCCACACGCCACGAGACTCCGGCGCCCCAGCAGGAACACCACGACCCGGCGTCGCCCCACGCAATCTCCGCCGACGCGGCCCATGACGCCGACCTTGCATACCCCGGAGGGCAGGCATGACCGATTCGACCGACCGGCACCCGGTGGTGCGCCAGCTCCGCCCGCTCCAGCGCGGTTCCTCCACACCAGACGTTGGGCAGTCTTCCGACCTCGGGTGGGACACCGAGGGTGGCGCCACGCCGTCGGCGGCGCTGGTGCGGCTGCGGCGGGCCTTGCGGGGACGGCTGAGCACGGAGCTTCCTCAGCGAGTCGCCGAGCAGCTGGAGCACACCGGTACCGCCGCCACCCGTGAGGCGCGGCGCGAGCTGGCGGGGGTGATCCTCGAGGAGGCGCTGCGCGCGCACACCGAGGACGAGCTGGCCGCGGGCAGGCAGCTGCCGCCGCGTGAGGCCGAGCAGAGAGTGGTGGACGAGGTCGTCGCCGAGCTGTTCGGCCTGGCCGGGCTACAGCCGCTGTTGGACGACCCGGACGTGGAGACGATCAACGCCAACGCCTTCGACAAGGTGTTCGTCCAGTACAACGACGGCCGCCGGGCCCAGGTCGGGCCGATCGCCTCCTCCAACGACGAACTCACCGACCTGGTACGGCTGCTGGCCGCGCGGGCGTCCAGCCAGGAACGGCGGTTCGACCAAGGCTCCCCCGCAGTGAACCTGCAACTGCCCGGTGGAGAGCGGTTGTTCGCGGTGATGGCGGTGACCGCGGGCGGGGTGACCGCGCTGTCGATCCGCCGCCACGGCTACCTCACCGCCACCCTCGCGCAGCTGCGCCGCGGCGGCACGATCGACGCGAGCCTGGAGGCGTTCCTGCGCGCGTTGGTCAAGTCGCGCAAGAACATCCTGATCACCGGCGGCACCGGGGCGGGTAAGACCACGATGCTGCGCGCGTTGGCGGCCGAGATGGATCCGTTGGAGCGGATCGTCACCGTCGAGGACGCGTTCGAGCTGGGCTTGGACCATGACCCGGAGATCCACGCGGACGTGACCGCGTTCCAGTCGCGCGAGCCCAATGTGGAGGGTTCGGGCGAGATCACCCAAGCCGATCTCGTGCGCTTTGGTCTGCGGATGTCGCCGGACCGGGTGATCGTCGGGGAGATCCGCGGCCCGGAGGTCATCCCGATGGGCAACGCGATGTCGCAGGGCAACGACGGCAGCATGGCCACCCTGCACGCGAGCAGTTCGCGGATCGCGTTCACCCGGCTGGCCTCCTACGCCGCCCAAGGCGCCGAACGACTTCCGCTGGAGGCCACCAACCTCTTGGTCGCCTCATCCGTGCACTTCGTCGTGCATCTCGCTCGGGCCGAGGACCGCCGCACCCGCGTGGTGTCATCCGTGCGCGAGGTCGTAGGCGCCGACGGCCCCCAGGTCGTGTCCAACGAGGTCTACCGCCCCGGCCCCGATCGCAGGGCCCGGCCGGTGGCGGGAGCGCTGCGCGCCGACACCCTCGACGACCTGATCGAGGTCGGCTTCGACCCCGAGCTGCTGGAGGACCCCGAGGGGTGGTGGACACCGTGAACCTCACCCTCGGACCGACCACCGCCGCCGCGGCCCTGCTCGGGATCGGCACCGGCCTCGGGGTCCTGCTGATCCTCCTGGGCCGGCGCGGCACCACACCCCGCCCACGCCGCACCCGAACCCGCACGGCCAGCGATCAACGACGCCTCACCCGTGTCGCGGTCGCCGCCGCGGCAGGGGTGGTGACCGGTGTCCTCACAGGCTGGGTCATCGGCGCCGTCCTGGCCGGGCTCGCCGCGTGGTTCCTGCCGCGGGTGCTGGGCCGCGACCCCGAACACGCCCGTCGGGTCGCGCGGATCGAGGCCATCGCCTCGTGGACCGAGATGCTCCGAGACACCCTCTCCGCAGCTGCCGGGCTGGAGCAGGCCGTGCTCGCGACAGCGCCGTTGGCGCCCGCGGCCATCCAAGCGGAGGTCGGTGAGCTCGCCGCCGGGATCGAGACCGGCGACCGGCTCACGACCGCGCTGCGGCGCCTGGGCGAACGGCTCGACGACCCGGTCGGTGACCTTGTCGTGGCCGCGCTGCTGCTGGCCGCAGAGCAGCCGACCCGCGCGCTCGGCGAACTGTTGGGGTCGCTGGCCGAGTCCGCCCGCGGGCACGCCGCGATGCGGATGCGGGTCGACGCCGGACGCGCCCGCACCCGGACCTCGGTGCGCGTGATCGTGGGCACGACGTTGACCTTCGCCGCCGCACTGGTGGTGCTCAACCGCGACTACATGGCCGCCTACGGCACCGCCACCGGCCAACTCGTCCTGCTCGGCATCGGCGGCCTGTTCGCCGCCGGGTTCGCCTGGCTGGCCCGGGTCGTGCGCGTCGAGCAGCCGGACCGTTTCCTCGCCGCGGACCCGGCCGAGGTGGCCTTGCCTGCCGTCACGGGACTGCCGGGAGGTCGGTCGTGATCACCTTCATCGTCCTCGGCGCGGGTGCTGGGGCCGGGTTGTGGGCGCTGGTGGTGTTCCTGTTCCCGCCGCGTCCCGCGCTCGGCGTGGTCCTGGCCGCCGCGACCACACCCCCGGTCCCGGCGCCGATCCTGGCCACCGACGACACCGGCTGGGCTGTGCGCCTCGGCCGACCCGCCATCCCGGCCCTACGCGCGCTCGGACTCCCCGGACGCAAGGTGGGGCGCGACTTGGCCGTCGCGGGCCGCTCGGTGTCGGTGCACCTGGCGGAGAAGGCGGTCCTCGCCGTCGCCGGGCTCCTGCTCCCGGCCCTGGCGAGCGCGGTCCTCGCCCTGGCCGGGTTCGGGCTCGGACTCCAGTTCCCGCTCGTGGCCGGGCTCGTGCTGGGTGTGGTCGGGTTCCTCGCCCCGGACCTCAACGCCCGCAACCAGGCCGCAGCGCTGCGGGCTGGGTTCCGCCACGCCCTCTCGGCCTACCTGGACCTGGTGTGGATCACCCTCGCCGGGGGCATGGGCGTCGACTCCGCCCTCGGCGACTCGGTCCTCGTGGGCCGGGGGTGGGCGTTCGAGCAGCTCGGCCGAGCCCTCGACGCCGCCCGCCTCACCCGCGCCACCCCCTGGGCCGCGCTGCGACAACTCGGCGAGGAGTTGGACGTCTCCGAACTCGCCGAGCTGGCCGCGTCGGTCAGCCTGGCCGGGACCGAGGGCGCCAAGGTCCGCACCTCGCTGGCGGCCAAGGCCCAGGCGCTGCGCACCCACCAGATCACCGAGGCCGAAGGCGCGGCCCAGGCCGCCACCGAACGCCTCAGCCTGCCGGTCATGGTGCTGTTCCTCGGCTTCCTGGCGTTCATCACCTACCCCGCACTCACACAGGTCCTCAATGGACTGTGACAACCACCGCGAGGCGCGATCGCTGCCCGTGGACAACATGGAAGGACATCATCATGCGCCCACAAGTCGAGGCGATGTGGACTGTGTTGCTCGCCCGCTGGGACCAGCTGCGCCGCCGACCCGAGGACGGGTACTCGACCGAGGCCGTCCTGGTGACCGCCCTGTTGGTGGTCGCCGCGATCGCGGTGATCGCGATCATCGTCGGCAAGGTCACCGAGAAGGCCACCGGGATCACCATGTGACCCCTCCAACCGCCATACGAGGCTGGTTGGGCCGAGTACGGCGGGCGTTGCGCGGGGATCGGGGGGCGGTCAGCGCGGAGTTGGTGATCGCCACCCCGCTGCTGCTGCTGATGCTGCTGGCGATCGTGCAGTTCGCGCTGTGGTCGCACGCCACCCACGTCGCCCAGGCCGCAGCGTCCCAGGGCCTGGCCGTCGCGCGAGCCCAGAACGGCACCGCCGCCGCGGGCGCGGCGAGCGCGCGGCAGCTGCTCGACCAGCTCGCCGCAGGCCCGCTGGACAACACCGTGGTGGCCGCCGACCGCGGCCCGGTCTCAGCCTCGGTACGCGTCACCGGGACCGCGACGGTAGTGGTGCCGTTCCTGAGCCTGCCGGTGCACGCCGAGGCCACCGGCCCCGTCGAACGCCTCGTCCCCGATCTGGAAGGCAGGTGATCCCGATGCCCGCACCACCAACCACTACCAGGCCCGCGACACAGCGGCCCCGACGGCGAGGGTGGGCGGCGTGGTGGCGGGCCGACGAGGGCTCGGTGTCCGCCGAGATCACCATCGCCGCACCGCTGCTGATCATGCTGCTGGTGTTCGTCGGGGTGGTCATCCACCGGGGCGTGGACGCGCGCCTGCGGGTCGACGACGCCGCCCACCAGGCCGCCCGTGCGGCGAGCCTGGAACGCACCCCTGCCGCCGCGGTCACCGCCGCGCGCACGACCGCGTCCTCGGCGTTGTCGGCGGCGGGGGTGGTGTGTCGGTCGTTGGCGGTGAGCACGGCGACCGGCGGGATGCGTCCCGGGGGGACGGTCACGGTCACCGTGTCCTGCCAGGTCGACTTCGGCGACGCGCTCCTGCTCGGCATCCCCGATCGACAGGTGGCCGCCACCGCCGTCGAACCGGTCGACCTCTGGCGAGCCACCCTCACCACCGGGACCCGGACATGAAGCGCCCCAGGACATGGCGGGGATGGTGGCGCGCGGACGAGGGACAGGTGAGCGCGTTCGTCGTCGTGCTCGTCACCGGCATCCTCGTCCTGGCCGGACTCACCCTCGACGGCGGCCTCGCACTCGCGGCCAAGGTCAGGGCGAGCGGACAGGCCGAGGCCGCGGCACGGGCCGGGGCCCAGGCCATCGACCTCACCGCCTACCGCGCCACCGGCACCCTGCGCCTCGTACCCGCCCAAGCCGTCGCCAACGCCCAAGCCCACCTCGCCGCCGAAGGCGCCACCGGCACCGTGACCATCACCGACGACACCGTCACGGTCACCGTTACCGCCGTCCACCCCACCCAGCTGCTCGGACTGGTCGGCATCACCTCGTTTTCGGTGCACGGCCAGGGAAGCGCGCACCCCCAACGCGGATGACTCCACCCCCATCTCACCCCGCCGCCTCCCGGGGCGGGAACGAAAGGAACCACCGATGCTCACACCCGAGCAGATCAGGCAACGCGTCGCAGACGCCGACACCTCCCGCAGCGCCCGACGGGCCGCCGCGGCCCAACAGGTCTTCGAACTCGCCCAACGCCGGGCCGAGGTCGTCGAGCAGCTCGACGGCGTCGAGCGCGACCTCGGCCACGTCCTCGCCGAGACCGCGGAAATCATGGACCTCGACGAACTCGCCGGGTTCACCGGCCTCAAGGCCGCCGAGCTCACCGCCTGGCTCGCGGGCCACAAACCCGCCCGCGGCGGCCGACGCAGGAAGACCTCCACCGACCGGCCCGTCGACCCGACGGAGCCCTAGCCGGTCCGGCCGGGGCAAAACATCACGACTGCCGACATCGACTTGGTTTCGACGAATCGAGCACGCCTGTGAGCACACGAGCACATCCGTCCCGCCGCGGTGCGCGTCCGCGGCCTGGGCATCGTGCCCTCGCCGCGGTCGCGAGCCTGCTGCGCGGGCTGCTCGCGGCGGTGATGTTGGCGGCGCTGGTGGGCGGGTTGCCGTGGGCGCTGACCCACTTCATCGGCTGGCCCCTGCCCGATCACGTGCCGTCCTGGGCGCAGATCGAGGGCGCGCTGCTCGGACCGATGACCTCAGGGTTCCTGCTCGACGTGCTCGCCTGCGCCGCCTGGCTGGTATGGGGGCTGTTCGTCCTCGACGTGGCCCGCGCCGCGATCGTGATCACCCGCGACACGCGGCTACCGGACCTGTCGACGGCCGGGCCGGTGCACCGGGTGGCGGCCGTGCTGGTCGGCGCGATCCTGATCTCCCTGCTGGGACAACGCACCGGCACGGTCTCGGCGAACACACCATCGGCCGGGCCTGGCGCCGCTGTCGTGGCCACCGCGTTCATAACGCAGCAGCCCGTCGCCCCCGCGGCCGAGGGCGTCCGCCTGGCCGTGCACACCCCGGCCCGTCACGCCCTCTCCGCACCCTCACCCGCGTCACCGTCCACACCGGCGAGGTCGGCCGTGGTGCTGCCCTACGACCCGGCCACCGGGGTGCACGACTCGTTGTGGCGCATGGCCGACCGCGAACTGGGCGACGGGAACCGGTGGCCGGAGATCTACGCACTCAACAAGGGCAAGCCCCAACCCGGTGGCGGGCGACTGACCTGTCCGAGCCTCGTGTTCCCCGGCGAGCAGATGCTCCTCCCACCCACCGCCGTGCCCGCCGCGCAGCCCACGCCACACGTCGCTGCCCAGACCCCGGAACCCGTCACCCCACCGAGCCCGCGGCCGAGCAACCCCACCCCGCAGCCGTCGACTGCCCAGCCGACACCCGAGGCGATCCCGGCACCCACGCTGGTCCAACCCCCTGCAGGGCCCCATGACCTCGCCACACCGCTGGCGCCCGCGGGTGAGGACTCCGTCGGCGAGGTGGGAGTGCGCTGGGGTGACGAGGTGTTCGTCGGCCTGGCACTGGCCGCCGCGGTCAGCGCGGCCCTGCTGGTCGCCCGCCGACGGCACCGACGCCGATACCGGCCCGGCAGCGGCGACCGCACCGACCTGCCCGTCGCCCCCGTGGTCTACGGGCTGCGGCTCGCGCACCTGCGCGCCGACCCTGACGACCTCGTCGCCGACCCCGACAACCCGCCCCTGCGACCACCGCACAGCACGGCGCCCTCGATCATCCTGGGTACCGACGACGGATACACCACGGCGACCGTGTTGCCGGTGGGCGTGCGCGACGGGCGGGAACTCGCGCTGGACCTGGCCGCCGCGCACGGCCTCGGACTCCTCGGCGCGGGTGCCGCCGCCGCGGCCCGCGCCCTGCTGGTCACCGCTCTCGCCGACGGCGACGCGCGCGTGATCATCCCGGCCACCGACCTCGTCGGCGTGCTCGGCCGCCACGCCACCCACGGCCCACTGCCCGCGGCGCTGCGCGTGGTGACCGACCTCGCCGCCGCCCTCGACGAACTGGAAGCACAGACCCTGATCCGGCTCAACCAGGACCAGCACGGCACCGGCCGCCGCTTCCCGCCGACCATCCTGGTCGCCCAGGTTCCCGCGCGGCCCACGCCACGGCTGCAGGCGGTGTTGGACAACGGATCCGCCATCGGGGTGAGCGGGCTGTTGCTGGGCCAGTGGTCGCCCGGGGTCACCGCCTACATCCGCGACGACGGCATCATCTCCACCACCAACCCCGGCCTCGGCGAACCGCTGCGCGGCACGGCCGTGTTCCGCCTCGGCCACGACCACACCGGCGAACTACTCGCACTGCTGCGCCACGCCGACCGCGACAACCACCGCACAGGCGGGGATATCGCCACCGCGGCGGTTGTCCCGTTGCCGCGCACAGGAGCAGCCGGGGAACCGGACACCCCGGGAACGCAGGTGGACGTCCCCGAGGACGCGAGCACGGACACCGCGAGCGTGGAACCGTCGGGCACGGACGACAGGCCGCCGATCGACACCGCGCTGGAAATCCTGGACACGACCACGCCACCCGCCTCGGACGAGCACCCCCGCGTCGACGACGACTCGTCGGAGGCCCTGACGATGTCCACCGAGACCGCGCACGGCCCCGAGGACACAGACACCAGCACCGCGACCGCGGCCCCGCTGCGGATCAGCGTCCTCGGGCCGCCTCGCGCCTGGTGGCGACCCGACGCTCACGGGGAACGGGAGGTCACCTCGGCGTTCCCGCCGCGCACCCGCGAGCTGCTGGTGTTCCTGGCCCTGCACCCCGACGGGGTCAGCCGGGAGGCGCTCGTGGCCGCCCTGTGGCCTTCCAGCGCGCCGGAGCGGGCCACCAACGTGCTCAACACGTCGCTGAGCCGGGTGCGCCGCGCGGTCGCCGCCGCGACCGACGGGGCCTTGTCGGACGTGGTCATCGTCGGCGAGGGCCGCTATCAGCTGGACCCCGCACTGGTGGAGGTCGACTACCACCGCTTCGCCGCCGCGGTCACCGCACGCCGCCTCGCCGGGACCGAGCAGGAGCGTGTGCTGGCGTACCGGGCGGTGGTCGACAGCTACGCCGGACCGTTGGCCGACGGGGCGAGCACCGAGTGGATCGAGACCGCCCGCGAGGCCATCCGCCGCGACGCCATCGACGCCGTCGCCGCACTCGCCCGCGCACTCGTCGGCCACGATCCCCAGCAGACGATGGACCTGCTGGAGATGGCACGCGCGTTCGACCCGCACAACGAGGCCCTCTACCGCGACATCATGCGCCTGCAGGCCCACCTCGGGCAGCTCGACGCCGTCGGCCGCACCCTGGGCCTGCTGACCACCCGACTGGCCGAGATCGACGAGCGACCCACCGTCCCCACCGTCGAACTGGCCGCCCGCCTGCGCCACCGCCACGACCGCGCCGACGACCCCCGCTCGCCGTGGCACATCTGTCAGGGAGACACCCTGACAGGCTGACCCCGACGCGTTCGTCCTGTGTAAGCGAAGGAATGGCCCGTCAACCATCCCGCGCGAGTGAGTACCCGAACAGCCGAGCTCAGCCCCGCGGTCGGGCCCCCGCCGGCGAGACCGCGGCGTGGCAGATTCAGCCGACGGAGCCTTCCGCGCGGAAAGAGCGCCGACCCTGCGCGGGGAAAGTCTTGTGGCCGTCGATCGCGGTCACCTCTCCGAGCCCCGTGGTGCTCGCGCTGTGACGGCTGAGAGCCTGAGCACGCGCCAGCAGAGTCTCGTTCTCCTCCGCCCAGCAGAGCAGAGGCTCCGCCAGCGCCAACACGGCCGCGACCTCGGAACTCAACGAGTAGGTGACTTCCGGCGGAAAAGTCTTTTCGTAGCTCTCTCGGCGGATGACGCCCTGTTCGCGCATCTTTTTCAATGCGCGCGCGAGAATGCTATCCTGCAAAACAGCGCGTTTGTCCGACCAATGCTCGTCGATGGAATACGAGTTGACCGTGGAAAGAATCTCTACCCGCCGCAGCGGGCCGTCCCGCAGAGCCACCAGGATCGCGGCCGTCCACTTGTCGCCGAAAAGATTCTTCAGGTCGTACAACCCGCGCAGCAGTCTCTCGTCCCGCCCCGCCATCGCGCCTCCCCATGCGTGTTGACCCGACCCCCAGGCCGCGCCCGTCGTGTCATGCGGCCACGCGCCACTCGGACGCGCCGCCGTTGTCGCCATGCCTGCCCACCGCCTTGGGCACGCCACGACCCGCCTCCCCCGACCGGGGCGCGCCGAGTCTCAGACGCTACGCCAAACGGGGTACCTGTGCATCATATTTCTGCACCTATACCACTACTCCAAGTAGCGGAATCGAGATCGACTGCGCGGACGGTGACGTCCACTCGGGGGTCCTACCGGGGATCCGCTCGGGGCTCCCATCGGGGACCCCGCTAGACCGCCACCCCCAGGGCTCGGCGAAGGCGCAGGCGGGCGGCCCGAACGGGGGATCCGACGGTATCCCAGACTGGCTTGTCCGCAAGCCGGTGAACACATCGGGGCGCGGGCGGACAAGGCCGCGGTCTCCCCGCAGCACCCCTGTCGACGACCCCACTGGCATCCTCCTATTCTTCCGCTCACCTTTTATTTCCCGCCTCGCCTTTCCTATCGCATCCAGATCGACAATCTATTTTCATAAGAGATATGAAAAGCGCGCGAGCGCGCCCTGTGGTTCGGCGCGGGATCGGTCGCGGTCGCAGGCCCTCTACCAGGTCAAACGTCGTACGCGAACAAGGGACGCGCGCGACCCGCCGTGATCGCCGGTTCTCGCCACCGCGACCGCCATTTTGATCACCATTTCGGAATCGCGCCCGAAAAGAGTCTTGAAATGGGTCGGCGAAATCTATTGCACACGGCGCGGGCATCGAGCAATAATTAACGCATCGCCAGGGAAACGAAAACCCACCGAATACCACCCCCGGCGCGAGCCATGTCCACCGAACGCGGGAATGGCCGACAACATCCCTGATAATGCGCGCCATTTCGTAGCGCGGCCGTGAAAGGACCACCGCGATGACCACGCCCACACCACCCATGCCGGCCGGCGTCACGGCGGCGGCCCGACTGCGCAACGGACAGTTACGCGCGATGGTGGCGAAAGTTCTCGCCGACGCGTCGGGCGCGCCGATGACGCCCCGCGCGATCGCCGCCCAGCTGGGCGGCCGGTCGTCGGGCGCGGTCGGCAACGCGTTGCACACGTTGGCCGATCAGGGCCACGCCACGATCACCGGGACCGCGCCGGTGACCTACCAAGCGACCACGACCACGGCGGGTGTCGCGGCGGCGGCCATCGTGCCCGCCCCGCCCGTCACCCCGCGCCCACGTCCGAACGCGACACCCGCGCCGGTGACCGGCCCGATCACGCGCCCGAACGGCGCGGCCTACCACCCGCGCACGTTGTCCGGGATGCCGGACGTGACGGCGTTGCGGCGGCTACGCGACGCGGGCGTTCCGGCGCTGATGTATGGGCCGCCCGGGACCGGGAAGACGTCGGTGATCGAGGCCAGTTTCCCCGATCTGGAAACCGTTCCCGGTGACGGTGACACGGTGGTCGCCGATTTCGTGGGCGACTACACCAAGACCGACGACGGCCGCTACGTGTTCGTGTACGGGCCATTGATCCGGGCGATGCGGGCGGGGTCGGTGCTGTTCATCGACGACGCCACCATCATCCCGCCCACCGTGTTGGCGGTGGTCTACCCAGCGATGGACGGCCGACGGCAAATCGTGATCAAGGCCAACGGCGGGGAAACCGTGACCGCCGCCCCCGGGTTCTACGTCGTCGCCGGCCACAACCCCGGTGTGCACGGGGCCATCCTGTCCGACGCGTTGGCGTCCCGGTTTTCCGCCCAAATCAAGGTGTCCACCGACTACGATCTCGCCGCCGAACTCAAAATCGACTCCCGCGCGGTGAAAGTGGCGCGGAACCTGTCCACCCGACAGGCCAAGGGCGAGATCGGGTGGGCGCCGCAACTGCGTGAGCTGCTGGCATACCAGAAGATCGCGGACGCATTGGGCGAGAACGCCGCCGCCGGAAACCTGATCGGGATCGCGCCGGAAGAAGACCGAGACACCGTGGCCACCGTGGTACGCGCGGTGTTCGGTACCGCCGTGGAACCCCTTGCCCTGGGTGCCCGCGCCTAGAAAGCGCCCGACCCCACCACACCCGATCGCGCCGCCCGTTCATTCCTGAAAGGACGAACAACGATGAACGCGCATGTGACACTCGACCCGACCGCGACCGGAACGGCAGTGTTCCCCACCCGCCCCGAGTGGCTGACCCTGTCCGCCGCACTGGCCGATGAAGTCGGTGTGATCGCCGGCCGCCACGACCTGTTGGTCACGATCGCGCCCGGTGCCGGTGGCGGTGCCCCGGCATGTTTCTACCCGACCCGCGCGTTGATCGAAGTCGATGGTGTCCACTTGGGTGTCGACCCCGCGACCGCCGACCCCGCCGACCCGCACGACCGGGGCCGCTACCCCACCGCGTGGGGTTTGCTGACCCACGAATGCGCCCACGCCGCGCACAGCGTGTGGGAACCGCCCGACGGCACACCACCGGGCATCATCGACGCCGCAATGTTATTGGAAGAATCGCGCATGGAAGCGGCGCACATCCGCCGCCGTCCCGACGACCGGTTGTGGTTGCGCGCGTCGGCGGTGAACCTGATCCTCACCGACACCGCCGCCACCGACCCCGCCCACGCGCCACGCATGACCACAGCCGATGCCGCGCACACGGCCGCGCTGATCCTGGCCCGGGTCGACGGCGGAATCCTTGACACCACCGAGACCACGCCGGTCGCGGACGCGGTCGAGACCATTCTCGGCGCGCCGCTGCTGGAGGAGTTGCGCGGGTTGTGGCGGGAAGCGTTGGCCGCCGCCGACGACGACGCCGACACCATGATCGACATCGCGCGCCGGTGGTGTCAGGCCATCGGCACCGATCCCGACAACCCCGCGCCCGGTGGTTTCGGGGATCCTGACCCGTCCGGCGCGGCGGCGGGGCCGTCGGCACTGGCCACCGCCATCGCGGCCACCGCCGCCACGGTGGCGGCGGCCGTGGCCGCCGAGACACCACCCCACCCCGCCGCCATCGCGGCGGTGGCGCAAGCCGACGAGGACGCCGCCCGCGAGGCCGCGGACGAGGCCGCGCGGACCGTGTTCTCGAGTCCGGTCCGCACCCGTCGGGCGGGGCTCACCGCGACCACCGGCACACGCGCACCCACCAGCGACGAACGCACCGCCGCGCGCGTACTGGGCCGCGCCCTGTCCACCGCCGGCGTGCGCGACCGAGTGTCGGTGAAGACGACCTCGCCGTTCCCGCCCGGACGCCTACGGATGCGCGGGGTGTTGGCGGCCGACGCCCAACGCGCGGCGGGTGCGGACGTGACCGCCGAACCGTTCACCCGCACCACCCGACACATCGTGCCCACCCCACCGCTGAAACTGGCCGTGGCCTGTGACGTGTCCGGGTCCATGGGCCACCTACGCAAGGCGGTCGCCTCGACCGCGTGGATACTCGCCCACGGCGGCCGTCACGCCACCGTGAACGTCACCACCGCCACCGTGATCTTCGGTCACACGGTTCGCCCCATCACCCACCCCGGCACCTACCCCGCCCGTATCACCAGGTTCGCCGCCAACGACGCGTGTCACGCCATCGCCACGGCCACCGACGCACTCGACGGCGCGCTGGCGCTATCTCGACCCGGCGCCGCCCGATTGCTGGTGATCGTCTCGGATGGACACTTCGGCACAGACGAACGCCGCGACGGGCAGAAGCGAATCGACCGTTTGCGCACGTCCGGATGCGCGGTGCTGTGGCTGACCACCGACGAACGCGACCAACCATTCACCGGCGCCACCGTGCACCAACTCACCGACCCCGCCACGACGGCACTAGCCATCGGCCGCGCGGCCACCGCCGCCCTACGCGCCGCCCACTGACCCCGACCACCCGGGGCAACACGCATCCCGCCCCGGGTGGTCCGGGCAGAAGACCCCACCCCCCAACGTATCGAGAGCGATCATCCCCGTGACCGACATCCCCACCGTGGGCGACCTGGTTGCCGCCCTGATCGTCCACGACCCCGATTCCCCGGTACGCGTCGCCTCGCAACCCGGCCACCCGATGGAACACCTACTCGCACGTGTCGCGGTCACGCCCGACGACGACCATCCCGACCCACCCGTGGTGTGGCTCGGCATCGGCGACCCGATCGGGCACCCGCCACCGTCGGCCACCGATGCCCTCGGATGGACAAGCTGACCCAACCACTGTCCAACAGTCCACATAGGAACATTCTTGAGGAAGGGCTTTGTGATGTACTGGTCAGAACAGAAAGAACGGTGGCACGAAACGGTTGTTCTCATCGCCGATGAGATGCCGGGTGGATGGTCCCACGCCACGCCGATCGTGCGACGTAGTGGATTCTGGGAGCACCACTGGCACGACTTGTTGGTCCCGCCCAGTGGAGATGCTGTCGTGGCGGTGTGCCCGGTCTACGACGACCAGGGATGGTCTTTCCGGATCGACCCCACGTGTCCACGGGATCTCTCCCCGTTCCTCCGAAGGGAGTCGGGCGACATGGTGCTCATCCCGTACGCGACACCACCCGCCACCGCCGCCGCGATGATCGTGGACAAGCTTGACCGATACGGGAAATTGGTGGCGGACGCACATAGGCGCCAGCGGCCGGAACGGATCGCCCGTGACCGTGCCATCGGCGCGGTCACCGAGATCGCCAAGGTTCTCAACACGGACTCGACGGTCAAGACCAGGCTTGAACCGTCCGGCAAGAACGACTCCGTGACATGGAACGGTCACGTTGAATGGCTTGGCAATGCCAAAGTCGGTGTCAAGTCACGTGCGATGGGTTGGGCCGGAGCCGGAGAAGAATCACGCTGGCGCACCGTCACCGTTGTCATCGAAGCCTCACTCGACACCGACGAGTCGATTTCAGCGCTCCTGCAAGCAGTCAGCCGGGCTCGCCCCAACCCGGAACCGCCGGGCGGATCGTGACGACGCTCGCCGCAACCCCCGAAAGTCTCCGTCGGCCACAACGTGCCCACCCGTTGAACCCCATCCACTCCCGCCCCTTGAGTCGAGAGAACGCCATGACCACAACCGCATCCGGACTTGTCGAACGCGCGGTCCGCGCCGCACGCACCCAGCGCGCCGCCGACCCGGACGGGTTCCACCGCCGCCACGACACGCCCCACACATGGGACCGGTGGGCGCGCCGCGCCCGAGTCGCCCGCGAGATCGCCGCCGCACTGGACACGCCCGTGGACGCCGTGCTCGTCACCGACGACCCCCACCGCACCTATCCCACCCGCACCGGGCCGGTTCCCGGGGACCTGATCACCGTCACCGACCCGTTAACCGCGCACCCGTGGCGGTTCATCCCCGACAACGCCACCCCCGGGCAATCGTGGTGGCTACTCGATCGTTGTCCCGGTTGCGCAACGGAAGTCCCGGTCGCCCGCGTCGCCACCCTGGCCGATCTCGGTGACCATCTCGACCCTAACCGACCCGGCGGGGCGAACCGGAAGTCCGCCGAGCGCCCCACCGAATGCGCATGTAGTCCATCCTCGCCCGGCGAGGCCGCGGTGCGAGGCGTGGCGCGGAACGCGACGGTGCGGTGAGGACATGTCGACCACGACGGACTTCTACGTCGGGCGCGGGTCTCGCGCCGAGTGGATCGGTTCCCTGCAATGGGATTGCGCACCGGCCGGGCTGATCCGCGTCCCACCCGGACGACTCGCCCTTGCCGCGACCGACGAATCCACCTACCGCGCCGCCGTCGCCGATCTGTTCGTCGTCTGGGAAAGCGAGAACATCGGCCACGCCTACCCGCGCCGGACCGGATGGCCGTGGCGGTGGCACACCAGCCATCACAGCACGTGGATCATCACGTTCGATCCCGTCACCCGCCGGGCGCTGTCCACTGTGGGCGGTGGTGTGCGGTGGGAACCGGCCACGCCACACGCATCCCGCACCGACGCCCCCATCCCGCCCGGACACGGACCGGTCCCGCTGCCGCTCATGCGCGACCCCGACACCGGACACCCGACTCGCGCCGCGCTCACCCTCACCCCACCCACCAGGAGATCACCATGACCATGCCCGATGGCCCCGACGACCGGTACTTCGCCGCCCGCCGCCACACCGAGGACGGCGGCTACGAGGTCACCGCGATCGTCTTCGACCCCGCCGACGCCCAACAAACCTGGTACGGGCACGTCACCCGCCACGGCGTGCTCATCGGCACCTACTTCTGCGCCGACCGCGTCCGGCAACGCGACTGGCACATCGTCACCTCCGAGGGCGTCCACATCGTCCTCGACAGCCCGGACATCCACCCGATCGGCGAGAACATCGCCGTCATGGTGCTCACCGGCCTGCGCGACGGCTCCGACGCCGAGATCGACCGATGGGCCGACGAGATGACCCGACGCATCGCCGACGAATCCCCCCACTAGCCGCCCTCCCGTCAGGAGAACCGAAACAATGAACACCGCCGTCCACGACGCCTTGCCGCCCGAGGCCGTCTCGCTGATCCCGGCATCGCCGCACCCCATGCCCATACGCGCACCCGCCGGGGCGTGGGGATTGGTCGTGATCGCCGTGCGCACCACCCACAGCGCCGGCGCACCGGTGCGGCTGATCGGCGACGGACCGCCGCCCGATCCCGCCCACACCGACATCGCCGACCTGATGGCCGGGGTGTGGCTGCCCTCGCCGCCACCCGCCGCGCTGTGCACCGGGGACGTGGTCGTGCGGCTGCACGCCCCCGACAACGGCGACCCCGCCCTGGCCGATGTCGAGATCCTGGCCGCGATGCAAGGCCAGTGGCATTCCGTCGGCACCTCGACGTCGGTCGATGCGCGATGGCCGCACACGATCGCCCTGTCGGCGTTGCTGCACATGCGCTGGCTCGCCGACGCCGCCTTCAGCGACGCCCAGTGGGTCACCCTGACCAGCAGCTCGATACCCGCCCTCCTCACGCGAAAGTTCGGGCTCGACCGCGAGTCCGCGGGCCGCGCACCTCGCCGCGTGCCCGACGCCCTCGCCGACCTGGTCACCGCCAGGCTCCTCGAGGTCGGCGAGCGGCTCGTCTGGAACGGACACACCGTCACCGTGGGCGAGCACGGCGTCGTACACCCCGGACCGGACGCGCTCACCGCGTCCACGGTCACCGCCCACGCGAACCACGTGTCCAAGTGCACCGTCAACGGCTGGCACCTATGGCGACGGGCGAGCGACAGCCGCCTCTTGGCGGACCTGCGCGCCGAACTCACCACCCGCTGAAATGTGCCCACCCGGGATCCGCCCGCCCCCAGGACAGCAAGCCAAAAGAACAAATGGAAATGACAACTATTCCAGATAGAGCCGCCATGGCGACCACCTTGTCCGGCTACTGAACCACCACGGCCCCGACAAGGGGCCGCCCCGGTGTTCGTCGTGGACGGTGCGCTATCGACCCCGGTCGGGTGCCGATCGCCGCCGCCCACGCGTGGCCGACCCCAGACGCAACCGAGACGGCCTAGAACCTTTCACGGCAGAAAGAGGACATGATGAACGACAGCACCACCCCCAGGCCCGGCCCTCGCCACCGGGTCCGGCTTCACGATTACCGGCGGCGCTGCCCCGACTGCGATGTCCCCGTCGGCCGGGAGCACGACTACGACGAGGACGACGGGGGCTGTGACAAGGCTGTGTGCCTGGTGACCGGGCTGCAGCGGCTGATGTGCGACCGCGAGGACCACGCCGACTGCGGGCGGGACGTGTGGACCGGATGGTCGCCCGGCTACCTCGACTGTCTGCGGCTCGGATGGATGCTCGGCCCCGGACTCCCGGACACCTACCGCCTCCTGACCGAGGCGGTGTGGGACCCGACCAGGTGTGCCTGGGTCGATCCCACGGTCTCGCCCGTGCCCTCGGCCTCGCCGCCCCTCGCACGTCCGGAGGACGGAGGACCACCGGCCTGGTACCCGGCGGGCGACCGCCACGCCCGACGAGCGCACGCGGACTTCTACCTCGGTACCGGCACGCAGGCCCGTTGGCTGGGATCGCTGGCCGAGTCCGGACACCCGAGCATCCTCGCCACCGTGAGCAGGGCCTCGGAGATGCTCACGGCCACCACCTCCGGTGCCTACGAGGTGGCCGTCCAAGCGCTCTTGGCCGACCACCTGGCGACGGGATCCGAGTTCGCCGTCCAGGCCGGGCGGGGTGAGACCTCGGGCTGGCCGTGGCTGGCGACCGACAGCAGCGGCTGGTGGGCCTACACCTTCGTCGACGGACGGGTACGGGCGTGCCTGCGCGGCGGACCGTGGTTCTGCCCCGACCCGCACCAACCCGACGGCGGTGCCGAGACCGTCACCGGCCCGGACGCCGACCTGCCCGCACCCGGCGAACGCGCCCCCGCGACCGCCACCTTCACGTGGCGACCAGGGTTTCGAGGCACACCGATACCGATCACCGCCACCCTTCCCCCAGTGACGGCCGACTACCTGACTCGCCGCGGCGAGATCGCCCTCACCGTGCAGATCGTTCTCGACGAGGTCTGCGACCAGCAGCGCCCCCTGCCCGACATGGCCACCCACGCCGTCCGCGAGATCCTGCACAGCCTCGTGGACCCCGCTCCCACCGCGAACCTGCGCCAGCTGCCCGACGGCGCCTCACCGGCCTACGAGGAGGTCGTGACCGCGCTGCGGTTCCTGCTCGACGCCGACCGCTACGCCCAGGGCAACAACCCCGCCCACGCCGTCGAACTGCTCGACATCTCCGCCTCCGCCGCCGTACGGGCACTCATCGCCCACTACACCACCCCCTGACCCCCACGAAGACAACCGGGACGCCGTTGACCGGCCGAAAGGCCAGGGTGATCACGTCGGGCGCCGCCAGTGGCGCAGCGCACCCCGTGGTCGGTGATCAGCTCACCGACCACAGGGCCTGTACGGTGAAAGATGTTCCTGGGTGGCGGCGCGTCCAGCGGATTCCCGACACGGACACCGGAGCCTTGGAGGGAGCCGGTAGGACCACCCATCTCGTGACCAGGATCGAACACCGTCCCGACCACGACCTGCTCTGCGTCGAGGGCGAGGTGGACATGGCGTCGGTGCCGCTTCTCGACAAGGCCCTCCACGACGCGTTCACCAGCGAGGACTCCACCGGGCTCCTGGTTGTGGACCTCACCGACGTCGGATTCCTCGGTTCGGTCGGGCTGCGATCACTGGTCATCGCCCGCGAGCACGCGGCCGAGACGGGGCGACGCTTGGTGGTGATCACCCCCGAGAGCAGTGCTGTGCGCCGCGCGATCAACATCACCGGCCTGGACCAGACGCTCGTCCTAGCCGCCGACCTCCAAGAGGTGTGTCGACCGTAGCCCTACCAAGGCACCGTCTGGGGCATCCTCGGCGACATCTGGGGGCGAAGGGGTCCCCGTGAACCTGTCTGGCAGTGCTCGACGACCGGCGATTACCCGCCCACTATGTCGGGAGGACAAGGTTGTGCCCCGACGGGCAAGTGATCCCGTCGGGGCACAACCTTGTCAAGGCGACGATGGCGAGGATGAGTTGCCGGGTCAGTTCTCCAGCGCGGTCGTGACGAGCTGCTCGACCGGAGCGAGGGCAAACCGTCTCGGCTTGTCCTGGACCCTCACCGCCACGCCGTCGGCGACCAGTTTGTCGAGGGCGTTGCTCACCGCGCCCCCTGACTTGCCTTCCAAGGCCCGGGCGATTTCGGTGGGACTGAGCCGCTGAGTGGGGTGATCGCGCAGGTAGTCCTCGACCTGCCCACGCAGCGCACCCGGGGCCAACCTCGGCGCTTTCCCCACGCGAGCCTTGATGGCTTCTGCCGGCGTGGAGATGGGGCCGGGCTCGGCGGAATGCGCCGGTTCGGCGTTCGGGGTCTCCTCGGGCACGGCGACGGAGGCGGTGTCGGCCCTGCTCCGCGCGTCCTCTGGCGCGGAGTTCTCCTGCGGCACGTCGGTCTCTAGGTGCTCGTCGTCGCTGTCGGAGGTCGGGACCGGGTGGTCTTCGCCCTCGGGGTCGACCGCGTCGGGACCGTCGCCCGCGCCGGAGTCGGTCGTGCTCGGTTCGGCGGCGGTGGTCTCGGTGATCGTCCATAGGTCGGCGGCGCGCCCACTGCTGGTGGCGGCAGTGCCTGCCGTGCGGGTGACGCATCCCTCGTGTGCCCACCGGGCGAGGATCTTCTGCGCGGTGGACTTCCCGATACCGGCCGATGTGGACAACTCGACGGCGGTGGTGCCGGGGTTGGTGTGCAACACCGCCCACAGCTTGTCCTCCGTCGCCGTGCGTGTCGCCATCGCGGCCGGATCGGGTACCACCCGTAGAGCGGGTTCCTGACGCGCCGTGCTGGTGCGGGCTGTGCGGACGCGGTTCTTGTTAGGCATGGCCAAATCCTTCTTGTCCAGGTTGCCGTGATCGTTGTGGCGAGCAGGAGGCTTCGGCTGTCCCGGCCGGTGCGAGCGCTGCTCCGACACGGCGCGGGCCGGTGGGCCATACGCATATGGACGCTTCCTTCCCCTCGGGAAGTCAAGCCACGTCAAGAAAAATTCGGGCGTCGAGACGTGTCTCTGGCACTCCGGCAGCCGGGGCCTTGACAGCACCGCGGCCACGAAGCGTCCATACACGTCGGCCGGCCCTGGCCGCCGACTCGCCGACAACGAGAAAACCGAAGGGGTGCTGGAACGATGGCGACCAACAACACCGCACCCGATCCGGCCACCACAGCCTTCGACACGGCCGTAGGGGCACGTCATCGCGCCGCCGAACCTGAACCCGCCGAGGGATTCGCCCGACCGCCACAGCCGCTCACCGAGGCATCGCTGTGTGCGTGAAAGGGCTTCCCTCGGACACGATCATCCTCGCACCCTCAGTCGAGGCACCGCCGATGCGTTGCCCGGAGTGGCTGTGGAGGCTTCTGGTGTCGGCGGTGGACATCATCGACGAGAGGGACCCCGGGCGTGCGGGAGAGGTCGCCCTGTTCACCGGGACTGGATGACCCACCAACCCGCCGACGGCCCCTACGACGGAGACCTCGTCCTGCGTCCGGTTCCCGCCCCCAACGACCGTGGGACCGTCCGAGCGCAGCCGGTTTCCCGGCCGCCGCCCTGGCATCTCCAGAAGAACTCCGTGCAGCGGCGTTCGGACCACCACTGCGTCAGCCGGTCCACCTCACCGTCCCCTCCCTCCTCGCGCAGTCGCGCGGGGTTGCGGCAGGCGGCCAGGGCGTAGAGGAAGCCGTTCATACCGAGCCGGAGCGCCCGAGAGATCCCCGGCACTCCTGGCCCTTGGGGTCTCGGCCAAGATTGACAGCGGTGATCAAAAGTAACAGAACCGTGCCCTCGCCGTGACCGGCTGTACCGTGATCACGTCCGTCGATGTTCGGCGAGTGGTGATGATGATCGGCCGTCACTTCATCGTTCCCAGAAACTCCTGCGCTATAGGAGGCCGATTTTCGATGCCAAGCTGCTGACCGTGACCAAGTCGTGACCTTGGCCAACTCGAACGCGGTGCACAGTGCTGAGCACTCCAACCACCGTGCTTGGCCGTCGCGCTCACCGCGCGACCTTCGGGACCTACGGTTGGTCTGCAGGTCTGGGCGACACGCTCGATCCACTCACAGCGACCGCTCGCTGGTGCGGGTGGCCACTGGGGCGGGTGGCAGCGTAAGAATACTTCGGGTGATCTCGGATCAGTCGGGCTCTCTCGCAGACAGGCGCTCGGCTGTTCGGACAAGATTGGTGCCAGCAGGCTAGGGACGTAGTGGACGGGATGTTGCATGGCGGCGGGGTACAGCGGAGGGCTCGAGCTCACCTGGACGAACAAGGACAAGGCGCTGCTATCCACGGGGGACGGCAAGTACGATTACACGTTCGTCGATCGAGCCGACTACCGCGTCTCTGAGGTTCGGCTGCTGCACGAGGCTGAGCGCGTCGAAGCGCTGGCGCCCAACAGTCGGCCGGATGGGCTGCCCGAGCCCACAACCGACAACCTCCTCATCACGGGCGACGCCATGCATGCTCTGGACGTCCTCAACAAGGTCCCCGAGTACGCCGAGCGCTACCTCGGCAAGGTGAAGTTGGTGTACATCGATCCTCCCTTCAACACGGGGCAGGCGTTCACCCACTACGACGACAACATCGAGCACTCGATCTGGCTTACGATGCTTCGCGACCGGTTGAGGCAGATCAAGCCGCTCCTGTCCGATGATGGCTCGGTATGGGTGCATCTCGACGACGCCGAGGTGCACCGCTGCCGCTCGGTGCTGGACGAAGAACTCGGTTCCGAGAACTTCGTTGCAGAGGTCGTGTGGCAGAAGGCCACTTCGCCGCGTAACGACACCACGGGCTTCTCGATCTCCCATGACAGTCTGCTGGTGTACCGCAAGACGGATCGCTGGGCACCGAACCGAATGAAGAGGCTTGCATCCTCGAATACATCCCGCTACCGGTCCCGAGACGGCGACCCGGTGCCGTGGCGCGACGGGGACGCAACCGCGGGGAAGGCTTCTACCAATCACCCGATGGTTTACGCCATCCAACACCCCAATGCCACTAACTTAAGCAAGGAGCTGCTATTATTTTCGGGTGGCTCGCGTGGTGCAGGTTCGTGGTGGTGTCGTTGATTCGTCGGCTGTTCGGTTGACCGATCGGATCTCGTTGGGTGTGTTGGCGG
>NZ_PTIX01000030.1 GCF_002934265.1 Actinokineospora auranticolor
TGAAATAGAAGACCAACCGAGCAGGCAATGCGCGGGTCCGCTGTTCCCGACGCCAATACTGGTCAATGACCCGATCGACCAACTCCACCGGAAACGTCCGAGTCAGCACACCAACCGCAGCTCGGTCGGCCAGACCGCCGCCCTCGCGCACACCCAACCCAAGATCCACCACCGCAGGCTACAGCCCCGCCATGACCTAACCGACCGGCATTGGGGCTAGCCCGCGATGTGCCGGGAGATCAGCGACACGAGCCGCGGGCCACAGCGCGGCGGGGAGGTCGTGCCCCATGCCCTCGATCACGACCAGTTCGGCCCCCGGGATGGCCGCGGCCGTGGCCCGACCGCCGCTGGGGTGGCACATCCGGTCGGCACCGCCGTGGATGACCAGCGTGCGCGCGGTGATCGTCCGGAGCCGCGCGGTCCGGCCGCCGGAGACCACGTACGCGACGGCCTGCCGCGCGCTGCCGAGACCCAGTGCGTCGACCGGCCCGAGGCGTTGGTAGCAGAGGTCGATCCCGGCACCGACGGAAACGGTCTTGAACTCACCCACGGCATTCCCCATCCCAGCTCGCTGGGATGGGGAATGCCACCGGGGAGAATGAATCGCAAACCGGGGAACTGTCTTTGCCATTTCAGTTTAGCAGCCGTGGGCCCGCCGCGCCAGAATGGCCGCGACGGGCCTACGCTCGCCTCAGCGGAACTCGCCCCAGATTTCGGAGATGGAACCGCCACTGGGGAAGCTCACACCGGAGTAAAGACCAGCCGTCACCCACGGGCCGTATTCGATCGAGCAGCCGCTGCGGCAGTACTTGACCCTGATCCGGTACTCACCCGGGATGCCGCTGCAGATGAGCGAGGCGAAGGTCGAGTTGTTCGTGTAGACGCTGCACGGGTCGAGCGCCGCCTGGGCGGTGACCTGCGTGGTCACCGCGCCTGCGGCGTCCGCCACCGTCGTGGCGCTCGCCGTACCCGCCAGGCCCAGGATCGAGCCCGCGACCCCGATGACCGCCGCCATCCTCGTGATTGCGCGCACTGCCGCCTCCTTGTAGCAAGTGGTTGGTCGCTGTTCAGACAAAACAACGGGGCGCACTGAACCGGTCGGCAATAATGCGTTAGCCCCCAGTTCCCCGACCGCATCGAATTGCCTTCATCGGACAGTAACGAGCCTTTCGCAGGCATGTCAAAGGCTTCACGCTCGGTGGAATACTACGACGTTCGGCCGATACCCGACCGCCAAAAACGCGCGGCCGTCGAGTCAGTCGGCCGCTAAACAATCGCGAGCAGCGCGCCGAAAACCCCGGCACCCAGCAACGCCGCCACGACACCGCGGCGGAACACCAGCAGCCACAGGACCGCCGCGACCAGCACGCCGAGTTGCCACCGGTGCGCCAGCGCCAGGCCGAGGGGTACCGCGGAGCCCGCGATGGCGCCGATCGCCGCCGCGCCCGCGCCGGTCAGGAACGCCTGGGCCCGCTCGTTGTCCCGGAGCCGGTCCAGCCGGGGGCCGCCCACCAGCACGAACGCGAAGGACGGGGCGAAGGCGATGGTCGCGGCGAGCAGGCCGCCGCGTAGCCCACGACCGCGACCGTCTGGACCACCGGGCCGGGGGTGATCTGCCCGAGCGCCACCGCGTTGAGGAACTGCCCGTCGGTCATCCAGCCGTAGGTGTGGACCGCGTCCTCGCGCATCAGCGGGATGATCACGAAGCCGCCGCCGTAGGACAGCGCGCCGACCTTCGCCGCCACCCACGCCAGTCCTCCGACGCCGCCCGCGACGGGCAGCGCGACCGGGACGGCCCACACCTTCGACACCTTCGTCGACACCTCGAGCAAACCGGCCGCCACCAGGACCAACACCAGCCACGGACCCGTCAGCACCCCGGCGACCCCAGCCGCGACGAGGTACCCGCACCACCGCGCCCGGCCGCCGACCCCGGGGCCCGCCCGCCGCCAACCGGCCGGGATCAGCCCCCAGGCCGCGTGCAGCGCGACCGCGGGCACCGCCGCGCCCGCGCCCGCCGCCGCCCCGGTCACCCACACGGGCGGGTTGTCCGCCAGGAACAGCACCGCCAGGGCCAGGATCACCACCAGCCCGGGCACGATGAAGCACGCGCCGCCCACCAGCGCCCCCACCGCACCCCGCAGCCGCCAAGCGCACAGGATCGCCAGTTGGGTCGACGCCGGGCCGGGCAGCAGGGTGGTCACCGCGATGCCGTCCTCGAACTCCCGCTCCGACAACCACTTCCGGCGGACGACGCACAGGTCGCGCAACAGGGCGATGTGCGCGGGCGGTCCGCCGAAGCCGACGCAGCCGATCCGGCCCCACTCGCGCACGATCGTGGACAGCGCCACACGGTCCTCACTGGACATGGAGCAACCGTGCCCGGTCGGGCATTGCGCACGGGTGAAGCTCCGATGACATTGGTTTGTCCGGTGACCAACGGGTACCCGAACGGGCATGGTGAGCTTTGGCTACTTCCTGTCTTGTGAGGAGTTCGGCCCGCACGACCTCGTCCGGCAGGCGCGGGCGGCCGAGCGGGCGGGCTTCGAGCGGCTGTGGATCTCCGACCACTTCCACCCGTGGAACCGCGAGCAGGGGCAGAGCCCGTTCGTGTGGTCGGTGCTCGGCGCGCTGTCGGAGGCGACGCGGCTGCCGGTCACCACTGCGGTGACCTGCCCGACCACGCGCATCCACCCGGCCGTCGTCGCACAAGCGGCGGCGACCACCGCCGTGCAGTTCGAGGGGCGGTTCACGCTGGGCGTCGGCAGCGGTGAGGCGCTCAACGAGCACGTGCTCGGCGACCGGTGGCCACCCGCCGACGTGCGGCTCGCCATGCTGGAGGAGGCCGTCGAGCTGATCCGCGCACTGCACCGCGGCGACGAGGTCACCTACCACGGCAACCACTTCACCGTGGAGAACGCGCGGATCTACACACGGCCCGACGCGCCCGTGCCGATCTACGTGTCCGGGTTCGGTCCCAAGGCCGCACGGCTCGCGGGCCGGGTCGGCGACGGGTTCGCGTGCACCAAGCCGGACAGCGGGCTGGTGCGCGCGTTCCGCGAGGCGGGCGGCGGCGACCGGCCCGCTCAAGGGGGACTCAAGTTCTGCCACGCCGCGACCACCGCCGAGGGCGTGCGGACCGCGCACCGGCTGTGGGCGAACTCCGCGCTGCCGGGCGAACTCGCGCAGGTCCTGCCGACACCGCGCCACTTCGAGCAGGCTTCGGAGCTGGTGACACCGGACATGGTCGCGCGCAGTGTGCCGTGCGGGCCGGACCCGGAGCCGTACGCGACCGCGATCCGCGGCTACGTCGACGCCGGGTACGACGAGGTCTACGTCCAGCAGATCGGGCCGGACCAGGACGCCTTCTTCGAGTTCTGGCGCCGCGAGCTGGGGCAGATGGCGGAGCAGGTCGTGCGCGAGGCGCCGCTGTCGGTGTGAACCGCCGGCAACACCGGTACCCGGTTTGGTCTAGACCATGCTGGACCGGTCCAAGCACACTCGGGCAGATGACACGCAGAATCGCGTTGTTCGTCAGCGTCGTGCTCGCCCTGTTCGCGGTGCCCGTGGTGGCGACCGCCGCGCAGGCACCGGGCTTCCCCGACGAGCTGCGGCTGCCGGACGGCTTCCGCCCCGAGGGCATCGCCATCGGGCGGTGGCCGGTGGCCTACTTCGGATCCCTGGCCGACGGCCGCATCCACCAGATCGACCTGCGCACGGGCACGGGCAGGCAGCTGAGCCCGCCCGCGGGCGGGCCGTCGGTGGGGCTCAAGGTGGACACCGACCACAACCGCCTGTTCGTCGCGGGCGGCACCGGCGGCGAGGTCCGCGTCATCGACACCCACGACGGCAAAGTCCTGGCCCGCTACAAGGTCCCCACCACCGGCGCGTTCCTCAACGACGTCACCATCGCCCGGGACGCGGTGTGGTTCACCGACTCCAACAACGCCTCGCTGTACGAGCTCCCGTTGGGCCCCAAGGGAGAACTCCCGGACGCGAGCAAGCCCCTCACCACCCTCCCCCTGACCGGCGACTGGCAGAACGTACCGAACTCGTTCAACGGCAACGGAATCGTCACCACCCCGGACGGAAAGGCCCTGATAGTAGGCCAAACCGCCACGGGCAAACTGTTCCGCGTGGACCCGGCCACGGGCGCGGCGAAGACCGTCGACATCGGCACCCAGACCGTCACCGGCAACGACGGCCAACTCCGCCTGGGCCGAGACCTGTACGTCATGGAGAACGGCCGCGGCACGATCGCCAAAATTGCCCTCTCACCCGACGGCACCACCGGCACCCTCCAACGAAGGCTGAGCGACTACCGCTTCGACACCGCCACCACCATCGCCAACTACGGCGAGAGCCTGTACGCGGTCAACGCCCGCTTCAGCACCCCACCAACCCCAACCACCACCTACACCGCGGTGTCCGTGCCGCGCTTCTAGAAGCCAGGGTGGGTCCACCCACGCCCGGGCGGACCCACCCGGTCACCCGCCTCCAACTACCCCTGCCAGCGCCCGGACTCCACGTGTCCTCCCCTGCCGGCAGCCAAGCGGTAGCTGGGATGCGCCGGAGATAGGGCGGGACACCGCCGTACTCGCGCACGCATCGCGAGAACAGCAGCGGACCCGTTGGGTTCTGCCTTCAACTCGCGCTCGCAGGTGAATGGCGGACCGGCGATCTTGCTCCACTCAGCGATCGCGGAGGCCACCAAGTCCAGCGGCACCCGACTGTCCCCTGCCACCGCCCGGACTCCGGGCAGCCCCCGCCCTTCCCCTGGGGGACAGCCCTGCTCCAGTCTATCGGCGGAGCAGGGCGGAGCACGGGGTGGCGAAATCCTGTGGATGCGGACGAGGCATGGGGATAACCCGCGCCAGCGGTGGGGGTTGGCTCGATCGACTTGCGGTCAGCCCGCCAGTTCGATGGTGACCGGGACCGCGCTGCCCAGCGTGTGGCCCACCGGTGAGCTGCCGATGACCTTGGCGTGCAGCGTCTCCAGTTCCTCCCGCGACGCGGGTGACGAGATCGTCACCTTCGCCGTGATGCTGTCGAACCCCGCGTGCCCCTCCGCCAGCCCCAGGAACACGCGCAGGTCGATGTCGCCCTTCAGGTCGATCCGCAGGTCGTCCAGGCGGATTCCGGCGACCGTGGCGTTGGCGGCGTAGCCGACGGCCAGGCAGTTGCCCAGCGCGCTCAGCAGTTGCTCCACCGGGTTCGCGGCGCTGTCCCCGCCGCCGAGGGCGGTGGGTTCGTCGGACGGGGTGGGGGTGAAGCCGCGGACTCGGGCTTCCGAGCGGAAACCACCCGTCCAGGTGACGTGCGCGGCCCAGGTGGTGGCGGCCTTGGTCGCGTCCGCCTGGACGGCGCCGACCAGCGCCCCCACCGCGTCGATGTCCACGTCGTTGAGCCGGACCTGGGTCGTCATGGGTCGCTCCAAAGCCTCGTCGGGGGGCGTTTCCGGCAGCCTCCCCAGCCCCGCGACCGGCCGCAAGCGCACCCGGATGGCGGGACGGGCGGCGGGGACCATCCGTGTGTGGTACACGCTTGGAGCGGTTGGACGGGGCAAGGTCTGGGTACCGTAGCGGGGTGGAGACCGACGTCACGCTCCGAGTCGATGGTGCCGAGCACGACCTCAGGATCGAACCGCGGACGACGCTGCTCGACGCGCTGCGCGAACGGGTGGGCAACACCAGCCCCAAGCGCGGCTGCGACCACGGGCAATGCGGGTCCTGCACGGTCCTGGTCGGCGGCAGACGCGTGCTGAGCTGCCTCACCCTCGCCGTCCGCTGCCACTTGGCCGAGGTGACGACCGCGCGCGGCCTCGGCCAGAGCGGGCCGCACCCCGTGCAACAGGCGTTCCTCGACCACGACGGCTTCCAGTGCGGTTTCTGCACCCCCGGCCAGATCTGCTCCGCCGTCGGCATGCTTTCCGAGTTCTCCCAAGGACACCCCAGCCACGCGAGCGCGGACGTGGCCGCCGAGCCCGACCTGACGGAGTCCGAGGTGGCGGAGCGGATGAGCGGGAACCTCTGCCGCTGCGGCGCGTACGCCAACATCGTGCCCGCGCTGCTGGACGTGGCGGGCGGGTCATGACGCCCTTCGACTACCGCGTGCCGACCAGCGCGGGCGCCGCGGTCGACACCGTCGCCGCCAACCCGGCGGCCGTGTTCCTGGCGGGCGGCACCAACCTCCTCGACCACCTCAAGCTCGGCGTCGCCGAACCGGAGGTCGTGGTCGACGTCAACGCCGTGACCTCGGACGAGATCCGCGACGATGACGGCGGCGGTCTGTGGATCGGCGCGGCCGTGCGCAACAGCGACCTGGCCGCCGACCGCCGGATCCGCACCCGGTACCCGGCGGTCGCGGAGGCGTTGCTGTCCGGCGCGTCGGGGCAGCTGCGGAACATGGCGACGGCAGCCGGGAACCCGTTGCAGCGCACCAGGTGCGTGTACTTCCAGGACACCACGACCCCGTGCAACAAGCGGGAGCCGGGCACGGGCTGCTCCGCCGTCGGCGGCTACACGCGCTACCACGCGGTCCTGGGCGCGTCCGACCAGTGCGTGGCCACGCACCCGTCGGACCTGGCCGTGGCGCTGGCCGCGTTCGACGCCGAGGTTCAGGTGCTGGGCACCGGGGGCACTCGGGTGATCCCGTTCGTCGACCTGCACCGCCTACCCGGCGACGCCCCGGAGCGCGACACCGTGCTGGAGCGCGGCGACCTGGTCACCGCGATCACCCTGCCCGCGCTGCCGATCGCCGCGAAGTCCCGCTACCGCAAGGTCCGCGACCGCGCGTCGTTCGCGTTCGCCTTGGTCTCCGTCGCGGCGGCGCTGGAAGTCGAGGACGGCATCGTGCGCGACGCCCGCATCGCACTCGGTGGAGTCGCGCACAAACCTTGGCGGGCGACCAATGCCGAGGAGGCGCTGCGCGGCATGCCCGCGGACGAGGACAGCTACCGCAGGGCCGCGCGGCTCGAACTCGCCGACGCGCGGGCCGTGGCTGGGCTGGACGGCGGCAACGCGTTCAAGATCCCGTTGGTCGCGCGAACGCTCGTGGCCGTGTTGCGCGAGCTGGGAGGTGCGCGGTGACAACGCTTTCCGACCGCCAGGCGATCGGCCGTGACCTGGTCCGCCGCGAGGGCGGCCTGAAGGTCACCGGCACCGCGCCGTACGCGGACGACGCCGAAGTGGACAGTCCGGTGTTCTGCCGGTTGCTGCTCTCCCCCACCGCCCGGGGCCGGGTGACCGGCATCGAGGTACCGGAAGTCCCGGGCCTGCTGACCGTACTGCGCGCGGGCTCGGCGGAGAAGTTGACGTCCACTGGGGACGATGAGCTGGCCGTCCTGCAGGACACCTCGATCGCCTTCCGTGGCCAGATCATCGGCGCGGTGATCGCCGAGACCTCCGAGGCGGCAAGGGAAGCGGCGCGGCTCGCGCGCGTCGCGTGCACCGAGGAACCGCAGGACACCGCGTTCTCCCCCGACCGCGACGACCTCTACAAGCCGGAGAAGGTCAACGCGGGCTACCCCACCGACACCGCGCAGGGCGATCTCGACGCGGCCATGCGCACGGCCGACGTCACGGTCGAACGCACGTACACCACCGCGACGTACCACAACAACCCGATGGAGCCACATTCGACAACAGCGTTGTGGGACGGGGAGAACCTGCTGCTGTGGGAATCCACGCAGGGCGTGCACCCCGTGCGGGAGACCGTGACGGAGGTGTTCGGGCTGGCGCCGGAGCGGGTGCGGGTCGTGTCGCCGCACGTCGGCGGCGGGTTCGGCTCGAAGGGCGCCGCGCACGCCAACGTCATCGTCGCCGCCATGGCCGCCCGCGCGCTCCCCGGCAGGCCGGTGCGGCTGGCGCTGACCCGGCGGGAGATGTTCTCGCTGGTCGGCTACCGCACCCGGACCGTGATGCGGACCCGGCTGGCGTCGTCGGCGGACGGGGTGCTGTCCGGGGTCGGCATGGACGTGGTCGCGCCGACGTCGAAGGTGACCGAGTTCGCCGAGCAGGCCGGTGTGCCCACCAGGATGATGTACGCCGCGCCGCACCGGGCCACCTCGCACCGGCTGGCCGCGCTGGACGTGCCGGTGCCGACGTGGATGCGCGCGCCCGGCGAGTGCCCCGGCATGTTCGGCAACGAGGTCGCGATGGACGAGCTGGCCGAGGAGTTGGGCGTCGACCCGATCGAGCTGCGGGTCCGCAACGAGCCCGCGGTCGACCCGGCGTCGGGCAAGCCGTACTCGAGCCGGGGCCTGGTGGCGTGCCTGCGCTCCGGCGCGGAGCGGTTCGGCTGGTCGGGCAGGCGCCGCCACCGGGTCGGGGACTGGCTGGTGGGCACCGGGGTCGCGTCATCGGTGTACCCGGCGTTCCGCATGCCGCACTCGACCGCCCACCTGCGCTACGCCGACGGCCGGTACGTGGTGTCGATCGGGGCCGCCGACCTGGGCACCGGCACGTGGACCGCGCTGGCCCAGATCGCGGCGGACGGCCTCGGCGTGCCGGTGGAGCTGGTGGAGGCCCGGATCGGCGACACCGACCAGCCGTACGCGTCGGTGGCGGGTGGTTCGTCGGGGATCTCGACCTGGGGTTCGGCCATCGTCGAGGCGGCGCGCGCGTTCCGCGAGAAGCACGGCACGGAACCCCCGGACGGCGCGGAGGCCACCGGCGAGATCGGCTCGAACCCCGCCCAGGGCCAGTACGCGATGTACGCCTTCGGCGCGCAGTTCGCCGAGGTCCACGTCCACGCCGACACCGGCGAGATCCGCGTGCCGAGGCTGTTCGGCATGTTCGCCGCGGGCCGCATCGTCAACCCGCGCACGGCCCGCTCCCAGCTGATCGGCGGCATGACCATGGGCCTGTCCATGGCCCTGCACGAGACCAGCGTCCTGGACCCGCGCTTCGGCCACGTGGTGACCCAGGACTTCGCCGACTACCACGTCGCCACCTGCGCCGACGCCTACCGCGTGGAGGCGGACTGGATCGACGAACACGACCGGCACGTGAACCCGATGGGCACGAAGGGCATCGGCGAGATCGGCATCGTGGGCACGGCCGCCGCCATCGTCAACGCCGCCCACCACGCGACCGGCGCCCGCATCCGGGACCTGCCACTGACCCTCGACAAGCTCCTACCCCACCTGCCGTGAACGCCGCGGTCGGAAACAGAGTTTTGAATACCAAGACACCTTGCCGTGTCCACGATTTGGCCAGTTTTTCGGCGGAATTCTTCTAAATTCCAGCCTTGCCAGGCATAAGCCGACCAATGCGGCCTCTTGTGGCGACGGCACGAACGTAACAATCCTACGCTACCCACGATGTAACTCCTCGGGACACTCCGGGGAGGCCACCGTGACCGACATACCGACACGGCTCCCCGACCCCGTTGCCTTCGCCGAAACAATCGGGTTTCTGCTGCTCACCGCCCGCGAGGAGGCCGATCTCCCCCGGCACGCGGTGGCGAAGAAACTGGCCGTGCCGGTGGACCCCACGACACTCAGGACCTACGAGTACGGGTTGCGCAGAATTCCGGCCGCGCGATTCGTCATGCTGTGCCAGGCGTTGGAGGTGTCCCCGGGCAGGATTCTGGCCCTCGCGCTGCGACGGCTCTCAGGTGGGCCGGAACCCACACTCCGCATCGATTTCACCGCACTACTGGCGGACCCGGACATTCCCGGGGAGGTGCGGGAGTGGGCGGAGGATGTCCATTCGCGACGGGCCGCGGTCGACGAGGTGCGGTTCACCGAAGTGCGCGGCATGGCGATGGCCGCACAGCGCGACATCGTCGACCTGCTGTCGACCCTCTGGCAATACACGGCCGAACGAAGCGATGCCTGATGTCCATCCACAGTGGACCAGACTGGGAGCGCGAGTTCACCAGGCGGCTGGGCGCCGAGATCATGACAGCCCGACAGGCCCGCGGCTGGAACCGGAGCACCTTGGCCACGGCGCTCGCCTCCACCGGAGAGAAGAGCATAAGGTTCTACGAGCAAGGCAGGCGCCGGTGTTCGCTCTACCGACTCCTGGAGATCTGCGACGTCCTCGACGTGTCGGCGCCCGACCTCCTCGACCGCGCGACACCTCAGCCTTTTAGCGGCTGAGCAGCTATTTCCACTACTTCTTCTTCCAGGTTCGCCAGTAGTCGGCGTCACGGGATACCACACTGCGAGATGTGACCTGATCGGACTTCCGCGCCGCCGCAGGCACCACGCTCGGGTTCAGCCGTACGTGCGAAGGTAAACTCGCCATTCGATAGGCCTTTCGTGTCCGCCGTGCGACAAGTGGACACAGGATAGCCCCACGCTTCACCTCATCGAGTGACAGGGGGCCACAGAAGGTCTTCTTGCTGGTCAGGCAACTAGATAGGCGAGCAGTCGCGCTCTACATGGACCGTCCCGGCGGGAATAGCCCAGCACCCCTGGGAAGCCTACCGGGATTCGCCCAGCTTCTCCCTGAGCCGGTCCAGGGCAGGGGCGACGCCGAGCTGGGTGCAGAGCTGCCGGGCCCACTCGTAGTTGGCGACCGCCGCCGCCCGGTCACCCAGGGCCAGCTCCGTGTCGCCGAGCAGTTCGGCCGCGACCGCCAGGTAGCACACATCCCCGGCACCGCGCAGCAGGTCCACCGCCGTACGGCACAGGTCGCGCGCCCGCTCGTACTCGCCGGTGCGGTAGTGGATGCGCGCGATGACCGTGTGGCACCGCGCGGTGAGAGGTAGGTGCGCCTGCTCGTACGCGAGGTTGCGCGCGGTCGCCGCCAGTTCGTGGGCGTCGGACAACCGCCCCTGTGCCAGGTGGATGCGGGCGAGACCGAGGATGGCGCAGGCCCGCACGGGCCGGTTCCCCGTGCGCTCGGCGTCGTGCTGGGCAGCGCGGAGGTGGTCCGCGGCCGCCGCCAGGTCCCCCTGCTCCAGCCGCGTGTCCCCCAGCCCGTACCGCGACCACGTCACCATTTCCTGGTCCCGGGCCGCCAGCGCGCTGGCCAGGCACTCCTGGTACAGCTCGGCCGCGCGCGGGTAATCACCCGTCTGGATCTCCAGCCGGGCCAGTTGGTGCAGGGTGCGGCGCGTCCCCGGCTCGATGCCGAAGAGCCTGCTCAGGCGCATGGACTCGCGGAAGGCGCGGCGGGCGGCCTCGAACCTGCCCATGCTGGTGAGCACCGTGCCGAGGTCGTGCAGGGTGGAGGCGAGGCCGTCCTCGTCACCCAGTTCCTGGGTGGACCGGACGGCGTGCAGCAGCACCACCCGGGTCTGCTCGTGCCTGCCGACGCTGTCCAGGTAGCTCTGCAACGACTGGGCGAGGCGCCAGCACTGCTGGTGGAAGCCCCGGTCCACCGCGTACCCGACCGCGGCGACCAGGGTCTCCCGCTCACGCGCGAACCACCGTCCCGCCTCGGCCGCGTCGGCCAGGTCCACCGGCGGGTTGTCCCGCCCGGGGGTCAGCAGCGGGGGCGGCGCGCTCTGCTCGGGCTGGTACAGGGTGTGCGCGGCGACCGCCGACACCAGCAGGTGCTCGAGGACCCGCTGGTCGGCGGCGCGCAGGTCCGCCGGGGACTCGTCGCGGCCCGCCCGGTGCTTGCCGAAGTCGCGGACCAAGGCGTGCAGGCGGTAGTGCCCCAGGTCATCGGGCTGGCCGACCAGGCTGTTGTCCACCAGCACGTCCAGGCTGGCGCGGGTGCGCCCCGGCCCGCGGTCGTCGATGGCGATCGCGGCCGCCAGCGAGACCTCCCACCCGGGTGCCCGGCTGATCAGCCGGAACAGCCGCCGTTCCGGCTCCGCCAGCTCCCGGTAGGAGCCGAGGAAGGTCGCGTTGAGGTCCGGCTCGGTCCCGTACCGGTCGCCGAGGGTCCGGGTGAACTCCGCCACCGACACCCCGGGCCGGGCCGCGACCCCGTCGCCCATCAGCACGATGGCCAGCGGCAGGCCGCCGCTGCGCCGGACCAGCTCCGCGCAGGCGTCCGCCTCCCGCTCCGCCCGGGCGCCGATGATGCCCGCGAGCAACCGCCGCGCGTCGGCCGCGGTCATCGTGGGCAGGTTGACCCGTACCGCGCCGAAGCGGGTGAGGCCCTTCAACCGCTGCCTGCCGACCAGGACCACGGTGCCCGCGGTGAACAGGGAGAACAACTCGTCGAGCTGGAGCGCGGCGGAGACGTTGTCGAGGACGAGCAGGACCGTCTTGTCCGCCAGGAGTTCGCCCAGCCGCTGGCGGCGGGCCACCAGCGGCAACGCCTCCAGCGCCGTCCAGTCCAGTTTGGCCAGCAACTCGTTGACCACGCCCTCCTCGTCGCGCGCCTGGCCGCACAGGTCGACGTAGAAGGCGTGGGTGAACCGCTTCCTGAGCGTCCAGGCCCAGTGCACCGCCAACGAGGACTTGCCGACGCCGCCCATGCCGTCGACGGTGACGACCCGGAGCGCTCGACCCTCCTGTTCGGACAGTGCGGTGTCCAGTGCGGACAGTTCGACGGCGCGGCCGACGAACCCCGGTATGTCCTGGGGCAGCTGCCACTGGCGGGGTTTCGCGGGCGCGGTACCGGGCGCCTCCGAGTGCGCGGCGTGCGCGTTGACCCGCAGGGCTTTCCACTTCTCGTCGAGGCGGGCCACGCCTTCGCGGTCGCCGTCCGCGGCCAGCACCTGGCGGATCTCGCGGTGGTAGTCCTCGGCCTCGGCCGCGCGGCCGACGCGCACCAGGGCCGCCAGCCTGCCGTCGATGAACCTCTCGTCGCCGGGGAACGTCCGCTGGACGTCCTCGATCACCGCCAGCGCGTCGTCGCACTCGTCGAGCGCCAGCATCGCCGAGACGAGCATCGCGTACACCCGCGCCGGCTCCAGCGCGGACGCCTGCGCGCGCCACCGCCGCGCCCACTGGGAATCCACGTCCGCCAGCGGTGTGCCGCGGCGCAGCAGCGGCACCGCGGCGCCGAGCAGTTCGCGGGCCTTCGTGGCCTGCCCGCCGGTCAGGCACCGGCGCGCGTGGTCGACCAGGTCCATCAGCTGGAAGGCGTCCACGTGCTCCCGCCCGACGTCGAGCCGGACCGTGGACTTGCCGCGCACGACCCGCACGCCGTCGAGCGCGGCCTCCACCTGCTTGCGGAAGCGGCTGACGTGCCCGTAGACGGTGTCCGCGACGTTGGTGGGCCGCGCCGAGGTGCTCGGCCAGGCGTACTCCAGCACGCGGTCCAGCGACAGCGCCTCCATCGGGTGCGCCAGCAGGACCGCGAGCACCGCCCTTTCCCTCGGCTTGCCCCGGGTCTGGAAAACACCATCGATGCGGATGGCCGTTTCCCCGAGCACCCCGAACACAGCGTCCACCTGCCCACCCCCGTGGCCTGTCCTCCCCTTTTTGGATAGTCGATGTTACTGACCCCAAGGGCCGAAGTCTCGAAATTTCTCAGCCGATTCGACGACTGACAGGTTTTTGACCAGCCCGGTCCGCTGGGATGTCCGCCCGCTGTCCGCGCGCTGTCCGCGGACAGCGCGATCACCATGGCGCGCACCGTTGATCGGCCGGTTCGCACCCGGAGACTCGATCTCGTTGGCAGCACGGGGAAAGAGTGGGGGTCGACATGCGTGAGGCGTGCCGGGCCGAGGGGCCGACCGAGTTCGAGCGCGGTTTCCGGCCAACCGGGGCGAACCGTAAAACCGTTTTGGTGATGATGTCGTCGATGACCGAAGGCACCCGGTTGATGGAACTGTTCCCTCTTTTGGAGTCCGACAAGCGGATTCGGCTGGTGCGCACCGTGCCGGCACACGGGAAAAGCTGGAACGGATTGGCAGAATCCTTCGCCGAAATGGACGCGGAGACGATTCCGTGGACCCGCGCGGTCCGCTCGCGGTGGGATCTGGTGCTCACCACCCGCCACGAGCACGTCGGCGAGGTCTCCGGGGAGGTGTTGGTGTTCCAGCCCGGCGCGGGGACCCCTGCCCGCCTCGACCGGGAACCGCCGACCTACCGAGGCCGCGTCCTGCCGTCCGCGCTGGCGCTGCCCCACCTGACCGATGTGGACGTCCTGTGGCGAACCCGTCCGGAGGTCCTGCCCGCCGCGGTCGTGTCGGGTGACATCTGCCTGGACCGCATGCGGGCCAGCGCGCACCGGCGCGCGGCGTACCGGTCCGCACTCGGCGTCGGTCCCGGCACGCGGCTGGTGACGGTGTGCTCCACGTGGGGCGCCGAGTCGCTGTTCGGGCGCCACCCGGACCTGTGCGACCGGCTGGTGGACGAGGCGGGTGACGACACCCGGGTCGCCGCGGTGCTGCACCCCGCGATCTGGGCGGCGCACGGGAAAACGCGCGTGCTGGCCCGCGCGCGCCGAGCGGGTCTGCTGGTCGTGCCGCCCGAATCCGGTTGGCAGGCCACGGTGCTCGCCAGCGACCACGTGCTGGGCGACCTCGGCTCGACCACGGTGTACGCGGCGGCTATGGGCATACCGGTGCGGCTCGTCGCCGCCACGCACCGCGCCTTCCCCGGCGGCATCGCCGACGAACTGGCCCGCGCGGTCGGCCGGATCGACCTCGGAGCCGCGTTGCTGCCCCAACTCGCGTCCGCCGTGGACGGCTCGGTCGGCGAGCTGATCACCGCGCTGGTGTCGAGTTGCCCCGATGAGGCGTCGGAGCGGCTGCGCAACGTGATGTACCTGCTGCTCGGCCTCGACGAGCCCGTGTGGCGGGCGGCGGTGCGCCCGTACGCGCCACCGCGTCCGCACGACCCGCCGTGAGGCCGCCGGTCGAGCGCGGTCAGTCGTCGGACTGGAAGTCGGAGAGCATCCGGTCCACCGCCTGGCGCCAGGACCGGACGTCCGTGCCACCCGCCGCGCCGTCGCGGGTGCGCTGTTCGTTGGTGACGGCGAGCACCAAGCGCAGTGTTTCCCAATGGCGGCCGTTGACCTCGTGGACCGTCGTCCCCCGCAGCAGCAGCCGGTTGTCCACGACCTCGGCGATGTCGGGGCGGTGGGTGAGCGGCGGCCAGCGGGGCGGGCGGCGCCAGTGCTCGGTGAACAGCTCCGCCCAGGCCCGGTCGGGTGTCTCCGACAGCGGCAGCGGCACCACGTACAGGCCGCTGCCCGGGGAACCGTCGTCGCGCGGTGGCCGGACCTCGTCCGGCACGGGCGGCCGGACGACGACCGGTCCCGCCCGGGTCGGCGGGACCGACACGGCGCGCAGGGCCGACAGGTGCGCGCGCACGTCGTCCGCCACCGCGGGTCCGGCGGCCGGGGCGACGGGCAGGAAGAGCTTGCCGAGGCCGGTTCCGGAGCCGCCCGCGACGCGGCGGAGGGGGACGACCGTCAGCCCCCGGGCGCTGACGCCGTCGGGTCGGGTGTGGCCCGCCGGTTCCGCCCAGTGGCTGCCCATCGTCCCGGGTTCGACGATCGAGACGAGCACGTCGACCCCGGCGAGGTGGGGTTGGACCAGGGCGGCGGCGGACTCGCCGGAGCCGAAGGCGCCTTCGTCGAGCAGGACGTGCATGCCGCCGTCGGCCAGGGCCGTGCCGATCGCCCGCGCCGTGGCCGAGTCCTGGCGGGAGTGGCTGACGAGCACCCGGCGCAGGGCGGCGGGTGGTTCCGGCGCGGTCCCCGCGTGTTCGGACACGACCGGGGATCGCGCGACCGGGTCGGGGTGTTAGTGCCCGCGCGGCGCGATCACCCGTTCGCTAGCGGCGGGTCGCGAGGTCGGCGGCGATGAGGTCCTCGGCGGGGATCTCGATGGACAGCCTGCCGCCCTGGTTGAGGCGCAGGGTGGCGCCGTTGAGGATGGGGAGCAGGTTGCGGGTTGTGGTTTGGACGGCGTGGACCGCGTGGGGCGGGAGGTGTTCGGGGGCGGTGTAGGCGTCGAGGTAGCGCCTGCCGTCGGGCATGAAGGTGAAGTTGACGGGGCCCGGCGGCGTGTCCAGGTAGACGGTGGCCTCCAGGGCGGCGTGCGGCACGTGGCGCTGCGGGGACCAGCCGACGGCGACGAAGGCGACCACGGCGTCGAAGTCGCACAGCGGGGGCGGGAACCCCTGCTTGCGCGGGCTGGGGCGGTAGTCGGGGTTGAGGTAGGTCTCGCCGGTCAGGTCGCCGTGGGGGCCGACCCGGTACGCGCCCAGCAGGGCCGCGTTGGGGACGCCCTCGACGTAGCGGGGGTCGATGTCCGGGTCGGCGCAGTAGACCCAGCCGTTGGGGGTGCGGCGGGCCTCTTGGCGCAGACCGTCGCTGATCGGCGGGAGACCGGGGTGGCCGGGGACCGGGACGGGCGAAGCGCTTGGCGGGGAAGGGATTCCGGGCCCCGGGGGCGGCGGGAACCCGGCGGGGGCGACCGGTGGCGCGGGGAAGGCAGGGGGCGGCTGGGCGTGCCCCGGGGTGCTCGGCGTGGGGAACGGCGGCGGGACGGCCGGAGTGGACAGTGCGGGAGCGCCGGACGGCCACGAGGAGCCGGATGGTCCGTGAACGACCGGAACGGATGGCGCGGAAGGCCACGAGCCGCCCGGCGGCGCGAGCGGGTTCGGGACGGGTGGCGCGGGCCTGGCGGGAACGGGTGTGCCCGGACTCGACGGTCCGAGCGGGTTCGGCGCGGATGGTGTGGACGACCGCGCGGCGCCGGAACCGGGTAAAGCCTGCCTGCCGGGACCGGATGACGGCCCGCCCGGAGCGGACGGGGGCGGGACCCCCGGACCGGACGGCCCGAAAGCGAGCGGACCGGACGACGCGGACGACCGCGCGGCACCGGATGGCGTGGAACCACCCGGCGCGGTGCCGGGGCGCGGGGGTGTGATGGCCCGGGTCGGCGAGAACGAGTTGGGGGCCAGTGGTTTCGGGACCTCCGGCACGCGCTCGACGAGGTCGCCGCGGTCGAGGAACGCCTGGACGCTCTCCGGCAGCAGGTACGCCTCCGCCCCCGACGGGTGGGTGGCGGCGACCACGTGCCACGACCCCTTCAGGCGGTAGCGGTGGTGCGGGTCGGTGCCGGTCGCCGCGACCCGGTGCGGCTGCGTGTCCGGTGGTACGAGCAGGTTCCCGCCGGTGGAGCCGTACCGCTCCAGCTCGACGTCGGCGATCACGGTGACCCGGATGTCCTCGAACTGGCTCAGCGACGGGTCCTCGTGGCCGAGCACCGCCGTCGACACCTGCCACCAGTGCAGCGGTTCGTCCACTGTGTACACCTGGGCGTCGCGGTGGATCACCAGCTGCCCCACCAGGTAGGCCGCCGCCGACCGCGCGTCCCCGAACCGGACCGGGTCGACCCGGTGGTCGCCGCTCGCCCGGTAGACCAGCCACCAGTCACCGTCGCGGACCAGGCACCACGCGCCGCTGCGGTGTGCCTCCAACGAGAAGAACCGCGGCGACGTCCGGCACAGCAGCACCGCCTCCTGGACGGTCTTGACCGCTTCGCGCCGGTCGGCGTCGCTCACGGTGTCCTGCCCGGTGACCGCGGCCAGCGCCCGGTCCTGCGCCGCGGCCGGGACCACGTCCGGCAGCCGGTAGCGGTTCTGCCGGATGTGGTCGACCAACGCGAGGACGGGCGGCACCTTGTGCTCTTCCAGGTAGTACGCCACCGCCGCGGGCCACACCCAACGACCGTCGGTGTGGTACGCCATCGGCACCTGGTCCCGCTTGTCCGCCAACGCGTCCGGCCCGTAACCGCGAGCGGCCAGCACCACCGGGGCCTCGCGCAGGTACCGCAGGACCGCGGTCGCCTCCCGGCTGCTCACCATCGGCCGGTACCACTGCGTCCCGTGGTCGAACACCGGCGCCAGGTCCACGCGACCCGCGTCGGGATCGGGGTGGGGGTGCCACCCGTTGACCTGGTCGCGCCCGACCACCGCCACCGCCGCGGCGGCCATCCACTCGGGCACCACCTGGGGTTGGCGGGGCAGCATGCGCAGTTCGTCGGCACCATCGCCGACCGCGCCCAGCAACGACGGCGGCGGTCCCTCGATCAACGCGGCGGACTCGACCACCTCGTCCGGCGTCAGCTCGTAGGACATCGAGTACCAGGTGCCCCAGATCGCCTCATACGCGCGCATCCGCCAGCGGTGGAACCACTGGCCCACCATCGCGGGCGGCGACCACGACCGCGTCTCCCCGTCCGCGCCGGTCACCTCGGCCACGATCTCCATGCCGTACCCGATGGCGTGGCAGGACACCTTCACCCGCCGCCACCCTGCCGGCGCGGCGGCGCGCACGGCGTCGATGGTGGCGTCGCGCACGGGTTCGAACCCACCGACCGGCAGGCCGCCCACGTGCACGGCGGGAAACTGCGGCCAGACCCCGCCCAGCGGTGCCATCCACCGGACCTGCACCACGGGCACCTCGGACAGCAGCCCGGCGACCGGGTCGAACTCGACCACCTCGGCGGCACCGTCCACCAACCGCTTGGTGTACAGCTGGAACACCGATTCGAACGCCGACAGCGGCACCGACCACGCCGTGCGACCGTACCCGGCGTCCACCGGCCTGCCGCCCGCCACCTCACTGTCCACAATGGCGTATCCGTGCTCACCCGGGGTGTAGCGCAGCAGCTCGTTGCCGAAGACGGCGAAATCACGGCCTGGCACAGGGGACGACGTCACAGTCGGCGGGTCCTCGGTTGGTCGACGGGCGGAGACGGTCGACCGCATCGTATGCGGTGCGCGGGACCGGTCAACGCCTGTAGATGGACTCGTCCCCGTAGTCGTCGTCCGGCTCGTCGGCCACCGGCCGCGGCGGGGCGGGCGGTGCCGGGCGGCGCGGCGGGGCGGGCTCGTCCGGGTCCTCGACCGCGCCGGGCGCGTAGCGGCGCTCCTCCGGCTCGTCGTCCTCGGGCGGCGGCAGGTACTGGGTGATCAGCCGGTAGGTCTCGGCCCCGGCACCGCCCGCGGCGGCGCCGAACGCCTCGGCGACCCGCTCACCGGCCGTGCGCTGCGCCTTGCGCGCGGTGGCCGTGATCTCGGCGGCGAGCTGCGCCGGTTGCCTGGTCATCGCGGCGGCGGTCAGCCGCACGTCGGTCAGCGCCCCGTTGGGCGCGACCGTGACGGTCACCGCGCCGTCGGGCGAGGACGCCGTCGCCGACGCGTGTGCCATGCCCTCGCCGATCGCGTCGGCCTTGGCCCGCGCGTCGGCGATCTTGTCCTCGAAGTCCCGCAGCCACTCGTCCGGCGTCTTCATCCACAGCTCCCCATACCGAATTCCACCCCCACCCTGGCACAAGGGGCGGCGGGCGCGGAGTCGAACACCGATTTCACGCCGCTGGGCCATTCGGCGGACGCGCCCCCCGTTCGGTCGCGTGCCCGGTGACGCTCGCGGGAGTCCGGCGGCCCGATCCGGTGGTCGGACCGCGGCATCAGTGCCGCGCAACCGCCGGGCAAGCGCCCGGCAAACGCGCGCCGCGACCCTGGCCGCGGACGCGCCCGGTCCGACCGAGCGGCCCCCGCTCCGCCGCGGCGCCGTCCACGACGAGGAGGAAGCGTGATGCGCGCATCACTCCACCGGGTGTTGACCGGTGCCCTGGTCGCCGCGACCGCCGTGGTCGCCATGGCGCCCGCCGCGAGCGCCCGGGTGGTCCAACCGGCGCAGGTCGACTTCGGACCGGTCGCCACCCTGTCCCCCGCCGTCGGGCGGGACGTGGACGGGTCGCTGGCGGTGTTCGCCCGGGGCGCCGACCGGTCGCTGTGGTACGACACCCAGGCCCAGCCGGGGATCGGCTGGGGTGGCTGGCGCAACATCGGGAACAGACAGCTGGCGGGCAAGCCCGTCGTCGAGCGCAACTCGGACGGTCTGCTGACGGTCTTCGGCCGCGGCACGGACAACGCGCTGTGGTGGCGGGTGCAGACCGAGGCGGGCACCTTCGGCCCGTGGACCCGCATCGGCGGCGGCATCACCGACGACCCGGCGACCGCCCGCAACTCCGACGGCACCATCTCGGTGTTCGTCCGCGGCACCGCCGGTGACCTGTGGACGTGGAAGCAGGACGTGCCCAGCGGCACCACCGGCACGTGGACCGGCCTGGGCGGCGGCATCACCGGCAGCCCGTACGCCGCGCCGAACGCCGACGGCCGGATCACCGCGTTCGTCGTCGGTGGCGGCGGCGCCCTCTACACGCGCACCCAGGCGGAGCCGTCGGGCGCGTGGGAGCCCGACTACACCTACCTCGGCGGCGTCGTCATCGCGCAGCCGGTCGCGCAGCGCGGCGTCGACGGCAAGCTGCGGGTGTTCGTGCTCGGCGGCAACAACGGGCTCTACGTGCGGACGCAGGCCGAGCCGAACGGCGCCTTCGAGCCGGACTACGGCTACCTCGGCGGCGTGTGGGCCACCGAGGCGTTCGCGGTGAGCAGGCAGGCCGACGGCCGGATCAGCGTCTACGGGCGCGGCACGGACAACGCCTACTGGACCGTCACGCAGAACACCCCGACCGGCGCCGAGTACTCCGGCCCGGCGTCGATCGGCGGCAAGTTCGCCGGTGGCGCCGCGGTGGCGGTGAACGTGGACGGCAGGCTGGCCGTGTTCGGCGTCGGCACCGACCGCCAGGTGTGGTCCAGCACCCAGGTCGAGCCGGACGGCGGCTACGGAAAGTGGTCCATCGTCGACTGACCGCCTCCCGGTCGGTTGACCGCGCTGCGCCGAGCAGGGCGGTCGACCGACCGGTTCGGCCTGTTCGGGCCCCGATCGCGTCACCCCACCGTGATCGCCGGGAGTGGCATAGTCAGTACCGCGCTCCCCCAGGTCGGGAAGTACGCCTGGTGGGGGAATCCGTAACCGGCGAGGAGGCGGGTGTGCCCCCAGGCGAGTTGCAGGTGCTCGGACCGTTCCGGGCTCGCCGCGGCGACGTCGACGTGCCCCTGCCGGTCGGCGTGCTGCGCACCGTGCTCGCCGCGCTGGCGCTGGCCGGTCGCCCGGTGCCGCGGCCCCGGCTGCTGGACCTGGCCTGGCCGGAGGCGGCCCCGCACTCGGGGCACAAGGCGGTGCACGTGGCGGTGTCGCGGCTGCGGGCCTGGCTGCGCGCGGAGTTCCCGGACACCCGCATCCACCGCGAGCACGACAGCTACCACCTGGTCACCGGCCCGACGACCAGCACGGACGCGGCCCGCTTCGAGCACCTGGTCGCCGACGGCCTCGACCCGGCCGCCCACCCGGCGCTGCGGGTCGACGGCCTGCTCGCCGCGCTGGCCCTGTGGCGCGGCCCGGTCCTCGACGGCCACCCCGTCGCCGCCGCCTTCCCGACCGCCGTGCGCTGGGACCTGTCCCGGATCTCGGCCGCCTGCGCCCTGGCCGACGCGGCCACCGCCGTCGGCAGGCCAGCCGCAGCCGTCCCCACCCTCGCCACCCTGGCCGCCGAGCGCCCCACCGACGAGGCCGTCTACGCGAGCTGGGCCCGGCTGCTCGTCGCCTGCGGCCGCCAAGCCGAGGCCCTGGCCGCGCTGAACACCCTCCGCGCGCGGCTGGTCGACGACCTGGGGATCGAGCCGGGCCCCGTGCTGCGCACCACCTTCCAGCAGGTCCTCAACACCTACCCGGCCCAGCCCCGCGACGACACCGCCGTCCTGCGCGTGCTGTCCGACCCGCGCGGCGGACCGCCGTCAGGCACGTACGTGGCGCTGTTCGGCGCGCGGCAGGCCCGCCTCGGCACACCATCGGTGTGAGGTCGGGGCGGAACCGTCCTCGACGGACGGCCGCTGCCGATGTCCTCCGGGTGTGACCACGGGCAACGGCACGGTTCGGGCGATCGGCGGCGACGCGTCACCGGTTCGGGTTATGGTCGAGGAGTGTGCCGACGCTGGGTGGGTCCTGCTCGGTTCGGGTGGGAGAGGTCGGGCGGGGGCACGTCATGAGTGATCTGGTCATCGCGGTCGGGCTGTGCGTGGTCGTCGCGATCGTCTACGCGGTCGCGGCGCTGATCCAGGCGCGGTTCGCGCACATGACGGTCCGCGAGCTGACGCGGGTGCCGATCTGGTGGGTCGCGCAGGTGCTCAACGCGTCCGGGGCCGCGCTGCACGTGGTCTCGCTCGGGTTCGGGCCGCTGTCGCTGATCCAGCCCCTGGGGGTGCTGACGCTGGTGATCGCGGTGCCGGTGGCGGCGCTGTCGGCGAAGCGGCGGGTCACCCGGTTGGAGCTGACCGGCATGGCCTGCACCGTCGTCGGGCTCGCCGGGCTCACGCTCATCATCTCGACCAGCGGCAAGTCCGCCGCCCTCGGCACCGGCCAACTCGTCGGGCTGCTCGCGGTCAGCGCGGTGCTCGTCGTGGGTCTGGGCGTGCAGGGCAGCCGCCCCGGCGCGTCGCCGCTGTGGGAGGCGACGGCGGGCGGGCTGGCGTTCTCGGTGTGCTCGGCGCTGTGCCAGACGACCGTGGTCCACTTCGGCGACCGCGGCCTCGCGATCCTCGCCGAGCCGGTGACGATCCTGACCATCGCCGCGATCGGCAGCTACGCGATCGCCGCGACCGTCCTCACCCAACGCTCCTACCGGCACGGCCTCGGCGCGCCGCTCGCGGTGACGAACCTGGTCAACCCGGCCAGCGCGACCCTGATCGGCGTCGTCTTCCTCGGCGAGGAGCTGGGCGCGGGCACGGTGGCCATCACCCTCGCCGTCGCCTGCGGGATCACGGCGGCCCTCGGCGTCATGCAGCTGGCCCGCGCGCGGGACGCCCACCCGGACGAGCTGCCGGTCCAGGTCTGACGAACTCCCCCGAACACGACAGCGCGCCCCGCCCGGGTTCGGGCGGGGCGCGCTGCGCGGTGGGTGCCTACCAGCCCCAGCCGGCTCGGACGACCGAACTCGGCAGCTGGACCGTCGGAGCCGCCGACCGCGCGGCGGCCGTAGTGGGCTCGGCGGCGGCGCACCGGGTGCCCGCGCGCGGGGTCTTCGCGGTGATCAGGTAGTTGTCCACCACGTCGCGGGTGCACTGGGTGCGGTTGTAGGCGAGGTGGCCCCAGCCCTCGTAGGTGACCAGCGTCGCGGTGTCGCGGATCTGCCGGTGCACGTTGGTCGCCCACTCGTGACCGGTCGACGGGTCGTGCTTGGCGTTGATCATCAGCAGGTCCGGCGCGTCGGTGACGTCCAGCCGGTGCTGCGGGTTGTTGACCTTGTCCGGCAGGCCGACGCAGCCGGTGGTGGCGATGTGCGCGAGGATCGAGCCGCGCATGTGCGGGGCCAGGCGGTTGGCGCGGTCGACCAGTGCCGCGAACTCGCGGTGGTCGCGCACCCGGAAGTCCCAGTCCTGGCAGAACACGGCGGCGAACGGCGCCTGCGCGGTCTCGGTGCCCGTGCGGACCCCGGGCGCGGCGGCGCGGGTCGTGGGAGCCGCGGCTTCCCAGTCGCGGATGCTGGTGGCCAGCCAGTCCCACGCGGGCAGGTAGAACAGGTCGAACGCGGTGTAGATGATCTCCGTCGAGTCGACCGCTCTGGTCGGGTCGGCGGGGTCGACGACCTCGCCGCGGTCGGCGCGGGCGAGCAGGTCGTCCCAGGCCTTCGGGACGTCGCGGCCGTGCAGCGCGCACGAGGTCGTGCGGTCGCACCACTCCACGAACTCGGCGAAGGAGTCCTCGGTGGTGGCGGAGGAGACCTCGGTGAACTTGCGGACGCCGTTGCTGTGGTCGATGACCGAGTCCATGACCATGGCCCGGATGTTGCCGCCGAACTCCTCGGCGTACTGGGCGCCGATCAGCGTGCCGTAGGACAACCCGTAGTAGTTGATCTTCCGCTCGCCCAGCGCGACGCGCAGCGCGTCCATGTCGCGGACTACCGACAGGGAGTCGACGTGGTCGTAGATCGGACCGGTCTGCCTGCGGCAGTCGGCAGCCAATTCGCGGTTGTACGCGCCGAGCGCGGCGAACTCGGTCTGGTTGGCCGGGTACAGCGAGGGCTGGCGGGCGAGCACGTCCACCGAGCACTCCACCGGCGCGCTGCGCTTCACACCGCGCGGGTCGAACCCGATGACGTCGAAGCGCTCCAGCACGCGTGGGCTGAAGAAGGTGTTGGCCTCCAGGGCGAAGTCCACGCCGGAGCCGCCCGGGCCGCCGGGGTTGATCAGCAGGACCCCGGTCCGCTTGCGCGGGTCGGTCGCCGTGCGCCGGGCCACCGCGAGGTCGAACCGCGCACCGCGCGGCTTGGCCCAGTCCACCGGCAGGCTCAGCGTCGCGCACTCCGCCGTCACGTCCTCGACGCACGGCGACCACGCCAACCGCGGCCCCTGGTGCGCCGCGGCCGACGGCACCACCCCCAGCACGACCGCCACTGTCGCCGCCACACCGCCAACGGCCCGGATGATCCGCCGCACGCCCGCCTCCGCTTCGCCACACAATTCGGACAATCGCGAGCAGAATTCCAGTCGGTTCCACCGGGCACAATGTCTGATATCTCGCGATTTCCCGAATACCAGGGCATCGAGAGATCGATCATCCACACAGGACTATCGGACGGGAGGGCGGTGCGCCACGCGCAACGCCCTCCCGGGCCGCTACAACACCTTCACCGAGCCGCCGTCGACGGTGAAGTTCGCGCCGGTCGTGCTGCCGGAGCGCGGGGAGCAGAGCAGCAGCACGACGTCGGCGATCTCCTGTGGATCGATCAGCCGGCCCGTGAGCATCCCCAGCATCCGGGGACCGACCGAGTCGAGGACCTCCTCCCGGTCGGCGCCGACCATGGCGGCGATCCGGTCGGCCGCGCCGTCGGCGTCGGTCCACCACGGGGTGCGGACACCGGCCGGGGAGACCGTGTTGACCCGGACGCCGCGCGGCGCGAACTCCTCCGACAGCGCCTTGCCCAGGCTGTTGACCGCGGCCTTGGCGGCGCCGTAGTCCACGTTCACCGGACTGGGCGCGACCGCGAGGGTGGTGGAGACGTTGACGATGGCGCCGCCGCCCGCGGTGAGCATGCGCGGGATGGCGGCGCGGGCCGCGCGAACGGCGGTCATCAGGTTGAAGTCGAGCATGGCCGCCCAGTCGGCGTCGTCGGCGTCGAAGAAGGACGCGCGGGGCAACTTCGTGCCGGGCGGCGGTCCGCCCGCGTTGTTGACGAGGACGTCGAGCGCGCCGAACTCCCGCACGGCCGCCTCGACGGCCCGCTCGGGGGCGTCGGGGTCGGTGAGGTCGGCCGGGAGGTGGCGCAGGGCCGGGCCTTCCAGGGCGGCCAGGTCGGGGCCCGTGGTCCGGGAGACCGCCACCACCCGGGCGCCCTCGTCCAGCAGCCCGCGCGTGACCGCCAACCCGATCCCCCGGGACGCCCCGGTCACCACCGCGACGCGCCCGTCAAGTCCGAGATCCACTGTGTGTCCTTCCGTTCGGCGAACTCCGCACCCGGAGGAACACCGCCCGGCCGGTTTGGTTGCGGCGTCAATCGCCCGATCCGCTGAACCGATCCGGCCTGCGAGGTCGGACCTCCCCAACCTCCCACCCCCGGACCGCCGTCCCCGCTACTGTGGCGGGGTAGTCGAGCGCCGGTCGGAGAATCGATGGAGAACTCGGTCAGCCCCGTCGTCGGATCCCTGTACTCGTTCCTCGACGAACGCGACACCCTGCGGCTGCGCGACGCCGGGAGCGAGCGCTCCTACGCGGCCAACGAGGTGCTCATGCACGAGGGCGACCCGACCGACCACGTGCACATCCTGCTGGCGGGCTGGGTGCGCGTCTCCACGCTGACCGACGACGGCACCGAGATCCTGTTCGCCCTGCGCGGCCCCGGCGACGTGATCGGGGAACTGGCCGCCATCCTCGGCATGCCGAGGTCGGTCACCGTGCGCACGATCGAACCGGTCAAGGTCCTCCAGGTCCGCGGCCCGGTCTTCGTCCGCTGCGTCCGCGAACAACCCGACCTGTCCCTGGCGGTCATCAAGTCCATCGCGACCCGCCTACGCGACGCCGAAGCCGTCCGCGTCGACATCACCACCATGGACGTGACCCGCCGCCTGGCCCTCTACCTCCTGCGGTTGGCCAGGGACCACGGGACGCCCGGCCCGGAGGGCATCAGCGTCGAGATGCCGTTGACCCAGTTGGACATCGCCAACCACGTGGGCGCCTCCCTGCGCGCGGTGGCCCGGTCCATGGCGATGCTGCGCGACCGGGGCATCATCAGCAACGCCCGCAAGCGCTACACCATCGCCAAGCCAGCGGTCCTGCGCTCACTCATCCGCACCGCCCCCACCGAAGCGGACTGATCGGTCCCGAACCGATCGCTCAGCCTCTCGACCACACTCCGCTACGCACCGTAACCAATCGCCCATACCGGTAGCGGCGGCGGTCACGCCGACCATCAAGGGCGCGTCAAAGTCGCAGGTGTGGGTGTCAGGGACGCGTCAGGTGGGGGCTGGGGTCGCCTGGTTGTGGGGCACCCTCTCGTGGACGCGGTCCAAGGTGGACTGCCGGGTGAGAGGAGCACGCCCCATGGCCGACCTGGCCTACGCGGTGTTGCTGATCGGTGTGTTCCTGTTGTTGGCGCTGTGCGTGCGCGGTTTGGAGAAGTTGTGAGCGGCACCGGTGTGGTGGCCAACGTGGTGGGTGGGGTGCTCGCCTTGTTGTTGCTCGGCTACCTGGTCGTGGCCCTGGTTAAACCGGAGAGGTTTTGATGTCCGGGACCGTCGCGGGGTTGCTTCAGGTCGCCTTGCTCTTTCTCGCCCTTGGGCTGGTCTACCGGCCTCTCGGTGACTACATGGCGCGTGTCTACTCCGATACCCGTCACAACCGGGTCGAGCGGGCCGTGTACCGGCTGGTTCGGGTCGACCCCGATTCCGAGCAGCGCTGGAGCACCTACGCGTTCGGCGTCCTCGGGTTCTCCTTCGCCGGCATCGCCCTCCTCTACCTGCTGCAACGGATCCAGTCGATCCTGCCGTTCGACTTCGGTCGCGGTGACGTCCAGCCCGGTATGGCCTTCAACACCGCGACCAGTTTCGTGACCAACACCAACTGGCAGTCGTACGTGCCGGAAACGGTCATGGGCCACACCGTCCAGCTCGTCGGCTTGACGGTGCAGAACTTCGTCTCCGCCGCCACCGGCCTGGCCGTCGCGCTCGCCCTCGTCCGGGGGTTCGTCCGCGCGCGCACCGACCGCCTCGGCAACTTCTGGGTCGACCTGACCCGGGGCACCGTCCGGATCCTCCTGCCCGTCGCGTTCCTGTTCGCCATCCTCCTGATCGTCACCGGTGTGGTGATGAGCTTCAAGTCCGGTGTGGACGTCGACGGCTCGACCGTGGCCACCGCGCCCGTCGCGAGCCAAGAGGCCATCAAGGAACTCGGTACCAACGGCGGTGGCGTGCTCAACGCCAACTCCGCGCACCCGTTCGAGAACCCCAGCGGGTGGTCGAACCTGGTCGAGATCTTCCTGATCGCGGTGATCCCTGTCTGCCTCACCCGCAGTTTCGGCACCCTGGTCGGCAACCGCAAGCAGGGTTACGTGCTGCTCGGCGTCATGGGCACCCTCTGGACCGCCATGCTCGCGGTGATCTGGGTCGCCGAGGCCCACGGCCTGCGTCCGCTGGAGGGCAAGGAACTCCGCTTCGGCATCCCGTCCACCGCGCTGTTCGCCGACGCCACCACCGGCACCTCGACCGGCGCGGTCAACGCCATGCACGACAGCTTCACCGGGCTCGGGGGCGGCGGCGCGCTGCTCAACATGCTCTTCGGCGAGATGACACCGGGCGGGGTCGGCACGGGCCTCTACAGCATCCTGGTCATGGCGGTCATCGCGATGTTCCTCGCCGGGCTCATGGTCGGCCGCACACCGGAGTACCTGGGCAAGAAGCTGGGCAGGCGCGAGGTCACCTGCGCGGCGATCTCGATCCTGGCGATGCCCGCCGTGGTGCTGATCGGCGCGGGCATCACCGCCGTGCTGCCGGGCACCCCTGGCGCGCTGAACAACCCGGGAGCGCACGGGTTATCGGAAATCCTCTACGCCTTCGCGTCCGCCTCGAACAACAACGGCAGCGCGTTCGCGGGCATCACGGTCGCCAGCGACTGGTTCCAGGCTTCGCTCGGGGTGTGCATGCTGCTCGGCCGGTTCGTGCCCATCGTCGCGGCGCTGTGCCTGGCGGGCGCGCTCGCCGAGCAGCGCAAGGTGCCCGTCACCGCGGGTACGTTGCCCACCACGGGTCCACTGTTCGCGAGCCTGCTCGGCGGCAGCGTCGTGCTGGTCGCCGCCCTCACCTTCGTCCCCGCCCTCGCCCTCGGTCCCATCGCGGAGGCCCTCCAGTGACCACCATGACCCGATCCAGCGAACCCCAGGCGGAGAACCAACAGGTCGCGGCGGGGGTGTTCGCCCCGCGCCAGTTGCTCGACTCCGTCCCGGACGCGCTGCGCAAACTCCACCCCCGCCACCAGGTCCGCAACCCGGTGATGTTCGTGGTGTGGGTCGGTTCTGTGCTGGTGACGGTGTTCGCCGTCGCGGAGCCGTCCGTGTTCACCGTCGCGGTCGCCGTGTGGCTGTGGTTCACCGTGCTGTTCGCCAACCTCGCCGAGGCCGTCGCGGAAGGACGCGGCAAGGCGCAGGCGGAATCGTTGCGCCGCACCAAGAAGGACGCCGTCGCACGCCGTATTCGCGAGGACGGAACCGAGGAACTCGTGCCCGGCGCGGACTTGCGTGTCGACGACCTGGTCGTGGTCGAGGCGGGCGAGGTCATCCCCGGCGACGGTGACGTGGTCGCGGGCATCGCCACCGTCGACGAGTCCGCGATCACCGGCGAGTCCGCCCCCGTCATCCGCGAGTCCGGCGGCGACCGCTCGGCCGTCACCGGCGGCACCACCGTGCTTTCCGACCGGGTCGAGGTGCGGATCACCGCAAAGCCCGGCGAGACCTTTGTGGACCGTATGATCGCCTTGGTCGAGGGTGCCCAGCGACAGAAGACGCCGAACGAGATCGCGTTGACCATCCTGCTTTCCACGCTCACGATCGTCTTCCTGCTCGCGGTCGTCGCGTTGCAGCCGTTCGCGGTCTACTCCGGCGGCGAGCAGTCGGTGGTCGTGCTGACCGCGCTGCTGGTCTGCCTGATCCCGACCACCATCGGCGCGCTCCTCTCGGCGATCGGCATCGCGGGCATGGACCGCCTGGTGCAGCGCAACGTGCTGGCCACCTCCGGCCGCGCGGTCGAGGCCGCGGGCGACGTCAACACCCTCCTGCTGGACAAGACCGGCACCATCACCTGGGGGAACCGCCGGGCCACCGGGTTCATCCCGGTCGGCGGCACCTCGATGGACGCCCTGGTCGACGCCGCGCGGCTGTCCAGCCTCGCCGACGGCACGCCCGAGGGCCGCAGCATCGTCGAGCTGTGCGTCACCGGGTACGGCCGCGCCGCCGAGGCCACCGACCACGAGAAGACCGGCGAGGCGGTCCCGTTCACCGCGCAGACCCGGATGAGCGGCATCGACCTCGGCGGCCGCGAAGTCCGCAAGGGCGCCGCCTCCGGGTTCGTCCTCACCGAGCAGACCCGCGAGATCGTCGACGAGATCAGCGCGGACGGCGGCACCCCGCTCGTGGTCGCGGAAAGCACCGGCGGCGACCACACCGTCCTCGGTGTCATCCGACTGTCCGATGTGGTCAAGCCTGGTATGAAGGAACGCTTCGCCGAACTGCGCGCCATGGGCATCCGCACGGTCATGGTCACCGGCGACAACCCGTTGACCGCCAAGGCGATCGCCGCCGAGGCGGGGGTCGACGACCACCTCGCCGAGGCCAAGCCCGAGGACAAGCTCGCTCTGATCCGGCACGAGCAGGAGGGCGGCAGGCTGGTCGCGATGACCGGCGACGGCACGAACGACGCCCCCGCGCTGGCCCAGTCCGACGTCGGCGTGGCGATGAACACCGGCACCTCCGCCGCCAAGGAGGCCGGGAACATGGTCGACCTGGACTCCGACCCGACGAAGCTGATCGAGATCGTCCGGATCGGCAAGCAGCTGCTGATCACCCGGGGCGCGCTGACCACCTTCAGCGTGGCCAACGACCTGGCCAAGTACTTCGCGATCCTGCCCGCGATGTTCGCCGCGATCCACCCGCAGTTGGGCGGGCTCAACGTCATGGGCCTGCACTCGCCGAACTCGGCGATCCTGTCCGCGGTGGTCTTCAACGCGCTGATCATCGTCGTGCTGATCCCGCTCGCCCTGCGCGGCGTGCGGTACCGGCCGTCGAGCGCGTCGGCGCTGCTGCGGCGCAACCTGCTGGTCTACGGCGTCGGCGGGGTCGTCACGCCGTTCGCCGGGATCTGGCTGATCGACCTGTTGGTGCGGCTCATCCCCGGAATCGGGTGAGGAATGATGAAGAACCTGCTCAAGCAAACCGGCGCCGGGCTGCGCGTGCTGCTCGTCCTGACCGTCATCATCGGCGTGCTCTACCCGACCGCGGTCTGGGCCGTGTCCCGGCTGCCCGGCCTGCGCGCGAACGCCGAGGCCGTGGACACCACCCTGGTGGCGGTGCCCCGCGACGGCGACCGGTGGTTCCAGCCGCGCCCGTCGGCGGCGACCCTGCCCGCGTCGGGCGGGTCGAACAAGTCCGAGGTCAACGCCGACTACGACACCGTGGTCGCCGAGCGCCGGGCCGCCGTGGCCCAGCGCGAGGGCGTCAGCCCGGACCGGGTACCGCAGGACGCGGTCACCGCGTCGGCCTCGGGGCTCGACCCGCACATCAGCGACGCGTACGCGCAGCTCCAGGTGCCCCGGGTCGCGCGCGCCAACGGCCTGTCCGAGAACGCCGTGCGCGCGCTCGTCGCCGAGCACACCGAGGGTCGCGGCCTGGGCATCCTCGGTGACCCGGGCGTCAACGTCACCGCGCTCAACCGCGTGCTCGATGCCGCCAGGTGAGCGGACCCCGGAGCCGGACGCGCACACTGACCGGGTGGACGGCAAGCGCAGACGCGGAGAACTGCGGATCTACCTGGGGGCCGCGCCCGGTGTCGGCAAGACCTTCGCCATGCTGGGCGAGGCCCACCGGCGCCGGGAACGCGGCACGGACGTGGTCGTCGGCCTGGTCGAGACGCACGGCCGGGAGAAGACCGCGCGGCTGCTCGACGGCCTCGACGTGCTGCCCCGGCACGCGATCGACCACCGGGGCGTCGCGGTCGAGGAGCTGGACGTCGACGCGCTGCTCGCCCGCGCGCCCGAGGTCGCGGTCGTCGACGAGCTCGCGCACACCAACGCCCCCGGCTCCCGCAACGCCAAGCGCTGGCAGGACGTCGAGGAGCTGCTGGACGCGGGCGTCGACGTGCTGTCCACGGTCAACGTCCAGCACCTGGAGTCGCTCAACGACGTCGTGCAGCGGATCACCGGGGTGGCGCAGCGGGAGACCGTGCCGGACGAGGTGGTGCGCCGCGCCGAGCAGGTCGAGCTGGTCGACCTGACCCCGGAGGCGCTGCGCCGCAGGCTCGCGCACGGCAACGTCTACGCCGCGCACAAGATCGACGCGGCCCTGGCCAACTACTTCCGCGTCGGCAACCTCACCGCGCTGCGCGAGCTGGCCCTGCTGTGGGTGGCCGACCAGGTCGACGTCGCGTTGCAGCGCTACCGCAGCGAGCAGCGCATCACCGACACCTGGGAGGCCCGCGAGCGGGTGGTCGCCGCGATCACCGGCGGCCGGGAGAGCGAGGCGCTGATCCGCAGGGCGCGGCGCATCGCGGTCCGCGCGGGCGGCGAGCTGGTGGTGGTGCACGTGCTTCGCGGCGACGGCCTCGCGGGCGTCGCCCCCGACCTGCTGACCCGGTTCCGCGGCACCGCCGAGGACTTGGGTGCCACGTTCCACACCGTGGTCGGCGACGACGTGCCGACGGCCCTGCTGGAGTTCGCCCGGGGCGTCAACGCGACCCAGCTGGTGCTGGGCACGTCCCGCCGCTCACGACTGGCCCGGGTGTTCGACGAGGGCATCGGGGCGGCGGTGGTGCGCGCGTCCGGTCCGATCGACGTGCACATGGTCACCCACGACGGGGCCCGGCGGCGGGGGCGCTGGTCGGGGGCCCGGGAGGCGCTGTCGCCGTCGCGGCTGCGGTGGGGGTGGCTGCTGTCGGTGCTGCTGCCCGCCGCGGTGACGGGCTTCGGCACGCTGGCCGGGCGGGACCTGAGCTTCTCCACCGACCTGATCGGCTTCTTCCTGGCCACCGTGCTGGTGGCGCTGGTCGGCGGGCTGGGGCCGGCGCTGGCGGCGGCGTTCCTGGGTGCCGGGCTGCTGAACTACTTCTTCACCCCGCCGCTCTACAGCCTCACCGTGGCCACCCCGGAGAACCTGGTCACCCTGGTGGCGATGGTGGTCACGGCGGTGCTGGTGGCGCTGGTCGTCGACCGCGCGGCCCGGCTGGCCGAGCAGGCCGCGCGGGCGCGCACGGAGGCGGCGCTGCTCGCGTCGTACTCGCGCACGGTCCTGACCCACCCGACACCGGTCACCCGGCTGCTGGAGAAGGTGCGCGAGAACTTCGGCCTCGACTCGGTGGCGCTCCTCGAACGCGAGGACGGCCGCTGGCTCCGGGTGGCCTGCGTCGGGTCGCCGCCGTGCGACCGGCCGGAACAGGCCGATGTGGACGTACCGGTGACCGCCGACGTGCACCTGGCACTGCGCGGCCGAACCCTGCCCGCGGGCGACCAGCGGGCCCTGGAAGCGGCGGCGGGCCAAGCGGTACTGGCGCTGCGGCAACAACGAGCGGCCGCCGAGGCCGCGGAAGCCCGGCGCCACGCGGAGACCACCGAGCTGCGCACGGCCCTGCTCTCCGCCATCGGCCACGACCTGCGCACCCCGCTGACCTCCATCAAGGCGGCCATCGGCAGCCTGCGCGACCCATCCCTACCACTGTCCGAAGAGGACAACCGGGAACTGCTGGAAACGGTCGAGGTCTCCGCCGACCGCCTCACCGGCCTGATCGACAACCTGCTCGACTCCTCCCGCCTGGCCGCGGGCGCGGTGGTCCCCCGAACCCGCCCGGTCACCTACGACGAAGCCGTGTCCCGCGCACTGGCGGGCATCGACGAACGCCACCTCGTCGCGGTGGACGTGCCGGAAGACCTACCCGCCGTATGCGCCGACCCGGGTCTGCTGGAACGCGTGGTCGCCAACCTCGTCGACAACGCCCTAAGACACGGAAGACCGCACCCCCGCCGCCACGTCGACGTGGACGGCGACGGTGCCATCGGCGCCGACGAACCGGAGATCGCGATCCGCGCCAGCGCCCACCGCGACCACGTGGAACTGCGGGTCGTCGACCACGGGCCCGGACTGCCGAAGAACATGACGGAGGCGGTTTTCGCCCCGTTCCAGCGTCTGGGAGACCGGGAAGGCACCCCCGGGGTGGGCCTCGGGCTCAGCGTGGCGAAGGGGTTCACGGAGGCGATGGACGGCACGGTCACCGCGGAGGACACCCCCGGCGGCGGCCTGACCCTGGTGATCTCCCTGCCGCTCGCGGTGCCGGACCGGTCCGAACAGCCGTAACCAGCCCGGCTGCGCTTCGCCGCTAGCGATCACCCGGAGCCCGCGCATCGTGGAAGTCGGGGTCCGTGCGGTCACGGTGCCGGTGGGCCAGGTTGCTGATGAAGCCGAGGGACTCATCGGGGGGCAGAGCGTGCTCGAAGAGTCTGGCGATGGCTCGCTTCTGGGGGCGGAGGTGGTCCGGCAGGTGTGCCCACACCGGGGATGGGTGGCAGTCGGTGATGGCGGTGTGCAGATCGCGGCTGTGCAGCAAGGTCGAGGTTTGGGTGGGCGGGCAGGTGTCGCCGCTGTCGCGGATCGCCCGGACGACGATGGTGGGGTGGGCGGCCATCGCGATCAGGTGTCCGAGTTGGGCGAGGGCCGCGCGGGGGCTTCCGAAGGTCTGCCGCAAGGCAGTCGCGCCGATGAAGGCGGTCACCTTCGCCGGTCGGTCCGCGCCGACCAGGTTCTGCTGCCGGGCGACGATCGAGGCGACCTGATCCGCGATCCCGTCCTCCGCGACACCCTGGGAGCGGACAACCGCGGCCGTTGTGTCCGGGGTGCGGAGGAGTTCGGGGATGGTCAGCGGGGACACCAGGGTGATCTCCTCGGCGTCTCGCTCGAACTCCCCGTAGGCCACCAACTGCCGCTCGCGCTCGACAGGCGTGCCCGCGACCCAGAACGGCGCCTCGATGTCGCGCGTCAGCGACATGATTCCCTTGAGCACCGGCCCCCGCACAGCCAGCGCGCCCAGGATGTGCCCCACGACCTCGGGAGCGGGCACCCGGTCCCCGGTCTCCCAACGGGACAGCACCGAGATGTCACAGCCGACCTTGTGCGCGCACTCCCTCAACGAGTAGCGGCGGTCCTTGCGCGCCACCCGCAGGGCATTCCCCAGTGCGACAGCCTTTGGCGTCTTGGTCACGCCGGCACTCCTCATCGTCTCCGCAAGACCTTGCGATTCCCAGTCAACGACATTCGTCTCCCCGGATCCAGAGCGTGGTATCGGCGGAGAACAGGCGTTGACCGAGCGTTTGGCCCGCAAGCACCGGCGACTGTCCGACCGCATCGCGTCTATCCCGCGCATGGCCGTTCGCATGGTCAACTCCATCGAATCGCCGGGTGCCCGCTCTGACTCGTCCCGCCCACACGTCTTCAGTGGTCACCCCCGAACAGCCGACAGACGGGATTCGCCACTCACCATGGAGAAGCAGACGTGGCGCGACTGGAACTGGGCGGTGCGAGTGGAGCTGTCACTCGACTCCCCGGACAGTGATCCCGCTGTCGCGAGAACGGATACTCCGAACGAGGTCGAACCTGGGCGATTCGCCTGATGGCAACCACACCCGCACGGATAGTCCGAACGGGTGCATGCCGCAGCCACGTCGGCCCCCGTTCGCGCGATGGCCGACTATGGTGGCGACGCGGCATCGGAACCGGCCAGGCACGGTTGCGCCGGTGCTCCAACTGGCGAGTCGAGGTGGGCACGATCATGGGCAAACGCGCGGCGCTCGTAGCCCGTCGCGAGGCGATGGGGTTCACCCAGGAGTCGCTGGCGCACCGGCTCGGGGTGGAGGTCTCGACCGTCAACCGTTGGGAAACGGGAAAAATCACGCCACGGCCGCAACGGCGACAGCAGATCGCTGCCGCACTCGATGTCTCCCTCACCGAACTCGACTCACTGCTCACGCCACCGACGCCGGTTCCGTCGTCCGAACAACCCCACCTCACCCCGCTCAATCCCCTTCGACGCGCCCATGAATGGCTGGTGGCCGACTCCCCTGTGGCCGAGCAGCGCCGGGCGGGCAGGCGTTTCGGTGGTTCTCTGGCCGATAGCCTGGAGGCGCGGGTGGTGGAGCTGAGGCACCTCGACGACGTAGTCGAGAGCGTTGACCTGCTCCCCGCGATCCGGCACGAGCTCGCCGGAGCCGAATCGCTGGTGCGGGAGGGGCTTTACGCGGACCTGGTCGGCAGGCGGTTGTTCACTGCGGCGGCCGAGTTGGCGCAACTGGCCGGGTGGGTGGCGTCGGACGCGGGTCTGCACGACGAAGCCCAGCGGTTCTACCTCGACGGGGCCTCCGCCGCCGCCGAGGTGGGCAACGATCCGCTTGCGGCGCAACTGTTCTCCTCCCTCAGCTACCAGCTCGCCAACGAGGGCGACCCGCGCGACGCCCTGCTGCTCGCCCGCACAGCCGCGACCGGTGCCGCGGACGCGTCCCCCGTGGTCCGCGCGCTGCTGTGGGAGCGAGTCGCCTGGGCAGGTGCCAAGGCCGCGGACCGGGAGACAACTCTCCGCGCCCTCGACGCGGTGGATGACGCCTACGAGCGGCGCTCCGCCGAGATCGAGGAGCCCGAGTGGGTCTACTGGCTCAACAGAGCCGAAATCGACGTCATGGCCGGACGGTGCCTGATCCACCTCGGCGCCCCGGAGCGGGCCGCGCCCCTGCTGTCCGCCGCGATCGCCACCTACCCCCGCGAGCACGCCCGCGAAGTCGCCCTGTACCTCTCCTGGCTCGCCGAGTCCTACGCCCGAACCGGCGCCCTGGACGCCGCCCAGGCAACGCTGGACAGCGCACACAACTACGCCACCCGCATGCCGTCAGCCAGAACCACCGAGCGACTGCGCACCGTCGAAGCCCTGACCCGCTAGCACCGGAATCCAGACATGACCACGTCGCCCCGTTCGGTCTACCTCGTCGTCACCGCCGCGCCCCCGGTCTTGCGCATCGACGGACTCATCGAACTCCTCACCCGCCAGGGCAGTCAGGTGACTCTGGTCGCCACCCCCACCGCCGCCTCCTGGGTCGACCTCGACGCCCTCACCGGCTGCCGCAACCGAGTCCACTCAGGACTTCCGGGCGCACAAGACCCCCTGCCACGCGCGGACCTCGTCATCGCCGCTCCCCTGACCTTCAACACGCTCAACAAGTGGGCAGCGGGCATCAGCGACTCCCTCGCCCTGGGTGTCCTGAACGAACTCCTCGGCACCGACGTCCCCATCATCGCCGCGCCCTGCGTGAAACCCTTGCTGCGCAAGCACCCCGCCTACGACGACAGTGTGCGCCGCCTCGCCCAGTGCGGGGTGCCCCTCCTCGACCCCGACTCGATCACCACCCGCGCCGACGACGGGTTGGCCACCTTCGACTGGTCGCTGATCCTCGCGGCCACCGCGGACCCCTAGGAGCAGGAGTCCGGGTCGCGGCGGGCCACCAGCAGGGCGACGTCGTCGTGGACCTCGCGGGTGCCGACGAGGGTGGACATCACGTGCGAGCACACGCGTTCCGGTTCGTCTGGGGTTATTGCCGCTGTGAGGGTTCGTAGGCAGGTATCGATCAACTGGCCTCTGCGCTCCACCAGGCCGTCCGTGTAGAAGGCGAGGAGGCAGCCGTCCGGGAGGTCTACTCGGGTGTCGCGGCGGGGGCGGCGGGTGGTGAAGCCCAAGCCCAGGCCGATCGGGAGGTCCGCCGGGGCGTTGACCAGTTCCGCCCGCGTCCCCGGGACGGCGAGCACCGGCGGTGGGTGGCCGGCGAGCGACAACGTCATGCAGCGTTGGCTGGCTGAGACGATGCCGTAGGCGACCGTGGCCATGGCGCCTGGTTCGAAGTGGGTCACTTTCCTGTGCAACTTCGTCAGCACCTGGGCCGGTGTGTCGTAGTCCAGGGCGTACGCGCGCAGGGCGCTGCGCAGCCTGCCCATGATCACGGCGGCGCCCAGGCCGTGCCCGGTCACGTCGCCGATCACTATGCCGATGCGGTCGCCGGGGAGGCCGAACACGTCGTACCAGTCGCCGCCGACGGCTTTGCCCGCGCCGGGGACGTAGCGGGCGGCGAACTCCAGGCCGCGGATGCGGGGTAGGCGGGACGGGAGCAGGCCGCGTTGCAGGGCGGCGGCGGCCGACCGCTCGGCGCTCGACACCTCGACCTGGGTGGCCAGCGCCAGCTGGTCGGCCACGACCTGCAGGAGGCGGATCTCGGAGTCGGTGAAGTGCCTGGCCTTGACCGAGCCGATGTGCAGGACGCCCACCAGCTCGCCGCGGGCCAGCATCGGCACGCCGAGCAGTGAGCGCAGACCCCGCTCCCACAGCAGTGGGCTGATCACCGACGTCCGCTCGACGTGGTCGAGGGCCACCGGTTGGCGGGTCTCGGCGATGCGACCGGCGAAGCCGTCGCCGAACTGCACGGTGACGCCTTGCAGGACCTCCTCCTCTATGCCCGCCGCCGCGGTGGCGGTAAGGACGTGGGACGTGGGGTCGTGCAGCAGGACCGCCGCGGTGTCCACCCTGAACAGCTCCCGCGCGCGCCCGAGGACCACCCGGAGGAAATCCCCCAACTCCAGGTTTCCGAGGGCGGCGTCGGTCACCTCCTCCAACACCCGCAGGCGGTCCTCGTGGTCGGAGTTCTCAGCCACCGGCGCAGCCTAACGAAGGTCCAGTCGCGGCGCCCGGACCAGTGGCCGGTTCGCCCGTGTCGGCGGACATCGTCGCCCTTCCCCACCCGGAACTCATCCGCCGAACGGGTTTCCCGCCGCGAGTCGGACGGTGAACCCGTCGCCGTGGCGGGTGAACGCCACGTCGGCGCAGAGCTGGTGGGCTATCCAGAGCCCGAAGCCGCCGTCGTCGCGGTCGGCGGCGGGGAGCAGGCCCGCGAACGGGTCGCGCGGGCCGGGACCGGTGTCGTGCACGGTGACCACGACGTGGCGCGGTCCCGGCCAGACCCGCACGCGCACCGGGGGTCGCCCGTGGCGCAGCGCGTTCGTCACGATCTCACTGACCGACAGCACCAGGTTGTCGAGGTCCTCCGCGCCGAGGCCGGTCCCGTCGGGGCAACCGTCCCCCTTGGACACCGCGGCGGCGCGCACCGCGCGGCGGGCCGCGCCCGGTGTCGGGTCGAGCAACTCCACCGCGGGCGGGGATTCCTGCACCGGGTACGGGAGCGGCGACCGGGGCTCGGCGAGGAACGCCCGCGGGTCCACCCGTTCGGGATTGGCGGTCAGCCCGGTGGGCGCGGCGACCATCGCGTGCGTGCGCGCGACCTCGGCGAGGACGGCCGGTGGGGTCACCCGGGTGTCGTAAGAGCACACGCTCCACAGCGGGAAGTCGGCGTAGACGTGTTCGACGGCGGCTTCGTAGCGGGCCCACCACTCCCACGAATGGCGCAGCTGCGACCGGGGGATCTCGCCGATGATCCGCACCCGGGGCGCGCCGCGGTCGACCAGGTCCGCCAACAGCTCGCGGTAGGCGCGGACCACCACGGCGGGGCGGAGGTAGAGGTCGTCGCCCGCGACGAAGACGAGTCCGTCCGGGTCGGTGACGGCGCCGCGCAGCAGGTCCGCGCGCGAGTCGCCCAACGACACGATGGTGGGTTCACCGGAGGCCAAGCCCTCGTCGAGGAACGGCACGGCGGCGGCCAGCAGCTCCTCGTCCGAGCCGTAGCGCAGCATCGAGTGGTTGCCCGCGAGCGTCACGCGACCACCTCCACCCGCATCCCGGGGATGGTGAGGATGGCGGCTATCCGCGCGGCGCCGGACCACCTGGTGCGCAGGACGGCAGTGCGACCGCCGCGGGTGGCGTGCTCGGCGATGGTGAGCAGGCCGCGGTGGTCGATGAACCGCAGCCCGGTCGCGTCGACGACCAGTTCGCCGTCCCGCTCGACGCCGGGCAGCGCGTGTTCCAGCGCCCACGGCAGCAGGTCCCGGGTGAGGCCGTCGACCTCGCCGTCGAGGGCGAAGTCGCCCGCGCGGGTGCGGGCGTGCAGCCGGAACGGCGTGGGGTGCCCGTCCGGGTGCAGGCAGGCCAGCCGGGCCAGGTCGTCCGGGTGCAGCGCGGCGCGGTCGAAGGCGCACATGCCCTCGAACGGGTGGCCCGCCATGTAGCGGTCGGCGAGGTGCTCGTACCTGGCGAACGCGGCGAGCCGGGCGGGCCCGCGCACCAGGTCGGTGGCGTCGGCGGCCACCCGCAGCCCCCGGTAGCCCGCGGCCAGCGCGGCCCGGGTGGCGGCGGCGTAGACCTGCACCTGCGCCACGGGGTCGAGCACGCGGTCCGACGGGTAGAGGCCGTCGAGGGCGACGACCTGCGCGGCCCCGGAGTCCACCGCGTCGTCGAACCCGCCGACGCCGCGCAGCTGCGCGGTCAGCGCGGGCACGCCACCCGAGCCGATGTAGCAGACGCGTTGCCCGGATTCGAGGCCACCGGCCAGGAACCGCCCGGCCCGCGCCACGAACTCGGCCCGGTCGGCGAAGCTCCAGCACTGGTGGCCGCGCCCGGCGTGCGTGGGCGAGGTCATCGCCACAGCCTACGCGCCGGGTAGTCGATCCCCTACCGGGCGCGAACCAGCTCCTCGGCGGCTGCGGCGAACGCGCGGACCCGGGCGGTGGCGTTGTCGGCGCGCCAGACCAGCCCCCAGCGGACCGGTGGCGCGCCGGTCAGCGGCACGTAGGCCACGTCCGGGCGCGGGTAGTAGCGCCGGGCGTGGGCGCCGACGGGGAAGGCGCCCCGGCCCGCGCCGACGAGGGTGAGGATCTCCTGGAGGGTGCCGTCGTCCGGGGCGCGCAGCTCCGGCACACCGCGCAGGTCGTCGGCGGTGACGGACCGCCGCCGGGCGAGCGGGTGGTCGGCGCGGACCGCGACCAGGCGGGCCTCGGTGACCAGGACCGGGCCCGGGGTGAAGTCGGGGTCGTCGAGGGGGAGGCAGGCGAGGACGACGTCGACCACCCGGTCGCGCAGCCACGGGGCCGCCTCGGGGAACTGGGCCTCGCGGAGGACGACCTCGCAGTCGGTCAGCGCGGTCGCGGCGTCGGCGACGAGCAGCCCACCGGCCGCGCCGACGAACCCGACCCGGAGGGTGCCGGTGAGGCCCTTGCCCGCCCGGATCGCGCGGTCGACCCCGGCGGTGATCGCCGCCCACCCGGGCCGCACGTCGGCGCAGAGGGCCCGCCCGATGTCCGTCAGCTCGACCCGCCTGCTGGTGCGGGTGAACAGGGCCGCCCCGACACGCCGCTCGAGCCTGCGGACGGTCTGGCTGACCCGCGAGGTGGACACCCCGACGCGGTCGGCGGTGCGCCCGAAGTGCAGTTCCTCGGCGAGCACCAGCAGCGTCTCGATCTCGTGCCGCTCCAGCACCCGCACCCCCATCGTGAACCGTGGCTTCACGATGGTGTCACAGACCGTCGTTGATCAGCCCCCGTGGGCGCCCCAGTCTGGTGCCCATGTCCACCTTCGTGACCCGCACCCAGGCCCTCACCACCCCAGCCGAGAACTTCGCCGCGACGATCCGGGAACTGCGCGACCGGGCGGAGGTGGTGGACGCGCTGCACCGATTCGCCCAAGGGCAGGACCTCCGTGACCGCGACCTGTTCGCCTCCAGCTTCACCGGTGACGCGACCCTCGACTTCCGCCCAACCGCGGCGAAGTGGGGCGCGGAGCCGCCGGTTCTCGTTGGCCGGGAGGGCATCGCCGACGCGATCTTCGGCCTGTTCGCGGGCCGCGTGGACACCACCCACCGGGTCACCAACACCCGCGTCTCGATCGACGGCGATACCGCGCACTGCACCGCTTTGGTTGAGGCACAACACCTTCTGACCATCGACCACACCGTCCACGCGCTACTGAACAACTACTACGACACCACCCTGCACCGCACAGGAGACCACTGGCGGATCCACCACCTCCGCATCGACAACGTCTGGCTGACCGGTACACCCAAAGCCATCTTCGATGCGTGAGGCAGGCGACGAACCGAACGAGAAAGGCAAGCCGGAAACCGCGTGGTCACACCGGCTCGAAATCTGTTTGCCACATACTTTTTCGCCAGGAAAGACGTCTGACACCGGGCTCACCGGCTTCCGCCGCGCGCTTTGCCCGGACGTTCCCACCAGGAGCGTTCCCACTGTCGCCTGGCGGTAACGAACTACTCCATTCAGCCACTTCCCCCTCGAAACCGGGTCGAAACGCACCCGACATGCTTTGTCTGGGTGATTCACTAACCGACATCGGTTGTTCGTGATCATGTTTGGTACGTTGATGGAGTTCCGGTTGGAGCGACTGGGGATGCGACGGCCCGCGCCTGGGGGCGCTGGCGTCGCTTCATTCGCAGGAGGCGCCCGAATCGCCGCCTGCCTTCATCGATAGGTGAATCGACCATGCGCAAGAACATTTCCGCAATGCACACCGCGGCCCGCGCGGGCGTCGTCCTCGCGGCCGCCACCATGGCGGTCGTCGGGCTGGCGGGCTCGGCGTCCGCCGAGGCCGCCCCGGAGGGTTCGGTCGTCGGTTTCAGCACCAGCGGCAAGGCGATCCCGGTCCGCGTCGTGGGCACCGCGGGCCTGCTGTCGGGCCGGTTCTACGGCTGGGAGGACAACAACTTCAGCGGCGACCGCTGGGTCGACGTCGCGGAGGGTGCGTGCAGCGCCAACAAGTGCGAGATCGACTGGTGGGACGGCGACAACGAGATCTCGTCCGTGTCGAACGAGTCGAGCTGCAAGGTCCGCCTCTGGGCCAACGACGGCTGGACCGGCCGCTTCTACGACGTCCCGGCCCACTCCAGCAACGGGAACCTTTCCCAGGTCGGGTTCGACAACGAGGCGGAGAGCCTCGAGTTCATCTGCTAGTCGAGGCTGCGGGCGGGATTCGCCCGCGTCAGGTGAATGATCGGGTGGGGGTCGTCCGGACGGTCCCCACCCGACTCGACACCGGAGCGCGTGATCGAACCGGTGGATCGAGGACCGGACTTCGACGGCGCCCGGGGCGGTGCGGCGGATGCCGACGCGAACCCCTCTCGCATTGTCTGGGTGTTTCACTAGACGTTTTCGGCTAATCGTGATCGAATTTGCTACTTTGACGGGGCTGCGGTTGGCACAACTGGGGATGTGACAACCCGCGCACGGGAGTGCCCGCGCCGCTCGTCCGCGAGCGGCGCCCGCCTGCATCGATTGGTGCGTCGACCGCGCGCGGACTTCGCCGGTGCCCGCGATCGAGTCGCCCCCAAAGGCTTCCCGCCCGACGCAGGCGTCGCCGACCCGGCCCTGGTCAGGTTCGACGACGAGGCGGCGACCTCGGGTTTCCCCAGCCGACCGATACTGCCGGCTACAATCCGGTTGCGATAGGTGACTGATCGGCGGGGGTCCGCCCGGACGACCGCCGCCGACACGACGACGGGGCGCACATGATCAAACTGGTGGGTGTGGGGCTGGACTTCGGCGCCACGAAGGCGTTGGACGGGGTCGACTTGGCGGTGGCCGCCGGGGACGTCGTGGCGGTGACCGGCCCATCCGGGTGCGGCAAGTCGACGCTGCTGCACGTGCTGGCCGGGCTGCTGCGCCCGGACCGGGGCGAGGTTTCGGTCGGTGGGACCGACCTGACGTCCGCCAACGACCAGGCCCGCACGCGGTGGCGGCTGGAGAACTGCGGGTTCGTCTTCCAACTCGGCGATCTCGTCCCCGAGTTGACCCTGCTCGACAACGTCGCCCTCCCCCTGGACGGCTTGCGCGCCAAGAACGCGCGGGAACGGGCCAGGGACACCCTCGGCGAACTCGGCATCGCCGAACTCGCCGACCGCTTCCCCGACCAGGTGTCCGGCGGCCAGGCCCAGCGGGCCGCGATCGCCAGGGCCCTGGTGCACAACCCACCGCTGGTCCTCGCCGACGAACCGACCGGTTCCCTCGACCAGGACTCCGGCTCCAAGGTCCTCGACCTGTTGCTGCGGGCGGTATCCGACCGCGGCGCCACGGTCGTGCTGGCCACGCACGAGCGCAGGCTCGCCGCCGCCGCGCACCGCGAGATCCGCATGCTCGACGGCCGGGTGGTGGCCTGATGCGCGACCTCCGCTTGGGTTGGCGCATGGCGGTGGCCGCGGGCAGCCGGTCCTGGTTGCGGCTGGCGCTGGGCGCCGTCGCGGGCCTGGTCGCCGCGTTGCTGCTGGCCTCCGCCGTGGCCGCGTACTCGGCGATCAACACCGCCGAGGAACGGGATGAGGCCCGGAGGCCGATCAACAGCGACAACGGGAACTCGTCGCTGCTCATGGCCGAACGAAGGTCGTCGTACCGGGGTGAGGACGTGACGGTGTTGCCAGTAGTGGCACCACCGGGTTCCCCGGTGCCACCCGGACTCGCCGCGTGGCCCGCGTCGGGCACCATCGCGGTGTCCCCCGCGATGGCGAGCGCCCTCACCGATCCGGTACTGCGGGCCGAGTTCCCGCAGCCGGTCGCCGCCGTCGTCGGTCCCGAGGGAATCACGGGTCCCGGTGAACTACTGGTCTACACCGTGGTGGACCCCTTTCCCGGTGACGAGCAGTCGCTCCGGCCGGTCGTCGGGTTCGGGACCGATCCGCCCCCGGGCGTGACGACGATCCATCTCGGCGGTCAGAAGGACTGGACGGATCTGCTGACCCCGTCGCGGATCCTCATCCTGTTGGCACTGCTGTACATCCTGCTGCCGCTGGCGGTCGTCATCGCCACCGCGACCCGGCTGTCGGCGGCCACGCGCGACCGGAAGCTGGCCTCGCTGCGGGTGATCGGCTTCAGCGCGCGGCGCTGCCAGGTGATCAACGCCGTGGAGACGGTCGTCGCCACCGGGATCGGCGCGGTGCTCGGGCTGGTCCTGTTCGCACTGGTGCGCGGTGTTCGCGACCAGTGGTGGATCGGACCGGTCGGCGCCTACTCGAACGACCTGACACTCGGCGTGGCGCCCGTGCTCGCCGTCGCGGTGGGGGTTCCCCTGTACGCGGTGCTGGTCTCGGCGATCGCGATCGGTTCCGCTGTGCGCGACCCGTTCCGCCCCGTCCGCCGCGCCCCGGTCCGGCCGAGCGCGCTGCGCCTGGTGCCGCTCGGCCTCGGTGTCGCCGGGCTCGTCACCGGACTGGTGCTGGGCCCGGTCGACCCGAGCATCGGCGAGGAGGCCGCGTGGCTGCTGCTGCCGACCGCGGGCGGTGCCGTGCTCACTCTGGTCGGGCTATTGACCAGCCTGCCATTGCTGCTGCGCCGGTTCGGCGACCGCATGGCCCGCACCGGTTCGCTCCCGGTGCGGCTCGGCGGTGCCGCGCTGCGCCGCGACTCGGTGGCGGGCACCCGCGTTCTGGCCGGGGTCCTCGCCGGGCTGTGCGCGTCCGGTGCGGGCATGGTGCTGAGCGCCGCCACCTCGACCGACGGAGCCGTACCGCAGTCACACATCGGCGAAGTCATCAAGATGAGCATCAGTCAACCCCTGTCCCCGGCGGTGCTCGGCGAACTCGCCGCCATCGACGGCGTCAGCGGCGTCGCGCGGTCCGCCAACGTGAACGGCACGACGCTGATCGCCGACTGCGCTTCACTGCGGGCGCTCTACACCGGCGCCGAGTCCTGTGTGGATGGAAAGCGCTACGTGCTCCCCGGCTCGGGGGGCGCGGGCGTCGAACTGCCGCTCGTGAACCGCACGCCGAACTCGCGCGACTTTCTCACCGACGTGGTGACCCCGGCCGCGCTCGACCCGGCGGAGGTACCGCAGCTCACCTCCACGGTCGTCATCGATGGTGGCGTGCCCACAGCCGACCGGATCCGCGCGGTCCTGGGCGCCCTCGCTCCCGCCGCGGACGCGGCAGGACCGATCATCGTCAGGCAGGCGATGGACACCGCCACCCTCGGCCCGGTGGTGACCGCCCTCGCCATCACGACCCTGAGCCTGGGCGCCATCGCGCTGGCGATCACCACCACCGACGACGTCCTCCGCCGCCGACGCGAGCAGTCCCGGCTGCGGGTGGTCGGCCTCGACCCGGGCACGCTCCGTGGAACAGCCCTGGTCCGCGTGTGGACACCGACGCTGACGGGCGGTCTCCTGACCACCGTCGTCGCCACCGCCATCAGCGCCGCACTCCTGCGCGCCCTCGGCAAGCCGCTCACACCCGCGTTGACGACCGTGGCGCCACTGCTGGTCGCGACAGTGCTGCTGTGCGCGCTGCTGGCGGTCCCGGTTGCCACCTCCGCCGTGCCACCGTTGACCGCCCGCGCACTGCGTCGCGAATAGCCCGCTACTGCAACGCCGCCGCCACCATGGTCGGGTTGACGCCCGCGGCGGCGGCGAGCGCCGCGACCTTCTCCGGGATCGGCAGCAGCGGGTACTGCTCCCGGGTAGCGGGCAACGCCTCGTCGCCGCCGAACAGCGTCGTCGGCGACGAGGCAGGGCCCAGGCGGTAGACGCGCCAGCGGCGGACCGTGGACTCGGCGATGGCGACCAGGTCGCCGTCGCGCAGGATCGCGGTGGACTTCTTGGCGTTGCGGGCGACCACCGCGCACGGGCTGCCCGCCAGGGTCGCGGCCCGGGCGGCGAAGCGGCGGGGGTTGCGGAACTCGCCCTCGACGATCCAGGCGCCGTCGAACCGGGTGGCGGGGATGTCGGCCTCGGCGAACCGCAGGCGCAGCATGGCGTCCGGGTCGTCCTCGGCGACCGTGGCCAGCTCCACCAGGTCGTCCAGTTCGCTCTCCACCGCGACGCGGGCGTGCGGGCGGGTCGCGGTGAGCAGCAGCGGCGCGACGGCACCGGGCACCGCGTACGGGATCAGGTCGCGGGTCCGCCGCCACGCGGTCGTGGCGACGCGGTCGTGGGTGCCGGGGCCGTCGAAAACGGCGTCCTGGCGCAGCAGCGCGACGCACAGGGCACTCAGCGACACCGCGAACTCCGTGACGTCACCGGGCAGGTCGGCCAGTTCGGCCTCGCTGGGCTGGACCGCGACCGCCACCTCCGCCACGACCTCCCGCCAGTCCTCGTCGCCCTCCCACGCACCCGCCGCCAGCAGCGTCGCGTACAGCGCGGCCACCACCAGCCGCTGCCCGAGCGGGCCGGGGGCGGCGGCCTGCCGCAGCTTGTCCGCCCGGCGCCGCCACAGCCGGAAGTCCTCGGCGGGCACCAGGTCCGGGTCCGGGCCGTCCGCGCGCCACGCGGCCGGGAAGGCCAACGCGGCCAGGGACGGCCCCAGGGCGTTCTCCAGGTCCCGCGCCCAGGTGGCTTTCGGCGCCTCCGCCTCGGTTTCCGCCGCCACGCGGAGGAAGTCCGCCTCGAACCGGCGGCCGACGGCGTGGTCGGCGAACAGGTCGGCGAGCGGGTAGTCGCGGGACACCCGGGGCAGGTCGCGCACCGGGGCGCAGCGCTCGGTGTCGGTGACGAACACCGACGCCGTCGGCGTTCCCGCCGGGACACGGGCGCGCAGCAACCGGTTTCCGTTGTCCTTGTACTCCGCGCGCACGGTGTGCCCGGTGGCACTGTCGCGGGTGATCACCACGGCGTTGCGCCACGCCGCACCGTCCGGCGACGACTCGACGACGGTGTGCGACGTGGCGCGCAACTCCACCGCGACGGTGTCCCCGGTCAGCCGCGCGCCGAGCAGCGCGGTCTCGGCGGGCGCGCCACCGCGCCGGAGCCGGTCGGCGACGCGCAGGTCCGGCAGCGAGTCGTCGACGGTGTCCGGGCGGACCGCGGCACCCACGACGCGCACGGCGTCGGCGATCCACGACGGCATCGGCACCACGCCCGGCAGCTCCGCCAGCCAGTCGCCGAACTCGCGCAGCGCCAGCGGACCGCGTTCCGGCGTCGAGCGCACCACCAGCCACCGGTCGTCGTCCCACGCGGCGTCACCGGCGCCGAACGCGACCCAGACCTGCTCGTCGCCGACGAGCACGAGCAGCCCCACCTCGAAGCCCGCGCCCGCGTGCCCGTGCTGGTACAGCAGACCGGCGTGGCGCACCCCGACGGGCTCGCGCGCGCCGGACGGGTCCGACAGCGCGGTGATCCGGGCGCCGAGCCCGCGCGCGGTCGGCACCAGCCGCCGCTCCAACTCGGCCAGGTCCACCGCGTACCCGGTGACCAGCACCTCACGCAGCGCCGCGCCGCCCGCCGCCCACTCCTCCAACAGCCCCAGCGGCGAACCGGTGCCCGCCTGAGGTGTCCGCAAGCCCACGGTGATCGTCCTCCCCCATCGCCCGAAGGTCACCATGCCACACCGACCACCCGGCGCGACATGGTGACCTTGCCCGCAGGCCCGAACCCGCGATCATCCGAAGTGGACGATCCAGGTGCGTATCGTGGGTCGTGGTCGGAGGAGGGGACATGACGCGCATCGCGGTCATCGGGGACGTGGGCGGACATCCGGACCAGCTGCGGCGGGCGCTGGACGACCTCGGCGCGCGGGGCGACCGGCTCCCGGCCGACCTCACGGTGATCCAGGTCGGCGACCTGGTCGACCGGGGCCCGGACAGCCTCGGGGCGCTCGACCTCGTCGAGCGGCTGGCCCGCGACCCGGGATGGGTCCAGCTGACCGGCAACCACGAGGCCCAGTACCTCGAAGGCGGCACGGTCTTCACCCGCGAGCCGCTCGCGGACGCGGGTGTGCGGCGGCTGCGGGAGTGGTGGGCGACGGGCCTGCTGCGCGTGGCCGCCGCGGTGCGGGTGGGCGACGAGGATTTCCTGGTGTGCCACGCCGGTCTGACGCTCCGGTGCTGGCGGGAACTCGGCGAGCCCAGCGCCGCGGCGGACGCGGCCGCGGCGCTCAACGCCAGGCCCGCGCTGATCGGGCGCGAGGGCGACCACGGTCGCGACCCGGCGTCCGGTCCACTGTGGGCCGAGTCCGGCGCGGCGCTGCACGAGCCGTGGATGGGGTACGCGGGTGTGGTGCCCTTCGGCCAGATCCACGGCCACTCGACGGTCGTGCGCTTCCGCGACCGGACCTGGCACTGCGAGGGCCGGATCCGCAACCGCGCCCAGGTCGACTGGGAGTCCCGGCACGTGCGCGTCCGGGTCGGCGGCAGGCGGTTCATCGGCGTCGACCCCGGTCACGGCCGCACCGGCGCGGAGTCCTGGCGGCCGCTCGTGCTGGCGGACGCGATCCTCCTCGGTTGACCCGTTCGGCCTAGTGTGAACACCTGTTCGGCGGCGACTTGGGAGGACGGCGGGCGCCGGTGGTACCTCCCGGGTGAGGAGTGGCGACGAACGGAGTGAGCGCCGTGCGCAGGAAGTGGATCGGGATCGTGGCGGTCGGCCTGGCCGTGGTGGTCACGGCGGTGGTGGGCCTCGGTGTGGCCGGGTTGCTGCCGTCGTTCGGCACGGACACCGTCGACCGCAGCCAACCCGCGGTGTTGCAGGCGGTTCGCGACCTCAGCGAGTACCACGCCGCCGCGGGCGACTACCAGGTGGTCGTGGACATCGAGAAGGACGTGCGGTACGTGCCCGCCGAGATCGCCGGTGAGCGCACGCTGTTCGTCGCGGCGGGCAGCATCGACGCGTTCATCGACTTCCGCGGCCTGGCCGGTGACGCGATCACCGTCAACCAGGAGCAGAAGACGGTGCAGGTGAAGCTGCCCGCGCCGCAGCTGAGCAAGCCGAACCTGGACAACTCGCGCAGCTACGTCTACCGCCAGGACCGCGGCCTCTTCGACCAACTCGGCGACCTGGTGAGCGCCCCGACCGACCAGCGCGAGTTCTACATGGCGGCGGAGAAGCGGATCGCCGAGGCGGCGCAGCGCTCGAACCTGGCCGAACGCGCCCAGAAGAACACCGTGGCCATGCTCAATGGCTTGTTCACCAGCCTTGGCTACCGCATGGTGCAACCGCCCGCCCAGGGTGGCTGACGTCTACGCCGCTTGACCGCCGTCAATCGTGATTACCGAGCCGGTCACGTGCCGACCACCGTCGCCCGCGAGATGGGTGACGGTGGCGGCGATGTCTTCCGGTGCGCCGTAGTAGCCCAGCGCACTCACCGCGACCTGTCCCACCGCGTGGTCACTGCCGGCGGGGTTCATGTCGGTGTCGGTCGACCCCGGCTGCACGAGGTTGACCGTGATGCGGCGCGGTCCCAGATCCCGCGCTACGCCCCGGGTGAAGCCGGAGAGCGCGGACTTGCTCATCGCGTACAGGCTCTGGCCCGGCCACGGCACCCGGTCGGCGAGGTTGCTGCCGATGGTGATGATCCGGCCGCCGTCGGGCAGCAGCGGAACGGCGGCCTGGGTGGCGGTGAACACGGCCCGCACGTTGACGTCGACGACCTCGTCGAACAACTCCTCGGTCGTCTCGGCGATGTCGATCGCGTGGTAGACGCCCGCGTTGTTGACGAGGATGTCCAGCCGCCCGAACTCCTCGGCCACCCGCCGCACCGCGTCCGCGACGGCGCCGCGCTCGCGGGCCGCCGCCTTGAGCACCAGGCTCCGGCGGCCCAGCGCGGTGATCTCGTCGGCGACCGCCGCGGCGGCCTCGGCCCCCGAGTTGTAGGTGATCGCGACATCGGCGCCCGCCGCGGCCAACCCCCGCGCGACGGCGGCCCCGATCCCCCGGCCACCCCCGGTGACCAGCGCGACCCGCCCTGCCAAGCTCATTGCGACCTCCGGTTATTTGTGCATCGAACGCTACACAATTAGGTATCACGGGTAGCATCCGAGCGTCAACGACAGCGCGGAGGAGGTCACATGCCGGGACCGGGTCGCCCCCGGGCGTTCGACCGCGACGCCGCGCTGCGCACCGCCATGCGGCTGTTCTGGGACCGCGGCTACGAGGCGGTCTCGATCACGGACCTGACCGCGGCGATGGGCATCGGGACGCGCAGCCTCTACACCGCGTTCGGGAGCAAGGAGCAGCTGTTCCGCGAGGCCGTCGCGCTGTACAGCAGCGGCAGCGGCACCGAGGGGTTCTGCGACCTGCCGACGGCCCGCGAGACCTTCGAGAGCTGGCTACGGGACCGCGCGGACGGGTACACGCGTGTCGACCGGCCGCGCGGCTGCATGGTCGTGATGGCCGCGACCAACACCAGCGCCGACAACGACGCCGTCCGCGACCTGCTGGCGCAGATGCGGAACCGGGACCGCGAGATGCTCACCGCCCGGCTGGAGCGCGCGAAGCGGACCGGCGAGGTGGCCGAGCACGTGGATGCCCGGGCCGTCGCGTCGTTCTACCTGAGCCTGATCTACGGCATGTCGACCCAGGCCAAGGACGGCTACACCGCGGCCGACCTGGCCGCCGTCGTCGACACCGCGATCACGGCCTGGCCGCACCTGGTCACCTAGATGAGCAAGTCCTAGCTGGTTCAGTGGTCGTAGGCGGTGAGGGATCGGGTGGCGGGTTGTCCGGTGGTCCTGTTGTGCCAGATCGCGGCGGTGAGGGCGAGGATGCGTTGGGCGACGCGGGTGGTGATTCCGTCGATGCTGCGACCACCGAGGTGTTCGAGGTCCAACTGGTGATCGGGAGTCCGGCGGGGATGGTGATCAGGTGCAGGCGCAGGCCAGAAGAACCGGGAGTGGCTGGCGCAATACCCGTATCCGGCCCACCCCGCCAACTCCGAGCGCGTCGCGGTCTCCCGGGAACGCCCGCACTCCACCGGGGTGGAATCGACCACCCAGGTGTTATCGGCCCACAGGTCGGTGTCGGCCGCGAGGAACCCGGATCATCCGCTTGAGCAGCGGCACGGCGGCGCGCAGCCGCTTGTTGTAGCCGGACCGGCGGGGACTTGCTCATCTAGCGGCGTGGTCCCGCATCGGGTCGGCGGCCAGCAGGCCGAGCGCGGCCTCGGAGGCGGTGTCCGGCTCGGCGCTGTAGACGAGGACGCGCTGGGCCGAGTTGTCCGGGGTGTGCAGGACCTCGAAGTGCAGCTCCAGCGGGCCCACCGCGGGGTGGGCGAAGTGCTTGGTGCCGAAGGTGCAGTTGAGCACCGGGTGGCGCGACCACAGGGCGGAGAACTCGGTGCTCTTCACGCACAGCTCCCCCACCAACTCCGCCAGGTGCCGGTCGTTCGGGTGCTGCCCGGCCAGCAGCCGCAGCGCCGCCACCGCGCGCTTGGCCTCGTGGTCCCACTCGGCGTAGAGGTCGCGGGTGTGCTCGTCGAGGAACAGCATGCGGGTCTGGTTGGGGCGCGTGGCCGGGGACGCGGGGCTGTCCGCCGCGCAGTGCCCGGCCAGCAGCCGGTGGGCCAGGGGGTTCCAGGCCAGGATGTCGCTGCGCCGGTCCAGGACGACCGCGGCGACCCCGCTCATGGCGCCGATCAGGTGGGTCAGCGCGGGCCGGGCGGACTCGGTGCGCGGCGCCGGTTTCCGCCCCTTGCGCGTCGGGCGCGCCAGGGCCCGCAGGTGACTGCTCTCGTCCTCGTTGAGCCGCAGCGCCCGCGCGATGGCGTCGAGGACGTCGTCGGAGGCGTTCTGGCTCTGCCCCTGTTCGAGGCGGGTGTAGTAGGTCGCGCTGACCCCCGCGAGCTGGGCCAGTTCCTCGCGGCGCAGACCGGGTACGCGACGGGCGCCGTACGAGGTCAACCCCACCTCGGCGGGGGTGAGGCAGGCCCGGCGGGTGCGGAGGAAAGACCCCAGTTCCGTGTCCATGCCACCAGTGTCACCCGCGCCGCGCGCGGCTGCCGCACCCCGTGAGTACCACCCTGCGACGACCGCGGGGTGGGCCGCCTGGTCGGCGACCCATCCCGCGCGGTTCCTCGGTGACTAGGCGAAGTGCAGGTTGTCCTCGGTGAAGCCGGTGGCGATCGTCGCCTCCCCGTCCCACGGGGACGGGGTGATGCCGCGACCGTTGTGCCAGACCTTGACGTCACCGTTGGCCAGAACCGTGGCGATGTCATCCTTGCCGTCACCGTCGACGTTGGCGAAGAACAGGTTGTCCTTGCTGAAGCCAGTGGCGATCGTCGCCTCCCCGTCCCACGGGGACGGCGTGATACCGCGACCGTTGTGCCACACCTTCACGTCACCGTTGGGCATCACGGTGGCGATGTCATCCTTGCCGTCACCGTCGATGTCGGCGAAGAACAGGTTGTCCTTGGCGAAACCAGTGGCGATCGTCGCCTCGCCATCCCACGGGGATGGGGTGATACCGCGACCGTTGTGCCACACCTTCACATCACCGTTCGCCAGAACCGTGATGATGTCGTCCTTCCGGTCACCGTCGATGTCGGCGAAGAACAGGTTGTCCTTGGCGAAACCAGTGGCGATCGTCGCCTCCCCGTCCCACGGGGACGGCGTGATACCGCGACCGTTGTGCCACGCCTTCACATCACCATTCGCCAGAACAACCGCGATGTCCTTGCGACCGTCACCATCCAAGTCCGGGCAGAACAGGTTGTCGTCGGCGAAACCGGTGGCGATGGTCGCCTCCGCGTCCCACGGCGAAGGAGTCAGACCGCGACCGTTCCGCCACGCCTTCACATCACCGTTGGGCAGCACGGTCGCGATGTCGGCCTTGCTGTCCCCGGAGAGGGACGCGCCGGCGGGCAGCACGACGTCATCAACGATGTTGTCGTAGCGGTAGGGCCGGTAGTCGGCCCCCGAACCGAAGTAGGGGTAGGGGACCACGTGGTGTTTGGCGCCGAGGCTGCCGTTCGGACCGGACTGCTCGTAGCCCCAGTAGCTGGTGCGGCTCGCGTCGACCCACTTCTCGAACAGCACCACGTGCCGGGTGTTGTTGTCGCCCAGGGCGTCGATGAGGGCGTCGCCCGGCTTGAGGTCGTTCTTCGGGATCACCGTGCCCAGGCCGGTGAGCCCGACGGTGTTGGTACCGCCGGTGCTCCCGGCGGGCACACCCCAGGTCATCGACACGAAGCCCGAGCAGTCCTGGCGGTAGGTGCCGTACGGGGTCGGGTGGTGGGAGGTCTGGCTGTAGGGGACGCCGTTCCACGACGCCGCCCGGGCCAGCACCTCGCTCCGGGTGACTGTCGCCGTTGCCGCGAGCTGCGACTGGAGCGCGCCCGCGGCGCTGATGTTCGCCTCACCGCCACCGGAGACCACGTCCGGCTGGGCGTGAGCGAGGCCGCCGTTCGCGATTCCAGCCAGTACCGCGAGCAGGAGGCCGGACGTCGCCAGCTTCACCTTGGTCCTCATCGGAGTGTCCCTTCGTTGTTCCCGCCGCCGTGCTCGGTGGCGTGGGGACAACGTTGCCGGGGGACCCTCCAGAAAACCTCCACGATCCCTCCAGGTCCGGCCGCCACCGCGGCCGAAACCTGGAGAAAACCTGTAGCTCAGCCAAGGGGGACGCGGTCCGCTCCCGGAATCGCGGCGAGCAGCTCGGCGGTGTAGGGGTGGGCGGGCGCGGCGAGCACCCGGTCCGCTTGCCCCGATTCCACGGCCCGACCGTGGCGCATGACCAGCACCTGGTCGGCGATCTCGCGCACGACCGCGAGGTCGTGGGTGATGAACAGGTAGGTCAGCCCGTGCTCGCTTTGCAGTCGTACCAGCAGCTCCAGGATCTGCGCCTGGACCGAGACGTCGAGCGCGGAGACCGGCTCGTCGCACACCACCAGGTCGGGGCGCAGTGCCAGGGCGCGCGCGATCGCCACGCGTTGGCGTTGTCCGCCCGACAGTTCGGCGGGCTTGCGCGCCAGGGTGGACACTGGGAGCGCCACCTGGTCCAGCAGTTCGGCCGCCCGTGCGCGGCGACCGGCCCGACTGTCGACCTTGAAGGCGCGCAGCGGTTCGGTGACGACCTCCTCGACGCTGAAGCGCGGGTTCAGGGACGCGTAGGGGTTCTGGTACACCAACTGGAACCGGCGCCGCAGCGCGCGGAGGCGACTGTCGCCCATTGTGGACAATTCGTGGCCGTCGAAGGTGACCGTGCCCGCGGTCGGGGCCTCCAGTCCCACCACCATCCGCGCGGTCGTGGTCTTGCCCGAACCCGACTCGCCGACCAGCGCCAGCGTGCGCCCCCGGGTCAGGGTGAAGGAGACGTCGTCGACGGCGCGGACCTCGCGCGGCCCCGTCCGGTTTCGACCCAGCGTGAATGTCTTGCGCAAACCCTTGACTTCCACCAGGACCTCCGGTCCCGGCTCGCGGCGCGGGCGCAGTGGTTCCCGTGCCAGGCTCGGCGCCGCCGCGAGGAGCGCGCGGGTGTAGGGCTGGGTGGGGGCGTCGAGCACCGCGGCCGTGGGTCCCTGTTCCACGACCTCGCCTTCCGACATCACCACGACGTGGGACGCGCGGTCGGCGGCGATGCCGAGGTCGTGGGTGATGAGCAGGACCGCGGTACCCGACTCCGCCGCCAGGTGGGCCAGGTGGTCGAGGATCTCGCGCTGCACGGTCACGTCCAGCGCGCTGGTCGGCTCGTCCGCGATGATCAGCCTCGGCTCCCCCGCCAGCGCGATGGCGATGAGCACGCGCTGCCGCAGTCCCCCGGACAGCTCGTGCGGGTACTGGCGCGCCCGCGCCGCCGCCTCCGCGATACCCGCGCGGCCCAGCAGCGCCACGGCCAGTTCGGGGGCCGTGCGCCGGGTCGCCAGTCCGTGGATCAGCAGGACTTCCGCGACCTGCTCCCCCACCCGCTTCACCGGGTCCAACGACACCGTCGGGTCCTGCGGCACCAGGGCGATGCCCGCGCCGCGCACCGACCGCCACTGCTTCTCCCCCAGCCGCGTCAGGTCGCGGCCGTCGAAGCGCACCGCGCCCGCCTCGATCCGGCCGCCGCGCGGCAGCAGGCCGATGGCCGCGTGGGCGGTGGTGCTCTTGCCCGACCCGGACTCGCCGACCACGGCCACGATCTGTCCACTCTCGACGGTGAGCGAGGCCGACCGCACGGCGCGGACGACACCGGTCCGGGTGTGGTAGGACACCGCCAGGTCGCGGATCTCCAGCAGTGCGCTCACGCCTCGCCCCGTTCGTCCAGCGCCCGGGACACGCGGTTGGTGGCCAGCACGACCGCGGCCACCGTCAGTCCCGGGAACGTCGTCATCCACCACGCGGTGGCCAGGAAACCGCGACCACCCGCCACCAGCGAACCCCACTCCGGCGTCGGCGGTGTCGCGCCGAACCCGAGGAAGCTCAACGCGGACACCTCCAGCACCGCCACGCCCAGCGTGACGGTGGCCAGCACCAGCACCGGTCCCAGCGAGTTCGGCAGCACGTGCCTGCCCAGCACGCCGCGCCACCGCACGCCGGAAGCCCGCGCGGCCTCCACGAACACACCGGTCCGCACGCGCAGCACCTCGGACCGCATCAGGCGGGCGAAGACCGCCAGGTTCGACACACCGACCGCGATGGCCACGTTCGTGGTGCCGAAGCCGAGCGCGGTGACCAGCGCGAGCGACAGCAGGATCGACGGCACGGCCTGCAACACGTCCACGAACCGCATGACCAGCGAGTCCAACCAGCCGCCGCGGAAGCCCGCGAGCAGCCCCAGCGCCGACCCCGCGACCAGCGACACCAGCACGGCCAACAGCGTGGCCCACAACGACAGCGCGGCGCCGTGCACGACCCGGGCGAACACGTCGCGCCCGGTCTCGTCCGTGCCGAACAGGTGGGCCGCGCCCGGCCCCCGCAGCCGCTCGGCGGGCACACCGGCGATCGGGTCCTGGTCGGTGAACAGGCCAGGCGCGACGGCGGCGAGGAGGGCGAACACCAGGACGGCGTAGGAGACCAGCAACCCGGGGCTGCGCACCAGGGTTCGCGTCCGCGTGCGCGTGTCAGGCACCGGCGGCCACCGCCTTCCGCGTGACCCGGCCCGCGAGCCGGGGGTCGAGCAGCGGGTAGATCAGGTCGACGACGAGGTTGATGGTGACGAAGAAGAACGCGGAGAGCACGATCACCGCCTGCACCACCGGGATGTCCTGCGAGTTGACGGCGAACGCGGTGAGCCTGCCGATCCCGTCGCGGGAGAACAGCGTCTCGGTCACCACCGTGCCCGCCAGCAGGTTGCCCGCCACCACACCGACCAGTGTGAGCGCGGGCAGCGCCGCGTTGCGCAGCGCGTGTCCGAAGTGGACCCGAGCCCGGCTCGCCCCCTTCGCCAGGACGATCTCCACGTACGGCTCGGCGAGCTGCGTGCGCAGGCTCTTGGCCAGCACCTGCCCGATGATCGCGCCCGTCGGCAGCCCGATGGTGATCCCGGGCAGGATCAGCGCCGCGAACCCGTCCGTGCCCAGCGCGGGCAGCAGCCGCAGCTGGAACGAGAAGATCTGGATCAGCACCAGCCCGACCCAGAACTGCGGCAACGAGACGCCCAGCGGCGGCAGGGACAGCAGCAGGTTCCCCAGCCAGCGGTGCCGGGTGTAGGTGCCGAGGACGGCGAGACCGCCGCCGAACAGCACCGCCAGCACGAGCCCGGCGGCGGCGATCTCCAGCGTCGACGGGAGCGCGTCGAACACCAGGCCCGTGGCGTCGTCACCGGTCATGACCGACTTGCCGAAATCACCGTGGGTCGCGGCCCACAACCGCTTGCCGTACTGCACGACCAGCGGGTCGTCCAGTCCGTACTCGGCGCGGACCGCGGCCACTTCGGCGGGGGTGGCGGTGATCCCGCCCTCGGCGGCGCCGAGCCGGTTGAGCGCGGCGTCGCCGGGGAGCAGGTAGAGGATCACGAAGGACAGCGTGAACGCGGCCCAGATCACCGCCACCGCCTGGAGCAGGCGGCGGGTCACCCCCGCCGCCCTCACTCCGCGACCCAGGCGTCGTAGAGCCGCAGCCGGGAGGACGCCTCGAACTCGAGCGCGTGCGCCTTGGGCCCGAGCCCCCACACCTGGGTCAGCTCGAACACCGGGATCGAGTAGCCCTGCTCGACGATGATCCGCTGCGCCTCGGCGGCGGCGGGCTCGCGCACCGCGCGGTCGGTGGTGGCCGCCTGCTTCTCCAGCGCCGCGTCGAGCGGGTTGCCCGCGGTCAACTTGCTGCGGTTGCCCGCCTTGGTGGAGTACGTCTGGCGCAGGATGTCCGGGTCGGCGCGGGTGACGTTGAACCAGATGAAGTCGTACTCGCCGCTGAGCTGGATCTGGGTGCTCTCGGCGGTGGTCTTCAGCTCGATGCGCAGGTCGAACCCGATCTTGCGCAGCTGCTGCTGGATCAGCTCCAATGCGCTCTGGTTCTGGTTGAACACCGCGGAGAACACCACGGCGGCCGACAGCCGCTGCCCGTCCTTGACCCGGATGCCGTCCGGCCCCGGCCGCCACCCCGCGGCGTCCAGCAACGCGCCCGCGCCCGCCGGGTCGTAGGCCAGCAGGCCCGCGAGGTCGGTGTGCAGCGGTGTGGCGGAGCCCAGGACGCTCGTGGCGGCCTTGTAGTTCTTGGTGAGGACGGTGTCGACGACCTCTTGGCGGTTGACGCCCTTGGCGACCGCCTGCCGCACCTTGGGGTCGGTCAGCACGCCGCGCGTGGTGTTGGCGGTGAGGTTGAAGACGATGCCGGGGTTGGGGCGCACGGGTTCGGTGAAGCCGTTGCCCGCGAACTGCGGCTCGTCGACCGGCTGCACGTCGGTGATCGCGTCGAGCTGGCCGCTGGCCAGCGACCCGCTGCGCACCCCGGGTTCGGGCACGATCCGGTACTCGACGCGGTCGAGGTAGGCCTCGCCGGTGTGCTTCCACAGCGGCGAACCCCAGTTGTAGCCCTTGCGCTTGACGAGCACGACCTGCTGGTTCTGCTTGTAGCTCTCGAAGACGAACGGGCCGGAGCCGATCAGCCCGTCGCCCTGGCAGCGCTGCTCCGGGGTCTTGTTGTACGCAGCGGGTGCCAGGACGCCGAGCGTCATCGTCGAGGACGCCTGGAGGAACTGGGCGCTGGGTGCGGTGAAGTCGATGCGCACGGTCCGCGGGTCGACGACCGTGGAACCCCTGTAGGCGGCCAGGTATCCCGCCACGAGCGCGGCCTTGGGGCCCAGCGCCCTGGCGCCGTCGAAGCTCGCCTTGACCGCTGCGGCGTCGACCGGTGTGCCGTCGGAGAAGGTGGCGCCGTCGCGGAGGTGGAAGGTGAACGCGGTGGAGTCCGCGTTGACCTCCCAGCGCTCGGCCAACCACGGCTTGATGGCGCCGTCCGCCGGGTCCTGGTCGGTCAGCGAGTCGACGAGCTGGCGGCTGACGTTGAGGGACGCGTTGGTGCCCCACTGCTGCGGGTCGACGCAGTCCGGGTTGGACGAGATGCCGAGCCGGAGCGTGCCGCCCACGCGGGGTGTCCCCGCGTCGCCCCCACCACCCGCGGTGGCCTGCGCCCCGCAACCGGTGAGCAGGACCAAGGCCAGAGCGCCGAATCCGAGTGTACGTACGGGACGAGTTACCACGACCGAGCCTCCTGCGTGCCTGCGAACCTCGCGCTTCACGCTAACGGCTGATCCCCGGCCCACCTGCGCGTCTCACAGTGTGGATGAGATCCTGGTATTCCCCTTGCGGGGGAACAACTCCGACACTCCCAGATACTCGGACCAGCTTCTCACATCGCGGAACATGCCAGGTTCTCGACACGGGGGCGGCTCCGGGCCCGCGCGGGCCCGGAGCACGACGGCCTCAGCCCACCGGCACGCGGTCGACCGGTGTCCCCGGCGCGCGGCGGCGGTCCAGCGCACCGGACCAGAGCGCGGCGGCCAACCCGAGCACCGAGAGCCCGGCGCCGACCAGGTTCGGCGCCCGCCAGCCGAGGCCCGCGTCCACGACCACCCCGCCGAGCCACGCCCCCAGCGCGTTGCCCAGGTTGAACGCGGCGATGTTGGCCGCCGACGCCAGCGCGGGCGCGCCGTCGGCGGCGCGCATGACGCGCATCTGCAACGCGGGCACCGTGGCGAACCCCACCGTCCCGAGTAGAGCGATGGTCACCGCGGCGGTGAACGGCGCGCCGACGGTGACGGCGAACAGGACGAGGACGACCGCGAGCAGCCCCAGCGTCGCGTACGTGGTCGGCAGCAGCGCGCGGTCGGCGGCGCGACCGCCGAGCACGTTGCCCACGCAGGACCCGACGCCGAACAGGACCAGCAGCCAGCCGACCGCACCGGCGCCGAACCCGGACACCTCGGTCATCATCGGCGCCAGGTAGGTGAACGCGGCGAACACGCCGCCGAAGCCGAAGGTCGTGACCGCCAGCGCCAACCACACGGCCGGGCGGCGGAAGACGGCGAGTTCCCTGCGCAGCCCGGTTTCCGGCCGGGGTTGGCGCGGCACCAGCAGCGCGACCCCGAGCACACCGACGACCCCCAGCGCCGACACGGCCCAGAACGTGGACCGCCAACCCAGGTGCTGGCCGAGCAGGGTGCCCATCGGCACCCCCAGCACGTTGGCCGCGGTCAACCCGCTGAACATCAGCGCGATGGCCGCCGCCTGCCGGTGCGGCGCCACCACCGCGGCGGCCACCACCGACCCGATCCCGAAGAACGCGCCGTGGCACAGGGCGGCCACCGCGCGGCCGACCATGAGCACGGGGTAGTCCGCGGCCACCGCGCACACGACGTTGCCGAGGATGAACACCACCATCAACCCGACCAGCAAGGCCTTGCGCGGCAACCGCGCCCCCAACGCGGTCACCAACGGCGCCCCCACCACGACACTGAGCGCGTAGCCGGAGACCAAGAGTCCCGCCGACGGAATGCTGACCCCGAGGTCCAAGGCCACATCGGGCAGTAGCCCGACGATGACGAACTCGGTGGTCCCGATCCCGAACGCCCCGATCGCCAGCGCTAGCAGAGCAGCCGACAGCGTCCTCTGCCCCGGCTCCGCCGGGGCGGCGGGATCGCCCGTCAGCCGATCTCTTCCCTCCCGATTCGGCGCGATCTCACGGTGTTTCCTGCCTCGGCGCGGCCGAGGCCATGTCACAGCCATGCCCACATGCTGTCCGCGCGACGGCGACGGGTGCCTGTCCCTGCCGGTACCAGGCACGCCAGTGCCAGGCAGGCAGGAGCCTGGCACCCGTGGGGCCAGGCGGGGTGGGGTGCTGGCTGCCAGGTGGGCGCGGGGTGATCGTCGGTGCCGACGGATCGCTCCCCGGAAAGGACACCCCCATGGTCTCGGTCGTGCCTACCACGACACGGCGGCGGCTGGTACTCGTCGTGCTGCTCACCGCCGGTTTCACGCTCGCGGTCGACTTCTCCATCCTCAACGTGGCGCTGCCCGCCATCGGCGCCGACGTCGGGTTCACCCTCGACGGGCTCCAGTGGGTGGCGACGGCGTTCGCCCTGTGCGCGGCCGGGTTCACCCCGCTGTTCGGTCGGCTGGCGGACCTGCTGGGCCGACGGCGGCTGTTCCTGTCGGGCATGGCGCTGCTGGGCACCGGTTCGCTCGTCGGCGGCCTGGCCACGTCCCCGACCGCGCTGCTGGCCGCCCGGGTCGCGCAAGGCCTGGCCGCCGCGGCGGTCACCCCGGCGGCGTTGTCGCTGCTGACCACCACCTTCCCCGAGGGCGCCGAACGCGACCGGGCACTGGGACTCAACGGCGCCCTGATGGCCGCCGGGTTCACCACCGGCGCGGTGTTGGGCGGGCTGCTCACGGACCTGCTGAGCTGGCGGTGGGCGCTCTTCCTCAACGTCCCCATCGCGGCGGCGGTGCTCCTGGCGGCACCGTGGGTGCCGGCGGGCACGCGTTCCGGCGCGCGGCCCCGGCTGGACGTGCCGGGCGCGATCACCGTCACGCTCGGCCTGCTCGCGCTGGTGTTCGGCCTGACGACGGCGGGTGGGCGCGGCTGGGCCGACCCGACCGCGCTGGTCGCGCTGGTGCTGGGCGCGGCGCTGCTGGGACTGTTCCCGGTGGTCGAGCGCCGGGTGGCCGAGCCGCTGGTACCGGTGTCGTTCCTGCGTCGACGGACGGTCGGCTGGGGCAACCTGGCGGGCCTGCTGGCGTTCGCCACTGAGACATCCCTCGTGTTCCTGCTGACGCTCTACCTGCAGGAGGTACTGGGCTTCAGCCCACTGGCCGCGGGCCTGTCCTTCGCCGCCCTCGGCGTCGGCACGGTCCTGGGCGGCGCGCTGGCGCCACGCGTGATCGCCCGCCTCGGCGCCACCCGCGCGATCGTCGTGGGGCTGAGCGCCCAGGCGGCGGCGACTCTGCCGCTGGTGCTGCTGGGCCCGACGACCGCGATGGTGGTCCCGCTGCTGGTCGCCACCTTCGCGGGCGGCGTGGCCAACCTGGTGGCGATCGTGGGGTTCATGACGACCGCGACGTCCGGCCTGCCCGACCACGAGCAGGGCCTGGCCACCGGGTTGGCGACCACCAGCCAGCAGGTCGGCATCACCCTCGGCATCCCGGTGATGAGCGCGGTCGTCACCGCGAACGTCCACAGCTCGGGCGCCGAGACCGCGGCCACCGTGCTTTCCGGTGTCACCGCGGCGATCCGGGTCAACGCCCTGCTCGCGGCGGCAACGGCGGTCGTGGTCGGCTCGGCCCTCCGGCGACGGTGATCCACGGCTCGCGGTCCCGGCGCCCAAAGGGCGTTCGGGGATCCATGGGGGAACTGTTGGGTGGTATCCCCGATGCCGCCAACGGGTCCCCGGCAATAGCGTGCGGCACATGAGAATCCGCCCCGTGGCCGCCGTCACCGCAGCCTTCGTCCTGCTCGGCGTGGTGCCCGCCGCGGCGGCGCCCGACCGGTTCGCCGACTGCCGGTCCCCGCCCGCGGGCGCCGATCCGGTTCGCGCTCCGGCAGGTCGGCCCCACGGAGGTGGTGTCCACCAACCCGGTGGTGCCGCGCTTCACCACGGAGGACCGCACGCTCGCCCTGCCCGCGGCCACGGGCCGCGGCCGTCGGGCACCCGTGGTCGACCACCTCTCGGGACTGCCGTCGCCGTCGGGCGCGAACCACTTCAGCCAGACTGCGGAAGTCTCCGCCGCGGCTACTGACCGCCGCCATTTCCGAAGGCCTTTGTGTAACTCGTGGTTATAGCCGCGGTGTCGACTCCGGACCACGCCGTCGGGTTTCCGCTGCTATGTGGACACCGAATGGACTATTCGCGCCCGGCGGTGGCGGAAAACCATTAACACTTTCGAGTGAACCCGGCACCGCCGAATCACCCCGGAAGGGTCGTCACCTGGTCCAGGAGGTACGGAGGTGAACCGCGTCCGACCTCCGGTTGACCCTCCTTAGGGGCCTTGGGGGACACTCACCACCCGGGTGAGCTGCGCGTTCCGCGCTCACCGGCGATTGCCACCACCCGGTGGACAGCTTAGCCGCCGAGCGGACATTCTTCGGACATTGATCTTGGAAGCCAAGATTTTACCGTTTGTGGAAATCAAGCCGTGTCTTGGAAGCTGGCCCGCATGTCAATGACGAAGCCATCCGCGGGCGGCAGATGGTCTGCCGTCCGCGACGGCGAGGGGGACCGCCTCCCGCCCCGGCTGCGCGCCGAGGGCGCGTTCACGCCGTGGCCGCTGCCGTCGGAACTGGACCTCTCGCAACGCACCTACCGGTTGCTCGCCGACGGCCAGGAGATGCTGGGGCGCCTCGACGAGGCCGCCGCGCGGCTGGCCACGCTCTCGCCGCTGGTGCGGTCCACCCAGGTGCGGGAGGTGCAGCTCTCCGCGCAGCTGGACGGGATCAGCGCGGCGCTGCTGGAGGTGCTGGTCTCGCTGCTGCCCGGGGTCAAGCCGGGCAACAAGGTCACCCCGAAGGTCAGCCGGTACCTGCGGGCCAGCGACACCGGTTTCGCCGCCCTGCGCGCGGGCGCGGACATCGACGGCGAGCTGATGTCGGAGGTCGCCGCCGCGTTCGCCGACACCGGCACCACCGACGTCTGGCGCACCGACCACGCGTGGCTCGGCGGCACCGAGGCGTTCCTGCTGGCCAGCCCGCCCGGGGTGGAGACCAAGGTGGCCTTCGAGCAGTTCGTCACCTGGTCGGCGGCCGAGTCGGACCTGACGGTGCTGGCCAAGGTCGCGCTCGGCACCTACCTGTTGGAGGTGCTGCGCCCCTTCCGCTACGGCAACGGCCACATCGCCCGCCTCTACGTCGGCCTGGAGCTGACCCGCTCGCGCGTGCTGCGCGGCCAGGTGCTGCCCATCTCCACGTGGATCAACCGCAACCTCACCGCCTACCGCGCGCAGGTCCGCCGCGTGGCGGACACGGGCGAGTACGAACCGTGGATCGCCTTCTTCGCCGCCGGGGTGGCCGAGGTCTGCCGGGACGAGCTGGCGCTGATCCGCACCCTGCGGCAGACCCACCAGGACCTGGAGCCGAAGCTCAAGCGCCGCACGGGCAACATCCGCAAGGTCTTCAACGGCCTGCTGGCGACCCCGGTCACCAACCACCGCCAGATAGCCGAGATCCACGGCATCTCCAACAAGAACGCCAACGACGTCTGCGGCCGCCTCGTGGACGCGGGCGTCCTGGAAAGCCTGGGCGGCTACGGGAAGGTCTACTTCAGCCCGGTGCTGGTCCGCCAGCTGAGCCTCACCGACCCCCGCCTCGACGACCCGACCGCCCCGAACCCCATCTGAGCGCCGCCAGGCGCTAGGTGACCGGCAGCGGCACGCCGTCCGGGGTGCGCAGCAGGCGGCGGACCTCCTCGGCGCGGGCGTCGTCGGCGTCGACGAGCACGGCGAGGGCGCGGTGGAACGCGCGGCGGGCCCGGGGGAAGGCACCCGCCGACCAGTGCTGCCTGCCCAGGACCAGCAGCAGCTCGGCGTGCTCGCGGGACGGGTACTCGGCGAACGCGGCGTCGGCCTGCTCCAGGTAGTGCGTCCCCGCGTCGGGGCGGCCCGCGCCGACCATCAGCTCGCCGAGCAAGCCCAGGGTGGCGGCGACGGCCGCGCCCTGCTCGTGCCTGCGGTGCTCGGCGAGCAGCTCGAAGGCCGCGTCCAGCGCCCGGTGCCAGCGGCCCGCCGCGCGGAACAGCCCGACCAGGGCGTTGAGCGTGGCGATGACGTGCGGTTCGTCGGCCAGGTCGTGCCACAGCTCCAGGGCGCGGACGTACTGCGACTCGGCCACGATGTCGTCGCCCTCCGCCACCGCGACCCGCGCCGACCGGTCGAGCAGCACGGCGAGCGCGGCCCGGTTGCCCCAGGCCCGCGCGGCCCGCTCCCCGGCGGCCATCAGCGCGGCCCGCCAGGCCGGGTCGTGCGCCAAGCCGGACCCGGACGTGGTGTCCCAGAGCCGCCGGACGAGCGCGCACAGGTCCGGATCGGCGTCGGTCGCGGCGAGCGCGGCGAGCAGCAGCGGCCGGTGCGCGGTGACCTCCCGCGCGGTGAGGTCACCGGTCACGAGGTGCTCGACCAGCCGCCGCCGCGCGGGACCCTCCTCGGCGGGGGCGGGGAGTTCGTCCCAGGGGGCGGTGGGCCGGTACCAGCCCGGGGTGGGGCTGGTCAGGGCGCCCGCGCGCCACAGGGTGTCCAGCGCGGCCGCGGTGTCGGCCTCGGTGCGGTCGAGCAGCACCGCCAGCAGCGGCGCGGACAACTCGACGCGCAGGTCGTCGAAGCACCGCATGACCGCCGCCACCGGCGCGGCGTCCTTCCCACTCGACGGCACGTTCACTCCTCGCCTCATCCGGCCGGCACCGTCGCGCGTCCCCCTTCCCGCCGGTCGTCGGCCCCCCATGATGAGCGATCAACTTGTGGGCGCGGCAACGCGGGACCCGCAACACCGCCCATTCGGACGCACCCGGTGTCGCATCTCCGTCACCGGTCCACCGCGCGTGACGGTGTTACCCGCCCGTCACCTCGGCGACGGCCCGCTGCCTGGCCGCCTCGTCGACCTCGGGCACGGCGTACCGGTTGGCCCGGATGTGCGCGGTGAACCCGGGCTCCGGCGGCAACCCGTGCTCGCGCAGGTAGTAGGCGACGGCCCCGGGCCACACCCAGGTGCCGTCGGTGTGGAAGGTCAGCGGCACGCGCGGCTCGCGGCCCGGGTCGAAGGCGTCCTGGTCGTAGCTGCGCGCGGCGAGCACCACGGGCGCCTGCTCGAGGTAGGCGATGAGCGCGGACCGCTCCCCCGTCGCGATCGGCTCCCGGCGGGCGACCGGCCTGCCGTCGGGGTCCAGGGAGTCCCAGACCCTCGGCATCCTCGGTTCCTCCGAAGTGGACTGTTCAACCTGGACCGCTTGACCTTGGCCCGCGCGGTGGCGCCACCACGGCGGCACGAAGTTGTCGTTGCGGGGAAAGGATTTCAGCTCGTCCTGGAACCCCACGGGGGGCGGCACGGACCGCCAGCGCGGTTCCTCGTCGAGCACGAAGGCGACCCGGACCGCGCCCGCCGGGTCGACCTCGACGCTGCCCGTCAGCCAGGTCCCGCGCCCCGGCTGGTACATGCCGGACCGCAGCAGGCCGAGCAGCCGCGGGACCTCGGGGTGCGGCCGGACGGAGTGGGTGAACCCGTCGACCCCCGTGACCACCACGTCGACCTCGACGTGCTGCCCGGCCGCGCGCAACTCGGCGCGGACGGCCCGCCACCCGCCGGGTTCGACGGAACCGAGCAGCCGCGCCACCCGGTCGACCAGGTCATCCCGCTGCGCCGCGGTCAACGGTGGTTGGGTCACCGGACTCCCTCTCCCCTCCCGGCTCGACGGGAGCCGGTGAACACTGTGGACAGTCCACTGCCCGCGGACGACCTACTCGGCGCTGCCTTCGAGACCGGCGCGCAGCCAGTCGGGGGTGTGCTCGTCGGCGCGCGGGTGCCAGCGGGCCTCGGTCTCGAAGTCCTGCTTGGTCGGCTGCCGGGTGAACTTCGGCGGTTCGTCGCGGTTGTAGTTGACCTGGAACCGCATCGGAGGGTCCAGGATGAAGGAACACTCCAGCCACGTGCCCAGCCCGGGGGTGTACATGCCGTACCGCAGGTCCTGGAACTTGTGCCAGATCGGCTCCGGCAAGGACCAGCTGTCGTCGAACGAACCGTCCAGCAGGCGCAGGCCGATGGCCAACTCGTTGTGGCGGCCCAGCATCCGCGCGTCGATGATCAACCTGCCCCACCCCTGGGGGAGGGCCTTGGCCAGTTCCCCGGCGATCTCCGCCACCAGCGCCTGCTGCTCGACCGGCCCGAACGGCTGATTCCCGGTCATGTCGGTAGTTCCCTCCACGTCTGTTCACCACTCACAGGTTCGCGCGGCAGCCTAGCGCTGCTCATCGCCCGCCGACTCGGCGAAGTGCTGTCGCTCCAGTTCCGCGCCCTCGTCGATGAGTTCCCGCAGCCAGGCCGGGATGTGCTCGTCCGCGCGTGGGAAGAGCTCCTGGTCACGGCTGAACGAGGTGGGGTGCAGTTCGGGCTTCCAGCCGGGGTTCTCGTCGTAGTTGACCGAGACCTCCGGCTCCTTCCCGCCGCGGTGGAACACCACCTCGATCGAGCACCACGTGCCCCGACCCGGCTGGTACATCACCCGGCGGAGTTCCTTGACCGCCGCGGCGGCCTCGGCGGGCATGTACATCGCGCCGCCGTCGCCGCCCCAGCCGTCGACGACCTTCAGCTGGTAGTTGAAGGCGAGCGCGTTGCCCATCACCCGCACGACGACCGTCTCCGCGCCCATGGGTGCCTCCGCCGCCACCGCGCGGTGCGCGGTGGCGAGCAGCTCAGCGACCCGCGAATCGGTTCTGGGGTCCATAGTTCGGGTCTCCTGCCTCGTTCGGGAAGTCGCGCTGGTAGGTCTCCACCGATTCGACGATCTTGTTGCCGTCGGCGTCGGTCAGCGGTTTGCCGTCCGGGCCGCACCGGTAGGTGACCTCCTGCCACCGCACCTCGACGGACGGCGGGACCCCGTCGGCACCACGGTTCATCCGCACCTGGTAGTTGCGGATGTCCTGGCCCTCGCTGCGCGAGATGGCGCCGAGGTCCTTCTCCATCTTGCGCCAACTGGCGTCGTGCACCCAGCCGTCACGGTAGTTGCCGGAGTTGGAGGCGGCCATCTGCGGGTGCATGTTGAGGTACTCGCCCAGACCGCCGAGTTCGTTGGCCACCAGGTGACCGCCCGCGTACTTGACCCGGGTCCGCTCGAGTTCCTCGGGGCTGAGACCGTGGTCGGGGTCCTGGGGTGTCGGGTGCGCGGCCTCGCCCTCCATCTGCGCCCGGCGCTGGGCGCCGCGCTCCTTGTCGTCGTCGCGGTGCTCGGGGCTCTGACCGCCGTGCTGCACGTCGCCCGTCACCGCGTCCGGCTGGCCGTGGCTGTCGGTGTGGAAGGTGAGGTTCAGGTTCTCGTTGTTGAAGTTGGGGACCCGGTACTGGACGTCCGGCAGCAGGGGGTAGCCGAGGTCCGGGTTGAAGCCGCTCCACTCGCCGTGCCCCTCGACCCGGTTGTCACGCGAGCCCGGGGTGGCCTCGACCCACCGCACGTTGCCGTCGCCGTCGGTGGTGAACGTGGTTGTCGTGCCGTTCTGGTTGTGGACCGGGTACGCCGTGTGCGGTTGGAGCGGTTCGTGGCCGCGCAGCGGCACGGGCACCGGGTTGGGGTCGGCGTCCGGCCGGAGTCGGTCGGGGTGCGCGTTGCCGTCCGGCACCGCGGGCCGATCCCGGTGCGGCGCCTCGATGGGCGGCTCGTGCGTGCGGATGGGTTGTGGCGGGTTGGTTCCCGGCACGTGGTTCGGCCGGTCCCAGTCGACGAACAGCTCGTCGTGGCGCGGATCGGTCCTCGGGATCCGCTCCGGCCGCGGGACCGGGTCGTAGCGCTCGTCGGGGCGCGGCCCGGTCTGCGGCTGGTCGCCCGCCGTGTCCCCGTCCCCGTCGCCGCGGGCTCGGGAGTCGTCGGGGTCGAGGTCGTGGTGGTCGGCGTCGGGGGTGCCGGGCGCGAACGGGTCGTCGCCCGCCCTGGTGGTGCTGCCGTCGGGGTGGTGGGTGTTCCACTCGCCGTTCGGTGGGATCCTGGGGCGGGGCCTGCCGTCCGGGCCGATCTCGTAGTCGGAGGAGAAGACCCGGCCGTCGGAGTCGGTCCAGGCGGGCCGGGTGGGCGCGGTGACGGGCGTGTTCAGGTCGTTGGACAGCCGGTTGGCGAAGTCGTTGGAGCCCGCGTCGCACCCGATGAGCCGAATGGGCCTGCCGTCGTAGTTGGGGTCCCGGCGGAGGATGTCGGCGAACTCCTCCGGGCTGTAGGTGTGCCCGCCGACCCGGGCCCGGCCGTCCGGGGTGACGTGGACGTCCACTGTGTACCGACCATCCGGGTCCGGCCGCACCCGCTGCGGGAGGTCGCCCATCTCGGGATCGCCGCGGTGGTAGGAGGTACCGGAGGGCGTGCTCTCCGCGTGCCGCTGGTGGACGGTGTCGGGACCGGGCCTGCTGTAGTCGGCGTCGGGGCTGTGGTGACCGGGCCCGTTGTCGTGGTGGCCGGGCCCGTTGTCATGGTGGCTGGGCCCGTTGTCGTGGTGGGGCGCCGCTCCGTCGTGCGGCCCCGCGTGACTCGGCGGCCCCGCGTGACCGGGCGGCGTGCCGTGACCCGGCGCGGACCCGTGCGGCGGCGGCGCGGTGTGCGGACGACCGGCGGGGTGGGTGTCCGGGGAGGCGTACCCACCCCGGCTCACCGGCCCCGAAGGCTGACGGGGACTGGGGGTCGCGGGGTGACCACCGTGCTCAGGCGTGTGCGGCCCGCGCTGCTGGGGCAACCTCGGGTCCGAGTGCGGCTGGTTGCCCGGCAGGTCGCCGGGCCGCCTACCGGACCCGTTCGGGTCACCGGGCCGGTTCGGGTGGGAGCCGCCGGGCGACCCGTTGTGCGCGCCGGGTGTGGGGCCGCCGGGCCTACCCGACGGGGCACCGCCTGGATGCGCGGGACCGCCTGGCGAGCCCCCCGGACGGCCCGGAGAACCACCGGGCCCCGCGGAACCGCCGGGGTGCTGAGCGGAACCTCCTCCCGGCGTCGAGCCAGGATGGCGACTCGAAGGAACACCACCGCTACCTGTGGTGGGTGAACCCACAGGGCCGCCAGGACGGGCGGGCGGGTGCGAACCGCCAGGCGACGAACCACCCGAAGTCGAACCAGGATGGCGGCCTGAGGGAACACCACCATTCCCGGCAGCAGGTGAACCCTCAGGACCACCGGGACGAGCAGGAGAGTGCGAACCGCCAGGCGACGAACCACCCGAAGTCGAACCAGGATGGCGGCCTGAGGGAACACCACCGTTTCCCGTGGCGGGTGAACCCGCCGAGCCACCGGGACGCGAGAGGGAACCGCCGGGCGAAGAACCAGCGGAAGTCGAACCGGGACGACCTGGAGGAACGCCACCGCTCCCCTGGGGGCCACCGGAACGGCCCGGCGAGTGGGAGCCGCCGGGAGAGGAACCAGTGGGAGACGAACCGGAATAGCGCCCTGGAGGAACGCCGCCGCTGCCTGCGGCGGGTGAACCTGCGGGGCCACCGGCGCGCGAAGGGGAACCGCCGGGTGAGGAACCGCCGGGGGTCGAGCCGGGATTGCGGCTTGAGGGCGCACCGCCCACGGGAGGGCTGGTAGGGCCGCCGGGGCGGGTCGATGGGCCGGAACCTCCCGGCGAGCCGGCGGGGGCCGAGCCACTGGGGCTCGAACCGAGCGGGCGGCTCGCGGGAGCGCTGCCTGTGGCGGCGGGTGGGCCGGGGCGGGCCGAGGAGCCGGGACCGCTCGGGGAGCCCGCCGGCGCGGAGCCGCCGGGGGTGGGGCCGCCGGGGCGGGAGGAGGGCGAGCCGCCGGGGGAGCCGCCGCTCGGAGAACCCATTGGGGGTGGGTTTCCGGTGAGGGGGCTGGATTGCGGGGTGCTGGTGGCGGGGTGGGCCGTGTCGCTCCGGGCCGGTGGGGCGTCGAGGGTAGGGGTGGACGCCGAGGCGCTGTAGGAGGAGTCGGTGGGGGTGTGGTGGGACTGGGGGGTGTTGCCCGGCGAGTAGGCGGAGGGGCCCGCGCTCGCGGAGTGCGCCGGGATGTTGGGGTTCGCCGGGTCACCGATGTCGCGGGGAGTGCCGGAGGGGTGGGACGGGCCGGAACCGGTCGAGGGGCCGGAGTGCGAACCGCCCGTCGAGGAACTGTTCGGGCCGCCTATGGACGGGTTGCCCGAGCCGCCCGGGTTCGACCCGCCTGAGCCGGAGCCACCGGAGTTCGAACCGTCCGGGTTGGCACCACCCGGGTTCGAACCACCGGAGCCGGAGCCGCCTGAGCCGGAGCCACCTGGGTTCGACCCGCTCGAACCGGAAACACCCGAGTTCGAACCACCGGTGCCAGAGCCGGACCCGGTGCTACCCGAGCCGGTGCCACTGCCGTCGCCGGAACCGTTCCCAGAGCCACCATCGCCGCCGGAGCCATTGCCCGGACCGCCATCGCCGTTGCCAGAACCATTGCCCGAGCCGTTCCCCGAACCGCCATTGCCGTTGCCCGAGCCACTCCCAGAACCGCCGTTGCCATCGCCCGAGCCGCCGCCGGTGCCGCCCCCGTGCGATCCCCCACCGCCGTGCGATCCGTCGCCGTGTCGGAAGAAGCCGCCGGGGGTGATGTGCCTGGGGTTGATCACGTCCAGGCCGGTGAACTTGCCCACCAGCTTGGCCAGCACCTTGATGACCTTGGCCAGCACGTCCGCCAGCTTGCCCAGCAGCGGCGACACCCGGCGGATCGTGCCGAGCAGCCGCCGCAGCAGGTCGGTGATCTTGGTGGCCCACTTGGCGATCGCGGTGACCGCCTGCGCGACCACCACCGGGGTGCCGAAGCCGAGGGTGAACACCGTCTCCAGGACCCAGGAGATCAGCTTGCCGATCAGGTCCGCGATCAGGTCGCGCACCGTCTCGCGGACGAACGCCACCACCTCGCCCATGATCATGGTGACGGTGCCGACCGCGCCCGCGATGGTCGACGCGCCGCCGATGGCCTCGCTCTGCTCCGCCGACGACTGCCGGTAGGCGTCGGCCGCCGCGCCGGTCCAGCCCGCGGTGCCGTTCTTGACCGTGTTGTCGTAGTTGACCTTGGTCTCGTCCAGCAGCTTGGCGATGTTGTCCCAGGTGCCCGCGTACGACTGGATGACCGGCGGGTCACCGGCCAGCGAGTCCAGCATGTCCTTGAGCGGCTGCACGTGCTCCATCAGGAACGACGCGGCCGACGACAGCAGCCAGCCGAACGGGTCGATCGCGGCGGCCGCGGCCTCGGCGGCGAACCCCAGGACGCCCAGCCCACCCTCGACCCAGTTGCCGTCCTTGATCCCGTTGTACGAGTCGATGGCGGACTCGGCGATGCCGATGCCGCCCGCGTAGCCGTAGTCGCCGTTGCCCGCGGTGAAGAACCCGGGGCCGTCCGGGTCCTCCGGCGGCTTGACGACGAGGTCCCCCTCGGGCATCTAGTCACCCGCCTTGAGGTTCGAGACGTTCGCGTCCTCTGTGGACTGATAGGCCCGCGCGGTCTCCCTGACCTGCGTGGCGACCGTGTCCATGGCCTCCACCGCCTTGGACAGCGCGTCGATGCCGAACTGCTCGACCGGGTCGAGCAGCATCCGGAACGGCTGGCAGAGGATGCCGTAGGCGTCGGTCGGCATGCTGACGGTGTTGGCCGCCTCCACCGCCCGCCGCAGTTCGCCGACGCAGCCGTCGAGCTGCCCCGCGTGCGCGCCGAGATCGGCGCCGATGTCGAACCCACCCTGGGTCACGGTGTTGCCTTTCGGGGACTGTGCGGGGAAAGCGGGGCGATCAGGACAGGATCGAGCCGCCGCCGAAGTCGTCTTCGTCGTAGTCGTCGCGCCGGTGCCGGTACGGCTGGGTGGGCCGCCGCGGCGCCGGTTCGTCGTCTTCCACGTCGAGGCGCAGCGTCCGGGACGGGGGCTGCGGCGGGAGTTCCTCGTCGACCTGCTCGGGGAAGTGCGCGCGGGCGTCGTCGAGGAGCTTGTTCGCGGTCTGGTCGGTGGTGCCGATGGTCTCTTCCATGACCTCGCGCAGCAGGTCCGGGATGCGCGCCTGCGCCCGCCGCACGGTCGCCATCACCTGGGCGGACACGTCGCTCATCCGTTTGGTGGCAGCGCTTTCGGCGATCTGGAGGTCGATCAGGATGCCACGCGCGGAGATCGTCACCCGCACCGCGCCGTCGGCGGAAGCCTCGACCAGCGAGAGTTCCTCGACGCGCTCGGCCATGGCCTGGTAGCGGACGGCCCGTTCCTGGATGGTCCGGTTCCAGTCCTCGACCATCCGCTCACTGTCCGCAATGTCCTCCGGCACGAATGCTCCCCGATCGGCGCCCTGGTCACCCGTATGACCAAAGACTTGTTGCGCCCTCCGACGCAGTCAACCCGAAACCGGTTCCCCATTCGGCGGCGGGTTTGGGCCGTCAGTTCCCCACGACCACGCGCAACCGGGCCAGATCCCGTGGACCAGCGGTGATCCGGTATTCGGTGACGAGTCCATCGCGGACGGTCACTTCGAGCGCCGCGACCACTCGTCCGATCGGCGCCACCACCGCGCCCGGTCCCCCGTCGACCACCGCGAACTCCGCGAACCGCACCCACGGCGCGAAAGCGGCGATTTCCCCCGCCACCGCCAGGACCCCGCGCACCTCGGCCGCCCCGAACCGCCGGACGACGTCCGGGGCCAGCAGCGCCACCAGGGCCTCGAGGTCACCGCCTCGGGCGGCGGCGAGGAACGCCGTCACGACGTCCTTGTGCGCCAGGGCGTCCCGCGCGGAGTCCACACCATCCGGCGCGAGTCCCATGCGCCCGCGCGCCCGGCTGGCCACCTTCTTCGCGGTGGCCGGGCTTCGTTCGACGATCAAGGCGATCTGCGCGAACGGCACCGCGAACAGGTCGTGCAGCACGAACGCGACCCGCTCGTCGGGCGCGAGCCGGTCGAGCACCACGAGCAGCGCCCGCCCCACCGACTCGGCGAGTTCCGCCTCCGCCTCAGGCACGTCCGGCGCCACCCGGAAGTCGGGCACCTCGTCGACCGGTTCCTCCCGGCGGGCCGCCCGGGCGCGCAGCGCGTCGAGGCAGATCCGGGAGACCACGGTCCGCAACCAGCCCGCGAGGTTGTCCACACCGGTCACGTCGGCGCGCGCGTACCGCAGCCACGCGTCCTGCACGGCGTCCTCGGCCTCGACGACCGACCCGAGCATCCGGTACGCGACCGCGAACAGCATCGGCCGGTGCGCCTCGAACTCGTCCATCGGTCACCTCTCCGCGTCCCCACCCGTCAGGGGTGTGACGAGCCGCAGCGCATCGATGTGACAGGAGAACCCGTGCGAGACACCACACAGCCCGTCCTGCGCCCACTCGACCTGGGTGGGCTCACCCTGCCGAACAGGGTCATCATGGCCCCGTTGACCAGGGCGCGCGCCGCGAACCGGGTGCCGACCGACCTGCACGCCACCTACTACGCGCAGCGGGCGGGCGCGGGGCTGATCATCACCGAGGGCACGTGGGTCAGCGAGCGCGCCGTCGGGTTCGCGGGCGTGCCCGGGGTGTTCACGCCCGAGCAGGTCGCCGGGTGGCGCCGGGTCACCGGGGCCGTGCGCGCGGCGGGCGGGCGGATCGTGCTGCAACTCTGGCACGCGGGCGCCGCGTCCCACCCCGACCACCTGTGCGGCGCGGTCCCGGCGGGCCCTTCGGCGGTCGACCCGAGGGAGAAGTCGTTCACCGCCAGGGGTTTCCAGGACACGGTCACCCCGCGTGAGATGACCGCCGCGGAGATCGCGGAGACCATCGGCGACTACGCGAGGGCCGCCCGCAACGCCCGCGCCGCCGGGTTCGACGGGGTCGAGATCCACGCCGTCGGGTCGTTCCTGATCCCGCAGTTCCTCAACCCGCGCCTCAACCGCCGCACGGACGCCTACGGCACCGACCGGCACCGCTTCCTGCTCGACGTCGTCGACGCCACCACCGAGGCGATCGACCTGGTCGGCGTGCGGCTGTCGCCCGGGTGGACGGCCGCGATGTTCCCCGCCGACGAGGAAACCCTCGCCGACTACGAAACCCTGACCGGACGGCTCCAGGGCGCGACCTACCCGCACGTGCGGGGCCGGACACCGGAACCGGACCCGGCCGAGTTCACCCGGTTCCGCGCGACCGTGGGCAACCACGGCTTCGAACCGTCGACGGCCAACGACGCGATCGCGGGTGGCGTGCTCGACGCGGTGTCGTTCGGTCGCCACTTCATCGCGAACCCGGACCTGGTCGACCGGATCGCCCTCGGCCATCCCCTGACCGAGAGCGACCCCGCGACCTACTACACCGACGGCCCCGAGGGCTACACCGACTACGCCACAACGGGTTCCCGCACACGGATGACCACGTAGGCGCAGGCCGCGCCGAGCAGCAGCTCCGCCGCCATCGCCACCAGCACCCCCGATGCGGGCGCGCCGTCGACGACAATGCTGAACGCGCGCGCCAGACCGTAGGAGAGGTAGAGCGCGGCACCCAACAAGGCGGCGGCCCGGGCCAGGTGCGGTCGGAACGCCCCTGAGAGGATGAACGCGCTCAGCACCACCAGTGCCGCACCGGGAGCGCGGATTTCGCTGAGCACGCCAGGAGTCTCGACCAGGCCGGTCTCACTGGATTCGTGGACGACGGCGGGAACGAACAGGACCGCGCTCCCGACCGCCACACCGACGACCCCGGCGAGGAACAGGATGACTCGTCGCACCCTGATCACGCGGCCCAGTCGGCAGCGCGGCAGAAGTCAGCGAAGTCGCGCGGCTCGCGGCCGAGGGCGTCGCGGACGCCGGTGCCGAGCGACGCGTTGCGGCCGTCGAGCACCTCCGCGCACAGGTTGGTGAGCAGTTCGGCGGACGCTTCGCCGACAGCGTCGACCATCATGGCCCGAAAGTCCTCAAGGGACAGTGGGTGGTAGGCGACCGGCTTGCCCGCGGCGGCGGAGATCTCGGCGGCGGCCTCGGCGAAGGTGAGCAGGCGAGGGCCGGTGAGCTCGTAGAGCCTGCCCGCGTGCCCGTCGCCGGTGAGTGCCGCGACGGCGACGTCGGCGATGTCGCCGGCGTCGATGAACGGCTCGGCGACCGGTCCGGCGGGCAGCGCGATGGCGCCGTGCTGGACGAAGTCGCGCAGGTGGCCCTCGGTGAAGTTCTGCGCGAACCAGGAGGCGCGCAACAGCGTGTGCTCGACGCCGCTCGCCGCGACGATCTCCTCGCACACCTGGGCGTTGTGCTCGCCGCGACCGGAGAGCAGGACGATCCGGCGCGCCCCCTGCTCGACCGCGATCGCCACGACCTCGCGGATCGCCTCGGGCGCGCCGGGAACGGCGAGGTCCGGGTAGTAGGTGAGGTAGAGCGCGTCGACGCCGGTCAGCGCCGGTGCCCAGGTGGCAGGCTCCTGCCAGTCGAAGGCGGGCCGCGACAGGCCGGTGGCGTCGTGCCCGGCGGCGGTGAGTCGTTCGACGACGCGTCGGCCGGTCTTGCCGGTGGCGCCGATGACGTGGATCCCCATGTGTGTTCTCCCCGTGGAGCGTTGCTTGACAACACCCACTCTCGGTGGCGGTCCGGGGACGGACAATGACCTCAAGTCCGCTATCGGCTCACCGATCGTCCAGGCTGAGCGGACTCTCAGCAGGGGACAGCCCTCCCGTCCGGGATCGTGTGCCGATCGTCCGAAGTGGTTGGACACGCGGTAGGCGGGCGGGCAGGCTCAGCGGGTGACCAGAGAGCTGCCCCCACCTGCCCCGCTCGGGGAGGCGCTGCACCTGATGCGCATCACCGGTGCCCTGTACTGCCAATCGGACCTCGGTGCGCCGTGGGGCGTGGCGGTGCCGGAGTTGAAGGACATGATGACGCTGCAGGTGGTCACGTCCGGCGAGTGCTGGCTGGAGGTGCCCGGCGAGGCGCCGATCCACCTGCGGCAGGGCAGCCTCACCCTGATCCCGCACGGCGTCCCGCACGTGCTGCGCAGCGATCCCACCGCGCGCACCACGCCGCTGTTCGACATCCCCTTCGACCGCCACAGCGAGCGCTACGAGTCCCTGCGCCACGGCGGCGACGGCCCGCGCACGCACCTGACGTACGGGGTCTTCACCCTCGACCAGGTGGTCGGCCGCCGCCTGGCCGCCCAACTCCCCCCGGTCCTGCGCATCGACACCTGGGACGACGACACCGCGGACTGGCTGCACAGCACCCTGCGGCTGATCGCCCGCGAGGCCCCGGCCCTGCGCCCGGGCGGCGAAACCGTCATCACGCGGCTCGCGGACGTCCTGGTCGTCCAGGCCATCCGCGCGTGGCTGGACTCGGCGCCGGAGGCCCGCCAGGGCTGGCTCGCGGCGCTGCGCGACGAACAGGTGGGCCGCGCCCTGGTCGCCATGCACCGCTCCCCGGCGCGCGAGTGGACGGTCGTCGGCCTGGCGCGCGAGGTGGGGATGTCCCGCTCGGCGTTCTCGGCCCGCTTCACCGAAATGGTCGGCGAACCCGCCATGCGCTACCTGGCGAACTGGCGGATGCACCTGGCCCACACCCACCTCAGGGAGTCCACGGACTCCCTGTCGGCCGTCGCGCACCGCTTCGGGTACCGCTCGGAAGCCGCCTTCTGCCGCGCCTTCAAGCGCACCTTCGGCATCTCCCCCGGCACTCTCCGCCGCGCCGCCTGACGCCATCTCGGCATGCCGGCGCCCGGAAGATGCGATCTTGTGCGCACGATCAGCGCACCACGCCGCCATGTGACCCCCGGTGTCGCCCGGTCGGCACGATAGTCACCGCAGCGACCGCTATCGGCGCCTTGGTGTTCGGGGATCGCGACCGCGACGCGGACCGCCTGATCCCCCGCGCACGCCAAAGGGCCGCGGCCGGACCCGAGGTGGGTCCGGCCGCGGCCGTTGTGGTGGTTGATCAGAGCTTGAAGCGGTTGACCTGGTCCTGCAGCTCGCTCGACAGGCTGGTCAGGCCCTCCAGCACCGTGGCGGTCTGGGTGACCGTGCCGGTGGTGTTGCCCGCGCTGGCGGCCACGCCACCGATGTTGGCGGCGATCTCCGACACACCCGCGGACGCCTCGCCGACGTTGCGGTTCATCTCGGTGGTCGTGGCGGTCTGCTCCTCCACCGCAGAGGCGATGGTCAGCTGGAAGTCGTTGATCCGACCGATGATCTCGGAGATCTCGTCGATCGCGTTCACCGCGTTCGCGGTGTCGGCCTGGATCATCTCCACGCGGCGCGAGATGTCCTCGGTCGCCTTGGCGGTCTCCTGGGCGAGGTCCTTGACCTCGTTGGCGACGACCGCGAAGCCCTTGCCCGCGTCACCGGCCCGAGCGGCCTCGATGGTGGCGTTGAGCGCCAGCAGGTTGGTCTGCTCCGCGATCGAGGTGATCACCTTGACCACGTTGCCGATCTCCATCGACGACTCGCCCAGCTTGGCGACGGTCGAGTTGGTGGCGGCGGCCACGGACACGGCCTGACCGGCGACACCGGCGGCCTCGTTCGCCGACTGCGCGATCTCCTTGATCGACGCCGACATCTCGTCGGCACCGGTGGCGACCGTCTGGACGTTGTTGGCGACCTGGTCGGCGGCGGCGGTGACGACACCGGCCTGCGCGCTGGTCTCCTCGGCGGAGGTGGTGACCTGCGCCGACATGTCCGACATCTGCTGGGTGGAGGCCTTCAGCGAGCCGACACCGCGGGAGATGGTGCCGACGATCTCGCGCATGCTGTCGGTGGCCTTGTTGAGCGCGGCGGCCATGCGGCCGACCTCGTCCTTGGAGCCGACCTCGACGGTCCGGGTGAGGTCGCCGTCGGCGACGCCCTCCAGGGCGGCGGACAGGCCGCGCATCGGCTTGGTGATCGAGCGGGTGATCAGCAGACCCACGGCGATGGAGGCGACCAGGCCGATGGCCATCACGATGATCGCCAGGGTGACGCTCGAGTCGCGCTCGGCGGTGACCTTCTCGATCTCGGCGATGGTGCGGGCGCGCTCGGCGTCGAGCATCCGGCCGGAGACCTCGTTGAACTTGTCGAGGGCGGGCTTGCCCTCGGTGAGGAACGCCTGGACACCGGCGGCGGCGTCACCGCTCATCGCGGCCGGGATGACCTTGTCGCCGAGGACCTTGCCGAACACCGCGGACGCGGCGTTCCACTCGTCGATCAGCTTCTGGTCGAAGGTGCCGCGCGACTGGTAGCTGTTGTAGGCCGCGAACGAGATGTCGATCTTCTTGTTCGCCTCGGCCAGCAGCTCGCCCGCCTTCTGCGGGTTGCCCACGGCGGTGGCCAGCAGCATGTTCAGCGTGCCACCCGAACCCGCGGAGTTCAGCGAGTTGAGGTCGTTGAGGGCCGCCACGTTGTTGTCGATGCGCTTGGTCGCCTCGGCCGCGGAGTTCAGGGCGATCACACCGACGGTGCCGACCGTGATCGTGATCAGACTGGAGAACACGACTACGGACAGGATCTTGCTGGTGAGCGAGCGGTTGGCGAACACCCCTCGCGGCCCACGTCGGCCCGCAGCCGCGGGGTCAACGGTGGTGGACTCGGTCATAGCCTTCGCGCCCTTCGTCGTGTTCCGCCACGGGGGTCGTCAAGGGCCATGTGCCCTGGTCCGCCGCGGTTCTGCTACTTCAACGGCCTGCACATCGACGCGGGGAAAGGTCATCTGAACATTTCCGGCCACTCATTCGGGTGAGCGGTGCCATGCCGGTGACATCGCCTGATCAGGTCACTCGAGTACCGCGCGGGGCGCTCGTCTGCTGGGCTGGCGGAACGGGCGGTGGCCCGCACAACACAGTCAGGGGAGCCTGAGAACCACACGGATAGGAGCGGGCATGTTCCCGGACGCACCGATGATGGTCCTGCCGGAGCAGCGGCTCCGCGCACGGGTGCACGAACTCGTGCCGGAGCTGTGGCAGACGCTGGGCGACCTGGTCCGGCACCGGTCGGTCAACGCGACCCCCGACCCGCCGCTGGCGGTGACGGCCGAGACCATCGCCGGCATGTTCCAGGACGCGGGCATCACCTCCGCGCACGTGGAGACCATCACGCACGCCGACAAGACCTCCGCGCCGCTCGTCCTCGCCGACCAGGTCGCCCACGGCGGGCTGACCACCGTGCTGCTCTACGCCCACTACGACGTGCAGCCCGCCGACGAGTCCAAGTGGACGAAGACCAAACCCTTCGTGCCCGCCGAGTTCGTCGACGAGAACCACGACCCGCGCCTCTACGGCCGCGGCGCCGCCGACGACAAGTCCGGCATCGTCATGCACCTGGGCGCGATCAAGGCGCTGCGCGGCAACCTGGGCCAGCTGCCGATCAACATCAAGCTGGTGTTCGAGGGCGAGGAGGAGACCGGCGGCAGCGTGCTGGAGAGCTACCTCGCGGCCCACCCGGACGACCCCCGGTTCCACGCCGACATCATCATCGTGGCCGACACCGGCAACGTGCGGGTGGGCGCGCCGACGCTGACCCAGACGCTGCGCGGCATCGTCATGGCCGACGTGGTGGTGGAGACACTGGCGGCGAAGGTGCACAGCGGCATGTACGGCGGCCCGGTGCCGGACGCGTTCATGGCGCTCGTGCAGATGCTGGCCGCGCTGCAGGACCGCAAGACCGGCGACGTCGCGGTCGAGGGGCTCAACACCTTCGACCACCCGTGGCCGACGGTGTCGGAGGCCGCGTACCGGTCGCAGGCTGGGGTGCTGCCGTCGACCAGCCTGATCGGCTCGGGCACGATCGAGAAGCTGCTCTACGGCAAGCCGTCGGTCAACGTGGTCGGCCTCAGCGGCCTGCCCCTGGTCAGCGGCGCGTCGAACGTGCTGTGCCCGAAGGCCAAGGCCCGGGTCAGCATGCGGCTGGCGCCGAACCAGAACCCGGAGGAGGCGTACGAGGCACTGCGCGCGCACCTGGCCGCGGCGGCGCCGTGGGGCCTGAAACCGACCATCACCCAGGTGGGTGAAGGTGCGGGTTTCGTCTCCGGCGAGGGCGAGCACCAGGTCGAGATCGAGAACGCGCTGCGCGAGGCCTACGGCGCGGCGATGGTCGCGAAGGCGGGCCAGGGCGGCTCGATCCCCCTGGTCAACGCGTTCCGCCAGGCCAACCCGAAGTCCGACGTCGTGCTGTGGGGCTGTGAGGAGCCGCGGGCGAACATCCACGGCGCGGACGAGAGCGTCAGCCAGTCGGAGCTGGAGCACATGACCCTGGCCGAGGCGTTGCTGCTGCAGTCGGTGATGAGCCCGATCCCGATCCAGAAGTGACCGCCGAGGGGACCCGCACCCGGGCCCCCCTCGGCGCCCCGGCTAGATTCGCCCCCTGCGACGGGGGGCGGGGATGCGGAATCCGGGGTACCTGTTCTGGGCGGGCGTGGCCCTGACCGCGGTGGTCGGCGGGTCGGTGTGGCAGTTGGCGACGGAGCCGGATCCGCCCGCCCGGGGCCCGGTGGCGGAGGTGGCGCCGCTCCCGAACGCCGTCCCCGCGGTGCCCGCGGCCCAGCTCGACGAGCAGGACAAGTCGGCGGGCGCCACCCACGTGGACGGCCTGCGGCTGCTGGTCCCGGTGCGGGTGAACCCGTGCTCGACCGAGGAGGCCCGACTGGTCGGCGAGGGCGATTCCGAGATCGAGGTCCAGGTGGTGGCGGTGGCCGCGCAGGAGCGGGACGACGACGGCGGGTGCGGCTTCCTCGGCGGCCACGTGACCCGGTACGCGGTGATCCCGCTGCGCGCGCCGCTGGGCGCCCGGGAGGTCGTGGTCGAACGGGTCAACGGCTTGGGCTGACCCCGGGTCAGGTCAGCAGGGCCGCGAACATCGGGCCGAACGCGCCACCGAGCTGGAAGCAGAGGGTGAACAACCCGACGGCCACCGGCCGGTGTTCCGGCGCGACGGCACCGATGCCGGTGACCATGAGCGTCGCCTGCCCGGCCACGGCGGTGAGCACGGCGATGCCGAGGGCCAGGGCGGGCAGCAGCGGGCTGACGCCCCCGAGCAGGGCCACGGCTTGGGCGACCGCGGCGAGCAGGGCGATCCCGGTGATGACCCGCGCGCGGCCGATGCGGTCGTAGTTGGCGGTGATCAGCAGGGCGGAGAGCGAGCCCGTCAGGATGACGACCAGCTGGGTGAGTCCGATGTGGGTGTCGCCCCAGCCCGCGACGGTGCGCAGCAGGGCGGGCACGTGGTAGAGCAGGAAGAAGTAGGCCACCGCCAACACCAGGATCGCCAACGACGATCCCACGTAGACGCGGTTGCGGACGATCTCCAGCGGCAGGAACCCCGCGGGCCGCCGCCGCACCCAGAACACCAGCGGCACCGCCGTGGCCACCACGGCGACCAGCGCTACGGAGAAGTGCGTGGCCAACACCAGCGCGGACACGGCCACGGTGAACAGCACGGCCCCGACGTAGTCGAACCGCCCACGGGCCGCGTTGTCGGGCCGCGCAGGCAGCTGCCGGGCCAGGGCGGGCACGGCGACGAGGTTCAGCGCGGACAGGGCCAACGAGAGGTGCCAGGTCGTCGCCTCGGCCACCAAGAGCCCGGCGACCGGCCCGATCGCACCACCGACCCCGGCACTCACCGACACCAGTCCGGCCCGCCCGGGCGTGTGCGCGGCGTTGATGGCCAACACCATCAGCGCGACCCCACCAAGCGCCTGCACGAGCCGCCCGGCCACCAGCACGGGCAGCGACGGCCCGAACCCGACGATCAGCGCTCCGAGCAGCGTCAACACGGTCCCGACGACCAACGTGGTCGCCGTCCCCCGACGACGGATGAGGTGCCCCGCCAGGGGCGTACCGACGGCCATCCCGAGCCCGAACGTGGTCACCACCCAGGTGACCTCGGGAATCCCCACCCCCAGGTCCCCGGACATCGCCTTGAGCACCAGCCCAGGCGCGTTCGACCCCATCGCCACGGGCGCCGTGAGCACCGGCAGCCAGAACGACGAGATCTCCCCGGCACGCGCCACGGCACCCCGCTCGGCAACACCCACGCGACCGGTCACCACACCCCCATCAGCGGACACACCCGACTCCACCATCGGCACCCGTGGTCCCCAACCAAGGATCCGCCCAGGACATTCCTGGACAGTCCAGGGACATCCGCCCCGCGACCGGGCGCCCTCCGGTACAAGGGGCACATGGCTTCGGACAACGCCCTGACCTACGAGGGCGCCCTCCGCATACTCGGCAAGCACGACCAGAAGTGGCTCAAGCGCGTCGACGCCCTGTTGGGCGGGGTCATCCTGGGCTCGGGAGTCGTCGCGCTGCTGGCCAACCCGGTGACGGCCCCGGTCGTCTTCGCCGCTCTCTGGGGCTGGGTCGACCAGAAGAACGAGGCGATCCGCCTGGTGTCCCAGGCCCTCGACGCGCTCCCCGGCAAGCGCCGGAAGATCCCCTTCACGGAGCGGGTCGAGCAGATGACCGCCGCCCACACCGTGCTCGTGGTCTCGTCCTACTTCGAGGCGTTGCGAGAAGCCTTGGGTGACGACTACGACCTGCTGGAGTTGTCCGAAGCCGACAAGGCGAACGTCGCCAGAGGAGTGGCCCGGGACCTATATGCGGCAGACGTCCCGAAGCCGGGCGCGAAGCGCGGTTTCACCGAGAACCTCAAGCTGGTTCAGGTCTGGCTGGAGAGCCTGCACACCACCGTGCTGAGGTCGTTCGGCCACCTGCTCGGTCCGAAGATGCCCAGCGGAGACATCGGCACCCGAGCGCTCGAGCGGTACCAATCGCACTACCTGGCGCTGGCGGCCGAGATCCCCGAGTTCGGAGTCTGGGCCGCCGTTGTTGAGCACACAGCGACCCGCGACGAGGTGCGCGCCCTTCGCGAGGACCTCCTCTCGGGCCCGGACGCCGCCATGTCCCGCCTGGAGCGCGCGCTGGCAACGCTCATCGATCTCGCCGGGCACCCCTCCGCCGACCTGCGCGACCGTGTGGCCAGGGCGAACCGCTCGGTCCTCAGCGACCCGATCCTGCCCAGATCGACGGGTACCCGGTATGGCAGGCACCTGACCTTCCCGACGATCGAGCAGGCGTTCCTCACCCCCAGCTACCGGTTCGCGGTCGCGCACGACCGCTCCCGCCCCGCCGACGACACCTGGTGGGCCAAGCGGACCTCACACGACGACCTGCACGTCCGCTTGGCCGCCCACCTGGCCTCTACGGAGGCGATCACCCGCCCGCTCCTGATCCTCGGTCACCCCGGGGCGGGTAAGAGCCTGCTGACCAAGGTCTTGGCCGCCCGACTGCCCGCGCCGGGCTACACCGTTGTCCGGGTGCCGCTGCGGCACGTCGACGGGCACAGCCCGGTGCGAACCCAGATCCAACTGGCCCTGGACCGTGACACCGGTGGGCGCGTGCCCTGGTCGGACCTGGTGGACCAGAGCGCGGACACCGTGCGGGTCGTCATCCTCGACGGCCTCGACGAGTTGTTGCAGCAGACCCACACCCGCCTGTACGGCTACCTCGACGAAGTGGCCGAGTTCCAACGCCGCGAAGCCGACCAGGGTCATCCCGTCGCCGTCGTGGTCACCACCCGAACCCTGGCCTGTGACCGGGTGTCCATCGCCGAGGGCACCACGATGATCAAGCTGGACGACTTCGACGACCTCCGGATCGAAGCCTGGCTCACCACTTGGCACCGCGCGAACACATCCGGCATCGCAGCGGGCACCGTCCGGGAGTTCCCGCTGGAGACCGCGCTGGGACAGCGGAAACTCACGGCACAACCGTTGCTGCTCATGATGATGGCCCTCTACATCGCCAACCCCGAAACCACCATGCTCGACGAACGCCTCAGCACCGCCGAGCTGTACCGCCGCCTGGTAGAGCACTTCGCCGAACGCGAGGCGGAGAAGTCCCCCACCACGCGGCCACCCGACGAGATCAAGACAGCGGTCCGCAAGCACCTCACCCGACTATCGGTAGCCGCGTTGGGAATGCTCAACCGAGGCAGGCAGGACATCAGCGCGCAGCAACTGGAACAAGATCTGCGCGTGCTCACCGGCAACCGCGCCCACACCGACGAGGGCGACCGGACACTCGGCGAGTTCTTCTTCGTCTACACCGCCGAGGGCCGGGTCTCGGCGGACACCGACCAGCACTACGAGTTCCTGCACGCCACCTTCGGCGAGTACCTGGTCGCCAGTCATGTGGTGGACGAACTCCGCGAGGTCGCGCGCGCCGCGCACAGTTCGCGCCACTGGGACATGCGAACACCGGACGACGACCTGCTCTTCGCCTACCTGTCCCACCAGTCCATGGCGCAACAACGACCGGTGCTCACCTTCGTGACCGAGCTGGGCGCGGAACTCCCGCCATCAGAGGTCGAGCAGATGCTGACAGTGCTGGACACACTCCTCGAAACCCACCGCGACCGCACCCAACCCGAGCGCCACCGCGACTACCTCTCCGACAACACGGACCAGATAGCCCGCCACGCGGCCTACTCCGCCAACCTGCTCCTGCTGCGCTTGGCCTTGAGCCCGAACCAGCGGCACACGATCGGCGACATCCACCGTCATCGGTCAGGCCTCGATCAATGGGACGCGGTGTTGACCCTGTGGCAGGCGGGGCTCTCCCACGACCAGTGGCTCGCCACCATCTTCTTGCTACAGCGCAAGGGCACCATCATCGAACTTCGCGATTCCCCTATCACCAGTCGACCTCCGGGCGCCCACCTAGCGCGTTTGCAAGCCGACCACGACACGGAACAGGTCTATCGATACGGAGCGGCCTTGGCCCTGGGTACCTACTGGTTCAACGAGAACGACGAATGGTTGGATCTAACCCTGCCGTGGTTGGCGGCAGGCATAGCGAAGAGCGCAGACGCGGTAGACACCATTCTCTTCAACGACACCACTCATGTCGCACTGGATGATCTTAGGCAAGCACTCATGCGCATCGAGATGTTGCTCAAGCTCCGAAAAGAGGACATGCATCCGAGGCAAGCGCAGAGCTTGGTGGAGTTCCTCCTCAGACACACCCATGTCCAGAGACCATGTGGTTTCGCCCTCGCCACCTCCGTCGTGACCCACCCGAGGCTCCTGGCCGAGGTCCCTGGCCTATCGGATCCGAAGTGGTTCATGGCCGATGGCGTCGCCCTACTCCTGCGTGACGCGGACGACGACCAAGTCCGTGACCTACTGGCCGAGGTGGAGCTACAGCGTGGCACAAAACCGGACAGCCCGGTCACCATCAACGAGTTCAGGGCGTTGTGGCGCGCTTACCGGTGGCCAGATTTCGATCTGAACCTTGAGGAGGAGAGCATCTGATCCACCAGAACCGCCGCCGCATCCTTTGCCTGACAAGCAGCCGATGGATCACCCCCAACGGCTGCCAGTGTGATGGCGCCTTCAGCAAGCAAACTCAACTGGGTAGCCAAAGTCTCGTCGCCGGTCAACTCACCGAAAAACCCCCGCACCGCCACCTTGTGCTCACGAGCCACCGCCAACACCACCGGCGACCCCGCCCCCATCTCCCCCGCCGAGTTGACGAACGCGCACCCCCGGAACCCCGGCTCCCGGAACCACCCGTCCAGCCAATCGAACACCGCCGCGACCCTCGACCCCGGCTCATGCCCCTCCACGAACGCCCGCATCTCCCCCAACCACCGCGAATGCCGCCGCCGCAGGTAGGCCACGACCACCTGCTCCTTCGCCGGGAAGCACTGGTACAGCCGCTTCAGCGACACCCCCGACGCCGACCGCAGCTCGTCCATCCCCACCGCGTGGATGCCGCGCTCGTAGAACAGGCACTCGGCCGCGTCGAGTACGCGGGTAGCGGCTTCATCCACCGGGGGCTCCCCCTTGCCAGCGAGAACGGTCGTTCTCTACCCTAGCCGGAGAACGACCGTTCTCTACCAGTGAGGGGCAGCGCGTGTTCACCGAGGAGACCGCCCGACGGAAGGTGCAGGCCGCCGAGGACCTGTGGAACACCCGCGACCCGGAGCGGGTCGCGGCGGCCTATACGCGCGGCGCGGTGTGGCGCAACCGGGACCGGTTCGTCACCGGGCGGGGTGAGATCACCTGGTTCCTGCGGGACAAGTGGGACCGCGAGCTGGACTACGCGCTGCGCAAGGAGATGTGGGGGTTCCGGGAGAACCGGATCGGGGTGCGCTTCCAGTACGAGTGCCGCGACCCGTCCGGCCGCTGGTGGCGCTCCTACGGCAACGAACTCTGGGAGTTCGCGCCGGACGGCCTGATGCGCCGCCGCGAGGCCAGCATCAACGACCTCCCCATCGCCGCCGACCAGCGGCGGATCTTCGGCCCCCGCCCGGAATCCGAGCACGGGCTGCTCATCCCGATCCAGTAGCGCGCCCCGCGGCGCGGGTGGATCCCGCGCCGCGGCACGGGTTTCAGCTACCGGCCAGCTTCAGGTGCAGGCCCTCGCCGCCGCTGGTGAGCGACAGCGTGGACTCGTCGATGGTGAACTCGGTCTTGTCCGTCAACGCCGCCACGACCGCGCTCTCCACCGCCGAAGGCCCTTCCGCGCACGCCATCTTGGTCAGCAGCGGCGGTTCGAACTTCAGCACGTTGCCGTTGACCGTGTACGCGGCGGAACCGCTGTTGCAGCCCGTCTCGATCGCGACCTTGCCGCCGTCGAACGTCAGCGAGGCCTGGGTAACGTCCGGAGTGGACGAAACGCTCTCCCCGGCGACCAGGGTGTCCACCGTCCACTTGTGACCTTCGAGCGTCGCCGGTTTCACCGAGGTGAGCACGACTTCCGCGTCAGCCGAGGTGAGCGTCAGTCGGTCGCCCTCGAGCTTCCACACCGGTTTGGCGCCGAGCAGGCCGGACAGCCACTGGTCCTGCTCGTGTCGCGGCACGTCGCAGGCCATCTCGGTGGCGCTGAGGTCGCTGGCCTGCAACGTGCCACCGGAGAGGTCGACCGCGCCGCCGATGGTGTTGCAGCCCGCGTTCGCGGTGAGCCTGCCGTCCGCGAAGCGCAGCGTCAGTGCCGTGCCCGCGACCAACGGGCGCGGCGCGTTGTCCGCCTTGGCGCTCTCGGCCGCGTAGGCCCCCTGGGGGCGCGGCCCGTCCACGGGTTTCGGCTGTTCAGCGGGGGTGTTGGCGCCCTCGGCACCGCACCCGGCGATGACGAGCAGCGCGAACAGGGCTGGGGTCAGGTGTCGACTGCGCATGCCTACTGGACGGAACCCGGCGGGTCGCGGGTTGTCCGGATGGCCCACTTTCCGTTCCCGGTTTCCCGGGCATTGATCATCACCGGGAGCCGGTGCCAGGCTGTGCGGCATGGAACTGGGGCAGCCGGACCGACGTCTGGTGTTGAAGGGGGCCGCGCTCACCGCGGCGGTCGTGGGGGTCGGTATGCGGCTCTTCGACGGGACGGCGGCCGCCGCGCCCGCCGCGGACGGGGTGTTCGGGTACGGGGTCGCCAGCGGCGACCCGACCTCGGACGCCGTCGTCATCTGGACCAGGGCGACACCACCGCCCACCCGCCGCGGCGAACCGGTCGCGGCACCGGGCAGCGGCCTGGGCCACCCGCTGCGCGTGCGCTGGGAGGTCGCGCGCGACCCGGCCTTCCGGCACGTGGTGCGCGCGGGCACGGTCTGGACCAGTGCCGAGAGCGACCACACCGTGAAGGTGGACGTGCGCGGCCTGCGCCCGTACACCCGCTACCACTACCGATTCCACACCGCCGGGCAGACGAGTGACGTCGGCCTGACCCGAACCGCGCCGGACGAGGCCGAGCGGACCCACGCGCTGCGGTTCGCGCTGCTGTCGTGCAGCAACTACCCGGCCGGGCTGTTCACCCCGTACCGGGCCGTCGGCGAGCGCGACGACCTGGATTTCGTGCTGCACGTCGGCGACTACATCTACGAGGGCGACGGCGACGACGAGGCCTTCGACCTCACCGGCTACCGGCTGCGGCACGCCCTGCACAAGGCCGACCCGCACCTGCGGCTCGCGCACCGGCGGCACCCGTGGATCACGATCTTCGACGACCACGAGGTCGCCGACAACACCTGGTCGACCGGCGCGGGCAACACCGACCCGGCGGGCGACTTCGCGCGGCGGCGGCAGGCGGCGTACCAGGCGTACCTGGAGTGGATGCCGTTCCGGCTGCCGGACCAGGCCGCACCGCACCGGGGCACGCGCTTCTTCCGCCGCTTCCGGTTCGGCGACCTGGCGGACCTGTCGGTGCTGGAAACCCGGCAGAACCGCAGCGCGCAGGTGTTCCTGCCCCCGTACAGCACCCCGGGCGGCGGTTTCGTGCCGGTTGGGACCCCGGAGGTCGACGCCGCCCTGGCCGACCCGTCCCGCCACATGGTGGAGCCGGAACAACTCGCCTGGCTCAAGGAAACCACCACCCAACCGCGGCGGTGGCACCTGGTGGGCAACCAGACCGTGTTCACGCCGATCCGCTTCCCAGGCGCCGTAGTCGGTTTCCCGGACCGGCCGGTGATCGTCAACTCCGATCAGTGGGACGGCTACGGCGCCGACCAGTCCGCGCTCATCGCACACCTGGCGGCCCAACCCACCAGCGCGGGCGACGCGGTGTTCCTGACCGGCGACATCCACTCGTCCTGGGCCAACGACATCCCGGCGGGCCCCCGCGCCCCCGGCTACGCGTCGGCGGGCGTGGAGTTCGTCTGCCCCTCCGTGACCAGCGACGGTTTCTACGAGCTGATCAAGGGCACCCTGCCGACCGGCACCCCCGTCGCCACCCTCCTGGGCGCGACGGCGGGGGCGGTCGGCGGGATCTCGGCGGCCAACCCGTGGATCCGCTACCTCAACGGCGTCAGCCACGGCTTCACCCTGGTCGACGTCACGCGGGAGCGGGTGCAGGCGGACTTCCACCACACGCCGGTGCCGTCGGAAGCCGTGCCGGACCCGCGCACGGACCCGACTACCCGCCCGGTGTTCTCCTCCGGCTGGCAGACGCTGGCGGGGACCCGCACCGTGGTGCCCGCACCGGGCCCGATCGGCCCCCGCTCGGACGAACCCCACTGACCCACCGGTGCCCACCCGGTCCCGGCCGAGGCAGGTCACCGACGGTTCCACTTCGGGTGCCTGCGGTGGTGTGTCCACTTGGGCAGGTGCGGGTGCCACGGGTACCGGCTGACGTCGTCCCACGTGCAACGCAAGCGGTTGCGCACCTCGACGACCCCGTCGACCTCACCGAGCCGCGCCGCCACGATCGGCGCCTGGCTGTCCCAGTCCACCCGGCCGACCACGAGCACCACGCCGCACTCGACGCACACCCGCACCAACGCGGTGTCGACGTCGTCGATCGCGGGCAGCACGCGCTCCTCGATCTCGACGCGGATGTCCTCATCGGACCGGACCGGCGTTGACGACACCGACATGGCATGTCCCCTTCCCTGCGCCGCCACCTCGCGGTGACACCCCAACGGTCCGCCCGCACCGCTGATCGAACCCAGGGTCGGAGGGAGTCGGGTCGCGGGACCTTCGCACCGGGACCACATCGGGAGCAGGAGCGCCACCCCAACGCCCGCGAGGGGTCCCCCGCAATAGGGGAACCCCTATTTTCAAGCCTATGAGGCTTATTCAGCGGCGTAGAAGTAGAGGGCGATAACGGCCGATATGGTGCGGTGAAAGTGTCGATGGGACGCCGGTAGTCGGTGTGAAGAACACGCCATGTTTCGAGTTGGGCGATGGCATGTTCGACCACGACTCGGATGGAGTTGTGGTGTCGGTTGAACTCTACTTCCCAGTCGGGTTGTTCTCGGTTTCTGGGTTTTCTGATCGGGGTGAGGATACCGCTGCCGATGTAGCCCTTGTCGCCGAGCCAGGTGCTGGGCTCTCGTCCGTCGAGAACCCGCGAGGCGTTCAGGCCGACGATGTCGTTACGGGA
>NZ_PTIX01000031.1 GCF_002934265.1 Actinokineospora auranticolor
CACCGGAGCTACCCGCGGGTGATCAAACGGAAAATGAGCAACTTCCCGGTCAAACGCGCACGACACCGACAACAACTCCGAAACAGCCGACCACCTCACTCGAACATCACCCTCACCCCGCCCAGCAAGACCCGACACCGCCGCCGACCAGCCGAAACCACCTAACCGACCGGCATTGCGGCTAGGGGGCGTTGGGTGTGAGGCAGAGGACGTGGGAGTGGGTCGGGGAAGGGGTGTAGGCGACGAAGGCGGGGGGTTGGCCGGGGTGGTCGAGGCAGACCCTCGGTTCCCGGGTCCTGGCGAACTCGGCGACGGCCCGGTAGGAGCCCGGTCGGCAGGCGGGGTTGAGGCGGGCAGCAAGGCGCCGTCTTCCGTCCCCGCCTGCACGGACACCTTCACCGTCGGACTCCGCCCGTGGACAACCGCGGCCACCGGCACGACCACAACCCCCGCCCCACGCGGGACGGCGACGTCCCCCACCACCCGCGGCACTCCCCTATCCCCCATGCCCCTTCAGACGCGCCCGCCTCGGCGCTCGTTACCGGAGCCACCCGATCGGCCGAAACCGCGCGCATCGGGCGAGGGCAGAATCCGGGAATGCCGGAGCAGACACGCGCCTTCTGGGACCAGCACGCCGCGACCTTCGACGACGAGGCCGACCACGGGCTCCGGGATCCCGTCGTGCGGGCGGCGTGGGCGGAGTTGCTGCTGCCGCTGATCCCCACGGGTTCGGCCGTCGCGGACCTCGGGTGTGGGACCGGGTCGTTGTCCGTCCTCCTCGCCGAGGCGGGTCACCGGGTCGTGTGATCGTCCCTTGCGTACCGCTCAGTCCTCTACGCCCTTGATCAGTCGGGCGGCGGTGGCCTTGCGGACGGCGTCCATTCTGGACACCGCGCCCAGTTTGGCGTAGATGTTGGTCAGGTGGCGCTTCACCGTGCCCGGGGTGATGAACAGCTCGGACGCGATCTGGGCGTTGCTCTTGGCCTTCGCCAGGAGTTTGAGGACTTCGAGTTCTCGTTCGGAGACGACCTTGCCCGCCGGTTGTTGGCGGTCCAGGCGTTCGATGGTGGTGCGGGAGACCGAGACCACGACGTTGCCGTCACCCCTCGTGACCGAGCGGACGGCGGCGATCAGCTCGTCCTTCGCGACCGTCTTCACCATGTACGCCGACGCCCCCGACTCCAGCAGGTCGTGCACCAGCACCGGGTCGTCGTGCATGGTCAGGATGACGATCCTGGTGAACGGCGCCGCGAACCGGAGCCTGCTGATCGTGACCCGCGCGCCCGGGCCGGGCATCTCGACGTCCAGCAACACCACGTCCGGCTGCAACCGCTCGGCCAAGGCGACCGCGTCGGTGCCCGACGCGCCCTCGCCGACCACGCGGAAGTGGGGGTCGGTCAGCAGCATCTCGCGCAGGCCCTCGCGGAACAGGGTGTGGTCGTCGACGACCACGATCGCGACCTCGTCCTGGGAACCCGGCCCGCTCACCGGACCACCTCCGGCAGTTGCACGCGGATGTCGACGGTCGTGCCGCGACCCGCCGCGCTGGTGATCGTCAGTGTGCCGCCCAGCAGGGCGACCCGCTCGCGCATCGAGGTCAGGCCCACGCCCCGGTCCTCCTGCCGCACCCGCGCCACGTCGAACCCGTCGCCGTCGTCGCGCACCACGCCGTGCAGGCCGCGGGCCTCGACGTCGACGCACACGTCGAGCCTGCCCGGGTCGCCGTGCAGCAACGCGTTGCGCACCGCTTCGCGCAGCACCAGGTAGACCTCCTCGCGGTAGGTGTCGGGCACGGTCTGGTCGTCGCCGCTGCACGTGAAGCGGACGTCGATGTCCGGCGGCACGCTCACCTTCAGGTACCTGCCCAGCGCCGCGACCAGCCCGTCCGCGCCCACCGCGCTGCCCAGCTCGGCCGACAGCGCCCGGACCGTCTTGAGCGCCTCGCGCAGCGCGCCCTTGGCGACCTCCAGCTTGGCGGCCGACCGCTCCGGTTGGTCGTTGATGTAGATGTCGTGCAGCTCCAGGTTCTGCAGCCCCACGCCGACCGCGTGCGCGGCCCGGTCGTGCAGTTCGCGGGCCATGCGGTGGCGCTCCTCCAGGTGCGAGTTGTGCACCTTCTTCAACAGGAACCCGGCGTAGGAGATGGTCGCCACCCCCACCCGCCGCATGATCGCGGCGTGCAGCGCCTCGCTCAGCGCGATCACCGCGCGCGGGTCCGCGGTCCCGGCGGGCACGATCTCGTCGATGACGGTGGAGAACAGCACCGTGGCCGCGTGCAGCGACTCCGTGGGGTGGATGCCCGCGACCGCGCGCTCGCCGCCGATCTCCGCGCTGAGCGGGTCCAGCGCCAGGTGCGAGCGGTCGTAGCCGCGCACGCCACCGAGGTCGGCGCGGGCCAGGTCGGTGAGCACCGCCTCCGCCTGGTGCATGGCCTGCCCCAGCCACTCCGGGTTGCCTGCGATCGGGTTACCCAGGTCCGCCAACCGGTCGAGATAGGTGTCGAGAATCCGGGCTCGCACGGCGGAGGTGAGACCGTTCCCGGTTTCGCCCCCACCCTCGGCCGAGTTCCGCGTCATGGCCCTCCACCCTACCGCCCCATGCCGTTTACGGATCACCGCGCCGATCGGTGAATATCACACCAGCAATGCCAGGTTGGCGACGTACTGAGTGACCATATAAACGCGGTAGACATCCTTACCGCAATCCGGCCGCGGCGACTTCCGCGTCCGCTGGAGCACCCACGGCGCGGCGGCGAGCATAATGCCGCCCGCGAGCACGCAGAGCGCCGGGAGGGCAACCCCAGGGGCGAACGCCGTGGACACCAGGAGGAACGCCGCGCCGTAGCCGACGGCGAGCACCCGGGCCAGGGTCGTGGCGCGCTCGGGGCCGAGCAGGATGGGCAGCGTGCGGCGCACCGCGAGCCGGTCCCCCCGGACGTCCTTGAGGTCCTTGGTCGCGGTGCCCACCACACCCATCCACAGCGACAGTCCGAGCGCGAACACCACCATGTCCACCCCGGGCACCGGCCCGCGCACCGCCACCGCGCCCGCCAGGTAGGTCAGCGCGCCCAGCGCAGTGCCGCTGAACACCAGCCCCGGCACGCTGTTCTTCAGCGGCCGGGGGCCGAACGAGTAGGCCCAGCCGAGCATGAGCATCAGCACGGTCAGCAGCACCAGCGCCGCCGACACCAGCGCCGCGGCGGCCACCCCGACGACGGACAGGCAGGCGACCGCCCGCCACGCGGCGGGAACGGGCAGCGCGCCGGTCGCGATCGGTCTGCGCGAGCCGTTGCGCCGGTCGCCGTCCACATCGGATATCCCGTTCAGCGCGTAGATGGCCACGCACACCGCGAACCAGGCCAGCATTCCGACGGAGGTGTGCCACAAGAGCAGACCCGACGGGTCCGCTAAGCGCGCGCCGATGGCGAATCGGAGCAGGTACATAAGCTGAACGGTCCATCGCGCCTCGCGCAGGGCCAGTCGTATCGCCCGGGTGGTGGAAATCCCCCGGGCGGCTATGCCGGTCGCGGCGTCGGTGTTCGCCTTGGGAGAGTCGAATCCGAACAGGTTCGTCACGCCAGGGTAAATGACCATGGCCAATAGTGGCCGATGTTTCGCGACCGCCGGAAGCGACCGCACGGCACATCCTGCGCTACGACCAAGGTAACAGTGCCGCTACCCCCTTGGACCACACTTGCTCCACCCCCGGTCGTAACCGCCTTGGAACCGCCCTGACCTGGGGATAGCTTCGCACTGTACGCACCTGCCGACCGCATCGGCAGCGCCTGTTGGGGGAGGAACACCAATGACCGCCAGCACCGCCGTCCGGGTTTCCGTGACACTCCTCGGCTCCTTCTCGCTGCGCCTGGACGGCCGACCGGTCCGGAAATGGCGCGCGGGCAAGGCGCGCAGCCTCTTCCAGTACCTGCTCGTGCACCGCGACCGGGTGGTGCTGCGGGACAAGCTGCACGAGGTGCTGTGGCCGCACAGCGACTGGTCGCCGAACTCCAGCTCGCTCAAGGTCGCCATGCACGCGCTGCGGCAGATCCTGCAGACCAGCCCCGACGGCACCAACACCAGCGGTGTGCGGATCGTGCACCAGGACTTCGGCTACGCCCTCTACGCCGACGGCATCTCCGTCGACGTCGACGAGTTCGAGGCCATGGTCGAGGCGGGTCGCGCGGCGGACAAGGTCGGCGACACCCCGCGCGCGGTCGCGGCGTACCGGGCCGCGATGGAGGTGTACCAGGGCGACTTCCTGCCCGGCGACAGCGCGGACTGGATCGTGGAGCAGCGCGAGTGGTGCAAGTCGCTGGCGCTGCGGGCGCTGGACCGGCTCAGCACCGAGGCGGCCCGCGTCGGCGACTTCGACCAGCTGGTCCGCTGGTGCAGGCGCACCATCGAGCTGGACCCGTACCGGGAGTCGGCTTACCAGATGGTGATGAGCGCGCACGGCCGCTTCGGCGAGCTGGCCGCGGTGCGCCGCTGGCACGACATGTGCACCCGCAGGCTCGCCGAGGAGTTGGGCGTGCGGCCGAACCAGGAGACCGAGCGCGCGTACTTCGCGGCCATGCGCGGCGAGGGCCGCGCCGCCGCCCCGCTGCGCGCCGTCCCCGGTCCCCGCGTGGTCCGCCCGCACCGCGCCCTGGCCATCCGGGACGCGAGCTGACCCGGCGGCGGGGTCGCACGGTCGGGTAGTGTCGCGGTCGTTATGTCAGATATGTCCAGGATGTGGGCGTGGCGTGCGTGACCATGTCCCTGGGATGTCCTCGGCGACCGGGAGGCCACATGGACTGGATGCTCAGCCCTGAGCTGTGGGTGGCCTTCGGCACGCTGCTGGTGCTGGAGATCGTGCTCGGCATCGACAACATCGTGTTCATCTCGATCCTGGCGGGTCGGCTGCCGGTCGAGCAGCAGCAGCGGGCCCGGATCATCGGCCTGTCGCTGGCGCTGATCACCCGGCTGCTCCTGCTGGCGTCGCTGTCCTGGGTGATCGGGCTGACGGCGCCGCTGTTCTCCCTGTTCGGCCAGGAGATCTCCGGCCGCGACCTGATCCTGGTGCTGGGCGGTCTGTTCCTGCTGGGGAAGGCCACCTACGAGATCCACGAGCAACTGGAAGGCGCCGAGCACACCACGAACCGCAAGGCGGTGTCGTTCGCGGGCGTCATCGTCCAGATCCTCATCCTGGACGTGGTGTTCTCGCTGGACTCGGTCATCACCGCGGTGGGCATGGTCGACGAGCTGGGCATCATGATCGCGGCGGTGGTCGTGGCCATGGTGATCATGCTGGTGTCGGCCCGCGCGATCAGCAAGTTCGTCAACCGGCACCCCACGGTCAAGATGCTGGCGCTGGCGTTCCTGCTGCTGATCGGCGGCAGCCTCATCGCGGAGGGCTTCGACCAGCACATCCCCAAGGGCTACGTGTACGGCCCGATCGCGTTCTCCATCTTCGTGGAGTTCCTGAACCTGCGCGCCCGCGCGAAGCGGGCCAAGGCGCCGGTGCACCTGCACCCCACGTACGTGAAGGAAGACCGCGAGGAACCGTCCGCTCCGGGATGACCCGGGGGCCGTACGGCCGTTCAGGTGGTGTCGGTAACCGAACCCGCAACCCTCGCGTCGCAGTGATCATGGTTGACGAAGCAGGGGTGCCGCCGCGGGTGACGGGAGAGATCGAGGTCCCGCGCGGCGCGGGGGTGGTGGTCGTTCCGGTGACCACGGTGGTACACGGGGAGAACCGGACGGTGAAGGTGCACGCGCCCGCGGGTGTGCACGACGGCGCGCTGTTGCCGATCGGGACCGAGCCGGACGGTCCCTACGTCCGGGTGCGCCTGGTGCGGGCCAAGGTCGATCCGAAGCAGGTCACGAAGTTCGCCGCGATGGTGGTGGCCTGCGCCACCGCCTACGTCCTCGTGCACGACTTCCTGGCGTACGTGGACCGCGAGTCGGAGCCGCGCCCGGTGGCCGTGGGCGGCGGGCGCAAGGCCCTCGAGGGCACGCCGACCCGGCACCAGCTCCCCATCGTCTTCGCGGTGGTGGGCGAGGACATCGGTGACGTAGAACCCGGTGCCTGTCTGCGAACCCCGGAGGGCCGCGCTTCCCTGCTGTTCGATCCCGGGTGTCGGTCGGGCTCCTACCGGGTCGTCGACATCCTGGCCAAGACCATCTCGTCCACCGACTGCCTCGATCGACCCGAGAGCACCCACGTCGCCATGACCGTCGACGACAAGGCCGACACCCACGTCCTCTGCCTCTCCCGAATCTAGTGCCGCGGCCCGCCCACGAACTCGGCCGGGTGGCGGGACCGCGAGATCGGTTCCGCCACCCGGCCGGGGTGGGTTCGGTCAGCTGGCGCGTTCGGCGCGGAAGCGGGTCGGGTTGGCGGTGGGGGTCGTCGGGGCCGGGTCGGTGACCAGGACCGTGGGGTGGTTGCCCGCCAGGGGTTCCAGGCGGCGGCCCGCCGCGGCGGCGGCGAAGCGGAGTCGGTGCATCAGTTCCGGCAGGTCCGAGGTCGGGAGGGCCTGCTTGCCGTCGCACAGGGCGGCGGCGGGGTCGCAGTGGGACTCCACGATGATGCCGTCCGCGCCGCCCGCGGCGGCGGCGAGGGCCAGCGGGATGACGCGGCCCCGTTCACCGGCGGCGTGGCTCGGGTCGACGATCACGGGCAGGTGGGTCCGTTCCCGGAACACGGCCACGGCGGCCATGTCGAGGGTGAAGCGGTAGCTGGTCTCGAAGGTGCGGATGCCGCGCTCGCACAGCACCACCTGCTCGTTGCCGCCGTCGAGCAGGTACTCCGCGGCCAGCAGGGTCTCGTCGACGGTGGCCGCCAGGCCGCGCTTGAGGAGGACCGGGACGCGGGTGGCGCCGACCTCCCGCAGGAGGGCGTAGTTCTGCATGTTGCGGGCGCCGATCTGGAGCATGTCGACCGACTCCGCCAGCAGCTCCACGTCCCGCACGTCGACCACCTCGGTGACGAACGGCAGACCGGTCTCCTCCTTCGCCGCCCGGGCCAGGTCCAGACCGGCCTGGCCCAAGCCCTGGAAGGAGTACGGCGACGTGCGGGGCTTGAAGATCCCGCCCCGCAACGCGTGCGCGCCCGAGTCCCGGACGGCGCGGGCGGTGTCGGTCATCTGGGTCGGGTTCTCCACCGAGCACGGGCCCGCGATCACCGCGAAGCCCGTCCCGCCGATCACCGTCTGCCCCAGGCGGACCACGGAGCCGGTGGCCCGGGACCGCTTGGCCGCCTTGGGGTAGTCGGCGCCGATGCGGTCGACCTCGGCGACCTGGGTCAGGTCCGCCACGGCCGCCGAGACGTCGGCGACCGGGGCGGAGGTGGAGACCAGCGTGGTCGAGTGGATCCGCGGCAGCACACCGGTCCGCCCGACGCGGTCGACGACTTCGGCTCTGTCCTGGTCGGTCGCGTGCTGGTGGAGCCGGATCACAACCGTCATGGGGTCCTCCCGGGGGTGGCGGGGCGCGACTTGTTGTAGGCGTCGACGCCCTCCCACCAGGGGGCGTCGTCGGTGGCCAGGTGGGTGAGGCGGTCGCGGTACGCGGTGGCCAGCGCGGCCACCCGGGTCGGGTCCGCGGTCTCGGGGGCGGTCCAGTGCGCGCGCAGCGCGTCGTCGTCGAGCACGACGCGGACGTCGACAACGGCGAACGCGCCGCACGCCACCACCGCGGTGACCGGGTCCGCCTGCGCGCGCCCCGGCGGTGGGCCGTCGACGGCGACCCCGATCTGCACCGCGCAGCGGGCCGGTACCCGGTCCGCAAGCCGGTCGGGCACCGCCCTGGCGCGTTCGGCGAAGGTCGGACCGCCGTCGGCCAGCTCCACCGGGCGGGACCCGGCGAAGCCGCCGACCAGCGCCGCCACCTGCGGGTGACCGGCCACGCGCAGGCCCGCCAGCACGGCGAGCGGGGTGAGTTCCTGGTCGCCGGTGAGCCAGCCCAGGTCGGTCTCGGCCAGCACGTCGTGCAGGGCGGCGACGATCGCGTCCGCCGGGGTGGCCGCGGCGGTCTCGGCGCGGCCGCGCAGGCCGTCGAACACCGACACCGGCAGTTCGACGAGGTGCGCGCGCACCCCGCCCGACGGGCACGGTCCGCTCCGCTCCGCACCGCCGTCGGCGTCCGCCTCGGCCCACTTGGCGAGGGAGCTCTGGGCGTAGTCGCGGAAGGTGATGGCGGGTGCCTCGACCGTGCCCGGTTCCTCGTACGCGGTGGCCAGTTCCGGCAGCAGCACCCGGTGCGCGCTGTCGAGGTCGACGGTCAGCGGCGACACCGCGAGCTGCACCACCACCGAGCCGTCCGGCAGCAGGTTCAGCCGCAGCACGTGCGGTTCGGCCGTGTCCCGCAGGTCCGCGCGGGCCTCGGCGACCCGGGCCAGCGCCTCCGGCTCGGACAGCACACCCAGGTCGACGACCTCCGGCGGCGGGCCCTCGCGCAGGGCCACCTGCTCGCCGCTGGCGCGCACCACCGTGCGCAGGCTGTCGTGCCGGGCCACGACCTCGGTCCACGCGGCGGTGAACCGGTCGACGTCGAGCCAGTCGCGCCGCCACTCGTAGACCTCGGCGGGTCCGGGCCGGTTGCCGCGCACCCGCCACAGCTGCCGCTGGGCGCCGGTGAGCGGGAACGGCTGGTACCGGTTGGCGGCGTCGTGCACCAGGGCGTGGCTCTCCGCGCCGTGCCGAGCGGCCTCGATCACCTGGGCGATGCCGTGGACCGTGGGCGCCCGGAACAGGTCCGCCATGGTCAGCGACACGTCGAGCTCCTGCTGGAGCCCCGAAAGCAGCCGCATCGCGCGCAGCGAGTCGCCGCCGAGGTCGAAGAACTCGTCCAGGACGCCGATCTCGTCGATGCCGAGCACCTCGGAGAGCAGTTCGCCGACCCGGTGCTCCAGCGCGGTGGTCGGCTCCTGGTACGGGGTCTCCAGGTCGGGGCGGGTGCGCGGCGGCGGGGCCAGGACCGCGCGGTCGATCTTGCCGTTGGCCGTGGTCGGCAGCTGGTCGACGACGTAGGCGGCGGGCAGCATGTACGGCGGCAACCGCCGGGCCAGTTCGCCGCGCAGCACGCGGACCTGGGGCGGGGCCACCGGGTCCGGCTCGATGTAGGCGACCAGGCGCCGGTAGCCGGGGGTGTCCTCGCGGGCCAGCACCGCGCACTGCCGGACGCCGGGTTGGGCGGCCAGCACGCTCTCCACCTCGCCGAGGTGCACGCGGTAGCCGCGCACCTTGGTCTCGTCGTCGATCCGGCCGACGATCTCGATGACGCCGTCGGGCCAGTACCTGGCGACGTCGCCGCTGCGGTAGAGCACCGGGTACGGGTCGTCGGCCAGCGGGTTGTCCAGGAACTTCTCGGTGTTGGCGTCGGGCCGGTTGAGGTAGCCGCGCGACAGGCTCTCGCCGGAGATGTACAGCTCCCCCAGCACCCCCGGCGGCACCGGCTCGCGGCGCTCGTCCAGGACGTAGGTGCGCACGTTCGCCACGGGGCGGCCGATCGGGGGCATGCGCGCGGCGCGCTCGTCACCGGTCAGCGCGGCGGCGGTCGTGGTGAGGTCGCACGTGGTCACCACGTTGGCCTCGGCGGAGCCGTAGACGTTGAGCACCGTGTACGGCAGTTCCGGTGGCGGCCAGGCGCGGACCCGCTCCCCCGCGATCCGCATCGAGCGCAGCGCGCACTCGGCGGGCCACGGCAGCGTCCACAGCCGCTCGGCCATGGCGGTGAGCTGCAGGGTGTGCGTGATCCCGGTGTCCACCAACCAGTCCCGCTGCTGCTCCGGCGACGCGGCGACGGTCGGGTCCGGGATGTGCACGACCGCGCCCGCGGCCAGCACCGGGAAGCAGTCGACCTCGACCAGGCCGAATCCCGGCGAGCACAGCCAGGTGCCACGCGACCCGGCGGTGATCTCGCACTCGCGGATCAGCACGTGCACGGTGTTGCGCAGCGGGCCGTGGCGCAGCAGTACGGCTTTGGGCACGCCGGTGGAGCCGGAGGTGTAGGCGACGTGGCTGATGCTCTCGTCGTCGATCGGTCCGGCGGGGTCGGTGTCCGGCGCGGACTGCCAGGTGGTGGCGTGCCGGTCGACCAGCACGACCGGCCGGGCGCCGCCCTCGTCGAGCGGCAGGACGGCGGCCAGGTGCTGCTTGCTGACCACCGCGACGGCCGCGGAGTCCTGGAGCATGAACGCCAGCCGCTCGGTCGGGTACTCGGGGTCGAGCAGCACCGCGGTGGCGCCCGCCTTCCAGATGGCGAGCTGGGTCAGCAGGCTCTCCGGGCAGCGCTCCATGAACACCCCGACGTTGCTGCCGGGGGTGGTGCCCAGCGACACCAGGTGGTTGGCCATCCGGTTCGCGCCGGACTCGAGTTCGGCGAAGGTGGTGGTGGCGCCCTCGTGCACGACCGCGGGCGCGTCCGGGGTGGACCGCGCGAACCCGGCGATCAGCTCGTGCACCGGGCGCGGGTCGACCTCCTCCTCGGTGTCGTTCCAGCCGAGCAGGATCTGCCCGCGCTCGGCGGAGTCCAGCAGCGGCAGCACCGACACGGTGCGGTCGTCGGCCACGCCGACCATCGCCTCCAGCATGCCGCCGAGGTGCTTGGCGAGCCGGTTGACGGTGCCGCGCTCGTAGAGCGCGGCGTTGCCGACCAGCGCGGCCCGCGGCCTGCCGCGCACCAGTTGCAGCACGACGACGATGTCGGCGTAGTGCAGTTCGCTCTCGGTGTGCCGATCGGCGTGGTGGCCGGGTTTGTCGCCGGGGCGGATGGCGATCAGGCCGTGGCAGGGGGCCTGGGTGGCGGCGCCGTCGGTCTCGCACAGGCGCAGCAGTTCCGCGCCGTCGACCGCGCCGACCACGGCGGCGTCCTTGATGGCGCGGACGGCGGTGGCGCGCAGGTCCCCGATCCGGGTGTCCCCGTGCACGGGTAACCGCGGAACGGTCAACTCCTCGTCGACTTGGCCGATGATCAGGTCGGTCTCACCGGTGTAGCGCAGCAGCAACGCGGCCAGCGCGGCCATCGGCAGGTCGGCGGCGAGCGTCCCGTCGGCGCCGATCAGCTCCCGCTGCGCGGCCTCGCTCAGCGGCACCGCGCAGACCAGCGGTTCGACCAGCCGCGGCGCGCGCGGCAACCGGTCGGTCGGGATCGGCTTGACCAGCGGGGCGCCAGCCAGGTGCTGCTGCCACGCCGTGGTGTCCTGGCTGTCGTGCACGGCATTCTCCTCGTTCGCAACTCGTCAGGCCGACAGGGCCTGGGACAGGCCGGGGTGGCCGAGGTCGGGCAGGGTGCGGGCGGCGCGGAGGGGCTCGGGCCGGTACAGCTCGGCCTGGTGCGCCACCCGCCTGCGGTGCCAGGCGGGGTGGCGGCCGTGGGTGCGGACGAAGTTGTGGATCAGCCGCATGCCGTCCTCGGTGCGGATGCTCTCCGGGTGGAACTGCACCGACTCGATGGGCAGCCAGCGGTGCCGCAGGCCCATCACGTACCGGTCGTCGCAGGACCAGGCGCTGACCTGCAGGCAGTCCGGGACGCTGTTCTCCACCACGACCAGCGAGTGGTAGCGGGTGGCGGCGAAGTCCTCGGGCATCTCGGTGAACACGCCGGTGCCGTCGTGCCGGACCCGGCTGGTCTTGCCGTGCATGAGGTGGTGCGCGGGCACCACCTGGCCACCGAAGGCGAGCCCGATGGCCTGGTGGCCGAGGCAGATGCCGAAGATCGGCACCTGGTCGCCGAAGGTGCGCACGATGTCGACGTGGCTGGACTCGGACGGGTGGCCCGGGCCGGGGCCCAGCAGCACCGCGTCCGGTTTGATCAGCCGGATCTCGTCGAGGGTCAGCTCGTTGGAGCGGACCACCAGCGGCTCGGCGCCCGCGGAGAGCAGGTACTGGCGGATGATGTAGACGAAGCTGTCGAACGCGTCGACCACGAGGACCCTCACAGCAGCTCCCTCCCCGTGACCGCCCAGTAGGCGGCGCTCGACTTGGCCAGGGTCTCGGTCCACTCGCGACCGGCGTCGGAGTCGGCGACCACCCCGGCCGAGGCCCGGGTGCGGTACACGCCGCCGGAGTGGATGAGCGTGCGGATGCACAGCGCGAGGTTCAGGTAGCCGCCCGCGCCGATCAGGCCGATGGCGCCCGCGTAGAGCCCGCGGCGGCGCGCCTCGGTGGCCTCGATGATCTCCATGGCGCGGATCTTCGGCGCGCCGGTCATGGTGCCCGAGGGGAACAGCGCGGCGATCACGTCGTAGCTGTCGGTGCCCGGCGCCGCCCGACCAACCACAGTGGACACCAGGTGCAGCACGTGCGAGTAGCGCTCGACGACCATCTGCTCGCGCACCTCGAGGGTGTCCTTGCCGCAGATCCGGCCGATGTCGTTGCGGCACAGGTCGACCAGCATCACGTGCTCGGCGATCTCCTTGGGGCTGCTCGCCAGTGCGGCGGCCGCGACCTCGTCGTCGACCGGTTCCCCGTCGACGACCCCGCGCGGGTGGGTGCCCGCGATGGGCCGCATGACGACCTCGCCGTCGCGGACCCGGACGAACAGCTCCGGGCTGGCGCCGACGACGGTGTGCTCGCCCAGCGGCGTCAGGTACATGTACGGGGAGGCGTTGCGCTCCCGCAGCCGCCGGTACACCCGCACGGGGTCGGAGTCGCTGCGGATCGACAGCTCGTGGCCGAGCTGCACCTGGTAGATGTCGCCGATGGCGATGTGCCCGAGCGCCTTGTCCACGTGCCGCAGGTAGGTCTCGCGCGCCGTGTCGTCCTCGATCACCTCGTCCGCCGACGGGGCGTCCGCGCCCGGGTCGGCGGGCCGGTCCGCGGCGGCGGCGAGCAGGTCGGAGAGCTCGCCGAGGTCGAGGTCCGGCCAGGCGGGGCTGGTGTGCACCAGCAGCTCGGCGTCGCCGGTGACCAGGTCGGTGCGCAGCAAGCCCTGGTAGAGCACCAGGTGCACGTCGGGCACGCCGGGGTCGCTCTCGATCAGGTGCGGCAGGTCCTCGATGTAGCGGGCCACGTCGTAGCCGAAGTAGGCCAGGAAGCCGAACTCGAAGCCGGTGGCCGAGCCGGTCACCTCGAACACCGACTCGGCGGCGCGGATCAGCGCCCACAGGCCGCGGTTGTCCCGCAGCCGGGTGCCGTCCGCGGTCAGCAGCGGCTCGACCCTGGCCAGCACCGCCGCGCGCACCGCGTCGGCGCCGCGCACCTGCACCTCCCCCGCGGTGACCGAGATGCTCAGCCGCTCGGCGAACCCGACCACGTGCTGCCCGCAGTCGCCGGGCGGGCCGCCCGCGGACTCCAGCAGGTAGACCTGGTCGCGGCCGAACCGCGCGCCGAGCGCCAGGTACGCCGTGAGCGGGTCGACGAGGGGCCGCGCCACCCGCGCGGTGGTCACCCGCACGCTGTGGGGTGGGGAGTCCATAACGTCTCCTGTGGTTGTCTGCCTGCCGACGGTGGGGCGCCCGGCGGCACGGGGTCGCCGGGGCGGGGCCGTCCGGGTCCGGACCGCCGGGGTGGGGCCGTCAGGTCGTGATGGCGTAGCGGTGCGCGACCTCGCGGGCGACGCGCACGGCGTCGTCGGCCTCGGTGCGGTGGTCGAGGATGCGCGCGGCCTTCCAGCTGACGAAGGCGCCGGTGCTGGTCACCGGGTCCAGCTCGGACTCCACCGCGATGCCCGCCGCCACGCCGGCGCGCTCGCGCAGCCGGGCCGCGATGCCCGCGCGGACCTCGTCCGGGTCGCCGCTCAGCTCGGGGAGCAGGTCCAGCCGGACGGTGACCTCGTCGGCGCCGTCGGCGTCGCGGTCGATGACGACCTGGTAGCCCAGGCAGCCGCGCACCCCGTCGAGCACCGCGGACTCCAGCTCGGCGGGCTGCAGCCGGGCGGTGCCCAGCGCGATCCGGTCGGCGACCCGGCCGATCACCTCGACGACCGGTCCGGGCAGCGGGGCTCCCGGGCCGGGATCGGTGATCCGCACCAGGTCGGCGGTGCGGTAGCGGATGAGCGGCTTGATGCCCTCGACGAGCATGGTGAGCACCAGTTCGCCCTCACCGGTGCGGCCGAGGTGCTCGCCGGTGTCCGGGTCGACCAGCTCGGCGATGTAGTTGAGCTCGGACAGGTGCAGGTTCCCGGTCTCGGCGCCGGTGGCGATGCAGAGGGTCTCCTGCGAGCCGTAGAGGGTCGGGTAGACCGTGGCGCCGGGCCAGATGCTGGACACGTTGGCGCGGAACTCGGGGGTGCAGATCTCGCCGAGCACCAGGAACATCGAGATCGGCAGGTCGGCGAGGTCGTAGTCGTAGTGCCGGGCGGCCTTGGCCAGGCTCAGGCACAGCGCGGGTGCGCCCACGACGACCTCGACACCCAGGTCCTTGATCAGCCGCAGGGCCTTGCGGAACCCAACGCGCGGGGACTCGGGCCAGATCTTCGCGTGGCAGCCGCCGAGCCGGTCGAGGACATCGGTGAACACGTCGCCGAACGCGTACAGCTCGGTCGGTCCCATCAGGCCGACCACCGGCATCCGGTCGCCGAAGCGGGCGGCGAAGAGCCGCCGCCAGGACTCCTCGACGGCGGAGTTGCTGGCGACGATGTCCTTGGCGCCGCGCGGGCACGGGGTGGAGGGGCCGGTGGTGCCGGTGGTCTCGTAGTAGATCCGCGCGTCGGCCGGGCTGCCGGAGAGCACGTCGTACATCTCGCGGCGCAGGTCGGCCTTGGTGGTGAAGGGCAGCCGCGACAGCGTCTCGGGGGTGACGGCCTCGATGTCGACGCCCTTGAGGTGCTCGCGGTAGAACGGCGACTTCGCGGTGACGTGCCGCAGCACCCTGGTCAGCTGGCTCGCGTGCCAGCCGGCGAGTTCGGCGCCGGTGAGGGTGCCGTCGAAGTAGCGGCCCGCCAGCAGGCCGTAGGTGGCGCGGAAGGCCCGCTCGTCCGCCAGTTTCGCGGCGATCCCGGGGAGGTCGGTCATCACAGGTGCTCCTGCAGCTCGTTGAGCGGCAGGCCCACCCGCTCGTTGCGGTCGGCCACGCTGAGGATCTCGCGGCCGGTGAGGCGGCGGTGCTCGGCCAGCAGTGTGCTCATGTCGATCATCCGCTCGACCATCCGGCCGACGTTGGTCAGGCCCTCGTCGTCCTTGAGCGCGTCGCCGCGGTGCAGCGCGTGCACCTGGGACGGGAAGCCGCTGCCGACCAGGATCATCCGGTTGAGCAGGGCGTTGACGCTCAACTGCGCCCACACCTCGCCCGCGCTGTAGCGGCGGGCCACGGAGATCACGCCCGCGACCTTGTTCGACAGCGGGCGGTCGAAGCGCAGGTAGCCGACGCCCGCGCGCTCGATGAAGGTCTGCATCAGGCTGGCGGACCCGAAGCCGTGCACCGGGGCGGCGAAGATGATGCCGTCGGCGGCCACCATCTTGTCGATCACGCCGGGGATGTCGTCGGTCTGCGCGCACCGGACGAGCCGGTCGTTGCAGTCGCCGCACGGGCCGCAGCGCAGCATGTTCAGGTCGCGCAGGTCGACGGCCTCCAGTTCGGCGCCGCGCTGCTCCGCGATCGCCGCGGCGTAGCGCAGCACATCAGCGGTGTTGCCGTCCCGTTCCGATCCGTTGATGGCGACGATCCTGACTGGTGTGGACACGGCTACTGCCTCCCTCGGGTTCGTTCTGCGGGAAAGGTAGGAACAGCCGGTTGCCGCTCGGTTACGCGAAGATCCACCCGGTGCGGGCGTGGACGTCGACGCGCGGAGACGGACGAACCGGGCACATCGCGTCACGCGGCCCGCCGGGCGCGGCCGACGCCGTCGAGCAGCTCGGTCAGCTCGGCCAGGACCCGTTCGCGGGCCTCGTCGATGAAGAAGTGACCGCCGGGGAACGCCAGCTGCGCGGTCGGTCCCGCGGTCAGCTCCGCCCAGGCCGCGCACCCCGCCGGGGTGACGTCGTGGTCGGCCACACCGCGCAGCACCGCGAAGGGGCACCGCAGCGGCGGTCCGGGTCGGTACGCGTAGGTCTCCACGACCGCGAAGTCGGCGCGGATCGTGGGGAGGAACAGCTCCAGCAGTTCCGGTTGCGCGAGCAGGGTGTCCGGTGTGGCGCCGTAGTCGCGCAGGGCGGCCACGAGCGCCGGGTCCGGCATGGCGTGCAGCTGCCGGGGGTGCGCGGCCACGTGCGGCGCGTCGTGCCCGGAGGCCACCAGCAGCCCGGGTTCGGGCAGCCCGGCGGCGCGCAGGCGGCGGACCAGCTCGTAGCCGACGAGCGCGCCCATGCTGTGCCCGAACACCGCGTACGGCGTGCCCACCAGGCCCGCGACCTCGGGGACGAGGGCGTCGACCAAGGCGCCGAGGTCGCGGTACGGCTCCTCGACGAGCCTGCTCTCCCGGCCCGGCAGGCGGACCGCCCACACCTCGACGTCCGGCGGCAGCCCGTCGGGCCAGTCGTGGAAGGCGCCCGCGCCGCCACCGGCGAACGGCAGGCACAGCAGGCTCACCCGACCTCGGCGGCGGGGAGTGAGGTTGACCAGCCAGTCGGACGCGTCCCGCATGCCGTCCCTCCCAGTCCATATCAGACACTCGACACGTAAGAGTCGGTCCGGGTGGCGGAAGCCGCCACCCGGACCGGTTTAAAGCAGCGCCGAACTCAGGCGGCGGCGGTCTCCGCCACCTCGTCGGACGCCGCGGGCTGGGCCGCGCCCGCCCGCTTGGCGGACGGCAGCAGCACCACGGCCAGCGCGGCGCCGACCACGAGAACGATGCCCGAGACCAGGAACGCCAACCGGTAGCCGCCGGTGGTGGCCTCCGCCGCGGCGGTGCCGCCCGCGACCAGACTCGCGGTGTGCGTTAGCGCCACCGCGACGATCGCGGTGAGGCCCAGCGCCTGGCCCAGTTGCTGGATCGTGGTGAGCACACCGGAGCCCAGGCCGGCGTCCTCCTGGGACACGTCGGCCAGCGCGGCGGTCTGCACCGCCGGGTTGGCCAGGCCGCCGCCGAACCCGATGAGCACGAAGGCGGGCAGCAGGTTCAGCCAGTAGCTGCCGTCCACCGGCGCCCAGGTCAGGGTGAGCACCCCGGCCGCGGCGACCAGCAGACCGGCGGCCAGCGTCCCGCGTGGACCCACGCGCGGCAGCAGCTTCGTCGCCATGGTCAGGCCGGGCACGAACACCACGCAGAACGGCAACCACGCCAACCCCGCCTGCAGCGGTGAGTAGTGCAGCACCTCCTGCATGTAGAGCACCACGAGGAAGAACATCGCCGCGGTGGACCCGGCGAGGAACACGACGGAGACGTTGCCGGTGACCCGGGTGCGGTTGGCGAAGAACCTCAGCGGCACCAGCGGGTTCTCGGACTTGGCCTGGATGACCAGGAACAGCAGCAGCGCCGCGACGCCGCCGACCAGCGGCCACAGCACCGGGCCGCTGCCGAACGGGTGCGTCGCCGCGGACAGGACGCCCTGGATGATCGCGACCAGACCGCCGGTGGCCAGGATCGCGCTGATCCAGCTCGGCTTGCGCGCACCGGCCATCCTCGACTCCGACAGCAGCTTCGGCGCGATCAGCAGCGGGATGACCGCCAGCGGCACGTTGACGTAGAACACCCAGCGCCAGCTGGCGAACTCGGTGAGCACGCCGGAGAGCAGCACGCCCGCCGCCGACCCGAGACCGGCCAGACCGCCCCAGATCGCGAACGCCTTGCCGCGCTCGCCCGGGTCGGTGAACAGCAGCGCCACCAGCGACATCGCCGCGGGCGCGGCGATCGCCTCCGCGATGCCCTGGGCGAAGCGGCCCGCGATGAGCATCTCCTGGTTCTGCGCGGTGGCCGCCAGCAGCGAGGACGCCGCGAACAGCGCCGCGCCCGCGCAGAACATCCGCCTGCGGCCCACGATGTCGGCGAGCCTGCCGCCCAGCAGCAGCAGACCGCCTGCGGCCAACAGGTAGCCGTTGACCACCCAGGTCAGCCCGTCCGCGGTGAACCCGAGATCCGCCTGGATCGACGGCAGCGCCACGTTGACGATGGTGACGTCCAGGAAGATGATGAACTGCACGAGTGCGAGCACCGCGAGCGCGCGCCATCGCCGCGGATCAGCCGGAGGCGCCGCGCTCGTGCTCTCGAGGTGTGCCATGACCCAAGTACTCCCATCGACGTGGACACCGATCGCTTTCCCTCGCCGGTGCCGGACTTGACGTGTCGGCCGAACGTACGAACCCCCGGTTACGCGCCGGTTGTGGCAAACCGGCCTCTGGTACCGGGATCACCCGCGTCGGGGGAGACAATCCGGCACACCCCGCGCCGCCACCCGTTCGTGAGAACACGGTGTCGTTCGGCCCATTCCGGGCACCCACTGAATAACCGGGGCGTCACCAACGCTGCCTAACTTGCCCGTTCGGACCCGTACCGACGGTCTCGACCAGGTGGCAGTAGGAGGATGTCCATGACGGGGAGTCCTCAGCGCGACGAATCGCTGGACTCGGCGGGTGCGCTGGCCGTGCTGCGCGGGCGCACCAGTGCCAAGTGGCGCCAGCACCCCGCTGACGTGTTGCCCTCGTTCATCGCCGAGATGGACCTGCCGGTGGCGGACGAGGTGCTGGCCGCGCTGCGGGCGCACCTCGACCGCGGCGGCGACCTCGGCTACGCCTTCTCGTTCACCGACGACAGCCCGGCGCAGCGCGCCGTCGCCGACTGGCTCGGCGCGCGGTTCGACTGGGCCGTGGCGCCGTCCCGCGTGCTGTACTTCGCCGACGTCACCCGGGTGACCGAGGCCGTGATCGACACCTGCTCCGCACCCGGCGACGCGGTGCTCACCGACATCCCCGCCTACCCCGGGTTCGCCGAGTCCGTGCGCGACCGCGGCCGGGAGCTGGTGGCCAACCCGATGGTGCCGCGCGGCGGGCGCTGGCGGATCGACCTCGACGGGGTCGAGCGCGGCTTCCGCGACGGGGCGCGGATCTACCTGCTGTGCAGCCCGCACAACCCGACCGGCCGGGTGCACACGCCCGCCGAACTGACCCGGATCGCCGAGCTGGCCCGCCGCTACCGGGTGACCGTGTTCAGCGACGAGGTGCACAGCCCGCTGGTGTACCCGGGGTCGACGCACGTGCCGTTCGCGGCGCTGCCCGCGGCGGCGGGGGTGCGCACGGTCACCGGGATCTCGGCGAGCAAGGCGTGGAACCTGGCGGGCCTCAAGTGCGCCTTCGGCGTGCCGGGGGACGCCGCGACCGCCGAGGCGCTGCTGGCGGCGCCGTCGCGGCTGCGCGACGGCGTGGGCATCCTCGGCGCGACCGCCAGCACCGCCGCCTTCGCCGAGGGCGGCCGGTGGCTGGCCGAGACGATGACCAGGCTGGACGCCAACCGGCGGCTGCTGGGCAGGCTGGTGGCCCGCGACCTGCCGGAGATCGGCTACCAGCTGCCGCAGGCGACCTTCCTCGGCTGGCTGGACTGCCGCCGGGTCGCCGACCGGCTCGGCGAGGCCGACCTGGTGGGTCGGGCGCTGCGGGCCGGGCGGCTCGCGGTCACCGACGGCGCCGACTTCGGCAGCCCGGGTTTCCTGCGGGTCGTGTTCGCCACCTCCCGGGTGCTGGTCGCCGAGCAGGTGCGGCGGCTGGCCCACGGCCTCGCCGACGGCGCCCCGGCCGCCCCCGCCGACACCGCCGCCGACGTCGCGACCCTGCCCGCGGCGGCCTGACCCCCGGCGAACCGCAGATCAAGGAGCCACCGATGACCACCACCGAACCGGGCGTGCGCCGCCTGCCCGGCCCGCGCGCCACCGACCCCGGCCCCGCGCTGCTGGCCGAGCGGGCCGTGGCCGACCTGTCCGAGCAGGACCCCGAGCTGTACCGGCTGCTGGCCGCGGACCTGCGCGCGCAGGAGCGGACGCTGGCCATGGTGGCGTCGGCGAGCGCCGCGCCGCCGTCGGTGCTGGCCTGCGCGGGCGGCGCGCTGTCCAACGTCACCGCGGAGGGCTACCCGGGGGCCCGCTTCCACGCGGGCTGCGGGGTGCTCGACGACGTCGAACGGCTGGCGGTGGCGCGTGCCAAGGCCGCGTTCGGCGCCCGCTACGCCAACGTGCAGCCGCACTCGGGCAGCGCGGCCAACCTGTGCGTCTACTTCGGACTGCTGGCCCCCGGCGACACGATCATGGGGATGGACCTCGACTGCGGCGGCCACCTCTCGCACGGCTCCCCCGCGTCGGTCACCGGCAAGTACTACAACTCCGTGAGCTACGGCCTCGACGGCACCGGCCGCATCGACTACACGCGGGTGCGGGTGCTGGCGGAGCGGTTCCGCCCCAAGGTGATCGTCTGCGGGGCGAGCGCCTACCCGCGCACCCCGGACTTCGCCCGGTTCCGGGAGATCGCCGACGAGGTCGGCGCGATCCTGCTCGCCGACATCTCGCACGTGGCCGGGCTGGTCGTCGCGGGCGAGCACCCGAGCCCGATCGACCACGCGCACATCACCACCACCAGCACGTACAAGCAGCTGTGCGGGCCGCGCGGCGGCCTGATCCTGATGGGCCGCGACGCCGACGCCCCGGTGGCCGGGACGCACACCACGCTGCGGAAGCTGTTGCAGCGCTCGGTGTTCCCGCTCGCCCAGGGCACCCCGAACCCGGGCTCGATCGCCGCGAAGGCGCGGGCGCTGCAGTACGTGACGACGCCGGGGTTCCGGTCGCTGGCCCAGCGGATCACCGCCGACGCGCGCACCATGGCCGGGCAGCTGATGGACCTGGGCTACGAGGTGCTGACCGACGGCACCGACAACCACATGGTGCTGGTGAACGTGATGTCGGCGGGGATGACCGGCGTCATCGCCGAAGGCGCGCTGGAGTCCTGCGGGATCCTGGTGAACAAGAACCGGATCCCGTGGGACGTCAAGTCGCCCCGGGTGGGCAGCGGCATCCGGATCGGCACCAACGGCCTGGCGCTGCGCGGTCTCGCGCCGCAGGACATGGGCTACTGCGTGGAGCTGCTCGACACCGTGCTCGGCGCGGTGACCGCCCGGTCGGACACCGAGTACACCCTGCCCGACGAGGTGCGGGACCGGGTGTCCGCGCAGGTGCGCGAGCTGTGCCGGGCGCACCCGATCCCGGCCTACCCGGTAACCGATGGGACCCGCGCCGGGCACCCGGCCGTGGCCGAAGCGTCCTGAGGGGAACACCACCATGACCGAGATCTTCGACCCGGCGCTCATCGCCGACCCGGGGGTGGCGGCGCGCGTCGAGGCGCTGAGCCCCGCGCAGCGGGCGCTGCTGGCCGCGCTGCTGCGCCGCCAGGACGGCACCGCCGCCGAGGACAACCGGGTGGCGCCGCGCCCGCCGGGTCTGACCGAGATCCCGCTGTCCTACGCCCAGCAGCGGCTGTGGTTCATCGACCAGCTGCACCCGGGCAACCCGGCCTACAACTGCCCGATCGCGGTGCGGCTGCGCGGCGAGCTGGACCTGGCGGCGCTCAACGCGAGCCTGCGCGACATCGTCACCCGGCACGAGGCGATGCGGACCCGGTTCGGCTCGCGCGACGCCGTGCCGTTCCAGGTGGTCGACCCGCCCGGCCCGCTGGGGCTGGACCTGGTGGACCTGGTCGGGCTGCCGGAGGGCGAGCGCGAGGCCGAGTTGGTGCGGTACGTGCTGGCCGACGGCGGCGCGCCGTTCGACCTGGCCGCCGGGCCGGTCATGCGGACCAGCCTGATCCGGCTCACCGAGCGGGAGCACGTGCTGCTGCTCAACATCCACCACATCGTCACCGACGGCTGGTCGATGCGGGTGTTCTACGAGGAGCTGGCCGCGCTGTACTCGGCGCACCACGACGGCCGCGTGCCGGACCTGCCGCCGCTGGCGGTGCAGTACCCGGACTTCGCGCTGTGGGAGCAGAACACGCTCGTCGGCGACCGGCTGGCACGGGAGCTGGCGTACTGGCGGCGGCAGCTGGCCGACCTGCCCGCGCTGGACCTGCCGACCGACCGGCCGCACCCGCCCGTGGCCGGTCCCGACGGCGCGGTCACGTACTTCCGGCTCGACGCCGACCGGGTGGCCGCGCTGTCCGCGCTCGGCCGCGAGCAGCGGGCGACGCTGTACATGACGATGCTGTCGGCGTTCTTCGTGCTGCTGTCGCGCTACAGCGCCCAGCGGGACCTGGCGGTGTCCACCTCGGTGTCCGGGCGGCCGTCGCCGGAGCTGGAGTCGCTGGTCGGGTTCTTCGTCAACACGGTGGTCATCCGGGGCAGGCTGGACGGCGAGCCGACGTTCCGCGAGCTGCTGGACCGGGTGCGGGAGACCACGATCGGCGCGTTCGCCAACCAGAGCGTGCCCTTCGAGCGGCTGGTCGAGGAGTTGCAGCCGGTGCGCGACCCGGGCCGCATCCCGCTGGCCCCGGTGATCTTCCTGATGGACAGCACCCCGGACGAAGGGCCCCGGCTGGCCGGGCTGGACGTGGAACCGGTCGAGCACGACGCGGGCACCGCCAAGTTCGACCTGCTGCTGTCCATCCGGGAGTCCGAGGGCAGGCTGCGGGCCCGCGTGCAGTACCGCACCGACCTGTTCGACGCCGACACCATCGACCGGATGATCGGCCACTACCTGGTGCTGCTGGACGAGGCCATCGCCGACCCCGACCGGCCGGTCAGCGCGTTGCCGCTGCTCACCGCCGCCGAGCGGGACCAGCTGCTGGTCGCGGTCAACGACACCGCCACCGAGTTCCCGGCGCACGCCACCCTGCACGGTCTAGTCGAGGACCGCGCCGAGTCCGACCCGGACGCGGTCGCCGCGCAGCACCCCGGCGGGGAGCTGACCTACGGTGAGCTGGACGCGGCGGCGAACCGGCTGGCCAACCACCTCGTCGCGCACGGCGTCGGCCGGGGTAGCCGGGTCGGGCTGGCGCTGCGGCGGACACCGTCGCTGCTGGTCGGGATCCTGGGCGTGCTCAAGGCGGGCGCGGCTTACGTGCCGCTGGACCCCGCGTACCCCGCCGAGCGGCTGACGTTCATGCTCGACGACGCCGAGATCGCGTACCTGGTCACCGAGGCCGAGGTCCGCGACGGCTTACCCGGGACGTCACTCGGCGTCCTCGACCTCACCGCCGACACCGACGTCCTCGCCGCGGCCTCCCCCGAGCGCCCGGCCGTGACCGCCGATCCCGGCGACATCGCGTACGTCATCTACACCTCCGGCTCCACGGGAGCGCCGAAGGGCATCGAGCTGGCCCACCGCGGCGTGGTCAACAACCTCACCGACCTCAACCGCCGCCACGGCGTCGGCCCCGGCGACTCGGTGCTGTCGCTGTCCTCCCCCAGCTTCGACATGTGCGTCTACGAGACGCTGGGCATGCTCACTTCCGGCGGCACCACGGTGTTCACCGACCCCGAGCACGCCAAGGACCCCGCGCACTGGGCCGGGCTGCTGGTCGAGCACGGGGTGACGGTGTGGAACTCGGCGCCGTCGCTGCTCGACCTGCTGACCGGGTACCTGGAAGCGGCCCCCGAGCGGGTGTCGCTGCCCGCGCTGCGGGTGGCGTGGCTCGGCGGCGACTGGGTGCCGGTGTCGCTGCCGGACCGGGTGCGCGCGCTGGCGCCCAACCTGGCGTTCGTGAGCCTGGGCGGAGCGACCGAGTCGTCCATCCACTCGATCATCTACCCGGTCGGCGACGTCGATCCCGGGTGGACGTCCATCCCGTACGGGACGCCGATGGCCAACCAGAGGGCGTACATCCTCGACGACGCGGGCCAACCGGTCCCGGTGGGTGTCCCCGGTGAACTGCACCTGGCAGGCGTCGGCTTGGCGCGCGGCTACCTGAACCGGCCGAAGCTGACGGCGGAGAAGTTCGTCGACCGGGACGGCGAGCGCCTCTACAAGACCGGCGACCTGGCCCGCTGGCGCCGCGACGGCGTGATCGAGCTGCTGGGCCGCAAGGACTTCCTGGTCAAGGTCAACGGGCTGCGCATCGAGCTGGGCGAGATCGAGGCCGCGCTGCGCGACCACGACGACGTCGGCGACGCGGTGGTCGCCGCGCGCACCGACGACGCGGGCGACCGGCAGCTCGTCGGCTACCTGGTGGCCGAGCCCGGCGCGGCGCTGGACGTCCCGGCGGTGCGGCGGTTCCTGGAGAACCGGCTGCCCGGCTACATGGTGCCGCCGGTGCTGATGGTCATCGACGAGATCCCGGTCAGCCCCAACGGCAAGGTCGACCGCGAGGCGCTGCCGGACCCGCGCCGCGAGGGCGGCACCGGCCGCACCACCGGCGGACCGCCGCGCAACGAGCTGGAGGAGCACATCGTCGAGGTGTGGCGGTCGCTGCTCGGCGTGCACACGATCGGCATCGACGAGGACTTCTTCGACCTCGGCGGCGACTCGTTCAAGGCGATCCGGGTCGCGCAGCTGGTCCGGCCGGGCCTGCCGGTGGTGGAGCTGTTCAAGAACCCCACGCCCCGGCGGCTGGCGGAGTTCATCGGGTCCGGCCGGGCGGCGGAGAGCGCGAGCCGCCTGCTGCACCCGCTGACGCCCGAGTCCGGCACCCCGGACCTGACGCTGGTCTGCGTGCCCTACGGCGGCGGCAACGTCGTGTCGTACCAACCGCTGGCCGAGCGGCTGCCGAAGCGGCTGGCGCTGTGGGCGGCGGCGCTGCCCGGCCACGACCTGTCCGTCGCCGACGACGACCTGGTGCCCATCGCCGAGTCCGCGCGCCGCTGCGCCGACGAGCTGCTGGACCGGATCACCGGCCCGATCGCCCTCTACGGCCAGTGCGCGGGCAGCGCGCTCGCGGTGAAGCTGGCCCAGGAGCTGGAGGACCGGGGCGTCGAGCTGACCGCCGTCTACATCGGCGCGGTGCTGCCCGACCCCGACCCGGCGGCCAGCGTCGCGCGGGTGCACCGCGAAGGCGGCCCGGGTGAGGCGTTCTACCAGCACATGCGCGGACTCGGCGGGTTCGACGGCGTGCTGTCGGACGAGGACCGCGACGGCATCCTGCGGGTCATCTGGCACGACATGGCCCAGGCCGCCGGGTTCTTCCTCGACAGCGAGCAGGCCCCGCGCCCGCCGCTGCGCGCGCCGATCCGGCTGGTCATCGGCGACGACGACCACGCCACGGTCGGCTTCGAGACCCGGTACGTCGAGTGGGGCCGCTTCGGGTCCTCGGTGCAGCTGTCGGTCATCCCTGGCGGCGGCCACTACTTCGTCAAGCACCACGCGCGGGAGCTGGCCGAGCTGTTGTCGGCCTTCCACCCGCTGACCTGAGTCGGACGGCGGCAAGCGGCGGCCGGGTTCACCCGGTCGCCGCGTCGCCGCGCCCGCGTCCGGACCACCCGCGCCGACGTTCGGCCCAGCGCGGGCGCCCGCCAGGGGCGTAACCCCTGGCTAACCCGGTGTGGATTCCCTGGAGCAAACCAGGAAGCAGCAGGAGGTAGACCGGTGAGCGACGCCCTCTCCAGACTGGCCAGGCTGAGCCCGGAGCAGCGGGCCAGGGTCATGGCCACGCTGCGCTCGACCGCCGCCCCGTCGGTGCCCGCCGAGCGGCCGCTGGTCGCGCTGCCCCGCGACGGCGCGCCGCTGCCCGCGGCGCCCGTGCAGGAGCAGTTCTGGTTCCTGCACCAGATCGCGCCCACCCAGCCCACCTACACGATCCCGTTCTCCTTCACCCTCACCGGCGAACTCGACGTCGACGTGCTGGTGGCCGTGCTCGCCGAGGTCGAGCGCAGGCACGAGGTGCTGCGCGCGAGCCTGGTCGAGCACGAGGGCCGGATCGTGCACCGGATCGCGGAACCGGCCGAGATGCCGCAACTGGCGCTGGTCGACCTGTCCGGGTTGCCGACCGCCGAGCGGGAGCGCCGCGCCGAGGAGCTGATCCGGCAGACCGTGCGCACGGTGTTCGACCCGGCGCGGGGTCCGCTGCTGCGGTCGGTGCTGATCCGCTTCTCCGCCACCGAGCACCTGTTGCTGTGGGTCGCGCACCACGCCATCGCCGACGGGATCTCCCTGGGCGTGCTGGCCAACGAGATCGTCGGCCTCTACCGGCAGCTGACCGACCCGCGCGCCCCCGAGCTGCCCGAGCCCGCCGTCCAGTACGCCGACTACGCGACCTGGCAGCGGGAGTGGCTGTCCGGGCGGCGCCGGGAGAAGCTGGTCGGCTACTGGACCGAGCTGCTCTCCGGGGTGCCCGCGCTCGACCTGGCCACCGACTTCCCGCGCCCGCCGCGGCAGACCTTCGACGGCGCCACCAAGTGGTTCCGCGTCCCCGCCCGGCTCACCGGGCAGCTGCGGGCGCTGGCCGAGCGCGAGGGGTGCACGCTGTTCATGCTGCTGCTGGCCACCTACCAGGTGCTGCTGGCCCGGCACGCGGGCCAGGACGACTTCGCCGTCGGCGTGCCGGTCGCGGGCCGGGGCAAGCCGGAGGTGGACGCGCTGATCGGCCCGTTCCTCAACACCGTCGCGCTGCGCGCCGACCTGGCCGACGACCCGGCGTTCACCGACCTGCTGGCCCGGGTGCGCGACGCCGTGCTCGACGGGTTCGGCCACCAGGAACTGCCCTTCGGCGCGGTCGTGGAGGCGCTCAAGCAGCGCCGCGACAGCAGCCGCAACCCGGTCTACCAGGTGATGTTCGGCTTCGGGAACACCCCGATCAGCGAGGAGCGGATCCCGCTGGGCCCCGGCGTGAGCATGATCCCGCGCGGCATCACCAACGGCACCGCGCGGGTCGAGCTGGAACTGGTCATGGAGGAGGACGGCGACGAGCTGACCGGTCGCCTGGAGTACAACACCGCGCTGTTCGGCCCGACCACCGCCGACCGGCTCGCCGAGCGGTTCGTGGCGCTGCTGCGCGGGATCGCCGCCGCGCCCGCCACCCGGGTCGGCGCGCTGCCGCTGGTGCCCAAGGCCGAGCTGGACCTCATCGCGACCTGGAACGACACCGAGATCGGCTACCCGACGCACCGCACGGTCGTCGACCTGGTCGCCGAGCAGGCCCGGCGCGCGCCGGACAAGGTCGCGGTGCGCTCCGAGGGCGCGAGCCTGACCTACGCGGAGCTGGAGCGCCGCTCGAACCGGCTGGCGAACGCGCTGCTGGAACTCGGCGTCGAGCACGGCAGCGGCGTCGCGGTGTGCCTGGAGCGCGGCGCGGACACCCTGGTCGCGTTGCTCGGCGTGCTCAAGACCGGCGCGCACTACGTGCCGCTGGACCCGACCTACCCGGTGCACCGGCTCGCCTACATGCTGGAGGACTCCAAGGTCGGGATCGTGGTGGCGGGCGCCGGGCTGACCATGCCGTTCGACACCCGGTCGCTGCTGCTGGTCGACCCCGACGGGCCCCGGGTGCGCGCCGCGCGACCCACCGCGCCCGCGCGCAGGCCCGCCGCGGACGACGTGGCGTACGTGATTTACACGTCCGGTTCTACCGGGCGCCCCAAGGGCGTGGTGGTCGAGCACCGGGGCCTGGTGAACCTGCTGTGCTCGATGCGCGACCGGCTGGGGCTGGTGGCCTCGGACGTGTGCGGGTCGCTGGCCTCGCTGTCGTTCGACATGGCGGTGCCGGAGCTGTACCTGCCGCTGCTGATCGGCGCGACCGTGGTCGTCGGCGGCAAGGAGGCCGCCGCGGACGGGGCGCGGCTGCGGCGGCTGATCGCCGAGTTCGGGCTGACCGCGCTGCAGGCCACCCCGACCACCTGGCAGCTGCTGCTCGACGCCGGGCTGGAGCCGGGCGCGCTGCGGCTGGCCACGTGCACCGCCGAGGCGATGCCGGAGGTCGTCGCGGCCGGGCTGTACCGGCGGGTCGCGGACGTGTGGAACCTCTACGGCCCCACCGAGACCACGGTGTTCTCCACCATGCACCGGATCACCGAGCACGACCTCGGCGCGCCGCCGCCGATCGGCACCCCCATCGGGAACACCACGCTGCACGTGGTCGACCGCCAGGGCCAGACCGCGCCCATCGGGGCCGTCGGCGAGCTGTACATCGGCGGTGTCGGCCTGGCCCGGCACTACCGGGGCAGGCCGGACCTGACCGGCGACCGGTTCCGCGCGGACCTGCCCGCCTGCCCCGGTACCCGCGTCTACCGCACCGGCGACCTGGTCCGCTACCGGCCCGACGGCGTGCTGGAGTACCTGGGCCGCGCCGACCACCAGGTGAAGCTGCGCGGTTTCCGGATCGAGCCGGGCGAGATCGAGACCGTGCTCACCGCGCACCCCGCCGTGGGCCGCGCGTACGTGGCGCTGCGCGCCTTCGGCCCCGACGACGCCCGGCTGGTCGGGTACGTCGTCACCGCCGACGAGTCGCTCAGCGGCGCGGACCTGCGCACGCACGCGGCGGCCAGCCTGCCGCAGTACATGGTGCCCGCGCACTTCCACACGCTGCCCGAGTTCCCGTTGACCCCCAACGGGAAGCTGGACCGCGCGAAGCTGCTGGAGCTGCCGGTCGACGGCGCGGGCACGGGCCACGCGCCGCCGCGCGACGAGACCGAGCGGGAGGTCGCGGCGATCTTCGCCGAGGTGCTCGGCGTGGCGTCGGTCGGCCGCGACGACGACTTCTTCCTGATCGGCGGCCACTCGCTGCTGGCCACCCAGGTCGTGACCCGGGTCCGGGACCGGCTGGGGGTGCCGCTGTCGATCGACGTGGCGTTCGACCGCTCGACCGTGGCGCTGCTGGCCGCCGAGGTCACCGCGCGCCGCGGTGAGCGCACCGAGGCGTTCCTGCGGGTGCTGCGCCGGGTCGAGGGCATGTCCGAGGCGGCGGTGGCCGCGCTGCTCAGCGAGCTGGAGATCAGCGAGGCGCTGGGCTCGGCCATCGGCGAGGTGAGCTGACGTGCTGCCCGGGGACCGGTCCCTGTCGTGGGACGACGGCGCGGTGGTGGCCGTGGACCAGTGCGCGCTGCCCGGCGCGTACCGGCTGCTGCGGCTGTCCACGGTGGACGAGGTGATCGCCGCGATCCGGCGGCTGGCGATCCGCGGCGCCCCCGCGATCGGCGTCGCGGGCGCCCTCGCGGTCGCGCTGTCCGCGGCGGCGCACCGCGTGGGCGGGTCGGGTGTGGACGGACGCTGCGACGAGGTGGCGGTGCGCGCCGACGCCCGCCGGATCGCCGCGGCCCGGCCGACGGCGGTGAACCTGGGCTGGGCCGTGGAACGCGCGGTGTCGAAGCTGGCGTTCGGTCCGGACGCCGTGCTGCGCGAGGCGTTGGCGATGGTCGTGGAGGACGAGCACGTCAACCGCGCGGTAGCGAGCCGGGCGGCGGACCTGGTGCGCCGGGTGACCAAGCGGCGCCCGCTGCGGCTGCTGACCCACTGCAACACCGGCAGGCTCGCCACCGTCGCCTGGGGCACGGCGCTGGGCACGATCCGGACGCTGGCCGAGGCGGGTCAGGTCGAGGAGGTGCTCTTCGGCGAGACGCGACCGCTGTTGCAGGGCGCGCGGCTGACGGCGTGGGAGCTGGCCGAGGCCGGTATCCCGCACCGGATGTGCGTGGACTCCGCCGGACCCACGGCCATCGCCACCGGTCTGGTGGACTGCGTGCTGGTCGGCGCGGACCGGGTGTGCCTCAACGGGGACGTGGCGAACAAGATCGGCACGTACCCGCTGGCGCTGGCCGCGAACCGGGCCGGGGTGCCGTTCGTCGTGGTGTCCCCCGAGTCCACTGTGGACCGGGCACTCGCGTCCGGCGCGGGGATCGAGATCGAGCACCGCGACCCCGCCGAGGTGACCGCGCTGGCCGGTGCGCCGATCACGCCGCCGGGTACCGGCGCGTACAACCCGGCGTTCGACGTCGTGCCCGCCGACCTGGTCACCGCGGTGGTCACGGAGAACGGCGTGCACCGCAACGAGATCCGGCGGGAGGCGGCGTCATGACGGTGTTCGCCGACCTCGGGCTCGACCTGGCCGCGGCGGCGGCCCGGCTCTACGCGAAGGGCTGGATGGAGGGCACGGCCGGGAACCTGTCCGTGCGGCTGCCCGGCGGCGACACGGCGTTGATCACCGCCAGAGGGCGCGGCAAGGGTGAGCTGACCACCGACGACGTGGTCGAGGTGCGGATCGCCGACAGCGCGCCGGTCGACCCCGACGGGCCGCGGCCATCCGCCGAGACCTCGATCCACACCGCGCTCTACCGGTTGTTCCCCGACTGCGGCGCGGTCGTGCACGCCCACCCCCCGTACGCCACCGTGCTGTCGCTGCGCGGCGGCGACCGCGCGCGGTTCTCCGGCCTGGAGATCATCAAGGGCCTGGGCGCCACCGACCAGGTGAGCATCCCCGTGCTGCCCAACTGGCCGGACGTGCCGCGCATCGCCGCCGACGCCACCCGCCTGCTCGGGCCGCACGCGCCGCCCGCCCTGCTCATCGCCGGGCACGGCGCCACCACCTGGGCGCCGACCCTGGCCGCGGCCCGGCACCGGATGGAGTGCGTGGAGAGCCTGGCCCGGCTGACCCACCTGCTGACCACTTCCCCCTGGAGCGCGCCGTGACCCTGCTGCGGATCATGTCGGACACCGACCGGTCGTCGGTGTCGCTGTCCACCACCGACGTCGCGGTCATCGCCGCCGAGCTGGCCCCGTTCGGGGTGCGGCTGGACCGGTGGCCGACCACCGACCTCGCCGACACCGACGGCCCCGCCGAGGTGCTGGCCGCCTACGCCGCCGACGTCGACGCGCTGCGCGGCGAGTTCCCGATCGTCGACGTCATCCGGATGGTGCCGCGCGACGACGACCCGGAGTGGACCCGCCAGGCGGTGGCCGCCCGGTGCCGCTTCCTCGACGAGCACACCCACGACGAGGACGAGGTCCGGTTCTTCGTCGACGGGGTCGGCTGCTTCTACCTGCACCTCGACGACAAGGTCTACGCGGTGGTGTGCGAGCGCGGCGACCTGGTGTCGGTGCCCGCCGGGACCGCCCACTGGTTCGACATGGGCGAGCGGCCCGACTTCTGCGCGATCCGGTTCTTCCAGGAGGAGGACGGCTGGGTGGCCGGGTTCACCGGGTCCACCGTGGCGTCCCGCATGCCCACCCTGGACGAACTGCGGGCACCCGCCGGGAGCCCGCGGTGAACGTGCCCCGAGCGGTCGTCGTCGACATCGAGGGCACGGTCAGCCCGCTGTCGGCCGTGCGCGACCACCTGCTGCCCTACGCCCGGCCCCGGCTGCGGCCGTGGCTGCTCGGCGGCGTGCCGGGCACGGCGGCGGTCGTGGCCGCGATCCGGGAGAGCCTGGGCGAACCCCGCGCGCCGCTGTCCCGGGTCGTCGACACGGTGCTGGACTGGCACGACCGGGACCGCAAGGACCCGCCGCTGAAGGTCCTGCACGGCCTGATCTGGCACCACGGGTTCGCCGAGGGGCACCTGCGGGCCGAGGTCTACCCGGACGTCCCGCCCGCGCTGCGAGCGTGGGCCGCGGCGGGCGTCGGCGTGTGGGTGTACTCGTCCGGCTCGGTCCTGGCGCAGCGGCAGTGGTTCGCGCACACCGACGCCGGGGACCTGCTCGACCTGTTCGCGGGCCACTTCGACCCGTCGGCGGTCGGGCCGAAGACCGATCCCGGCTCGTACCGGCGGATCGGCGCGCTGATCGACGCCGACGACGTCCTGTTCCTCTCCGACAGCCGCCCCGAACTCGACGCCGCGCGGGCCGCGGGCTGGCGGACGACCGGGGTGTCGCGGCCGCGCGACGGCCGCCCCGACGTCGGCGCGCACGACCGGGTCGAGACCTTCGCCGCGGTGGCGCCGCTGCCGGGTCGGGAGGTGGCCCGTGCGTGAGCCACTCGCCGCGCTGGGCACCAGCGTGTTCGCCGAGATGACCGCGCTGGCCCAGCGGACCGGCGCGATCAACCTGGGCCAGGGCTTCCCGGACACCGACGGGCCGGAGGTGCTGCTGCGCGTGGCGGCCGAGGCCATGCGGTCCGGGCACAACCAGTACCCGCCGCTCAACGGCGTCGCGCCGCTGCGGGAGGCGATCGCCGAGCAGCGGCTGGCCGACTACGGCACCGGCTACGACCCCGACGCCGAGGTCGTCGTGACCGCCGGGGCGACCGAGGGCGTCACCGCCGCGATCTGCGCGCTGGCCGGGCCCGGTGACGAGGTGCTGTACTTCGACCCCGGCTACGACTCGTACCCGCCCGCCATCGCGCTGGCCGGGGCCACGCCCCGCACCGTGCCGCTGCGCCCGGTCGACGGCCGGTTCACCTTCGACCCGGCCGACCTGGCGGCGGCCATCGGCCCCCGGACGCGGGTCATCGTCGTCAACACCCCGCACAACCCCACCGGCACCGTGTTCACCCGCGCCGAACTGGACCACATCGCGTGGGCCTGCCTGCGCCACGGGCTCGTCGCCATCACCGACGAGGTCTACGAGCACCTCACCTACGACGGCGTCGCACACGTGCCGCTGGCGTCGCGGCCCGGCATGTCGGAGCGGACGCTGGTGGTGTCGTCGGCGGGCAAGGCGTTCAACGCCACGGGCTGGAAGGTCGGCTGGGTGTGCGGGCCGGAGCACCTGGTGCGGGCCGTGCGCACGGTCAAGCAGTACCTCACCTTCGCCTCCGGGACGCCGTTCCAGCACGCGGTCGCCGCCGCGCTGCGCGAACGCGACGACTGGCTCGCCACGCTGACGGCCCGGCTGACCACGGCCCGTGACCTGATGGTCGACGCGCTGACCGGGTCGGGGTGGCGCTGCTACGCCTGCGAGGGCACGTACTTCCTGCAGGCCGACGCGGTGGAGCTGGGCTACCCGGACGGCACCGAGCTGTGCCTGGACCTGGCCTACCGCGGCGGTGTCGTCGCGATCCCGTCCGCCGCGCTGCACGCCGACCCGCGCGACGGCGCGGAACTGGTGCGGATCGCGTTCTGCAAGGCACCGGAGGTAGTGGAAACCGCCGCCCAGCGGCTCGTCTCGTTCACCACCGTTCCGCGGTTGCGCGGGAAGGGAGCACGGCCATGCCCGGAACCGAGGACGCACCTGCCCCGCTCGGCGTGATCGGCGGCAGCGGGCTGTACTCGCTGCTCGACGCCGACGTCGAGGAGATCCTCGTCGAGACCCCCTACGGCGACCCCTCCGACGTGCTGGTGCGGGGCCGGGTCGACGGCGCCCCCGTCGTCTTCCTGCCCCGCCACGGCCGGGGACACCGGCACCCACCGCACCGGATCAACTACCGCGCGAACCTGTGGGCGCTGCGCTACCTGGGCGTCCGGCAGGTCATCGCCCCCTGCGCCGTCGGTTCGCTGCGCCCCGAGTCGGGGCCCGGCGCGTTCGTCCTGCCGCACCAGGTCGTCGACCGCACGTCGGGGCGGGTCGGCACGTACTTCGACACCGGCGCGGTGCACGTCCCCTTCGCCGACCCGTACTGCCCGGGGCTGCGCGAGACCCTGCTGAAGTCCGCCGCCACCCTCGACCTGCCTGTGGTCGACGGCGGCACGACCGTCGTCATCGACGGCCCGCGCTTCGCCTCGCGGGCCGAGTCCCAGTGGTACGCGGCGCAGGGCTGGTCGCTCATCAACATGACGGCCCAGCCCGAAGCCACCCTGGCCCGCGAGCTGGCGCTCTGCTACCAACCCGTCGCTCTCGTCACCGACCACGACGCGGGCACCGCGCCGGGCGAGTCCGTCACCCAGACCGAGGTGTTCCGCATCTTCGCCGACAACCTCACCCACCTCCGCGCCCTCATCCTCACCGCGGCCCCCACCGCGACCACCAGAACCCGCGAGGACTGCCCCTGCCCGGACACCCACCACGGCATCACACTCCCCCTCACGTTGCCTTGACCTTTTCTTGCCCCTGCCTGGAGGCGCCTCAACGGGAACCATCCGGCCGGTCCGGGTATGGTGCGTGCCGAGCACGCTGGGGGTGCGCGGCTCGGCCACCGAGCGCACGGACAATTACGGGTTGGGAACTATGGTGCTGACCGCTGTCAAGGCAGAGCGAACGCGACTCATCGACCGCCGGACGCCCCGCGACTGGTGGAACCTGGCCGCGATCGCCTTGGTCGTGGTCGTCTTCGCCGCCGTCGCCTGGCACCGCAGGTGGATCTGCGACGACGGGTTGATCGTGCTGCGCACGGTTCGCAACATCCTCGAGGGCAACGGCCCCGTGTACAACGTGGGCGAGCGCGTCGAGTCCAACACGAGCGTGCTGTGGACCTACGTCCTCGTCGTGGCGGGCCTGATCCCCGGTGTCCGGCTGGAGTGGGCCTCGGTGGTCCTCGGTGGCCTGTTCGCCGCCGGCGGGGTGCTGCTGGGTCTACAGGGCGCCCGGCTGCTGCACCCGTCCCGGCTGATCGTGCCCGCGGGCGCGCTGGTCGTGCTCGGCATGTCCCCGTACTGGGACTACGCGACGTCGGGCCTGGAGTCCGGGCTGTGCGTGCTGTGGCTGGCGGGGACCTGGTGGCTGCTGGTCCGGCACGCCACCGGGGCGATGACCGCCGTGTGGCCCACCCTCGTGGTGATCGGCGTCGGCACCCTGGTCCGGCCCGAGTACGCGCTGGTCTCCGCCATCGCCTTCGCCGCGCTGGTCGCGATCCGGCGGCCGGGCTGGCGGGCCGGGCTGCTCTGGGTGGCCATCACGGGCGCGCTGCCCGTCGCGTACCAGATCTTCCGCATGGGCTACTACGGCCTGCTCACCCCGAACACCGCCTTGGCCAAGGAAGGCGGCAAGGCGCGGTGGGAGATGGGCGGGTACTACCTCGACGACTTCGTCTCGTCGTACCAGCTGTGGATTCCGCTGCTGCTGCTCGTCGTGGTCGCCGCGCTGGTGTTCCGGCGGATGCCCCGGCCCACCGTGATCGCGGTCGGCGCGATCGCCGTGTCCGGGCTCGCGCTCGCCCTGTACGTCACCCGCGTCGGTGGTGACTACATGCACGCCCGGATGCTGCTGCCCGCGCTGTTCTGCCTGCTGCTCCCGCTCATGGTGGTGCCGCTGACCAAGTGGCTCGCGGTGCCGGTGCTGGGGCTGGCGGTCTGGGCCGGTGTCGCCGCCGCCTCGCTGCGCTCGGACACGGTGTTCACCCACAAGATCGGCGCGCACAGCATCACCGACGCGCGCGTGTTCTGGCTCGACACGACGCACAAGGCCAACCCGGTCGTCGCGGAGGACGCCGAGGACGTGCCCGGCTACCTCCAGGACATCGCCGCCGCCCGGGCGGGCAAGACCGGCCCCGTCCTGGTGATCAAGATCGGCGCGAACTGGGTCGCGCTGCCCGCGAAGAGCACGGTCGTCACGTCACCGGGCGCTCTCGGGTTCCCCGGCCTGCTCCTGCCGTCGGATCTCAAGGTGACCGACGACCTCGGCCTGGCCAACCCGCTGGCCTCGCACACCGTGTCCATCCCCGGCTACCCGATGGGTCACGACAAGCTCCTCACGCCCCCCTGGTCGATCGCCGACGTGTGCGTGGGCACGCCGGAGGAGCTGTCCGCGCTCACCGGCGGCGCCATCCCGGCCCACGAGATCGCCGCGGCCCGCGTCGCCCTCCAGCGACCGGAGATCCGCCAGATGCTGGACTCGGTGCGCGAGCCGATGACCGCGGGCCGGTTCCTGTCGAACATCGCGAACTCCTTCGAGAACACCAGCCTGCGCTACGGGCGCGACCCGGTGGCCGTCTCCGAAGGACGCTGAGTCCCGAGGATCCTGGTGTGGCGGAGGCGGTCCTCGATGACCGCCGCCACCGCGTGCGGGTGGTCGAGGTGCGGCCGGGGACCGGCCCCGGGCAGGGTCGAGAGCGTGCAGCGGGACGGCCAGGGAACCGGGACGTCCACACCGGTCGTGATGCGGTGCGTCGGGCAGGGCAGGCTTTTCGGTACCACGACGGGCAATGGCGCGCCGAGGAACACCCCGACGGGGTTGGGGAGCTCGCGGGCCAGGTCGAGCGCCGCGGCGGTCGTGTGCCCGTAGAGCGCGGGCGCGCCGGGGACGATTCGAGCGATCTCGTCGGCGCAGCGCGGGTCGTCGGGGGTGACGACCCAGACGGTGTAGCCGATGCCGAGGGCGGCGGCGAGGGGGAGGTAGCGGTCGGGGGCCTCGTCGTGGGGGACGCAGACCAGGTGGGTGGTGGCCTGTTCCCGGGCAGGGGTGATCCGGTGGATCAGCGGCATGGCCCGATGGTCGGCGGCGGCGGTCAACAACCGGTTACGCCGCGACGGGCCGGGCGACGACCGCGCGGTTCGCGATCAACGCGACGTCGACCGGGTCCGTACCGCGAACTGGTACCGGCCCCTGATGCCGCGACTGTTCCTCATGGACCAGGAGCAGGACTTCTTCCGCGTCCGGATGTTCCGCGACGGCGACCTGCGCCGGCTCGTCCCGGCGACGCCGAACGAGGATTCGCCGGGCTACTGGGACCCACCGACTACCCGTCCGCGGTGATGTCGAGGCGGCCGACGCGGTTGGTGGTGAAGAGTCCGAACCAGACGGCGCCGGGTTGGTGGACGTTGAGGTCGCAGGGGTTCGAGGCCGACGACGGCGTGGGCCACGTGCGGACCTCGTGCGTCGCCGGGTCGAAGCGGGCGATCTGGTTGCCCAGGCCGAAGGCCGCCGGGAAGCTCACCGTGAAGTAGACGCGGCCGTCGCTCGCCTCGGCGATGGGGCCGGGCATGGGCAGCGGGTTGCCGACGCTGCCGATGCCCAGGCCGTCGAGGACGCTGGTGAGCAGGCCGTTGAGTCCGAGCAGCGGGTACTCGGTGATCTGGCCGGTCGACGGGGTGATGCGGGCGATCTTCATGCCCAGCGCCTCGGCGACCCAGATCGTGCCGTCGGCCGCCGTCCGCACGCCGACCGGGAAGGAGAGCGGGGTGGGCATCGTGTACTGGGTGAACCGGTGGGTGTCCACGTCGAGCGTGGCGACCTTGTTGAGCTGCGGCAGGTCGAACACCACCGTGCGCCCCGGGCCGGGCTTGATGATGCCGAACAGCGCCCCCACCGCGCCCAGGACCTCCCCCGGCACGCGGAACCTGGCCCACTCCCCCGTCGCCGGGTCGTAGCGGCCGATCGAGTCCAGGCCGCCGAGGGTGAACCACAGCGCGCCGTCCGGGCCGAGGGCCAGGTCGTTGGCCAGGCCGAGGCCGGTGTGCAGCGGGATGCCCAGCGCGCGCACGGCGAACGCGTTCGCCCACGGCAGCGGGTACTCGGTCATGGCGCCGGTGTCGGTGTCGACGCGGAGCAGGCTGTTGCCGGTGACCTGCGGCAGCCAGAGGTCGCCCGCCGCGTCGATGTCCATGCCGCCGGGGACCGACAGCGGCATCGGGGTCGAGTAGTTCGCGAACCAACCGGTCGCCGGGTCGAAGCGGGCCACCTGGCTGCTCACGTACTGCTCCACCCACAGCGCCCCCGAGTGGTCGAACTCCACCTCGCACACCCCGCCGACCGGCAGCGCCGACGGCACGGGGCCGTACTCGGTGATCGGCGCGGGTACCGCCGACGCGGGAGCCGCGGCGAACACCGCGGCCAGGACGAGCACCAGCACCACACGCCGGATTCGCGGCACGGTCGCCTCCCAAGATCACGGGCGATGGTAGTGCGGCCACCGGGCGGTCCGCGATCACTCACACAGGCGAAATATCAGCCGCACCGGACGGGCCGGGCCACGCACCCGTCAGTCCACAGTGGACCAATGGGCGCCGGACCTCGGACGACGGCGGCACGCCCGCCGGAATACCGCCGAATGGAAGACGGAGCCACAATTCGGCACGATTTCCCGAACATTATCCGATCGGGTCCGAAAAGCGCGACGATGTCGTGGGCCATTTCGGTGACACATGCGCACAACCATTGCCGCACTACGCTTTCCTCCGCCAAATTCGATGGCCGTAAGCAGCCACAACGGGAGTTGGAGGACACATGCGCAGATTTCCACCGGCGGCGGTTCTCGTGTTGGTCGCCCTCACCGCGATCCTCGGCGTCAGCGCCGCGACCGCCACACCGGCACCCCAGGTCGCGCCCGCGGCGCACAGCCAGGAGACCTTGCAGTCCCAAGTGGACAAGCACCTGCACGACTACGGCGCGGGCAAGCAGATCGGCGTCAACCAGATCGCCTTCGACGAGGGCCGCACGATCCTCACCCTCCCCCTCCCGGGTGAGCGCGGCGCCCGCGCGGCGAGCGAGCCCGTCTCGGCCCTCGGCACCGCGAACTGCGCGTACGCCTACGCCTGCATCTGGAGCGACACCAACTTCAACGGCACCCGCCTGTCCCGCACGGCCTGCGACCTGATCACCCTCGCGGCCCCGTTCAACACCAGCACCGGCTCGGTCCACAACAACCAGACCAACGGCACCCAGACCGTCCTCTACAACGCGAGCGGTCAGATCCTCAACGCCAACCAGGCCCTCTCCAAGATCAACGACACCGGTGTCGGCACCCGCGCCTACGCCCGCACCTGGCGCGTCTGCTGATCCGCCGCCGGTGAACGCGCCCGAGCGCACCGGGCGCGTTCACCGGTTCACGGCGAAACGAGGGCGGTGTCGCGCAACTGGCGGCGGGAGGTGATGCCGAGTTTCGCGAAGACCTTGTGGAGGTGCCATTCCACGGTGCGCGGGCTGATGAACAGCCGCGTGCCGATTTCCGGGTTGGACAGTCCCTCGCGGGCCAGCCGGGCGATCTGCGACTCCTGGGCGGTGAGTTCCTCGTCGACCGGCGCCGCGGCGCGCTTCCGGACGGTTTCCCCGGTGGCCAGCAGTTCGCGGCGCGCGCGGTCGGCGAAGCCCGCCAGGCCCATCGCCACCAGGTCGGCGTGCGCGGTCCGGAGCTGCTCGCGGGCCTCGACCCGCCGCCCCTCGCGGCGCAGCCACTCCCCGTGCAGGAGCCTGCCCCGGGCCAGGTCGACGCGCAGCGGGCCCCGGGCCAGGTGGGCGATCGACTCGCGGTGCAGCCGGTCGGCCTCCGCCCCGGTGGCGGCCAGGGCGCGCACGCGGGCATCGATGCCGAGCACCCAGTCAGTGGGGGTCAACCGGGCGCGCTCGGCCGCGAGGTCGACGGCCGCCGCGAGCAGGCGCTCGTCCCCGGTGCGCGAGGCCGCCTCCGCCACCTCGGCCGCGGCGGGCATCCGGTAGCCGACCCGGTCGCGCTCGACGACCCGCGCCGCCGCGTCCCGCGCGTCGTCGTGGCGGCCGAGTCCGTTGTGCAGCACGGCGAGCGCGTAGTCGGTGTACGCCACGAGCCTGCCCTGCCCGCGCGCCGCGGCTTCCCGCGCGGCGGCCGCGATCGCCGCCGCCGCGTCCTCCCCCTGGTGGGCGGCGAGCAGGAGCGCGGCGTACCCGACCGGCGGGTTCCGGGTGACGTCCGAGATCGACCGGTCCTCCTCGACCGCGGCCCGGGCCGCGACCAGGTCGCCCGCGCGGATCTCCGCGTCGGCGAGGAAGTTCAGCGCGAACTGGAGCTGGACGAGCGCGCCGGTCTCGCGGGCGCGCTCGACCTGGCGCGCGGCGAGGGTGTGGGCGGCGGCGAAGTCGCCCAGTTCGGCGGCGATGACACCGCCCGCGCGGTTGCCCAGCAACCACAGCTCGTCTACGGCGGCGTCGAGCACGAGCACGGCGGTCAGCGCCTCGGACAACGGCGCCGCGGCAGCCGGGAATCCCTTGGTGAGGCGGGTTTCCAGCGCGTCCAGCATCAGGTCGACCGCGCGCGGCGGGACGCGCGCCGGGAGCGGCGTCCCGACCTCGGCGGGCGTGTCGGTCCAGATGGTCGCGGAGACCGCCGCCAGCCGCGCCTCGCGCGCGCGGTCGGCGTCGAGCGGTGCCAGGCTCCGGGCCGCGGCCAGCAGGAGGCCGGCGGCGTCGGTGCCGCGGCGCCGGTCGAACGCGATCTGACCGCGCAGGTGCGCCACCTCGGCGGCGCGCAGCGAGTCGGGTGGTCCGGCGGCGACGGCGTCCAGCAGGTCGAGCGCGGCGTCGAGCAGCCCGGCGTCCCGCTTGGACCGGGCAGCGGCGAGTTCCCGCCGGGCCCGGTCGCCCGCGGCCGGGGTCAGCAGCGCCGCCTGCTCCAGGCAGGCCGCCGACGCGACCAGCCCACCCCGGGCCCGGGCGCGGTCGGCCGACCGCTCCAGTTCGGCGGCCACGTCCTCGTCGGGGGTGGCGGTGGCCAGCGCGCGGTGCCAGGCGCGCCGGTCAGGGTCGGTGGCCGGGTCGGTCACGTCGGCGAGCACCCGGTGCGCGGTGTGCCGGTCGCTGGTCGTGGCGGACCGGTAGACCGCCGAGCGGACCAGGGGGTGCCGGAACCGCACCCGCCGCCCGAACTCGATCAGCCCGGTCTCCTCGGCGGCGGTCGCCGGGTCGGCCCCGAGGCCGAGCAGGCTCGCCGCGGCCCAGAGGAGGGTGGCGTCGCCCAGGGGTTCGGCGGCGGCGACGAGCAGCAGGCGCCGGGTGTCCTCGGGCAGGGCCTCGACCTGGCGGGCGAACGCGCGCTCGAGCCTGCCCGCCAGCCCGGCGGGTCCGGTGAACCCGTCGACCAGTTCGGCGTCGGTCCAGGTGCGGGGCAGCTCGACGATGGCGAGCGGGTTGCCGTGCGCCTCGGCGACGACGCGGTCGCGCACCCTCGGGTCCACCGGCCCCTTGACGACGGTGTCGAGCAGCAGCCGGGCGTCGTCGGGCCGGAGGCCGCCGACGACGAGTTCGGGCAGGTCGGCCAGCTCGGGCGCGGGCTCGCGGGTGGCGAACACCAGGACGACCCGCTCGGCCAGCAGCCTGCGCGCGACGAACGCGAGCACCTGCGCCGACATCCGGTCCAGCCACTGCGCGTCGTCGACCAGGCACACCAGGGGTTCGTCCTCGGCGACCTCGGCGAGCAGCGTCAGCACGGCGAGGCCGATGAGGAACCGGTTGGGCCGGTCGCCCGCGCTGAGCCCGAAGGCGGTGCCGAGCGCGTCGCGCTGCGGGTCCGGCAGGCCCGGGACGCGGTCGAGGAAGGGGACGCAGAGCTGGTGCAGGCCGGAGTAGACGAGTTCGCGCTCGGACTCGACGCCCGAGGCCCGGACGACCCGGTGACCGGTGGCCCGGGCAGCCAGGTGGTCGAGGAGGGCGGTCTTGCCGATTCCGGCCTCTCCGCGCAGGACCAGCACCTGGCCGCGGCCGTGGAGCAGGCGGTCGAGCGCCGCGCACTCGTCCCGCCTGCCGAGCAGTTCCGCCACCCGTCCCCCTCCACCCTGGCTCCCCACGGTAGCGCGTGCCCGTGGCGGACCAGGGTGTTACCCGGGGGCGATGGGGGTCCCCGGGGGGCCATCGTTGGTGGCACGGCGGCCGACGGGGCCGCGGGGAACGGGAGCGGCGAGATGGACATGGGGTTGGAGGTCGTGGTCGTGCCGGTGTCGGACGTCGACCGGGCCAAGCACTTCTACCAGGCGCTGGGGTGGCGGCTCGACGCCGACTTCCCCGGTCCGGACGGTTTCCGCGTCGTGCAGCTGACCCCGCCCGGCTCGGCCGCGTCGATCATCTTCGGCGACGGGGTGAGCGACGGGGTGAGCGACGCGGCGCCGGGCGCGGTCCGGGGTCTGCACCTGGTGGTGGCCGACGTCGAGGCGGCCCGCGCGGAGCTGCTGGCGCGCGGCGCGGCGGTCAGCGAGGTCTTCCACGACGCGGGTGGGGTGTTCCACCGCGCGGGGACCACCGGCCGGGTCACCGGCCCGGACCCGGCGCGGCGCAGCTACGCCTCGTTCGCGTCCTTCGCGGACCCGGACGGCAACGAGTGGATCCTGCAGGAGATCACGACGCGGCTCCCCGGCCGCTGATTGGGGTGTTGGTCATGAGCGTGACGTTCAGGACGGCGGAAGAGCTGGCCCAGGCGCTGCGGCGGGCGGCCGAGGCGCACGGCGCGCACGAGGCGCGGACCGGTCGCGAGGACGCGGACTGGCCGACCTGGTACGCCGAGCACATGGTGCGCGAGCAGCGCTTCGCGCACCTGCCGGAGCGGGTGGAGACCAGCCGGACGACGACGGCGCAGGAGACGGTCCCGGCCCGGGGCGCGGACGGCGAGCACGACTTCTTCCTCCGCTACGGCACCGGCGGCGACGACCTGTCGGACGGGTGACCACCTCGCCACACCGGCCGCGCGGGCTACGCGTGTCCGGTGTGGCGGGCGGCCTGCCGCAGGTCGATCTCCTCGATCAGCTCGCGGGCCACGTCCTCGGTGACCCGCCGTTGCGCGACCGCGCGGCCCAGCGCCAGGCGCTGCGCCTCGAACGCCGCGTCGACATCGGTCACGGGTTGGGCGGCGGTCTCGGCGACGACCTGCCTGCCGATGTCGCGCAGCCGCCGCTGCTCGGCCCGTTCGGCGTCGAGGTCGAAGTCGAGCTTGCGGGCCAGCCACCCGATGGTGGTGCCCTGGATGAGCAGGGTGCCGAGGGTGACGATCAACGCGATCGCCTGGATCGCGGCGCGACCGGGGAACGGCTCGCCGGAGTCGGTGTACTCGGGGATGCCCGCCGCGGCGGCCAGGGTGAGGATGCCGCGCATGCCGACCCAGCCGACGAGCGCGGTCTCCTTGACCGTGGGCGGGGGCAGCGGTTCGCCGCGCCTGCGGTCCCCCCGCTTGCGCGGCGGGCGCGGTCGGCGTTGCAGGCGCCGCGCGATCCGCCGGTGGCGCAGGGTCCAGCGGCCGAACAGGCCGAAGACCGCGACGACGCGGAACACGATCGCCGCCACGAGCAGCACACCGGCCGCGACCAGCGTCGGGACGACACCGGGTTCCTGGGCGCCGAGGTCCTCGAGCACGAACCGCAGCCGCAGTCCGATGTAGGCGAAGACGAACGTCTCCAGCAGGAAGTCCATGACCCGCCAGACGCTCTCCTCCTGCAACCGGGTCCGGTAGCCGCCCGGGTACTGGTGCTTCGGGTCCAGCGCGAGGTTGATGCTGAGGAAGAACGCGGCGGCGACCACGGCGAGGATGCCGGAGGCGTGGGCCTGCTCGGCGGTGAGGAACGCGGTGAACGGCAGCAGCAGCACCAACGCGGTCTCCAGCGTCGGGTTGCCGAGCTTCTTGCGGATCAGCAGGGCCACGATGGCGAACCCGACGCCGATGCCGAGCCCGGTGAAGGCGGTGCGGAAGAACTCGCCGACCCCGCCGAGCCAGGTGGCGTGCGCCCCGTTGACCGCCGCCACCGCGATGCTGAACAACGTCAACGCGGTCGCGTCGTTGACCAGGCTCTCCCCGGTCAGGATCGACGTCGCGCGGCTGGGCAGGCCGATCTCGTCGCCGTGGGAGACCGTGGTGATGGTGTCCGGCGGGGCGAGCACGCTGCCGAGCACGAACGCGGCGGCCAGTCCGATCGACGGCAACAACAGCGACGAGAGCAGCCCCAGCACACCCGCCGTGAGCACGACGGTGACGACGCCGAGGTAGATGATCGCCCGCAGGTTCGCCCCGAACCGGGCCAGCGAGGCGCCGCGGGTCGCCGAGTAGAGCAGCGGCGGCACGACGAGCGCGAGGATCAACTCGCTCTCCAACTCCAACCGCGGCACGCCCGGGATGAACGACGCGCCCGCGGCGAGCACCACGATCAGCCAGCCCGGTTCGACGCGGTGCTTGCGGGCCACGGCGGTGACCGCGATCCCGATGCCGACGATGAGCAGGAGCTGAACGCCATTCACGCGGCAACCTTAAAGGCCGGTCCGCGGGTGCCGCGCGCGCAAGAGCCGTCGCCCGCCCCGTTGTCGGTGGGGCGTGGGAGGCTGCCGGGCGTGACGGGGAAACGCGAGGAATTGATCAACGAGCTGGTGCGGATCGTCGCCGAGCACGCCGAGGGAGGCCCGAAGCCGCACGTGTGGCAGGTGGTGAACGCCGGGGGTCCCCACCGGTTCGGCTGGTTCCCCCACTCGCCCCACGGGTACATCGCCGGTCTGGACACCGACGTCCTGCGGAACCTCGAACGCGAACTGCGCGCGCCCGGCGACTCGCGGCGCCTGACCATGCAGGTGACGCTCGACGCCGACGGCAACGGCACCTTCGACCACACCTTCGACCTGTGGACGATCTCCCCGCCCCAGGTCGTCCTCGACCCGGACTACACCTACCCCAACCGCCCCTTCCCCGGGATGCCGCGCCCCGAGGCCGCGACCCCGACCGACGCGCCCACCGATCCCGTGGCGCTCCGCGAGATCCAGGCGCTCGTCGACGAGTTCGCCGCGCAGTACGACCGGGTCAAGGGGCGGCCACCGGAGTTCGGCAGGGCCGTCACGGAGGAGGAGTTGCGGACCACCGAGGCGGCACTGGGGGCGCGGTTGCCCGAGGACGTCCGGGCGCTGTACCGGCTCGTCGGCGCGGACCACCGGGAACTCGGCCTGCTGGGCCGCTACAGCCTATTGGACCTCGACGACGTGGTCGACCAGTACGAGTACGACACCCGCGGCGTCGGCGACTACGACCGAGACGGGGTGTTCACCGAGAACCGAACCGCCTGCGAGACCGGACCGGCGGGCCACGTCCGGCGGCTCTTCCGCGACGACTGGTGGGTCGAGATCGGTCGCGACGGCGCCGGTCTGGCCTTGGTCGCCGACCTCGACCCGGGTCCGGAGGGACGCTCCGGTCAGCTCCTGGTGGCCGGGCGGGGCGTGGAGGGCACGGTGGAGTACGTGGCCGAGTCCGTCACCGCCCTGCTGCGGTCGGTGGTTGAGGCCGTCCGCGCGGACCGCGTGAACCGGGAGCACCCCTCCCCCGGCCACCTCGGTGCCGTCCTCGCCCCGGCGAACCAGTGGTACCAGCCGTCGCACCTCGTCGGCGACCGCGCGCTCACCGACGTGCTCGCGGAACTGCCCGCCGCGGACGTCCAACAGCTCTACCTGATCGAGGCCACCGACCTCGACCTCACCGCCCTGTCCGCCACACCCCGCCTGCGCGAGCTGTACGTCAACCGGGCGGGCCGGGTGACGGTGTGGCTGCCGCCGGGGCTGGAGTCCCTGTCGTTGCAGGCCACCGAGGCCGACCTGACCCTCCTGAAAGACCACCGCGCGCTGTGGGACCTCACGGTCCGGGGCGTGCGCGTGCGGGCCACCGACCTGCCCGCCTCCCTCGTCCGCCTGGACCTGTCCGAGGCGGAGGTCGACGACATCGACGCCCTGGCCGACCTGGACCTGCGGGTCCTCATCCTCAACTGGGCCCAGTGGGCCCAGCTGACCCGCGTCCCTAAGCGCCTAGCCGCCGCACAGTCCAACGGCGACAGCACCCTCGCCGAAGTGGCCACGTGGACGGCGAGACTGCGGGGAGCCGAGTAGGCCCGCGCGAGCAGTGGGCGCGGTGAACCATGTGCCGAGGAGGCTCGCCGCGCGCGTGAACCACTACTCGATCCTTACCGACGCCGCCGCGCGACCTGAGTGGTCACGCGGCACCCGACAGTCGGCCTGGGCGGTCGGCCGACAGGAAGCGGTCGACCGCGCAGCGGAGTTCGTCGGGTCGGTCGACCTCGACGTGGTGGCCCGCGCCCGTGATTCGGGTGATCTCGGCGTGCGGCAGGGACCGGTGGAACACGGCCAGGCGATCTCCCACGAGCAGGCCGCCCGGCACGGTCGGGTCCGGGGCGACCGCCAGCACCGGTGCGGTGACCGGTGCCAGCAGGGAAGGCCAGTCGACCGCTCCCTGTTCTCCCTCCACCATCGCCGCGAATACCCCGTCGGCGGTGTCGGACAGGGCCGCCGCGATCATCCGGAGCCAGGTGGGGTCGCGGCGGGAGCCGCGGCCCAGGTCCGCGACGATGTCCGCCAGCGGCGCGCGGGCCAGCTCCCAGCTCCGCCGCATGTCCGCCCGCACCGCGGCCCAGTCGTCGTCGAGGAGGATCGGGGGGTCCACCACCACGACGCGCCCCAGGGCTGGGTGGCCTTCGGCGGCGGCGTACAGGGCGACGTTGGCGCCCAGGGAGTGTCCTAAGAGGTCTGTCTCGCCGAACCGCGAGGACAGGCCGTCGACCAGGGCGAGGACGTCGGCGGCGTAATCGGTGAACCGGTAACCCCGATCGGGTCGGTCGGACAGGCCGTGGCCGCGCAGGTCGAGGCAGTACACCGCGCGGTGTCCGGCCAGTGCGCCCGCGAGCGGGGCGAAGGTGCGCCAGGACTCCCAGATCCCGTGCAGCACAAGCAAAGGGGGCAGCTCCTGGCCCGGCCCCCGCCACACGGCCGCGTGCAGCCACACCTGGTTCGCGGGCAGGAACACCGAATGCCTTCTGGTCGCGGACATGAGAGGCCATGGTCCGCGCGGGGGTTCGCGGTCGGTTATCCGGCCCGGTGGTCCGTAACCCCTGGCTAACCCCGTCTCCATAGCTTGCCGAGCGCGTCGCTTTCGCTTGACAAGTCCCCGGATGGGAGCCCGATATGCCGATCTCGCTACCCGCGGGAGACCGCCCAGCAGGACAACCCGAACCCGACCGGCGCGCCGTGGCCGCGTGGCGCACCCACCTCGCGGGCGCCCCCGCCGTGCTCGACCTGCCGACGGACCGCCCCGTGCTCGACGAGCCCTACCAGGCCGCCGAGGTGGCGGTGCCGGTGGCGCGGGAGGTGGTCGGGCTCGTGTCGGGCGCGGGCTCGGACCCCGTCGACGGGTGGCTGGTCGCGTTCGCGGTGCTGCTGCACCGGTTCTCCGGCCAGCACGAGGTGGTCATCGGGACCCCGGACGGTCAGACCGCGGTCGCGCACCGGTTGGCGTTGACCGGCCACGAGACGTTCACCGCCGCGGTGGCCGCCCGGTCCCGCCCCGACTTACCCGGCCTGTCCCTGGCCGACTTCACCACCCTGTTCCACCCGACCCGCCCGCACGCCACGCCGTTCAGCGCGGGCGTCGTGCTCGCCGACGACCCGCGCCCGTGGTCCGGCGCGCGCCTGTCGCTGCTGGTCGACACCGCGTCGACCAAGGTGCGCCTGGGCTACGACGCCGCCGTGCTCGACGAGGACCGCGCGGTGCGCATCGCCGAGCACCTGGCACAGCTGACCGCCGCCGTGCACGCCGACCCCGACCGGCCCATCGGGCTGCTGGAGATGCTGCCGCCCGCCGAGCGCGAGCGCGTCCTGGTGGGTTTCAACGCCACCACCCGCGATTACGCCGACCAGCGCACCTTCGAGCGCCGCGTAGCCGATCTGGCACTGTCGCACCCGGACTCCCCCGCCGTCGCCTACCGCACCACGACACTCACCTACGCCGAGCTGGACGCTGCGAGCAACCGCCTCGCCCACGACCTCGCCGCGCACGGCGCCGCCCCCGGCACGCACGTCGGCGTGTTCCTGGAGCGCTCGGCGGACGCCGTCGTCGCCACGCTCGCCGCGCTGCGCACCGGTGCCGCGGTCGTGCCGCTGGACCCGGCCGACGACGACGAGTGGACCGCCTACATGATCCGCGACGCCGCGCCGGTCGCCGTGGTCACCGACTCGGGTCTGGTCGGTCGGCTGCGTTCGGTGCGCACCGCCAAGGAAGGCGCCTACCGACCGGCCGTCGTGCACGTCGACTCCGACGCCGACCGCGTCGCCGCGCGACCGGCCACGCACCCCGGGGTGGTCACCGGGCTCGACGACCTCAGCCACATCGTTTACACCTCCGGTTCCACCGGCCTGCCCAAGGGCGCGCGCGGCACGCACCACTCGCTGGTGAACCTGATGAACTGGATGGTCGAGGCCTACGACATCACGGCGGAGTCGAGCGGCACATGGATGTCCTCCCCCGGGTTCGCCATCGGCCGCATGGAGTGGATGCCGTTCCTGGCCGCCGGTGCCCGGCTGCACGTCGCCGACGCGGTCACCACCAGCTCCCCGGCCCGGGTGCGCGACTGGCTGCTGGCCCGCAAGGTCACCCACACGCTGCTGGTCACCTCCTTCGCGCAGCGGGTGTGCGCGCTGCACTGGCCCGCGTCCGCCGCGCTGCGGTTCATGATCGTGCTGGGCGAGCCCGTGCGGTCCTGGCCCGCCGCGCCGCTGCCGTTCGAGGTCGCCATTTCCTACGGCGCCACCGAGGTCACCGTCGCCACCTCCGGCTACGACGCGGTGACCGGCGAGCGCGAGACGTCCGCGACCGCGGGCGAGCACACCGGCGTGCCGACGGTCGGACGACCGGTCGCCAACTCCCGCGTCTACCTGCTCGACGAGCACCTCGCGCCCGTGCCGGTCGCGGCGGTCGGCGAGATCTACGTCGGCGGCGCGGGCCTGTGCGACGGCTACCTGAACCAGCCCGCGCGCACCTCGGAGCGGTTCGTCACCAACCCGCTGCCCGAGGAGCCGGGCGAGGTGCTGTTCCGCACCGGCGACCTGGGCCGCTGGCGCCCGGACGGGCGGCTGGAGGTCATCGGCCGCCAGGACGCGCAGACCTGGGTGCGCGGCGTGCTGGTGGAGATCAGCCGCGTGGAGGCCGCGCTGGCGGCTCGCCGCGAGGTCCGCGAGGTCGCGGTGCTGGCCTGCGCGGGCGCGGGTGGTGGTCAGCTGGTGGGTTACGTGGTCCCCAGCGACCCCGCCGCGTGGGCGCCGGAGCCGGTGCTGGCGAACCTGCGGCAGCGGCTGCCCGAGCACCAGGTGCCGACGTTGCTGATCGCGCTGGACAAGCTGCCCCGGCTGGCCAACGGCAAGCTGGACCGGCAGGCGCTGCCCAAGCCGCCGTCGGCGTCCGCGCCGGTGGCCGACGAGGCGAACCGGTTCACGCCGTTCGCGCTGACCGACACGCAGCAGGCGTACTGGGTGGGCCGCAGCGACGCGGTCGAGCTCGGCAGCGTCGGCTGCCACGGCTACTGGGAGTGGGAGAGCCCGGACCTCGACGTCGACCGGTTCCTCACCGCGTGGCAGAAGGTGCTGGACCGGCACGACTCGCTGCGCACCGTCATCCGGCCGGACGGCACGCAGCAGGTCATCGAGAACCCGCCCGCGCACCGGATCCCGGTGCTGGACCTGCGGGAGCTGCCCGAGGCGCGGGCCCAGGCCCGCGCGGAGGAGCTGCGCGAGCAGCTGGCGCACCTCGTGCTGCCCGCCGACACGTACCCGCTGTGGGACGTGCGGGTCACCCGGCTGCCGGGTGGTCGTGGCCGCGTCCACCTCGGGCTGGACCTGCTGATCATCGACGCGTGGAGCTACTTCCAGGTGCTGGTCCCGGACCTGGTCGCCTACTACGAGGACCCGGACGTCCAGCTGCCGCCGATCGGGTTGCGGTTCCGCGACTACGTGGTCTCCGTCGAGGGCGAGCTGGAGTCCACTGAGGACTACCGGCGGGCCAAGGACTACTGGCTGTCGCGGGTCGACGACCTGCCGCCCGCGCCGGAGCTGCCCAAGGCGCTCACGCCGCCGCCCGCGCGGTCCAGGTTCACCCGCCGCGAGCACACCGTGTCCGCGCCGCGCTGGGCCGCGCTCAAGGAGCGGGCCACCGCCGAGTCGGTGACCCCGTCGGGCATCGTGGTCGCGATCCTGGCCGAGGTGCTGCGGGCGTGGAGCGCGGCCGACCGGTTCACCATCAACTTCCCGCTGTTCAACCGGCTCGCCGTGCACCCGGACATCGACCGGATGATCGGCGACTTCACCACCACCTCGCTGCTGGCCGTGGACAAGGTCGACGGCACCTTCGCCGACCGCGCGCGGTCCGTGCAGACGCAGCTGCTGGCCGACCTGGAGCATCGGCACTTCGGCGGTGTGCGGGTGATGCGCGAGATGGCCACCCGCGCGGGGGTCGCCTCGCACGCGGCGTTCCCGATCGTCGTCACGAGCCTGCTCGGCCAACCGCCGCGCGCCTTCCACACCGCGCTCGGCGAGGCCATCTACACCAGCACCCAGACCCCGCAGGTCACGCTGGACGTGCAGGTGTCGGAGGTGTCCGGCGCGCTGGCGTTCAGCTGGGACTCCGTCGACGAGGCGTTCCCCGACGGGCTGCTGGCCGACATGTTCGGCGCGTACGTCGACCTGGTCGAGCGGCTGGTGGACGAGGAGGACGCCTGGGACCTGGCCCGGTTCCCCGTGGTGCCCGCGCACCAGCTCGCGGCCCGCGCGGCGGCCAACGACACCGCCGTCGAGTGGCCGGAGCTGCTGCTGCACACCGCGGTCGCCGAGCACGCGGCGTCCCGGCCGGACGCCACGGCGGTCGTGTTCGGCGAGACCCGGCTCTCCTACGCGGAGCTGTCGCGGCGGGTCAACCAGGTCGGGCACGTACTGCGGGACGGCGGCGCCCGGCCGGACGAGCTCGTCGCGGTCGTGACGCGCAAGGGCTGGGAGCAGATCGTGGCCGCGCACGGCGTGCTGGCCTCGGGCGCGGCGTACCTGCCGATCGATGCTGGGGTGCCCGCCGAGCGGCTGCGCTACCTGCTCGACCACGGCCGGGTCACCACCGCGCTGACCCAGTCCACCGTGGACGTCGAGTGGCCGGAGGGGATCCGCGTGCTGCGGGTCGACACCGACTTCGCCGACGCGCCCACCACGCCCCTGCCGCCCGCGCAGACCCCGACCGACCTCGCGTACGTCATCTACACCTCGGGGTCGACCGGCAAGCCCAAGGGCGTCATGGTCGACCACCGGGGCGTGGCGAACACCATCCTCGACGCCAACGCCCGCCACGGCATCGGCCCGAACGACAAGTGCATGGCGGTGTCGGGGCTGCACTTCGACCTGTCCGTCTACGACGTGTTCGGCATGATCGCCGCCGGTGGCACCGTGGTCATCCCGGAGCCGTCGGAGAACCCCGACCCGGAGCGCTGGGCCGACCTGGTCCGCACCGAGGGCGTGACATTCTGGAACTCGGTGCCGACGCTGGTGGAGATCCTGGTCGGCTACGCCGAGGGCGAGAACCTGCCGAACCCGCTGGCGCCGCTGCGCACGGTCGTCCTGGCCGGTGACTGGATCCCGGTGTCCCTGCCGGACCGCCTGCGCGCCGTGGCGCCGGGGGTGCGGGTGATCGCCTCCGGCGGCCCGACCGAGTCCTGCGTCTGGTCGGTGGTCAACCCGCTCGGCGAGGTCGACCAGTCGCTGCCGAGCATCCCCTACGGCAAACCGATGGCCAACCAGCGCTACCACGTCCTCGACGCGCACCGGCAGCACCGGCCGACGTGGGTGCCCGGTGAGATCCACATCGCCAGCCAGGTCGGTCTGGCGCGCGGCTACTGGCGCGACCGCGACCGCACCGAGGCTCAGTTCTTCGCGCTGCCCGGCGAGGAGCCCCGGGTTTACGCCTCGGGCGACCTGGGCCGCTACCTGCCCGACGGGTCGATCGAGATCCTGGGCCGCGCGGACTTCCAGGTGAAGATCCAGGGGCACCGGATCGAGCTCGGCGAGGTCGAGGCCGTGCTGGCCGAGCACCCGGCGGTGGAGCGCGCGGTGGTGGTCGCGGCGGGCAAGACCCGGGCCACGACCCGGCTGGTGGCGTTCGCGACCGCGTCCGGCGACGAGCCGGACCCGGCCGAGCTGCGCGCCCACCTGGCGGCCCGGCTGCCCGACTACCTGGTGCCCGCCACCATCCGGGTGCTCGACGAGCTGCCGCTGACCGGCAACGGCAAGGTCGACCGGCTGGCGCTGACCGCGTCCGGCTCCGGTCTGGCCGTGGTCGAGGAGATCAGCGGCCCGCCCGAGGGCCCGGTCGAGGAGGCCGTGGCGGCCATCTGGTGCGAGCTGCTGGGGCTGGCCGCGGTCGGTCGCGGTGACCACTTCTTCCGGCTCGGCGGGAACTCGATCATCGCGACGAAGGTGGTGGCCCGGCTCCGGGAGCTGTTCGGCGTCGAGCTGTCGCTGCGGGTGGTGTTCACCCAGCCCACGGTGGCGCGGATCGCCGCGGCGCTGGTGGCCGACCCGGCCGACGCCGAGCAGGTGCTGGCCGTGTGCGCGCTGCTCGCCGACCTCACCGACGACCAGCTCGCCGAGCTGGCAGGCTAGGCCGGGGGCGGCGCCGATGCCCATCACCGGCCTGGACCACGCGATGCTCGCGGTGCGCGACCTCGACACCGCCGCCGCCGCGCTGACCGGCGCGCTCGGCCTGCACGTCCGCCGGGGTGGCCGCCACCCCGGCTGGGGTACCGCGAACGCGGTGCTGGACCTGCGCTCCGGCTACCTGGAGCTGATCACCGTCGCGGACCCGGCGGAGGCCGCGGCGGTCGACGCGGGTCGCCGCATCCTCGAGTTGCTCGACCGCGACGGCGGCGGCTGGCTGGCCTTCGTGCTCACCGCGAAGGACCTGCGCACCACCTGGCAGCAGGTCCGCCGCGCGGGCCTGTCCATCGCCCGGCCGGTCGGCGGCCGGGCGGTGCGCCCCGACGGCAGCTACCGCTCCTGGGCGGTGGCGGGGCACGGCGAGGAGTTCCGCACCGGGCGCCTGCCGTCCCTGATCGAGTACGGGGACGGCACCCCACCACCCAGGGAAGACCCGCCGTCGCACGGCCCGGCACCGGACGTGCTGGGAGTCGCGCGGCTCGACGTGGCCGTCGCGGACCTCGACGCGGCCACCCGCCGCTACGCGCGGCTGCTCGGCGGCCCACCGGTCGCCGAGCCCGGGCACTGCGCCTGCTGGACCCTGCCCGACGGGGTCGGCGTGCGGCTGCTGCCCATCGACCTGACCACCGCCACCCGCGAGGGCCTGTGGACCGTGGCCCTCGCGGTGCCCGACGCGCGGGCGGCCGCCGCCGTGCTCGACGCGCGCGGCACCGGCTACACCCCGGCCGGTCCGGGGGCCGTCCTCGTCGACCGGGGGGCCACTGCGCCCGCCCGGATCGTGCTCACCGAACTCCGGGAGGGTTGGGATGTCCGAGCAGCGGCAGTCTGAGCAGTACGGCGCCTGGGACTCACCGCTGGCCGCGGCCGACGTGGCCGCGGCGGGCGGCGAGCCGCGCTGGCTGATGGAGCAGTGGGTGGCCGCGGCGGGCGAGCAGATCTGGTGGGCGGAGTTCCGGCCCACCGAGGGCGGCCGGTCGACCATCGTCCGGTGGACTCCCGGCCGTGGCGCGGAGGACGTGCTCGGTCCGGGGTGGAACGTGCGCAACCGGGTGCACGAGTACGGTGCGCGACCGTTCGCCGTGCACTCCGACGGGGTCCGGTTCGTGTTCACCAACTGGGCCGACCAGCGGCTGTACCTGGGCATCCCGCGCGCCGAACCGGTTCCGCTGACGCCGGAGCCGGAGATCCCGGCCGGGGTCCGGTACGCGGACCCGGTGATCGTCGGCGCCGAGGTGTGGTGCCTGCGCGAGACGATCACCGGCCCCTCCCCCACCGACGTGCGCCGCGACCTGGTGGCCGTGCCGACCTCGGGGGCCGCCGCGGCGGACTGGGACGCCGTGCGCGTGCTCGCCGCCAGCCACCGGTTCCTCAGCGGCCCCAAGGTGTCGCCGGACAAGCGGCACGTGGCGTGGATCGGCTGGGACCACCCGGCGATGCCGTGGGACGGCACCGAACTGTGCGTGGCGCCGGTGCGCGGCACGACCGTCGGTGAGCACCGGGTGCTGGCGGGCGGCCCGACCGAGTCGGTCTGCCAGCTGTGGTGGACCGGCCGCGCGGAACTGACCGTGCTGACCGACCCGGACGGCTGGTGGAACGCGCACCGGATCGGGCTCGACGGCACCCGCACTCCACTGTGGACCGTCGAGCAGGAGATCGGCGGCGCGCTGTGGAAGCCGGGGCTGAGCTGGGGCGCGCCGTTGGCGGACGGGCGGATCGCGCTGCTGGCGGTCGGGTGGCACGAGCGCGACGGCGAGCGGACGCACGGTTCGCGGCTGGTCGTCCTGGACCCGCGCACCGGTCACGTCCGGCACGTGGAGACCCCGCACACCGTGTGGAGCGGCCTGGTCTCCAACGGCACCGTCCTCGCCGGGGTCGCGGCGGGGCCGAACAACCAGGCGACCGTGGTGCGGGTGGATCCGGACAGCGGCGGGCTCACCGAACTGTCCGCACCGCGCTGGACCCCGCCGGGGTCGGAGTGGCTGCCACAGCCGCGGCACCGCGAGTTCACCGCGCCCGACGGCACCGCCGTGCACGCCATCGTCTACCCGCCCCGCAACCCCACCGCGACCGCCCCGGACGACGAGTTGCCGCCGCTGCTGGTCACCGCGCACGGTGGCCCGACCGGTCGGAGCATCGACGCGCTCGACCCGGAGGTCACGTTCTTCACCTCGCGCGGCTTCGCGGTCGCGGCGGTGGACTACGCGGGCTCGACCGGCCTGGGCCGCGCGTACCGGGAGCGGCTCAACGGCCAGTGGGGCGTGCTCGACGTGCGCGACTGCGCGCTGGTCGCGACCGCGTTGGCCGACGAGGGGCTCGTCGACCGCGACCGGCTCGTGGTGCGCGGCGGGTCGGCGGGCGGGTGGACCACCTGCGCGTCGCTGACCTCGGTGTCGACCTACCGCTGCGGCACCGCGTACTACCCCGTGCTGGACCTGCTGGGCTGGGCCACGGGCGAGACCCACGACATGGAGTCGCGCTACCTCGACGGGCTCGTCGGGCCGCTGCCGGAGGCCAAGCAGACCTATGTGGAGCGTTCCCCCGTCAACCGGGCGGACCGGCTCGACGCGCCGCTGCTGCTGTTGCAGGGCGACGAGGACGAGGTGTGCCCGCCGATCCAGTGCGAGCGGCTGCTGGCGGCCATCGACGGGCGCGGCATCCCGCACGCGTACCTGGTGTTCCCCGGTGAGCAGCACGTGTTCCGCCGCGCCGAGTCGATCCGCCGCGCCCTGGAGGCGGAGCTGTCCTTCTACGCGCAGGTCCTGGGCTTCACCGCCGCGGGCGTCCCGCGCTTACCGCTGAACGACTGACCCGGGAGGCGTCACCACATGGGTTCCAGATCCGTCACCCACTTGCGCTCGCACCGGCGGACCGTGGCCACCACGGTCGCCGGGAACTTCGTCGAGTACTTCGACTGGCTCGCCTTCGGGCTCTACGCCCCGCTGTTCGCCGCGCAGTTCTTCCCCGCCGCCGACCCGGCCGGCTCGCTGCTCAGCACGTTCGCGGTGTTCGCCGCGGGCATGCTGTTCCGCCCCCTGGGCGGGGTGCTGCTGGGCAGGCTGGCCGACCGGCGGGGCCGCAAACCGGCGCTGGTGCTGTCGATCATCCTGATGGGCGGTGGCTCGACGCTGATCGGGCTCTCGCCCACCTACGCGCAGATCGGCCTCGCCGCGCCGCTGGTGCTCCTGCTCGGCCGCGCCGCGCAGGGCCTGTCCGCCGGGGGCGAGTGGCCCGCGGCGGTGACGTACCTGATGGAACTGTCCCCGCCGAACCGCCGCTGCTTCTACGGCAGCCTGTTCGCGATGAGCGCGGCGGCGGGGGCGTTCGTGGCGTCGCTGCTGGGCGGGGCGCTGTCGTCGGTGCTCGGCGCGTCGGCGATGTCCGGGTGGGGCTGGCGGGTGCCGTTCCTGCTCGGCGGGGTGTTCGGGGTCGTGCTGCTGCTGTTGCGCGGCAAGATCACCGAGACGGCGGTGTTCGAGGAGTCGGTGCGGTCGCGGGGGTCGCGCGGGTCGCTGCGCGCGCTGCTCGTCGAGCACCGCCGGTCCGTCGGGCTGGTCGCGGTGGTCGTGGCCGGGACGACGATGGTCAGCGGCACGTGGACGGCCGTGGTGCCCGCGATGGCGGCGCGGGTCAGCGACTCCGGGACGATGTTCTGGGCCGTGGTGCTGGTGACCGGGGTCGTAACGCCGCTGCAGGTGCCGTTGGGCGCGCTGGCCGACCGGGTCGGCGTGCGGCCGGTGCTGACGGCGTTCGTGCTGGCGTTCGCCGTGGTCGGGCCGATCGCGTACCTGGGGTTGTCGCCGAACTTCCTGGTGCTGGTCCTGGCCTACGGCAGCGGGATCCTGTTCATCGCCGGGCTCACCGCGGTGCTGCCGAAGGTCTTGGCCGCCATGTACCCGCCGGAGGTGCGGGCGGTCGGCATCGGTGTCCCGCACAGCGTCACCACGGCCGTCTTCGGCGGCCTGACCCCGATGCTGGCCACGTACATGGCGGCGCACGGCGCGTCCGGCTGGTACATCGCCATCGTCGTGGTCGCCGTCCTGCTCGCCTGGGCCGCCGCGATGGACGCGGCGCGGCGCTTCGTGCGCGCCCCGGCGACCGACCTGTCCACCCCGGACGACGGCAGGCCGCCGGTGGCCGCCGCCGCGTGACCCGAACCGCCGGAGGCGTGAGGAGCCATGTCCGCACCCGTCACCATCCAGACCCCGCTCGCGCTGCGCGACCCCGAGCGCGTCGACGCGGGCCGCACCGGGGCCAGCCACCTGGTCACCGTGACCGGCCCCGAGATCACCGCGGAGGTGTTGTCCGCGGTGCTGCACCGCCTGGTGTCGGTGTCGACGGTGGTGTGCGGGATGCGGACCATGGCCACCCACCCCTGCACGGCGCTGGAGCTGTCCGTGCGCCTGTCGACACCGCTGGGCAACGCCGAGGCCGCGCTGCGGGTGGGCCTGGGCAGGCTGGCGGGCCAGTGCGAGGTCGACATCTCACTGCTGCGCGCCGAGCGGCGGTACGGACTCGTCGTGTTCGACGTGGACAACACGCTGGTGGTCGGGGAGGTGGTCGACCGGCTGGCGGAGCGGGCGGGCCGGGCGGCGGAGGTCGGGGTGCTGACCGCGCGGACCATGCGCGGGGAACTGGACTTCGCCGAGTCCCTGCGGCAGCGGGTGGCGATGTTGGCGGGTCTGCCCGTCGGGGTCCTGGAACGGGTCACGTCGGAGATCCACCTCATGCCGGGCGCCTTGGTCGCGGTGCGCACCTTGCAGGCCCTCGGCGTCAAGGTGGGCGCGATCTCCGGCGGCTTCACCCCGGTCGTGGCGGCCCTGGCCCGCTCCCTGCGGCTGGATTTCCACGCCGCCAACGACTTGGAGGTGGCCGAGGGGCACCTGACCGGGAGGCTCACCGGTGAGCTGATCGACGCCCCGGCCAAGGTCCGCGCCCTGCGCCGGTTCGCCACCACCGAGCGGATCCCGCTCCCTTCCTGCGTGGCGGTCGGCGATGGGGCGAACGACACGGACATGCTGAAGGCGGCGGGGTTGGGCATCGCGTTCAACGCCACGGACCAGGTCCGGGCGGCGGCGGACGTCGCGGTCTCCTACCCCCGGTTGGACCTGGTGCTGCCCATGCTCGGCGTGCCGGTGCCGTGCGCGCTGGTGGGTGGCTGATGCCGCGCCCCAGCCACCTCCTGTGCCGGGTGGAGGATCTGCCGAGGGCCGTCGCCGACTACCGGGCCCTGGGTTTCACGGTCGAGTGGGGCAGCTCCCCCGGCACCGCCGGCAACGCCCTGATCCGGTTTCCCGCCGGACCGTTCTTGGAGCTGCTGACGGTCCCGATCCCGGCCGCGACCCCGCCGCCGGACGCGCCGGGTATCTACGGGCGCCTGGGCTCTTGGGCCTGCGGGCGCGGCTGGATCGACTTCGCCGTGGAGACCGACGACGACCACCTCGACGACACCCTGTCGCGGCTCCACGCGGCGGGTATCCCTTGCACGGCGCCCGCCGCCCACCACCGGGTGCGGGCGGACGGGGTGGCGCTGTCGTGGTGGATCGCGGCGCCGGTCGACCGGGCACTGCCGTTCGTGATGTCCGCGTACCGGCCGGCGCAACCCGCGCCCGTTGGAGGTGGGGCGCACGCGAACGGCGCGGTGGGGGTGGGGAAGGTGGTCATCGGTGCGCGCGACCCGGAGCGTGCCCGACCGCGCTGGGCGCGGGTGCTCGGCGACGAGCCGATGGTCGAGGTCGTGGCGGCGGATTCCGACGGGATCGTCCGTGTGGAGTTGACCGGTCGTTGGCGGCCCTTGGACCGGGCACTGCTGCACGGCGCGAACCTCACGATCGGCGGTCACCCGCCGCCTTGACGCACCTCGATCGTGAGTCCGTAGTGGTTCGCGATGTCACTGGCGAGCTCAGGGCCCGCGTACCGGGGGAGGTGGTTGTGCCACCAGTCGCCGTAGTCGCGGGACGGCTCCGGGAACAGGACCGCCCGGAACCTGGCGTCCAACGCGTCGAGTCGCGCGCGCAGTTCGGCGAAGCCGGGCAGGCCACGCGCCACCTCGTCGTCGAGGACGTCTTGGACCTTGCCCCGGACGAAGAGGTCGTTGTTGTATTCGTAGATGTTGTCGTAGTAGCCCTCCTCGACGAACTCGACCATTTGCTCCCACGCCTCGACCAGGCTGTCCGAAGTCCACGTCCACCCCGGGTTGGGGACCCCGCACAGCTCGGTGACGCGACGGGAGAGCGCCTTGGCGTCCTGGCTCATCGGATCGACCCCATCGGCGTCGGCGAGTAGCGCGGGCCGGGTGGCCGAACGCCCTCCACCAGCACACACTCCGCCGCCCGCACCCGCAACTCGCCCCTCACCCGACGTGGCGAGTGCCTAGGGTGGTTCGGTGGGTGGGCACCCGGAATCGCGCAACGAGGTGCGTGGTCGATCGGGCCTGGTGGTCCAGGCCCAGGTCATCCACGGCGGGGTGCACCTGCCGGGTGCCGCGACCGGGCCCGCGCTCGTCGCGCGGCCCGTCGACGAGTGGGATCCCTTCGACCTGGATGTCCACCGGGCGATCCACGTCGAGGGCGGCGACGCCCTGCCGCCGTTGCCCCGGTACCTGCCGCGTGAGCACGACGACCTCCTCGACGAGGTGCCGGCGCGGCCCGACACCAACCCGATGGTCGTGCCGACCGGGGACTCGTCCACCGGGAAGACCCGCGCGCTACGAGGCCGCGCCGGCACCCAGAACTGCGCGGGTGGCCGCTGGTCTACCCGCGCACGCCGGAGGACCTGATCGGGCTGTTTAGCGACGGGACGCCCGCCGGGGTGGTGGTGTGGTTGATCGAGACGCAGAACCCACGGCCGAGTCGTTCGGCGTGGCACCCCTGATCCCCCGCCGCTTCGCGCCGGGACCGGGCCCGGCCGACGCCCACGAACCGCACGACTACCCCGACCAGCACGCCCGCCACGCGGTCCGCCCACCGGACACGTCCTGGTCGGCGATCGCCGACCACCTGCCCACCCCGACGACTGCGCCCACCTCATCAGCGCCGCCTACCGGCGTCTCGACTCCGGCCACGCGGACACATCCTGGCCACCGCCATGTCGCGCCTCGAGGTCCCCGCCAACAGGGATCTGGTGCGATTGACGGCTTCCCCGGACTTGGTGGCACCGGCGAAGTCCATCTCGACAACCTGGTGAGCGTCGAAGCGCCGACCCCGGCGAGTGGTGGTGGGCGGCCGGTTCGGTGGCCGAGATGCAAGCCGGGTCCCGATCCGGACGACGTTCGGTCGAACAGCCCTGCTGCGCGGGCGGGTACTCGGTCGGGCTGTTCGCCCGTGGTCACCTGACGTCGGCTCATCGGTAGGTGTCCAGGTGGTGTGGGGCTGCTTTGCTGTGGGTGTCCCGGCAGTCCGACACCTTGAGGACGGATCCCTTGACTCGAACCACACTCCTCGGCGCCCTGGCGGCGTCCGCCGCATGTGTCGTCGCGCTCGCCGCGCCCGCTTCCGCGGCCCCGGCGGGGTCGTACTGGAGCTGCGAACTGCCCGGTGGCTACACCTACACCGACTCCGGGATCACGCAGGGCTGCGCGCACCTGTTCTACGTCACCGCCCCCAGCACCGGGTTGTGGGCCTGCTACGTCCCGACCGGCTACACCCACACGGCGGTGCAGAGGTCGAACAAGTGCTGGCTCAACGGGTCCAACAGCCAGTACCTGCTCGCCGCGGTCTGACCACCCCAGGGACATGGCCCGCACCGGGTCCGACGGCCAGGTCCAGGCCGCCCGGCGACCAGACCCGCGCAAGGTCGTCGGACAGGGGCCTGGGGACAGGCCCTAGCGGACGTCTCCCGGTAGCGCGACGCTCAGTTCGGCGGCGTGGTCCCGGTGCTGCCGCGCGGCCAGCGGGTGGCCGGCGGCCTCGGCGACCGACGCCAGGTCGCGCAGGGTCTCGACCTGGCGCTGGGGTTGGCCCGCCCGCCCGAACAGCGCGAAGGCGTCGTGCAGGCGGGACCGGGCCTCGTCGAGGTCGCCGCTGGTGTGGGCGAGTCTGCCCCAGGTCTGCGACACGCGGGCCTGGCCGACGGTCGACGCGCTGGCCCGGAACAGGGTCATGGCCTCCGCGCAGTTGGCCAGGGCCGGGGTGAGGTCGCCGAGGGCGGCGTGGTTCTGGGCGGCGCGCAAGAGGACGTAGGCGCGCAGCGCGTGGTCGATGGGGGTGCCGTCGACGGGAGGCGGGCGGAAGAACTCCAGGCACGCGGCGAACTCGGCCGCGGCGGCGCGGTGGTCGCCGTGCTGGTGGCGGTTCGCGCCGCGGTACATCCGGGCCAGGTGCAGGCCCAAGTGGTCGTCGGCCCGGTCGAACAGCTCGACGGCCTCGTCGAGCAGCCGCGGGTGGTCGGCGGTGGGGTCGCAGTTGGCCAGGTAGACCCGTGCCCACGCCTGTTCCCGCAGGTCCCCCACCGCCTCGGCGGCCGTGCGGGCGGACCTGGCCATGTCCGCCGCGTCCGCCGAGCGGGCGAACAGGGCGTGCAGCGTCCACGAGAGGAACCCGCGCAGCACGGCCTCGTCGTGCCTGCTGCCGGTGGCCAGCGCCGAGTCGAGGCCCAGGCCGAACACCTCCAGCCAGGTGGCGGCCGTGCCGCCGATCTCGGAGTACCAGTGCATCGCCTCGGCCAGCTCGATCACCGCCCGGTGCTCGCCGCGCGCGGCCGTGCCGCGCAGCGCGCCCAGCCAGTTCGACTCCTCCTCCCGCAGCCAACGCCCGGCTTCGACGTCGTCGGCGAAGGACGGGCCCACCGGGGCGGGGGTGCTCGACGGCCGGAAGTGACCGCCCGCGGCGGCCGTGGCGGTGCGCACCAGCCACTCGACGAGTCGGGCTTCCGCCTCGCGGGCGGCCTGGGGCGGTTCGTCGCGGGCCAGGCACTCGGCGGCGAACACCCGCAGCAGGTCGTGGAACTGGTACCGGTCCTCCACCTGGGACAGCAGCAGCAGGCTGGCGTCAGCCAGCTCCTCCAGGACGGCGCCCGCGTCCTCCTCGTCGAGGCCGGTGAGGGCGGCGACGGCCCCGGCACCGAAGTCCGCGCCCGGCACCAGCGCGAGCCTGCGGAACGCGGTGGCCGCCCGCGCGCTCAGCTGCCGGTAAGACAAGTCGAACACGTCCCGCACGCCCAGGTCCCCGGCGGTGAGCGTGGACAGCCGCCTGCCGCGGTCCCGCAACTGGCCGACCAGGCGGCCGATGGGCCACCGCGCGCGGCCTGCCAGGCGGTTGCCCGCGATGCGCAGCGCCAGCGGCAACCGGCCGCACAGCTCGACCAGCTCACCGGCCGCGTCGGGCTCGTCGGCCACCCTGGTGGGTCCCGCGATGGTCGACACCAGCGCCACCGCGGCGGCCCGGTCCAGCACGTCCAGCACGAACCGGCTGACGCCCGTGAGGCCGAGCAGCATCTGGCGGCTGGTCACCAGCGTCAGGCAGCGCGGGCCGCCGACCAGCAGCGGGCGCACCTGGGCCTCCTCGGCCGCGTCGTCGAGCACGAGCAGGGCGCGGCGGTCCTTGAGCAGGAACCGGCACAGGTTGGTGCGCTGCTCGAGCTCGGCCGGGACGCGGACGCCGTCGACACCCATCGACCGCAGGACCACGTGCAGCAGGTCGGTGGGCGTGCGCGGTTCGGACGACATGCCGCGCAGCTTGAGGAAGACCTGCCCGTCGGGGAACCTCGGGGCGAGGGCGTGGGCGGCGCTGGTGGCCAGGGTCGTCTTGCCGGTGCCGGGTGGACCGGTCAGCACCAGGACGGTTCCGGCGCGCTCGCCCGTGGCCACCTCCTCGGCCAGTTCCCGCAACGCCCCCAGTTCCCGCTCGCGACCGGACAGGTCGTCGATGTCCGGTGGCAGCGCCCCGACCAGCGCGCCGCTGAACACCCGCGCGTCCGCCGCGGTGGAGGCGGTGCGCAGCCGCGCGGCTTTGGCGGACGTCTGGAAGTGGTCCAGCTCGATCTCGGTCAGCCGCAGTGGACCGGCGAGCGCCGCGACGGTGCGCCGCTGCGGGCTCTTGGCCACGCCGCGCTCGATGTCGCTGATCGCCCGGACGCTGATCCCCGTGCGCTCGGACAGCTCCTCCTGCGTGAGGCGCGCGCGTTCCCGGTGCGCCCGCAGCAGGACGCTGAAGGCCGCGGGTGGGAGGTCGCCGGACGCGTGGGGCATGCCCCAAATGAATCACGCCCGCGAGAAGTGTTCCAACTCACCGGGAGCGCGCCGACCGCCGGGGACCGGGGTGGCGGAGGGTCCGATCGACCCGGCGCGCGCCACCGCCACAGCGGATGACCGGGCATTTCACCCGGACCCGCCGCTCCCGGAACCGCGGTCCGGGCCGTGCCGGGTGTGTTCGTTGACACCCGGTGCAACCCCGGGACCGGTGGTTCCGCACGCACGACCCGGTTCTGCCGGTGGTTCCTCGTGGCGCTCCCGGTCCGGCGCCGCTCTACTGGCGGCACACCCCATCGCCAGGAGCCACCGTGAACCAGGGACCCACCCGCCCCCGCCACGAACCCGACGAGCGCCGGGTGACCCTGGTCGTCTCGGTCGACGACCCGCGCGCCGCCGACGACCTCGGCGCCCGGATCGGCGCGGCCATCGAACGCTCGGCGGGCCGCACCGAGGAGCGGCGCGTGCCGCTCTGCGAGCCGGAACCGGAACACTCCATCCAGGACTTGCTCGCGGGCCGGGTCACCTGGGACGAGCTGACCACCTGCCGCAAGCGACCGGCCCACGACGAGCCGTAACCGGATCCGATGACGGCGGCGCCCGACCTGGTCAGGTCGGGCGCCGCCGTTGTCGTCGTGTTGTCCCGTTGTTGGCCCCCCGGTTTCCCGGCGGACAACAGTTCCGTGTATGCGGCGCGGCCGGATGTCCACACGGGAGTCGCCGAACCCCGAGCGGGGCCGACCACCGTCAGGCGGGTGCGGTCCACGTTCCCTGCGCGCGTGGACCGCACCCGGGTGGGCCGGGCGTGACCGACCTGGCCTGCGCCGCCGCGGCGCGTGTCCGTCCGAGACACGGCCGCGGCGGCCCGTTCAGTACACGGCATGCGGCGGCCCGACACCACGCAGAACGACCGGCAGAAACAGCGGTTCTCGGCTGTCCGGCCGGCTCGCCCTGCCCGCGATCCTCGCCCCGGACTTGACCACTAGGACGAAACAGACAAGCCGCGGGCGGTCCACACCGCCCGGAACCGTTGGGGCAGACGACCGTCGATTCCGGGCAATGCCGCGCCGCGAGCAGGGCCGGGCGGGGTCGACACGTGCCACGCCGCGACGGCGCAGTCACCGACGGGGAGCAGCCAGGTCCTTTGTGGATTACCCGGAGGGGTGGTCGGGTCGTCGGAGCCGACCCAGGTGGAGCCCTGGGGCGACGTGGCGGCGATCGAGCGCGGGCTGACCGTCGCGCACCGGTCGCCGCGGCAGGCGGCGCGCCCGCCGTCGTGGGACACCGCGCACTTGATCTCGTTCTACCGCAGGCTGATCTACTCGCCGAGTCGACGCTCCTGACCTCGGTGCGCAGCGCCCCGACCGACCGCCGATCGCGCGAACGCCCGTCGCGCGGTGGCGGGTCCGGCGGTGGTGCCCGGTGTCAGGTCGCCGGGCACCACCCGAGGCCTCGGGTCAGATCAGGCCCGCGCGCAGGGCGTGGGCGACCGCGTGCTGGCGGTTGCGCACGCCGAGCCTGCTCGCCACGCCGTGGATCAGGTTCTTCACGGTGCGCGCCGAGTAGCCGAGGCTGATGGCGATCTCTTCGGTGGTGCACCCGTCGGCGAGCAGGCGCAGCACCTCGCGCTCGCGGGGTTCGACCACCGGCGCCAAGGGGGCGGGCAGCGCGGCGACGAAGCCCTCGACCAACTCGGCGGCCGACACGTCGGCGGCGGGCTCGACCGCCAGCACGGTGTCGGCCAGCCGGTCCCCGGTCGTCGCGGCCAGCGGCAGGACGACCCGCACCCGGTGCGCCACCAGCCGCCGCGCGTCGCCCGCGCCGAGGCGGTCGGTCACCAGCACGACCGGCAGACCCGGGTCGACCACCGCCCGCGCCAGCATGGCCACCCCGTCGGGGGCGAGCCGGTCCACCGCGATCACCAGCAGGTCCGCCTGCCGGGCCCGGTGCGCGGGCGGCACCACCAGCCCCGGTCTCCTGGCCAGGCAGGCGGTGATACCCGCCAGCAGCAAGGGATCCACGGTGCGCACCACAACGGTTCTCCTTCGCACGAACGCCTCCCCACGCCGGTCCCACCGGCTGTCGTCACGTGTTCGGTGCAGTGGTCCGGGCCCGTGAGCTGCCCGGAAACGCCTTGCCTGCGGGGTTTCGCGGTCGGGGCGAACCCGCGGCGATCGGTGAGGCGCTACGGTGACCTGGTGTCGTCGTACGCCAGACCGCTGCTGGTGGATGTGCTCCTGGCCGTCGCGCTGACCGCGCTCACCGAGTTGACCATGGCCACCGGCGCCAACGGACCCCCCGGGTGGCAGGCCTACGTCCTCGCCGCGTTCGCCACCGCGCCGATCGCCCTGCGGCAGCGCGCGCCCGTGGCGACGATGGCGGTCATCCTCGCGGCCGTCGCCGGGTACAGCCTGCTCGGCTACCGCAACATCCCCGGTGGCGGGGTGGGCGTGCTCATCGGCCTGTTCACCGTCGCGACCCTGCGGTCGCGGGCCACCGCCGCCGCGGCCTGGGTGCTCACGACCGCGATCCTCACCCTCAACATCCGGTTCGCCGGCTCGGTCACCTGGACCGAGGGCGTGCAGGGCGCCCTGGTCGCGATGGGCGCCTGGGCGCTGGGCGAGGCCACGCGGCGGTGGGGGCAGCGGGTCGAGGCGCTGGGCGAGCGGGCCGGGCGGGCGGTGGCCGACGAACGCGGCCGCATCGCGCGCGAGCTGCACGACATCGTCGCGCACCACATGTCGGTGATCTCGTTGCAGGCCGGGCTGGCCCGCTACGTGCTGGACACGGACCTGCCCACGGCCAAGGCGGCGATGGCCACTGTCGGGGACACGAGCCGCGAGGCGCTCACCGAGCTGCGGCGCCTGCTCGACGTGCTGCGGGTCGACCACGGCGAGGACGACGGCGCCGCGCCGGACGACGCGCGTCCCGGGCTGGCGTCGCTGGAGGGGCTGGTCGAGCGCATGCGCGGGGCGGGGCTCCCGGTCGAGGTGGTGGTTCGCGGGCACGCGCGGGCGTTGCCGCCCGGGCCGGACACGTGCGCGTACCGGGTCGTGCAGGAGTCGTTGACCAACGTGCTCAAGCACGCGGGGCCCGCGACCGCGCGGGTCGACCTCGACTACGGCGACCGGCTGCTCGCGATCCGGGTGTCCGACGACGGTGCCACGCCCGAGCCGTTCCACCTCGGGCCGGATTCGCGCGGTCTCCGGGGGATGCGCGAGCGCGTCGAACTCCTCGGCGGCGTCTTCACGGCGGAACCGGTGGCGGGTGGGGGTTTCGCCGTCACGGCCGAGGTGCCGGTGGAACCCGCGGTCGAGTGGAACCCATGACCCTGGCACGGCGCCTAGACCACGCCCACGCGGATCGCGTAGGCGACCGCGTGCGCCCGGTTGCGCAGCCGCAGCCGGACCGACATCGCGTGGATGATGTTCTTCACGGTGCGCTCGGAGTAGCGCAGCCGCACGGCGATCCCCGGGGTGTCGTGGCCGTCGGCCAGCAGTCGCACGACGTCGAGTTCGCGGGCGTGGAGCCGGGACGCGCCCATCCCGCGCGGGGCCTCGCGCTGCGCGGCGCCCACCTGCCGCAGCAGCTCGCCGAGTTGGTGCGGGGGCAGCGCGCCGCGTCCGGCGGCGGCGTCGCGGATACCGCCGACCAGCCGGTCCGAGGTCGCCGCCGCCCTGGGCAGCACGACCACGACACGGCAGCCGACCACGGTCAGCAGGTCGCCCGGGGCCAGTCCCCCGGTGACCAGGACCTGTGGGCGCGGGTACGCGTCCGCTGTGGCGCGCACGAGGGACACGGCTTCGGCGGGCGCGCGTTCCGCCGCGACGACGAAGACCTCCGCGTCGGCGATCCGCGCTTCCGGCAGCACGAGCACCTCTCGGCGGCCCGCCAGGCTTTCCGCGACCCCGACGGCGGTGAGCGGGTCGGTCGCGCGCACCCCCACCCGAACCCGCGCCGGTTCGGACCGCACCACCGTGAGTCGGCGGGCGTGCGCGCTCTCCACGGGAGCCGCCACCGCGCGGAGGCAGGCCGTGTCGGTCGTGTTCACCGTGCCGAAGGTAGGGGTTCCCGGGCCGTCCGACGTCGCCCGACGATGGCAACTCCGCCTACCCTCCTGGTGGTACCCGCGGTTACCACGACAAGGGGGCGCCGGGTCGGCGGATGTCCGGATACCGTGCGAACCGTGCTCGCCAGCCGCAGGCCAGACCCGGTCGACGTGGTGCTGGCCCTGCTGGCGACCGGCCTCGCCGTGGCCGACCACACGGGTCCCTTGGCGGGGTACGCGGTGGCCGGGGTGACGGCGGCGCCGCTGGTCCTGCGCCTGCACGCGCCGGTGGGCACCGCGCTCGTCGTGGCGGGGGCGACGGCGGCATACGGTCTGCTGGGATACGGGGACTTGCCCTGCGGCGGGATCGGTTTGCTGGTGGGCGTGTTCACCGTCGCGTCCCTGCGGCCGCCGCGCACCGCGGCGACGCTGTTCCCGGTGGCCGTGGCGGGTCTGGTGGCCGGGTCGCCGCACGCGGTGGTGTGGCCGGACCTCGTGGATGGTGTGCTGGCGCTGTTCGGCGCGTGGGTGCTGGGCGCGGGCACTCGGTACCGGGGACCCGAGCGGGTTTCGCGGGCCCGCGCGGCGCGGGACCTGCGCGACGTGCTCGCCCACCACTTGTCGGTCATCTCCGTGCAGGCCGGTCTGGCGCAGTACACCGTCGACCGGGACCCGGCGACCGCCCGGTCGGCGGTCGAGGCGGTCGGCGACTGCGGCAGGCAGGCGCTCGCGGAACTGCGCGGCCTGCTCGATGTCCTGTGCGACACGGCAGGCGCCGAGCCGGATCGCGCGCCGCAGCCGGGTCTCGGCGAGTTGGCCGACCTGGTGGACCGGACCAGGGCGGCGGGGCTGAGCGTGGCGGTGGCGGTCACCGGCCAGGTCCGCCCGCTGCCGCCGGGGCTGGACCTGTGCGCGTACCGGATGGTGCAGGAAACCCTGGCGGGCGCGCTGGAAACCGCCCGAACCGGCGCCGCGCGGGTGGGCCTGCACTACGGTCGGCGCACGCTCACCGTCGTGGTGACCGACACCGGCACCGCCCGGCGCGCGTACCCCGCGCCGTCGACGCGGGAGCGGGCGCGCCTCTACGGCGGCGTCCTCACCGCCGGACCGGCGGAGGAGGGTGGCTGCACCGTGGTGCTGCGCCTGCCGATGGGCGGCCGATGACGATCCGCGTGCTCGTCGCCGACGACCAGCCCCTGATCCGCGCGGGGCTCGTCGCCCTGCTCACCGCCGCCCCGGGCATCGAGGTCGCGGGCGAGGCGGTCGACGGCGCCCAGGCCGTGGCGCTGGCGGGCAGCACGGCGCCGGACCTGGTGCTGATGGACATCAAGATGCCCGGTTTGGACGGCATCAGCGCCACCAGACAGGTCCTCGCCGCCGACCCCGCCCCACGCGTGCTCGTGCTGACCACCTTCGACCTACCCGAGTACGTCTACACGGCGCTGAGCGAGGGCGCGTCCGGCTTCCTCCTGAAGGACACCCCACCGGAGCGCATCATCGCGGCCATCCACACCGTGGCGGCGGGAGACATGCTCATCACCCCGAGCATCACCCGCAGGCTCGTGGAGACCTACGCCCACCACCACCGCGCCACCGCGGTGGACAACGACCGCCTGGCCGCGCTCACCAACCGCGAACTCGAAGTCCTCCGCCTGGTCGGCAACGGCCTCACCAACCCCCAGATAGCCCGGCGCCTGGTGCTGAGCGAGGAGACGGTCAAGACGCATGTCAAGCGCACCATGGGCAAGCTCCGGCTGAGCAGCCGCGCGCAGGCGGTGGTGATCGCCTACGAGGCTGGGCTGATCACCCCGGACCCGACCGCGAACCGGCCACCCCGACCGCCGCGGTAGACCACGGTGGACAGCCGCTCAGACCGGGAGCCTGACCCGGACCGCGTACACGCGGGTGACCCGCCGGTCCTTGGTGTTGTTGTCGCTCACCAGGTACAGCAGGCGCGTGCCCTGGTTCGGCCCGGCGGTCTCCTCGGGGAACGCGGCCATGCCCACGACGTTGTCCAGCAACGGGTTCGGCTGCCGCTGCTTCACGGTGACCTGGCCGGGGCTGCCCGCCGGGCAGTCGCCGAGGTCGAACAGGAGGGTGCGGCGGACGAACATGTCGGCGCTGTTGTCGGCCAGCGTGGGGTCGTCGGTGACGTCGACCGCGGCCTCGAGGTGCACGTCGAAGACCCGGATCGCGTTGCCGAGCCCGTCGACGTACTGGCGTTCCAGGACGAGCAGCCGGTCCTTCCCGACCACGACGAGCTCCGCGAGGTAGAGGCCCGCGTCGGTCACGTACCCGTACTGGCGGTCCGGCGTGTACTCGCCCCCCGGTGTGCCGCGGTAGCGCTGGATGCGCAGGCGGTTGCGCCCTTGCGCGTCGCCGTCGGCGCTGAGCGGCGCCTCCCAGCCCGCGTAGAGGTGGTCGCCGTCCGGTGTGGCGGCCAGCGCTTCGATGGTCCGGCCGAACTGGGCGTCGCCCGCGGGTGGCTCCCGCAACCGCTCCGGCACCACGATCGGCTCCCCCACCTCGCGACCGGTACCGATCTCGAAACGGCGGATCGACGGGCCTTTCTCGGAACCCACCAGGATGGTCCGACCGCCGCGCTCCACCACCAGCCCCTCGCCGTCGATCTTGTCGCCGTACCGCGCGCCCGCCGCGTCGCGCAGGGTCCGGCCGACCTCGGCGGAGACGTTCAGGTTCTCGGGGTCCCGCAGCGTGAGCGGGAAGACGCGACCGGGTTCGTTGTCGGCCAGGGCGTACGCCCTGGACTCCTCGGTCATCGCCAGCGCCGACAACCCGCTCACCGCCTCGCCGCTCACGTCGACCCCGTCGAGCTGGTCGGAGTGGCTGAGCAGCGTGGCGTTCGCCGAGCACGGCGCGCCCGCGCGCACCGGGCTCAGCGCCTTGGCCCAGTCGATGCCGGGGCGCACGGCCAGCCCGAGCGCGATCCCGACCACCGCGGCCGCGGCCAGTGCCAGCGCGCGCCTGAGCCGTCGACGGCGCCCCGGGGTCGGCGGGGCGGGGACGAGGTGGGGACCTTCGCGATGTTGCGGGTGAAGGACAGGTCGCCGACCTGGTTGCGGTCCTGCTCCTGCGGTTCCGGCCGGTTGTCGCGCTTGAGCCGCCGCCGCACCTCCCGGAAGACCACGCCGAGGCTGAGCACGGTGTCGGATTCCTCGGGGATGCCGTCGCGCAGGACGTCCACCAGTTCCCCGGTGAAGACGGTGCACTTGTCGGCGCTCGGCGCCAACGCCTTGCGGTTCGGTGCCGCGGAGCACATCAGGTACGAGCCAGTTCGGACATCTCCCGGATCGGCCGGATGAGGTCCGCGGCGGTCCGGGGGTGGTGGACCTTGCGGATGCGACCGGTTTCGACGCCCCAGACGTTCTCGTCGGTGAGCACGTCGTAGAGCTGCTCGACGTTGTTGTACACCGCCCGCAGCGACGGGAGTTCGCGGTCGACGTAGCGGTCCACGCCGATGAGCACGCACGCCGAGTTGGCCGGGTCGATCCGCCCGAACGGCTTCGGGTCCGCGACCACCGCCGCGCGCTCGCCCGACGGGTCGCGCAACGCGCCGAACACCGCCCTGGCCTCGTCGCGGTGCTCGTCCGGCACGACGAGCCGGACGCCCGTGGGCCGGTTCAGCTCATCGCGCCAGGCGCGGACGGCGACCGCCAGCTGGCCCACCCCCACGACCGCGGACACGGCGGCCAGGACGACCTCCGCCGCGCCCAACTCCCCCGGCCGCACCGGCTCGTGCTCGACGACCACCCGCCCGTGCGCCCGGAGCGCGTGGTCACCGGCCAGGTGCGGGGAGAGCGTGCGCAGGTCGTCCCGCGAACCGTCGTCCGCCCCCGCCTCGAACCTGAACTCGATGATGTCCAACGTCTCTCCAGACAAGAAGACAAGACCGGCGCGACGGGATGGGGTTCGGCCCCACTATGGCACGGGGCCACCACGCGACGGCCCGGCGAATCGGACTCCCGACACCGGACAATTCCCTGACGTTCATGTGCGCAACAGCTCCGCGACACCCACCCGGGCCGGAGCACCGACGACCGGTGGACCTCGACCCCGTTGCCCGCCTACCGGTTGGCGGAGGAAAGCTGGAACTCGACACGGAGCGGGTTGCTCCGGTTGGCCGCCGTCCACCGGAATCCGGGTTACGAAACGATCTTGCGAGGCTAAGGTGCGGTTCATGCGTACTGCGGTGGTGGCGGTGGCGGCCTGCCTGGTACTGGCCGGGTGCGGGTCCGGCAAGGCGGACATGTGGGCGGAGGTCGAGGTCCCCAAGAAGGTGACCGACACGGAAGACTGCTTCCCGGTCGGTGTGGTGGACGTACCCGCCGACTGGACGCCGATCAACCTCGGCCCCAGGGGCGAGTCGCTCCGGTTCGGGCTCAAGGCGGAGTGCGACATCACCAGCGACCACGCGGCGGGCGTGGTGAAGGTCTACCAGGGCAGTCGCCTCGAGTCCGACACCGGCGAGCGGCTGACCGACCGCGAGGTGCTTGAGGCGTACCTGGAGGTCCAGGACGCCTCCGATGTGGAGATCCGCGAGGCCAAGGTGGGTCGGGCCGGCGGCTTCGAGGCGGTCTGGCGCACCAACGGAAAGCCCAACCGCGCCTTCACCTACACCGTGTACGGCGGCAGCCACACCATGCTGGTGGCCGCGCTGGGCGCGCCGGACGACAAGTTCGAGGAGACCGTGCTGCCGGTGTACCTCCTGGCCCGCAAGAGCGCCCAGGACTCCGGCCCTTAGGAGGCGTGTTCGCGCACCGCCCGGTCGACCAGGGCACGCACGCGGTCAAGGGACACGTCGCCCTCGACCAGTTCGGTGGCGACGTGTTCGAACGCCACCAGCGAAGCCGCGAGGACCGCGCGCGGGAAGACGGCCGTGTCGGCCATAGCGCCCAGGTGGATCCGATCTGACGTGCCCCGGATGTCCAGGTATAGCGCCATCTTCTCCGACTCGGACACCGCGGGCCAGGCCAGTTCGGTGGTCGACGGGTCGGGGTCGGCGGCCGGTCGTCCTTTGCGGACGGTCGACCACATGTCGTTGAACTGCACGCCCGGCACCAGGTCCCGCCCGGACAGCCGCAGCGCCTCCCGGGCGGACCGGGTGTCGTAGCGGGAGTGGGCGCGGGCCACGGCCATCGTCTCGGTCGCCAGGTCGAGGAAGTCCGCGAGGGACTCGCCCCGCAGTTCGGTGACGGTGTGCACGACCTGGTTGAGTGTCGTGATGCTGGCGGCGACGTCCGGGGTCGCGCGGTTGCTCTGCATGACGTCGAGGCGTAGGGCGGGAGCGGGCCAGGAGCAGCGGGTCAGGGCCGCGGTGATCGCCAGCAGCACCACCGACGTGCTGGCCCGGCAGCGGCGGGCCGCGTGGCGGACGGCGGCGGCGAGCACCTCGGACGTCAGGTCCGCGCCGACGAAGCGCGGGGACTCCGGCTCGGCGGTCGGTGTGATCGGTTCTGGCATGCGGTTCATGACCGCGCGGAGGTACCGGATGGCGTCGATGTTGCGGCGTTGACCGTCCGGTGTGTGCTCGGCGAGCGCGATGTCCAGGGGTTGCGACGCGTGGCGCGCGGCGGGCATCGGTGTGCGCGCGGCCTTGGCGTCGAGCATCGCGGTCACTTCCCGCACCAGGGCCTCGGTCGCGGTGTAGTCCGCCGACAGGTGCGACAGGGTGAACGCGACGACCACCGGGATGCCGTCGTGCAAGGCCACCGACAGCCGCAGTGGTAGCTCGCGCGAGTGGTCCAACGGCCGCGCGGTGCCGCGCTCCCAGCAGGTGGCGACGATGTCGCCGAAGGCCACCGGGTCGTCGGCGGGTCGGTCGTACACGTCCACCGGCAACGTGCCGGAGGCCAGCACCCGCTGGACCGGCTCGGCGCCGGGCCGTTGCTCGACGTGGGTGCGCAGCGACTCGTGCCGCGACAGCAACTCCCCGACGGCGTCGAGCACATCGCCGAGTTCCAGCAGCAGCGGCACCGGCAGCCACCGGGTCAGGAAGAAGAACGGCTTCACCCGCGGGTGCCACTGGTTCAGGCTGTCCCAGGTGCCCAGCTGCCCCCAGCACAGCGGGCCGCTCCGCGCGGTGCCGCCGTGGAACTCCACCACGGCCCGGCTCTCGGTGATCACACGGCCTCCTCGTGGACCGGCACGGCGAACAGCACGCGGCGCAGGCACAGCACCGAGTAGGTCAGCCCGGCGACCCAGCCGACCACGACCGCCCACATCACCGCCTCGACGCCGAGCACGCCGTGGAACAGGTAGGCGAACGGGATCTGCACCAGCAGGAACGCGATCACCGTGCAGACCAGCGGCGCCGTCGTCCGGCGGGCGCCGTTGAGGTACCCGTGCAGCACCACCATCAGCGTGTACAGCACCAGGAACGGGTAGATGATCAGCAGGTAGCGCTCGGTCAGCGCCCGGGTCGCCGGGTCGTCGGTGAACAGCGCGGCGATCGGGGCGCGGGCCGCGAGCACCACCGCCGACACCACGAGCGTGAGCACCGCGGTCAGGCCGAGAGTCCGGGTGAGACCGAACCGCGCGCGCGGTTCGTCCCCGGCGCCCAGGTTCTGCGCGGCGAACGCGGTGACGGCGCCGGAGAAGTCCAGGAACAGCATCCCGGTGACCTGCTCCACCCTGGACACGATGCTGAACGCGGCCAGCACCACCGGGCCGAAGGCCTGGAGGATCCAGACCAGCACCATGATCCCGAGCGCCAGGATGATGTGCTGACTGGCCAGGGGGAACCCAAGCCGCACCGCGTCGGTCAGCTCGCGGCGCACAGCGGGTTTCCCACCGGCGCGTGGAACCGGGTACTTGCGCGCCGCCACCGCCACCCCGACGACGAGCGCCAGCGTCGAGGAGGTCGCGGTGGCCAGCGCGGCACCGGCGATCCCCAGGTCCCACCCGGCGACGAACAGCAGCACCAGCACCGCGTTGGTGACGCTGCCGAAGCCCGCCACCCACAGCGCCGTCCGCGAGTCGCCGAGGCCGCGCAGGTAGGCACTCACCGCGGCCGTGCCGAAGATGCCCGGGAAGCCGAGCGACAGGGTGCTGAGGAACACCGACGCGTCGTGCGCGAGTTGGCCGCGCAGGCCCATCACCGCCAGCGCCGGGTCGATCAGCACCGTCGCCAGCAGCACGCAGCCCGCCGACCAGACCGCGGTGAGCAGTGCCAACGACAGCACGACCCCGCGCCGGGCGTCGGCGTCGCCGCTGCCGCGCAGGTGCGCGAGGCGGATGGTGAACGCCGTGCCCAGTCCGATGAACATCGCGTTGAGCAGGTAGAACAGCGGGCCCGCCGCGCCGATGGCGGCGAGGCCGTCGACGCCGGTCCAGTGCCCCACGACGATGCCGTCGACCAGCACGTACCCCTGCTGGAGCAGGTTCGCCGCGGTCAGCGGGAGCGCGAACCCGACGACCTTGCGCAGTGGCGGGCCGGTGGTCATGTCGGCGGCGTCGGCGCCCATCAGCTCGCCTCGGGGTTCGGTTCCGCGAACGCCTGGAGTTCCTCGATGTGGTAGGCGATCTCGCTGGTGGTGCGGTCGGCGAGCAGGTCGGCGACGTCGTAGGTGACGCCGTGCACCGTGGCGATGGTGCCCGCCACCGTGGCCGCCATGATCGAGTCGCCGCCGAGGTCGAAGAAGTCGGCCTCGACGTCGAGTTCGGCGTAGCCGAAGGCGAGCGCGAGGCACCGCGCGACGGTCCGCTCCACGTCGGTGAACTCGTCGCGGCCGGTCAGCTCGACGGACACGGCGGCGACGGTGGCCCTGGTCTTGTCCGCCGCCGCGCTGAGCCGGTCCGCCAGCGCCCGCATCTCCCGCTCCACCTTGGACTCGATGTCGGCCGACAGCGCGACGTCGTAGGAGCGCAGCAGGTGGATCAGCTCGCCCCGGTAGTTCAGCTCGCCCGCGAACAGCCGCGACCGCCCGGACCGCAGACCGGCGTCGAGCACGTCGAGACCGGTGGTGGTGGGCAGCGCCTTGAACATGGTGTCGCCGTTGGTGCCGAAGTCGACCGCCATGCCGATCTCCTTCCACGCCACCCAGTCCAGGGCGATGACGTGGCAGGGGCCGCCCGCCTGGGCGCGCGCCAGGTTGTCGAGGTAGTAGTTCGCGGCGGCGTAGTCCGCCTGGCCGGGGGCCGGGAACACCGACGCGACCGAGGAGAAGTGCGCGATGAAGTCCGGTCGGTCGGCCTCGGTCAGCCGGTCGAGCACGAAGGCCGCGTGCAGCTTGGCCCGGACGACGGCGTCGAAGTCGGCGCGCTCGCGGAACATCACGGTGCTGCCGCCGGGCAGGCCCGCCGCGTGCACCACGCCGTCGACGCGGCCGTGGCGGTGCTGGAGGTCGGTGATGGCGGCGCCGAACGCGGCCGGGTCGCCCGCGTCCGCCGCGACGACGTGGACCCGCGCGCCGGTCTGCTCGATCTCGCGGACCGCGGCGACGCGCCGGGCCGCCGGGGACCCGCTCGGCACGACCGACAGGTCGTCCCACCGCTCGCGCGGGGGCAGCCCGGATCGGCTCAGCAGCACCAGGTCGATGTTCGGTTGGGTGGCGGCGAACCGCTTGGCGACGGCCAGGCCGAGCGCGCCCGTGCCGCCGGTGATCAGGTACGTGCCGCCCGCGCGCAGGTGTTCGGTGGGGCCGTCCTCGTCGATCTCGGGTACCTCGACGAACACCTCCCGCAGCCGCCGCTCGCCCCGCAGCACCGACAGCCCGCGCTCGTCGGTGAGCACCTCGGCGCGCAGGGCCGCCGGGGGCACCGCCGGATCGACGTCGACGTGGGCGACCTTGAGGTACGGGTACTCGCGCTCCACGACCTTGCCGAACCCGACGAGCGCCGCGTTCTCCGGCACCACCTGCTCCCCCGGCGCCGCGCAGACCGCCGTGCGGGTCAGCACCACCAGCCGGGTCTTCACACCCGCGGCCATGAGCGACTTGGTCAGGTGGAACAGGCCGCCCAGGTTCTTCGCCACCCGGCGGTCCACTCCGGACACGTCCGGCGCGGCCTTGTCCTCGAACGCGGTGGCGTACAGGACATGCGAGACGCCGTCGTCGACGAGTCGCGCGAGCTGGTCGCAGGCAGCCGGGTCGTCCGTCCGGAACGGCGCGCCGCCGGGTTCGACGGGCTCGCCGACCCGGACGTACCGCACGTCGCCGAGTCCGGCGGCGGCCAGCGCGTCCTCGGCGTCGGTGTCCGGGTCCACGACCGCGAGCACCGTGACCGCGCCGCTCGCCGCGACCGGCGCAGGGGCCTCGCGGAGTTCCACGTCGTGGGTGACCGGGTGCCGCTCGTCGTGCGTGGTCAGGTTCATCGTGTCGCGCCAGGTGTCCGGGAACTGGACCCACGCGAGGGTTTCGTCGAACACGTACCCGGGCAGGCGGACGATGCGCGGCGGCCGGTCACCGGTCGTGAGGTCCAGCGCGCCGTCGCGGAGGAACGCGGTGGCCTGTTCGCCCAGCGGGCCGTCCGGCAACGGGTCGCGCCGCTCGACCAGCAGGCCCGCCAGCTGGCGGCGCAGGTCGGCAGCGTCGGTGACGACGAGCGCGACGCGGTGCCGGTGCCCGGAGCGGGAGGCCCTGGTGGTGTGGCAGACGTCGGCGATGTCCACGTCGTCCAGCCCGCCCGCGTCGATGAACGCGAGGTGGCTCTCCACGATCCGGGTCAGGGACCGGATCGTCGCCGCGCTGAGCACGAACAGCTGCGGACCGGTGGACGCGGGCCGGTCGTCCACCGCGACGTGCTCTTCCAGCACGGCGTGGGCGTTGGTGCCGCCGAGGCCGAAGGCGCTCACGCCCGCGCGGCGCGGTCCCTCGGGGGTCCACGGCCGCGGCTCGGTGGGCAGGTACAGCGGTCCGGCGGTGAAGTCCAGTTTCGGGTTCGGTGTCCGGTAGTTCGCCTGCGGTGGGATCACCCCGTTGCGCAGCACGGCGATCGCCTTGATCAGGCCGATCACCCCGGAGCCCTCGAACAGGTGCCCGACGTTGGCCTTCACCGTCCCGACGGCGCAGAACTGCCGGTCCGCCGTGTGCCGCGCGAACGCGCGCTTGATGCCCTCGTGCTCGATCGGGTCGCCGACGCGGGTGGCGGTGCCGTGCGCCTCGAAGTAGCCGATGGTGCGCGGGTCGACGTCCGCGTTGCGCCACGCGCTCAGCAGCAGCTCGGCCTGCGAGTCGCTGTCCGGGTTGGTGATGCCCTCGGTGTTGCCGTCGTGGTTGACCGCGCTGCCCTTGAGGACGGCGTGGACCTGGTCGCCGTCGGCGAGCGCCCGGTCGAGCCGCTTGAGGACGACCGCGCCGGAGCCCTCGCCGAAGCCGGTGCCGTCGGCGGCCTCGTCGAAGGTGCGGGTGACGCCGTCGGAGGACTCGATGCCGATGTTCGAGTGCGGGTGCCGGACCGGCGCGAACACGATCCGCGCGCCGCCGACCACGGCCAGGTCGCAGTCGCCGACCAGCAGCGCGTTCTTGGCCTGGTGCACCGCGACCAGGGTCGCTGAGCACGCCGTGTCCACGACCATGCTGGGCCCGCGCAGGTCGAGGAAGTGCGACAGCCGGTTGGCCAGCATCGCGGGGATGTTGCCGGTGATCGCCTGCTGGCCGACCGACGGGTCGACGCGGCTGATGTAGTCGAGGTAGGTCGACCCGGGGTTGACCGCGAAGCCGACGAACACGCCGGTCCGGCTGCCGCGCAACCGGTCCAGCGAGTAGCCCGCGTCCTCGAAGGCGAGGTACATCGCGCGCAGCACCATGCGGTGGTGCGGGTCGGTCAGCGTCGCCTGGCGCGGGTTCATGCCGAACGCGGTGTGGTCGAAGTGGTCGACGGTGTCGAGGAAGTACCCGTTGTGGTACTCGACGTCCGGTTCGTCCAGCGGGTCGACGCTGGTCGCGCGCAGGTACGCGATGTACTCGGCGAGCTTGGCGCGGCGGTCGGTCGGGAACGGCCGCGCGGTGCCCGAACCGGTGCTGACCAGCCGCCACAGCTCGTCGAGCCCGGACGCGCCCGGTACGTCGACGGACAGGCCGACCACGGCGATGTCGTTGTTCGGCACGTTGCTGTTGTTCCCCATGGCTCCCGCTCAGTGGATCCGGGTGACCAACGCGGTCACCGTCCTGCCGTTGACCTCGTCGAACTCCGTGACGCCCAGCGCGCGCAGGGTGTGCACCACGCGCACCCACTCGACCGGCTCGGCGAGCTGGCGGGCCAGCAGGTCCGCGCCGTCGGCCGGGTCGAACAGGGCACCGGTGACGCTGGAGACCACCGGGGTCGTGGGTGGCGCGAAGACCTGCTCGGCGAGCACCGCGCGGAACCGCTCGGCCGCCGGTGCCATCAGCGGCGTGTGGAACGGGCCGCTGACGTTCAACGGCACCACCCGGGCGCCGGGCAGCGCGGCGATGGCCTTCGCGGCGACGGCGAGTTCCGCGCGGTCGCCCGCGATGGTGGTCTGCGTGTCGGCGTTGGAGTTCGCCACGTGCACGTTCGGCACGCCGGTCTCGGCGAGCGCGCGGCGGACGAACGCGGCGGGCACACCCTGCACCGCGGACATGCCGCCGCCGGTGACCCCGGCCATCAGCTCGGCGCGCCGCGCGACCAGCGCGAGCCCGTCGGCCAGGCTGAGCACGCCCGCCGCGACCAGCGCGTTGTACTCCCCCAGGCTGTGCCCGGCCAGGTAGTCGGCGCGCGGTGCCTCCCGCGCCATGAGCGCGTTGACGAAGAACACCGCGGGCTGCGCGAAGCGGGTGTCGCGCAGCCGCCGCCGCGGGTCGCGGACGCACAGCTCCTCGATGGAGTAGCCCAGCGCCTCGTCGGCCAGCGCGGTCGCCTCGGGGTGGCGGGCGAACAGGTCCGTCCCCATCCCGCGCTTCTGCACGCCTTGGCCGGGGAACAACAGACAACGCACGGTTCGCTCCTCTCTCAGCCCGCTGGTCGCAGCGGTTCGACGCGGACGGTGGTGCCGCGCAGGCACTCGCGGGTGAACCGGCGGGCACCCGGCCCGGGGCCCGCGTCCAGCACGCGGTCGGCGGACGCGTCGGCGACGGCGCGGGTGACCGCGCTCGCCCAGTCGTTGGGGCGCGCGAACACCTGGTCCAGGTACTCGGTGACGAGGTCGTCGGCGCCGCGCAGGTCACGTCCGCCGTCGGCGGCGTAGACCGGCAGCGCGAGGTCGCCGGGGCCCGGCAGGGGGCCGATCGCGGGCAGGTCGGCGCGGACGCGGGCGGGGAGACCGGCCAGCAGCGGGCTGTGGAAGGGGATCGTGGTGGGGAGGTCGGTCCACGTCGTGTCCTGCCTGGTGAACGGCGCGGTGCCGCGCAGCGCGCGCAGGTCGGCGGGTGGGCCGGTGAGCACGTGCGCGGTGGGGGTGTTGATCAGGCCGATCGAGACGGTCGGGTGGTCGGTGAGCACGGCGCGCAGGTCGGCGGTCGTCGGGCCCGTGACGGCGCACATCGGCGCGCCGGTGTCCGGTGCCAACTGTTGCGCGCGGACCAGTCCGGCCAGCACGAGCTTGACCGACCCCGTTGCCAGCGCGAAGAAGTCGTCCAACCGTCGGCTCCGCACTCCCGCGACGACCGCCGCCTGGAGTCCGATGCTGTGGCCGAGCGCGCCGACCACGTCACCGGGCGGTGTGCCCGGTTGCAGGCGGACGAGTTGGTGCACGTGGACCAGGACACCCGTCGCGGTCGAGTCCAACGCGCGCGGTTCCACCCCGCCCAACCACTTCTCCAGCGGCAACCCGTCCGGCAACACGACAGGCCCGAGATAATCGACCATTTCGTCGAGCGCGCGGTGCACCGAATGGAAGAACGCGGCATTCCCCGAGTGGCGGCGAGCCTGCCGCAATGCGGGAATCAGGGACTCGTTCCGCGCGCCGAGACCGTCGAACAGCACAAGCGAACGCATCGCACCTTTACCATTTTCCGACACGCGGCGGACCGGCCGGGAACGCGCGCGTAAACGCGGCGTTTCGGCTGATCAGGACACACTGACAGGCAACAGGGGATTAACCGGGAGAGAACGATGACACTCGCAGCACAGCAGCGAATGACATCGATCACCACTCGCCGAGAACCAGTGGCACAACGGTCATCCGGCCGGATTCCCCCCGCTCCGACCACTGATCATCAGGGACGAGTTGTACGCTAATACCGGCGCACCCTGGGAGACAATTACCAACGTCCACCCCCACCCGAACGGTGCAATTCCTCACCGAATGTCACCGCCGAGTCACACCACCGCTTCTTGTTGGAGATTTTCCATCAACTTCCGCGCGGCTCACTACACTGCCCGTCACCGAGACGATCACCCGGTAGTGAGCGGGTATCGCACCGGCGGACTGTTGTCCCCGCCCCGGCGCTCGGCCAGGTTTGCCGTGTGACGAGCGACCTGCAGCAGCGCAAGACCGCCCTCGTGTTCACCGCGATGGACGCGGACAACGACGGCTACCTGGAGCGCGCGGACTTCGAGGCGCTGACCGACCGGTGGACGACCATCCGGGGCCAGGCCGGGTCGGCCCGCCTGCGCGAGATCATGATGGGGTGGTGGGACGCGCTGCGCGCGATGTGCGACGCGGACGGCGACCAGCGGGTCACACTCGCGGAGGTGTGGTCCGTGGTCGACAACCTGGGCTCCATGCTGGACCGCGTGGCCGCCACCGCCGACTCCATGTTCGAGGCGGTCGACGAGGACGGCGACGGGCGGGTGACCGCGGCCGAGTACGCCCGCATGATCCGCGCGTGGACCGGCCGCGCCACCCCGACCGACGCCGCGTTCGCCCGGCTCGACACCGACGGCGACGGGTTCGTCTCGCGATCCGAGTTCACCGCGCACTGGGTGGAGTTCTGGGCCGGGGACGACGAGGACGCCCCCGGCACCCACCTGTTCGGCGAACTAGGGGTCGACGCGTGACCTCGCCCCGCTCCGACGGCGGGCGTGCGCGACGGCGGTGACCGCTCCCGTCGCCACCAGGGTCAGCGCGGCCAGCCCGGCGACGAACCACACCGCCACCCTGGCCGGTCGTTTGTCCACTGTAGAGCGATCGGGGATGGCGATGTGCTCGGAGGGCGGGGTTGTGCGACGCGGTTCGGGGGCGATCGTGGTCACGGCGGCGACCGGGTTCACGACGCCCGCGCCGATGGTCGGGTCCGGGGCGGCCGGGGCGTCGGCGGTGTCGGTCAGCCTGGTGATCGTCTCAGCCGCGGTCAGGGCCGGGTGCCGCGCGCGGACCAGGGCGGCGGCCCCGGCCGCGTAGCCGACGGCGAGTTCGGGGCCCGCCGCGAGTCGGTGTCCCGAACCGGAGGGGCCGATGCCGACCAACTGCTCGGCGGGCGCGGCCAGCGCGGGCCGCGCCCCGAGCAGGACGGACTTGGCGAGCCCGTCCGGGCCGACCGGGGACACCGCGAGCACCCCGTCCAACGACGCCGGGAACGCCCGCTGCCCCACGCGCCGGACTGCGGCGGACGCGACGACGAGGACGTCGCGTTCGCGCGCGGCGGTGACGGCGGCCCTCAGCGCGGGGGTGTCGCCGGTGCCGATCAGACCGACCGCGACGACGCGCGCGCCGGAGTCCACGGCCCGCCGGATCCCCGCGGCCAGCCGGTCCGGGTCCACCGCGCCGGGGTCTCCGGTGACCCGGATCGGCAGGATCGTCGCGGCGGGGGCGAGTCCGACGAACCCGGACCGCGGCACCGGTCGCGCGGCGATCAGGCCCGCGACGAACGTGCCGTGGCCTGAGCGGTCGGTGTCGGCCGGGCCACCGTCCACATCGAACCCGTGGTCGACGGCGCCCGCGCGGCGGCGCTGACACCGTTGTCCACCATGGTCGGCGGCCACCCGTCGGCGGGGTCGAGCCTCCGCACCGCCCAGGGCACCGCGGTCTCCTCCCCCGCGCACCCGCCAGACGGTCGTGCGCGCGCCGGGACCACCACGACTGCGGAGACCACCATGACGGCACCGGCGGCGACACCAAGATCGGCTGCCGCCCCGGACCACCGATCCGCCCGTGGCCGAACCACTTCGCGCGAGCGCCGGAGTGGTTCGGCCAGGGCTGTGGTACCCGCGAGACGGCCACCGCGGGCGGTCTTGAGGCACCGGCTCTCGGTGGGCGCCGTTCCGCGTCGGACTCCTGCCGCGCGACGCCTCGGCGCCAGAGCGGTCAGCCTGCCGGGGTCCGAGCGGGTCGCCGAGTCAGTCGGCGGGCACCCGTGTGACTCGGGTCCAGCCGCGCCAGCCGCGTTGTTCCAGGATGGCCAGTACCCGTGCGGCGCCCGGGGCGGACTCGATCATGGCCGTGTCCAGCAGGTCGACGAACCGGTCGTCGAAGCCGTCCGCGGTCTCGCCCGCCTGGGTGGCGCGGGCCATCAGGCGTTCCAGGACGTCGGCGATCTCGACGATCCGCGGATCGTCGGCGGGGGCGTCCAGGTCGCCTTGGAGGAAGCCGTAGAGCCGCACCACGTCCGGGTCGTCCAACCGCTCGTGCTTGTCCGCCATCACGGCGTCGATCAGGTGCGGCACCTGGGCGGCGACCAGGATCCAGGCGTCCCGCTCCATCGCGATGTACCGCTCCCCGACGCCGAGCCCGCGCAGCCGGTCGAGGTAGCGCACGACGCTGGGCGGCAGCGCCAGGTGTTCACCTGCGGCGAGCCCGGCGAGGCGCCGACGGGTGTCCTGGAGCCGCCGGACCTCGGCGCGCAGCCGGGTGTCGATCTGCGCGACCGCACGGGCGAACTCCGCCGGGTCGGCGTCGAGGAGTTCCCGCACCCTGGCCAGCGGCACGCCCGCGTCGGCCAGGGTGCGGATCCGGATGAGCCGCACGACCGCGGCCGCGTCGTAGGCGCGGTAGCCGGAGTGGTCGCGCGCGGGTTCGGGCAGCAGGCCGATCCGGTGGTAGTGCCGCACCGCCCGCACGGTCACCCCGGCGTGCGCGGCCAACCGGCCGATGGTGAGCATGGTTCCCAGCCTGCCTCAGCCGATCCGACGGCGGTAGGCGGCGACCGCGAAGGCGTACGCCACCGCGAGGGTGCCCGCGCACCACCCGAGGGCGGTCCAGATGGCGCCGCCGACCGGCCGCTCGGCGAGCAGGTCGCGGAGGGCGGTGACGATCGGCGTCACCGGCTGGTGCTCGGCGAACCAGCGCACCGGGCCGGGCATCGTCGCGGTGGGCACGAAGGCCGAACTGAGGAACGGCAGGAAGATCAGCGGGTAGGAGAACGCGCCCGCGCCCTCGACGGACGTCGCGGTGAGGCCGGGGATGACGGCGATCCAGGTCAGCGCCAGGGTGAACAGCAGCAGGATGCCCGCCACCGCCAGCCAGGCCCCCACCCCGGCGCCGGAGCGGAAACCCATCAGCAGCGCCACGCCCACGACGACCGCGAGCGAGATCGCGTTGGCGACCACCGACGTCAGCACGTGCGCCCACAGCACTCCCGACCGCGCGATCGGCATGGATCGGAACCGCTCGAAGATCCCGCTCTCGCGGTCCACGACGAGCCGGAGCGCGGTGTAGGCGACGCCGGATGCCACGGTGATGAGCAGGATGCCTGGCAGCAGGTAGTCGACGTACCGGGTCCGGCCGGTGTCGATGGCGCCGCCGAAGACGTAGACGAACATCAGCATCATGGCGACGGGTGTCACCGCGGTGGTGATGATGGTGTCCACGCTGCGGGTGACGTGGCGCAGGGTCCGCGCGGTGAGCACGGCGGTGTCGTGGAGGAGGTGCACGGTCATCCCCGTTCCTTCGCGCCGCCGACGATCGCCAGGAAGACGTCCTCCAGGGTGGGCTGCTTCTCGACGTACTCGGTGGTGGGCGGCGGGAAGAGCCGCCGCAGGTCGGTCAAGGTGCCGTGCGCGATGATCCGACCCTCGTGCAGGATCGCGATCAGGTCGGCCAGCCGTTCGGCCTCCTCCAGGTACTGGGTGGTCAGCAGCACCGTGGTGCCGTGCTCGGCGAGTTCCTCGACGGTCCGCCACACCTCGACGCGCCCCTCGGGGTCGAGCCCGGCCGTCGGTTCGTCGAGGAAGATCACCGGCGGGTCGCCGACCAGGCTCATCGCGATGTCCAGGCGCCTGCGCATACCGCCCGAATAGGTCGATACCCGGCGTTCGGCCGCGTCGGTCAGGGAGAAGCGCGCCAGCAGGTCGTCCGCGACCGCGCCCGGGTCGTCGAGGTGGCGGAGCCTGGCGACGAGGACGAGGTTCTCCTGGCCGCTGAGGATGTCGTCGACGGCGGCGAACTGCCCGGTGAGGCTGATGGACTCGCGGACGCCTGCGGCCCGCGTGGCGACGTCGAAGCCGTTGACGGTCGCCGTGCCCGCGTCGGCCCGCAGGAGCGTGGCGAGGATCCGCACGGTCGTGGTCTTGCCCGCCCCGTTGGCGCCGAGCAGCGCGAAGACGCTGCCCCGCGCCACGTCGAAGTCGACACCGCGCAGCACCTCCACCGGGCCGTAGGACTTCGCCAGGCCTCGTACCCGGATCGGCGGGTCGGTCGTCACTGTTCCTCCTCTGTGGAGCCGTTCGGTCGGCTACCAGGAGGATGGCGGGTTGACCCGGCGTCAGGGTCAAGTCGGCGGCCCCGAGAAAATCTTGAAAAGCGTCCGGGGACGATGTCGAAACGGGGCAGTCCCGTTCGACGCCCGGGTGGAGCGGGGTCGTGACCCGGGCGGACGGCCCGGGGCCCCGGACGAGCAGGAGGCAAGCGATGCGGGTCATGGTGCTGGGCAAGGCGACCGTCGAGTCCGAGGCCGGGCAGCTGCCGAGCATGGAGGCGCTGGAGGCGATGGGCCGGTACAACGAGGAGGTCGTCAAGGCGGGCGTGCTGGTCGCCGCGGACGGGCTGCACCCCAGTTCCCGGGGTGTCCGGGTGCACTTCGACGGTGACGACCGGACGGTGGTCGACGGGCCGTTCGCCGAGACCAAGGAGCTGATCGCCGGGTACTCGATCCTGGAGGTGGCCTCGCTCGAGGAGGCCGTCGAGTGGGTCAAGCGCTCACCCAACCTGATGCCCGGCGGGGTCGGCGAGGTCGAGATCCGGCCGATCTTCGAGGCCGCCGACTTCGGCGAGGTGTCCGAGGAGGTGCTGGCCCAGGCCGACGGCGTCGGCGAACTGGGTCGGGCCAACGTGGCCAAGTGGCGCGCCGAGCAGGGCGGGAACTGAGCCCGGGCCGGTGATCGGGTTCCCGCTCGGTCGCCGCGCGCGAACGTGATCACCGGCTGGTTGCGCCCGTCCGCCCGGTGCGGTTGGGTCCACGACGTGCCAGCCGCCGATCCGCCACCCGCCGACCCGCCCGCCAACCGGGCGGTGGAGGCGGTCTGGCGGATCGAGGCGGCGCGACTCATCGCGGGCCTGGCCCGGGTGGTCCGCGACGTCGGCCGGGCGGAGGACCTGGCGCAGGACGCGCTGGTCGCCGCGCTCGAACAGTGGCCCGCGTCCGGCATACCGGACAACCCCGGCGCCTGGCTCATGGCGGTGGCCAAGCGTCGGGCGGTGGACGGCCTGCGGCGCGAGGTACGGCTGGCGAGCAAAGTCGCGGAGCTGGGTCGCGACCTGGCGACCGTCGAGCTCGATCTCGACGTCGAGGACGACGTCCTGCGGTTGATGTTCACCGCCTGCCACCCCGTCCTCACCCCACCCGCCCGCGCGGCGCTGACGTTGAAGATGCTGGCCGGGCTGCGCACGGAGGAGATCGCCCGCGCGTTCCTGGTCCCCACCCCGACGATGGCCCAGCGGATCGTCCGGGCCAAGAAGACCCTCGCCGACGCGCGGGTGCCGTTCGAGGTCCCCACCGGCGCCGAACTCTCCCCCCGCCTGGCCTCGGTCCTCGGCGTGGTCTACCTCCTGTTCAACGAGGGCTACTCGGCCACCGCGGGCCCCGACCTGCTCCGCCCCGCCCTCTGCGACGAGGCGATGCGCCTGGGCCGGATCCTGGCGGCGCTGGCACCACACGAGCCGGAGGCGCACGGGCTGCTCGCGCTGATGGAACTGCAGGCCTCCCGGCTGCGGTCCCGCACCGACGCCACGGGCGAGATCGTCACCCTCCTCGACCAGGACCGCACCCGCTGGGACCGTCTGCTGATCGGACGTGGACTGTCCGCACTGGACCGAGCCGTCGAGCTGGGCGGGGAGACCGGGAAGTACGCGGTGCAAGCCGCCATCGCCGCCTGCCACGCCCGCGCCCACACCGCCGACGACACCGACTGGGGCCGGATCGCCGACCTGTACGGCGTGCTGGCACAGGTGGCGCCATCCCCGGTGATCGAACTGAACCGCGCCGTCGCGGTGTCCATGGCGGACGGACCTGCCGCCGCGCTGGCGCTGGTGGACGCCTTGGTCGAGACGAAGGCGCTGGCCCGGTACCACCTGCTGCCCGCGGTCCGCGCCGACCTGCTCGTCAAGCTCGCGCGGCCGGATGAGGCCCGCGCCGAGTTCGAACGGGCCGCGGCGCTGACCGACAACAACCGTGAACGCGACCTGTTGCTGACCCGCGCCAAGGCCTGCGACGCGACACCGACGGGGTGATGGCGGCGGCGGCCACGAGGAGCCCCGCCGCCCAGCGACCAGCAGCATCACGGCGTTGGCGACCGCGGGCAAGCCGGGGCGGCGGACGTCCGGTCGCAGCGCTTTCAGAGTGATCGAGATCGGACGTGCTGTCCGGGGTGCGGCTCGTCCCGAGGTGGTCACCCGGTGCCGGGTGCCGCCGACTTGTCGGGGTTGTCGCGGTGCTCGCCGGGACGGGGCAGCACACCGGCTTCGTCGAGTTCCGCGTGCCTGCTGCCCGCCATCCCGACCACGAGGTTCGCCGCGGCGTCGAGGGACTCGACCTCGGTGGTGTCCACCACCCGGGCGCGCTGCCGGTAGCTGAAGACGATCAGACCGACCAGCAACGCGAGCAGCACGATCGACGAGCTGTAGGTCCCGTAGCCGAGGCCGCCTTTCGCCACCGGCTTGCTGAACAGGTCGCCCGCGGTCGCGCCCAGCGGGCGGGTCAGCACGAACGCGACCCAGAACAGCAGGACGTTGGAGATCGGGGTGTACCGCATCGCGAGTGCCAGCACGCCGATCATGCTCGCGACCAGGACCGCGCTGCCGCCGTAGCCGAGGCCGGAGTCGTCGGAGAGGAAGTCGCCGAACGCCGTGCCCAGCGTGTTCGAGATCAGGATCGCGATCCAGTAGAGCAGTTCGCCACCGAAGGTGTTGATGTCGACCACGTTGAACGAGTGCCCGCTGAGCTTCCACACGGCGAAGACGATCAGCAACGCCGTCACCAGCACGCTCGCGCCCAGCGCGTAGCCCAGGTCCAGGGTGCGGTCCATGAAGTCGGACAGCGTGGTGCCCGCCATGCTGGTGGACAGGATCACCGTCCAGTACAGCACCGGCTGGAACGTCCGCACGCTCAACTGGCACACCAGGGTGATGACGAAGATCCCGATCAGGACCAGGAAACTGATCAGGTAACCCACGTTGAGCGTCTGCGCGATCAGGTCGCCGCCGGTCTCGCCCAGCGTGGTCGCGGCGATCTTCATGACCCAGAAGATCAGCGTGATCCGGGGAAGTTTCGACGACACAGCGGCCGTTCCTCGCATACCCGTCTCCTGGATGTTCCGTACGCGCCAAAACGCCATGTGTGCCCGATTTTCGGGGTAACCGGTCGAGCGCAGGACAATACTGGTGGCCACCTGGCCGCCGTACAAGTTCGCGAATTTCCCAGCCCCCGATGGGGATAGTCGGCGCGATCCGCGACCCGGAACGATAACCGGTTCGGCCGCGCGCGGCCGCGAATTCGCCCATAGGTGTCAATCGGGACAGCGCGCGAACTCGCTTCCACGGAAGCGATCCCCGCTGTCCTCTACGCTCCGATGTGGACTCACGGGTGCCAGGCCAGGGCGCACGTAGTAGCCGGTCACACCAACAGCGAGCACGACGGCGACCACGGCTACCATCTGCCAGAGCCCGCCGCGGCTCTCGGTTTCCCGCACGCGGGAGGTCGTGTAGGCCTTGGTGACCGCCAGCAGGACGACGACTCCCACGATGCCCGCGCCGAAGACCGCGCTGCGGCACGACCAGCAGCAGGACCCCGGTGGCGACCGAGGTGCCGCCAAGGCCGAACCCAAGGTTCACGTTCAGGAGTCCGCGGCCGACTCCCCCCGGTCGTGCACAGCACCTTGATGACCCAGAAGTAGACGGTGGCTTCCGGGACCTTGTTGAGCGGCAAGCGGCCTTGGTGGTCGGTGTTCACGGGCGTTCCCTCGGTGTGGACGGCACGGACGCCGGATGGGAGCGGGTGGTGATGAGCACGGGGGGCACCCTGTCGACCAGCAGGCGGTGGGCCCACAGGCCGGTCGCGCCGATCGCGGCGCCGACCAGGAATCCGATGAGGACGTCGTGCGGGTAGTGCGCGCCCAGGTAGACGCGGGAGACGCCGACCAGCAGGGTGAGGGCGGTGGCGGTCAGGCCCTGCGCGCGGTCGGTGAGCAGGATCCCCACCGCGGCCGCCGCGGCGACGGTGGCGTGGTTGCTGGGCAGGGCGTAGTCGGTGACGTAATCGCACGGCGCGACGGTGACCACGTGCAGCACCTGACACGGTCGGGGTTCGCGCACCAGCACCTTCACCAGATTGCTCACCCCGTACGCCAGCAGGACCGCCACCGGTGCCCACAGCGCCGTCGCGGCCACCACCGGCGACCGGCGCCGGGCCCGCCACCACGCCACCACCATCACGATGGCGAGCAGGAACAACGCGCCGTTCGTGTAGGCAGACACGATCGTGTGCAACCACGGGGTGCGTTCGGCAAACCCCAACAGCGCGCCGGTCACGCGCGGCTCCTCGACCGCACCAGCCGGGCGGCGACCGGCAGCAGGGACAGCACGACGATGGCAGCGGTGATCGGCAGCAGGTAAGTGTCAACGTTCGGGATCGTGCTGCCCAGCAGGTAGCCCGCGACCGTGACGCCGACCGTCCACAGCAGCCCGCCGAGGACCTGCCACAGCGCGAACACCCCGGCCGGTACCCCGGTGAGCCCGGCCAGCGGGTTCAGCACCGTCCGCACGACCGGGACGAACCGGGCCAGCACGATCGCCTTCCGGTGCCCGTAGGACTCCAGGAACCGCTTGCTCCGCCCGACGCCGTTGTGCAGGTGTCGGTTGCGCGACCGCGCCAGCAGGGCGGACCCACCCCGGCGGCCGATCAGGTACCCGATCTGCGCGCCGAGCAGGGCGTGTGCTGGTCGAAAATGCTGTCACCGGCCGTGAGCTGCGGATTCAGGCGGCTGGTTGGTAGTGGTTGAGCAGTCCGGCGAGTCGTTGTGTACGTGTGATCCGGTCGGTCTGGGCGGGCAAGGGGATCACTTTCAGGTCGTCGTCGGGGGCTCGTGGGTTCATGCCGTGGCCTTGGTGGCTACGGTGGGTGTTGCGGTGCTCGACGTATGCGTCCAGTACGTGCTGAGGTGGCGGCGGTCGATGATGAGTAGCCGGTCGGTGCATTCGCGTCGCAATGACCCGATCCAGCGTTCGGCAAAGCGTTCATCCGTGGTGCTTGCGGCGCGGTGAGGACCACATGGATGCCGATCGAGGCGAATACCGCGTCGAAGGCCGCGGTGAACTTGGCGTCCCGATCACGGACCAGATGGGTGAAGCGATGCCCAGCGTCATCGAGCTGCGCTGCGAAGTCGCGGGCCAGTTGGGTCGCCCAGGTCCCGTTCGGGTGGTCGGTGACGCCGAGTAGGTGGACGCGGCGGGTGTGGTGTTCGATGACGAATGCCGCGTAGAGGCGCTGAGTGTGATGGTGTCGACGTGGAAGAAGTCGATCGCGGGAAGACCATCGGCTTGGGCAAGCAGGAACGCGCGCCACGCGTCACCGCGGTCAGAGGGCGGCGGAACACGACGGGCGCGCAGGATCCGGCGGATGGTCGAAGCGGCGAGACGATGCCCGAGCCGACGCAGCTCGCCAGGATCCGGACCACCCCCAGGTCGAGTTCTCCCTCGCCAAACGGACGACCAGAGCGACGACCTCGTCGCTGATCGGCGGACGGTTCAGCGGTTTCGGTTGACGCCACTTCCTGGCCACGAGCACCTGAACCAGGAATCGGTACAACAGTCGAACAGCCACAGACCACCAATCAACGAACATCACACAACAGCAGCTCAGGCTGGCGACCGAGTTTTCGACCAGCACAGGTGTCTGAACGCGGATGAGAGCCTTCGCCGACCGGGCAAGCGCAGGCAAGTCAAGAGTCCGGTGAACAAGGCGCGAATCAGAGGAGAAGGGAAGGGTTGCGCGCCATCGGATTTCCCGCCGAGGAGTGAAGCGCTCAAGGCGGGTACCGCACTCGAGTCAGATGGGGTGGTGGTTTCCGGTTACGTACAAACGATT
>NZ_PTIX01000032.1 GCF_002934265.1 Actinokineospora auranticolor
AGGGCAAGGCGAGGCGAGGCGAGGTGGGCAAGGCACGGCGGGCAAGGCGGGGCGTGCCAGGCGGAGTGGGCCAGGCAGAGTGGGGTGGGGCGGGGTGGGCGGGGCGGGGCAGGCACGGCGGGCCAGGCGGGGCGGGCAAGGCAGGGTGGGGTGGGGTGGGGGCTAGGGCTTGGGGTGGGGCGGGTTAGGGGGCTAGGGCTTGGGTGCCTAGTTGGGTGGTGAGGAGGGTGATGGCGGCGATGACGAGGTCTAGTTCGTCGCGGAGGGGGGCGAGGGTGGGTTCGGCCGCGGGGAGGGTGGCGGAGCGGGCCTTGTCTTCGAGGTCGGCGAAGAGTTCAGCGAGGGTGGAGGCGCCGATGTTGGCGGCGGCGCCTTTGAGGGTGTGGGCTTGGGTGGCGGTTTGCTCTTTGTCGCCCGCGTTGAGGGAGTCGGCCAGTTCGGTGAGGGTGGTGGGGGATTTCACGGAGAAGGAGGTCAGGAGTTTGGCCATGAGGGCGCGTTCGGGTTCTGAGGGGTCTGGGCCGGTTAGTTCTTCCAGGCGGGTTCGGATGGCGGTGGCGCGCTCTTGTACTTCCGGGGTGGATATGGGTTTGGTGGTCTTGTCGGGGGTGCGGGGCTCGGTGATTTGTCGGGGGGCCGGGGTGTGGTCGTCCTCGATGCGGGCTTGGGGGATTTCCGCGGTCAGTTTGCGGAGGACCTCGGCCAGGTCGGCGGGGCGTACCGGTTTGGGCAGGTAGTCGTTCATTCCCGCCGCCGTGCAGGCGTTCCAGTCTTCTACCAGGACGCTGGCCGTCATGGCGACTATGTGGGGTTGGCGGTCTTCGGGGAGTTCGGCTCGGATGGTTTTGGTGGCTTCGAGGCCGTCCATGATGGGCATGCGGACGTCCATGAGGATGACGTCGTAGGGGCGTAGGCGGATGGCTTGGACGGCTTCCCGGCCGTTGGAGACCATGTCGGCTCGGTAGCCGAGTTTGGCGAGCATGAGTTGGGCGACCTTCTGGTTCACCAGGTTGTCCTCGGCCACCAGGATGCGCAGGACGGCGGCGCCGACGGGGGCGGGGCCGGGTTTGCGTTCGCGTTCGGCGGCTTCCTGGGCTCCGGTGAGGAGTCGGTGCAGGGTGGTGCGCAGGGTGCTGACCCGGACGGGTTTGGTGAGGACCGACTCGAACATCTCGCGTTGGTCTTTGGTGAGGGGGACGGTGACGCTGCTGAGGAGCATGAGCGGCAGGCGTTGGCCGCTGGGGAGTTGGCGTAGTTTGGCGGCCAGTTCGAGGCCGTCCATCTCCGGCATCTCCATGTCCAGCAGCGCGACGTCGAAGTGGACGCCGCTGCGGACCACTTCGAGGGCGGCCTTGGCGGAGACGAAGTCGGTGGAGCGCAGACCCATGTCGGCCAGTTGGGCTGACAGCACGCTGCGGTTGGTGTCGTTGTCGTCGACGACCAGGGCGACGCGGTCGGTCATGACCGCGGCCCAGCTGGGTTGGAGGTCTCCGCCGCCGGTGACCGGGGACACGCGGAGGATCGCGGTGACGGTGAAGGTGGAGCCGAGGCCGGGGGTGCTGTTGACGGTGATGTCGCCGCCCATGGCGGCGGCGAGGCGGTGGCTGATGGCCAGGCCGAGGCCGGTGCCGCCGAAGCGGCGGGTGGTGGAGGCGTCGACCTGGCTGAACGACTGGAACAGCCTGCCGAGGTGTTCCTGGGGGATGCCGATGCCGGTGTCGCTGACCGCCGCGTGCAGCCGGATGACGCCGTCGCCCTCGTTGGAGACGCGTTCGGCGCGGACGTTGATGGCGACCTCGCCGCGGGCGGTGAACTTGACCGCGTTGCTGAGCAGGTTGAGCAGGACCTGCCGGAGCCGGGTGGCGTCGCCGCGCAGCACGGGCGGGCAGGACGAGTCGACGTAGCCGATGAGTTCGAGGTCCTTCTCCCCCGCGGCGACCGCGACCAGGGCGAGGGCGCTGTCGAGGCAGTCGGCGATGTGGAAGGAGGCGTCCTCCAGTTCCAGTTCGCCCGCCTCGATCTTGGAGTAGTCGAGGATCTCGTTGATGACCGCGAGCAGGGCGTCGCCGCTGTCGCGGACGATGCGGACCAGTTCTTGCTGCTCGGTGGTGAGGTCGGTGTCGAGCAGCAGCCCGGTCATGCCGATGACGGCGTTCATCGGGGTGCGGATCTCGTGGCTCATGGTGGCCAGGAACGCGGCCTTGGCCTTGCTGGCGGCCACGGCCTGGTCGCGGGCCTCGACCATGGCCTGCATGGAGGCGTTGACGGCCATGGCCATCCGCTCGATCTCGACCGGTCCGCCGACGACGGCGCGTTCGGTGGTGTTGCCCGAGGAGACCTGGACAGCGGCGGCGGTGACGCGGGCGACGGGGCGGGTGACCTTGCGGGTGACCCAGAAGGCGCCGAGGGCGGCCAGGGCGCCGACGCCGATGGTGGTCCAGGCGATGAGTTCGCGGGTGCCTTCGCCGCTCTCGGTGCTGACCTGTTCGCGCAGCGCCAGCAGTTCCTCCTCCTCGCGGCGCATGGTGCCGAGGATGTCCTCGATGGCGTCCATGTCGCGGGCTCCGCGCCCGGTGGAGACGAGTTCGATGGCGGCGGCGGGGCCCTGGGTCTGGTAGAGGGCGATGGTCTCGGCGAGTTCGTCGAGTTTGTCGTTGACGACCGGCTCCAGCGACTGGGCCAGTTGGACGGACTGCGGTTCGTCGGCGACCAGGCTGCGGAGGGTGGCCAGGGCGGGGCGCAGGGAGTCGGCGGCGCTGTTGTACGGAGTGAGGTACTGGGGGTCGCCCGCGATGAGGAAGCCGCGTTGGCCGCGTTCGGCGTCTTGGATGCGCTGCCACACGTCGCCGATCTGGGCGAGGACCTCGTGGCTGTGTTCGACGGGTCGGCGGTCCTGCATGAGGGTGCCGATGCGGATGAAGGAGTTGAAGCCGACGACGAGGAGGCTGCCGATGGCCAGGATGTAGCCGGCGGCCAGGAGCCTGCCGACGGTCCAGCGCCAGGTCGGGCGGTGGTCGTCCTCGGGGGTGAGGTCGTCTTCGGGTTCGTCGGGGGGTGGTGCGTGGGTGGGTGGCGCCATGTGGATGGAGCCGGGGTCGATGTCGCGGGGGTCCATCAGCGGCCCGTCACCCCTCATGGCTCGGGAGGAGGGCGTGGATGCGGTCGAGCAGGTCGGCGGGTTTGAAGGGTTTGCAGACGTAGTCGTCGGCGCCGCTGGTGAGGCCCGCGTCGATGTCGGACTGCTTGGTCATGCCGGTGAGCAGGATGATCGGCAGGTGCGGGGTGGGGTGGCGCTCGCGGAGGGTGGCGCAGACCCGCAGGCCGTCCATGCCGGGCAGGGTGACGTCGAGCAGCAGCAGGTCGGGCCGGTCGGCGGCGACCTGGTCGAGTACCTCGGGGCCGGTGCCCACCGGGGTGGTGGTGTGGCCCGCCTGTTCGATTTTGAACGTGATCAGCTCACGCAGGTCGTCGTCGTCCTCCGCGATCAGAATGCGCGCCACCGCGCGTTCTCCTTCCCGCACCCCCGGCCCGTGGCGGGGGTTCCGTCCTCCCGGTCCGCGGCGGGGGTTCCGCCGCGGACCGCCGTGGACGTGTCCACCCGCGCCCGGGGCCCGGGTGGACGGCGTGCCACAGGTCATGAACGCCTACCTCGGCGCCAGGGCTGGTACACCAGCGTGACGCCCAGAAGGGTGAGCAGCAGGCCGAGGCTCAGCCACCGCAGGACCGGGAAGCCGGTGTAGCTGAGGTCCTGGTCGGTGGCGGTGTCGTCGGTCGTGGTCGTGGTGCCGCCGTTGGTGCTGGTGGTGGGCGTCTCGGTCGTCGGGGTGGGTGTCTCGGTGCTCGTCTCGGCGGCGCTCACCTCGGTGGTGGCGGACGCGGAGTTGTCGTCGGCGGAGTCGAGGACGTCCTGGACGGCGAGGGTGGCGATGTTGACCAGCGGTCCTTCGCGGTCGACGCGGGCCGTGACGGTCAGCGTGCGCTGGTCCGCGGGGCCGACCCAGTCGAGGTGCCAGAGGCCGGTGGCCGGGTCGTAGGTGCCCTGGCTGGTGACCGCGGAGATCAGGGTGATCCCCTCGGGCAGCAGGTCGGTGACCTGGACGGACGGCGCGGCCGACGGGCCGGTGTTGGCGATGGTGACCACCCAGGTGATGGTGTCGCCGACGGTGGCCTTGGTCTGCTCGGTCGTCTTGGTGACCGACAGGCCCGTCTGCCTGGTCAGGGTGGTGCTGACCGCGCTGTTGTTGTCGCCGCTGTTGGCGTCGGGGGTGCTGGAGGTGACGCGGGCCGAGTTGCTGATGGCCGTGCCGTCCAGGTCCGCGGCGATGGCGGCGCGGAGCCGCACCGTGACGGTGGCCGCGGGGGCCAGCGCGTCGAGCGGGCAGGTGACCACGCCGTCGGTGTTGGCGCAGGTGGCGCCGGTGCTGGAGACCAGCGTGGCGCCCGCGGGCAGCGCGTCGGTGAGCACGACGTCCCGGGCGAAGGCGTCGCCCGCGTTGGTCACGGTGACCACCCAGGTGGCCTGGGTGCCGGGCACGATCTGCCCGCCGTCGACGCTCTTGGTGACCCGCAGGTCGGGGCTGGCGTTGAGCTGGGTGGTGACGGCCGCCGAGTTGTCGTCGGAGTCCTGTTCGGCGGTGGTGGAGGCGACGGCGGCGCTGTTGGTGATCGGACCCGCGGCGGCGTCGGCGCGGACGGTGCCGGTGATGGTCAGCGGGGTCGAGGCGCCGGGGTTGATGTCGCCGATGGCGCAGATCAGGGCGCTGCCGCGGGTGACGCAGCCGTTCGGCGGGGTGGTGACCTCGACGGAGGCGGGCAGCAGGTCGGTCACGGTGACGCCGCGGGCGGTGGAGATGCCGTTGTTGGTCGTGGTGACCAGCCAGGTGATCGTGTCGCCCGGCCGGTGGTTGGCCTGGTCGGCGGTCTTGACCACGGACAGGTCGGCCTGCGGCGCGGACGGGCCCGCGACGCTGGCGGCGTTGTCGATCGGGTCGCTGTCGGGGTCGTCGGACAGCACGGTCGCGGTGTTGCTGACCTCGTCGGGGACGAAGCCCGCCGCGACGTCGACGACGATCGTGATCTGGATGGTCTCCAGCGGGTCGAGGTCGCCGGGCGCGCAGGTGACGAGTTGGCCGTCGATGACGCAGGAGCCCTTGGTGGCGGTGGCGGTGGCCGGGGTCAGTCCGGTCATCAGCGGGTCGGTGACGAGGACGCCGGTCGCCGCGGACGGTCCGTAGTTGTAGACGTCGAGGGTGAAGGTGGCCTGGCCGCCGGGGGTGACCGAGGCCGGGGTGAGGGTCTTGTCGATGCCGAGGTCGACCGAGCGGGCGACGTCGGAGGCGACGGCCGCGGTGTTGTTGTCCTGGTCGGTGTCGGCGGTGGTGGAGGTGACCGAGACCGCGTTGTCGAGTTGGCCGCCGACGTAGTTGGCGTCGACGTGGGCGGTGATGGTCAGGATCCGGTCGGTGTCGGTGGTGACGGTGCCGAGCACGCACCGGAGGGTGCGGTCGGTGAGGGTGCAGGACGGGTCCGCGGCGACCAGGGTGACGCCCTTGGGCAGGGTGTCGACCAGGACGACGTTGCGGGCGTCGGAGGGGCCGCCCGCGTGGACGGTGATGCCCCAGGTGATGTCCTCACCGGCGGTGACCTGGGCGGGGCCGTTCATGGTGACGCCGAGGTCGGTGACGGAGGTGACGTCCTGGCTGACGAACACCGAGTCGTTGCTCGGGTCCGGGTCGGGGGTGGCGGACTCGACCTGGGCGGTCACGGCGGCGTCGCCGGTGACGTCGGAGTCGAAGACGCCGCGGACCACGAAGTCCAGGGACGCGCCGGGCGGCAGGTCGCCGAGGTCGCAGGCGATGGTGTTGTCGCAGGTGACGCCCGGCGGGGCGGTGATCGTGATGTTCTGCAGCTCGCCCGGGAGTCCAAGGGAGAACCGGGTCTTGCTCGACGTGGACGGGCCCGCGTTGCGGACCGTGGCCCGGATGGTGGCCTCGGAGCCAGCGGTGAGCTGGGCGGCTTCGAAGTCGGCGACCACGGACAGGTCGGCGAAGGCGGTGACCGGCTTGGTCAGGGCGACCGAGTTGGTGTCGGTGTCGAGGTCGATCGAGTCGGAGTCGGCGGTCACCGTGGTGGCGAGGTCTTCGACCCGGTCGGCGGCGACGGTGCCGACGACGGTGATCTCGACGCTGGCGCCGGGTTCGAGGGTGTCGACGACGCAGGTGGCGGTGGTGTCGCAGGTGACCCCGGCGGGGGCGTTGACCACGACGGACTGGAGGCCGTCGGGCACCGGCACGGTGATGGTGACGTTGCGGGCGATCGAGGGGCCCTGGTTGGTGGCGGTCGCGGTGATGGCCGCGGCGGAGCCCGCCACCAGCGGGTCCGGGCCGAGGGTGGCGGCGAGGACCAGGTCGGACACGACCTGCACGGCGCCGGTGGCGGTGACCGAGTTGTCGGTGTCGTCGGGGTCGTCGGTGGCGCTGGTGGTGGTCGCGACGATGTCGAACGGCCCGTTGGCGTCGGCGCCGAGGTCGCCGCCGATGTCGATGGTGACCGTGGCGCCGGGCGCCAGGGTGCCGATCACGCAGACCACCGTGTTGTCGCAGGTGACGCCGGGCGGCGCGGTGACGGTGACGTTCCGCAGGCCTGCGGGCAGCGGCACGGTGAGGGTGACGCCGGTGGCCGCGCCCGGGCCGTCGTTGGTGACCGAGGTGGTGATCGCGACCGGTCGGCCCGCGGTGGGCAGGCCGGAGGTGATCGCGGCGCGGGTCACGAGGTCGGCGCTGGCGGTGATCGGCGCGGTGACGGTGACGGTGTTGTCGGCCGGTGCCGGGTCGCTGAACGACGACGTGGCGGTGGCGGTGAACGTCAGGTCGCCGGTGGCGCCCGGGGCGACGGTGCCGCGCACGGTGATGTCGACCTGGGTGCCGGGGGCCAGCGTGTCGATCACGCAGTTGCCGCCCGCGTCGCAGGTGACCCCGGCGGGCGCGGTGAACTGGGCGCCGGTGAGGCCCGTGGGCACGGGGATGGTGACGACGACGCCGGTGGCCGCGGACGGTCCGGTGTTGCCGACGGTGACCGTGGCCGATTGCGGGGTGCCCGCGGTCGGGGTGGTCGGGTCGAGCACGAGGGCGACGTTCAGGTCGGACGCCACGAACAGCGGCGGGGTGACCGTGACGGTGCGGTCGGCCGGGTTCGGGCCGGGGGTCGGCGAGGCGACGGTGGCCACGAAGGTCGGCGCGGTGGTCGTGGTGGGGCTGACCCGGCCGTTGACGACGATGGTGATGTCGGTGCCGGGCGGGACGTCACCGATGGTGCAGGAGACGGTGTTGTCGCAGGTGATGCCCGGCGGGGCGGTGACGGTGACGCCTTCGACGCCCGCCGGGATGGGCAGGGTGAAGGTGACTCCGGTGGCGGTGGACGGCCCGGTGTTGCCGATCACCGTGGTGGCGGTGAACGGGTCACCCGCGGTGAGGGTGCCGGGGCTGAAGGTGGTGCCCACGGACAGGCCCGCGGACGCGGTGACGTTGGCGTTCAGGACGACGACGTCGTTGCCCTCGTCGGGGTCCGGCGTGGTGGAGTTCGCGGTCACCGTGAAGGTGGTGGTGCCCGGGTTGGCGTTGGGCGCGAGGACCCCGTCGATCACGAAGTCCAGGCTCGCGCCGGGCGCCAGGTCGCCGATGGCGCAGGAGACCGTGGTGTCGCAGGTGACGCCTGCCGGGGCGGTGACGGTGACGTTGGTCAGGCCCGCCGGGATCGGCACGGTGAAGGTGACGCCCTGGGCGGTCGACGGTCCGGCGTTGCGGACGGTGGCGGTGACCTTGGCCGGGGAGCCCGGGGTGAGGGCGGCCGGGTCGAGGGCGGCGGTGACGCCCAGGTTGGCGGACTGGCTCACCTGCGCGGTGATGGACGCGGTGTTGTCCGCGGCGCCCGGGTCGCCGGAGGCGGCGGTGACGTCGGCGGTGAAGTCGAGGTCGGTGCCGGTGAAGGCCGGGTCGACGGTGCCGGTGACCACGATGTCGACCGACTGGCCCGCGGCGAGCGGCGGGATGGTGCAGGTGACGGTGTTGTCGCAGGTGACGCCGGGCGGCGCGGTGACGGCCACAGTGGTCAGCCCGGCGGGCACCGGCAGCGAGACGGTGATCGCCGACGACGTGGACGGGCCGTTGTTGCGGATGGTGGCGGTGTGCCGCACCGGTTCGCCCGCGGTGAGGGTGGTCGAGTCGAGCGCGGTGGTGACCGCGAGGTCCGCGGCCACGGTGACGCCGACGGTGACGGTGCCCGCGTTGTTGGCCGGGATCGGGTCGGTGCTGGCCGAGGCGACGGTGCCGGTGAAGGTCAGCGACGGTCCGGTGAACGCCGGGTCGACGGTGCCGCGGATGGTCGCCGTGACCTCGGCGCCGGGCAGCAGGTCGCCGAGGTCGCAGACGGCCGAGTTGTCGCACGTGGCTCGGGCCAGCGCGGACACGGTGACTCCGGTCAGGCCCGCCGGGATCGGCAGCGTGAGGGTGACGCCCTGCGCGGTGGACGGGCCGTTGTTGCGGATGGTCGCGAGGACCTCGATCGGCGTGCCCGCGACGGCGCTGCTCGGGCCGGTGATCGAGACGAACGAGACCTCGGAGGCCACCGTCACGGGGATCTGGACGGTGGTGACGTTGCCCGAGTTGTTCGGGTCGCTCGCGGCCGAGGAGATCGCGCTGGTGAACGACAGCGCGGGGCCGGTGTAGTCGGGCGCGATGGTGCCGCCGACGGTGATCACGACCTGGGCGCCGGGGGCGACCGAGTCGATGGTGCAGGTGACGGTGTTGTCGCAGGTGACCCCGGCGGGCGCGGTGACCTGGACGTTGGTCAGGCCTGCCGGGATCGAGACGGTGAAGGTGGCAGGCCCGGCGGTGGACGGCCCGGCGTTGGTGACCGTGGCGGTGAGCGAGACCGGCGAGCCCGCGGTGGCCGTCGCCGGGTCGGTGGCCACGGTGACGCCCAGGTCGGCGCTGCGGCCGACCGGCGCGACGACCGTGCTGGTGTTGTCGCTCTGGTCGGGGTCGGGCGTCGGGGTGGTCGCGGTGGCGGTGAAGGTCAGGTCGGCGCCGGCGAAGTCCGGTGCGACGGTGCCGCGGACCTCGATGACGACGTCGGCCCCGGGGGCGATGGTGCCCAGGTCACAGGCGACGGTGTTGTCGCAGGTGACACCGGGCGGCGCGATGACCGTGGCGCCGGTGACCCCGGCGGGCACGGGCAGGGTGTAGCGGGCGCCCGCGGCGGTGGACGGGCCGTCGTTGTGGATCGTGGTGCGGACGGTGACCGGCGAGCCCGCGGTGAGGCTGGTCGGGTTGACGACGGTGGCCGCGGTGAGGCCGGCGGCGGCGCCGGACTGGGCGTCGACGGTGACCGAGTTGTTGGCCGGTGTGCTGTCGGGTGTGGCCGAGCCCGCGGTGGCGGTGAACGGCAGGGTCGTGCCGGTGAAGTCGGCGGCGACGCGGCCGTTGACGGTCACCGCGATGCTCTGCCCCGGTGCCACGGTGGCGGCGGTGCAGCTGATGGTGTTGTCGCAGGTGACACCGGCGGGCGCGGTGACCGTGACGTCCTGCACGCCCGCCGGGACGGGCAGGGTGAAGGTGACGCCGGTGGCGGTTGACGGGCCCGCGTTGCGCAGGGTGGCCGTGCCGGTGAACGCCGTGCCCGCGGTGAGGGTGGGCGGGTCGAGGGTGAAGGCGGCGGACAGGTCGGCGTTGGCCGTCACCGGGATGGTGGTGCTGCTGGTGTTGCCCGCCGTGTCCGGGTCGGGGGTGGGCGAGGTGACGGCGGTGTCGATGGTCAGCGCGCCGGTGAAGTCGGGCGCGACGGTGCCGCGCACGGTGATCACCACGTCGGTGCCGGGGTCGATGTCGCCGACCGCGCAGGTGATCGACGAGTCGCAGATGACGCCCGGCGGCGCGGTGACGGTGACGCCGGTCAGGCCCGCGGGCACGGGCAGGGTGAAGGTCGTGCCGACCGCGGAGGACGGGCCGCCGTTGCGGATCGTGGTGGTGACGGTGACCGGTGACCCGGCGGTGGCCTGGCCCGGGTCGACCGTGGTGGTCGCGCTCAGGTCGGCCGTGGCGTTGACCTGGACCGGGGTGGTCGCGGTGTTGTCGGCCGGGTTCGGGTCGTCGGTGGTGGCCTGGGCGGTGCCGGTGAACACGATCTGGTCGCCGGTGTAGTCGGCCGCGACGGTGCCCCGGACCTCGACGGTGACCTGGGTGTCGGGGGCGAGCGTGCCGATGGCGCAGGCGACGGTGTTGTCACAGGTGACACCGGCCGGGGCGACCACGGTGACGCCCTGCAGGCCCGCCGGGACGGGTACGGAGAGGGTGACGCCGGTGGCGGTCGACGGGCCGACGTTGCGGGCCGTGACCGTGACGGTGACCGGGGTGCCCGAGGCGACGCTGAGCGGGGTCGGCGTGACGACGGCCCGGATGTCGGCGGCGACGCGCACGTTCGCGGTGATGGTCGTCGAGTTGGCGTCGGGGGTCGGGTCCGGGGTGTCGGACGTGGCGGTGCTGGTGAAGGTCAGCGGGCCGCCGGTGTAGGCCGGGTCGACGAGGCCGGTGACCTCGATGCGCACCGGGGTGCCCGGGGCGACGGTGCCGACGGTGCAGGTGATCAGCGTGTCGCAGGTGACGCCCGCCGGGGCGACGACCTGGACGCCGGTGACGCCCGGCGGGATCGGCAGGGTGAAGGCCGTGCCGGTGGCCGTCGACGGGCCGGTGTTCTCGATGGTGGTGACGGCGCGGAACGGTTCGCCCGCGACCAGGGCGGTAGGGTCGAGGGTCGAGGTGACCCGCAGGTCGGCCGAGGTGGCGACCTGGGTTGTGGCGGTGCCGGTGTTGTCGGCGGCGGACGGGTCGGTGGCCGTGGTGGCCGCGGTCGCCGTCAGGGTGATGTCGCCCGTGTGGTCGGGGGCGACGCGGCCGCGGACGCCGATCACGACGTCGGCGCCGGGGGCGACGTCGCCGAGGACGCAGGACACGGTGTTGTCGCAGGTGACGCCGTTGGGCGCGGTGACCACCACGTCGATGAGCCCGGCGGGTACCGGCACGGACACGGTGGTGCCCGCGGCGGTGGACGGGCCCGCGTTGCGGATGGTGACCGTGGCCCCGATCGGCGAGCCCGCGACGACCTGGCCGGGGTCGAAGCCGACGCTGGCGTTCAGGTCGGCGGCGGTGCCGACGGTGCCCGTGGTGGTGAAGGCGTTGTCGGCGGTGTTCGGGTCGGCGACCGGCGAGGACGCCGAGCCGGTGACGGTGATCGGTCCGGTGACCGTGGGCAGCACGGTGCCGCGGATGACCACGTCGACGGTGCCGCCCGGCGGGACGCTCGCCACCGAGCAGGTGACGGCGTTGTCGCAGGTGACGCCCGGCGGTGCCTCGACGGTGACGCCGGTGATCTGGGCGGGCACCGGCACCGAGAAGGTGATCCCGGTGGCGGTGGACGGGCCGTTGTTGACCAGCTTGGCCGCGATGGTCGCCACGGTGCCCGCGGTGAGCGGCGCGGGGGTGACCACGCCGGTGAACGCGAGGTCGGCGCTGGCGGCCGTGGTGCCCGTCGCGGTGGCGGTGTTGTTGGCCGGTGTCGGGTCGGCGGTCGGCGAGCTGCCGGTGGCGGTGACAGAGATCGGCGCGGTCACGTCCGGCGCGACGGTGCCGCGCAGCGTGATGCGGACGCTCGCGCCCGGCGCCAGGGTGCCGACGGCGCAGCTGACGGTCGCGTCGCAGGTGACGCCCGCGGGGGCGTCGACGGTCACGCCGGTGACGCCCGCCGGGACCGGCACGGCGAGGGTGACGCCGGTGGCCGTGGACGGGCCGCGGTTGACCAGGTCGGCGACGATCTCGATCGGCTGACCGGCGACCGGCGCGGTCGGGTTGACGGTGATCGCCGCGTCGAGGTCGGCGGCGGCGCCGACCGGGCTGGTGACCGTGGTGGTGTCGTCGGCCGGGTTCTGGTCCGGGGTCGGCGACGTGGTGCTCGCGGTGAACGCGATGTCCGCGCCCTGGTAGGCCGGGTCGAGGGCGCCGCCCACCGTCACCACGACCTCGGTGTCGGGCGCGATGGCCCCGAGGACGCAGGACACGGTGTTGTCGCAGGTGACGCCGTTGGGCGCGGTGACCACCACGTCGATGAGCCCGGCGGGCACCGGCAGCGACAGCGTGACACCGGTGGCGGTGGACGGACCGGCGTTGCGGACCGTGGCGGTCGCGATGACCGGGGTGCCGGGCGTGACCTGGGCCGGGTCGACGGCCAGGGCGACGCTGACGCCCGCGTCCGCGCCGACGGCGGTGGTCGTGGTGACCGTGTTGTCGGCGTTGTTCGGGTCGGCGCTGGTCGTGGTGGTGACGGCGGTCAGGCTCAGGTTCGGGCCCGCGAAGGCGGGCGCGATCCGGCCGCCGACGGTGATGACCAGGTCGGTGTTCGGCGCGATGGTGCCGACGACGCAGGAGATGGTCGAGTCGCAGGTGACGCCCGGCGGGGCGGTCACGACGACGTTCTCCAGCCCGGCGGGCACCGGCAGGGTGAGGGCGACGCCGGTCGCGGTGGACGGGCCCGTGTTGCGGATGGTGGCCGTCGCGGTGACCGGCGAGCCCGCCACCAGCGGCGTCGGGTCGACGGTGAGCGTGACCCGGACGTCGGAGGCGATGCCGACGGCGGTGGCGACCTGCGAGGTGTTGTCGGCCGGGTTCGGGTCGGCGACCGGCGAGGTGACGTTCGAGGCGATGGTCAGCGGGCCGTCGGGGAACTCGGGTGCCACCTGGCCCCGCACGACCACCACGACGTCCTGGTTGGGGCCGATCGCGGCGGCGGTGCACCGCACGGAGTTGTCGCAGGTGACCCCGGCGGGCGCGGTGACGGTGATACCGGTGAACCCGGCCGGGATCGGCAGGGCGAACACGACCTGGTCGGCGGTGGACGGCCCGGTGTTGTGGATGGTGGAGGTCAGGGTGACCGGCGAGCCCGCGGTGAGCGGGGCCGGGTCGACCACGGTGGCCACGGACAGGTCGGCCGAGGTGGACACCGACGAGGTGACCGTGGCGGTGTCGTTGCCGGGCACGTTGTCGGGGGTGTCGCCGTCGACCGACGCGGTCAGCGCGATCGAGCCGCCGGTGAAGTCGGCGGCCACGACGCCGCGGAGCACGATGTCGACCTCGGTGCCGGGCGCCATGGTGCCGATCTGGCAGGCGGCGGCGTCGTCGCAGGTGACCCCGGCGGGCCCGGTGACGACGACGTCGCGCAGTTCGGCGGGCACCGGCAGCCGGAAGGTCACGCCGGTGGCGGTGGACGGGCCGTTCGCGCGGACCTTGGCGTTGACCGTGACCGGGGAGCCCGCGACCGGGGCCGCCGGGTCGATGGTGGCGGTGACCGCGAGGTCGGCGTCCACACTGGACTGTTCGACGGTGGTGACGGTGTTGTCCGCCGGGTTCGGGTCGGCGATGGCGGAGGTGACCGCGGCGGACAGCGTCAGCGAGTCGTCGGTGAAGGTCGGCGTGACCCGGCCGCGGACGACGATCCGCAGCTGGCCGGGCGGCACGTCGCCGACGGTGCAGCTGATCGAGGTGTCGCAGGTGACGCCCGGCGGCGCGTCGACGGTGACGTCCTCGACGCCGGTCGGGACGGGCAGGGTGAAGGTGGTGCCCGGCGCGGTGGACGGGCCCGCGTTGGTGACCGTGGCGGTGATCGTCACCGCGCCGCCCGCGACGATGGGCCGCGGGTCGACGGTGATGCCGAGCCGCAGGTCGGCGGTGGCGCTGATCGGGGTGCTGGCGGTCGCGGTGTTGTCGCCCGGGTTCGGGTCGGGGTTCGAGCCGGTGACCGTGGCGGACGCGTTGAGCACCGGGGCGGTGACGCCGGGGGGCACGTCGGCGCGCAGCGTGAACTGGACGGTGCCTTCCTTGCCGGTGGGCAGGGTGCCGATCACGCAGCGCAGGTTCGCGTCGCAGGTGACGCCCGCGGGCGCGGTGATGGTGGCGCCGGTGGTCTCGGCCGGGGCGAGGCCGGTGAGCACCACGTCGCGGGCGGTGGACGGGCCCGCGTTGGTCACGAGGACGGTCCAGGAGGCGGGCAGGCCCGGGGTGATCGGGTCCTGGTCGGCGTTGACCTGGACGAAGATGTCCGAGGTGGCCACGACCGCGCTGGTCGCGCTGTCGGTGCGGTTGTCCGGCTGGTTCGGGTCCGGTTCGGGCACGGTGGACTCGACCGCGACGTCGCTGGTCAGCTCGTCGGCGGTGATGTCCGGCGAGAGCCTGCCGTAGACGGTGACCGTCACCGCGGCGCCCGAGGCGATCGTGGACAGGTCGCAGCGCAGGGTCTGGCCGGTGACCTGGCAGGTGCCCTGGGAGCTGACCGCCGAGATGTCGTCGACGTCGGCGGGCAGGTTGTGCACGACCGCGGCCGGGGCGTCGGACGGGCCGTTGTTGGTGACGGTGATGGTCCAGCCGGTCAGCTCACCGGGGGTGACCTGGTCGGCGGCGTCGAGCCGGACACCGAGGTCGGCCTGGGCGCTGACCTGGGCGCTCGCGGTGGCGGAGTTGTTCGCCGGGTTCGGGTCGGGGGTGGAGGCCTGCACGTCGATGGTGTTCGACAGCGTCGGCTCGGCGAACGACGGGGCCAGCGTGACCGGGATCTTGACGGTGATCGGCGTCCCGGGCGCGATGAGGCCGAGGTCGCAGACGACGCTGCGGACGACCACCGAGCAGGTGCCCTGGTCGCTGGTGATCGGCCCGGAGATCTCGGTGCCGTCGGGCAGCGGCGAGAAGGTGACCACGCCGCGCACCGCGGACGGGCCGGGGCTGGCGATGGTCGCGGTGTAGAGCAGCGACCGGCCCGGCACGACCGGGGTCGGGTCGACGTGCAGGTCGGCGCTGAGGTCGGCGCCGCGGGTGACCTGGACCCGGGAGGTGGTCGAGTTGTCGCGGCTGTCCGGGTCGGGGGCCTGCGACCCGGTGCTCATCCGGGTCTCGAGCTCCACGCCCTGGTAGAGCGGGTCGACCGTACCGGTGATCTTGACGACGACCGAGGCGCCGGGGGCGATGTCGCCGAGCGCGCAGGACGCGGTGGTGCAGCCGGGCAGGTCGGTGGTGACGCCGGTGAGGGCGGCGGGCAGGACCCGGTCGAGGGTGGCGCCGCGGGCGGTGGACGGGCCGTTGTTGGTGACGGTGACGGTGTAGGTCAGCGGGGTGCCCGCCACGACGCTGCCGGGCACGTCGACGGTGACGGCGAGGTTGGCCGACTCGGTGGCCGAGGCGATCACGGTGCCGGTGTTGTCGGACTGGTCGAGTTCGGTGGTGGCGCTGCTCGCGGTGGCCGAGTTGGTGACCGTGTCGCCCGCGCCGTTGGCGAGGACGCCGCGCACGGTGATCGCGACGGGCGGCGCGCCCGCGGCGACGGTGCCGAGGTCGCAGCCCAGGGCCTGGCCGGTGAAGGCGCAGGTGCCCTGCGAGGTGAGCACGGTGAGCTGCCCGATGGTCGTGGGCAGGTTGTCGGTGACGGTCACCGCCTGGGCGTCCGACGGGCCCGCGTTGGAGACCTCGATGCGGAACTCGATCGGCGCGCCCTGCACCGGCTGGCCGCTGGTGACGGCGAGCGCGACGTGCAGGTTGCCGTTGGCGGTGACCGGGGTGGTCGCGCTGCCGGAGTTGTTGGCCTGGTTCGGGTCCGGGACGCCGGAGGTGCCCGCGCCGGTGTCGGTGAGGGTGGGCGCGGTGACGTTGGCGGCGAGGGTGCCTGCGATGGTCAGCAGCACGGTGGCCCCGGGCTGCAGGTCGCCGGTGGCGCAGCTGATGTCGCGGCCGGTGACGGTGCAGTTGCCCGCGGGCGTGGTGGCGGTGACGCCGGTGAGGCCCTCGGGGACGGTGTTGGTGAGCACGACCGCGGTGGCGGTCGACGGCCCGAGGTTGCGGGTGCTCTGCACCCAGGTGAGCTGGGTGCCGGGCACCGCGGCGTCGGGTCCGGCGATGGTGCTGACCAGGTCGGCGGCGGTGCTGGCGGAGCCCACGACGTCGACGACGTTGTTGGCCAGCACCGGGTCGTTGGTCTGCGCGATGGCCTCGGCGCCGAGGGTGAGCGGGCCGGAGTAGCCCGCGTCGATGGTGCCGGTGAAGCTGACCTCGGTGGTCTGGCCCGCGGCGATCACGCCGAGCGGGCAGGTGACCACGGCGCCGGAGACCGCGCAGGAGCCGGTGGGCCAGCTCGCCCGGGCGTTGTAGACGTAGGCCGGGACGGAGATGGTGAGCGAGGTGCCGACCGCGTCGGACGGGCCGGTGTCGGCGACCCGGACGGTCCAGGTGGCGGTCTGGCCCGCGACCGGGTTGGCGGGCGGGGTGGCGGTGACCGCGAGGTCGGCCTGCGGGCTCAGCGCGGTGCTGCTGGTGGCGGTGTTGGAGCCCGCGTCGGGGTCGGCGGTGCCGCTGGTGACGGTGCCGGTGACGCGCAGGCTGTTCTCGGCGAACCCGGGGGCGAGCCTGCCCGTGACGGTGACCGTGCCGGTGGCGTTGGTGGCGATGTCGCCGACGGGGCAGCTGATCCGCTGGCCGGTGATGGCGCAGCCCGCCTGCGGCTGCGGGGTGACCCCGGCGGGCAGGTCGGCGTTGAGCACGACGCCGCGCGAGGTGGACGGGCCCGCGTTCGTGGCGGTGAGGGTCCAGGTGGCCGGTGAACCGGGCACGGCCGGGTCGGGCGCGGAGGTGATGGCCAGGCGCAGGTCGGCGCTGCTGGAGGTGTCCGAGACCGCCGACGAGGTGTTGTTGGCGGTGTTCGGGTCGGTCGAGGTGGACGTCACGGTGACGGTGTTGGTGACGCTCGTGCCCGTGTAGTCGGGGGCGAGGGTGCCGGTGACGGTGACCGTGGCGGTGGCGCCCGCGGCCAGGGTGCCGATGGCGCAGTGGGCGGCGGTGTCGAAGGTGCAGGTGCCCGCGGTGGCGGTCGCGCTGTCGAAGCGGATGCCCGCCGGGGGCGGCGCGTCGGTGGTGACGCCGTACGCGGAGGACGGGCCGTCGTTGCGGACCACGGCCTGCCAGGTGAGCTTGCCGCCCGCGACGGGGGCGCCGGAGGTCAGCGTCTGCACGACCGACAGGTCGGCGGTGGCGCCGACGTTGGCGCTGGCGGTGGCGGAGTTGTCGGCCTGGTTCGGGTCCGGCACCGCGGAGGACGCGGTGACCGTGTTGGCGAACGCCGAGCCCGCGGGGGTGCCGCTGGCCAGGGTGGCGGTGATGTCGGCGGACACGGCGGCGCCCAGCGGCACCGACGGCCAGGTGCAGCGGACGGCGCCCGCGGACAGGACGCAGCTACCGCCCGCGGACGGGGTGGCGCTGCCGTAGGTGAGCCCGGCGGGCAGCCGGTCGGTGAGCACGACCTGGGGTGCCAGGGACGGGCCGTTGTTGGTGGCGCCGACCCGGTAGGTGACCGGGGTTCCCGCGACCAGCGGCCCGGACACGATGGTGTTGGTGGCGGTCAGGTCCGCGCTGGTGTTGACGGTGTGGGTGATCGACCCGTTGTTGTTCGCGGTGTTCGGGTCCGCGGTCGCCGAACTCGCGGTGGCGGTGTTGACCAGGGTCTGGCTCGCGTAGTCGGAGGCGACCAGGACGGTGACCGACTGGGTGTAGATCGCGCCTTGGGCCAGGTCGCCGACGGCGCAGCGGACCTCGGTGCCGACCAGCGAGCAGCCCGCGCCGGCGGAGACGAAGGAGGTGCCCGCGGGCAGCGGGTCGGTGATGGTGACCAAGCGGGCCACCGACGGGCCGTCGTTGGCGACGGTGACGTTGTAGGTGATGTTGCGCCCGGCCTCGGCGTTGGTGGACGTCGAGGTGGTGCTGACCGACAGGTCGGCGGCGGTGCTGACGGTGGCGGGCAGCGACACCGACCGGTTGGCCATGGTCGGGTCGGCGGTGGGCGAGCCGACGGCGGCGGTGTCGATGAGGACCGTGCCCGCCGCAGTGTCGGACGGGACGAGCGCGGTCAGCACGACGACCACGGAGCGGCCCGGCTGGATGGTGCCGAAGGTGCAGTTGACGCCCTTGTTGTCCGGGGTCGGGGTGCAGGTGCCGGACTGGGTGGCGACGCCGCCGGGCAGCAGCACGAGCCCGTCGGGCAGCGTGTCGGACAGCACCACGTTCGCGGCGGCGGACGGGCCCGCGTTGGACACGGTGAGGTTGTAGGTCTGCGCGGTGCCCGCGCGGACCGGGTCCTGGCCGACGGTGCCGGTGAGTACCAGGTCGGCGGTCTGCACGACCGGGGTGTTGACCGTGCTGAGCTGGTCCTCACCGCCGGGGCTGGGCGTGTCGGTGGACACCTGGGCGTTGGTCTCGACGGTGCCGGAGGCGGTGGGCGAGACGTTGACGACCACTGTGACGTCGGCGCGGCTGCCCGCCGGGAGCCGGTCGACGGTGCAGGTGACGACCTGGCCCGCGATGGCGCAGGTGCCGAGCGAGCTGGACGCGGACACCGCGGACAGCGCGGCCGGGAGGGTGTGGGTGATGACGACGTTGGTCGCGTCGGACGGCCCGTTGTTGGTCGCGCCGATCTGGTAGGTGGCCAGCGCGCCCGCGACCAGCGGCGACGGGGTGACCGTCTGCTGGATGGACAGGCCCGCGTACGCGGTGACCGCGGTGCTCGCGGACACCGTGTTGTTCAGCGGCGCGGAGTCCGGGGTGGACGAGCTGATGGTGGCGCTGAACGAGCGCGGACCGGGCGGGCTGGACGCGGCGATCCGGCCGGTGACCACGCCGCTGAGCGTCTGGCCCGCGGCCATGGTGCCGACGGCGCAGGTGATGCGGGCGCCGGTGACGGCGCAGGTGGTGCCGTCGACGGTGGCCGCGAGGTCGAGCACGCCGACCGGCAGGTCGGCCACGATAGTGGTGTCGCGGGCATCGGACGGGCCGCCGTTCATCACGCTGAAGGTGCGGGAGAACGTGTCACCGGCCATGAAGGTGCCGGGGTCCTGCAGGTTGGAGAAGCGCAGGTCGGCGACCGCGCGAACGGCGACGGAGGCGCTCGCGCTGTTGTTGGACTGGGTCGGGTCCGGGGTGGTCGAGGCGACGGTGCCGGTGGCCGAGACCGAGCCGAGGGCCTGGCCGGACGGCACGTTGACGTCGATGGTGACCGTGGCCCTGGCCTCGCTGGCCAGGTCGCCGATGGCGCAGCGGACCTGGCCGCTGACGATCTGGCAGGTGCCGGTGGAGGTGGCGATGGTGCCGATGCCGAAGCCCGCCGGGATGGTCTGGTTGAGGGTGACCGCCTGGGCCACCGACGGGCCGGAGTTGGCGACGGTGACCACGTAGCGGCCGGACTGGCCCGCCTGGATGTTCGGGGTGGTGGTCGTCTCGGTGACCGTGACGTCGGCCTGCGCGGTGACGTTGGCGAGGTGGGTGGCGGTGTTGTCGCCGGGGTTCGGGTCGGTGCTGGCCGAGGTGACCGTGGCGGTGTTGCTGAAGCCCGCGGCGGGCACGGTGCCCGGGGTGTCGGCGGTGATGGTCACGGAGGCGGTGCCGCCGTTGGCGACGGTGCCGAGGGCGCAGGAGACCGTCCGGCCCACGGTGGTGCAGGTGCCGGAGGTGGACTGGACGCCGGTGACGGTCAGGCCGGCGGGCAGCGGGTCGCTGACGACCACCGCGCCCGCGTCCGAAGGGCCGCGGTTGGTGACGGTGAGCGAGTACGCCAGCGGCGCGCCCGCCACGACCGGGGCCGGGACGGCGGTTTTGGTCAGGCCAAGGTCGCTGACCCGGCTGACGGTGCCGGTGACGGTGGCGGAGTCGTTGTCGGTGACGTCCTGCGGGGTGCTGGTGGTCGCCGTGGCGACGCTGGGCAGCGGGCCCGCCGCGTAGTCGGGGTTGACGGCCACGCGCAGGCTCACCGTGGTGGCGCCGCCCGCGGGCACGACACCCAGCTGGCAGGACACGGTGGCGCCGACGGTGCAGGTGCCGGACTGCGGGGTGGCGCTGACGATCGTGGTGCCGGGCTGGACCGGGACGGTGACCACGACGTTGCGCGCGTCGGACGGCCCCGGGTTGGCCACCATGACGGTGTAGTTGAGCCGGGAGCCCGCGACCGGTGCGTTGGTGGAGGCGTTGTTGGACACCTGGATGTCGGCCAGCGGCTCGACGGGGGCGGTGGCCGTGGTGGAGTTGTCGCCCGTGGACGTGTCCGGGGTTGTCGAAGACACCGAGGACGGTACGGACAGGGTCGGGTCCGCGTAGCTGGGGACGACACCGAGCACGGCGGTGACCGAGTAGCTGACGCCGGGCGCGAGGGTGCCCACGACGCAGGTCATGGTGCCCGCCGCGACGGTGCAGCCGGAGGACGCCCACACCACGGAGACGCCGTCGGGCAGCGGGACGCTGATCGTCACGTTCTCGGCGGTGGAGGGGCCCGCGTTGGTGACGGTGGTGGTGAGCACGGCCTGCTCGGTGCCGGGCACGACCGGGCCGTTGAGCGTGGAGGCGATCTGCAGGTCGGCCGCGCGGGTGACGGTGACCGGGGCGGTGGCGGTGTTGTTGACCGTGACGTCGTCGGCGGTCGACGCCGACACCGTCACGGAGTTGATCACGACGCCACCCGCCGAGTCGGCGTTGATCCTGGCCACGACCGGCACGGACACGGTGGCGCCGTTGGCCACCGCGCCGACCGAGCAGGTGACTTTCTGCCCGGACGGGGTGCAGGTGCCGCCCGCGGGCGGGGACGCCGACTCGAACGTGGTGCCCGCGGGCAGGGTGTCGGTGAGCACGACACCGGTGGCGTTGTTCGGCCCCTGGTTGGTGGCGGAGATGGTGTAGTTGACCGTCTGGCCCGCGTTCTGCGACGGCGCGGCCACGGTCTTGCCCGCGGACAGGTCGGCGAGGTCGCGGACGACGGTGTTCACGTCGTTGCCGGAGAAGGTGTACGGGCGGTTTAGCGTGCGGGCGCGGTAGTCCAGCACAGGCGTGTTGGCGATGGTGGTGCCCGAGGCGGCGCGGTTCACCGTGGCGCGGAAGCGGGCCGCGACGGAGCCGCCGGGCGCGATCGAACCGCCCGTGGACGCGGTGGCGCCGCTGCCGACCCGGAAGCGGACTGTCCTGTCCGCCGCGGTGTAGTCGCCGGTGTCGTCGCCCGCCGTGTCCGTCCGGGTGCCGGTGGTACCGCCGGTGTTGGTGTCGATGACCAGGCTGTTGGGGACGTAGGTGAGGTTGGCGGGCAGCACGTCGCGCACGACGGAGGCGTCGGCGTAGTCACCGCCGGAGTTGGTGAAGGTGAGCTGGTACTCGAGGGTGTCGCCCGGCTGGGCCGGGTTGTTGCCGTTGAGGTTGGACACGGTCTTGCTGACCGCGTTGAAGGTGGGGGTGAACAGGTCGATCTGGCTGGTGACGACGCCGGGGTAGTATGAGTCGCCGCTGGAGGTCAGGTTGATGGTGGCCGACGTGCTGCCGTTGCTGATCACGTTGGTGGTCGCGATGCGGCCGATGTCGACACCGAAGTTGTTCAGGTTGCCCGGCGATCGCCCGGTCTGGTCGACACCGGCGTCGCTGATGCGCGAATCGAAGAAGTTGTTCGCCGGGCGGGTCGCGTCCGACAGCGTGGTGTTCGCCAGGCGCAGCGCGTCGCCGGTGGTGCCGAAGTCGCCCTCCCAGGCCACGACGCCGACGGAGGCGTTGACGTTGCCGGTGGTGGGCGTGAGGAAGCCGGACACCGGGATGTCGACGCTGTTGTTGCCGGTGGCGGAGGTGATGTCGGCGAAGCCCTCGAACACCCGCAGGTTGCGCAGCGGCAAGGACGGGTTGCGGTAGGCCACGACCAGCGACCAGCCCGCGTACCGGTCCTGGCCGGTGGCCGAACCGATGTCGGCCACGGCGTAGACGCCGTTGCCCGCGGTCTTGACCGCGGAGGTGACGTCGAGGGATGCCTGGTACGGGCCGCCGTCCGTGGTGACCAGCGCGGTGGGCTGGATGAGCGTGGTGGCGGTGTAGGTGGTGTAGCTCGTGGCGCCGGGGGCCTTGAACTTCGCGGTGTTGACGGCCTTGGTGGGCGCGACGCCGTTGGTACCCGCCACGGTGCGGCCGCCCCAGACGAGCCGCGCGTAGAGGACGGTGGAACCGGTGGGCAGCGACAGCGTGGCGGTGGAGGAGTTCGATGTGGACGAATCGGAGTCCACGTCGACGAACGCCATGTTGTACAGGTTGTTGTTGTTCGAGGTGCCGGTGGCGGTGCCCGCGCGGGCGGACGTACAGCCGGACGCCGCGGTCGGGCAGTCCATGGAGCTGGCGCCCGCGAGCGTGATGGCGCCGTTCTCCTCGCTGGAGTAGACGGCGTCGAAGTTGGTGCGCACCGACGCCTCCGCCGGTGTGGGCGTGACGAACGGCACCAGCGTGGCCACCACGGCGGCGACCAAACCCAGCGCACCCGCGCGGGTGCGCCGCGGGTCTCCGGTCCTAAACACCGCGCCCATACCCGATTCCTTTGGGTTCGCCCGATTCAAACGTCGATCACTTTAGGCAAACTCACAGAACTTGGCATCGGACATACCCGAAAGCGTGGGGACAACCAATTTCGCTAACGCAGCGCGCGTTCAGCGGGACGCGATACTCACTCGACGGGTGGAAATCCTCGGACGGTACGCCCGATAGCGTGACCAGCTCTGATCATTTTGACCAGCCGTCACTCCCGCGGATTCCGCACCCCGCGACGCGACAAGTCACGATTCGGTCGCTCACGCGATCGAGGGAAAGGAAACGAATTGATCATCACGGGAATGCGCGGTCCGACACACATCGGAGCGATTTCGGCGTAGTCGGCCGACAGCACCCGGGTAAAACCACTCGGACGGGTGGCGCCGAGTCCCCCACGGCGGCGGCCACACCGGCCCAGCGTCACCAAACCCCTCTCTCCACTGTGGACTCACCGGCTTCCGGCGGCCCCACCGGACACATCGGACCCCCGCTCAGACCGCCGCGCACACCACCAAGACCACGGTCGTCGCCACTTCGGCGTTCGCGCCGAAGACGTCCCCGGTGACCCCGCCGAAGCGGCGGACGAGGTGCCGGGTCAGCAGCGCCACCGCGCCCGCGGCCAGGAGCGCGGCCAGCGGCCCCAGCCAGGGCCTGCCGGGCACGACCAGCGGTCCGGCGCAGACCAGCGCGGCCAGCCAGGCCGCCGGGACCGCGGGGTGCTGCGTGCCCGCGACGAGCGCGCCGAAGCCCTCGGGCCGCGCGGGCGGCACGCCCCGGCGGCAGCACCAGGAGAACGCGGCCCGGCCCGCGACGAGGGCGTACACGACCGCGGGCCACCGCGCCGTGCCGCCCAGCGCGCCCAGGGCCACGGCCTGGACGCCGATGGTGATGACCAGCGCGACGGTGGCGAACGCGCCGACGCCGCCGTCCTTCATCACCGCCAAGGCGCGTTCGGATGGGCCGTAGCAGCCGAGGCCGTCGGCGGTGTCGGCCAAGCCGTCGAGGTGCATCCCGCGCGTCAGCAGCGCGGTGGCGCCGACCGCGAGCAGACCGGACATCAGTGGCGGTAGGCCCGCGAGCGACAAGAGGTACAAGAGCGTCGCGACGACGCCACCGAGCAGCACACCGACCACGGGTGCCCAGGTGATGGCGAGACCCCTGGTTCGCGCGTCCGTGCCGTCCTGGTGGATCGGGAACGTGGTGAGCCAGTGCAAGGCGAGCCGCGCGCCCGCGAGGTGGCTCATCCGCGCAGCCGCAGCGGGATCCCGGCGACGAGCAGCAGCACCTCGGCGCAGTGCGCGGCGACGGCGGCGTTGAGCGCGCCCAACTCGTCCCGGAATATCCGGCCCGCACGGGTCGAGGGGATGACCCCGAGCCCGACCTCGGCGGAGACGAGCACCAGGCGGGCGGGGCAGGCGGCGACCGCGGCGGCGAGGTCGACGCGGGCCTCGGCGGCCTCGGGGCCGCGGGTCCAGCCCACGTCGTCGAGGACGCCGGTGAGCCAGGTGGCGAGGTCGTCGACCAGCAGCGGCGGGTCGTCGGGTCGGGCGGCGCGCAGCCGGGCGGGCAGGTCGGCGCGGGCCGGGACCTCGACCGTGCGCCAGTGCGCGGGCCTGCGCGCGACGTGGTCGGCGATGCGCGCCGACCACTCGGTGTCGGCGGGGTCGCGGCGGGCGGTGGCCAGGTAGTCGACGGGGCCGTCGCCGGTCAGCAGGCCCTCCGCGTGGGCCGACTTGCCGGACCGGGCACCGCCGAGCACCAGCGTCCGGGGGGTGGTCATGGCCCCATCTAACCGGGGTCCACCGGCGGTTAGGGTCACGGCATGAGTGAGGCGACGCGGGTGGCGGTCATCGGGATCGGGGCCGGTGACCCCGGTCACGTGACGGTGGCGGCGGTGGAGGCGCTCAACCGGGCGGACGTGTTCTTCTTCCTGGACAAGGCGGACGCGGCGATCGAGCTGTCCGAACTGCGACAGGCGATTCTGGACGTTCACGTGCCCGGTAAGGGCTACCGGCTTGTCCGCACCCCGGATCCGGAGCGGTTGCGCACGGAGGCCGGTTACCCGGAAGCGGTGGAGGACTGGCGGAAGCGGCGCGCGGACGTGTGCGAGCGGATGATCGCCGAGAACCTGCGTCCCGGTGAGACGGGCGCGTTCCTGGTGTGGGGCGACCCTTCGCTCTACGACAGCATCATCTCCGTCGTCGACGACATCCGGGCGCGGGGCGCGCTGGCGTTCGAGGTCGAGGTGCTGCCGGGGATCAGCAGCGTGTCCGCGCTCGCCGCGCGGTGCCGTACGACGCTCAACCAGGTCGGCGGGGCCGTGCAGGTGACCACGGGCAGGCGGTTGGCCCAGGGTTGGCCGGAGGGTGTGGACGACGTCGTTGTGATGCTCGACGCGCGGGACGCCTACCTGGAGCTGGCGGACGACCCCGACCTGCACATCCACTGGGGTGCGTACGTGGGCACGCGGGACGAGGTCGTCATCTCCGGGCCGCTGGCCGAGGTGGCCGAGCGGATCCGGGACACCCGCGCGGCGGCCCGGCGGGAGAAGGGCTGGATCATGGACACGTACCTGCTGCGGCGGGCGCGGGGGTAGCCGGGTCGAGCCGGTCAGGGCACCTGGCGTGCCTGCGGGCGTAGTCGCGGTACGCCTCGCGGGCGAACCCGAGCATGGCGTCGGCGTGGTCGGCCAGCGGCCCGTCGCGGCGGCAGAGGAGCACGTGCCGCATGCGCACGGGCGCGCCCGCGAGGGGCCGGACGACGATGCCGTCGCCGCCGCGGTAGACGGCCTGGCAGGCGGTGACGGCGTGGCCCGCCGCGACGAGTTCGTGGATGGATTCGGCGCTCGCCGAGGTGTAGTGGACGCGCGGGGTGAACCCGGCGCGCACGCAGGCGGTGTGGAAGCAGTCGGGCCAACCGGCGCCATCGGACGGTGTCATCGCCCATGTGCGTTCCGCGAGCTCGGTTAGCGCTACCTCGTCACGGTCGGCTAAGAGGTCGTTCGGTGCCAAGGCAACGAAAACCGGCTCATCGGCGATGACCGCGCACTGTATGTCCGATGTGGACTCCAGTTCGTAGCCGGGGTAGTCGACCGTGGCCGCCGCTTCGAGCCTGCCCGCGGCGACCAGGTCCCACAGCAGCCGGGGCGAGTACTCCATGGTCAGGCGCACCTCGACGGCGGGCAGGCGGTCGACCACGCGCGCGGCCAGGCCCACCGAGACCGAGCCGACCGCGCCGCCGATGGCGACGACGGGCGCGTCCGCGTCGGTGAAGCGGGCCACGCCGCGGCCCAGGTCGTCGACGCCGTGCAGGATCGCGCGGGCGCGCAGCAGCACGAAGTCGCCCACGCGCGTGGAGACCATCCCGCGCGGACCGCGAGTGAACAGCGGTACCCCGATTTCCTGCTCGACGCGTTTGAGGCGGGCGGTGAGGGCGGGTTGGGACAGGCGCAGGACGGCGGCGGCGCGGGTGAGGCTGCCGGTGTCGGCTATCGCGCAGAGCGTCCGCAGATGGCGTAGCTCCAGGTCCATCCGGTGAGCGTAGTGGGGGTTCGCGCGCGCGAGCCATAGATCGGCGGTATGGAAGCCGCTATTACCCCGGTGCGGGAAGGGCGGGCGATAGTGGCGTTCCCTGCCTGGATCGGAGAGAGATGCGTACGGTTCCCCTGCTCGCGGCGGTGGTCCTCGCGGCCGCGATGGTCGGTGTGCACACGGCCGATGCCGCGCAAGACGCGAATTCCCAGCCGCCCACGTACTCAACTGTGAAAGAGGTCTTCTCCCCCGACGGCACCATCACCCGCACACGGGTGACGCTTCCCGTGCCCACGGAGTCGTTCGCGCCCGTAGTGGCGGATGTGGTGCCGGTGCAGCAGACCGGTCCGTCGAGTTCGCGGTTCGACCTGGTTTTCGTCGGCGACGGGTACACCGCCGCTGAGATGGCGACCTACCACCAGCACGTGGTGAACCGGTGGAACGAGCTGACCCAGGTCGAGCCGTTCCGGTCGATGAAGGGCTCGTTCAACGTGTGGCAGGTCAACGTGGTGTCGCCGGAGTCCGGTGTGGACAACGAACCGTCGAGGGGCGTGCGGCGGAACACCGCGCTGGACATGTACTTCTGGTGCGACGACATCGAGCGGCTGCTGTGCGTCGACGAGGCCAAGGCGAAGCGGTACGCGGCGCTGGCACCCGCGGTGGACCAGGTGCTGGCGGTGGGCAACAGCACCAAGTACGGCGGCGCGGGCGGCGGTGTGGCCACGTCCTCGGGTGGCAACGCGCAGTCCGGGCAGGTCGTGGCGCACGAGTTGGGGCATTCGATCGGTGGGCTGGCCGACGAGTACGACGTGCCGAACGACCTGTACACCGGCCGGGAGCCGCAGGAGGCGAACGTGTCGGTGTACTCGAGTTCGTCGATGGCCCGGTATCGGACGAAGTGGTACTCGTACCTCGGTAAGCCGTCTCCGGACGGTGGGGTGGTGGGTACCTTCCAGGGCGCCTACTACTACAAGCGCGGCATCTACCGTCCGACGGAGAACTCGTTGATGCGCACCCTGGGGCGCCCGTTCAACCTCATCGGGTTGGACGCGATGAAGGCCGCTATCGCCAAGAAAGCGCCCGGGGTCAGGGGATGAACTCGGCGCGGCGGGCCGCGCGGCGGAACACGCGCAGCAGCACCGGTCCGGTGACCAGCACCAGCACCACGGTGGTGATGGCCCGTCCGAGGTCCCAGCCCAGCGAGGTGGCGAGGGAGAACAGGACCAGCCGGGTGAGGTTGTCCTCGACCGGCGCGCCGGGCTGGAACGACAGCGAGGTCCCCTCCCCCAGCGTGAACGGCCAGAACGACAGGTTGAGCAGCAGTCCGTACAGCAGGCCCGCGGCGGCGCCGTAGCCTGCCAGCAGCAGCGGTTCGAGGCGCCCGGTCGCCCTCGGCAGCAGCCCCGCGCCGAGGGCGACCCAGGCGGCGCCGAGCATCTGGTACGGCAGCCACGGGCCGACGCCGCCGGTGAGCAGCGCGGAGGCGAACAGGGTGGTGTTGCCGAGCACGAAGCCGAACCCGGGGCCGAACACGCGGCCCGCGAGGACCATGAGGAAGAAGACGGTCTCGATGCCCGCCGTGCCCGCGCCCAGCGGCCGGATGGCGGCGCCGAGCGCGCTGAGCACGCCGAGCATGGCCACGGCCTTGGCGTCCATGCCGCCGTCGGCCAGTTCGGCCAGCACGACGGCCAGCGACACCGGGAGCAGCAGCGCGAACACCAGCGGCGCGTCGGTGCCGTGCGCGAGGCCCGCGCCGGGGCCGACGACCAGCGGCCAGCAGAACGCGACCAGGCCGAGGACGCCCGAGAGCGCCAGCGCGACCGCCGAGCGCGGTCCGACGCGGACCGGTGGCGCGCTCACCGGGTGGCCAGGGCGGTCTCGACGGCGGCGACGGTCAGCCACGGTCGGGGCGCGAGGACCTTGGCGACCTGGGGTGCGAAGACCGGGGACGACGTGACGACCTGCTCCACCGGGCCGTCCGCCACGATCTCGCCGTCCGCGGTCACGACGACGCGGGTGGCGACCTCGGCGACGAACTCGACATCGTGGGTGGCGAGGACGACGGCGTGGCCGTCGCGGGACAAGGCGCGCAGTGCCTCGGCGAGGCGGGTCTTGGCCGGGTAGTCCAGTCCGCGCGTCGGTTCGTCCAGCAGCAGCACGTCCGGCGACGGGGTCAGGGCGATTCCCAGGACGAGGGCGAGGCGTTGACCTTCGGACAGGTCGCGGGGATGGCGGTCGTCCGGGATGCCCGGGGCCAGTGAGTCCACCAGGGCGCGGCAGGTGCCCTCGGGTCTACCGGACTCGGTGTCGGCTTGGGCGCATTCGGTGGCGACCGTGTGCAGGTAGAGCAAATCCGCCGGTTGTTGGGGAACCATGCCTATCTTGGCGCGACGAGCGGGGGGCTTCAGTTTCGCCGGGTCGGCGCCATCGACCACTACGGCGCCACCGGAGCGTTTGCCGCTGCCTTGCAGTGCCCACAGCAGGCTCGACTTGCCGGAGCCGTTGCGGCCCATGACCGCGACCCGCTCCCCCGTCGTCACCTTGAGGTCTACTCCGCTGACGGCGGTGGTGTTGCCGTAGCGCACGGTTACGCCTGTCGCGGCCAGGATCTCTCTACCGCTCACGGATTCCGACACCGGCGGTGTGATCGGCTCCAGTCGTTCCCGCAGTGGCCCGGCGAGCCTGCGGGCGTCGCGGATCGACACCGGCGGCGGTGACCAGCCGGCGAGTTGGCCGAGTCGCACGACCGGTGGCGCTACCGGCGCCTCGGCGAGCACGGTCCCGGGATCACCGTCGACCGGGGCCGCGCCGCCGCCCGGCAACCAGATCACGCGGTCGGCGTACTGGGCGACGCGTTCCAGGCGGTGTTCGGCGACGAGCACGGTCATGCCCAGGTCGTGGACGAGCCGGTGCACGGCGGCCAGCACGTCCTCGGCCGCGCCCGGGTCGAGCGCGGAGGTCGGTTCGTCGAGGACGAGGACGCGGGGGTGCGCGGTGAGCGCCGCGCCGATCGCGACCCGCTGCTGCTGCCCGCCGGACAGGGTGGCGAGCGCGCGGCCGCGCAGGTCCGCGAGCCCGAGCAGGTCGACGGTCTCCTCGACCCGTTTGCGCATCACCGTTTCCGGCACCGCCAGCGACTCCATGGAGTACGCCAGTTCCTCCTCGACCGAGTCGGTGACGAATCCCGCCACCGGGTCTTGGCCGACCAGGCCGACGACGTCGGCCAGTTCTCGTGGTGGGTGCGTGGCGGTGTCGCGCCCGTCGACAACAACGCGACCGGTGAGCTTGCCGCCGGTGAAGTGCGGCACCAACCCGTTGACCGCTCGAAGCAAGGTGGACTTACCCGCGCCGGTACTGCCCACTACGAGGCAGAGTTCACCCTCCGGCACGAACAGGTCTATCCCGCTCAAGGTGGGCCTGTCCGCGCCGTTGTACGTCACGGACACGTTGTCGAACCGGATCACGAGCGCGTCTCCCGTCGAACGAGCGCCACGGGCAGCAGCGCGATCAGCACACCCGCCGACGGCAGCAGCGGTAGGTCCGGGAAGGACAGGGGTGAGGTGGTCGGCACCAGGTCCGCCGTGCCCAGGGAATCGGCCACGATCGTCACCGCGCCGGCGGCGAGCCCGGAGCACGCGATGAGGACGGAGCGGACGGTCCACTTGTCCGGTCGGTACCGCGTGCGGCGCACCCGGCGGGAGCCGATCAGCAGTCCGGTCACCGCGAGCAGCACCCCGAGCAGGAGCGTCGGCGCGCCGATGATCGCCGGGGCGGCCGAGTCCAGCAGCCCGTAGGCGCCGACGCACAGGCCGATCAGGCCGCCGAAGACCAGCAGCGCCGTCAGGACGCGGGTCCGGCGCGGCAGTCCGGCCGTGCGGCCGTAGCCCCGGGAGTCCATGGCGGCGGCCAGGTGCAGCGAGCGGTCGAGGCCGTCCTCCAGCACCGGTACGAGCAGGGTCCGGATCGCGCGGCGGCCACGCGCGGGGTCACCGCGCAGCATCCGGGCGCGGCGCACCGACCGCGCGGACACCGCCAGCTGCGGTGCCAGCGTCAACGCGACCACGACCGCGGCGCTGACCTCGTAAAGCGCGGCGGGGACCGATTTGAGCAGCCTGCGCGGGTCGGCGAGCGCGTTCGCGGCGCCGACGCAGCAGAGCAGCGTGGCCAGCTGCAACCCCAGGTACAGCGCGTGCGCGAGCCCCTCGGCGGTGACCGGGCCGCCGATCCGGATGCCCGCCGCCCAGTCCGGCAGCGGGATCTCCGGCAGGGTGAACAGCACGGTGGTGCCCGTGAAGCCGCCGACGAGGACGTGGAACACCAGCCGGATGCCGAGCACGGCGAGCCCGAGTTTGAGGAACATCCCGTACGCCGACGACCAGGGCGCGGCGGCGCGGCAGGTGACCGCGACGAACCCCGCCACGGCCGCGACGAGGGCCAGCAGCACGGGGTTGGTGGTGCGACTGGCGACGACCGCGAGTCCCAACGCCCACAACCACCACGCCCCGGAGTGCGTTCGGGTCACAGATCCTCTCGCGCTCTCCGACGCCGCGCGGTGATGGCGGCCAGGGCCGCGAGCACGACAACCACGATCCCGGCGACGATGACCGCCGTGGAGCTACCGGACTCCGCGCCCGCCGTGGGTTGCGGTGGGGGCGGCACCGTCTCGGATGGGGCTACCGGTGCCGGTATGGCTTCCGCTGACGGTGACTGCGACGGCGGCGGGGAGGATTCCGACGACGACGGCGTTGAGGATGGCGGTGTGCTCGGTGGTGGCGCGGGTGCCGCTGTCGTTGTCGTGACGGGAGGTTGTACGGCGGCGGGAGCGGCGGGTTTGCCCGCTGCGGTGGCGGGAGGGGCCTGCACGGCCGTAGTTGTCGGGTTCGCCGCGGGCGGCGGGACCGCGGGTGCGGCCGGGGGTGCCATGGCGGGCGCCGCGCCCGCGCCGAACGACCACCCCTCGACAGTGCCCGCGCCGGGGTCGCGGTTGCCCGCCCCCTTGGTGCTGTAGGTCCAGGTCCCCCCGCGCGGGGCGTGCCAGTACGACCAGTACGCGTTGCCCGGTGAGGCGTTGACGCACGGGTCCGCGTCCGGGGCGGGGCGGTTGTCGATGCGGCACACGAAACCGGGCTGCCGGGTGGGGAACGTGTAGCCGAACCCGGCGTCCGCCAACGCCGCGAGTCCGCTCGCGGGATCGCCCGGCGCGCACCGGGTCTGCACCCCGCCGCCGAGCGAGCCGAAGTCGACGACAACGGTCACCCCGGAGGCACCGCACGCCGCCGCCGACGCCGGTACCGCGCCGCCGACCAGCCCCGCCGCCGCCAAGAGGGCGGCGGCGAGGGCGGTGCGCAGGCCCGACCGTGCGGTCACGGGGCCTGGCCGGGAGCGGTGCCCGCGCCGAAGGCCCAGCCCTCGACCGTGCCGGGGGCGGGGTTGTAGGCGCCCGCGCCACTGGTGCTGTAGGTCCACGAGCCGCCCGGGGTGCCGTGCCAGTAGGACCAGTAGGCGGTGACCGGGGCGCCGTTGCACGGGTTGGGCTTGGTGTTGATCTGGCACACGAAGCCCGGTTGGCGCGGGACGAACCCGTAGGTGAACCCGGCGCCGGTGAGCGCGGCCAGGCCGGACGCGGGGTCGCCGAGCGCGCAGGCGGTCTGGATGGTGCCGCCTACGGCGGTGAAGTCGACGATCACGGTGACGCCGGACGTGCCGGAGCACGCGGCGGCTTGCGCGGGTGCCGCGCCGAGCGCGGTGGTGACGGCCGCGGTGAGGCCTACCGCCGCCGCTGCGGCGGTTCTGCGGAGTACGGCGGTCTTCACTTGTTACCTCCATGTGGGACACGGCGACGGGACACGAGGACAAGGCCGGTTCCGGTCAGCAGCAACAGGACTCCGACCCAGACCCCGGCGGTGGGCTGGAATCCGGTGGCGGCCAACGGAGGCGTGCGCGATCCGGCGGGCAGCGGCGCGGCGGCCGAGGTGGTGGTCGTCGTGCCACTGGCGGTTGTGGTCGTAGTAGTAGGCGCGGTCGTGGTGGTGGTCGGCGTGGGGCAGTCCACAGTGGGCAACGCGGCGGTGGCGCCGTCGGCGGTGATGTCGGCGAAGCTCACCCCGGCGATACCGGGGATGGCCTGGGCCGCGGCACGGGCGGCGGTGGCCGCGTCGAACTCGGACGCGTTGTGCGGGATCGCGCCGCGGTCGGCTTCCGGGCGGTCGCAACCGACCTGGAGGGTGACCAGGAACGCGACGGCCTTGTCCGCTTCGGCGGTGCGACCGCCCGCGCGCAACGCCTGTGCGGCCAGGCCGGTGCTGTTGGAGTTCTCGATGCCGCCGTCGAGGAAGGAGCCGTTGGGTCGCTGGTTGGCGACCAGCCAGTCCAGCCCCTTGGTCGCGGGCTGCGCGCGCCCGGCGGCCAGCAGCGCCTGCACGGTGATCGCGGTGCCGTCCACGTCGGGCAGGCAGGTCGCCTCCTCGAACGGGACCGGGAAGCCGCCGTCGGGACAGGCGGCGCCCGCGAGGTAGTCGACCGCGAGGTCAGGCAGTTCGCCCGCACGCTTGAGGGTCAGCACGGCCAGTGCCTGGCTGAAGGTGCTCGTCTGGTCGCCGTATTTCGTGGCGTCCGCGAACCGGCCGGTCCGCGCGTCCATCAGCGCCAGCAGTCGGGCGTGCAGGTCGATCCCGCCGAAGGTCTTCGGGTCGATGCCCTGTGCCTGGGCCACAAGGCCGAGTTTGGCCAGCGGGCCGACGTAGGACTCACCGCCGCCGGGGAAGGCGTAGTAGGTGGCGTTGGCCGGGACGGCGAGGAACGCGGTGGCCTTCTCCGCCGCGCCCTTGGCCACGCCCGCCGCGTCGAGCGCGAGGACGACGTCGGCGGTCAGGCCGTGGTCCGGCATGCCGGGGACGCCCGGGGTGTCGATGTACTCGCCGTCGACCAGCTGCCTGGCCAACCACCCGGCGGCCGTGTCGTCGGCGGTGACCGCCGCCTGGGCGGGGGCCGTCGCGGTGACCGTGACCGCGACCGCGAACACCGTGGCCGTGATCCTCCGGCCTAAACCCATTCTCCTACGCCTCTCGCGCTCGCGGCGGCGTGGGAACCCGGACCCGCGCGACAACGGCGGGGAGCGTCCAGGCTCCGACCCGCTGTCCTCGACGGTGTGCGGAGCAGACCGCGCCCAGCGGGTATTCGGGCTCACCACCGTCTCTCGGTGGCCTACCGTTGCGGGACAGCGCCGGATTCCGACCGGACTTCCCCCGACTGGGCACGGGTGCGTTCCGCTCACGATCATGCCGGGCGGGCCGGCGCCGCCGCAAGATCCGAATAGGTCACCCGGCTCACGTGGCCGGGCAGGCGCCCCGCGCGCGGTTGACGGCACGGACGGCGGCGACGCCCACCAGCACGACCGCGGAAAGCCTGAAGCACAACGACTTCACCGCCGACACGGAACCTGACCGCCGTGGCCAGGAGGTCGATCCGGGTGGGGTACGCGGTGATGCCCGCGTCCTCGACGTAGTTCAGCGCGGCGCCCACCAGCGGCAACAACGCGATCCACGCGCGCACCCGCGGCGCGGCGTTGCGCAGGGTGTGACGCAGTCCGAGGGTGAGGGCGGCGGCGAAGGACAGGGCCAACGGGATGTCCAGCAAGAGGATCAGCAGGGGGTCGGTCCGGCCGTCGGCCCGTAGGTGGTCAGCCACGAATAGGCCGTGTCGGCGGCCAAGGCGGCGGCGGTGAGCAACGAGTCGTGGGGGGGTCGCGCAGGTCGAGGGCGCCGGGAGCGGCGAGGGTGGCGACGATCAGCGGGCGCAGCAGCGCGCCCATGAAGATCACGGCGAGCAGCAGCGACTGCCCTCGCGCACGACGCCCGCGCGCTGTCCGGCCGCCATCAGGTCCCCCACGATCTCCACGGGGTGCTGGAAGCCCGGGGGCAGGCTCGGGTGGAACGACGAGGTGTTCAGCACGGTGACGGTGAACGCCTCGGGGTCGCGCCGGTAGGCGGCCGCGGCGGTGATCTCGTCCCGCCTGCTCGCTCGGGGCACGACACCTCCCGGAGGTGAAGGTGAATGTTCACTCTCGCCGTAGCACTGAACCACCCCGAACCGACCGGGGTGATTCAGTGGGCTCAGTCGCGGCGCAGGACGAGGAGCGCGATGTCGTCGTCCTTGTCCTGGCCGAAGTCGGCGAGCAGGCGCTCGCAGATGGCCTCGGGGGACTCCCCGTGGCGCATCGAGGCGCGCAGCCGCTCCATGTCGGCGTCGAGTGGGACCGTGCGGCGCTCGATGAGGCCGTCGGTCATCAGCACGACCGTGGTGCCCGGGGGCACGTCCACGGTGGTCGCGGGCGGGCGCGGGGTGGCGACGCCCAGCAGCGCCCCGGGCAGCCGCAGGTAGCGGGCGCCGTCGGCGTCGAGGAACAGCGGCGGGATGTGACCGGCGTTGGCCACGGTCGCGCGGCCCGCCACCGGGTCGAGCAGCAGCACACACAGCGTGGTCAGGCCCTCGGGGTGGAAGCGCCGGAGCATCGCGTTGAGGCGTTCCACGATCAGGTCCGGGCCGTGCCCCTCGATCGCGTAGGCGCGCAGCGCGTGCCGCACCTCCCCCATGATCGTCGCGGCCTCGATGGAGTGGCCGGTGACGTCGCCGATCGCCACCAGCAGCCGGTCGTCGAGCTCGGCGACCTCGTAGAAGTCGCCGCCCACCTGGGCCACCGTGGACGCGGGCACGTACCGGGCGGCCATGGTGACGCCCGGGCGGCGCGGCAGCACGCTGGGCAGCAGGCTGCGCTGGAGCGCCAGGGCGACGTCGTGCTCGTCGGTGAACGCGCGCAGCCCCTCCGCCGCGACCGCCGTGGCCAGCCCCAGCTGCACCAGCAGGTCCCGTTCCTCCGGCGCCCCCACGGCCGCCTCCGGCACCGCGACGCAGGTCACGGGGCACTCGGGCTTGGTCCTCGACAGCGCGGCGCACAGCCCGCCGGGCAGCGCTCGCACGGCCGAGGTGACGCCGTCGGGCAGGTGCTCGTCGGCGAGCGCGGTCGCCCCGTGCGGCGCGAGCGCCACCGGCCCGCCGGGGCCGGGGGTGCTCCCCCACAGCTCAGCGCCGTCGCGCAGCCGAACGAGCACGGTCGCGCCGCTGCCGAGCACGGCGGCGGCCCCCCGGGTGGCGGCGGTGACCAGGGCCGGGAAGGTGCGCGCCGCGTTGACCTCCAGGCTGGCCGCGGTGAGCCGGGACAGCCGGGCGGCCAGGTTCTCGGCGGCGGCCCGCGCCCGGTAGTAGCGCAGCGCGGCCTTGACGGTGGCCAGCAGCTCACCCGGGTCGACGGGTTCGGACAGGTACGCGTCGGCGCCGCGGGTCAGGCCCGCCGCGCGGTCGCTGGCCTCGATGTGGCTCGCCGAGACGTGCACGACCGGCACCACCGCGGTCGCCGGGTCGCTCTTGATCACCTCGCACACCTCGAACCCGCTCATGTCCGGCAGGTTCACGTCGAGGATCACCAGGTCGACGCCGTCGCGCACGCGGGCGAGCGCGCTCGCGCCGGTGTCCGCCTCGATGATCTCGTGGCCGTTGCGGCGCAGCCAGCCACCGGTGATCATGCGGCTGGCCTCGGTGTCGTCTACCACCAGGATGCGGGCCGGGCGGTCTTGGTCGTCGAAGGGCCGGGCGGTCATGACCCGGCGACCAGCTCGGTGGTGGCCGGGTCGACCGCGGCCAGGGCGCGGTGGATGCCGTCGCGGACGGACTCGGTGGACAGCTGCGAGGTGCGCAGCACGGCGACGCCGCTGTGCCGGTCGCGGTGGTCGGCGGACTCCAGCGCGAGCACCGGGGTGGCGACCAGCCGGGGGTCGCGGCGCATGCCCTCCAGGCAGTCGTCGGCGTGCGGGGCGGCCAGGTCGAGCACGAGCAGCCCGGGCGGTTCCGCGGCGGCCATCAGCACGGCGCCCGCGCCGTCGGAGGTCTCCCGCACGGATCCGACGAGCGGACCGACCACAGTGGTCAGTCGGGCACGGAGCGTGTCGTCCGCGGTGACCAGCAGCGCCGATCGGGGACGGGCCTGGGGACGCGGGGCCCGCAAAGGAAGTCGCACGGTCACCAGCGTGCCCCGCCCGGGCGTGCTCCGCAGATCGAGTGAACCGCCGAGCACCTCGATCAGTCCCTTGGCGTACGGCAGCCCGAGGCCGGTGCCCGCGCTCTTGGCCTGCAACGGGCCGGGCACCTGGTGGAACTCCTCGAAGACCTTGTCGACGTGCTCGGCGGGGATGCCGATGCCGGTGTCGGCGACGGTGAACTCCCAGTGCTCGCCGTCGCACGCGGCGGTGACCCGGACCTCGCCGCGCTCGGTGAACTTGAGCCCGTTGGACACCAGGTTGCGCAGGACGTGCCCGAGCAGCGTCTCGTCGGTGCGCGGCGGCGGCGCGTCGGGCAGGTCGTCGATCACCAGCGCCACCGCGCTGTCGCGGGTGATGGGCAGGAAACCGTCGCGCAGCCGGGCGAGCAGCAGCCGCGGGTCGACCTCGGTGTAGCGGGGTTCGAGCCTGCCGGACTCCGCCTTGGCCACGTCCAGCAGGTCGTTGACCAGGGTGAGCAGCGCGGTGCCGGAGCCGGTGATCACCTCCAGCTGCCTGCGCTGGTCGGCGGTGAGCGGGTCGGCGCCGGGGCCGAGCAGCAGCCGCGCGAGGCCGACGATCGAGTTGACCGGGGTGCGGACCTCGTGGCTCACATTGGACCAGAACCGGTTCTTGGCCTCGCTTGCTCGTCGCAGCTCGATACCCGTCTGGTCCAGTTCGGCATAGAGAGCCACCACGCCGCGGTTAGTCTCGTCGAGCTCTTCGGTCAACTCGCCATAGAGCGCGACAACACCGCGGTTGGTCTCTTCCAGTTCCGCGTTGAGGGTGAGTAGTTCCTCTTGCTTGCGCTCGAGGCTTTCCAACGTCAGAAGAAGTTCTTCGTTCTGCGCGCGCAGCTCGTCCGCAGCGTTGGTCTCCCCCAGACTGCCAAGAGCATCACGCAGCCGTACAAGTTCGTCTTGGCCCGGGTAGCCCATTCCGGCCGGGAGGCGTTTGGACACGCGCACCTCGACCCGGCCCCGGAAGTTCACGACGCACACCTCGTCGAGCAGGCGTTCGGCGGTGGCCCAGCCGGGTTCGTCCACCGGCAGCCGGTCGACGCCGGTGCGCAGCCGCACGGTCAGCGCGGGCGAGGGCGCCGAGGTCACCGCGAACGCCGCCACCACCACGCGCTTCCCGGTGAGCAGCACGCGGCCCAGGTCGCTGAGCGCGGTGGCCACCCGGATCTGGTCCTGGGCCTCCAACCCGACCGCGCGGGCCGCCTCGCGGCCGCGCTGGCGCAGCAGGAACACGTCCTGCTCACCCGCCAGCGTCACCACCAGCAGCTCGTCCGCGCTCATCGCGCACCCGGCTTGGCCACCACCACACTGGCGTCGTCGCGCCGCACACCGGCCTCCCGCAGCAGTTCCAGCCCGATCACCAAGGGGTCGGCCGACCACCGGACAACGGGGTCGACGCCCCAGCGGTCGTTGAGCCCGTCCGAGTGCATCACCACGACGGCACCGGGCGGTAGGTCGTAGGTGAACTCCCGGACCGTACGCGCCTGGTAACCGGCGACACCGGGCAGCGACACCAGGCCGTTCTTGCGCTCGGACACGACCGCGCCCGCGATGTTGCCCACACCCGCGTACCGCAGGGTGCGCGCGGTCGGGTCCAGTTCGGCCACCGCGACCGCGCCGCCGCGGGTGCCCAGCATGGCGGTGTGCAGGCGCCGCACGACCCGCTCGGGCGGCGCCCAGTCGCCGTCGAGGAACGCGCGCACGGCGGCCCGGGACGCCGACGCGGCCAGCGGTCCGTGGCCCGCGCCGTCGCAGAGCATGAGCAGCAGCCGGTCGCCGTCCCGGCGGATGGCGTAGGCGTCGCCGCAGACCTCCTCGCCCGCGATCGGCTTGGTGACGCCGATGGCGAACCCGGGGGTGGGGACGGTGCGGCGGTCCGGGCCGAAGCGGGCGGCGAGGACGGTGCCGTCGGGGGTGGAGCGCAGCGAGCAGACATCGGCGAGCCTGCGCACCGCGCCGAGACCGATGCCCAGCGTGCCGGTGGTGGAGTGGCCGTCCAGGAAAGCCAGTTCCGTGTCCGGGATGCCGGGGCCGTTGTCGACCGCGGCCACCTCGATCTCGGCGTGGTCGGCCGTGCGCAACGCACGCAGCAGCAGCACGCCCTGGTCGGCGTGCTTGCACAGGTTCGTGGCGATCTCCGTCACCGCGATCCCCACCTCGGCGGCGCGGGACCCCGGGAACGCCAACCGCTCGGCGAGGTTCGCCACCGCGCGCCGGGCGGCGCCCACGGCGGACAGCTCCTCCACCGGCAGCCAGATGACGTCCTCCGCGGTGGGCAGGTGGTCGGTCCCCGCGCTCACCGGGACCACTTGACGACGGTCACCGTGGTGCCCTGGCCCGCCCCGGTGTCGAGGGTGAACTCGTCGACCAGCCTGCGCGCGCCGCTGAGCCCCAGGCCCATGCCCCGGCCGCTGGTCCAGCCGTCGGTGAGGGCGAGGTCGACGTCGGGGATGCCGGGGCCGTCGTCCTGGAAGCTGGCGCGCACACCCGACCGCCGCCCCTCGGTGAGGAACTCGACCACCGCCGTGCCACCGCCGCCGTAGGTGAGGGTGTTGCGGGCCAGCTCGCTGGTGGCGGTGACCAGCTTGGTCTGGTCGACCAGCGACAGCTTCGCCTTCTGCGCGTAGGACCGCACCGCCTGCCGGACCCGCACGACGTCCTCGTCGGCGGTGATCGGGATCTCCTCCCGCGCGGCCGGCGGGGTCACCGGTCGGTCCGGTCCCCGAGGGCGGCGAGGATGGCCAGGCCCTTCTCCAGGTCGAGGGCCGTGCGGACCTCGCCGAGGGTCAGACCGAGTTCCACGAGCGTGATCGCGACCGCCGGGCGCATGCCGACCACCACGGTCTCGGCGTCGAAGAGCCGGGAGGTGGCGGCGATGGTGGCGAACATGCGACCGATGAAGGAGTCGACGATGTCGACCGCGGAGATGTCGAGGATGACGCCGCGGGCGCCGGACGAGCAGATCTTCTCGGCCAGGTCCTCCTGCAGCGCGAGCACGTCGCGGTCCTGCAGGTCGATCTGGATGGACGCGAGCAGCACGTCACCGATCTTGAGGATGGGGATGCGTTCCACGGCTCACCCGCGCCCGGAGGAGATGGTGACGCCGGACCGGGTCAGCGCGTGCCGCAGCGCGTCGGCCAGCGTGGCCTTGGTGGTGATGTCGCCGAACTCGATGCCGAGGCCGACGATGGTCTGCGCGATGTGCGGCCGGATGCCCGAGATGGTGCACTCCGCGCCCATCAGCCGGGCCGCCATGACGGTCTTGAGCAGGTGCTGGGCGACCTGGGTGTCCACGGCGAGCACGCCGGTGATGTCGATGATGGCGTGCTCGGCGCCGCTGCCGACCAGCGACTCCAGCAGCTTCTCCATCACGACCTGGGTGCGCGCGGAGTCCAGGGTGCCGACCAGCGGCACGGCCAGCACGCCCTCCCACACCTTGACCACCGGGGTGGTCAGCTCCAGCAGCTGCTCGGCCTGCTCGTCGATGACCTCCTCGCGGGCCTTGGCGTAGGTCTCGAAGGTCAGCAGGCCGAGGGCGTCGAGCAGCAGCGAGAAGGCGAGGACCTCGCGCAGGTCGCCCTCGATCTCGGCGCGGTCGACGAGCTCGAACAGGGCCTGCTTGAGGGTGAACACCCCGACCGCGGTCTCCGTCGGGGTGAACCCGGAGCGGGCGCGGTGGCGCGACATGTCCGACAGCAGGGCCCGGACCTCGGCGTAGGGCTCGGACTGGAGGTCGCGGCTACCGCTCTCGACGGCGGCGACGAGGGCGCGGAAGAGCTCGGTCAGCTCCCGTTCGAGCTCGGCGACGGTGAGCCTGCCGCGCAGTGGCGCGGCGGCCAGCTCGATCCACCGCCTGGTCAGCGCCCCGGTGCCGGCGCGCAGCAGAGCGGCCAGGTTGTCCGTGGGCTCTGGTCCAGTGGTCATGGTGCCTCCTCTTCCGGACGACCGGCGGAGCCTATGCCGCCCGTCGTCCGCCTCGTCGCGCCCGCACCGCCTGTCCGGGCGAGGTAAACCCGACCGTCCACTGACGGGCGCAGGGAGGTCTGCCGACCCACACGGAACCGCCCGTCAGCGGGGGCTGCGTGCTCAACCTCTTCGCCGGTCGGCGCCAGCCTAGTCACCCACTCCGGGGAACCACACGGCGGTGCGAACGTCCGCACGGCGGGTGATCGGACGGGCACGAGGGGGCACCACGCGGGCTCGGCGGGGCCGGGCGTGGTGGTATCTGTGGCATGACGCGGAGCGCGCCCGACCGGGCGGTGGCGGGGCGATGACGGCGGACGCGGTCGTCATCGGCAGCGGGCCCAACGGGCTGGTCGCGGCGAACCTGCTGGCCGACGCCGGGTGGTCGGTCGTGGTCTTGGAGGCGGCCGGCGCGCCGGGCGGGACGGCCCGGACCGCGGCGGTGACCGTGCCCGGGTTCCGCCACGACCTCTACAGCGCCTTCCACCCGCTGGCGGCGGCGTCGCCGGTCATCGGCGACCTCGGCCTGGACGCGTTCGGGCTGCGGTGGCGGCACGCGCCCGCCGTGCTCGCGCACGTGCTGCCGGACGACCGGGCCGTGCTGCTCTCCCGCGACCTGGACCGGGACCGCCGAGTCGGTCGACGCCTTCGCCGCGGGCGACGGGGCCGCGTGCCGGCGGGAGTTCGACCGCTACCGGCTGCTCCGCGACGACCTGCTGGACGCCCTGTTGCGCCCGTTCCCGCCGGTCCGCGCGGGCCTGGGCCTGCTGGGCGCTCGGGGTCGGTGACGCGCTGCGCGCCGCCCGGGTGCTGGCCATGCCGGTGCGCCGCTTCGGCGAAGAGCGGTTCGCCGGTGAGGGCGCGCGGGTCCTGCTGACCGGCAACGCGATGCACGCCGACCTGGGCCCGAACCAGGCCGGTGGCGCGGTGTTCGGCTGGCTGCTGGCGATGCTCGGGCAGGACGTCGGGTTCCCGGCGCCCGAGGGCGGCGCGGGCGCGATCACCGACGCCCTGGTGGCCCGGCTGCGCGCCCGCGGCGGCACGCTGGAGTGCGGGCGCCGGGTGGCGCGGGTGCTGGTCGCGGGCGGCAAGGCGGTCGGGGTGCGGACCGCGGACGGCGACGTGGTGCGCGCGGGGCGGGCCGTGCTGGCCGACGTGCCCGCGCCCGCGCTGTACCTCGACCTGCTCGACCCGGCCGCGCTGCCTGCCCGGTTCGTCGCCGACGTCCGCCGCGTCGACTGGGACGACGCCACGATCAAGCTCGACTGGGCGCTGTCTGGCCCGATCCCCTGGTCGGCCGCGGAGCCGCAGCTGGCCGGGACCGTCCACCTCGGTGTGGACAGCGACGGGTTCGTGGGCGTGGACGCCGACCTGGGCCGGACCCGGGTGCCCGCGGAACCGTTCCTGCTGATGGGGCAGATGACCACGGCGGACCCGACGCGCTCGCCCGCAGGCACCGAGTCGGTCTGGCTCTACAGCCACGTGCCGCGCGGCGGGCACTGGCCGGTCGAGCGGGTCCGCGAGTGGGCCGACCGGGTCGAGGCGGTGGTGGAGCGGCACACGCCGGGGTTCCGCGACCTGGTGGTCGGCCGGGTGGCCTCGGGGCCGCGGGAGTTGGAGGGCGGGAACCCGGGCCTGGTCGGCGGGGCGGTCAACTCGGGTACCGCGGGCGTGCACCAGCAGTTGGTGTTCCGCCCCACACCGGGCCTGGCGCGCGCGGACACGCCGGTGGAGCGCCTGTTCCTGGCGAGCGCGTCGGCGCATCCCGGCGGTGGTGTGCACGGTGCCCCGGGGGCCAACGCGGCGCGTGCCGCGTTGGCGTCGCGGTCTTGGTACGGCCCGGCTTGCCGGGCGGGCATGCGCGCGGTGAGCCGGACCTTGCACGGGTGAGGGTCAGGCCGGTTTCGCCAGTACACGGTGGACAGCGGTAAGGACGTTGTCGGGGAGCAGGCGCGCGGCTGCGGCGGCCAGGCGGTTGGCCGGAGACGCAGGGGTGACGTGCGGCCTACCGCGCATTGCGGCGGCGAAGGCCGCAGCGGCGGAGTCTTCGACGAGGGCGTCGGTGGGGCCTAGGGCGGTGACCGTGACTCCGGTGCCACGGAGTTCCTCGCGCAGGGACAGGGCGTAGGAGTGTGTGAACGCCGTAGTGGCGTTGTGGACCGACTGGTGTGGGCCGGGGGCCGGGGTCGGTGAGGTGAACAGAACGCGCCCGTAGGCGCGGTCGATCATGCCGGGGACGAGGAGCTTGGCCAGGTGCACGGTGGCGCGGACGTCGAGGTCGACCATGGCGAGGTGGTCGGTGAGGGCCGTGCCGGTGTTGATGGCGAGCGCGGCGGGTACGCCCAGTTCGGTGGCCCGCGCGGCCAAGGCCTCGACGTTGCCCGGCTGTCTCAGGTCGAGGCGCACCGCCTCCACGCGCGGCCCCAGCCGGGTGGCGGTGATGCCCGGTTCGTCGGCCACCGCGAGGACGCGGAAGTCGTGCTCGGCGAACTGGCGGGCCAGTTCGTGGCCGATACCGCGGGCGGCGCCGGTGACCACGGCGAGTGGGGGTCTGCTGCTTTTCACGGGTACCTCTCCGGTCGTGGGTATCGGGACGGGTCGCGGTCGCGACCGCTCGGTCATGGTGACCCGGGCGCGGACGGCGGCCAACTCGGCGGGTTGTCCCTGCCCGGTAGCTACCCGGCTGGGGCGTCGGACAATCGCGGGTCGGTTTCACGCTGCGCTGCGGAGGTCCACCCGGGTGGGTGTCACCCACCGGTTTCTCCCGGGGTGTGGGAACGCCGCGGTGGCGAGATGCTCGGGTGACCAGTCCACCGATCAGCCCTAGGGAGGCGCCGATGGCCGCGACCGACGTGGCCGCCGTCGACATCGGAGCGGGGTTCTCCGACGCGTGGCGGATGGTCATCACCTTCGTGCCCCGGCTGCTGGGGTTCCTGCTCGTTCTGGCGGTCGGCTACTTCATCGCGAAGTTCGCCGCCCGCGTGGTGGTCCGGGTGCTGCAACGGGTCGGGTTCGACCAGGTGGCGCACCGCGGCGGGGTGAACCGGGTGCTCGCCCGGTCCCGCTACGACGCCAAGGACATCGTGGCGAAGATGGTCTACTACGCGATCCTGCTGCTGACGTTGCAGGTGGCGTTCGGGGTGTGGGGCGCGAACCCGATCTCGGCGCTGCTCACCGACATCGTGGCCTGGCTGCCCAAGGCGGCGGTGGCGGTGCTGATCGTGGTGGTGGCCGCGGCCATCGCCCGGGCGGTGCGGGACTTCGTCTCCAACGTCCTCAGTGGCCTCTCCTACGGGCGGACGCTGGGGACCGCCGCGTCGGTGTTCATCACGGCGTTGGGGATCATCGCGGCGCTGAACCAGATCGGTGTGGCCACGACGGTCACCACGCCGGTGTTGATCACCGTGCTGGCCACCGCGGGCGGTATCGCGGTGGTCGGGGTCGGGGGTGGGCTGATCCGGCCGATGCAGAGCCGGTGGGAGGGGTGGCTGGATCGGGCGGGGCAGGAGATCCCCCGGATGCGGGAAAGCATGGAGACCCATCCGACGATGAACCCGTTGCGGGAGCCCGCGTACAGCGCGGCGGCGCAGGGGGCGGGGCAGATGCAGTCCGGTCAGATGCCGTCCGGCCAGATGCAGTCCGGGCAGTATCCGGCTCCGGGGCCGATGTACGGGGGGCCGATTCCGCCGCAGCCGCCGCCCGGGTATCCGTACCACCAGCAGATGCCGCCGTATGGGCAGCCGCCGCAGGGGCGGTGAGGGATTGAACGGGGCGTGGCCTGGGCCACGCCCCGTTTTGCTGTCTGGGGTCTTGCGGGTCAGCGGTGACGTAATAGGACTCCGACGCCACCGGAGAGGGGCAACTCGTGGCGGACGGCCACCAGGACGGCGCCCACCGCCACGGCCGCGGCAGGGAGTTCGGTGAAGTCCGAGAGGCCCACGACCGCGGGTGAGCGGGCGCCGAGACTTGGTGGGGCGGGGCGGTCGCCGTCCGCTTGGTGGTTACGCGGTGACCTCCCTGGTGTCGCGGTTCCACGCGCGGTGTTTGGCGATTTCCTGGGCGAACACGTCGACGAACCCGTCCGGGATCTCGTCGCGGGCCTTGGTCGTGGTGACCACGCCCGCTTCGACGACCAGGTCGCCGTCGTCGACCGCGATGCCCGCGGCCGCCAGGAGTTCGGTTCCGGTGCCGAACGCCGCGATCGCTTTGCGGTGGCGGAACGCCTCGGCGACGAAGTGTCGGACGGAGCCGTCGGCGGCGAGGGTCTCGACGCTGTCGGGCCCGCACGGCACGAGTACCGCGTCGTAGAGGACCGAGGCCATCGTGGACACCACGCGGTCCACCGGGAGGTCGGGGCCGTGGGCCGTGCGGACCGCGCCGCCGCGCGGGGCGAGGGTTTCCGGGGTGGCGCCGCGTTCGCGCAGGGCGGTGAGGATCTTCTCGGTACCTTCCCCGTCGACGCCGTCGGCGACCAGGACGGCGATCTTGCGGGTGGCGATCGTGCCCGTGGGTTGCCCGAGCTGGCTCAGCGCGGGTGAGGACTGGGTGCTCGCGGGCTCGCCGAGGTCCGGAAGGGGCAGGCCGAGGCCTTCGGCGACCGCCGCGGCGAGGTCGGCGTGGACGCGGCCCAGTTGGGCGACGACGGCGGCGCGGATCTCGACCGTCTCGACCTTGCCCAGTTCGAAGCGGAAGGCGGCGACGATGTGCGTGCGCTCCACTTCGGACATGCTGTTCCAGAACAGGGCCGCCTGGCCGTGGTGGTCGGCGAAGCTCGCGCTGCGTTTGCGGATCTTCGATCCGTCGACTTTCTCCTGGTAGTGCCGGAACACCTCCGGGAAGTCGCCGCCCACGACAGGGCAGCCGCCGCCGAGGGTGTTGGGCGTGTAAGACGTGCGACCGCGGTGTACGCGCTGTTGGCCGTAGCCGTCGCGTTGGTTGGTCGACACCTCCGTGACCGGTCGGTTGACCGGGATCTGCGCGAAGTTGGGGCCGCCCAGCCGGATCAGCTGCGTGTCCAGGTAGGAGAAGTTGCGCGCCTGCAGCAGCGGGTCGTTGGTGAAGTCGATGCCCGGCACGATGTTCGCGGTGTGGAAGGCGACCTGCTCGGTCTCGGCGAAGAAGTTGTCCGGGTTGCGGTCCAGCACCAGCCGCCCCACCGGCAGCACCGGGACCCGCTCCTCCGGGATGATCTTCGTGGGGTCCAGCAGGTCGAAGTCGAAGGCGAACTCGTCGGTCTCCTCGACCAGCTGCACGCCCAGCTCCCACTCGGGGAACGCGCCGGACTCGATGGCCTCCCACAGGTCGCGGCGGTTGAAGTCCGGGTCGTAACCGGCGATCCGCTGACACTCCTCCCACACCAGCGAGTGCGTGCCCAGCGCGGGCTTCCAGTGGAACTTCACGAACGTGCCGCGCCCGTCGGCGGTGACCAGGCGGAAGGTGTGCACGCCGAAGCCCTGCATCATCCGGTAGCTGCGCGGGATCGCGCGGTCCGACATCAGCCACATGACCGCGTGCAGGGTCTCCGGTTGCAGCGCGACGAAGTCCCAGAACGTGTCGTGCGCGGACTGCGCCTGTGGGATCTCGTTGTGCGGCTCGGGTTTCACCGCGTGCACGAAGTCCGGGAACTTGATGCCGTCCTGGATGAAGAAGACGGGGAAGTTGTTGCCCACGAGGTCGTAGTTGCCCTGGCGGGTGTAGAACTTCGTGGCGAACCCGCGCACGTCACGGACGGTGTCGGCCGACCCGCGCGAACCCGCGACGGTGGAGAACCGCACGAACACCGGCGTGGTCACGGACGGGTCCGTCAGGAACTCCGCGGCGGTGTACCGGGCCAGCCGGTCGTCGTAGGGCGTGAAGTGCCCGTACGCGCCCGCGCCGCGCGCGTGCACGACACGCTCCGGTATGCGCTCGTGGTCGAAGTGGGTGACCTTCTCCCGGAAGTGGAAGTCCTCCAGCAGCGTCGGCCCGCGGTCGCCCGCGGCGAGGGAGTCGTCGGTGTGGTCGACCCGCACCCCCTGCTGGGTAATCAGCCGCGAGCCATCCGGGTCGACCCTCGCCCCGTCGAGCGCGCGCTGCTTCTCGTCCGCCATGAACGGCCTCCTGGGGTCGGGAGCGGTACTCCCGACGCGTACCCGAGGGGCGGCCGGACAAACGCCGGGGCCGGGACACCAGTGGCGTCCCGGCCCCGGCGGGGTGCGGTCGGTCAGACCCGGAAGCGGGCCACCACGTCGTTCAGCTCGCCCGCCATGGCGGCCAGGGAGCCCGCGGTCTCCTGCGAGGCGTCCACGGTGTGGCTGGTGGACGCGGCGGCGTCGGCGACGTCGGTGACGGTCCGGGCGATCGCGTCGGCGCCGGAGGCGGCCTCGGAGACGCTGCGGCTCATCTCGCTGGTGGTCGCGGTCTGCTCCTCCACCGCCGAGGCGATGGTGGTCTGGTAGTCGCTGATCCGGTGGATGATCTCGGAGATGTGCTCGATCGCGGTGACCGCCGACGCGGTCTCGCCCTGGATCGCGCGGACCCGGTCGGCGATGTTCTCGGTGGCCTTGGCGGTCTCCTGGGCCAGGTCCTTGACCTCGCTGGCGACCACGGCGAAGCCCTTGCCCGCGTCACCGGCGCGGGCGGCCTCGATGGTGGCGTTGAGCGCGAGGAGGTTGGTCTGCTCCGCGATCGAGGTGATCACCTTGACGATGTTGCCGATCTCCGCCGACGACTCGCCGAGCTTGCCGACGATGTCGGTGGTCTCCTGGGCCGACTCGACGGCCTCGGAGGCGACCCGGGCCGCGTCGGAGGCGTTGGACGAGATCTCCCGGATGGAGGCGCCCATCTCCTCGGACGCGGTGGCCAGGGTCTGCACGTGCAGCGAGACCTCCTGCGCGGCGGCGCGCACCTTGTCGGCGCGGCCCGCGGTCTGCGCGGCGCCCTTGGCCAGGATGTCGCCCGCCTTGGCCATGTCGCGGGAGGAGCCGCCCAGCGCGGAGGCGTTGGAGCCGATGGTGCGCACGGTGGCGAGCATGCTGTCGGTGGCGCGGTTGAGCGCGGTTGCGATCTGGCCGACCTCGTCGCGGCCGGTGACGTCGGCGCGGCGGGTCAGGTCACCGTCGGCGACCGACTCCAGCACGCCGGTGACCCGGCGCAGCGGGCGGGTGACCGAGCGGGCCACCAGCCACGCCAGCAGCAGGCCGAAGAGCAGGCCGAGCGCGGCGCCGATGGTGATCGACCAGTTCGTGCTGGTGCCGGTGTCGGCGACCGCGTCGGCGTCGGCCTTGGCGTCGGCGGCCTGGTTGGTGGTGAGCGTGTCGAGCTGCTTGTCGACCTCGCTGGTGAGGCCCTCGGCGGTGTTGTAGCCGTCCCAGAAGGCGCCCAGGTTGTTGGCGTCGGCGGACGGGATCAGCTGCTTGTCGCGGACCTGCAGGTAGGAGTCCCAGTTCTTGCGCAGCGCGGCGAGCGTGGTCGGGTCCGCGGTCTCGGCCTCGAAGCGGGTGAGGAGCTTGGCGATGCTCGCGTCGAGGCCCGCCATCGACTCCTTGTTCTTCGGCCGCCACTCCGCGTCGGACATGTAGTAGTTGAGCATGAAGTTGCGGTCGGTGAGGATGTCGGCCCGCAGCTCGGCCAGCGTCTGCGTCGACTGCACGCCGTGGTCGTAGATCTCCCGCGACCCGTCGGTCACCCGGTTGGTGCCGCTGAGGCTGATCGCCACGACCACCCCGAAGGCCGCCAGCACCACGGCGACCGCACTGAAAATCCTGACCGCCACGGGGAGGTCGCCGAAGCGCCCCACCAGTCCACTGCGACGCGACGCGCTCATCGTGACCCTTCCACCCGGATCTTCCTGTTGGCTCCCGGCCTGTCTTCGGCAGGCCGGGAGCATTCCTGAGGAGCCGGGTGGCGGGTTCCCCGACTAGTCGCCGCGCAGGAACGGGAAGTCGAACAGGTGCTTGCGCAGGATCTGGGCGTCGGGGGCGTCGTCGCGCAGGGAGGCCTCGTAGACCGCGTCCAGCTTGGTGAGCAGGCCCGCGTCGGCCCAGTCCCGGGCGATCCAGTAGTTCATGTAGTAGTTCGGCGCGAACATCGGACCGCGCCCGAACACGAACTCCGAGCCCTTGCTCTTCACCCAGTCGTGGGCGATCGGGGACGCGTCGACGGCTCGGGCGCTGTCGGGGTCGGGCGCCTTGGAGATGAGCACGACCATCTTCACGTTGTTGCGGTCCAGGAACGCGGCGTCGAGGGTCCCGCGCGCCGCCTCGACGGTGCCCAGGCCGGAGATGTCGATGACCTCCTGCTTGACCGAGTACGGCAGCACGCCCGCGTCGCCGACCACGATCTTGCCGTCGGACAGGTCCGTGGACGCGATGGCCTGGCCGATCGCCTGGTGCGCGCCTTCGAGGCGGTAGCGGTAGGACAGCAGGCCGAGCAGGTCGTCGGACTGGCCGAAGCCGACCACGGTGGCCAGGCCGACCGAGGCGGCCAGCAACGCCACGTGCGTGCGGCGGGAGAAGCCGATGGCCACGGCGACGAACACCAGGCCGCACCCGACGATGATCGCGCTGGTCACCGCGGAGAAGTTCCAGACCAGCACGGTCACCGCGCCCAGCGCGACCGCGAGCAGCGCGAGGTTGCGGCGCTGGGTCTCGGCGCCGTCCTCGACGGCGCCCGCGGCGGTGGGGCCGGTCAGCGGCCGGGCCAGCACGACCAGGGCGACGGGCAGCAGCAGCTGCCAGTAGAACCGGTTGCCCGGGTCCATGACCAGGTTGGACTGCCGGTAGACGCCGAGCACGACCAGCGTGGACAGCACGGCGAGCAGCAGCGGGACCGCGTCGCGCAACAGGTCGGTCCGGGTCGTGGCGGTGCGGGTGGCGGCGGCGCGGCGGTACCAGGCGCCGCACACGGCGAGGCCGACGAGCACCGGCACCAGCAGCGGCGCGAGGCCGATGCCCAGGTCCAGCGCCTTCTGCAGGAAGGGGACGTGGGAGGAGGACTTCTTGTAGTACGTGTTCGGGAAGAACTGGCCGAAGTACGCCCAGCGCACGCACCAGTAGGCGAACCAGCCGCCGAGGACCAGCACCGCGCCCACCCAGGTGCCCCGGTCGCGGCGGTTGAGGACCAGCGCCCAGACGATCGCCGCGCCCGCGAACGCGATGCCCTCCGGCCTGCTCACCGCGAGCAGCGCGGCCACCACGAAGCCGAGCACGCCGAGGTTGCCGCGGCGGTACAGGATGCCGAAGAGCCAGGCGATGAACAGCGCGAAGGTCGCGGTCTCCAGGCCGAGGAAGGCCTGCAGGTAGAAGACCGGGCTGAACAGGGCGATGGCCAGCAGCGTGAACTCCTGCGCGCGCGGCAGCCGGGCCTTGCGCACGACCAGCGCGAAGCCGATGACGGTGGCGATGCCGACCAGCTTGAAGAACAGCTCGACCGGGACGCCGAGCAGCGCCGGGATGATCGACAGGACCGCGAACAGCGGGTTCGTGTAGGCCTCGACCAGGGGACCGCCGGGGTTCCAGTTCCACGCGCCCGCCTCGACCAGCGACCGGCCGTAACGCCAGGTGATGAACGAGTCGTCGAGGGTGGCGCGGATGAAGACGAAGGTCAGCACCACGGCCGCGAGGGCGAGCAGCAGGTAGGCGAGGCGCCACGCGCGGTCGTTCCCCCGGGCCTCGGGGGCGGCGGGGGCCACGCGCTCGGTGGCGCTCTCGGCGGGGACGTCGTCGGCGGTGGGCCGGTCCAGGGAGGACGCGGTCACGAGGCGGACCCCGGCGACGGCGCGGCACTGGTCAACGGGTCCATCGGCTCTCCCTCACGACGATTTCCACGGACGGGCGACCGCTGCGCGCAATGGCGGATAAGACGGATTTCGCACCTGATCCTCGAGGGATTCTACCGATTACGGTGCGTAGTTCCGCCCACCCCGTATCGCGTGAGGCAAAGCCTGAACGAGTGGCAGAAAGGGGGCACCGCCCGCCGACTGTTGGTGGGTTGGGCGTCGCGGGAGGCGGTGCGGTCGCGTCCCGGATTCACGTTCGACTCGCCAAGGTCGCCATCACCGTGCGCGACCAGCGGAAACTTTCCCGGTACGGAACACGGGGGGAACCCGTTCGGGACACGCCCGGCGACGCGGCCCAAGATTGTTTTCCCGTGGTCTCCGGGATTTCACGCGGTGCGCCCCGGAGACCACGGGTCCGGACTAGTAGTCCTCGGGCGGGGGCTCGTCGTCGTAGTCCGGGGGCGGCTCGTCGAGCGGGAAGCCGTCGTCGACGGCGGTCCGGGACGCCGGCGCGGACGCCGCGGGCGGGGGTGTCGACGGCGGTTGGTCGAGGGCGGCGAGGGTCTCGATGATCTGCTGGCCGTAGCGGGCCAGCTTGCTCTCGCCGACGCCGCTGATGGTCGAGAGGCCGGACAGGGTCGTCGGCATCACCGTCGCGATCTGGCGCAGGGTCGCGTCGTGGAAGATGACGTACGCCGGGACGCCCTGTTCGCGCGCGGTGTTCCCGCGCCAGGCGCGCAGCGCCTCGAACACCGGGGTCGCGGCGGCGGGCATCGCGGCCGCCTCCGCCTTGCGCGTCTTGGCGACCGCCGCGGCGCGGGCCGGGCGCTCCGGTTCGCGGCGGAAGTGGACCTGCCGCTCGCGGCCGAGGACCGCCGCGCTGTCCGGGGTCAGCGCGAGGGTGCCGTACTCGCCCTCGACGGCCAGCAGGTTCTGCGCCAGCAGCTGGCGGACCACGCCGCGCCACGCCGAGTCGTTGAGCTCGGTGCCGATGCCGAACACAGTCAGCTGGTCGTGCCGGTGCTGGGTGACCTTGTCGGTGCGCTTGCCGAGCAGGATGTCGATGACCTGCCCGGCGCCGAAGCGCTGGTTGCGCTCGCGGTCCAGGCGCAGCACGGTGGACAGCAGCTTCTGCGCGGCGACCGTGCCGTCCCAGGACTCCGGCGGGTTCAGGCAGGTGTCGCAGTTGCGGCACGGCTCGCCGGACTGGCCGAAGTAGTTGAGCAGCTGCACGCGGCGGCACTGGACCGTCTCGCACAGCGCCAGCATCGCGTTGAGGTGCTGGTTCTGCTTGCGGCGGTGCGCCTCGTCGCCTTCGGAGCCGTCGATGAGCTTGCGCTGCTGCACGACGTCCTGCAGCCCGTAGGCCAGCCACGCCGTGGACGGCTGCCCGTCGCGGCCGGCGCGACCGGTCTCCTGGTAGTAGCCCTCCACCGACTTCGGCAGGTCGAGGTGCGCGACGAAGCGCACGTCCGGTTTGTCGATCCCCATCCCGAACGCGATGGTGGCGACCACCACCAACCCGTCCTCGCGCAGGAACCGGGACTGGTTGGTCGCGCGCGCCCGGGAGTCCATGCCCGCGTGGTACGGCACCGCCGGGATCCCGTTGTCGCACAGGAACTGCGCGGTCTTCTCCACCGACGACCGCGACAGGCAGTAGACGATCCCGGCCTCGCCCGCGTGCTCGGCGCGGATCAGCTCCAGCAGCTGCTTCTGCGGGCTGGCCTTGGGCACGATCCGGTACTGGATGTTGGGCCGGTCGAAGCTGGCGACGAAGTGCCGCGCCTCCCCCAGGTTGAGCCGCTGCGCGATCTCGGTGTGGGTGGCCGCGGTGGCGGTGGCGGTCAGCGCGATGCGCGGCACGTCCGGCCAGCGCTCGTGCAGCTCCGACAGGGCCAGGTAGTCCGGGCGGAAGTCGTGGCCCCACTGGGACACGCAGTGCGCCTCGTCGATGGCGAACAGCGCGATCTTGCCGCGGTCGAGCAGCGCGGTGGTCGACTCCACGCGCAGCCGTTCCGGGGCCAGGTACAGCAGGTCCAGCTCGCCGTCGACGAACGCCTTCTCGACCGCGCGGCGCTGCTGGTAGTCCTGGGTGGAGTTGAGGAAACCGGCGCGCACGCCGAGGTCGCGCAGCGCGTCGACCTGGTCCTGCATCAACGCGATCAGCGGCGACACCACCACGCCGACACCGGGGCGGACCAGCGCCGGGATCTGGTAGCAGAGCGACTTGCCGCCACCGGTCGGCATCAGCACCAGCGCGTCGCCACCGGCGGCCACGTGGGTGATGATGTCCTGCTGCTCGCCGCGGAACGCGGAGTAGCCGAAGACGCGCCGCAGCACCTCGGTGGACTCGTCGAGCGCTGCCGCGTGGTCGAGCGGGGTGGGTTCGGAAGGGGGCTGGGGAGGTTCGGACGTGACGCCTGACACGCCCGAGATCCTACGGCCCCGACCGACGTTCCCGGGGACGCGGTGCGCGAGCCTGTGGACAACTACCCTGGCCGCATGACGCGAACCGCCGCCGGACGTGAGGAATGAGCAACACCGAGGCCGATCCCAGCGAGGTGGAGTGCCGCGCCGCCGCGGACACCGCGCGGGTGGAGGTGCTGACCGCGCGCGAGGTCCCGTTGGGCGGTCCGCGTGCCATGCGCGTGCGGCGGACCCTTCCGCAGCGCGATAGGTCGCTGATCGGCGCGTGGTGCTTCGCGGACCACTACGGCCCCGATGTCGTCGCCACCGCCGGGGGTATGGATGTCGCCCCGCACCCGCACACCGGCCTGCAAACGGTGAGCTGGTTGTTCTCCGGCGAGATCGAGCACCGCGACAGCCTGGGTTCGCACGCGATGGTGCGTCCGGGTGAGCTGAACCTGATGACCGGCGGCGCGGGAATCTGCCATTCCGAAGTATCCACACGTACTACGAAGGTTCTGCACGGTGTTCAGCTGTGGGTGGCGCTACCGGACGCGCACCGCCACACCGCGCGCGCGTTCGAGCACTACGTCCCCGACGAGTTCGCGCTGGATGGCGCCACCGCCAAGGTGTTCCTGGGAACCCTCGCCGGTAAGACTTCCCCGGTAAGCACTTTCATGCCGTTGTTAGGCGCGGAACTCGTCTTGGCCCCGGGAACCGAACTGCTCCTCGAAGTCGATCCGTCGTTCGAGCACGGTGTCCTGCTCGACACCGGCCGCCTCCGCCTGTCCGACGTCGAACTCGCCCCGGCCGAACTGGGCTACCTCGCGTCCGGCGCCCCCTGCCTGCGCCTGGCCAACCCCGGTGGCACCCCGGCCCGCGCCCTGCTCCTCGGCGGCACGCCGTTCGAGGAGCCGATCCTGATGTGGTGGAACTTCGTCGCCCGCACCCACGACGAGATCGTCGCCTACCGGGAGGCGTGGCAGGCGCGGTCCGAGCGGTTCGGCGAGGTCACCGGGTACACCGGTGAGCCCGCGCGGCTCCCGGCGCCACCGCTGCCACCGGTCACGATCAAACCCCGCCGCAATCCCTGACGCGATGGTCGGGTTCGGCGTTAACCGGTTGCGACGGCGGGAAAGAGCCATCCACACTGGGACGGTGCAGACCCTGACCGAGCCGGAGATCCGGACAAGTTTCGTCAACTGCTCCCAGGGCGAGGCCAAGCGCCTGGCGCTGCCCCGGGGGTTGACGGACCTGCCCTGGGCCGACCTCGACTTCCTCGGCTGGGTCGAGGCGGGCGCGCCCGACCGCGCGTACCTGGTGACCTCGCACGACGACCGGCTCGTCGGGCTGAGCCTGCGCAAGCCCCCGCCCGGCCCGAAAAGCCTGACGCGGACGTCGATCTGCGCGCTCTGCCTCACCGCGCACACCGCATCCGGCGTCTCCCTGTTCACCGCGCGCAAGACCGGCGCGGCGGGCCGCCAGGGCAACTCGCGCGGCACCTACATCTGCGCCGACCTCGCCTGTTCGCTCTACCTGCGGGGCAAGCGCAAGACCGAGGCCACCCAGGCCGCCGAGTCGCTGACCCTGGACGAGCGGATCCTGCGGCTGCGGATCAACCTGGACGGCTTCCTGGCGGGCGTCTTCGCCTGACGAGTCCACAAGCGACTGTCCGGGGCGAACGGGGCTACACGCGGTCCGGGGTGCCCGCGAAGCCCGGCGACGCCAGGTACTCGGTGAAACCGCCGCGTTCCTGGGCGTCGACCAGGTCCGCGGCCACCTCGCGGAGCTTGCGGTTGGTGTGCTGCGACGCCCGCCGCAGCTCGTCGAAGGCCGCGTCGGCGCCGTAGTCGAAGTGGCGCATCAGCAGGCCCTGGGCCCGACCGATGGCGGCGCGGGTGGCCAGCGCGGAGCGCAGCTGGTCGACCAGCTTCCCGCTGTCGTGGTACAGGTTCACGTTGTCGAACACCACACCCGCGTGCAACGCCAGCAGGATGACGAGGTCGTACGAGGACTCGTCGAACGTACCCGGTTCCTCGGCGTACAGGGTGAACACCGCCCCCGACCCGCCCCGGCCGGGGATCGGCAGCGACAGGCAGCTGCGGAACCCGAGGAGCGCGGCGCACGCGGAGAACGCGGGCCAGCGCCGGTCGGTGCGCACGTCGTCGAGGCGCCGGGGCTCGTGGTACTCCAGCGCCTCGGTGATGGGACCCGCGACCAGCAGGTCGACGTCGCGCGGGTCGTCGCCGACGGCCTCCACCTCGCCACGGGGACCGCGGATGGCCAGCGACGCGTGGACGCAGCCGGGCACGGTCGCCACGGCCCGCCCGGTGAACCGCTCGAACGCCGACGCGACGTCGTCGTCCTCGACCAGCCGCGTCACCTCCGCCAGTTCGCGAGCCAGGGAGAGGACATCGGTCATCCGAGCCAGCCGGGGGTCGGCACGTCGTGCTGCTCGCACCACTCGATGGAGCCGACCGTCCACAGCAGCGCCAGGACCAGCACGTCGACCGGGTCGAACCGCGGGTCGTCGCGCACCGCCAGGTCGAGCTGGTACTCGGCGTCCGCGCGCTGCCCGTTGAGCCGCGCCAGCAGCGCCCGCACCAGCGCGCGCACCGGCGGGTCGAGCGCGTCGACCTCGACCGGGTCGCCCTCGTCGTCGCGCAGGTCGAGCACGAACGCCTTGTCGGGTCCGGTGCTCTCCGCGCGGCACAGCATCATGTCGGCGGTCGCCACGACCAGCTCGCGCAGCACCGCGCCCAGCTTGTCGCGGTGGCGCTCGCCCGCGAGCACGTCCAGCGCGCCGGACGGCCCGCGCGGGTCGAGCTCGCCGCCGCGGGTCACGTCCACGAGCTTGCGGGCTACACCCCGGGGATGCTCCGTCGTCATCTGCACTGCCCTCCCAGGTCGGCTGTCCTCGACAGGGGAACTACCCGGTCCGCGCGGAGATCAAGCACCCGACGGGAGTGCGAAGTGCGCGCGCACGACCGTGCCGTGCTCGTCGGCGTGCAGGGTCACCAGGTCGGCGAGGGTGTGCACGAGCAGCAGGCCGCGGCCGTGCGCCTGGTCGACCGGGGCGGGCCGCAGCCCGGCCAGCGGGTCGGCGAGCGTGCCGCCGTCGCGGACCTGGCAGACCAGTTCGCCGTCGCGCGACCAGACGCGCAGCTCGGCGCGGCCCCCGCCGTGCTCGATGCTGTTGGTGACCAGTTCGGTGACGACCAGCGCGGTGTCGCCGACGCGCTGCTCGTCGAGGCCGTGCGCGCGGGCCGCGGCCGACACCATGGCGCGGGCGTCGCCGAGTTCGCCGACCCCGACGGAGATCTCGCGGGCCCCGTCCGCAGCCGCGGGGTCGTCGGGCATCCGGTTGTAGGTCTCCAGCGCGACGTCCGGCGCGTACTCCGGGTTGGTCTCGGCGGCGCCGCGGCGCAGCAGCGCCGGGTGGGTGCCGACGGCGTCGGCGAGCGCGGACGCGGGCAGCAGCTCGGCGTCGTAGGGGCACAGCAGGCGCAACGGGCGGTCGGCGATGACGTCGTTGGCCAGCGCTTCGTGCCGCACGCACGCCGGGTACTGCGCCGAGGGGCGACCGGGCCACACGACCTCGGTGACCACGCGTCCACCGCGGGCCAGCAGCGGGTGCAGCACGGCGGAGACGATGCGGCCGGGGTTGCGGCCCACCTCGGCCATGTCCAGCCAGCGCACCCGGTCGGCCAAGCCCTCCGCGCCGCACTCGTCGCGCACCAGGTCGAGGTTGCCCCGGGGCGCCGCGACGGTCACCGCCTCACCGGCGGCCACGCCGTCGCGCACGAACGGCAGCACGGCGGCGAGGTACTCGACGGCTCCCCGGTACAGCAACGCGGTGTGGTCTGCGGTCATCGCACCCGCGGCCGATCACGCCACGCCGGGGTGCGCGACGCCGGGCCCGTCATGCCGTTCACCGTCGGGCCTCCCCTGCTCGCCTCACCGCGGAATGGTCATCAATCTACGCGTGCCCGCCCCGACCGGCCGAACGCCCGAGGAACCCCGCTCGCCCGGTGGCTTTCCCGGGTGGGGTCGTGGTCAACCCCGGCCTTTCCCAGGGGGTCGGGCGGGGTCAGCTCGCGGCGAGGGCGTCGTCGAGGGTGGGGTGGACGCTCAGCACGTTGTCGAGGGAGCTGACCTGGATGGCGCGCAGGACCGCGCCCCCGGCGGTGAGCACGCGCAGCGCCCGGCCCGCCTCGCGGCAGCGGGTGTGGAACTCGACCAGCAGGGCCAGTCCGGCGGAGGCCAGGAACCCGACCTCGGTGAGGTCGACCAGCACCGGGTCGGCCGCGCGGCCCCGGGTGACGGCGTCCGCCAGGTGGCCGCGCAGGATGGGCGCGGTCCCCATGTCGACCTCGCCGCGGACGCGGAGCAGCACCGCGTCGGGTCGGTCGGCGAACTCGACGGACAGCAGGTCGGAGGTACTCATGGCAGCCCTTCGCGCAGGGGTCACTCACGTGTGGCGGCTGGCTGCTCAACCGCCTCGACGACCAGCCTAGTAGGTTCGGTCGCGGTCGATCGACCCGTCCCACACCCCCGGTGTGTCGACCAGGGGGGCGCACCAGACCCCGAGGAGCGAGCCGTGCCCGACACCCCCCGGCCCGACGTGGACCTGCGGTTGCGCGCCGACCTGGCGAACCTGCCGATCGTGCGCGGCGTGGCCGCGACGGTGGCGATGGGCGCGGACTTCACCGTCGACGCGATCGCGGACCTGCGGCTGGCGGTGGACGAGGTGTGCTCGCAGCTGATCGTGCTCGCGGCCCCCGGCGCGGACCTGGAGTGCCGGTTCACCAGGGAGAAGGCGGGTGTCACGTTCATCGCGAGCACGCGCTCCAACGACGGCCGCACCCCCAACACCGACACCTTCGGCTGGCACGTGCTGCGCACCCTGGCCGAGGAGGTGGACACCGGTCTCGGCGACGGCGTGCGCCCGCCGGTGCACATCACCATCCACAAGCGCCGCGACTGAGCACCCCCAGGAGACGTGGATCTCCGCACGCCGGCGGGCGGAGGTGGGAGGATCGGGTCCGTGGGCACACTCCTGGGGATCAGCGACCTGCACATCACCTACGCGGAGAACCGCGAGATCACCGACGGCCTGCGGCCCGGGTCGGCCGACGACTGGCTGCTGGTCGCGGGGGACGTCGCCGAGCAGGTCGCGGACGTGGAGTGGGCCCTGGGGCGGCTGGCCGAGCGGTTCGCGAAGGTCGTGTGGACGCCCGGCAACCACGAGCTGTGGACCGTCCCCGCCGACGCGGTGCAGGCCAAGGGCGTGGAGCGCTACGAGGCGCTGGTGCGGGTGTGCCGCGACCTGGGCGTGCTGACCCCGGAGGACCCGTACGCGGTGTGGGAGGGCGAGGGCCGCCCGGTGCGGGTCGCGCCGCTGTTCCTCGGCTACGACTACACGTTCCGCCCTGAGGGCGCGCACACCAAGGCCAAGTCGCTGGAGATCGCGCACGCCAGCGGGGTCGTGTGCACCGACGAGTACTACCTGCACCCCGACCCGTACCCGACCCGCGACGACTGGTGCCGGGCGCGGGTGGCCGAGACCGAGCAGCGGCTGGTCGCCGACGCCGACCCGGCCGTGCCGTACGTGCTGGTGAACCACTACCCGCTCGTGCGCGAACCCACGCGGATCCTGCGGTACCCGGAGTTCGCGCAGTGGTGCGGCACCGAGCTGACCGCCGACTGGCACACCCGGTTCCCCACCGCGGTGATGGTCTACGGCCACCTGCACATCCCGCGCGTAACCCACCACGACGGCGTCAAGTTCCAGGAGGTCTCCCTGGGCTACCCGCGCGAATGGCGCAGGCACGGGCACCCGCACGGCCTGCTGCGCGAAGTCCTCGCCGACGCCTGAGCCGTTACCGGTTGCCGGTCCAGTTCACTCAGCGCCGCGTGTCCGCCCGCCACTGTCCACACGGGCCACGGCGTTCACCGCCGAACAGCGCCCGCGGCCGCGGCTGTGTGGCCGCTATCACCCCTGGGTTATGCCCGGTTGGGATGAGCTTCCCCGCTTTCGGTCGCTCATATTGGTGAACGAAGGCCGTCGCCCGGGCATCCAGGCCGTGAAGGGGCACTCCGGACGCGACGGCGGAAGAGGTGGCTCGCCATGACAGCGGCGGAACTGTCCGAAGCACACACACCGGACCTCGCGGTGTCCGACTACCGGACCCGGCTCGGTTGGCCGGTCGACGGGGACGCGCTCAACGCCTACCTGGACCTCGGCGGCGACCGGGTCACGGGGCTGCGCATGCGCGCGGGCCTCGGCGCGGAGGTGCAGTGGTGGCTGCGCCTGCGGATGCTCGCCGGCCCGGTGCTGGCCGTCCCGGGCAAACGGACCGAGTGGACCTTCCTGTGCCAGCCCGCGTCGGAGGAGCACTCCCGCAGGCCGCTGCCGCCCGGCGTGGAGCCGGTGCGCGCGCGGGTCCTGATCCCGACGGCCGACACCGACCGCTCGGTGGTCTCGTGGGCGACCGCTCCCGATCTCGAGCACCCGGCCCTCCCCCAGTTCTGCTCGGTGGTCGGCGCCGTGCGCAGCGTGCTCTACGGCCACCGGTTCTGAGTCGATTCCTCCCCACCCCCTCATCCCCACCCGGCACCGTTCCCGACTTGGCCCGTCGCCGCGGGTTGACGCCGCCGATCATGGGGGCCACGCGCGAGACCGCGCGAGAGGTTCACCCCGCGCACTCACCACCCAGGGGTGGGCCGGCACGATCGACACACCATGACGCTGACCGCACGCCTGCCCGCCGCCCCCGAGCCGGACGCCCTGTTCGACGCCTTCGCCACCTGGTCCGCCGACCAGGGCCTGTCGCTGTACCCGGCGCAGGAGGAGGCGTTGATGGAGATCGTCTCCGGCGCGAACGTCATCCTGAACACGCCGACCGGCTCCGGCAAGAGCCTGGTCGCGGCCGGGGCGCACTTCACCGCGCTGGCCCAGGGCGTGCGCAGCTTCTACACCGCGCCGATCAAGGCGCTGGTGTCGGAGAAGTTCTTCGCGCTGTGCGAGCTGTTCGGCGCGGAGAACGTCGGCATGACGACCGGCGACTCCAGCGTCAACGGCGGCGCGCCGATCATCTGCTGCACCGCGGAGATCCTGGCCAACATCGCCCTGCGCGACGGCGCCGAGGCCGACGTCGGCCAGGTCGTGATGGACGAGTTCCACTTCTACGCCGAGCCCGACCGCGGCTGGGCGTGGCAGATCCCGCTGATCGAGCTGCCGAAGGCGCAGTTCGTGCTGATGTCGGCGACGCTGGGCGACGTCACCCGGTTCAAGGACGACCTGACCCGGCGCACCGGCCGGGAGACCGCGGTCGTCACCTCGGCCGAGCGGCCGGTGCCGCTGATGTACTCCTTCGGCATGACCCCGCTGACCGAGGCGCTGGAGGAGCTGCTCACCACCAACCAGGCCCCGGTCTACGTCGTGCACTTCACCCAGGCCGCGGCGCTGGAGCGGGCGCAGGCGCTGATGAGCATCAACGTGTGCACGCGCGAGGAGAAGGACCGCATCGCCGCGCTGATCGGCGACTTCCGGTTCTCCTCCGGCTTCGGCAAGACGCTGTCGCGGCTGGTCCGCCACGGCATCGGCGTGCACCACGCGGGCATGCTGCCCAAGTACCGCAGGCTGGTGGAGAAGCTGGCCCAGGCGGGCCTGATGAAGATCGTCTGCGGCACCGACACCCTGGGCGTGGGCATCAACGTGCCGATCCGCACGGTCGTGTTCACCGCGCTGTCGAAGTACGACGGGGTGCGGACCCGGATCCTCAAGGCCCGCGAGTTCCACCAGATCGCGGGCCGCGCCGGGCGCGCGGGCTACGACACCCTGGGCACGGTGCTGGTGCAGGCGCCCGAGCACGTCATCGAGAACGAGAAGTCGCTGGCGAAGCTGGGCGACGACCCGAAGAAGCGGCGCAAGTTCGTGCGCAAGAAGCCGCCGGAGGGCATGGTCTCCTGGGGGCAGCCGACCTTCGACCGGCTGGTGTCGGCCGAGCCGGAGCCGCTGACGTCGAGCTTCAAGGTCAGCCACTCGATGCTGCTCAACGTGATCGGCCGCCCCGGCGACGCGTTCGCCGCGATGCGGCACCTGCTGGAGGACAACCACGAGGAGCGGTCCGCGCAGCGCAAGCACATCCGGCGGGCCATCGCGATCTACCGGGCGCTGCTGACCGCGGGCGTCGTCGAGCAGCTCGACGAGCCCGACGAGCAGGGCCGCCGGGTCCGGCTGACCATGGACCTGCAGTTCGACTTCGCGCTCAACCAGCCGCTGTCGCCGTTCGCGCTGGCCGCCATCGACCTGCTCGACCGCGAGGCGCCGGGCTACGCGCTGGACGCGCTGTCCGTCGTGGAGTCCACTTTGGACGACCCGAGGCAGGTGCTCTCCGCGCAGGCGCACAAGGCCCGCGGCGAGGCGGTGGCCGCGATGAAGGCCGAGGGCATCGAGTACGACCAGCGGATGGAGCTGCTGGAGGCGGTCACCTGGCCCAAGCCGCTGGCCGAGCTGCTCGGCGCGGCGTTCGAGACCTACCGGCGCGGGCACCCGTGGGTCGGCGACCACCAGCTGTCGCCGAAGTCGGTGGTGCGCGACATGTTCGAGCGCGCCATGACCTTCACCGAGTACGTGTCGTTCTACGGACTGGCCCGCTCCGAGGGCCTGGTGCTGCGGTACCTGGCCGACGCCTACCGCGCGGTCCGCCAGACCGTGCCGGACGAGGCGAAGACCGAGGAGCTGACCGACCTCATCGAGTGGCTCGGCGAACTCGTCCGCCAGGTCGACTCCAGCCTGCTCGACGAGTGGGAGAAGCTGACCAACCCGGAGACCGGCGAGACCGAGGACCCGGTCGACAAGCTGCCGCCGGGGGTCACCACCAACCCGCGCGCGTTCCGGGTGCTGGTGCGCAACGCGCTGTTCCAGCGCGTGCAGCTCGCCGCCCGCCGCGACTACGCCGGGCTGGGCGAGCTGGACGGCGACGCGGGCTGGGACGCCGACGCCTGGGCCGACGCGCTGGAGCCGTACTTCGAGCTGCACGCCCGGATCGGTGTCGGCGCGGACGCGCGGGGCCCGGCGCTGCTGACGATCACCCAGGAACCCGAGCGCTGGCTGGTCCGCCAGGTCTTCGACGACCCGGCGGGCGACCGCGACTGGGGTTTCACCGCCGAGGTCGACCTCGGCGCCTCCGACGACGCGGGCACCGCCGTCGTGCACGTCACCGAGGTGGGCGAGGTCTGACCCGCCCGCCCCGGGTGGTGATTCCGCACGGTTGCGGATACCCCCCACCGGTGCCTGATCCGTGGCAACCTGGAAGGTCCCCGGCATGGCCCCGCGTGGAGGGGAGCGTCGTGATCGACTTCCGGGACCACCCGCACATCCGGGCGCTGCTGGCGATCGGCATGCCCGCGCGCGACTACGCCATCGCCGGGAGCTGGCCGCTGTACGCGCGGGGCTGGATCGACGCGCCGGGTGATCTCGATGTGGTCGCCAGGGGCGTGGCCTGGCGCGTCGCGGCGGCGGCCGGGACCCCGCGACCGGCACCATACGACGGCGTGCGGCACGTGTGGTTCGCCGCGCGGACCGTGGAGGTGCTCGACGGGTGGTTCCCCAGCGTGTGGCCGGACGTGGGCCAAGTGGTGGACACCGCCGACCGGTTGCGCGGCCTGCCCTTCGCGAACCTCGACGTGGTGCTGCGGACCAAGGAGCTGCTGGGCAGGCCCAAGGACCACGCGCACATCTCGATAATCCTGGCCAACCGATGACGGGTCGAACACATGGCGGAGCACGGGGAAGACGACGGGACGCGGCCGGGCAGGCTGCTGCCGGTGGCCGGTGCGCGGGTGCTGCTGGCGCGCGGCGCCGACGGGACGTGGGACCTGCTGCCCGGCAGCGCCGAGGTCGGGCCGACCCGGCCGTACGGGGTGGTGCGCAGCGGTCCGGAGCCGGTCACGGTCGTCGGCGCGGACCCGACCGGGGTCGACGGCGCCGAGTGGGTGCCGGTGGCCGAGGTCGACGACCTGCCGCCGGGCGGCCCGCTGGGCGCGGTGTGGCCCCGGCTGCGCGAGTGCCTGCGGGAGCCGGTGCTGGTGGTGGACTGCGCCAACGTGATGGGTTCGCGACCGGACGGCTGGTGGCGCGACCGCGCGGGGGCGGCGGCCCGGCTGCGCGACCGGCTGGCGCGCGCCGACGGCTTCCCCGGCCTGCCCCCGTTCGACCCGGCCCACCCGCGGGTGGTGCTGGTGGTCGAGGGCAAGGCCCGGCACGTCGAGCCGGTGCCGGGGGTGGAGGTGGTCTCGGCGCCCGGCAGCGGCGACGACACGATCGTGGACGTGGCCGCGGCCAACCCGGGGTGCACGGTGGTGACGGCCGACCGCGAGCTGCGCGGCCGCTGCGCCGCGGTGGGCGCGCGCCTCACCGGGCCCGGGTGGCTGCTGGAGCGCCTGGACGACGAGCCCGGGAACGAGTCCGCCCGCCCGTGGCAGGCGGGCGGGCGGAGCGGGTCGAGGACGAACCGGGTCAGGACTTCCCGGAGGAGAACTTCGAGTTGAAGCACGCGAGCCGGGCACCCGCGGTCCCGGCCTCACCGGGGCCGGTGTGGGTGTGGCTGTCGTGGATGATCACCGCGTTGGCCGGGCGGTCGCCGAAGCGCCACAGCACGTTGGAGACGGCGAAGGCCTCGCCCTTCTCGTCGGTGGCGAAGTCCAGCCAGATCTCGTTGCGCGGGTTGGCGTAGTTCGGGTCGACCGACGGCTGCACCGGGTCGGCCTGGTCCTGGAAGTGCGGACCGGCGTCGGCGGGCGAGGGCCCGCAGGGCTTGACGTGCACGTGGGCGCCGTAGTGGCGGTAGGGCAGCAGCCCGTACACCCACAGCACCACGGTGGTCTTGCGGCCGGACGGGATGGTCATGACCGACGCGCGGGAGCCGACCGGCACCTTGGCGGGGTCGTAGGTGACCGCTTTGGCTCCGGGTCGGTAGGGTTCGAAGACGCCGTGCCCACCACCGGCGGAGGCCGGGGTCACGGCGGCGGCCGTCATCAGCAGAGCGGCGGCCACGCTCAGAAGGGTACGCATGGCCCTTGATCCTGACCGTTGCCGGCCGCCCGGTTTGCCCGACTGGCAAGACCGTCACACCAAGAGGTGAACCATTGGTCTAAACCTGCCCCTCAACGTCACCCTGGATCACCACCGGTCGCGACGGCCGACCTGAGGTGTCCGAGCCGTCCGAGGTGTTCACGACCACGGAGTCGACCACGATCACCGGCCGCGACGCCTCGGCCCGGCGGATGAGCCGCTCGCGCAGCAGCGCCCGGGTGGGCGGGAGCAGCAGCAGGAGGGCCAGCACGTCGCTGATGAAGCCGGGCAGCACGACCAGGATCCCGGCCGCGGCGATCAGGATGCCGTCGACCAGTTCCTTCTCGGGCGCGCGGCGGGCGAACACGGCCTGCTGGAGCGCGCTCAGCGCCCGCAGGCCCTCGCGGCGCAGCAGCGCCCCGCCCAGCACGGTGGCCAGGACCAGCAGCCCGATGGTGGGCAGCACGCCGATGGCGCTGCCGACCGCGACGATCACGGTGATCTCGGCGGCCACCGCCAGCAGGAGGACCAGCAGGACGGGCACGGTCGCGCTCCTTCGAGTACCTCGGTTGTCACCCTATCCAACGTCCAAGGGACCCGATTCGATCCCGTGACCCAAAACCCCTGTTCAAACCCGGGTAGGCTGAGTCAAGTGGACACCGGGCCCGGGTAATCTTCACCACGGGGCACTCTTGGCCTATCCCGGATACGCCGAGTTCACACTATTGTCATGAGAACCCCCGGATGACCCCGGGAAAACACCCGCGCGGGTGACGCGTTCCGCACCGGAACCACCCTCCCGCGCATTGGCCGCACGACGGGGTGCGCTGCCACTTCCGCACGACGAGGTGCGCTCAACCGCCCGAGCCCGGGCGTGAACACGTTTTCTCCGCCGCACCGTAAGAACGCGCGGCACCGGGCCGAGTGGCTGGTGAGGCGCGTCCCCGCGTCGATGCCCCCAGCCGCTCTCCTCACCCTGCCCGAGTGCGCGTGGTTCCAGAGCACATGGGAGGGCCGCTAGCCATGACGACCCGCCAAGACCTCCTGCAGGGTGGTCTCTACGACGAGCAGTACGAGCACGACGCCTGCGGGGTCGCCTTCGTCGCCGACCTGGCCGGTCGGCGCGACCACGGCATCGTCGCCAAAGCCCTCGTCGCCCTGCGCAACCTGGAGCACCGCGGCGCGCGCGGCGCCGAGCCGGACACCGGCGACGGCGCGGGCATCCTGATCCAGGTGCCGGACGAGTTCTTCCGCGCCGTCACCGACTTCGCCCTGCCCGCGCCCGGCGCCTACGCCGTGGGCACCGCGTTCCTCCCGGTTGACGAGACCGAGCGCGCCCACGCCGTCTCGACCGTCGAGGCCATCGCCGCCGAAGAGGGCGCCGTCGTGCTGGGGTGGCGCGAGCTGCCGGTGCGCCGCGAGCACGCGGGCGCCACCGCCGCCTCGACGATGCCGCACTTCGCGCAGCTGTTCCTGGCCGCCGCCGACGGCGTGTCCGGCCTCCCGCTGGAGCGCCTGGCGTTCTGCGTGCGCAAGCGCGCCGAGCACGACGCGGCCGGGCTGTACTTCGCCTCGCTGTCGTCGCGCACGATCGTCTACAAGGGAATGCTGACCGAGCCCCAGGTCGAGTCCTTCTTCCCCGACCTGTCCGACGAGCGGGTGACCAGCTCGATCGGCCTGGTGCACTCCCGGTTCTCCACCAACACCTTCCCGTCGTGGCCGCTGGCGCACCCGTACCGGTACGTCGCGCACAACGGCGAGATCAACACGCTGCGCGGCAACCGGAACTGGATGGACGCCCGCGAGTCGATGCTGGGCACCGACCTGATCCCCGGTGACCTCAAGCGGGTCTTCCCGGTCATCACCCGCGGCGCCAGCGACTCGGCGAGCTTCGACGAGGTGCTGGAGCTGCTGCACCTCGGTGGCCGCAGCCTGCCGCACGCGGTGCTGATGATGATCCCCGAGGCGTGGGAGAACCACACCGAGATGGACCCGGCCCGCCGGGCGTTCTACGAGTTCCACTCGACGCTGATGGAGCCGTGGGACGGGCCCGCGCTGGTGTCGTTCACCGACGGCACCCAGATCGGCGCCGTGCTCGACCGCAACGGCCTGCGCCCGGCCCGCTACTGGGTGACCGAGGACGGGCTGGTCGTGCTGGCCAGCGAGGTCGGCGTGCTCGACATCGACCCGACCACCATCGTGCGCAAGGGCCGCCTGGAGCCGGGCCGGATGTTCCTGGTGGACACCGCGCAGGGCCGGATCATCGACGACGAGGAGATCAAGGGGCAGCTGGCCGCCGAGCACCCGTACGGCGAGTGGGTGGCCGCGGGGCTGCTGCCGCTGGCCGCGCTGCCCGCGCGGGAGCGGGAGGTGCCCACGCACGCCTCGCTCGTGCGCCGCCAGCAGGCGTTCGGCTACACCGAGGAGGAGCTGGCGCTGCTGCTGCGGCCGATGGCCGCCACGGGCGCCGAGCCGATCGGCTCGATGGGCAACGACGCGCCGCTGGCGCCGCTGTCGAGCCGGGGCCGCCCGCTGTTCGACTACTTCTCCCAGCTGTTCGCCCAGGTGACCAACCCGCCGCTGGACGCGATCCGCGAGGAGCTGGTGACCTCGCTGGGCACCCAGCTGGGCGCGGAGCCGAACCTGCTGGTCGGCGACGCGAGTTCGTGCCGCCGGATCACGCTGCCGTTCCCGGTGCTGGACAACGACGAGCTGGCCCGGATCGCGCACGCGAACGACGACGGCGACCTGCCGGAGTTCGCGTCGGTGACGATCCACGGCCGCTATGACGTGCGCGGCGGCGGTGACGCGCTGCGCGAGCAGCTCGACGAGGTCCGCGCCGAGGTGTCGGCCGCGATCCGCGACGGCGCCCGGGTCGTCGTGCTGTCGGACCGGGGCGTGGACGAGCACCTGGCGCCCATCCCGTCGCTGCTGCTCGTCGGCGCGGTGCACCAGCACCTGGTGCGGGAGAAGACCCGCAGCCAGGTCAGCCTCATCGCCGAGTCCGGCGACGCGCGCGAGGTGCACCACGTGGCGCTGCTGATCGGCTACGGCGCGTCCGCGGTCAACCCGTACCTGGCGATGGCCACGGTCGAGGACATGGCCGAGCGCGGTCTCGTCCCCGGTGTGGACCCGCACACCGCCGCCCGCAACCTGATCAGGGCGCTGGGCAAGGGCGTGCGCAAGACCATGTCCAAGATGGGTGTGTCCACTGTGGCCTCCTACCACGGTGCGCAGATCTTCGAGGCGCTCGGCCTCGGTACCGAGGTGGTCGACGCCTGCTTCACCGGCACCACCTCGCGGCTGGGCGGCATCGGCTTCGACGTGCTGGCCGAGGAGGTGCGGCAGCGGCACGTGGTGGCGTTCCCCGCAGACGGCGTGCACGCCGACCACCGCGAGCTGGCCGTGGGCGGCGACTACCAGTGGCGGCGCGAGGGCGAGCCGCACCTGTTCAACCCGCAGACGGTGTTCAAGCTCCAGCACTCCACCCGGGCCGGGAAGTACGAGGTCTTCAAGGACTACACCCGGCTCGTCGACGACCAGTCGGTGGCGCTCAAGACGCTGCGCGGCCTGTTCGCGTTCAAGGAGGGCCTGCGCCCGCCGGTGCCGGTCGAGGAGGTCGAGCCGGTCTCCGAGATCGTCAAGCGGTTCGGCACGGGCGCCATCTCCTACGGGTCGATCTCCCAGGAGGCGCACGAGACCCTGGCCATCGCCATGAACATGATCGGCGGCCGGTCCAACACCGGTGAGGGCGGCGAGGACCCGGAGCGGCTCTACGACCCGTCGCGCCGCTCGGCGATCAAGCAGGTGGCCTCGGGTCGCTTCGGCGTGACCAGCGAGTACCTGGTCAACGCCGACGACATCCAGATCAAGATGGCCCAGGGCGCCAAGCCCGGCGAGGGCGGCCAGCTGCCGGGTACGAAGGTGTACCCGTGGATCGCCCGGACCCGGCACTCCACGCCCGGGGTCGGCCTGATCTCACCGCCGCCGCACCACGACATCTACTCCATCGAGGACCTCGCGCAGCTCATCCACGACCTCAAGAACGCCAACCCGGCGGCCCGCATCCACGTGAAGCTGGTGTCCGAGGTCGGTGTCGGCACGGTCGCGGCGGGCGTGTCCAAGGCGCACGCGGACGTCGTGCTGATCTCGGGCCACGACGGCGGCACCGGCGCGTCGCCGCTGTCGTCGATCAAGCACGCGGGCGGCCCGTGGGAGCTGGGCCTGGCCGAGACGCAGCAGACGCTGCTGGCCAACCGGCTGCGCGACCGGATCGTGGTGCAGACCGACGGCCAGCTCAAGACCGGCCGCGACGTCATCGTGGCCGCGCTGCTGGGCGCCGAGGAGTTCGGTTTCGCGACCGCGCCGCTGGTGGTGTCGGGCTGCGTGATGATGCGCGTGTGCCACCTGGACACCTGCCCGGTGGGCGTGGCCACGCAGAACCCGGTGCTGCGGGCGAAGTTCAGCGGCAAGGCCGAGTACGTGGTGAACTTCTTCGAGTTCATCGCCCAGGAGGTCCGCGAGTACCTGGCGGCGCTGGGTTTCCGGTCGCTCAAGGAGGCCGTCGGGCACGCCGAGGTGCTCGACACCCGCGCGGCGGTCGACCACTGGAAGGCCGCCGGGCTGGACCTGTCGCCGATCTTCTTCGTGCCGGAGCTGGAGCCGCGGGCGACCCGGCACCAGTCGGTCACCCAGGACCACGGCCTGGAGCGGGCGCTGGACAACACGCTCATCCAGCTGGCCGAGGGCGCGCTCAACTCCGGTGACAAGGTCACGCTGGAACTGCCCGTGCGCAACGTCAACCGGACCGTGGGCACCATGCTCGGCTCCGAGGTCACCAAGCGGTGGGGCGGTGAGGGCCTGCCCGACGACACCATCGACGTGACCTTCACCGGCACCGCGGGCCAGTCGTTCGGCGCGTTCCTGCCGCGCGGGATCACCCTGCGGCTGGTCGGCGACGGCAACGACTACGTGGCCAAGGGCCTGTCCGGCGGGCGGATCACCGTGCGCCCGCACCCGGACGCGCAGTTCGCCGCCGAGCAGCACGTCGTCGCGGGCAACGTCATCGCCTACGGCGCCACCTCCGGCGAGGTGTTCCTGCGCGGCAAGGTCGGCGAGCGGTTCTGCGTGCGCAACTCCGGCGCGCTGGCCGTCGTCGAGGGCGTCGGCGACCACGGCTGCGAGTACATGACCGGTGGCCGCGTCGTGGTGCTCGGCCCGACCGGGCGCAACTTCGCGGCGGGCATGTCCGGCGGCATCGCCTACGTGCTGGACCTGAACCCGGCGCGGGTCAACCCCGAGATGGTCGACCTGGACCAGCTCACCGCCGAGGACAACGACTTCCTGCGCGGGGTCGTGGCCAAGCACGTCGCCGAGACCGGCTCCGCGGTCGGTTCGGCGCTGCTGGCCGACTGGGACAACGAGGTCTCCCGCTTCACCAAGGTCATGCCCACCGACTACAAGCGGGTGCTCGCCGCGCGGGCCGCCGCCGAGGCCGAGGGCCGCGACATCGACCAGGCGATCATGGAGGCCGCACATGGCTGACCCCAAGGGCTTTCTGACCACCAAGCGCGAGAACGCCCAGCACCGCCCGGTCTTCCTGCGGCTGAAGGACTGGCGCGAGGTCTACGACGAGTTCGGCAACGAGCGCGTGCAGAAGCAGGCAGGCCGCTGCATGGACTGCGGGATTCCCTTCTGCCACCAGGGTTGCCCGCTGGGCAACCTGGTGCCGGAGTGGAACACGCTGGTGTGGCGCGACGACTGGCGGCGGGCGGCCGAGCGGCTGCACGCGACCAACAACTTCCCCGAGTTCACCGGCACGCTGTGCCCCGCGCCGTGCGAGTCCGCGTGCGTGCTGGGCATCAACGACGACCCGGTGTCGATCAAGCGGGTGGAGATCTCGATCGTCGACCGGGCCTGGGACGAGGGCTGGATCGCCCCGCAGGTCCCGACGACCAAGACCGGCAAGAAGGTCGCCGTCGTCGGTTCCGGCCCCGCCGGGCTGGCCGCGGCGCAGCAGCTGACCCGCGCGGGCCACGACGTGGTCGTGTTCGAGCGGGCCGACGCCATCGGCGGGCTGCTGCGCTACGGCATCCCCGAGTTCAAGATGGAGAAGTCGCGCCTGGACCGGCGGCTCGACCAGATGCGCGCGGAGGGCACCGAGTTCCGCACCCGGGTCAACGTCGGCGAGGACATCACCGCCGCCCAGCTGCGCGAGGAGTTCGACGCGGTCGTGCTCGCGGGCGGCGCCACGGCGTGGCGCGACCTGCCCATCCCCGGTCGTGACCTCAAGGGCGTGTACCAGGCGATGGAGTACCTGCCGCCCGCGAACAAGGTGGCGGCCGGTCAGCTGGACCGCTCCCCCATCCACGCCGAGGGCAAGCACGTCGTCGTCATCGGCGGCGGCGACACCGGCGCGGACTGCGTCGGCACCGCGCACCGGCAGGGCGCGGCGTCGGTGACCCAGCTGGAGATCATGCCGAAGCCGCCGGAGAGCCGCGCCGAGGCGCACCCGTGGCCGACCTACCCGCTGCTCTACCGCGTCACCTCCGCGCACGAGGAGGGCGGCGAGCGGGTCTACTCGGTGTCCACGACGGAGTTCGTCGGCGACGGCGACGGGAACCTGCGCGCGCTCCGGCTGGCCGAGGTCGCCGTGGTGGACGGCCGGTTCACCACGGTCGAGGGCAGCGAGCGGGAGATCCCGGCGGACATCGTCACCCTGGCCATGGGCTTCGTCGGCCCCGAGAAGGGCGCGCTGCTGTCCGACCTGGGCGTCGACCTCGACGAACGCGGCAACGTCGCGCGCGGCCGGGACTTCCAGACCTCGGTCGAGGGCGTGTTCACCGCGGGCGACATGGGCCGCGGCCAGTCGCTGATCGTGTGGGCCATCGCCGAGGGCCGCTCCGCGGCGGCCGGGGTGGACGCCTACCTGACCCAGCGGACCTTCCTGCCCCGCCCCATCGAGCCGACCGACCGCCCCCTGGTCTGAGGCGCTGTAACACCGGGCTGGTGCCCCCACGGACAACGGCCCCGCGAGCAATGGCGCTCGCGGGGCCGTTCTCATCCGGCGGCGCGGACCGGATCACCCAGGCTTGTGATCCGGGGGCGAACCGCTGCCGGTCCCGGTCAGGTCAGTGACGTGGCCGCGGTGCCGACGTAGATGTCCGGGCCGATGGTGGTCTCGATCCAGAGGGCGTGCACGGTGATGCTGCTGCCGTTGTCGTCGACGTAGTTGACGTGGACCGTGCCCAGCCCGCCGAGGGAGACGTCCTGGGACACGTTCGGGTCCGGGATCGCGTTGCCGAGGATGGTCAGACCCTCGATCTGGGCGCCACCCGAGGAGTCGCGGACGCCGTCCGAGACCTCCTCGGTCGTCACCGTCGACTCGATGGAGTCGACGCTGATCACCGTCCCGACCAGCGGGAGGCTGAGCAGGTCGACGTCGGTCAGCGAGACCTCGGCGTGGGCGGTGTCCAGCGCGCCCACCCGGGTGCCCTCGGCGAGGCTGCTCGCGGAGCCCACCGAACCCACGACGGGCAGCGAGGGCGTGGTGACGCTCGTGCTGTCGGAGCCCGGGGTGGCGCCCACGTAGTCCGAGCCCGCGACGGTCACGCCGAGCAGGCCGGTGGTCTGCACGGCGTTGGCGTGGGCGTTGAAGGTGTAGGTCACCGCGGCGGCGGGCTGCGCCACGCTCACCGCGGCCCCGGCGGCCAACGCGACCGCTGCGGGGATGGTCATCCAGCGTCGGGAGATGCTGCGCATGACGGATCTCCTCCGTTGTCCGAACTGGCCCGTGGAACACGGACCACGGGGGATATCGCCGCAGGTCAGCAGGTGTTGCTTGAGTACGTCCACAGCTAGCCGATCAGCCGAGCGTGTTCACTCGACTACTGTCCGATGTCAACAGAACGCGCTGGTAACCGGCAAATTTCTCTCGACCATCACACCATCGTGTTACTCCATCCAGGAGCGCTCTCAACCGGACGCTGGTGAGCGGGACTCATCACCGTGCACAATGGCGCCATGGCAGAGTCGTTCACGGACGAAGAGTTCGCCTTTCTGCGGCATGTTCGCTTCGGCGACCTCCCCGCGCGTGTGCGTCCCGAGGACATGGTCACGCTCAAGGAGACCGAGCCCGCCCCGGACTACGCGGACCTGGCCTACGACGCCCGCGAGCGCGCCGAGGGCTAGTCCGCCCGGTGCGGGTGCTGGGCCTCGAACCGGGTGGTCGCGCACGCGGACATGCTCACCCTGGAGAGACCGGTCAGGTTCTGCGCGCAGAGGGTGTAGACCGTCTCCACCGCCGCGGTGATCGGGATGGTGTGCGTGCACTGCTGCTGGCTCACGCCGGTCGTCCCGGAGAAGTAGAGGGTGTCGGTGCCGCCCGCCGCGGCCCCGGACGGCGGGCGGCGTGGTCGACACCGTGCCGCCTGGCATTCGGTGGTGGGCCTGGGCAGTCCACTCAGGACAGGGAAACCACCGCACCGGGCGAAAGCGCCCGCTCAACCCGCTGCCCGGTGCGGGTGCTGGGCCTCGAAGCTGATGAACGCGCACGATCCGATGGTCACCCCGTCGACGTTGACCAGGTCCTGCGGGCAGACCGAGTAGGCCGTCTCCACCGCCGAGGTGATCGGGACGGTGAAGGTGCACGACACCTGGCCACCGCTGGTCTCGCCGTAGAAGTAGAGCGTGTCCGCCGTCGCGCCGGAGCGCGGGTCCCCACCCGGGATACCGCCGCCGCCCGGGACGCCGCCCGGGTCGGTCTCCGGCGGCACGTCGTCCACCGTCCCCGACAGGCAGTCGGTGCTCGGCGGCAGCGGCCGGCTGAGGCCGTTGGGCACGGTGTACTCCCAGTAGAAGGGCAGGGCGTCGGGCGGGTTGGTGTTGTGCACGGTGAACACCACGGCCCGGGTCGTGCCCACCGCGGCGGCCCGGTCGCTGTACCCGAGCTCCAGGGTCAGCCCAGCACCCGCCGACGCCTCCGGGGCGTTCGCGACGGCCAGCGCGGTGGCCGCGCTCGCGGCGACCGCTGCGGCGGCGACGCGGAGCGGGCGGCGGGTCGGGAACGCGCGCATGGGACCTCCCTCGGCTGCGGCGCCGCACTGCGGGGCGCCTCTGGGCGGAGGGTGTCCACGGGGTCGGGCGTCCATCCCGGGCGGGCCGGGATTTCACCGCACCAGGGGAAAAGCGGCGCCCCCGGTTTAACGATCACCGGGGGCGCTACCGGGGTGTGGCGGCCCGGTGCGGGTGGCGGTCTTCGTAGCGGATGAAGCCGCAGGCGGTGAACGTGAGCGCGGTCAGACCGGTGATGTCCGGTCCGCAGGTGGAGTAGAAGCCCTCCACCGACGAGGTGATCGGCACGGTCAGCGTGCACGACGCCTCACCGATGACCGTGTTGCCCTCCACGTAGATCGTCTCGGTGGGCAGCGCGGTCCGCCCGCTCTCGATCGGCTCGTCGTCGGCCGTCATCGACAGGCAGGTCCAGCTGAGCGGCACCTGGTTGAGCGCGAGGCTGAGCCCGGATGGGAGGCTCCACGACCAGTCGTAGAACCTGGTGTTCTGCGGGTTCGTGTTGGTGATCGTGAAGACGATCGATCGGCGGGTGTTCACCGCCGAGGCGCTGACGCTGTAGGCGGCGGACATCGTCGGGTTCACCGCGGCCACCGCGGGTTCGGCCGTGGTGACGGCACCGGCGACGAGCACCGCGCTCAGCACGGCGGCGCGGAGGGCGGGGGTGGTGCGCATGGGACTCCCTGCTGTCGGTGACCTACACCGCCTCGGCGACCCGGTGCGGGTGGCGGACCTCGAACCAGATGTGCGTGCAGGAGAACGACGTCGTGATACCGCTGCGCCCCTGGATGTCCGCGGTGCAGGACGCGTAGTGCGCCTCGGTCGCGGAAGTGACCGGCACGGTGATCGTGCACGTCGGCTCACCGATCACGGTGTTGCCCTCGACGTAGACGGTCGCCGTGGGCAGGGGCCCGCGCTGCGCCGGTACGGCGCTCCGGCCCTCGATGGGCTGGTCGTCCACGATCCCCGACATGCACGTCTTGGTGAACGCCCCGGCGAACGCGAGCCCGACGGGCAAGGGGTGGTTGACGGCGTAGTTCTGCACCATGCCGCCGTTGTAGATGGTGAACACCAGGTTCCGCGACGCGTTGACCGCCGACTTCGTGACGGAGTAGGCGGCCGTGAGCGTCGTGGTGGGCAACGCGGTGGCGGGCTGGGCGGCGGTCACGGAGGCGGCGCACACGACCGCGGCGGCCAGTGCGCGGGCGGGCTTGGCGCGCATGGGGTTCCTTTCGGCGGGGTCACTCGGCGGCGAAGTGCGGGTGGCGGTCCTCGAACCAGATGTGCGTGCAGGTGAACGACGTCGTGATGCCGCTGAGCCCTTGGAGACCGGCGGCGCAGGTCGCGTAGTGCGCCTCGGTCGCGGAGGTGACCGGCACGGTGATCGTGCACCCCGGTTCTCCGATGACCGTGTTGCCCGCGACGTACACGGTCGCGGTGGGCAGCGGCCCGCGCTGCGCCGGTACCGCGTTCCGGGTGACGATCGGCTCGTCGTCCACCGCGATCGAGGCGCAGGTCTCGGTGAGCGGCCCGGCGAAGGTGAGCCCCGCGGGGAGCGGGTAGTTGAAGGAGATGCCCTGGACCCCGCTGTTGTTGTAGATGGAGAACACCAGGTTCCGCGCCACGTTGACCGCCGACTTCGTGATCGGGTAGACGGCGGTGACGGCGACGCCGGGGGTCGGGCCCGCGGTGGCGGGCTGGGCGACGGTCACCGAAGCGGCGCACACGACCGCGGCGGTGGCCAGTGCGCGGGCGGGCTTGGCGCGCATGGGGTTCCTTTCAGCGGGTCACTCGGCGGCGAAGTGCGGGTGGCGGTCCTCGAACCAGATGTGCGTGCAGGTGAACGAGGTGCTGATGCCGGAGAGCCCCTGGAGACCGGCGGCACAGGTCGCGTAGTGCGCCTCGGTCGCGGAGGTGACCGGGACGGTGACCGTGCACGAGAACTCACCGATGATGGTGTTGCCCGCGACGTACACGGTCGCCGTGGGCAGGGGCCCGCGTGGTGCAGGCACCGCGTTCCGGGTCTGGATCGGCTCGTCGTCCACCGCGATCGCGGCGCACGACTCGGTGAGCGGCCCGGCGAACGCGAGCCCGGCGGGCAGCGGGTAGTTGAAGGAGAGGCCCTGGACCATGCCCCCGGGGTTGTAGATGGTGAACAGCAGGTTCCGCGTCGTGTTGACCGCCGATTTCGTGACCGGGTAGACGGCCACGAGCGCCGTGCCGGGGAGCGCGGTGGCGGGCTGGGCGACGGTCACCGAAGCGGCGCACACGGCCGCGGCGGCGGCCAGTGCGCGGGCGGGCTTGGCGCGCATGGGGTTCCTTTCAGCGGGTCACTCGGCGGCGAAGTGCGGGTGTTGTGCCTCGAACCGGATCGTCTGGCAGAGGAAGTTCGCGGTGAGGTTGGTCAGGCCCTGCACGTTGGCGGAGCAGGTGCTGTACGTCCCTTCCGCGACGGCCGTGACGGGGACGCTGACCACGCAGATCGCCTCGCCGACGTAGCTGCTGCCCTCCACGTAGACGGTCGGGACGTCCACGCCGGAGCGGGGCGGGATGAACAGCGGGGGTTCGTCGGCCGCGTTGGCGGACATGCAGTTCTCGCTGAAGGTGAAGACCCCCGCGAAATCGAGCCCCGTCGGCAGCGGCAGGTTGAACTTCCAGCTCGCCGCGACGTTGTACGGGTTGGTGATGACGAAGACCAGGTTGCGCGCCTTGCCGACCGCCGAGGCCGTGACCTCGTAGGTGACCGCCAGGTTCGGGACGGCGCTGGCGGCGGCGGGCACGACGACGGCGGACGAGAGCGAGGCGACCGCGGCGGCCAGCACGGTGGCGCGGCGCAGGCGGCGGACGGCGGTGGTGCGCATGGGAACCCCTCCCCTGGTGGGCATCGAGCACTCGGGACAAGCCGGTCCCCCGGCGTCGACCGTCCATCCAGGACAGGCGGGCGGACTCGCCGCGACAGGGGAGATCAACGGGCGACGGCGCCGCGGTGCGGGTGCGGTGCCTCGAACCGGATCGTGGCGCACGACCCCGGCCCGGAGAGCCCGCTCAGACCGGTGATGGCCCCCGGGCACGACTGGTAGATCGCCTCCGTCGCCGAGGTCACGGAGAAGGTGAACGTGCAGACGAACTCCGTCGGCATCGGGTTCCCGCTGAGGTACCAGGTGTCGGGGGACGCGGCGCCGCGCGCCGAGCGGACGGGCGGGCCGATGGTGCCGTTCACGCAGTTGTCGGTGGGCGCGCCGTTGCGGGTGATCCCGGTGGGCAGGGTGAAGCTGAACGACCAGGGCAGGATGATCCCGTCGGTCGTGACGGTGATCGTGAGGACGCGGTTCGCGTTCACCGCGGACGCCACCGCGCTGAAGCCGACGCCCACGGAGCGCGCTAGGGGCGACGCGACCGCACCCGGCGCGCCCACGGTCGAGGCGGCGGCCGCGGCCACTAGGGCGACCGCCGCGCGACGGGCCTGACGACGGAAACGGGTCTCACTCATGGGTGAACCTTCCCTGGGACGGAGCCGTTCGGCCACCGTAACCCCGCGCGCCACACGCCCTCCGGCGATCGCGCGCTGTCGCATCCGGACAGGTACGGCTTTTCCCTCACCAGGGTGGAATCCGCCGCCCGCGGCGGGCGCCGCGGGCGGCGGTGTGCTCACATGTTGATCATGTGGCCGGCCAGGCCGTGGATCGCCTCCTGCAGCGCCTCGCCGAGCGTCGGGTGCGCGTGCACGTTGCGGGCGAGCTCGTGCACGGTCAGGTCCCACTTCTGCGCCAGGGTCAGCTCCGGCAGCAGCTCCGTGACGTCCGGTCCGATCAGGTGGCCACCGATCAGCTCGCCGTACTTCTTGTCGCTGATCAGCTTGACGAACCCGCCCGGGTCGCCGATGCCGTGCGCCTTGGCGTTGGCGGTGAACGGGAACTTGGCGACCTGCACGTCGTAGCCCTGCTCGCGGGCCTGCGCCTCGGTGTAGCCGAAGCTGGCGACCTGCGGCTGGCAGTAGGTCGCGCGCGGGATCATCGCGTAGTCCAGTTCCTGGGTCTCCGCGCCGGCGATGGTCTCCGCCGCGATCACGCCCATGGCCTCGGCAGCGTGCGCGAGCATGAGCTTCGCGGTGACGTCGCCGATGGCGTAGATGTGGTCCACCGAGGTGCGGCAGAAGCCGTCGATGTCGATGGCGCGGCGGTCGGTCAGCCGCACACCGGTGTTCTCCAGCCCGTAGCCCTCCACGCGCGGCACGAAACCGATGGCCTGCAGCACCTTGTCGGCCTCGATGACGTCCTGCGCGCCGCCCTTGGACACGGTCACCTTGACCTTGGCGCCGGAGTCGTCGATGGACTCCACCCGGGTGCCCACGCGGACATCGATGCCGAGCTTCTTGTAGCGGCGCAGCAGTTCCTTGGACACCTCCTCGTCCTCCAGCGGCACCATGCGGTCGAGGAACTCGACGATGGTGACCTTGACGCCGTAGTTGTGCAGGACGTAGGCGAACTCCACGCCGATGGCGCCCGCGCCCGCGATGACGATGCTCTCGGGGAGGGTGTCGGAGAGGATCTGCTCCTCGTAGGTCACCACGCGCTCGGACAGCTCCGTGCCGGGCAGCAGCCGGGTGGTGGCACCGGCGGCGATGATCGCGTTGCCGAAGGTGATGGTCTCGGTGCCGCCGTCGGTACCGGCGACCTCGATCATGTTGGCGTCGGTGAACTTCCCCCACCCGTGGTACTGGGTGATGGAGTTCTTCTTCATCAGGTAGTGCACGCCCTTGACGCGGCCGTCGGCGACGGTGCGGGAGCGGCTGAACGCGGCGCCGTAGTCGAGGCTGATCGAGCCGTCGACCTGGATGCCGAACGTCTTGGTCTCGTGCTGGAGGATGTGCGCCAGCTCGGCGTTGCGCAGGAGGGCCTTGGACGGGATGCAGCCCACGTTGAGGCAGACACCGCCCCAGTAGCGCTCCTCGATGATCGCGGTCTTGAGACCGAGCTGGGTCGCCCGGATCGCCGCGACGTACCCGCCCGGTCCCGCGCCGAGGACCACGACGTCGAAGTGTGTGCTCATGCCCCCACGATATTCGCCTCGTCCGGCGGGGGCGGACGGGAGAGCCGAGCCGCGGGGAGAGCCGGGTCACGGCCGGGGCGTCAGCCCCTGGCGAGGTCGAGCCGGACGCGCCCCAGCGCGATCTCGCCGGTCGGGCCCGGCACCGCGACGCCCGCTAACCGCAACCTGGCCCCGGCCGCCGCGTCGGCGCGTTCCACCGCCGCGTGGATCTCCCGCACCAGCGCGGGTGAGCTCAGGTCACCGGGGTCGGCGGCCGGTACCCGGCGCACGCGGACGCCGGTCGGCCCGGGCTCGCGGCCCGAGCCGACCAGGACCAGTCCGCGCACGATGCCGGGGAACTCCGCCACCACGCGGCAGGCCACCGCGGTCAGCGCGGTGTGCGCCACGACCTGGGTGCGAGTGTTGCGGTCGGCCAGGGTCTCCAGCACGTCCTCGACGCGGTCGAGCCGGGCCTCCGGGTCCGCGGTGGGCACCGCGCACCACGCGATCTGGAACCGCTGGGCCACCGGCTGCCACGCCGCGGGCAGCTCACGCGGTCTGCTCGCCGAGGGCACCAGCACCACCAGCGCGGGCCCGTGGTCCAAACCGCGCCACAACGGCGCGGGCACGCGAGTGGACCCCCTCGGAGTCACCAAACCGGTGGTCGTGCCCGTGTTCGCGATCCTGCCGACTGCCACCACGTCCGCCTCCGCCTCCCGGTCGGTTCGCCCCGGTCCGGGCTACCCACGTCAGGTGGTTTCAATCACCCGGTCGCGCGAATCACACCGGGATCACCCGCGGCGGGTCCCGCTCAACCGCGCGGGACGTCCTGTTCCAGGACCGCGAAGTTGACCTGGCCGTGCTCGTCGGCGCGCACGTCGAGCACTTTGTCCGACAACAGCTCCGCCGCGCCGGGCTCCAGGAACACCTGGGCGCCCGCGTCCGCGGTGACCACCTGGTCACCCGCGGCGGGTTCGGGGGCCAGCGCCACCGCCAGCGGCGCGCCGTCCACCTCGGGGGTGACCAGGGTGAACCGCAGTCCACCGGTCGGGGAGATCCCGTCCTGCGCCGTGAGCGCGCCGATCGCCTCGGCCGCCGCCTCTGTCACCGCCAGCATGTCTGGCTCCTTTCCGTGTCACCTTGTGGTGCGGCTTGCCCGCCCCACGGTAGGGGGAGCGCGTGGCACTCGCCGGGTGGGCGCGGCGACCCTGCCTTGTGCCCCGTTCGACGTGATCTTTAGAGTGCTCCGGTAGCGGTTGAGCAAGCAGCCGCAGCACGCCGGACCGGTGCCCCGCGGCACCGGCTCCCGGCACTCGCGGGAAGCGAGGGGCTGTGTGCTGCCCGATCCGCCGGGTTCCCCGGGGTCGGTCGCCTTCGACGCGTCCCCTCGCCATCGCGAGCCCCCGTTCGGCACGAGCCGGGGGTCTTTTGACACAGGCACAGGGACGCGGATCTGGAGGAAAACCGCCATGGGCAGCGCGGTGCGAAGACCACCGGTGGCCGGAGGGAGCCGGTGAGCCCGGACCCGACCACGCGGGTCGCCGAGCTGCAGTCCGAGTTGGACGGTCTGCGGCGCGCGCTGCGCACCCGCGCGACGATCGAGCAGGCGATGGGCGTGCTGGTGGTGCTGCGCCGGTGTTCGCCGAAGGAGGCCTTCGACGCGCTCGTGCGGCTGTCCCAGCAGTACAACACCAAGCTGCACCGGGTGGCGCGGCTGGTGGTGGACATGTTCGCCGAACCGGCGGTGGAGCCGATGGACGCCTACCTGCGGCGCCGCACGGGCCAGGACGCACCGGACGGCGACCCGGACGCCGGTCCCGGTGCGTTCGACGCCGCGCTGCTGGACGCGGTGCGCGCACTGTCCGCGGTGACGCCGGGCACACCGGAGCTGGACCTGGCGCTGCGCGACCTGTACCGGGTGCTGGTGGAGCAGGGCTGGGTGCCGCCGTACGACGTGCTCGGCCCGATCGCGGACGGGCAGCGGGCCTGAGCTCACGCGGAGGGGGCGAGAAGTGAGCGGCACTCGAACGCGCACGTGTCCCCCGGCGGGATTCGGGGTACGTGCTCGACATGACCGCCGTACCGCCCCCCGCTTCCTCCGCGCCCACCTGCGCCGTCCGCGCGGGCGCGCGGGCGCGTGCCGGGGTACCGCGATGACCGGCGACGTCGGCGGCGAGCTGCGGCTGGGGCCGGTGCCGCCCGCGGTGCCGTCGGCCGCGCGGGTGGAGCTGCGGCTGGGCGCCGACCAGGCGAACCTCACGGTGGCGCGGTCGGTCGCGCGCTCCACCGCGGCGATGCTGGACGCCGACCTGGACACCATCTCGGACCTGACGCTGGCCGTGGACGAGGTGTGCTCCACGCTGATCCGGCTGGCGGCCCCCGGTGAGCCGGTCGAGCTGACGTTCCGCCGGTCCGCGGCGGCGATGACGGTGGACGCCTCGGTCGTGGCCGTCGACGACGCGGGCCCGGACACCGGCACCTTCGGCTGGCAGATCCTCGACGCGCTGGTCGACCAGGTCAGCTTCGCGGTCAGACCGGACCCGCGCGGCAGACCGGTCGTGCGGATAACCCTGGTCCTGACCCGGACGGCGGGTGCCGGGTGAGCGCGGCCTCATCCACGGGTCCCGAGCACGAGTACAGCCACCTGGCCCCGCTGTTCGCCGAACTGGCCGACCTGGCCGACGGCGACGCGCGGCGGGACTCCGTGCGGGACGACCTCGTCACCGGCCACCTCCCGCTGGCCGAGCACATCGCGCTGCGCTTCGCCCACCGCGGCGTCGGCCGCGACGACCTCACCCAGGTCGCCACCGTGGGGCTGATCAACGCGGTGGACCGGTTCGACCCGGGCCGGGGCATCGACTTCCTGTCCTTCGCCGTGCCCACGATCATGGGCGAGGTGCGCCGGTACTTCCGCGACACGGCCTGGTCGGTGCGGGTGCCGCGGCGGCTCAAGGAGCTGCACCTGACCATCAGCGCGGCGGGCAACGAGCTGTCGCAGCGGCTGGGGCGGGCGCCGACGCCGAGCGAGATCGCCGCGCACCTGGGGATGAGCCGCGAAGAGGTGTACGAGGGCCTGGAGGCCGGTCAGGTGTACCAGTCGGTGTCGCTGGACGAGGCGCTGTCCGCGGGCGACCCCGACTCCGACCCGCTGGCCGACACCCTCGGCGAGGATGACGCGGCGCTCGGCGGCATCGAGGACTACGAGTCGCTGCGCCCCCTGATCGAGCGCCTGCCCGAGCGCGAACGCCGGATCCTGATGCTGCGGTTCTTCAAGAACATGACCCAGACCCAGATCGCGGAGAAGATCGGCGTCTCCCAGATGCACGTCTCCCGGCTGCTGGCGCGCACGCTGGAAACACTGCGTGCCGGACTGGTGACCGACGAGCGCTGAACAGGACTTCTGCCCGATCGATGGGCCACACTGGGGCCCGACGAGGGTTTCGCAGGGGTTCGGGAGGCCGCGGTGGCACGACCGGTTTGGCACGGCGCGATCAACTTCGGTCTGGTCACGGTGCCGGTGGACATGTTCGGGGCGACCGAGGACCACACCATCAGCTTCCGCCAGTTCGAGCGGGGCACCTCGGACCGCATCCGCTACAAGCGCGTCAACGAGCGCACCGGAGCCGAGGTGGCGTACTCCGACATCGTCAAGGGCGCCGAGATCGGCGGCGGCGAGTACGTGATCATCGAACCGGAGGAGCTGGACCAGATCGCCCCCGGCCGCTCGCGCACGATCGACATCACCTCGTTCGTGGGACTGGACGAGATCGACCCGGTGCACTTCCAGAAGACGTACTGGCTGGCACCGTCGAAAGAGGAATACGGCAAGGCGTACGGCCTGCTGCTGCAGGCGATGCGCAAGACCAACCGGGCGGGCATCGCCACGTTCGTCATGCGCGGCAAGGAATACCTGACGGCGGTCCGCGCGGGCGACGACGACCTGCTGGTGCTGACCACGATGCTGTTCATCGAGGACATCCGCGACCCGGCGAAGGAACTGAAGTCGCTGCCCGAGATCACCCCGGCCCGCGGCAAGGAACTCGACATGGCGGTCAACCTCATCGAGTCCATGGCCGACGACTGGAACCCCCACGACTACCACGACACCTACACCCAACGGGTGGAGCAGCTGATCGAAGACAAGAAACAGGGCCGCGAAGTGGTGGCGGGCGAGGAACCCAGCCGCCCGACCAAGGTCGTGGACCTGTTCGAGGCGTTGAGCAAGAGCGTGGAGAGCAGGCGGAAACGCCGCGCGGACCCGGGTTCCGAAGAGCAGGCGGAGGATTTGGGTAGCCTGAGCAAGGCGGATCTCGACCGGAGGGCGAGGGAACTGGACATCAAGGGCCGCTCCAAGATGTCCCGCCCCGACCTGGAGGCAGCCGTAGCCGCCGCCATCCGCCCCCGGCGCGCCTCCTGACCCACGCACCACCCCCACCCACGCCGCTTCCGTTCCCACTCCGCCCACCACCTCCGCCCGCAGCCGATTCCGCACCCCGGAGCCACCCGTGACCTGCCCCGACTGCTCGGCCGAACTGGCACACTGCCACGGAACCCTGCTGACCTGGCTCGCGGAGTGCACGGACCCGGCCTGCGCGGACCCGGACCCGCTCAACCACAACCTGATCATCACCACCCCGGAAGACCTGGCCCCGGCCACCCATCTCCCCCACGCCGCCTAACCCGATCGAGCCTCACACCCTCCACACCCGACTCTCTGCAATGGACAGTCACCCGACCGGCGCCCCGCTGATTCACCGCATCCAGCGACCCAATCCGGGAACCAAACAGGTGTTCGATTTCGTTGCTTGATATATGCAGTGCGCCCAAGCGACAAGTGCCCTCCAACGCCCACAAGGAAAGGACAGCCCCACCCGCTCCACCCCACTCCCAACCACCCACTCCCCACCACCCGCCTGAAGTACTCGTCCCAAGGCGCCCGCACGAGCTCACCGCTCCCTCTCACCAACCCGCGCTCCCCGGCCTCCCCTACCTCCGGCAGCCGCAAGGCGAGCCGGCGGCCAGCCGGAACCCGGCACATGCGCCCGGAGTCCCGCGCAGTGCGGAATCCTGGATGGTTCGCCCTCGCCCGGAGGCCCGCCGACGACCGGCCTGCCGACCTCGGTCCGGAAGCGGCCGGGGGCATGGCGTTGTCCCCCCGCGTGGACAGCCGCAGGCACAAACATCGAGGCGTCTCCGCACCACTCGGCCTCCCCTGGTCTCCGCCAGCTGTGATCGGGGCGGGTAACCGCCGGCGAGTGGTTTGGCGCGAGTTGAGCCGCGACGAGCCACCAGTCCCACATGGACCTGCGCGGGGCGTGCACGCACGGCCCGCCGAGGGAAGGGGCACCGCCAGCCGTCGGCGCGGGCGAGAGCCAACTGGCGCGAGGCATGTTCGGCGCGGGCGAGAGCCGACTGGCGCGGGGTGTGTTCGGCGGGAGCGAGACTCGACCGGCGCGGGGCGTGATCGGCGGGAGCGAGACTCGACCGGCGCGAGGCGTGATCGGCGCGAGCGAGAGCCGACCGGCGCGGGGCGTGATCGGCGGGAGCGAGACTCGACCGGCGCGAGGCGTGATCGGCGCGAGCGAGAGCCGACCGGCGCGGGGCGTGATCGGCGCGAGCGAGAGCCGACCGGCGCGGGGCGTGATCGGCGCGAGCGAGAGCCGACCGGCGCGGGGTGTGGTCGGCTAGCCCCAATGCCGGTCGGTTAGGTGGTTTCGGCTGGTCGGCGGCGGTGTCGGGTCGTGCTGGGCGGGGTGAGGGTGATGTTCGAGTGAGGTGGTCGGCTGTTTCGGAGTTGTTGTCGGTGTCGTGCGCGTTTGACCGGGAAGTTGCTCATTTTCCGTTTGATCACCCGCGGGTAGCTCCGGTG
>NZ_PTIX01000033.1 GCF_002934265.1 Actinokineospora auranticolor
CACCGGAGCTACCCGCGGGTGATCAAACGGAAAATGAGCAACTTCCCGGTCAAACGCGCACGACACCGACAACAACTCCGAAACAGCCGACCACCTCACTCGAACATCACCCTCACCCCGCCCAGCAAGACCCGACACCGCCGCCGACCAGCCGAAACCACCTAACCGACCGGCATTGGGCCTAGTCGATGAACCCCACGCACCCTGCAATACCCCACACCGAAGCGAAGGATGCACTTGCGCGCGTGGTCCGCAGACCGGCCGCGATGCTCGAGCCCCGACAGGCCCTACACCAGCGAGTGCAGCTGGCATGCCAACGCGCGGGCGAGAAGAAGATGGCCTTGGCCTGCATCGACTCCGCGTCCCACAACGGCGAGACCACCGTCACGCTCACCGCAGGCCTGATCGCCGCGGCCTCCGACATGACGTCCGAGCGGGTGCTGGCGTGGAGCGTCTACGAGACCATCCTCCGGACCGCCGAGGCCACGAGCTCCGAGATACACCAATGCAGACGTCTGCACGAGCGGGCACATGAACAGCGACTGCTCGAGGCGATCCTCCCGGAACCTCACGAGCGAGCCCAGATAGCCCGAAAGGCGATGCTGCGTCTGGAAAGTCTCCACACCATCACCACCGAAGCGGACTTCATCCGATCACTACGCGACAAGGCACGAAAGCAAGGGCTCAGTCTCCGCGACTGCGAAAAGCGCATGCGGGAACTCGACCCTGGCCGCGCGGTCAGCAAGAGCACCGTAGGCGTCTGGCTCAAGGGCGACCGCATCCCCAGGGACACCGCCGGACTCACCCTGCTGCTATAAGCGCTGCTCCCCGGACCGCCCGGTGCCACCAACACCCTGGTCGAGCACTATCTACGCCTCGCCGATCACCTCGTCAACGCCGCCCACGTCGACACCCCCGTCCCCCGGGAGTTGCCCCCTGAGAGCACCTCCCCGTCGCAACCGGCACACGACGGCGGCGCCGTCAATGACACGTTCTCGCTCACCCCCCAAGCCACTCGGCTGTCATTTTCCCCGGGCGGACTCCTCGCATTGCTGACAGTAGTTTTGATCATCGGAACCGCCATCGGCGTACTCATCCCCTTCCCATGACCTACTCACCGCACCCCCTGAGGACGTTCGCTCTCGACGCCGCGACGTTCCTGGCCGCGGCGTTGGTGCTGCGTCGCCAGGGTGGTCGGTGTGGGCGCGGCTTCCCTCGGACCGTGCGCGGGGTCGGCGGGTGTTGCCCAGTGGCCGCGCACCAGTGCCCCGTCGCTCCACAGCGACCACGCCTGTTCGACGTGGATGGCTTCGACGTCGGGGGTGTGAGTGAGCGCGCCGTCCCACCAAAAGGCCGGGTGCCGGGTGATCCAGCGCGGGTTGGGCGTCAGCAGCACACGCCCGGGGCGCTGAGGGATCTGCTGTGGGCTGGCGGCCAGCATCTGCTCGACGGTGCCGAACCCGGCGTCGTGCAGCCGGATGGGCGTTCGGGCAGGTTGTCCCTAACCTGGTTGTTGGCTCCGGGCTCTGCCGGTGATCCGGTGGAGGTGGCTTGCCCCCGGGGCCACTGTGTGCGGTGGCTGCCCCGGCACCCTCAGCGGGGTCGGGGCAGCCCGCTCCCCCGCCCGTCCGGTGTGCGGGTCGGCGGCGGCCTCCGCGGCGGAGTGCAGCGCGGTCTGTGCCGCGCGCACCAGATCGCGGTGTTCCGCGGCGAGCGGGAGACTTCCACCCACACCGTGGCCCCGACCAGCAACGCCACGACGACCCACACCGCCGAAGGCCACCACCACCAGGTGACCGCCACGGTGTTGGTGGCCAGATTCCCGAGCAACGCCAAGGCCGGGGCCAACAACACGACCGACACAGCGGACAACCTGCCGCGACCAGCGCTCACCAGAACCGGCTCCCCGCCGTCGACCGACCACTGTGATCGAGTGGCACAGGGCGACCGGCTCGTGACGGATCGGTGCGCGTGCTTCTGCGTCCCGCTTGCACGCTCATGAAACCCAACAAGCGGGCGGAGATCATCCGAGCTGTCGACTGGTACGAGACGCCCCACGCGAACGCCGACGGGCGGTCGACAGGCAACCTGACGCCGCTTCTCCCGAGCAACACGAGAAGTGCGTACAGCGACAGCGGGACGCCGGGCAGTGGTGGAGGTCGTCGGCTTGGCACTGCTGTGTCGGGAGTTCGACTACGCTGTACGGGTCGACACGATCGGGGAGACGTATGCGACTCGGCCTGTTCACCGCTTGTCTTCCGGGGCTCACGCTCGCCGAGGTCGTCGCGTGGGCGAGTGGGGCTGGGTATGACGCTCTGGAGGTAGCGGCGTGGCCCGCCGGTGGCGATCACCCGCACCAGGCCGCGCATCTTGACGTGGATGGGGCGGGCCTTGAGGCGGGGCGTGTGTTGGAGTTGTTCGCCGCGCACGGCATGACCGTTTCGGCTGTGAGCTGCTACGAGAACAACCTCATCGGGGACCTCGTCGAGCGGGCGCGGGTGCATGAGCACCTTCGGGCTTGCGTCCGCGCGGCCGCGGCCTTGGGTGTGCCGCACGTCGGCACGTTCATCGGCCGCGACGCCGGGGCGAGTGTGGCGGGCAATCTGCGGGAGGCCGAGCGGGTGTTGCCCGGGCTGGTCCGCTACGCCGACGACCACGGTGTCCGGCTCGTCATCGAGAACTGCCCGATGGAGGGCTGGCACCCCGATGGCTACCCCGGCAACCTGGCCTACTCCCCCGAGTTGTGGGACTGGATGTTCGACCTCGGGCTGTACCTCAACTTCGACCCCTCGCACCTGCTGTGGTTGGGCATCGACCCGGTCGAGGCGCTGCGGTCGGTTCTGGTTTCGGGGCGGGTGTCGCACTTCCAGGCCAAGGACATCGAGGTCGACGAGCGGGCGCGGAACCGGTTCGGCGTCTTCGGCAAGGCGGTGACCCGGGCCCGTCCCGAGGACACCGGGTGGTGGCGCTACCGGGTTCCGGGGCGGGGGCAGCTCGACTGGAACCGGATCATCGACACGCTCTACTGCGGTGGTTTCGACGGCACGGTCGCCGTCGAGCATGAGGATCCGGTGTGGGCTGGTGCGTGGACGCGGCAGGGGTTGGAGATCGCGGTGGAGACGTTGCGGCCGTTGATCCGGTGACCCTCAGGTGCGGCCCAGGCAGCGGGCGAGCGAGGTGAGGTCGTGCTCGCCGAGCACGTCCCGCACGCCGGAGAGGTCCCAGCAGGGGTCTTTGTCGTCGAGTGGGTCGTGGCGCAGGCGGGCGGCGAGCAGGGGGAACCGCACGAGCAGGATCGCGGCCCGTGCCAGGGCGTCGTCGTCCTCGGCGTGACGAACGTGGATCTGGACCGCCAGCAGCATTCCCAGCGCGTTGGCGATGCGTTTGATCATGCGGGGATTGGGCGGGACCAGGTCCGCGTAGGTGTGCAGTAGGTGGTCTCCGCGCGCTTGGAGCACTTCGGCGGTGGCCTCGCGGCGCGCGTGGACGAGCTGTTCCTGTTCTTGCGCGGGCGGGGGTGCGGGTTGTTGCCGCGGTTGTGGTTTGACGCCGGTGGTGGGGGCCGTTCGGGCCGCGAGGACGTCGTCGAGGTAGGTGGAGAGCTGCGCGCGGGACAGGTCCGGTACGTGCACGACGTGGTCGAAGACCTTCTGGGCGAAGTCCGAGCCGAGGTCGCGGGTCTGGTTGCCCGGGTCGCCGAACTCGGCGTAGCGGGAGGTGAAGGCCTTGGTGATCCACCGGCCGTCGGCGAGCACGAGGACGAACAGCCGCGCGAGCTCTCGCCGCCCGCGGCGCACGGGTTGGCGCAGGATGGTGTGCACCGTCTCCAGGATCCGCACCACCCGGTCGGCCGGACACCGGTCCAGGTCGTCGATGACCAGCAGCACGGGGCGCCTGCCCGCGCCCGCGCGCGGGGTCCAGCGGCGCAGCCAGGCGACCATGTCGGCGACCTGGCCCAGCGGGTTGTCCTCGGTATGCAGGTGCAGCCTGCCGAACGGGGCGGAGTGCCAGAACAACGTCCGACCGACGACCAGCCCGGCACCCAGCAGGCCGCCCGCCGCCGCGAGGACGGTGACCGCGATCCGCATCCACGACTCCGGCAGCAAGGTGTTCAGCAGCGTGCCGCCCGCCGCCACCGCGAGGGCGACCAGGGTGGCGGGCGAGCGCAGCGTCCGCGCCACCACCGACCAGACCTGCATGGCCACGCGGGTGACCCACGGCCGTGACCGGCGCACCTCCCGCTCGACCGCGGCGGCCAGCGACCACCACTCCGGCGCGATCGCGCCTTCCCGCCACGCCTCGTAGTTCACCACAACCGGCGGCGTCCACGACGGGCCGTGCGTGTGCTCGTCGCGCAGGAGCAGCTTGACCAGCGTGCTCTTGCCCCCGCCCCACGGCCCGTCGACGTGCACCACCGCGCTGGTGCTGTCGGAGTGCGCGGCCAGCTGACCCAGCAGCCCCTCCAGGTGCGCGGCGAGGACCCGTCGGCCGAGCCTGTCCTCGACCCGGGCGGAGTCGATCTGCGCGCGGACCGACACCGCGGGCCGGGCGTTCCAGGGCGTCGCCGCCACGGTCACCGTCCCGTCCGTGCCGCCGAACACCAGCCTGCCCAGGCCCGGCGCGGCGGCCAGGGAGAGCACGCCACCGGCGGCAGCAAGCACCGGGCGACCCATCCGCCTGCCGGTGTGAGCGTCCCAACAGGACAGTCTGCCGTCGACGCCACTGCAGATCAACGCGACGTCGCCGCCGGTCAGGGTGGCGGTGACGATGCCGGTCAAGGCACCGGAGCCGACCGGGATCGGCGCGCCCAGGAGGGCGCCGGTCTCGTCCCACCGGCACAGGGTGCCGACGTTGCCGCAGCTCACCGTCATGGCGAGGGTGCTCACGGCCAAGCCCCAGACCGCGCCGCTGCCGTGGTTGCGCACCGACCCGATCGCGTGCCCGGTCTCGGCGTCCCACTGGCGGACGGTGCCGTTGTCCGCGCCGGTCACCAGGGTGGATCTGCCGTCGACCAGCGGGCCGACCGCCATGGCCCGCACCGCGGCGGCGTGATCGCCGAACGGCGCACCGACCGGTTCACCGGTCCTGACGTCCCAGCGGTGGATCCGGCCGTCGTCCTCGCCGGAGAACAACACCGTGGATCCCCCGGGCAGCGTCACCGCCGCCATCGACCAAACCGGGCCGCTGCGCAGCGGAATCGTCCACTCGGCGTTGCCGGTGACGGCGTTCCAGGCGAGGATCGAGCCACGGCTCCCGCCCGCGGCGAACACGACCCGCCCGTCGGGCAACGAGATCGATGTCATCGACCGCACCACAGCGGGGTCGGGAGACTGGAGTTTGCCGAGCAACTCACCGGTCTCGACGTCCCACCACGCGAGCTGCCCGTGCGAGTCGCCCGCCGCCACGACCGTGCCATCGGGCAGCCCAACGGCCGCGACAGCCCACACGGCTCCCCGCAACACGCCCGCCAGGCGTAGCGGTCCCTCGCCCATCGGTGCTGTGTCGGCCATATGACCCCCTGTTGCCGGGAACGTCGGGCTATTACGACAGGGCGGGCGCGCGGCTCGTGGCGAATTGCTCGAACATGGGCCGTACGGGTGACAGGGCGGCGTTCGGGTACCGTCGGCCGCCTCATCCGGGGGTGGCGATGACGAATGCTGACGACGAGACCGCGAGCGGTGTGCGGAACACGGTCGACGCCTCGGCCATCTCGGGCGTCGTGGTTCAAGGCGGGACGATCGCGGTCGGCGGCAACCACTTCCACCTTCTCGCCGACAATCCGCGCCCTACACCGCGTCAACTACCGCTGCCACCGCCAGGCTTCGTCGGTCGCCAGGGCGAGCTCGCCGCGCTGACCGCCGCGGAACCCGGTGAAACGCCGACGATCTGGACCATCGGCGGCGCGGGCGGTATGGGGAAGACGAGCCTCGCCGTGCAATGGGCGGCCTCCCACGGCGACCGGTTCCCCGACGGCGCGCTGTTCGTCGACCTGCACGGCTTCTCCCCGAACTCACACCCGCTGAAGCCCGCCGCGGCCCTGCGGGGATTCCTCGACGCGCTCGGGGTGCACCACAGACGCGTCCCGGCGGCCCTGGCCGACCGGACCGCGCTCTTCCGGAGCCTGGTCGCGGGGAAACGCATGTTGATCCTGCTGGACAACGCGTGCGACGAAGCGCAGGTCGGTCCGCTGTTGCCCGGGACGTCGTCGTGCACGGTCCTGGTCACCAGTCGGAATCGACTCCCGGGACTGGCCGTCGCTCACGATGCCCAGTCGTTGCGGCTCGGCCCTCTCACGGGTTCGGAGGCCCGCGCGATGCTGTCCGCCCGGCTCGGCGCCGACCACGCGGCAGGCGCCCTGCTCGCAGCCGGTGCGGGACATCCCCTGGCACTGGCCATCATCGCCGGACTCGCGCGTACCCACTCCCCCGCCGAGATCGCCGACGAACTACGGGACGAGAGCAGCCGCCTCGACGTGCTCGACACCGGCGACCCTGCCACGAGCCTGCCCGCCGTGTTGTCCTTCTCCACCCGTGCGCTCACCCACGGGCAGCGCACGGCGTTCCTCCTGCTGGGCCTCGCGCCCGGCCCCGACACCGGGCTCCCGGCCGCGGCCAGTCTCGTCGCGCTGCCCGTCGACTGTGCCAAACTCCTGTTGCGCGCCCTCGAACACGCGTCACTGGTGGACCGCGACAACCAGGGTCGCTACCGGATGCACGACCTCGTCCGCGACCACGCGAGATCCCTGGCGAACGAGCTCCCCGCCCGGGAACGCCAGGACGCGATCAAGCGGGTGTTCGACTTCTACGTCCACACCGCAGCCGAGGCCGACCGACGCCTCGACCCACGACGCACGTCGATCCGCCTCGGCCGCCCGATGTCCGGCGTGTGCTCGCACCCACTGCGGGACGCGGACAGCGCTCTGCAGTGGTTCGCGGTCGAGCACCGGAACCTGCTCGCCACCCACACCGACGCGTCCGCCGCCGACGAGCACGAGACGGTCTGGCGGCTGGCGTGGGTGTTGAACACCTATCAGCAGCGCCGCGCGCACCGCCAGGAGAGGGCGGACATCTGGCGATGCGCCAGCGAGGCCGCGCCGCGGCTGACCGACCCGGTACTCGCCATCCGCGCGTACCGGCATCTCGGGCACGCCCACATCGAACTGGGCGATCTCGACGAAGCGCACCGCAGCCTGCGGCGAGCACTGGACCTGGCCCGACTCCACGGTGAAACCGCGCAAGAGGCGCACACCCACCGGACGCTGGCGTTGATGTCGGAGCAGGACGCGGACCGGGAGCGGGCTTTGGACCACGCCTCGCACGCATTGGAGCTCTACCGGCGCCTCGGAAACCCGGTGCGTGAAGCCACGGCGCTCAACCAGGTTGGTTGGCTGACCGCGTGGCTCGGCGACCGCGGCGCCGGGGAGGAGTTCTGCCGTGCCGCTCTTGCTCTGTTTGAGCAGCACGACGATCCCGACGGTGAGGCGCACACCCACGACAGCCTCGGGTGGATAGCGCATGTGGTCCATCGCCACCACGAAGCCATCGAGCACTACCGCCGCGCGCTCGACATCTACCAGTCACTCGGCAACACCTACGCCGCGGCCGACACCCTCGACCGCCTTGGGGCCCCGTACATGGCCATCGGCCACTACGAGCAGGCCGAGGAGACCCTGCTCGAAGCCCTCACGATCTACCAACACCAAGACCGTCCGCACAGTATCCGCCGTGTCGCCCGGCAACTGGGGGTGTTCGACGCGTTGGTGGCGAGAGGGCACCGGTGTCCTGAACAGGGCTGAGACGGGCGTGCGCGCGCCCTGGGTGGGGCGCGCGCACGTATCGCGTGTCAGGAGCTGGTGTAGCCGAGGAGGCCTTCGGAGTTCTGGTTCTCGCAGTTGCTCTGGTTGGACTCCATGTGGTCGCCGTTGGCGCGGACCACGCAGCGGTACAAGGGGATGGTGAATGTGCCGGTGGGGCTGGAGTGCACGTAGCCCAGCACACCGAGTCGACCGCGGCCCTCGCAGTTGGCATCCAGCGAGGTGAAGTAGTCGGTGTAGCCCCAGTTCACCTGGCAGCGGTACAGGGCGTGGGTGCCGGGCTGCTGGGTGGTGTACGCGCCGCCCAGGGGGGTGGTGGAGGTGGCGTGGTCGTTGCGGTTGTTCCAGTAGCGGCCCAGTGCCTTGACGCCGCCGGTGTTGGGGGCGGTGCCGGTGTAGAGCAGGCCGGAGACGGCACCGCCGTCGGTGATCTTGTCCGGGGTCGACGCCTGGAGCAGGGCCGCCTGCACCGCGGGCGGGGTGGCGCCGGGGTTCTGCGCGAGGTAGAGCGCCGCGGCGCCCGCGACGTGCGGGGCGGCCATGGACGTGCCATCCAGTGCCCGGGCGTCGGAGTCGGAGCCGTTCCAGGACGCGGTGATGCCCGCGCCGGGAGCGTAGATGTCCGTGCAGGTGCCGAAGTTGGAGAAGGACGCGCGCCGGTCGGCCGCGTCGGAGGCGTTGACGGTGATCGCCTCGGCGACGCGGGCCGGGCTGAAGCCGCAGGCGTCGGCGTTGGAGTTGCCGGAGGCGACGGCGTAGGTGATCCCGGAGCCGATGGAGGCGCGGATCGCGTTCTCCAGCGGGATGTTGGCCGCCGACGCGGTGCCACCCAGGCTCATGTTGGCCACGGCGGGCCGCACGGCGTTCGCGGTGACCCAGTCGACGCCGCTGATGATCCCGGCGAGGGAGCCCGAACCGGCGCAGTTGAGCACCTTCACCGCGACCAGCTGCACGCCCTTGGCCACGCCGTACTGGGCGCCGCCGATCGTGCCCGCCACGTGCGTGCCGTGCCCGTTGCAGTCGGTGTTGTTCCCGTCGACGGCGTTGAAGCCCCAGCTCGCGCGGCCGCCGAAGGTGCTGTGCGTGGTGCGGATCCCGGTGTCGAGCACGTAGGCGTGCACGGCGGGGGCGGTGGTGGCGTACTCGTAGGTGCCGCTCAACGGCAGGTTCCGCTGGTCGATCCGGTCCAGGCCCCACGACGGCGGGTTGGGCTGGACGTCGGTCGCGCGCACCACGCCGTTCTCGCTCACCGACGCCACCGCCGGGTCGGCGGCCAACTTCCGCGCGGCCGCCGGGCTCATCGTCGCGGCGAACCCGTGCAGCGCGTGGCTCCACGTCGTGGTGACGGTGCCGCCATAGCGGGCGGCGAGGCCAGACGCGGACCGCGCGACGGCGGCGGTGTCCTTGAGCACCACCACGTACTCGCCCGGCACCGACTCCGCGGCGCTCGCCACGAACCCCTCGGCCGCGTTGGCGCCCACCGGCGCGACGACCAACGCCGCCGCGGTGGCGAACGCCACGCCCGCCGCCCGGCATAAGAACCCGATCCTTCGTGACGAGACTTCTTCCTGTGACTGATTCGAAAACCGCCCGACTCGAGCCGTTCGGTTTCCGAGCCTGGCAGTCGCGCTCGCGTATTCCCAAGCGCCCATTGGACTCACACCGCAACCGCGCGCTCTCACTCCGACGGCCCACTACGGTCGCACACCGCGACGAACGGACTCGTTGGCAGCGCTGGGAACCAGGCGCGATCGGACTAGATGCCCATAGGACTAGACCAATGCGATGAATCTCGTCCGATTCGACGCCGCAGTCTCCAATCTCATACGTGGTCGATTCTGGATGACATTCGCGAACAGAGCTTTAGGCAACGTAGCGGCGGCCGAAATGACGTCTTGCGGCTTCCCCGTAATCATGCTGTCGAATTGGTCCGATCCCACGCGGCGGCAGACCGCACCCGACGACGATGTGCAGTGGCCGGGCGAAGCGGGTACTACGGTGGCACCCGCAGACGAGGAACGGACCACACCATGACGGCGGCACCAGGTCGGCACCCCTTATCGACGACGGCAGAGGAGGACGTGCGGGCACTGTTCGGCCGGTCCGATGCCGTGTTCGCCTCGCTGCTGGGGCCGACGCACCTGGTGGAAACGGCCAACCCGGCGTTCCTCGCCGCCCTGTGCGAGGACCGGGCACACGTCGGTGCCCCGCTCGCCGCGCTGTTGCCCGAACCGCTCGGTCGGAGCTTCGTCGCCCTGCTCGACGACGTCTACCGCACCGGTGAGCCGCGCATCGACCGCGACGTCCGAATCGTGCTCGACAGCGGTCCGCGGGCGCGGGAGGCGTTCTTCGACCTCACCTGCGAACCGCGCCACGACACCGACGGCGGGGTCATCGGAGTCCGGGTCGTCGGCATCGAGACCACCCAGGTCAGACACGCCCAGCACCTGATGGCCGAACAACGCGCGCTGCTCGAGCAGATCGCCCGGCAAGCACCCTTGGCCGACGTGCTCGACGGGATGGCGCGCTGCATCGAGAACCTCGCACCGCAGGAGGTTCTCGTCTCCGTCTTGCTCGCCGACTCCGACGGCGCGCACCTCAACCATGGGGCGGCGCCCAGCCTGCCCGACTTCTACAACCGGGCCATCGACGGCATCGCCACCGGTGAGGGCATCGGCTCCTGCGGCACCGCCGCCTACCGGCGGGCTCCGGTCATCGTCACCGACATCGCCTGCGATCCGTTCTGGGACGACTTCCGCGACCTGGCCGAGCGGGCTGATCTGGCGGCCTGCTGGTCCACGCCGATCCTGGCCCTCGACGGGAGCCTGCTGGGCACCTTCGCCATGTACCACCGCGTGCCGCGCGTGCCGCAGGGCACCGACCTCGCCCTCGCCCGGATCTTCGCCCACACCGCGGCACTGGCCATCGAACGCCACCACAACGAACGGGCCCGTCGGGACGCCGAGGCCGAGGCGAAAGCGGCCCGCGACGAGCTGGCCGAGGCCGTGCGCAGCGAACGGGCGCTACGCGCCGAAGCCGAGCAGCGCGCCGCCACCGCCGCAGAACTCGCCGCCCGGATCCGCACCGCCGCGGCCGCGCAGGTCGTCCTGCCGCACCCCGAGCACTGTCAGCTGGGCGGGGCCGACGGCTGCACCGAGCCCGCCGAGCTCAAGGTCGCCGACTCCTGGGGTGATGCGGCGTGGGGCTGCCCGGCGCACGTCGAAGAGGCCATCGTGCACGTGCGGTCGGCGTTCGTCGCCAGCGAGGAACTCGGCGGCCTGGCCGCCTACGTCAACCGCCGCCCCGCTTGAGCGCAGCGGGCCATCAAGAGGGCGCGCGTCGGCTACAGGCACGTCCAGCAGTACAGCCGCTGCCCCGCGCTCCTGGCTCGACCGGCCAACGCCACCAGCTCCCCCACCACCGGCTCCCAGTCCGACGGCGAGCCGCCCACCTCTTCCGCCCGCGCCCACTCGGTGACGACCGCCGTCACCTCGTTCACGTCCGCGATCACGTCCCGCACCCGGGTGTCCAGCTCGAACACCCACGGCCCGTCGGCCCACGGGTCCCCGTCGTCCGGGTAGCCCGTGGGCTCAGGCGTCGCGGGCCACACCGGTCGCGAGGCCAGGCCCTGGTACGGCTCCCCCGCCGCGACCGCCACCAATAGCCCCAGCACCACGTGCGGGTCGATCGACTTGGCCTCGACGCCGTCGAACTCGGCCACCGGCGACGCCGCTTCGGACGACGTCAGGAACGCCACCACCGCACCCGCGTCCGGCGCGCGGAAGTAGTCCGTCAACACACCCATGCGCGCAGTAAATCAGCCCACGACGACATCCCCGCCGACGTCAGCGCGCGGAGTGTTCCACTCGGACCGGTGCCGGGTGGACGTTCAGGGGACTCCGATGGCGATGACGGGGTGGGCGCCCGGGTCGAGCCAGGTGAGGAGTGAGTCGAGGGCGGGGGCGGGCACGCTGACGCAGCCCGCCGTCGGCGCGCCGGTGCCGATGTGCAGGAAGAAGGCCGACCCGGCGCCCGCGACGACGGGGTCGCGGTTGTAGTCGATGACGACCGCCCGGTCGTAGGCCGCGCCGACCCGGCCCAGGTCCTCACCCGCGCGCTCGTCGAAGGGGCAGGCGCCCGGGGCACAGCGGAATGGCTTGTTGTAGTGCGGCGAGTCGACGTCGGACACCCACCAGTCGGACGTGTCGACCTGGCGGTACGGCAGGCGGGTCCCGTACCCCGGCTTGTTGCCGAACGCCTCGGTCAGGGGCCACACCCCGGCGGGGGTCGTGCGTCGGCCCTCGGCGGTCTGCCCGATCCCGGACTCGCCGACGAAGGCGTCGACGGGGCCGACGTCGACGGTCCACCCGGAGGCCGCGCGGCGCCAGGCCGTCACGGTGGCCGTGGTCGCGGCGGGGTTCGCTGCCACGACCGTGACCACTTGGTCCGCCGGACCCGAGTACGGCAGCGGCAATCCCTCGGCCGCGGCCGTGCCGCTACCCGCGACCAGCGCGCACACGGCGAACGCGGCTACCCGACTGCGCATCCCGGCGGACCTCCCCACAGCGACGGCGCTCCACTTCGGGCCTACCCGTGATGGGGTGCCTGCCACACGCCGGGGTCGGGAAATGCGCTCGTACGTGTGGTCACGGTCGTGGGCCGTAGGCGCGCATGAACGTCGCCACCGCCCGGTTGGCCACAAGCGCGATGTCCTCGGCCGGGAAGGCCGTCCGCCCGAGCAGCATCGCCTCGTTGACCGGCGCGGCCATGACCAGCCAGTTGAAGTCCGACGCCGCGGTCGACGGGTCGTCGAGGTCCAACCGGCCGTCGTGGGCGAGTTCGGCGAACCTGGCCGTCAGTCCGGTCATCGTCCGGCCCGGGCCTTGGTCGAAGAACGCCTGCCCGAGCTCGGGGAAGCGGCACGCCTCGGCGGTCACGAGTCTGCGCAGGGCGAGTACGCGGGGTTGGAGCACGGCGGTGAGTTGCCGTGTGGCGAACGCGTGCAGGTCGGCGGTCAGGTCGTCCCCGGAGCCGAGTTGCCCGATCCCGGCGGAGACCGCGTCGGCCACGGCGTTGACGGCTCGGCGGACCATCTCGACGAAGAGCCGTTCCTTGTCGCCGAAGTGCTGGTAGACGGTCTGTTTGGAGACGTCGGCGACGCGTGCGACCGCGTCCATGCTCGTCCCGCGGAAGCCGTTGTCGAGGAAGGTCGTCGTGGCCGCTTCGAGGATGGCCGCCTGCTTGCGGGTCGGGTGTTGATCGAGCACGGACCCGACCGTACGCTAGGGCGCACCACTGGACTAGACCGTCCAGTCCAGTTTCCCCAGGAGGCACCCGTGGTCGTCCCACTCCCCGCCCCGCGGCTGCTCACCGACGGGCTGACCATGGTCGAGTCCGGGCGCTGGCACGAGGGCCGGTTGTGGTTCGCCCACTGGGGCAGCGGCGAGGTGCTGGCGGTCGACCTCGAGGGCAGGCGCGAGGTGGTCGGGCCGGGGCGCGGCGGGATGGGCTGGTCGATCGCCTGGTTGCCCGACGGCCGCCTGCTGGTCTCCGGCGAGGAGCTGACCCGGGTCGAGCCGGACGGCGCACCGGTGCGGCACAGCCCGCAGGGCGGCAACGAACTCGTCGTCACCCCCGCGGGCCACGTCTACGTCAACGGCGCCGACTTCGACTTCCTCGGCGGCGGCGCGCCCGAGCCCGGCTGGATCCGCCTGGTCGCCCCTGACGGCACCGCCCGCGACGTCGCGGGCGACATCGAGTTCCCCAACGGCATGGTGATCACCCCTGACGGCTCGACCCTGGTGGTCTCGGAGTCCTTCGCCGGACGCCTCTCGGCCTTCGACATCGCCGCCGACGGCACGTTGTCCGGCCGCCGCACGTGGGCGGAGGGACTGGGACCCGACGGCATCTGCGTCGACGCGGGCGGCGGCATCTGGTGCCAGACCGCCGACACCTTCGCGCACACCGGAAGCGGCCCCGCCGGCGCGGTGGTCCGCGTCCTCGACGGCGGCGAGATCACCCACCGGGTGGAGACCGACCTCCCTTGCTTCTCGTGCGCGCTGGGCGGCCCGGAGGGTCGGCACCTGTTCCTGCTGTGCAACGAGTTCGACGGCGTCGACCAACTCGAGTCGGTCCTCGCCCGCCGCAGCGCGCGCGTCTACGTCACCGAGGTGCCGCGGTAGAGCGGGTCGCGTCAGCGCGGTGGGGTTCCCGGCTCGGCGACGGGGGTGGAGGTGGTGCCGAGCCCGCTGAGGTCGAGCACGCGACCCGCCAGGCCCGCCGGCGTGGCGGCCACGACGATCGGCCGCCCGGTGGCGCGCAGCAGCGCCCAACTGGTCGCCGATCTGTCGCCGCTGCCCGCCGTGCTGGTGGTGAACTACCGTTACAACGTCCTGACCCGGAACAGCGGAATGGCGGGGATGTTCGTCGATTTCGACACCCTGCCGCCATCGCGGCGCAATGCGATGTGAATGTCGAACGTGTCGTGCGGGAAGAAGTCGCCCACCTGCGCGCTGCGTGATCCGCGCATCCGGATGGTCAGGTGCCGAGTATTTCGCGACGCTCGTGTCACGGTACAATCCGGACAGGCTGCGAGTTTGTGCTCAAATTGCCCGAGATCGCCGGCACCTTCTCCTCGGCCCGATGGTGCATGGTGGGTGCTCCCGCTTATCGACACTCCCCGACTCGACCGCCGACGTCGTGATACCGCCGCGCTGATCATCGTGGAACTCGCTGCCCCGCGATATCCCTCACCACCGTGTTTCCCCCGCCAGGAGCTGGACCGGTTCGCGACGCGTGCGTCCCGCACGGCCTTGACCAAGCCGTGCGGGACGCATCGGCGCCTCGTCCCGACCGGATCAACCGGGCTGGATCATCCCCATTCCACGCTGGAGTTCTGGACGCTGAAGTTGCATTCGAACCCGCCGCTGCCAGACCCGTAGCTCCACGGGCCGGTGTAGTCGGATTGGGCGGCACAGGCGACGTGCACGCGCCACTTCACGTTCTGCGCTCCCGACCCGCCGGAGCAGGTCGTGCCGCCGTAGGTGTTGTACCAGCGGTTCTCGCACGTGAGACCGTTGCGCTTCTGGGTGGTGTGCCCCGACATGAACGCCCCCGGTCCCGAAGGCTCCTGGTCGGCCCACGCGGCCGGGGCCAGCACGGTCGTGGTGATGAGCGCGCCGCCCAACACCGCCACCGCCTTCGACTTGATATTCATTCAACGCTCCCCTGATACGGAATCAGGCCGCTCGGAACGCAATTCGATGAGTCCTGCCATCGCCATCGCCCCGGGCGACCGGTGTCCCACAACATTTTCTTGGAATACCTGTTGAGATATCGGCAATGGAGCTCCGCGTTTCAGCCTAGCGACCGGCACCATGGTTGCCCAGTCCGCCGATGGTATGAACCCGCCGGTCGGTCGGTGTCCAGTCGAAATGCGCAGGCGTGCGGAGTTTTCGATGATGCCATCGAGGCTTTTTACCCTGGCGATGCCGGCCGCGTCCGTGGTGGCACCCATATATGCCGTCGGCGAGCGACATCCTGTAACACAGCGGTCACCGCGTCGACGGGCGAAGATCTTGATCGGACTTCCGCGGGCGGTCGGAGCCTGTCGATGATCCGCCACGGCTATCCCAGGAGGGCGTGGGCGATGGTGGCCTGGACGTCGTCGACGCGGGTGGCGCCGTCGGTGATGTCCCAGAGGGTGTTCTGCAGGACGCGGCCCAGGGTCCAGCCGGTGGCGTGGTCGTGGGGGAGGTCGATGGCTTCGCGGAGTTGGTCGAAGCGCCATCGGAGGGCGTGGGTGGGGTTGTTCGCGGTGGTGATGGCGTGCCAGCGGTTGCTGAGGGCGGGCATGAGGTCGAAGGCGGGGTCTCCGGCGAGGGGTTTGGGGTCGATGGCGAGCCAGGGTTCGCGGTCGGCGGCGAGGATGTTGTCGTAGTGCAGGTCCCACAGCAGCAGCCGGTCGCCGGGTTCGTCGACGAGTTCGCGCACGGTGTCGGCGCAGCGGTGGATGAGGGCCCGCTCATCGGGGTCGGTCAAGCGCGGGATGAGGCGCGGGGCGTCGGCGAGCATGTTCTCGGCGATGGTTTTGAGGGTGCGCATCCCGGGTGGGGCTTGGCGGGCGGTGAGGCGGGCCAGGAGCGCGGCGAGGACGGGCACGGAGACGGGGTCGTCGACGGCGCTGAGGGGGCGGCAGGCGTCGAGGCGTTCCAGCAGCATCGTGCCGGTGGCGGGGTCGTGTTCCAGGAGCCGGACGATGCCGTCGCCGTCCCATTCGCGCAGGCCGACGGGTTCGCCGTCGTTCTCCTCGTTGACCGGTTGCAGCTTCAGCGCCGCGGGGGTGCCGTCGGGGCGGCGCACGGGCAGCACGAGCGACACCATGCCGTGGCGGGCGGGGCCGTCGCGGCGCAGTTGCCAGCGGTCGAGCATGTCCGCGGCGAGGGCGGGCAGGGCGGCGATCCAGGCGCGGCCGGTGTCACCGCTGTGCTGGGCGTGCATGGCGGCGAGCGCGGGTGGGACGGTGATCACGGGTTTCCTCCTCGGTGGGCGGGTCTGGACTGTCCACAGAGGAGTGGTGGGGGTGCGCGGGGTCACTGGGTCATGTGCTCGACCCTACGGGCGCGGCGTCGGGGATGCGAAGGGATTCCACCAGGTCCCGGTACAGCGCGTCCGAGGCGAGCAGTTCGGTGTGGGTGCCGCGGGCGCGGATGCGGCCGTCCTGCAGGACGACGATGGTGTCGGCGTCGACGACGGTGGAGAGCCGGTGGGCGATGGTGACCACGGCGGCGCGGCGGGCGTGGTCGCGGATCACCTGGTGCAGCGCGGCCTCGGTGAGGCCGTCGACCTGGGCGGTGGCCTCGTCGAGCAGCAGCACGGCGGGGTCGCCGAGCACGGCGCGGGCCATGGCGATGCGCTGGCGTTGGCCGCCGGACACCGAGGTCGCCGACAGCGGCGTGTCCAGGCCCGCGTCGAGCCCGTCGGCGAGGGTGTCGAGGCGGACCGCGGCGAGCACACGGGCGAGGTCGGCGTCGGTGGCGTGGGGGTGGGTGAACAGCAGGTTGTCGCGGATCGTGCCGGGCACGACGGGGGTTTCCTGTTCGACGTAGGCCAGGTGGGCGCGGATGTCGGCGTGGGTGAGGTCGCGGTAGGCGACGCCGTCGACGGTGAGGGCGCCCTGTTGGGGTTCGAGGAACCGCAGGATCAGGGAGAACAGGGTGGTCTTGCCCGCGCCGGAGGGTCCGACGACGGCGGTGTGGCCGACGCGGGGGATGTCGAGGTCGATGTCGCGGACGGCGGGTTCGGCGTCGGGCCCGTAGGCGGCGGTGACCCCGCGCAGCCGCAGGATCGGGCCGGTGGTGTCGGCGGGGGTGGTGTTCGGGGTGCTGGGGCCGGTTTCCAGGGGCAGGGCTTGCACCTCGCGGATGCGGGCGGCGGCGGCGATGCCGTTCTGCAGTGCGGTGACGTTCTGGCTCAGGGTGGTGACCGGGTCCATCAGCCCGAACGCGTAGAGCAGGAACGCGATGAGCGCGGAGACCTCGAGTTCGCCTTGGGCGACGCGCCAGGCGCCGAGGCCGAGGATGGCGATGATCGCGATCTCGACGCCGGTCCAGGCGATGGCCCACGCGCCCGCCTCGCGGCGCACGACGCGGATGCCCAGGTCGGCGGCGGCGCGGGCGTCGGTGAGCACGGCGTCGGCCTGGCGGTCCTCGGCGCGGCTGGACTTGACCGTGCGCACGGCGCGCAGCGCGCCCTCCAGGACGCCGCCGAGGGCGCCGACGTGGTCCTGCGCCCTCTGCTTGGCCACGGCGATGGCGGGCATGAGCAGCCCGAACAGGACCGCGACGACCGCGATGGCGATGACGGTGGTGCCCAGCAGCAGCGGGTCGAGCACGCCCATGAGGACCAGGGTGCCGACGAGCATGACCGCGCCGTTGACCAGGCCGACGGCGCAGGAGGTGGCGGCCTCCCGCAGCAGGACGGTGTCGGAGGTGACGCGGGTGACCAGTTCGCCGGGTGCGCGGGCGGTGATCGCCGGGACGGTGGCGCGCAGGAACCGGCGCACCATGCCCTCGCGCGCGTCGAGGACGACCCGTTCGCCGAGTCGGCCGAGCAGCACCCACTGCCCGACCCACATGCAGGCGCCGACCAGCATCAGCCCGACCATCAGCAGCAGGGGGCCGGCGAGCGGGTCGGCGGCGGCGAGCGCGTCGAGGACCCACTTGGTGGCCATGGGCATCGCGAGGTTCAGCGCGGACGCCGCGAGCGCCATGAGCAGGGCGGCGAGGAGGGTGCGGCGGTGCGGGACGGCGAAGGACCACAGGACCCGTAACCGGGGGAAGCGGACCGTTCGTCCCGGTTCATCCGCATTTGTTGGAGCAGCCATGCCCGCTAGTGGAACATCGATGTTCCACTACGGTCAACCGGCATTCCGTTCCGGAGCGGTCCCCGTCTACGCTGGCCCGGTGGACACCGAACCGGTCGAGAGCGGCACCCGGGCCCGCACGCGCCGGGCGATCCTGGACGCGGCCATCACCGCGCTCACCGCCGACCCGGCCGCGTCGCTGGCCGACATCGCCGCCGCCGCGGGCGTGGGGCGCACCACCGTGCACCGCTACTTCCCCGAGCGCGCGGACCTGGTCGCGGCCATCGGCGTGCTGGCCGACGAGCTCGTCACCGAGGCCGCCGCCCGCGCGGACCTGGCCCGCGGCCCGGCGGCGGCGGCCGTCGACCGGCTCTGCCGCGAGTACTTCGAGCTGGGCCCGGTGCTGCTGCTGGTGTTCAACGACCCGCAGACCTACACCTGGGACGACTGCGGGCCCGCCGAGATCGCCCTGCACGAGGCGATCCTGCGCGGTCACGGCGACGGCACCGTCGACCCCCGCCTGGAGCCGCGGTGGCTGCACAGCGTGCTGTGGTCGACGATGTACTCCGGCTGGCACCACACGCGGACCGCCTGCCTCTCGCGGCACGAGGCCCTCGACGCCTGCCTCTACACGCTGCGCAAACTCCTCGCGCCCTAGTCCGGCCTCAGCGCGGCGACCAGGGCGGCGAGGTCGGGGTCGCGGGCGGCGCGGTCGAGGGCGTCGGCGAGGGCGGACTCGTAGTCGGGCTGCGCGGCGCGGTGGCGTTCGCGGCCGTAGTCGGTGATCGTGGTGTAGATGCCGCGCCGGTCCTCCTCGCACAGCGTGCGCTCGCTGAGGCCGGACTGCTCCAGGCGCGCGACCAGGCGGCTGACCGAGCTCTGGTTGAGGCCGATGGCCTCGGCGAGGTTCTGCATGCGCAGCTCACCGGTGGGCGAGTCGGCCAGTCGGGCCAGCGCGCGGTACTCCGAGAGGCCCAGGGTGTGCGGGCCGAGGGCGCGGCACAGCGCCTGTTCGACGCGGCTGTGCAGGGTGACCAGCCGGTCCCACGACGACGTCACGGCATCCAACTCCTCGGGCGGGCCTTGACACAAGATACCCGCCCGTACAACATCTGTGTGTACATGCATTAGATGCATATACATGGAGACCGTGTCGTTCACCCGGGAGGATCCCCACCGATGAGTCGGTTCCTGTTCGTGCTCGGCAGTTCCCGCCGCGACGGCAACACCGAGCAGCTCGCCCGGCACGCCGCCCGCGCGCTGCCCGCCGACGTCGAGCGGCAGTGGCTGTGGCTGGGCGACCACCCCCTGCCCACCTTCGCCGACACCCGCCACGACAACCCGCTGCCGCCACCGACCGGCAACGAGAAGCTGCTGCTGGACGCGACCCTGGCCGCCACCGACATCGTCATCGCCAGCCCCCTGTACTGGTACACCGTGTCCAACAGCACCAAGGCCTACCTGGACTACTGGTCCAACTGGCTGCGCGTGCGGGAGGCCGACTTCAAGGCCCGCATGGCACCGAAGACGCTGTGGGGCGTCACCGCGCTGGCCGAGGACACCTCCCAGGCGGAGGCGCTGGAGGGCATGCTGCGCCGCAGCGCCGAGTACCTGCGCATGCGGTGGGCCGGGGTGCTGCTGGGCAACGGCAGCAAACCCGGCGACATCCGCAACGACACCGAGGCGCTCACCCGCGCCGAGACCTTCTTCCTCCCCGCCCGCGTGTAACCACTGGGGGTCCCGAGGCGTGGGGCCGCTCCCCCACGCCTCGGGTCACCGGGGCCGGGCGAGGTATTCGCGCAGCCGCGCGTGGCGGAACTGGTAGACACCGCCCACCTGCCGCAGGACACCGCGGCGGTAGGCGTCGTGCAGGAACGCCATGGTGGCCCAGGGCAGCGCGCCGGTCAGCGCCAACCACACGCGGGCGATGAGCCAGGCCCCCCACACCGTGGCGAACATCATCCACATCGCCACCCCCGCCGTCGCGGTGATCGCGATGCCCGGCAGCCACAGGCCGTCGGCGAAGACGACCTCGAACGGCACGCCGAAGGCGGGTTCGACGCCGAGGTAGAGCGTCAGCCAGAACACCGCCGACCCGACGACACCCACGGCGACACCCTGGCGCAGGGCGGTGCGGCGGTCGATCCGCAGCAGGTCGAGGGGGCTGGTGGTGTCGGTCGGCTCGATCGGGGTGCCCAGGCCGCTGATGAACGACACCACCAGCCACGTCCCCGCCCCCGCGAACAGGCCGGCGGCGACACCGACGAGGATGGCGCCCTGGTCGCGGCCGATCGACGCCATGAGCCCGAACAGGGTCCCGCCGACGACCCACACCGCCAGGTACACCATGGTCCGCCAGCTCCGCAGGCCCCGGCGGAGCCGGGCGGTGATCTGGGCGAGCCTGCCGCGCAGCCGCAGCCGCATGCGGGCGGGCTCCGGGCGGATCCCGCGCCCCTGCCCCACCACCGCGCCCCCGACCGCGCCGCACACGGCACCGGCGAGCACCGTCGCCACCTGCCAGCCGCCCTGCCCGGAGCCCGCGGGCCAGTGCCCGACCCAGCCGGGGAAGCCCATCCCGAACCACACGGCCGACGCGATCACCAGGAACCCCACCACGCCCACCACCGCGCGGGGCACGGCCTGCACCAGCCGCCACCAGGCGATGTCCGGGGTGCCGAGGCGCACGGTGTGCTCGGCGAGGAACACGAGCCTGCGGTGCGCGGACCCGGCGTCGGAGTCGGCGTACACGGCGGGCACGAACCCGGCGAGCAGGCGGTCCTCGATGGCGGCGGCGGAGTCGCCCCGGGCGGCGAGCCGCTCGGGGTCGGCGTCGGTGTCGCTGAACACCGCACGGGCCAGCGCCACCATCAGCGGCGTCGACAGGACCTCGCGCAGCGCGCCGCCCGCGTCGGGTTCCCGGGTCCGCGCCAGCAGCGGCCGCCACTTCTCCCGGGAGCCGTTGACCGTGCGGATGGTCAGCGGCAGGTACCGGTCGAGGTCGTCGGCGGTCAACGGCGCCAACCGCACGACCGCCGCGGCGGTGAGCACACCGGTCGAGGTCACCGCCGACCGGTACTCCTCGGGCCTGCTGGTCAGCAGGAACCGGGTGTCGGGCCGCAGCCCCTGGTTGATCCGCGCCAGCACGGTGCCGCGCAGCCCGTCGGGGACCTCGTCGAACCCGTCGAGCACCGGCAGGACCAGCCGCGCGGCCAGCAGCCGCGCCGCGACGGTGTCGCCCGCGCCGTCGACCGCGCCCAGGCTCGGGTAGTTCGACGTCAACTCCGCCACCAGCCAGTCCGACAGCGACCCCACGCGGTCGGGGTCCCACGAGCTCAGGGAGAACACCACCGGGACCGCCGCGCCGGGCGCGCGCTCGCCCAGCAGGGTCAGCACGAACCGCGAGGCGAGCACGGTCTTGCCCGCGCCCGCCTCGCCGAGCACCACCAGCCGCCCGGACGGGATCGCGCGGAACAGGTCGACGACGTGGTCGCCCTGCCCGGCCAGCTCCGGCGGGGTGTCGTCGTCCGGGGCGGCGTTGACGGCCTGCCAGTGGTCGGTGATCGCCTCGTCGGCCGCGGTCCACCGGTAGGGCAGCGGGAACGGGTCGTGCACCCGCCGGATCTGCTCCTCGGACTCCCACTGGTCGCGGACCGCCCGCGCGACACCGTCGACGACCGCGCCGAGGTCGTCGGGCGTCCCGGCGGCGCGCCCCGGCTTGGGGAACAAGGTGACGAGCAGGGTCAGGACGGCGACGCCCAGGCCGAGGACGCTGGCGACCTTGTCGCTGCGGTCGAGGCCGCCGTCGGGAAGCAGCAGCACCGCGAACAGGACGAGCAGGGCGAGCACAACCGCGCCTGCGAGCACCTGGGGCCATCGCCGCATGCCCGGCACTCTAATTGATCACCCTGACCCGACGGAGCCGATCCGTCACGGTCGGTGCCCACGATCGGGTGAGATCAGGGGTGGGGACGCGGCCCGGCGGCCACTCCCCCACGGCCCGTCACAACGCGAGCCTGCCGACCCCGGGGCCGGTGACACCCGCCAACCCGGCCGGGCGGCCGGTGGCGATCAGCAGCAGGTCCACCAGCGGGCCCCGCACCTCGTCCGGGCCGTCGCCGCCGCGCCAGTCGTGGTCGGTGGCCACCAGCACCGCGCCCCCGAGCCGCTTGGCCACACCCCAGAACCGGGCCGCCACCAGGTGCCCCAGCGCCGCTGCCACCCGCTCCGGCGGCACCGGCCGCGGCCGCGGCCGGCCCAGCGGGCGGATGATGTCCTCCACGTGCACCAGCACGTCGGCCAACGGGTCCAGCGGCGCGGCCAGCGGGTTGCGGCGCGCCGACCCGGCCGTGTCCCGCAGCTGGCCCACCAGCTCGGTCGGGCCGTACCGGGCCGCGCGGGCCCGGGCCTGCTCGTCGACCATCCGGTCGAAGTCGCCCCGGTAGCGCAGCATCCCGCCGAACATCCCCCACACCGACGTGCGCGTCGACAGCGCCAGGTGCGCGGCCACGTCCCACACCGTCCACCCCGCGCACAGCGACCCCGCCCGCCACTCGGCGTCGTCGAGGTCCGCAAGCAGCTCCACCACCCCGAGCCGCTCCGCCTCCGTCCACGCCGACACCTCGTCCCGCCCGATCACGTCCACGTCCCCGCCTCCCCCGACTCCGATTCCAGCTCCAGCTCGGCCAACCGGCCGCGCACCAACGCCCGCTCGGGCTCCGACCCCGCCGCGGCCAACGCCGCCCGGTAGGCCACCGCCGCCTCCGGGAACCGCCCCACCCGCGCCAACAGGTCCGCCCGCGCGGCCAGGTACGGGTGGTAGCCGCGCAGCCGCGGCTCCTTCGACAACCGGTCGAACAGCACCAGCCCCGCCGTCGGGCCGTCGCGCATCGCCACCGCCACCGCCCGGTTGACCGCCACCACCGGCGACGGGTCGATCGCGGCCAGCACGTCGTAGAGCGCCACGATCTGCGTCCAGTCGGTGTCGGCGAACGTCGGCGCCTCGGCGTGCAGCGCGGCGATCGCGGCCTGCACCCCGTACGGGCCCACCGGCCCGGCCAACGCCTCGGGCACCAGCGCGGCGCCCTCGGCGATCATCGCCCGGTCCCACCGGGACCGGTCCTGCGCGTCGAGCAGCACCGGCGCCCCGTCGGCGCCCGTGCGGGCGGCGCGCCGGGCGTGGGTGAGCAGCATCAGCGCCAGCAGCCCGGTCACCTCCCGCTCCGGCAGCAGCCGGCGCAGGATCCCGGCCAGCCGCACCGCCTCGTCGGCCACGTCGTCGCGGCGCGCCCCGTAGCCCTCGGTGAAAATCGAGTACAACACCAGCAGCACCCCCGGGAGCCGCTGGGGCAACTCGTCCGCGCCGGGCACCCGGAACGGGATCCGCGCCGTCCGGATCCGCGCCTTGGCGCGGGTGATCCGCTTGGCCATCGTCGCCTCCGGCACCAGCAGCGCCCGCGCCACCTCGGCGGTGGTCAGGCCCGCGAGGCACCGCAGCGTCAACACCAGCCGGTCCTCCGCGGGCAGCGCGGGGTGCGCGCAGGTGAAGAACAGCCGCAGCCGCTCGTCGGGCACCCCGCCCCCGGCATCGGCCAGGTCCGCCGGGGGCGCGTGCTCGGCTCGCTCGGCCTCCACCCGCAGCACCGCCAGCCGCGTCGCCAGCGCCTGGTCACGGCGCAACCGGTCGACCGCCCGACGCCGCGCGGTGGTCATCAGCCACGCGCCCGGGTTCGGCGGCACACCGCGCACCGGCCAGTGCGCCACCGCGGCCGCCACCGCCTCGGCGGCGGCCTCCTCGGCCAAGTCGAGGTCACCGAAGCGGCGCACCAGGGCCGCCAGCAGCCTGCCGTGCTCCTCCCGGAACACCGCCGCCACCGCGTCCCGCGCCACGTCCACCACCGGCGCTCAGGCGCCGAAGTCGGCGATCGGGCGCACCACCACCGACCCGCCGCCGCGGGCACCCGGGCAGCGGGCCGCCCACTCCAGCGCCACGTCCAGGTCGGGCACGTCGATGACGTAGAACCCGCCCAGCACCTCCCGCGCCTCGGCGAACGGGCCGTCGGTGACCGTGCGGCGCCCGTCGTCGGCGACCCGCACCACCGCGGCGGTGACCAGGTCGGCCATCGACTCGCCCGACACGAACACCCCGGCGTCGTGGACCTGCTTGTCGTAGGCCATCCAGTCCTCGGGCGCGCACCCCACCGCGCCGCCCTCGACGTCGACGGCACCGGCGTTGATCAGCAGCATGTACTTCACGTCCGTGGCTCCTCTGTCCGATTCCCGCGCGGCGCGCTCGCCGCACGACATCACTACGAACGGGCACCCCGCCCAAGGACACCCCGGCCGGGGGATTTTCGCACCCGGCCTCTTCGCAGGCCGACACCTGCGGTTGCGCCACGTCGGCCACGGCCACGGCCACCAGCGGCGTCTCGCCGTCGCCTCACCGGGCAGAACCGCACCCTCGCCCGGCCGCCGCCGCGGAACGCGACTGTCGACCGGCTATACGATGTAGCGTAGGTATACGTCGTATAGCCAGGGGGGTTCGCGATGGTCGGATTGGACGGCGTGACACTGGTGTTGTCGCCACTGCTGTGGTTACTCGCCGGGATCCGGCCGCGCCCGTGGCTGTTGGTGGCGGCACTCGCCGTGGACGTCGTGTTCCTGATCGAGGCGCTGGGTGATCTCGGCTGGTTCCTCGACCAGGACAAACTGTGGCTGCACGTCGTCCTGACCGTGCTGCCCGCCGCCGTCGTCGGGGCGTGGACGCTGCCCCGGGTGATCCGCGGGTCACCGGTCGACCCGTGGCCCGCCGTGGTCGCGGCCGTCGCGGCGGTGGTGAACGCCTACTTCGCTGTCGTGCCGCACGAGCGGGTGACGTTTGGAGTGCTGGCATTCGCCCTGGTCCCCGCAGTCGTGGTACTCGCGGTGATCTTGCCGCTCCGAGGCCGTGGTCGGGTCGCGCGGATCGCCGTCGGGATCGGCGCGACCCTGGCGCTGGCGGCGTCCTCCGCTGTCGCGGCCATCAAAACCAGCACCGTCACCGGGTACGACGCCGAGGACTCGGCAGCCGCCCGCGCCAAGGCCGAACAGGTCCCGGTCCGGACCGGACACGTCACCTCCGAAGGGGACACCCTGTACTACGAGGTCCGCGGTTGCGGTCCGCCGCTGCTGATGATCTCCGGCGGTCAGGGGGACGCCGGCTTCTACACCTATCCGGCGGCGTTGCTGGCCGACGAGTTCCAGGTCATCACCTACGACCGGCGCGGCAACTCCCGCAGCACCCGGAACGTGACGGACTTCAGCATCGCTCAGCAGGCTCGTGACGCGGTCGCGGTGCTGCGTGCCGCCGGGCACGAATCGGCGGCGATCTTCGGCAACAGCGGTGGCGCCATCATCGCCCTGGAAATGGCCACGAGCACACCTGCGGCCGCGACCGCGGTCATCGCCCACGAACCGCCACTGCTCACCGTCGAACCGGACACCAAGTCGCTCGCCATGTTCGACACCATCCGCCGTCTCGGCGCCGGTACGGGAATGGCGCTGTTCTCCCTGTCGGTCGGCATCCCGGTGGCCGCGTACCGCGAGATCCCGGCGGACTTCACCGCGCGGACCGCGAACAACCAGCGGTTCTTCGCCGAGCACGAGATGGCGCACTTCGTGCGGTACGCGCCCAACGTCGAACGGTTGAAATCCAGTGGGATACCCGTGGTGATGGCGGTCGGCGCGACCACCCTCGCCACCAGGCGGTACTACGGACCGCCCGCCGGGATCCTCGCCGGGAAGATCGGCGCACCGCTCGTGGTGTTCCCCGGCCACCACCTGTCGTACTTCGACGTGCCGGTCGCCTGGACCGCGAAGCTACGCGACACGCTGCACGACGTGCGCCGACACTAAGCTCGCGGCATGGCGCGGAGGACCAGACCTGTCGACACCGACCCCGAAGGTCGACCGGTCCGCCGCGCGCTGACTCGCGACTACATCGTCGCCACCGCCCTCGCCGTCCTGGACCGGGACGGTGTCGACGGGCTCTCGATGCGGAAACTGGCCACGGAACTGGGCGTGAACCCGATGGCCGTGTACCACCACCTGCCCAACAAGGCCGCCTTGTTCGATGGTGTCGTCGAGGCCGTCTTCAGCGAGTTCCTGGCCGAAGACGACCTCGAACTCCGGACCGGGACGTGGCGCGATCACCTCACAGCACACCTGCGGCGGTTGCGTGATGTGCTGCGCCGCCATCCCAACGTGCTGCCCGTCCTCGCGACCCGGCCCGCCCACGCCCCGGCGATGATGGAGTTCGGCGATCGGGTGATCGGACTGCTCAGCGGTTCCGGGTTCACCGAGCACGACCTGCTCGTGATCATCAGCTCACTGCGCACCTACACGATCGGCCAAGTGCTCAACGAGGCCGCGCACCCGGTCGGCGGAGCGGCACCCCGCGCGGAGGACATCGCCGCGCTGATGCGGCGCTACCCCAACCTGAGCAAGGCGCTCGACGGTGGGCACGACCCGGATGCCCAGTACGCGCTCACGGTGCAGTGCATGCTCGACGGCTTCGAGAACAGGATGCGGAAGTCCGGAATGGACCAGGCCGACACCGGGGTGGCCGCAGGCACGCGGTCGGCCAGGTCGTGACCGCCGCCCGGCCGGTCCGCTCCTCGACGCCCCGAGCGGCAGGCGCCTGCCCCACAGCGGGCAGCGCCGCTGGTCCGAGACAACCACCGGCTTTCCGGCTGGTGCCGGCGAGGCCGACCGGCGTGACACCACCCCTGAGTAGGGTGGGTGTTTGCGCCGACGAAGGGTTCCGCGCCATGTTGCTTCCCGAGGTGCTGCTCGCGTCGTACCGGCGCGAGGGCGAGGCGGGCCGGGCCTGGATCGCGGCTCTCCCCACGCTGGTCGAGGAGTCACTGGCGCGGTGGGACCTCGTCCCCGACGGCGTCCCCGGCTCCGGCGAGGCGTCGCTCGTGCTACCGGTGCGCGCCACCGACGGGGGACGCGCGGTGCTGAAGTTCCAGCCGCCCCGGGACGAGTCGAGGGCCGCCGTCGTGGGGCTGCGGGCCTGGGACGGCGCCGGGATCGTGCGGCTCATCGACCACGACCCGGCGAGTACGACGATGCTGCTGGAGCGCTTGGACGGCTCCCGCAGCCTGGCCGACGTCGGTGACGACGACACCGCCATGGGCGTTCTCGCCGAGCTGATGCGCGGGTTGACGGCGGTGCCCGCGCCCGCCGGGCTGCGCGGGCTGGCCGACATCGCGACGGCCATGCTCGACGAGGTCCCCGCCGCGCTGCGGTCCCTGGCCGACCCGGACGAGCGGCGCCTGCTGCGCTCCTGCGCGGACGCGGTCACCGACCTCGTCGACGAACCGGGAGACCGACTGCTGCACTGGGACCTGCACTACGGCAACGTCCTGGCCGGGGAACGGGAACCGTGGCTGGCGATCGACCCCGAGCCGCTCGCGGGCGACCCGGGGTTCGACCTGATGCCCGCCCTGGACAGCGAATGGGACGCCGTCGTCGCCGCGGGCGCCCCGACCCGCACGGTGGACCGCCGGTTCGACCTGCTCACCGACGCGCTCGACCTGGACCGGTCCCGGGCCGCCGGGTGGACGTTGGGGCGGGTGCTGCAGAACTCGCTGTGGGACATCGAGGACGGGCGGACCGCGTTGGCCCCGGGCCAGATCATCGTGGCGCGGGCGATGCTGGCCCGCTGAGCCCCACTCGCGCCTCGGCGAGTCCGCCGCCGGGGCCTCCGCTGGTGTCGGGGCTCGGGCAGGCAGGTGGTTCTGGGAGATGTCGTCGGCTCGATCCGCGAGCGCGGGGAGTCCACCGACACCGCCGACCCGCGTCGCCCGGCGCCGCTGGTGGCCGCCGGGCTGCTGCTGGACCGGTGTCGGCAGCGTGCCGGTGTCGGGTCCTCGTGACCCGTCGCCCGTCGATGTGGCGCGGGTGACGACCGAGTGGTTCGCGAGTGATCTCCAACGGGGTGAGCCACGGCCGCTTCCCGCACGAAATCCTCGCGGGCGGGCGGCGTTGGCCACCGGCGGGGCGTTCGCCCGCCCGGTGCGGACTCCGGCGTGGTCCGGTGGGGCGGTCAGTCGGGGCCGAAGACGTGGCGGGCGACGCGGTGGGCGGAGGACCTGGCCGGGTCGGGGGCGGCGGAGTTGTAGACGTGGCGGGTGGTGTCGGTGTTGGTGTGGCCGACGTCGGTGGCCACGTCGGTGATGTCGGCGCCGTCGGCGATGGCGGTGGTGACGTAGTAGTGGCGCAGGGCGTGGGGGTGCAGGGTGCCTGCCAGGCCGGTGCCGTCGGGGTCGATGGCGGCGGCGATGCGGCGCAGCAGTTCCCAGATGGCCTGGCGAGTGCAGCGGCGGCCGTTGCGGTTGAGCAGCAACGGGGTGCCCAGGGTGGGGCGTTGGGCGCGGGTGGCCGGGGCGGTGCCGGTGTCGAGGGCGCGCAGGTAGTCGTCGATCGCGGCGGCCACGGGGTCGGCCAGGTAGACGATGCGGTCCTTGGCGCCTTTGCCGTGCACCCGCAGCGCCCGGACACCGCGGTTGTGGTGCAGGTCGGCGCGGTCGAGGTCGCAGAGTTCGCTCACCCGGATCCCGGCGGTGAACAGCGCCACGACGGCCCGCGCCCGGAGGCGGTCGAGTTCCCGTTGGCGCGGCAGCCGCCCGGCGAAGTGATAGAGGGCGGCGACCTCGGCGTGGGCGAGGGTGATGGTGCGGGTGGCGCCTTTGCGGTTCGCGGTGAGGCCCAGGCGCGCGCGGTTGATGGCGGCGGGGTTGGCCTCGGCGTGGTCGTCGGCGACCAGGTGGTCGTAGAGGGCGCGGACGGCGCCGAGCATCTTGTCGCGGGTGCTGGGGGCGGCGCCGGCGGTGTCGAGGTCGGCCAGCCAGGTTTTGACGTGGGAGGCGCGGGCCAGCCGGGGGTCGAGGTCGTGGGCGGCGCACCACCGCAGCCAGTGCAGGTGCCGCAACCGCCCGGGCGGGGCAGGCGGTGGTGTCGGCCCGGTGGTGGGGCGGGCGGGCAGGCGCATGACGCTGCCGTACCGGGTCACGGCGGCGGCCCACCCGGCGGGGGCGCGGTCGACGCAGGCCCACCGTTCGATGTCGACGGGGTTGGTCGGCAGACCCAGGGCCTGCCCGGCGTAGGTGTGGCGGGTGGCGGTGCTGCCGTACCCGGCCAGCCAGTCGGTGACGGCGGCCAGCAGCACGGGCGGGTCGGCCACACCCGGCCACACGGACAGCTCGGCCACGGCACCGGCGAACACAGCGGGCGTGGTGTCGCCGCCGGTGTTCTCGGCGGTCACCGCACACCTCCGGACACCCGTGCCGCGCGGCCCGGCACTCGATCGGCACCGACCGGGCCGGGGCCAGAGGCGGGGCGCGCGCGGTCCCGGTGTCGGGGCTCAGCGCCGACCGGGCCCGCGGCGGCGGGTTCGCGGAGCGGTTCGCCACCGAGGTCGCGAACCGGGTATGCGGCCGACGCGTGCCGGGCGAACACGGCCGAGTGGAAGGAGCACAGCACCGTGGCGGCGGCCGGGGCGATCGGCCGGGCCGGGGACTGGCGTGGGTCGAGCGCACTCGACGCGCCGACGCGGTGGTGACCGCCTCGGACGAGGCCGCGTCGGCCACGGCACCGGGGACCGGCGGTGTGTGGCCGATGGCTGTCGTGGGCGGGGTGATCGGTCGGGCGCGCCGTGTCGGCCGCGTTTCCGGCGGCAGAGGTAGGTCGTGCGCGGTCGCGGCACCGGGGATCGGCGCTGACAGGTCTGACTGAGCCCGCAACGGCGCCGGTCGCGGTGACCGGGCCGGGATCGGAAGTGGGGCGCGCGCGGTCCAGGCACTGGGAACGGGCGCTGCGCGGCCCGTGGCGGTCGCGGCTCGGTGGCGGCGTGGTCCCGTGCGGCGCGGGTGGCTTCGACGGCGAGGCGGCGGGTGTCGGGCGCGCCACCGTGTCGACTGTGGTTCCGGGGGTGAGCGACCTGTAGTGGGTGCCGTGGAGCCCTGCTCGGGGTCGCCGTGGTTGTCCGCCGAGCGCGGTGGGCGGGGTCATGGGGTGGTTCCGATGGTGGCGGTGAGGCCGAGGTGGGCGGCCAGGTCGGCGAGGTAGGTCAGGACCGGGGCGGTGGGGGTGTCGATCCGCAGCTCGGTGCCGTCGGGGGCGGTGGTGACGCGGTCCGGTGCGACGCGGGTGGCCTCGACGGCGAGGTGGCGGCGGGTGTCGGGGGTGCCGCCGTGGACGTGGATGGTCACGGTGTGGGCGGCGGGTGGGGTGTTGGGGTCGTGGTCGGTGAGGGGGACGGCCGGTAGGCGGCCGGTCGCGGCGAGGCCGGTCAGTGTCCGGCGGGCGCGGGTGTCGGCGCCGCCGGGTTCGGTCAGGGTTTGTTCGATGTCGGCGCGGGCGGTGTCGGGGGCGCGAAGGCGGGCCAGGACGGCGTCGACGGGCCGGGTACCGGCGGGCGCGGTGGCGATGGTGGTGGCCAGGTCGGCGAGCAGGTCGGTGCCGGTGTCGGTGAGGGTGGCCAGCAGGTGCCGCACGGCGGGGTGGTGTGGCGCGTCGACGGGCACGGCGTGGGCGAGGTGGCGCAGGACCCGGTTGTGGACGGTGGCGGCGGTGAGGTCCTCACGCGCCGCGGCGAGCGCGGTGTCGCGGTCGGTGACGGCGGCGGTGAGGGTGTCGAGGCGGGCCTGGCCCGCGGCGGACTCGGCGACCAGCCGCGCGTGGTCGGCTGTGGCGCGGTCGCGGTCGGCGGTGGCCTGTTCCAGGCGGTGGGCGAGTTCGGTGGCGATGCCGCGCGCGGCGCGTTCCTCGGCTTGGCAGGCGGCGAGGCGGGTGCGCAGGTTTTCCAGGGCGGTGCGGTCGCCGTCGCGGTCGGCGGTGAGGGCGGCGACGGTGTCGGTGAGCGCCGCGACGCGCGCCTGGGCGGCTTCGCGGGTTTTGACGGCGTCGCCCGCGGCGGTGACCGCGTCCTGGCGGGCCTGTTCGGCGGTGGCGGCCTGGGTGGTCGCGGCGGTGGCGGCCGCGCGGGCGCGGGTGGCGTCGTCGCGGGCCTGGTCGCGGTCGGCGACGGCGGCGGCGGCCGCGGCGCGGTCGGCCGCCGCGGCGGCCTGGGCCTGGTCGCGGGCCTGGGTGGCGGCGGCGGTGGCGCGGTGGGCGTGTTCGGCGTGGGCTTCGGCCTCGGCGACGCGGACGGTTTCGCGGCGCACCAACTCTTGTTGTCCGGCGACGGCGGCGGCGGTGTCGGTGAGCGCGGTCAACGCCGGGGTCAGTGTCGATCGCAGTCGGGTCAGTTCGCGGTCCAGGACGGCGAGGGGGTCGTGCGGGTCGTCGTCGCCGCGCGCGGACCGGTAGGCGACGACGGCGGCGCCGTGGCGTTTGCAGGAGAACGCGTCGCCGTCCCAGCGGCCTTGTCCTTCGGGGCAGTACCGCAGTCGCGGTCCACCGCGGGCGGTGCCGCGTTCGGGTAGCGGTGTGCCGCAGCACAGGCAGCCCGGTTCCTCCCCCGGCGCCGCCGTTCGGCGTTCCACGACGTCCCCACCGGCCACATCCACCACAACCAACCCACCATTCATACAAGTAACTATGGATTCATCATAGTTACTGACAACCAACCTCTTCAACCAGGGGCGGATCAGAGTCCTTGCCTACAGAAGTGTGCTTCTGTAGGCAAGGAGGGGCGAGGGTGGGAAACCGGTGGGGAGACGACGCGCCGGGGGCGTCGCGACGGGGATCGTTCGGTGACAAAAGTGGTGAAAAGGACGGGCCGCCGCCGGATGGGTGAGCGCCTACGCTGGGTCCGGCGCCAGATCACAGTCGCGTCACGGAAAGGACCACAGGACCACAGGAATCCTCGGGAGACCCCCAGTGAGAAGCACCACAACCGTGTTGGCCGCCGTGCTCGTCGTCGGGGCGGTGGCGGTCTCGCCCGCGGTGTCGTCGGCGGGACAGGGGAGCGCTTTCAGCGTCTCCAGCGCCGCGTTCACCAACGGCGGTCTGATCCCCAAGGTGCACGAGTGCACCAGCGGCGGCGGCAACGACCCCGCCAAGCGCAACGAGTCCCCGCCGCTGTCGTGGGCGGGTGCCCCGGCGGGGGCGAAGAGCTACGCGATCGTCATGCGGGACCTGGACAACAACAACCTGATCCACTGGGTCATCTACGACATCCCGGTGGGGTCGACGTCGTTGCCGCAGAACGTGGCGCACTCCTACCAGCCGCCGACACCGGCGGGGTCGCGGCAGGTGTACTACCGGGGCAGCGCCAGCCTCTACGGCTACCAGGGGCCGTGTTCACCGTCGACGGTGAACACCTACGAGTTCGTGGTGCACGCCCTGAACAAGGCGACGTTGACGAACCTGTCGCAGAACTCCTCGACGCAGACGGCGGCGCGGGCCATCACGGCCGCGTCGATCGGCTCGGCCCGCATCACCGGCGAGTCCTAGCCGGACCGGGTCCGGGCGCCGCCCCCGGCCGGGCGGCGCCGACGGACCGGCCTTCGCTCAGGTGGGCCTGACCTCCAGCACGTCGGTCTCGTGCAGCATGATGACCTCGCCGCCGTTGATGTCGACCCCGGTGCCTGCGGCCACGTCGAACACGACGGTGTCGCCGACCTTCAGGTGGATCGGCCGGGTCTCCCCGGACGCGAGCCGCTTGCCCGGTCCGATCGCCGCGACCACTCCCGCCGACAGCGTGCCGGCGCGCTGCGTGGGCAGCGAGACCCCTCCCGGGGGTTCCGCCTTCACCACGGCGATGCCGTCCTCACTGGGCTTGAGCTTGGTCACCGCGCTCAGCCACGACGTCTGCACCATATGCCGACCTCCCGATCACCGCGTGGACTTTCCCAGCAGCGAAACAGCGCGTGCCCCCACCCACAAGCGGGACCCGCCTTTCGGGTGAAAAGGGTCCTAGTTGGACACCTTGGTGGCGAGATAGGTGACGGGCGCGAACGTCTCGGGGACGACGACGAGGTGGGGGTCGTAGTCGCCGCCGGGGACGACGGGCCAGCCGTTGACCGCGGAGTTGATGGTCACCGAGATGACGGCGGCGGCCGCGGAGCCGCTGAGGTGCACGGTCCAGCGCAGTGTCCGGGGATCGGTGGGCAGCAGGTTCAGCGGCCCGACCCGCACGGCCGCCCCGGGGCCGGCCTCGGGCAGGGTCCAGCCGCGCAGGGTCTCGTCGGTGCGGATGAGGTAGTCGCCGCGGGCACCGGTCTGCACGAACCGCCAGCGGGTGGCGGCGGCGGGGTCGCCGAGGCCGACGGAGCCGTCCCGGTCGAGCAGGCCGGGTCCGTTGGGGACGCGCAGGGTCCACACGCCGGTGAGTTTGCGTTCGGCGGGCGCGGCCGAGGCCGGTCCGACGATCCCGATGGCGGCCACGAGCGCGCACGCCACCGCTGTCCACTTCGCCACTGTCCACTTCCGCACCGCGACCTCCTCGGACGGGCGCCGTCCCCTTGCGGCGGCGCTCCGACCCGGGCTTACACCGCCGCGGCGCGCCCTAGGCCCGCACCGGCCGGTAGCCACCCGATCGAGACCGGGTCAGGGGGCGCGACCCAGGACGATGGTGGCGTCGCGGTCGGGGTCGTGTTCGGCGCGGGCGTCGAGCCCGGCGGCGGCGAGAACGGCGACGGCGGTGGGGGCCTGTTCGGCGCTGGTCTCGGTGAGCAGGTGCCCGCCGGGGGCCAGCCACGGCGCGCCCTCGGCGGCGAGGCGGCGGTGGAGGTCGAGGCCGTCGGCGCCGCCGTCGAGGGCGGTGTGCGGTTCGTGCGCGCGGGCCTCGGGCGGCATGAGGTCGATGGCGGCGGTGGGCACGTACGGCACGTTCGCGACCAGCACCGACACCCGCCCCCGCAGCTCGGCGGGCAGCGCGGCGAGCAGGTCGCCGCGGTGGACGGCCGCGCCGGGCAGGTTGCGGCGGGCGCAGTCGACCGCGCGCGGGTCGAGGTCGGCGGCGTGCAGGTCGACGCCGGGGACGCGGGCGCGCACGGCGGCGGCGACGGCGCCGCACCCGCAGCACAGGTCGACCACGACGGCGCCGGGCGCGGCGAGGGCGGCGGCGTGCTCGGCGAGGAACTCGGTGCGCCGCCGCGGCACGAACACCCCGGGGTCGACCTGGACGCGGAGTCCGGCGAACCCGGCCCAGCCGAGCAGGTGTTCCAGGGGCAGCCCGGCGACGCGGCGCGCCACCAGGTCCGCGAGGTGGGCGGGGTCGCGGGCGGCGTCGACGAGCAGGGCGGCCTCGTCCTCGGCGAAGACGCACCCGGCGGCGCGCAGGCGGGCGACGGTGTCGGCGGGGGGTGTGGTCCGGTGGGGCGGGGGCGGCACGGGTGGGACTCCTCGGCTGGGGAGGGCTCAGTCTGCCGGGGTGGTGGTGTCGAGGGTGTCGAGGGCCTCGGCGAGGCGCTCCACGGCGGCGGCGATCTCGGCGAACCGCTCGTCGCCGAGCCGGTCGGCGAGGTCGGCGGCCAGGGCCCGGTGGGCCGGGGTGACGCGCTGCACCGCGTCCACCCCGGCCTCGGTCGCGACCAGCAGCTTGGCCCGCCGGTGCGCCGGGTTCGGCCGGTAGGCGGCCAGTCCCTGCTCGACGAGCAGGTCGGCGATGCGCTGCACCCCTTGGCGGGTCATGCCCATGGCGCGGGCCACGCCGGAGACGGGCAGCGGGTCGCGCAGGACGGCGCCGAGGACCTGCCAGCGGGCGGCGGTGAGCCCGACGGGGCGGGCCATGTCCTCGGAGAGCTCCAGCAGCCTGCCGTGCGCCCGGAACACCGCCAGCGCGGTCCGCGACAGTAACGGGCCGCTCACGCGTCGGCGCCTTGTCCGGCGAGGACGGCGAACGCGGCGGCGTCGCTGTGGGCGTAGAGGCGGAACCAGGCGTCGAGGGCCTCGGGGCGGTAGACGTCGAGGCGGGCGAGGATCTCGCGGGCGAACGCGACGGGGTCGGTGGGGCCCGCGGTGATGAGGTCGCGGTCGGTGACGGCGTCGGCCTCGCGGTAGCGGCCGGTGCCCGCGTAGCCGGTGTAGGCGAGGTACTCGGCGGCGGCGCTGGTGTGGTCGCGGTCGTCGAGCAGTCCCTCGCGGGCCAGGCCTGCGGTGGCGCCGCAGATGGCGGCGACGGGCACGCCCGCGTCGAGGAAGGTGCGGGCGGCGCGGGCGAAGTGCGGGTGGCGGTCGTCGCCGGTGTCCCAGCCGGTGGAGCCGGGCAGGATCAGCATGGCGCTGTCGGCGGGGCTCAGCTCGGCCAGGGTCAGGTCGGGCACGATCCGCACGCCACCCATGGTGGTCACGGGCTCGGTGTCGAGCCCGACGGTGCGGACGGTGAAGCTGCCGGGGCGCCGCTGCCCCATGCCGTGGCGCAGGGTGGCGGTGGCGTGCCCGGTCTCCCAGTCGGACAGCATGTCGTAGACGGCCAGGTGGACGGTGTTCACGCTCTCGTTCGTCATGACAATATCCTGTCATTACGACAACATGCTGTCAATTCTGGTGGGTCACCCGATCCGGTCGGCCTTGGCCTCCAGGTACCGCCGCTCCGCCACGCTCAACGTCAACCGCGCCGCCCGCCGGTACTCCACCACCGCCTCCCCCAGGTCACCCGCCAGCTCCAGCAGGTGCGCCCGCACCGCCGCCACCCGGTGGTGCCCGGCCACCCGCCGGTCCCCCGCCAACGCCGCCACCTCCGCCAACCCCGCGCGCGGCCCCGCGACCTTCGCCACCGCCACCGCCCGGTTGAGCGACACCATCGGGTTCGGCGCGATCCGCGCCAGGATCCCGTACAACACCAGGATCTGCGCCCAGTCCGTATCCGCGTCCCCCGCCGCCTCCGCGTGGATCGCCGCGATCGCCGACTGCACCTGGTACGGGCCCAGCGGCGCCCGCGACACCGTCTCCTCCACCAGCGCCACCCCCTCCGCGATCGCCGCCCGGTCCCACCGCGACCGGTCCTGCTCCGCCAACGGCACCAACACCCCACCCGGGCCCGTGCGGGTGTCGCGGCGCGCGTCGGCCAGCAGCATCAACGCCAACAGACCCGCCACCTCACCGTCACCCGGCCGCCGCGCCCGCACCGCCCGCGCCAACCGGATCGCCTCCGCCGTCAGGTCCGGCCGGTTCAACTCCGGCCCCGCCGACACCGTGTGCCCCTCGGTGAAGATCAGGTACAGCACCCGCAGCACCGCCGACACCCGCCCCGGGTCCACGTCCCGGGGGAACGCCGCGCCCCGCAACCGCGCCTTCGCCCGGCTGATCCGCTGCGCCATCGTCGCCTCCGGCACCAGGAACGCCGCCGCGATCTCGCCGGTGGTCAACCCGCCCACCGCCCGCAACGTCAACGCGACCCGCGACGGCGCCGCCAAGTCCGGGTGGCAGCACAGGAACAGCAGGTCCAGCGTGTCGTCCACGTCACCGGGCCGGTCGCTGTCCGCGCCCGGCACCAGCAGCTGCGCCTGCGCGGCCACCACGTCCTCGCGGCGCCGCCGCGCGTTCTCCGACCGCCAGTGGTCGGTCAACCGCCTGCCCGCCGCGGTCACCAACCAGCCCGTCGGGTTGTCCGGCACCCCGTCCACCGGCCACCGCGTCGCCGCCGCCAACAACGCCTCCTGCACGGCGTCCTCGCACGCGTCGAAATGCCCGTGGTGGCGCACGAGCACACCGAGGACCCGCGGCGCGCACCCGCGCAGCAGGTCCCCGATGCCCACCGCGGGCGTGCTCACACGTCCGGGCCCGCCGAGAACATCACCGGCCGCACCTCCACCGCCAACCCGTCGATCCGCGAGTCCGGGATCATCCTGGCCAACTCCACCGCCCGCTCACCGCTCTCCACGTCCACCAGGTAGTAGCCGCCCAGGTACTCCTTCGCCTCCACGAACGGCCCATCGGTCACCACCTGCTCACCACCGCGCCCCGCCACGGTCACGGTCGCGGAGTGGTCGCCGAGCGCGTTGGTGGAGATCATCTCCCCGGACTCGGTGATGGCCCGGATGAACTCCTGGTGCCCGGACATCACCACCTCCCGCTCGGCCTCGGTCAGCGCGTCCAGCACAGCGTTGTTGATCTGCATCAGCAGCAGGTACTTCACGGCGGGTCTCCCCTTGCTCGGCCACCCCCGGTCGGGGTGTGCACGGCCCCATGACGGAGCCGGGGACACCACCTCGACATCCCCGCCCGGATTCTCCGCCCCCGAACCCGCCCGGGCCGGACTAGACCGACGTCGCCGCCCCGGAACCAGAGGCACCGGCGGCACCGCCGGGACCGTCGAACACCGTCGGACGCCGCATCCACACCCCGTGCGGCCTGCTCAACAACGCCTCCAACGGCTCCGGCTCACCCAGGTGGAACCCCTGCGCGACCCGCACCCCCAACCGCGACAACGCCTCCACCTGCGTCGCCCGCTCCACCCACTCCGCCACCACCGACAACCCCAGACCCCGCGCGATGTCCACGATGCCCTGCACCAACACCGTGTCCCGACTGCCGTAATCGATCCCGTGGATGAACTCCCCGTCGATCTTCAACCCCGTGATCGGCAACTGCTTGAGGTGCACGAACGACCCGAACCCCGACCCGAAGTCGTCCAACGTGATCCGGCAACCACTGGCCCGCAGCTGCTGCGCCAGACTCCGCGCCGCGTCCAGGTTCGTCACCGCCGCCGTCTCGGTGATCTCGAACCCCAACCGGCCCGGCGCCACCCCCGCCGCCGTCAACCGGTCCAGCACGAACCCGCCGAAGTCCTCGTCCTCCAACGTCCGACCCGACACGTTCACGTTGAACCGCAACCCCGGGTACGGGTGCTCCACCAACGTCTCGATCGCCTTGTCCGCCACCCACCGGTCGATCTCGAACACCAGGTCGCTGCGCTCCGCCGCCAACAGGAACTCCCCCGGCCCCAACCGCGGCTCCCGCCCGTCCTCCAACCGCAACAGCAACTCGTGCCCGATGACCCGACCACTGCCCAACTTCACCATCGGCATCGCGTGCAACGCGAACCCGCCGTCCTTCAACGCCGCCCGCACCCGCTCGATCACCGTCACCCGTAACTCGGTGTCCTTGTAATGCCCCTGCTCATACACCGTCACCCGGTTGCGGCCACCCGACTTCGACGCGTACAACGCCATGTCCGCGTTCGCCAGCACCTCCTGCCAGCTCACCCCCGAGTCGAACGTCGCGATCCCGACACTCACCGTGATCCGACTCGCCCCCGCCACCCCGCTCATCGGGATCGCCGCGATCGCCGTCCGCAACCGGTCCGCCGCCGCCACCGCCGCCCGCTCATCCGTGTCGGGCAACACCGCCGCGAACTCGTCCCCCGACAACCGCCCCAGGATCCGCCCATGACCGATCCGATCCCGCAACAACGACGCCAACGCGCACATCACCCGATCCCCCGTCGGATGACCGTGCAGGTCGTTGATGTCCTTGAAGTGGTCCAGGTCCAACAGCAGGAACGCCCCCCGCGCCCCCGACGCCAACTGCCGCTCCAACTCCCGCGTCAACGCCCGCCGGTTCGGCAACCCCGTCAACGGGTCCTCGTCCACCATCCGCAGCAACTCGTCCTGCCGCTCCCCCAACCCCGCCTCGGCCAGCTCCCGCTCCCGCCACCGCGACACGTCAACCACCCGGTACAGCAACTGCCCACGCGGCGCCGGCGTGCAACGGATCTCCACCCACCGGTGCCCCGACCCGTCCGCCAGCGGCAACGACACCACCACGTCCGCCTCGCCCGGCCCATCCGGCGCGCCCGCCAACAACGCCGTCAACGACCGACCCGCGCACCGCTGCGGCGCCAACCCCAACAACTCCGCCATCGCCGGGTTGCACCAGCGCACGTGCCCGCGGACATCGGTCAACGCGAACGCCGTGTCCGTCGCCGACAGCACCTCCACCAGCTCGGTCCGCTGCTCCGCCGCCTGCCGCATACCCGCCGCCGTCCCTGTCGACCCACGCCCGCCGGCACCGTCCTTCTCCGGCACCGCCCGCCGCAAGAACTGTCCCATCACCCGATCTTGTCGGAGAACGAGCACGTAGGGTAGTGGACCGCTCCCCGTCAGCGCAGGCGCTCGAGCCCTTTCGCCGACACCCGCACCTGCTCCGCGAGAACCCCCAGCTCAGCCAGGGTCGCACCGTCCTGTGTGGCGGTCACCACGTCCTCCGCCGCGCACCGCAACTGGAACAACCGGTCCAACAGGTCCGCCACCTCCGCGGTCGACAACACCACCGCGTCCTCCGGCAACCCACCCCGCTGCACCGCCGACCGCCGCTCATACGCCCGCTGCCTGCACGACTGCGCGCAATACCGACGCCGACGCCCCGCCCGGTCCTCCTCCGGCAACTGCGCCCCACACCACCCACACGGCCGCGCCTTCCGCGACAACAACGACACCGGGGACACGATCGGGGCAACGGGCTCGGCCATGGCGCCCGACGCTAGCCCGACACCCGCGGTGCACCACGACGCCACGCCGCTGAGGCACACTCAACCCGTGCCACCCCACCCCCACCGCCTCACCCACGGCTTCTTCGACGGACCCCACCCCCGCGCGTTCGTCCACCGCGGCTGGCACCACGACGACACCGGCCCCGCCAGCGCCGAGAACTCCCTCTCCGCGTTCCGCCGCGCCGCCGACGAGGGCTTCCACTACCTCGAAACCGACGTCCACGCCACCAGCGACGGCGTCGTCGTCGTCCACCACGACAACACCCTCGACCGCACCACCGACACCCGCGGCACCATCGCCCACCTCCCCTGGACCACCGTCTCCCGCGCCCGCCTCGACGGCCACGAACCCCTCTCCCGCCTCGAAGACCTCCTCGAAGAACTCCCCGACGCCCGCGTCAACATCGACGTCAAAGCCGCGAGCGCCATCGAACCCGTCCTCGACGTCCTACGCCGCACCGGCGCCCGCGACCGCGTCTGCCTCGCCTCCTTCTCCGAAGCCCGCCTCACCCGCATCCGCGCACTCGCCGGACCCGGCGTCCTCACCTCCATGGGCATGCGCGCCATGGTCGGCTTCTGGGCCACCCGCCACCTGCCCACCGCACTCGCCGGACCCGCCCCCCGACCCCTCGTCGCCCAGGTCCCCGTCCACCACGGCCCCCTCCGCGTCGTCGACGCCGCCCTCGTCCGCGCCGCCACCCGCCGCGGCGCCGAGATCCACGTCTGGACCATCGACGACCCCGACCAGATGCGCGACCTCCTCGACCTCGGCGTCGACGGCCTCATGACCGACCGCCCCCAGGTACTCAAAGACGTCCTCACCGCCCGCGGCGCCTGGCCCCGCACCTGACCGCGCGTCCACACAAGAACCCGCCCGCCAGGTAACAGACCTATGACCTGTGCGTCAGGTACTCCCGCCAGACCACCCCGACCAGGCATCCTTGCCCGGTGACCGACACCCGCGAGACGACCGGCACACGCCCACACCCCGACACCCCACCCGACGACACCGACGCGACCGTGGACCTCCCCGCCGCCATCGCCACCCACCTCACCGGCCTCACCGGCACCGTCATCGAGGTCGGCGGCGACCCCGACACCGTCCGCGCCCTCCGCGCCGCCCACCTCGACGTCCTCTCCCTCGCCGCCCCCGGCACCCGCGCCGGCGCCCACGCCGACCCCGAAGCGCTCCCCCTGCGCACCGGATCCGTCGCCGCCATCGTCGCCACCCACCGCCTCCCCGCCGTCGACGACGTCGACACCACCCTCGCCGGCTTCGCCCGCGTCCTGGCCCCCGGCGGACGCGTCGTCATCGCCGCCAACGCCCTCGGCGACCGCCGCGAACTCCGCGGCCTCTGGACCACCGCCGCCCGCGACTGCGGCGTCACCGACCCACCCCCCTTCCTCGACACCGACGCCCGCTTCCCCCTCGACCACGCCGAGGCCTGGCTCCAACGCCACTTCACCGACGTCACCGTCACCCCCCTGCGCGGCACCACCACCCTCGACGCCGACACCGTCCTGGCCCTGCTCCGCGCCCAACGCCCCACCGACGCCGGCGTCACCTGGGACCTGCTCGCCTCCGTCGTCGAAAGCCGCGTCCGCGACACCGCCACCACCGACGGCGGCTTCGCCCTCACCACCCTCACCGGCATCGCCACCGGCACCAAGTGAACGTTTGGACTCGACCGGCCCCGCACTGACCACCGCCCAGTAGTCTCCCGCGTGACCGGCGACCCGGTGACAGTCGCCACCAAGGCCGACCAGGCGGGCGGAGGCGGTACGTGAGCACGGTGGACACCGCACAACGAGTGCGCACCCAGCGCGGCTGGTGCTGGTACGACTGGGCCAACTCGGTGTTCCCCACCTCGGTCACCACCGTGTTCGGCTCCCTCTACCTCACCGAGATAGCCGCCAACGCCGCCACCGCCGACACCACCCGCAACGGCCCCAACCCCTGCCCCGCCAACCTCGCGGGCAACACCGACAAACTCCGCGACTGCGACATCAGCGCACTCGGCCTCGACTTCCCCGCCGGCTCCCTCTGGGGCTACCTGCTCTCCCTGGCCACCGTCATCCAGGTCCTCATCGTGCCCCTCATGGGCGCCATCGCCGACCGCTCCACCAACAAGAAACCCCTGCTCGCCGCCTTCGCCTTCGGCGGCTCACTGGCCACCATCGCCATGGCCGCCGTCTCCGGCACCAACTGGCAACTCGGCGTCATCCTCTTCACCCTCGGCAACATCGGCTACGGCACCTCGGTCGTCATCTACTACTCGTTCCTGCACGAGATCGCCACCGCCGACGAACGCGACGCCGTCTCCGCCCGCGGCTGGGCCTTCGGCTACCTCGGCTCCGGCCTCGCCCTGGCCATCCAGCTCGCCATCTACCTCGCCCGCGAACCCCTCGGCATCACCGCGGGCAACGCCGCCCAGATCGCCTTCGTCCTCTCCGGCATCTGGTGGGCCGCCTTCACCCTCATCCCCCTGCGCCGACTCCCCGCGGGCGGCGGCCCCAGCGCCCGCCCCACCGACCACAGCGGCTCCGTCCTCACCGACGGCTTCCGCGAACTGCGCGCCACCCTCCGCGACGCCAAGGCCTACCCCCTCACCCTCGCCTTCCTCGGCACCTACCTGCTCTACACCGACGGCATCTCCACCGTCGCCAACGTCTCCGCCCAGTACGGCAGCGAGGAACTGCACTTCGAGGCCGACGTCCTCATCACCACCATCCTCATCGTCCAATTCGTCGCCTTCTTCGGCGGAGTACTGCACGGCCTCCTCGCCCGCCGCGTCGGCGCCAAGAAAACCATCATGATCAGCCTCGGCGTCTGGGTCGTCGTCATCGGCTTCGCCTACTTCGTCCAGGCCGGACAGGCCATCCAGTTCTACACGCTCGCAGGCGGCATCGGCCTCGTCCTCGGCGGCACCAACGCCCTGTCCCGCTCCCTGTTCAGCCAGATGGTCCCCGCCGGGAAAGAAGCCCAGTACTTCTCCGTCTACGAAATGGGCGAACGCGCCACCTCCTGGCTCGGCCCCCTGCTCTTCGCGGGCATGGCCAGCGCCACCGGCTCCTACCGCTACGCCATCATCTCCCTGGTCGTGTTCTTCGCCGCGGGCCTCATCCTCATGTACTTCGTCCCCGTCCGACGCGCCATCGCCGCCGCGGGCAACACCGAACCCGCCGTGCTGTAAACCCCCGCCGCGCCCCGCGCCACCGGGTAAGAGGTGCCCTCGAGTTCACCGGCGACACCCGCTGCCTGAACGCGCCAGGTCAGTCCGGACAGGACACAGGGGACTTCTCCGGCCACTGCCGCAGCGCAGTCCGGAGGACGAACGATCACGACGGCAGCCTCACAACTCCCCACCAACCAGCACACCGGACGACCCCGCTTCCAGCGGACTTCCCAGATCCAAGCGGGTGAGGTTCTTGAACTCGCTGCGCGACACGGAGATGTAGCGGTCTTCGCCGCCGATTTCGATCTGCGGGCCACCGGTCACGGCGTTGCCGTCGTCGTCCGTGCGCACCACCATCGTGGCCTTTCGGCCCGTGTGGCAGATGGTCTTGATCTCTTCCAGGACGTCCGCCCAGGCCAGCAGGTATTGACTTCCCTCGAACAGTTCACCGCGGAAATCGGTTCGCAGCCCGTAGGTCAGCACGGGGGTGTCGAGCCGGTCGACGATGTCGGTCAGCTGCCACACCTGCGCCCTGGTGAGGAACTGGGCCTCGTCCACCAAGACGCAATGCGGCCGTTCGTCGGCCGCCTCGACCAGCGAGAACAGGTCGGTGTCCGGGTCGAAGAGGCGACCTTTCGCGGTCAGTCCGATCCTGGACGCCACCACACCCTCCCCATCACGGTTGTCCACCCGGGGAGTGAGGATGATCGTCGTCATCGACCGTTCGTGGTAGTTGTGCGCGCTCTGCAGCAATGTCGTGGTCTTCCCGGCGTTCATCGCCGAATAGTAGAAATACAACTTCGCCACCGGGTCTCCTCGCGCACAGGCGCGCGACCCGCCTCGGTCGCGCTGGCGAAGACAGTACTGCTCGCCCGAACGCGCGAGCGACCACCGGATGACCAAGCACGGCCCGGCCCCGCCGCGGACCCACCCGGGCAGCGCGGCAGCCAAGACCACAGCCCCGGCCCTCGGCTCCGCGCGCGGGCTCAGCGAGATGTGCGCGGTCACACAATGTCAACTTCGAGCGCCTCGGCAGGCAGACCCCACCCGCGCCCAGGACAACCACGTCACCCGGGAAGGTGACACAGTCCTCATCGCCGACACCGCCACCCCCACCGACACGCACACCGACCAACCAGGCACACACCGTGACGAAAACCCCGCCGACATGCCAACCGTACCGGCTACGGTCCGTTATCGGGCGCCCCGCCGACACCACTCCCGCCCCGACGACCACGCCGACACCACCCGCACCCCCGCCCCACTCGCATTCGCCTGATCCGCTGTTCTGTCGATAGCATCCCCCGAGTGGGTGAGATGTCGAAGTCGTTGCCGCGATGACGCGTCACAATCCCGATGACGTGGCATCTCTAAAGAGGATGCTGTTGTTGACGGGTGAAGCATGTCACCCTGAGCGACCGCGACGCGCGGCACGGGAATCCTTTTCCCGCTCCGTTCGTTGCTCTGGGTAAGCAACACCCTGGCCCGTCCCGGCGGGCCCAGTGAAAGGACACCGCTATGGCCGACCGTGTTCTCCGTGGTAGCAGGCTTGGTGCGGTCAGCTACGAGACTGACCGCAACCACGACCTCGCCCCCCGCCGTACGGTTTCCTACGCGTGCCCGAAGGGCCACGACTTCGAGGTGCCGTTCAGCGACGACGCCGAGGTCCCCCCCACCTGGGAGTGCAGGCTCCACGGCACCGAGTCCAAGATGATCGACGGCTCCGACCCCGAGCCCAAGAAGGTCAAGCCGCCGCGCACCCACTGGGACATGCTCCTGGAGCGGCGCACCATCTCCGAACTGGAAGACCTGCTCACCGAACGCCTCACCGAGCTGCGCGGGCGGCGCAGCCGCACGGCGTAGCGCGCACATCCCACGACGGCCGCCCGGCACCCCGCCGGGCGGCCGTCGCGCGTCCCGGGCCAGCATCCTTGCCCACCATGACCACCGACGACACCCGACACAGCCGCATCCCAGCCGAACGCACCGTCCTGCTCACCGACGCCGTCGTCGCCATCGCCATCACCCTCTCGCCCTCGAACTACCCCTCCCCCACGGCGACACCAACCACGACCTCCTCCACGCCCTCGCCGAACACCGCGACGAATACATCGCCTTCCCCGTCAGCTTCGCCGTCATCGCCGCCCACCGGACCAGCCACCACGCCCTCTTCCGCCAGGTCGACACCATCACCACCCACCTCGGCCGACTCAACCTCCTCTGGCTCTTCGCCCAGGTCCTCACCCCCTTCGCCACCCGCCTCCTCAGCGGCGACGGCGCCTTCGAAACCCGCTTCACCGCCTACGCCCTCGTCCAAGCCCTCTCCGGCCTCACCTGGCTCCTCATGCTCCGCCAACTCCACCGCCCCGACGCCCAACCCGACGTCACCGCCGACGCCACCGGCCACACCTGGGCCATGCTCGCCGGGTTCCTCACCTCCATCCCCCTCGCCTTCCTCACCCACTGGGCCTACGCCTGCTGGGCCGTCATCCCCATCGGCCACGGCCTACCTCACCCGCCTCCGCCACCGCCAAACGACAAAAAGCCCACCCGGAACCCGGGTGGGCCATGCCGAAACCCGAAAACTACCGCTTGAACAGCGACAACAACTGCGTACCCCGACGACGCAAACCCCACTTCGTCACCCGGATGTAGGCCTCACGCACGATCGACCCACTCATCTTCGACTCACCCCGCTCACGCTCCGCGAACGTGATCGGCACCTCCACCACCGTGAACCCCGCCTCGATCGTCCGCCACGCCAGATCGATCTGGAAGCAGTACCCGTGCGAGGCCACCGTCCCCAACTTCAACTTCTCCAACACCGCCCGCCGGAACGCCCGGTACCCCCCGGTGATGTCCTTCACCTTCGCACCCAACGCCAACCGCGCGTACAGGTTCCCGCCCTTCGACAGGAACTCCCGCCGCTTCGGCCAGTTCACCACCCGACCACCCGGCACATACCGCGACCCCAGAACCAGGTCCGCGTCCCCCAACGCCGCCAACATCCGCGGCAGGTCCTCCGGCGCGTGCGAACCATCCGCGTCCATCTCCACCACCACCGCGAAATCCCGCTCCAACGCCCACGAGAACCCCGCGATGTACGCCGCACCCAAACCGGCCTTCTCCGTCCGGTGCAGCACATTCACCCGAGAATCCGCCGCCGCCAGCCCATCCGCCAGGTCACCGGTACCGTCCGGGCTCCCGTCATCGACCACCAGCACGTGGGCCGAGGGCAGCGCCGCGTGCAACCGCGCGATGATCGGCTCCAGGTTCTCCCGCTCGTTGTACGTCGGGATCACCACAAGCACCGGTTCCAGCGCCTGGTCCATCCGAGAATCCTCCCCGTCGGTGTGCGGCACACCGCGTCGTCGAGCGCGGCGGTCCCGCGGCCCATCCGTGTCCTGCGTCAGTCCGTCAACCCAGAGGGCACACCCAGGTCACCCGCACCGGGCACGGACCCCACCCGGGCAGCACTACGACGACGCCGACCCGACACCAGCCCGAAGACCAGCACCACCAGCGCCCCCGCGACCATGACCCACTCGGGCCAGGCACCCAACCGGTCCGCAATAGTAGTGGCCGTCCGCAGCGGCACGCGCTCGACCAGCGCGTCCGCGGTGAACAAGTCCGTACTGGACACCAACGAACCATCCGGCCGCACGATCGCCGACACACCACTCGTCGCCGCCACCACCACCGCGCGACCGTGCTCCACCGCCCGCACCCGGTCCATCGCCAACTGCTGGTACGTCATCTCCGAACGCCCGAACGTCGCGTTGTTCGTCGGCACCGCCAACAGGTTCGACCCGTTCAGCACCGACTCCCGCACCACACCGTCGAACGCCACCTCGTAGCACGTCGCCAACGCCACCCGCGCCCGATCCATCGCGAACACACTCGGATCCGTCCCCGGCACGAACCGCCCCGCCCGGTCCACCGCCGAGGTGAACAACCGGAAGAACCCCCGCCACGGCATCGTCTCCCCGAACGGCTGCAACTGCCGCTTCGTGTACTGCTCCACCGGCCCCCGCACCGGATCCCACAGCAACACCACGTTCCGCGGCAGCCCGTCATCCCCCACCAACACCGACCCCACCGCGATCGGCACACCCACGTCCCGCGCCGCCTGATCGATCACCTCGTAGGCATCCCGGTTCCGCAGCGGATCGATGTCCGAGGCGTTCTCCGGCCACAACACCAGATCCGGACGCGGCACCTTCCCCGCGCGCACGTCCGCCGCCAACTGCTTCGTCCGCTTCACGTGGTTGTCCAGCACAGCCCGCCGCTGGGCGTTGAAATCCAACCCCGCCCGCGGCACATTGCCCTGCACCGCCGCGACCACCACCTCCCCCGCCTGCGCGTCCCTCCCCACCACCGCACGCGCCGAGAACCCCGCCACCAGCGGCAACACCGCGGCCAACGCCGCCACCACCGGCCACGCCCGATCCACCCCGGCCCGCCGCGCCACCGACCGGCGCGCCACCTCACCCAAACCGAACCCGCACAACGCCACCGCCAACGCGATCAGCGGCGTCCCCCCGAGCGCCGCCAAGAACAAGAACGGCCCCTCCGGCTGGCTGAACGCCACCCGCCCCCACGGGAACCCGCCGAACGGGAACACCGACCGCAGGTACTCACCCGCCACCCACAACAACGCCGCCCACAACACCCCACCGCGCAACCGCGACGTCACCGCCATCGCCGCACACGGCAACCCCACCAACAACGCCTCAAGCCCGCTCAACGGCAACCACGCCACCGGACCCACGAACACCCCGGTCCAGGCCAACAGCGGAACCATGAACCCCAGACCGAACACGAACCCGTACCAGAACGCCCCCCGCGCCCGCCTGCCGTGCAACACGAACCACAACACGGCGAACCCGACCGGCGCCAACCACCACAACACCCGCGGCGGCACGCTCAAGTACACCAACGCACCGGCGGCCGCCACGAGCAGTGAACGCAACGACACCGGCAGCCATCGGCGGCGGGCCGGGGCCTCGACGCGCTCGATCTCCGGCTCGGGGGAAACGGCGGGGGCAACCACGCGGTCAGCGTACGGGGACGGGCCTGAGACCCCCGTGTGGGGAACGTGATCACCAAACCCACAGGTCAACCCCAACCCTCAACCTCAACTACAGGGTCACAGTGCGCCAGGTCTCAGTCTTGAGTGGAGGGTCAGATCCGGCCACACCGACTGCCGCGCTGCTAGCGTCCCGACACGTGACGGAAACCCAGCAGTGGCGCGTCGAGTTCGACGCCGACGTGACCTTCCGCAACGGCGGCTCGCTGTCCGTACGCGGCTTCCGCCTGGACTCCCCCAGCCCCGAACTCGACGACAACACCGTCGCCGACGCACTCGTCCGACACCTCGGCCTGCTCATGGTCGGAACCGTCACGGTGACGAACCGCCGCATGCTCGCCGAAGCCCACAAGGGCTCCCGGGGCATCGAGACCACCGCACCCGACCGACGCCTGGTCGACCTCAGCCACCCCATCCGCCACGGCATGACCACCTACCCCGGCGTACCCGGCCCCGAGATCTCCGACCACCTCACCCGCGAGGCCTCCCGAGTCATCTACGCACCCGGCACCGAGTTCCACATCGGCAAGATCACCATCGTCGCCAACACCGGCACCTACGTCGACAGCCCCTTCCACCGCTACCCCGACGGCACCGACCTCGCGGGCCTGCCCCTCGACCGGCTCGCCGACCTCGATGCCGTCGTGGTCCGCGTCGCGGGCGACGGCAGGCGCTCGATCGACCGCAACGCCTTCCTCCCCTTCGACGTGGCCGGGCGCGCCGTCCTCATCCACACCGGCTGGGACGCCAACTGGGGCACGGAGGCCTACTTCGCGGGCCACCCGCACCTCACCGCCGACGCGGCCGAGTGGCTGGTCGAGCAGGGCGCCGCGCTCGTCGGCATCGACAGCCTCAACATCGACGGCACCCACACCCCCGACCGCCCCGTGCACACCGCGCTGCTCGCTGCGGACATCCCGGTCGTGGAACACCTGCGCGGCCTGGACCAGCTACCGCCCTCCGGCTTCCGCTTCCACGCCGTCCCCGCCCCGGTCATCGACTTCGGCACCTTCCCCGTCCGCGCGTACGCGATCCTCTAGGGCTCACGTCGGTCGGCCGGCACGTGGGGCGACCACCTACGAGCTGGTCGCCCTGCCCTCCTTGCGCTTTTGTTTCTGCGCTGGTAGCTGTCACCTTTTGCTGTTGGACCACTCTCGATTATCTTGATAGTGAATAGTCGATATTTAGATTTGGCTGTCGAGAGGGGAGCGGCAACCTGGGACGGGGCTGGTCAGGCGTCCGGGGAGCGCCGGGGTGCTGGTCCGCGGTGCGCTGCCGAGGCGCGTCGTGCGGCAGGATGTGCTCGTGGAGCTGGAGTCGCACCGGAACGAACTGGTGGCCTACTGCTACCGGATGGTCGGCTCGTGCCACGAGGCCGAGGACCTGGTGCAGGAGACGATGCTGCGGGCCTGGAAGGCGCGGGACCGCTACGACGCCACCCGGGCCTCGGTGCGGACCTGGCTGTACCGGATCGCCACCAACGTCTGCCTCACCGCGCTGGCAGGGCGGGCGCGGCGGCCGTTGCCGTCGGGGATGAGCGCGGTGAGCGACGACCCCGGGGCGCCGCTCACGCCCGCGATCGACGTGCCGTGGCTCCAGCCCTTCCCCGACGCCCGCTATGACGTCGGGCACCGCGCAGACCTGCGGTTGGCGCTGGTGGCGGCGATGCAGGCCCTGCCCGCGCGGCAGCGGGCCGTGCTGGTGCTCCGGGAGGTCCTGGAGTTCAGTGCGAGCGAGGTGGCCGCGCAGCTGGACACCACGGTCGCCGCGGTCAACAGCGCCCTACAGCGGGCCCGCGCCGTGCTGGTGGACGTCGAGGCGGTCACCGAGCCGGATGACCCCGAGGTCCGCGCGGTGATCGACCGGTACGCGCGGGCGTTCGAGACCGCGGACGTGCCCGCCCTGGTGGAGCTGCTGGCCAGAGACGCCGTGCTGGAGATGCCGCCGGTTCCGCTCTGGTACCGGGGTACCGACGACTACGGCCGCTTCCTGCGTCGCGTCTTCGACCTGCGCGGGACGGACTGGCGGGTCCGCGGCCTGACCGCCAACGGTCAACCGGCGCTGGCCGCGTACGCACCCGCCGCCGAAGGTCGGTACCGGTTGCACACGGTGCAGGTGTTCACGGTGGTCAGCGGCCAGGTCGCGCGCAACGTCGTGTTCGCCGACCCGGCGGTGCTCGACGGCTTCGACCTACCGCGCGAAATCTTCTCCGACTCGGCGCGATGAGTTCGGGCGGTGCCGCCGGTACGTACCGGTGAACACCTACCGGAGGGATCCACCGTGAGCGTCATCGTCATCGAGTTCACCACCCTGGACGGCATCGTCACCGACCCCGACGGCCGCGGCGGCACACCGGCGGGCGGCTGGGCGTTCCGGCACGGCCCGGACACCGCGGGCGGCGACAAGTTCCGCCTGGGCAGCACCCTCGACGACGGGGTCCTGCTGCTGGGCCGCAAGACCTGGGAGCTGTTCTCCGGCGTCTGGCCGACCCGCGACGACGAGTTCTCCCAGCGGATGAACGCCGTGCCGAAGCTCATCGCCACCCACTCCCCCACCGACACATCGGCGTGGGCGAACTCCGAGGTCATCACCGGCGACCTGGTCGACACCGTCAAGCAGGAGCGGCGCGACGTGGTCGTCGCGGGGAGCCTGAGCGTCGTCCGCGCGCTGATGGCGGCGGACCTGGTCGACGAGTACCGCCTGCTGGTCTTCCCCACCGCGCTCGGCGCGGGTGAGCGCCTGTTCCCCGCCACCCACTCCCCCACGTACCTGAACTGCGTCTCCGCCGAGCAGATCGGCGCCGCCATCCTCACCCGGTACCAGCGCCCGCCGCGGTGACCGCCCCGGGCGGTGCTTCTCCCGAACCTCGGCTCGGGAGAAGCACCTCAACACCTCTACACGCGCCTCAGCGGCTGGTGGGCGCTTCCCACACGGTGAGCCAGACGTCGTTGTCGACGCCGCCAGCCGAGCAGGTGTACTGGATGAGGGCGTTGCCCTGCCCGACTCCGTACTGCACGTTGAGGCACTTGCCGCTGTTGACCGACCGGAACCGGCGGTTGTTCCCACCGGTCAGCGACCAAGGGAGCACCGGCGCGGCGTTCTCCTGCGAGGACTGGGCGACATCGGCGACCAGCCGGACCGTCGCCTGCCCGGTGTCAGCGACGTCGACCTGCCCCGGGGCCGCCTGCGCCTGGGCCTGCCGCGCCCGATCGACGCGGCAAGGCCACTCGAGCCCTCCCCCTCCTAGCGCTTTTTGACCTCACCTCTTGCCGGGCCAATCCCCCTACCTCGCCAATCACCAAATATCTTGATAGTTAATAGTCAATAATAATTGATAGGAAAGTGCGGGCTGGGCCAGTTGCGCGCGGCGCGACGTGACCCGCGCGACCGGTTGCATCGCGACCAAGGGCACCTGGCGCTGATAAACGGCTTCAGCCGCCACGATCGGTTGATCATTGGTGTTACTACGTCATACGACATATCGCATGGCGAAGCAGAGACGGGACGAGGCCGGGTTGGCCCGATTCGGAGAGCCAGGAGTGCTGGTGCTGCTGGCGTTGAGCGACGGACCCAAGCACGGCTACGCGATCACCGCGGACGTGGCGGAGCGCACCGGGATCCAGCTCGGACCGGGCACCCTCTACGGCTCGCTGGCCAAGCTGGAGCAGCTCGGGCTCATCGCCCCGCTGCCCAGCGAGGACCGCCGCAGGCCCTACGAGATCACCGCGCCCGGGGTGGCGGCGCTCACCGACCAGCTGCGCCGGTGGTCCCGGATCGTCGAGACGGGAAGGACCCGGCTGTCATGGGCCTGATCCGCGCGCTGGTCGCGCTGCACCCCAAGGCCTGGCGGGACCGCTACGGCGAGGAGTTCGCCGCCCTGCTCGAGGACACCGGGCTCACCCCACGCGCCGTGGTCGACGTCGTCGCCCATGCCGGCGGGCTGCGCGTCCGCGCGCACCTGACCGGTGTGCTCGTGATCGCCGCGTTCCTGGTGTCCGGAGCCTGCCGGAAGGTCGGCCTGGCCAGCGGTCTGACGCACAACGTCCTGTGGGCGCCGACCGATCTCCCCAAGGCGCTGCTCCTGCTCGGCACGGTCGGCCCGTGGCTCGCGCTGATCGTCCGGCAGCGCGTGCGGAAGGCGCGGGCGACGCGATGACCGGCTTCTTGGCGGACCTGTCCCGCCCGCAGGTCACCCTTGCCGTGGTTGCCGCATGCGTCCTGGGTCTCGTGGTCCTGGTCGTGGCGATGATCGTGTCGCCCCGGTGGCGGGGACGCGCGCCGCGGGTCGCCGCCGGGCTCATCGGCGGTGTGGTCGCCCTGTACCTCGTCGGTCGCGCGGTCGCGGAGTTCTGGATCGTCGACTACGCGAACCCCGACAGCTACCGGGACGACTGGGGAGGCCCCAGCCTGCTCGGGGTGTTCGCCGTGCACAGCGGTCCCGGCTTGGCCGTCGGCGGCGGCGGGGCGGGGTGGTTGGTCCGCCGCCGGCGCGGGGCTAGTCGAGTTCGACGAGGCGGCGGCGCATGATTTTGCCGGTGGCGTTGCGGGGGACCTTGCGGACGAAGAAGACGTCGCGGGGTACCGAGAAGCGCTCCAGGTGTTCGTGGACGTAGTCCCGTACCGCGGTCGCGCCCAGGCGGGCGCCCGGTCGCAACGCCACGTACGCGGCGAAGCGCTGGCCGTATTCGGCGTCCGGGACGCCGACGACTGCGGCGTCGGCCACCTCGTCCAGGGTCAGGAGCAGGTCTTCCACCGGCTGCGGGAACACGTTCTCCCCGCCGGAGACGATCATGTCGTCGTCGCGGCCGGAGACGAACAGGCGGCTGTCCGCGTCCAGGTAGCCGCGGTCGCCGGTGACCATGAGGTCGTGGTGCATCTCGTTGCTGGTGCCGTTGGTGTAGCCCTCGAACAGCATCTCGTTGGCCACGCAGATGCGGCCGACCACCCCCGGCGCCACCGGCTCCCCCGCCGCGTCGAGTATGCCGACGCGGGTGCCGACCGGGCAGCGGCCCGCGGTGGTCGGCGCGGCGCGCAGGTCGGCGGGGTCGGCGATGCTGGCCCAGGACACCTCGGTCGAGCCGTACAGGTTGTAGAGGATGTCGCCGTAGGCGTCCATGAACGCGGTGACCAGCGGACCGGGCAGGGCCGCACCGCTCGAGGCGACGACCCGCAGGCTCGACGTGTCGTAGCGGGCGCGGACCCGCTCCGGCAGGGCCATGATCCGCTGGAGCATCACCGGGACCACGATCAGCGCCGTGCAGCGCAGCTCGGCGATCGCGGCGAGCGTGGCCTCCGCGTCGAAGCGCCGCTGGAGCACGAGCGTGGCGTGCAGCGGCATGCCGAGCTGGACCGCGGCCAGGCCCCAGGTGTGGAACAGCGGGGCGGCCACCATGATCCGCTCCCCCGCCCGCAGCGGGATCCGGGAGAGCACCGACGCGGCGGACCCCAGGCTCGGCGGGTTGCGGCGGCGGGCGCCCTTGGGGGTGCCGGTGGTGCCCGAGGTCAGCACGATGATCTTGCCCGCGGTGCCCGGCGGGCGGACCGGGGTGGCCCGCGAGCGCGAGATGATGCCGTCCACGGCGAGTTCGACCGGTTCGGTGGTCCAGGTGGAGATCCACGGCAGGGCGGCGGGCAGGTGGTGGAACAGCGGCGCGAACTCGTCGTCGGCGAGCAGGGCGATGGGCCGGTGCGCCTCGACGAGGTCGGCGACCTGGTCGGCGGAGAGCCCGGTGTTGAGCAGCAGGACGTCCGCGCCGAGCTTGCCGCAGGCGATGGTGGCCTCGACCAGGCCGCCGTGGTTGCGGCACATGATCGCGACCCGGCGGCCCGCGCGGACGCCGTGCTCGGCGAGCCCGTTGGCCAGCCGGGTGGTGCGCAGGTCGATCTCGCTGAAGGTCAGCTTGCCGCGCTCGTCGATCAGCGCGACGCCGTCCGGGACGCGCGCGGCGGCGGCGCGGTAGCCGCCGACCAGGGTGGCGCCCCACTTGGCCAGGGCGCTGAGCTGCCGGGCGATCCGGTCGGGTCGGCCCGGGGACAGGACACCCGCGCGGGCCAGTATCCGCGCGACGGTCAGCGTGGACTGGCCGCGCGCGGTCTGCTCCAGCCGTGTCGGTGAGACGGTGGTGACGCGTTCGGACAGGTGGTCGTCCACCCGGCCGAGGGCTTTGCGGATCCGCTTGCGCAGCCAGGTCGAGGACATCGCGGTGCCCGCGGTCAGCGTCTCGGGCAGGGACAGCACGACGTGCACGTGGGTGCCCGCGCCATCGGGGTCGAGCCGGATCGACAGGTGGCCGCCCTGCCAGGCCGGGCCGACCAGCACCAGGTGCTCCCCCGGCCGGTTGACCAGCACCTCGACGTGGTCGGCGACCGGGTCGCCCTGGCCGAGGCAGAAGCGGACGCGGTAGCGGGCGGCGCGGTCCGAGGGGGCGGCGACGGTCTCGGCGGAGGCGACCTCGCGGACGAACCGCGGGTAGAGCCCGGGATCGCCGAGGACGTCCCAGACGCGGTCCGGTGCGTGGTCGAGGTGCCGCTGCACCTCGACGAGCTCGGTCGGCATGGTCCTCCGTCATGCGGGTGGGCGGGTCCCGCACCGCGGACCGGGCGGTGGTGGGGCCCGCGCGGCGGCGGGAGTCGGCACTCTCCCAACGCACGTGGACACGCTTGGATATCGGTTGGTATCAGCGACCACCCATCCGGCGCAAGCTCTGCTACATCCGTTCGCCGCAACGCGCCTCAAGATCACTCACCCGGCGCATACTTCAGGCGTCTTACACCTTTTGGGGGACCACGACCGTGCCTTTGGCCCGCGTCACCACAAGGGGCGGGTCGAGCACGCCCGCGGCCGACGGTCCGCGCTCCGGGGCGGCCCGACAGACGACGCGGGCCTCGAACTCCACGCCGCGCGACCGGGTGCCGACGCGGACCAGGGTGGCGGTGGCTTCGATGACGTCGCCCGCGCGCACCGGGGCGAGGAACGAGACGGTGTCGTACCCGGCGAAGAGGCCCTCGTCGCCGTCGGTCCGCACGCACAGCTCGGTGGCGACGTCGCCGAACAGGCCCAGCGAGTAGGCGCCGTCGACCAGCGCGCCGCCGTAGTGCGCGTGGGCGTGGGGGACGTACCGGCGGTGGGTCACGGTGGTGCCGACCAGTTCACTCATACGGCCTCCTTGCGCTGGGAGATGGCGTGGGTGAGGTAGCTGGCGACCTCACCGGGGGTCGTGCCGCGGCTGAAGACCCGGTCGACGCCGAGTTCGGCGGCCATCCGGGGGTCGAACCGGGGTCCGCCCGCGACCAGCAGCGGCCGCCGCTGCCCCATGGCCTCGCGGAACGCGGCCGACATCTCCTGGGTGTTGAGGATGTGCGCGTCGCGCTGGGTGACGACCTGGGAGACCAGCACCGCGTCCGCCTTCTCCGCGCGGGCGCGCTTGACCAGGTCGGGCACCGTGACCTGGGCGCCGAGGTTGACCACGCGCAGCTCGCGGTAGTACTCGAGGCCCTTCTCCCCCGCGAAGCCCTTGATGTTGAGGATCGCGTCGATGCCGACGGTGTGCGCGTCGGTGCCGATGCAGGCGCCGACGACCACGAGCTTGCGGCGCAGCAGCTTCTTGACCGCGGAGTTGACCTCGCCGGGCGGCAGCAGCGGGTACTCGCGTTCGATGACCTCGACCTCGTCGAGGTCGACGACGTGCCGGACGGAGCCGTAGACGACGAAGAAGGTGAAGTCGGGTCCGATGGCGTGGGAGTGCACGACCATGGCCGGGTCGATGCCCATCTTCCCGGCGAGCAGCAGGGCGGCCCCCTCGGCGCGGGGGCCGTGCGGGACGGGCAGGGTGAAGGAGGTCTGCACCATGCCGTCGCCCTTGGTGTCGCCGTAAGGGCGCACGTGTCTGGCCGTCGTGGTGTCGCCGGTCATCGGGTCGCTCCTTCTTCGAGCAGGTCGACGGCCGGGTTGGTGTAGTCGTCGGCCTTGGCGATCACGCCGTCGGCGCCCTTGCCCTGGTCGGCGGGACGTTTCATCAGACCGAAGGTGCCCTCGGCGATGGCGTTGAGCAGGCCGTCGGCCTTGACGCGTTCGAGCAGGTCGACGGCTTCGCCCAGGACCTGGTGGGCGCGTTTGACGATGAGCCCGTCGGGGGCGGGCCGGAAGTCCTCGGCGAGGCCGCCCGCCGCGTCGAGGACGTAGCGGACGTTGGCCAAGGCGAGGTCGCGGTCGGACAGGAACGGGGTGGCGACGGCCTCGGTCATCATGCCGACGAGCAGGATCGACTGGCCGGTGAGCACCCCGGCGAGGTTGAAGAAGCCGTCGAGCAGGTAGCCGTTGAACACGTCGCCGGTCATGTGCTTGGTCGGCGGCATCCACTTCAGCGGCGCGTCGGGGAACAGCTCGCGGGCCAGCAGGGCGTGGGCGAGTTCGAGGCGGAACGAGTCGGGCAGCTTCGGGTTGATCTCGAAGGCGTGGCCGAGGCCGAGGAGGTGGTCGGGCAGCCCCGCCTCGTGCGCGAAGTGCTCGTTGAGCAGCTGGGAGACGGTGACGGTGTGCGCGGCGTCCACGGCGTCGTCGGTGGTGAGGTAGTTGTCCTCGCCGGTGTTGATGATGATGCCCGCGCGGGCGTGGACCTGGCGGGAGAACCGCTGGTCGACGAAGGTGCGGATGGGGTTGATGTCGCGGAAGAGGATGCCGTACATGGAGTCGTTGAGCATCATGTCGAGCCGTTGCAGGCCCGCCAGCACGGCGATCTCGGGCATGCACAGCCCGGAGGCGTAGTTGGTGAGGCGGATGTAGCGGCCGACCTCCTTGGACACGTCGTCCATGGCGGCGCGCATGATCCGGAAGTTCTCCTGCGTGGCGTACGTGCCCGCGAAACCGTGGTGGGTGGCGCCCTCGGGGACGTAGTCGAGCAGGGACTGCCCGGTGGAGCGGATGACCGCGATGATGTCGGCGCCCGCGCGGGCGGCGTTGGCGGCCTGGACGACGTCCTCGTCGATGTCGCCGGTGGCCACGATGAGGTAGATCCACGGCCTGCGGGCCGGGTCGCCGTGGCGTTCGACGAGTTTGTCGCGTTGGGCGCGGTTGCGGTCGACCGTGCGCAGGCCCTTGGCGATCGCGGTGCGGGCGGCCTTGGCGGCCCGGGTGGCGTCGCGGCCGGTGGGCAGCGCGTAGGTGACCTGCCCGGCGGCGGTGGCCTCGGCAAGCTCGGTCAGGCTGGTCAGGTCGTGGCGGCGCAGCGCGTCGAACACCGGCAGGCAGACGCCGTGTTCGAGGCCGCAGTGCGCCGCGACGGTGTCCACGACCCGGTTGACCCACGGCACGTCACTGGCGCGGTGGGTGCTGTCCGCGCCGGTGATGCCCGCCAACCGCAGGGTCGCCCGCTCCACGGACACGGTGGTGTGCGAGCGGGCGATCCCGATCACCGGCGCGGCGGCCTCGGCGGCCAGCCGCCGGGCCGTGGCCACCACGGCGGGGTCGAGGTCCAGCAGCGCCATCTCCGGGGCTCCTCACATGACGTCGTGGATGGTCCGGCCGCGCAGGACGGTGCGCAGGCAGGTGGGGGCGGGTGCGCCGGGGTGCAGCGGGGGCAGGCCGGGGACGCGGGAGCGCGGGTCGGTGGACCAGCGGCGGACCCGGCTGTCGGGTGCGGCGACGACCAGCTCGGGGGCGTCCCAGACGGCGTAGGTGGCGGGGGCGCCGGGCACGAGGGTGCCGGTGAGGCCGTCGTCGACGCCCGCGGCTCGCCAGCCGCCGCGGGTGTGGGCGGTGAACGCGGCACGCGGGCTGAGGCCGGAGCCGGGGGTGCGGTGGTTGACCGCGGCGGCGACCGACGCCCACGGGTCGAGGCGGGTGACGGGGGCGTCGGAGCCGAGCGCGAGCACGACACCCGCGGCGGCGAGGCGGGCGAACGGGTTGAGGGTGATGCCGCGCTCGGGGCCGAGTCGGTCGACGTACATGCCGTCCGGTCCGCCCCAGAACGCGTCGAACTGCGGCTGCACGGAGGCGACCACACCCCACTGGCCGAGCCGTTCGGCCTGCTCCTCGGTGACCATCTCCAGGTGTTCGAGGCGGTGGCGGGCACCGGCGAGCGCGGGCAGGCCGACGCGCTTCTCGGCGAAGGCGAACCCGGCGACGACCTCGGCCACGGCGGCGTCGCCGATGACGTGGAACCCGGCCTGCAAACCGGACTCGGTGCAGGCCACCAGGTGGTCGCCGATGGTCTCGGCGTCGAGGTAGAGGGCGCCGGAGGTGTCCGCGTCGGTGTAGGGGTCGCACAGGGCGGCGGTGCGGGAGCCGAGCGCGCCGTCGACGAACAGGTCGCCCGCGAGGCCGCGGACGCGGTGGCGCACGGCGAGGTCGGCGCCACCGAGCTGGCCCCAGTAGCCGACGACCTCGGGCCGGTCGCCGCCCGCGCGGGCGAGCAGGTCGGCGAGGTCCTCGGCGCCGGAGATGTCGGGGCCCGCGCACTCGTGCACGGACACGATGCCCATGGCGGCGGCGTGCCGGAGGAACTCGTCCTGGGCCTGGGCGCGCTGGTCGGGGGTGATGGCGTCGCGGGCCGCGCGGCGGGCGCGGTGGTGGGCGTCGCGGGTGAGGGGGGCGTCGGGGTGGTAGCCGTCGGCGTCGCGGACCCCGGGGGCGAGGTCGAGCAGGGCGGTGGACACGGCGGCGGAGTGCACGTCGACGCGGGAGAGGTAGACGGCGGTCCCGCCCGCGGCGGCGTCGAGCTCGGCGCGGGTCGGGGGGCGGTGCTCGGGCCAGGCGGTCTCGTCCCAGCCGTGACCCCAGACGACGGCGGGGTTGTTCTCGCGCACGTACGCGGTGACGGCGGCGAGGCAGTCGGCGAGGGACGCGGCGGCGGTGAGGTCGAGACCGGTGCGCAGCAGGCCGGTGGCGGTGGCGTGCACGTGGGCGTCGACGAACGCGGGGGCGACGAAGGCGCCACCGAGGTCGACGGTGTCGGCGTCGGGGTGCAGCGCGCGGCCGACGGAGTCCTGGCCGAGCCAGACCACCACCCCGTCCTGCACGGCGATGGCGGTGGCGTCGGGGTCGGCCGGGGAGTGGATCCGGCCGCCGGTCAGAAGGGTGGTGCTCACGACCGGTCAGTCTCTCGGGCGGTGAACAGGTCCCGCACGCCGGGCTCGGCTCGCAGCAGCTCGAGCGCGAAGGCGGCGTGGCCGGGGACGTAGCCGTTGCCGACGAGCATCCGCACGTCGGCGGCCAGTCCCTCGGCGCCGAGCGCGGCGGCGGCGAACGAGGTGGCCATGGAGAAGAACACGACCGTGCCGCCGTCGGCGGTGGCCATGATCGCGCCGTGCTCGCAGCCGGGCACGTCCACGCAGACGACGGTGACGTCGACGGGCGCGCCGACGGCGGTGGCCACGGCGACGGGGTCGCGGGCGTCGGCGATGACGACCTCGTCGGCCAGGCCCGCCGCGCGCACCGCGGTGGCCTCGGTCTCGGTGGGGACGAGCGCGACGACGCGCCCGGCCCCGGCGCGGCGGGCGGCGGCCAGCGACAGGGAGCCGGATTTGCCGCCGCCACCGAGGACGCAGACCGCGGGCGCTCCCCCGGCCTCGCGCACGACGCGGTCGGTGAGCGCGGGGGCGCCGCAGACGTCGAGGACGGACAGGGCGAGCGCGTCGGGCAGGTCGTCCGGGAGCACGGCGGCGATGGAGCGGCCGAACAGCACCGCGGTGCCGCGGCACGGGACCTGCTCGGCGCGGCCGTCCCAGTCGGCGAGGCCGTCGGTGATCCGCAGCGGGGTGAGGGTGAGGGAGACGAGGGTGGCGATCCGGTCGCCCGGTGCGAGGCCGAGCGGGGAGTCCGGGCCGGCGGCGCGGACGGTGCCGAGCAGCATGCCGCCGGAGCCGGTGACCGGGTTCTGCATCTTGCCGCGCTCGGCGACGATCGCCAGGACCGCCGCGCGCACGGCGTCGCCGGTGCCGTGCTGCTCGCGCAGTTGCCGGTAGGAGGCGGCGTCGAGGTTGAGCCGTTCGACGTCGACCACGACCTCGTCGGCGTACGGGCTCGGGTCGGGGTCGAGGCGGCGGGCCTGCTGGGGCAGGACGCCGACCGGGTCGAGGACCCGGTGCAGGCCGTAGGGCGACCCGATGGGGTGAGCCGTCTCCACCCGTCCTCCTCGCTGCGCCACACTGGCACTACCCGTAAGATTTACGGCACTCTATCGTTCTGGCAGCATATCTTCACGCCCCACTAGCGGCTAGGAGCGAATATGACTGCGACCCGCGATCTTCGGGTGGTGCACGAGGCCCGCCAGGCCGTCGTCACCGGCCACCAGCCGTACGAGTACGTCCGCCGCGAGCTGGTGGAACCCGACTGGCGGCGGTTCCCCGGCTGGGCCGGGGTGACCGAGGCGCAGTGGCGCGACGCCCAGTGGCAGCGGGCGCACTGCGTGAAGAGCGAACGGCAGCTGCGCGCGGTCGTCGGCGGTTTGCTGGCCGAGTCGTTCTACGCCGACCTGGCCGCCGACCAGGCCGAGATGGCGACGATGTCGATGCTGCTGCCGCCGCAGATGCTCAACACGATGGCACCGGACGCGGCCCCCGGCGAGTTCACCGACGCGTTCCTCGCCGACCCGGTGCGCCGGTACATGCTCCCCGTGCGCACCGACCGCGACCCGCGCTGGCCGAGCCACCCGCACTCGACGCGCGACTCGCTGCACGAGGCGGAGATGTGGGTCGTCGAGGGGCTGACGCACCGGTACCCGACGAAGGTGCTGGCCGAGCTGCTGTCCACCTGCCCCCAGTACTGCGGCCACTGCACGCGGATGGACCTGGTCGGCAACTCGACGGCTCAGGTCGACAAGCACCGGCTCGCGCTCAAGCCGGTGGACCGGCAGGACCGGATGATCGAGTACCTGTCCCGCACCCCGGGCGTGCGCGACGTCGTGGTGTCCGGCGGCGACGTGGCGAACGTGCCGTGGAAGCAGCTCGAGTCGTTCCTCATGCGGCTGCTGGACATCGAGACCGTCCGCGACATCCGCCTCGCGACCAAGGCGCTGGCCGGGCTGCCGCAGCACTGGCTCCAGCCCGCGGTGGTCGAGGGCATGGAGCGGGTGGCCCGCACGGCCGCGCGGCGCGGGGTGAACCTGGCGATCCACACGCACGTGAACCACGCCCAGTCGGTGACCCCGCTGGTCGCGGAGGCGGCGCGGACGGCGCTGGAGGTCGGGGTGCGCGACGTGCGCAACCAGGGGGTGCTGATGCGGGGGGTGAACGCGACCCCGGAGGCGCTGCTGGACCTGTGCTTCGCGTTGCAGGGGGAGGCGAACATCCTCCCGTACTACTTCTACATGTGCGACATGATCCCCAACGCCGAGCACTGGCGGGTGGCGGTGTGGGAGGCGCAGGAGCTGCAGCACGCGATCATGGGCTACCTGCCCGGCTACGCCACCCCGCGCATCATCTGCGACGTGCCGTACGTGGGGAAGCGCTGGGTGCACCAGGTCGCCGAGTACGACCGGGAACTGGGTGTGTCGTACTGGACGAAGAACTACCGGGCCGGAACCGAGCGCGACGAGGCCGACGACACGTTCCTGGACCGCCGCCACCCGTACTACGACCCGATCACGACCCTGTCGGAGTCAGGACAGGCGTTTTGGCGCACCCACCCGGATTACCAGGCGTAGGCCGACCGAACGGCGAACCACCACCACCGCCAGTGCGTGTCCTCCACGCCGTCTCTCCGGCCGGACCGCATCCCCTGCGCTGTTGATCGCATGTCGTGAGCCCCCCATGAACAACGAACACGCTCCGCCGAAGTACCTCATACCCACCACCATCGACCATCAAACGCGGTTTCCGGTAAATCGCCGCCAATGGCGGCATCCCGTCACCGCCGCGGGCCAGCCCGGTTCGCCGACGCACCCGATCGGCCGACCCCGTTCCCGGCGGGCGGGCACGGCGGGCTACCGAACGGCGCCCGACAGGTGTCGTGGGGCAGTTGTCAGCGGGTTTCCGACATCGGGGCGGGTGCGCAAGACTCCACCACCCGGCCGCCGCGGCGGCGGCCAGTGATCGAGGAGTTACGGCGTGCTCATCCGCAGCAGACGGGCGTTGGTGGCGGGCTTGGCGGCCGCCGCGGCCGTGGGCCTCACCGCCGGGGCCATCCCGGCGCAGGCCGCACCCGAACCGCAGGTGGCGACCAGTGGCCACAGCACCGATATCGCCGACCGGCTCCGGGCCATCCCCGGGCTGACCATCGTCTCGGAGTCGGCGACCCCGCCCGAGGGCTACCGCTTCTTCCTGCTCACCTTCAAGCAGCCGGTGGACCACCACCGGCCCAAGGGGGCGACCTTCGAGCAGCGGTTCCAGCTGCTGCACAAGGACACCTCCCGCCCGGTGGTGCTGCACACCACCGGCTACAACATGCCCACCACCGCGTTCCGCTCCGAGCCGACGCGGCTCATCGACGGCAACCAGATCTCGGTGGAGCAGCGGTTCTTCAGCCCGTCGCGGCCCGACCCGGCCGACTGGGACGACCTCGACATCTGGCAGGCGGCCACCGACCACCACCGGATCGTCTCCGCGCTCAAGCGGGTCTACCCGGCCAAGTGGATCTCCACCGGGGCCAGCAAGGGCGGCATGACCTCGGTCTACCACCGCCGCTTCTACCCCGACGACGTCAACGGCGTGGTCGCCTACGTGGCCCCCAGCGACGTCAACAACCCCAGTGACCGCGCCTACGACAAGTTCTTCCAGACCGTCGGCACCGACCCCGCGTGCCGCACCCGCCTGGAGGACGTGCAGAAGGAAGCGCTCAAGCGGCGCACCTCGATGGTCGCCAAGTACCAGGCCGCCGCGGACAAGGCGGGCTGGACGTTCACCGGTGTGCTCGGCTCCATCGACCGCGCCTACGAGATGACCATCCTCGACACCGGGTGGGCGTTCTGGCAGTACTCGCTGCAGGCGGACTGCGTGACCGTGCCCGCCAAGACCGCCACCGATGACGAGCTGTACGCGTTCATCGACGCCACCGCCGGGTTCGCCTTCTACGCCGACCAGGGCATCACCCCGTACGCGCCGTACTTCTACCAGGCCGCGACCCAGCTGGGCTGGCCGCAGCCGAAGTTCGAGCACCTGCGCGGCCTGCTCCGCTACCCGGGTCTGTACCAGGCGAACTCCAGCCTGCCGCCGGAGCTGCGCTCGCGGCACGACGCGCGGCCGATGGTCGACGTCGACCACTGGGTGCGCACCCGCTCCGAGCGGATGCTGTTCGTGTACGGCGCCAACGACCCGTGGGGCGCCGAGCAGTTCGTGCCCAGCCGCCGCGACTCGCAGGTCTACACCGCGCCCGGCGCCAACCACGGCGCGAACATCGGCGCGCTGGTGGCCGCCGAGCGCGACAAGGCCACCGCCGACCTGCGCCGCTGGGCCGGGGTCAGCGGGACGCCCGCGACCGCTCGCGCCGCCACCGACGGCGTGACCGACCTCCCGATCACGGACCTCGACCGCGCCGAGCCGCGCAACGAGCGCCGTCCGCTGTAACCGAGCACCACCGGATCACCGGTCCGGGGTGTCCCGTCGCGGGCACCCCGGACCGCCCGTTCGGGCGGCTTTCCCCGCACGCCCCACCGACCCGGCGCCACCGCCGGTCACCCCGGCCGGTCAGTAGACCTTGTTTCCTCACCACCGTGGAGGAAGAGGTCACGCCATGCAGTTCTCGCAGACCGGCAACTTCGACGGCGCCCAGCAGGCCGACGCCGCCCAGTGGCGGGGCGTGCTCGAGTCGGCGGGCGTCACGGCGGCGTCCTTCGCCGCCAGTCCCCTGTTCACCTTCACCTGGGTCGACCCGAGCAACGGGCAGACCTGGTACGTCCGCGTCAGCCAGCCCGAGTGGAACCAGCTCTACGCGCAGACCACGACGACCACCACCACGGGCGTCGAGGCCATGGACACCTCGGACGACGGCGTGGAACCGATGGACTGGGACCCCGCGCGGGTCACCAACACCTACGCCCTCGACGACAACTGCTACTACGTCACCGCCGCCGCGCTGCTCGACACCGACGTCGACTCCGTCATCACCACCACCGAGATGATGCAGATCGCGGGCGGCGCACCGCTCGCGGAGATCGAGGCGCTCTACCGCGCCGCCGGGCTCAACGCGCAGTCGCACACCCTGCTCTCCTTCGCCGACGTCGGCGCGACCATGGCCGCCTACGGCGACGACCAGGACAAGCAGTTCGCCATCGCGTTCACCCGGGCCGACGGGACCGGCCACGCCATCGTCGGCCGCTACTCCGGGTCCACCGGACAGCTCCAGTTCCTGGACTACCAGCAGGGCGAGGGCATCGACGCCACCGCCGACGTCTCGACCGGGACGCTGTTCTACCTGTTCCCCCAGTGATCACCTCCGCACCCGTTGTGACCAGCGGGGATCCGGCGGTATCGGTTCGGTTGCCGTGCGCACGCCCGCGCACGGCGGCCGGTAGCGTCCGGCCCCATGCAGTTGCCGTGGAGAGCCGCCCCGCGCGCCGCGGTGTCCGGTCCGCTGACCGTGCTGGTGGCCTTCGTCGCGGCGCTGCTGCTCAGCTTCGTCGGGGCGGCGGCCGTGCTGCACGCGGACTCGGCGGGCAGCGCCGCGGTCGGCTACCAGGCCGGGCGCCTGTGCCCGCAGACCGTGCCGCCGGTGATCGACGGCAACAAGGTCACCGTGGCCGACGCCAACCGGATCCTCGCCCTGGCCCGGGACAGCGGTCGGGCGAACGGGTTCCCCACCCTGGTCGGCGCGGTCTACTCGCCGGTGCGTCAGTGGGACTTCAACGGTCCGCACCCGTGGTCGCAGTTCGCCTACCGCGACGGCGCCCGGGACAACCTCAAGGTCCTCTCCGGCGGCGGCCAGGACGGCCTCTGGGTGCCCAAGAGCATCGCCGACGACGCGGGGATCAAGCTCGGTGACCGGGGCCTGAACGGCACGCTGCCGCCGGTCACCGCGATCTACGCGGACATCGCCGAGCCCGTCCCCGACTACTGGTGCTCCGAGCAGCAGCGCGTGGTGCCCAACCCGCTCGCCACCGAGGGCGCGACCGCCGCGCCCATCTGGTTCCCGTCGCTGCGGGAGTTCACCGAGCACATGGACTCGCTCAGCGACAACGCCGCCGCGGTGAGCGCGCGCTTCCCCGTCGAGCGGCTGCCCGCGACCACCGAGGAGGCCGCCGCGCTGGTCGACCGGGGCAAGCGGATGCTCGACGGCGTCGTCGGGACCCTGCGGGCGGAGGAGAAGGCGCGGTTCGTGATCGCCGCGAACTACTTCGCCAAGCCGGTCGAGGTGGCGCGCGCGGCGAGCGACACGGTCTGGTCGGCGGTGCTGCCGTTGACCGTGATCAGCCTGCTGGTCGGGCTCGCGGGTGTCGGCGCGGTGACCGTGCAGTGGTTCCAGCGGCGCCACGCCGAGCTGCGGCTGCTGTGGGCGCGCGGTGCCGGGCCGGTCGCGCTCGGGTGGCGCGCGGTGCTGGAACTGGCGCTGCCGCTGCTGGTCGGCGCGGGCGCGGGTTTGGCGGCGGCTCGACTCGCGTTGCCCTGGTACGCGCCGTCCTCCGACCTCACCGACGGCACCGGTGCGCTCGCCTCCGCCGTGGCGGGCGGGGTGTTCGTCGCCGCGCTCGTGGTCGTCGGCGCCGTGGCGGCGACGCGCGCGCACCGCGCCTTCCAGACCGGCGCGGCCCGTCGGTCGGCGCGGGCGTGGCGGCTGGTGCCGTGGGAGCTGATCACCGCCGTCCTGGCGTACCTGGCCTGGGCGCGGCGGGAGTCGACGCCCACGAAGTTGGCGTTCGGGCAGCCGCTGCCGGAGACCGCGGACGCGGTCGGGTTGGCGTTCCCGCTGCTGGTCGTGCTGACCGTCGCGCTGGTGACCGTGCGGCTGGCCCGCTGGGGGCTGCGCGCGGCGCACCGGGTGCGGCTGTGGCGGGTGCCCGCCGCGCAGCTGGCGTTGCGCAGGTTGGCCGCCGCGGCGGGTTCGGTGGTCGGGATCCTGCTGGTGGGCACGCTCGCGGTCGGCACGCTGACCGTGGGCGTCGGGGTGGCCGACGCGCAGCGCGCGGCGCTGGACACCAAGTCCGGGCTGTTCGTCGGCGCCGAGTCGGCCGCGCTGATCCCGACGCGCGTCGGGGTCTCGGGGCAGTTGCCGCCCGCGCTGGCCGCGCACTCCACGCTGGTCGGCGTGCTCAAGACCGGGCAGAACATCAACCTCGTGATCGACCCGGCCACCTTCACCCGCTCGGCGTGGCTGGGCGACCGCGACCCCGCCGACACCCAGGCGCAGCTCGACGTCCTCGGCGGTACCGGGGGCCCGGTCCCGGCGCTGCGCGTCGGCCGCACCCCCGAGGCGACCACGACGCTGCCCCGGCTCGGGCAGGTCAAGCCCGTCGAACAGGTCGGATCGTTCCCGCTGATCGGCACCGGGCAGGGCTACGTCGTCTCCCGCGCGGCCGTGCGCGACCTCAAGCAGGTCGACGTGTGGCAGATCTGGTCCAACCAGCCGCTGGACACCCTGATCAGGGACCTGGACGCGGCGGGGATCCACCACCTCCAGTCGCGGTCCCGGGACAAGGCGCTCGACGGGCTGCCGTTCCTGACCGTGACCTGGACGTTCGACTTCGTCACCGCGCTCGGCGTGGTGCTCGCGGTGGTCGCCGCCGCGGCGCTGGTGCTGGCCGTGGAGGTGCGGCGGCGGCAGAACGCGCTGGCCGGGGCGCTCGCGACGCGGATGGGGCTGCGGCAGCGCACGCTCGTCGCCAGCCACCTCACTGAACTGGGCGGACTTGCCGGGGTCTCGGTCGCGGCGGGCAGCGCGGCCGGAGTGGTGTGCGCGGCGGTGTCGGCGCCGCTGCTGGACCCGTCCCCGTGGCTGCGGCCGGTCGCGGGCGCGCCGGACCTGCTGCCGCTGGTGTCGACCACGACCGGTGTCGCGGCCGTGGTCGTGGCGCTGGTGTGCTGGACCGCGGTGCGCTCGGTGACCACCGCCCGAGTCGGGGAGCTGATCCGTGGCTGAGCCCTTGTACGAGCTGCGCGGCGTGCACGTGGACTACCGCACGCCGACCGGTGTCGTCCCGGCCGTCTCCGACGTGTCCTTCGACGTCCCCGCCGACGGGATCACCGTGCTCGCGGGCCCGTCGGGCTCCGGCAAGTCGACGCTGTTGCGGGTGCTGGGCCTGGTCGACCGGCACACCGCCGGGACGGTCCGCCTCCAGGGCCGCGACGTCGGCGGCCTGGGGCACCGGGCCCGCCGCCAGACCCGCCGCGACCGGATCGCGGTGGTGTTCCAGGCGCCGCCGGACAACCTGATCGGGCACCTGACCGTGGCGCAGAACCTGCGCGCGTCCGCCCAGTCCGCCGGACGCGCGGACGCGGACCCGGACATCCTGGACTGGCTGGGCATCCCCGGCACCGGCTCGTGGCGGGTCGCGGCGCTGTCCGGCGGGCAGCAGCAGCGGCTGGCGTTCGGCTGCGCGCTGGCCCGCGAGCCGGACGTCGTGCTGGCCGACGAACCCACCTCCCAGCTCGACGCGGCCTCGGCCGCGCTGGTCCTGGACGTGCTCGGCAGGCTCGCGGACTCCGGGGTCGCGGTCGTCGCCGCGTCCCACGACCCCGACCTGGTCGCCATCGGCACCCGCGTCGTCCGGCTCCGCGAGGGCCGCGTTCAGGGGGAGGCCGCGTGACCGCGCTGGCCGCGCGGGGCCTGACCCGCGTCTTCGACCACGCCGACGGCCCGCTGGAGGTGCTGCGCGGCGTCGACCTCGACCTCGAACCCGGCGAGGTCGTGACCGTGTCGGGGCGGTCCGGTTCGGGCAAGAGCGCGTTGTTCGCGCTGCTGTGCGGGTTCGACAAACCCGACTCCGGCACCGTCGAACTCCTCGGCCGCCCGCTGCCCGAGACCCCCGCGTGGCAGGACTGCGCGGTACTCCCCCAGGCTCTGGGCTTGGCCCACGAGCTGACGTTGGCGGAGAACGTGGCGCTGCCGCTGCGGCTGTCCGACCGGCGCGCTGCCGTGGCCGATCGGGTCGACGAGCTGCTGACCGAGCTGGGTATCGCCGCGCTGGCCGACCGCTACCCCGGCGAGGTGTCGTACGGGCAGCAGCAGCGCGCCGCGCTCGCCCGCGCCGCCGCGCCCCGGCCCCGGGTTCTGCTGGCCGACGAGCCGACCGCGCACCTCGACCACGACAGCGTCGCCGCCGCCTTGGCCGTGCTGCGGCGCGTCGCGGGCGAGGGCACCGCGGTGCTGGTGGCGACCCACCACGACCAGGTGCACCGGGTCGCCGACCGGCGCCTCGCGCTGACCGACGGGCGGATCGTGCCCGCCTGACCGGTACGGTGATCGCCAAGGGACCACCAGGCGGGGGGCTGCTGTGCTGGGGATGACCGAGGTGATCGGCAAGGACGGCACCTGGGAGTTCGACTACGAATCCGTGCGGATCACCCCGGGGCGCGGGGCGCACCCGCTGCGGCAGACCCTGGGTGAGCTGACCGTGCCGCTGGCCGCGATCGACACGGTGGCGTTCGAGGCCGACCGGCGCGACGGCACGCTTCGCCTGCGGCCCCGGCACGGCGCGGACCCGCTGTGGCAGGCCACCGGCGGTCAGCTGCCCCCGGCCGCCGACCCGTACCGGCTCACCGTGGACACCCGGTTCTCCGCCACCGCGTCGGCGTTCGCCTCGGCCGTGCGCGACGCCCGGCTCGTGGCGCAGGTCCCCGACGGCCCGGCGGAGGAGTACCTGCTGCCCGGGCCGCACGTGCCGCTGTCGATGTCGGTCGAGGACGGCACCGCCACCTTCGACGGCGAGCGGATCCACATCGAGTGGGGGTGGGCGGCCGACACGGTCAAGCAGGCGATGCGCGCGCACACCATCCACGTGGTGGACCTGGCCGGTGTCGAGTGGACGCCCAAACTGGTGCGGTTCCGGCCGGTGGCGGGGTCGGTGGGCCTGCCCGCCAAGCACGACCCGAACTGCCTGAAGCTGTGGGGGTTCAAAAAGGACGTCGCCTCGTCGGCGCTGCTGGCCGCCGCGGTGACCGCCCGGCTGGCGCACCCGCGCGCGCCCGTGGCGGAGGTCGTCGAGGAGTTGCCGGAGGAGCCCGTGACCGGCGAGGACCAGGACACCGTCCTGCGCAGACTCCGCGAGCTCGGCGCGCTGCACCGCGACGGGGTGCTCACCGACGAGGAGTTCGCCGCGGCCAAGCAGGCGCTGCTGCGCCGCTTGTAGCCCGATACGGCGCCGGGTGGGCCGCGGGCCTAAACTCGACGGCGATGATGCGTTCGACCGCGATGGTGCGGCGGTACCGATGGCACGCCGCCGTCCTGCTCCTCGTGCTCGCCATGGTGGGCTCGTTCTTCTTCCTGTTCCCCACGGCCCAACCCCCGCCCGGCCCGCCGACCGGCGTGCCCAGGGTCCTGGTCGCCCTGGGCGACAGCACCGTTTCGGGTGAGGCCGCGGGCGACTACACCCCCGACACCGACGGCAAAGACGGCGACTGGTGCCACCGGTCGGTGAACGCGTCCATCCACCACACCGGACTGCGCGGCATCGAGGAGACCATCAACCTCGCCTGCTCTGGGGCGCCGTCCGCGCAGGTGGCGCTGGGTGACGTCAAGCAGTACACCGAGCCGTCGCAGGCGGAGCGGCTCGGCGACCTGGCCAAGCGCAAGCGGGTCGTGGCGATCCTCGTCGCGGTCGGCGCCAACGACGACCCGGCGTTCTCGCACGTGCTGTCCGATTGCGTGCAGGCGTGGCTGGACGCGGGCAAGAAGAGCTGTTCGGCCGGTGTGGGCGAGCAGTGGCAGTCCCGCGTCGACGCGATGGTGCCGAAGGTGAACCGGGCGCTGGCCGACATCCGGACGGTCATGACCCGCGCGGGCTACGGCAACGACGACTACCAGTTGGTGCTGCAGTCGTACGCCCCGCCGGTCAGCCCCGACCTGCGCCCGGAGCTGCGCAACCTCAACGGCTGCCCGTTCCGCGTGGAAGACCTGCGGTGGGTGCGGGAATCGGCGGTACCGCAGATCACCGCGGGCGTCCGCCAGGCGGCCCGCGACTCGGGCGCCCGCCTGCTCGACATCTCCCGGGCGGGCCTGGGGCGGGAGGCGTGCGCGCGGGAGAACCCGGCGGAGGAGTGGTTCAGCAGGCTGTCGGTGCGGTGGACCGATCTGAGCGACGAGAACCGGGAGGGGCACGCGCTGCAGGAGTCCTTCCACCCCAACAAGGCCGGGCACGAGCAGTTCGGCCGGTGCCTCGGGGAGTTCCTCGGCACCGACTCCCGGGCCGCGGCCTGCCTGCCGGGCGCGGACGGGAACCTGCACCCCGCCAACAGCATCGGCCCCTGATCGTCCATATCGGACAGTCGGAGCCTCGCGTACTTCCGCCTGTACCCGAGGGGCCCGGCTTCGAGGGCGACCGGGTTTGGCGCGGATCGCGGCCATGGCACGCCTCCGGCCCAATGCCACTAACTTAGGCTAGGTGCGAGGATTCTGATGGTGGCCGGACCCTGATGTCGAACGCCTTGATGTTTGCCCTTTTTGGTGGGGTAGCGTTTATGGCGTCCACGTTTGGCCACACGGGGGTACGTTCGGTGCCTTCGGGCCGCGAGGTGTCTCTCGTTGATTTCCGCGCGGGTCTCCGATAACGCTCTCGCTTGGCGTTCAGGGGGAAAAATCCGC
>NZ_PTIX01000034.1 GCF_002934265.1 Actinokineospora auranticolor
GTCCGTCGAGAACCCGCGAGGCGTTCAGGCCGACGATGTCGTTACGGGATCCCGGCATAGGATCCGACACCCATCTCAGACGTCCGTCCGGCGTGCACACGACCTGGACGGTGAGCCCGGTCGTGCGGTGTGTCCCGGAGAACAACTCCGGGCGGGACGCCCATGACCAGCACGGCAGCAGTGTCCCGTCCACTATGGGGGAGTTGCGGTCGTCGAGATCGTCGGCCGCGGGAACGTACTGTTCGAGCACGCCGGCCAACAGTGGTGTCATCGCCGCGATCGCCCGACCGATCGTCGGCTGTGACACCTCGAACGCTTCCGCCAACTCCGCTTGAACCCGATTCTGCCGCAAGTACGCCAACGTGACCACTACGGAGCGATATAGACCCAGAACCGGCGGCCACCGGCGAATCGATTCGCTGGCGGCTTCGTGAATCAAAGCGCACAATTCCTCGACACGGCCTCGGGTGAGGCCGGTGGTATGATACATGAAGGCGGTCTGTTTTTGAGAGTGATGCGTGGTAACTGAATTCTCTCAAACGGGCCGCTACCTCTTACTTTCGGGTACTCACCCCGGGGTTGTGAATAAGCCTCTATTCGCGACGACGGGCAGGTAGAAGTGGCCCAGCCGGGCCTGTGGACAACGGGCTGAATCCGCCCGCCGACCGGGACGAACCGGGCGAGCGGGGCGGGCTCGGGCGCCGCGGCGGGCGCCAGCAGGCTCTTAGGTCCCTGCCGCTCGGGACCTCCCGCACTGTGGCCGACCGTCTCCCGGCGTCGACTCTGGATAGACGGGAGCGCCGGGATGGCGGGAGATGAGGGGAATGCGATGACTGTTCCGCGGATCGATGTGCCCACCCGGCCCGGCGCGCACGGATTTCCTGACCGCGAAACCGTGCACACCGCGCTGCGGTTGGCGTGTTGCGCGCCGTCGGTGCACAACACGCAGCCGTGGCGGTGGCGGGTGGGGCGCGCTGAGATCCGGCTGTACGCGGACCAGTCGCGGCGGTTGCCCGCGACCGACCCGGACGGGCGCGACCTGCTGCTGAGCTGCGGCGCGGCCCTGCACCACCTGGTCGTGGCGCTCGCGGCGTTCGGCTGGACCGCGCACGTGCGCAGGCTGCCCGACCCCGAACTGCCCGACCACCTGGCCACCGTCACCGTGTCCCCGTCCACCCCCACCAGGGACGACATCGTCCGCGCCGCCGCCGTGACCCGCAGGCGCAGCGACCGGCGCGCCTACGCGGCCTGGCCGGTCCGCGCCGAGCACCTGGACGAACTGGTCCTGGCCGCGGGCGGCAGCGGCGTCCTGGCCCGCCACCTGTCGGGTGACACCCGAACGGCGCTGACCCGCCTGATCGCCGAGGCCGACGCGCACCAGGACGCCGACGGCGACTACCGCACCGAACTGGCCGTGTGGACGGGCCGCCACGCCGGGTCCGACGACGGTGTCCCGGCAGCCAACACGGTCCGCGACACCCGCTACGGCGACCTCGTGACCAGGCGTTTCTCCGCACCGCTGCTCACCCAGCACGACCGCGCGACCGGTGGCGGGGCTGGCGAGCTGCTGGTCCTGGGCACCTCGTCCGACGACCGGGTGTCCCGGCTGCGCGCGGGCGAGGCGACCAGCGCGGTGCTGCTGGCCGCCACCACGCTGCGCCTGGCCACCTGCCCGTTGTCTCAGCCGGTCGAGATCCCCCGAACGCGTGACCTGCTCCGCGAACGCGTACTCGACGACGCGATGGTCCCCCAGCTGGTGCTGCGCGTCGGCTGGGCCGCTGCCCCCGCCCAGGCGTTACCCCGGACACCGCGCAGGCCGCTGTCGGAAACCGTCGAACCACCGACCCGCTGAAGGACCAAAGTCCCGGGCCCGTACGGCCAGCCGGCGCAGGCAGAGGTCCCGGGACAGGGCCTACAGTTGGGTGCGACGACAAACGCACTGCGCTGGAGGCGGGGGCACCATGACCATCCGGGTCTTCCTGGTCGACGACCACGAAATCGTCCGCCGAGGGGTGGCCGACCTGCTGGACGAACCGGACCTGGAGATCGTCGGCGAGGCGGCCTCGGTCGCGGAGGCCCTGGTCCGGGTACCCGCGGTGACACCGGACGTGGCGGTGCTGGACGTGCGGCTGCCGGACGGCACGGGCGTCGAGCTGTGCCGCGAGCTGCGGTCGGCGCTGCCCGACCTGCGCTGCCTGATGCTGACGTCCTTCGCCGACGACGAGGCCCTGTTCGAGGCCATCCTGGCGGGCGCGTCCGGGTTCGTGCTCAAGCAGGTCCTGGGCACCGACCTGGTGGCGGCCGTGCGGACCGTGGGCGCGGGCGGATCGCTGCTGGACCCGAAGACCACCTCCGCCCTACTCGACCGCATCCGCCGCGAACGCTCCCAGAGCGACCCCCTCGCCGAACTCACCGACCAAGAGCGCACGGTGTTCGACCTGATCGGCGAGGGCCTGACCAACCGCGAGATCGGCGAGCGGATGTTCCTGGCGGAGAAGACGGTGAAGAACTACGTCTCCCACCTGCTCGCCAAGCTGAAGATGCAACGCCGCACCCAAGCCGCCGTCCTCGCCGCCGAACTCCGCCGCGGCCAGAACTGACCGAGCCGCAACGGATTTCGGCATGGGGCCACCGCGACCGCGGTGGCCCCATGCCGTGTGCGCCTACCGGCTTGGGGTCGGAACGCGGCAACGTCCCGGGACCTGTGGATGCCCCTGGGGTATGTGGACAACGGCATCACGCAAGGTTGTAGGTCACCTGCGAATCTCGGCCACCGATGCCGGGCAGGCCGCGCCGACCGGACAACCGGATGACTCCGGTTGTCCACATGGTCCGTGCCTGTCCACAGGACTTCCGCGAACCCTCCCCGCCACCCCGTGGCCGATAGACTGGAGCAGGGCTGTCCCCCCAGAGGAGGGCGGGGCTTGACCTCAACTGGTCGATGCACCGGGTATGAGGTGATCTTCGTGGGTGAGTGATCGGAGATCATGTCGTGGTGTGTCGGGTGAGTTTGAGTGCCGAGGAGCGGGAGATGATCTCGCGGGAGTTGCGGGCGAGGCGGTCGTTCCGGTTTATCGGCCGGGTGTTGGGTCTTGATCTCAAGGGGGCCGCGCTCGATTCGGGGTGTGTGGATGGCCTCCCCCGAGTGAGGTCGTGGCCAGTGCGATCACCCGGATCAGCGCGGGCGGGAGTCACCCGCCTGGCAGCGAAAACTCTTCGCCCGGGCGGCATTGGGTGGACAACGTCGCGCCCGCCGGACTACGGACGCCACCAGGAGGCGCGCCAACGCGGGCCGCAGGTGTAATCACCTGGTCAGGCGTGGGCGGGAGTTCGGCGATGACGACCTGGCCGACAAGACCACCCACATCACCAACCGCGCGGGGGATCGGCCACCTGCATCCGCCCCGCCCTCGAACGCGCCATCGGACCCAGGACCAGTCACTCGGCCGTCCTGGAATGCGGCGGACCTGCGGGAATCGCCAAGCCGGGCGACGCGAACCCGCCGGGTCCATGCCTCCCGTATGGGCCTCAAGCTGGTCGAGGCATTCATGGCCGCCCTCGACGAACAGACCGCCGCGGTCCCGGGCACAGCCGCACACCGTCCTGCCACGACTGGCCGACGGTCTGAAAACCGTTCTCGCCCAACGCAGACAGACCGAAGACCAAGTTGAGGGACACTCGATACGCACCTCTCGCCGGGGTCCTGACCTCGGCCCCCGGCATCGGCGTCAGGACCCGCCACCCGCATCCTGCCGGAGATCGGCGACGCCCCCGGCTTCGCAGGCTCGGCGCACCTGACCGCCTCCGCAGGCATCGCACCGTCACGTGACCGTCCGACACCTCCAGCAGGGCGAACACCCGGCCCGCACCGGCACCCGCGAACTCATACGCGCGCTCTTCCTCGCCGCCCTCTCCGCACCCACCGAGGTCGGGGCCCGCGCTCGATTTCGGGCGTGCGGACGACTGCCCCCGAGTGAGTCACGGCAGGTGTGCGATCACCCGATCAGTGCGGACAGCGGTTCCGCGGCGAACTGTCGCCGTCCGGGGCGGACACCGGCGAGCGCAACGCGCCACCGGACCTGTGACCGTGTCCGGTCGCGGGTGTGATCACCCGATCAGGTGTGGGCGGGAGTCCTGGGTCGGGCGGCGAAGGTCCCGGTGCGGGCGGGACCTCGGACGGCGGCGCGGCGGTCTTCCCCCGGCCTAGCGTGGAGGCAACCCCAGTGAGGAGCGTTGATGCGAGCCAGAGAGATCATGTCGAGCCCGGTGGTGACCGTGCGCCCGGACACCCCGGTCAAGCGGGTGGCGCAGGTGTTCGCCGCCGAGGGGTTCACCGCGCTGCCGGTCGTCGACGCGGACGGGCGGTTGGCCGGGGTGGTCACCGAGGCCGACGTGCTGCGCGGCCGGTTCCCGGTCGACCCGCAGTTCCGCACCGCCGTCGACGAGTCCGCCGCCGCGCCACCTGAGCTGGTCGGCCAGGTGATGACCGCCCCCGCCGCCGCCGTGGCCGCCGGGACCGACGTCGCCGCCGTGGCCCGCGTGATGCTGCGCGACCGGCACCGCTGCCTGCCCGTCGTGGAGAGGGACAAGGTCGTCGGGGTCGTCACCCGCGGCGACCTGATCCGCGTGCTCGCCCGCTCCGACCACGACCTGGAGACCGACGTCCGCAGGCGGCTGGCCGTCTTCGGCGGGGCGACCCGCTGGACCGTCCGGGTCGTCGGGGGCGCCGCCGAGATCACCGACCGGTTCGACGACGCCGGTGACCGCCACATCGCCCGCGTCCTCGCCGAGGCCGTCCCCGGCGTGGTCCGCGCCGAGGTCCACGCCGTCCAAGAGGTCCGCGCATGAGCACCGAGTTGCCCGTCCTGGCCGCGGTCGACGGCTCGGAGTCGGCGCTGGACGCCGTGCGCTGGGCCGCCGCGGAGGCCGCCCGGCGGCGCACCTGGCTGCGCGTCGTGTCGGTGCACCCGTGGCCGATAGCGGGCTACCCGGACACGTTGGTCGACGGTCGGCAGCTGCTCGCCGGGCTGCGCGCGCAGACCAAGGACAACCTCAACCGGGCCGTCGACGCCGCCGCGGCCGAGGAGCCCGACCTGGAGATCCGGTCCGAGGCGCTGGAGGGCGACGTCGTGGCGCACCTGCGCGACGCCAGCAGGGGCGCCGTGGTCCTGGTGCTCGGTTCGCGGGGCCTGGGCGGCTTCTCCGGGATGCTGCTGGGTTCCACCGCCGTCGCGCTCGTCGCGCACGGGCACTGCCCGGTCGTCGTCGTGCGCGGCGACCACCCGTCGCTCGAGGGGCGCGTACTGGTCGGTGTGGACGGCAGCGACACCGACGACGCGGCGCTGGCGTTCGCCTTCGAGTACGCCAAGGCCTCCGGTTCGTCGGTCGCGGCCGTGCACGCGTGGAGCGACGTGGTGCTGGAGGCGGCCCGGGCCGCCGGCTACGCACAGCTGGACTGGGAGCCGCTGGCCCGCGGCGCCGCCGAGCTGCTGACGTCCCGACTGGACCCGTGGCGGGCGAAGTTCCCCGAGGTGGCCGTGGAACCGCTGGTGGCCAGGGCGCGGCCCGCCCGGCTGCTGCTCGACCAGGCGGTCGGCGCGGCGCTGGTCGTGGTCGGCTCGCGGGGTCGCGGCGGCGTCGCCGGGATGCTGCTCGGGTCGACCAGCCAGGCGCTCATCCGGCACGCGCCGTGCCCGGTCGCGGTCGTGCGGCCACGGGCCGAACAGCCGTAGTCCCCAGTAGGACGGCCGTGTGGTTCAGGTGAACCATCCGGTCGGCTGTTTGCCCGGCGAGGGCAGCCGTGAAACGCTCCTGCGGGCCAGACGATGCGGGAGTCGAGATGGAGCGACAGGACACCGAGCAGGCGACCAACAGCGCCGCGCCACTGCTGTCCGGCCTGCGGCTGGACGAACTGCTGCGCGAGCTGCACGAACGCCTCGGCGAACTCATGCACACCCGGGACAGCCTCCAGGGCCTGCTCGACGCCGTCATGGCGGTCGGCGCGGGCCTGGAGCTGGACTCGACCCTGCAACGGATCGTGCGCGCGGCCGTCGGGCTGGTCGACGCCCGCTACGGCGCGCTGGGCGTGCTCGGCGACGCGGGCGGGCTGTCCCGCTTCGTGTACGAGGGCATCGACTCGCGCACCCGCTCGCGGATGGGTCACCTACCGGAGGGGCGCGGTCTGCTGGGGCTGCTGATCGAGCACCCCGAGCCGATCCGGGTGCCGGACCTGACCAGGCACCCCGCGTCCGTCGGGTTCCCGGAGAACCACCCGCCGATGGGCAGTTTCCTCGGTGTGCCGGTGCGGGTGCGCGGTGAGATCTTCGGGAACCTGTACCTGACCGAGAAGCGCGGCAGCACCGAGTTCACCGCCGACGACGAGGCCGTGGTCAGCGCGCTGGCCGCGGCGGCGGGCGTGGCGATCGAGAACGCGCGGCTGTTCGAGCGCACCCGCGACCGCGAGCGGTGGCTGACGGCGGCGGGCGAGGTCAACACGCAACTGCTGGCGGGCGCGTCCCAGGGCGAGACGCTGGACCTGATCGCCCGGCGGGTGCTGGAGCTGGCCGGGGCGGACTGCACGCTGATCCTGCTGGTCGACGACGCCACCCGGGACCTGCTGCGGGTCGGCGCGGCCACCGGGACGGTCGGCGACCTGCTCGGCGACGAGGAGGTGGCGGCCTTCGCGCCGCTGATCGAGGCGGTGCTGGCGGAGGAGGAACCGCGCGAGGTCGCGGACCTGGCGGCCGAGTTGGGTACGCACGCGGGGTCGCTGGGGCCCGCGGTCGTGGTTCCGCTGCGGACGGCCGGGGGTGTGCTGCTGGCCGCGCGGGAGAAGGGGGCGCGGCCGTTCAGCGTGCACCAGACGCCGCTGCTGGCGTCGTTCGCCGGTCAGGCGGCGGTGGCCCTGGAACTGGCCGAGAAGCAGCGCGCGCAGCGGTTGCTGGACGTGCTGGCCGACCGGGACCGGATCGCGCAGGACCTGCACGACCACGTGATCCAGCGGCTGTACGCGACGGGCATGAGCCTGCAGGGCACCCTGCGCCGGATCGACGACCCGGCGGCCCGCGACCGCGTGCACCGGTCGGTGGAGCAGTTGGACCAGACGGTCCGCGAGATCCGCACGTCCATCTTCGACCTCCAGTCCACCAGCGAGGACGCCAACAGCCTGCGGCGCCGCCTGCTCGACGTGGTGGCGGAGGTCGGCGCGGGGACGGCGGTCTCCCCGGCGGTGTCGATGTCCGGCGCGATCGACACCCTGGTCCCCGCCGAGATCGGCGAGCACGCCGTAGCCGTCCTGCGCGAGGCGCTGAGCAACGCGGTGCGGCACGCGCGGGCGTCGGAGATCACGGTGACGGTCGGCGCGGCGGACTCGTTGACCGTCGAGGTGCGCGACAACGGGGTCGGCCTGGTGACGTCGACCGGCCGCCGCAGCGGCCTGGACAACATCGACCGCAGAGCCGCCGCCTGCCACGGCCGCTGCGAAATCACCTCCACGGACGGCGGCGGGACGGTGCTCCGGTGGCAGGTACCGCTGGGGTAGGCGCTACGCGCACACCCACGCCCACCGCCGCGCCTCGCGCTCGCAACACCCACCGCCAACACCCACCGCTGCCACCCGGGCAGCCCCCGCCCTATCCTCTGGGGGACGGCCCTGTTCCAGTCTATTCGGGGTGGAGCGGTGGGAACGGGAGTGCGGACGGGCTGTGGATGGTCGCCGAGGATGTGGATAACCGAGATCCGACGAAACTCCAGGTCAGGCCAAGGTTCGGCGACGCGCGAGTGGCGGGTGTGGAAGGAAAGCACCCGATCCGGGGATACCTCAGCCCAGCGGTGAGAAGCCGGTGACCGCGCGGCCGGGTTCGCTGCCCGCGCGGCGGGGGGCTGGGCCTGAGCCGTGGCCGAAGCCGATCCGCAGGACGGCGTGTGGGGTGGCGCCGGTGGTGGTGTGCAGGGCGGAGCGGGTTTGGGGTAGTTCGACGGGGCGCGGCAGCAACGACACCGCCAGGCCCGCGATGTCGGCTTCGAGCAGCACCCGTTGCAGGGCTTGGCCCGCTATGACCTGGTCGACGGTCGTGTCCGTGGGGGTGGTCAGCACGGCCAGCAGCGGTTCCGGGCCGCCGCCGATGGTGTCGAGGCCGTAGGTGCCCTCTTCGCGGGCTTGGCGGGCGCGCAGTTCGGCCCGGTACTCGTCGTCGCGGCTGCGGAGGAAGTCGGCGCGGCGGATGACGGCGGCTACGGTGGCCTGGTCGTCGGGGTCCTCGATCAGGTGCAGCCGCGCGCCTTCGAGGCGGGCGGCCTTGGCCAGGGCGGCCCTGGCGGGTTCGGGGACGGCGCGGCGCAGCACGGGCCAGCGGTTGCCGCCGCCGCGTTCCACGGCCAGCGCGAGGGAGCGCTCCTCCGCCGTCGTGCGGTGCCGGGGACCGACCCGCACCTCGGCCACCAGGTCCGGGTCGCGGCGGTCCGGCAGCACGGCCACCGACGACGACCACCCGGTCACGGCCAGCACGAGCCGCAGGGCGTAGACGGTCGCGCCGCAGGCCACCCGCGCGCCCTGGCCGTGCGGGTCGGCGACGCGCAGCACCCGGTCGGGGTCCAGCTTCACCCCCACCCGCCGCTCCAGCACCACGAACCGCCACGGTCGCGTGCCGTACGGGGACGACACCCGCCCCGCCGCGCGCACCGCCCGCGCGATCGCCGCGTCGACGGGAAATGGCTCACCCGGCATGGTTGCCTCCTCGCAGGCAACCCTGTTGGGTCGGCGATCACCGCGGTACCGGGCACCCGGCCCGGATCGTCGGGACCTTCTACCCCATTGCATTCCACAGTGGATAGTCACAATCCGCGGCCGGGTACGCTCAAGGACCCACCCGACCAAGGAGGCGTGATGCGGAAACCGGCCACGGCACTGCTGACGTCCGCTTTCCTGCTCGCGACCGCGGCACCCGCCGCGGCCACCGCACCGTACCTGGCTTTCATCTTCCCGGTCAGCAAGGAGCGGCTAGGCGCGAGCTGGCGCCCCGGCTGCCCGGTCCCGCCGGAAAATCTACGCCTGGTGACCCTCACGACCCGGGGATTCGACGGCCGGACCCACCGCGGGGAGTTGATCGTGGCGAAGGACGTCGCCGTCGAGGTGGTCCGGATCTTCGGCGACCTCTACCGGCACCGGTACCCCGTCGAACGCATGGAGACCGTGGAGAAGTACGACGCGGACGACGACAGGTCGATGGCCGCCAACAACACGTCCGCCTTCAACTGCCGCCCGATCACCGGGGGCACCGAGTGGTCGAACCACTCGTACGGCCGGGCGATCGACATCAACCCCGTGCGCAACCCGTACATCTCCGGCAGCGGCACCGTGTACCCGCCCAACGGCGCCCCGTACGTGGACCGCACCCGCACCGACCCCGGCCTCATCCACGCGGACGACCACACGGTCCGCGCGTTCGAGGGCCGCGACTGGGACTGGGGTGGCTACTGGACCTCACCCATCGACTACCAGCACTTCGAGAAGCCCTAGTCCCGCTCGGGCAGCACCACCCGCACGCCGAACCCGTCGAGGTCGACCGAACCGCGCGGCGGCGCGCCGTCGTCCTCGTCGTCGCGGAGCACGAGCGACATCTTGCGGTACTCCATCTCCTCGCGCTTCCCGCCGGAGAACACCGCGCCCAGTTCGTCGAACCCCGCGGCCGCCACCGGCGTCCCCTTGCCGCGCCGCCACGGCAGCCGGGTACCGGCCGATTCGACCGCGGCCAGCACCACCAGCAGCACGACGAGTCCAGGCAGACTCACAGCCCACAACCAGCCCACGTCCGGGGAACGCGCGGCCGCGACCCGCGGTTCCCAAAATGACCCCTTTCTGTCCACCTCCCTGAGGTCGCGCCGCGCGCCCGCCCGGCCGACACTGGAGAACCGGGTGAGCGGGTACCGCGGTGTTCTGGGGGTACACCGCGGCCCCCGTTCCCCGCGATCCGCACCCCGACGGATTGTGGATGTGTCATCCTCCGCCGGTGAGCTACTGGCGGTTGTGGACCTCGTCGGCGCTGTCGAACCTCGCCGACGGCGTGTTCAAGGTGGCGCTGCCACTGGTCGCGATCGACTACACGCGGTCCCCGGTGCTGGTCGCGGGGGTCAGCTTCGCCGCCGCGCTGCCGTGGCTGCTGTGCGCGCTGCCCGCGGGCGCGCTGGCCGACCGGCTGGACCGCAGGCACGCCATGCTCGCGGCCAACGCGGCGCGCGCGGCCCTGCTCGCGGCGCTGGCCTTCGGCGCGGGGTCGATCTGGGTGCTCTACGCCATCGCGTTCTGCGTCGGGGTCGCCGAGACCCTGTACGACACGTCCGCGCAGTCGATCGTCCCGCAGGTCGTGCCGCGCGCGGACCTGTCCCGGGCGAACGCCCGGCTGTACGCGGTGGAGATGACCGCCAACGAGTTCGTCGGCCCGCCGCTGGGCGGTCTGCTCGCGGGCGCGGGCACCCTCGTCGCCTTCGCCACCCCGGCCGGGCTGTGGGTGGCGGCGATCGGCGCCCTCCTGCTGCTGCGCGGCGACTACCGACCGGCGCGCACCCACCGCGCCACCATGCGCGCGGACATCGTCGAGGGCCTGCGGTTCCTGTGGCACCGCAACCTGTTGCGCACCTTCGCGATCGCGGTGGGGGTGAGCAACTTCGCGAGCAACGCCCGGATGGCCGTCCTGGTCCTGTACGCGGTGGGGGCCATGGGGTTGACGGAGACGGAATACGGCATCCTGCTGACCACCTCCGCCGCGGGCAGCCTGGTGGGTTCCTTCGCCGCGCCCGCGATCGAGCGAGCGCTGGGCCGCTCCAGGTCCATCCTGGCCGCGTTCCTGGTCATCGCCCTCTCGATAGCCGCCCCCACCCTGACCCCCAACCCCTGGCTGGTCGGCGCCGGGTTCTTCATCGGCGGCGTGGGCATCATGCTGTCCAACGTCATCCTGGTCTCCCTCCGCCAACGCATCACCCCGGACCACATCCTCGGCCGCGTCAACAGCGCTTACCGCCTGGTCGCCTGGGGCACCATCCCCCTCGGCGCGGCCACCGGCGGCCTCCTCGCCCAGTGGCTGGGCCTGCGCCCGGTCTTCGCCATCGCGGGCGCGCTGACCCTGCTGCTGCTCATCCCCATCAGCCGCTTCACCGACCCCGTCCTCGACGCGGCAGAACGCGACGCGGGGGCATAACGGAGTCTCCGCCCGGCAACCGTCCACCCGCGCCGTTCCCGAGGTGATCTTCGCCGTGTGGGCGGCGACGAAGGCGGCATCGTCACCGAGCAGTGGCGCGACTACCTGCGGGCGGCGATCGACCAGGGGCCTGCGGCGTGGGGCGAACGCGACGCACGGGCTGACCGGGGGCCGGCTGCGGCGGCTGCCCCGGTCAGAGGGGTGGTGACCAGCCCGACCTTCGACGTTCGCGGCCGGGCGAACGGCTGCGTCCTGGTCACCGGACCACTCAAGGCCACGGACCTCGACGACCTCGCCCGCGCCGACCCACCCGAACGGCGGCTCGCCGGGTTCCTCTTCCGCTTCGGCCGCACCGACGCACCCGAACCCGTGCCGGTCCAGCCCGCGCCCGCGCGGGGAATCCGCCAGGCGAGCGGTTCGATCCTGGCCTCTGCCCAAGACTTCGCCGCCCTCCCGGCGCGCGAACGGCTCGCCGCCCTCACCTGGCCGCACACCACCGAGACGCGGCTCCTGCGCACGATCTTCCGCATCCGCCACGAGGCCCGGGCGTCGACCGCGAGCCCGACACCGCACGGCGGCTCGTCCGGCTGGGCGTCGTCGTCGTCGAGTTGGCCTGCGCCTTCGACCTCCTGCGCGAGCACGGCCGCACCTCCCGCGGTGCGCGGGACCTCGTGCTCGAACCGCACTTCGACCCGTCGAACCCCGATCTGGCCCGGACTATCGATCGCGTCCTCGCCGAGGAGGAGGTCTTCGGCCTGGTGCGGTTGATCGCGGCCGACCACGACACCGTCTTCGCCCGCGAGTTCGCCGCCGTGTTCCTCGACGGCGCCCGGTTCACCGCCGAGACCGCCACTGGACGCGCGGGACTGGGTGGCAGCGCACTCGGTCACCACGGCGCCCGGGTACTACGAGATCCGCGACACCGACGCCGCCGCCACCCACCTCATCGGCGCGTCCGCGTAGTCAGACCCGCTCCCCCGCCGCAGCAGCGAGTTCGGCGCCGACGGACTCGTGGTCGGTGGGCAGCTTCTTCGGTACGCACAACCACGACGCCACCGCTCCCAACACGCACAGCACGATCGCGAAGCCGAAGGCGATGGCGAGGCCGTCGGCGAAGGGGCCGGAGATGAGGCTGGGGAAGAAGCCCCGGCCCGTCAGGTACGCGGCCTGCTCGTGCGGCAACGTCGTGAGTTGGTCGCCCAGCAGTTGCTGAATCGGGTTGTAGCCGAGGAATGCCGCGAACAGCACCGCCACCGCGGGCAACCCGGCGATCTGTTCCGCCGACCCCGCCGACACCCCGTGCGCCTCCAGCCCCGTGCGCAGCGCCCCCGGCAGCGAGGTGGCGAGGCCCGCGATGATCAGGCTGAAGAAGAAGCCGATCGACAGGACCATCGCGGTGTTCTGGAAGGTGGTCATCATGCCCGAGCCGGATCCCCTGGCGTGCGGGGGCAGGCTGTTCATCACCTCCGCGCGGTTCGGCGAGGAGAACATCCCCATGCCGATCCCGTTGAGCACCAACACCGCCGCGAACGCCCAGTACGGGAAGTCCACCGGCAGCGCGATCAGCAGCCCGAACGACAGCGCGGTCACCAGCAACCCGCCGGACGCCAGGCGCCTGCTGCCGATGCGGTCGGAGAGGATGCCCGCGGTCGGGGCGGACACCAGAAAGCCGACCGTCATGGGGAGCATGTAGATGCCCGCCCACAGCGGTGTCTGCTCGTAGCCGTACCCGTGCTGCGGCAGCCAGATCCCCTGCAGCCACACGATCAGGATGAACTGCAGCCCGCCGCGGCCGAGGGACGCGGCGAAGTTGGCGGCGTTGCCCCAGGTGAACGACCGCAGGCGGAACAGCGACAGGTCGAACAGCGGGTTGTCCACGCGCCGCTCGACGACGACGAAGGCGACCAGGACGAGGGCGCCGCCGATGAGGCACGACAGCACCAGCGGGCTCCCCCAGCCGGTCTGCGCGTCCCCGTACGGCTGGATGCCGTAGGTGATGCCGACCAGCACCGACACCAGCCCGACCGCGAACGTCAGGTTGCCCCACCAGTCCATCCGCGCGTGGTGGCGCACGCCGGTGTCGCGCAGCTTCAGGTACGCCCAGATGGTGCCGCCGACGCCGAAGGGCACCGACACGAGGAACACCAGGTTCCAGTTGACCGGCGCGAGCACGCCGCCGACGACCAGGCCGAGGAACGAACCGGCGATCGCCGCGACGCCGTTGACGCCCAGGGCCATGCCGCGCTGGTTGGCGGGGAAGGCGTCGGTCAGGATCGCCGACGAGTTGGCCATCAGGAACGCGCCGCCGACACCCTGCACGACCCGCCACCCGATGAGCCACAGCGCGGCGGCGTCACCCTTGAACCAGGTGACGGCCAGCAGCACCGACGACACGGTGAACACCGCGAACCCCAGGTTGTACATGCGGGCCCGGCCGTACATGTCGCCCAGCCGCCCGAAGCTCACCACCAGCACGGCGGTGACCACCAGGAACCCCATGATCATCCACAGCAGGTAGCCGGTGTTCGCGGGCTCCAGCGGGTTGATGCCGATCCCCTTGAAGATGTCGGGCAGGGCGATGAGCACGATCGACGAGTTGATCGTCGCGATCAGCATCCCCAGCGTGGTGTTCGACAACGCGACCCACTTGTAGCGCGGCCCCGGTTCCGTCCTGCTGTCCACCTCTGGACTCCAATCACTTAGCTAGGCTAAGCAGTTGGTTGCCACAGAGCAAGGGTGACCACGGGCACCCCGGACGCGGGACCGGACATACCGCCCCAACCTCCCCGGTGGACACTCCACAAGAACCGGAGCCCCCCGGAAATCACAGCTCACGGGCGTTTTCGCGCAACAAAAAAGCCAGCCCCCCGGCTGGCGATCCACTGGTCGAACCACGAGCAGTTGTATTTATGGAGCAAGCGAAGAATGACGAGCACCGGCCTGGTCGTTTCGTGACCTCCGCGACGACCAGGCCGGTCCTCGCAGGTCACGAGACCGACATCCTACGATCCGCTTGCGCCAACCATCGTCAACCACGACCGCTCCTCCATGCCTACTCCACACCCCATTTCAACCACGACCACTCGCCTCCATACCTTCCCCCCGCTCGACCTGATTCAGGTCGAGCACGTACCGATCATATCCCGATCGGCCACTTGAGGGGAAGTTCACCATCGGGTACAAGCACTGGAAAATTCCGGACAAATGCTGGACAACCGAAGCGTTGGTCCGGACCAGTGCGGCGCGCCCGCGAAGCGCCTGCCTGCGACAACCGGGTGGAATCCGGGCCCGGTGTATATGCCGGGGCCCCGGAAAGCGACTAGGAACGGGGGTAGCCGACACGAGCGGGGGTGGCCGTGTGGACGACCGTGGATCCGCGGTGCACAACGCGGTCCCCGGCCAGGTGTCCGGGCAGGTGGTGCAGGCGGGCACCGTCGGCGCGATCAACTTCCACGCCGAGCAGGCCGACCTCGGCATCCCGTACCAGCTGCCGCCGGTGCCCGCGGTCTTCGCGGGCCGCGAGGCCGAGCTGGTCGAGCTCGACGCGCTGACCGCAGGCGGGACCGCGCTGGTCGTGCTGACCGGAATGGGCGGGGTCGGCAAGTCCACGCTCGCCGCGGGCTGGGCGCGCTCGGCGCGCGACCGGTTCCCCGACGGCCAGCTGGTCGCCGAGCTGACCGACGCGACCGGCGGCCCGGTGTCGGCCGCCGACGCGCAGGAGTGGTTCCTGCTGTCGCTGTCGGTGCCCGCCGAGAAGATCCCCGTCGAGCCCGCCCGCCGCGCCGCCCTGTTCCGCTCGGTGACCGCGGGCCTGCGGCTGCTGATCCTGCTGGACAACGCGCTCAGCGCCACCCAGGTCCGCGCGCTGCTGCCCACCGGCGCGGGCTCGGTGGTCCTGGTGACCAGCCGGTCGCGGCTCTCGGGCCTGGCCCTCGACGGCGCGCGCTGGTTGCCGGTCGAACCGCTGCCACCGGACGGGGCGCTGCGGCTGCTGGGTTCCGTGCTCGGCGTCGACCGGGTCTCCTCCGAGCCGGAAGCGGCCGAGGAGCTGACCCGGCTGTGCGGCGGGCTGCCGCTGGCACTGGCGGTGGTCGGCGCCCGCCTGGCCGCGCGCGGTCGTCGGACCCTGTCGCGGGAGGTGCGGGAGCTGCGCGACGAGCGGGTCCGCTTGCGCGGGCTGGAGCTGGACGCGGAGACCTCCGTCGCCGTGGTGCTCGACCACGCCCGCGACGAGTTGGACGGCGACGCGGTCGAGGTCTACCGGTGCTGCGCCTGGCACCCGGGCCGGGAGTTCACCGTACCCGCCGTCGCGGGCGCGCTGGGGTGGCAACCCGACCGGGTCGCCGACGCGCTGGACGACCTGGTGGAGGCCAACATGGTCGCGGAGCCGACCGAAGAGCGCTTCGCCCTGCACGACCTGATCCGCCTGCACGCCAGGCACACCGCGGCGGCCGACCGCGAGGAGCGGGGCATGGTCGAGTGGTACCTGGGCCGCGCGGTGGCCGCCGACCTGGTGATCCACCCCCTGCGCGAACACCTGGGACCGGGCTACCTGCGACCGGGCGACCCCTTCCCCGACCGCGCGTCGGCGATGGCCTGGATGGGTGCCGAACGCGACAACCTGCGCGCCGCGGTCAACACCGCCGCCCGCCACCACTGGGACGAGCTGGTGTGGCAGCTGTGCGAGGCGCAGTGGGGCCACTTCCTGCACACCCGCCGCTACGGCGAGTGGATCGACATGCAGCTCAAGGGAATCGCCGCCGCACACCGCCTCGGCGAACGCCTCGCCGAGGCCAGACTGCACACCCAGGCCGGTTTCGCCTACGCCAAGACGGGTTCCTACGCGGAGGCGGAGGCGCACAGCCACGCGGTGGTGCGCCTGGCCGAGGCGACGGGCGACGGTCCGACGGAGGCGACCGCGCTGTCCCAGCTGGGGCGGATCGCCCGGGAGACCGGGGATCTCGACGCGGCGGTCGGGTACTTCGAGCGCGCGCGGGCCGTGCACGAGCGGTTGGGGCGGGTCCGGGGCGTCGCACTGGCCCGCAGGCGCCTCGGCGAGTTGCACTCCCGGCTCGACCGGCCGGAGCGGGCCGTCGAGGAGCTGACCGCGGCGGCCGCGGCCATGGCCGAACTCGGCGACCAGGCGCAGTACGCGAAGGCGATGACACTGCTGGCCACCGTCCATTTGGGAGCAGGTGACACCGAGGAAGCCCGCCGCATCCTGGCGGAGTGCCTGACCTCGATCCAGGAACTCGAATCCCCGCAGTACGAAGCGGAGATCCTCGTCCACCACGGCGACGTGGCAGCGGCGGCGGAGGATCCGACCACCGCCGCCGCTTCCTGGGCACGCGCCGCGCACCTCTACGAACAGCTCCAAGACCCGCGAGTCGACGAGGTGCGCGCACGGCTCACTCGAATGCCCAAATCAGACACATAAGCCGCGACGGCCTGGCGGATCGCGTCCTCGCCCGCGCCGACCAGGACATCGGCGATGCCGCGCCATTCGGCCGCGGCCCAGGTGCGGACGACCAAGGCGTCACCCACACCCAGGGCCGATGTGGACCACCGGGCGATGTGCACCCCTTCCGCGAGGCGGGTCAACGTGATCACGGTCATCACGACACCCTGGGGGACAACGGGATCGGCGTGGCCGCGGGCCAAGCGGGCTCCGGCAGGTCGAGCAACCGGTAGAGCACCTTGCGGAACCGCGCGTGCGCTCCACCGGGCACACCGGAAACCGTGCGCACCACACGGGAGGCGGCCACCGGCGGCACGTGCGCGAGCTGGTCGCGCAGGGACCGGTCGAGGTCGAGCAGCGGCACCGCGCGGCGCAGCGCGGCGGCCGGGCTTTCGGGCCGCAGGTGCCCCTCGGGCCAGGTGGCCAGGCACACCCGCTTGCCGAGCGCGGCGGCGTAGGTCGTGGTCGAGCCGTGGTCGCCAACCACCGCGTCGGCGGCGACGGTGGCGGCTTGCCAGCCGCGCTCCGGGGGTACGACCAGCAGCCCGCCTGCGACCGCCCCGGCCAACCAGGAACGGATCTGCCATTCGCCGTGCACCGCCCAGATGTTGGGATGCAATACGGTGGCCACCTTTGTCCCGGTACCGGAAAGCTCGGCGAGCAAACGATCGTAGAGGGTCGGACACCGCCCGAACAGCGAATTGGGCGACCAGGTCGAACTGACCAACACCAACTCTTCCCCGGACTCGACACCGAGCGCCGAGCGATATCGGTCGCGGAACTCCACACCGGCGCGCAGGCTGTCGAAACACACATCTCCTGACAAAAACGAGACACCCACAGCCTCTGGGCATCTACGCCGCAACAATCCCATCTCGGCCACTGTGGGAATGGCCAACGCGGCAGGCAGCAAACGGCCGCGATAGGTCAGCAACTCCCGGTCGACCCCGGTCGTCTCCCGACTCACCTGCCCACCCTTCCTGCTGTGCCGACGCGACTTGACCGCCCCGACGCCGTGCGGGAGCAGGAGCAGCTTCCCGTGCACCTGCGCGATCCCCCGGTGGCTGGCGCCGAGCACCGCGTCCCACTCGTGCCGCACCGCTTGCCCCCACGGCACGACCAGTCCCCCGAGCCCCGCGACGAACCGGTCCACCCCGTGCCACGTGGTGTCGTCCTCGCGCGGGACGGTGAACACGACCTGCACGCGGTGGTCGCCGTCGAGCACCGGGAGCAGGTCGAGCAACCGGTTCCCGGCGGTCATCGTCGGGACCATCACCAACACCCGGCGGGCGCCGCACCGGGTAATCCGCCGCTCGGCCCCCAAACCCATCGGGCCGCGAATCCAACTCTGCGTTGCCATTGTCGCCTCCGCACTTTGTTATGCCGCAGACCGGCGCTAACCAGCGTCCTGAGCCGAACTCTCGTTTCCTGCACCACACCTGCGTCAAAAGGCTGACAACGCGGAACCAACGGCGTAGGCCGAACGTGGGAAGCGCGCTCGAACCACCCGGATTTCGTTCGTCCAAGCGGCTGACTTTCACTTGCCTTTCAGTGTGTGCGCCAAGACACAGTCACTACACTTCCTCCCGGCGCCCAGCGCATTTCGCTGCTCCAAACCAACGGTGTCCGGGGGGACCGGTCGAGAGGTGAAGCTGGTGGAAGCGGCATTCGGCATCCTCGGCCCCACCGCCCTACGCCTGGACGGAGTCCTCGAGGCGAGGTGGAGCTACCCCAAACCCCGGGCGCTGCTGACCACGATGCTGCTGCACCCCAACCGCAAGGTGCCCGTGGCCACCCTGCTGGACTGGATCTGGGGCGACGACGACCGCCCCCGCAAACCGGACGGTGCCCTGCACAAGTACGCCACCCAGATCCGCACCCGCCTCGAACGGCTGCCGATCCACGCCCACTTGCAGGCCAAGTCAGGCGCGTACCTGCTGGACACCACGCGGGGGGCAATCGACTACTTCCAGTTCCGCGACCTGTCGACCGCCGCTCAACGATCCCGCGAAAGCGATCCAGCCGAGGCCATCCGCCTCGCCGAGGCCGCGCTGGCCCTGGTCCGCGGCAGGCCCTTGGAGGACCTGCACTCCCGCAAAGCCGACGCCTGGCGCACAGCCTTCGAGCGCAACGAACTCACCCCGACCCACGCGGCTCGGCTCGGCGCCTTGGTCGAACTCGGTCGGGCGGGCGAGACCCTCCCCCTCCTCGACGACCTCCAGTCCGACAGTCCGGACAACCTGACCTTCCACAAACTCCGCCTCACCGCCCTACAAGCCCTCAACCGGAACGAGGAGGCCGCTGAGTACTACCTCGACCTCCACCGCGCGCTCCGGCAGGCGGGTGAGCACCAAGCAGCCGACCACCTGCGGCAGCACCAGAACAGCCTCATCGCGAAGGAAAGCGGTACCGCCGCTGTCGCGTACGGAGCGACCGGTTTCCCGATCCGGCAGCTCCGGCACGGCATCCGCGACTTCATCGGCCGCGCACAGGAGCTGGCGGCACTCGATGCCGCCGCCTTCGACCACGACGGCAACCCGATACCCGGCGTGGTCGTGCTGGAAGGTATGGGCGGCGTGGGGAAGACAACCCTGGCGGTCCACTGGGGACGCCGATGGCGCGCGCGGTTCCCGGACGGTGACCTGTTCGTCGACCTCAACGGCTTCGCCGCGGACTCGGAGCCCGCACTGACCCACGCGTCCGTTGTGGACGAACTCCTCGCGGGTCTCGGCGAGGAGCCGGTCCTCTCGGCCACACCGCGTTCCCGCGAGGTGGCCCTGCGGCGAACGCTCGCGAACCGCCGCACATTGGTGGTACTCGACAACGCACGCAACTCCGAACACGTCCAGCGACTGCTGCCCCTGCTGGCGGACGGCTTGGTCGTGGTGACCAGCAGGCAGACGTTGACCACGCTGTGCGCCTCTTACGGCGCCAAGAGGATCACCATCAACCCGATGTCCACGGCGGAGTGTTCGCGACTGTTGGCAGTGCACCTCGGCAGCGAGACACGGATGTACGGCGACCTGTGCGAGGAGCTTGTGCGCTTCTGTGGCGGCCTGCCCCTGGTCCTCACCGTTGCCGCGCACCACATCGCAGACTACCGCCATCTGCGCTCCAGCACACAACGCGATCCCGCGCGGATCCTGCTCGAACTCGGACTCACCGCCGACGGCGACCTCTCGCCCCAGACCGCCTTCTCCGCGACCTGCCGCAGGTTGCCACAAGGTCCACAACGACTGTTCCGCTTGCTCGGCTTGCACCCCGGACGCGAGTTCGCGATCGCCGCGGCGGCGTCCTGTTCCGGTCGCCCCGAGGTCGAAACCCGCGACCACCTCTCCGCTCTGGTCGGCGCCCACCTGCTCGAACGCACCGAAGCACCCGACCGCTACCGCCTGCACGACCTGCTCAAGGAATGCGCCCACACCCTCGCGCACACCGATGAGTCCCCGCCCGACCGCCGAGCCGCTGAACGTCGCGTGCTCAGCTTCTACCTGACCTCCGCCACCGCCGCCCACGAAACCCTGTACCCCGACCACGCGACGGGACCGCCGCTGGACCCGGCACCACAGATCTCCCCCGTGGGGTTCACCGAACCGCACACCGCCCGGGCATGGTTCCGCGACGAGCACACGAACCTGACGTCGGCCATCGCCCTCGCGGTCAAAACGGCCAACCACGACTACGCCTGGCGACTGCCCCACGCGGTGCGCACGTACCTCGAGCGACACGGCTACAGCGAGGACGCCAGGGCCGCCCTCGAGACAGCGGTCGCCGCGGCACGTGCGGGTGGGGACCACGAGGCGGAGGCGTCGTCGGCCAATGACCTGGGCCTGACCTACATGGCCCGTGGGCAGTTCACCGACGCGCGTCACTGCCTGCACCGTGCGCTCGAGTACGCGGACCGAGCGGAAGATCACCGCGCCCGCGGTGTGATCCACTTCCAGTTGGGCCGGTTGGCACTGTTGCTCGGCTCGCCCGCAGAGGCTGTCCCCCTCCTGCGGCGGAGCCTGGACCTCGCTCGTGCGAGCGGCAACACCGAGGCCAAGCGCTGGACGCACCAACAACTCGGCGTGGCGCTGTGCGCGACGGGGAGGTTGGACGAAGCGCTGCTCCACCTCCGCGAGGCGCAGCACCACGCCTTGGAGGCACGGGACGAATCGGCCCAGGCGCGGGTTCTCGCGGGTATCGGCGCGGTCTGGGCCGTTCGAGGCGAGCACAACGACGCGGTCGCCTACACCACCACCGCGCTGCGGACCGCCGAATCGGCCCACGACGCACCCGCGATCGTGGAGATCCGGCTGGCCCTGTCCGAGGTCGAGCGCGCGCGGGGCGCGGCGCGCCACGCGGAACAGCACGCGCGGCAGGCCATCGCGCTGGCGGGACAGATCCGGCACGCCCCCTTGCTCGCGCGGTGTCTCGAGGCCCTCGGGGACGCTGTCGCCGACCTGGACAGACCGAATGAGGCGAGAACGGCCTGGTCGGAGGCGTCCGCGCTGTACAAGTCCATGAGCGATCCGGCGCGGCGGCAGGCCGTTAACACCAAACTCTCGACGCTACCCTCCGAACTCAATACCACCACAAGAGGGACGCCGATCGAGTGGCCGGAGCGCACTCAACCACTGAAGTGATGCCGCCAATCCCGCGACAATCCGCCACACACTTCACTCGATCGAGATATTATCTTTCTACAATCGGCGATTTATTCGCTTTTCGTCGCTGATCAACAGCACTATACGAGCAATTCTCACACCTAGTAGTGCACCAAAAACCGCCTACAGCATAACCATGGGTTGACTCACCCCATCGAGGGCGGCACCATAGCCCGCGTCACCGGCGCGTCTATGCGACGCCCGGAGGATGGACAACCCCGGTCGCGACGCGTTCGCACTGTCTGAGAAGGCGGATTTCTTGTACCGAAAACTGGGTGGCGCGACTTTGTTCGCGGCCCTGATCCTCGCGTTCGCTGTGGTGACGTGCACCTTCACCGCCAAGGAACAGCCCGTCCCCACCTCGGTCGCCTGGTGGAGCCACTTCTGAGTCGACGGCAGTCCGCTGAGGACGGCTCAGGGCTGGTCGAGTTCCCGCGCGGCGGAACGACCGGTGATCCGGTTGAAGAGGTCCGCCTGGGAAAGTCCACAGAACATCGCGAGTTCGGCCACGAGCTTCGGTTCCAGTTGCACCACCGGTGAATCCGGATCCCGCGTCAACTGGGTACGCGCCCAACGGCGCATTGGTTCCAAGGCGGGGTCGCGATCCCGGACGACCGCGCGGAGGTCGACCGCGCACACCATGTGATGCGGGTCGGCCTCCGCCAACCGAATGGCGGTCTCGAGGACGTACGGGGCGTTCAAACCCAGCGCTTCGCAGATGGCGACGAACCGGCCGATGGAGCACTGCCTGATCGCGAGTTCGTAGGTGGCCACCGTTTGCGCGTGCACCCCGGTCTCCAGCTTCGCGACCAATTGTTGTCTGGACCACCCCAGGTTTTCCCTCGCGGTCCTGAGCTGGTGCCCGATCGCGCGCAGCAACTCGGGCTTGGTCAGCACTCGTTCCGGGCGGTCGCTCATCGTGCCCCCTCCGAGTTCGCCGTCCGCGCGCACCGACCGCTCGTCGAGGCTCCTGGGGACAGGCCGACCCGGTCCTGCCGGCACATCTCGCCCTCCCCCGCATCGGTGTCGCGGTTGTCCGCGTTACGCGACACCGCACGAGCGTGCGCACGCGCGCGGAAACAACCGCCAACGAAATGTGCGCGGCGGCTGCTCGATCGCGCTAATGCCAACTGATACTCCCACAAACTCGCTCACTCGCGTACCCCATCCGAGCGGAACAACCCAACCCGGCCGGGCGTACCTGACAGGACGGGGAATGTCCGACCGGATAGCCTCGACCAGCCCACCGACCAATGCCGGAATTGGCTCAACCGAACGGCCCGACTGTTCTCAAGCGACAGTTGGACCGGTCCACAAGAACCGATGCGACACGTCGCTCGGTCGGTGATCCCGGTCTCATCAACCAATAGTTGCCGGGTATCACCCAGTGTTGTCGAACCAGCGAGCCAGCTCACCGATTTCATCCACAAAGGACGAAACAACGCCGCTGGTGCACCCGTTGGGGATGAGGTGGTTTCCGGGTCGTCCGCCCGGGTGATTGACTGGCCCCATGACGACGACCGAGGGGCCTCGGGTGGCGCGGCCTTCGATCCTGACCGTGGACGACGACCCCAGCGTGTCGCGGGCCATCGCCCGGGACCTGCGGCGGAAGTACGGGGAGCAGTACCGGGTGGTGCGGGCCGAGTCCGGGGCTCAGGCGTTGGAGGCGTTGCGGGAGATCAAGCTCCGGGGTGAGGACGTCGCCGCCTTGTTGGCGGACTACCGGATGCCGAGGATGAGCGGCATCGAGTTCCTGGAGCAGGCCATGGACCTGTTCCCCGCCGCGCGCCGGGTGCTGCTCACCGCCTACGCCGACACCGACGCGGCGATCCAGGCGATCAACGTCGTCGACCTCGACCACTACCTGCTCAAGCCGTGGGATCCGCCGGAGGAGAAGTTCTACCCGGTGCTGGACGACCTGCTGACCTCCTGGTCCGCCGCCGACCGCGGGCCCGTCCGGCAGATCCGGGTCGTCGGTCACCGGTGGTCCGCCAGGTCGTACGCTGTACGGGACTTTCTCGCCCGCAACTCCGTCCCCTACCGCTGGCACGCGCTCGGCGAGGACCCGGAGGGCGACCGCCTGCTCACCGCGGCGGGCGAGGACGGCACGCGGCTCCCCGTGGTCGTCACCGAGGAAGGCGACGCGCTGGTCGAGCCGTCCGACGGCGAGCTGGCCGCGCGGGTCGGGCTGTCGACCACCCCCTCCACCGACTTCTACGACCTCATCGTCGTCGGCGGCGGACCCGCGGGCCTCGGCGCCGCGGTCTACGGCGGGTCCGAGGGCCTGCGCACGGTGCTCGTCGAGCGCATGGCGACCGGCGGCCAGGCCGGGACCAGCAGCCGCATCGAGAACTACCTCGGCTTCCCCGACGGCGTCTCCGGCGAGCAGCTCACCGAGCGGGCGCGCAGGCAGGCGGCCAAGTTCGCGGTCGAGATGCTGACCACGCGCCAGGTCGTCGGGCTGGAACCGCGCGGATCGGCCCGGGTCGTCCGGTTCGCCGACGGCACCGAGCTCGCCGCGCACACCGTCATCCTGGCCACCGGCGTCTCCTACCGCCTCCTCGACGCCCCCGGCCTGCCCGACCTCACCGGCCGCGGCGTCTTCTACGGCGCCGCCACCACCGAGGGCCCGAGCTGCGTCGGCCAGGACGTCTACATCGTCGGCGGCGCCAACTCCGCCGGTCAGGCCGCGATGTACTTCGCCAGGCACGCCCGCCGCGTCGTCATGCTGGTGCGCGGCGACTCCCTCGACCGGTCCATGTCGCGCTACCTCATCGACCAGATCGAGGCCGTCGACGCGATCGAGGTGCGCACCTGCGTCGAGGTCACCGGCGGCGACGGCACCGACCACCTCGAGACCATCACCATCCGCGACAACCGCACCGGGGCGTCCGAGGTCGTGCCCGCGTCGTGGCTGTTCGTGTTCATCGGCGCCGCGCCGCGCACCGACTGGCTCGACGGCACGCTTTCCCGCGACGGGCGGGGTTTCGTGCTCGCCGGACCCGATCTGGTGATCGGGGGCCGCCGCCCCGCGGGGTATCCCGACCGCGACCCGTATCACCTGGAAACCTCCGTGCCCGGCGTCTTCGTCGCGGGCGACGTGCGGGCCGAGTCGGTCAAGCGCGTGGCGTCCGCGGTCGGCGAGGGCGCCATGGCAGTCAGCCTGGTCCACCGGTACCTGGAGAAGCTGTGACCCCCGACGAGCTGCGCACCCTGTTCCTGTTCGAGAGCCTCGACGACGACCGGATCGGTTGGCTGGCCGAACACGTCGAGACCACGACTTTCGCCGCGGGCGAGGAGATCCTCACCGAGGGCGCCCCGGCTACCTGCTTCTACCTGCTGCTCGACGGCACGGTCTCGCTGCACCGCACCATCGGCGGCGACCAGCCGGAGATCTCCCGCAGCGACACGCGCGGCGCGTACTTCGGTGCCACGCAGGCATACCTGGAGATCGAGGAGCGGCACACCTACCAGATGACGGTCCGCGCGGTCACCGACGTGCGACTCGCCCAGCTGCCCGCCACCGAGTTCGGCGCGGTGATGCGCGAGTGGTTCCCGATGGCGATGCACCTGCTGGAGGGCCTGCTCTGGGGCATGCGCAACAGCCAGGCCGTCGTCGCGCACCGGGAACGGCTGGTGGCGCTGGGATCGCTGTCCGCCGGGCTGACGCACGAGCTGAACAACCCGGCCGCCGCGGCGGTGCGGGCCACGGCCGCGCTGCGCGAGCGGGTGGCGGGCATGCGGCACAAGCTGGCCATGCTGGCGGGCGGCGCCATCGACCCGACCGCGCTGCCCGCGCTGGTCAAGCTCCAGGAAGCGGCGGTGGAGCGGGTCGCCAAGGCGCCGGAACTGGGCGCGCTGGAGACCAGCGACGCCGAGGACGAGCTCAGCGACTGGCTGGAGGACCGGGGCATCTCCGACCCGTGGCTGCTGGCGCCGGTGCTGGTCGGCGGCGGCTTGGACGTGGAGTGGCTGTCCACGGCGGTGGCCGAGTGCCCGTCGCCGGTCGCCGACCCGGCCATCCGCTGGCTGGCGTACACGGTCGAGACCGAGATGCTGATGAACGAGATCGCCGACGCGACCACGCGGGTGTCGACGCTGGTCGGCGCGGCCAAGCAGTACTCGCAGATGGACCGGGCCCCGTTCCAGGTCGTCGACGTGCACGAGCTGCTGGACTCCACGCTGGTCATGCTGGGCGGCAAGATCGGCGACCGGGTGCGCGTGGTCAGGGACTACGACCGCGGCCTGCCCCGGATCTCGGCTTACGCCGCCGAGCTGAACCAGGTCTGGACCAACCTCATCGACAACGCGGTCTCCGCGATGGACGGCGACGGCACGCTGACCGTGCGGACATTCCGCAACGGTGAGCGGGACCTGGTCGTGGAGATCGGCGACACCGGCGAGGGCATCCCGGCGGAGGTGCGGGAACGGATCTTCGAACCGTTCTTCACCACCAAGCCGGTCGGCGAGGGCACGGGCCTGGGGCTCGACATCTCGTGGCGGATCGTGGTGAACAAGCACCACGGGGACATCAAGGTGGAGTCGGCGCCGGGCGACACCAGGTTCCAGGTCTGGCTGCCGCTGAGCGGGGTGTGATCGCGCTACCGTGGTGGCGGGACAACACAAGGAGCCTGCCGTGGCCGGTGGCCGACAACGCGAGCTGTGGCTCGCGACAGCGGCGACGGCCGTCGTGGCGGTCACGGCCCTGGTGATCGCCGGGGCGGGCGACGAGCCCGCCGGGGCGGCCCCGGGCGACCCGGCCATCCCGACCCCGGGCGTCGGCTGCCCGCCGCCGCGCGCTCCTTTTCCGCCGGAGCCGGACTTCGGGCGCGACCAAGTCGGCCCACCCGGCCCGCTGCTCCCGGCGACGCCCCCGGACACGGTGTGGATCTGCGCCACCCGGGCGGAGCACACGATGCCCGCCCGAGAGGTCCGGGAGAAGACCGCCGAACTCGTCAAGACCATCAACGACCTGCCCGCCCCGTGGCCCGATGCCTGCACCGCCATGGGGGGCTCCCAGTTCGACCTGGTCTTCCAGTACGGCCCCGACCGCGTCGTCGTCGAGGTCGACCTCAGCGGCTGCGGCCCCATGCGGGTCGGCCGGTGGTACCGGGCGGGCGGCAGGGCGCTGGCGAAGGTCCTGCAGTAGCGACCGCGGCTCGGGCGCAGGGCGCGCCGATCGACCCCGAACATCCACTCGCCTCCAGACCACAATCCGCAACTGGCTTGGGGAGATCATGACCGGTCCCGGTGCCGGAAATCCATCGCACGATCGGGCTGTGCCACCGAGGGGAAAACGGCGCTTCGCCCACCGAGTCGGCAAGTGCCCGCTTCGCGTTGGGCCGAGCGGGTGGGTGAGGCGGGGTCACCCTGCGCGGACCCCGCCTCTCCCGGCTCAGCGTTGGTTCAGGTAGTGCGTCGCGGTGGTGCGGAGGCGGGTGTGGACGTCCTCGTAGGCGCGGGTTTCGGCGAGGTACCGCTTGGGGAGCTTGGCGAGCATCGTGTAGTTGGTGTCCACGACGTTGCCCGCAGGCGCGAGGCCCGCCTGGCTGACGAACTGGTACGCGTCCAGGGCGTCCAGGGACAGGAGGTCGGCTGTCCAGGTCACCAGGTCGTGCTGGCTGATGCGGAAGGCGTCCTCCAGGGGACGCGCGGTGCCGGTGGACATGAGGTGGGTGTCGGATTCCAGGCGGGGCCAGGGGGTGGACACGCCCTTGATCAGGTCGACGACGATGACCGTGGACATGGCCGCTTCGACCGCGGTGCCGCAGACCTCGCCCTCGCCTTGGCGGCAGTGGCCGTCGCCCAGGGAGATGAGGGCGCCGGGGACGTTGACGCCGAAGTAGGCCGTGGTGCCCGCGCGCATTTCCGGGGTGTCCATGTTGCCGCCGTGGGCGCCCGGGGTGATGCTCATGATCACCTCGTGGGCCGCCGGGGCGACGCCCACGGTGCCGTGCATGGGGTCCAGGGGGAGTTCGATCGACAGGTCGGAGTCGCGGGCGTTGAAGCGGCAGATACCGCGCTCCGCGTCGACGTCGTAGCGCCAGACCCGTTCGGGGAGGGCGTCGTGGAGCATGGCCGTGGTGTGGGTGGCCGTCAGGGCGCCGAAGTGGGGGAAGGTCGTGGAGATGGCCCAGTCGCGGGTCGGGCGGATGTCGACGAAGTGCACGGCGACGGTGTCACCGGGTTCGGCGCCTTCGACGGCGATGGGGCCGGTGACCGGGTTGAGGTAGGGGAAGGTGCAGACCTGGCTCGGCAGGTCATCGATCCCGCGCACGGCGCCACCGAAGCAGTCCTCTGTGGATAGTTCGACAACCGTACCCGGTGCCACGGTCATGGCGGGCGCGCGACCGCCGAACGCGTACGCGGGCTCGGATTCCAGACGGACGACCCTCACTTCGACTCCCCCGCGATCCCGGACAGCTCCGGACGACGTCCGGTCACCAAAAGTCCGATTAGGACGACAACCCCGATGCCCAGCCACACGAACCCGGTGGTCTGCGCGGCCACCTGCGCGTTGATCACCACGTACGCCAGGATGCCGAACCCGATGACCGGCGCGATCAGATGCTTCCACCAGTCCTTACTGCGGTTGCGCACCACGTAGTGCACGACGACCGACACGTGCAACACCAGGAACGCCGTCATGGCACCGAAGTTGACCAGCGAGCTCAGCAGCGAGACCCCGTCGTCGCGCGACTGCATGTACAGCCCGAACCCCAGCGACACCGCCGCCACCAGCAGGGTCGCGTTCACCGGCACGCGCCGGGTCGGGTGCACCTTGGCCAGGAACTTCGGCAGCTGCCGGTCGCGCGCCATCGCGAACAGCAGGCGGGACGTCGCGGCCTGGGCCACCAGCGAGTTCGCGAAACCCCACGACACCGCGGTCGCCGCGGCGGTCAGCGTGGCCAGCCAGCCGCCGCCCGCGACCCGGGCCGCGTCGTAGAACGAGGTGCCCGCCGCGTCGCCGTTGGCGATCAGGGCGGCCGGGTCCGGCACGAGGAGCGCGGCGACCCAGGTCTGCACGATGAACAGCACGCCGGTCAGCAGCAGCGCGGCGATCATCGAGCGGCCGATCGCCTTGGCCGACTCGCGGTTCTCCTCCGCCAGCGTGGAGATCCCGTCGAAGCCGAGGAAGCTGAGCACCGCGATGGACACCGCGCCGAAGATCAGCGGCCAGGAGAACGTGCCGCTGTCGAAGATCGGGGTGAGGTCGAAGCCGCGGCCCTTGCCCTGCGCCAGCGCCACGACGCCGATCACCAGGAAGATCGCCAGGATGATCAACTGGCCGACCAGCATGACCCGGTTGACCTTCGCGGTCATCTCGATGCCGAAGAAGTTGACCGCGGTGTTGAGCAGCACGAACACGACCAGCCACAACCACACCGGGATCGCGGGCAGCAGCGAGTTCATCGCGATGCCCGCGATCAGGTAGAGCAGGCTCGGCACCAGCACGTAGTCGAGCAGGATCATCCAGCCGGACAGGAACCCGACCGGTGACGCGATGCCGCGCCCGGCGTAGGTGTAGACCGAGCCCGCCATCGGGAACGCGCGCGACATCTGGGCGTAGGAGTTGGCGGTGAACAGCATCGCCAGCATGCCGATGGCGTAGGCCAGCGCGACCATGCCGCCGGAGCCGGAGAACACGGTGCCGAAGATGCCGAACGGCGCGATCGGGACCATGAACACCAGCCCGTAGACCACCAGGTCGCGGAAACCCAGCGATCGACGCAACTCCTGGGTGTAGCCGTACTGCGCCAACCCGGCCTGTTCGCTCATGGACCCTCCTCGCCGACGCGGTGCGCGTGTGCGGCGAAGCGTAGACAGATTCCTTCCATTTGGAAATAGTCGTCCGCGAACCGGTGTCCGCGCAGGTCACACGGTCGGCGGGACCGGCTCGGGTGGCCCCTCGGCGAGCACCGCGGTCAGCGTGGCGCTCATCTTGAACAGGAACTCCTCGAACTGGGCGACCTGCTCGGCGGGGTACTCGTCGACCAGCGCCTGCACCCGGTCGACGAACGGGCCGAAGAACACCTTGGCCGGGTGCGCCATGGCGGGGTTGGTCCGCAGGGTCACCACGCGGCGGTCGGCGTTCTCCCGGGTGCGCACGACGTAGCCGAGCCGCTCCAGCCGGTTGAGCAGGTTCGCGGTCGCGCCGGTGGTCAGCGAGACGCGCTCGCTGAGCCGGGTCGGCGTGAGCGGGTCGCCCTTGTCCTCGGCGTAGAAGATCTCGACGAGCGCGGTCGCGTCGGTCGAGTGCAGGCCGAGCCACGCGGCGAAGCTGTTGGCGAACTCGCCGTAGTCCGCGCCGAACGCGCGGAACCCCTCCAGTACGCGGTTTGCGTGCTCGCCGCGGCCGGCGGGCTGGTGCGAGTGGGTCACCGGATCTCGTTTCCGTCGAGCGCGGTTGGGTGTTGACAACCTACCCCCCGGACTCGATAGCTTCACAGTGAAGCTACTTCACCATGCAGGAGGGGTTATGCGGGAAGCTCCATACCTGGGTGACGTCGACCTGACCGCGGCATCCGTGCGCGGCCTGGAGGAGCCGAGCCCGCTGCGCCGGGTGTTGCGCGCGGCCGGGCCAGTGGTGCAGGTCGACGCCCCGGCGGGCGGCCGGGTGTGGGTCGTCACCGAGGACTCGGTGGCTAGAGAGTTGCTCGTGCACCCCGGTGTGGTCAAGGACCCGGGCAGCGCGCCCACGGCCTGGGACCGGGTCGGCGCGGGCCTGGAGCCGACGGCGGCGGACCACCCGTCGCTGACCACGCTGGACGGGCCCGCGCACGCCGAGGCCCGCCGGGCGCACGCGCCGATGTTCACCGCCGCGCGCATCCAGGAGTACACCGACCACATCCGGTCCGTGGCGCGCGAGCTGCTGGCGGCCTTAGCGGACGAGGCGGACCTGGTCGCGGACTTCAGCGTGCGGTTCCCGCTGACGGTGGTCCTCGACCTGCTCGGCGTGCCGCGCTCGAAGGTCGACGAGGCCAAGGCGGCCTGCGGGCAACTCGGACTCGACCAGGGCGACGCGATCCGGCGGCTGCTGGCGGTGGCGGGGACGGCCGAGGGACCGGGGATCGCCCAGCAGCTGCGGCAGCGCATGCCGGACGATACCCCGGACGACGAGGTCACCTACTACGTGCTGGCCATGCTCGTCGCGGGTCAGATCACCACCGACCGGTCGGTGGGGTTCGTCGTGGCCCGGCACTTGAGCGCCCCGACCGATGAGCCCGCCGCCGAGTTCGTCCGAGGGGTTCTGCGCGACCACCCGGCCGCGCCGTTCGGCCTGTGGCGGTTCACGACGGCGGAGGTGGATCTGGGTGGGGTCCGGGTGCCCGCCGGGGCCCCGATCCTGGCGCACACGGACGGCATCAACGAGACCACCGCCCGCGACCTCACGTTCGGCGCGGGGCATCACTACTGCTTGGGGGTGCATTTGGCGCAGTTGGAGCTGACGGTGTTGGTGGAGGTTCTGCGCGCGGACTATCCCGATGCGCGGTTGCTGGTTCCGGGGTCCGAGCTGCGGCAGGTCATGCCGGGGACGATTCAGGGAGCGCGGGTGGAGACGCTGCCGGTGCGTCTGCGGGGCTAGCTCTCCCGGGGCGCAGGTTGGCGTGGTCTGGCGACTGGGGCGTTCGGCGACGTCGAGCCTCGCCGAGTCGTGTCAGGGTGCTGCTTGGGGCGGTGGCTGGGGTGATCGGTCTGGCTGTTCGCGGAGAGCTGTGTGGCCTTGATCGGGTGAACTTGCTTTGCGTGGGGCCTTACGAGCCTGCGGTGGGCTGCTGGGCGTGTGGGCGTGGGTGGGCTGTGCGCGTTGGGTTTGTCCGGCTGTTCGCGGAAAAGATGCGCGGCCTCGATTGGGCGAACTTGCTTTGCGCGGGGCCCCTACGAACCTGCGGTGGGGAAAAGCGGTGGGAGGGGCAAGCCCACCCCACCCGCAGGCGAGCTTGGCAGGCCCGTCCCCCCACGCAAAGCAAGTCCACCCAATCAAGGCGTGTGGCAGGGCCGCGTTGCGTTCTGGGGGGCTTGGGCTCAAGCGGCGGTTGAGGGGTGGGTCCGGGGAGGAACGGAACAGCTCGGACCGGGTGGCGGGAACACGTTGCGCCGAGTGGCGGGTTGGGCTTCTGCGGCGGTTGAGGGGGCGGTCCGGAGAGGAACAGAACGGCCTGGAGCTGCGGCGGGGACATGTCGCGCTGAGTGGGGGCTGGGGTTCTGCTGCGGTTTCCGGGGAATGGGTGGGCAACGGCCGAACGCCTGGTTGGAGACCCGGCCCGCGAGTTCGTGGACGAGCGGCTCGAAGGTGCCCGGTGGTTGGGCCGTGCGGCGACGCCGTGATCGTGCGCGGACCGGCCGCCGGGGCCGGGCGCGAGCCGGGGATCGCAGCGCCCGCGGGGCTAGCCCTCCAGGGATCGCAGCAGGGCGGACAACTCGTCGACGGCCTGGTGGCTGAGGCGTTCGGCGACGCTGTGCTCGTGGGCGGCGGCGAGGGCTTCCAGGCGGTCCAGCTTGGTGCGGCCCAGCTCCGAGATGTGCACCGACACCCGGCGCCGGTCTTGGGGGGAGTGGCCGCGGAACAGGAGCGCCGCGTCGACCAGGCCGTCGACCAGGCGGGTCAGGGTGGGGTGGGGGATCTCCACGGCCACGGCCAGCTCGCCCATCGAGCGGCCGTCGGGGGCGGTGACCAGTGCGCGCAGGACGCGCCACTGGTCGACGGAGGCGCCTTCCTCCTCCAGGCGGGTGCCCAGGTCCCGGGCCAGCGCCCGCTGCGCCCTGGTCAGCAGATCGACCAGGTCGGGCACGCGGGTATCGCGTTGACCAGCCATGATGAGCCTTCCGCCGTGGACGACACGGCGAGCATACTGTCCGGTCATGGACCCCACCTCGGTTGTGCGCGCGGTTGTGCGGGACCGGGTGGCGGTCGCCGTGGGCGGGCCGGACCCGGCCGTGCTGCGGCTCGGGCTGCTGCTGCCGCTCTCCGGCGCGCTCGGGCTGACCGGGCCGTCCGGGTTGATGGCCGCCGCGCTGGCCGCGACCGAGGTCAACACCGCGGGTGGGGTGGCGGGTCGGCCGGTCGAACTGGTGCTGGTCGACGCGGGTCGCGCGCCCGCCGAGGTGGCGTGCGAGGCCGTCGAGACGGCGGTCGACGCCTTCGTCGGCTTCCACACCAGCGACGTGCACCGCGCGCTGGAGACCGCGCTCGGCGACCGCGTCCCGTACATCTTCACGCCGCCGCACGAGGGCGGCACCCGGCGCGCGGGGGTGGTGCTGCTCGGCGACAGCCCCGGCAGGCAACTCGCCCCGGCGGTGCGCTGGCTGGTGAACCACCGGGGCCTGCGGCGGTGGGCGCTGGTCGGCAGCGACTACATCTGGCCGCGCGCCGTGCACCGGGTCGCGGGCGGGATCGTGCGGGGGCTGGGCGCGGAGGTCGTGACAGAGCGCTTGGTGCCGTTCCCCGGGTCGGGGGTGGCCGCGGAGGAGCTGGTCGACGCCATCGGCCGCGCGCACGCGGACGCGATCCTGCTCAGCCTGGTCGGCCGCGACCTGGTGGCGTTCAACCGGGTCTTCGCCGAGTCGCCGCTGGCCGCCAGGGTGGTGCGGCTGTCGGGGTCCCTGGAGGAGAACGGCCTGCTGGCCGCGGGCGGGGACGACACGGGTGAGCTGTACGCGGCCATGCGGTCGTTCGCGGGCCAGGGCGACGAGCGCCGCGTCGCGCTGGCGGAGCGGCACCGCGCGCTCTTCGGACCCCGGGCTCCCGTGCTCGACGCCTACGCCGAGGGTTGCTACGACGGCGTCCACCTCGCCGCGGCGCTGGCGGCGGCAGGCGACCTCACCGCCCCCAGAGCCCAACCGGCGACGGCGGCGCTGCTCGCCACGACCGACTGGCCCGGCTCCCCGGCGGGGCCGCCGCGCCCGACCACCTACCTGGCCCGCGCCGACGGGCTGGACCTCACGGTGATCGCGCCGCTGTTCTAGTGGTCGGGGCTCGTCCACGGTGTGGCAGGCAAGGCGCCCCAACGGCCTCGTACTCGGTCGTTTCGGCAACGCGGCCAAGCGCGTCAAGGCATGGTCGACAGCGGCGGCGATGACCGGCCAGATGATGGCGGGTTCATGTCGTCGGGGGTGCTGGCGGACGACAGGGAAGCAGCCGGGTCGGTGGGTGGGGAAGGGGTGTGGCGGCCGATTCACCGGAACAGCCCGGGTGACGGTTGTCCACAAGGGACTGACCTGGGCTGTCCGGGCGAGTCGGGCCCGGCGGTCCGACGTCGCGGTGGCGCCTCAGACTTCCGCGTGCTGCAACGGATCGTCGCTCGTCACGGGCGCCAACGGCGTCGGCTCCAGGCGTTGCATCGCCACGGCGCCGAGCATCAGCACGAACGGCATGGTGAGCGCGATCCACATTGGACGGTCCCCTCTCGGCGTCGGTCTGATCCCACCGTGCAGGTACCCCACCCCCACCCGCGCCACACCGAAGGGGGAGCGATGTGGCCTGAGTCACCCGTTCGGGTCATGCCTGCCGCACCAACCGGTGCCGAACGCGGCCGGTTTTCCCACGGCGACAACAGTGGAGCGCGCGTTCCCCGGGGTGGTCAGGCCCCGGCCAGGCCCGCGCTCTCCTCCAGCCGCGTCAGGCGGTCGAGGATGGGGGCGAGTTCCTTGCGCAGGGCGGCGGCCATAGCTGCCGCGGGGTCGGTCGCGCCGGTCTGGGCCCGCAGGTGCACGTACCCCGCCAGGGCCGCGACGACGGCGGCGCGGACCGCGCGCGGGTCGGCGCCCGCGGCGCGCAGGGTCTGACCTCCCGCGCCGTCCGGTTCACCGAGCAGGCCGAGCAGGAGGTGTTCGCAGCCGATGTAGTTGTGCCCCAGGCTCACGGCCTCGGTGACGGCCAGCTCCAGCGCGTTGGCCGCCTGGCCGCCGAAGCGGTCCGCCCGCCCGTCCCCAGTGGACAGCGGGACGGTGATGGCGGTCGGGTCGACCTCGACCGCGCGCAGCACGTGCAGGGCCAGGTTGGTGCCCTCGACCAGCAGGGCGTGCAGCAGGTGCTCGGTGCCGACCTGCGCGGCGCCGTCGGCGCGGGCCCGGTCCACGGCCAGCCGGATGACCTCCCTGGCCCGCTGGGTGAACTGCGTCAACCGCTCCGTCGGGTCCCCCGACGCCAGCTCCCCCAGCACCGTGGCGCGGATCGCGGTCACGCGCTTCACCGACTGCTCCAGCGCCCGCTGGCACACCGCGGACACCGGCACCCCGGACTCCTTGACGGCCTCGGCCAGGTCGTCGGGCAGGTAGACGTTGATCTTCGGCATCGCCAACCCCTCTCGTTCGTGTACCCCTATAGATAACCCCATATAGGCGCATAGGTCAAGACCGGTACTGCCACAGGGAAACCGACCGGCGGCGACCACACGATCGGGTGGCTCGACCGGGCATTTCCCACCGTGATCCGTAGGGTGGGGCCGCGCCCGGAGCGTGCCGCGATCGGCGCGGCGGGCGCTGATCACGACCCCATCCGCCCGGCACCGGTGTCCGGCCGCGGACCAGTCCGCGAGCTAGGAGACGACGTGATCGCCACCGCCTTCCTCTCCGCCGCACTCCTCGCGTCCCCGCCCGTGGCGGGCGAGGGGGAGGCGAACGTGGCCGCGGCGCCGGTGCTGAGCATCTCCGTGGACAACGCGCGCGCCGACGCCGCGGCGGGCGACCGGATGACCTACACCCTGCGGCTGCGCAACCTCGGCACCGTCGACGTCACCGACCTGCGGCTCACCCAGAGCGTGCCCGCCGGGCTGCGCTTCGACACCGCCGAACCGGCGGGCACCGCGGCCGGGTCCGGGGTGAGCTGGCAGGTCGACATCGAGCCCGCGGGCGAGACGGTCATCCACTCCACCATGACCGTGCTCGAATCCGACGCGGGCCAGCCGAGGGCGGCGACGGTGGCCTGCGCGCGCACCGCGGACGAGGCGCCGCCGCTGGTGTGCGCGTCGCACTCGGCGCGGCTGCGCGGCGAGGCCGGGTCCGCGGACGACTCCTGGGCCAACCGCAACCGCTGGTACCTCGCGGGCGGCGTCTTCCTGCTCGCGGGCATCGCGCTGTTCGTCGTCCGGGTCCGCGGTTCCGCGATCGGCGCCGACGACGCCGCTGGTAATGGCAACGAGGACAACCACTGACCGACATTGGTTGTTATTTTCCTCTTGGATTGTTTGCCGCGTTGAGGAAGCGACCGACAACCGACGGAGTGTAGCTCTGTCGCGTTTTCGCTGCCCGTTGGCACCAAAGAAGTCGCGGCCGGTGCGCGCGGTGCGCGCACTCGCGCGGATTGTTTGTCCCCGAACGCCCGGAACGTCCAGGGACTTTTCATTCGAATGGCCCAACGGTCCCGGGGAACGAGTCCACGAAGTCGGCGTGACCGCTCGGCGAATTCGGTAACGCGACCGGCCGCGCGGCGATTAAGAGAATGTTTGCGGCATCGCGCAAGGGGGATGAGCATGGATGTCGTTGTGCCCGCGCACAACGAGGAAGCCGGTATCAGCGCCTGCCTGGACCGGCTCGCGGAATCGACCGCGGTGGGCAAAGTCGTGGTGGTGGCCAACGGGTGCGCCGACCGAACCGCGGAAGTGGCGCGCGCGCATTCGAGCGCGCCCGACGTGGTGGTTCTGGGAACCGCCGGGAAAGCGGCCGCGCTCAACGCCGGGGACGCCCGCTGCACCGGGTTCCCGCGCGCGTACCTGGACGCCGACGTCGAACTCGGCGGACGCGCGCTCGACGCGCTGGCCGCCGCGGCGGCCCGGCCGGAGTTCGAGGCGGCCGTGCCCGCTGCTCGGATCGACCTAACCGGGGCGTCCTGGGCGGTGCGGCGCTACTACGCCGTGTGGCAGCGGCTGCCCGCCGTCCACCGGTCCAGCGCCGGGCGGGGCGTGTACGTGCTGGACGCCCGCGCGCACGACCGCCTGTTCCCCCTGCCGGGAGACCTGATCAGCGACGACGGCCACGTGAGCGCGTCGATCGAGCGGCGGGTGGTGGTACCCGAGGCCGTGGTGACCGTGCGGGCGCCCCGGGACCTGGGCAGCCTGGTGCGCAGGCGGCAGCGCGTGCACAGCGGGAACGCGCGGCTGGTCCGCGCGGCGGGCCCCCCGACCGGGGTGCGCACGGTCGTCGGGTTGCTGCGCGACCGGCAGGCCTACATGGCCGACGTCGCGGTGTTCCTGGCGGTGACGATAGCGGCCCGGGCGATGGCGAACCTGCGGCGCGGGCCGATTGATTGGGGCACGGACCACTCCAGCCGAGGTTAATGGTCTGGACAACGGCAACAATTCACCGAACACCCGAGCCCGCTCGATTGCCGGAATCGAGCGGGCCCGCGTGCTGTGTGGTTCACCTCGCAGGGGGCCGCGATTGTCCGCGCGCGAGACCCGTCGACCGGGAATCGTCGACGTGGCCCGGCCGCGCGCGGCCGGGCCACGCGCGCTCAGGCGAAGCCGCGGTCGACGAAGGGCGTTTCGGCCAGCACGGCGGTCGCGCGGGACAGCGCGGACTGCGGTTCGATCGGGTCGAACGCGTCATAGGCGTACAGGTCGGCGGTGAACGCGTCGATCTGTTCCTGGGTGGTGGACGGCATCAGGAACACGTGCGCGATGTGCCGGATGCTGCTGTCGTCGTTCGGCCGCATCCGCAGGCTCACCGTGGACAACGACCACTTGGCGACCAGCCGCGCGCCGGGCCGCCGGAAGCGGACCGTGATGGCCAGCGGGGTGCGGTCGATGAACAGGCTGTCCTCGTTGAACTTGGCCTTGCGGTACTGCTCCACCTGCACCAGCCGGTCCACCAGGTAGGCCGACATCCGCTGCGCGTGCGTGGCCTGGGTGATCTGCCGGTCGTCGGGGTTCTTGGCGATGTGGTCCCAGATGACGATCGGCGAGAACCCGTTGCGGGAGCCCGCGAACGTGGTGTCGAGGGAGCCGATGTAGTCCGGTTTGCTCGGTGGCTGCATCTGGTACTTGACCTTGGTCGCGAAGATGCCGCACGGCACCGGCGCGCCCATCCACTTGTGCCCGCTGACCACGATCGAGGCGACCATGTCCAGTTCCACCGGCTCGCCGTGCTCGGGCACGTGCCGCGACCGCAGGCCGAAGTCGAACTCCGGGACCGGCGCGTCCGGGTTGTACCCGTACTTGGCCTCCTTCGCCGCCTTGGCCAGGAACGGCACGTAGCCCGCGCCGAGCGCGCCGTCCACGTGGATCCAGAAGCCGCGGCGGTGGTCGGTGCGGCGGCCGTGGCCGTAGTGGATCTCGCGGTCGATCAACCCGTTGGCGTGGAAGATGGGCAGCAGCCGGTCGCTGACCTCGCGCACCGGGTCGTAGGCGCCCTTGAAGGTGCTGCCGAAGTTGAGGCTGACGATGATCGGGTGTCCCTTGCGGGCGAAGAAGTCGACGAGCACGACGAGCTTGTCCACATCGATCGAGCCCGGACCGAAGGTCGAGTACCGCTCGTCGGGGTTGCTCGTCTCGGGCAGCGCCGACGGGACCTCGTCCGGCCAGACGCCGTTGTTGATCGGGCACTCGTTCTTGTAGAGGTCGCGGCCCAGCTCGCCGAAGGTCGGCAGGCTGAGCACCCGCACGGCCTTGTTGAACGAGTAGTGCGTGTCCTCGGAGTAGAAGACCACCGGCTGGTACGCGCGGTTGTCGGCGGTGGCGTCCTGCGGGCTGGCGTAGGTCAGCGCGCCCGCCTGGTCGGACTCCTCCTCCCCCAGCAGCCGCCTGCCGGAGAGGTAGTCGCGCGCGTTCCACAGCGCGTACATGTTGCCCTCGGTGGAGCCCATGCTCAGCGAGTAGCCCCAGCAGGACTCCTTGTCGGCCTGCACGTACGGCTTGCCGTGCCACAGCTCGGCGAAGTAGTCGAGCACCGCCTGCTCGACCACCTTGCTGTTGACCTTGAGGCCGCCGTCCTGGAACGGGTCGCCGATGTTGTTGATGTGCGTGCGCAGGAACCGCGACAGGTCCTCGGCGTAGCCGTTCATGTCGGAGTTGATCTGGTAGCCGAGCAGGTGGTCGCGCTTGTACTCGACGTAGGCGGCGAGCCGGTCCAGCGCGGCGGCGCGCTCGGCCGGGGTCAACCCGGTCCGTTTGAGCTTGAGCTGGTCGGGGGTGGGCGGTGTGGGCGGGTAGGTGCTCCACACCTCCTGGCTGGGGATGGCGATGTCGTCGGTGAACACGTCCCCGCGCAGCGCGGACGGGCGGCTGTCGACCTGGGTCATGTCGGTCCTCTCACCTCGGCGGGCGCGCCCGGGCGGACCGCGCCCACTGACCGGCCTACCGGAGCGCCGCCGCCGCGTCGTCACCCCGGCCCGCGACTCCACCCGGCCGGGTCGCGCATTGACCCGGCCGGGTTTACAGGCAGCCGTCCGGCTGCCTATGCTGAACACGCAGCCGCTTGGCTGCCTTTTTCCGGGAGCGGGATGGACGAGGTGTTCCGGGCGCTGGCCGACCCGAGCAGGCGCAGGCTGCTGGACTCGCTCAACGAGCGGGACGGGCAGACGCTGCGCGAGCTGTGCGCGGGGCTGGACATGGCGCGGCAGTCGGTCAGCAAGCACCTGGCCGTGCTGGAGGCGGCCAACCTGGTGACCACCGCGCGGCGGGGCAGGGAGAAGCTGCACCACCTCAACGCCGAGCCGGTCAACGCCATCGCCGACCGCTGGATCAAGCGCTACGACCGCGGGCGGGTTCAAGCGCTCGCCGACCTGAAGAGAGCACTGGAGCAACCGATGGCCGCACCCACCGAGTTCACGTACACGACGTACATCGCCACCACGCCGGAGAAGCTGTGGCAGGCGCTCACCGACCCGGCGTTCACGCGCCGGTACTGGGGCGTCGAGTTCACCTCAGATTGGACCGCGGGCACGCCGATGACGTGGGTGGAGAACGGCGTGACCATCACCGACCCGGAGCAGGTCGTGCTGGAGTCGGACCCGCCCCGGCGGCTCTCCTACACCTGGCACACCATCTCCGACGAGTGGCGCGACTCCCACGACTTCGACCACGAGGTGGCCGCGAGGTTCGCGGCGGAGCCGCGGTCCCGGGTGTCCTTCGAGATCGAGCAGTTGGGCGAGCGGGTCCGGTTGACCGTGGTGCACGGTGGCTTCGAGCCGGGCAGCGAGCTGCTCGCGGGCGTGACCCACGGCTGGCCGGAGATCATCGCCAGCCTGAAGTCCCTGCTGGAGACCGGCACCGGGCTGCCGGTCCGGCAGGGCTAGGCGCCAGGAGTGCTGAGTGGCCCGTCACGGGCCCCAGGTAGGACCCGCGACGAGGCGGGCGGCAACCGGGTCGCAACCGGTTGGCACTTGAGACCCGCTCAATCCCCCGGGCATAGTGTTGTCAAAGCTATGGTGAACTCGTATGGAGCGCACACCTACCGCGATCGAGTGAAGACACCCGGTGGTGACACCCGTTCCGTCACTGGTCGACACCTAAACTTCACCCTTCCCGGTGACGGGCGACGCAGTACCCGGGAAATTCATACCCAGAGTGTAATTTTCCGCCTTTTGTGGCCACTGGAGCCGGGGGCACCCACCCCGCCGACCGTGCAGTGCTACGCAGCGTCCTACTTGGACCCCTTAAAACCACTCGACCCGGCGGCAGCGTCCGTCATGCGGGGCAAACTCGTTCGTGTCTGGCATAAGAACCGGCTCACAGTCCGCGATGGATAGTGAAACGGCTCCCGCGCCCCACGAGCGTCCCCGCCAACCGGCAGCACAACCCGCCGGGTCGAGAAAGGTTAAGGCCATGGCCTCGGTCACCCGTCGTCGCCTCAGCGACCGCAAGTCGGCTCTGCTCGTCATCGCGGGTGGTCTGGTCGGCACCACCCTGCTCGCCCTCGCGCTGACCGGGACCCTGTCCGCCTTCACCGCGGCCATCACCAACACCACCGACACGCTGTCCACCGGGTCGCTGATCCTGCGGGAGACCGACGGCAGCAACACCTGCACCAGCACCAGCTCGTCGACCAACGCCGCCAACTGCGCCACCATCAACAAGTACAGCGGCTCGACGCTGCTGCCCGGCGGCTCGGCGACCAAGACCGTCACCCTGGCCAACGACGGCACCATCACCCCGGCCACCTTCACCCTGACCCCGGGCACCTGCTCGCAGTCCGGCTCGGTCTCGGGCATCACCCCGGCGTCGGACTTCTGCTCGCAGGTCACCCTGAAGATCTACGCGGCGGCCACCGCCACCGGCCCGACCTCCTACAACGGCACCCTGGCCGCGTTCACCACTCCCATCTCGCTCACCGCGCTGGCGCCGTCGGCCACCCAGCAGTACACCTTTGTGGTGAGCCTGCCCTCGTCCCTCGGCAACAGCTACATGGGACTCACCGCTTCGCAGCCACTCACATGGACGTTCAGCTCCTGATCCGAGTCCGGGCGCTGGTTCTCAGCCAGCGCCCGGGGAGGCGCGGCAAGCACCGCGCCTCCCTGAGCCATGACCACCGACGCCTGCTGACCACCCTGGCCGCCATCGTGCTGGCCGGGGTGGTCATGGTGCTGGGGTGGTCGATCACCGGGGGCCGCTGGATGTCGGTGGACACCCCGTCGATGGGCGAGGCCGCCCCGGTCGGCACGCTGGTGCTGACCCGCCCCGCCCGGGTGGCCGACCTGCGGACGGGCGACATCATCTCCTTCATCCCCCCGGGCGACAGCCGGATCCACACCCACCGCGTGATGGACACCGCGGGCGGCGTGCACACCAAGGGCGACATCAACGGGGCGATGGACCCGACCCCGGTCACCCAGGAGAACCTGGTCGGCAAGGTCGTCGCGCGCTGGTGGGGCATCGCGTGGCTGATCAAGTCGCTGCCGATCCTGATCCCCGGGTGCGGCCTGATCTGGCTGCTCACCCGCCGCGCCGCGCCGCGCTGGCGCAGCGCGCTGCGGCTCGTGGGGTACCCGCTGGCGGTGAGCGCGGCGATCGTGGTGCTGCGCCCCCTGGTGAACGCGACCCTGCTCACCACGATGGGCGACGAGCACGGCACCCGGGCGACCGTGGTGTCGACGGGAATCCTGCCCGTGCGGGTGGAAACCCCCGACGGTGTGTTCGCGGACCTGCACTCCGGCCAGGTCGCCGACCTGCTGAGCAACGCCGCCGACGACCACGGCCGCATCCCCATCACGGTCAACGCGCACATGCCGTGGCAGTGGTGGACAGTGTGCCTGGTGCTGTGCGCGGTGCCGTTCCTGATCTCGCTCTACCGGCAGCGGAGGCTCCGATGACCACCGCGAGGACCAAGCGGCGGCTGCTCGCGCTGTCCGGGGTCCTCGTGCTGGTCGCCTACCTGGGGACGAACTCGACCATCAGCGCCTACCTGGCGCGGCTGGTGAACACCACCGACACGGTCAGTTCGGCCCCACCGGACTGCCACTACGTCCCGCTGTCCGACGGCGCGACCCGGCTCTACCCGCTCAACGAGACCACCGGCACCACGGCGATCGACGAGTCCTCCAGCGCGCAGAACGGCACCTACCAGGGTGGTCGGCAGACGGTGAACGCGTCGCCGTACGCGTGCGTGCGCAACCTGGAGGCCTACCCCCGGGTCGACCAGACGCACTGGGTGTCGACCCCGGGCACCATCTCGATCTCCCCGACGACGAGTTCGAGCCAGGAGGCGTGGGTCCGCACGGTCAACAGCCAGGGCGTGGCCGTCGCGATCGGCAGCACCCAGACCGCGGCGTCGCCGAGCAAGAACCTGCTGGTGCTGGTCAACAGCACCGGCAGGCTGGTGTTCGCCGTGCAGGGCAGCGGTGTCACCTACGAACTGGTCAGCGGCTACAGCATCAACGACGGTTCGTGGCACCACGTCGTCGCCGTGCACGACGCGTCCTACGGGCTCAAGCTCTACCTCGACAACACCCTGGCGGCCAGTCAGTCGGGCGTGCACCCGACCGCGCTGACCGGGTACCTCCGGATCGGGTACGAGAACACCAACGGCTTCACCAACGGGTTCGGGACCGACCAGTCCGCGGCGCACTGGTGGGACCACCTGGCGTTCATCTCGTACTACCCGTTCGCGCTGACCGCGACCCAGGTCAACTCCCACTACCAGGCAGGACGCTGAACACCCGCGAGATCGCGCCGGTCTCTGAACCGCGGGGGAAGAGATCGGCTGAAGGGCGATCTCGCCGCCTCGGCGGAGCCGAGGCCATTCACACAGCGTGCTCGCGCAGCCAGTGCAGGACCCACTCGCCGAACTGGTCGTCGAGGACGCCGTCGAGCGCGTCTTCCTCCACCAGTCCCACGACGGTGATGGCGATGCCGTCGACGAGCCGCCCGTAGAGCAGGACCCGGGCGTCCTCCGGGTCGTCGCCGACCTTGAGGAGCAGGGAGGTGTCGTCGAGGCTGTCCCACCAGGCCAGCAGGTGGGCGCAGACCTCGGCGTGCGCGCCGGTGGGGACGTAGACCTCGACCTGCCGCGGCCCGAGGTCGGTGGCCGAGACCCCGACGCTGCCGATGGACAGCGCCGGGTACCGCGCCAGGTGGTCACGCGCCGAAGCGATCATGTCGGTCATGGTGTCCCACACGTGTGCCATCCCGGTGCGTTCGGCGCTGGTCCGCGTGGAACTGTACCTTGTCACACCCGCGCGAACGCCCGGTCGAGATCGGGCACTGAGGACACCAGCCGTCGGGTGTACTCCTCGCGGGGCGCCCGCAGGACCTCGTGGTGGGCGCCTTCCTCGACCACCTTCCCCTGCCACAGCACGACAACGCGGTGGGCGACGCTGTCGACCACGGCGAGGTCGTGGCTGATGAACAGGCAGGCGAATCCGAGGTCGCGCTGCAGGCCGGTCACCAGGTCGAGCACCGCCGCCTGCACCGACACGTCCAGCGCGCTGGTCGGCTCGTCGGCGATCACCAGCCGGGGTCCCAGCGCCAGCGCCCTGGCGATGCCGACCCGCTGCCGCTGGCCCCCGGACAGCTCCCGGGGCCTGCGGCGGGCGTAGGACGCGGGGAGCTTGACCGCGTCCAGCAGCTCGGCGACCCGGCGGCGGTACTCCTCGCCGCGAGCGACCTTGTGGACCCGCAAGGGTTCGCCGACGCAGTCCGCGACGGTCATCCGGGGGTTGAGCGAGCCGCCCGCGTCCTGGAACACGAAGCCGAGGTCGCGGCGAGCGGCCACGGGGTCGCCGCCGAACACCGAGACGGTGCCCGAGGCCGGGCGCAGCAGGCCCGCGGCCACCCGGCCGATGGTCGACTTGCCCGAGCCGGACTCGCCGACCAGCCCGAGCACCTCGCCGTGGCCGATCCGCAGGCCGACGTGGTCGACCGCGGTGAAGTCCTTGAACCGCACCACGATCTCGGCGAGCCGCAGGGCGTCCGTGGTCGACTCGGCGGAGTAGGACGCCGGGTCCCGGTGCCCCAGGCGGGGCACGGCGGCGAGCAGTTCCCGGGTGTACGTGTGCGACGGTCGCGCGAACAGGTCCCCCACCTCGGCCTGCTCGACCAGCTCGCCGCGCCGCATGACCGCGACCCGGTCCGCCAGGTCGGCAACCACGCCCATGTTGTGGGTGATCAGCAGGATCGCGGTGCCGAGCCGGTCGCGCAGGTCGCGCAGCAGAGCCAGGATCTCCGCCTGGACGGTCACGTCCAGCGCGGTGGTCGGCTCGTCGGCGATGATCAGCGACGGCTCGTTGGCCAGCGCCAGCGCGATCACGACCCGCTGCTTCTGCCCGCCGGAGAGCTGGTGCGGGTACTTCACCACGGAAGCGGCGGGCAGGCCCACCAGTTCCAGCAGGCGCACCGCTTCCGCACGGGCCTCGGCACGCGTTGCCTTCCGGTGCGCACGCAGGACCGCCGAGAGCTGCCAACCGATGGTGTGCACGGGATTCAGGGCGGTGGCCGGTTCCTGGAAGACCATCGCGATCCCGCGTCCGCGGACCTCGCGCAGCTCCTCCTCCCCCGCCCCGACCAGTTCCCGGTCCTTCAGCTTGGCCGAACCGCGCACCGCGGCCGTGGCGGGCAGCAGGCCCAGCACGGCCCGGGCGGTCACGGACTTGCCGGAGCCGGATTCCCCGACCAGCGCCAGGATCTCCCCTGGCGCGATCGAGAAGTCGACGCCGCGCACGGCGGGTGCCGGGCCGAAGGAGACCTCCAGCCCGCGCACCGCCAGCACCGGGTTCCGCTCAGTCGTAGACACGTTCGGCCTCCGCCCAGAGTCGGGCCACCAGGGCCGGGTCGTAGTCGGCCTGCTTGCCGGGTTCGTAGCGGACGTGCCGGAGCGCGCCGGAGTACGGGAAGGTCCGCTCGCGGGTGTGCAGGTCCCAGTCGACGGGGCCGCCGCGGTCCGCGCCGACGCTGATGCCGGTGAACGGGGCCAAGCCGATCATCTGCGGCACCGGACCGACCTCGCCGGTGCCGGAACCGGTGTCCAGTACCAGGTTCCACCGGAACTCCGGCAACGCCTCGGCCGTCAGGCGGACCTCGACCGGGCCGGTGCCCAGCGGTACGCCAGCGGTGCGGTGCACGACACCGTAAGCGTTGTAGCTGAGGTAGGCCGCGCCGTCTTCGACGTACACCACGTAGCCGCCGCCTTGGTCACCGTGCGCGAAGAGGACACCCCGGTCGCCCACGGTGCACTCCAGCGCCGCGATGGCCGTGAAGTCGCGGAACTGCACCAGTTGCGCCGACCGGTACCGCTCCAGCAGCGGCGTGCCCGGGTACAGGGTCACCGGCCGCTCGAGGCGTTCGTCGTCGGGCCTGCGCAGGTTGTTGGCGGGGCTGTAGTCGTTGAGCGGGAACACCGCGTTGTTCCACGCGGCCTTCTCCCACGCCGCGGCGAGTTCGGCCAACTTCTCCGGGTTGGCGGCGGCGACGTCCGTGGTCTCCGTCGGGTCCTCGGCGACGTGGTACAGCTCCCACTCGCTGTCGTCGTAAGGGGTTCCTGGGATATGCCGGGTGACGATCTTCCAGCCGTCCGCGTAGTAGCCGCGGTTGCCACCGGTTTCCGTGTACTGGCTGGTGTGCCTGCTATCCACAGTGGAGTCGTGCAGCAAGGAGGCCGCGCTCACACCGTCGACCTCCGCCGCCGCGAGGCCGTGCCGCTCCGGCAGGCGCGGCACGCCTGCCAGCTCCAGCAGGGTCGGGGTCACGTCGGTGACGTACACGTACTGGTGCCGCAACCCCGGTGCCAGACCGGCGGGCCAGTGCACGATGAACGGCGTGCGCACCCCGCCCGCGTAGGTGTCGAACTTGTACAGCCGGAACGGCGTGTTCGACGCCTGCGCCCAGCCGCGCGGGTAGTGGATGGTGGTCTGCGGGCCGCCGAGCAGGTCCAGTTCCCGCTCGACGTCGCGGTCCCACGAGCCCGGCACACCCGGCACGTGCACGAACTGGCTGAAGTAGCTGCGCGTGCCCGCCGGCCCGCCCTCGGCGGTGGCGCCGTTGTCGGAGGTGAACACGATGATGGTGTCGTCGAGTTCCCCGTGCCTGCGCAAGGTCTCGACCAGCCTGCCGACGCTCTGGTCCACATTGTCCAGCGCGGCGGCGTAGACCTCCATGTACCGGGCGAAGAGCTGCTTCTGCTCGTCCGACAGCTCATCCCACGGCGGCACGTCCCGCCCCGGCTCGCTGTTGCGCGGCGGCAGGAGCGTGCCCTCCGGGAACAGGCCCTCGGCGAGCTGCTTGGCGAAGCGCTGCTCGCGGATGGCGTCCCAGCCCGCGGCGTAGCGGCCCTTGTACCGCTGGAGGTCGGACTCCTTGGCACCCAACGGGCCGTGCATGGCGTGGTGGGCGAAGTAGAGGAAGAACGGCTTGTCCGGGTCGTTGGCGCGCAACGTGTCGATCATGCGCACGGCCCGGTCGGTGAGGTCGTCGGTGAGGTAGTAGCCCTCGGGGAAGTCGCCGTCGTACGGGCTGTTGTCCCAGACCAGCCGGTGCGGGTGGTGCAGGTTGGTCAAGCCCTCGAGGCTGCCGAAGTACCGGTCGAAGCCGCGCTGCAACGGCCAGGACGCGCGGTCGGCGGCGTCGTGGCTGGCCGCGTCGCGGGTCAGGTGCCACTTGCCGACGGCGAAGGTGGCGTACCCGGACGCGCGCAGCGACTCGGCCAGCGACGGCGCGTTGTCCGGCAACTGGAACGAGTACGCGGGGTAGCCGGGGTCGGAGTTGGCGGGGAACGCGAAGCCCGCGCGGTGCGGGTTGAGGCCGGTGAGCAGCGCCGCGCGGGACGGCGAGCACAGCGGGGTGGTGTGGTAGTTGGTCAGCCGCAGACCACCGGCGGCCAGCGCGTCCAGCGTCGGGGTGGCGATCTCGCCGCCGAACGGGCCGATGTCGGCGTACCCGAGGTCGTCGACCAGCACCACGACGATGTTCGGGCCCTTCGCGCGCCGCTCGGCGGGCCAGCCGGGGCGCGACTCGGCGAAGACCCGGCCGACCTTGCCGGTGAAGCCGTCGTAGCCCCGTGCGTTGTCTGGGAGAGTCATGCGTTTTGTCCTTCTCTATGCGCCGCGGGCGGCGTTCGCGGCTTGGGCGATCAACTGGAAGCCCAGCACGAGCACGGCCGTGACCACCAGGGGTCCGGCCGCGAAAAGCGGGTTGAGGTCCAAATAGCCCAGTGCGGTCTTGAGCACCGCGCCGAGCGACGGCTCCGGCGGGCTGACGCCGATGCCGAGCACGCTCATCGCGCCCTCGATGAACACCGCGACCGACATGGACAGTGCCAACTGGACCAGCACCGGCTCCAGCGAGTTCGGAAGCACGTGGGTGCGCAGCACGTGCGCCTTGCGCGCGCCGACGACCTCGGCGGCGGTGACGTACTGCGCCTCCCGCACCTTCAGCACGGCCGCGCGCAGCAGCCTGCCGAACACCGGGATCTCGATGAACACCACGACGACCATCACCGAGCTCGTGCCCGGCCCGATCACCGCGGCCAAGCCGATGGCCAGGATCAGCTGCGGGAACGCCAGCAGCACGTCGAACAGCCGCTGCACGGCCACGTCCAGGACGTTGTTGACCGTGGCCAGCGCGCCGACCGCGCACCCGATGAGCGCCCCGACGGGCACCGCCGTGAAGCTGATCAGCAAGTCGACGCGGATCCCGGCGAGCAGCCGGGCCAGCACGTCGCGGTTGAGGTCGTCGGTGCCCAGCAGGTGCGCGCCGGACGGGCCGAGCAGGTTCGCGTCGGGTAGTTGCGCGTACGGGTCCCACGGCACCAGCAGCGGCCCGACCAACCCGGCCAGCACCACGACGCCGACCAGGACCAGCCCGATCAGCCCCTTGCCCCGGGCGAACACCCGCGGCCGCGCGGGCACGGCCACCTCGACCGGCTCGACCGGGTCCTCCAGCACGGCGGTCACGCTTTGCCCCCCAACCGGACGCGCGGGTCCAGGTACGCGTGCACGACGTCGGTCAGCAGCTGGACCAGCACGAACACCGCGACCGACAGGATCAGCAGCACCTGCACCACCGGGTAGTCCCGGCGGGTGATGCCCTGCTCCACCAGCAGCCCGAGCCCGGGCCAGGAGAAGATCGACTCGACCAGCACCGCGCCGCCCAGCAGCGACCCGGTCTGCAACCCCAGCGTGGTCACCACGACCGGCAGCGCGCCGCGCAGCGCGTGCCGCACGACCACCTCCCGGCGCCGCACACCGGCGGCGGTCACGGTGGTGATGTAGTCCTGCCGCAGTTCCGCGCGCAGCGTCTCGGCGAGGAAGCCGGTCAGCACGCCCGCCACCGGCAGGGCCAGGCACACCGCGGGCAGCACCAGGTACTGCGCGGTGATGTCGAGCCGGTCGAACATGCCCTTGGGCGGCACGCCGCCGGTGGGCAGCACCCGGAACCACACGCCGCACACGATGATCAGGACCACGCCGGTGACGAAGGTCGGCAGCGCGACCGCCGCGGTGTGGAAGGCGGTGAGCGCGCGGTCCACCCAGCGGTTGCGGGTGGCCGCCCACAGCGGGCCGAGCAGCAGCGCGACCAGCACCGCGATCACCAGCGCGGCCAGGGTCAGGGTGAGGGTGTTGCCCAGGCCGGCCCCGACCAGGTCGGCGATGTCGCCGCCGATCAGGTAGGAGCGGCCGAGGTCGCCGGTGAACAGCCCGCCCAGCCAGTGCAGGTACTGGCTGACCACCGGCAGGTCGAGCCCGAGGTCGTGCCGGATGGCCGCCACGACCTCGGGGGGCGCGTCGGCACCTGCCAGCACCGCGGCCGCGTCGCCGGGGATCGCCCGGATGACCAGGAAGATCAGCACGGACGCGAGCCAGAGCACGATCAGCGCCGACGGCGCGCGGCGCAGCAGGTACCGGGTCACGCCAGGAACGCCTTGCTCAGGTCGAGTTCGCGCCTGCGGGTCCAGTCGACGCCCTGGAGGCCGTCGCGGACCACGACCTGCTCGAACACGACGCCGATCTCGGCGAGGAAGGTGCCGTCGAGCAGCTGGTTCGACAGCTCCTTGTAGGCCGCGGTGGCCGCGGCGCCGGTGGCGTCGGGCAGCTTCCACGCGTTGTCGGCCGCCGCGGTGTAGGCCGGGGAGCTGAAGTGCGAGGAGTTGCGCTTGGCGTTGAACGGGTACGCGCTGACCGTCAGCGTGGACGGGGTGAACTGGGCCCACGAGTGGTTGGTGACCCAGAGGCCGGGGAACTGGGCGCCGATGAGCTGCTTGATGAACTGCGTGGAGTCGACCGGCTCCAGCTTCACCGCGATGCCCACCTCGGCCAGGTTGTTCTGCACGATCTGGGCGATGTTGGCCTGCACGCCGTCGGTGCCGGGGTAGGCCAGCGGGACCTCGGGCAGCGCCGCGCCGTGCTCGGCGAGCAGCGACTTGGCCTTGGCCACGTCACGGCGGAAGCGGTTGTCCAGCTCCTGGTCGTAGGCGGGGCTGGTGCGCGGCCACGGCAGCGACACCGGGTAGCCCTTGCCCCGGTAGACCTCCTTGACGATCCGCTCCTTGTCCAGCGCGTAGGCGATGGCGTGGCGGACCTTCGGGTCGTCGAGGCCGGGGGCGGAGACGTTGATGCCGACGTACGCCTGCAACTCGGCGCCCTCCAGCGGGATCGCCTTGAGCCCGCCCGCGGCTTCCGCGGCCTCGGCGTCGCGGTAGCCGACGCCCCGGGCGAGCTGCACCTGGCCGGACTTCACCGCCGCCGCGAGGGACTGGGCGTCGGGGATGACCCGCACGTGCACGCCGTCGAGGTAGGGCTTGCCGCCCCAGTAGTCGTCGTTGCGGGAGAAGGTGAGGTCGGTGTTGGGCCGCCACGAGTCGAACTTGAACGCGCCGGTGCCGACGAACTTCTTGCCGGTGCCGATCTCGGCGGCGGTCTCCGAGTCGATGATCGGCACGGTGTCGAGCAGGTCGAGCAGGTTGCTCACCGGGTGCGCCAGCTTGAGCACCACCTTGTCCGGCGCCGGGGTCTCGATGGCGGTGATGGTCTTGGCCGTGCCCGCCAGCTGGCCGTTCCACTTCGGGTCGGCGTAGGAGGTGAGCGAGAACTTGACGTCGGCGGAGGTGAACTCGCGTCCACTGTGGAACTTCACGCCCTTGCGCAGGGTGATGTTCAGCGTGCTGCCGCCGTCGGCCTGCTCCCAGGCGGTGGCCAGCCGGGGCTTGGCCTCCAGCTTCTGCCGGTCGTAGCGGACCAGGCTGTCGTAGACCAGGCCGACGACGGTGGTGATGGAGACGTTGCTGTTGGTGAACAGGTTGGCGGGCACCAGGTCGAGGTTGACGCCGAGCTCGGCCACGCCGCCCGACTTCGGGGCCGCCGACGCGCCGGCGGGGGCGGTCTGGGCGTCCACGGCGGACTGGCAGGCAGCGGTGGTCAGCAGCAGCGCGGCCGCCGCGAGCGCCCGCAGAGTCGCGCGTCTGGGCAATACGTTCATCGGGTGGGGGCCTTTCGTGCGTGCTTGTCGTCTGTGGTGGAGACCTTGGCTGTTTCCAACAGGTCCAGGGGGTTGTCGAACAGCCGGTTGAGCAGTCCGGTGCAGGCCGCGGTGGCCTGCAGGGTGGCGCCGAAGCGGGTCACCGACACGATGTCGGCGCCCGGGAGGGTCGTCGTGGCCGAGTAGGCGCGCAGCAGGTCGGGCAGCCGCTCGGCCTGGTCGGTGATGGCCTGGCCGCCGAGCACCACGCGGTCGGGGTTGAACGCGTCGCGCAGCAGCCCGACGGCCCGGCCCAGCGCGGTGGCGCGGTCGGCGAGCAGCTGCTCGGCGCGCGGTTCGCCCGCGCGCGCCGCCTGCCGGACCAGCCGGATGTCGGGTTCGGCGACGACGCCGTCGCGCACCGCGCGCTCGGCGACGGTGCGGTCGGCGACCGTGGCCTCCAGGCAGCCGGTGGCCCCGCAGGGACATCGGGTGTCGCCGCCGATCGGCAGGTGCGCGACGCTGCCGCCACCGCCGGGGCCGCGGTGCAGCTTGCCGTCGACCGACAGCGCGACGCCGACGACCTCGCGGGCGTAGAAGTACAGCAGGCTCGACACCCGCGGCCCCCAGCCGAAGAGCAGTTCGGCGTTGGCCATGGCCGCGACGTGGCCGTCGAGGTGCACGGGGTGGCCGGTGGCCCGGCGCAGCAGGTCGGCGGCGGGTACCCGGTGCCAGCCGAGCCGGTCGTGGTCGAGCAGGCCGCGCTCGGCGTCGACCAGGCCGCCGGTGGCCAGGCCGATGCCCAGCACCCGGCGCCGCGACCAGCGCCGCAGGAACGCCCGCACCTTGCCCGCGATGTGCGCGAGCACGTCCTCGGCGCTGCCGGACGGGGTGGGGATCTCCTCGGAGTCGAGCAGCGTGCCGCGCAGGTCGGCCAGGCCGTAGGTGATGGTGCTCACCCCGATGTGCACGCCGCACGCCGCGTAGCGGGTGTCGTCGAGGTGGATCGGCACGCGCGGGCGGCCGATCGCGCCGACCGGCACCAGCTCGGGGAACTCGCGCAGCAGCCCCAGTTCGATGAGCACCGCGACCTGCCTGCTGACCGTGGGCATGCTCAGCGCGGTGTGCTCACCGATCGCCGCGCGCGAGAGCGGTCCCTCGCGGCGGATCGCGGCCAGCACGGCGGCGGCGTTGGTGGCGCGCACCCCGGGCCTGGCGGGTCGCATGTCGGTCACGGATGCCCTTTCTAGGCATAACTGTTTGCCCGCTTTTATTCGCGGGCGAGAAGAAGTCGGGGGCGGGCGCCCGGCACGGGGGCGGTGGGGTGGATCAACAACGGCGCACAGGGGAAGACTCCGTGTGTCCACACGGGATGTCAACGACGTCCGGGATATGGAATATCGAGGATCACTTAATTTCAGTGCTTGACGGAAGCTTGTTGGGCCGCGCGCGCCGTTCGTAGGTTCGGTGGTGCGGGGTCCCCCGCCTCTCGCCGCGGTCGCGGCGCCCCCACCTGGAAAGGACTGCTGCTGTGAGCACGCCTGTGGAGACCGGGGTCTCGGTCGTCAAGCTCGGTTCCAACATCGGCGCCCGCATCGATGGCGTCCGGCTCGGCGGTGACCTCTCGCCGGAGGCCGTGGCCGAGATCCGGGCCGCGCTGCTGGCCAACAAGGTGATCTTCTTCCGCGGCCAGGACCACCTCGACGACGACGGCCAGCTGGCCTTCGGCGGCCTGCTGGGCGAGGTGACCCTGGCGCACCCCACCGTGCGCGGGGTGCAGAACCCGAACATCCTGCCGATCGACTCGGAGTACGGCAAGGCCAACAGCTGGCACACCGACGTCACCTTCGTCGACCGGGTCCCGGCGGTCAGCATCCTGCGCGCGGTGCACCTGCCGCCGTACGGCGGCAACACCGTGTGGGCCAACACCGTCGCCGCCTACGAGTCGCTGCCGCTCTCGCTCAAGGCGCTCGTCGACGGGTTGTGGGCGGTGCACACCAACTCCTACGACTACGCGGCCAACATCGACGAGCTGCGCATCGGCGGCGTCGACGTCAAGACCGAGCAGTACCGCAAGGAGTTCCAGTCCGACCTCTACGAGACCGAGCACCCGGTGGTCCGCGTGCACCCGGAGACCGGTGAGCGCTCGCTGCTGCTCGGCCACTTCGTCAAGCGGCTCATCGGGGTGACCTCCACCGAGTCGCAGGCGCTGTTCCAGTTGCTGCAGCAGCGGGTGACCCGGTTGGAGAACACGGTGCGCTGGCAGTGGCAGCACGGCGACGTGGCGATCTGGGACAACCGCGCCACCCAGCACTACGCCATCGCCGACTACGACGACCAGGCGCGCCGCCTGCACCGGATCACCCTGGCCGGGGACGTGCCGGTGAGCATCGACGGCACGCCCAGCGTGGTGCGCACCGGCGACGCGTCGCACTACTCCGCCGCGCTGTAACACTTTCTCCCACCACCCGGCGCCGTTCCCGGCTTGGCGCCGCGGCCGCGGGGACTTCGAAGCCGCCGTCGGCGCGGGGAGGTTCGTCGAGGCAAGTCCGCGACCATCGAAGTCCTTTGTGGACTTCGATGGTCGCGGCGGCTCGGGCTACGGCGCGGGGTCGCCCGCGTCCCCGCCCTCGGCGGGGGTGGCCACCGACTCGGCCTCGCGCTGCGCGGCCCGCGAGCCGGGGCGCCTGCGCATCGGCCCCGGGGTGCGCGACGGGTCGCGGCCCTCGGCCAGCATCTCGTCGAGTTCCTCGCGGGTGACGCCGAGCAGGTGCGCGAGCTTGGGCAGCACGTACCCGCGCGGCTCGCGGCCCCACGACTCCCAGCGGTGGATGGTGCCCGGATGCAGGCGCAAATGCTCAGCGAGTTTCTCCTGGGACAGGCCCGCGGCCTTGCGCGCCTGCGCGAGCCGCTTCCGTCGCGTTTCCATGCGCCATCTCTCCCGCCGCTCGTCGCCCACCCGCGCCGCCGGGACCCGCCCTGGCCCGCCGCCGCGGTCCACACCGCCACACCGCCACCGGGCGTGCCGCGTCCGCCACGGTGCGGCGCGCCCGCGTCCATTTCTACCGCAGTTCTACTCTGGACCGGCCCGTCCGGAGCGACCGCGCGGTGAACGGCATGGCGATCTTCCTCAGATTAGCCTGTTCGGTGCGAGAATCGGGTGCCAACTCGGCTACCCCTCGGCGATCGATTGGTTCACCCGCGACCGGGAGCGGTTGGCGAGCGACCACTCCGGGTCGCCGCGGCGGGCCGTTCCCGCACCGTGGCGGGGCTGTCTCGGTTGGAACGGGCGGTCCCGGTGGTGCGTTCGGTCTAGTGGCGGCGGGCCGTCCGGGCGATCCGGGACACCGGGGCCCGGCGCGGTGGTGGGCGATCGCGACAGTCCTGTCCGGTATCCGCTTCACCCGTTCGGCCCTGGGGTCGATGGGGACCGGGAGCGGTGCTCGGGCGCGGATCAGCGTTCGTCGTCGGTGCCGGGCAGCTCCCAGCGCTGGCTCGCCACGTCCGCGTCGCACGGCTGGAGGCCGACGTAGCCCGGCACGTGCCAGAGGCACCACTCGCCCGCCCGCGCGTACGGCGCCTCGGCCGCCTGGACGAGGTAGGCCGCGTCGCCCAGTTCGACCACGTTCCACGCCTGCGCGCGGTCGGCGACGTCGCAGTCGACGAGGACCGCGTCGGCCGCGTCGTGCCCGAGGCACCAGTCGGGGCCCTGGGCGGCGAACCACACCTCGCCGTCGGTGGGCCTGCTCGCCCGCCACTGCTGGCGCCTGCCGTCGGCGCGGCAGTCGGCGACCGCGACCGGACCGAGCCGGGCGGGGCTGGTGAGGCACCCGTCGCCCGCGGCGGAGCGGATGGCGACGATGCCCGGCACCGGGCCGACGGGGACGGTGGCCGCGGCGGGCACGGCCCCGGCGACGGCGGCCATGGCGAGCAGCGGGGCGGACAGCGGGAGCGGCATGCGGGTCTCCTGGCCGGACAGTCCATAGAGGACGATGGGTGCGGCACCGGGATCGGTGCCGCACCCCAGGACATTGCCGTCGGCCGCACCGGATCGCGCGGGCCTGCCGCACATCCCACCCAATCGGGTGCCGTCCCGGGTTCAGCCGCGGCGGACGGCGTGGGTGAGCACCAGCAGTTCGCTGGGCCGCAGGGCGTCCGCGCGGTCCCACAGCCGGGCGGGCACGGCGTCGGCGAGGTGGAGGTGGCGGACCTCGGGGAAGCCGTGGGTCGCGGCCAGCGCGCCCGCTTCCTCCGGCGTCAGCGTCGTGCGCCAGGGTTCGCCGTTCTCCGCCGTGGCGGCGGCGACCGCGGTGGCGTAGGCGCGGCCCTCGTCGTCGCGGAGGTGGTCGGGCAGGACGTGGTCGAAGATCAGTTCGGTGCCGGGGGCGAGGCGGCCGAGGTCGGCGAGCGCGCGCTCGACCGCGTCGCGGGTGAGGTACATCGTGACGCCGAGCCAGCTCACGACCGCGGGCACACCGGGGTCGAAGCCCGCGTCGACGAGGCGGTCCAGCAGCGGGTCCGCCGCGAGGTCGACCGGCACGTACGTGGCGGCCCCACCGGGCACACCCGGGCGGGAGAGCTTCCACGCCTGGGTGGCCGGGTGGTCGACCTCGAACACGGCGGTCCCCTCGACGCCCCCGCGCAGGGCGAAGGTGTCGAGGCCCGCGCCGAGCACGACGTACTGGGCGGGTCGGGTCGCGGTGACGTGGTCCTCGGTGTAGCGGGCCCGCGCGAGCACTTGGACGCGGGCACCCGCGAGGACCGGGTGCGAGCCGTGCGCGCGGTGGTAGCCGATCAGCTCGTCGGCGCGGTCGCCGAGCAACCCGGCCGCCGCGGTGTCGCGGAAGATGACCGGTGGTTCGTCGACGACCAGGTGGGCCGCGCGCGCGGCGGCGGCGAACAAGGCGGAAGCGCTGGGTTGCTCTGATTCTTCAGGCGAGGAGTTCACCTGTGGAACATATCCCGCGTTCTCCTGATTATAGCACAAAAACAAAACTTCCGAAAGGGGCAGTGCATAACGATCAATCGCTCCAGGCGACCGGTAGCGCGCGCACGCCGCGCATGAGACCACCGGTCCGGTAGGGCACCTCGCGGTCGGCGACGGCGAGGCGCAGTGACGGGAACTCCTTGAACAGCGCGGGGAACGCGACCCGCAGCTCGACCCGGGCCAGCTGCTGACCGAGGCACTGGTGGATGCCGTGGCCGAAGGCCAGGTGCCCGCTGCCGCCGCGGCCGACGTCCAGGCTGTCGGCTTCGGTGAAGTGCGCGGAATCACGGTTCCCCGATTCCAGGGAAAGGGTGACGGAATCGCCCGCGCGAATCAGCTGACCGCCGAGTTCGACGTCGGTCAGCGCGGCGCGCACGGTCGTGGGGGCGATGGTCAGGTACCGCAGCAGCTCCTCCACGGCCCGGTCCGGGTCGTCGAGCAGGGCGGCGACCTGCCGGGGGTCGCGCAGCAGCGCGGCGGCGCCGAGGCCGAGCACGTTGGCGGTGGTGTCGATGCCCGCGCCGAGCAGCACGACCCCGATGTTGGTCAGCTCCTCGTCGGTCAGGTCGGACTCGGCCAGGCCGCTGAGCATGTCGTCGGTCGGGTTGGCGCGCTTCGCGGTGACCAGGACACCCAGGTACTCCTGGAGCGCGCGGAAGGCGTCGCCCCACGCCGCCATGTCCAACGACTCGCCGACTACGGTCGCGGCGTGCTGCTGGAAGTGCGCGCGCTCGTCATAGGGGACGCCGAGCAGCTCGCAGATCACCAGGGACGGGATGGGCAGGGCGAAGGCCTCGACCAGGTCGACGCCGGGACCGTGCGCGCGCATGGCGGCGAGCCGGTCGGCGGTTATCTCGGTTATTCGCTGGGTCAGCTGCCGCATCCGGCGGACGGTGAACTGGCCGACGAGGAGCTTGCGGTAGCGGGTGTGCTCGGGGGCGTCCATGTCGACGAACGCGCCGGGCGGGGCCGCGGGCGGGGTGCTGTCGGTGGGCACGCCCGGGAACGGGAAGTGCATCAGCTCGGTGCGGGAGCTGAACCGCGGGTCGGCCATGACGGCCCGGATCAGCTCGCGGTTGGTCACCAGCCAGCCGATGTGGCCGTCGTTGTAGGTCAGCCTGCTGAGCGGGTGCTCGGCGCGCAGCTCCGCCAGGCCCGCGGGCGGGTCGAACGGCCGCTCCGGTGACTGGCCGAAGGGCAGCGGGGCGGGCGCGGGCAACGAGGTGGTCATGTCCTCTCCCCCTGGATCGTTGACGTACTTCGAAAGCTACGTTGCGTTTCAGGATCTGTCAAGGCTGGAGCGGCGAGTTTTGGCTTATCAGAGCCGATTTGTGCCAATCATTGCAATGGTGTTGACGGTGAACGCAATCACCGTTGCGTTGTCGTGCCGGTGAACGCACACTGGTGCCCGCGAGAGTGGAGGACGGATGCCGGGTGGCAGGCTGACGGCGGCGGACCGGCGGGTGATCGCCGAGGGACTGGCCGCGGGGCTGGGGTACGCGGAGATCGCGCGCCGGTTGGACCGGCCGACGTCGACGGTGAGCCGGGAGGTCGCGCGCAACGGCGGCGGCGCCGACTACCGGGCGTCGGACGCGAGCGCGGCGGCGGGTGAGCGGGCCCGGCGGCGGCCACCGGGCACGGACCGGGTGGCGGTCTCGCCCACCGACCGGGGTTTCGCCGAGCGGTTGGCGGCACCGCTGGTGGAGATGGGCCTGCCCCGGATGGCCGCGCGGGTGCTGGTCGGCCTGGTGACCAGCACGGCGGGCGGGCTGACGGCGACGGAGTTGACGGCGCGGCTGGGCGTGAGCCCGGCGTCGGTGTCGAAGGCGGTGGCGTACCTGGAGCGGATCGGGCTGGTCACCCGGGAGCGCACCGCCCGGCGGGAGCGGTACCTGGTCGGCCCGGACATGTGGACCCGCACGTGGCTGGCCAGCGCCCGCTCCAACGCGGCCTGGGCCGACGCCGCGCACGAGGGCGCCCGGCTCTACGGCCCCGGCACCCCCGTCGGCGACCGGCTGGCCGAGATGGCGCACTTCCTGGAGCGGCTGAACAAGGACATGGACGGCGGCCCCGGCTCACCGACCGCCGACATGCTGACCGTCGTGGCGGCCGTGATGCACGCGGGCGGCCCGATCACCGCCGACGACCTGGCATCGGCACTGGGCTGGCCCCCGGACCGCGCGACCCTGGCCCTGGCCGACGCGTCGCGGTTCCCCATGTTCACCGATCCCGTTGCCCTGCACCGGGATCCATCGGGCCGGTACACCGCGGTGGCCCGGTCGGACCGGTTGACCGGGGCTCAGCTCTCCGCGTTGAAGGTGAGGGCCAACTCGTCCGCGCAGGCCTGACGGACCAGTGCCCGGAGTTCGGGCTTGGCAGGCCCCCAACCGCGGCTCCACGCGTCGTCACCGCCGAAGAGCCGCGCCATCGGGAGTTCCCGGACGAGGTCGTCCGCGTGCCAGTGGTCGCGGACGAGCCGGCTGACGTAGCGCAGCACCCACCCCTCATCCAGCTCCCCCGCCTGGTAGCGCTGCGCGACCCCGACGAAGACGACGTGCACCGACGCGACCACGCTGTCCGGAATGGACAGACCGCAGTCGGCCAGCGCGGCGGGGAGCAGGTCGTGGATCGCACCGGCCTCACCAACCCCCAACCCCGCCAGCTCCCGCAACGCCTGCCCGTCAAACCCCTCGACCAACCAGTGCGCGGCGGCACCGGGGATGACCTCGGGCGCCACGGCCCCCATTCCCACCCACCCCGCGACCTCGGTGGGCAGCGGGACGAACTCCCGTTCGCGCACGACCACTCACTCCCCCACACCGCGCGGATAGTCCAGCGCGAGTTCCTCGGCGCACGCCTCGCGCACCGCCGCGGCCAACTCGGCCTCGGTCGGTTCCCAGGCCTCGCCCCAATAGCCGTAGGTGTACTCGTCGAGTCGCGACATGGGCAGGCCGCGGAGTGGGTGGCCCGGATCCCCGCAGAAGTCGGTCACCGGGACGACCTGGCTCAGCACCGCGGCAACGCTGAACTCCCCCGCCTGGAAAGCCCGCGCGATGCGGACGAAGTCCAGGTGCGCGGCCTCGGTCACCGACTCCGGAATGGACACACCGCAGTCGGCCAGGGCAGCGGGGAGCACCTCGCGGATGTCGTGGAGGTCGCGGGTGCCCAACCCCGCCAAGGTCCGCAGCGCCTCGCCGTCGTAGCCGTCGACGAGCCAGTGCGCGGCCGTCATCGGCAAGGTCTCGGTGCTCAGCAGCTCAAGCCGAACCCACGCGGCGACCTCTTGCGGACTCGGCACTCCCATACCGGCGATGATGCCCCAGCCCGCACGGCCGGGACACTCGAATTACCGCCTCCCCCAGCGGCGGCGGAACGCGGCGAACCACCCTGGCGCGCCACGGGCGGGCGCGGGCTCGTCCACGTCGACCGATTCCTCGGTATCGACCGGCCCCTCGGCGTCGACCGGCTCCCAGGTGTAGGCGAGTTCCTCCGCGCACGCCGTCCGCACCAGGTCGGCCTTGTACTCCTCGGTCGGTTCCCACACCGCGTGCCAGAGCAGGCTGTCGTGGTGGATGGCGGTCATGAGCAGGTCCCCGCCCTCGTAGGTGGCCCAGTTGGCTTCACGGACCCCGCCCACCACCTCGGCCACCGTCAGCTCCCCGCGCTGGAACGCGATCGCGATCCGCAGGTACTCCACGTGCAGCGCCTCGTCGTCGGAGTCCGGAACGGACACTCCGCACTCGGCGAGCGCGTCGGTGAGCACCTCGCCGATCTCGTAGAAGTCGTGCGCGCCGAGCCCGGCCAGTGCGCGCAGGGCTTCCCCGTCGTGGCCGTCGACCAGCCAGTGGGCAGCCGCCATCGGAATCGACTCAGACCGGATCATGCGGAGCCGGAGCCACGCAGCGACCTGGAGCGGGGTAGGCACGGACATACCGGGATATGGTGCTCGACCCGTCCACTCACGACAAGCGGTTACCGCTGGAGGAGGGTGGTCCAGGCGGTGACGGTGGGGGTTTCGGCCAGGTCGGCGAAGGCGAGTTCGGTGCCGTGGTCGCGCCAGGTCTCGATCAGGGTCATGACGCGGATCGAGTCGAGGCCGTGGTCGAGGAGGTTGTCGTCGTCGGCGATCTCGCTCGCCGGGATCTCCAGCAGCTCCGCGATCTGGGCGCGGACCTGGTCCGTTGTGGTCACTTGCGGCCTCCGGTGAGCTGTTCGATCAAGCGGGTCGTGGTGACGGTGGTGCCGCACCGGGTGGCGGCGTAGCGCAGGGCCATGGCGTGGTCCTCGGCGGAGAAGTCGGCGACCGCGTCGGCGACCAGGAACGCCTGCACGTCCCGCATGAACGCGTCCGCGGTGGTCATCAGGCAGCCGATGTGGGCGTAGATGCCGGTGACGATCAGCTGGTCGCGTCGGTGTTCCGCCATCACGTCCGCCAGTTCCGTGCGGTGGAAGGCGTTGTAGCGCCACTTCGTCATCAGGATGTCGCTGCCGCCCGGGGCCAGGCCCGCGACGATCTCGGCGTCCGCCGGGTCCTGGCCGATGCCGTTGCCCCACATGTCCAGTTGCAGCCCGCGCTCGTCCGGTCGCTGCCCGCCGGGCTGCGCGGAGAACACCACCGGCACCCCCAGCATCCGGCACACCTCGCGCAGGGCGGCGATGTTGAGCACCAGGTCCACGACCGGGGACGCCGTGGTGTCGAAGGCGCGGAGGAAGTGGTTCTGCATGTCGTGCACCAGCAGCACCGCGCGGTCGGGGTCGGGCACCCACTCGACCCGGTTCTTCGGCAGCTCGGATTCCGCGGGCATCGGGTACGGCGCGATCGTCGGCAGCCCCATGGCTCAGCCTTTCCGCTCAGCTGCTAAGCGCGCGGTGAAGGCCGCGCGCAGGTCCCGGCGGCTGGTTTTGCCGACGCCGGTGTGGGGGAACTCGGGCACGAACTCCACCCGGTCGGGGATCTTGTACGCGGCCAGGCCGCGCCCGCGCAGGAAAGCGCGCAGCTGCGGGCCGGTCGGGGGTTGGTCGCCGACCGTCACGACGAAGGCGCACGTCCGCTCCCCCAGGAACGCGTCCGGCACGGCGACCACGGCCGCGTCGTGCACGCCCGGGTGCGCGAGGAGGTGGTTCTCCACCTCCTCGGCGGCCACCTTCTCCCCGCCCCGGTTGATCTGGTCCTTCGCGCGCCCCTCGACCACGACGTGCCCGGACGGCAGCAGCCGCACGAGGTCACCGGTGCGGTAGAAGCCATCGGGGGTGAACGCCTGCGCGTTGTGCTCCTCCGCGCGGTAGTACCCGCGGATCGTGTACGGTCCGCGCGTCAGCAGGTGCCCGATCTCGCCCTCGGGCACGGGGTTGTCGTCGGCGTCGACCACGAGCAGTTCGTCGTCCGGGGAGATCGGCCGCCCCTGGGAGATCGCGACCGTGTCCTCGTCGTCGTCGAACCGGGTGTAGTTGACCAGTCCCTCGGCCATCCCGAACACCTGCTGCAACCCGCAGCCCAACTCGGGCCGCACCCGCCGAGCCGACTCCTCGGCGAACTTCGCGCCGCCGACCTGGAGCAACCGCAGGCTCGACAGGTCCTCCGACCGCTTGGGCGCGGAATCCAGCCACACCAACGCGATCGGCGGCACGACGCCGGTGATCGTCACGCCCTCCCGCTCGATCAGCGGGAACACCACATCCGGGCTGGGCGCGGGCGCGAGCACGATCCGGGCCCCGGCGTGGAAGGCGCCCAGGATGCCCGCCGAGCTCATCGGGAAGTTGTGCGCGACGGGCAGCGCCACCAGGTAGACCGAGTCCGGGCCGAGGCCGCAGATGTCCGCGCTCTCCCGGACGCTGTAGAGGTAGTCGTCGTGCGTCCGGGGGATCAGCTTCGGCACACCCGTGCTGCCGCCGGACAACTGCAAGAACGCCAACCCACCCGGGTCGACCTCGGGGAACTCGCCTGGAGGTGCGGCGGGTACGTCCTCCAGCGAGGTGTGCGCGCCGGGGTCGCCCAGCACGAACACTTCCCGCACAGTCGGTGCCGCGGCACGGACCTCGTCGGCGAGCACGCGGTAGTCGAACCCGGCCGCCTTGTCCGCGATGACGTACGCGACGGCCGCAGAGTGCCGGCAGAAGTAGGAAACCTCGGCGAACCGGTGCGGCGGCAACGCGAACACCGGTACCGCACCCGCGCGGAACAGTCCGAACACGACGGACACGAACTCCGCCACATTCGGCAGCTGCACGACGACCCGTTCCCCTGGCGCGATGCCGCGATCGCGAAACCCTTGTGCCATGAGGGAAGCGCGCTCGTCCAACTCCCGGTACGTCCACCGGTGCCGGTCATCCACCACCGCGACGGAGTCCGCGTACCGGGCCGCGCGGTCGGCCAGGAACGAGCCGAAGGTCTCGCCGGTCCAGTACCCGAGTTCCCGGTAGCGGCGGGCGAACTCCTCGGGGAACGGCACGCTCACGCCGACTCCTCCACGCCCAGCGCGTCGAGGAAGGTGCGCAGCTTGGCGCCGGTCTCGGCCAGTTCCTCGTCCGGGTCGGAGCCGGGGACCAGGCCCGCGCCCGCGAACAGCCGCAGCGTGGCGCCGCGGGCCTCGCCGCAGCGCAGGGCGATGATCCACTCGCCGTCGCCGGTCGCGTCGGACCAGCCGACCACACCGGTGTAGAAGCCGCGGTCGAAGGGCTCCAGCGCGCCGATGACCCGCCGCGCGTCCGCCGTCGGCGTGCCGCACACGGCCGGGGTCGGGTGCAGCGCGGCGGCCAGGTCAAGCGCGGACGTGTCCGGGTCGGCCAACACGCCGGAAACCCGGGTCGACAGGTGCCACATCGTGCGCGTGGGCAGCAGTTCCGGCTCGTCGGGCACGGTCAGCTCGCGGCAGAACGGGGCCAGCGCGTCGGCGACGGCGGCCACCACGACCCGGTGCTCGCGCCGGTCCTTGGCAGAGCCCAGCAGCGCCGTGGCGTTGCGGCCGTCGTGCACGGGGTCGTCGGAGCGCGGCCGCGAACCGGCCAGCGGGTTGGACAGCACGAGCCGACCGGAGCGGCGGACCAGCAGTTCGGGGCTGGTGCCCAGGAGCGTGCGGTCGCCGAGGTCGACGGCGAAGGTGTGCCCGCGCGGGTCGCGCGCGGCCAGCGCGCGGACCAGGTCGCGGACCGCGATCGGCTCGGCGGCCACCAGGTCGAGCCTGCGGGCGAGCACGACCTTGCGCAGGTCCCCGGAATCGAACAGCTCCAACGCCCGCCGCACGCCGGCGCGGTAGGCCTCGGCGTCGGTGTGCTGGGCCAGCCAGCGCGCCGCCACGGCCGGGCGCGGGCGCGGCACGGCCGGTAGCGGCCCGCCGCGGCGCACGGTCTCGGGCACCACGAGCCTGCTCGGCGCGGCCGGGTCGAACGGCACGGCGCCGACGACGATCTCGGCCTCGCTGTCGCACAGCGCCGCGGGCACCTCGGCGGGCGAGGTGAGCACGGCGCGCTCCCCCTCGGCGAGCAGCACCCCGGCCGGTGAGGTGAACAGGAACGCGCCCTCGCGGTAGTCGGCGGGCAGGTCGGCCGACGGGGCCTCGGCGGGGAGTGCTCCCAGGACAGGCACAGGCTGCTCCGTTCGTTCCGGGTCTCGGGGCGGGATTCGGGCGGCGATCGGCGGCGGTCAGCCGACCAGGGTGGCGCCGCCGTCGACGTACAGGTTCTGCATGGTGATGTGCCGCGCCTGGTCGGAGGCGAGGAACAGCACCGCGTCGGCGATGTCGGCGGCGTCGGCGACGCGGCCGAGCGGGATGCCCACCCGGTAGCTCTCCGGGGAGCCCTCGATGACCCGGCGCGCGCCCTCGCCGGTCCACAGCGCGCGCTGCATGGCGGTGTCGGTGGAGCCCGGGGAGACGACGTTGCAGCGGATGCCGTGCTCGGCCAGTTCCAGGCCGAGGCAGCGGGTGAACATGGTGGCGGCGGCCTTGGAGGCGGCGTAGGCGGCCATCTCCACGCGCGGCACGCCGACCGCGTTGGAGCCCACGGTGACGATCACGCCCGCGGCCCGGGGGACCATGCGGCGGGCCACGGCACGGGAGGTGAAGAAGACACCGTCGGAGTTGACGGCGAAGGTGGACAACCAGTCCTCGTTGGTGGACTTCACGACCGCACCCGGGCGCAGGACGCCCGCGACGTTGACCAGGACGTCGATCGGTCCCAGTTCGTCCTCGACCCGTTCGACGACCTGGTCGACGGCGGCGGAGTAGGAGACGTCGGCCGGGAAGGCGCTGACCTGCCTGCGCTGGGCCCGGTGCTCGGCGGCCACGGCCTCGACCCGGACCTGGTCGAGGTCGACGGCGGCGACCGCGGCGCCCTCCCCCGCGAGCGCGGCGACCACGGCGGCGCCGATGCCCTGCCCCGCCCCGGTCACCAGGGCGACCCTGCCGGCAAACCTGGCCATCCGGATGCTCCCCGACGGCTGACTCCCACGCGCGGTGGTACGCGGACGAAACCCCGTGCCGCTCTTGCGAGCGTCATTTAGGTTAGCCTAACTTACCTTTTTCGGGCGCGGGTGTGTCATTCGTCCCCTTCCCATTCCGCCCGTGATCGGTTAAGCGTCCTAGGTGGACACCGGCTGATCGGCGCGGTTGACGACCCGGGCGAGCGGGACCACCATGGGCGTCCCGGTTTCCGGGTCCGGCACGATCCGGCAGCGCAGGCCGAACACGTCCTCGACCAGCTCGGCGGTGACGATGTCCCCCGGGTGGCCCTGCGCGGCGATCACGCCACCCGGCCGCAGCGCGATCATGTGCGTGGCGTAGCGGCAGGCCTGGTTGAGGTCGTGCAACACCGCCACGAGGGTGTACCCGTCGCGCTCGTGCAGCTCCGCGCACAGGTCCAGCACCTCGACCTGGTGGGCGATGTCGAGGAACGTCGTCGGCTCGTCGAGCAGCAGCAGCTCGGTGCGCTGGGCCAGCACCATGGCCAGCCACACCCGCTGCCGCTGGCCGCCGGAGAGCTCGTCGACCAGCCTGCCCGCCAGGTCCGCGACCCCGGTGCGGCCCATGACCTCGGTGACCACGGCCTCGTCGTCGGCCGACCACTGGCGCAGCAGGCCCTGGTGCGGGTACCGGCCGCGGGCGACGAGGTCGCCGACGGTGATCCCGCTGGGCGCGATGGAGGTCTGCGGCAGCAGCCCGAGCCTGCGCGCGACCTCCTTGGAGCGGTAGGAGGCGATGACCCCGCCGTCGAGGTAGACGGCGCCCTTGGTCGGGCGCAGCACCCGGGCGAACGCCTTGAGCAGCGTGGACTTCCCGCACGCGTTGGGGCCGACGATCACGGTGAACGAGCCGTCCGGGACGGCCACACCGAGGTCTTCGGCGACGACGCGGTTGTCGTAGGCGAGGGTCAGGTCCTCGGCGCGCAGGCGGCTCACAGGCCGACCTCCGCGTAGATCTCGTCCACGGCGTCGAAGTACAGCTCGTCGTCCGGTAGCGAGTCGGCGGCCTCGATCTTGGGGTCGATGAGCGCGGCGACCTCGCGGTAGCGCTTCTCCCAGCGCTCCGCGTCGAGGCGCCAGTAGCCGATGGTGTCGTAGCGGTCGGCGGTGTGGCCGAGGGTGAAGCGGAAGTGGCGGCGGATGTCGCGGGTGGCCGAGGCCTCGCCCGCGACCCAGGTGTAGCCGGGCCCTTCCGGGAGGGTGCGGTCGACGACCAAGCGGCGCAACGCGTCACCTGCCTCACGCGCGTCCGCGTACACCCATTCGTAGGTCACGTCACCCTGGGTGGCGAGTTGTTCCTGACGCTCATCGGGATTGTCCACAACGCACACCACGTGCGCCCGCGCGCCCGCCGGGAGTTCCTCGACGATCCGGCCGATCGCGGGCAGCGCGGTCGCGTCGCCCGCGAGCAGTCGCCAGGGGACGTCCGGCGCGGCGATGTACTTGCCCGCCGGGGAACCGCTGATGGTGATCTCGTCGCCGGGGCGCGCGGCTCGCGCCCACGGCGCGGCCACGCCGCCTTCGTGCAGGACGAAGTCGATATCGATCTCCGCGCGCACCGGGTCGCGGCGGCGGATCGTGTAGTTTCGGGTCACGTCCGGACCGAACACCACCCGGCAGGACTCATCGGGCAGACCGCTGCCGGAGTAGTCGCGCAGCGCTTCGCCGCCCAGGGTCACCCGCAGCATGAGCGGGGTGACCGCGGCGGTGCGCAGGACTGTCGCGCGGTATGCGGTCATGGTTGCCGTGCCTCTCTTGTGATGGCAGACGCGTTGTCAAAATAGGATAGCCTCACCTAACCTTCGCGTCATGTTCGCCCGACTGGGCGAAGCAAGAATTCACTTGGAGTAGCCACATGAGAGCGACAGCCCACCCGGTCGGCAGGCTCGCCGCGCTCGCCACGGCGGCGGTGCTCGCCTTCGGCGCCGCCGCGTGCGGGTCGTCCGGCGACGCCGCGTCGACCCCCGGCGGCCAGTCCGGCGCGCCCGCGGCGGCGCCCGCCAAGCGGACGGTGCAGACGCCGAAGGGGCCGGTCGAGGTCCCCGGTGAGCCCAAGAAGATCGTCGCGATCGACTTCCAGATCCCGTACATCCTGCTCGACCTCAAGGCGAACCTCGCGGGCGCGATCGACCTGACCGCGGCCAAGGACGGCGAGCCGTTCAAGCAGCTGACGATCATCGGCAACGACGCCGGTGAGGTCAACTACGACAAGATCGCCGAACTGGACCCGGACCTGATCCTGGCCGGGGACTACCAGGAGGCGGAGTACGCCAAGCTCAAGGACCGGTACCCGACCGTGCTGATCCCGGCCGTCGGCGACCAGCCGGGCTGGAAGCCGCAGGTCAAGGCCGTGGCCGAGGCGATCGGCAAGGCCGACCAGGTCGCCGAGCTGGAGCAGAAGTACCAGGCGCGGGTGACCGAGCTCAAGGACAAGCACAAGGACAAGATCGCCGGCAAGAAGTGGGCCACGCTGGGCACCTACGACGGCTCCGGCTGGTACCTCTACGACAAGGTCGGCGGCCCGTCCACCGCCCTGGCCGACCTGGGCATCACCTTCGACGAGGCCACCACGAAGGTCGCCGACGGCAACGTGGCGCAGTTCTCGATCGAGCAGCTCAACCAGCTCAACGGCGCCGACGTGCTGCTCTTCGACGACCTCGGCCCGCCGGTCACCGCCCCGGGCGCGGGCGACAAGCTCAAGCAGAACCCGCTCTACACCTCGCTCAACGCCGTCAAGGCGGGCAAGGTCTACGACGGCGAGTACAACATCATCGACTACGGCGACGCCACGCGCGTGCTGGACAAGCTGGACGAGGTCCTCGGCAAGATCTGACCTCCCGCGCTCGCGGTGGGGCGGCCCTTCGGGGCCGCCCCATTTTTTGTGCCCCGGCCCACCTTGGTCCCGGACCGCACCCCGGCTAACATGGGGTACAAATGATTAGCACACCAAGTATCGAAGAGGACCCCCTGGCGCTGGAGCGGCAGGTCTGCTTCGCGCTCTCCATCGCGTCCCGGTCGGTGATCGGGATCTACCGGCCGCTGCTGGAGCCGATGGGGCTGACGCACCCGCAGTACCTGGTGATGCTCGCGCTGTGGGGCCGGACCCCGCTGTCGGTGAAGGAGTTGAGCGCGATGCTGGTGCTCGACCCCGGCACCCTCTCCCCCTTGCTCAAGCGCCTGGAGTCCATCGGCTACCTCCGGCGCGCCCGGTCGGAGGCGGACGAACGCCAGTTGGCCGTCACCCTGACCCCCGAGGGCGCCGCGCTGCGCGAGCAGGCCTTGCAGATCCCGCCCGCCGTGGTCGCCAAACTGGGCATGGACCTAGACGAACTCCGCCGCCTCCACGAGTCGCTGACCCGGGTGATCGCCGCCGCGGACCAGAAGAAGGGACAGCCGTGACCAAGCCACCCCTCCACCTCCGCGCCTGGTACCTCTTGGGCGGCCGCGTCCCCATGTCCTACCACGCCTGGGTCCTAGCCGACGCCGCCCGCCCGTCTTGGCTGGCCTGGTTCGCCCTACGCACCCTCCTCCGCATGGTCCTCCTGACCACCGCGATCACCCTGGGCCTACTCCTGGGCTTGGACGCCCCCGTGGGCCTAGCCCTGGCCTGCGGCGCCCTGGGCTTGGTCGTCGGCGTGTACTTCATGCTGTCGTACGCAATCGAGAGCACCGAGTACCGAATGACCCGCTACGGCCACCCCCACGGCGCGGCGGCGGAGGCGCGAAAAGCCCGCACAGCCGACCGCGACCGCCTACGCCAAGAACGCTACGACAACGCCTGGCGCACGACCGAGTAGTCCACTAGGGACGGTCACCGACACGGCTCCTCCCAGGCACCATCCCACCCCCGGCTACCCCCGGCAAGTCGTCCACAGGCTTGATCATCTCCACCAGGTTTTGTCGGCCCTCGCCGCTAGAATGGATAGTGGGGGCCGGAGGCGTCGGGTTGATCATCGCCGGATCGCGACGGCGAGCGGGGCGGCCGATCGGGATGCCGCTGGTCGCCCGTCGAGCAGTCCACAGAGGGTTATTCAGCGGCGGAGAAGTAGAGGCCGATGACCGCGGAACTGGTGTCGGCGAAGGTGTCGATGGGGCGCCGGTGGTCGGTGTGGGGAACGCGCCGGGTTTCGTGTTGGGCGACGGCGCGTTCGACCACGACACGGGTGCAGTCGTGGTGCCGGTTGAACTCCCGTTCCCGGTCGGGTCGCTCCCGGTCTCCGGGTCTTCTGATAGGGGTCAGGACTCCGCCGCCGACGCAGCCCTCGTCGCCAAGCCAGGCGCCGGCATCCCGACCCTCGAGAACGTGCGAGACCTCCAGGCCGACGATGTCGTTCCGAGGTCACGGCACCGGATCCGACACCCACCTCACACACCCGCCCAGCAACAG
>NZ_PTIX01000035.1 GCF_002934265.1 Actinokineospora auranticolor
ACTCACAACATCGGATGTCATCACTCACAGTGCCCATCCCGCCGGACCTTCGGCCCGGCGTGTCGGGCCGGAAACACCGATTTTGAAACAGTCCCTCTTCCCGAATTGTCGGTCCTCATCGCTAGGGTTGATAGTGGGGGCCGGAGGCGTGCGTTGATCATCTTTGTGCTGCGGGGTGCCGGTTGGGGTCGTGGCTGGGTTGATCGGTCCGGCTGTTCGCGGAAAAGATGCGCGGCCTCGATTGGGTGAACTTGCTTTGCGCGGGGCCCCTACGAGCCTGCGGTGGGGAAGAGCGGGTGGGATGGGCAAGCCCACCCCACCCGCGGGAGAGCTTGGCAGGCTCGTCCCCCACGCAAAGCAAGTCCACCCAATCGAGGCGTGTGGCAGGGGCGCGTTGGGCTGGGATCCTGCGGCGGTTTCGGGGTGGCTGGGTAGGGGGCGACGCTGCTCCGGTGTGATGGGGGCGCGTTGTGTTGGGTGGGGGCTGGGCTCCAGCGGCGGTTTCTGGGGTGGCTGGGAAGAAGTCGAAATGGTTGGAACGGTGTGGTGGGCGCGCGTCGCGGTTGGGTGCGACTGGGTTCGGGTGGCGGTTTCGGGGTGGCTGGGGAGAAGCCGGAACGGCTTGAGTGATGTGGTGGGAGCATGTCGCGTTGCGCGGGGGCTGGGATCTTGCGGTGGTTTCTTCGGGTTGCTGGGAGGGGGCGGAACGGTCTGAGTGATGTGCTGGAGGCGCGTTTCGTTCTGAGGGCTGGGCTTTGTGGCGGCTGCGGGCGGGGGTGGTTGGCGAAGGAAGTGAGGGCGGGAAAGGGCGTGTTGCGTTGGGTGAGGTTGGGGTCCTGCGGAAGTTGTGTGGTGAGGCGGGGTTCAGCTGGAGCTGAGAAAGAAAAGGCCGCGCGGGGTTAGCCGCGCGGCCGGTAAACAGAGCAGGAGATCAGGCGAGGACGACCTTGCCCAGTTCCGCCGGTGTGGCCAGCAGTCCGTGCTTGGGCAGGACCCGGGCCGTCACGCCGAGGGAACCCGCGTGTGGCAACGTCAATTCGGTCGCGTAGTAGCCGTCGCCGTTGTGGTGCATGGTGCCGGTGACCACGTCTGTCAGTTCGTCCGTGTCGCCGACTCGGCCGACCACCGCTTGGACCTCCACGTCCGCCGGGTCCAACCCCGCCAGGTCCACGCGGGCGCGGACCGGGACGCGGTCGCCGATCACCGGGGTGTGGCCGTCCTCCAGGTGCAGTTCGCAGTCGATGACGCGGATGTGCGGCCACGAACCGCTCAGCCGGAGGCGGTAGGCGGCGAGGTCCTTGGCGACCCGGAAGTCATCGGACTGGGCCAGCGCGCCCGCGGTGGCGGCCGGGGCGTAGGCGTTCTGCACGTACTCGCCGACCATGCGCGACGCCTGGACCTTGGGGCCCAGGGACGCGAGGGTGTGCCGGACCATGGCCATCCACCTGGCGGGGACGCCGCTGCCGTCGCGGTCGTAGTACAGCGGCGCCACCTGCGAGCCCAGCAGCTCGTACAGGGCCGCCGCCTCCAGGTCGTCGCGGCGGACCGGGTCGGTGACGCCGTCCGCGGTGGGGATGGCCCAGCCGTTGCTGCCGTCGTAGAACTCGTCCCACCAGCCGTCGCGGATGGAGAGGTTCAGGCCGCCGTTGAGGGCCGCCTTCATGCCCGAGGTGCCGCAGGCCTCCAGGGGGCGCATGGGGTTGTTCAGCCAGACGTCGCAGCCCCAGTACAGGTAGCGGGCCATCGACATGTCGTAGTCCGGGAGGAAGACGATGCGGTGGCGGACACCCGCGTCGTCGGCGAACCGGACGATCTGCTGGATCAGCGCCTTGCCGCCGTCGTCCGCCGGGTGGGACTTGCCCGCCACCACCAGCTGCACCGGGCGGTCCGGGTGCAGCAGCAGGTGCCGCAGGCGGTCGGCGTCGCGCAGCATCAGGGTCAGGCGCTTGTAGGTCGGGACGCGGCGGGCGAAGCCGACGGTCAGGACGTCCGGGTCGAAAACGGAATCCGTCCAGTTGAGCTCCAGCGCCGACGCGCCGCGCTGCAACCAGGCCGCGCGCACCCGGCGGCGGACCTCGTCCACCAGCCGCGCGCGCAGCCCGCAGCGCAGCTCCCACAGCCGCGCGTCGGTGACCGACTCGTCGAACGACTCGTAGCCGTCGTCCTGCGGGTCGCCGATGACGGCGGTGATCTCGCGGGCCGCCCAGGTCGGGCCGTGCACGCCGTTGGTGACCGACGTGATCGGGACCTCGTCGGTGTCGAAGCCCGGCCACAGGCCGCCGAACATCTCCCGGCTCACCGCGCCGTGCAGCTGCGAGACGCCGTTGGCGCGCTGGGCCAGGCGCAGACCCATGTGCGCCATGTTGAACATGCCCGCGTTCTCCTCGGCCCCCAGGGCCAGGATGCGGCGCAGGTCGATGCCCGGCAGCAGCGTGCCGTCGCCGAAGTAGTGCTGCACCAGGTCGACCGGGAACCGGTCGATGCCCGCGGGCACCGGCGTGTGGGTGGTGAACACCGTCCCCGCCCGCACCGCCGATAGCGCTTGGTCGAAGTCGAGGCCCTGCCCGGACACCAGCTCCCGCAACCGTTCCAGGCCCAGGAAACCCGCGTGGCCCTCGTTGGTGTGGAACACCTCGGGCTGCGGCACGCCGGTCAGCTCGCAGTACGTGCGCACCGCGCGCACGCCGCCGACACCGGCGAGGATCTCCTGCCGGATGCGGTGGTCCTGGTCGCCGCCGTAAAGGCGGTCGGTCACGCCGCGCAGGTCCTCGGCGTTCTCCTCGATGTCGGAGTCCAGCAGCAGCAGCGGGACGCGGCCCACCTGCGCCTTCCAGATCCGCGCGCGCAGCACCCGCCCGCCCGGCATCGCCACGTGCACCAGGATCGGCGCGCCGGACGGCTCGGTCAGCGGCACCAGCGGGAGCCCGTCCGGGTCCACGACCGGGTAGTGCTCGACCTGCCAGCCGTCGAGGGACAGCGACTGGCGGAAGTAGCCCGACCGGTAGAGCAGGCCGACGCCGATCAGCGGCACGCCCTGGTCCGACGCCGCCTTCAGGTGGTCGCCCGCCAGCACGCCGAGGCCGCCGGAGTAGTTGGGCAGCGCCTCGGTGACGCCGAACTCCATGGAGAAGTAGGCGATGGAACCCGGCAGCCGCGTGCCGTTCCCCCCGCCGTCACCTTGGCGTTGGTACCACCGCGGCTCGGTGAGGTAGGCGCGCAGGTCGTCGGACACCGCGCGGACCCTGGCGAGGAAGTCCGGATCGGTGGCCAACTGCTCCAGGCGCTCCCCGGGCACCCGCGCGAGCAACCGCAGCGGGTCGCCGCCCTCGTGGTCGAAGATCTCCGGGTCCACGCTGGCGAACAGGTCCTGGGTCGGCGGGTGCCAGGTCCACCGCAGGTTGGTGGCGAGGACGCCCAGATCGGCGAGCGGCTCGGGGAGCCCGGCACGGACGGTGAATCGACGCACGGCTTTCACGGCTTCCGACCCTAGCGGCCAGCCTGGATCGAGCAAGCCGTGCCGGGCCGCGACACCCTCCGTGAGCGCGCCGCGCGCGCCGAAACCGCTGATCAAACCGGGTGCCGGTGATGCGCAACTCGTCGGAATGTCGCCGACCGCGATCGAGCCCGTCGCGGGCCCCGATCGGCCATTCTGGACCGTTCGCCCCGCGACCCGGCCCACCCGAACGGTTGTACTGCTTGCACGGCCGCCGAATGAGGGATTCCGCGCGGCCCGGAACGGGTACACCCTGAAAAGGTCACTCTAACGGGGTGCTCGTGCGGTGGGACGCGGGTGGGTTACGTGATGTCCGGCGCGGTCGCACAGGGCACACTGGGGGCTGATCAGTGCGCTAACCCGAAGGCGACGGGAAGGAGCCGTACCGGTGAGCGGTCGGCTGGGCATCGACGACGTCTCCCCGATCGTGTCCTGCGGTCGGTACCCCGCCAAAGCCGTTGTGGGCGAACACGTCCCCATCGAGGCGACGGTGTGGAGAGAAGGCCACGACGCGGTGGCGGCCACCGTGAGCTGGCGCGGCCCGAAGGACGGCAAGGCCCGCCGCACCCGCATGCGGCACGAGGGCGCGGGCACCGACCGGTGGGCCGCGGCCATCGTGCCCGACGCGGAGGGCCTGTGGACCTTCCGCGTCGACGCGTGGAGCGACCCCTGGGCCACCTGGACGCACACCGTCGAGGTGAAGGTCGCCGCCGGGCAGCAGGCCGACGAACTGGCCAACGACCTCGAGGTCGGCGCCCGGCTGCTGGAGCGCGTCGGCCGCCGCCCCGACCGCAGCGCGGACCGCAAGCTGCTGCTCTCCGCCGCCCGCGCGCTGCGCGACGAGACCACGCCGCTGCCCGCGCGCATCGCCGAGGCGCTCTCCGAGGCCGCCCGCCGGGTGATGACCGAGCACCCGGTCCGCGAACTGGTCACCAAGGGCAAGACCGCGCAGATCTGGGTCGACCGCAAGACGGCGCTCTACGGCTCCTGGTACGAGCTGTTCCCGCGGTCCACCGGCGGCCTCGACACCGAGGGCAAGCCGGTGCACGGCACCTTCAAGACCGCGACCAAGGAGCTCGACCGGGTCGCGGCCATGGGCTTCGACATCGTCTACCTGCCGCCGATCCACCCGATCGGCGAGGTGAACCGCAAGGGACCGAACAACAACGTCGACTCGAAGCCGGGTGACGTCGGCTCCCCGTGGGCCATCGGCTCCTCCGACGGCGGCCACGACGCGATCCACCCGCGGTTGGGTACGTTCGCCGACTTCGACGCCTTCGTGGCCCGCGCCCGCGAACTCGACATGGAGGTGGCGCTGGACTTCGCGCTCCAGTGCGCCCCCGACCACCCGTGGGTGATCAAGCACCCGGACTGGTTCACCACCCGCCCCGACGGGACCATCGCGTACGCGGAGAACCCGCCCAAGAAGTACCAGGACATCTACCCGCTCAACTTCGACAACGACCCCGAGGGCATCTACGGCGAGGTGCTGCGGATCCTGCTGTTCTGGGTCGACCGCGGGGTGAAGGTGTTCCGGGTGGACAACCCGCACACCAAGCCGCCGGACTTCTGGGAGTGGACCATCCGCCAGGTCAAGGCGGTCGCCCCGGACGTGCTGTTCCTGTCCGAGGCGTTCACCCGACCGGCCCGGCTCTACGGCCTGGCCAAGCTCGGGTTCACCCAGTCGTACACGTACTTCACCTGGCGCACGGCCAAGCAGGAGATCACCGAGTTCGGCGTGGAGCTGGTCGAGCACGCGCACGAGGCGCGGCCCAACCTGTTCGTCAACACCCCGGACATCCTGCACGAATCGCTGCAGACCGGCGGCCCGGGCATGTTCGCCATCCGCGCCGCGCTGGCCGCGACCCTCGCCCCGACCTGGGGCGTGTACTCCGGCTTCGAGCTCTACGAGCACGAGCCGGTGCGCCCCGGCAGCGAGGAGTACCTGGACTCGGAGAAGTACGAGCTGCGCCCGCGCGACTACGCGGGCGCGCTGGCCCAGGGCCGCTCGCTGCAACCGTGGCTGACCCGGCTCAACGCGATCCGCCGCGCCCACCCGGCGCTGCAGCAGCTGCGCACGCTGCGCTTCCACCACGTGGACAACGACGCGCTGCTGGCCTACTCCAAGACCGACCCGGCCACCGGCGACACGGTCGTGACCGTGGTGACGCTGGACCCGAACGCGCCCCAGGAGGGCACGCTCTGGCTGGACCTGGCCGCGCTCGGCCTCGACCCCGACACCGCGCACGCCGCGCACGACGAGGTGTCCGGGCAGACCTGGCGGTGGGGACGGGCCAACTACATCCGCATCGACCCGTGGACCTCGGTGGCCCACATCGTCCACATTCGACGGTGAGCCCCGATCGTGATCAACTTCGGTGGGTGGGATCCCTCCCGGGGTGGTATCCCTCTGGGTAGCGCCCACCGGGGTCCGAGAGCGGGAACTGTGCACATCGGACATCGTGTGGGTTGACCGCGGCGCGGTCCGGGGTGGACCGACGGCCCCCGGCGAGCAGGTACGCGCACCGACAAGGACGACGGCCGGACTGGGCCAGACGGACAGGGCGACGAGCATGACGGTTCAGGACACCTCCACCGCCCCCGACGCCGCGTTGGGGTTGGCGGGCATTCCGCACACCGGTGAGGCGGTGACCGCGGATGGTCACCTGACCGAACCGCAGGCCGGGGACTTCCACCACGCCCGGTCGGCACCGCCGGACCCGCGCTGGTACAAGAGCGCGGTCTTCTACGAGGTGCTCGTCCGGGCGTTCAACGACTCCGACGGCAACGGCACCGGCGACCTGCGCGGCCTCGCCGACAAGCTGGACTACCTGCAGTGGCTCGGCATCGACTGCCTGTGGCTGCCGCCGTTCTACGCCTCCCCGCTGCGCGACGGCGGCTACGACATCAGCGACTTCCGCGCGGTCCTGCCCGAGTTCGGCACCGTCGACGACTTCGGCTACCTGCTCGACCAGGCGCACAAGCGCGGCATCCGGGTGATCACCGACCTGGTGCTCAACCACACCTCCGACGCGCACCCGTGGTTCCAGGAGTCCCGCCAGCACCCGGACGGCCCCTACGGCGACTACTACGTCTGGTCCGACACCGACGACCGCTACGCCGACGCGCGGATCATCTTCGTCGACACCGAGACGTCGAACTGGACCTACGACCCGGTGCGCGGCCAGTTCTACTGGCACCGCTTCTTCTCCCACCAGCCGGACCTCAACTACGAGAACCCGGACGTGCAGGAGGCGATGCTCGACGTCCTGCGCTTCTGGCTCGACATCGGCATCGACGGCTTCCGGCTCGACGCCGTGCCCTACCTCTTCGAGGAGGAGGGCACCAACTGCGAGAACCTGCCGCGCACGCACGAGTTCCTCAAGCGCTGCCGCAAGGTCGTCGACGACGAGTACCCGGGCCGGGTGCTGCTGGCCGAGGCGAACCAGTGGCCCGCCGACGTGGTCGAGTACTTCGGCGACGCGGGCATCGGCGGCGACGAGTGCCACATGGCGTTCCACTTCCCGCTGATGCCGCGCATCTTCATGGCCGTGCGCCGCGAGTCCCGGTTCCCGATCTCGGAGATCCTGGCCCAGACGCCGTCCATCCCGGCGGGCGCCCAGTGGGGCATCTTCCTGCGCAACCACGACGAGTTGACGCTGGAGATGGTCACCGACGAAGAGCGCGACTACATGTACGCCGAGTACGCCAAAGACCCCCGGATGAAGGCGAACATCGGCATCCGGCGACGGCTCGCGCCGCTGCTGGACAACGACCGCAACCAGCAGGAGCTGTTCACCGCCCTGCTGCTGAGCCTGCCCGGCTCCCCGGTGCTCTACTACGGCGACGAGATCGGCATGGGCGACAACATCTGGCTGGGCGACCGCGACGCGGTGCGCACGCCGATGCAGTGGTCGCCCGACCGCAACGCGGGCTTCTCCCGCTGCGACCCCGGCAGGCTCTACCTGCCGACCATCGCCGACCCGGTGTACGGGTTCCAGGCGGTCAACGTCGAGTCGCAGATGAACAACACGTCGTCGCTGCTGCACTGGACCCGGCGCATGCTCCAGGTGCGCACCGAGCACCCGGCGTTCGGCCTCGGCGACTTCGTCGAGCTGGGCTCGTCCAACCCGAGCGTGCTGGCCTACCTGCGCACCCACGGCGACGACGTGGTCATCTGCGTCAACAACCTGTCGCGCTTCCCGCAGCCGGTCGAGCTGCACCTGTCCGAGCACGACGGCTGCGTCCCGGTCGAGCTGACCGGCGGGGTGCGGTTCCCGGCGATCGGCGAGCTGCCGTACCTGCTGACGCTGCCGGGCCACGGCTTCTACTGGTTCCAGATCACCCGGCCGACCACGGGGGAGGGCGAATCGCAGTGAACCCCGGTCAGAGCGCGAACCCGCACGCGGAGTGGCCGAGCGCGCTCGACGAGCTCGCGGTGGCGGACCTGCGGGCCTGGCTGCCCGCGCAGCGCTGGTTCGCGGCCAAGGGACAGGCCATCACCGACGTGCGGGTCACCCGGTCGAGCACGGTGTTCGACGGCGACCCCGGTCTGCGGCACCTGCTGGTCACCGCCGACGACGAGGTCTACCAGGTGCTGGTCGGGGTCCGCGACGAGCTGACCGAGCACCTGGCCCACTCGGCCATCGGTGGGCGGAACTACGACGCCACCCAGGACCACGAGCTGATGTCCCGGCTGCTCGACCTGTTCGCCGAGGGCGCGACCACCGGCGGGCTCGCCTGGCGCGCCGAGCCGGGTATCCGGCTCACCACCGGCCTGCGCGCCCGGCCGATCGGCGTGGAGCAGAGCAACTCCTCGGTCGTGTACGGCGACCGGTACATCCTCAAGTTGTACCGGCGGCCGACCCCCGGGCCCAACCGCGACGTCGACCTGCACCGGGCGCTGGCCAGGGCGGGCAGCGCGCAGGTCGCCGAGCCGGTCGCCACGGTCGCGCTCGACGACACCGTGCTCGGCTTCGCCCAGCGCTTCCTCGGCGGCGCCGCCGAGGGCTGGGCCACCGCCACCGCCAGCGTGCGCGACCTGCTGGCGGAGGAGGACCTGCACGCCCGCGAGGTCGGCGGCGACTACGCGGGCGAGGCCGCCCGGCTCGGCGCCGCCGTCGCCCAGGTGCACGCCGACCTGGCCGCCGTGCTCGGCACCGAAGAGGTCGGCGCGGACGCGGTGGCCGTCGAGATCGACCAGATGCACGGGCGACTTGACGCCGTGCTGGCCGATGTCCCGGAGCTGCGCGAGCACGAGGAGCGGCTGCGGGCCGCCTTCGACGCCGCCCGCGGCCTGCCCGGCATGACCGTCCAGCAGATCCACGGCGACCTGCACCTCGGCCAGGTCCTGCGCACCACCTCGGGCTGGGTCCTGATCGACTTCGAGGGCGAACCGGCCGCGCCGCCGGAGGACCGCGTCCGGCCCAAGTCGGCGCTGCGCGACGTCGCCGGGATGCTGCGCTCCTTCGACTACGCCGCGTTGCACCTGCTGGCGGGCGAGGAACCCGACCACCAGCGGCTGACCCGGGCCGCCGAGTGGGCCGACCGCAACCGCGCCGCCTTCTGCGAGGGCTACGCCGGTGTCGCGGGCGACCCGCGCGCGGAGGGGGCGCTGCTGCGCGCCTTCGAGTTGGACAAGGCCGTGTACGAGGTGGCCTACGAGCACCGCAACCGACCCGATTGGGTGGCGATCCCGCTGGCCGCCATCCGTCGTGTGACAGGCGGGGGTTGATTGCGACTTTTAGGCAACACGAGTTTCGGGTATTCGTGTTCGTGGTTAACCTGATCGAGAAACGCCCGCTCGCCGGGTGCCGCCAGGATCAGGATCGGGGTGTCGGCATGCGGATTTCGGATGTGTTGCGCGGCAAGGGTTCCGAGGTGGCCACCGTGGCACCGGGGATCGGCGTCGACGAACTGGTCGCTGTCCTGGCCGAGCGCAACGTGGGAGCGCTCGTGGTCGTCGACGGCGGTGCGGTCGTCGGCATCGTGTCCGAACGCGACGTGGCCCGGGGCCTGCACGAGCACGGCGCCGCGGTGCTCGGCCTGCGCGTCGCGGACGTCATGACCAGTCCGGTGCTGGGGTGCGCGCCCGACGACAGCGTGGACAGCCTGGCCGCCACCATGACCGAACGGCGCATCCGGCACCTGCCGGTGCTCGACGGCGGCGACCTGGTCGGCATCGTCAGCATCGGTGACGTCGTCAAGAGCCACATCTCCCAGCTGGAAGCCAGCCGCGACCAGCTCGAATCCTACATAGCGCAGGGTTGATTCCCCTTGGTTGACGAGATCGAACGCCTCATCGCCGGTGCCCATCACGACCCCCACTCGCTGCTCGGCGTCCACCCGGCCCCCGGCGGGTCGGTGGTCCGGGCGCTGCGGCCCAACGCCAAGTCCGTCGCCGTGATCGTCGGCGACCGGCGGCACGAGGCCGAGGAGGTCGCCGACAGCGTCTTCGCCGCCGATCTCGACGTGGCGCCCGCGGAGTACCTGCTGGAGGTCGACTACGGCGCGGGCCCCGAGCTGGTCGACGACCCGTACCGCTGGCTGCCCACCCTGGGCGAGCTGGACCTGCACCTGTTCCGCGAGGGCAGGCACGAGCGGCTGTGGGACGTGCTGGGCGCACACCCGCGCTCGTACGAGACCCCGGCCGGGGTCGTGCAGGGCACCTCGTTCGCGGTGTGGGCGCCGACGGCGCGCGGCGTGCGGGTGTGCGGCGACTTCGACGGCTGGGACGGGCGCGCGAACCCGATGCGCTCGCTGGGCTCGTCGGGGGTGTGGGAGCTGTTCATCCCGGGGGTGACCCCGGGGACCCGGTACAAGTTCCGCATCCACGGCGCGGACGGGTCGTGGCACGAGAAGGCCGACCCGATGGCGTTCGCCACCGAGGTGCCGCCCGCGACCGCGTCGGTGGTGTCCACTTCGGAGTACCGGTGGTCCGACGACGAGTGGCTGGCCCGCCGCGACGCGACGTCGTGGAGCTCGGCGCCGATGAGCGTCTACGAGGTGCACCTCGGCTCGTGGCGGCAGGGCCTGGGCTACCGGGAGCTCGCCGACCAGCTCGGTGAGTACGTCGCCGAGCAGGGCTTCACCCACGTCGAGCTGCTGCCGGTGGCCGAACACCCGTTCGGCGGTTCCTGGGGCTACCAGGTCACGTCGTACTTCGCGCCCACCTCGCGGTTCGGCACCCCGGACGAGTTCCGGTTCTTCGTCGACGAGCTGCACCGGCGCGGTGTCGGCGTGATCGTCGACTGGGTGCCCGCGCACTTCCCGCGCGACTCCTGGGCGCTGGCCCGCTTCGACGGCAGCCCGCTCTACGAGCACGGCGACCCCCGGCGCGGCGAGCAGCCCGACTGGGGCACGTACGTCTTCGACTTCGGTCGCAACGAGGTCCGCAACTTCCTCGTCGCCAACGCGCTGTACTGGATCGAGGAGTTCCACGTCGACGGCCTGCGCGTCGACGCGGTCGCCTCGATGCTCTACCTGGACTACTCCCGCAAGGACGGCGAGTGGCTGCCCAACGAGCACGGCGGCCGGGAGAACCTGGACGCGGTGCGGTTCCTGCAGGAGCTGAACGCGACCGTCTACAAGCACCACCCGGGCACCGTGATGATCGCCGAGGAGTCCACCGCGTGGCCCGGCGTGACCCGGCCGACGCACCTGGGCGGGCTGGGCTTCGGGTTCAAGTGGAACATGGGCTGGATGCACGACACGCTCAGCTACCTTGGCCACGACCCCGTGCACCGCTCGTACCACCACAACGAGGTCACCTTCTCGTTGGTCTACGCCTGGAGCGAGAACTTCGTGCTGCCCCTCTCGCACGACGAGGTGGTGCACGGCAAGGGCTCCCTGTGGACCCGCATGCCCGGCGACGACTGGAACAAGGCGGCGGGTGTGCGCGCGCTGCTGGCGTTCATGTGGGCGCACCCCGGCAAGCAGCTGCTGTTCATGGGCGGCGAGTTCGGGCAGCCGGGGGAGTGGTCGGAGTCGCGGTCGCTGGACTGGGACCTGCTCGACAACCCGCTGCACCGCGGCATCCAGTCCTTGATCCGCGACCTGAACCTGGCCTACCGCGACCGGCCCGCGCTCTACGCCGACGACACCCGCCCCGAGGGCTTCTCCTGGATCGACGCCAACGACTCGGCGGGCAACGTGCTCAGCTTCCTGCGCCTCGGCGGCGACGCGGAGCTGCTGTGCGTCGCCAACTTCTCCGGCGCGCCCCACCACGACTACCGGGTGGGCCTGCCGCGCACCGGCCGCTGGCGCGAGGTCCTCAACACCGACGCCGCCGCGTACGGCGGGTCGGGGGTCGGGAACCTCGGGTCGGTGGAGGCCGAGCCCGTCGCCTGGCACGGCCGCCCGGCGTCGGTCGTCCTCCAACTCCCGCCCCAGGGCGTGGTGTGGCTGGTACCCGAGGACGCCCCGGAACTGCCCGAGGTGCCGACCGAGGAGTCCTGAGCGTGGCGAGTGGGGGCTGGGGCACACTGGGCGGGTGAACCGACCCGGCAAGTCCCGGCTGGTGCTGCTGCTGTCCGTGCTGGCGCTCCTGGCGAGCGCGTGCACGACCGAGGTGGCCGGGACACCGCTCAGCCAGGGTTCGGTGGTCTCCCGCGACACCCCGGGGACGGGCGTCGACCCGAAGTCGTTCGTCAAGAACACCGACGGCGGCGAGGTGGACCGGCTCGCCGCGACCGTGGTCACCGACGTGCGGGTGTTCTGGACCGAGACCTTCCCGACCGCCTTCGGCAAGCCGTTCGACGACCTGTCCGGGGGCTACTACTCGGTCGACACCGCCGACGCGGACGCCAAGGCGCCGCCGTGCGCGGACAAGGCGGCGGACGTGGAGGGCAACGCGTTCTACTGCCCGAACGCCGACATCATCGCCTGGGACCGGGCCGCCCTGCTGCCGGTGCTGCGCGACCGCTTCGGGGAGGCGGCGGTGATGCTGGTGCTGGCCCACGAGATGGGGCACGCCGTGCAGGACCGCACCGGCGCCGGGCTCGACGAGCGCAAGGCCGACCCGCGCAAGTGGCCGACGATCCTGATCGAGGCCATGGCCGACTGCTACGCGGGCGCCTTCGTGCGCTGGGTCGCCGACGGCAAGGCCGAGCACCTGGAGATCGAGACCGACCGGCTCGACCAGGCGCTCGAGTCGCTGATCAGCTTCCGCGACCCGATCGGCACCAGCCAGGGCGACCGCGGCGCGCACGGCGACGCCTTCGACCGGGTCTCGGCCTTCCAGGACGGCTACGAGCAGGGCGTGAAGCTGTGCTCGGAGATGACCGTCGACAACCGCACGTTCACCGCGGGCGGCTTCCTCAGCGCCGACGACCAGGCCCGCGGCGGCAACCTCACCTTCAGCGAGATCTTCGACTCGGTCACCCCCGGCCTCGACGACTACTTCACCAAGCTGGTCGCCGACAAGGGCAAGCAGTGGACCCCGCCCGCCGCGACCGGCGCCGACGGCGAGCCGACCTGCGACGGCGGCAAACAGGGACCGGTCGCCTTCTGCGCGTCGACGAAGGCGCTGGCGTACGACAAGTCCGGGGAACTGCCCAAGATCCACTCCGAGATCGGCGACTACGCCACCGCGACCCTGCTGGCCAGCCGCTACGGGCTCGCCGCGCGGCAGACCCTGGGCAAGCCGCTGGACGGGGAGCAGGCGGGCCGGTCGGCGGTGTGCCTGTCCGGCTCGTTCACCGGCTCGCTGTTCGCCGCCAACAAGCGCTACCTGTCCCCGGGCGACCTCGACGAGGCGGTGCAGGTGCTGCTCGACTACGACTACGCCGCCCGCGACGTGAAGGGCACGGCCAAGGGCGCCGGGTTCGACCGCGTGCGCGAGTTCCGCAAGGGGTTCACCCAGGGTGGCGACGCGTGTGGAATCACGTGACGTGACGGGATTTGCCAACGGAGGGTAATCCGCCCCAGTACTGTGCACCCTGTCAAGCACGGAGGCGAAACGGGGACACGGTGCGGTTTCTGGGTGCGCGGGTGGCGGCGGTCCTGGCCGTGACCCTGGCGGTGGTCGTCCAGTTGAGCGGGTGCTCGCCGGAGGAGGTCCCGGGCAAGGCCCGCGGCGTCGGCGACATCGACGCGGGCACGGCGGCGGGCATCCCGGTGAACAACGAGGGTCCGACCGGACCGAAGAAGGGCGTCCCGGACGCCACCCTGGCCGTCGAGAACGCCGACGGCGGCGAGATGGACCGCCTCGCGGTCAACGCGCTGTCGGACATCTACGACTACTGGATCGAGCAGATGCCCGCGGGCTTCGACGGCAAGCAGTTCGAGCCCATCCGCAGGCTGGCGTCGTACGACTCGGAGGGCGCGCCGGTCAAGCTGTGCGGCCAGAGCACCAAGGAACTGGTCAACGCCTTCTACTGCGGTGCGGACGACAGCGTGGCCTGGGACCGGGGCGTGCTGCTGCCGATGCTGAACAAGCAGTTCGGCCCGATGTCGGTGGTGGCCGTGCTGGCCCACGAGATGGGCCACGCGGTGCAGTTCCGGCTGGGCGAGAAGAGCGGCATCAACCAGACCACCCAGACGATCGTCAAGGAACAGCAGGCCGACTGCTATGCGGGCGGCTTCTTCCGCTGGGTGGCCGAGGGCAAGGCCAAGCACTTCGACGTGAACACCGGCAAGGGCCTCAACCACGTGCTGGCCACCATGTTCTTCATCCGCGACCCGGCAGGCCTCTCCGCCGCCAAGCAAGGTGCGCACGGCCTGGCGTTCGACCGCGTCTTCGCCTTCCAGGCCGGTTTCGCCGAGGGCCCGGGCCGGTGCGCGCGGATCACCATGGACGAGATCAACAACCGGATCGTGGAGAAGGAACGCGCCGAAGCGGAAATGGACACCGCCAAGAACGGCGACGTGAAGTTCACGGATGCGGAGATCCAGGTCCTGCTGAGCCAGAGCCTGGAAGAGGCCTTCAAGCGGACGGGTGCTGCCGCGCCGAAGATCACGTACAACGGCGCGGATTGCGCCAAGGGGCGTTCGACGCCGCCGGTGTCGTACTGCCAGGAGGAGAACGTGGTCGCGGTTGACCCGCAGGCCATGCGGAAGATCGCGACGCCGCCGAAGAAGGGGCAGGAACCTGGGGTCGACGGCGCTGGGATCGGGGACTTCGCGGCGTTCGCTGAAATCGCTTCGCGGTACTCGTTGGCCATCCAGAAGGGGGTCAAGCTGCCTCTGGAGGGCGACAAGACGGGGCTGCGCACGGCTTGTTTGACGGGGGCTTGGGCGCACTTCACGGACTTGGGCGACAACAGCACGACGAAACTGCGCCTGGCGGTTGGGGACTTGGATGAGGCGGTCGCGGAGCTGTTGCAGGACAGCAGTTTGATCGCGGCGGACGTGAACGGGAAGCAGGTCCCGTCCGGCTTCGCCCGTGTGGAGGCCTTCCGCATCGGCTACTTCGAAGGCGACAAGGGCTGCGACGAGCAGTTCAAGTAGCCGACCTTGCCTGAAGGCCCGAGCCCTGGCGGCTCGGGCCTTCAACCTTTCTCCGACTCGTTGGTTCCACGTCGAACCCGCTGGCCCACTCGGCGGCCTTTTTCCTTGATCGCGAGTTGTCCACATCCGCCGCATCCATCCACAGGATCTCGCGGCTCCTTTCCCAATACCCCAGCACCGATAGACTGGAGCAGGGCTGTCCCCCCCCCAGAGGAGGGCGGGGCTGTGCTTGTTGGGCCTCGGGGTGGTCAAGACAAGAGTGAGCCCAGTCCCAGCCAAGCCGCATACGCCCGCTCACCCCAGGCCGCCTCGCAGCTCCCCTCACCCCGCCAGGCTGAACCCGCTACCGCCGACGTGTACCAGGCCGACCCACCACTCAATTCCATGGCACACCATGTGGCGGGGGCGCGTTGCGTTCTGCGGGAGCTGGGATCCTGCGGCGGTTGTGTGGATGGCTCGGGAGAGAAGGGGGTTGGGAGCGGGAAGGGTCGGGTGCCTGGCAAGCGGTGGGATCGTGCGGTTGTTCGCCAGTTGTGGTTGTTGGGCTAGTTGGTCGCCGCTTGCTGCGGGGGAGTCGTTGTGGGGGCGCCGAATGCCGGGGCGTGTTCGTGGAGGAAGTTGTCCAGGGAGCGTGGGGGGCGACCGAGTAGGCGGGATACCGTGTCGTTCGGGTGTTCCGGGTGGGTGGTGGACAGGTGCTGGATTTCCAGGACGTGGTTCACCAGCCAATCCGGGGCGCCGCGCAGGTCGGCGCGTAGTTCGTCCGGGGTGATGTTGACGCAGCGGGTCGGCCTGCCTGCCGCTGTCAGCTTGGCGGCGACCTCCGGGTACGATACCGCCTCCGGGCCTGTCAGCACGTGGGTGCCGGTGGCGCCGAAGGTGAGTGCGTTCACGGCCACGTCCGCCACGTCCCGCGCGTCCACCATGTTCAGTCTGGTGTCGCCGGTCGTGGTCGGGAACCAGCCCGTGGCGCGGATGCGGTCGGCGTGGAAGAGCAGGTTCTGGAAGAACGCGTACGGCCGCAGGAACGTGTGCGTGATCCCCCACGACCGCACCGCCTCCTCAACCCGGTGGTGCAGCCGGGCAACCGCGACCGGCGAGTTCTCGGGCCCAGGCGCGGACAGCTTGACCAGGTGACCCACACGGGCGCGGGCGGCCTCGTCGACCACGCCGAGTTCGATCGCCTCCTGGCGTGGACCGTTCCCCATCGCCAGGAACAAGCCTGCCGCGCCGGTCAGGGCCGCGCGCACCGCGCCGGGGTCTGCCGCGTCGCCGATGACCTGTTCGACGCCGGGGAGGTCGGTGGGGGTGCGGACCAGGGCGCGGGTCGGTACGCCCTGGGCGCGGAGTCCGCGCAGGACGGCGCGGCCGGTGGTGCCGGTGCCGCCGATGACGACGATCATGATTCCTTCTTCCGGTTGGTGGTGCGGGCCGCCGTGATGACGCCGCCGAGTGCGGCGGAGGGCACGGCGTCGAGGAACAGGGTTGGCGCGGCCAGTCCGGTGTGGACCAGGGCGAGGCTCGCGGCGAACGCCAGGGCCGCGCACAGCACGGCGCCGAGCAGCATGCGGACCGCGCGCCCGCCGCCGCGTGGGGCGAAGGTGACGGCGAGCGCGGCGAGCGCGGACGGGATGGCGATCGTGGTGACCGACGCCGCCGCCAGCCGGTGGTCGTCGACGGCCAGTGCGCTGGCGTAGCTCATGGCGGCGGGCATGACGTACGCCGGGATGACGTTCATCGCGATCGTCGCGAGGGTCGACCGTTGCGCTGTTCGGGGCACGGGTGCGCTCCTGGGGTTGGTCCTTGGGATGTCACCAACGGTAGGAGCGTTGTCCGAGGTGAACTAGTGAGTGGATTCCGAACGGACTGTTCCACCAGTGGCACAATGTCGGGTGTGGAGGAACTGGGTGACGTGGCGGTCTTCGTCCGGGTTGTGGAGGCGGGGAGCTTCTCCGCCGCCGCGCGGGCGCTGTGGATGCCGAAGTCGTCGGTGAGCCGCCGCGTCGCGCGGTTGGAGAACCGGTTGGGGGTGCGCCTGCTGCACCGCACCACCCGGTCGCTGTCGTTGACCGACGCGGGCCGCGCCTACCACGCGCGGGTGTCGGTCGCACTGTCCGAATTGGACTCGGCAGCGGGCGCGGCGGCGGACAGCCGAGAAGCACCGCGCGGTCTGGTGCGGTTGGCCGCGCGGCCGGACGTGGGCGCGGAGGTCCTCCCGGAACTGGTCGCCGCGTTCCTGACCCGGCACCCGGAGATGCGGGTGGAGGTGGTGCTGTCGACGTCGGTCGACCTGGTGGAGGGCGGCTTCGACCTGGCGCTGCGCGCGGGGGAGGGCGGTAGCGGCTCGACCCGGCTCCAGGACGCCCGCTTCCGCCTGTTCGCATCACCGGTTTACCTGGCGCGCAAGGGAATCCCGCAACGACCGGCAGACCTGGCCGCACACCTGTGCCTCCGCTTCGGCGACGCCGACCGCTGGCACCTGCACGGCCCACGCGGAGAGGTGTCGGTTGAGGTATCCGGCCAACTGGCCGCCGACGACCTGTCCTTCGTCCGCCGGGCAGCGGTGGCCGGGGCGGGGATCGCGCTGCTGCCCGAACCGGCGGTCGCGGCATCGGTGCGAGGCGGACTGCTGACGCTGGTGCTGCCGGACCACCACGCCGAGGGCCGACCGCTGCACCTGGTGGTACCGTCCAACCGGCACCTGCCGTTGCGGGTGGCGGTGCTGCGGGACTTCCTGGTGGCGAACTTCCCCCGCTGACCGCTTGGGTTCCAACGCCCAGCACAAGAGGCTGTTCTGGTCAACCCTGCTGGTCGTGCATGGGTGGGCTGGTCGTCGTTCGACCTAGCGGTGCTGCGGGACTGCCTGGTGGCGAACCCCGCTGATAGAGCAGGGGTTCCCTAGGACTCCAATGTCTTCCGCAGTGCCTTCGCCGCCTTGCGGGCCATGTCGGCCACCGCTTCCCGGCGGTCGGCGTCGGCGGCGAAGGCGGCGCGGCGGTCGCGGACGACCTTCGCCGGGATGCCCGCCGCCACCGCGTAGTCCGGGACGTCGCCGCGGACCACGGCGTGGGCGCCGATGACGCAGCCCCGACCGATCCGGGTGCCCTTGGTGACCGTGACCTTCGTGCACAGCCACGTGTCCGGGCCGATCCGCACCGGGGACTTCGCTATGCCCTGGTCCTTGATGGGCAGGGTGATGTCCGCGGTCACGTGGTCGAAGTCGCAGATGTAGACCCAGTCCGCGACCAGTGCCGCCTCGCCCAACTCGATGTCCAGGTAGCAGTTGACGACGTTCTGCCGCCCGAACACCACCTTGTCCCCGATGCGCAGCGACCCCTCGTGGCAGCGGATCGCGTTGCCGTCGCCGATGTGCACCCACCGCCCGATCTCCAGGCGGCCGTAGCCGGGGCGGGCGTGGATCTCGACGTCCTTGCCCAGGAACACCATGCCCCTCAGCACGACGTGCGGGTTGGCCAGCCGGAACTTCAGCAGCCGCCAGTAGCGCACCAGGTACCAGGGCGTGTAGGCCCGGTTGCGCAGCACCCAGCGCAGCGAGGCCACGGTCAGGAAGCGGGCCTGGGCCGGGTCGCGCCGACCCCGGGCCCGCAGCCGCGAGGCCAGGGGGGCGCCCCACATCGACGTCATCAGAACGGCTTGCGGCCGGTGATCAGGACGTTGTAGAACAGCTCGCGCGGCAGCACCTTGCGCAGCACGCGTTCGTCCAGCCAGGACAGTCGCTGCCAGGTGCGGTAGGCGAACATGGCCCAGCCGAAGCCGAGCTTCTCGCGGGGGACCGCCGCCTCGAAGGTGCGCACCGGCCACCCGAACAGCGCCGCCGACAGCTCCTCCGTGCTCGCGCGGACCTCGACCATGCCCGCGTCCCCGGCCAGGGCCTCCAGCTCGGTCGGGTCGAAGGTGTGCAGGTCGACCACGGCCTCCAGGGCCGCCGCGCGCGAGGACTCGTCCAGTTCCTCCTGCGGGCGGCGCCACTCCCGCAGCGGTTCGAGCTTGGTGACGTTGGTCGTCAGCCACCACGTCACGCGGCCCAGCCTGCGCGCGTACCAGTCGCCGACCTTCGTGGGCTCGCCCGCGAACACGAACCGGCCGCCGGGCTTGAGCACCCGGCGGATCTCGCGGAAGGCCGCGGGCAGGTCCGGGATGTGGTGCAGCACGGCGTGCCCGACCACCAGGTCGAACGACTCGTCGTCGTACGGGAGGCGCTCCGCGTCCGCGACCCGCCCCTCGACGTCGAGCCCCAGCGCCTCCGCGTTGCGCAGCGCCACCTGGACCATGCCCGGTGACAGGTCGGTGACGTGCCCCTTCTTGATCACGCCGCCCTGCATCAGGTTCAGCAGGAAGAAACCCGTGCCGCAGCCCAACTCCATCGCGTCCTCGTACGGCCAACCCTGCTCGCCCGCGGCGGTGCGGAAGCGGCCGGTGGCGTACTCGATGCAGCGCTCGTCGTAGGAGATCGACCACTTCTCGTCGTACGTGCCCGCTTCCCAGTCGTGGTAGAGGACGTTGGCGAGCTTGGGGTCGTCGTAGGCCGCGGCCACCTCTTCGGCGGTGGCGTGCGGGTTGGGGGCTGGGTCACCGGCCATGGAATTCGGCCTTTCCTGGGCCGTTCTCGATGAACGAGGTGAGGCCCGTGGTCTTGTCCTCGGTGGCGAACAGTCCGGCGAAGAGGGTCGTCTCCAGGCGTAGACCGCTGTTGAGGTCGCCGTCGAGCCCGCCATCGATGGCCGCCTTGGCCGCCGCCAGCGCGCGCGAGGCGCCCGTGGTGAACTGGCCCGCCCAGCGCTTCGCGGCGTCGTAGACGTCGTCCGGGGCGACGACCTCGTCGACCATGCCGATCGTCAGCGCCTCGTCCGCCTTGACGAACCGTCCCGTGTAGACGATGTCCTTGGCGCGGCTCGGGCCGATCAGCCGGGTCAGCCGCTGGGTGCCGCCCGCGCCGGGGATCAGGCCGAGCAGCGTCTCCGGCTGCCCCACCTTGGCGTTGTCACCGGCGATCCGGCGGTCGCAGCACAGGGCCAGCTCGTAGCCGCCGCCGAGCGCGAACCCGGTGATGGCCGCGACGGTCGGCTTCGGCAACGCGGCCACGATCGACAGGGACTCCGACAGCTCGGGGGCGTAGTCGCTGATGTCGGTGTACGACATCGTGGCGAACTCCTTGACGTCCGCGCCCGCCGCGAACACCTTCGGTCCACCGTAGACGATCACCGCCCGGACGTCCGCGCGCGACCCCGCTTCCAGCGCCGCGGCCCGGATCTCCGCCTGCACCTGCCGGTTGATCGCGTTCATCGGCGGCCGGTCCAGCCGGATGGTGCCGATGCCGTCCGCGACGTCCAGCGAAACGAACTCACCCACGGTCCACTGCCCTCCTGTCGGTGGTCGGCCACGGGATCGCCGCGACCGTCGAAAGGTTACCTGTCGGTAGGTCGGTTAGCCGCGTCGGCGCGCGAAGTACCGGTCGCCGGAGCGCTCGAGCTCCAGCGGCTGGCCGAAGGCGGCCGACAGGTTCTCCCCCGTCAGCACGTCCTCGATCAGGCCCTGCGCGACGACCCCGCCGGAGGACAGCAGCAGCAGGTGGGTGAAGCCGGGCGGGATCTCCTCGACGTGGTGGGTGACCAGCACGGTCGCGGGCGCGTCGGGGTCCAGCGCCAGGTCGGTCAGCCGGGCCACGAGGTCCTCGCGGCCACCCAGGTCCAGGCCCGCGGCGGGCTCGTCGAGCAGTAGCAGCTCCGGGTCGGTCATCAGCGCGCGGGCGATCAGCGTCCGCTTGCGCTCGCCCTCCGACAGCGTGCCGAAGGAGCGGTCGGCCAGCCCGGCGATGCCCATGGTCTTGAGCAGGTCCTCGGCCCGGCCGGTGTCGAGCCGGTCGTACTCCTCGCGCCAGCGGCCCAGCACGGCGTAGCCCGCGCTGACCACGACGTCGGCGACCTTCTCGTCGGCGGGCACCCGACCGGCCAGCGCCGCGGTGGCGAAGCCGATGCGGGTGCGCAGCTCGAACACGTTCACCCGGCCCAGCCGTTCCCCCAGGACGTGCACGGTGCCGGTGCTCGGGTGCAGCTCGGCGCCCGCCAGGCGCAGCAGCGTGGTCTTGCCCGCGCCGTTGCTGCCCAGCACCACCCAGCGCTCGTCGAGCTCCACGCTCCAGCTCACGCCTTTGAGCAGGTCGTTGGTGCCGCGGCGGACCCCCACGTCCGCCATGTGCAGCACGAGGTCGTCGAGGTTGTCCGGGTGCGTGTCGGGCTGAGTCCGAGAGGTCACGGCGCCATTCTGCCTTTGCCCACCCGTGCCCCGTGCTTGCCTCCCTGCGCACCCCGCCCCGTCCGCGGTACGGCGGCGGGGTTGACTTGCCGCGAACGCGAGAGGGAGGGCGGCATGGCCGGTGGATACACGGTCGACACGACGAGTTTGGCGATCCGCGTCGGGGAGCTGAAGGCGCTGGCGGAGGAGGTCGACGCCGCCGCCGGGGCGCTCCAGGGCGCCAGTGGCGACCTCGGGCCGGGGGACCTGGCCGCCGCTGCCCAGGAGGTCGCCGACCAGTGGCGCGACGACCTCGGGTCGATGCGCGACAAGATCGACAAGATCGCCGACAACGTGCGCCGCGCGGTCGACAACTACGAGCAGGTCGAGCAGGGCGGTGCGGACCGGATGCGGCTGCTGGTGAACAACACCGTGGCCGAGCAGCAGATGCAGGCCCTGCGCGCGGGCACGGCTCGGCGGCTGGGCGCGATCGACCAGGTGCTCAACCCCGGGGGCACGCCGTGAGGAGCTACCCGACCCTGGGCTTCGACCCCGTCCCCGGCGAGCAGGCCGCCGTGCGCACCACGCTGGTCAACCTCGCCGAGGTGCAGACCATGCTGGGTGAGGTCACGCCCCGGCTGACCGAGGCGTGCAAGATCACCGACGACGCGGACTGGGGCGGTTCGGCCGCCGAGGAGTTCAGCGACCACGGCGACGACCTGCCCAAGGGCATCGCCAAGGGCGCCGAGTCCATGCAGGCCGTCACGAAGGCCCTGCTGACCTGGGCTGGCCGGATGAAGGCCAACCAGGACAAGGCCGACGAGCTGGAGGCCAAGGCCAAGCGGCTCAAGCAGCAGGCCTCGGACGCCGCCAACGCCGAATCCGCCGCCGCGGGTGCCATCCCGCGTGACACCTCGCACCCCCAGTACGACTCCCGCTACAACGCCTTCCTGGCCGCCGTCGACGCCGCGTCCACCGCCCAGGCCGCCTTCGACAAGGTCATCGACGACGCGCGCAGGCTGGAGCGCAAGCACCTCCGCGAGGCGAACGAGACCGCCGAGCAGATCCGCAGCGGCCCCGACGAGGTGTTCAAGCCGGAGAACGACGGCTGGGACGTCCAGGTCCTCGACGGCATCGCCCGCACCTCCGGCATCGTCTCCAGCGCCGCGGCCGTCGTCGCCGCGGGCTCGCTGGCGATCCCGCTGGTCGGCGAGGCCGTCGCCCCGGTCGCGGGCACGGTCTCGGCGGGCGCGGGCACGGTGAACACGCTGGCTGGCCTGGGGCAGAAGGCCGTCGGCTCGGCCAACGCGCCGTCCTGGCTCGACATCGGGCTGGGCGCCATCCCCGGGCGCACGATCACCTCCGGCGTGGTCGGTGCGGGCAAGGGCTTGCTTGGCGACGCCGTCGAGGGCGGCAGCAGGCTGCGGCGGGTCACCAAGGGCGCCGCGGACGGCGCGCGCGGCGGTTTCGAGTCCGAAGGACTGGGCAAGCTCACCAAGGACCTGCGCGAACTGCGGGAACTGGCCGAGAACAACGGGTCGGTCCGCGACGCGATCCGCGAGAAGGCGCTCAAGGACCTGCGCGAGAAGGGCGACAAGGTCGCCGCCCGCTTCCAGGACCCCGAGAAGTTCACCCAGGCCCAGCGCGACGCCCTCGGCAGGCTGCGCGCGGCGGGCGACGCGTTCACCGCGGCCGTCGACACCACGGTCAAGTCCGCCCAGGCCGCGGGCGTCGAGTTCACCCCCGCGCAGCGCCGGGAGATCGAACTGCTCAAGCTCGCGGGCAACCCGGGTCGCGCGGGAGCGGAGAAGGCGGCCATCAACATGACGGCGTCCGAACTCCGGGAGCCGCTCAAGTGAGGGGACGCCGATGAGGCTGGACCTGCCGGACGCGGTCCGCCCGCTGCCGCTGGACGACCCCGACCGGGCCGTCGCCGAGTTCGCGGGCGTCATCGGCGACCTGCGCGACGTCCCGGCGGGCGCCGCGGCGGACCTGGAGGCGCTGGCCGCCGAGGGCGTGGACGCGGCGCTGCGCGAGGGCGCGGTGCTGATGGCCGTGGTCACCCCGGAGGGCGCCGACCCGGCCCTGCTGACCGGCGTCGCCCTGGCCGTGCCGCCCACCTGGGACCTCGAGACCGCCGACCGGGTGCGCGACTCCGTCGAGGAGACCGGCGGCCCGGACGTGCGGGAGACCGTCGTGGTCGAGAGCGCCGTGGGACCCGCGGTGGTGGCGCAGCGGGTGCCGGGCGTCGAGCAGGCGCGGGAGGGCAGGCCCGCGGTGGTGCAGTTGCAGGCGTTCATCCCGGATCCCGCGTCGGGGCGGATGCTGCTGCTGACCCTGGCGAGCCCGTCGAGCCGGGGCTGGGCCGCGCACCAGGCGTTGTTCACCCGGATGGTGGCCTCGGCTCGGCCGTCCGGGGACACGGAACCGGTTCAGCGGCCCCGTCCGGCCCCGGTTCCGCCGCCGGACGACGACGAATCCTTCGAAAACCACACCTTCCGGCTCTGACGAACGGGGGTCAATCGATCTTCGCCGGGCCGGTTGCCTCGATCGTGTCGGCACTCTGGTACAGGATGGACGGGTGCCGCACACAGCCCCACGCCCCGGACACCCGTTCCCGCTCGGCGCCCACCCCGAGGCGGGGGGCGTGCGCTTCGCCGTGGCCTCGTCCGCCGCGGACGCGGTGGAGCTGTGCCTGATCTCCGACGGCGACCACGGCGAACCCGTGGAGCAGCGGATCGAGCTGACCGAGCGCACCTTCGGCATCTGGCACAGCGTCATCCCGGGCGTCACCCCCGGCCAGCGCTACGGCTACCGCGTGCACGGCCCGTACGACCCGGGCCGCGGCCTGCGCTGCAACCCCACCAAGCTGCTGGTCGACCCGTACGCGCGGCGCATCGCGGGCGCGGTCACCGACCTCGGCGCCACCCGCGGCTACCGGGGCGACCCGATGACCGGCGCTCCCTCGCGGATCGACTCCCTCGGCTCCGTCCCCCTGTCGGTGGTCACCTCACCGGGTGGACCCGACACCGGCGCCCGGCCGGACGTGCCGTTCGAGGAGACCGTCGTCTACGAGCTGCACGTGCGCGGGTTCACCAAGCTGCACCCCGACGTGCCCAAGCACCTGCGCGGCACCTACCTGGGCCTGGCGCACCCGGCCGTCGTCGAGCACCTGGTCCGGCTCGGGGTGACCGCCGTCGAGCTGCTGCCCGTGCACACCCACGCCGACGAGCCGATGCTGCTGCGCTCCGGTCGGCACAACTACTGGGGCTACTCGACCCTGGGCTACCTCGCGCCGCACGCGGGCTACGCCAGCCGCCCCGGCCACGAGGTCGAGGAGTTCCGCACGATGGTCGCCGCGCTGCACGCGGTCGGCATCGAGGTCATCCTCGACGTGGTCTACAACCACACCTGCGAGGGTGGGGTCGCCGGTCCGACGCTGTCCATGCGCGGGTTCGACGCGCCCGCCTACTACCTGATCGACGGCAACGGCCGCGACATCGACCTCACCGGCTGCGGCAACACCCTCGACCCCGGCTCGCCGACCGTGGTGCGGCTGGTCACCGACTCGATGCGCTACTTCGCCGCCGAGCTGGGCGTCGACGGGTTCCGCCTCGACCTGGCCAGCGCGCTGGGCAGGCCCGGCGGCGGCGGGTTCGACCCGAACGCCGCGCTGCTGACCGCGATCACCAGCGACCCGGTGCTGGCCAAGCTCAAGCTGATCGCCGAGCCGTGGGACGCGACGGGGGAGGGCTACCGGGTCGGCGGGTTCGGCGTGCAGTGGGCGGAGTGGAACGGGCGCTTCCGCGACGGCGTCCGCGACTTCTGGCGCGGCGCCACCGGCCTGCGCGACCTGGCGTACCGGCTGTCGGGCTCGTCGGACCTGTACGCGGGCAGGCGGCCGTGGTCGTCGGTCAACTTCGTCACCGCGCACGACGGGTTCACCCTGCGCGACCTGGTGTCCTACGACCACAAGCACAACCACGAGAACGGCGAGCACGGCGCCGACGGCACCAACGACAACCGCTCGTGGAACTGCGGCATCGAGGGCGAGACCGGTGACCCGGGGGTGCTGGCGCTGCGCGATCGGCAGGCCCGCAACCTGCTCGGCACGCTGCTGCTGTCCACCGGCACGCCGATGCTGGTCGCCGGTGACGAGCGGTGGCGCACCCAGCACGGCAACAACAACGCGTACTGCCTCGACAACCAGACGTCATGGGTGGACTGGTGCGCCGACAAGCGCGGCGACGACCTGCTGGCGTTCACCCGCAGGTTGATCGCCCTGCGCGCCGACTCGCCCGCGCTGCGCCAACCGCAGTTCTTCGACGGCCGCCCCACCCGCTCCGGCGAACCGGACCTGGTCTGGTTCCGGCCCGACGGCGAACCGATGGTCGAGGGCGACTGGTTCGACGAGGGCCGCCGCACCATCGGCATGTGGATCGACGGCTCCGAGTGCCTGTCCCGCAACCGCGAGGGCGAACTGGTCGCGGACGACTCGTGGCTGTTGCTGCTGCACGCGGGCGCCGACAACGCCGAGGTCGCGCTACCAGGTGACCGTTACGGCCGCAGGTACATCCCGGTGCTGGACAGCGGCACCGCGCGGGGCGTCCCGAAGGACGCGGACCCCCTTCCCCCAGGCAAGCGGATCGTGCTGCCCGGCCGCACCCTGCTGCTGTTGCGCGCACCACGTATCAATCCGTGAGACACGTGGCCGGGCCGCTTGGCCCGTGCCACGATCGCGTCGTGACCCGGTCGCTGTTCCCGTTGCTGTTCTGGTGCGACCGCACGATCGATCTCCTGCTGGTGGCGTCGTGCGGCTGTAGGCCCACGCGCCGCCGCACGGCTCAAACCTGACGCCATGCCGCGCCGCGTTCACCTGTCACCCGCTGACACCCGAACGAGGAGAAGTCATGAGCACCCCGGTCTTCGACGTCGAGGTACACCCCCGGTTCGACCAGGAGGCGCTGGGCGAGCTGATCGCCCCACGTGATCCACTGTGGACACCACGGGAACTGCGCGACCTGACGTCGTCGATAGTCACCGACCACGCCCCCCGCCTGCTCGACGTCGTGCGGTTCGCCAGCCCGCAGCGCTGGTGGACCCGACTGGCGCTGACCGACGAGGTGGAGGTCTGGCTGCTCTCGTGGCTGCCCGGCCAGGGCACGGCCCCGCACGACCACGGCGGGGCGTCCGGTTCGTTCACGGTCCTGCTGGGCGAACTGGCGGAGACCTACCGCTACCCGGCGGGCCCGATCCGCAACTCCCTGCACAGCCCAGGCGACTCGATCGGCTTCGGACAGGGACGGGCGCACATCGTGCAGAACCTGAGCCGAGCCCAGTCGGCCAGCGTGCACGCGTATTCGCCGCCGTTGGTTCCCACGCGCAACTACGCCAGCCTGCGTGACGTGCCGGACGAGATCCCGGCCCTCCCGATCCAGCGACTCCCCCGATGAGCGCCGTTGATGATCTCTTGGCGGACGCCAGGTCCACGCTGACCCGAGTGGACCCCCACGCGGCCCTGCGGTTGCAGGAGGGGGGAGCGCTGCTCGTCGACATCCGCCCGATCGCCAACCGGGCTGCGGAAGGAGAGATCCCGGACGCCGTCCCGATCGAACGGATCCACCTGGAGTGGCGGCTGGATCCGGGGGGCAGCCACCGGATTGGTGGATTCACCAGGGACACTCCGGTAGTGGTCCTCTGCAACGAGGGCTACGCCTCGTCGCTGGCCGCCCGTGACCTCCAGCGGCTCGGCTTGGCACACGCGACTGATTTGGTTGGTGGGTTTCGGGCTTGGAAGGCGGCGGGCTTACCGGTTCGGGAGGGTGGGACACCCGCGATCCCTTAGCAAACGCTTGCGGGGGTTGTCCACAGGCTTGATCGTCTTCGCTCGGAACTGTTGGTCCCCTTGGCTAGAATTGGCATTGGGGGCCGGAGGCGTGCGTTGACCGTCTTCATGGTCGCGGAGTGCGGCTTGGCGGGTCTGCTGGGTTGATCGGTCCGGCCCCACGCGAAAATCATGGGCGTCCTCGATTGGGTGAACTTGCTTTGCGCGGGGCCCCTACGGACCTGCGGTGGGGAAGAGCGGTGGGGAGGGGCAAGCCCACCCCACCTGCGAGATAGCTTGGCAGGTCCGTCCCCCCACGCAAAGCAAGTCCACCCAATCAAGGCGTATAGCGGGGGCGCGTTGCGTTCTGGTGGGGGCTTGGGCTCAAGCGGCGGTTGAGGGGTGGGTCCGGGGAGGAACGGAACCGCTGGACTGGGTGGCGGGAACACGTTGCGTTGAGGGGTGGGTTGGGCTTCTGCGGCGGTCGCGGGGGCGGTCCGGGAAGGAACGGAACAGCTCGGACTCGGTGACGGGAACACGTTGCGCTGGGAGGCGGGTTGGGCTTCTGCGGCGGTCGCGGGGGCGGTCCGGGAAGGAACAGAACGGCCTGGAGCTGCGGCGGGGACATGTCGCGTTGAGTGGGGCTGGGATCCTGCGGCGGTTGTGGGGGTGGCTGGTGGGGGGTGGGCTTGTGTTGCCTCACGGCCGGGCGGTGGTTGGTGGGGTGGACCTGGTGTTGGGGATGTGGGGTTCGGCTCTGCGCTGAACATGTGGCGCGGGTGGTCGGCTGTCGGTGCACTGGGGGTATGGCGGCTTATGACGAGATCGCGGATTGGTACGAGAACCAGTTCCTCACCAGCAGACGCCTCCCGCTGGGGGCGCCTGGGCGGGATCCGCTCGACATCGATCGGACCATCCGTCAGCTGCTGGGCGAGGGTGTGGGTGTCTGCCTGGAGATCGGCTGTGGCACGGGCATCAACGCGCACGTTGTTCGGGAGCTTGGGTGGGTGCCGGTCGGTGTTGATCTCTCCGTCGGCATGCTCGGGCACGCTCTGCTGCGCCTGCCTGTCGCGTTGGCCGATGCCAAGCGGCTTCCCTTTCGGGACAGCGGTATTCCGGCTGTCGTCTCCGTCATGGTGCACACCGATATGCCCGGCTACCCCGACATCATCCAGGAAGCGGCCAGGGTGCTCGAGCCCGGTGGTGTGCTGGTGCACGTCGGTGTTCATCCCTGCTTCTGCGGTGGGTTCGCCGATCGCGCGGACCCGGAAGCCGTCGTGGTTCGGCGTGGTTACCTTGATCGTCACTGGACCACGGACTCGTGGACCGACCAGGGGCTCCGCGACAAGGTCGGTGCGGCGCACTGGTCGATGCCCGAACTCCTGCACGCCTTCCTCGACGCCGGTCTCGCCGTCGAGCGGTTCGCCGAGGGGGGATCCCCGACTCCGATGGTGTTCGCGGTCAGGGCGCGGCGCGGGCCGCGCTGAGGAACGCTCGGATCAGGTCCGGGTCCTTCACCCCACGGCTCGACTCGACGCCGGAGGACACGTCGACGCCCCAGGGGTGGGCGGCGGCGATGGCGGTGGCGACGTTGTCGGGGGTGAGGCCGCCTGCCAGGAGCCAGTCGCCGGTCGGTCGTCGGTTGTCCAATGTGGACAGGTTCCAGCGTTCGCCCGAGCCCGCGACCGGGGAGTCGAGCAGGAGGAGGTCCTCGCCCCACGCGCCCGTCGCCAACTCGGTCTCCGGGCCGAGGGCGGTTGCGCGGATGAGCTTGACCGGGAGGTCCGCCAGGGCGGCGAAGGACTCTCGGGGGTAGTCGCCGTGGAGTTGGATGGCCGCGAGGCCTGCGTCCTGGGTCATCGAGGCCGCGGTTTCGGCGGGGATGCCCGCGAAGACCCCTACCGTCAGCACGGTCGGGGGGACTTCCGCGGCCAGTGCGCGGGCCTGGTCGACCGTCACCTTGCGGGCGCTCTCGGCGAACACGAAACCCACCGCGTCGGCTCCGGCGGCGACGGCGACCGCGACGTCCGAGGGGGTGCGCAGACCGCAGACCTTGGTGAACACCCCACGAGACTACCTGCGGGAACACGACTCGATCGTGGCAACCGGGAAGGGGAACCCGGCACCCTGGCGTAGCGTCTGTTGCTCGTGCGGCTCCTCCGAATTGTGCGCCACCCCCTCATCCTGCTGACCGCGGCCGTGTGCGCGGTGGTGGTACCCCTGCACGGTTCACCCGCCCTCCCCGTGGCCGCCCTCGGCGAGCTGACGGGCCTGCTCGCCGGTCTGCTGGCCCTGCAACTCGGCCTCCTCGCCGGAGCGCTGATCACCGGCGCCCGCGTCCACCAGGTCGTCATCGGTGTCGGCACCCGCGTCGTCGACTGGACCACCCCGCGCCGCGTTGTGGTGCTGCGGGCGCTGCCGCTGCTGCTGTCGGTGTCGGTCGGGCCCGGCAAATCCCCGGCGCGGCTGCGCATGTGGGGTGCGGCGCTCAGTTCGGCCGTGCTCGGTGTGGCGGCGACGGCGACGGCCGTGGTTCTCGCCTGCACCGCTCGCAACGGCTTCGGCACCGCGGTCGCGGTCGGCTGCGCGGCCACCGTCGGCTACGCGCTCGTCCCGCGGAAGACGGCGGGCTCGACGTCGACCGGGTGGCTCCTGCTGCACCTGCTCCGGCTGACCGGTGTGCGGGCACGGCAACTGGACGCGGCACCGTTGGTCACCAGCACCGTCGACGCCATCCAGGACGGCGACATCGAGCACGCCGTCGACCTCGCCGCACGCATTGCGGACGAATACCCGACGTTGCGAACCGCGACGGCCGCGCGGGTGCTGGTGCTGCAGGCGCAGGGCAGATACGCCGAGGCCCTGCTCCTTGCGATGACGTTGGCCGGGGACCACGAGCAGACGCCGCAGGAGGCGGCCGTTGCGTTCGCAGCCCTCGCGGGGCTGGCCTACGCGACCGTCGAGGCGGGCCAGTTGGAACCCGAACTAGGACTGGGCACCGCCGCGCAGGCACTCGAGAACGCGGAAACCCTCGGTTACCCCACCCACAAACTCAACGGCTCCCGCGCGTTGCGGGAACTCCTTCTCGGCAACGCGGACAAGGCCGTCACCCTCGCTCGCCTCTCCGCCGACAGCAGCGACGACCGCCTCGGCCGAGCCGACGACCTGGCCACCTTGGCGCGGGCGCACATGGCGGCGGGGAACAACCCCGCCGCCCGAGCGGCGCTGCGTGAAGCGGAGGCCATCGTGCCGTGGTGGCCTCGGGTGGCCGTTACGCGCAGCCGACTCGACCTGGCCTGACCCCGCCCGGCAGGACCGGCCCCCTCGGGCATAGTTAGGTATCTCCGGTGCCCGTGCCCGCGCCGAAGATTCTCTGATCGCGGGTTATCCACATGCCCGGGATTCGTCCGCAGAGGCTTATTCACGCCCCGCAATGATCACCCCGAAGCGTGTGACAGCGGCCCGTTTGCGAGAATTCGGCTACCACGCATCATTCTCGAAAACGGGCCGTGTCTGTGTATCCTGCCACTGGCCTCGGTCGAGGCTGTGTCAAGGAATTATGTGCCCTGATCGGTGAGGTGACCGAGGGGGTTGGAACGGTCGGGCCGGTTGCGGGATTACGTGGTGGCCGGGTTGAGCGAGCGGTGGTCTCCGCGGCAGATCGCGACCAGGATACGGGTGGAGTTCCCGGCCGAGCCGGAGATGCGCGTGTCCCACGAGACGGTCTACCAGACTCTGTGCGTCCAGGGGAAAGGCGATTGCGGGCCGTGATGTACAAGGCCCTGCGGTCGGGCCGGGCGAAATGGGTGTCACTGTCGGCGAAGCGGCCCAGGCATGACCTGATCGTAGGCGTGGTCAACATCGGCGAGCGCCCGAAAGGGGCCGAGGACCGTGCCGTGCCCGGCTTCTGGGAGGGCGATCTCATTCTTGGATCCGCGTGCGAATCGCAGATCCTGACCCTGGTGGAGCGGCTGACGCGGTCCCTGGATTGGTACAAACCCGTCGAGAAGCTGAACGAACTGCTGGTCGAACACGGTGGCGCGATGACCCCTTGAGGTCAAGCAGCCCTCAGAGGTGGGTGGGCCGTCCTTTGGGCCCGAGGGGCAACAGTTGGTGGTCCCCGCGGTGGGGACCGGTTAGGCGAAGGCGTTGCCGGTGGCGATTTTTGGGCGGCCCAGTGGTGGGTGAGGGGTGACGGTGGCCGCTTGGTAGACCTCGATTGTCTGTTCCGCGATTCGGGTCCAGTCGAAGTCCAGGGGGAGGCGGGTTTTGGCGGCTCGGGCTCGTTTGCGGGCCGCGACCGGGTCGTTCAGGACTCGGCGGATGGCGGTGGTCATGGCGTCTGTGTCGCCGGGGGTGAAGGAGAGGCCGGTTTCGTTTTCGATGACCACCTCGCCCAGGCCGCCTGCGGTTGAGGCGACCAGGGGGGCGCCTGCGGCGGCGGCTTCCAGGGCGACGATGCCGAACGGCTCGTACCTGCTGGGCAGCACCACCGCGTCGGCCGCTGACAGGGCCGCGATCAGGTCGCGGTCCGTCAGGTGGCCGACGAACTCGATCGCGCGGCGTACCCGGGACTTCCGGGCCAGTTCGACCAGCGCGGTCGTCTGCGAGCCCTTGCCCGCCACCACCAGGCGCGTGCCCGGGTGTGATCGGCGGACCTTCGCCAGGGCCGCGATCAGGTCGTGGACGCCCTTCTCCCACTCCAAGCGCCCGAAGAACAGCAGCAGGGGGGACCCGTCCGGGCTGTAGGACTCCCGTGCGGCGCGCACCGCTCTGGCGGTCACCCGCCAGTTGCGCGGTTCGATGCCGTTGTGGATGACGGTGATGCCCGCCGGGTCGACGTCGAACAGGTGGGCCGCTTCGGCGCGCATCGCCGACGAGCAGGTGATCAACGCGTCCGCCCGGTTGGCCAGCCACCACTCCGCCGAGTGCACCTGGTGGTTGAGCGGGTGCGACAGCCAGCCGCTGTGCCTGCCCGCCTCCGTCGCGTGCAGGGTGGCCACCAGGGGCACCTCGGCCTGCTCGGCGAGCGCGATGGCCGGGTGGGTGACGAGCCAGTCGTGCGCGTGCACGACGTCCGGGCGCCAGCCGCGCAGCAGGGCCAGGCCGGACCTGATCATCGCGTGGCCCATCGCCAGGGTCCAGGCGACCAGGTCCTCCTCGAAGACCAGGTGCGTCGGGTCCTCGGCGACCCGCACGACCCGCACGCCGTCGTGGACCGCGTCCTCGGTGGGGTGGGTCGCCGCGTCCGTGCCCGCCTCGTGGCGGCACAGCACCACCACGTCGTGGCCCAGGGCGGCCAGGTGCCGGGCGACGGCGTGCACGTGCCTGCCGAGGCCGCCGACGACCACCGGCGGGTACTCCCAGGACAACATCAGCACGCGCATGGTGCGGCAACCCTACTCGCTGGTACGCAGCGCCCGTGCGTCGAGGGCGCCGAACGGGCCGTCCACCCGGCGCAGGTCCGCGGCGCGGGCGGCGCGGTCCGCGCCGGTGCGCAGCCCCCAGGCCAGTTCGGCATAGCGCTCCCCGTGGGCTTTGGCGCGTCTACGGGCGTAGTCGGCGGCGGAATCCTTGGTGACCATGAAAGCCCAGTCGCTCGACAGCGCCAGCATCGCCTCGCGGACCGCCTGGTCCAACACCACGTCCCGGCCGACCCCGGCGGGTACGGAGTCCACCAGGTCGAGCAGGTCGCGCTGCAACTCCGCGCCCGCGTCGACCAGGTCCGCGACCTGCACCCCGTCCCACACGCGCCAATCCTTGCCGGAACCCCAAGACGACGCTGGTAGCTCCACCGGCCCACCCAGGTAACCCGCCTCCAACGCGCCCCGCAGCGTCGTCACCCGCACACCGGCCTCGGGAAGCGCGGTCAACACCTCGGATAGCCACGCAGGCCCCTCGTGCCACCAATGCCCGTACAACTCGGTGTCGTAAGCCGACACTACGAGGCCCGGACGACCATGTTGGGCTCTTAGGTCACCCAGTCTGCGGACGACCGTGTCCACAAAGTCCCGCGCGTGCCGTCTTACCGCGTCCGCCGCAAGAGCAGGTTCGTACGGCTTCTTGTCCTCCGGTGCTACACCGCGCCCGGTGACCCGGGACGGCTTGAGCCCCGAAGGGTGGTCGTAGGTGTGGAAGTCACGGTAGGCGCTATCCCCGGGATAACCGGCCTTCGGAGACCACACGCGATAGGTGACCTCAAGGTCTCGCCCGAAGCACACCACGTCGGAATCGCCCACGGGCCGCGCAAACGCCGTATCCCCGTGCAACGCCGGACCATCCACCAGGAATCTGCGCACCCCCGCCGCTGCGTACCCGTACTCCATCCCCGGCGCGTAACCGCACTCCGGCGCCCAAATCCCCTCAGGCGCGTGCCCCACGCGCAACGCCGTGTCCTCAAGACCCGTGCGCAAAGCGAAAGCACGCAATCGCGGGTGCAACAACGGTTGGAACGGATGGGTTGCCGGACCACCTAGCAGCTCCACCACGCCCGAGTCCACCAACGGCCGTAGTACCGGCGAGAACCCGTGACGCCACCGCGACTCGAACTCCGTCAACGCGGCGGCCGACGCGCGATACTCCGCCGCCGCGACCTCCCGCAGCCGGGAATCCCCGCCCTGCCAACGCACACCGGCGTACTGCGCCCGAAGGTTCCAGTTGCCCAGCCAGTCGTGCATACCCCGCAACGCGTACGGGTCGTCCAACTGCGCCGCGAGCACCGGTGTCACGCCGAGCGTAAGAACGTCCCGACGGCCCTCTTCGGCGAAACGACGCAAGAGGTCCACGAGCGGCAAATACGAGTGCGCCCAAGCCTGGTAGAGCCATTCCTCACCGACCGGCCACGTCCCGTGGTGCGGCAACCAGGGAAGGTGGCTGTGCAGGACGAGCGCGAACCCGCCGACCGGCTCGCTCATGCCCGCGCGACCACGACGAGGTCGAGGCTGGCGTCCACGTCGTCGGAGTGGATCTCGAAGTCCTCGACCCGCACTCCCGCCACGGCCGCCAGCAGGTCCTCGGGCCACCCGCCCCCGGACATCGCGACCGCCACCTGCGCGTCGACGACCGACCCGCCGAAGCGCCGATCCACCTCCCGCAGCGCGGGACCGTGGTGCACCCCGCCGAGGAACTCCACCGCGAACCCCGCGTCCCGCACCAACCCGTCGAGTTCGGACGCCGACAGCTCCCGCGTGTGGAACGGGTTGAGCGGGGTGTCGCGCCCGGGGGAGAAGGTGATCCGGTTCGGCGTGGTCACCAACAACAGGCCACCCGGCCGCAGCACCCGACGGCACTCCGCGAGAAAACCCTCCTGGTCCCACAGGTGCTCGATCACCTGAAGGTTCGCCACTACGTCGACAGATCCCGTGCGCAACGGCAGACCGGCAAGATTCCCCCGAACCACCCTCACATCCGGGTAGGCCTTACCGACGTGCGACGCCGTCAACGCGTCGTAGTCCAGCCCAACCACGAAAGACGCCCGCGCGGCCAAGAGGTCGGCGCCGTAGCCCTCGCCGCACCCCGCCTCCAACACGACCGCGTCCGCGCAGCGCTCCGCCAAGTGGACGTACGCGACCTCGTGCCTGCGGAACCAGTAGTTCTCTTCCGCGATCCCGGGCACGGTGCGCTCGCCGGTCAGCGGCAGGCCTGGCGTTTCGGTGGACACGCGGGCACGCTAGCCGATGCCCGCCGGTCACCTACCGGCCGGTACGCCGCGGGTCAGCGCTTGACGCCGACCCCGCCCGCGATGCAGTACTGGACCTCGTCGAGCGGCTTGATCCGCGGACCGTCCGGCCACCACTCCGCACATCGGACGACCCCCGGCTCGATCATCTCTAAACCGGGGAACATGCCCTCGATCTCCGCCATGGTGCGGAACACCCCCGTGCCCATCGGGCTGTGCAGGAAGACGTCCTCCATGCGCCGGGCCAGCGGGCTGTGGTCGGAGGTCTCCGGGTCGAAGAAGTGCGTGATGCCGACCATCGAGCCCGGGGGCAGCGCGTCGATGTACGTGGTCATGATGTCCCGCGGGCTGCGCGCGCCGTCGTAGTGGTGGATCGTGCCGAACTGGAACAGCGCGATGGGCTCGTCGAAGTCCAGGTTCTTGCGCACGATCATGTTGTCCAGCACGGCCTCCGGCTCGAAGATGTCCTCGGCGATGAAGTGCGTGCGGTCGTTCTCCTCCAGCAGCGCCCGCCCGTGCGCGAGCACCACGGGGTCGTTGTCGACGTAGATCACCGTCGAGTCGGGGCGGATGCGCTGGGCCACCTGGTGGGTGTTCTCGGCGGTCGGCAGGCCGGAGCCGCAGTCGAGGTACTGCCGGATACCGGTCTGCAGCGCGATGAACCGGGTGGCGCGGATGAGGAATTCCCGGTTGTCGAAGGCCAACTGGGCCGCCTCCGGTGCCACCCGCTGCACGCGGTGCAGCACCTCGCGGTCGATCTCGTAGTTGTCCTTGCCGTTGAGGAACGCGTCGTAGACCCGGGCGATGCTCGCCTTCGAGGTGTCGATGTAGGCGGGGACCTCGTGCTCGGAGGGGTATGGGGAGGAGGTCGCCATTGTTCCTCACAGAGCGTCGTGGATCATGGACGGTGCGCACCCAAGGAGTACGCTCACCCTAGGGGTTCGGGCAAGACCCGGGATACACCGGGTTCGCGGCCGTCCGCGGTGCGGATGGTCCCGGATCCCCGGCAGCGCTGGACGGTGCACAGTGGCGGGAGGACTGGACGTGGCCGAGGACCGAGGCGACGGCGCGCAAGGCGCCGGGCCCACCGCGCGGCGGATCGTGCTGGGGTCGCAGTTGCGCAGGCTGCGCGAGGCCCTGGACATCACCCGGGCGGACGCCGGGTACCACATCCGGGGTTCCGAGTCGAAGATCAGCCGGATGGAGCTGGGCCGGGTCGGGTTCAAGGAACGCGACGTCGCCGACCTGCTGACGCTCTACGGCGTGCACGACGAGACCGAGCGCACCCAGTTCCTGGCGATGGTCAAGCAGTCCAACGAGCCGGGCTGGTGGCACCGCTACAGCGACCTGATGCCGACGTGGTTCAACGACTTCGTCGGTCTGGAGGAGTCCGCCTCCCGCATCCAGACCTACGAACTGCAGTTCGTGCCCGGTCTGCTGCAGACCGAGGAGTACGCGCGGATGCTCGCCGGGCACGGCAGACCGGAGCTGAACGAGGACGAGGTGGACCGCCGCGTCTCGCTGCGCATGTCCCGCTCGAAGGTCCTGCACCGCACCGACGCCCCGAAGCTGTGGGCGGTGATCGACGAGTCCGTCCTGCACCGTCCTATCGGCGGTCCGCGGGTGCTGCGCGAGCAGATCGACCACCTGCTGGAGCTGACCCGGCTGCCGAACATCACCCTGCAGGTCGTGCCCTACCCGCTCAGCGGCTACGCGGCCGAGGGCTCGTTCACCGTGCTGCGGTTCAACGAGGCCGAGCTGCCCGACATCGTCTACATCGAGCACCTCGGCGGCGCGCTGTTCCTCGACCGCGTGGACGAGATCGAGCGCTACAGCCGGGTCGTGGACCGGCTCACCGTCGACGCCGAGACGCCCAGCCGCTCGCGCCAGCTGCTCAGCAAGCGCCGCGAGGAGATCTGACGACTCGCCCGGCGAGTTGTCCGACCTTCCAGGAATTTTCCCGCGCCCACCCCGGCACCGGGGCCTCCTTCGCGACCGGTCGGTCGCGCGGGTTTCCGCCACGCCCCGGGACTCCGAACTGGTGGGTGACGGTGGTTCGCCCGTCCAGTGGTTGCTTCCGTCACTATTGCACGGGCAATCGTCCGTGCGAATGGCCCGTTCGGATGCACGTGCATTTGCTGGGCCGCCGGATCGTGTTACGGTCGTCACTGCCAATGCACATGCATCTGCACTGAGTGACTGCCGAAGGCGAGGTCCAGTGTCTGAGTTTCGCAACGGAATGGCGGCTGACGCGGTGCCCGGAGCGCGCTGGCGCAAGGGGAGCCGGAGTGGCGCAGTGGGCAACTGCGTCGAGGTGTCGCCGGTGGACGCCACCCGTACCGCGATCCGCGACTCCAAGAACACCACGGGTCCCGCGCTCGTCTTCACCGGCGCGGTCATCGCGTCGTTCACCAACGCGGTGAAGAGCGGCGTCATCACCACCCCGGACGCCGCGCACGCGGCCGAGGCCTACCTGCGCAAGCTCGTGTCCCGGGGCTTCGAGTTCCTGCACCCGCGCGACCCCAGCGGCGAGATCGCCGCGGTCGTCGGCGTGCGGGCCCACCACAACGTCATCGATGTCGTCCGGCTGCACGCCGAGGACGAGGTCATCGCCACCCGGCTGCCCGCGGACGCGGACGACGTGCTCAACCCGAGTTCCTGGCTGTGGCGGCGCGAGGGCTGGGCGGCCGAGGTGCTGCGCCAGATGATCGACCTCCCGGACGACCGCACGCCGGGGTCGCTCGGTGGCCAGGACCGCGCCACGGGCGCGGTCGCGGGCTGCTGGGTGCCCACGTCCCCGGGCCGGGCCAAGTGGCTTCCGGCGTCGGCGTGAGCCGACCGCCCGCCACCTACCGGCTGTTGTGATCCGACCAGCGCGCCACTGGTCATCACCTCTCGAAGGCCATCCCCACTGCTGGGGGATGGCCTTCGGGCGTCTTCCGACCGCCCGCGCGCGAGCACGGTGAGCACGCTCACCCGCCCGCGTGCGGGGTCCCGATTGCCAACGCGCTACTGGCTAGTAACATAGCGGTGGCAAAGCCCACCGTGCCGGGTGGCCACGCGGCATGGCAAGGTCGGCGGAACCGCAGGAAAATCGCCGTCAAAGCCCGACGACACCCTCGTCGGCCGCCACGCGGTGCTCGTCCCAGGAGGTCGAAGAAGACCCATGCCAAACATCGTTGTCCTGGTCAAGCAGGTGCCAGACACCTACTCGGAGCGCAAGCTCTCCGACGCCGACCACACCCTGGACCGGGAGTCCGCCGACGCGGTGCTCGACGAGATCAACGAGCGCGCCGTCGAGGAGGCGCTGCTGCTCAAGGAGGCGCACGGCGGCGACGTCACCGTGCTCAGCGTCGGACCCGACCGGGCCACGGACGCGATCCGCAAGGCGCTGTCCATGGGCGCGGACAAGGCCGTGCACGTCAGCGACCCCGCGCTGCACGGCGCCTGCCTGCTGCAGACCACGCGGGTGCTGGCCGCCGCGATCGGCAAGGTCGACGGCGTCGACCTGGTGATCGCGGGCAACGAGGCCACCGACGGCCGCGGCGGCGCCGTGCCCGCGATGCTGGCCGAGGTGCTGGGCTACCCGCAGCTCACCCACGCGCGCAAGGTCACCGTCGACGGCTCCACGATCACCGTGGTCCGCGAGACCGACACCGGTCTCACCCACCTGCGGGCGAGCCTGCCCGCGGTGGTCAGCGTCGGCGAGAAGATCAACGAGCCGCGCTACCCGTCCTTCAAGGGCATCATGGCCGCCAAGAAGAAGCCGGTCGAGACCTACACGGTCGCCGACCTGGGCATCGACGCGGCCGAGGTCGGCCTGGCCGGTGCCAGCACCTCGGTGCTGGAGGCCACCCCGAAGCCCCCGCGCTCGGCGGGCACCAGGGTCGAGGACTCCGGGGACGGCGGCGCGAAGATCGCCGAGTTCCTGGTCGGCCAGAAGCTCATCTGAGAAGCGGCGAGGAGGAGAGAACGATGTCCGAGGTCCTGGTTCTCGTCGACGAGGTCGACGGCGAGGTCAAGAAGGTCACCTTCGAGCTGCTGACCGCGGCCCGCGAGCTGGGCGAGCCCGCCGCCGTCGTGGTCGCCGCCCCCGGCACCGCCGCGAAGGTCAAGGAGTCGCTGGCCGCCTACGGCGCCGCCAAGGTCTACGTCGCCGAGTCCGACGACGTGCCCGGCTACCTGGTCACCCCGAAGGTCGACGTGCTGGCCGTGCTGGTCGGCGCGGCGTCCCCGGCCGCGGTGCTGGTGCCCGCGACCGCGGAGGGCAAGGAGGTCGCCGGTCGGCTGGCCGTGCGCACCGGCTCCGGTCTGCTGATCGAGGCGGTCGGTGTGGAGTCCGCCGGTGGCGACGTGGTGGGCGTGCAGTCCATCTTCGGCGGCGCGTTCACCGTCAAGGCCAAGGTGAACCGCGGCACCCCGATCGTCACCGTCCGCCCCGGCGGCGTGGAGGCCGTGCAGGCGCCCGGTGCCGCGGTCGAGGAGTCGGTCAAGGTGCCCGAGGTGGACGCGGCCAAGGCCACGAAGATCACCGGCCAGGAGCCGGTGGTCGGTGGTGACCGGCCCGAGCTGACCGAGGCGTCCGTCGTGGTCTCCGGCGGCCGCGGTGTCGGGTCGGCGGAGAAGTTCGAGGTCGTGGAGAAGCTGGCCGACGCGCTCGGCGCGGCGGTCGGCGCGTCCCGCGCGGCCGTCGACTCCGGCTACTACCCGGCGCAGTTCCAGGTCGGCCAGACCGGCAAGACGGTGTCCCCGCAGCTGTACGTCGCGCTCGGCATCTCCGGCGCGATCCAGCACCGCGCGGGCATGCAGACCGCCAAGACGATCGTCGCGGTGAACAAGGACGCCGAGGCGCCGATCTTCGAGATCGCCGACTTCGGCGTCGTGGGCGACCTGTTCGCGGTCGCGCCCGTGCTGACCGACGAGGTCACCAAGCGCAAGGGCTGATCGCAGTAGGCGCACTGGGGCGGTTCCCGCACTGGGGACCGCCCCATTTGTCGTCTTCGGTCCACACACCGAACACACAAACCGGCAATTCACTCACTTGCCACCGATGCGTCACGACATGGGGCACGAACCGGATGCCAACGTGGTTTTAACCTGAGCTATGACGCAGGCCCAGGTGCTGCTCAGCACTGCGAAGCCCGGTATCGACGCACCCGCCTACTCCCTGCTCGTCGCGCACGACGGCGACGTGGTCGAGGCGGCGCAGAGACTGCGCTACCAGGTCTTCGCCGAGGAGATGGGGGCCAAGCTCAACACCCCCACCCCCGGTGTGGACGTCGACCGGTTCGACGAGTTCTGCGACCACCTCGTGGTGCGCGCGGACGCCACCGGCGAGATCGTCGGCACGTACCGGATGCTGCCGCCGGAACGCGCCGTCGAGGCCGGATCCCTCTACTCCGACACGGAGTTCGACCTCTCCGCGCTCGCCGACATCCGCGGCGCCCTGGTGGAGACCGGTCGCTCCTGCGTGCACCCCGACCACCGCTCGGGTTCCGTGGTCAGCCTGGTGTGGGCGGGTATCGCGCGCTACATGCTGCTGTCCGGCCACGGTTTCCTCGCGGGCTGCGCCTCGGTCCCGCTGGCCGACGGCGGCGCGCTGGCCGCGGGCGTCTGGCAGACCGTGCGCGCCAAGCACTACAGCGACGACTCCCGCCGCGTGCACCCGCGCACGCCGTGGGACCCGGAGTCGGTCGTTGCCCCCGCCCGCACGGCGATCCCGCCGCTGCTCAAGGGATACCTGCGGCTGGGCGCCAAGGTCTGCGGCCCGCCCGCGCTCGACGCCGACTTCGGCGTCGCCGACTTCCTCGTGCTGCTTGACCTCGCCAACGTCGACCAACGCTATCTGAAGTTCTTCCTGGGGGAGTAGAACACCATGGCGCACGCCTGGATGCCCACGTCACCCTGCGGCCCGTCCTGCCTCACCGGCGACGAGCCGACCGTCGGCCCACTGCACGCCGCCCTCCGTCTCTGCGGTGCCGTCGCCGTCCTGGTGGCCGCCGCCCTGTCCGCCCCGCTGCTGCCGCTGATCGGCCGCAGGGGCAGGGAGTTCGTCGCCAAGGCGATCTTCCGAACGCTGTTGCGGGCCGTCGGCGTCCGCCTCGTCGTCACCGGAGCCGACGAGCTGAGGGCGGGCCGCAGCCGCGGCGCGCTCGTGGTCGCCAACCACATCTCCTGGCTGGACATCGCCGCGGTCAACGCCGTCCGGCCGATGCGCGCGCTGGCCAAGCAGGACATCCGCGCCTGGCCCGTGCTCGGACCGGTGGTCGCCGCCGCCGGGACGCTGTTCGTGGACCGGGAACGGCTCCGGACCCTGCCGGACACGGTCGCCTCGGTGGCCACCGCCGTGCGCGGCGGATCCCTCGTCTACGTGTGTCCCGAGGGGACCACCTGGTGCGGCCAGGGCGGGATGGGCCGCTTCCGGCCCGCCCTGTTCCAGGCCGCGATCGACGGCGGCGTCCCGGTCCGCCCCATCGCGTTGCGGTACCGGGTGGCGAACGGTCCCGAGACGCCCGCCCCCGCCTTCATCGGCACCGAGACGATCATCGAATCGGTGCGCCGGACCGCGCGGCTCAAGGGCCTGGTCCTGGAGGTCCGGGTGCTCGACGAGCTGGCACCGGGCCGCGCGGACAACCGCGCGCAGTTGGCGGAGCTGGCCGAGGCGGCGGTGAACTCGGCGCTGGGCCGGGTCACCATCCCGACCCAGACCCGCCGGGTCTCCCCGTTGGTACCGCGCAGGAGGAAGCCCAAGACCGCCGCGTAGCGATGCTCGCCGGAGCGGGTGCGACCGAACCCGGTCGCGCCCGCTCCGCGCGTTTGCGCGGAACGGTATCGGCTTCGCTCGGGGCGCTGAGTGCGCCGACCGGATCGCGTCGTTCTCCGCTTCCCACTGGGGTACCTCCATTCAGCGCATTTCGCGGGGGCCATGGCAATGGGGAACGTGCCCACCGGATCGCATCACCTTGGTTCACCGGTCCGCACCGGTTATCCACAGGCATGATCAACTTTGACCGGGACTGTCGGTCCACGCCACTGGAATGGAAATCGGGGGCCGGAGGCGCGCACCCCCGGCCGCCTTCCAAGATCATTTCCAGGCTCGGACCCGCCGAATTCGCCCGGTGCTCACCCGGCCCCGCGAACGCCTCCCCGCCACCGGTCGCCGGAAACTCGAGTGCGAGGCGTCACAACGTCCGGTTTCCTGGTGGGGCTGGACCTCCACCGGACTCGAACTTGCAGGATGGCGGCTGTGACCACCACCGACACCCCCGACACCACCCGAGGGCAGCTGTGGAGCGGGCGGAACCGGGCCACCACCCTGGGCATCCTGCTGCTCATCACCATCGCCGCCTTCGAACAGCTCGGCGTGTCCACCGCCATGCCGAGCATGCTGGCCGACCTGCGCGGCGGCGCCCTCTACTCCTGGCCGTTCACCGCCGCCCTCTCCGCCAGCGTCGTGGCCACGGTGGTGGGCGGGTGGATCTGCGACCGCTGGGGCTACCGGGTCGTCCTGCTCGTCGCGCCGACCGTCTTCCTCCTCGGCCTGGTGCTCGCGGGCACGGCGACCGGGATGCCCGCGCTCCTGGTCGCGCGGGCCTGCCAGGGGCTCGGGCTCGGCGGCGAGGTCGTCGCCATCTACGTGCTGATCGCCGCCGTCTACCCGGAACGCCTGCGCCCGACGGTCTTCGGGCTCACGGCCTCGGCGTGGGTCGTCCCGTCGATCGTCGGGCCGACGGTCGCCGGTCTGGTCACCGAGCGGTTCGGCTGGCGGTGGGTGTTCCTCGGGCTCGTCCCGCTGGCGCTGCTGGGCGTCGTCCTGCTCCTGCCCGCGCTGCGCACCGTGCCCGCCGTGCCCGCACCCGATCCGGACACCGTGCGGCGCAAGGGGATCCCGCTCGCGGCCGTGGCGGCGGGCGTCGGCATCCCGGCGGTCAGCTGGGCCGCGCAGCACCCGTCGCCCGCCACGCTCTGGCTCGGCCTCGCCGGTCTCGCGCTGCTGGTTCCCGCGCTGGGGCGGTTGCTGCCCAAGGGAACCCTGCGCGGCGCGCCCGGGCTGCCGAGGGTCATCCTCGCCAGAGGACTCTTCGCCGGGGCCTTCTTCTCCGTCGAGGCGTTCGTGCCGCTGACGCTCACGTCCGTGCACGGCTTCTCGCCCGCGCTCGCCGGCCTCCCACTGACCGCCGGGGCACTCGGGTGGTCGGCGGCCTCGGCGTGGCAGGGGCGGCGCCCCGAGGTCCAGCGCACCGCGCTGATCCGGGTCGGGTTCGCGGTCCTGGCCGCCGGGCTGGCGTCGATGGTGGTCGTCGCGGCGCCGTGGGGGTGGCCGTGGGCGGCGGCGGCGCTGTGGGCCGTGGCGGGCGTGGGCATGGGGCTGGGCTTCCCGTCGATCAACGTGCTGGCCCTGGGCGCGGCGCCGGAGCACGAGCGCGGGTTCACCTCGGCGGCCCTGCAGGTCTCCGACATGGTCGCCTCCGCCACGCTGGTCGGGCTCGGCGGTCTCCTGCTGACCGCCCTGGCGTCCACGGCCGCGCCCACCGCCGCGGTCGTGCCGACCGACCTGCTGATGGCCGGGGTCGCGGTGCTCGGCCTGCTGCTGTTCCGGCGCTCCACCGATGACCGCGTCTGACCTGGGCTGTTTTCGGCGACCCGGCGGTTCGGTCTACCCTGGTGGTGCCATGACGTACCTCGACCACGCGGCCACAACGCCGATCCTCCCCGAGGCGGCCGCGGCGTTGACCGGGGCGCTGACCGCCCACGGCAACGCCTCCTCACTGCACTCCTCCGGACGCCGGGCGCGGCGCGCGGTGGAGGAGGCACGCGAGTCGATGGCCGCCGACCTCGGCGCCCGACCGTCGGAGCTGATCTTCACCTCGGGTGGCACGGAGAGCGACAACCTCGCGGTCAAGGGCCTGTTCTGGGCCCGCCGCGCGGCCGACCCGAAGCGCACCCGGATCCTGGTCTCGGCCACCGAGCACCACGCCGTGCTCGACGCCGCGCTGTGGCTGGCCGAGCACGAGGGCGCCACCGTGACGCTGCTGGAGGTCGACGACTTCGGCCGCGTGCACGAGGACACGCTGCGCGCCGCCGTCGCCGAGAACCCCGAGGACGTGGCCGTCGCCACCGTCATGTGGGCCAACAACGAGGTCGGCACCGTCAACCCGGTCCGCGAGCTCGCGAGCACCTGCGCGGCCAACGGCATCCCGTTCCACACAGACGCCGTGCAGGCCGTCGGCGTGCTGCCGGTCGACTTCGCGCACAGCGGCGCGAGCGCCCTCACGCTCAGCGGCCACAAGGTCGGCGGCCCCTACGGCGTCGGCGCCCTGCTGCTGGCCCGCGACGCCGCCTGCACCCCCGTCTCGCACGGCGGCGGGCAGGAGCGCGACGTCCGCTCCGGCACCCTCGACGTGCCCGCGATCGTGGCCATGGCCACCGCCGTGCGCGCCACCGTCGCGCAGCGCGCCGAGCGGGCCGCCCGGCTGGCCGACCTGCGCGACGACCTGGTCCGCGCGGTCCGCGCCGCGGTACCGGACGCGGTGCTCAACGGCGACCCCGGCGAGTCGCTGGTGGACGGCGCCCCGTCGCGGCTGCCCGGCAACGCGCACTTCAGCTTCCCCGGCTGCGAGGGCGACAGCCTGCTCATGCTGCTCGACGCCCGCGGCATCGAGTGCTCGACCGGCTCGGCCTGCACCGCCGGTGTCGCCCAGCCGTCGCACGTGCTGCTGGCCATGGGCGTCGACCAAGCCCACGCCCGCGGGTCGCTGCGCTTCTCCCTCGGCCACACCTCGACCGCCGAGGACGTGCGGGTGCTGGCCGCGGCCATCGGGCCGGTCGTCGAACGGGCCCGCAACGCCGGGCTGGCCGGGCTGCGGCGCGGCGCGTCCCACGCGGAGGTGTAGGTCCCCCATGCGAGTGCTGGCCGCGATGAGCGGCGGAGTCGACTCGGCCGTGGCCGCCGCGCGCGCGGTCGAGGCCGGGCACGACGTCACCGGTGTCCACTTGGCACTGTCGGCCAAGCCCGGCACGCTGCGCACCGGCTCGCGCGGCTGCTGCACCGTCGAGGACGCGCACGACGCCCGCCGGGTCGCCGACATCCTGGGCATCCCGTTCTACGTCTGGGACTTCGCCGAGCGGTTCACCGAGGACGTGGTCGAGGACTTCGTCGCCGAGTACGCCGCGGGCCGCACCCCCAACCCGTGCCTGAAGTGCAACGAGCGGATCAAGTTCGAGGCGCTGCTGGACAAGGCCGTCGCGCTCGGCTTCGACGCGGTGTGCACCGGCCACTACGCCCGGTTGGCCACGGTGGACGGACACCCGGAACTCCGCCGCGCCGCCGACCTGGACAAGGACCAGTCGTACGTGCTGGCCTCGCTGACCGCCGAGCAGCTCGCGCACGCCATGTTCCCGCTCGGCCGCTCGGTGAAGGCCGACGTGCGCGCGGAGGCCGCCGAGCGCGGGCTGGCCGTCGCCGAGAAGCCCGACAGCTACGACATCTGCTTCATCCCCGACGGCGACACCCGCGCCTTCCTCACCGCCAAGCTCGGCGCCCGGCCCGGCACGCTCGTCGACGACGAGACCGGTGCGGTGCTCGGCGTGCACACCGGGGTGCACGGGTTCACCGTCGGCCAGCGGCACGGGCTCGGCATCGAGGCGCCCGCCCCCGACGGCCGCCCCCGGTACGTGCTGTCCCTGGAACCGGTCCAGGGCACCGTGCGGATCGGGTCCGCCGAGCGGCTGTCCGTCCGCGAGATCACCGGTGTCCGGCCGATCTGGCCGTCCGGTCAACCGCTGACCGGACCGGTCGACTGCGTCGCCCAGATCCGCGCGCACGGCGGCACCACCACCGCCCACGCGTCCTTTGTGGATGGTGAGCTGCTGGTCCGGCCCGGCGCGGAGTTGCGCGGTGTGGCACCGGGACAGGCCGTTGTCCTCTACCGCCCGGACCCGGACGGCGACGTCGTCCTCGGCAGCGCCACCATCGCGGCGACCGCGTAGTCGCTCCCGGATCGGCGAGCGGTCGTCACATTCCGCAGTGCGACGGATCCACTGTGGAGCGGTCCCGTTACGGAATCGGGAAAGATGACCACGTGTTCGATTATCCGGTCACGGAAAACGCACGGTGTGTCGACCCGTAGTGAGGAATACCCGATAGGGGCGTTGCGTCGACACCGTGTTTCTTGTTGTCTTCATTGGCCGCGCTGGTCTTTCTGGGTATCACCGCCGCCGAGATGTTCACTGATCGTCACGGGAAGATCAGCGGAGAGTTGATCCGAAATAGGCGTTACGCAGGAGGTTTGCGAATCGATGTATCTCGTGACCCCACGACTGCTCTACTACGGATGAGCAGGTCGGCGGGCGAGAGACACCGACCGTGACCAACGACTTCGGGGTGGGGTATTCCATGGCGGAGCAGAGCGCCAACGGGGAGCGTGCGGCGCGTACGGCCAAACCCGATGACCTTTCCCGGTTCCCACAGGTGATCGGCCTCTCGGCCGACGTGCTGGTGCGGCACCGGGCGAAGATCCTTAACCCGTCCACCGCGGTGCCGGGCGAGCGCGGCAGGCGCCCCGACTCCACCGCGTACCGGTCCAACACGCTCTTGGTGCCGCTGTCCACCGCCCGTGACGCGGCCGCGATCGGACGGTTCAACGACAAGCTCGTCCCGCTCGGCGTGGAGTTGGTCGTGCACCTGCCGACCACCGCGGGCTGGCGCGAGGCGCTGGAGCGCTTCAGCGGCGACTTCCCGGTGCCGGTACTGCTGCACGTGCGCGCGGACGCGATCACCGAGCGCGCGCCGGACCCGTGGACCGTGCTGTCCACCCTGCGCCGCACCATGAAACCGGAAGAGGTCCGCGGCATCGGCCTGGAGCACATCGCGCTCGCCGCCTCGGTCGGGATGGACGGCCAGACCTTCGGCGGCGCCACGCCCTTCGGCAACGGCGTGCCCTTCGGCAACGGGGTCCCGTTCGGCAACGGCGTGCCCTTCGGCAACGGCGTCGGCGGCGGCGCAATCGCGCTGGGCAACGGCGCCCGCAACGCCGTGCGCCTGTTCCTCCCGCAACCGCACCGCCGCGAGCCCACCACGCTCAAGTCGGGGCGCCGCCCGGTGGTGGCGGTGCTCGACACCGGCATCGGCGAGCACCCGTGGCTGTCGGTCGGGTCGCGCGACAAGGCACAGGTCGTCGAGGCGGACGAGGTCTTCGCGCGGGACCTGACCTCCGTGCCGGACCCGGTCGTCGAGGTGTCCTTCGAGTTCCAGGCGCTGCTGAGCGACCTGGAGGAGACGCTCACCGACGAGACCGGCGGCGCGCTGCCGTCGCTGCGCTCGCCCTTCGAGGAGCGCGACGTCATCCAGCCGCTGCTGGGGCTGACCGACTCGCACGCCGGGCACGGCACCTTCGTCTCCGGCCTGGTGTTCCAGAAGTGCCCGGACGCGCGGGTGCTGTCGCTCCGCGTGCTGCACACCGACGGCGTCACCACCGACGGTTCCGTGCTGACCGGGTTGGAGTGGCTGCGCGTACGGGTGCAGCGGGCGCTCGACGAGAACCGGCCGGAGGACCTGGTCGACATCGTCTCGATCTCGCTCGGCTTCTACCCCGAGCACCACGACGAGACCACCGGCCTGAAACTGGCCGAGGCGGTGCGCAAGCTGACCGACCTCGGTGTGGTCGTAGTGGCCGCGGCGGGCAACGACGCCACCCGGCGCCCGTTCATCCCGGCCGCCATGGCGCTCAACTCCGACGGCTCCAACAGCGGCAACGACCTGCTGATCGCGGTCGGCGCGCTGAACGCGTCCGGCCGCACGGTCGCCGCGTTCAGCAACGAGGGCGACTGGGTCACCCGCTGGGCGCCGGGCAACGCCGTGGTCTCCACCGTGCCGCTGTGGCAGGGACCGGAGGAGCCCGACCTGGAACTGGCCGTCCCCGGCGCGCTGCGCCGGGCCACCCTCGACCCGGACGACCTCACCAGCGGCTTCGCCGTGTGGGCCGGGACTTCCTTCGCCACACCGGTGGTCGCGGGCATGCTCGCCGCCCGGCTCACCGAACTGGCCGACGCCAAGACCGTCGACGAGCGCACCGCGCGGGCGATCCAGGCCCGCGACCTGTGCGACGAGGACCTCAAGCAGCTCGGGTGGCGGTCGTAGCGACCACCGCGGGACACCCCGTCCACCCGGCTGTGCCCCACGTGCCGCGTCCACCGCTGGACGCGGCACGTAGGGTTTAACCCATGCTCGCTGTTCGGCGTGCAGGCGCGCTGTACCGACGCGGCCGAAAGGCTGTCTACGCCTACACCTTCGCCCGTGCGCGGGCGCTGCTCGGCGAAGCCGTCGCCGTGCTCGACTCCGCCCCGGAGCAGAACGCGCCCGAGGTCGTGGAGCTGCGCGTCCGCGTCCTGGTGACGCTGGCCTACGCCGAGACCGAGGGCAGCTCGATCACCACCGGCATCAAGCGGCTCTCCGAGGCCGACGAGCTGCTCGACGAGCTGCCGGTCGGCCCCCGGCGCACCGAGCTGGCTGGGCTTTCGGTGGAGCAGCGCGGGTTCCTGCACATCCGCGCGGGCAACACCGAGCTGGGCCTGGAACTGCTCGACGAGGCCGCGCGGCGGCTGCGCGCCGGACTCGCCGAGGGCGCGGGCGACCCGTACGTGCTGGCGAGCCTGTACCTCAACCGCAGCCTCGCGCAGATCGAGCGGTCCCAGACGAACGCGGCCATCGCCGAACTCGACACCTGCATCGAGCTGTGTGAGAAGTACGAACTGCACGACATCGCCATCAAGGCCCGGCACAACCGGGGCTACGTCGCGCACATGACCGGCGACGTGCCCACCGCGCTGCGCTACTTCGCCGAGACCTCCCGCGACTGCCAGGAACGCGCGCCGAGCATGCTCCCGGTCGTGCAGCTCGACCAGGCCCGCGCGCTGCTCGCGGGTGGACTCGTCGACGAGGCCGCCCGGCACCTCGACGACGCGCTGCCCCGGCTGCGCCGCCAACGCGTCGGGCAGGACGCCGCCGAGGCCGAGATCGCCCGCGCCGCCGCCGCCCTGCTGCACGGCGACGCGGCCCAGGCCCGGCGCCGGGCCCGGCGCAGCGAGCGGATGTTCACCCGGCGCGGCAACGAGCGCTGGGCGTCCGTCGCCGCGCTGGCCGCGCTGCGCGCCGACACCCTCACCGCCCTCGACGGCGACCGCGCCCGACCGGTCAAGATCCAAACCAAGCAGCGCAACGGGATCCACGTACCCCGTGCATTGCCCGCCACCGCGGTGCGGCTCGCCGAGCAGCTGCGCGGGTTGCTGCTGGAGGACGAGGCCGCACTGGCGCTGATGCTCGCGGTGCGGCTGCAGATCCACCGCGGCGACCTCGCCGCCGCGACGGAGTTGCTGGACCAGGTCCCCAAACCCCGGGTGACCACACCGGTCGACCACCGGATGCTGCTGCGCCTGTGCCGCGCGGAACTCGCCGTGGCCACCCAGGACACCCGCGGCGCGCTCGCCGAGGCCCGCGCCGGGCTGACCGAGCTGGGTCGTGCCCGCGACCGCATGGGCGGCCTGGAACTCATGTGCGGCACCGCGGTGCACGGCAGGCAGCTCGGCGACATGGCCGTGCGGCTGGTGCTGGAGCACCAGCGCCCCGACGCGCGGCGGCTGTTCGGCTGGCTGGAGCGCACGCGCGCGCAGGTCTACCGCTACGAGCCGATGCCGGACATCGCCGACCCGCGGATGGCGGAGAAGGCGACGGAGCTGCGGCTGGCCAAGCGCACGGCCCAGCTGGTCCGGTTGGCCGGTCGGTCGGCGGAGAAGCTGGAGCAGCAGACCGCGACCCTGGAGCGCGAGGTCGCCCGGCAGGGCTGGTACGCCAGCCCGTGGGGCAAGCCGCGTCCGGTCGCGACCCTGGAGGCCGTCGGTCCCGCCCTGGACGGTCGGGTACTGGTGTCCTTCGCGACCTCCGACGACGACCTGGTCGCGGTCGTGGTGGCCGGGACCGGCGCCAAGATGGTCCGCCTCGGGTCGGCGGTCGAAGCCGCGGAGTGGGCCGCCCGCCTGCACGCCGACCTCGACGTGCTGGCGCCGGACACGCTGCCCCCGCCGATCGTGGAGGTCGTCAAGACCTCGGCGGCGCGCAGCGCGGGCGGGCTGGACCGCCAGCTGATCCAGCCGCTGCTGCCGCTGATCGGCGACCGGGACCTGGTGATCGTGCCGACCGGCGCGCTCTACGCGGTGCCGTGGGGGAGCCTGCCCTCGCTGTGGGGCCGCCCGATCGTCGTCGCCCCGTCCGCGACGGCCTGGCTGAGCGCGGCCACGGGGTCGGCGCCGCGCGGCCGGACGGTGCTGGCCCGCGGTCCGATGTTGACCGGGTTGGTCGCCGAAGAGGGGCCGCTGCGCGAGATCTACCCGGAGGCGGTCGCCCTCGACGGTGACCACGCGACAGTGGCGGGTGTGCTGTCCGCGTTGGATGGTGCCGAACTGGCCCACCTGGCCGCCCACGGTGAGCACGAACCGACCAACGCGCTGTTCTCCAGGCTGGAGCTGGCCGACGGTCCGCTGTTCGCCTACGAGCTGTCCCGGCTGCGGCAGCCGCCCCGCCAGGTCGTCCTCGCCGCCTGCGAGCTGGCGCTGAACTACGTCCGCCCCGGCGACGAGGCCCTGGGCTACGCGGGCGCGCTGCTGGCCAGCGGCGTCCGCACGGTCATCGCCGCGACGAGCCGGGTCGGCGACGAGTCGGCGGCCACCGCCATGGTCACCTACCACCGGTCGCTGACCGCGGGCGTCGCACCCGCCCGGGCACTGGCCGCGTCGATCGCGGAGGACCCCTACCGCCGCCCGTTCATCTGCCTCGGCGCGGGCTAGCGCCCACCTCGATCGAAAAGCGGACGAATCGGCCGTAGACAACGGCCGACCGCGCTCCTTACGATCACTGCCCTGTGTCGTGGACCACAGTGGCGAGAGGTGGCGCGATGAGTGAGCACCGGACCTTGTGCGCGGCCTTCCAGGCCACGGCGGCGGAGAACCCGGACCTGGTCGCCCTGCGGACCCCGGGGGACACCGTCGCGGTGACCTGGCGCGAGTACGCGCGGCGGGTGCGCGCCATCGCGGCCGGGCTGGCCGCCTTGGGGGTCGGACCGGGGGACGCGGTGGGGCTGATGCTGACCAACCGACCCGAGTTCCACCTGGTCGACACGGCCGCACTGCACCTGGGCGCCGTGCCGTTCTCGGTCTACAACACCAGCGCGGCCGAGCAGCTGACGCACGTGTTCGCCAACGCGGGCGCCCGGGTCGTGGTGACCGAGGCGGCCTTCGTGCCGATCCTGCGCGCGGCGGCACCCGACCTGCGGCTGGTCTGCGTCAACGGGTCGGTGGCCGACACGGTGCCACTGGCCGACGTGGAGGCGGCCGACGCCGACTCCTTCGACTTCGAGGCGGCCTGGCGGGCGGTGGCGCCCTCCGACCTGGCGACGATCATCTACACCTCGGGCACGACCGGCCCGCCCAAGGGCGTCGAACTGACCCACGCCAACGTGATGGCGGTATCCGCCGCGCTGCGCAACGCGTTCCAACTGCTCCCGGGCGACCGGGTCCTGTCGTTCCTCCCCTCGGCGCACATCGCCGACCGCGTGGTGTCGCACTACGCGTCCATCCTGTTCGGCACCGTCGTGACCTCCCTCGACGACCCCCGGCGGCTGGGGGAGGTGCTGCCGGAGGTTCGCCCGCACCTGTTCTTCGCCGTGCCCCGGGTGTGGCAGAAGTTCCGACTGGCCATCGAGGCCGCCATCGCCGCCGAACCAGCCCCCAAGCGCACACTGGCCACCTGGGCGATCGACATCGGCACCCGCCACGGACGGGTGGTCGAGGCGGGCGAACCGGTGCCTCTCGGCCTCCGGGTGGCCCAGCGCCTGGCCGACCGCCTGGTGTTCGCCAAGCTGCGGGCCCGCCTGGGCCTCACCGAGGCCAAGATGCCCGCGTCGGGGGCGGCGGCGATCCCGGTGCGGACGCTGGAGTTCTTCTGGGGCATCGGCGTGCCGGTGTACGAGATCTGGGGCATGTCGGAGACGGCCGGGCTGGGCACGTCCGGCCGCGTCGGCGGCAACCGGATCGGCACCGTCGGCACCCCGGTCCACGCCACCGAGGTGCGGCTGGCCGACGACGGCGAGCTCCTCATCCGCGGCCCGTCCGTGATGCGCGGCTACCGCGCCGACCCCGTCCGAACCGCCGAAACCCTCGACGAAGACGGCTGGATCCACACCGGAGACATCGGCACCGTCGACGCGGACGGCTTCGTCTCCATAGTCGACCGCAAGAAAGAGCTGATCATCAACGCGGCGGGCAAGAACATGTCGCCCACCAACATCGAGAACGCCATCAAGGCCGAAGGCGGCCTGATCGGCCAGGTGGTGGCCATCGGCGACGACCGCCCGTACATCTCGGCCCTCGTCGTCCTGGACCAGGACGCCGCCACCCGTTTCGCCACCGAACACGACCTGCCCAACACCTGCCAGGCCGTCGCCGCGGCGGAGCAGACCCGCGCCCGGATCGAGCAGGCCATCCGCACCGGCAACACCCGCCTCTCCAGAGTCGAACAGGTCAAGCGGTTCCACATCGTCCCCAGCTACTGGGAACCCGGCGGCGACGAACTCACCCCAACCCTCAAACTCCGCCGCAAACCCATAGCCCGGAAATACGCCACCACCATCGACGACCTCTACGCCGACACCCCAACCCCCGACACCGTCAACCTCGGGAGTTGATTACTCCAACTAAAGACCTCCCTTACGCGCTCCTCCCACCCGTGCTCCTCTCAACCGGCCCCCTTCTGCCCGCGCCTTCGCCGATGGCCCGACTCCGCTCGCGCACCGAATACCGCGTCACCACCCCTGCCTCCGCCTCCTTTCGCCAGGTCCAGCCATTCGTCGATCACGATCGACCCAAATAAAACCAACCGCCTCGTTCCTTTCGCACAACCTTTCCTCGCACAGCCCGGCGAATGCTCACCGCCGACCTGGTGTCTGACCCGGGACCTCGCTGTCTCCCCTCACCCGAGCCCTGCCCGCAGCCACTCGTGGTGACCTATCCGACGGGCCCGAACATCCCCGCGCCGCACCGCTGAGCCGCCCATGTCTTCTCGCTCTGCGTCTGCCGAGTCGTGACCTGTCCTGCCGTACTGCGCGGACACGCGGTGTCCCCACCCTTCGGGTGGTCCCGGCCCTTCTGGTGTCGTGCCCTGCCTGGCGCTGTCCGGGTGCGCGATGTGGTGCGGTGCTCTGTGCCGCGCGTTCGACCGGCCTCCCATCTTCTGCCATGTCGTGTTTGCCCTGTCCTCCTCGTGCTGTCCGTGCTTGGGTGGCTCGCGGTCTGCTCGTGCGGTGCTGAGCTGTCCTCGAGCGAGGCCGGCCTCTGCCGCTACCTCAGCAACAGGTTCACATCCCCGAACTCGTGCCACAGGTACCTTTCCGCCAACGCCTCCTGATAGCACTGGGCCAACAACTCCTCCCCGGCCACCGCCACGAGCATGTCCACATGGGAGGCCTCTGGCTCGTGGAACCCGGTCAGCAGACCGTCCACGGCCAACACCCCACGCTCCGGTGTCACGATCAGGTCTGTCCAGCCCGACGCTGCTCGTACCACCCCGTCCTCGTCCGCGGCGGACTCCAAGGCTCGTACCGCCGTCGTTCCCACAGCGACCACCCGGCCACCCGCCGCCCGGGCCGTGTTCACGACTCGGGCGGTGGTGTCGGCGACCTGGAACCGCTCCGGGTAGGGCCGCTCGTGAGCCTCCGGCGATGCCACGCCCGTGTGTAGCAGCACCGGGGCGAACTGCACGCCCGCCGACACCAGTCGGGTCACCACCCGGTCTGTGAACGGCCTCGATGCGCTGGGCATCTCCGCGCTGCCCGGTTCGGTTCCGAACACCGTCTGGTAGTACCGCAACGGCCACGGGCGCGACACGTACCCGTAGCGGATCGGCGCCCCGAACACCTCCAGGTACTCGAGCACGCTCCCGAACCGGCCGGGATAGATTGACGCCACCCACAGCCGACCCCGCGAGTACGGCTGCACCAACGTCGCAGCCCCGCCGCCCGGTAGCGCTAACCGCAGCCCCACCACGCCACCCGTGTACGGCTTCGTCGCCTTCTCGGCCACCGCGCGCAGTTCCACCAACCACAGGCCGCCCGGCGATTCGGTGGAGAAGTGCAACGCCAGGTCCGCACCCACCACCGGCACAGCCGCAGGCATCGTCGCCGACGTGTTCACCACCAACACGTCTCCCGGTCGGAGGATGTCCGGCAACTCCTCGAACCGCCGATGACTCACCTCGGCGCCGTCCCCGACAAGTAGCCGCACCCCGGACCGCGTCAACCCACGTGCCTCTGGCGGCTCATGAGCCTCCAGGTCACCGGTTACCCTGAACTGCAACGTCTTCATGTGCTTCCCCCTGGTCGGTGAGCTGACTGAACTGCCCGGATAGCCGGGCAGCGGGCGACGACGGCCGAGACCCCTGTCGTGGACATGCTGGTGCCTGAACCTCGCCGGTCGAGTTGTTGTGTGATCTTGTGGACTGCTGGTGCGGCCTCGGACACCGCTCGGCCACGGTGGCTTTGCGGCGATGTGGACACCGACGCGGACTGCCGCGTCGCCGTCGTCTTGGTTCGGACTGGTCGACGACTTTGCTGGCGTGCGGTTCGGGCGTCGACCGCAGTCGTAACTTCGGTGCGAGACCGGGTCTGCTGCACGAGCAGGTGAAAGCGGTAGTCACGCGGGCCAGACTGGCGTTGTGCGGCAGGCGTTGCCGCTGTGGTTCGGACCCGCGAAGTCCACCGTGTGCCGTCGCGGTAGCGGGTGGCGACCTACTGTGTCGTCTGCGCGGTGGCGTGGTGATGGTTGCTTCCCGCTGTCCGGCTGGACTCGTGCCGCCGAAGCTGCGAGGAGCGCGCACATCGAGTGTGGTCGAGGTTCCGCGGGGTTGAGTTGGTGTGGCTTGTTGCCGGTGTTGTCGTGGACAGGTGCGGATGGAGTGGCTCCCCCAGGCGCTGTCACGTTGGCTTTTCGTGCCACACCATGATGTGGGTGCCTGATGGGTCCCGGACCTCGAAGCCGTAGTGGCCTCGTAGGTATGGGCCGGGTGGTCGCACGACCGGAGCGCCGTGGAGGCGGGCGAAGGTAGCCTCTACCTCCGACCTACCGGCCAGCTCGATGGCGAGCGGGACCGGTGCTCTGGAGGTGCCCGGGGAGACCAGTTCCAGGTAAGCGCCGTCCGTGATGCGGAGGACCGTGCCGCGTTCGGTAGGCGTCGTCCACGAGTCGACTTCAGGTAAGCCTAAGAGGTCTCGGTAGAACCTCTTAAGCGAATCCAGGTCGTCTACCTCGAACGGCAGCCATAGGGCGCGCGGTGTCGTCATAGGAAATCCGGTAGACGCACGCGGCCCGACTCCGGGTTGGTGGCCAATAACTTGAGGATGGCCGGTGTCACTGTCCTGGGCAGGGGGCGGTCGCTGATGTCTTCGCCCGGGAAGGCGTCCTGGTGCATTTGGGTTCGCAGGTCGCCTGGGTCGGCCCACCACACCCGCACCCCGGACTCCTCGACGGCCAGGACCCGGCTGAGTTGTTCCACCGCGGCCTTGGACGACCCGTAGCCACCCCAGCCCTCGTAGGCGACTACGGCCGCGTCCGAGGTGATGTTGAGAATCGCGCCTGACCGGCTGCGCAAGGTCGGTAGGGCGAGTTGGGTCAACCCGAGGAGGGCGATCACGTTCGTCTCCAACACGTCCCGGAACGCGTCGAGGGGGTGGTTGGCGAGGGTAGGCAGGGGACTTGGTCCCAGCGCGCCCGCGTTGTTCACCAGCAGGGTGGCGCCGCCTAGTTCCTCCGCCGCGGCCACCAGCCGCGCGCGGTGGTCCGGGTCGGTGATGTCGCCCGGGATCGCGATGGTGCCGGGGAGTCGCTGTGCGGCGGTGGCGAGCGCTGCGCCGCCGCGGGCGTTGAGCACCAGGCGCCATCCGGTGTTGGACAGTGTTTCCGCCGTGGCCAGGCCGAGGCCTCGGGAGGCGCCGGTGATGATCGCGACGGGGTTCTTTGTCGGCATGGGTTTTTCCTTCCTGTTGGCGTTGGTTTCCACGTTAGGTTTGGGGGTGGGGGGAAGCATCGGTCTCGGGTCTGGACTTATCTCGGACTTTGGTCTTAGGACCGGGGTTTTGTCGGGGCGGGTCGGTAATGTGGAACCGTGACCGGAATCGGGAGAAGTGAGCTGCGCGCCGTCAGCGCCGCGGTGCTGGCCGTCGCCACGCACCTGTCGGTGCGCGATGTGCTGACCACGATCCTGACGTCGGCGCGCAGGCTCGTGGGCGCGCGCTTCGCCGCGTTGGGCGTGCCCGACGACGCGGGTGGGTTCGCCGAGTTCCTCGCCGACGGGGTGTCCGACGAGCAGTGGGCCGCGATCGGGCCGGTGCCGCGTCAGCACGGTCTGCTCGGGTTGCTGCTGCGCGAACCCAACCCGGTCCGGCTCGACGACATCCGCGAGCACCCGCGGTTCGAGTGGTGGCCCGCGGCGCACCCGGAGCTGACGAGCTTCCTCGGCGTGCCCATCACCGACGGCGACGAGATCCTCGGGGAGATCTTCGTGGCCAACAAGGACGGCGGGTTCACCGCGCAGGACGAGGAGATGCTGGTGCTGCTGGCCGCGCACGCCGCCATCGCCATCGTCAACGCGCGGTTGCACGAGCGCGCCCGCGAGCTGTCGATCGTCGAGGAGCGCAACCGCATCGCGCGCGAGCTGCACGACGCCGTCACGCAGAAGCTGTTCAGCCTGCGGTTGGCCGCCGAGTCCGCGGCCACGCTGGCCGACCGCGACGGGCCGCGGTCGATGCTGGAGCTGGCGCTGGTCCGACGACTGTCCGCCGAGGTGGCCGCGGAGCTGCGGTCGGTCGTGGTCGGCCTGCGCCCGCCCGACCTGGCGGGCGACGGGCTCGACATCGCCATCGGCAAGCTGACCGACCTGCTAAACCGCGTGCACAACATCGAAATCGTCTACCGGGCGGGCGCGGTCCCCCGGTTGACGTCACCGCGGGAGGAGGCCGTGTACCGGGTCAGCCAAGAGGCGTTGCACAACGCGCTGCGGCACGCGCGCGCGGCGCGCATCGTCGTCGAGTTGATGGTCCGCGAGCACAACCTGGTGCTGCGCGTCAGCGACGACGGTTTGGGCTTCGACGTGGCGGGCAGCGGCACGCGCAGGCTCGGCATCAAGTCGATGCGCGAGCGCGCCCGCGCGGTGGGCGGCGACTTGGCGGTGGACTCGCACAGCCCGGGCGGGACGACGGTGCGGTTGGAGGTGCCCCTTGGCGGCTGAGGTGATCCGGGTGCTCGTGGTTGACGACCACCCGGTGGTGCGACAGGGACTCCGCACGTTCCTCGACCTGCAGGCCGACATCACCGTGGTCGGCGAGGCCGCCGACGGCGCCACCTGCGTGACCGAGGCCGAGCGGCTGCGCCCGGACGTGGTGCTGCTCGACCTGCGCATGCCCGGCACGGACGGCGTCTACGCCCTGCACGGCCTGCGCGAGACGGGCAACCCGGCGCGGGTCCTGGTCATCACGAGCTACACCGAACCCACCGCCATCGTCCCGGCGGTCCGCGCGGGCGCGGCGGGCTACGTCTACAAGGACGTCGACCCCCTGGCCCTGGCAGCGGCGGTGCGTTCGGTGCACGCGGGCCACGTCCTGCTGCACCCGTCGGTGGCCCGGTTGCTGGCCGAGGGCGACACCCGCCCCGGCGCGGCGACGTTGACGGCGCGCGAGCGCGAGGTGCTGGAGGAGGTGGCACGGGGGAACACCAACCGGGAGATCGCCCGCAGACTGGTGCTGTCGGAGAAGACGGTGAAGACCCACATGACCGCCATCCTCGGCAAACTGGGCCTCAACGACCGCACCCAGGCCGCGCTCTACGCGGTGCGCACGGGGTTGGTTTCACCGGTGGGCAAATAGCTCGGGTCAGAGTCCATAGTGGACTTTGAACCCCGCCACTAGAATCGGCGCCATGTTCGATCTGGTGCGGCTCCGCATCCTCCGCACGGTGGCCGACCAGGGAACCCTCGCGGCCGCCGCCGACACCCTCCGCCTCACGCCGTCCGCCGTCTCCCAACAGATGGCCAAGCTGGAACGCGAGGCCCGGTGCCCCCTGGTCGAACGCCACGGCCGCCGGATCCGCCTGACCGAGGAAGGCATCGTCCTCGCCCAGCACGCCGCCCGGATCCTGAGCGCCGTCGAGGAAGCCGAGGTCGACCTGGAGCGGCGCAGGGGTGAGGTGCGGGGCGACTTCACCGTCGCCGCCTTCCCCACCGCCGCGCGCGGTCTCCTACCCCGTGTTCTGACCGCCCTGGCCAAGGAGCACCCCGACCTCCACGTCCGCCTCCGCGAAGCCGAGCCCTACGACGCCGTCGCCGGTGTCGCCCGGGGCGACCACGACCTCGCCATGAGCCAGGACTGGACCAACGCCCCCTTGGAGCTCTCCGAGCGCCTGCACAGCACCGAGATCGGCATCGACCACATCAACGTCGCGCTCCCCGCCGCGCATCCCTTGGCCGACCAGCAGCGGGTTCGCGCCGTCGACCTGGTCGACGAGCCGTGGATCGGGGGCACCGCGGGCACCAGTTGCCACAACTGGCTCGTGAGCACCTTCAGCGCCGCCGAACGCCAGCCGGACGTAGTGCACCAGGCTGGGGAATTTCCCACTCAACTCGCCCTCGTCGCCGCTGGTCTTGGGGTCGCGTTGTTGCCGAAACTGGCCGGTGACCAGGTCCCGGAGGGGGTGGTCCTGCGCCCCGTGGAACCGAAGATGGTCCGGCGCGTCCTTGCGGTAAGGCGGGTCGAAAGTACCGGCAGACCTGCCATGCGCGCTTTCCTGCAGGCTCTCCGCGACCACTGGCGGGGTTGAGCGACGCCACTATTCACCGTGTGTATAGTCCGAGTCGATACCGGTTCGCATCGACAGGGGGACGCCGGTGAACACACGTCTGATCCTCACTGGGCTGGCCAGTGCCGCAGTGGTGGCGGGGTGTTCGGCCACGACGGCCAGCACGCCCGTGCCCGAGCTCGCCGAGCGCGGCACCACCATGACAACCGCTTCGCTCACCCGCCAGGACCTGACCAACAAGGTCAGCCTCAAGGGCAAGGTGACGCTCAACCCGATCTTCGGACTGGTCGCCCCGGCGGGCGGTCAGATCCGCTACGTCGAGGTCAAGGACCAGAAAGGCACGCCGACCAAGCCCACCAGGGCGGGCGCGGTGTGGGCCGGCGGCAAGTCGACCACCATCGACGTCCCGGCCGGGTCCACCTTCGCCGGACGCCTGGTCGACGACCGGGCCGACGTGACCGCCGGGATGCCCGTCGTCTCGGCCAAGTACGGCGGCTACGGCATCGTCGCCGACATCGACGGTGCCCAGGCCTACGCGCTGACCGGCGGCCCCGCCGTGGTCCGCGCGCAGATCACCAGCGGCCCCGGGCCGTTCGACTGCGCGGTCCTGGGCACCACCGCCGCGCTGCCGCCGGGCACCATCCCGGAGCCCCCGGCACCGCCGGCCCAGCCGCAGACCGAGCCCAAGCCCGGCGACCCGTCCCAACCCCCGCCGGTCCCGCAGCAGCAGCCGAACCAGCCCGCTAAGGACTCCCGGACGCCGTCCGAGGCCACGGGCATGCGCCTGGTCTGCACCGCGCCCGCGGGCATCCAGCTGATCAACGGCGCTGACGCCACCCTGGAGGTGGTCACCGGGCAGGCCAAGCAGGCCCTGGTCGCCCCGGTCGAGGCCGTGGCGGGCAAGCAGGGGCAGGGCAAGGTCGATGTGCTCGGCCCCGACGGCGCCCGGCAGACCAAGGACGTGACCCTCGGGCTGACCGACGGCCGCGTGGTGGAGATCAAGTCCGGGCTGACCGGCACCGAGAAGCTGGCCGTGCCCGGGCCGAACCTGCCCCCGGCCCAGGACCCGAACGCGACCCCGGGGAAGTGACCGTGAACGCGCCACTGGTGCAGCTTTCCGGCGTCACCAAGACGCTGAAGGGCCAGGGGGAGCCGCGGTCGATCCTCTCCGGCGTGGACTTGACGGTGCACCCGGGGGAGAGCGTCGCCATCCTCGGCCGGTCCGGTTCCGGCAAGAGCACCCTGCTCAGCCTCATCGGCCTGTTCGACCGCCCGGACACGGGCCAGTACCTGCTGCACGGCAACGACATCGCCCGCATCCGCGAGCGCCGCGCGGCCAAGCTGCGCAGCGCCGAGTTCGGGTTCGTGTTCCAGCGCTTCTTCCTGCTCAAGCACCTCACCGCGATGCAGAACGTGTCGATGGCGCTGGTGAACGGGCAGGGCTGGTTGCCGCGCCGCAAGCGCCGGGCCAAAGTGATGGCGGCGCTCGACCTGGTTGGCATCGCGCACCTGGCCAAGCACCGGCCGTCCCGGCTCTCCGGCGGCGAGCAGCAGCGGGTGGCCATCGCCCGCGCCCTGGTGCGGGAGCCCAGGATCCTGCTCGCCGACGAGCCGACCGGCGCGTTGGATACCGAGACCGGGGCGTTGGTGATCGACGTGCTGCACGCGGCCACGCACCGCGGCTGCGGGCTGATCCTGGTCACCCACGACCACGCGCACGCCAACCGCATGGGCCGCGTGGTCCGGTTGACCGACGGCGCGCTGGTGCCGGAGCGGCAGGGGGTGTTCAGCTGATGGCGCTCTCCGGTCGGTTCCGCTCCGCGCTGGTCATCGGCGGCCAGGGCATCCGGGCCCGCAAGCTGCGCACGTTCCTGTCCATGGTCAGCCTGTTCCTCGGCGTGCTCGCCGTGGTCACCGTGCAGGCCGGGTCGGTGCTGGCGAACCGGGCGCTGCTCGCCGACATCGAGCTGACCGCGGGCAAGGACGGCACCATCCAGGTCAGCCTGCAGGCCAACCCCGAGCAGGCGCGGCTGGTGCGGGAGGTGCTGGCGGACCAGTCCGGCGTGGTGGCCGTGTCGTCGTTCCAGGCGACCGTCGGCGAACCCGGCCTGACCCCGATCAACCCCGGTGCCACGCCGCTGAAGTGGGCGGACCAGGGTTCCTCGGCCGTGCCGATGTTCTGCGACAACCAAGGCCGCTGCATGGCGGTGTCCGACGGGCCGGTGGCGCCGCGCGGGCAGGCCATCGAGGTGCAGCTGGTCGGGCTTTCCGGCGACATCCGGTCGTTCCGGCCGTTCCAGGTGGAATCCGGGTCCTGGCTGGACTTCGCCGGCGCGCCGTCGCTGTCGCCGGGGCTGGTGCTCAACCGGGAGGCCGCGCTCGCCTTCCGGCAGTACCAGGTGCCCGCGGAGATGCGCCTGGGTGCGTCGATGGGGGTCGGCGGACCGAGCGGCACGGCCAACTCCACGCCGCACATCGTCGGCACGGTCCACGACGGCCAGCAGTTCCCGACCGTCTACGTGCGGTCCGACGAGCTGGCGATGTGGACGCCGCAGGAGACCGGGGACCAGTACTTCAGCCTGTACCTGAGCCCGTCGGGGGAGCCGGTCGTCCAGCGGCTGGAGGCCCGGCTGAACGCGCTCGGCGCGCACCAACCGCTGTACCGCAACGTCGTGAACGCCCGTGAGCACATCGGTGCCCAGCTGGACCTGATGAGCTGGATCTTCCTGGGCATGGCCGCGCTGGTGCTGCTCATCGGCGTGGCGGGCATCCTCAACGTCGGGTTGGCGACCGTCGGCGAACGGGTGGAGGAGTTCGCGCTCCGCCGCGCGGTCGGGATGCCGCGGTTGTTGTTGGGCGGGGTGGTGCTGGCCGAGACTCTGATCATCGGTCTGCTCACCGCGGGCGCCGCCGTGGGGGCCGGGGCTTTGGGGTTGCAGTTGGTGTCGAGCATGTTCGGTAGCCGTAGACCGGAGCTCCAAGGCGTCCAGTTCCCCTGGGAGGCGGGGGTCGCCGGGGTGGCCGCGGGTGTGGCGGCGGGTGTGTTGGGCGGTTTGCTGCCCGCGATCCGCGCGGCCCGTATCCCGATCGCCACGGTCATGCGCGCCTAGGCGCAATGCCGGTCGGTTAGGTCATGGCGGGGCTGTAGCCTGCGGTGGTGGATCTTGGGTTGGGTGTGCGCGAGGGCGGCGGTCTGGCC
>NZ_PTIX01000036.1 GCF_002934265.1 Actinokineospora auranticolor
GCGGATTTTTCCCCCTGAACGCCAAGCGAGAGCGTTATCGGAGACCTGCGCGGAAATCAACGAGAGACACCTCGCGGCCCGAAGGCACCGAACGTGCCCCCGTGTGGCCAAACGTGGACGCCATAAACGCTACCCCACCAAAAAGGCAAACATCAAGGCGTTCGACATCAGGGTCCGGCCACCATCAGAATCCTCGCACCTAGCTTAAGTTAGTGGCATTGCGCCTCCGGCCCCCCGGAAGCAATTCTACCGGCGAGGACTGACGGTTCGGCCGAGAATGATCTAGCTTGTGGACAACTCCGTTGAGGTCGCGACGACGCCCCGACGGTTCGCGGTTGTCCACAGGCTTGATCGTCTTCTCGGCCTTTTGTCGGTCCACCTCGGTAGAATTGATTCCGGGGGCCGGAGGCACGCGGAGATCATCTCCAGGCGCACGACGCGCCGAACCAGGCAGGACGAGCCCGACCACCAGCCGGTTCCAGGACACCCGCCCGCAGACTCGATCACCTTCGAACCACGGCTCCCGTACCGGCAGGCAAACAGATTCCGGGACCAGAGGTGCGCGCCGAAATCGCCGCCAAGCAGCGTCTCGCCGAACCAGCAGGCTGAGCCCGCTCCGGGCACTCGTCCACAAATTGATCATCTTCGGTGCGGAACACCGATATCCGACGGCGAATCGGACGCCAGCGGCGCACCGCGAGATCGTCAGCTCGCCACATCGACAGGCCGACCCCGTCCCCCCGCCCGTTCCGGGCACCCGCCAAAGACCGGATCACCTTCTGCCGAAACGCCTGCGCCCTCCGGTCGCCCGAACGCCGGGGCCGAAGGCGCGCCGAGATCATCTCCACGCGCACAACGCGCCGAACCAGGCAGGCCGAACCTGCCCCTCACCGGATCCGGGCAGCCGCCCGCGGGCTGAACCACCGTCAGCCGAAGCCGTCGGGGCCGACCGGACACCGGGGCCGGAGGCCCATCGAGGCCATGTCGGATCCTCCGGCTCACCGAATCGACCAAACCGAACCAGCGCACCCGCCCGCTCCAGGGCACTTGTCCACCGGCTTGATCATCTTCAGCCGAAACCGTCGGTATCCGCCGGTAAGCGGTAAACCGGGGCCGGAGGCATAGCGTCGCCCCAAGAGAAATGGGCCGAAATCCTCGCACCGGGAAACACCGATGCCCATCCACGAGCCGGGACCACCAAGCCGCGGTGCCGCCGGAGCCGGGCGTCCGGGCCCGCTCCGGCGGCACCGCGAGAGCCGGTCGGTCCCACAGCCAGGACCGACCGGCCCGTACCGCGATCAGCCCGCGTTCTCGGTGACGACCACCGTGCGGGTGCCGATCGGCTGCTCCAGTGCCAACTCGACCGCGCGCGGGGTCAGCACCGTGGCGCACACCTTGCCGCCTTCCGGGCCGCCCTGGGGGGAGGTCATGGGGCTGAGGCTGACGGTGACCGACGTGTCGGTCGCCTGGCTGACCTGCGCGTCGATCCCCGCGCAAGCGTCCCGGGCGACGGCGACCAGCTGCAGCGACTTGCCGTCCGCGGACGACCAGACCCGACGTTCCTTGTAGGTGTCAGGCAGGGCCTTGACGTCGACCTGAGCGGCGGGCAGTTCCTTGTAACCCGCGGGCACGTCGACCTTGCCGTCGGGCTGCACGGCGACGTGCGGGGCCTGCGACTTCGTGGGTGCCGTGCCGGGGGCGGGGGCGGGCGCGGCGGAGCCGCCGGTCGGGGCGGGGGCCGCCGATCCGGCGGGCTGGGTGCCCGGCGCGGGGGACGGCGCGGCCGGGTCGGCCGAGCAGCCCGCGAGCCCCAGGAGAGCCAGGGCCGTGACGGCCGTGGACAGGATGGTCTTCATGACCCCAGGACGGTAATGCACGCCGTCCCGGTTGCAGCGCGCGACAAGGTGGTGCCCCGGTCGGTGGGGCAATACCGACCGGGGCACCCGGGAGGAGATGTCTTTACCGGCTCAACGCCAGTCGCGGCTACCGAACGTGTTCATCCGTAATCTGCTCATGCGCTCCGTTGCTCACTCTTGAGCACCACCTGGCGCTGCCCCAGCGGCTGGTCCAACTGCACGGTCAGCCTGGGGAAACGCAGGTCCATGGTGCACTGCTGGGGTTTCGCCGGGGTGGTCTCGACCAGGGTGACCACCACGTGGGCGGCGGTCTGGTCGGCGACCTCGGCGCTGGCCTTGCCGCAGCCGCCCTCCTGGGCGACCGCGCCGACGGTGGTCCCGCTGTCCTCGGTCCACACCAGCACCGGGTAGTTCTCCGCCAAGCCCTCGGCGTCGACCTGCCCCGAGGGCACGGCGGTACCGCCGCTCGGGGGCGTGCGCGCCGGTTGGCGGTCGGGCTCGACCACCGCGGAGCCGGGGGCCCCGGGTCGCAAGCCACCCGGGTCGCCCGGGGCCTCGGGTCCGGCGCAAGCGGTCAGTGCCGCGAGCAGAACGCCTGCGCCGATGACGGTTCCTAGGCGTTTCATGACCACAGGACGGACGCGCGCCGCCCCAGGGTTGCACGCGGATCGTCAGACCACCGGCACGGACCGCACCGAACGCCCGGCCAGGGGCCGCGAGCAGGCCGAACACACCAGCGTGACGTGGTACTCGTGGTCGGTGCCGCGGTGGCGCAGCAGCACCGCGGGCCCCTCGGGGGCGAGGAACCAGCGCTGCCCCCAGTCCAGCCCGGTCATGATCGCCGGGAAGAACGCGCGGCCCTTGTCGGTGAGCCGGTAGACCGACCGGTCGGAGCGGTCCGGGTCGCCGGAGGCGGTGAGGAAACCGAGGGCGCGGAAGGTGCGCAGCCGGTCGGCCACCACGGTCGTCGGGGCGCCGAGGCGGCGCTGGAAGTCGGAGAACCGGCGGGCGCCGAGGAACACCGCGCCGAGCATGGCCGCCGACCAGCGGTTGCCGATGAGCGCGCGGCTCTGCGGGAAGAAGCCCGGCCCCAGGCTGGTGGAGCCGCTGGCGCGGCGGCGCAGCGTGGTGATCGGCGCCGACCGGGGCCACGAGCCGCTGGGCCCGAACTCGGCCTCGACGTCGCGCGGGGCGACCGCGACCCGGCAGGTCCCGCAGGCCAGCACGGGTTCGAACAGCGCGCCGCAGTCGGCGTGGCGCATGGCGGGCAGGTCGGGTCCGGGCCCGTCGGCCCAGGCCACCTCCCAGGCCCACACCGACAGCATCATCGGCCACAGCGCCGCGCCGCGCGGGCTGAGCTGCCACTCCTGGTCGGCGCGCACCAGCACGCCCTGGTCGCTGAGGTGGCGCAGCCGGGAGGCCAGCACGGCGGGCGAGATCGGCAGCAGCTCCTGCCAGCGCCGGGCGTGCCGGGTGCCGCGCTGCAGGGCGTGGCGCAGGATGAGCAGGGTCCACTCGTCGGCCGCGGTACCGATGGTGAGGGCGATGGCGTTGTCGCCACCCGCGCCGAGCTGGCTGGGCCGGTCCGGTGGGTGGATCATGGCCGGGGCGTCGTCGTCTGCGTGGTCATGCCGTTTCGGGTGGTTGCTCCCACGGCCCGGGCAGGGGCCTCGCGGTACGGGCGACCAGCATAGCGGTAGTCCCGTACTCGGCACGGGCGAACGGCGCGACCCGGCGGTCTAGGGGTCCACTTAGGACTCGACTACGCGCGGTGACGAACCTCCCGGCGGGCAGTGGTTGCCGCACCCGCCGCGCGCGACTAGAACTGGCCCCGGGGCGAGGCCGGATCCGACGGGGGGACGACATGGGGGGCGAGGCGTACCTGTTCGACTTCGTCCGCACCGCGCGCGGGCGCGGCTCGGCGGACGGCGGCCTGCACCACCGGACCCCGCTGGACCTGGTGACCGGCCTGCTGGACGCCCTGCTCCGGCGCAACCCGCGACTGGACCCCGCCGAGGTCGACGACGTGGTGCTGGGCTGCATGGCCCAGCACGGGGAGCAGGGCGGCAACCTGGCCAGGACCGCGACGCTGCTGGCGGGCTGGGACCGCGGCGGGCGCGGCGGCGTGCCCGGCGTGATGGTCAACCGGTTCTGCGCGTCCGGGCTCGACGCGGTGGCCCAGGTCGCGACCAGGGTCCGCGCGGGCGAGGTGGGCCTGGCGGTCGCGGGTGGCGTGGAGAGCTCGTCGCGGGTGCCGGAGCAGGCGGATCGCGCTCCACTGTGGACGGACGTGGACGTGGTGCGGCGCACGGGGTCCGTGCACCCCGGGGTGGCCGCCGACCTCGACGCCACGGTCGACGGGTTCAGCCGCGAGGACCTCGACGGGTTCGCCCTGGAGTCGCACCACAAGGCGGCCGCCGCGTGGCGCGCGGGCGCCTTCGCCGACTCGGTCGTCGACCTCGGGCTCGGCCACGACGAGCTGGTGCGTCCCGACCTCGGCCGCGACGCGCTGACCCCGCTGCCGCCCGCGTTCGCCGGTCTCGGCGCCGACGGCCAGGACGCGCTGGCGCTCACCGGGCGCGGGTGGCCCACGCGCGTCGACCACCGGCACACCGACGCCACCTCGGCCTCGCCCGCCGACGGAGCCGCGCTGCTGCTGGTGGGCGACCTGACCACCGGGCACCGCCTTGGTCTGCGCCCCCGCGCGCGAGTCGTCACGTCGGCCGTAGTGGCGACCGACCCGGTCACCACGCTGGCGGGCCAAGAGGCTGTCGCGCTGGTACTACGGCGCTGCGGGCTCTCGGCCGACGACGTGGACGTCTTCGCGTTCGGGGAGGCGTTCGCCGCGCAGTGCCTGCGGTTCCGCCGCGCCTTCGACGCCGGACCGGAGCGGCTCAACCCGGCGGGCGGCACGCTGGCCGCGGGTCACCCGGCGGGCGCCGCGGGCGCGATCGTGGTCGGCGAGTGCCTGGTGGAGTTGGAGCGGAACGCGGGCCGGGTCGGCGCGGCGGGCATCAGCGGCGCCGTGGGCCTGGGCGCCGGTCTGCTCCTGGACCGTTCGGGGTAACGCGTTCATCCCGGCGCCACCGCGGTGTGCGGTCGTGTTCACTGGTGCGCTGTGGCCCGGTACCAAAGTGATCATGTGCTCCGCCTCTGCGCCCTGATCGCCGCGCTCGGCTCCCTCACCGCCTGCGCCGCCGACCCCGCGCCCCGCGCCGTCGTCGACATCGAGTCGGTGGTCCCGACACCCGCGATCCCGGTCGGCGCGGGCGCCTCGACCGGCAGCTACACCGTCGACTGCGGGCGCAACGCGGAGAACCACCGCAACTCCGACAACCTCGTGGCCTCCCCCGGCGTCCGCGACGGCGCGCACCACCTGCACGACTACGTCGGCAACCTCAGCACCGACGCGTTCAGCACCAACGACTCCCTCGCCGCCGCCAAGACGACCTGCCGCGACGGCGACGCCTCCAGCTACTACTGGCCCGTGCTGCACCTCAACGGCCACCACGACGAGGTACGCGCACCGGACTCCGTGCACATCACCTTCCTCGGTAGCCCGGTGAGCAAGGTTGTCGCCATGCCGCGGTTCTTGCGCACTGTCACCGGTGACGCCAAGGCAGGGCAGGGCGCGCGCCCGACGTGGACATGCGCCGGTTTCCCCGACCGCGCCACTACGAGCTACCCGCGCTGCCCGGCCGGTGCGCGGATTCTGCGCGTCTACGAGTTCCCCAGTTGCTGGGACGGTCGCGCCACGGACAGCCCCGACCACAAGGCGCACCTGAGGTTCCCCACGGGCAACGGCGCCTGCCCGCGCGCGACGTTCCCGGTGCCGCGGCTGCGCGTTGAGGTCGGGTACGACCTGCCCGCGGACACCGACTTCACCATCAGCAGCTTCCCCGAGGTCGCCGACCGCGCGTCGGCGTCCGACCACGCGCACTTCGTCAACGTGCGCACCGAGGCGGCCACGGCCGACGTCGTGACCTGCATCAACCAGGGCCGCGACTGCTGACGGGTCGCGTTCGAACCGAACCCGCCCGGCGCACGTGTCAGCCGGGAAAGCGCAACCGGACGCCGTTGGGACAGGAGTCGGCATGGCGAGGCTGTTCGCCCGGGCACGGGCGACATCGAGGGACGAGGCGCTGGTCCGCTCGCTCTACGAGGAACACGGCGGGGCCCTGCTGGCCTACGCCGTGCGGCTCACCGGCGACCGGGCGGCGGCCGAGGACGTGGTCCAGGAGACGCTGGTGCGGGCCTGGCGGCACGCGGACAAGCTGATGAGCGGCGAGGGCTCGGTCCGGGCCTGGCTGTTCACCGTGGCCAAGAACCTTATCGTGGACAAGGTCAGGGCCAAGGCGGCCCGACCGACCGAGGTCGCCGAGTCGCCGACCGCCGTGCCCGTGGCCAAGGACCACGCGCAGCGGGTGGTGGACTCGATGAGCGTGCTCGCCGCGATCGAGGGGCTGTCCGAGGACCACCGGAAGGTGTTGGTGGAGATCTACTTCCGCGACCGCAGCGTCGCCGAGGCCGCCCAGGAGCTGGGCATCGCCCCGGGGACGGTCAAATCGCGGTCGCACTACGCGTTGCAGGCCCTGCGCACCGCGATGTCCGGGCGCCGGGCGGCATTGGAGGGGACCGCATGAGCACCCACGAGGCCCCGATGCTCGGCGCGTACGCGCTGGGCGCGCTGGACGAGGACGAGCGCCGGGCGGTCGACGACCACCTGGCCGGGTGCGCGGCGTGCCGCGCGGAACTGGCGGAGTTGGAGGAGGTGCGGGACATGGCGGGAGAGCTGCCGGCGGAGGCTTTGCTGCACGGCCCGCCGGAAGGCGGTGACCTGCTGCTGGCCAGGACGCTGCGCCAGGTGCGCACCGAGTCGGCGGTGCGGCGCAACCGGGGGATCGCGGTCGCGGCCGTCGCGGCGGCAGCGGTGGCGGCGGCGGTCCTGGGCACCGGGGTCGTGATCGGACGGTCCACCGGGGACCCGCAGGCCCTGCCGACCCCGACGGCGACCGCCGCCCCGACCGACACCCCGGAACCCGGTCAGGTCCTGCAGGCGACCGACCCCCGGAGCGGGGCCCAGCTGACGGCCCGGCTCACCCCCGCCGAAGGGTGGGTGCGGTTGAACGCGTCGGTGACCGGGATCCCGGAGGGCGAGCGCTGCCGGGTGGTCGTGGTCGGCAAGGACGGGATCCGCGAGCAGGCCGGGAGCTGGCAGGTGTCGGCCAAGGGCGCGGCGAGCGGGACGAACCTGGACGGCATGGCGTTGGTCGATCTGTCCGATGTGGCCGGTATCGAGGTGGTGAACACCGAGGGCAAGGTGTTCGTGTCCGCGCGCCTGTGAGTCCGGAAACCGCGGCCCCGCCGGTGCACCGGCGGGGCCGCGGTCGATTCGCGCCCAAGACTGGACGAACTCCCAGGCGCCGGAAACGGTCGCCTGAGTGGCAAGCGCGCCCCAACCGCCACCCGACCGCTCCACACCACAACGGCGAAAGACGACGGACACCGCCAGGACACTCGACCCGCCACGGGTAGTCCGGCCGCAGCCATACCCGCGCCGGCCGCGCGAGCCTTCCATCCACTGGCAAGGTCGCGTGGACAGCAGGCGCGTCCCGGCCGGCACTCGGACTGCTCCGCGCCACAACGGCGAAGACGGCGCGCGTGGCCGAGACACTCAGCCCGCCACCGGTAGGCCAGCCCGAAGCCACACCCGCACCAGGCCCGGGACCGGCGAACCCGCGGGCGTCCGAGACGATCGCGTGCGGGTCGGCGCGCTCCGGCTGCCACCCGAACCGCTGCCGCACAACGACCGGCACGAGACCCACCGGTTGACCGGCCGAGGCGGTAACCCGCGTCAGGCTCGGGACTGGGCGAACTTCCAGGCGTCGGAGATGATCGCGTGCAGGTCGGCGCGTTCCGGGCGCCAGCCGAGGTGTTCCTGCGCGGCGGCGGAGGAGGCGACCAGGGTGGCGGGGTCGCCGGGGCGGCGGGGGGCGGTGTTGCTGGGGATGGGGTGGCCGGTGACCTCGCGGCAGGTCTCGACGACCTGGCGGTTCGAGAAGCCGGTTCCGGTGCCCAGGTTGAAGATCCGGTGCTCGCCGCCGGTGGCGTTGGCCAGCGCCAGCAGGTGCGCCTCGGCCAGGTCCAGCACGTGGATGTAGTCGCGGACGCAGGTGCCGTCCGGGGTGGGGTAGTCGTCGCCGTAGAGGGAGATCGACTCGCGGGTGCCCAGGGCCACCTGGAGCACGATCGGGATCAGGTGGGTCTCGGTGGTGTGCCGCTCGCCGAAGCTCCCGTAGGCGCCCGCGACATTGAAGTAGCGGAGGCTGACCGCAGCCAGGCCGTGCGCCTTGGCGTACGAGGTGATGGCGTGGTCGATGGCCAGCTTGCTCGCGCCGTAGGTGTTGGTGGGGCGGGTGGGGGCGGTCTCCAGGATCGGGACCTGCTCCGGCTCGCCGTAGGTGGCCGCGGTCGAGGAGAACACCAGCCGCGGGGTGCCCGCGTCGCGCATCGCGTCGAGCAGGCGCAGCGAGGTGACGACGTTGCCCTGCCAGTACTTCGCCGGGTCCGCCATGGACTCCGCGACCAGCGACTTGGCGGCGAAGTGCAGCACGCCGTCGAACCCGGCGCCGAGCAGCTCCGGGGCGGCCTCGGCGATGTCCGCCTCGACGAAGCGGGCGCCGTCGGGGACGGCGTCGGCGTGACCGGTCGACAGGTCGTCGACCACCACGACGTCGTGGCCCGCCTCCACCAGCCGGGCAGCGCAGACGCTGCCGACGTATCCCGCTCCGCCCGTGACGAGCAACTTCACCTTGGGTCCCTCTCCGTGTCAGTGGTCTCGGTGCGCGCCCGCGGACGGCACCGCGGTGAACAGGCGCGGTGCGGCGAGCGACCGCGCCGCGAACGCGGCGAGCACGGCGTCGCGGACCCCGGTGGCGCCCGGGGGCACCAGCGCGATCGCGGACCCGCCGAAGCCGCCGCCGGTCATCCTGGCACCCACCGCGCCCGCGGCGAGCGCCGCGTCCACCGCGAGGTCGAGTTCCGGGCAGGAGACCCGGTAGTCGTCCCGGAGGCTGGTGTGCGAGGCCGTCAGGTCCGGGCCGGTCGCGGCGAGGTCGCCCGCGCGCAGGGCGTCGACGACCCGCAGCACCCGCTCGTTCTCGGTGACCACGTGCCGGACCAGGGGCCGCAGCTCCTCGGGGAGGTCGGCGAGCGGGGTGTCCGGGGTGACGTCGCGCAGCGCCGGGACGCCGAGCAGCGCGGCGGCGCGTTCGCAGCCGCGGCGGCGGTCGCCGTACTCGGAGTCGGCGAGGGAGTGGCGGGCGCGGGTGTCGATGACCAGCACCTCGAACCCGCGCGCGGCGAACGGGACCTGCTCCTGGGCGCCGGAGCGCACGTCGAGGAACAGGGCGTGCGCCTCGACGCAGCACAGGGACGCGGTCTGGTCGAGCAGGCCGGTGGGGGCGCCGACGAAATCGTTCTCCGAGCGCCGCACCCAGTGGGCCAGCTCGGTGAGCGCGGCGGTCCCGCGCGGCTCGATGTCGGCGAGGCCGAGCAGCGCCAGGGCGACCGCGCACTGCAGGGCGTGCGACGAGGAGAGCCCGGCACCCGCCGGGACGTCGCCGGTGATCACCAGGTCGGCGCCGCCGGTGATGCCCTGCGCGCGCAGCACCCAGGCGACCCCCGACGGGTACGCGGCCCAGCCGGTGACCAGGCCGGGCGCCAGGTCCGCGACCGGGACCGGCTCGGCGCGCTGGGGGTTGCCGTCGTCCCCGACGGTCACCGCGGCGAGCAACCCGTCGGCGCGCGGCGCGGCGGCGACCGCGACCCGGTGCGGCAGGGCGAAGGGCAGGACGAGGCCGTCGTTGTAGTCGGTGTGCTCGCCGATCAGGTTGACCCGGCCGGGGGCGGACCACACCCCCGCCGGTGCGCGGCCGTGCAGCCGCCGGAACCGGTCGGCCGCCCGGTCCGCGGGGGTCACTGGGTGCGGGCCAGCACCGCGTGCAGCACCGTGGGCGACAGGGCGGCGGTGGTGCCCGCGCCGGTGACCTCGATGGCGCTGCCGTCCGGGCGCAGCGGGCCGACGGTGACGACGCTGCCGGGCAGCACGCCGACCGCCTTGAGCCCGGCCATCAGGTCCGCGTCGAGCTGCACGTGCTCCGCGATGCGGCGGATCTCCACCCGGCCCCCGCCGCGGCGGGCGACCTCGTCGACCCGGACCAGGCCCGCCTCCACCGGTGGCGCGGGCTCACCCTCGCCCAGCTTGTCGAGGCCGGGGATGGGGTTGCCGTACGGGGAGGTGGTGGGGTGGCCGAGCAGCTTGACCAGCTTGCGCTCGACGGCCTCGCTCATCACGTGCTCCCACCGGCACGCCTCGCTGTGCACCTGCTCCCACTCCAGGCCGATGACGTCGACCAGCAGCCGCTCGGCGAGCCGGTGCTTGCGCATCACGGCGATGGCCAGGGAGCGGCCGTGGTCGGTCAGTTCGAGGTGGCGGTCCCCCGCGACGACCACCAGGCCGTCCCGCTCCATGCGGCCCACCGTCTGGCTCACCGTGGGGCCGCTCTGCCCCAGCCGCTCGGCGATGCGGGCGCGCAGGGGGACGACGCCCTCCTCCTCGAGCTCGTAGATGGTTCGGAGATACATCTCGGTGGTGTCGATGAGTTCGTTCACGCCGGTTCCCCTTCGTCACCTCCATGTTAGTCGCTCGCCCCGACAGAGCAGTGCGGTAGTAGCGGTCAGTGACCAAAGGCCCGGGCCGGCAGGATGGGCCGGTGCAGTCACCCCTGGTGTCGGTGGAAGAGTTGGTGTCGCTTCTCGACAGTGCGCGCGCCCCGGTCGTGCTGGACGTCCGCTGGCGGCTGGCGGGCCCACCCGGGCGGGAGGACTACCAGGCAGGACACCTGCCGGGCGCGGTCTTCGTCGACCTGGACACGGCCTTGGCGGCCCCGCCCGGGGACGGTGGTCGGCACCCGCTGCCCGACCCCGACGTCTTGGCGCACGCCCTCCGCGCGGCGGGTGTCCGCGCCGACACCCCGGTCGTCGCGTACGACTCGGACAACGGCTCCGTCGCGGCCCGCGCCTGGTGGCTGCTGCGGTGGGCGGGACACCGTGAGGTCGCTGTACTCGACGGCGGCTACGCCGCGTGGACGGCAGCAGGGCAACGCGTCACCACCGAGGTGCCAACCCCTCCCCCGGGTGATTTCACGGTGACGCCGGGCCACATGCCGGTCATCGACGCCCCCGAAGCCGCCGCCCTGGCCACGAACGGCCTCCTGCTCGACGCCCGCGCGCCCGAGCGCTACCGGGGCGAGGTCGAACCCATCGACCCGCGCGCGGGCCACGTCCCAGGAGCCGTGAATGCCCCCTTTACGGCCCACACGACCCCCGACGGCCTCTGGCACCCGGCCGAAACCCTCGCCACCCACTACCGCGCCCTGGGCGTAACGGACACAACCGAGGTAGGCACCTACTGCGGCTCCGGCGTCACGGCGTCGTCGGTCGTCTTGGCGCTGGAGGTGGCGGGCCTGCGCGGCCCGGACAGCCCGGCAGCGCTCTACGCGGGCTCGTGGTCCCACTGGAGCCGGAACCTGGAAAACCCCGTCGAGACAACCTAACCCGCGCGGGGGTCAGGTTGATCACTCGGCAGGATGGGGACATGTCGACCAACCCCGGGAGTCCCGCCGCCGACGTGGCCGTGGAGAACGACTACGACGACTTCGCCGAGGCGTACACAGCCGAGAACGAGACCAGCCTCCTCAACGCCTACTACGCCCGGCCCGCGATCGTGGACCTGGCCGGGGACGTGGCCGGTCGGCGGATTCTCGACGCGGGCTGCGGCGCGGGCCCCGTGTCCGCGGCGCTGCGCGAGCGGGGCGCCGTGGTGGCGGGCTTCGACCGCAGCGCGAAGATGGTGGAGTTGGCCCGGCAGCGGCTCGGTGCCGACACCGATCTCCGGGTCGCCGACATCGGCGAGCCGCTGCCATACCCCGACGGCGCGTTCGACGACGCGGTCGCGGCCCTGGTGCTGCACTACCTGGAGGACTGGACCGGACCGCTGGCCGAGTTGCGGCGGGTGCTGAAGCCGGGCGGGCGGCTGATCGTCGTGGTCAACCACCCGATCATGCTGAAGATGGCGCACCGGGAGAGCGACTACTTCGCGACCACCAAGTGGACCGACGAGTACGAGTTCAACGGCCACAAGGCTGTGCTCACCTACTGGCACCGACCGCTGCACGCGATGACCGACGCCTTCACCGCGGCGGGCTTCCGCACGGCCGTCATCAGCGAGCCACCGCCGTCACCCGAGGCCCACGAACTCTTCCCCGACGAGATGGCGCCGTTCCCCTCCGGCGCCTTCCTGAGCTTCCTGTTCTTCGTCCTGGAAGCCGTCTGATCCCGGCGCGTGCCGGTCGCGGCGGTGCTGGGCGTCGGGGGACGGCACGCTCTAGGGTGCGGGTATGGGTGCGCGGGTCGGTGCGGGTGTGGTGTGGGATTCCGCGCTGCTGGGGTACGACATGGGGGACGACCACCCCTTCAACCCGCTCCGGTTGGAGCTGACCATGCGGTTGGCGCGGGGGCTCGGGGTGTTGGACGGGGTCGAGGTCGTCGCTCCCGTGTCCGCCGAGGACACCGATCTTGAGCGGGTGCACCGGGCCAACTACGTGGCGGCCGTGCGGGAGGCGCCGTCGGCGGGGTGGGACCTGGGTTATGGGCTGGGGACGGCCGACAACCCCGTGTTCGACCGGATGCACGCGGCGGCGGCGTTGGTGGTCGGTGGCACGTTGACGGCGGCCCGGCGGATCGCGAGCGGGGAGGTCGACCGGGCGGTGAACATCGCCGGTGGGCTGCACCACGCGATGGCGGACCGGGCGGCCGGGTTCTGCGTCTACAACGACTGCGCCGTGGCCATCTCGTGGTTGCTGGACAACGGGTTCGAGCGCGTCGCCTACATCGACGTCGACGTGCACCACGGCGACGGCGTGCAGGCCGCCTTCTACGACGACCCGCGTGTGCTGACCGTCTCGCTGCACCAGCACCCGGCGACCCTCTGGCCGGGAACCGGGTTCGTCACCGAACTCGGCGGACGCCAGGCGCAGGGGACATCGGTCAACATCCCCCTGGCCCCGCGCACGTGCGACGCCGAGTGGTTGCGGGCGTTCCACGCGACGGTGCCGTCGTTGCTGGGCGCGTTCCGACCGCAGGTGCTGGTCACGCAGTGCGGTGTGGACACACACATCGAGGACCCGTTGGCCGACCTGGCGCTGTCGGTCGACGGCCAGCGGGAGATCTACCGCGTGCTGCGCGACCTCGCCGACCGGTACGCGGGCGGCAAGTGGCTCGTCACCGGTGGCGGCGGCTACGAACTGCTCCGCGTCGTCCCCCGCTCGTGGACGCACCTGCTCGCGACCGTGCTCGACCGCGACCTGCCGGTGGACACGGCGGTCCCGGTCGACTGGCTGACCGACGTGCGCCGCATGGCCCCGCGCGCCGATCTGCCGACCACCATGGGCGACGACCGCGACACCGCGTTCGAACCGTGGGGCGGTGGGCGGGAGCAGCCGGTGGACACGGTGATCCGGGACGTGCGGAGCGCGGTCTTCCCACTGCACGGCCTTGACCCGGACGACCCGAGGGACTGACGTGACCCCGCCGCGCCGCGACCCCTACGCCTACCCGCGCCACTGGGAGGCCGACATCGTGCTGGCCGACGGTGGCACCGCGCACCTGCGCCCGATCGTGCCCACCGACGCCGACGCGCTGCTCGCCTTCCACACCCGGCTGTCCGAGCGCACCCGCTACTTCCGCTACTTCGGCCCCTACCCGCGCATCCCGGAGAAGGACCTGGTCCGGTTCACCACCGTCGACCACCACGACCGGGTGGCGTTCATCGCCCTGCTGGGCGACGACATCGTCGCGGTCGGCCGCTACGAGCGGTTGCCCGGCCAGGACTCCGCCGAGGTCGCGTTCGTCGTGGAGGACGCGCACCAGGGCCGCGGACTCGGCTCGATCCTGCTCGAGCACCTCGCCGCGGCCGCCCGCGAACGCGGCCTGGCCCGGTTCGAGGCCGAGGTGCTGGCCGAGAACGTCCAGATGGTGCGGGTGTTCCGGGACGCGGGCTACCAGGTCAGCCGGGCCTTCGACGAGGGCGTGCTGCACCTGGAGTTCGCCATCGATCCCACCGAGGCGTCGGTGGCGGTGGCGCACTCCCGCGAGCAGGCCGCCGAGGCGCGCAGCGTGCACAACCTGCTGCACCCCCGCTCGGTCGCGGTGATCGGCGCGTCGACCGACCGGGCGAAGGTCGGCAACGCGGTGCTGGCCAACCTGCTCGCCGCCGACTTCGCCGGACCGGTGTTCCCGGTCAACGCCGAACACCGGTCGGTGCGCGGCGTGCGGGCGTACCCGACCGTGCTCGACATCCCCGACCCGGTGGACTTGGCCGTGGTGGCCATCCCGGCGGCGGGCGTCGACGAGGTCATGGACGCCTGCCTGGCCAAGGGCGTCAAGGCGCTGGTCGTGGTCAGCTCCGGGTTCGGCGAGACCGGCCCGGACGGCCGCGGCGCGGAGCGCAGGCTGGTCGACGAGGCCCGCGCGCACGGCATGCGGGTGGTCGGCCCGAACGCGCTGGGCGTGGTCAACCTGGACCCGGCGGTCCGGCTGAACGCCACCCTCGCCCCGACCCTGCCCGGTCGGGGCCGCACCGGCTTCTTCTGCCAGTCCGGCGCCCTGGGCACGGCCATCCTCGCCGACGCGGCCAGCCGCGGCCTGGGCCTGTCGACGTTCGTCTCCGCAGGCAATCGCGCCGACGTGTCCGGCAACGACCTGTTGCAGTACTGGGAAACCGACCCGGCGACCGACGTTGTTCTGTTGTACCTGGAATCGTTCGGCAACCCCCGCAAGTTCGCCCGGCTCGCCCGCAGGTTGGGGCGGAGCAAGCCGGTTGTCGTGGTCAAGTCCGGTCAGAAGACCGTGTTGCCCGCCCTCGCCAAGACGGGCGTGGCCGTGGACGACGCGAGCCTCAGCGCGCTGTTCGAACAGGCGGGCGTCATCCGAGTGGAGACGATCGCCCAGCTCTTCGACACCGCGCTGCTGCTCGCCCACCAGCCGCTCCCGCCCGGCGACCGGGTCGCGGTGGTCGGCAACTCGTCGGCCATCGGCGTGCTGGCCGCCGACGCGGCGCTGGCCCAGGGCCTGGCGCTGGCGGGCGACCCGGTCGACGTCGGCGCGCAGGCCGACCCCGACTCCTTCGCCGCGGCCGTGTCCTCGGCGCTGCGCCGCGCGGACGTCGACTCGCTGATCGTGGTGTTCGTCCCGCCCCTGGCCATCCCCGGCACCGCCTACGCCCGCGCGTTGCGCGAGGCGGCCGAGGACCTGGGCGACGCGCACCGCAAACCCATCGTCTCCACCTTCCTCGCCGCCGAGGGCATCCCGGCCGAGCTCGCGGTGCCCGGCCCGGGTGGCGCCCCGGGCCGCGGCTCGGTCCCGTCGTACCCGAGCCCGGAGCGCGCGGCCGCCGCCCTGGCCAGGGCCACGACCTACGCCCGCTGGCGGTCCACGCCCGTGGGCGAGTTCGTCCGACCGGACGGCCTCGACCCCGACCGGGCGGGCGCGGTGGTGGCCGCCGCGTTGTCCGGCGCGGAGGGCGAGGTCGACCTGACCGACGACCAGGTGCTGGAGCTGCTGGGCTGCTACGGCGTCGAGGTCATGCCGTTCCGCGTGGTGACCGGCCCCGACGCGGCGGTCGCGACGGGCACGGAACTCGGCCTGCCGATCGTGCTGAAGACGGCGAGCGAGGTGTTCCGGCACCGCAGCGACCTGATCGGCGTCCGGCTCGACCTGACGACCGCGGACGCGATCCGCAACGCCTACCACGACCTGCGGGCCGTGTCCGGTGTCGACGAGGTCTACGTGCAGCGCATGGCCCCCAAGGGCAACTCTTGTTCCATAAGCCTCCAAGACGATCGTTCGTTCGGCACGGTGATCTCCTTCGGGTTGGCGGGCGTGATCAGCAACCTGCTCGGCGACCGGGCGCACCGGGCGTTGCCGCTGACCGACTCGGACGCGGCGAGCCTGGTCCGCGCCCCGAAGACGGCTCCGCTGCTGGCGGGCTACGGCGGTGGCGAGCCCGCCGACCTGTCCGCGTTGGAGCGGTTGGTGTTGCGGGTGGCGGCGTTGGCGGAGGACATCCCGGAGATCCGCGCCCTGACGCTGGAGCCGATCCTGGCCTCCGCCGCGGGCGCCTTCGTCACGGGAGCGCGCGCGACGGTCGGACCGCCCCCGTCGCGGCACGACTCCGGACCACGCCGCCTCCGCCCGATCAGGTGACCGGCCGCTGACGCGCCAACCTCCTGATGACCGGAGCCGTGATGACTTCCCGGGGAAGCTCGCACGGGATCGGTGGGTCACCACGCCTCAACGACCCCTCGGTGCGCACATCGTCGAGATTGACTACTACGCCCTCGATGAGCGTGCGTAGGTCATCCGGTGGCATCCCGTGGTGGGCTGCCGAGACCAAGAGGCTCGACAACACGTGCCCGGGCTGCGCGGTCGAAGAGATCTCCAGCGCGATGTGCGCCAAGATGCCGTTGCCTGCCAGGTAAGCGCTAACCGCCAGCAGACAGGCCGGTTCGGCACGCTCGGGTTCGGGGACCGCGCGGACCATCCTGGTCCACAATCGAGCGGCCGCCGCGTCCTTGGCCGTCATGGCGAAGGCGAGGCACCTGTCACGTACGCCCTCCCGTCCCAAGGCCAGCGCCAACCTGGCTATCCGCTCGTCGGAAAGCCCCGGTTCGCGGTAGTCCGGTGAGTGCGGCGCCTGACTGCGCGCCCCTCGAGAGAGTCCGTCCAGTGTGGAGGACACGGCGGTCTCGTGAAAGGCGTCCACAGCGGATTCCACATGAGAGAACAGATCCTCGTCGGAGGTGGGGTCGTCCAGTTCCTCGGACAGCAACTGGTCGATCATCTCCGCGCGGCGCTCGAGATCCGCCGCTGGATCCGGTGCCAGGGTGTCGGCCATCGCCTGGCGGGACGGGTATTTGACCACCCCGGCCACCGTGTACTGGGCGGCTATCTCCGAGCAATCCGGGTCCGGTACCACGCCGCCGTCCAAGTCGTCGTAGCAACGCCAGGGTTCACCCGCCTTGACCGACGCGGTCCACAGCGCGCGCGGCACCGTGATGCCGCTGGCGGCGAGCTCGGCCCTGGCCATGTCCGCGAACTCCCGGTGCGGCAGGGGTTCCCCGCCCCGGCCGACCACTACGAGGATCGCGGCGCCGACGTCGTGTTCCACCGCGACCATGGCGAGGTGCGCGGCGCCCGCCTCGTAGTCCGGTGGGGCGGGCAGGTCCGCGCGGATGACCGGTCCCAGGGACGGGACCGGGCCGGGGCCGCGCAGGGTCAGGGCGATGACGGAGTTGTCGGGGTGGTACCCGAGCAGGTAGGGGATGGCGGCGATGAGGTCGGCGGCTTGGTGGAGGTTTGTCGTCATGGGACCACTGTGCTCGCGGTAGGGGTTCGCGGCAATGGGCGGGGGTGGGCCTGTGGATGGATTCGGGGTGTGTGGATGAAATCGGGGTTGATTGTCCCTTGTGGACAATGCGAACGGCGGCGGCCCCCTGGTGGGAGGGCCGCCGCCGGGTAGGGCGTCGCGAGGTCAGCCGACCGCGGACTTGAGCGCGTCGAGCCCGCCCACGATCGGGAGGGTCAGGTTGCTGCCCTTGAGGTCCACCGAGATCCCGGCGCCGGGTGCGGGGCGCAGGGTGTACTCGTTGTCACTGGAGAGCACGACCAGGCCGAAGCGGTGGCCCGCCGCCAACACGTAGTCGTCGGGCACCAGGTCGACCCGCAGGTCGTAGTACTTGCCCGGCTGGATCGGCTCGGTGCGGCTGATGTTCTTGCGGTTCTGCGGGTCGGTCCAGCCGCGGGTCACGATCGTGGACTTGCCGTCCGGACCGCGGTCGACCAGCAGCGCGGTGACGTTGGCCGCCGGGCGGGTGAAGGCCAGCCGCAGGTACGCCTCGCCCTTGCCGCTCAACCGCACCGGGGTGCTCGCCGGGCCGCTGAGGTAGATCAGCCGGTTCGGCGAGGTCGGGGCGTTGGCCAGGTCGGCGGCGAGCTTGGTGGCGTCGTCGGTCAGCGACTCCACCACGCGCCGGTCCGGCCGCCCGACGGTCAGCGAGCCCGCGGTGGCGCCACCGGCACCGGGGTAGAGCGTGGCCGCCGCGGCGGCGGGGGCGGGCCACTCCGGCTCATCCACCCACGACTTGTCCTCGCGCTGGATGGTCAGCCGGGGTCCGTTCTGGATGCCGTTGTCGACGCCGTAGAGGTAGTGCGACAGCCACTTGTTGAGCGTGGCCAGCCATTCGTCGCGGCGCAGGGAGTACGGGTCGGCGTGGCCGGACTGGTGCAGCCAGATCTTGTGCTCGACGCCCTGCCGCTTCAGCGCGTCGTACCACTGCGCCACGTGGGTCATCTTGACGTTCCAGTCGTTGAGCCCGTGCACCGCCAGCACCGACGCGCGGACCTTGCGCACGTCGTTGAGGTAGTTCCGCTCGTCCCAGAACTGGCTGTAGTCGCCGGTGACCCGGTCCTGCTGCGCGGTGATCTCGTCGATCACCGGGGCGCACGGCGCGCGGTCGGCGCGGGTGTGCACGTACTTGGCCAGGACGTCGAGGTCTTCACCCTGGTACGTGCCGGGGGCGACGACAGCGCCGTCCGCGCGGTAGTAGTCGTACCAGCTCGAGATGGCCGCGATGGGGATGATGGTCTCCAGCCCGCGCACGCCCGTAGTGGCGACAGCGTTGGGCAGGGTGCCGTTGTAGGACACGCCCATCATCCCGACCTTGCCGGTCGTCCACCCGGCGGTTACGCGCGTCCCGGCGGCGTCCTGCGCGGGAGCGCGACCGTTGAGCCAGTCGATGACCGACCGGGCGCCGATGGTCTCGTTGCGGCCACCGCTGGTCGGGCACCCGGTGGACTGGCCGGAGCCCAGCGACTCCGCGTAGACCACGGCGAACCCGCGGGCGGTGAAGTAGGACTCGTACCGCCAGGTGATGGCCGGGTTCGGGCCCGCGAGCCCGGAACGCGCCGCTTTCGGCCCAGGACGGTTGTCGGGGGCGTTCAGCTCGACGTCCACGTTGTGGTTCGGAATGTCGTTGCCGCCCGCGTAGTAGGGGCTGGCCTGGTAGACGACCGGTACGCGCAAGCCCTGTTCGGTGGCGCGCGGACGCACGACCTCCACATGCACGAGGTCGTCACGACCGTCGTTGTCGCTGTCCACGGGCGCGTTGACCCACAACGACTCACGGACGACGTCCGTGCTGCTGAACACCGGTTGGGCCTGCCCGTCGACGAACACCGGCGCGGGTGGCTCCGGTTCCGCCGAGGCGGGGGTGACGAGCGCCGCGGTGGCGACCAGCGCGGTGAGCACACAGGTGACGGCGGGTCTCGCACGTCTCATAGCGTTCTCCAAAGCTTGGTGGGGACCTTCTGCGCACCCTTGTCCCCACCGCTCACCAGTGTCAAGGGCTATCCAGTCTGTCCACACGGGACGTTCGACGGTCGTGGCCCCGGCGAACCACTGCCGCTGGGCCGGTCGGATGAGTAGCCTCGCGGCGTGAGCACCCGCCTGGACGCCCCCATCACCGCCGTGACCGTCTACCCCGGACAGGCGCGGGTCACCCGCCGCGCCACCGTGACCGCCGCCGAGGGCGAGCAGCGGGTGGTGGTCGGCGGGCTCCCCCGCGACCTGCACCCGGACTCGGTGCGGGTCAGCGGGCACGGACCGGCCACCGTGCTGGGGGTCGACGTGCGGCCGGAGCGCAACCCGCGCACCCAGGACGCGGCGCTCGGCGAGCTGGAGGAGCGCCGCGACGCACTACAGCGCGCGCAGGCGGACCAGGCCGACCGGCTCACCGTGCTCGACACCCGGCTCGAGGTGCTCAACGCCATGGCCCGGCGCACCAGCGCCACGTTCGCGCAGGCACTGGCCCGCGACGAGGCGGCGCCCGGGCGGGTCGCGGAGGTCGGCGCGGCGCTCGCCGAGCAGCTGACCGACGCGCACCGGCAGCGCCGGGAGGTGGTCGAGTCGATCCGCCGGACCCAGGAGGAGCTGGACGAGGCCGAGCGGCGCCTGGCCGACCGGCGGCAGGTCGGCGAGCCGGACAACACGGCCGTCGAGGTGGACCTGGCGGCGACCGCGGCGGCCGAGGTCGAGCTGGAGGTCTCCTACCTGGTGGATTCCGCGAACTGGGAGTCCCGCTACGACATCCGGCTCAGTGCCGAGACGCTGTCGCTGACCTGGTACGGGCTGGTCACGCAGTACAGCGGCGAGGACTGGCCGGAGTGCGACCTGCGGCTGTCCACGGCCCGACCGGCCCACGGGGTGGACGTGCCGGAGCTCAGCCCGTGGTACCTCGACGCGCTCAAGCCGGTTCCGCCGCCCGCCCCCCGCGCGTCGGCGTCCCGGGCCGGTTTCGGCGCCGCCGCCCCGATGGCCGCGCCCGCCGGTGTACCGCTGGGGTACTCCGCCGCGCCGATCGCCGAGTCTTACGCGGTAGCCGAGCAGGGCGCCGCAGCGACGACCTACCGTCCGAGCCGCCCTATCGCCGTACCCGCCGACGGTACGGCCCACCGGACCACGGTTACCGCCATCGAGCTGCCCGCGAGCGTGGACCACGTGACCGTCCCACTACGGGGCCCGGAGGCGTACCTGCGCGCGAAGGTCACCAACAACTCAGAACACACCCTCCGCGCCGGCCGAGCGTCGATCTTCCACGACGCCGAGTTCGTCGGCGTGACGAACCTGGCCGTCTGGGCGCCGGGCGAGGAGGTCGAGCTGGCGCTGGGCATCGACGACCGGGTGCGGGTCGAGCGCGACCTGGTCAAGCGGTCGGCGGGCAAGGCCGTACTGGGCGGCACGCGCCGCGAGGAGGCGACCTACCGGATCAAGGTCGGCAACTTCGGCCCGCACCGCTCGAAGATCACCGTGGTCGACCAGGTGCCGGTGTCGCGCAGCGAGGCGATCGTGGTCCGCGACGTCGTGGTCAAGCCGCAGCCGAGCGAGCAGACCGACCTGGGCGAGCTGACCTGGGCGCTGGACGTGCCCGCCGGCGAGACCGCCGAGATCACCATCGGCTTCCGCGTGGACGTCGCCAAGGGCACCACCCTCGCGGGCTGGCGCGACTGACCGGCGTTCCCGGGGCCCGTCCACCCACCGGTCGGGCCTCGGGCGCGCTCTCCACCATCCGCGAGGACTCCCAAGCATTTCGAGCCCAACGCCCGCGAGGGGTCCCCCGCCAAGGGGAACCCCTTGTTCTCCAGCCTATTCGCCGCGCTGGGCACGCGGAAGCGGTCGGTGCCCGCCTGTGGACAACTCCGCCACCGGCTCAGGGGGCGAACGCCTCCAAGGCAGCCTCCGCGCGGTCCATCGACGCTGCCGGGTCGGCGTCGGGGGTGCCGATCTCGGCGTCGAAGTTGAGGTCGATGAACACCTCCGTGACGCCCTGCGCGGCCAATGCGCCGAAGTCGTCGCGGATCTGCTCGACACTGCCCGTCAGGGGGCGCCGGTCGCCCGCGTCCGGGCGGACCCGGACCGCGCCCCGGCAGACCACCCGCAGGGCGTTCGGGTCGCGTCCGGCCTGTTCGGCGGCCTCTCGGATGGTGCGCACGGAGTCCCCGATGGCGGTCAGGTCGGCGCGGCTGCTGCTCACCCACCCGTCGGCCAGGCGGCCCGCGCGGCGCAGGGCCGCCTCGGCGCCCGCGCCCAGCAGGATCGGCGGCCCGCCCGGCTGCACCGGCTTGGGATCCATCCGGCTCGGGGGCACGCGGTAGAACTCGCCCTCGTGTTCGATGACATCGTCGGTCCAGAAGCGGCGCAGGAGCGGTAGGTACTCGTCGGCGCGCTTGCCGCGACGAGCCTTGTCCGCGCCCACCGCCGCGTACTCCTCGTCCGACCAGCCGATGCCCAGGCCGGCGTCGAGTCTCCCGCCGGAGAGGATGTCGACGGTGGCCAGCTGCTTGGCCAGCAGCGCCGGGGCGAAGAACGGCATGTTGAGCACCGCGGCACCCAGGCGGACACGGCTGGTGCGTGCCGCGAGGAACGACAGGGTGGCCACCGGGTCGAGCACCGTGCGGTAGGCCTCACCCCAGTTGGCGTCAGGTGGCGACAAGAGGCGCTGCATCGTCCACAACGAGCGGTAGCCGAGGTCTTCGGCGCGGGTGGCAACCCGCGCGAGATTGTCGACAGTGGCCCAGGAACCCGACACGGGGACAGCGAATCCGATCTCCACGGGGCCAACGCTAGCTCACATGTGCCTATCCGCCGGCAGACTGGCGGTTATGACCGAAGACTCCACCGCGGACCCGTACCTCTGGCTGGAAGACGTCACCGGTGACGAAGCCCTGGACTGGGTGCGCGCGCGCAACGCCGAGACCGTCGCGGAACTGACCGGTGGGGAGCGGTTCGAGCAGACCAGAGCGAAGCTGCTGGAGGTCCTCGACGCCGACGACCGCATCCCATACCCCCGGCGCCGCGGTGAGTACCTCTACAACTTCTGGCAGGACGCGGCGCACCCGCGCGGGGTGTGGCGGCGCACGACGCTGGCGGAGTACCGGTCCGCGTCACCCGACTGGGACGTCCTGCTCGACGTCGACGCGCTGGCCGAGCGCGAGGGCGAGAACTGGGTGTGGAACAGCGCGACCATGCTCCGGCCCGACTACCACCTGGCGCTGGTGGAGCTGTCCCGCGGTGGTGCGGACGCGACCGTGGTGCGCGAGTTCGACGTGCGGACCCGCGAGTTCGTCACCGACGGCTTCACCCTCCCGGAGGCCAAGACCCGCGTGGGCTGGATCGACGCGGACACCGTCTACGTCGGCACCGACTTCGGCGACGGCTCCCTGACCTCATCCGGCTACGCCCGCGTCGCCAAGCGCTGGCGCCGGGGCACCCCGCTGGCCGAGGCCGAGATGGTCTTCGAGGGCAAGCCCGAGGACGTCGCCGTCTACGCCTACCACGACTCCACCCCCGGGTTCGAGCGCGACTTCGTGGGCCGCTTTCCCGACTTCTTCACCTCGGAGGAGTACCTGCGCACGGCCGGTGGTGACCTTGTGCGGATCGAGGTCCCCGATGACGCCTCGACCGATATCCACCGGGAGTGGCTGCTGGTCACGCTGCGTTCGGATTGGACCGTCGACGGCACCACCCACCGCGCGGGTTCGCTGCTCGCGACGCGGTTCGACGACTTCATGGCGGGCGGGCGCGACCTGACGCCGCTGTTCGTGCCCGACGAGCACACCTCGCTCAGCGGCCAGGCGTGGACCCGCAACCACCTGATCCTGGTGGAGCTGTCCGACGTCAAGACCCGCCTGGAAGTGCTCACCCACGGCCCGGACGGCTGGGCGCGCGCACCGCTGTCCGGAGCGCCGGAGGTCGGTTCGGCCAACGTCATCGACACCGACCCGGACAATTCGGATGAGTACCTGCTCAACGTCAGCGGCTACCTGCAACCCGCCACACTGCTGCGCGGCGAGGTCGGCGGCGAGCTGGAGACGCTCAAGCAGGCACCTGCGTTCTTCGACGCCGAGGGCCTGACCGTCGAGCAGCACTTCGCGACCTCCGACGACGGCACCCGGGTGCCGTACTTCGTGGTCGCGGGCCCGGACACCAGCGGCCCGACGCTGCTCTACGGCTACGGCGGCTTCGAGGTCTCGCTCACCCCCGGCTACAGCGGCGGTCTCGGCCGGGGCTGGCTCACCCACGGCGGCACCTACGTAGTGGCCAACATCCGCGGGGGCGGCGAGTACGGCCCGGAGTGGCACCGCGCGGCGCTGCGGGAGAACCGGCCGCGCGCCTACGAGGACTTCGCCGCGGTCGCGCGGGACCTGGTCGCGCGCGGCATCACCACGCCCGCGCGGCTGGGGATGCAGGGCGGCAGCAACGGCGGCCTGCTGGCCGGGGTGATGCTGACCCGCTACCCGGAGCTGTTCGGCGCGGTGGTCAGCCAGGTGCCGCTGCTCGACCTCAGCCGCTACCACCTGCTGCTCGCGGGCGCGTCGTGGATGGCCGAGTGGGGCGACCCGGACGACCCGGCGGACTGGGCGTACCTGAAGACCTACTCGCCGTACCACAACGTCCACAGTGGAACGAAGTACCCGCCGGTGTTCTTCGTGACCTCGACCAGGGACGACCGGGTACACCCCGGGCACGCGCGCAAGATGGCCGCCCGCATGATCGAGCAGGGGCACCGTCCGCACTACTACGAGAACATCGAGGGCGGCCACGGCGCTGCCGCAGACAATTCACAGCGGGCGTTCATGTCGGCGATCGTCTACGAGTTCCTGCTGAGCACTCTCGGCGAGGCTTAGACCGGTATGTAGGGTCATCGCCGTGTTGGCGCTGCACTGTCTGGTGACTGTCGCCGGAGATGTGGCGCTTTGGGCGGAGGACTCCGGCCTACCCGCGCGTCGGCAGGGCCGGGCGACGAAGGCGGTCTCGGACCACCCGTTCGCCCTGCCGTCGCGCGCCTTGGCGGAACTGGTCCACGGCGTGGTGGACGAGTACCTGGTGCTCTTGCCGTCGCACCCGTCCGCGCCCGTGGCCTCCCCGGAGTTGGTACGCGATCCGCTGGCCAGAGCCGCCACACCGCGCGGCGCCGTGAAGCTGTCGACGTGGCGGGTGCCCGCGGTGCGGATGTCGGCGGCGGCGTTCGCGCGAGGAGCGGTGCCCGAGCGGGGTGACGTGCGCGTGGGCACGAGTGTGCGGTACCTGAGTGCGGTGTCCGCGTTCGCCGAAGACCTCGTCGGTCGGGGTCAGGTACTACCGACGGTGGTGAGCGAGGAGGACGGTCCCGCAGCGCGGTGGCGTCCCGCGTTGTCGGGGGCGGATTCGGCCCGGTACGCCCGTCTTCGTGAGGCCATGCCTCCCGCGCTGCGGGCGGTGCAGGTCGACGGAATGGACGGTAGGCGCGCGGACGAGGTCTTGCGGCCGATGCTGGACGCGTTCGTCGACGGCGCTACCCGCTCTCGCTTGGCGGGCACACGCCTAGGCCCGAAGAGGCCCGCAGACGGCGAGCCCGTCGCGTTGTTGGCCGCGTTGACCGGTGACCCCCTCCTCGACCTCGCGCCCGAACGGGCCGCGCGCTTGGCCGCCGAACTGGACGAGTGGCGAGCGGGCGGCGCGCACGACGGCCCGATCCGGGCGTGCTTCCGACTGCGCGCACCCGCGTCCGACGACACCGACTGGGTACTGGAGTTCCTGCTCCAAGCCGCCGACGACCCCAGCGTGCTGGTGCCCGCCGAGCAGGTGTGGCAGCGGACGCGGGACGCCCTGCTGCACCGCTGGGTCGCCCGGCCGCAGGAACTGCTGCTGGCCGAACTGGGCCGTGCCGCGCGGATCCTGCCCGACCTGGACGAGTGCCTCCGCACGCGGCGACCGGTCGAACTGCGCGTGGACGCCGATGGCGCGCACCGCTTCCTCACCGCCGCCGCGACGCTCGACCAAGCCGGGTTCGGTGTTCTGCTACCCGCGTGGTCCCGCACGTCTTCGGCGGTGGGATTGCGGTTGACCACTACGAGTCGCGGCGCCGCCGGAACCGTCACCCGCACCACCCCACTCGCCAGGAACCAACTGGTCGACTACCGCTGGGACCTGGCGCTGGGCGACGCGACGCTCACCGAGCGGGAGCTGCGTGACCTGGCCGCGGCGAAGGTGCCCCTGGTCCGCGTGCGCGGGCAGTGGGTACAGGTCGACCAGCGGAGGCTGAGCGCCGCCATGGCGTTCCTGGAGCGCTCACGCAGCGGTCAGATGTCGGTCGGCGACGTGCTGGACCTGGCCGGGATGGCCGACGACGAGAGCCTCCCGGTCCCCGTGGTCGGCATCGGCGGGTTCGGGTGGTTGGCCGACCTGCTCAGCGGCGACGTCGAGGCGACGCTGGAGCCCGCCGAGACACCGGAAGGGCTCCACGCGGAACTACGGCCCTACCAGCGACGCGGTCTGGCGTGGCTGGCGTTCCTTGACCGACTGGGCCTTGGTGCTTGCCTCGCCGACGACATGGGTTTGGGCAAGACCATCCAACTCCTCGCTCTAGAGGTTCTTACCCGCGCCGACGCCGTAGTACCGCCAACACTCATCGTGTGCCCCATGTCGTTGGTGGGCAACTGGCAACGGGAAGCGGAGAAGTTCGCACCGGGACTACGGGTCTATGTCCACCACGGCGCGAACAGGCTTACCGGAGAGAAGTTCTCCAACGCGATCGCGGACGTCGACCTCGTCGTCACCACCTACGCGGTCGCGACCCGCGACGCGGAGAAGTTCGCCGACCTGGGCTGGCACCGGATCGTGCTCGATGAGGCGCAGAACATCAAGAACAGCGCTTCCCGCCAATCCCAGGTACTACGCGCCCTGCCCGCGCGGCACCGGGTGGCGTTGACCGGCACACCCGTGGAGAACCGGCTCGCCGAACTGTGGTCGATCATGGACTTCGCCAACCCGGGCCTGCTCGGCCCCCTGACGCGGTTTCGCGCCCGGTTCGCCGTCCCGGTCGAGCGGCACGGCGACGAGGACGCGGCGGCGCGGCTGAGGCGCATCACGGGACCGTTCGTGCTGCGGCGGGTGAAGACCGACCCGTCGATCATCGACGACCTGCCGGACAAGCTCGAGATGAAGCAGTTCTGCAACCTCACCACCGAGCAGGCCACGCTCTACCGCGCGGTGGTCGACGACATGCTCGCCAAGATCGAGGAAGCCGAGGGGGTGCAGCGCAAGGGACTCGTGCTCGCCACGATGACCAAGCTCAAGCAGGTGTGCAACCACCCCGCGCACTTCCTCGGCGACGGGTCGCGGGTCGCCGACCGCTCCGGCAAGCTCGCCCGGCTGGAGGAGACGCTGGAGGAGGTGCTCGCCGAGGGCGACCGGGCGCTCTGCTTCACCCAGTTCGCCGAGTTCGGCGGGATGCTGGTGCCGCACCTGGCGGCCCGGTTCGACACCGAGGTGGCGTTCCTGCACGGCGGGACACCCAAGCGGCAGCGGGACGCGATGGTCGAGCGGTTCCAGTCCGGGACCGGCCCGTCGATCTTCCTGCTGTCCCTCAAGGCCGGGGGTACCGGTCTCACGCTGACCGCGGCCAACCACGTCATCCACCTCGACCGCTGGTGGAACCCGGCGGTGGAGGACCAGGCGACCGACCGCGCCTACCGCATCGGGCAGCGCCGGGACGTGCAGGTGCGCAAGTTCGTGTGCATCGGCACGTTGGAGGAGCGCATCGACGCGATGATCGAGGACAAGAAGGCGTTGTCGCGACTGGTGATCGGATCCGGCGAGAACTGGCTCACCGAGCTGTCGACAGCCGAACTTCGCGAACTCGTCACCCTGTCGTCGGAGGCTGTCGGTGAGTGACGAGTGGTGGCGGGACGATACGCCCTCCGGTCCCATCCCGGTGGAGGGTGGCGTACGCGCGCGTAGCCAGCGTGGCGACATCGCGCGCACGTGGTGGTCGCGGCGCTTCATCGAGGCGTTGGAGTTGTTGGGGCTCGGAGGACGTCTCGAACGCGGTAAGCGCTATGCGCGGGCCGGACAGGTCATGAGCATGTCGTTGTCCACCAGCATCGTTGTGGCGCAAGTGCAGGGTTCGCGGCCGGAGCCCTACCGGGTGCGCATCAGCGTCAAGGCGTTCACCTCCGACCAGTGGTTCGAGGTCGAGAAAGCGCTTGCGGGACAGGCGTTGTTCCTCGCTAAGCTGCTCGCCGGTGAGATGCCGCAGGACATCGAGCGGGTCTTCGGCGAGGTCGGGCTGCGGTTGTTCCCGGACAGCTTCCAGGAGCTGTCCATGGATTGCTCCTGCCCGGACTGGGAGGTGCCGTGCAAGCATCTCGCCGCGACCTGCTACCTCTTGGCCGAATCCTTCGACTCCGACCCCTTCGAGATCCTGGCCTGGCGTGGACGTAGTAGGCAGGAGTTGCTCGACAACCTCCGCGGGCTCCGTGAGGACCATGCGGAACCCACCGACAACGCGGAACCTCTTGGCGACCTACTCGACTCGTTCTGGGGTGCGCAGGTAACCCTGCCGACCTCAATGCCGGTAAGAGGACGACCCGACGCCATCTTGGACCGACTACCACCGCTAAGGCTGACCGTGGCGGGACGCCCGGTCGTCGACTGGCTGCGACCGGCCTACCAGACCATGGCCAACGAGGAGGACACATGAGCGGAAAGCTGGACCGGCGGGTGGCCGAAGTGGCCGAGGAGTTGCTGCGGCGCAAGAAGGTCGTCGCCCCGCTGGACGTGCTTTCCGGACTCGGGTGGATCAGCGGGCGCACCGTGCAGGCGTGGGAGCTCGGCCGGACACCGCACCTCGACACCCAGGCGGCCGTGCCGCCACCACGGCTGCTGGAGGCGCTGGGCAGCCTGCACAAGTGGGCGGCCGACCGCGGCCTGACCAGGTCCGAAGTGGACCACGTCGCCGCGACCAGGGACCGCAGGCGGCTGCTGTTCAGCTCGGCGGGCGACCAGGACGCCGAGGCCTCGTTCCGCACGCAGTGGACCGACCCCGACCTGTCCCCCGCCCGGCTCGCCAAGGTCGCCGAGCGCCAGGCCAAGGCGCCGGACCTCGTGGTGATCCACCCCGACAAGGCGTGGCACTGCGCGCAGTGCCGGGACACCGGCGAGTTCCACTTCCTGGAGCACGAGGTGCCGCTGTGCCTCGACTGCGCCGACATGGGTCACCTGGTGTACCTGCCGTCCGGCGACGCCGCGCTGACCCGCCGCGCGCGGAAGGCGAGCGGGCTCGCCGCGGTGGTGGTGAAGTGGAGCAAGTCGCGCAAGCGCTTCGACCGCCGGGGCATCCTCGTCGAACGCGCCGCGCTGGAGGCGGCGGAGGAGCAGTGCCTGGCCGACGAGGAGGTGCGGGAGCGGCGCAAGGTCCGCGACCGCGAGCGCCGGGCCGCGCAGGACGTGGAGTTCCAGGCCACGTTCGCCGTACGCATCGGTGAGCTGTTCCCCGGCCTGGAGACAGCCCGCGCACAGGCCATCGCCGAGCACGCGGGAACACGTAGTAGCGGCCGGGTGGGACGGTCGGCGGCCGGTCAGGCGTTGGACGAACACGCGGTCACCCTTGCCGTGGTCGCCGCTATCCGGCACGAGGAGACCGACTACGACGCCATGCTCATGGCGGGCGTACCACGCGCCACCGCCCGTGAACGCATCCGCGACGACATCGACCGCGTATTGGCGTTGTGGCGTCAACCGTGAAGCGCGGCGATCCCGTAGCTCTTACTTGACCTCGGCCACCGGAGCCGACCACGTGTCGCAGGCGATGGTGTTACCCGCCTCCAGACCGCGCTTGGCCCACATACCGCGGTTGTGGGCTGTGCCATGGGTGTCGGTGTCGTCGCTGCCGTCGTAGCCCGCCACGGAGTCGTCGGCGAACTTGCTCGAGATGGAGCCGTGGTCCTTGATCGCGGCCAAGAAGACACCCGCGAAGCAGTTGGCTTGCAACTCCGTGCGCCGCGACAGCTCCAACGACTCGTCCTTGGGCGCCGAGTTCTCCAAGAGGCGCTCCGCGTACAAGATGTCGCTAAGGTACTGGACGTGGTGGCCGTACTCGTGCGCGAGCACGGCCATGTGGAGCTCCGGGTAGTCGGAGACCGCGTCGATGAGGCGCACGCGGGGCATGTAGATCGTGCGGTCCTCCGAGCAGTAGAAAGCGGTCGCCTCCTCCTCGCTCGGCCCCTCGCCGCAGTCGCTCTTCGGGGAGTCCTGGGTGTCGAGCTTGGGCGGCACGAAGGCGTTGCCCGCCTGCAGCACCACGGGCCGCCACGCGCGGTTGAGGCAGTCGATGGCGGCGAGGTAGTACGACTCCAGGTCCTTGCGGTCGGTGTCGAACTCGGGCAGCTCACAGTCCGTGGTGGGGAGTTTGCTCCCCGGCTTCAGCAGGCTGTTGGCCGCGAGGTCGACCAGCGACTTCGCCGACTGGCCGCGATCGATCTCGCCCACCGCGAGCGGTGTGCCGGTGACCGGGCGGGGCATGCCCGCTGCCATGCGGCCGACCAGGACCACCCAGAAGATCCCCACCACGAGCATCGCCAGCACCAGGATCAGCACCACCGACCTGCGGAAACGGGACTCCGGGCGCGGGCCGACGATGGCCACGGGCACCGACGGCATCGGGCCGTAGTACGGCCCGCGCCCGAATTCGTCCATTCCCCACCTCGGAAGTCCCCCAGTGGCGCGCCAACAGACCCCCGACGTCCGCGCCCGTACCCCATCATAGGCGGTTCAGGGCACGACAAGCGCGACTCTTCCGCGGCCGTGCCCCGTCTCCACCTCCCGATGTGCCTCTGCCGCGTCGACCAGCGGGTGGACCGAACGGACGTGGGTGCGCAGCAGACCCCTCGACCACAGGTCGACCAACCCGACCAGCCTCGCGGCCGAGCGGACGCCGGTGACCCGCAGGATGCCCAACTCGGCCGCGCGGTCCCACACCGTGGTGGTGCCGATCCGGGCTCGGTCGACCCCCAGGTCGATCGAGGCCAGCACCGCGTCGATACCCGCCGCGTCCAGCACGACGTCCACCCCGCGCGGGGCCACCGCGCGGACCCGCTCGACCAGCCCGTCGCCGTACTCGACCGCGATGGCGCCGAGTCCGCGCAGGTAGTCGTGGTTGGCCTGCGACGCTGTCGCGATCACGGTGGCGCCCCGCAGCCGGGCGAGCTGGATGGCCATCGTGCCCACCGCACCGGCCCCCGCGTGCACGAGGAAGGTCTCCCCCGCCCGCACCTGGAGCGCCTCCACCGCCATCGTGGCGGTCTGCGCACCCGCGGTGAACGACCCCGCCGCCTCCCACCGCATGGCCGAAGGCTTGGCGACGATGTCCCCCGCGGGCACCAAGCGGTACTCGGCGTAGCTGCCGAACAACGCGAAGCCCAACACCTCGTCACCGACCGCCCACTCGGCGTCGCCGGGCCCGACCGCGTCGACCACGCCCGCGAACTCGTTGCCGAGGACCTGGGGCAACCGCGCCTGCTGTGCCGGAGGCCCCACCCCCCGACGAACCGCGACGTCGAAGGGCTGCACCCCCGCCGCCTTGATCCGCACGCGGACTTCGCCCGGTCCGGGTTCGGGGACGGGCAGGGTGATCGGTCGCAGGACGTCCGGGTCGCCGAAACCGGTGACTGCCACGGCGGTCATGTGCTGGGTCATGCGCACAGCGTGGGACCTTGACCTTGGTGGAAGTCAACTGTGTTGGGCGTCACCAGACAGGTAGTCCGTGAACTCGACAGTGCCGTCCGCGTGCTCCGGCGTGGTGTGGTCACCACGGCGGTAAGCGGCGAAAGTGGCGCCGGGTAGGCGTACCGGCACTTTTAGCGCCTTCCGGCCCTTCGCCGCCAAATACTGCGCTGCGAGGTCACGAGCAGGCCAGACAGTGGGGCCACCCAGGTCTGCTACCCGGCCACGAGCCGGGCCGATGGCCAGGTCGGCCAAGCGGGCGGCGACGATGCCGGTGTCGACGGGCTGGAAGTCGCATGCCGGGTAGAACAGCAGGGCCCGCTGCTTCGCGAACAGCTTGGCGATGAGGTCGTGGAACTGGGTGGCCCGCAGGATCGAGTACGGCAGGCCGCTGTCCTCGACCAGCAGCTCGGTGGCGAGCTTGGTGCGGTAGTACGGCAGCGGCACGCGGTCGACGCCGACGATCGAGATGTAGACCAGGTGGGGGCTACCTGCTTGGCGCATGGCGGCGATCAGGTTCTCGGTGGCGGGGATGTCCTTACGGCCGAGAGTGGTCGCGCAGTGCACTACGGCGGTCACGCCGGACAGGGCCTCTTCGAGGCCTTCGCCGGTGAGCAAGTCACCGCGCACACCGGCGCCACTGCGGCTGAGGACCCTGGCGTCGGGCAGGGCGCGCACTACGTCGCGGCCGAGCGTGCCGGTGCCTCCGGTGACGAGGACGGTCATGGGAGCCTCCCTGGGGTTGCGGTCACCCCACTGACTGCACAGCCCTGCCTTTCGTGACAGCCGGCAGGTCGGACGCCACTGTGAACTCGGTCATGGCCTCCCGCAGGAAAGCCGACCTGGACACCCCGAGCACCCGCATCGCCGAACCGTGGTCGAGCAGCACGACGAGTGTCGCGCCGAAGAACAGCAGCCGCCACCCAGCGCGTGCGACCCACGGTAGGCCGCCCAGCGACCGTAGGCGGTCGCGGTGGAAGGGGACGTGCCTGCGTTCGTCGGCCAAGATGCGGCGGGCTACCTCCGTAGTGAGCTTGTCGGTCGTTCCGTCTCGTAGTGCGCGGTAGAAGACGAGTGCGACCACCTCGGCGATGGTCAGGACCATCAACTGCAGGCGCAGCCCGAGGGCGCGGCGAAGCCACACGAAGGCCGCGTCGGTCCAGTGGGAGGCGATGGTGGGGGTGTCGGCGGCCTTGAGAAGGTTGGCGAGCATGCGCGCGTGGTTCTGCTCCTCGGCGATGAAGAGCTTCACCGTGGCGCCGTAGTCGCCGTCGCCCGCTTTGGCGATGAGGTTGGTGCCGTCACCGTCCTCGCCCACCTGGAAGCGTTGGATACTTCGGATCACCGCGGGGTGCAGGCAAACCTCTTGCGACCAATCCGGTTCGGGTCGAGCCGCTCGGTGCGCGACCTCCTCGGTGAAGTGCCGCAGCCATTCCCTGTCGTTCATAGTGTCCACAGTGCACGGAAAGCCGGTTGATTACTACGGGCTTCACGCTTCCCTCACCACATCCGCCAGACCTTCACGCCGCCTGCGGCCACATCACACAAGTGCGCGTAGCGCGGCAGCGAGTTTGTCCCGCACCTCTACCTGTGCGTCTATCCGACGGTTGAGCACCTCCAGGCGGTTGCGCGCGACCTGGATACCGGCCTCGGATGGCTCTACCGCGCGCATGTCGCCGTCCAGGCATGGGCCGAATGCTTGTATGTCGTCGAGAGTGAGGCCAGCCGCGAGGAGGTAGCGGATATTGCGCACACGGGCCACTACGGCGTCGTCGTAGTCGCGGTAGCCGTTGTGCAGCCTCTCGGAGGCAATCAGCCCTAGGTGCTCGTAGTGCCGCACAGCACGTGGTGTGGTCCCTGTGGCCTGGGCGAGCTCGCCGATGCGCATGAACCTCTTACTACGCAACAACGGCACCACCGTCCACCGGCAACACCACACCCGTGACGAAAGACGCCTCGGGCGAGGCCAACCGCGTGATCGCCCACGCCACCTCCTCCGGCGCGGCCACCCGCCCGAGCGGTGTGTGCGCAATCTGCCACGCCCGAACCTCACGCCGCTGTTCCTGGGTCAACCCCTGGTGATCGGCGATCGGCGTCTCCACCGCCCCCGGCGCCACCGCGACGACCCGGATCCCCCGGGGCGCGAACTCCACCGTCCAACTGCGGGTGATCGAGTCCAGCGCGGCCTTGGTGGCGGAGTACACGGAGTTCCCCGGCCACCCGCGTTGACCGATCGCGGTGCTCACGTTCACGACCACACCCCCTTCGGGCAGGTGCGGCAACGCGGCCTGGGTCAGCTTGATCGGCGCGACGAGATTGGTCTCCAGCTGCGCCGCGACATCCTCGGCGGCCACCGACTCCAACGCCCCCGATGCCACGATCCCCGCGTTGTTGACCACGACGTCAACCCGCCCGAACCACTCGACAACGGTGTCCACAACCCGCCGCGCGTCCACCGTGATGTCGGCGGGCAACGCCCGGATCCGCCCACCGGCGATCTCCCCCAATGGCCCCGGACGCCGCCCGACAGCGACCACGTCCGCCCCGAGCTCCGCGAACGCGAGCGCGGTGGCCCGACCGATCCCGGTACCAGCCCCGGTGATAACCACAACCTTGTCCGTCACACCCCCATCCTCAAACGTTGACGCCAGGGACAAGGTCAACCACCTTGACGGCAAACCACCGCTCCACTTTGGGATCCCCCAACCCGGACTCGGTCAACCACCCCGCCGCCCGCCGCGCGTCCCCCTCGTCCGCGATCAACCCCCACCCACCGGGCCGCACCCCGGTCGCCGCGGCCACATCACCGACCAAGCCGCCGACGCACCCCCACGTGTGCCAAATCCCACCGTCGAACCCCACCGGCTCGAAGCCCAGGAAATGCCAGTCAGGCAACGTCTCCACCCGCAACAGCCCTCGCGCCGCGGGCCAGTGCCAACTCCTCATGTCGACCAACAACTCGGGTACGTCCTCAACGGCGAACCCCACCCCCAGCACCCGCTCCCCCGCCCGCGCGGCCGCCACGGGATCCGAGAACCAGACGTCGGACTCGTCAGCAGGCGCGAAGTCCGCCAAACACTTGGACACCGACACGGCCTGCCCGTGCGCGGTCGCGAGGTATCCCGCCAACAAGAAAGCGCCCATGTCCCCCAGTGTGCCTGGGGAACATGGGCGCTTCGACGGGGTTACCCGGTCACCGCGGACCGGGCGAGCCGACTAGCTGCAGCCCGAGGTGGAGCCGCAGCCCTCGCACACGTAGCAGGAGCCCGCGGGACGCATCTTGGTGCCGCAGGTCATGCAGAGCGGGGCGTCGGCGGCCTTGCCGAGGTGCAGCTCCAGCAGTTCGGTCGAGCTGTGCGCCTCCGACGTGGCCGGGCGGGGGCTGGACTCGATCTCCGCGCGCGGGGTGGCGTCGACCGACGTGCGCAGGCCCTCGAGGTCCACATCGGACGAGCTGCCGTAGTCCGCGGCGACCTGGGCGGTGCGCTCGTCGGCGGTGAAGATGCCGAGCTGGGCGCGCTTGTCGTAGGGCAGGTAGTCCAGGGCCAGCCTGCGGAACAGGTAGTCCAGGACGCTGGTGGCGATCCGCACGTCCGGGTCGTCGGTCATGCCCGCGGGCTCGAAGCGCAGGTTCTGGAACTTGGAGACGTAGAACTCCAGCGGGATGCCGTACTGCAGGCCCACCGAGATCGACATCGAGAACGCGTCCATCACGCCCGCCAGGGTCGAGCCCTGCTTGCCCAGCTTGACGAACACCTCGCCGAGGCCGTCGTCCGGGTAGGAGCCCGCGTGCAGGTACCCCTCCGCGCCGCCGACGGTGAACGAGATGGTCTGCGACGGGCGCTTCTTCGGCAGGCGCTTGCGCACCGGCCGGTACTCGACGACCTTCTCCGGCTCCGCCTTGGCCGAGGCCTTGGCGCCCTTGCCCGCCGACAGCGGCTGGCCGACCTTGCAGTTGTCGCGGTAGATCGCGAGCGCCTTGAGGCCCAGCTTCCAGCCCTCGAAGTAGATCTCCTCGACCTCCTCGACCGACGCCGACTCCGGCATGTTGACCGTCTTGGAGATCGCGCCGGAGATGAACGGCTGCACCGCCGCCATCATCCGCACGTGCCCCATCGGCGCGATCGACCGCTCGCCCATGGCGCAGTCGAACACCTCGTAGTGCTCCGGCCGCAGGCCCGGCGCGTCCACCACGTGGCCGTGCTCGGCGATGTACTCGACGATCGCCTCGACCTGCTCGCCCTGGTAGCCCAGCGCGGTCAGCGCGCGCGGCACGGTCTGGTTGACGATCTGCATCGAGCCGCCGCCGACCAGCTTCTTGAACTTGACCAGCGCCAGGTCCGGCTCGATGCCGGTGGTGTCGCAGTCCATCATCAGGCCGATGGTGCCGGTCGGGGCGAGCACGCTGGCCTGGGCGTTGCGCCAGCCGTTGCGCGCGCCGACCGCCAGCGCCGCCTGCCACTCGCGGGTCGCGACCTTCTGCACCGCCGCGTCGTTGGCGTGGTAGGTGCGGATGAGGTCGTTGGCGGCGGCGTGCTTGCGCATGACGCGCTGGTGGGCGTCGGCGTTGCGGGCGTAGCCCTCGAACGCGCCGACGACACCCGCCAGCTCGGCGGAGCGGCGGTAGGCGGTGCCGGTCATCAGCGAGGTGATGGCCGCGGCGAGCGCCCGGCCACCGTCGGAGTCGTAGGCGTGGCCGGTGGCCATCAGCAGCGCGCCGATGTTGGCGTAGCCGATGCCGAGCTGGCGGAACTTGCGCGTGGTGTCGGCGATCGGCTCCGTCGGGAAGTCGGCGAAGCAGATCGAGATGTCCATCGCGGTGATGACGATCTCGACGGCCTTGGCGAAGGTCTCGGCGTCGAAGGTGCCGTCGGCGGCGAGGAACTTCATCAGGTTCAGCGAGGCCAGGTTGCAGCTGGAGTTGTCCAGGTGCATGTACTCGCTGCACGGGTTCGACGCGGTGATCCGGCCCGACTCGGGGCAGGTGTGCCAGGCGTTGATCGTGTCGTCGTACTGGATGCCCGGGTCCGCGCAGTCCCACGCGGCCTTGGCCAGCTTGCGGAACAGGTCCTTGGCGCCGACCCGGTCGATGACCTCGCCGGTGGTGCGGGAGCGCAGCCCGAACCGGCCGTCGGACTCCACGGCGTGCATGAACTCGTCGGAGACGCGCACGGAGTTGTTGGCGTTCTGGTACTGCACCGAGGTGATGTCGGACCCGCCGAGGTCCATGTCGAAGCCCGCGTCGCGCAGGACCCGGATCTTCGCCTCCTCGCGCGCCTTGGTCTCGATGAACTCCTCGACGTCGGGGTGGTCCACGTCGAGCACGACCATCTTGGCCGCCCGCCGGGTCGCGCCGCCGGACTTGATGGTGCCCGCGGACGCGTCGGCGCCGCGCATGAACGACACCGGACCGGACGCGGTGCCGCCGGAGGAGAGCAGCTCCTTGGACGAGCGGATGCGGGAGAGGTTGAGGCCCGCGCCCGAGCCGCCCTTGAAGATCAGGCCCTCTTCCTTGTACCAGTTGAGGATCGAGTCCATCGTGTCGTCGACGGCCAGGATGAAGCAGGCCGAGACCTGCTGCGGGGAGCTGGTGCCGACGTTGAACCAGACGGGGGAGTTGAAGCTGAAGACCTGGTGCAGCAGCATCCAGGTGAGCTCGTGGGAGAAGACCTCGGCGTCCTCGTCGGTCGCGAAGTAGCCGTGCTTGACGCCCGCGGCCACGTAGGTGAGGACCACGCGGTCGATGAGCTGGCGCAGCGAGCTCTCCCGGACCGGCGTGCCCACGGCGCCGCGGAAGTACTTGCTGGTCACGATGTTGGTGGCGTTGACCGACCAGAAGTCGGGGAACTCCACGCCGCGCTGCTCGAAGTTCACCGAGCCGTCGCGCCAGTTGGTCATCACCACGTCGCGGTGTTCCCAGGTCACCTCGTCGTAGGGGTGCACGCCCGCGGTGGTGTAGACGCGCTCCACGCGCAGCCCTGGCCGCGGTGCGCCCACCAGGTCGGCCGCGGTGGTCCCGACGGTCTCGGTCATGACCGGTCCCTCTCCCTCGTCTTGTGCTGGTCTGGCCACGTCCGGGCTCCCCGTCCGATGCGGCCGAAGCGTGAGTCGGCGGTCCCCGCCCCGGGGACGCCGTGACTGACGTCTACTGCTCATCCTGTTCCGCCAGTTCCTTGGCCATCGCGGCCCGCAGGTCGGCGATCTCCTTCTCGAAGTCCTCCACCGAGGAGAAGGACCGGTACACGCTGGCGAAGCGCAGGTACGCCACGCCGTCGAGCTCGCGCAGCGGGCCGAGGATGGCCAGGCCGACCTCGTGGCTGGGCACCTCGGCGCTGCCGGTGGCGCGGATGGTCTCCTCGACCTTCTGCGCCAGCTGCTGCAACCGGTCCTCGTCCACCGGCCGCCCCTGGCAGGCCCGCCGCACGCCGCGCACGACCTTGTCGCGGCTGAACGGTTCGGTCACCCCGGAGCGCTTGACCACGGCGAGGACGGCTTCCTCGACGGTGGTGAACCGCCTGCTGCACTGCGCGCACGACCGCCTACGGCGAATCACCTGTCCGTCGTCGACCTCCCGCGAGTCGACGACCCGCGAATCGGAGTTCCGGCAGAACGGACACCGCATGCCCCCGACCTTCTCTCTGCTCGCACACCTCAGCGCCCACCGACCACAGCCCACCGATCGGGCCCACCAACCGGCTGAGTCCACGCGCCCCGCGGCGATCGCACCTGGTGATCGATCTGTGGATAACGCGTGGATGGAAGGTGGACAACCCGCCCCCACCTGTGGACTAACTACATCGGTGTAACCACTAGATGTTGGGGTGGACGGTATGCCTCGACCCTACATGGGCGCAACTCGGACACGCCCTCGCGGCCCGAGAACCACCCTGCGCGGTCACGCACACACCCTGCGATTCATACATCCAGGTGAACAGAGGTTGTCACTCGTCCGGACGCACCCCACCGCGCGTCGCGGGCGGGATCCCCGCACCCGACGAACGCCGAACCGCGCCGCGCGCCCCCGCCGGACCCTCACCCGCCCGAGTGATCATGAACACCGCCGGGCGATTGTCACACCCCGGGTCGCCGGGGTGGACGGTGTCGACTCATCGACGCGGAGCCGTCGTCAACGGCGAGCCGGACCGGCACGCGCATGTCGACAACACGTCGTCCACGGGGCAGCCGGACCCACCACGGCCGTCGATCCCACCGGGACGGACGCACGCACCACCCGGCCACCGCGACGGTCCACACCGGACCGCCGGTCACCGCGAGACCGGCACCTCCAACGGCTGACCGGGGAAGATCGTCGACCCCTCCAGCCCGTTCAGGCCGCGGATGCGGTCCACCACCGCGCCCACATCGGACCCCGGCGCCATCCGGGCCGCCAGGTCCGACAGCGTCTCGCCCGCCTTCACCCGCACCACAGCGGTCTCCTGGGGGACGCTCGCCCCCGCCATCGAGTCCGCCGCCGAACCGAGGCCGTACACGGCGATGGCGACCACGGCCGCCACACCAGCCAGCACCGAAACGGGGATCGGCGAGCGTCGCGGACCGCACCCCGGCGCCGCGACGACCCTGGCCGCGCCCGCGACCCGACCGCGGTTGGGCGGGCGGTGCCGCCGCGCGCGGCGCAGCGGGGACGGCGCCGGGCGTATCGGCGCGGTCGCCGCCGGTGATCGTCCTTCGACCCGCTCGCCCAGGTCGGATCCCCGCCGCACCACCTGCACCGAAGTCGCCACCGCAACCTCCCAGCCGCGTACACCGTCGACGTCCGCCGTCTCCACGCCCACTGGCGGGATCGAACTCGCGTTCGATCGAACGTCCGTGCGAATGTCTACCACCACCCACCGACAAAAATCGAGACCCCATCGGCGTGTCGCTCGAACAGGTGTTTGATCTGCGCAGGTCGGCGGGCTAACGTCGACACCGGAGATGATCGAAGTCGGTCCACCACCGGGGCGAGAAGGCCGTGCCGGTCGGCGCAGGGAGGCAACGCAGTGTCAGGCACGAGTGGTCGGAAGCCGTCGGGGGCGCCCAAGCGGAAGCAGGCCGCGGGCGACAACGTCCGCAGCTTCCCCGAGCAGACCCCGGCCACCGATGCCGCCGACCTGCCGGTCCGCCAGCGACAAGTCCTTGAGGTCATCCGCTCCTGGGTCCAGCGCCACGGCTACCCGCCCAGCGTGCGCGAGATCGGCGAGGCCGTCGGCCTGACGTCGACCTCGTCGGTCGCCTACCAGCTCCGCGCCTTGGAGGAGAAGGGCTACCTGCGCCGCGACCCGAACCGCCCGCGCGCGATCGGCGTGCTCTCGGCCGACGCCTCGGTGGCGCAGCTGCGCGGTGAGCGGGGCACCCCGGTCGCCGTCGAGCAGGCCGACCAGGGCCCCGCGCCCACGTACGTGCCGGTGGTCGGCCGGATCGCCGCCGGTGGGCCGATCCTGGCCGAGCAGGCCATCGAAGAGGTCTTCCCGCTGCCGAAGGAGATCGTCGGCGAGGGGTCGCTGTTCATGCTGAAGGTCGCCGGTGACTCGATGATCGACGCGGCCATCGCCGACGACGACTGGGTCGTGGTGCGCCAGCAGCCCACCGCGGACAACGGCGACATCGTCGCGGCGATGATCGACGGCGAGGCCACGGTGAAGACGTTCAAGCGCCGCGACGGCCACGTGTGGCTGATCCCGCACAACGACGCCTACGAGCCCATCCCCGGCGACGAAGCCACCATCCTCGGCAAGGTCGTCGCGGTTCTGCGCAGGCTCTGACCGGCCTCGGGCGGGCGGCTCAGCCGCCCGCCGCTAGGACTTCCGCGCGCTCCGGCGGTTCATGAACAGCAGCGCACCGCCGACGACCACAACGGAGATGCCGAGCGCGGGGAGCACGGGCAACCCACCGGACTCCGACGGCGCGCCACCCCCTCCCGCGCCACCCGACGCGGCGGGCTTGGGCGCGTCCGACGTCTGGGCCGTCGTAGTGGCCGCAGCGAGTGCCGCAGCGCCCTTGACCACCCGGATAGGCGTACCGACGCCCTCGGACCCGGACACCAGTGTGCCGTCGGATTCGATTGCGATCGCCTCTCCCTGCTTCTCGTCCGGCAACGGAATCCGCACCGGCTTGCGCTTGAGCGCGGCGAGCACATCGCCGTCCGGCGCGGGGAAGAGATAAGCCTCGGTGTACGTGCGCAGCGCGACGAGCGTGCCATCCGCGTTCACCGCCCCACCGGTCACCACAACGGAGCCCACGAGCGGGGTAATCGGGCCACCCTTCGTGTCGGTACTACCGAAGCTGACCTCGCCGACCTTCTCCAACGGCGTCGGTCCCGGCGTGGCCAACGGGCCCGTCGGGCGATAGATCCCGGCAAGACCGAACGGACTCTTTGTCACCACATAAGGCACGTTGTTCTTGTCCAGCAACAACGCCTCAGCGTCATGTGGACCGTCCGGATAGGTCAACCGGTGCAGGGTGGTCTTACCGGCGGGTGTCAGCTCGATGAGCGCGATGGTGGTCCGCTTCTTGCTGTTGTCGCCGGTATCGGAAAGCCAGAACGTGCCGTCGGCCGCACGGGCGAGGTCTTCGACGTCATAGGGGTCGGTGGGACCGTTGATGACGCGCTGGACCTTGCAATCCTTGCCGAGCACGTAGACGGTCGACTTCGTGCCACCGTCGTTGATCGCGTACCAGTGCTCCCCGTCGGTCGCCAACCCGGACAGCTCGGACAGCCGCTTGTCGGACTGCACGCACGCGTCCTCCGGAACGGGTGTTTCCGCCACCGCCGCCGTCGCGCCGAACACACTCAACCCCACTACCAGTACCGCGGTCGCGAACCCCCGCACCCGCCACCTCCCTGTCTCCCACTCCACCGTAGCCGCGCCACGGCCTACAAGAGCGAGGACGCACACGCGGACGCGAAAGGGCCCCGGCGTGACAGCTGTCTCGCCGGGGCCCTTTGACGCCTCTTACGCGGAAGTCCCGTTCACCGCGAACTGCTCCAGCGCACCCGCCAGGTCAGCCTTGACCCGAGCGCGTAGTTGCGTGCCGGACGCGGTGTGCTCCTCCAGCAGGATCTCGCCCTCTTGGTGCACGCGCGCGACAAGCTCACCGCGCACGTACGGGACGAGCACGTCGACCTCCACGTCAGGCCGCGGCAGCAGCTCGCCGATGCGTTCCCGCAGCTCGTCGATGCCCGCACCCGAGTGGGCGGACACGAACACCGCGCCGGGCAGCAGGTGGCGCAGCCGGGCCAGGGCGAACTCCGTGGTGGCGTCGGTCTTGTTGACCACCACCAGCTCCGGCGGCATGGCCGCGTCGCGCCGCCTGCCGATCTCGCCGAGCACCTCGCGCACGGCGTTGACCTGCCACTCCGGCATCGGGTCGGCGCCGTCGACCACGTGCACCACCAAATCGGCGTCGGCGACCTCGTCCAGCGTCGACCGGAACGCCTCGACCAGCTGGTGCGGCAGGTGCCGCACGAAGCCGACCGTGTCGGTGAGCGTGTAGGTGTGGCCCTCAGGGGTCTGCGTGCGGCGCGTGGTCGCGTCGAGGGTGGCGAACAGCGCGTCCTCCACCAGCACGCCCGCGCCGGTGAGCGCGTTGAGCAGGCTCGACTTGCCCGCGTTGGTGTACCCGGCGATCGCGACGCTGGGCACGGCGTTGGACGTGCGCAGGCCGCGCTTGGTGTCGCGGACCACGCTCATGGCCTGGATCTCCTTGCGCAGCTTGGAGATCTTGGCCCGGATGCGCCTGCGATCGGTCTCCAGCTTGGTCTCACCGGGACCGCGCAGACCCACACCGCCGTTGCCGCCACCGGCTCGACCACCGGCCTGCCGGGACAGCGTCTGACCCCAGCCGCGCAGGCGCGGCAGCAGGTACTGCAGCTGCGCCAGCTCCACCTGGGACTTGCCCTCCCGCGACCGGGCGTGCTGGGCGAAGATGTCCAGGATGAGCGCGGTGCGGTCGATGACCTTGACCTTGAGCCGGGCCTCCAGCTGCTGCAGCTGCGACGGGGAGAGCTCACCGTCGCAGATGACGGTGTCCGCGCCGGTGGCCCGCACCACTTCGCCGAGCTCCTGCACCTTGCCCGAGCCGACGTAGGTCGCGGGGTCCGGCTTGTCGCGGCGCTGCACGAGGCCCTCCAGGACCTCGGAGCCCGCGGTCTCGGCCAAGCGCGCCAGCTCGGCGAGCGACGCCTCGGACTCCAGGGCCGTGCCCTCGGTCCAGACGCCGACCAGAACCACCCGTTCGAGTCGGAGTTGGCGGTACTCGACCTCGGTGATGTCCTGCAGTTCGGTCGACAGACCGGCGACGCGCCGCAGGGAGGAACGCTCTTCGAGTTCCAGTTCACCGAGTGAGAGCTCAGCCAAGTCGGACGCCGTGTCGTAACCGTTCTGACTGATTTCCTCTGTCACCTGGTGAACCCGTCCTTCGTGTTGTTCGCTCCGCGGCGAATTTTCCCGGCGCCCCTTGGCGTCCCTGCTTCCCATCGTCCCACGTTGCAGCGCCCGATTCGACCCGGTTATTCCCCGGGGTACAGCGCGACGTAGACGGCGGTGCGCTCGGCGCCGGGGGTGGCGGGCCGCTCGGCGTACTCGTCGAGCAGGGCGCCGATGCGGTCCATCAGCTCGGCGCGGCCCGCGGCGTCGACCTGCACGACGAGGCGGGTCTGGTCGAGCGCGCCGAGGCCCGAGCCGGAGATCTCGTTGAGGTACGCCTGCAGCATCGCCTCGGCGATGCTCTGGTCGGGGTCGGGTCCGAGGTTCAGCCGCCAGGAGAGCCCGGTGCTCAGGTACGGGATCTCCTTGGCGCCCCGGTTGCCGCGGCGCACGGGCTGCGGCTCCAGGAAACCGGCCGCGACCAGCTTGCGGACGTGATGCAGCGTGGTCGCCGGGTCCTTGTCCAGGTGCTCGGCGATCTCCTTGTTGGTCAACGGCCGCCGGTACGCCAGTCGGATGATCCGCAGCCGCACCGACGACGCCAGCGCCTCCAACTCCGCGGGCGAGGCGGCGCGGCGACCCGGTCGAGGCGTGTTCACACCCACAAGGGTAAAGCCGAGGACTAAGTGATTGACAGCTTCCAATCACTCGACGCATCCTGAGTCCCGTGACGACCTCACTGCGCACCCACCAGGACTTCCGACGCCTCTGGATCGGCGACACGATCGCCCAGTTCGGCTACTTCGTCGGCCACCTCGCCCGGCCGCTGCTCGCGGTCGGGGCGCTGCAAGCGAGCGCGGCCAAGATGGGGCTGCGCACCGCGGTGGGGTGTGGCTTTGTTCGTGGTGGGCGTCCTCGTCATCAACTTCAGCGCCGTCATCTACAACGTGGCCCAGATCAGCTACCGCCAACGCGTCTGCCCCGACCACCTCCTGGGCCGTATGAACGCCAACATCCGCTGGACCGTCAGGGGAACCATGCCCTTGGGGGCCCTGCTCGGCGGGGCACTGGCTACCTGGCTCGGAATCCGCCCCACCCTGTGGATTTGCGTCGCGGGTTGGGTCGCCGCCTGTCTCTGGACCGCTCCGCTGCTCAAACCCGACGAAACCCACGCCACCCTCGAACCCCGATCAACCACTCCAGCAACAGAGAACCAGCCCCTCCACCAACCCTGCAAAGGAGCCGCGCCCTCCACCGCAATCAAAGCCCCGCCCTCACACCGACATCCACACGACACTCCAAATCCGCCCCGACAAACAGAACCCACCACACCGAGAGAAGCGCCCATGACAAAGGCACCGCCCACTTCACCCACCACAACCCCACCCCGAAGAGAACCGAGGCTGCCTCGCACCAAACCGCCTTAACCAAGCGGCCCTTGGTCGACTCAGCCCAGGACCGGTGGCGACGAGCGGCCCACAACCGGGGCCATCGGCCTCGGCCAACTCATCGACGGGAGACCCATCACCAGCCACCACCGCATCCGCGCCTGCGCCACGATGCCTGGCCCGTATTCAGCGCTGGACCAGGCAGGTACTCGAGCCTCCGCTCGATCCGCACTGGCGCGGTTCAGGTAGAACGCATCCAGTGCAACCGTCGCGTGCCGCCCACACGCCACCGCCCGCCATCACCTCTTGCAGGCTGGTTGGCAGCACGCTCCAGTTGCACAGCAAGGTGGCGCTCTCACCTGACCGCCTGGACAGGCGGCTGTCCTTCGCCGGGTTCATACCGCCAGCGCCGGGTTCCGCCGGACCAGCCGGGTGTGCCTGCCCTGAACCACCTTCGACACCAGGTTCGGCCTTCACACCATCCTTGCACTCACCCAGCAGTGCCAAGAGTCAACAATTGCTCGATTGGTGGTCCGACGAACTGATGCTCGGCGGACCGAGGCCTGAGGACCGTGGTCCGACCGCCGCGGGCTTGCTGATGGCCGGCTCGGTCGGTGATTCGGTGGTGGTGAGCCCTTTCGAGTACCTGCCGCATGGTGGCGGGTGCGCTCGATCGTGGCTCAGATGCCGCCAAGTCCCTGAATGGACCGTGATCCACAGTCGCTGCTTGCGATTCTCGGCCCGCTGCGGGGTTTCGGTGATCCTGCTGGCCGCTGCCCTGATCTCGCGGCAGAGTCTGGCGCGCGGATGCTAGGCCGTCCGGGGTGGTGGGGTCTTCTGCCACGCCTGGCCGAAGTGGCGGATCAGTGGTGGGTAGACGATCAGGTGTCGGAAGGGGGCGATGGCTTTCATGTACGCCCATCCGAGTGTGCCGTTCGGTTTGACCAGTACGGCCATCTGGCCCCGGTAGCCGCCGGTGCCGTCGGGAACCCAGGCGAGGTGCATGACCGCGTGCACGGTCCGGTTGGCGACCTCCGCTGCCCATTCGGTCTCGGTCAGGTAGACGGAAGTGAAGGGGCGGTTGGGGAACACCGGTCCGGGTGGGGCGGCCAGCAGGTCGGCGGGCAGCCGTTCGCGGAGGGTCTCCACTCGGGTGCCGAGGCCGGAGTTCGGGGCGTCCCAGCCGAACCACGCGCCCAGTTTGCGGCGGATCGCGACCAGGGCGCGGGCGGCCCGGGACGGGGTGTCGGCGGAGTCGCGGTTGGCGGCGAGGTGTACCAGGCGGGGGAAATCCTCGACGCCGCCCGGAGTGGGTAGCGCCCAGACGTCTTCGAGGTGGAAGTCGGGGGCTATCTCGTGGATGCGCCATGGCCGCTGGGTGTGCGCGGTGTTGGGGAGCCTCATGCCGTTGTCTCCGTCTGCTCGGTGAGAGTTCGCCGGTGCACGGAAACCGGGGGACCCGGACGACTCAGCTCCTGGCGAACGACGGGGACCGTCAGCAGACCGTCTTGCAGCGGGCAGCCCCGAAACCCACCGTACTCGCCTCGACATCTCGACGGTGCCAAGTGGACGTACGGCATCGGCCAGTCAGACGTGCTGTCCGGCTCTTCGGGGCGGTGTCCGGTCCGCTTTGGATGTTGGGCGGATCCGCCGCGAAACCAGACAGACCAACGTGATCCATCGGACAGGCCAGTCGGGTTCGGGCGCCTTTCCGGGCAACGCAAGGGAAGACCCGGCCAGGTGAGAGAGGGTGATGGCAAGGCTCTGAGACAGAGAGGTTCGGCCTAGGAGATTGCGTCCAGACTCGGCAATTGGTTCGTCGGGTGGGCGCAGGCATCGATATGCCTTGGGCCGTGTTGGGTCCGAGGTCGGAGCGTTGGGGCGGAGCAGTCGGGGAGGTGGTGTTGGCGGGACTCGGTCAGGCGTGGGTGATCCACCAGTCGTCGGTCAGGGTGCCTTGGGCGACGAAGACGGCGGGGCCGGTGAGGGTGCTCGTGGTGGGGGTGATGGTGACCTGCACGGTGCCGCCGGGGATGTGGACGGTCACCGAGCCCGTGGCGTGGTCGCGCGCGTCCAGGTAGGCCGCCGCGGCGGCGACCGTGCCGGTGCCGCAGGAGCGGGTCTCGCCGACGCCGCGTTCGTGGACGCGCATGCGGATCTCGTCGGGGGCGACGGGTTCGACGAACTCGAGGTTCACGCCTCGGGGGAACACCTCGGGGTCGAAGCCGGGCTGCCTGGTCAGGTCCAGGTCGGCGACGCCCTCGACGACGCAGGCCAGGTGGGGGTTGCCCACGTCGATGCCCAGGCCCGGGTACCGGGCGTCGCCGACGGTGGTCTCCGAGCGGCCGGTGACCCGGACCGGGCCCATGTTCACCGTGACGGTGCCGTCGGCGTTCACCGTGGCGGGGCGCATGCCGCCCCGGGTGGCGATCGGGATCTCCACGACCTCGCCGGGGGCGGACGGGACCAGGGCGGCGTCGTGCAGGTAGCGGGCGAAGACGCGCACGCCGTTGCCGCACATCTCGGCTCGGGAGCCGTCGGCGTTGCGGTAGTCCATGAACCAGGTGTCGCCGTCGAGGCCTGCGGGGGCGTCGGGGACGTGGCGGGTCCGCACGACCCGGAGGACGCCGTCGGCGCCGAGACCCCGCCTGCGGTCGCAGAGGGCGCGCACGCGGGAGTCGGTCAGGTCCAGGTCGCCGTCTGGGTCGGGCAGCACCACGAAATCGTTCTCGGTGCCGTGTGCCTTGAGGAACGCGATCGCCACGGCACCAGGCTACTGGCGCTCCCACCTCGACGGACACGGACCACGGCGCTAGCCGGGCGTGGTGACGCGGGTCAGCGCGAGCGCGGCGTCGACGAGGTCGGGGCGGGCGGCGTCCAGCCACGCGATGCGGTGGTCGCGGCGGAACCAGGAGCGTTGGCGGCGGACGAAGCGCCGGGTGGCCCTGGCTGTGTCGTTCGCCGCCACGGTGAGGTCACCGTCGGTGTCCAACGCGGTGAGGACCTGTTGGTAGCCGAGGGCGCGCGCCGCCGTCTTGCCGTCGCGGAGGCCGTGGGTGGTGAGGGCGCGGACCTCGTCGACCAGGCCGTCGGCGAACATGCGGGTGACGCGCAGGTCGACGCGGGCGTCGAGGTCGCCGTTGGGGCGGTCGAGGCCGACCATGACCATGCCGTAGCGGGCGGGTCCGGGTCGGGGCATGGTCGCGGAGAACGGGCGACCGGTCAGCTCGATGACCTCCAGTGCCCGCACGACGCGGCGGCCGTTGGTGGGGAGCACCGCCTCGGCGGCGACCGGGTCCAGTTCGGTCAGGCGCGCGTGCAGCGGGGCCGGGCCGACCTCGGCGAGTTCGGCTTCCAGACGGCCGCGGATGGCCGGGTCGGTACCGGGGAACTCCAGGTCGTCCACCACGGCCTGCACGTACAGCCCCGAGCCGCCCACCAGCACGGGGACGCGCCCCCTGGCCAGCACGTCCTCGATCGCCGCGCGGGCGTCGCGCTGGTAGGCCGCGACCGAGGCCGTCTCGCGCACGTCCAGCACGTCCAGGAGGTGGTGCGCGACACCGCGCCGTTCGACCTGGGTGATCTTGGCGGTGCCGATGTCCATGCCCCGGTAGAGCTGCATGGCGTCCGCGTTGACGACCTCGCCGCCCAGCCGTTCGGCCAGGGCGACGCCGAGGTCGGACTTGCCGGTGGCGGTGGGGCCGACCACGGCGACCGCGAGGCTCACCCGGCCACCCAGGTCGCGAAGTGGTAGGCCACGCCGAACGGGACCGACATCCGCGCCTCGGCGCGCCAGTCCCCGCCGGTGGCGCGCACGGCACCCGCCAGCACCTGCCAGGGCGCGCGGCCCGCGGCGCCCAGCTCGGCGGCGAGGTCGGGGTCCAGCGCGGACAGGGCGTCGAGGTCGACGGCCGCCAGTGCCTTGGCCACGGTGTCGTCGAAGTCGCCCGCGCGGTCGTCCGGTCGGCCGACGGCGCGCTCACCGTGGCGGTGCGACCCGTCACCGAGGACGAGCAGGCCGACCGGGTCGTCGCCCGCCAGCTCCGCGGCCAACTCGGCGCCCAACGCCGCGCAGTCGGCGGGCGGCAGGTCGAATGGCACTATCCGGACAGTCACGTCGCCCGCGCCCACCTCCGCGCGCAACCACCCGGCGACCAGGGCGGGCAGGGGCAGGTCGGGGTCGGCGAACGCCAGGTCGGCCGACGCGCCGAGGCCGACGCGCACGTCGACGCCGTAGCCGCGGAACGTGCCGGCCACCTCCGGGCCGAAAAGTCCTGGTCGCGCGCCCGCGCCGACTACGCACCACCGGGGGGTGGCTTCGGCGAGGGCTCGGGCCGCGGCCACGCACCCGGCGCGCACGGCGTCCGCGTCCCGGTCGCCTCCGCCGGTCAGTTCCGGCACGATCAGGGGGGGATGCGGCAACACGGCGGCACGGCGGATCACGACGCGAGATTACTGTCCGTCGACAATCTTGGCGTCGGCGGCCCACGGACCCCACCTTTTGCGGCACCATGATGACCATTGCGGCTCTCCGGAGTACCCACGCGCGCCGTGACCTGTTTGAATGCGCGCGGGTACCACGGAAGTCGCGCGGCCTGTACGGGCCGTACGCACAGTGCTGGGCCCCACGTGAGTGGGGCGCCCGCGTGGACGCGGGCACGCAGGCAGGAGGAATCGGCCATGACGGACAACGACGAGCGCGCCGAGGCAGCGGTGGAATCGGCAGTGGTGGAACCCGCGGCCGCGGAGCCGGAGGCCGGTACCCCGGTCCCGGAGGAGGCCCCGGCAGCGGTTGCCGAGCAGGAACCGCCTGCCACCCCGGACGCGACGCCCGCCGACACGGCCCCGTCACCCACTTCGGACGCGACGCCAGCCGACGCGGCTCCGGTACCCACCCCGGACGCGACACCCGCCGACGCGGCTCCGTCACCCAGTCCGGTCGCGGTCACCCGGGCCGCGGCGCCCGCCGCCGCGCCGGAGACCGCCCCGCACGTGGCCGCGGCGTCCACCGACCCGGGTCGCTGGGGCCGGGTCGACGCGGACGGCACCGTCTACGTGCGCACCGCCGACGGCGAGCGCGCGGTCGGGTCGTGGCAGGCCGGTGAGCCCGAGGAGGGCTTGGCGCACTTCGCGCGCCGCTTCGACGACATCCGCACCGAGGTGGAGCTGCTGGCGTCCCGGCTGGCGTCGGGCTCCGGCGATCCGAAGCAGGCCGCGACCAACGCCCGGCACATCAAGGACTCGCTGGCCGAGGCGCACGTGGTCGGTGACCTCGTCGGGCTGGAGGCGCGCATCGACCAGGTGCTGGCCGGGGCGTCGGAGGCCATCGATCGGGTGAAGCACGCCCGCGAGGAGGCCAGGACGGCGTCGGTCGCGCGCAAGCAGGAGCTGGTCGAGGAGGCGGAGAAGCTCGCCGAGGAGTCCACGCAGTGGAAGGTCGCGGGCGACCGGCTGCGCGGCATCCTGGACGAGTGGAAGACGATCAAGGGCGTCGACCGCAAGACCGACGAGCAGCTGTGGCGCCGGTTCTCCAAGGCCCGCGACACGTTCAACCGCAGGCGCGGGTCGCACTTCGCCGACCTCGACCGCCAGCGCGCCACCGCCAAGACCCGCAAGCAGGAGCTGGTGGAGGAGGCCGAGCGCCTCTCCGAGTCCGACGACTGGGGTCACACGGCGGGCCGGTACAAGGAACTGATGCTGGAGTGGAAGGCGGCGGGCCGCGCGCCCAAGGACGCCGACGACGCGCTCTGGCAGCGGTTCCGGGCCGCCCAGGACGCCTTCTTCTCGCGCCGCTCCTCGGTGTTCGACGAGCGCGACGCCGAGTTCGCGGACAACGCGAAGAAGAAGGAAGAGCTGCTGACCGAGGCCGAGAAGATCAACCCCCAGGGCGACCTGGACGGCGCCAGGGCCCACCTGCACCGCATCCAGGAGCGCTGGGAGGAGATCGGCAAGGTCCCGCGCGAGCGCATCCGGGAGCTGGAGGGCAGGCTCCGCTCGGTGGAGGAGAAGGTCCGCGCCGCGGGCGACGCCCAGTGGCGCCGCACCGACCCGGAGGCCGAGGCCCGAGCCGCCCAGTTCCGCGAGCGGGTGCAGCAGTTCGAGGCCCAGGCCGCCAAGGCCCGCGCCGCAGGCGACAAGCGGCGGGCCGAGCAGGCCGAGGCCCAGGCCGCCCAGTGGCGCGAGTGGCTGGCGGCGGCGGAACAGGCCGTGGCCACCCGCTGACGAACGATTAGAGGTGACACCGGTGGCCCCCGCCGAAGTTCAGGCGGGGGTCACCGGTGTATCGGGCTGCCGTGATCGAGAAACGCCGCTACGGCCGGAAGACCCGCAGGTCAGCAAGCTATGGTGCCCGCACACGCGGGGATGGCCCCTGCTGCTCTAACGCGGCGCGAGCGTGCAGTGATGGTCCCCGCACACGCCGGGATGGCCCGGAATACGCGTCCGGCGCAAGCCCGACCCGGAATGGTCCCCGGACACGCGAGGATGGCCCGCCGTCGACCAGGTCCGCTGCGAGACGTTCCTGGTGGTCACCGCACACGCGGGGTGGCCCGACCGTCACCATCGCGGCCAGTGCGACGGTGGTGTGGTCCCGCACACGCGGGGATGGCCCGCCGTGCCGCGCGGCAGCAGCCTCTTGATGGTGTGGTCCCCGCACTTGCGGGGATGGCCCTGGGTTCCGTCCAGCGCCCTCCATTCGGTCACGATGGTCCCCCGCGCATGCGGGGATGGCCTGTAGCGGATGTCGTCGAGCCGTTCTTCGGTGGCACGGTCCCCGCACACGCGGGGATGACTCGGCTCGGTAGAGCGCGTGGCCGACGAGCTACATGTGCTCTCCGCACACCGTGGGGATCGTCCCGCGTGCGCAGGGGCGCCCCCAGCCCACTGAGCGGCCCCCGCCGCACAACGGGGTGGCCTATCCCCTCCTCAACCGCCGCCGATCCGTTCACGCGAGGATGGTCCGGTCTCCAACCCACGCGGCTCACCTGGACGTGATCGCCGAGGGCCTCGTACACAGCAAGGTGCTCGCCGGGAACGGCGCAGTCGTCCCTGCGCGCGCAATGCTGATGCCCAATGGGTGGTTGTTTGCGCTTGGCCGCAGGTGGCGAAGTCGGTCCGCAGAACGGGTACTGCGCGCACTTCGGCCACCATCTCCCAGCTCACAGGCACCGCCTGTGCCCGCGGTCGCGCAGTTTTTCGCCCCCACGCGAGTTATCCACATGCTCCGAACTCGTCCACAGGATTCCGCCGCCCCTTCTCGGACACCCCCTCCCCGATAAACTGGAGCAGGGCTGTCCCCCCAGAGGAGGGCGGGGGCTGCGCTCTTGGGCGGGGGCTGCGCTCTTGGGCGGGGTGGGCAGCAGAGGCTGCTTGAGGGTGGAGCCGCCGTCGCGGGGGGCGGACTAGTCGGCGTTGTGGTTGGCCGGGGGACGGGTCCAGGCCGTTTTGAGCCAGAGGGCGGCGGTGACGACCATGGCGGCTTCGCTGATGGCCAGGCCGATGCCCGGGCCCGGGGACGTCAGGCCCGCCGTGGACTGGCGGGTCCAGATCGCCAGGAGGCCGTCGACCGCCGCGAACCAGCCGCCCAGGGCGGCGGCCCAGATCAGGGGCCAGCGGCGGAGGGCGAGGGCCAGGGCGGACGTGACGATGCCGAAGGCCAGGGAGGTGCCTGCGAAGAGGCGGGGGACGGTGCCCGCCCGGCCTGCCGCGTCGTCCGTGCCGAGGAGGACTTGCCAGCCCGCCGAGTCGCCCATCCACGGGAGGATGTAGCCGACGATCAGGACGAAGACGGCCACGGCGATGATGATGGCCCGGAGGCCCAGGTCCACCGGGGCTCGGCGCTCCACCGCGTTCACCTCGTCGCGGATGGCCGCGATGTCTTCCTCGGACGACGTCATCCGCAGCCTCCGGTGACCGGTTGGGGTGCCGGGGTGCCGAAGCCGGGGAGGCCGAGGCTCACGCCGGGCGTCTTGGGGCGCAGGCCCGCGGCGTGGTTGTCGCCCGCGCGGGTGCGGCGGTGGGAGACCGGCTCCCCGTCGGCGACCAGGTGGTGGGGCGCGGCGTAGGTGACGACCGCCTCGACCACGTCACCCGGGCGGATGTCCCCCGACCCGGGGGTGAAGTGCACCAGGCGGTTGTCGCGGGCCCGGCCGCTCATCCGCCGCGTATCGGCGTCCTTGCGGCCCTCGCCGGTGGCCACGACGATCTCCAGCGTCCGGCCGACCTGGGTCTTGTTCTGCTCCCACGAGATCTCGTTCTGCACCGCGATCAGGCGGTCGTAGCGCTCCTGCACGACCTCCTTCGGCAGGTGGCCCGGCATGGTCGCCGCGGGCGTGCCCGGGCGCTTCGAATACTGGAAGGTGAAGGCGCTGGCGAACCGCGACTCGCGGACGACGTCGAGGGTGGCCTGGAAGTCGTCCTCCGTCTCGCCGGGGAAGCCGACGATGATGTCGGTGGTGATCGCGGCGTCGGGCATGGCGGTGCGGACCTTGTCGATGATCGACAGGTAGCGGGCCGAGCGGTACGAGCGGCGCATCTCGCGCAGCAGGCGGTCCGAGCCCGACTGCAGGGGCATGTGCAGCTGGTGGCACACGTTCGGGGTCTCGGCCATGGCGGCGATGACGTCGTCGGTGAAGTCCTTCGGGTGCGGGGAGGTGAACCGGACCCGCTCCAGGCCGTCGACCTCGCCGCAGGCGCGCAGGAGCTTGCCGAAGGCGAAGCGGTCGCCGAACTCCACCCCGTACGAGTTGACGTTCTGCCCCAGCAGCGTCACCTCGAGCACACCCTCCGCGACCAGGGCCTGGGCCTCGGCCAGGATCTCCCCCGGTCGACGGTCCTTCTCCCGGCCGCGCAGTGACGGGACGATGCAGAAGGTGCACGTGTTGTTGCACCCCACCGAGATCGACACCCACCCCGAGTACGCCGAGTCGCGGCGGGCGGGCAGCGTCGACGGGAAGACCTCCAGCGACTCGAGGATCTCCACCTCGGCGCGGCGGTTGTGCCGGGCGCGGTCGAGCAGCACGGGCAGCGAACCGATGTTGTGCGTGCCGAACACCACGTCCACCCACGGCGCCTTGCGGACGATCTCGCCGCGGTCCTTCTGCGCCAGGCAGCCGCCGACGGCGATCTGCAGGTCCGGGTTGGCCGACTTCACCGGCGCCAGGTGGCTGAGGTTGCCGTACAGCTTGTTGTCGGCGTTCTCCCGCACCGCGCAGGTGTTGAACACCACGACGTCGGCCTGCCCGCCCTCGGGCACGGCGACGTACCCCGCGGCCTCCAGCAGGCCGGACAGCCGCTCGGAGTCGTGGACGTTCATCTGGCACCCGTAGGTGCGGACTTGGTAGGTTCGCGCGCTCATCTCGGTTCCCGAGAGTACGCTGCGCCGCCCGGGGGCCGAGGACCACCGGTGGCGAAGTCACGCTTCCCCGTGTTCCGCGGCCCCGGTTCTGGGAAGATCGGCGGATGACGCGCGCGCGGCCCGGCCTCAGGTTCGCGGCCGCGCTGTGCGCGCTGCTGACCCTGCTGTCGGGGTGCGACGCCCAGTTCCCCGAGGCCCGGCTGCGCATCGCGGCGGGCAACCTCAACGGCGTCTACAACAACATGGCCCAGTACCTAGCCGACACCTGGCAGCGCACGCTGGGCATGCCGCACCCCGAGGTGCTCGACACCAGCGGCTCCCCCGAGAACGTGACCAAGCTGCTCAGCGGCGCGGCGGACATCGCCTTCAGCGCCGCCGACGTGGCCGCCGAGCCCCACCCGGGCGGCGCCCAGCCGCAGGCGCTGGCCCGCATCTACAACGACTACCTGCACATCGTGGTCCGCGCCGACGGCCCGATCCAGCGCTTCGCCGACCTGCGCGGCAAGCGGGTCGCGGTCGGCTCACCCGACTCCGGTGTCGAGTTCATCGCCGACCGCATGCTGCGCATGTTCGACCTCGGCGACCCCGGCGCGCTGGACCGCCGGTCGATGAAGGTCACCGAGTCGGCCGAGGCGCTGCGCGACGGGAAGATCGACGCGTTCTTCTGGTCCGGTGGGCTGCCGACCGAGGCGATCTCGCGGTTGGCCGACGTGGTGTCGATCCGGCTGCTCGACCTGACCGAGGAGATGCCGTTGCTGCGCAAGCAGTACCCGGTGTACAACTCGGCGTCGATCCCGGCGTCGACCTACCGGCTCACCGGGCGCCCGGTGAACACGTTGGCGGTGCCGAACTTCCTGCTGGTGTCCGCCGACATGTCGCCGGACCTCGCGGAGGCGCTGGTGCGCGAGTTCTTCGACGCGCAGCCCGCGATGGCCAAGCAGGTGCAGGCGGCGCTGGCGATCGACCGCCAGTCGGCCATCGAGACCGATCCCGTGCGGCTGCACCCGGGCGCCGAGCGCTACTTCCGGGCCGAGAAGGCGTGACCCTCCGCGGGTAGCTCCACCGTGACGCGCAGCCCTCCGCCGTCCGGGAGTTCCAACCTGAGTTCCCCGCCCGCGTGCGCGATGACGCGGCTGACGATCGCCAGGCCCAACCCGGAGCCGGGCACGTTCTGGTGGGAGTTGCTGCGCCAGAACCGGTCGGTCGCGCGCTCCAACTCGTCCTGGCGCAGACCGGGCCCGTGGTCGCGGACCGACAGGCGCACCCGGTCGCCGACTACCTCGACCGCGACGAGGACCTGCGAGCCCGGGTCGGTGAACTTGAGCGCGTTGTCCAGGAGCGCGTCGAGGATGCCGTCGACGCTGCGGGCGGGCGCCAGGGCGCGCACCGGGGCCACCGCGCCGTCCACGTCGAGGGTGATGTCCCGCGCGGCCGCGACGACCCGCCAGTCCGCGACCCGTTCGTCGACCACCTCGTCGACGTCGGTCGGCACGAGTTCGCCGCGGCTGTTCTCGGCGCGCGCCAGGGCCAGCAGCTCGTCGAGGATGCGCTTGAGCCGGTCGGCCTCGGCCGCGGCGGCGACGCGGTGGTCGTCGGCCTCGGTGTCGACGTGGCCCTCGAGGTTGACCAGGCGCAGCTTGAGCGCGGTGAGCGGGTTGCGGAGCTGGTGCGAGGCGTCGGCGACGAAGGCGCGCTGGGCGGCGAGCGTGTCGCCGACGGAGGTGGCCATCCGGTCGAACGAGCGGCTGAGCTTGCGCAGTTCCGGCGGGCCGTGCTCGTCGCCGACCGGGTCGGCCTCGCGCCCGCTGACCACGGCGGCCACCAGCGACCCGGTGGCCTCGTCGAGCCTGCGCACCGGTCGCAGGATCCACTGGATGACCGGGACCGCGAGCATCAGCGCCAACGCGAACGCGAGCACCCCGCCCGCGGCGATCATCAGCCACCACCACAGCATCCGGTCGCGGCTGCGGTCGGTCGGCGACACGGTGATCACCGCGCCGCGCACTTCACCGTCGACCAGCACCGGACCGGCGAGGACGAGGGGTTTGTCGTCCCACGGGAGCAGCAGTGCCCCCGGTTGCGGTCGACGACCCGCGAGCGCTTCTTGGAGCCTGTCGCGCACTTGGTCGTCGCCCAGGTCCACCGCACGCGCGCTGCCGTAGCTCGCCGACCGGACGACGGCGCTGCTCTCCTGGTCGACGATCAGCACGCCGATGCCGTAGAGCTCCGAGTAGCGGTTCAGCTCCTCGCGCAGCGACTCCGGGTCGCCGTCGACGAGCGGTCGTTGGGCCATCGAGGCGAACCGGGTGGTGTCGGCGAGCCGGTCGAGGAACAGCCGCTGCTGCTCGGCGCCCGCGACCGCCAGCGCCAGCGGCACGCCGAGGCCGAAGACCAGCAGCGCCACCACGAACCAGACCATGCCCAGCAGCCGCGTGCGCATGTCGCCTCCCCCGAACGCCTCCTACCCGAGTCTGCCGGGTTGGCCCGACAGGCGGTACCCGACGCCGCGCACGGTCTCGATGAGCGCGGGCCTGCCGAGCTTCGTCCGCAATGTTGCCACGTGCACGTCCAGGGACCGGTTCTCCGCCGCGCCCGCGCGGCCCCACACCTCGGCCAGGATCAGGTCCCGGCCGCACACCGAGCCCTCCGCGCCGACGATGAGCGAGAAGACCTGGAACTCCTTGCGGGACAGCGGAACCACCTCACTGTCCACAGTGACCTCATGGCGGTCGAAGTCGACCCGCACGCCGTCGAGCTGCACCACGCCGCTGGGCGCGCCGCCGCGGTCGGAGCGGCGCCTGCGGACCGCGTGCACCCTGGCCACGAGCTCGTCGACGTCGTAGGGCTTGACCAGGTAGTCGTCGGCGCCCGCGCGCAGCCCGACGATCCGGTCGTCGACCTCGGCGCGGGCGGAGACCACGATGACCGCGACGTCGCTGGCGGCGCGGATCTGTCGACACAGGACCACCCCGTCCACATCGGGCAGGCCCAGGTCCAGCAGCACCACGTCGACCTCGTTGACCAGGTCGAGCACGCCCGCGCCGGAGGCCAGCCTGCGCACCGCCAGACCCCGGCGCACCAGGGCCGGGGTCAGCGCGTCGGCGACCCGGTCGTCGTCCTCCACGAGCAGCACGCGCACTCGAAACCTCCGCATCCGACGGTCCCGCTCGGCACCGAGAGCGAGCGCCCGGTTGTCGCGCGTGACACAGTTGAGACCCTAAGTGTTGCTCAAGGCCCATGGGCGTGGTGGTCGCGCCGGAGTAAGTTTCCGCCAACGCCCACCCCTCGGCACGGGAATTCCGGTACGCGAGCACTCGCGGAGGAGAAGATGACCGCCACCAACACCGCACCTCCGATGATCAGGATGGCGTCGGTGGACAAGTACTTCGGTTCGCTGCACGTGCTGCGGGAGATCGACCTCGAGGTGCCCAAGGGGCAGGTCGTGGTGGTGCTCGGCCCGTCCGGGTCGGGCAAGTCCACGCTCTGCCGCGCCATCAACCGGCTCGAACCCATCAACACCGGGGTGATCGAGGTCGACGGCAAGCCGCTGCCCGACGAGGGCCGGGAGCTGGCCGAGCTGCGCGCCGAGGTCGGCATGGTCTTCCAGTCGTTCAACCTGTTCGCGCACAAGACGATCCTGGAGAACGTGATGCTGGCGCCCGTGAAGGTGCGCAAGCAGCCTGCGGCGGAGGCGCGCAAGGCCGCGCAGCAGCTGCTGGAGCGGGTGGGCATCGCGAGCCAGGCGGACAAGTACCCGGCGCAGCTCTCCGGTGGTCAGCAGCAGCGGGCGGCGATCGCGCGGGCGCTGGCCATGCGGCCCAAGGTGATGCTCTTCGACGAGCCGACCTCGGCGCTGGACCCGGAGATGGTCCAGGAGGTGCTCGACGTGATGACCTCGCTGGCCGCCGACGGGATGACGATGCTGGTCGTCACGCACGAGATGGGCTTCGCGCGCAAGGCCGCGCACCGCGTGCTGTTCATGTCCGACGGCGAGGTCGTGGAGGACAGCACGCCGGAGTCGTTCTTCACCGCGCCGAAGACCACGCGCGCCAAGGACTTCCTTGGCAAGATCCTCACCCACTGACGCCCGGGTGCCGCGGCGGCACGAGACCACGACCGAGATCCGAATCCGTCCAAGAAGATCGGGAGAGCACACACGATGAGGGTTCGTAGCCTGGTAGTGGGGCTGCTGGCGACCGGTTTGGCGCTGACCGCGTGCGGCAAGGAGGTGACCCCGTCATCGGGTGGTCAGACGACCACCCCGCCCCCCGCGGCGACCGGTGTCACCGTCGACGGTTCGCCCACGTTCGACCGGATGAAGCAGGCCGGGAAGATCACCATCGGGGTCAAGGAGGACCAGCCCGGGCTGGGCAGCCGGAACCCGACCACCAAGGAGTTCTCGGGCTTCGACATCGAGATCGCGCGGCTGGTCGCGGCGAAGCTCGGCTTCGACAAGGACAAGATCGAGTACAAGGTCGTGCAGAGCGCGGGCCGCGAGGCCGCGATCGTCAACGGCGACGTCGACATCTACGTCGGCACGTACACGATCAACGACAAGCGCAAGCAGCAGATCTCCTTCGCGGGCCCGTACTTCGTCGCGGGTCAGGCGCTGCTGGTGCGCAAGGACGACTCCAGCATCACCGGCAAGGAGACCCTCAAGGGCAAGAAGGTGTGCTCGGTGACCGGCTCCACGCCGATCCAGCGGGTGCGCGACCAGCAGCTCACCGAGCCCGCGAACATCATCGAGTTCCAGGGCTACTCGCAGTGCGTGGACAAGCTGCTGACCAAGGAGGTCGACGCGGTCACCACCGACGACGCCATCCTCAAGGGCTTCGCCGCGCAGAACCCCGAGGACCTCAAGGTCGTCGGTGAGCCGTTCTCCAAGGAGCCCTACGGCATCGGCCTGGCCAAGGACGACAAGGCGCTGCGCGACAAGGTGAACGACATCCTGCAGGGCGCGCTGGACGACGGAACCTGGCAGAAGATCTACGACTCGACGCTGGGCAAGTCCGGTTCGCCCGCGACGAAGCCGACGCTCGAGCGCTACTGATCCGCTGATGGCCTGACGTCCCGGCGGGCGACCCTTGCCCGGGTCGCCCGCCGGTCTGGTCGTCGACGAGTTGGAGTGAGGGCACATTGGGCGCGCTACTGGACAACCTGCCGCTGTTCCTGTCGGGGTTCCGCACCACGGTGTGGCTGTTCCTCGTCTCGGCCGCGGCCTCGCTGGTCTTCGGCACCATCCTGGCGATGCTGCGGGTCAGCCCCGTGCCGATCCTGCGGGGCATCGGCACGCTCTACGTGACGGTCGTGCGGAACACGCCGCTGACCCTGGTGTTCCTGTTCTTCATCTTCGCCTACCCGCTGCTCAAGATCGTCGACCTGTCCTACGCCGTGCGGGCCATGGTGGCGCTGTCGGTGTACACCTCGGCGTTCGTCTGCGAGGTCGTGCGCTCCGGCATCAACACGGTCCCGGTCGGGCAGGCCGAGGCGGCGCGGGCGCTCGGGCTCAACTTCGGGCAGACGCTGGGGTCGGTGATCCTGCCGCAGGCGATGCGCGCGGTGGCGCCGCCGATGATGAGCACGCTGATCGCGCTGCTGAAGAACACCACCATCGCGGCGGGCTTCTCGGTGGCCGAGGCGGGCGCGATCCGCGCGGTGCTGGCCGACAAGGGCTACCCGCAGATGGTCACGCTGGCCTGGGTGGCGGTCGGGTTCATCCTGCTGGTCATGGTGCTGACGCTGGTGCAGCGGACCTTCGAGAAGCGCTGGAGCCGTGCGCGATGAGCAACGTCCTGTTCGACATCCCCGGCCCCCGGGCGCGGGTCCGCCACCGCCTGTACGCGGTCCTCGGCGTGGCCGCCGTGGCCGCCTTCGTCGGCTTCATCGTCTGGCGGCTGGCCGAGAGCGGCGAGTTCGCAGCGCGCAAGTGGGAGTGGATCCAGTACAAGCAGGTGCAGGAGGACCTCGCGGCGGCGGTCGGCAACACCCTGCGGGCCTTCGCCCTCGGCGCGGTGCTGGCCCTGGCGTTCGGCGCGGTGTTCGCCGCGGGCAGGCTCTCGGACCACAAGCCGGTGCGGGTCGTGGCCGGGTTCGTGGTGGAGCTGTTCCGGGCGATCCCGCTGCTCATCCTGATGTTCATGTTCTACTACGGCCTGCCGACGCTCGGCGTGCGGATGTCGCCGTACATGGCGGTCGTGCTGGGCCTGACGCTGTACAACGGCTCGGTGCTCGCGGAGGTCTTCCGCGCGGGCATCCAGGCCCTGCCGAAGGGCCAGAGCGAGGCGGCGTACGCGCTGGGCATGCGCAAGACCCAGGTGATGGTCCTGATCCTGCTGCCGCAGGCGCTGCGCACGATGCTGCCGACGATCATCAGCCAGCTCGTGGTGCTGCTCAAGGACACGGCGCTCGGGTTCCTGATCACGTACGAGGAACTGCTGAACTACGCGCGCTACATCGGCTCGATCTACGCTTTCGGGGACCTGGACAGCCAGATCTTCTTCTACCGGCCGATCATCCCGACGACGATCGTGGTAGGGGCTATTTACATCACGCTGTGCCTGCTGCTGACCCTGCTGGCCAACCGGCTGCAGAAGCGGCAGCGGCGCAACCGCAAGATCCAGGCCGCCCCGGCGGAGGCTGTTGTCTGATTTTTTCGGCGAACCGGTGCCCGTTCCGCTTCGGCGGGGCGGGCACTGTGCTGTTCGCGCTCGGCCCTTGTGCGCCTCGAACGTTCCGGCGGGATTGTGTTCTCTCGTGGTCTTGGCGCGGTTTCGAGTTGGTGCTCGGTGGGGTGAATTGTCTTTGTGCGGGGCCTTGACCTCAAGGGGGCGATGCGCCGGGCATGGGATGATCTTCGTGGGTGAGTGATCGGAGATCGTGTGGTTGCGTGTCGGGTGATATTGAGTTCGGAGGAGCGGGAGACGATCTCGCGGGAGTTATGGGTGGGGCGGTCGTTCCGGTTCATCGGTCGGGTGTTGGGTCGGCATCATTCGGTGGTCGCTCGTGAGGTTGCCCGCAATGGTGGGAGATTGGCGTATCGAGCGTTGAGGTCGGGCAAGCGTGCTGCGGCGATGCGGAAACGGCCGAAGCCGCGGAAGCTGGAACAATTCGGCCGCTTGCTCGGTTGTGTGATGGCGGATTTGGATCGCCGATGGTCGCCGCGGCAGATCGCGACCAGAATACGGATGGAGTCCCCGACCGAGCCGGAGATGCGCGTGTCCCACGAGACGGTCTGCCAGACTCTGTTCGTCCAGGGAAAGGCGAGCTGCGGGCCATGATGTGCGAGCCCTGCGGTCGGGCCGGGCGAAACGGGTGTCACCGTCGGCGAAGCGGCCCAGGCGCGACCCGATCGTGGGCGTGGTCAACATCGGCAAGCGCCCGAAAGGGGCCGACGATCGTGCCGTGCCCGGCTTCTGGGAGGGCGACCTCATCCTTGGATCCGCCTGCGAATCCCAGATCCTCACTCTCGTGGAGCGGCTGACGCGGTTCGTGATGCTGTTCCGGGTCCCGCACGACCGTTCTGCGGACCGGATCGCGAGCTCAACGGTCGCCCTCGACAGACCCGGGATTGGGTACGAACCTGTCGAGAAGCTGAACGAACTGCTGGTCAAACACGGTGGGAGGGGCAAGCCCGCCCACCCGCCGGGAAGCTTGGCAGGTCTGCCCCCCACCACACACACGCAAAGACAATCCACACCCATCGAGCAGTTGAGACGGGTGCGATGGATTGGCTGGGGGTGCAGGTTGGCAGACGTCGAGGGCTGGCGGGCTCGACTTGGCGTGGTAGGAAGAGTTCGCGGAGTGGCTGTGGCGAGTGGGCATGCACGGCTTGGCCCGATGGACATGGGTCGGCACATGCAGGGGCCAACAGGCTCGGCTTGATGGGGTAGATCAAGGCGAGACGCTGGGCGATTGCCGGGGGCGTGTCACGTTCGGCCGGGGTGCGAATGAGCGAGGCGTGGCGGCCCGGAAGGCGCGACGGAGGAGGCATTCGAGCTGGTCAGAGGCTATTTTGAACACCCCGCCGGACCCAGCACAGCCCCCGCCCTCCTCTGGGGGGACAGCCCTGCTCCAGCCTATCGGGTCTGGGGTGGCGGGGAAGGGGGCAGGAAATCCTGTGGACAGAGTCGGGGCATGTGTATAACCTGTGAGGCTTATTCACGGCTGGCGATGATCACCCCAAAGTAAGAGGTGGCGGCCCGTTTGAGAGAATTCAGTTACCACACCTAGTTCTCGAAA
>NZ_PTIX01000037.1 GCF_002934265.1 Actinokineospora auranticolor
ACTCACAACATCGGATGTCATCACTCACAGTGCCCATCCCGCCGGACCTTCGGCCCGGCGTGTCGGGCCGGAAACACCGATTTTGAAACAGTCCCGAGAGGTCCGGCGAAGCGCGCCTCTCAGACGTGGCAGACGTGGGTCAGCGCGAGTTCGCGAACAGCCGCGCTGAACGGATGCCCGGGATCCATCGTGGCCAGCGGGTGACCGTTGTTGATCGACTGGGGCACGTCCGCCGTGGTCGGCAACCACGCCGCGATCGGCGCCCGAGCCGCCTCGACGATCTCGCCCTCCGGCAGCCCGCTGTCCGAGATCGCCCGGTTCACCACGACCGTGCGCAGCGCGGGCGAGTGGTCGAGCAGATCGAGCATGCTGTGCACCTGCCTCAGCCCACGCAACCCCGGCCGCTCCGGGGTGGTGATCAAGATCTGCTGGTGCGCGTACTCCAACGCGGTCAGCACGTGCTTGTTGACCACCGAGGGCGTGTCGATCACCACATAGCTGTACATCGTCGACAGCACGGCCAGCAGCTCGCTCACGACCCGCTCCGGCAGCCGCCCGGGGTCGCCGAGGATGGTGGGGGCGAGGACCGCGTAGAGGCCGTGCGCCAGGCGGGTGGCGACGTGGGCCTCGGGAACACCTCCGGCGTCCGCCTCGGCGTCGAACATGTCGGCGATGGTGCCCGCGGCGAAATCGAGGTCGACCAGGCACACGGGCCCCGTCCGGCGGGTGGCGAGGACGGCGGCCAGGTTCGCCGCCACGGTCGACTTGCCGCAACCTGCGCGGCCCCCGGTGACCGTGATGATGTGTGCGCTCACGCTGTCCAAATCCCTATCCGCCTGCCCGGCACCCGATCCGACCCTGCCAGGGCTTCGGCCCCCGACGGCGCCCGGCTGTCACAGAGCGTGGCCGATGGTGGGAGCATTCGGCAGCGGGTGACCGGTCGCATTGTCACTCCAGGTGGCCGACCGCTGTCGGGCGGTCGCCCGACATATCGATGTGACCTGGGGCTCCATGACATCTGAGGAAAACCGCCCGGGGAATCGGCCACATTTCGCGGCTTCCTGTAACCCCAGCCAGCGGTAAACCGACAGTCACCAGTGTCATCGCCCGTGTGGGTGATGAGGGAAGGTGGAGTCTGGTGATCCGCACCGTCGTGGTCGACAGTGACACGTTGACCCGGTATGGGCTGTCGATGCTCGCGGGCGCGCACCCCGACATCGAGGTCGTGGCCGAGACGGGCTCGGCGGTGGCCGCGCCCGGCCTGGTCGCCGAGGCCAAGCCCGATGTGGTCCTCATCGACGTCGACCTCACCGACGGCGACGGTCTCCGGCTGGCCCGCGAACTGCGTGGCCGCTACCCCGCCCTCGGCATCGTGGTGCTGACCTCCATCGACCAGGACGACGTGCTCTTCCGGGCCCTCGACCACGGCGCGTCCGCGTTCGTGGTCAAGACCGCGCCGGTCATCGAGGTGCTCGGCGCCATCCGCCACGCGGCCGTCGCGGCCACCTCCTTCACCGCCACCGGCCTGCTGGACGCCCTGACCCGCCGCCGGGAGCAGGAGGCGCGGTTCGCGCTGTCACCGAGAGAACGCCAGGTCCTGACCCTCCTCCGGGACGGCAAGTCGATCCCGGAGATCGCGGGCACCATCCACATCAGCAAGTCCACCGCCAAGACCTACGTCGCCCGCCTCTACGACAAGCTAGGCGCCTCCAGCCGAGCCCAGGCCCTGGTCACGGCCCTGCGCACCGGCCTCATCGACTACGACGGCGACCTCTCCTCCGCCCCAGGCTGACCCATCACCCGCCCCCCAGGTACATCGCTTCATCCGATCCATCCGGCACCGCGAGGCCGCGCCGCAGCCAACAGTGCCCTCACCGCCGTCGGATACCGCCATGACCGCCGGATACCGCCACCACTGCCGGGCGGCCCACCACTCCGCCGCCGGACACCTGTGCCGCCAGACCACGACGGCAGCCGGATCAACACTGCCGCTGGACCGTCACCACCACCGGACCGCCTCCGTTGTCACTGTCTCCGTTGTCACTGCCGCCGGACCACAGCCGCTGCCGTGCCAACCATCCACGCCGGACCAGACACCGCCGGACGGCCCCGTGCCAGCACCTGCTCCAACGGCAGCACCTCACACTTCGGCAACCGCTCAGACAACCCCGGCATCCGCCCGGCAGCGGTTCCGTGCACAGTTGGCTGCCGGGTCGCTGACCCAGCCGTCATCGACATGGCCGGCTCGCCCGCCGCCACGTGGTCCGCTGGACACGGCCTCGCCACCCCGCCCGGCATCTCGGCGGGACGGCCGACCTCGCCCACCGAAGGCTCACCCGGACCCGATCGAGTACCCACCTCGACGTGCCCCTGAGCAGGCCGAATCGCAGGAAGAGCCGACGGTCCCGCGGAGCGTGGGACTTTGGTCACGAGGGCCATCAAGTCTTGCTCAGGTCCCTCCACCGACTGCCGAAGGGCGGTGTAGATCGGCTCCCGGTCCCGTCCCGCAGTGGGACGTCACCCCGGTGAGCCCCTGTGCGGCGTCCGGAAAGGGCGGCAACGATGGCTCTCGGCAAGGCCAAGGTCGGCGTGCGGCTTGGCGGATCCTTCACTGTCCTGGTGCTCCTCATCGTCTTCGCGGCCACTGCCGGGTGGTGGGGCCTGAACCAGCAGGACGACATCGGCAACCGCCTCGACCAGTTGCGACTCGTGCAGGACGACATCGACCAGGTCAAGTACGACGCCGCCGACCTCACCGGCTGGCAGGCCCTGATGATCGCCGACGCGGGTGCCTACGGCTCCGCCAAGGCCCTGGCCCCCGACGCCTACAACCGCGCAGCGGAACTCAAGGCCAAGGACGCCCTCTACGCCCACCTCAACTCCGCGCACGTCGACTCCCTGACCGCCGCCGAGCGCGCGATCTTCGCCACCCTCAAGCCCGCCTGGGACGACTTCTTCGCCTGGGACACCAAGATCGTGCAGTGGCTGCAGCAGGACGACTCGCAGGCGGCCCGCGCCCGCGCGATGGACAGCATCAACGGTGGCGAGGCCTCCGCCGCCTACGGCAAAGTCCTCGACGCCAGCACCAAGCTGTCCGAGTCGGTCAACGCCCGCATGAAGGCGCTGCAGGCTGAGGCGGACAGCGCCCAGTCCGGCAGCTCCTGGGTGCTCATCGCCACCCTGATCACCGCGCTCGTGCTGGCCACCGGCCTGGCCCTGTGGGCCACCCGCTCCGTCGTGCGCCCGCTGGCCGTGGTCGTGCGGTCCCTGGGCAAGCTGGAGCACGGCGACCTGACCGCCCGCGCCGACCTGCCGGGCACGGACGAGATCGCCCAGGTCGGCAACGCCGTCGACCGCACCATCGAGTCCCTGCGCGGCACCGTGACCACCCTCGCCGGGCACGCCAAGTCGCTCGCGTCGGCCTCGGACCGGCTGTCCGCGGTCTCCACCGACATCGCGGGCTCCGCCGCCGACGCCAGCTCCCAGGCGGGCGCCGTGACCAAGGCCGCCGAACTGGTGCTGCAGAACGTCGACACCGTCGCCACCGGCGGCACCGAGATGGGCGAGTCCATCCGCCAGATCGCCGACAACGCCAGCGAGGCCGCCGACGTCGCCACCAAGGCGGTGACCGTCGCGGAGCAGACCAACTCGACTGTCGCCAAACTGGGCGTGTCGTCCGTGGAGATCGGCAACGTGGTCAAGGTGATCACCTCGATCGCGGAGCAGACCAACCTGTTGGCGCTGAACGCCACCATCGAGGCCGCTCGGGCGGGCGACGCGGGCAAGGGGTTCGCCGTGGTCGCCGGTGAGGTCAAGGACCTGGCCCAGGAGACCGCCAAGGCCACCGAGGACATCATCACCCGCGTCGAGGCCATCCAGACCGACACCGCCGATGCGATCACCGCGATCGGTGAGATCGTGGCGACCGTCGGCCGGATCAGCGACTTCCAGATCGTCATCGCCGCGGCGGTGGAGGAGCAGACCGCCACCACCAACGAGATGAACCGCAGCCTCGCCGAGGCCGCGTCCAGCAGCCGCGAGATCGCCACCAACATCAACGGTGTCGCCTCGGCCACCAGCACCACGACCGCCGGTGTCCAGCACTGGCAGCAGGCCGCCACCGAACTGGCCCAGATGAGCGGCGAGATGCACAGCGTCGTCGCCCAGTTCCGCCTGTAGCAGGTCGACGACAGCAGTCGCCCACGGTTGCCCGGTACCCGGCCATGCCCGGATACCGGGCAACCGTGTTCCTGCCAGGCGGCATCCCGGTGAGACCGATCAACAGCCTCACCGGCGGCGCCCCGGCACTGGACAGCCGTTCCCGGCGTGCTCTGACGCGACACGTACCGACCCACAGCGGAGGACGGGAATCCTCCGCCGCGCAACCGCGGAGATCGTCCGAGGCGTCGAGCGCGGATCAGAGTGCTGCGTGTTCCCGGGATCAGAGCGTCGCGTCGAAGAGATCCGGCAGGACCGAACTCGAAGACGCCACCTCTGGGGAGCGGCATGTCCAGGCCGGGGCGCATGAGCGGGTTGGGTCATCCGATGCGTCGCCGGGGTGCGAATCCCGGAGGATGGTGGATGGCCTGCGGGTGAGGTGATCCCGCGAGCCATCCTCCGGAGTGGACGGCGACCCGTCGGGCGACCGCGCCCGACCATGCGACCTGGCGTTCCTTTATCCAGGACATATTGCTATTCAGTTGTATGGTTCATGTCCCATGTGGACTCCTTTCTGGCCGGATTTGCTTGTACGACCAGGTTCTCAGCGGCGCAACCCGCTGTCTGTGCCCGGCGAGAATCTGTGGACAACTCGCGGGCATGTGGATAACTCCGGCCGTCGGCGGTGGTCGGCGACGCCGATGATGATCTCTGCGCTACCGTGTCCCCAGGAGGCTGATCGCAGGTGCGGACGCGGATCGATTTCGTCCCTTATCCGGCATACGGACACGTCCTGCCGATGCTGGCGGTCGCCGAAGAACTCGTGCTCAGAGGGGTCCGCGTCCGCGTCGTCGTCGACAGCCGGTTCTCCGAGCTGGTTGCCGCAGCCGGTGCGGAGCCGATCTCGCCCGCCATGCGCGCCGATGTCTATGTGCCCGCCCGGATCGGGGGAGTGGGGACCGGGCGCTACCTCGCGGGCCGGGTACGCAAGCGCCTCGTCGACCGGCACACCCGACACGTCGTGGCCGATCTGCTCGCGGGCGAGTGGGCCGACCTGACGGTGGTTGACCCGGCAGTCCGCGCGGTGAATAGGTTCCTGTCCGGCTCGGGCGCTCCTGCCGTGCTGTTCAGCACGACCTTCCTATCCGGAAACGGACTCAGAGCGGCCAGACGGGAACGGCTGGCGCTGGTCAATGCCATCCGTTGCCTCCAACCGGGCGCGGCGCCGGAGGGCGCGCGGTTCGTCGGCCCGCTCCTGCCCAAGTTCACCGATCTTGGTGACACCTCGGATCTCGTTTACCCGCAAGGAGATCCGGTACTATACGTATCACCTGGGACAGTATGGGCATGGACTCCCGCATATATGCGCGCTGTGGTGGCGGCGTTCGCGGGCTCTCGATGGCGGGTCGTGGTGGCGACCGGTCCGGTGGATCCGACCATGCTCGGAAACCTGCCGGACAATGTCATCGCACGGAGGTTCATGCCCCAGCAGGCGGTGTTGGCGAGGTCTTCCGTTTTCCTGACGCACGCGGGTATGAACTCCAGCCTGGAGGCGTTGGCGGCGGGAGTACCGATGGTGGTGCGTCCGCGGGCGGCCGACCAGCGCCACATCGCCAAGACCCTGGTGCGGCTCGAGGTGGCCGTACGGGCGCCCAGGACGGTCGCCGACCTACGGGGTGCGGTGGAGTCGGTGGCGGCTGACGCGGGGGTGCGCGCGGCGGTCGGGGTGTGGCGCGAGAGGTTGGCGCGCCACACCCCCGTATCGGACGCGGCAGATCTGCTGCTGGATTTCGTCGAACACGGGCAGGGCGCGCGCACGGGTAGAGCGCGATCGGGCATCTGAGGTGCGCGGTATTCGAGTTGTGTCCTCGGACATCGCGCGAATTCGGCCTGCCTTCAGGTGGGTTCCCCTCGCTTGTGTCGATTTGTATGTCGTCGGCGTTGGTGAACTTGGTGACGGTGATACGTGTCGGCGTGCCCGGCATCGGGCTCTCGGGCCGTCGGAGGGTGGTGAACTGCGCCCCGGCGTTGAACCGGCGCGGCTAGAGTACGAGGCCGGAGCGAGAGAGGCGGGGGTCGCCGGTGGTGGACAGTGGGGTGCCGCGGTTGCTGCCCGGGGATGAGCCGGGCTTCCTCAACCGGGGGCGGGAGATCGATGCGTTCCGTCGGTTGGTCGTCGGCACCGGCCCTGTCGCGGTAGAGGGTCCAGGACGAATCTGGCTCACCGGCCCGCCTGGCATCGGCAAGACCACGTTGGCCGTGCGGTTGGGGAACCTGTTCGAGACGCGGTTCACCGACGGCATCCTCTACGCCGACCTCCGCGGTTCGACGCCCGACAACGCCGCCGATGTGGCCGACGTGTTGCGGCACTTCCTGCGCCAACTGGGCAAGGAGCCCGCCGAGATCCCCGGTGCCCTCGACGAACTGGCCGCCGACTTCCGCTCGCACACCGCCAACCGGGCCATCCTGGTGGTGCTCGACGACGCCCGGACGTCGGCTCAGGTGCGGCCACTGCTGCCGTCGTCGCCGGACGCGGTCGTGCTCGTCACCAGCAGGCGCCACCTGGACGGCCTGGTGTACAGCGGGTTCAGCCGCATCGAGCTGGAGAACTTCACCACCGACGACGCCATTCGGTTGGTGCGGGGCATCGTGGGTGCCGAGCGGTTCGCCGCCGAACCCGCCGCAGGCGAGCGGCTGGTCAACTTCTGCTCGGGGTTGCCGCTGGCGCTGCGCGTGGTGGCCGCGCGCATTCTCGCCCGCCGCACCCGCTCGCTCGCCGCCTTGGTCGACCAGATCACCAAGGCGCCGTTCGAACACCTGCGGTTGGAAGGTGACGCGCCGGTGGAAGCTGTCTTCGACGCGTCCTTCGCCGACCTCGACGAAGAACAACGCCGGGCCTACTGCCTGCTCGGCCAGATCCCCGCCGCCGAGTTCGACCTGGCCGCTGCCGCCGCTGTCCTGGACCGGTCGATCTCGGAGACCAACGACCTCGTCGACGACCTGGACGAAGCGTACCTGGTTCGCCGCGCCGATGACCGTGTCGCCATCCACAGCCTGGTTCGCGAGCACGCCCGCGCCCGTGCGGAGGCCGCCGACCTGGAGCCACGGGCGGCACGCCTCCGCGCGGTCGGCTGGTACCTCCGCAGGGCCGCCGCCCTCAGCAAGAACGTTTCCCGGCGGTGGAGCGTCAGTGCCCGAGCCGAGGCGATCGATCCCGCCTACGACGGCGACGACGCCTACCGACCCGCGGCCGCGGAGCTCGAACGCGACGACGCCGTGTACCCGGCGATCGCCGCGCTGGCCGACGAACTCTCGCTCGACCAAGCGTGCGCGGAACTCGGTGAGGCGCTGCAACCCTGGTACTACAACACCGACCGCACCTCGCACCTGCTCGCCGTGCTGCGGCTCGCGGTGCCCGCCGCCGACGCGCTCGGCGATGTCCGGCTCTCCATGCGCCTGCACCACGACCTCGGCTCCGCGCACGAGAAGGCGAAGGAGTTCCCTGCCGCGCTCCGGGAATTCGAGCGCGCCATGGGGTTGGCCCAGGAGTGCGGAGATCGGCTGGGTGAGGCGAGCGCGGTCGAGTGGTCCGGCTTGGTGCTGCGCCAGGTCGGCGACCACGCCTCGGCGGTTGACCGGTTCGAGCGGGCACGGGAAATCCTGCGCACGGGGGAGATCGAGAACCGGGAACACCGTGAACGGGCTCTCGTGCTGCTTTCACTGCACCGGGGAACCGATCTTGTCGCGCTCGGCCACACCGCGGAGGCGGATGCCGAGCTGCGCGACGCCCTCGAGTGGTTCCACGACCGGGGCGAGGTGATCAACGAGGCGCGCGCGTTGCTCGCGCTCGCGCCGATCTCGGGCGATCAGGCGCGTCCGACGTTGGAACGCGCGCTTGAGCTGTTCGCGGCGGGTGGTCTGCGGTCCAAGCAGATAGACGCCTTGGTGGCACTTGCCGAACTCGACTTCGCCGACGGTGAACAGGCCGCCGCGGTGGGCCGACTGCGAGAGGCTCGCGAGCTGGCACGGCAGATCGGCTTGTGGTCGGTGGTGGAGAGCCTAGACGAGCGGCTGGCTCGGCATTCCGTCTGATCAGGCGCGTCGCTCCGGTTGTGTGCTGGGCGATCAACGCCGGTTTGTTCAAGGCACACCGCGGGAATCTACGTGCGCTGCCCGCGCCTGATCAATCCACCCGAAACGGTGACGATTTCGCCAAAGCCAACTGATACCTTGTTGGTGGGCGTTGATTTCCTTCATCCAGGAACCCTCAGGACGTGGCCGAGATGTCGTAGTCGCGTGCCCCAACATGTGCCCGGACCGACGGCGTGAGTTCGCTGAGCTTCGCTCCGGAGAACAACCAGGCGGCGGCGACCGACGCGCACAGCCCGGCATCGGCGTTCGATGTCAGCGTGACCGTTTCCCCTTCCCGGGACCGGACGGTGGCTGACGTCCGTGACAGGACTGCGGCAAGCGCACATCCGGGATAGCGGGCCAAGAACTCGCTCAACGCCACATCGAGGTCTTCGTCGAGTTCCGAGTCGTACAGGAACAACACGTCGGCGTGCCCTCGGAGGCGTCGGCCGGGGTGGCGGGCGTGCACTGCCAAGTGCTGGTGGTCCGCCGTGAGGGTGGTCCGCGCGTCGGCCGGGTAGCGGCTGACCTTGACCGCCCGGCCGGTGACATGGGTGGCGGCATTCCACGCGGACACCCGGGACTCGGTGAGGTCGATGCCGGTGAGCGGCACCGGGTGCACCACTGGCTCGGGCTGTGGCTCCGGTAAGTCCAGGACCCGATAGAACAGCGACCGCAGTCGGTCCGGTGACTCGTCGGGGATGGACGACACCAGGCGCCGTACCGAGGGGTGGCTGTCGTGGCCGCGGGCGAGGGCTGCTTCCACCTGCGCGAGCAGGGGGTGGCCGGGGACGAGTCGTGGCGCGGATAGGCCCAGCGCGTGGACCGCTGAGCCTTGAGCGACGACGTCCTCGGGGAAGGCGGCCAGGAGCACGGGATGGCCCAGGGCGGCGGCGTAGCAGGTGACAGCGCCGTTGTCGCCGATCACGCAGTCGGCGGCGACGAGGGCGGCTTGCCAGCCGGTCAGGTCGGGGATCAGGACCAGCCCGGCCCGGGCGCAGTCGGCGAGCCAGGTCCGGATCTGCCGGGGACCATGGCCTCTGGTGGCGTTGGGGTGGATGATCGCGGCGGTTCGGAAACGGTCCACGGGCAGTTCGGCCAGCAGGGATCGGTAGAACTCAGGCCAGGATCCCAGCAGGGACCGGGTGGACCAGGTGGTCGAGACCACTACCAGGACCTGGTCCGGCGCGACGCCGAGGCGGGCGCGGTAGTGGTTGCGCAGGTCGCGGCTGGCGCGCATGCGGTCGAGGCACGGGTCGCCCGCGAGGACCGCCGTGTGCGCGGCCTGGGGTACCGCTGTCCGCAGGCGGGCCACGTCGTTGTCGTGGGCGAGTACCAGGGCGTCGGCGATGGGTTCGCCGTTGTCGAGGAGCCATTGGGCGGTCAAGCCGAAGACCTGGTCGGCGCCGCGTGCCCCGGGAGCGCGCTTGGTGTAGCCGACTCCGTGGGACAGCAGGACTTTCGGCCCGTGGAGGTCGGGGACGCCGCCGTGCGGACTGGCGGTCAGCACCAGGTCGAACCGGGTGGACAGCGCTTGGTCCCAGGGGATCGTCTTCAGGCCCAGGGCGGTGATGGCTTCGGGGAGGCCGTCGTTGAACGGGTCGGTGCCGCACGTGGTCGCCAGCAGTTGCACGCGGAAGTCGGAGTCGAAGAGGTCGATGACGTCGAGGAGCCGGGACAGCGTGGCGATGTTGTGCGCCACCACCAGCACCACCCGCTGAGGTGCGACCGTCACCCACCGGTCGGCGTCGATGCCGATCGGAACCCGCTGCCTCGTCATCCCCCACCCTCGACCGCCGTCCCCGGTCACCCAGCCTAGGGCCGTGCCGGTGGTCCGTCGCTACCATGGCCGGAATGGGCGAGTACGTGGTGCGGGTCGTCGGGGTGACCGAGTTGGCGGCCGCGGTCGAGCCGTTGGCGTGGCTTTACCGGCTCAGCTTCGTCGGGCCCCCGTGGAACGAGCGCGAGGAGCGGTTCGCGGCGTTCGCCGAGGTCTTCGCCGCGCACTTGGCGCATGAGGGTGTGCGCGGGGTGCTCGTGTGGAGTGGCGACGAGATCGTCGGCGCTGCCTACGGGTGGCGGGCGGCACCCGAGATACCCGACGCCCCGGCGTTCTACCAGGCTGTTCGCGGCGCGGTGGACAGCGCGGACCACCGCGGGCTCCGCGCGCCCGCGTTCGAGGTGGTGAACTTCATGGTCGACCCCGGCCACCAGCGAAGGGGCCTGGGCAGGCGGATGCTGAGTTGCCTCGTCGACGACGCTGACGGGGCGTGGTTGTGCACTCACCCGGAGGCACCCGCCAGGGCGCTCTACGAGTCGGCGGGGTTTGTCGTGCGGGGTGCGATCACCCTCGAGGACGTGCCGCTGGTGGTGATGACGCTCGACCGCCGATTGTGATCCGCGCGTCGGCTGTGGCCTGGGCGACTCCGCGCTCCCTAGACTCGCGGGCGAAATGTCCTGACATTGAGCGAAAGAAGGCTACTGGTGGGTTTGCAACTGGGTGACACCGCCCCCGACTTCACCGCGGAGACCACGGCCGGGTCGATCGAGTTCCACAGCTGGAAGAGCGGTTCGTGGGCCGTGCTGTTCAGCCACCCGGCCGACTTCACCCCGGTGTGCACCACCGAACTGGGGCGGGTCGCGCAGCTCCGCCAGGAGTGGGCGGCGCGCGGTGCCAAGCCGATCGCGCTGTCGGTCGACTCGGTCGCCGACCACAACCGCTGGGTGCCCGACATCGACGAGGTGAACGACACCACCGTCGAGTACCCGATCATCGCCGACCCGGACAAGCAGGTCGCCGGGCTCTACGGGATGATCCACCCGAACGAGGGCGACACGTCCTCCGTGCGGTCGGTCTTCATCATCGACCCGTCCGACAAGGTCCGGCTGACCCTGACCTACCCGAAGAGCGTCGGGCGCAACTTCGACGAGATCCTGCGCTGCCTCGACGCGCTGCAGCTCACCGACCGCGCCGCCGTGTCGACCCCGGTCGACTGGCGCAAGGGCGACCGGGTGATCGTGCCGCCGACCGTGTCGACCGACGACGCCAAGGCCAAGTACGGCGAGGTCGACGAGGTCAAGCCGTACCTGCGCTACGTCTCCGCCCCGCAGGACTGACGGCGTCCCGCCCGGTGGCCCCTCCGGCCGCCGGGCGGGCCCGCGGGTGTCACCCGGTCGGGGTTTGACCTCCACCTTACTCGAGGTAATAGCGTTGATCTTGAACGCGAGTGGAGCGTTGAACCGTTGCTGGAGAGGGGACTCGCCATGTCAGTGGCACCGAGCGCCGTGTCGGCGCCGATCCGGGTGGCTGTGATCATCGGAAGTGTCCGCAAAGGACGCTTCGGCCCGACCGTCGCCGGGTGGTTCGTCACCCAGGTCGCCCGTCACCCGGGTGTCGAGGTCGACCTGATAGACCTGATCGACTACGACCTGCCCGCCGCGCTGACCGACTCGCCGTCGCCCGAGATCGGCGCCAAGCTGGGCGAGTTGGACCCGCGCCTGACCGCCGCCGACGCCTTCGTAGTGGTGACGCCCGAGTACAACCACAGCGTCCCGGCGTCGCTGAAGAGCTTCATCGACTGGCACTTCGTCCAGTGGCAGGCCAAACCCGTCGCCCTGATCTCCTACGGCGGCATGGCGGGTGGATTGCGGGCCGTGGAACACCTCCGGCACATCTTCGCCGAGTTGCACGCGATGACCATTCGGGACTCCCTCAGCTTCCACAACTTCCACGCCCAGTTCGACGCGCAGGGGCAGCTGATCGAACCCGCAGGCGCGGAAGCCGCCGCCGATACCCTGGTGAACCAGTTGGGTTGGTGGGCAAGGGCGTTGCGGGAGGCCCGGGACAAGCACCCGTACGGCGCCTGATCCCGCCGCTCATCCAAGAATCACCCGCTGGTGTCAGGAAAAAGACGTGCGAAACCCCGAACCAGTCGGAAGAATGGGAAGCAACCAGATCGGTGGTGCGATCTGGACCAGGCATAGGTGGCTCGTGGGCGGCGCGCGATCGCGCCCGCGGTGAAGTCGTCAGGCCAATGCGAGCGTCAAGTACGCCATGCCGAGAACCGTTCGCCATCCGTGGAGCCAAAAGCTGCGGTGGGTGTCCGCTTTCGCCTTGACCTCGTCGAAGGCCGGGTGGCCTTGGTGAGTGGAAAGCCACTTCTCCCACCCCAGCGCGTGCTGGGACTGGAACGTGTCCCACTCGTCGAGTGAGGCCTGGGAGATCCACAACGGTCGGTAGCCGTGTTCCGTTGTGAGATCGACCAGATCGGCCATCGAACGGTATTCCTCGCGGGTGATCGGCATCCGCCGGAGGTTCTCCGCCGATGGCTCGCGCTCCCAGAAGCCCTCGCCCAGCAGCAACCGGCCACCCGGGCGAAGGAGCCGCTTGCCCGCTTCCAAGGCGTTGACGGTGTGGCGGGTCGGTTCACCGCCGAAGACCTGGCTCGCGCCGTTGACGATGAGGATGTCGGCCGAGCCGGACCAGGCGCCCGCGTCACCGACCTCCAACGTGACGCGGGTACCCAGGCCGCGGGCACTGGCGGCGGCCCGGCCGTGCTCGATGGCGGCCTGGTCGAGGTCCACACCGTGACCGGTCGCGGTGGGGTCGGTGGCGACCGCGCGCAGGAGGAACTCCGCCCAACCACAGCCGAGGTCGACCACATGCCTGCCCGCGAGCGGCCCGAGCGAGCGGACGAGTTGGTCCGCCCTGGATTCCGACAGCGGACCGTGGAAGATCAGGTCGTCATGCAGCGGCGGGATCTCCGGGTCGGTCATGGCGTGCAGGGTCACGCACCCGGGTGGCCAGTGCAACCGATATCCGCCTCGACTGGTTGGGCCATCCGGAGGTTGAGGCATCCGGCTCAACCTCGACCCGTTGTCCGCCGCCAGTGGACCTCGATTCCGCAGTGATGGCCACGGCGCGGCGGCCAGCCGCCGAGGCTGCCGCGCCGGTGGTCGGGATCGCCCGCGCGCACACCATCTTGTCCGTCGAGCGCGCCGCCCAGCGGTTGGTGGGCACCACCGGCGCCGGCGGCACCCACCGTGCCTGTGACGTGGTGTGGGTCAACCGGGTCGTGGACACCGTCGCCGAGCAGTGCGGCCTCGAACACGGCGTCGGTTCGCCAGTGTTCGAGGCCGCTGGTGCTGGGCCGCTGGTGCTGGGCCGCTGGTGCTGGGCCGCTGGTGCTGGGCCGCTGGTGCCGCGTCCGGGGTCTTCAACACCGCGCGGCAGGTGGGTGGGGTGCTGGGCAGCGCGACCACCGGGTTGCTGCTCCAGGTCGGCCTCGGCTTCGCGGTCCCGGCGGCGGCCCGCGAGTACGCGCGGTTCCTGCCGCCGCGCTACGCCGACGAGTTCGTCGAGCAGATCACCGCCGCCGCGGGCCGCTGCTCGGGGGGCGCTCGTTCGCGCGCCACCGTGTTTGTGGAGCGAGCGACCCTGCGGTTGGCGGGCATTTGCTGGGGTTGGCGGCACCCGCCGGGGCGCGGAGTGGTGGGTGGGAACGGTGGGCTCGGTGGCAGCGGGGCTTGGGCTCGAAGGAGGGGCGCAGGGTTTGAGAGGTGGGTTCTGAGGGCGGCGTCTGTGGGCTCTGCGTTGGGACTGCGCCGATCGGCGGATGGAACGACGGCGCCGGCAGGAAGCCCGAGGTTCCGGCTTTGAGCCCGGCGACGGCAGGCTTGTTGAGGTTGACGGTCGTGACGATCAGCATCTGGGCCGTGGGCTGTGGCTGATGGACTTGTCGATGCGGTGATGCCCTGGTCGTCGACCATGTCCATTGAGGTGGTGGGCGGCTGGCGCGGTGGGTGCGATGTCTGGGTTGTCGAAGCAGCTCGTGTAGGCATTCCGCCGTGTGGTTCGGACCAATATGGTGCACCCCGACCCAGGAAAGGGGTGGGGCATATGGCAGTGGTGCGACGGATCGCCGCCGCGGTGGTGGGACTGGCCTCTGTGGTGGCGTTGGCGGTGCCGGCGGGTGCCGCGGGCGGGCCGACCGGGGAGGTCGTCTACCGGACCCGTGGTGATGGGCAGGTGTTGGCGTTGACCTTCGACGACGGGCCGTCCCCGCAGTGGACGCCGCAGGTGCTTGACCTGTTGCGGGAGAACAAGGTTCGGGCTGTGTTCTGCCTGCTGGGCAGTCAGGTTGAGCTCTACCCCGACCTGGTCCGGCGGATCGTTGCCGAGGGGCACGCGGTGTGTGACCACTCCGTCAAGCACGACGACCTGGGTTCGATGCCTGTCGAGCAGGCGCGCGCCGACATCGTCGCCACGCGCGATGCCATTCGTCGGGCCGCGGGCAACCCGAACTTGCCCGTCCCGTACTTCCGCGCGCCCTTCGGAAGTTGGGGGGCGACGCCGCAGATCGCGGCCGAGCTCGGGATGTCCGCTCTGGCGTGGACCGTCGACCCCCGGGACTGGGATGGCTCGCCGAGTGACGTGCTCGTCGGACGCCTGAGCTCGGCGGTGTATCCCACGGCGGTCGTGCTCAGCCACGACGGGGGTGGGGATCGTGGGCCGACGGTCGCGGCCTACCGGCAGATGATCCCGCAGTGGCAGCGGTCCGGCTGGGTGTTCGACCTGCCCGCGGTGACCGGTGGCCCGTACCCGCCTGCCTGCACCGCGCCGTCCTGGGGGCGCGACACCAGCTATCCCGGTGGGAGCAGGGTTTCCTACCAGGGGAGAGTTTACCAGGCCGATTGGTGGGTGCGCGTGGAAAGCCCCACAAAGGCCCCTTGGGTCTGGGTGGATCTTGGCGCTTGCTGACACCTGGTGTTGGATCGGTGAATGCCCCGGGGATTCGGCAGGTCTGTTCACCGCAACCTGATGTTCGCTCGAGCGCTCTGGTTGGTGGTGCGCGGGGGGACTGATGTACCGAAGGCGCGGTCGGGCTTTCCTACGGCAAGACGGTGCGACCGGTTCTGTGGGCCGTGTTGGGTGTTAACGGCCTGGAACTGGTCATTGTGCACATCGCTCTGTCGTGGGAGCCCGGCCGCGTCGCGTTGTTCGTCCTGGGTGTCGTGGGCGTGGTGTGGGTCTTGGGCGTGATCGCCACCCTCCACAAGTGCCCGCACGTGATAAGCGATCGGGAACTGCGCCTTCGGCCCGTGTTCGCCGCGTCGGTTCGGGTGCCGGTGGGCGACATCGAGTCGGTTCGCGCGATCACCCGCTCGCGTTCCCTGAAGCGGGTCGCGGAGATCATCGATGGCGATACCCTCGTGTTCGAGGAGTCGTCGTCGAGCAACGTGACAGTCGATCTGCGCGTTCCGCTTGAGGTCGACCTCGGCCGTGGGGGAGCGGGGGCGGTGCGTCGGATCGACTTCTGGGTCGACGAACCGGCCGTCGCCGTTTCCGCTATCCGTGACAGGATCAGGCAGGGGGATTAGGCGTGGCCGCTGAGGAGTCTCCGCTGGCGGAGTGGAAGTCCGCGGTGGAGCCGATCCTGGACCGGCTCAAGGATGTCGACCTGCCGTCGGACTTCTCGTTCGACTTCACGGTGGTGTCGCCGGCTCGCCTGGAGGTCATGCTGGGCGAGCGGGACGATCAGGGCTTCGGTGAGGGCGTGGTCGCCTATGTCGGCGAGTCGTTGATCCGCGCGGGCAACGGTGACTGGGACTGGGACGAGATCGACGAGGTGCCCGTGGTCTCCTCCGACGAGGTGCTGGGGTTGCCGTTGATCGACCCGGGCGCGTTGCTTGGTTGGGCCCGGGTGACCGGGTCGGGCACGGTGTTCGCCGATGCGATCGGCGGGCTGGCGGATGTGGTCGCCGCGTATCGGGCGGCGCATCCGAAGTGGACGCCGCGCAGGTCCCCGGACGACATCGACGTCCACTCGTTCATCCGGCACGAATGGCTTGTCGCCTGGTTGGCCGAGCGCGTGGCCGGGTTCCACGCGTGGGTGTCCGCTCTCGGCGTGGACGCCGCGTGGCTCGACTTCGGTCTCGACTCGCTGGACCGAGTGGAGGCCTTGCTGTGCGCGGAGTTCGGGACTCGTGACGAGTTCAAGGCGCGGCAGGATGGCGACTTGGTGCAGGGTGCGGCCTGGTACGTGGGTGAGGTTGCCTGCCGGGACTTGCGCGCGGCGTGGCTCTACCACGAGGACCCGTTGGGGTATGAGGTGTCCGGTGATGCCTGGGCGGGCACGCCGTATGTGAGTCAGAACGGACGCGACGGGGCCTCCGCTTCGCCACTCGCGGCGCTGAGGGTCGCAGTGCGGGATCGCGTGCCGCGGACTCTTCGCGGGCGGTTCTCCCATTTCAAGTAGTACCGGGGTGGGATGTCGCCGATGTGCCTGGTCGGTCACAGGATCAGGGTGTGGGGGACTCTGCCGGTGGTGCGGTGGTAGCGGCGGAGGAGATCGAGTCGACGCCGGTGAGAGCCGAGGTGGCGTTCGAGGCGTAGTAAGGGGTTTCGCCGTGGGGGTGGGAATGCGCCGGCCAGCGCGTCGTGGAGAGCGGCGGGTGAAATGCCGACCTGGGTGATGGTCCACGCGGCGCCGGGGTCGACGCCTGCCAGGACCAGGGCGAGGTGTTCGGGACGATGAGCGCGTTCCCGCCTGGCGAGGGCGAGGCGAAGGGACGCGGCGTAGGCGGCCTGGGCGTCGAGGCCGATCGGGGGAGCGGCGCGCGCGGCGCGTTCACGGGCCCGGGCGGCGGCCAACGGGAACAGGGGTTCACGACCCAGGGGACGGTCCAGCGCCGAGACCGGGAGGAGCCCTGCCACGTCGACTCCCAGCGGCGCCAACATTTCCCGGTCCGCCGCGGCACCCGCGCCGTGGTCGCCGACCTCCCGCACCACCGGGGTGAGTACGCCCTCGGTAATGCCGTGTGCCGCCAGCGCGTCGGCGACCGGTGTGTCCACTGTGGTGAGAGCGAGCACGAGGTGTTCGCTGCCGACCCGTGGATGGGCGAAGCGGCGGGCCGTGGTGCCCGCGGCCCGCATGACGCGAGTCAGGGAGTGGTGATCTCCTTGGAACATGAGGCCCTCCGGCGTGGGAAGCGAGACCGAGCGCGCTTGGTGGGGCGCCGAGTCGTTCGGTGAACCGGGTCAGTCGGTGAGGTGTCGGTACTTGCGGTGAACCGTCTGCTTCGTGACCCCGAGGCGCAGGGCCACGTCGTGCCAGGACCAGCCCGCGCGGCGGGCGGCGGTGACCTGTTCGGCTTCCAGGTGTTCCACGAGGCGCCGGAGGCGGGCGACGGTACGGAGGGCGGTGTCGTGGTCGCCGGTGACCTTCGCCTGGTCCAAGGCCGCGTCGAGGGACATGGCGTCAGCATATGCTGACGCCGGAAGATGCGTCAACACATGCTGACGCCGGCGCGTGGGGCGACCGGGTCGCCCAGTGGGCTAGCTGAGCATCGTGGCGGCCCACTGGGAGATGTCGTCGCGGCGGAGGGCGGCGGCCATGAGCTCGGGGAAGAGGTCGGGGGTGCAGGCGAAGGCCGGGATGCCGAGTTCCGCGAGGGCGGCGGCGTTCTCCTCGTCGTAGGAAGGCCTTCCGGAGTCCAACAGGGCCAGGAGGGTGACCACCTGCACGCCCGCCTCCACCAGTTCGGCGGCTCGACGGAGCAGGTTGGCGCGGACACCACCCTCGTAGAGGTCGCTGATCAGGACCAGGATCGTGTTCTCCGGCTGGGTGATCAGCCCCTGGCAGTAGGCCAACGCGCGGTTGATGTCCGTACCGCCGCCGAGTTGGGTGCCGAAGAGGACGTCGACCGGGTCGGCGAGGTTCTCGGTGAGGTCGACCACGGCGGTGTCGAAGGCGACGAACCTGGTTCGCAACGCGCGCATCGAGGCGAGAACCGCGCCGAAGAGTCCGGAGTAGACCACGGACTCGGCCATCGAGCCCGATTGGTCGACCGCGAGGATGACCTCGCGCTGGACGCTGTGCTGTTTGCGGCCGTGACCGATGAGGCGTTCGGGGATGATCGTGCGCAGGTCGGGGGAGTAGTGCTTGAGGTTGGCCTGGATGGTCCGGGGCCAGTCGATGTCCGCCGGGCGGGGGCGGTGCGTGCGGGACGCCTTGTCGAGCGCGCCGCGGACCGCCGCGCGGGTCGGCTCGGCCAGGCGCCGCTCCAACTCGGCGACGACCTTGCGGACCACCTCCCGCGCGGTTTCCTTGGTCTCCTCGGGGATCACGCCGTTGAGCGACAGCAGCGTGCCCACCAGGTGCACGTCCGGTTCCACCGCGGACAGCAGTTCGGGCTCCAGCAGCATCCTGGTCAACCCGAGCCGGTCGACCGCGTCGCGCTGCATCACCTGCACCACCGTGCCTGGGAAGTACCGGCGGATGTCGCCGAGCCACCGCGCCACGCGCGGCGCCGACGCCCCGAGCCCGGCCGAGCGGGGTGTGCCGTCGCCGCGACCGCCGGAGTCGTAGAGCGCTGACAGCACCCCGTCCACCCCGCTGTCCGCCGCGGACAACTTCTGGTCCGGCCCCTCGCCGCCCAGGACCAGCCGCCAGCGCCGCAAGCGCTCGGCCTCGGACGTGGTCTCGCTCATCCCGCCACCCCCAACAACGCGCGCAGCACCGGCAGCACGGCCGCGGCACGCTCCTCGTCCAACACCACGGATTCACTCGATACCCGCACCGCGCCCGCCAGCCCGGCCGCGCGCTCGCCGATGGCCCGCTTCTCCGGGCCCGCGTACGCGCCGAAGGTCCGGCGCAGCAGTGGGAGCACCTCGGTGAACATCGAGCCCGGGATCGCGGTGAGCCACGCGTCGACCGTGCGCAACAGGCGTTCGTCGTGCACCAGCAGGAGCGCGCCGCCCGCGAAGAAGCCCTCGACGAACGCCGCGCCCTCCACCGGCGCGACGCCCGGGGTGAGGACCCGGCCGAGGCGCAGTTCGACCTCCGCCGAGTCCAGCCGGTCGGCGTCGTGCAGGACACGGATCACCCGACCCGCCAACAGCTTGGGTAAGGACTCTCGCGCGGCCAGCCGGACCAGGGCCGTGAGCCAACGCTGCCTGGCCTCGTCACCGAGCAGACCGGTGGCGTCGTGCACCGCGGTGACGAGTTCGCCGAACCGGGCCGCGGCCGCGTCGTCGATGCCGTGCGTGGCGGGTGGCAGGCCCGCGCACACCCGTTCCAACATCCGCAGCGCCACCGCGCGCAGCGAACCCGTGTCGGTGCCGCGCACGTCGCCGTAGCGAGTCGCCCTTGTCAGCGCCGGTAGTGCCGTCATCAGGTGCGTGATGTCGGTGTCCGACGCGGCCCGGGAATCCAAGGCGGCCAACGCGTCCGGCAACGCGTCGGACAGGTCCGCGAGTAGGCAGTTCTCCACCGCCTCGGTGATCTCGGACAGCGGCGGTGCCCCGGCCACCGCCTCCTGGACCTTCGCCGTCGAGGCCGCGACAACCGTTGTGCCGTACACGGCGGCGGCCACCAGGTCGACCTCGAACCCGGGCTCCCACGCCAGGTCCCAGGTCTCCCGGAACGTGCCCTTGTTCTGCTTCGTCGACTTCCGCGGCGTACCCCAGTGGATACCGAGCAGCCGCAGCCGGTGCAGCAGCCGCGACCGGTCCAGCCCGCCGGGGGTGCGCAGGTCGAGGTCGAGTTCGCGGCTCAACGGGTCGCGCGCCAGCCGCAGCCGCTTGGCCGCCGCGATCAGGTCGGAGGTCAGCGGTGGTCGCGGCACCGCCTCGGGCACCGAGCCCAGCCGTTCGCCGACCAGCAGCCGGGCGGTGACGAAGTCGGCGCGCACGTCATCACCGGCGCACAGCACCGCGCGGGTCGCCTCCGACACCTCCGCCAACCCGGCGGAGGCACGGCCGCGCAGCGCCGCCAGCGTGTCGGAGAGCCGGACCGCCTCGATCACGTGTGCCGTGGACACCGGCAGGTCTTCCTCGCGCAGCACCCCCGCGACCGCGGTCAGCCAGCGCGCGGTGGAGTCCGACTCGGTGGTGAACAGGTGGTGGTACCAGCCCGGTGACCGGACACCCGCGCCGTAGCCGCTGCTCGCGGCGAGCCTGCCGTGCGTCCACGGTACCCAGGTGCAGGTGACCTTCCGCTTGGGCAGACCGCGGAGGATCTCCTGGTCGCGTGCCGCGGGCGGCAGCGGATCGGCCAGCGCGGGCACGTGCCAGGCCCCGCACACCACCGCGATGCGCTCGAAGCCCTCCTTGCGCGCCTTGCGCAGCACGGTCCGCATGTGCGCCTCGCGCCTGCGCTCACGTTCGTCGGTGACCTCGCGGTCCTCCCGCAGCGCCGTCATCGCCTCGGCGATCACCTCGAACGGCGACTCGGCGTCCCGCCGCGACTCCACCACGTCGTCCCACCAGCGCTCCGGGTCGTCGTAGCCACCCGCCGCCGCCAACTCGGCCAGCGGGTCAGCGCTGATCGACTCCGCCGGGGCCCCGCAGGGGTCCTCCGCGAACTGGTACGCGGCGGGCAGGTCGCAGAAGCGCACCGGCACGCCCGCGCCCACGGCGTACCGGATCGCCCGCCACTCCGGGCTGAACGCCGCGAACGGCCAGAACGCCGCCCGGGACACGTCGTCGGCGGCGTAGGCCAGCAGCGCCACCGGGGGCACCAGCGACTCGTCCGCCGCGTGCGCGACGAGCCCGTCGGCCTCCGGCGGTCCCTCGATCAGGACCAGGTCCGGGGCGATCGCGGCCAGCCGCGCGGCCACGGCCCGGGCCGAGCCGGGACCGTGGTGGCGGATGCCGAGCAGGTGGGTGGTCATCGGCCCGCGATCTCCTGGCCCGCCCGGTAGAAGTCGGCCCAGCCGTCGCGCTCGCGGACCACGGTCTCCAGGTACTCGACCCAGATCGCGCGGTCGGCGACCGGGTCCTTGACCACCGCGCCGAGGATGCCCGCGGCCACGTCGTGCGGTCGCAGCACGCCGTCGCCGAAGTGCGCCGCCAAGGCGAGGCCGCCGGTCAGCACGCTGATCGCCTCGGCCGTGGACAACGTGCCCGACGGCGTCTTCACCGCGGTGCGGCCGTCCTCCGTGCGACCCGACCGCAGCTCGCGGAACACCGTGACCACGCGCCGGATCTCGGACAGCGCGGCGGCCTCCGCGGGCAGTTCCAGCGACCGGCCCAACTGCGCGACCCGGCGGCTGACGATCTCCACCTCGGCGTCGGCGCTGTCCGGCAGCGGGAGCACCACGGTGTTGAACCGGCGGCGCAGCGCGCTGGACAGCTCGTTGACGCCCTTGTCCCGGTTGTTCGCCGTGGCGATCATGTTGAACCCCGGCCGGGCCTGCGTCTCGGTGTTCAGCTCCGGCACCGGCAGCGTCTTCTCGGACAGGATCGTGATCAACGTGTCCTGCACGTCGGCCGGGATGCGGGTCAGCTCCTCCAGCCGGGCGATCTTGCCGTCGCGCATCGCCCGCAGCACCGGGCTCTCCACGATCGCCTGCTCGCTTGGCCCCTCGGCGATCAGCCGGGCGTAGTTCCAGCCGTAGCGGATGGACTCCTCCGATGTGCCCGCCGTGCCCTGCACCAGCAGGGTCGAGTCCCCGCTGATCGCCGCGGCCAGGTGCTCGGACACCCAGGTCTTGGCGGTGCCGGGCACGCCGAGCAGCAGCAGCGCGCGGTCGGTGGCCAGGGTGGCGACCGCGACCTCCATCAGCCTGCGCGGGCCGACGTACTTCGCGCTGATCTCGGTGCCGTCGGCGGTCACGCCGCCCAGCAGGTAGGTCACCACCGCCTGCGGCGACAGCCGCCACGACGACGGCCGGGGCCGGTCGTCCGCGGTGGCCAGCGCCGCCAGCTCGGCCGCGTACTCGTCCTCGGCGTGCGGCCGGAGAACTGCGGTGGTCATGTCGACTCCAGTGCGTGATGGGGGAACGGTGGTCATCGGAGCTCCGCGTGCATGTCGCGGCGGAACGCCAGGGTCTCGGTGAGGGTGTGCCGCCACGGGGCGGCGTCGTCGGCGGGCCGGGCCGAGACGACGGGGTGGGTCAGGCACGCGGCCGGGACGGATCGCGCGACGACCGCGGCCGCGTGGGCCACGAACCGCTTGTCCAACTGCCCCGAGATCCAGTCCAGGAGGGCTGTGCCCAGGGCGGGCGACCACGGACCGGGCAGGTCGTGCACCAGCCGCGCGATGTTCGCCGTCGCGGTCTGCTTGATCAGGGTGGTCATCGCGTCGGCCAAGGCGTCCGGGGCCAGAGCGCCGAGCAGGGCGGCCGTGCTGAACTCGGCCGGGAACCGCAGCAGCAGCGTCCGCACCCACTCCTGGTCGCGTTGGCGGATCGCGGCCGTGGTCAGGCTTTCGTGCAGGACACTCGGCGCGCACCCGTCGACCTGCCAGGACAGCAGGTCGTCCGGGGTGCCCAGATCGGCCCAGAACCCCAGCGGGGTGGACGCGACGAGGCGGCGCAGCATGGTCGTGCGGCGTTCGGCGCCCGTCTGCGCGTCGATACCGTCGCGCTTCATCGCCTTGTCCGGCTCGTCGGGCAGGGTGACGACCAGGGTGCCGCGCCGCGCCGAGACCAGCGGGCGCAGCCGCGCGGCCATGCGCAGCCCCAGCGCCGAGCCGGGCATGCCGCTGAGCAGTTCGGCGGACCGGTGCCGGACCGACTGGGCGCGGTCGTCGAGCGCCCGCTCCAGGAACTCCTCGTCGGACGGTCGCAGGTGCTCGCCGACGAGCTCGAGCAGCGCGGACCGCACCTCGGCCGGTTCGCTGCCCCACGTGCCCGCCAACGCCTCGCGCGCCACGTCCGGCGCGTCCACCAGCGCCTGCGCGAACCACACCTTGCGCTGCACGAGGCTGCCGTACTGCCACACGTCCGCGTCGTCGCCCGCCACCGGACTGGCCAGGAACGCCCAGTCCGGGTTCCGCGCGCCCAGCCAGCCCGCCACCGGCCCCGCCGCCTCGACGAGCGGCGCGCGCAGCGCGATCCGCCCACCCGCCGCGTCGGCGAGCGCGGGCACCCGCTCGGGCGGCACCCGCAGCCCGGCCCGCGCGACCGCGCGGAGCCACTCCTCCAGGACCTCCGGCTGGTGTTCGGCCAGCAGCCGGGCCAGCCGCTCGCGGGCCGCCGCGGGCACCACCGGTCGCGGGTCGGCCGCCGCGACCGGTGCGGAAGCGGTGTCCGACAACGGGAGTCGACCGGCGCGCTCGTACGTCGTCAACGCCGCCGCCGCGGTCAACAGCCGGTCGGCGGGCTCGGCGCGTTGTCCGGCGAGCGCGGCGACGGCGGGCGGCAGCGCCGCCGGGTCGAACTCGCGGCGTTGTGCGCCGAGCAGCGCGGCACCGACCAGGTCGTTCCAGGCGTTCATCGACCGACCGTCCCGTCGATCGGAGCGGATGCGGGGATCACAGCCGGATCACCCGCCCGTCGTGCCAGCAGGTGAGCGGGTGCAGCCCGGTGGCGCCCCACTCAGCGGCCACCGTGACCGGACCGGTCGCCGCGAGCGCCAGCAGCGGCCACGGGTCCACTGTCGACACCAACGGCAACGCCTGCTTGCCGTCCTCATCGGACAACGCCCACGACTCCCCGTGCCTGGTCGGTACGACCCGCGCCAGGACGACCGGCACGCGGTCGGTCCACGGATCGGCGGCCAGCGCGCGGGCATAGCCGTCCAGCGCGCCATCGACGGCGACCCCCCGGGGCTCCGGCGCGAGGACCGGCTCGGCCCGATCCACCACCGAGGCCCGCAACGGCGGCACGCCCGGGTGGAAGGCCAGCTCGGCGGACACCACGTGACCGGTCGGCAGGGAACCGTCGAGCGGTCGGCCCGGTGGCGCGAAGGCGAGCACCACTGCCGTGCGGTCGGAACGCTCGCCGCGCAACCAGGCGCGACGGGTGACCAGCCCGTCGTTCTCCTCATCGGACACCCCGACGACCAACCAGTCGTCGCTCACGCGCTCACCGCTCTCGAGGACCCGCGCGGTGTCCACCGGGAACCCGAGTCGCGTGCGGACCGTCTCCACCAGCTCGGCGGGCAATTCGTCCAACCGGGACACCGAGTCGGCGAGCAGGAAGAGCATCGACAGCTCACCCAGCAGCGCCTGGGGCGCGCCGCGCCTGGCGTCGGCCAGGGCCGCCGCGCGCCGCAACCCGCTCGCCAGCCCGGGGGCCTGCGCGTCGACCATGCGTGCCGCGACCGTCCGCAGCTCGTCACCGCCGCGCAGGCCGCCCAGGCCCGCGCCCAGCCGGTCCGTCAGCCATTCCCGCAGTTCCGCGGCGCCGGACCGGACTCGGGTCAGGCGCTCATCGGCGCGTTTCGCCGCCGCCTTCTCGTCCCGCGGCCCCGCGGACTCGGCCCGCTGACGCGCCCGCTCGGCGCGTCCCGCGCGGCTCTCCAGCCAGCTGCCGACCCACTCCGGCTCCTCCTCCGCCGCGGCGACCGCACCCGCCGACCACAGCAGCATCAGCCCCAGCACGTGCTTGCACGGGAACTTCCGACTGGGGCACGTGCACCGGTACGCGGGTTCGGCCAACTCCACGCACGCCTGGTACGGCTTCTTGCCGCTACCCTGGCAGTGGCCCCACAGCGCGTCCTCCGACGCGCCCGTGTCCGCCCACTTGGCGGCCGTGGCCAGGCCACGCCCCGCCTTGGCCGACGCCGCGTCCGGTGCGAGCCCGATCACCCGCTCGGCGCTCCAGGGCGCCACCGCTGCCGCCACCATCCCTCGATCCGTTCTCGTTCGGTTTTCCGGTTCGATCATCGGGTCGCCAGGTCCGATCCCCGACGCGGGCCCGTTGCCGTGCCCCTCCGATCACTGTGCGCATACCTTGCCGGCCGCCACCGACAGTCCGCGCGGAGTTGTCCACAACCGCCGCTGACCTGGCTTTTCTCAGTCCGCCATGGCCCGCAGGCGGTCGAGGACGGCACTCGCGCCCGCCGCGCCGAGCCGGGTGTGGGCCACCCGGAGGTCACGCAGGCGCGCCAGGTCCGCCAGCACGACCTCCAGCGGTGGGCCGCTCGCGGTGACCCGGTCCGGTTCCGCGGTGGGCATCGTCGCGGCGGGACGCGCCAGGAACGGCCGGACTAGCCGGTTGTGGTGGAACGACGCCGCCGCCCCGTGCGCGCGGCACACGTCCAGCAGCAGTCGCGCGTTGACGCGCGTCCGCCGCGTGATCGGTTCTTCGAGCAACCGCGTGGGCAGTGGCACGGATCGCGCGGCGCAGTGCGTCGCCTGCCGATCTCCCGGCGGCATATAGGACTCCTTCTCGCGTAGTACGCGTCCGTAGAAGGGGTCGTCCGCGTGGCACAGACCCAGGCGAAGGTCGATTTCGTTCACCGCGGCGAAATCGCCCGCGTTGGCCCCCCGGAAGTCGCTGTCCCCGACGCGATAGGTCGCGAAATACGGACGGATGCAGAGGTAGAACCGCTCGACATCCAACCGGTCGGCCAAGGCGCGGCACGCGTCGAGTGCATCGCCGAGCGCGGCGGCGGCCTGCTCGAACAGTTCTCCGGCGAGCGGGCTGGACACGCCCATTGTCGAGATCCGCCGTAGCGCGTCCGCTGCTCGCTGCTGTGCGACGACGGCGGCGCCGTTGTAGGTCACGAACACATCCTCGTCAGGTAGTGAGGTGAATGTCCGGTACCCGTAGAGGACTTGGTGCGCGAAGACATACCGGGGCGCCACCCCGAGCGCGGTACCCAGCCGTGTCGCAAGGTCCCACACAGGAGCGAGGATCGCGGGTTGGTCGTCGAGGCGGTGCCGACGGCAGGCCGCGAGGTAGAGACCGACCGAGCCGAGGAGGCGATACTGGTCCATCGGGTCCTCGGGTAGGTCCGCCGCGGCGATGGGCGCGATCAGCCGGGCTCCCGCGTGGAGCAGGTCCGGGGCGCGCCCCGGGAGGTAGTCGCGACGGGCGGCGAAGTAGATCTCCTCCGCCGCCGTGTTGGCCGCCGTGAACTCGTCGTCGAGCCACCGGTCGAGCGCGGCAATGGTCCTGCTGATTGTCGGCATGCCTATGATGCTTGCCGGACCAATGCGCCGGAACCAGGACCATTGAGCGAGGTGTCAGGTGGACCAATCGACACCACCTGGCGCCGACTTCCTGCAGCTCAGGGCCGAGACGGCCCGGCCAAGAGGACTCACCGCGTGGCTCGTCCACGCTGTGCGGACCGCCGTTGCCGACGGGCGGCTCAAGCCGGGGGAGAGGTTGCCCGCGACCCGGGATCTGGCCCGCGACCTCGGCATCTCCCGGGGTGTCGTGGTTGAGGCTTACCGCAGGTTGGACGAGGAAGGTCTGGTCACCGCGCGTACCGGCGTCGGGACGGTCATCGCGCCCAACGCCGCCCGACCGACCACGCAGCCCACCCCGCGCCCGGTACCCGCATTGCTGCCATTGCCCCAAGAGGGCGTGGATCTCGACCTATCGCCGGGCGTGCCCGACTTGGCGTCCTTTCCCCGTGCGGCGTGGCTGCGCGCGGAACGCGCCGTGATGTCCGACCTGAGCGCGGCGGACCTCGGGTACGGGGACCCGCGCGGGGTGCCGCGGTTGCGCGAAGAGCTGGCGGGGCGACTTGCCAGGGTACGAGGGGTCCGCGCGGGACCGGACGACCTCATCGTGGTCGCGGGCGTGGCCCAGTCGCTCGCGCTGCTGTCCCAGCTCCTGGGTGCCAACGGTGTGACCACCATCGCCACGGAAGACCCCGGATCGCGCGGGCCGCGCGACGAGCTCGTCCACTGGGGGCTGCGGCCGGTCGCCGTGCCCGTGGACGACCTGGGGATCCGGGTCGACGCCCTGGCCGCGACAGACGTGGGGGCGGTGCTGCTCACTCCGGCCCACCAGTTCCCGACCGGCGTGGTGCTGGCCCCGGGCAGACGGCGTGAGCTGCTCGACTGGGCCGCCGAAGGGCGCCTGGTCATCGAGGACGACTACGACGCCGAGTACCGCTACGACCGCGCGCCCGTTCCCGCCATGCAGGCCACCGCGCCCGATTTCGTCGCGTACACGGGGAGCACGTCGAAGGCCCTCGCGCCCGGTATCCGCCTTGGCTGGTTGGTCCCACCCAGGCGCCACTACGCGGACCTGGTCGCCGCACGTCACGCCAGCGACCTGGGTAGCCCCACCGTCCCGCAGTTGGCGCTGGCGAGGCTCATCAGCACCGGCGAGCTCGACCGGTACATCCGTGCCGTAAGAGCCCGTCACCGCGCGCGACGCGACGCACTGCTCACCGGCCTGCGACAGCACTTGCCCGGCATCGAGGTACACGGCGCGGCGGCCGGGCTGCACCTCATGGTCACTTTCCCCGGATACACGGGCGAGGACACCGACATGGCGGCCCGGGTCGCCGAGACCGGGGTCCGCGTGCACCCGCTGTCCTGGTACCGCATGACCGACGGCGCCCCCGGGCTCGTCCTGGGCTACGGGGCGCACTCGCCGGATCGGTTGCGGGAGGCGGCAAGGCGCGTCGGCCTGGCCCTCTCCGCGTCTTGAGTCCACTTGGGACGATCGGAGGAATTCGTGCTTGACGCCCGGCCGGACCGATGGCACTATTTGCGGCATGGGCACTCTGTGACATTCCAGGACGACGATCCCGTGGCACCCCGCTGACGACCTTGTGGTCGGCACGCGCGTGACCTGGGTCCTCCTGTTGATCTCTCACCGCGATCACCAACGGCTATCTGTTCCGTCAGCATGCCGTCGATCAGGCGGACAGCGCTCTCCTCATCCGGTCTGACCCTGCTCGGCAGACCGCGATCCACCGTGCCCGTTTCCCGGAGCACGGTCGCTGCTGTCCGTCCGCCACGCGTACCCCGAGCGACCCACCCTTCGGTTTTCCAGGAGGTTTGCCCATGGCTGCCCACAAGACCCCGCGTTCCGCCCAGCTGGACGACATCAAGGACCGGTTCACCCAGGCACTCGCCCAGAAGCAGGGCCGCTCGGGTGAGGCGCACACCGACACCGGATCCCGGGTGACGCCGCGCGTCCCGGTGGCGCGCAAGCAGGCCTTCCGCCGCAAGTCCGGCTGAGGCGAACAGAAATGGCCGACGGCCCACCGCGAGCGCAGTGGGCCGTCGGCTGTGCCGTCTACGCCAGATTCATCCGGATGTTGTGGTACCAGGGGGTTCCGCTGACTCCGATCCGGAGTCCGATGGGGACGGAGTCGTGCTGCCCGGCGTGCTCGCAGCCGTTGACGACCCCGGCGGAGCCTGCTCCGACGGCGTACCCGACGAACCGCCCGGCGCCGAGGTGCCCGTCGGAGTGATCGACGGAACCGTTGGCAGGGAACCGGTCGGGCTCGGCACGCCCGCCGACGACGACCCCGGCGCGGAAGGCACGCCGGTCGTTGTCGTGCCCGTGCCCGGTGGTGTGGAGCCGCCCGCGGGCCGGACCACGTCGAGGATGCGCGCCTTGACCTGTTCCAGCTCCGCCTCGATCTGCTGCGCGGACATGCCACGCATCCGGTTGGCCAGCTCGGCCATGTCCGCCCAGATCCGGGCCAACTCGGCCTTCACCTGCTCGCTCGGCACGTCCGGCAGCGTCACCACCAGTTGCGAGGCCAATGCGAAGGTCAGGCACTGGCTGCACGTGTGGTTGACCGCGACCGCCACGTTCTGCGGGACCACGTCCGCGTGCCCGACCACCAGGACGACCTGGAACGCGATGGCCACCGACGCGCAGTCCCGGCAGTTGGCCAGCGCGTACGCCTCGTTGCGGTTGTCCGCTTCGCCGTCGGTCACCCACACCAGCGCGAAGGACACCTCGTACTGGACCGAGCCGTCGGTCGTGTTCCAGACCAGCACCTGGTTGTCGCCCGGCCCCGGCGCGTGCGGCGGGTCGAACGGGAACACCCACGTCGGTGGCCCGGCGGCGTCGCCTTCCGCCTGCGGCTGCGCGCCCGGCCCGGCCTTCGGTGTGAGCACCACCGCCAGTTCGGGCTTGTCCCGCGTGGGCAGCGCGGACTGGCGCGGCCACACTGTCCGCGCGACCTGTCGGGGCGCCGCGGTACGGTCGCCCGGCGAGGTGCCCCGAAAGCCCGCGGGTGTGGCGCCCGCCAACGGGAGTACGTCCTGGATGGTGCCGCGTTCGCCCGGCTGGATCGGGCGGTACCGCCGCGCGTCGGGCCACCACGCCCACGCCACCGCCGCGGCGACCGCCACCACCAAGAGCCCGGCGAGAGCCCGGCGCACCGGCTTGCCCCGGGTCCCACGCCGGAGTTTCGCCAGTGACCGCCGCGCCATTCGCAGCAACAGGTACAGGGTACCCGCGAGCGGCACCGCGATCGCCAGGATTCCCAACGCTTTCACCAGAACGGTGGCGAAATCGCCGTCGCCGTAGCCGAGCGTGAGCCCGTGCCACTGGTGCCGCAGGCCGCTCCACGCGGTCCCGACGATTCGCGGCAATGTCACCAATGCCAGCACCATCGAGAGCAACAGCAACGGCACCACTACGACGACCCACAACGTCACCACCGCCCGTGCCCACGGTTTGAGCACGGTGGTCTCCGGTGAACGCCAACGGTGCGGCAGCAGACCGAGCAGCGTCGGCTTGATGCGGTGGAACAGGTCCGGTACGCCGGTCAGGTCCGCCAAGACGTGGTAGCCGTCAAACCGCACCATGGGCGCGAGTTGGCGCACCATCTGCAGCAACTGCGTGGCGACGACCAACAACAACGAGTCCCAGCCGGACAACCACCAGACGCCGAAGATCCCCACCGCCACGATGGCGTTGAAGTACAGCCCGCCGAGGTCGGTGCGCAGCCGCCCGGCGCGACCCAGCCGGTAGCTGTCGGTCACGTCGGTGTAGAAGGCGGGCCACAGCAGGTAGAGGCCGAACCCCATGGCTCCCGGCGTGGCACCGCCGTACCGCGCGGCGGCGGCGTGCCCGAACTCGTGGAACCCCGCGGAGATCACGGTGACGGCGAAGACCAGCAGCAGCAACGACGGCTGCCGGAACGCCTCGTACGCCGCCGAGCCAAGCCCTTTCTCGAACAGCACCCAGAACGACACTGCGACGAACGCCGCCACTACGGCCACGACAACGCCGGGGTGGAACAACGGGGCGAAGGGTGCCGTGATGCGCCGTGTCACCTCGGGTCGCGAAACCACGCACCGCATCTTCAACCCGAGTAAGGGTGTTGCTTTGCGCGGTGTGGGCTGGGATCCGTCCTCGCCTTGGAGGACACCCATTGGGCGCAGTTTCGACTCGATGAGCGCGCGCACGTCCGACGCGCCGACCCGGCGCTGGACCCGCTCGCTCACCACCGCCGCGATCCGCTCGTGGTCGGCCTCGCCGTCCACCGCGGACAGGATGTTGTAGAGCAGCGGCGTCAGCTGGATGACCTGGCCGTCACCGCGTCGTACCAGCGCGGGCGGGCGGCGGTAGCCCGAGCCGCGCATCTCCCCGATCAGCTCCACACCGTCGGCCCGGTGCGGTACGGCCGGGGCGCCGCCCGGGTGGGACGCTGCCGCGTCCCACCCGGGGGAGGTGCCGGGGGCACTCATCTCGGCCCCTTACTGCTTGACGTCGGCGACCTGGTCCGCGGTGGCCTCCGCGGAGGCGTCGATCGTCTGCTGGATGATCGCGTCCTGCTGGGCGATCGCGGTCGCCGCCGAGTCGTGGGAGCCGATGTTCGCCGATACCGCGGCGTCGATCGGCGCGGCCACGTTGGCGTTGGCGGCCACCGCGCCGTTGATCGGCGCCGTCAGGTCGAGGTCGGCGGCGAGGTTGACGTCGACGTTGAGCAGGCCGCCGTCGAGCGCCCCGCTGATGTCGGGCACGGCGGTACCCGCGCCGGGGGCGGGGGTCTGCGGGGTGGGCGTCTCGACCGGGGTGTTGCCCGTGGCCACATCGCCCTGGTCGATGCCGCTCTCCTGCGTCGAGTGCGCGACGGCCTCGCCCGTGATGCCCTGGGAGATCGCGACACCCTGGTCGGACAGCGCCTGGGCGGTGGAGCCGTCGGACAGCACGTTCGCCCCGACCGCGGCGTCGATCGGCGCGGCCACGTTCGCGTTCGCCGCCACCGCCAGGTCGATCGGCGCGGCGAGGTCGAGCCCCAGGTCCAGGTCGACGTTGAGGTCCAGCAGCGAGTAGACCTCCTTGTCCGGCAACGCGACCGCGCCCTCGGCGGCGAGTTCGTCCGTAGACAGCGGGGGAAGGTCGGTTCCGCTCATTCCGTGCTCCATCCGTGCGTCTTCGGTTGCTTTCCACCCGGTGGTGCCGGATTCGGAAAAATCCGGCCGTACGGGAGATCGTGGCAAGACCTACCCGTGGCGCCGACCGGCGAACCTGATCACCCGGGAGGTGTGACGTTGTCGCTGGACCGGTTGAAAGATCCGGATTCGGGGTACCGCAGCAGACGCGCGCGCGTAGAACTCGTGATGTACCGGTGTCGCGCCGCCGAGCAGGCGGTGCGCCGGTCTTCTCCAGGGCATGTCGCACGCGCCACCGTGAGTCCACTTCGGACCGTGGGTCGGCGTGGCGGTGAGGAGCGCCCGAAGGTGGTCGGCGTGCGGCCGAGGTTCGCACGCTGCTTGCCGGCGTTGGCGATCGGTGATGGTGGCGTGGAGCGGAACTGGGAGCGCTCTCCCCGGAGTGCGCGTCCGAGCTTGCCGCTGTCGGCCTTGCTCCGCGGTCATCGCGTGGGGCGGTGTGTGCCGAGGGAATGGGTTCACGGTCTGGTTCCCAGGGAAACCCGCGTCTCCGGGGCGGCGGGTGTGGAAGAAAGTACCTAACGAACTCGTGGAGGTCTGTGGCAAGGTCCGACCAAGATCCGTATGTGGAGGTGGGGCATGGTCACGACCTCGGACACCCGACACCGGCTCCCGGTGCGCAAGCTGCTCGCCGCGGGCATCGGCAACGCCATCGAGTGGTACGACTGGACCGTTTACGCCACCTTCAGCACCTACATCGCGGGCGCCCTGTTCGCGCCCGACAGCCGCTCGTTGCTGGCCACCTTCGCGACCTACGCGCTGGCGTTCTTCTTCCGGCCGCTGGGCGGGCTGCTGCTGGGCCGCTTCGCCGACGTGCGCGGGCGGCGCCCGGCGATGATCCTCACCATCGTCCTGATGGCGGGCGCGTCGCTGGCGATCGGGTTGTTGCCGACCTTCGCGCAGGTCGGCTGGCTGGCGCCCGTGTTGCTGCTGGTCGCCAGGATCGCGCAGGGGATGTCGCTGGGCGGGGAGGTGTCCAACGCCTCCGCCTACCTGGCCGAGATCGCCCCGGCCGGGCGGCGCGGGCGGTACGCGGCGTTCTTCTACGTCTCCACCGGCGCGGCCGTGCTCGTCGCCTCGCTGCTCGGCTACTTCCTGACCCGCTGGCTCAGCAAGGCCGACATGACCGGCTACGGCTGGCGGATCCCGTTCCTGGTCGGCGGTCTGCTCGGCTTGGTCGGTCTGGTGCTGCGCCGCGAACTCGATGAGACCGAGCACTTCGAGCGCGCCAAGGACCGCGCCCGCCGCCTGCGCAACCCGTTGCTGGCCACGCTCCGCCACAACCCGCGGGCCGTCGCGCAGCTCGTCGGGTTCACCATGCTCTCGACCCTGTGCTACTACACCTTCTTCAGCGCGCTCACGCCGTTCGCGATCAACAGCCGCGGCGCGGACCCGAGTGTCGTGTTCCTGGCGCTGTCGATCGGCACGGCCGTGTTCGTGGTCCTGCAGTACCCGATGGGCGCGGTGGCCGACCGGTTCGGGCGCAAGCCGCAGTTGCTGGGCTGGACGGCGGCCATGGCGGTGCTGGGCTACCCGCTCTCCACGCTGGTCGGTCCGGGGCTGGGCGGGTTGCTCGTGGTGTTCTGCGTCGGCCTCGGCCTCTACACCGCGATGACCTCCATCGCGCCCGCGATCATGAGCGAGCTGTTCCCGACCGAACTCCGCGGCCTGGGCATCGGCGCCTGGTACAACTTGACCGTCGCGCTCTTCGGCGGCACGGCGCCGCTGGTGATCACCGCGCTGGCCGACGCGGGCGCGTCGACGGCGTTCTTCTGGTACCTGTCCGCCGTGGCCGTGGTGGCCTTCTGCGCCGTGCTCACCCTGCCGGAGACCCGGGACGCCGAACTCGGCTGAGCCCCGAACCCCTGGGGCACCACACGGTCGGGTGGACCGGCTTTGCCCGGCGCGTGATCCGTGATTCCCTTGTGGTCGGTGGTGCATCCAGGACGAGGGCGCCCCGACCCGCGCGCTTTCGCGAACGTGTGAAACTTTCACTCTTCCAGGTGGCACACCATGGGGCGCGCGCCCAGCATGGACGGCACAGGGAGCACGCTCGGGTGGTGACAGCTTCACCGGTGCCGAACCGCTTGCGGATGGCTCAGTGGGCCTCGGTCGCCACGCACGTCGTCGCGGCTGTGGTCTACGCCGTGCTCCCCGACGGCCCGCTCCGCCTCGTGCCGCTGGGCGCGGTGGTGGCGGGGAGTTCCGCCCTGCTGCTCGCGCACACCTCGCGGATCGCGCGCAACGCGCCGATCTGGCGGATTCTGCTCGCCGCGCAGCTGCTCGCGGTCGGTGGTTGGGCACTGGCGCCGTGGTCCGCCTCGGCCTACGTGCTCGCCGCCGCGGGGATCCTGCCGCTGGCGGGCCTGTGGTTCCTCGGGGACGGGCCGCGGGCGACGCGGTTGCGGGTGGTGCCGCTGCTGGACACCGTCACCGCGGCGGTGGCCGCGGGGGTGTTCGTGTGGTCGCTGCCCGGCGCGGGGCAGGTGTTGCCGCTGTACGCGTGGGTGGCGGTGTTCGCCTGCGTGACGTCGGCGTTCGTGGACACCGCGCGCCGGGGCGCGGCGTGGCTGCTGGGCTGGACGATCGCGTGGTTGGTGTGCGTGGCGCTGCTGCGCACCTCGCCCGACGCCGCGCCGTGGCTGGTGTTCGCCGGGTCGGTGCTGGTGGTCGTCGCGCGCCTGGACTCCGAGCGGGACCCGGACGCGCGCTGCGCCCGGTGGGCCGAGCGGGTCGCGCTGGCCGTGTGCGTGCTGCCGCTGCCGGTGCTGCTGGTGATCCGCGCGGTGCGGGCGTCCACGGAGGACATCGCGGTCATCGCCGTCGGGTCCCTGGTCGTCACCGCGCTGCTGGTGCTGCGGCTGTCGCTGACCCAGCGCGGGGTGGTGGCCTTCCCCGGGCTGCGCGCCGAGCTGCGGAACCGGACCCTGCGGTTGTGCGCGGCGTTCGTGCTGCTGGCGCTGCTGCCGCTGATCAGCCTCGCCTACCTGTCGGTCAGCGTCGCCAAGCGGATGGTCGGCGACGAGGTCGACCGCAGGCTCGCGCACAGCGCCGAGGTCGCGGGCTCCGAGCTGGAGGACCGCCTGGCGGGTGTGTCGTCGCTGGTGGAGTCCTACGCGCAGCGCGAGGTCATGCGCAAGGCGGACTTCGCGGTGACCGCCGACAACACCAGCGTGCAGAACGCGATCACGTCGTTGCACGCGCAGAACCCGGCCTTCCTGGCCGCGTGGGCGCTGGGACCGACCGGCGCGCTGGTCGCGGTGGCCCCCGGCACGCTCACCATCCGCGGCGCGGACTTCTCCTACCGGGACTACTTCCGGGGCGCGCTGCGGCGGGGTGGGCCCTACATCTCCGACGTCTACGAGGCCGCCACCGACCAGCGGCAGAAGGTCGTGGCGGTGTCCACGCCGGTGCGCGACGGCGACCGCGTCGTCGGGGTCGTCGTGGTCAGCTACCCGGTCGACCTGCTCACCGACTTCGTCTCCAGGGTCGCCGTGGCCCAGGACGTCTCGCTGGTCGTCACCGACCCCCGGGGCACCCTGGTCACCCAGCCGCCGGGGATGCCCGGGTTGGCGTCCGGGCTGGACTCCAGCGGGGTGCGGGCCGCCCTCGGGGGCACGGGTGGTTCGGCGACCATGACGGAGGGCGGTGAGGAGACCCTGATCGCCTACCGGCCGGTGCCCGCGCTGCACTGGGCGGTCGTCGCGAAGATCTCCTCGGCGCGCGCGTTCGCGGGCGTCTCCGTGCTGACGGCTCGCATCGTCACGGTGACCACCCTGCTCGTGCAGGTCCTGCTGGCCGCGCTCGTGGTCGCGGTGCGCACCGAGCGGCGCAGGCGCCTGGCCGAGGCGCGGCTGGCCGCGCGCGGTGAGGAGGTCCGCGGCATCCTGCACGCGGCGGGTGACGCGTTCATCTCCATGAGCGCCGACGGCGTCGTCACCAACTGGAACGCCCGCGCCGAGCTGATCTTCGGCTGGCGGGCCGAGGAGGCCATGGGTCGTCCGCTGGTCGACCTGGTGGTGCCCGACGAGCAGCGGGCGGCGCACTCGGCGGGGGTGCGGCGGGTCCTCGGCGGCGGTGACCAGCACCTGCTGGGCACCACGACCGAGGTCTGGGCCCGGCGCAAGGACTACACCAGCTTCCCCGCCGAGCTGACCCTGTGGTCCTCCAGCAACGGCGACGAGGTCGTGTTCAGCGCCTTCGTCCGCGACATCACCGAGCGCAAGGAGCACGACCGGGAACTGGCGGCGGCCCGCGACCAGGCGTTGGAGGCCTCGCGGATGAAGTCGGCGTTCGTGGCGAACATGAGCCACGAGATCCGCACCCCGATGAACGGCGTGATCGGCCTGGCCACGTTGCTGCTCGACACCGACCTCGACGCCCGGCAGCGCGACAACGTGGTCACCCTGCAGCGCTCGGCGGACGCCCTGCTCGACGTCATCGACGACATCCTGGACTTCTCCAAGATCGAGGCGGGCAAGCTCGAGATCGACCCGGTCGACTTCGACCCGCGCTCGCTGGTGGAGGACGTGGTCAGCCTGCTCGCGCCGGCCGCGCAGCGGGCCGGGCTGGAGATCGCGGCCGTGGTGCACCCGGCGATCCCGCCCGCGCTCAACGGCGACGCGCACCGCGTCCGGCAGGTGCTGACCAACCTGGTGTCCAACGCGGTCAAGTTCACCCCCAGCGGCGAGGTCGTGGTCTTCGTCGACATCCCGCCGATCATCCCGCCGGACCACCACCACGACGTCACCTTCACCGTGACCGACACGGGCATCGGCATCCCGCACGACCGCCAGCAGCACCTGTTCGACGCGTTCACCCAGGTCGACGCGTCCACCACGCGCCAGTACGGCGGCACCGGCCTCGGCCTGACCATCTGCCGCCAGCTCGTCGAGCTGATGAACGGCTCCATCGGGCTCACCAGCGACCCGGGGGAGGGCAGTGCGTTCTTCTTCACCCTCCCGCTGCCGCCCGCCCGGGCGCCGCTGCCCGCGGCCCGGCCGGTGCGCGACCTGGAGGGCGCCGCCGTGCTGGTGGTCGACGACAACGCCACCAACCGGCAGATCGTGTCGCAGCTGCTGGAGACCTGGAAGGTGCGGGTCAGCCTGGCCGCCAGCGGCACCGAGGCGCTGGCCGCGCTGCGCGGCGCGACCGCCGACGGCCGCCCGTTCGACGTAGCCCTGCTGGACATGCGCATGCCCGACCTGGACGGTCTCGAGCTGGCCGCCCGGATCCAGGCCGACTCGTCCACCGGGGCGCCGCGGTTGGCGGTGCTGACCTCGACCATCGACGCCGAGGAGGCCAAGCGGGCGCGCGGCGGCGGCGTCGAGGTGTACCTGGCCAAGCCGATCCGCGCGGCGACCCTGCGTGACGCGCTGGGCAGGCTGCTCGACGCCAAGCTGGGCAGGCACCGGGCCGCCGAGACCGCGCCGACCGGTACCCGGCCGCAGCTGAGGCCGAGCGCGGGCCGGGTGCTGGTGGCCGAGGACAACGACATCAACCAGCAGGTCGTGGTGCAGATGCTCACCGCGCTCGGCTACTCCGCCGATGTCGCCGAGAACGGCGAGCAGGCGGTGCGCATGCTGCGGGCCGGCAGTTACGACGTGGTGCTGATGGACTGCCAGATGCCCGTGCTCGACGGCTACCAGGCGACCACCCGGATCCGGCAGCTGCCCGAGCCGCTGGGGCAGGTGCCGATCATCGCGCTCACCGCGTCGGCGCTCGCCTCCGACGAGAAGCGCTGCCGTGACGTGGGCATGGACGACTTCCTGACCAAGCCGCTGCGCCGCGACCAGTTGGAGGCCGCGTTGCGTCGGATGACCTCTTCCGCGGCTGTGGCCCCGCCGCCGCGGCGGGAGGAAGACCGGGTGAGCTCCGCCGAGGACGAGGTGGAGGTGTTGGACCCGGCGATGCTGGAGCAGTTGCGGGGGATGGGCGCGGAGGTGACCCGTACGTTGCTGGAGTCCTTCACCGGCAAGGCACCCGCGCGCGCGGCGGGGATCGCTCGGGCCGTGCACGACCGCGACTTGCCCCGCGCGGCGCGGTTGGCGCACGGGCTGCGCGGGACCAGCGCGATGATGGCCGGTCACCTGTTGGCGGCGACCTGCGCCGGTATCGAGGAAGCGGCGAAGAACCAGGACCAGACGACGGCGGAGGTGTTGGCGGGCGCGCTCGCCGACCAGACGCGCCGCACCTGCGAGGCCTTGCTCGCCGTGTTGTCGCCCGCCTGACCTTCCCTCGTCCGGGGCCTTCTTGGTGGGGCGCGGTTTGGCTTGACGCGGCTTGGATGGCGCGCGTTGCCCGCGGTTCTGTCGCGTTCGTCGTGCGGCGCCACGCGTGGGCCCTCTTGGCCATCGCGTCGCGCCTCCACCGACCTGTGCTCGTTCCGCTGGCAGCTCGGCGGCCGTCGTGTCTTGGGCCGGCTTGGTTTCTGTTGCGCGGGTGCCGTTATCCGGTTACGTGCTCGGGCGTTATCGCTCGATCTTCTCAGGCTTCGACATGTGGCGGCCATCGCCTTGGCCGGTCCACTGTGGACAGTTGGATCGGATCACTCGAACGGGTTGCCGGGTTATCCACATCCCCGCTGGTTGTCCACAGCGGGCAAGTCGCGTCTGTACGGCCTCTGAGCTGTGGCGATAGGATCGCATCAAGGGCCTGCCCCCGGGTGGGAGGGGGTCTGTGCGGGGGCGTCTGCGTGGGGCGGGGCGGCGGTGCCGCGGGGGTGGCGGTGCGGGGGCGGAGTTGGTGTACGGGGTAGGTGGGGTGGGGGCTTGTGTGAGTGCGGGGCACCACCGCGTGTGCGGTGGTGCCCCGGGGGTGTGGTCGGGTGGTCAGCGGGTGGGGTTGAGGAGGAAGTCGACCTCTCGGCGTTGGGTGGCGGGGTCGTTGAGGTAGGCGGTGTGGCCGTAGCCCTTCCAGACCAGCAGGCGGGAGCAGGCGATCTGGCGGGCCAGGCCGATGCCCCAGGCGTTCGGGGTCGACGGGTCGTGTTCGCCGCTGACCACGAGGATCGGCGGGGCGCCGCGCACCGGGGTCGGGCCCCACGGGTTCTTCGCGCGGATGGGCCAGCCCAGGCAACCCGCCTGGATGTCCCACGCCTCGACGTACCCGCGGGCCGTCGGGGAGGTCCGGACCTCCCGCAGGCGCGCGGACAGGTCGGCGAAGTCGCGGACGTCGCTGGGGAAGTCGTGGCAGGCGATGGCTCGGTAGGCCGGGGAGGACACCTCGCCGACCAGGCCCGCGGCGTCGGTGGCGGCGTCGCGGATGGCGGTGGCCAGGTACGGCCAGTAGTCCTTGAGGATGAGGTACGAGTAGGCCGCGTAGCCGATCTGCTCGGCGGTCAGGCCACCCGGCACGCCGGTCGCCGGGACGGGGTGCCGGGTCGCCCGGTCGAGCAGCGCCCGGTACTCCGCCACGGCGTCGCGGCCGTGCAGCGCGCAGGTGGGGTCACTCGCGCACCAACGACCGAACTCGGCGAAGACCTCCTCAGTGGTCCGCGTCTCGTCCAACGCCATGCGGCGGGAGCCGACGGTGTGGTCGACCGCGCCGTCGAGGACGAAGGCGCGGACGCGGTCGGGGTAGAGGCTGGCGTAGGTGGAGCCGAGGAACGTGCCGTAGGACAGGCCCAGCAGGTTGACCTTGTCCTCGCCCAGCGCGACCCGGACCGCGTCGATGTCGCGGGCGGCGCTCACCGTGTCGACGTGGTCGATCAGCGGGCCGGTCTTGCGGCGGCAGCCGTCGGCCACCACGCGGTTGTAGGCGACGAGCCGGTCGTACCCGGCCTGGTCGCGCGGGAACTGGGTCACCGCGGGATCGGCGACCGGTTTCTCGCAGGCGATCGCGGGCTTGCTGTCGCCGACACCGCGCGGGTCCAGGCCGATGAGGTCGAACCGGTCGAGGAGGTCCCGCGGGAACAGCTCGGCCGCGTTGTCGCGCACCACCCCGGATCCCGGGCCGCCGGGACCGCCCGGGTTGAAGACCAGGACACCGATGCGCTTGGCGGGGTCGGTGGCCTTCAACCGGCTCACCGCGACGGTGATCTTCGCGCCGCCGGGGCGGTTCCAGTCCAGCGGCACGCTCACCGAACCGCAGTCCGCTCCGCGTTCACCGCACTTCTGCCACGCGACCCGGTCCCGCGCGGGGGTCTGCGCCTGCGCGCCGGTCGCGGCGACGACCGAGGCCACCGCGGCGGTGACCAACGCGGTCACCAGAGTTGTTGTTCGCATGCGACACATCCTGTTTGCGCGCGCGTACCCCGACATCGGTCCTCGGGATGACCGTCGCCGTCCGCCCCCTAGGTGGTCCCTACCCCGGCCGGGGTGCGAAACGCCGCTGGGCGGCCACCGGAGACCGGTGACCGCCCAGCGGGTGGAAAGGCTTGCTCAGCAGGCGCCCTGGTCCTGCCAGACGGCCCAGGAGCCGGGCGCGCCGGGCTCCGCGCCGGTGGAGTACCAGGTGGACTTCCACTTGTGGCTGCCGTGGGAGACCAGGTCGTTGGGCACGTAGGCCTGCGACGAGCTCCACTCGGCCACGCTGCCGCAGCCGCCGGGCGGGTTGCCGCCGTTGACGGTCAGGGAGAACGTGGCGGTGTGGTTGGCCGAGCCGGACGCGGTGACGGTCACCGAGTACTGGCCCGCCGGGGTCGACGACGTGGTCGCGATGGTCAGCGTCGAGTTGCCGCCGGTGGTGACCGACGACGGGCTGAACGTCGCGGTGGCGCCGGTGGGCAGACCGGAGGCGGTCAGCGTCACCGTCTGCGCGGAGCCCGTAGTGGTCGTGGTGCCGACGGTGGTGCTAACCGAGCTGCCCGCGTCGGTGCTGCCGCTGGTCGGGTTCAGCGCCAGCGAGAAGTCGTTGGCGGGCGGCTGCCCACCGACGGTCAGGTTGTACGTGACGGTGTGGTTGGTGGCGGTACCGGTGCCCTTGATGACGATCGGGTAGGTACCGGCCGTCACGTTCGAACCGACCGCGATGTTCGCGGTGGAGGTGGCACCGGAGTTGACCGTCGCCGGGTTGAAGGTGACGGTGACGCCCGACGGCTGGCCGCTGGCGGTCAGCGCCACGCTCTGCGCGGTGCCCGAGGTGGTGCTGGTGCTGACGGTCGCGCTGGTCGACCCGCCCGCCTGCACGGTGCCCGAGGTCGGGTTGACCGCGATGCTGAACTCGTTGCCACCCTGCGGGGTGCAGGTCGGCTCACCGGACTGCTGCGCGACGGAGACGGCGTTCCACGCGGCCTTGGTGGCGTTGTACTGCGCGCACGTCGGGTCGAGGTTCTTGGCCGCGGTCAACGTGGCGGTGCGGTACCGGTTGTACGACATGCCGGAGGTCTTGAGCAGCATGGCGTTGTAGAACACGCGACCCGCGGCCTGGATGCCGATGCCGGTCACCGAGGAGTTGTTGCAGGTCGGGCTGGTCGGCTTGCCACCGCCCGGGTTCGAGCCCTCGGCCAGCAGGTAGAACCAGTGGTTCAGCGGACCGGCCGCCGCGTGCACCTCGGTGCTGGGGATGCGGCTGGAGTAGCAGTTCGGGTCGCCGTTGACCAGCGACGGGTTCGCCATGTTGCGGATCGGGCCCTGGCCGACCAGGTTCACCGACTCGCCCACGGTGTAGTCCGGGGTGTCGTACGGGGACGGCTCGTTGGTGTAGGCCTCGGTCAGCGCGCCGAAGATGTCACCGGTGCCCTCGCCGAGCCCGGCTTCCTGGCCCGCGCCACCCGGGGTGTACTGGTCGATCGCGTGGCCGTGCTCGTGGCCCACGACGTCCATCGAGCCGATCCACTGGTTGGCGTTGTTGTGGCCGATCTCGATGTGGTCACCGGTCCAGTACGCGTTGACCTGGTTCAGGCCGACCTGGACGGTGACGCCGCCACCGCTGCCGTTGATGCCGCTGCGGCCCAGCCAGTTCTTCAGCATGTCCCACTCGTGCTGGGTGGACCACAGCACGTCCACGCAGCCGGTCTCCTTGCTGGTGGCGTTGCCGTTGCCGAAGGAGTTGTTGGCCTTGGTGAACGGCTGCCCACCGGAGTAGTCCACGCACCGCACGCCGCTGCGGATCGGGTCGACGGTCTGGTTGTTGCTGGTGTCGATGTTCAGCGGGTTCGGGCCGTTCCACTGGCTCTGGCCCGTGCCCGCGCGCACGTCGTCCTTGGTGCCCTCGACCGCGCCGGTGCGCGCGTTGACGTACACGTGCAGGCGGGTGGGGACGCCGTCGGCCTTGTGGCCCGCCACGATGGTCTCGTAGACGAGCTTGCCGTTGCCGCCGGAGAGGACCGACAGCGCGTTGCCGTCGATCGAGTCCACCTTCGACACCTGGGCTCGGGCGACGCCCTCGGCCTTCTGGGCGGTGATCGTGGCCTTGGTGTCCACGGCGAGACCGCCGCGGTTGGCGGCGACCGTGTCCAGCACCTTGCCCGCCGAGTCGGTGGCGACGACCGCGTCGCCGCCGATGACCGGCAGGCCCTTGTAGGTGCGGTCGTAGGACACGTAGAACAGGTCCTTGCGACCGGGGACGCCGCCCTGGTAGGTGGTGCGGCGGACGAACTGCTCGTCCGGGCCCTTGGCCAGCGCGTCCAGACCGGACGCGGCGGCGAGGTCACCGGCCGAGTTGGCCAGTGCCAGCGGGGACGCCGCCGGGGCGGGGGCCGCCGGTGCCGGTTGGCTGGCCGACGCGGCGTTCATCACCACCGGCACGGACAGCGCCGCCAGGCAGGCGGCCAGGGGGACACCGATTCTGCGTTTCACGCGAACTCCTCAGGCATGCAGGGAATACCGAGAACTCGGGCGGGAATATAAGTTCGCGGAGAAATGGAAATCAAGCGCCCGAGTGGGCTCCCGGGGCATCCGGTGTGGGGTTAACAGTTGCCAGAACCCCTGGTGTGCTGCCGAATTGACCAGTTCGGACGGTAATGGGCCGGTGTGTGCCCGACTGGCTATAGCTTTCGCGGTATTGGCAGTTGGTATGTTTCCTTCGCGAATAACCGGAGGTCATCGAGAGATGATTTGCTGAGTGCTGGGGCACATTTTTATCGCTCTTTACCATGGCGTCCGGTTCGAGTTGTCCACATACCTCCGAGTTGTCCACAGATGTCGGATTGGCCTGGCGGCGTCCCGCCCGCCCGGGCCAGGCTGGGCGAGTCCGAGTTGTCCACCCGTGGAGGTGCGCGGTGTCGTTGCGGGACGCGAAAAAGGTCCTGGGAGTCCGATGTGGACTCCCAGGGCCGTGGTGGGGCGGGTCAGCCGATGCGGTACGCGCGGATCACCGTCTGGGTGACGGAGTTGCCCGCGTTGTCGGTGGCCCTCGCCCGCGGGGAAGCATGCCCGGTGGCGGGGTTGCGCACCGAGACCTCCCAGCCCGGGTCCGCGCGGCGGGTCTGGGTGGGCTGCCAGGTCGCGCCGTCGTCGTAGGACACCTCGACCGTGAGCGACCGCACCTGGGGCCGCGGGGCGTCGGCGCGACCGACGGTCACCGGGATGGTGAACCGCCCGGCCGGGGCGCTGTTCGTCAGGGACAGCGCCGGTCGGTAACCGACGGTGAGCAGCGGCGGCACCTCGTCGGGCCCGCCCCGGGGCGGGAAGCGGTACGTCCAGTCGACCGCGACCTTTGTGGACAGCTTCCACCAGTCCTGCTGCGGCGCGCGGTCGACGTCTGCCGTCAGGCGGTACGTGCTGTTGTCCGCCGGTGCCGCCAACTCCGCCACGCCCGGCTTGTCGACCTTGCCGAGCTGAACGCCGTCGCGGTAGAGGGCCGTCGTACCGGTCTCCATGTCGGCCCAGGTCTGCGCGCCGACCGCGTGCCCGGCGGCGTCGGTGAAGAACGGCACGTCCACCCGGAGCCGGTCACCGGTCCGCGAGACCCAGGGGCGCGGCTTGCCGAAGTCGTCGAGGGTCGTGCCGGTGAAACCGGGACCACGGACGCCCTTGCCCCATTCCACACGGTAGGTCCGGCCCCCCTTGAGGTCGAGCTGTTCGACCATGTCGCCCGCGAGGGCCGACCACACGTAGCCCCGCAGGGTCCACTTGCCGGGGGTGAAGTACTCCGTGCGCTCCGCCGCCCAGGGCGCGATGAGGCCCCGGTTGGTGCCGATCGTGGTGCCCAGGCCGTCGACTTCCGCGGCGGTGATGTACGGGGTGTTCTCCGTGCCGTCGTAGTGGATCGTGCGCACGGCGGCGAGGTCGCTCTGCCGCTCGCGGTGCTCCAGCCGCGCGGGCACGTAGCCCTCGGTGGGGTAGCTGAGCTCGTACCGGCTGGCGCTGACCTTCCGCGAGAGCAGACTCGTCTTCACCCCGCCCGCCTTGACGGCGGCGACGAACCGCCGCCCCGGCACGTCCCCCACCCGCAGGGTCGGCAGCGCGGCCAGCGGAGTCTCCGGGCTGAGCGCGGCGCCAGCGAGCGCGGCCCGCTCGGCGACGTAGGCGGCCACCAGCTTGCCGCCCGCGTTCTTGATGCCCTCGACCCGGCGGTAGACCTCCTCGTAGGTGATGCCGTCCGGGAGCTCGATCACCGCGAGCTTGCCCCGGACGTCGACCCGCGCCAGGTCCTCGGGAGTGCCCGCGCCCGCGTGCACCGCGTCGAGCCGCTCGTCGAGCTTGGGGTCCGGCGAGCCGCGCAGCCACGACGACACCACCTCGAACCGCTGCGGCGACTCGGCGAACAGCTCCAGCAGCGGCTCCTCCAGCCGCGCGTTCTCGGCGTAGCCGAACCAGGGTGCCCGGACCCCGGGGGTGGAGTAGGCGTAGAGCTCGTTGAACTGCGGGTCGAGGTACAGCGCCGCACTGACGGGGTACGGCAGGCCCTTGGTGGTCGTCTGCGCCAGCGACAACCACGCCCCGCCGCGCGCGGCGGGCTGGCCCACGTCGAAGGACACGCGCTTGCCCAGCCGCGCGTCGAACGCGACGCGGGCGGCACCGGTCACCCGGACGTCGGGGTTGGCGAAGCTCGCGACCACGGCCACCTTGTTCGGCGTCGGCGTCTGGACGTAGCCGCTCACGGTGTAGGTGCCGGGGGCCACCCGCAACGGCTGGCCCAGCGGGGACGAGATGGCCTCGCCGGTCTCGACGTTGACGGCCAGCACGCTGCCGTCGTCGGGGTTGGGGGTGGCGCCGTCGCGGTTCTTGACGTCGATCGCGAGGTCGTACCGCTCGGGCTCCTCTTGGACGCCGACCGGGGTGCGGAGGCTGACCGCGCCGTCGGCCGCGCGGGCGGTGAGGAGACCGTTGAAGGCGATACCGGCCTTGCCGGAGCCGCCGCGCGTGGTGATCACCGCGTCCGCCGCGCCGCGCGCGGGCACCGTGAGCGTCGGCGCGGACAGCTCCGCGAGCCTCGCCGGGGCCTGCTGGCCGGTCTTGTCGGTCAACGCCAAGGCGAGGTGGAGCGGCACGGGCGAGTCCGTGTCGTTGCGGTAGGCGACCTTGCGCTCCTGCGGTTGCGGGGTGGGCCACCGCAGGTAGGTCGAGACGGATGCCTGGTCGGTCCGCACCGGCTGCTTCGTGGCGCGGGCCAGGTCGACCAAGCCCGCGTCGACGGCGGTCGCCCCGGTGCCAGCGACCGGCGCGGCGGTGCCGACCAGCGCGCCCTTGAACCGGTCGCCGGACCAGTCCGGGTGCTGCTGGGCGACGATGGCCGCCGCGCCCGCGACGTGCGGGGTGGCCATCGACGTGCCGGACAGCGACGTGTAGCTGGTGTCGACCGGCGAGCCGATGGACGTGCCCGCGGCCCGGGCGGCGACGATGTCGGAGCCGGGCGCCGCGATCTCCGGCTTGGCGGCGCCATCACCTACGCGGGGGCCGCGACTGGAGAACTCCGAGAGCTTGCCGTCCTTGGTGAGGCCGGCGACGGCGAGCGCCGCGTCGGCGGAGGCGGGGCTGCTGACGGCCTCGTCGGAGCCGTAGTTGCCCGCGGCCACCACGAACAGGGTGCCGTAGCGGACGCTGAGCTCGTTGAGGGCCCGCGCGGCCGGGTCGGTGCCGTCGGTCGGCCAACTGCCGACGCTCATGTTCACCACGTCCGCGTGCGCCTCGGCGGCGGCCCACGCCATGCCCGCGCTCACGTCGTCGAGTTCGCCGGAGCCGTCGTCGCCGAGGACCTTGCCCACGGCCAGCGACGCGTCCGGCGCCACGCCCCGGTACCGGCCGCCCGAGGCCGCGCCGGACCCGGTGATGGTGGAGGCCACGTGCGTGCCGTGGCCGTGGCCGTCGCGGACCGAGCCACCGTCGGCACCGGAGAAGTCCCGGCTCCGCGTCACCGTGCCCGCGAGGTCGGGGTGCCGGTCGTCGTAGCCGGTGTCGAGCACGGCCACGGTCACGCCCTTGCCGGTGTACCCCGCCGCCCACGCCTCGGGCGCGCCGATCTGCGGCACGCTGCGGTCCAGCGAGGCGGTGACCCGGGCGTTGAGCCACACCTCGCGGGTGCTCGCGACCAACGCGGTGGGGGAGGGGGCGACACCCGCGAAGAACTCCTCCGCGCGGTTCTTGTGCTCGGCGACCGCGGTCAGGCCCAACTCGGGCAGGGCCCGGTCGACGGTCGACCCGGCGGGCGCCTCCGCGACGGCCCGGGCCGAGGCGCCGTCGGGGCGTTCGATGAGCAGCGGCAGCGAGTCGGTGGTGGCGTCGTCGTAGCCCTGGCGGATGAGTCCGGTGATGTTGAACAGCTGCTCGTCCAGCACACCGGCGCGGAGCAGGCCGAGGGCCTTGTCCGGCACGAGGTAGTGGTCGACGACGCCGCCCCGGCGCTTGCCGTAGGTCACGACGTGCTCGGCCGCGCCGGGGGCGCGGTCGGGGTCTTGGGCCAGCCCGAGCGACCACCGGCCCGTCGCGTCCCGGGCCGCCAGGACCCGGTCGCCGGTGACCAGGGTGACTTCGTGTCGTTGGGCGGCCGTCGCGTGGGCGGGTGCGGTGGCCGGGGCGGCCGGGGTGGCGGAGGCCCCGGTGGGGATCAGCACCGCCGTCACGACGGAGGTGGCCACGGCCGCGGGGATGACCCGCGAGGGTCTGTTCATGCGCGCTCCCGACGTGGAGTGGATCATGACGGTGTGTGAACGGCGGGCCGCGACGCGTCCGTTGTCCCCCAACGCCTTTTTGGGCGTTTTGATCCCTGATTGCGCCGAGTGGCTCACCGCTGTCGCGCGTCCGGCCGAGTGGCGCGGCGAAGCGTCGCGGCCGCGCCCTTCTCCGTGGCGGTAGGTGGTTCAAAGGGGACACTCACCGTGGTCCGCCGCGCGTGGACACTCGGGTCCGATGGCGTCCGTTTTCGCCCGTCCGGTGGTTGACCCGGGTGGGGGGTGGCTGCCGCGGGCTCGCGTCCGGAATATGGGAGGGGGAATAGTCCAAGTGGTGGGTCGTTGGGGGTGAGAGCAGGAGCCGGAGCGGAAGGGGCTGTCATGACCGTGGAGTTCGCGCAGGAGTGGCGGGAGTGGAAGGTCGGTCGCGAGCGTGAGTTGGCCGACCCGTTCGGGTGGCTGGCGCTGGTCTCGTTGGACTGGCTGGGGACCGAGCGCGCCGCGTACCCGGGCTTGCCCGGTTTGTGGTGGCAGGACGACGAAGCCGCCTACGTCGACCCCGACGGTGGCGAGTTGGTCTACGGGGGTAGGCCGCTGACCGGGGTGCACCGGTTCGAGTTGGTCAACAGCGGACCCGGGACGCGCGTCGTGGCGGGCGACGTCGAGGTGGAGGTGGCGCGGCGGTCCGGGTACCTCATCCGCGTACACGACCCCAAGGCCGACGCGGTGCGCGCCTTCCGCGGCGTGCCCACGTACGAGCCCGATCCGCGGTGGGTGCTGCGCGGCGCGTACGAGCCCTTCGACGAGCCTCGCCCCACCACCGTGGGCGCGGTCGTCGCCGGGTTGAGCCACGTCTACACCGCGCCCGGGGTCGTCCGCTTCACCAAGGACGGGGTCGAGCACGCGCTGACCGCCTTCAACGGCAAGAGGGGCGGCTTCAGCATCCTGTTCACCGACGAGACCAGCGGCGTCACCACCTACGGCGCCAACCGCTCGCTCGCGGTGGGGGACCCGGACGCCGATGGTGCCGTGGTGCTCGACTTCAACCGCGCGACGAACCTGCCGTGCGCGTTCACCGTCTACGCGACCTGCCCGCTGCCGCCCGCGGGCAACCACCTGCCGTTCGCCGTGGAGGCGGGGGAGAAGACGCCGCACGAGGCCCAGGAAGCCCGGTAGCGCCCGGCGATACCGCCCACCAGAGCCCGCCTGTCCGCCGCGACAGGCGGGCTCTTGTTGTCTGATGTCCGGTATTGCCGGTTACTTTCGTCTCCCGGCGTTGACGATTGCGAACAGAACGCGACGTGGCTAAACGCCCGGGTTTCCGGCCGGAACACAACCAGGGTCGACAAACTTCCCGGTGAAGCTACCTGTGTCAACCGCCCGCGCGCTGCGGCGTTGCGCGGCAACGGAGTCCCTAGTGGACTCTACTCGGGGTTTTCCCACGCGCCGTTCACATCGCCTGGTCGGCCGATACCACGGCGCCATCTCTTTTTCATGATTGTGCGCTGCCCGTGACCGGCCCCGAGGATGGCTGAAGCGCAGTGGGTGATCGGCGGCACACCTTCCCCCGTCCCGAGGAGCACGGATGCCATTCGACGGACCACGCGGCGAGGACTCCGGGCAACGACCCCGGCCGATCCGCTGTCGCGGGCCCCGGTGGCGCCCGCACCGCCGCCCCTGCCCACTCCCCGGCCCGCGGTGCGCGCCGGGCCGACACGGGCCCGGCGGCTGATCCCACCCGAGTCCGCCTCCAGGCAGGCGGCTCACAACCCTGAGGAGTGGAAAAGCCCGTGTTCAGAGGAAAACGCCGCGTCGCCGCGCTGGTCGGTGTCGCGGCGCTGTTGTTGGCCGGAGTCACCAACGCCGTCGGCGCCCCCGACGAGCAGTCCGGCGGCGGTCCGCGGTTCGGCGACTGGTCGAGCTGGCAGGGCGACAAGGCCGGGTCCCGGTACGCGGCGAGCGAACACCGCATCAACACCCGCACGGCGAGCAAGCTCAAGCTCAAGTGGGCTTTCGCCTACCCCAAGACCGGGTTCCCCGCGAAGAGCCAACCCGCGGTGGTCGACGGCGGGATCTTCTTCGGCAGCCCGGACGGCAAGTTCTACGCTCTCGACGCCAAGACCGGCGCCCAGAAGTGGAGCTTCGACCTGGCCACGGTCAACCGCGGCAGCGTCGTCATCGACGGCCCCGCCGTGGCCCGCGGCAAGGTGTACTTCGGCGACAACCAGGGTTTCGTCTACGCGTTGGAGCAGCGCACGGGCAAGGTCGTGTGGGCACGGGACACCGAGCCGCACGCGGCGGGCATGCACACCAGTTCCCCGGTCTACCACGACGGCCACATCTTCATCGGCGCGTCCAGCGGGGAGAACATCACCCCCGACCGCAACTACCCGTGCTGCACCTTCCGCGGCCACGTCGACTCCCTCGACGCCGAGACCGGCGAGCTGACGTGGCGGTACTACACGGTGCCGGAGCCCAAGAAGGTCGGCACCTGGCCCAGCGGCGCGGACAAGTTCGAGCCGTCGGGCGCCGGTGTGTGGAGCTCGCCGATCGTCGACGAGCGCTCCAACACCCTCTACGTCGGCGTCGGCCAGCTCTACTCGGGCACCGTCGGCGACTTCGACAGCCTGCTCGCGCTCAACACCCGCACCGGCGCGGTGCGGTGGAAGCAGCAGGTGACCAAGGCCGACACGTGGCGGCTGCTGTGCGGGTTCCCCGACAACGACGGGTACTGCCCCGGGCAGAAGGAGGGCACCGCGCTCGACTACGACATCGGCGCCACCCCGACGATGTTCACCGTCAAGGGCAAGCAGTACGTCGGCGTCGGCCAGAAGAGCGGCGTCTTCCACACCTTCGACGCCCGCACCGGTGAGGTCCTGTGGCGTCGCCAGCTGTCCAACCCGATGCCCGGCGGCGGTCTGTCCGGCATCCAGTGGGGCAGCAGCTTCGACGGCAAGAACCTCTACATGGCCACGAACATGGCCAACCCGGGCACGCTCTTCGCTCTGAACCCGGCCAACGGCGACGTCGTCTGGTCCACGCCGAGCCCGGCCGACGGCTGCACGAAGGGCGGCGCGGCGCAGTACCCGACCGTGTGCCAGCGCTCGCACACCCCGGCGGTCAGCACGAGTCCCGGGCTGGTCTACGAGGGCAGCGTCGACGGCAAGATGCGGGTCTACGACTCGAAGACCGGCGCCGTGCTGTGGGAGTTCGACACCATCCAGGACTTCCCCGGCGTCAACGGCCTGACCGGGCACGGCAGCGCGATCTCCGGCAACGGCGGCGCGGTGATCTCCGACGGCGTGCTCTACATCCAATCCGGCTACTGGCCGTCCTACCCGAGCGAGCACGGCAACGTGCTGCTGGCGTTCGGGCTCTAGGCGGCGCGGCAGTCGACACCGGCGACAACCGAGAGTTCCCGACACCGGGCTGCCACCCGGTGTCGGGAACAGCCAAGGAGTTTCCTGGTATGAGTTCACCGAATCAGCGGCGATTCGGCGGCGTGGTCCTGGTCTGCGCGCTGGCCGGCTCGCCGCTGCTCACCACCTCGGCCGCGGGCGCCCCAGGGCCCGCCTCCCCGGATTCGACCATCGTCGAGGTCACGGTCACCGAGGGCACCAACCTCGCCGTGACCACCTCCCCAGCCGACGGCACCATGGTGATGGACCTGCAGGGGCAGCTGTTCTCGCTGCCGCGCGCGGGTGGCAAGGCCACGGCGATCGGCGCCGACAACCTCGACCCGTACTGGCCCACCTTCGCCCCGGACGGCAGCCAGGTCGCGGTGCAGTCCTACGCCTACGGCAGCTTCGACATCGTCGCCATCTCCCCGGACGGCAAGACCACCCGGCAGATCACCAAGGGCGACGCCGACGACACCTACCCGACCTGGTCACCCGACAGCAAGCAGCTCGCCTTCACCTCCGACCGCGCGGGCGGCGAGGACATCTGGGTCGTCGACGCGGCCGGTGGCGAACCGCGCCAGGTCACCAAGGGCGCGGGCTCGGAAGAGCAACCCACGTGGGCGCCCGACGGCAAGAGCATCGCGTACGTGCAGGGCGCGACCGTCGAGAGCGTCGACCTGGCCACCGGTGCCGTGCGCACGCTCGTGCCCGGCGGGCAGGGCTTCACCTCCGCGCCGTCCTGGTCCCCCGACGGGAAACGCCTGGCGTTCCTGCGATCCGGCCAGGCGGGCCGCACGCTCTCCGTGCTCGAGGACGGGATCGTGCGGCAGGTCGGCAAGTACACCGACGTCTTCCCGTTCCCGCCGCGCTGGACCTCGCCCGACGAGGTCGTCTACGGCGCCAACGGCAAGATCGCGGCTACTACGGTGTCCACCGGTGTCGACCGGGCGATCCCGTTCACCGCGACCTTCACGCTGCGACGCGACAACTACCTGCGCAAGGAGCACGACTTCGACAGCCGCCGTCCGCAGCAGGTGCGCGGCATCGTCGGCCCGGCGCTGTCGCCGGACGGGAAGTCCGTGGTCTTCAAGGCCCTCAACGACCTGTGGCTGCAACCCGTCGCGGGCGGCGCGCCGAAACGGCTGACCGACGACCAGTTCTACGAGGTCGACCCGTCGTGGTCGCGGGACGGCAAGCAGATCTCCTACACCTCCGACAAGGCGGGCAGCCCGGACGTCTACGCGCTGGACGTGGCGAGCGGGCAGTCCCGCCAGCTGACCAAGGCACCCGGCGGCGAGGTCGCCTCGGCCTGGTCCCCGGACGGCCGCACCATCGCCTACCAGGACCAGAACGCCCAGACCTTCACCCTCGACGTGGCCACCGGCGCGGCGACCCGGGTGCTGGGACCGCTGAACGTGCCGGGCAGGCCGAGCTGGTCGGCCGACGGCAAGACGCTCGCGTTCACCTCGTCGGTCGCCGAGCGCAACCAGATCCTCCTGCTCGACGTGGCCTCGGGGACGACCCGGACCGTGGAGCCCGGCCCGTTCGGGTCCGTGTCCACGCGCGGCGACGACGGTCCGGTGTGGTCGCCGGACGGGCGGTGGCTGGCGTACTCGATGAACGGCGTGCTGTGGGTGCTGCCCGTCGACGCCAAGGGCGCGCCGACCGGTCCGCCCCAGCAGCTCACCACCGAGGCGAGTGACGCGCCGAGCTGGAGCGGTGACTCGAAAACGCTGCTATACTTGAACAACGGGCGCCTGCGCACGATCACCCTGGACGGTGGCAAACCCCGCGACATCGCGGTCAGGCTGACCTATGCCCAGGACAAGCCGGAGACCAAGCTGGTCATCCACGCGGGCCGGTTGTGGGACGGCGTGCGCGAGGAGCCGTACACCAACGTCGACATCCTCGTCGTCGGGAACCGGATCCAGCGCATCGAGCCGCACAAGGACAACCGCCCGCGTCCCGGGTGGACGTTCATCGACGCCAGCAAGCAGACGGTGACGCCCGGGCTGGTGGACATGCACAACCACCAGGAGATGAAGTCCAAGTTCATGGGCGACCGCCAGGGGCGGCTGCTGCTCTCCTACGGCATCACCACGACCCGCTCCACCGGCGACCCGGCCTACCGGGCGCTGGAGGACAAGGAGTCGCTGAAGGCGGGCAACCGGATCGGGCCGCGGTTCTTCGCGACCGGCGAGATGCTGGAGGGTTCGCGCGTCGGGTGGGAGTTCGCCCGGCCGGTGCGCGACGAGCAGCAGCTCGCCGTCGAGCAGACGCGCATCCGCGAGCTGGACTACGACCTGATCAAGACGTACCAGCGGTTCCGCGTCGACTGGCAGGCGAAGGCGGCCGCGTACGGCCACAAGCTGGGTATCCCGACCACCTCGCACTACCTGTACCCGGCGATCGGCCACGCGGTCGACATGAAGGAGCACCTGGCCGGTCCGACGAAGTGGGGCTTCGGGTTCGCCCGCGAGTCGTCCTTCGGCGGGACCTACGACGACGTCGTCCAGCTCGCCGCGCGCGGCCGGATGCCGTTCAGCAGCACGCTGTTCAGCGCGGGCTCGACGCTGGTCGACGACCAGCAGATCATGTCCGACCCGCGGGTCAGGGCGTTGATGACGCCGCAGGACCAGGCGTTCCTCAACCAGAAGCTGAAGTGCGCGCTCGGTCAGGGCCCGTGCGGGTTCCTGGACGGCAACGCGGCGCAGGCGCGCCGGGACGTCGGCCTGATCCGCAGGCTGATCGATGCGGGCGGCACGGTGCTGGCCGGGACGGACGCGCCGCTGGACATCATCGCGGTGAGCCTGCATCTGAACCTGCGGGCCATGGCCAAGTACGGCCTGACCCCGTACGAGGCGCTGCGCTCGGCGACGATCCTGCCCGCCCAGCAGTTGGGCGTGGAGGACGACCTGGGCAGCGTCACGCCGGGCAAGCTGGCCGACCTGGTGATCACCGGCGGTGACCCGACGAAGGACATCGCGGCACTGGCGGACGTCCGGTCCGTGATCAAGAACGGCCGCCCGTACACGGTGGCCGAGCTGGCCAAGCCCTTCGCGGGCTGAGCCCCACCGGCGGTGCCCGGCCCGGTCCCGGGGCCGGGCACCTCGCCGTGCGACGAGCGAGAGCCGGGAACGCCCCGCGCGTTCCCGGCCTCGCCCATCCGGCCCACGAGCCCCGAGTCCACTGCGGACCGGAAGTGGGGTGGTCTGGTCGCCCCGTCGTCAGGGGTTCTCGTAGTCGGTGGTCGCGTCGGCCGCCATCTGGGCGTCGCCCGCGCCGACCTGCACGTCGTCGTCCGGGTTGGCCTTGGGGCGGACGGGCACGAAGCGGACCTGGACCCGGATGACCCCGCCGCGGCCGCGGGTCACGACCAGGACCGGGCGCAGGGTCACCAGTCGCGAGTTACCCGCCGCTGCGCCGGAACCCACACCGGCCGAGCTTGCCGAGGCAGCCTGGGGAGCGGCTGCCGCGACGCCGGGAACGGCGAGGACGGCGAGTACTGAGAGGGCAGTCGCGGTGACAGTGGAGACGATGGTGGCCAGAACACGTGACATGACCGTCCCTTCGCATTGCTGCTGTGGAAGCTCTCGGGTGCTTCGCGGTTGCAGATAGGGGATGTTCCGGGTGCGACTTGGTGACGCGGCTCAGGCCCCGACCACCCGAACGAGAAGCCGCCCGCGCCGTGGGGCCGGGGATTACACCGTTCGTGCTCGAAGACGGGGATTGGTTCACTCACCCTTGCCGCGCGGGTCGGGGTGGGCTGGGACGCTACACAGGCAGTAACCACAGGTGGTGCCCATTTCGTGAATCTGATTCGCGTTAGCCGGGTGTTGGGCCCTGCGCGGCGGGCGAACGCAGTCGGGGCGGCCTGTGTGGGCGGTGAGGTGTGGTGGTCGACTCAGCCTGTGGGACGGGTGGTGTTGGTCGGACGAGGAGGAGGTCGACCTGTCTACAGTGGAGCCGCGTAGTGGATTCGGAACGCGGAGGTGTGGTGGGCATGGCTGAGGCGGTTATCGCGGTCACCGGGGCGGGCGGCGGGATCGGCGGGCGCGTGGCCCGTCGGCTGGCGGACGCGGGGGCGACCACGCGGCTGGTCTCGCGTCGGCCGGAGGCGCTGCCCGACCTGGCGGGTGCCACCGCCGTGCGCGGTACCGACTACACCGACGCCGCCGGGGTGGGCGCGGCCGTCGCGGGGGCCGGAGTGCTGTTCCTGGTGTCGGCGCGCGAGTCGGCGAACCGGGTGCGGGAGCACGCCACGGCCATCGACGCCGCCATCGAGGCGGGCGTCGGCCGGATCGTCTACCTGTCGTTCCTCGGCGCGGCCGCGGACTGCACCTTCACCTTCGGCCGCGACCACTGGCACACCGAGCAGTACCTGCGCGCCACGGGCGTCCCCTTCGTGGCGCTGCGCGACAGCACCTACGCCTCCGGCCTCCCCGCCATGACCGGCACCGACGGCGTCCTGCGCGGCCCGGCGGGCGACGGGCGCGTCAGCGCCGTGACCCCCGACGACATCGCCGCCGTCGCCACCGCCGTCCTCCTCGACCCGTCCCACGACGGCCAGGTCCTCGACGTCACCGGCCCCGAGGCCATCACCCTCGCCGAGGCGGCCGCCACCCTGACCGAGTTCACCGGCCGACCCGTCACCTACCACGCCGAGACCGAGACCGAGGCGTACGAGTCCCGCTCGGTCTACGGCGCCCCGGACCACGAGGTGGCCGGCTGGGTGACCTCCTACCTGGCGATCGCTACCGGCGAGCTGAGCGTCGTCGCCGACACCGTCCCCCGGTTGACCGGCCACCCGGCCCAGTCCTTCCCGGACTTCCTCCGCGCCAACCCGGACAGCTACGCCCACCTCCTCCCCGGCGCCTGACCCCGGCTTGTCGGGCTCGACCGGGCTTCCGGGCGATCTCGCCGCAGACGTTCGCGCACCCCAACGACCAGGTCGGAGCCGATCCGACCTGGTCGTTGGGGTGCCTTTACCGCTGACCGGGGTGCTCCTCGCCGGGTTGCGCGCTGTTTCGTGAAACTTTGCGGGATGTGACAACACCCCCCGCCGGATGTGAAGCGCTTTCGTCATCCGTCACGAGGACCTGCCGGCCCGCGGGCCGGCAGGGTTTCCCACGCCAGGGCACCGAGGGGCGGACCTGGCGGCAGAGAGGGGAACCGTTCATGAGATCAGCCTCAACGCGCGCTGTCGCGGCCATCGCGGTCGTGTCGGCGTCGGCGGTCGCCGCGGTGGCACTCGCGGGGGCCGGACAGGCGCAGGTCAACCCGCCGCAGGCGTACGGGATCACCGCCAACGGCAAGCAACTGCTCACCTTCCGGGTCGACCGGCCGCAGGTCGTGGACTGGTTCCGCAACGTCACCGGCCTGGTCGGCAACGACAAGTCCCTGATCGGCCTGGACTTCCGGGTGCAGGACGGCAAGCTCTACGGCGTCGGCAACGCGGGTGGGATCTACACCATCTCCATCCCGGGCGCGGTGCTCACCAAGGTGTCGCAGCTGACCGTCGCTTGCAGGGCAACGCTTTCGGCGTCGACTTCAACCCCGCCGCCAACCGGCTGCGGATCGTCGGCGACACCGGCCAGAACCTCCGGCACAACATCGACGACGGCACCACGGTCGCCGATCCCGCGCTCAACACACCGCCCGCGACCGACGCCACCGCGGGCGTGACGGCGGCCGCGTACACCAACAACGACCTCGACCCCGACACCGCGACCACGCTGTTCGACCTCAACACCGCCACCGACCAGGTCGTCGTCCAGTCGCCCGCCAACAGCGGGCAGCTCGCGCCTACCGGCGGCCTCGGCGTGGACGCGGGCAACGCGGGGCTCGACATCTACAGCGACCTCGTGGACGGCAAGCCGCGCAAGCAAACCGCCTACGCGGTGTTCACGCCGTCCGGGGGGATCAGCGCCTTCTACACCATCAACTTGCTCACCGGTGCGGCGAGCAAGGTCGGCAAGTTCCCGGACCCGCTGGTCGTCGGGGATGTGAGCGTCGCGCTCGACACCGCGGGCTGAGCCCACGCGGCGGCCGACCCCCGAAGCGCCGCCGTCCCGCGAACCGGCGTCCGCGGTCGTCCGACCGCCGACGAGGGTGGGCCCGCCCCGTGGTGGGGACCCCCGGGCGGGCCCACCCGGAACCGTTGGAGCAAGGGGGAATGGCAGCGATGGGGCCGAACGTCCCGGATCGGGGGGAAACGGTTCACCGCGGGCGTGATCGCCCCTACGCTGCCCCGTGGTACCGCGCGGGCGCGTCCCGCGCGGGCGACAACCGCATACGGGGGATGGCATGGCCGACCTTTTCGCCCTGTGGCGAAAGAAGATCGATGTCAACAGCAAGCTGGCGGTCGAGGCGTACCAGCGCGAGATCCCGGACTTCCGCAGGTTGGCGAACAACCCGAGCGCGCACGCGGGCATGGTGGACTTCGCCGCCTTCCTGCGCCGCCGCTCGATCGGGCTGATCGCCGAGAGCAGCCCGTTCACCTCGGCGGACCTGGGCATGCTCACCGCGGTGGGCCACGAGCGCGGCGCCAAGGGGGTTTCCCTGGCCTCGCAGCGGCAGGTCCTGTTGCTGCACACCTCGCTGATGATGCGCGAGGTGCACGAACTGGCGCGGCCGCAGGACGGGGACGCCGTCATGCGCGCGCTGCGCTGGCTGCCGGAGCTCGCCGCGACGTCCCATGTGGCGTACACTTCGGGATATCTGGGCGGTTTGGCGAACGCGCTCCCGGTCATCGACCGAGTACGGCTGTTGGTGGACGCCTTGCTCGTGGACGATCCGCTGGCCGTGGACATGGGCAGGCAACTGCAGCTGGCGGTGCCGCGCGACGGCGTGGTGATCGTGGCGCGGGTGCGGGGCGACATCGACCCGCCGCGGGCGACGCTGACCAAGGACCTGCTCGCCCAGCACTGGATCCCGTGTTCCTGGACGGCACCGGACGAGTTCGTCGCCCTCGTGGGCGCGACCGCCCGGGACACCGCCGAGGAACGCGCGGCCCAGGTCGCGTCGGACTTCCGCACGGCCGTCGGGTTGCCGTGCGGGGTGGGCGCGGCTCCAGGACGTATCGGTGACCTGGCCTCGGCCGTCGCGCAAGCGCGGCAGGTGAGCCGGGTGGCTCCCGTGCGCCCGAACGGCGCCACCGCCTTCTACCGCGCGGACCTGTTCGCCGAGCTCGGCGCGGTGCGGGTCCCGGCGGTCGACCGGTGGCTGCGCGACCTCGTCGCGCAGCTGGCCAAGGGGCCGGAGCTGGTGACCACACTGGACGCCTTCTACCGCAACGACCTGTCCCGCCTACGCACGGCGGCGGCGCTGCACGTGCACCCGAGGACCCTCGACTACCGCCTGCAACGCGCCCGCGAGCTGACCGGGCTGGACCCGGTGTCGGTGCGGGGCGTGCGGGTGCTGAGCACCGCGGTGGCCCGCGCGCTGGCCGCGCCCCCGGAGTAGCGGATGGACGACCTGTACACGCGGCTGGGCAACCGGGTCCCGGTCAACGCGCGGTTGGTGGTGGACATCTGCGTCGGCGAGCTGCCGGAGTACGCCGCCACCGTCACGGGCGACCGCGACCGGGCGGCGATGCTGGACTTCGCCGTGTTCATCCGCCGCCGGACCATCGAGTTGGCCACCGCCGACGAGCGACTGGGTCCGGACGACCTGGCCGTGGTCGGCGAGATCGGGCGGGAGCGCGGCGAGAAGGGCATGCCCAACGCGATCCTGCCCCGGGTGCTCGCGCTGCACGCCGCCGCCACCTTCCGCGAGATCCAGGAGGCGTCGGGTCCGCGCGACCTCACCGACACGCTGCACCTGCTGTCGTGGCTGGGCGAACAGGCCACCGCGGCGCAGAACGCGTACTCGCTGGGGTTCCTCAACGGGCAGCAGCGGCACCTGCCGGTCGGCGGGCGCGTGCGGCGGTACGTGGAGATGGCGGTGGCGGGCGACCCGGCCGCGCCGGGCTACGGCGAGCAGATCGGCGTGCCCGCCACGGTCCGCGCCCGCGTCGTGGTCGCCCGGCCGACCGGTGCCGGGCCGCGGGCCGACGAGGTCCTCGACGGCGCCTGGCGCAGGCACCGGGTCCCCGCGACCTGGCTGCCGCAGGGCGAACTCGTCGCGCTGCTGCCGGAGGAGCAGGACGCGGAGCCGCTCGTCGACGACCTGACCGCCGCGCTGGGTCCGGTGGCGCTGGGCACCGCCACCGGACCGGCGGGCGCGCTGCCGGAGACGTTCGCCCTGGCGCGGCGGATCAGCCGGGTCGCGCGCGCCGACCTGGCGCCCGGGCACCTGCACACGCTCGCGGACCTGCTGCTGGAGGTGGCCGCCGCCGAACTGCCCGAGCTGGACCGGTGGCTGGCCCTGATCGCGGGGAAGCTGGGCACCGGGCCCGACCTGCTCGACACCCTCGACGTCTACTACCAGGCCGACCTCAACCGCGCCGAGGCCGCCAAGGCGCTGCACATCCACCCCCGCACCCTCGACTACCGGCTGCGCCGCATCCGCGACCTGACCGGCCTGGACCCGCAGTCCACGCACGGCATCCGGGTGCTCAGCACGGTCATCACCCGGGCCCGCCGGTAGCACGATCGGGTGGACTCGGGTGGAGTTCGGGTGTTTGGCTCCACCACCGGCCGCCCCGGTCGAAGGGGGCCACGTGAGTGTCGCCATCGGAGGTACCTGGGGACGGCTGCCGGGCGGTGTGGAAGCGACCGCTCGGCTGGCGGCGTTGCACGAGTACGGTGTGCTCGACGCGCCCGCCGACGACGAGCTGACCGCCGTCGTCCGCACCGCGGCCGCGGTCGCAGGCGTGCCCACGGCGTCGCTCAACCTGCTCGACGAGCACCGCCAGTGCCAGCTCACCACCGTCGGGTTCGACGGCGCCGACTCGCCCCGCCGGGACTCGATGTGCGACGTCGTGGTCGCCGAGCGCCGCGTCGTGCACGTCGGCGACGCCCGCCAGGACGCGCGGTTCGCGGACAACCCGTGGGTCACCGGGGTGCTGGCCGACGTCCGCCTCTACGTCTCCGTACCGCTGATCACCCCCGAGGGGCACGTGCTGGGCACGCTCTGCGTGTTCGACTCCGAGCCCGGCGAGCTCAGCGCCGCCCAGCTGGCGACCCTGCAGGACCTGGCCGGGGTCGTGCTGGCGCTGTTCGAGCGCCGCCGCCAGGCCAGGCAGAACGCCGAGCTGGCCGCCGAGGCGCTGCGGCAGCGCAAGCTCGCCGAGGCCTACGCCCGGGAGCTGCGGGTGCGGCAGGAGTTCATCGAGGCGGTCAACGAGGCGATCGAGATCGCCATCGTCGCCTGCGACGAGAACGGGCACCTCACCCTGTTCAACCGCGCCGCCCGCGAGTGGCACGGCCTCGAGCCCGACACCAGCCTCGACCCGGTCCAGTGGTCGCGGCAGTACGGCCTCTACGCCGCCGACGGCGTCACCCCGCTCGCCCAGGACCAGGTGCCGCTGTTCCGGGCGCTGAACGAGGGCCACGTGGAGAACGTCGAGATGGTCATCCGCGGCGACGAGCACCACCCCGCCATGCGCGTGCTGTGCACCGGCCGGGCCATGCGCGCCGCCGACGGCACCCTGCTGGGCGCCGTGGTCGCGATGTCCGATGTGACCGCCGAGCGGACCCAGCGCCGGGCGCTGGCCGAGCGCGAGCAGCTGCTCACCACGATCCTGGAGACCGCGCCCGACGCCTTCGTCGTCACCGACTCGGCGGGCGCGATCACCGCGTGGAACCCGGCCGCGGAGTCCATGTTCGGCTGGACCGAGGCCCAGGCGTACGGCCGCACCCTCGGCGAGCTGATCATCCCCGGGCACGTCGCCGACGCGCGCCTGCGCGACCTGACCAGGCGCGCGGCCACCGGCGAGCCCCGGCGGGCGGGCGAGCACGTGCAGGTGCCCGCGCACCGGCGCGACGGTACCGAGCTGCTGGTCGAGCTGAGCCTGGCCGAGTTCACCTGGCGCGGCGAGAAGCGCTTCCACGCGTTCCTGCGCGACGTCACCGAGCGCGAGGCCGCCCGCGAGCGGCTGGCGCTGGCCAACAGCGAGCTGGCCGCGGCCAACGACGAGCTGGACCGGTTCACCGCGATCGTCGCGCACGACCTGAAGAGCCCGCTGACCGCCATCGTCGGCTACGCGGACGTCCTCGCCGAGACCGTCGGCGCGGGCGCCGAGGGGATCGAGGTCAAGGCGGTCGGCGCGATCACCCGCGCCGCGTCCCGCATGGGCACCATGATCGACGACCTGCTGGCCTACGCCCACGCCTGCCACGAGCCGCTGCGCCTCGAACCGGTCGACCTCGGCGCGGTCGTCGACGACCTGGCCGGGGAGGCCCGCGCCGGGGCGGCGGGCGAGGTCGTGATCACCCACGACCCGCTGCCCGTCCCGTCGGCCCACCCGACCCTGCTGCGGCTGGTGCTGGCCAACCTGGTCGGCAACGCGGTCAAGTACGTCGCGCCGGGCGTGACCCCGCGCGTGCACGTCGGCGCCGAGTGGGCGGACGGGGAGGTCACGATCCGGGTCACCGACAACGGCATCGGCATCGACCCCAACTCCCGTGAGCGCGTGTTCGCCATGTTCCACCGCGAGCGCACGCCGGAGAGCTACCAGGGCACCGGCATCGGCCTGAGCACCTGCCGCCGCGTCGTCGAACGGCACGGCGGCCGCATCTGGATCGAGCCCGGCCGCCGGGCGGGGACCAGCATCTGCTTCACCCTGCCCTGCGAGACCGCCCCCGGCCTGGCCCGGCGCACCGCCTCCTGACCCGACGCGCTCCCCGGGTGGTTTCGCCGACTAGGCGTGCCGACCGCGGGCGGGCGGGTCACCCTTGGTTGGATGAGGCGCGGGGTGGTGCGGGCAACGCGAAAATGTATCGTTAGCTGCGCTAAGGGGCGGTTGAGCAGGCAGCGGCCCGCCACCTGGCCTTTGGAGGCGCCATGAACACCCTGCTCACCACCGTGCTTGACCGGTCCCCGGGCTGGGACGCGGTGCGGGCGCGGGGCGAGGTCGACCTGGGCACCGTGCCCGTGCTGCGGGACGCGCTGCTCTCCGCACTGGACGTGGACCCGTCACCCGGCCTGCTGGTGGTCGATTTGACCGGCGTGTCCTTTATGGGGTCGGTGGGGCTCACGGTGCTGGTGGAGGCGGGGGAGCGGGCGACGTCGCTCGAGCGGGACCTGATCGTGGTGGCCACCCCGGGCGGAGTCGTGCGGCGGGCGATCGAGATCACCGGACTGGACCAAGCCCTCGCCATCGCCGACGACGTCGACCAAGCCACGGCCGGTCGCTGACCCGCGCGCACGGCGGCTCGGGCGCCAGGCAGGCCGCGTCGGCGATCGGCCGTGGCGGACGTCGGGATGCTCGGGGCGTGGTGGTCGAGGTGCGTCTGTCGGCACGCAACGACGGGATCGGTCTTGACCGGCTCATGAACGGCGGGTCCGCGGAGTTGGCGCCTTTGTTCGGCGGCTTCGGCTTGGTTGGCGGTTCATGGGCGACGAATGGTGTTGATCAAGGCGCGCCTCCGGCCCAATGCCACTAACTTAAGCAAGGAGCTGCTATTATTTTCGGGTGGCTCGCGTGGTGCAGGTTCGTGGTGGTGTCGTTGATTCGTCGGCTGTTCGGTTGACCGATCGGATCTCGTTGGGTGTGTTGGCGG
>NZ_PTIX01000038.1 GCF_002934265.1 Actinokineospora auranticolor
CCGCCAACACACCCAACGAGATCCGATCGGTCAACCGAACAACCGACGAATCAACGACACCACCACGAACCTGCACCACGCGAGCCACCCGAAAATAATAGCAGCTCCTTGCTTAAGTTAGTGGCATTGGGCCGGAGGCGTGCCCTACCCCACCAACCGCCCCGCGATCGCGCGCAGTTCCTCGTCCTCGGCGAACGTGCGCCACCCCCCGGAGCACGCCAGCCTGCGCGGGTTGTCCAGCACCGCACGCGCGACGTCACGCACCCGCTCCGCCCGCTCGCCCGCGTCCGCCAACACCCGCAAAGCCGTCACCCGGACAGGCAAGTACGCCCCCGCCCCCAACGGCTCGACAACCTCAGCCAGCACCGGCGCGACCTCCCCCGCGACCCGCCACAACGCCCCCGCCGCCCGAACCGCGAGCCACTCGTCGCCGGACCGCGTGAGCGCCCGCAGCGAACCGACCGCACCAGCCGCGGCGTCCCCCAGGTCGGCGACCAAATCCAACGACTCCCCACCGGCAACGCCGCGCAACAGCACCGCCACCCCCAGTTCCGGGTCCGCGCCGGTCCGGCACAACGCCCACGCCACCGCGGGCACGTCGGCCCGGTCCCGCAGTTCCAGTGCCGACTCCGCCGCACCGAGCGCGCCGATCGCCTTGGCCGCCCACGGCAGCACCCGCTCGTCCGCCGCTGCCGCCACCACAGCCGGCAAAGCCGCCGCACACCCCCAAGCCGCCACCACCGAACACAGGTTCACCGCGAGCGCGGGGTCGTCGCAGGTCGTGAGCCGCCCAGCGACCGCGTCGACCAGGTCATCCGCATACGCCCGCAACGGAACCAGCACCTCATGGATCCCAGGCTGCCCCAACATATCCACCGACCGATCAAAGTGGACAGAAGAACAGGAGAACCCGAGCCGATCACCCGAAAGTCGCTCAACCAGCCCCGGCACGCACCGCGCATCCCCGAACCGCGCCAAGGCCCACACCGCCGCGTCACCGACAGTAACTCTCCGATACCTCCCGTCGTCCTCCAGCGCCACCCGATCCGCATACCTCTCGGCCTCCCGCCCCAGGCAGGCGAGCAAAGCCGTCGCGCGGTACCGGACCTCCGGCAAACCATCGTCGAGATGGTCGACGAGCAACGGCAACAGCGACTCCCCCGCACTCCGCCAGTCCGCGAGCACCCGCCCCGCCCGCACAACAGTCGCCACTCGCTGGTCATCCGCGCCACCACGGCCGATCCCGATGGTGAACGCCACAGCCGCGACCTGGTCGTCCTCGACCAGCGCACCCGCCGTCCGCCAAGCATCCCCGAGCCACGCGGAGTCGCGCCACAGCCCAGCATCCGGGTCGAGCGCCGCCCGCACCAGCAGGTCGACGCGCCGCGCCGCCTCCGCACGCTCGGCCAGCGCGTACAGGGCCGCCAAGCGGACGTGGAGATCATCATCAGCCAGCAACACCGCCAGCTCGGCACTCGACCACCCCAGCGCCACGACCAGGTCCCACCGGGTCACCCGATCCGCCTCGACCAGCCACCGCGCACGCAGCGCCGCGACCGCCTCCGGATGACGAATCCCTTTCGCCACAACAACTATCGCCGCCCGGCGCACCCCCGGATCCGGATCCGCCAGCAGCGCGAGCAACCCCGCCCGCGCGGCGTCGAGCGCGGCCCACCACGCCGGGTCGACGAACTCCGGCTCCGCGACGTGGGCCTCGGCCGCGATGGTGGCGATCACCTCCACCACGTCCGCCCGGTGGTTCGCGGCACCGCGCGCGAGGTCGACCAGCGCGGGCAGCGCGGCTGGAGCCGCCGAACAAATCCAGCCACCCTGGTGGTACAGGAGGTTGGACACCTCCTCAAGCGCCGCCCCCGCCACATCGGAATCCAGGTCACCACACTGACTCAGCAGCCCCGGAATGTCCGACGCCGCACCATAGTTGTGTCGCAACGCGGACCAGTCGACGTCCCCCATGGCACCAACCCTACGACGACTCCGGAACAGGCACGAAGACACCACCGCGGCGTTCGAACTCAGCGGGGGCAGCGGCGTCGAACAGCGGCTCGAGATCCGGGTCGAGCTCGATCAGCTCACGCAACGGCATGAGCACCGCGTTGCTCAGGTCATCGAGGTACTCCCTCGATTCATCACCGGCGACGACCTGCCAGCCACTGTCCCGCTCGTCAATGGGCTCATCGCGGATCAACCGCCCCGCCGGAACCCCGTCCCGCGCCACACGAGCCGTGACGATCGCTTTCTTGGCCAGGTCACCGAACCACCAACGTTCCGCTTTCCGTTGCCGTGCAACGATTTCCGGCGTGCCGAGTTCCACCCGCACCCGTAGGAGCGTGCCGTCGGCCGCCAGGTCTCGGTAGAGGGGATACATCCCGTCGCCCCAGCTGGTGAACCACCCGGTCACCTTCGCGCCACCGACCTCGATCGTCCCCGACTCCGTGAGGTTGTGGTCGGCCTGCAGGCGAATGCGGTAGTCGTCATCGTGCGGCCGGACCACAGCGCGGAACCGCAGTCCACTCCGCTGCAGCTCACCCAGTTCCCGGTGCCGCTCAGCCGCCTCCCCGCCTGCCAGGTCGACCCACGCGTACGCACTTCGATCGTCCATTTCGGATGGTTTCGGCTCCACGAGTCGCTCGAACACCGCCGCCGCGTCACCACCCCAGAACTCGACGTCGTACAACCCGTCCTCGGACACGTTCTCCCGCCAAGCGTTGAGCGCCAAGGGGTCGGCGAACATCAGCCGGGACTCGTCGACCACCACGTATCCACACTCGACAGACCGAACCGGCTCACCCTCGGCGCACTCCACCCACACAGACCGCCACCGAGCCTCGAACTCGCCGTCGTCCATCCGCTCCCCGAGCACCCGCAACTCCCGCGCGGGCACCCCGCGAACCGCCACCGCCCAACCCCCGGTGTACGGGACCTCGACGCCACCCGGGTCGTCGTCCAGCAGCCGCCGCACCCGCTCGAGGTGCGCCACCCGCGCCACCCTCCGCACCGACGCGTCGAGCCCGCTCTCGCGGCACACCTCCCGCACCTTCGCCACCACGGACCCGCCGTCCGCGGGCAGGTCGAACGCGAACCGCCCCTTGACGTCCGCCAGGTCCAGCCGCCGCGCCACCGCCGCCGCGTCCGCGCCCACGATCTCGAAGTCGACCGCCGCGTTGGCCCGCGCCAACGCCTCCCCCTTCAGCAGCCCCTCCGCCAGCACGGGCGGACGGTCGCCGCACCAGTACCCGAGCAGCCCGAAGTCGACCAGCAGCAGGTCCCCGGTGGGGAAGGAGGCGGTCCCCAGCAATTCAGCCATGCCGCCATCCAACCCCATACCACCGACAACGCCGCTAGACGACCTCGCGACCACTCGCGGTCGCGTCCGGCACCGCCTCGCTGACGTCCCAGTGCTCGACGATCAGCCCTTCCGCGACGCGGAAGATGTCGACCACGGCCACACCACGCGCCCCCGGCTCCGGCGCGAAGTGGGAATGCGCGGCCACCAGGTCGGCTTCGGCGACGGTCCGCTCGACGGTGAAACGCATCCCGGGCAACTGCGCCCGGGTCCCGTCGATGAACTCGACCAGCGCGGCGCGGCCGTCCGGGGGGTTGGGGTTGTGCTGCGCGAGGTCTTCGGCGGGGTAGTCGGCGGCCAGGTCGGTGCGACCCCGGTTCCACACGGTCTCCAGGTACTCGGCGACCAGTTCGGTCTTGGTGCGCATGACTTTCCCTTTCACAGCGGGTGACTCGAGTTGATCCGCCGAGCGGAGACCAGGTGCGCGACACCCGCCACAGCGGCGGGAACCAGGCCGAACGCGGACAGGGCCTTGGGATCGAACGAAGACAGGAGCGCACTGCCGAGGAAACTCCCGAGGCTGATACCGGTGTGGAGACTGGAAGCGTTGAGCGCCAAGAGAATCACACGATACTCGGGTAACAGCGCCACCAGCCGGGCTTGCTGCGGGGCATGGTAGAGCTGACTGAAGAACGCCCAGAAGCCGAACAGCGCCAGGATGGTCGTCGTCGTACCGGGCAAGACAGACAAGAGTCCGAATGCGACAGCAAAGCCGCTGAGGGCGCCCCTACGGTCTTGGGGCCGCCAAACCTTTCGCACGAAGGCGCACCCGCCGCGTTGCCAACCACACCGAGCACGCCGAACGCGAACAGGACCAAGGCGACCGCCGCCGCGGATCCGGACCGGGCCGTCACATACGCACCCGCGACTCCATAGACGATGAACTGCGCCGTCATGAACAACATCGTCGTGACCACCATCGCAGCAGCACCGGGAGTGGTCACGACACGTCACTAGGCCACAATGGACGGCCGCGTTCCCCGGCCCGTGCGAGGCAGCAGCGCGCGCACCAACAGCAGTGCGACCGCTGCGGGCACCGCGACCCCGCCGAGCGCCGCCCGCCAACCGACCAGGGACCCCAGGTACGAGGCGAGCGGCACACCGAGGACGGCAGCGGCCGTCATGCCGGAGAACACCCACCGTGGCCAGCGCCCGAGCCCGGCGCTCCTCGGGGACGACCAGCGACGCGACCGCCGAGGAGTTGGGCGCGTAGACCGCTCCCCCGAGCGCAGCGACCACGCGAGCGCCGACGAGCAGGCCGTAGTTCGGGGCGCGCGCGGTGGCGACACCACCCGCGGTCAGCAGCGCGAGCCCCAGCACCAGCCCGGCGCGCCGGTCCAGACCGCCGAGCAGCGTCGGCGCGACCGGCGCGGCGACCGCGAAGGTCAGCGCGAACACGCTGACCAGCAGTCCGATGTCGGCCGGGTCGACGCGGAGTTCGGCGCTCATCGGCCCGCTCAGCCCGATGAGCGCCAGCGACATCGTGCCGAAGGCGAAGTACCCCAGGGCCGCCGCCACCAAGGCGGGTCGAGCCATGCCGTTCTTTTCAATATGAGACGTTGCGTATTGACAATTACCATACGGTACGTCGCGGATGTCAAGGAGCTACGCTCACGACCATGCCCGGACGCCCCCGCGACCCCGCCCTCGACGCGGCGATCCTGCGCGCGACCTTCGAGTTCGTCGAGGAGGAGGGCTACCGGCGGCTGAGCATCGAGGGCATCGCGGCGCGCAGCGGCGTGCACAAGCAGGCCATCTACCGGCGGTACCGGAGCAAGGGCGAGCTGGTCCTGGCCGCCCTGGGCCGCTTCGCCGCCGAGCGCCTGCCCACCCCGGACACCGGTTCGCTGCGCGACGACCTGGTGACCCTGCTGACCGCCACGTTCGCCGCCCAGCGGGGTGCGAGCGGCCAGCTCAACCGGGCGCTGGCGGTGGAGGCGCTGCAGGACGAGCGGTTCGCGGCGCGGCTGTGGACCGAGTTGATCGAACCGCGCCGCGCCGTCGTGCGGGCGATGATCGACCGCGCCGCCGAGCGCGGGGAGATCACCGGGGCGAACCCGGACTTCTTCGTGGACCTCGTCTACGGCCCCATGTGGTACCGACTGCTGTTCGACATCCCCGCCCTCGACGACTCCTACGCGGCCCGCCTCGCCGACACCGTCCTCGCCGCCGCCCGCGGCCCCCGCACCGCCTGACCCCGATGCGGCAGACTGCCGCGCATGGAGTTCTTCTGCTACCACCGCGACCGCGCGGGCTCACTGGCGCTTCGCGAAGAGTTGCTGGAAGCCCACTGGTCCTACATGGACGGATACGCGGCCGAGATGATCGCGCGCGGCCCGACCCTCGCCGACGACCTGGACACCCCGACCGGCAGCGTCCACATCCTCGACCTGCCCACCCCCACCGCCGCGCACGACTTCGCCATGAACGAGCCCAACTACCAGGCGGGCGCCTACCGGGACGTGATGCTGCGCCGCTGGCGGAACACCCTGGGCCGCACGATGTGGGACTTCCCCGGCGGGCGGGAGGGCGGCAACCGGTACCTGGTCCTCGGCCTTGGCGCGGGAGAGCCCGCCGACCTCACCCCGCCCGCCGACCACGACCTGATCGCCCACGGCCCCCTCCTGGCCGACGACGGCACCACCTGGCTGGGCACCGCCACCCTCCTCCGCGCCCCGGACGCGGCCACGGCGCGCACCGCCCTCACCGCCGACCGCTACGCGGGCGTCGAGGTCCACAACTGGTGCTTCGGCGGCCGGGTCTGACCGGCTAGATGAGGGCGATGGTCCGACAGCCGAGGAGCCGGTTCTGCCCCGGCGTACCGGGTGCGTTGATGCCGTAGGCGCAGACGTCGTAGGTACCGGGCACGATCCCGCCGCGGGTGACGGCGAAGCCGTGCGCACTCCCGCTGGCGGGTGCTCGGCAGCGACGTCCGGCCGGTCGAGGTCGGCGGTGGTCGCCACACCGTGGTTGGGCGTCACGTAGGCGTGCACCGCGATGGGCGAGCTCGTGTCCGGGTCGATCGCCCACCCGGTGAAGCGAACACCGGCGCCGTCCTGGCGGACTCCCTCGAGGTTGCCGATCGGGCTCTGCGTGAGGGTGACGCTCCGACACCCCAACAACACGTCCTGCCCGGGCGTGCCCGGCGCGTTGATCGCGTACGCGTTGTACGTGCCCTCGACGATCCCACTGCGCGTCACGTCGAATCCGTGACCGGCTCCGCTGATCGGGTTCTCGGCACCGACGTCCGGTCGATCGAGGCCCGCCACGGTCGGCACGCCGTGGTCGGGGGTGACGTACGCGTGGACCTCGATCGGCGCACTCGTGTCCGGGTCGATCGCCCACCCGCGGAACCGCACACCTGTGCCGTTCTGCGACGTTGCCTCAAAGTTGCCGATCGGGCTCTGCGTGAGAGTGATGCTCCGACACCCCAACTGCGTGTTCTGCCCCGGCGTCCCCGGCGCGTTGATCGCGTACGCGCACACGTTGTACGTGCCGCCGACGATCCCGCCGCGCGTCACGTCGAAGCCGTGCGCGCCAACGTCGCCGCGCTGGAGGTTCGCGGTGGTGGGGACGCCGTGGTCGGGGGTCACGTAGGCGTGGACGTCGACCGGCGCGTCCGTGTCGGGGTCGCGGGCCCAGCCGCGGAAGCGGACGCCGGTCCCGTTCTGCGAAGTCACCTCGAGGTTGCCGATCGGCGCTCCCGGCGCGGTGGTCTGGTCCTTGAAGTGCAGGAACGCGGTCGGGTAGTAGCCGCCGGGGGTGAGGCGCTTCCAGTGGAACTCGCCGCCGAAGTTGTCCTCGGAGATCACGACGTAGCCGCTGCCCACCTCCTCGACGTAGGCGACGTGCCCACTGGCCCCCGACCCGCCCGAGGTGGCTCCCCACCAGGCGATCGCGCCCACCGCGGGGGTGCCGTCCACCCGCACGCCGTGCGATTGGGCCTGCCGCCCCGGACAACGCGGCGGCAGCCGAGCAGGTCCGTCCTTCGCCCCACTAGGTACGCCATTGCGTTGCCACGCGGGTAGCCCGTGTCGGCGCCGCTGCGGATCAGCCGGTGCGCAGCAGACAAGACTGTTACTCGTCATGATCGTTCGATGACGATACGCGGTCGCGGGTGAATCACCCGCGACCGATTCGGTTGGCGCCTTGTCCGGCGACGGGAACGCGCACGGAATTCGGGAGTGATCGGTTCGCCGTGATCGTCTTCACCGGATGGGGGAATGCCATGCGGTGGGCGATCAACTACCTTTGGTAGCCGAGTAGCCCGAGCGGGCACCACCCTTACCGCCAACGACCGCGCGAATTCTCGGAGGGGACCACCACCCGTCGGAGCACGGAGTTCGAATGGAGGACATTTGCCGGTCTTCCTTTCACTCGGAAGGATGTATCGTTGCGGAGCGCGACGGTGGAGATCGGCGTGGGCCGCGCCGGTAACGGCCTCGCGCGGCGGAGCGACCTAGTGCGTGTCCTGCCACAGGACGAAGGACGGGTCGGCGGGAGGGGCAACTCCCACCGACCCGCGTGGCCCCGCACCCGGCGGTGGGGGACCGATCCCGCGCGTGCCACGACACGGGAACCGAGGAGCCGCGTCCCCGCGCCGGGGCGTGGCTTTTCCATCTTCCGTGATACCTGAGAGCCAACCCGGCTACCAGGCCAGGTGGCAAGTCCCTATTTCACCGTCGGGTTTCAGGTGATCGTGGATCACCATAACAGCGAGTAGCGTGATTCGGCGGTGCCCCCGGGTGGCGGGTTTCCCCGGGCGACGGCAGGAATGGACAATTCCTGGACAAACACGTGACGAAACCCCCGCGGCGCGCAGGCCGCGGGGGTTTCCCGGTTCTCCGGTCAGGGGCGAGAACCGCCTCCCCCGCGGAAGAACATGCCGGTGATGGTGAGGCCCGCGCCGAGCACCGTCGGGATGACCATGCGCATCAGCTCCTCGGCGACCCCCTGCGGCATCAGGTGCAACCAGAGCCCCAGCACCAGCGTCACGAGCGTGACCAGGAAGACCAGGCCGACGCCGAGCATGACCCGCACCTGCATGCGCATGAAGTGGCGCTGCCGCTCCAGCTCCGCGGCGCGCAGCTCCCGCTTCTCCTCGGCGGCGGTCCGCAGCTGGAACAGCTCGTGGGTGTCCACCACCGGACCGGCCCCGGCCTCCTCGGAGTCGGTCCACGTGTCCCGGTCCACCTGCTGGACGTCACCTTTCCTGTCGTCCATCACCGCTCTCCCGGTCGTCCAGCCGCACGACCGGGCTGTCGCGCACCGGCTCGGCGTCGGGATCGGGGCCGTCGGTCCAGGTGTCGTCCCAGGTGATCCAGTCCGTCCGCCGGTGCCGGTGGATGAGCTCGCGCATTCGCCGCCCCACCTTTCGCCAAGTGTCCGCCCGCGAAGCCCCGCAGGACTTCGCGCTACCAAGATACCAGGATCCGACCACGTTGCGTACACGCGTGATACAGCACAAGCGTGGGAGTAATGTGGTCAGATGACACCATCCAGATGGGCCACGCGTGTTGAAAAGCTACGGCTCCGGCGGTAGGCTGGACACGTAGTCGTCACCGCAACAGTGGGCGACCGTGGGGGCAACCGCGGTCGTCCGCGCCACCGACGCACGGGCCCAGGGTCGCCCGTGCGCGCCAGGGGAGCGTGCCACCGTATGAAATCTCCCGCGAACACCGGAGCCGAGGCCGAGTCCACTCCGGACGGCAAGGCCCAGCCCGCCCGCCAGGACCCCAAGCGCATCAACGTCGCCATCACCCCGGACATGGTGCGCGCCCTGGAGGCGGTGATCGAGCGCGAGGGCGTCAGCCTCACCGAGGCGCTGCGCCGCCTGGTCGGCTACGGGGACTTCGTCTACCGCAGCATCAAGGAGGAAGGCGCGAAGGTCCTCGTGCAAACCAACGACACCATGCGAGAGGTCGTACTGCTATGAGACCGAGCGTTGAGAAACCGCCGCGGCGCGGTCGGACGCGGCACGTCGAGCACCCGGCGCCGTTCGGGGCCTGAGCGGCACACCTCACGACGAGCCGAGACCACGCGACCCGGCCCGAAAAGCCTTGTGCGGTACTGAGTTCGGCCCCCGGAACACCAGGAACGGTTCCGGGGGCCGCTTTGTCACCCGTCCAGCTCAACGACCTCGATCAACGGGGTGTCCGCGGGCTCGGGCAGGTCGTAGGCGTCGATCCACGTCCCGTCCCGCCTGATCGAGTCGACCCTCCCCCGCATCCCCTGGTCCACCGCTTGCCCGGCTGTCCGCCGTTCGGCCATCTAAGAAGACCTCCGCCCCCGGATTCCCCTTGTCTGCCTATCGATCGGCGGACGCGCGGCGATACCGGAATCCGGCCCAGATCACCCGACCGGTGGAACGGGGAGTGATCCAGCTGAATCGAAGACGTGTCACCGCCATCACCTTGGCCATCGCCCTGACCGTGCCCGCAGCCGCGTCGTCCATCCCCTCCCCCAGGCACCAATCCCTCTACCGGGCCATGACAGCGCTGCTGAGAACCGGCGTCGCGGGCGTGCAACTACGCGCGCACAACAACGGCGGCGACTGGACGGCGAGCGTGGGCGTGGCCGAGTTGGGCGGGCCCGGGAGACCGCCGACCGGCGGCTTGTTCCGCGCGGGCAGCATCACCAAGACCTTCGTCGCCACGGTGGTGCTCCAGTTGGCGCGCGAAGGCAAGGTCGACCTCGACGCCCCGGTCCACCGCCACTTGCCGGAGCTGGCTCTCGACGACCGCGCCACGATCCGCACGCTGCTGCAACACACCAGCGGGATCTTCAACTTCACCGGCGAGTTCCTCCCGAACGGCACCGGCGAGCCCGGCATCCCCATCTTCGGCGCGGCATGGGAGACCGACCGCCTGCGCACCCGCGAACCGGAAGCGCTGGTCCGTTTCGCCCTGGCCAAGCCCGCCCGCTTCGAGCCGGGCACGGCGTGGTCGTACTCGAACACCAACTACCTCCTGTTGGGCATGCTCATCGAGCGGGTCACCGGGACCCCTTACGCCGCACAGGTCCGGCAGCGGATCCTCACCCCGCTGGGCATGGTCGACACGAGCCTGCCGGGCACCGACCTCGACATCCCCGGCCCGCACGCGCACGGATACCAGTCCTACGAGGACAATGGGACAACGATCACCACGGATGTCTCCCGGCAGAACCCCTCCCACTTCGGGGCAGCGGGCGAACTCATCTCCACGACCCGCGACCTCGACGCGTTCATCGCGGCCCTCCTCGGCGGCGCCCTGCTCCCGCCGGACCTGCTCGCCCAGATGCGGGACACCCGCCTCGCCCCGGGCTACGGCCTGGGCCTGGAGGTGAACCGACTGACCCCGCACTGCACCGCGATCGGCCACACCGGGGGCGTCCAGGGCTACCTGACGGACATGTTCGGCTCCCCCGAAGCCGGGACCCGGGTCGAGATCTCCACGACCCTGGGCGCCGTGGACCCCGGCGACCCCCTTGCCATGGGCCGGATCGAGCGCGCCGAGCGCGAACTCGTCACCACCGCCCTCTGCGGCGCGGCCGGGTGACCACCGCGCACGGCCCAGTTCACCGACTGGCGTTCACCCGGCTCGCCAGGTCCTCCGGCAGCGGGTACGGGCGCTCCTCCGGCAGCAACGCCGTCGCCTCCGCCACGCGCCCCGCCGCCGCGTGTTCCCCGACCGCGCGCATCGTCGCGGTCACGTCGGTCAGCCCCACGATCCACTCGTCCACGTACCGGCGCACGGCTTCCGCGCTCAACCCGATCTGGATGGACCGGTGCGCCAACGGCCCGTGGGCCAGGTTCCGCTCCGGGTCCCACTGGATCCGCACCGGGGACCGCTCCACCCCCGCCTGCCACTCATCGTGGTCGGCGTGGAAGCCCGCCCGGAAATGGCTCAGCGCGGCGTGTCCCAGCGCCCAGTGGAATCCGACCGGGGAAATGTCCACGGCCAGGACCCGTTCCTGGTCCACCTTCCGCGCGTACCCGCAGCGGTACGCCATCCACAGGAACGACGGCTTGATCCACGTCATCCGCTCGCGCTTGAACGGCGGCACGAACGTCCCCGCCGCCAGGGCCGCGTCCGCGATAGGCGCGGGATACGCCTGGTAGACCCGGATCCGTTCCGAGTCGTGGAAAGCGCGCACCTCGCGCTCCGGTCTCTTGTTCACGCACCGCATTGTGCTGAGCCGCCCGCAACCGGCTCAACGCAATTAGGCGTGGCGGATGTAGACCCGCGCGTGGAAGGTGCGCTCCACCAACTGGTCCTCGGTCAGGTGGTCGCCCGCCACCGGCTCCACGTGCCGGATCGCCCACTCCACCCGGTCCACCTCCCACCGGGCGCCGCTCACCAGGACGATCTCCCCCGGGCTCGGCTTGGCCGGGAAGTGGTAGGTGCCGAAGTTGTCGTCGTCCGAGCTGGTGACCAGTTCCGCGTCCATCATCGTCGCTCCCCGGGCCGGTTCCATTGCCGCCAACGTAAGGCGCCGCGCGCGAGCCGTGGCCAAGGATCACCCGGTCAGTTGACCCCTAGACTCGCCGGGACGGGACAGGGGGTGGCGGATGGAGCCGCGGGTGCGGTGCGTCAAGCAGGACCGCGTCGCGACGGTGACGCTGGATCGGCCCGAGGTGCTCAACGCGATGGACCTGCGGACGCACGCCGAGCTGGCCGACGTCTGGGACGACCTCGACGCCGACGACGACGTCTGGGTCGTCGTGCTGACCGGCGCGGGCGACCGCGCCTTCTCCGTCGGCCAGGACCTCAAGGAGCTCGACAGCCGCAACCGCGCGGGCAAGGCGGGCACGTCCAGCTTCGGCAGCCGCGGCAAACCGGGCTGGCCGCGGCTGACCGAGCGGTTCGACTTCGCCAAGCCCGTCATCGCGCGGGTCGACGGCTACGCGCTCGGCGGCGGCTTCGAGCTGGCCCTGGCCTGTGACCTGATCATCGCCAGCGACCGCGCCACCTTCGGGCTGCCCGAGGCCCGCCTGGGGCTGATGGCGGGTGCGGGCGGCGTCTTCCGCCTCACCCGCCAGATCCCGTCCCGGGTCGCGCTCGGCCACCTGATCACCGGTCGCCGAATGAGCGCCCAGCGCGCCTACGAGCTGGGCCTGGTCAACGAGGTCGTGCCCGCGGATCGGCTCGACGAGTGCGTGCGGACCTGGGTCGACGACGTCCTCGCCTGCGCCCCGCTCTCGGTCCGGGCCATGAAGCAGGCGGCCCGCGCGTCCGCGCACCTGCCCCTCGACGAGGCGTTCGCCGCCGACTACCCCTGGGAGCACCGCAGGCGGGACAGCACCGACGCCGTCGAGGGTCCGCGCGCGTTCGCGGAGAAGCGGTCCCCCCGCTGGGAAGGCCGGTAGCCACCCACCCGGTTCGAGGTACCCTGTCGGCGAGAACTCAACTACCCTGAGTGACACATATGACACAGCGCGACGGGGCTCGGACCTGGCCAGGCGACCAGGCCTCGAGCGGGCCCGGCTGCCACCAGGCGCACGGGCCCGACCTGCACGGGATGGGCGTCGGCCCGGTCATCCCGGGCTCCGCCGACGCCGCGGACCGGCGCACCGCGGACGACCAACGCAGACCCACCGAACGTGTGTCACTCACAGGCATGACCAAGCACGACACCCGGCACACCGACCACCCCCGGCCGCCCGCCGGTCGGCGCTGAGGGGGAACCGTGCCGATCCGCGTCGTCGACCTGCCCACACCGCTGCACCTGGCCCCGCACGACACCACCCTGCTGCGGCTGCGCCAGCTCGCCGAGGACCACCCGCGGCTGCCCGCCGGTCTCGACCAGATCGCCACCGACCTCGCCGCGCTCCGCGACGGCGTGCCCGCCACCGTGCACGAGCCCCGCTACCCCGGCCAAGACCCGGACGTCCGGCTCTACACCGGCGCCTACGTGCTGGTCCTGCACCCGGCGCGCAGCGGACGCGGCTTCCTCGTCGGCTCCGTGCAGCCCATCCGGCTCGACGACCACCACCGCCTGGTCCGCTCGTGCCTGCTCGTGCGGACCCCGCTGTGGCAGTTCGTCCCCGACGAGCGGCGCCTGCCCGTGGAGGCGATCTCGCACTGGGACGCGATCCGCGCGCACTGGCAGCGGCTCGGCGACGAGCGCGTCTCGGCGGCCCGGGAACCCGCTCAACCGCAGGCCAACGCGCACACCAGGTTCCTCGACGACCTCCACCACACCATCGACGCGGCCCAGCGCGTCACCACCGACGACGCGCGCCGCGCCGCCCCCTACCCGTACCGGTGCGCCCGCCCGGTCGACGAGCGCGGGCGGGTGTACGAGTTCGAGCTCGTCGGCGACCGCGGTCCGCGCGAGGACACCTACGTGCGGGTCCGCGGCGCGACCGAGCAGCGCGGCCAGGTGACCCGGGTGTGCGGCCGGTCGGTGGCGGTCCGCTTCGACGAGCCCGTCGCGGTCAACGGCACGGGCGCGCTGGAGGACTCGCTCGACTCGGCGGTGTTCAACCGGCAGCGCGGCGCCGTCAAGCTGCTGCGCGAGGGCCGCGCACACAACCCCCACCTGCTCCGCGTCTTGGTCGACCACCAGGTCGGACCGATGTCCCCGCCCCCGGACGCGCCCACCGCACCCCTCGACGACGACCAGCTCGATGCCTTCCGCCGCGCCTTGGCCGTGCCGGACGTGCTCCTGGTCCTGGGCCCGCCCGGTACCGGCAAGACCCGTGTGATCAGCCAGATCGCCCGGGCGGTGGCGCTCGGCGACGGCGCGGCGCGGCCGCCGGGCCGGGTGCTGGTCACCGCGCGCACCAACCGCGCGGTCGACAACATCCTGGGCAGGCTGCCCGACGACCTCACCGTCATCCGCGTCGGCAACGAGGGCGTGGTGACCGAGGCGGGCCGTCCGTACCTGCTGGAACGGCGGGCCGAGGAACTGCGCGCGAGTATTCTCGAGACCACCGAGCACACCCTGGCCAACTACGGCGACCCGAGCGCCCTCGACGGCTGGACGCGCGTAGTGGCCGACGCGACAGCCGCGCTGAGCCAGGCGATCGACGCCCACGGCCAGGCCGAGTCCGCCCTCGCGGAGACCCGGCGGACGGCGGGCGGTCCCCTGCAGGCCGTGGTGGACACCTGGCGCGCGACCTGCGAGACGGGCCGCCGCAAGCTCGACAGGTGGCAGAAGAAGATCGACAACCTGGTCGCGGGCGGCGGGTTCCCGCTGTTCCGCGCACGCAGGCTGGCGCGGCTCCAGTCGGCCGTCGACGACCTGCGCCGCGAGCACGACAAGGCGGTGGCCGAGTCGCGGCGGGCCGAGCACGAGCTGGAGGTCACCACCAAGGGCCTGCCGGTCGTGCTGGAGGCGATCGCGCGGGTCGAGGCCGGTGCGCACGGCATCGACCGGGCTCGCGCGCGGGCGCTGGAGGCCGCCGCGTCGGCCCGCGCGGCGGTCGGCGGCGTGCAGGTGCCGCCGGAGGTGCGCGGCGACGTCGACGACCAGGCCCTCGGCCGGGACCTGGGGCTGCTGCTGGCCTGGCTGCGGCGGCGCGGACCGGTGCTGCGCGCGCAGGCGGACCTGTTGGCGCGGTGGCGCGCGGAGGTGTCCGGGTCGACCGAGCGGCTGCACCCCGAGCTGGTGCGCTACGCCGACGTGATCGCCGCGACCACGGCCGGCACCGCGTCCAGGGTGGAGCTGTCCGATGTGGACTTCGAGCTGGCGGTGGTGGACGAGGCCGGGCAGATCGGCGTCGCCGACGCGCTGGTGCCGCTGGTCCGGGCCCGGCGGGCAGTGCTCGTCGGCGACCACCGGCAGCTGCCGCCGTACCCGGACGCCGAGGTGGCGCGGTGGGGTGAGCTGGTGCCGGACCCGGCGGTGCTGGACCTGTTGACGCACAGCGCGCTGGAGCGGCTCGTCGACCGGCTGCCCGCGTCCAACGTGGTACCGCTGACCTGGCAGCGGCGGATGCCGCCGGTCGTCGCCGAGTTCATCTCCGGCGCCTTCTACCGGGGCGCGCTGCGCACCGCGGCGGAGGTGCCGCACGAGGACACCGTGTTCCGCAGCGCGTTCGCCTTCGTCGACACCAGCGACCTGCCGCGGCGGTTCGAGCGGCGGTCGGGGGACGCGGCCGGGTACATCAACGCCGTGGAGGCCGAGGTGCTGTGCAGGCTGGCCGCGCACTACGCGCGGCTGGGGCGCGAGTGGGCGGTCATCGTGCCGTACGTCGCCCAGCTCAAGGCGGTGTCGGCGCGGCTGGTCGAGCTGATCGGCGACGAGCACGCGGTGCGGCGCAACGTCGGCTCGGTCGACTCCTTCCAGGGCGGCGAGCGGGACGTCATCCTCTACGGGTTCACCCGCAGCAACCCGCAGGGCGGGGTCGGGTCGTTGAGCGAGCTGCGGCACCTGAACGTCGCGCTGACCAGGGTGCGGCGGCAGCTCGTCATGGTCGGCGACCTGTCCACCCTGGTCGCCGCCGACGACCCCGGGTTCCGGCGGCTGGCGCTGGCGCTGCGCGAGCACCTGGCCGCGTGCGGCGACCACCTGACCTCGGACGACCTGCTCAACCACCGCGCGCTAGACGCCGGGATCGCGTGATGAAGCTCTTCGGCTACCCGGAGCAGCGGGCCCTGGAGGACGCCGCCTACGGCCAGGGCATGACGCCGACCCGGCTCATCGGCCTGATGCTGCCGGTCTGGTGCGTGACCATCTCGGCCACGGTCACCGTCGCGGAGGACTACGAGCTGATCGACCGGTTCCTCGAGCGCGGCATCGCCGAGGGCGGCCTCACCACCACCGCGGACCTGGCCGGGTTCTACGCGCTCGACGAGGTGCTGGTGGACCGCGCGCTGCGGTTCCTGGCGCTGATCAACCACGTGCGGCTGGTGGACGGGCACTGGGCGCTGACCGACCTGGGGAAGCGGTCGGTCGCCGACGGCAGGCGGTACGTGCGGCTGGTGGACGACCGCCGCAAGCTGTACTTCGACGCGTTCCGGTCCCGTCCGCTGACCCGCGCCTACTACGACGCGCGCAAGGTCTCGATGCTGCCCGCGCACAAAGAGCTGGAAGACGACGCGCGGTGGTTCCGGGTGCTGTTCTCGGTGCGCGGCTTCGACCCGGGTGCGCTGACGGCGCTGGCGGGCAACCCGCAGCGGGACCGGTTCAACCTCCCCGCGCGAATCGAGAACCCGCGGCTGCTGGGCCAAGAGCAGGTTCTGCTGCCGCTGCGCGTCGTGCGCGCGGTGGAAGCGGGTGGGCGGGTGCGGTACCTGGCGTACGGGCAGGCGTCGGCCGAGGTCGACTGGGACCTGACCGGCATCCTGGAGTCCACCCCGGACGTGCTGCTCGCGCTGGAGAACGAGGAGCGCGTCGTGGACACCCGCGGCGAGGAGGAGCGCACGCGCGCCTGGCTCGACGAGAAGGACGTCGGCCCGTACCACCTCACGCGGTCGGCGGCGGGGCTGATGACGGTGGCGGTGCCCGAGTCGGGCGTCGGCCAGGGTGGGTTCCCGCTGCACCGGCTGGGGTCGTTCGTGGTGCACGGGAGCTCGGTGTTCCGCCTGTGGTGCGCGGCCGAGCGGCCGCGCAGGCAGGCGCTGCTGGACCGGGTGGTCACGTACGTCATCGGCGCGGGGCGGGTGGACACCGCGCACCTGACGGCGCTGATAAGCCGCATCGGGCGGCAGTTGGAATTGGACATCTCGACGGTCGCGGACCTGGCCGCGCTGGCGGAGAAAGCGGGCGCTCGCGATCTGGCCGATCGTCTCCGCGACCTGGACTGACCTATCGAGTCGGGTATCCGCTGATCAGGTGACGGGAAATCGACAAAGCGCGTACTGGCACCGATTCGGTTCCCCCATACCGGGGATTGGCCACGGAAAGTTCCTTTCCGTCATGCACACGACCCGGTCAGGGCTAGGCTGAACGGCGCCCTGGACACGGGAGGTGAACATGGCCGTGCGCGTCGTCCTCGCCGACGATGAACCGCTCCTCCGCCACGGTTTGCGCGTCCTCCTGGAAACCGACGGCAGAGTCGAGGTGGTCGCCGAGGCGGGCGACGGGTCCACCGCGATCGAGGCCGTCCGCCGCCACCGCCCGGACGTGCTGCTGCTCGACGTCCAGATGCCCGGCTTGGACGGCCTCAGCGCCCTGCGGATGGTCAGCGCCCTGCCGTCACCCCCGGTGACAGCCGTCCTGACCACCTTCGACCTGGACGACTACGTCGCCAGGGCCCTGGAGTTCGGCGCGCAGGGGTTCCTGCTGAAGGACGCCGAGCCAGCCACCCTCGTGCACGCCGTCGTCGACCTGGCCGCGGGCGGGGCGGTGCTGGACCCGCGCATCACGGCCCGCCTGCTGCCGAAGCTGCGCGGCGTGAGCGCCGGTCTGGGGCGGGGGCGGGCGGTCGAGTCGCTGAGCGTGCGGGAGCGGCAGGTGCTGGAGCTGCTGGCGGACGGCCGCCCGAACGCGGGGATCGCCGAGGTCCTCGGCCTGACCGAGGCGACGGTGAAGAGCTACGTGTCGACGGTGTTGACGAAGCTGGGCGTGCAGAACCGCGTCCAGGCGGCCCTGCTCCTGCACGGCGTGGCGCCCTCCCCGTAAGCCCGAACGGAGGTCGATGTGGACGTCCAAGACGCGGCCCTCGCGCCACTGAGCCTCCCCGCTCCGCGCGCGGACACCGAGGCGCTCCCCCGGCCGCGGGCCCGAGCCCGCGTCATCGCCGTCGAGGCCGTCACGGTGGGCCTGTGCCTGGGCGCCGTACTGCTGTCCCACCCCACCGGCTACAGCTTCGCCTTCCCCGCCGCCGTAGTCGCCTGCCTGCTGCTGCCACTGCGCCTGAAATACCCCCGACTCACCCTGATCGCCTGCCTCCCCGCCGTCTCGGGCGGTTTGGGATGGCCCCCGACGGGCGTGGCCCTCTACCGGGTCGGCCGCACCTCGACCCGTGTCCGCCACGCCGTGGCCTGGGCAACGGTGGCCAACCTGTGCGCGGCCGCGCCCTTGCAACTGGCCACCTCCGACCCCATCGCCGATCGCGTGCTGAGCCTGGCCATCACCCTGGCCTTCGCGGGCGTCCCGGCCGCCATGGGCGTCCTCGTCCGCCTGCGCCGCGAACTCACCACCAGCCTCACCGAACTGGAACGGGCCCGCCGAGCCGAACTGGCCGCCCGCCTGGACCAGGCGCGGGCGGAGGAACGAACCCGCATAGCCCGAGAAATCCACGACGCCGTAGGCCACAACACGACCCTGATAGCCGTCCAAGCCGCCGCCCTGGCCGCCACATCAACGGATCCCACAACCGTCCAAACCGCCAACCACCTGCGCGAACTGGCCAAGCACTCGCTGGACGAGATGCGTGCGGCCCTGGGCCTGCTCAACCACGGCACCCCCACCGCGGAGGGCTTGGCGGACCTACCCACCCTCATCACCAGAGCCCGCGCCGCGGGCCTGGACGTACGAGCGGACACACCGTCAATCAGCACGACCCCGACCATCAGCCGAGCGATCTACCGGGTGATCCAGGAAGGCCTGACCAACGCCATCAAACACTCCCCGGGCGCCCCGGTGGAGATCACCCTGACCCCCACCAAAGACAAGATCACCGTCACCATCATCAACGGCCCCGCAACCCACCCGACAACACCCCAACCCGGAGGAGCAGGCCTCCCCGGCCTAACAGAAAGAACCCACAACGCAGGCGGAACCTGCCAAGCCACCCCAACCCCCGACGGCGGCTTCAAGCTGGAAGCCACCCTCCCCACCACGACAACAGCACCCCCACCAACCCCCCACCAACCCGTACGCTAAGCTTCCCGAGCACCTCGCGAGAGCGAGATGCGGCCGGGCTGTGGCGCAGTTTGGTAGCGCACTTGACTGGGGGTCAAGGGGTCGCAGGTTCGAATCCTGTCAGCCCGACGGTCGAAGCAACGCCCCTCACCAGCGAGTTTCCGCAGGTGAGGGGCGTTCTTCGTGTCCTCGATGTCGATCATGCTCAGATCCACTTCGGACGGTCTTGGGGACCATTTGGGGACCACTTCTCACGCCATCTCACTAGACCACCCTCAACCGAGGCGTCCGAGGCGCGTGCAGGTGCACCGACAGGAGATCACCCGCGTTCGTGATCGACTGCTTGTCCGGGTGGATGTACCGCTGAGTCGTGGTCAGCGACCCGTGCCCCGCGATCACCCGCAGGACGTGCACCGGGACACCGGCATCGGCCAACCACGTGATCCCCGTGTGGCGTAGGTCATGCCTACGCAAGTGCTCATAGCCAAGGTCGCTCACCACCTCATCCCAATGCGTGGCATCCCGCAGCACAGCAGTCGTGATCCGACCGCCCCGCGGACCTGTGAACAGCCTTGCTTCCGGATCGCGATCCAGCTCCGAAATCCGCCGCTCGATCATGTCCCGAATCTCGACAATGACCGGCACATCCCGCGCCCGCTTGCTCTTCGTGCCCCTATCCGCCAACCCACCAGGCCCCGGAGTCGTCTGCCGCCGCACATTCCAGATCCACGACTTCGTGTCGATGTCCTTCACCCGACACCCCGACGCCTCCCCGATACGCGCTGCCGTGCACCCCATGAACTTGATGACGTCGCCCCACCCCTCGAACTCACCGGCCGACTTCGCCACCAACGCATCCGCGAGCCGCGTCAACACATCCCAACTCGGCAACGCCAACGAACGCGGGTCGTCAAGCTCATCCTCCGCCTGGCGGAAGACCTGCTGCCACCCCCGCACCTGTGCCGGGTTCCGATCCACGATCCCGTCACGCTTCGCCTGCTCCATCACCCGCACCAGCACAGCCAACGAGTTCTTCACCGTGGACCGACTGCACTCATCCGCGATCCACCCCATCACCGCCCTGTCCGCCGCCCCATTCGTCACCATGGCAACCGGAATGTGCCCCAACGTCGGCACAACCCGCTTCCGCCACCCCGCCATGTACGGATCACGCGTCTTGAGTTCCAACCCCCGCAACGCAAGCTCCATGTTCGCGTCGCCATACTCCGCCAACGACACCACCGCTTGCTGTGGCGACAGGCCCCGCGCAGCAGCGTTGTCCATCGAGCTGATCCACGCCTTGGCCTCATCCTCCGTCGCGAAGGACTCCGAGACCGACTCTCGCTTCTTGGTTGCCGGGTTGATCCACCGCACCCGAGCCTTGAACGGACTCGCCCGCTCCGGCCGATGCTCGATGTTCCCCCTGACCGCAACCCCGATCGGCAGTTCCACCCGGTCAGCCATCAGGCCGCCACCTCCCCGGGATCGACCCGCCGAGTCCGCAACCACGCCTCGACGTCGTGCACCGAGTACATGACTACCCGGTCCGACACCCGCACGAACGCAGGCCCTTGGAACGGCCGCAACGTCCGCCACCTCCTCACCGTCGACGCGTCCACGTGCAGCAACTCCGCCAGTTGCTCCGTGGTGTACCAGCGCCCATCAATCAGTCGATCACTCACCATTCCCCCAGGTCACGCAGCCATCGAGTCAGTTGCTGAAATACCGGCGCCGCCAGGAGGCCCCTGGGCCACCAACAACGCCCGCTCATACTCAGCCCGCCATGTCACCCGTTCCGCGATGGCGCGCATGACGAGGTGATCCCGGGGCGGTGCACTGCGGTCGCCAGGCGCGAGCTTGCGCCACACCAACGCCGACTTATCCCGAGTCGGTTTGACGATGCCCACCGCAGCCAAGGTCTCCGCCACGAACGCCGCCCGGTCTGCCTTGTGTTGGGTGAGTGTCTTGCTGGACCACTTCCGCGAGACCAGGACGCGTCGACCGGGCAGGCCCAGGGTGGTGCGGCGGTGTGCCCGGCCCTTGCAGTGCCCGGGAGTGGTCCGGCTGGTCGCGCCCATGGGCTGCACCCCGTAGAGCAGCCACACCGCGCAGCGCGGCGAGCAGGGCGTCACCGACAGCTCTGCGTGGAGCCGGTCATGGTGGTCCCGCTGCGAGTTGGTGTCCGCCGAGATCACTTCCCCGGTGGACTTGGTGAGGTACTTGGTCAGGTACCCGATATGCCGCCCCGCTTCGTCCGAGCCGCCCAGGATGCCCTTGGAGTGCACCTGTGCCCCGAAGGTCGCGACGTGTGCGGGTGCGTCCACCAGGTCCACGGCGTCGGCCCAGGCCATGAGCGGCTGCCGGGTTTCCGGGTCGACGAATCGTTCCCCGTCCCACACCGGCATCCGGCCGTCGCCGTAGACCATCTCGTCGTGGGGAGGCCACCACACCTGTAGGTAGGTGGCTGCCGTGACCTGCCGGATCACTTCGTGTGGGATGGAACCGCGGACTGCGGTGTGCAGGTGCGGCGCTGCCCGGCGTTGGGGTTCGACGGTGGCGAAGTACTGGACGTCCCAGCCGACGACGCGGCGCAGGTTCTGCCACCACCGGTCGACCAGGGAGGCGAAGTGCACCGCGTCCCGTGCTGCCCGCCGGTAGTCGTAGCGGCCGGGGTCGACCGGGGACCCATCGGCCCGAACTGGCCCGTAGGTGTCGCAGGTCAGGGTCACGAACATGGACGGCCGAAACCGGCCCGCGAACTCACGTCCGAGGGTGCGTTTCTCCACCCGCCGCCGAGGCAGGTTCGGCGCGTCCTGCCGCCGCTTCGTCGACCGAACAGGAGGCCGCTTGGCAGGCCCGTCGGGGTTGGGCAGCCGTCCCCGGACGCCGAGGTCGTGTAGCTCTGCGTCGACGGAGCGGATCTCCTCCCGTAGGTCGTCCGCGTCCGCTCCCACCGCGTCCCGGTAGGCCGCCACCAGGTCCGCGCGCAGCTCCACCAGCGCGCGGTGATCCCGGGTCGGCTTGCTCGTAGCTGTGGCGGGTTCCTCGGTGAGGTGCCACCCTTCGCGGCACTGCACCATCCGCAGCGCCCGAGCCTTCCGCGCACACGGCAGACACACCGATTCCACTGTGGAACCACAGGGAACACCGATGTACTTCACCGCCCCGGTATCGGAGTCGGTGACCTCCATCGTGAACGGCCGGACACAGACCCCGTGCTGTTCGGCGGTCGCCCGCACGACGTCGGTCGAGAGGGGGCCTCGGGTGGGGAGTTGGGCAACGGTGTCGCTCATGCCGCCGCCCCCTCATGCGGTCCAGCATCGGGGAACGGGACGATGATCGCCGAACCCCCGGTGATGTAGTGCCGCAGCTCCACCAAGTTCGTGTCGGTGACGTGGAACGCCCGTGCCCGAACGGGATCGCGGTGTCCGTCCACTTTGATCCACGCAACGCCCGGGGTGGATTCGCTGATCTCATGCGCGTTCGCGCCCCGCGCCCGCAGTCCGTCCCCGAGGACCATGTCCACCTGCACCGCCTCATCCAGCCGCATCGCGACGCGGGTGGGGAACAGGTTCCGGAACGGCACGACCTCCTTACGCGGGTCCTGCACGAACGCCAGGACACCAAAGCCAGGCGCGCGACCCTGGGAGGTGATCGTCTGCAACGCGGCCTGAGCCCGCTCCCGCAAACGCTTGTCGGTCTGATACGCGATCAAATCGGCCAGCTCATCGACGACCAAGAGTGTGAACGGCTCTCCCGTCTCCCTGGCCCACAGCCGCCGCACACCCCGATACGTCGCAGCACGTTTCCGCACGTCAGCGGCTACCTCCTCCAGGAGGGTCACCGCGGCTTCGCCGTTGTCGTAGACGACCCGATCGAAGATCTCCGGTACCTGGCCCAGCTCCATACCGCCCTTGGGATCGATACCCACCAGACGCACCGCCCCCGCCTTCACCAGCGGCGCCAACGCCCAGACCACCGACCACAACAGCGAACCCTTACCCGCACCGGACACCCCCACGGTGAGCAGGTGATTGCCCAGCAGCCGCAGCCGCCACGGCTTACCGGTCTCGGTACGGCCCACGACCACCCGCCGCAGATCCACCGCGGATTCAGAGCCCATCGCAGGCAGCGCCACGGCGGAGGCCAGCGGGTTGGAGTGCACCAAGTCCAGCTCGATCACCCCGGGCCGGATCACCCGCACTCGACACGACTGCGACCCGAACGCGTGCGCCAGGCCGGAGGCACGTGCCTCCCACTGCTCCGGGGCCTGGCCCTTGACCATCCTGACCCGGACACGGTCCCGCCACCCCTCCGAGCGGGTCCGCCGCAACCGGGGCAGGTACTCGCGGCCCTTCGCCGACGCGGTCAGGCTCGACAGGCGTACGACGGTCCGCCACTGGTACGCGTACACCGCCACCCGCCGGAACTCCGTACGCGGCCAACGCAACCACACATCGAACGTGGTCTTGTCGCGCCACCACCACACGAACAAGACCACCGCAGCCGCTGCCACGACCGCCCCAAACACCCACGGCCCAGCCCACGCGCGCAGCAGCAGAGTGACCAGGCCAAGAGCCACCGAGACCGGGTAGAACCACACCACCCGCACGACCTTCGCCAACACCCACACCACCACCACAGCCAGCGCCAACGGCAGCAGAACCAGCTTCACCCAACGCGGGAGCATGGTCCACCACGGCAACCTAGGCCGCGCCACCTCCAGAGGGGCGGGATCAACCCACCTGCTGTTCCCCATCACCAACCACCCCGCACAACCGCATGAGTGGGATGATCAACGCTGCTGAACTCCAGTGCCAACACACCCATGCACGCTGCACAGTCGGTGTCACCGGGCAACAGCCGTGCAAACCGCTTGCATTTCTCGCACCGCATTCGGGTGAGCCCCCTTGCCGAGGCACCCGAGCACTGTTCTACCCTTGCCACGTCTACTCCCCGAGTGGACAGGCACAGAAGCGGAGAAGGCCGCCAAACCAGAATCCGCTTCTGTGACCTAAGTTTTCGTACATCTCAACGAACGCGCGCGCCATCGCCGCACGACCCCGCGCGGTTCATCTGTCCTATATGGACTTAGTTATCCAACTCCTCCGGCTCATAGATGCCGAACGTAAGCCGAGTCACCAGCCCACGAACCAGGTCCCGAGCACCCCTTACCCGGTCCCATCTCCGGCAATACCGCGAGTAGTCCGCATGATCCTCATCGGTCCACGTCTCCGGCGGGCTCATGAACCGGTCACGCGCACGGCGGTGATGGCCCCACCGCCGCCACCGCCGGTACACGCTCGCTCCCACGTACCCAGAGGCCCAAGCCACCAGAACCCTTCTCATGCTTTGGCCTCCCGCGCATCCCGCCGACTCTTGTCCGCGTAGTACCGGGCCTGGTGATGATTGAACCGATCGATCTCCGACACCACCGCGAACAGCTCCGCACACGCGAGGTGATAGGCCGCCGACCGCCCACCACGAGGCGGAAGCGTCCCGTCAAGGTCCTGACAGAGCGCGTCCAGGCTGTGCAGCCGAACCCGCCCCACAGGCCCCGAGTCCACGACATCGGTCGGGATCTTGTCCAACGGCCGCTGAGCCTTCTCGTGCTCCCGTTCAGCCCAGTACAGCGCCTCATTCGCGTGATCCGGGTCCGTCGCGGCAACCTCTCGGTACACCGTCGCACTCCGGTAGTAGTACGACCGCCAATCCAACGGCGGATCCGACACCACCGGCCGCACGGCCACCAACGCCACATGCGCGTCCCTCAGCGTTCGCACCGACAACCGCAGCCTGTCCGCCACCGCAGATCACCTGCTCCCACCACGACGCACCCGAGGAGCCCCGCGGCCCGCATCGACACCGGTGTTCGCCCGGGCCTGCCAGTCACGCGCCTGAAACTCGAACGACTGCGCAGCCGTGTCCAGACTTGCCACCAACCACCAGGGCAACCCCGACACCAACGCGATCTCCCGCCAGGCCTGAGCCACCGACCATGACGACTTCGCCATGTTCAGCGCTGCCCCAACGTGACCAGGAGGCTGCGAAGCCACCGCCGCCGAAGCCTGCCCGTAGTGGTGGTATGCGTTCTGCCACCGGTCGACCAGTCCTTGCGGGACGTGCATCGGGTTGCCCTTCCGGTTCAGCCCCTCGACCAAGGCCGCCGCCATCTCATCCACGGCCTACGCGGCCTTGCCCGACGACTCCCCAGCCGACTTCGCGCCCCCACGCGTGCCACCGACCGAAGCGACCTCCGCGAACCCCGTGGCCCGGTAGACGTACGACTGGTACTTGAACTCCCCGGTCCCGCTCACGCGAGGCTCAGCCGTCAGCCCGACCAACTCCACCCCGCGCATCCCCGGCAACGCCTCCTGAGTCGTCGGCACCGGCTGCACATCCGCCAGGAAGGTCACTTCGAACGACGCCCGCTTGGCGTTCGACTCACTCGGATCCGTGACCGTCGCCTTCCACTGCCGCTGCCCGGTCGTCTCGTCCACCCGCTGCCGCACCGGCCGCCCCGCCGCCCTGTCCTCCCGCGACTGATACTCCGTGTCCGGTGAGACCTCCCCGACCAGGACCAAGCCCAGCGGGAACGCGTCGGCGAACTGGACGGGGAACCGATGCCCCTTGCTGATACCCACTGACCCTCCACTGTGTCCGTGGCCCCTGCTAGGGCCGCTGACTACAGTTTCGGTCCATTAATTGTCCACTCTCGACGCCTTCCCGGTCTCGCTTCGCGCCGCTTCGACTCCATGAGTCTCGTTTTGTCTCGCGTCTGTGCTAGTGTCGTCTCGTTGGGGTTGTCGAGGAAGGCGACGATGGGTAACGCAGAGATTCTTTTGAAGGTCCTGCTAAGGCAGCGACGAGTACGCGGCTACACCGGCTTCTGCCGCGAGTACGACAAGGCCGCGGCCACGCTGGACGCCCACCTGGTCCGCCGCTACCCCAGCAAGGCCCAGTACTACCGCTGGGTCTCGGGCGAGCTGGCCAGCCTCCCCTACGGCGAGCATTGCCGTGTGCTGGAACAGATGTTCCCGAACTGGACCGCCGAACAGCTCTTCGAGCCCTACGGCGACACCATCAAGTTCGTCCCCGACCCCGCCGCCCAGACCACCAACGGCAGCACCCCAGCGGACGACGCCAACGAGCTGATCCGCCTCTACCCGTCCCGATCCTCCGTCCCGTACTCGCTCTGGACCGAGCTAATCCAGGGCGTCAGCCAGAGCATGGACGTTTTGGTGTACTCCGGCCAATTCCTGGTGGAGCAACACAACATCGTTCCGATTGTCCGAGCAAAGGTCAAAGACGGCGTCCGATTCCGATTCGTTGTCGGTGACGAGACATCAGACGCGGTCATCCAGCGCGCAGTGGAAGAGGGCACGACCGGTGGTCTTGAGGGCCGAGTGCAGATGATGCGCCGCTACCTCCGCGACGTCGCTGACCTGCCAGGTGTCGAGGTTCGCACCCATTCGACCATCCTCTACAACTCGATCTACCGCTTCGATGACCAAACCCTGGTCAACGGCCACGCCTACGGCTCCCTAGCCGGCCAGAACCCGGTGATCCACCTACGCCGCACACCAGAAAGCCCGATGTGGCGCCACTACATGGAGTCCTTTGACCGCGTCTGGGCAACATCAACAGAGGAGCGCTGACCATGGCACGAGTCGACTACTTCAACGACCCCACAGCCCCACCGGTGAACAGCGTCGTCCCCTCAGTGACCGTGGCCATCCGCGACGCCGAAGGCCGCATCCTGCTGATCCACAAGATCGACAACGACTTGTGGGCGTTGCCAGGCGGTGGGCACGACCCAGGCGAAAGCATCACCGACACCGCCGTCCGTGAGACCCGCGAAGAGACCGGCCTGGACGTCCGAGTCCTCCGCTTGGTCGGCACCTACACCAACCCCCACCACGTCATCGCCTACGACGACGGCGAGGTCCGCCAACAGTTCTCCCTGTGCTTCGAAGCCGAATGGACCGGCGGCACCCCACGCGAAGACAACACAGAGACCAAGGCCGTCCGCTGGGTCAACTCCGCCGACCTAGACACCCTCAACATCCACCCGTCCATGCGCCTGCGCATCGACCACGCCCTAGATCCCGACCGCACAGCGCCCTACCTAGGCTGACCGGCCCGCATCCTCTCCTCAGTCCGCGCCACCGCAGGCTCAAGGGCATCCCGAGCCATCAGCCAAGCCCGATGCACCGGGTCCCCTGCCGGGTACCGACTCATAATCTCGTCAATCCGCTGGGAATACGTGTACCGCTGACCATCCGGCCCCGTAGTCAAATCGGCCGTAATTAACGCATCCATCACGGGACTGTCTTCCAGCTCGAAAGCCGCCAGCTCAGCCGCCAACCCCCGCTCCGCGGCCTCAAACCGAGCCCCCGAGTGATGCGCCACCAACCCCACCACCCGCACCGGAAACCCAGCATCAGCCAGGTATCGCGCCCCATCCAGCGGGTGAAACCGAGTCACCGCGATCTCCGGCGCATACCCGACGTCATGCAGCCAGGCCGCAGCCACCAACACATCCCCATCCCCACCAACCGCAGGCCGCAACTCCTCCGCCCGCCGCCCCACAGCCTGAACATGCACCCACCGCCGCCCCAACGGCCCCACCAACCGCCGCGCGACTTCCCTAGCCGTCTCAACCAGCCCGCCGCGCTCGTCCATGTGGGTGTTGCTCATGCCCTCACCCTACGACCGCAGCCCCCGCCCTACCGTGCAACTACCTGCTGAACCCGCCTCTATGGGATCAAGGCCGCGCCGCCCACGCGGCGCGGCGCGAGCTGGCCCGCCCGGTCCACCAGTGGTCCACATCCATCGCGCCACGGCGCGGGCTCCCGCTCCGCTCCGCCCGCGCGGGCGCGCGGCGCAGCCTGGCACCGACCCGGGAACGCACCGCACCACGCAGCCGACGCGGCAACCCCAACGAGCACCAGGCCCAAACCGCGGTGGGGATGCTTCCTCTCGCCCCAATCGTCTAACGCTGGAAGGCCGCCATCAAGGGCGCCTACGGCGTCGCTCCGCGATGGAGCAAGCTCCACCCTTGACACCACCCTCCCAGCGCTAGAGATGGCCTGTGCGAGAAAGCGGCCAGGGAGGTCGCATACTTCAGCTTGGCGACTTCAGGGCGCCAGCGACAAACTTGCCCAACCCACTCTGGGGTCGGTAGTAGACATGCCGAAAAGCGATCCGCATCTGCGCATAGTTCAGCAAGTCGACAAAGAACGGCTCGACTTCTTGGTAGAGCGGCTCGTCGGCGACTACCGCGTAACAGTCTCGCGCAATCGGCATCGCAGCACCTTGCGAGTCGCCGATTGCCATCCACAATTCCAATTTGCCTTGTGACGTAAACCGGTAAGTAAACGCTGGCGAGTCTGCAATGACAAACTCGCGAAACGCCGGGACACGAAGGATTTGGAGATCCAGCCTACTAAAAGTGCCGCGTATCCGCTCAAAGGTTTCCTCAACACTCTGCCGCTCCAAAAGGCCACTGTCCATGTAGCCGCGCCAAGGAGCTATATACCTATCGACCACCATATCTAGCGCCTCCCCGCCAGCGGCGACAACCCCATGCGCGCGTCTGAATTCCCGCTGAAGCTCCGCTTGATATTGAGTTACCACCTCCTCTCGCACGTCGACCATCGCTTGCATCACACTCGAATTGTGAATCTTAAGAAATCGCGGAGAGCGGACAAGATGGAGAGCAATGCAGTCTTTGAGAACAGTCGTCAATCGGTGGTCACCGAGGATGCGGTTCTCACGCGCAGCCGATATCGCCTCAGGAAGGTGGTCCTCTACTGTAGTTTTCCAGTGTTCTTCAAGAGATTTAGAGGCATATCGGATGAAGTGAGGAATCTTGCCGCATCCACGGATTCCCCGAGCCTGCATCTCATGGGCAAGCTTCATGTCAAAAGGGACTAGCTGGTTATGCGCTTTACCAACCTTGGAAGCAAACCGTTTCAAGATGACCTTAGAGCGTGTTTGAGATCTTGGTCGGCGTGGCTGCTTGATCTTGTCCGGGTGGTCGGTCAGGGTGGGTGGGGTGGCGCGTGTGCAGCGGTATCCGTCGGATCTGTCCGATGCCGAGTGGGCGGTCGTGGAGCCGTTGTTACCGGCGCCGTCGGCGCATCCGCGTGGTGGTCGGCGCGAGAAGCATCCGCGTCGGGAGATCGTGGACGCGATCCTCTATGTGGTGCGCACGGGCTGTGCGTGGCGGGCGTTGCCCGTGGATTTCCCGCCGTGGGAGACGGTGTACTGGTACTTCACCAGGTGGGAACAGCAGAAGCTGACCTTCCGCATGGTCGACGCCCTGCGCGCGATGGTCCGCCAGGAAGCGGGTCGTGACCCGGAGCCGAGCGCGGGGTTGATGGACTCCCAATCGGTCAAGGGCTCCGACACCGTCGGTGTCGACACCCGCGGCTACGACGCGGGCAAGAAGGTCAACGGCCGCAAGCGGTTCATCGTGACCGACACCCTCGGCCTGCTGCTGGTGGCGCTGGTGCTGCCCGCGAGTGTGCAGGACCGCGACGGCGGCAGAAAGCTCATGCTGGAACTGCGCCACCGCCAGATCATGGCCAAGGCGACTCGTCGTGTCCGACACCTGTTCGCCGACGCCGGCTTCGCCGGCGCCTTCGTCGACTGGGCCCGCACACTGCGGACCACGATCGAGATCGTCCGCAAACCCGCAGATCAGAAAGGATTCGCGGTCATCCCCAGACGCTGGGCCGTCGAACGCACCTTCGCCTGGCTCACCGCACACCGACGCCTCGCCCGCGACCACGAACGCCACCCCGCCACCTCCGAGGCCATCATCCGCTGGGCCGCCATCACCACCATGACCCGCCGCATCACCCGCGGACACGCCGCCACCCGACCCGGACCACGCCCACTCGCCACCACCTAAAGATCTCAAACACGCTCTTAGACACGATATGTTGATCGGTGACCAAGTCATCCGCCAGTTGCGCCAAGCTCTGTCGGCGTCTCTCACTCTCCTCCGCAGAGGGCAGGGGCGGGAACTCCCATCGGGCCATGACCCAGTATGCGCCCCGAGAACGGGCGAGACCGACAGGTCAACGCGGTGTGTCATGGGGACCATTTGGGGACCGCACGTCATGCGCGGCCAGGCACGACAGGTGTTCACTTGACCGGTAGGTGTGGCCATAAACGGGGTCTGACCTGGACAAACAGGTCCCCGACGGCCCTGGGGGTCAAGGGGTCGCAGGTTCGAATCCTGTCAGCCCGACGGTCGAAGAAACACCCGCTGATCTGAGCATATCACCAGGTCAGCGGGTGTTTTTGCGTTTTGGTGTCGATCATGGGGTGACCGTCCACTGTGGTCCTAATAAAGATCGACAAGGCCCGACTGGAGAAAACCTGGAGCGGGCAGGCTCCGGTTTTGACGTAACCCCGTTACGGGGTCGGGTTGATCTTGCATCGCCACCGTGATGTGCGCCACATGCTTGAATCGACGTCGACCGCGGTCAACGTGCCGCCATCGGAGACGTTCGGTGGTGGCCGGTGGTGGGTGCGGTTGGGACCGGGTCGGGAGTCGGGTCGGCTGGTCGTGGTTCTAGGGTGCTGGGTCACGATGACGTGGTCGCTGCCGGGCCGTGGTCGGGGTGGGGAGGACGGGATGCCGCTGCCGGGCGGTGCTGCCGACAAGATGGGCAACCGATTCGAGCGGTGGTGGACTGTTCACCAGCTGATCGAGGTGTTGACGGGGCGAGCGCGGTCGTTGCAGATCGAGGTCCCCGGTCCGCCCGGTACGGGCGCGGAGTTCTGTCTGACCGTTGACGGTGTCCGGGTATGGCATCAGGTGAAGCGGCAGCGTGCGGGTGGGCCGTGGACGGTGGCGGCGTTGGTCGGCGAGGGTGTGGTCGCGCCGTGGTGGGACAAGATCCTCGATGGTGGACGGTGCGTGTTCGTATCCGCGACCAGTGCCGATGAATTGCGCGAGTTGGTCGAGCGCGCCTCCGCGGCCGAGTCGTGGGAGGTCTTCGACGCGGAGTTCCTCGACGCCCAACAACACCGCACGGTATTTCAGCGGCTGCGCGACGCCTGGAGCAAGCCGCCTTCATCGGATGCGTTCAAGGCACTCGAGCACATCGACGTCGCGACCATCGGCGAACCTGAACTGATCGCGCTGGTCGAAGCGCGCCTGGAGGTGCTGTTCGAGCACCCACAGCGTGTCGCGGACTCGTTGGGGCGACTGATCGACGAATCGGTCCATCACACCCTCACCGCCGAGCGGGTATGGACATGGCTGGCAGAACGGGGTGTGCATCGTCGGGACGTGGCGGACACGGCCGTGGTGGCCGACTGGGTGGCCACGGAAACCACCGCGTTCAAGGATCGCGTCGCCGTGCACCACATCGACGGCGAACGCATCCCCCGCACCGAGACGGTCGCCGCGATCGAGGCGCTGGCCGGCGGGGCCAGGCAGGTGTTGGTCGCGGGATCCGCCGGGAGTGGGAAGAGCGTGATCACCGGCGAGATCGTCGACTCCGCCCGCCGGCGTGGGTGGGCGGTCTTGGCCGTGGCCTTGGACGCCCGGCCCGATGCCGAAGCACCCGTCGCCCTCAGCGGTGAGGTGGTGAGACAGGTCCGCTCCCCGGTCGCGGCGCTGGCCGCCGCGGCACAGGACGGTGTGGGGCTGCTGGTGCTCGACCAAGCCGACGCCATCAGCGCCGTGTCCGGCAGGCTCACCGGACGTCGGGCGCTACTCACGGACTGGGTCATCGAGGCACGACGCCACCCCGCCGTGCGGATCGTGATCGCCTGCCGAGAGTTCGACCTCGACCATGACTCCGAGCTACGCGCCCTGGCCCAGGGACGCGGTACCAGGACCGTGACCGTGGACCGCCTGGACGCGGCGGTTGTCCGCGACGTTCTGTCCACGGTAGACGCAAGACGCGAAGCACCGCCGGACCTTGTCGACCTCTTGGCTCATCCTCTCGCGCTGACCGTCTACGTCGAACTGGTCCGAGCCGGCGACAGTGGCGCACGGGACGCCCGTGATCTGAACGATCTCTGGGAACGCTACTGGCGATTGAAGAAGAGAGTCTACGAAGCCAAGCGCGGTACCGAGGACTGGCAGTCGACCATCGAGTTCCTCGTGGATCACATGTCGCGCGCGCAGACTCTCGAAGTGCCCATCGGGCGACTCCTGGACCACGAGGACCAGATCGCACTGTTGGTGTCGGAAGGGATGTTGAGACGTGACACAGAACGGCACGTGTCGTTCTTCCACGAGACCCTCTTCGACTACTGCGCCGCCCGGGTTTTCGTCTCACGCGGAGGCACACTCCACAGACTGCTGATCGACGACGAGCAGCGCCTGTTCCGCAGGTTCCAAGTACGCGCCATCCTGACCTACCTACGCACCGCCGACCCCCGCGCCTACAGTCGCGAGTTGGCCTGGCTGCTCAGCTCAAGCAGAGTCAGAAACCACGTCAAGGCCATCGCGCTCGCCTTACCACAGGTAGTCCCGAACCCCCGTAGCGACGAGTGGGACCTACTCGCCCCGATCGCGACCGACGTCGAACACCCGCTCTGTCAACACGTCTGGCGGGCGGTGCGCGCCAACCCGGCCTGGTTCCCCGTCATCGACGCCGCCGGTACCTGGCGGGCCTGTCTGCGGTCACCCCATGCCGGACTGGTCGACCAGGCCATCTCGGCGATGAGCGGAATGACCACGGCGCACAACGACCAGGTCGCACGCCTGATCCAGTACCTCCCGTACGATGACCGCCGACCGGCCCGACTGCGGGTGCTGTTGAACTCCGCAGATATCCAGGAAGGTAGCCAACTCGAGAAGTTGGCGGTCGAAGCGACCATCACCGGGGTACACGACGGCCACGAATCCCAACAGTGGTTCCTGGTTCGACGGGTGATGCAAGAGTCGGCCGTATCGGCGATCCGACTCGTCGCCGCGATGTTTGCCTTCGAGCTCACGGCATCACAGGACCACCCACTCAACAGTTTAGGCCTCTTGAGCATCGACCACCGCACTTCCGGCGTCCGCGAGCTCCTTCGCTCCCTCGCCGTGACCGCATCACATCCGTTCGCCCAACAGTTCCTTCCCCATCTCGCACGAGCGATGACGCGCAACGATCACAGGAGCGAGTCCGACGCCATCCGAGGTCTACCCCGGACACGTCGCCTGCGGGGCCTGGGCATCTCCATGGCCGACAGTGTTCTGAACGCGACCTGCCTGGCTCTTCAGACCTTGGCTGGCATCGACCACCACGCTGTTCGCGATTTGGTCACGCCGCTACGTTCCTGCGATCATGGGATCGCCCAACTGTTGGTAGCGCACAGTTATATGGCCGCTCCGGAGCAGTTCGCCGACGAGGCCGCTGAGTGGATCATAGTCCAGCCGACGATCCTCGACCTGGGACCAAGCAGCGATGATTCCCGTCCTGTCGCACGGCGGTTGCTCGAAGCGATCAGCCCGTTCTGCTCACAATCGCGGTTCGAGCGACTGGCTGCCACCATCCTGGCCTACAAGGCTCCTGACGCCGTCGACGATGGTCGCGACCGCGTCCAGTTGGAGCTGTTGAATGCTCTCCCGCCCGACCGGATCTCCCCCGAGGTCGGGCAACGTCTGACTGGACTTCGTTGCGCGCTTGGGATCGAGGATTTCTCCTATCATCCGATGATGACCGTGTTGCCGGTCGTGTCACCGATCAGCGAGACCGACGCCCGCGCGATGACCGATCCTCAATGGATCGACGCGATCGAGAAGTACGACGGTGGAGGCCATCCGCACTACCTACACGCCGATGGAGCCGTCACCGGAGGTGCCGCAGAACTCGCCCAGGTACTGGAAACCATCACCCGCGAACAGCCGCAACGATTCGCCGAGTTCATGCTGTGCCTTCCCTTGAGCGTATCGAGTCTCTACGTCAACGCGATCGTGTCGGGCCTTGCCGACTCACACCTCGACCTCGACCTGCTCGAGGCGGTCTGCCAACGCGCCCGGGTCACAGACGATACCCGCACGCAGAGCAAGATCATCGCCTTGGTCGAAGCACAGTCCCACCGCCCGCTAACGGAGCCGATCCTGGCCCTCCTGCACACTTTCGCCAACAGCAAGGTCAGCGGTCCGACCACACGTGCCGAGGTCGCCGGAACCATGGCGACGATGATCCATCGCGACAACACCCTTCTCCCACGCCTCACAGGTCTGCTTACCTCGCTCAGCAACGACGAGAACCCAAATGTCAGCGAGATGGTCATCCACACCCTGGTCACTGTGCTCGACCACGCACCGGACCTCGCATTCGAACTATTTCGCAGCGTCACCGAAAAGCAGCTCGCAGCGCACCCGTCACTCGAACGGTTCCTGAACCGCGCCATCCAACTGGAACGGTACGACGACGTCGTACACCTGATCGAAACCCTCCATCGCCATAGCGAGCCGAAGGCACGCCTGATCGCTGTCCGTGCCACCACCTTCGCTTCCTACTGGCGGCCCGATCTTGATGCCTACGTGGACGCGCTACTCGGCGACGGTGATGTCGACACACGCGAGACCGTGACGCAAATAGCGGCCCACAACGTGACCACGACGCACCGGCAGGACCGCACGCAGACGATCCTGATCCGCGCATTCGAAGACCCGGCTCCCGAGGTACAGAACGCCGCCGCATACAGCCTGTTCAACCTGGAAAACGAACAACTCGGCGAGTACGACACCCTTCTGATCGCCTACAGTCAGAGCAAGGTGTTCGATCGGCACACGAACAGCACCGTCTTCCACATGTTCACCCAGGCGCGCCACTCGCTACCTCGCAGGGTGATCGACCTCTGCTACGAGTTCTTCAGGCGACACGAAGCAAAGTCTCTCGACACGCTTGACGCAGTCCACTATCTCTTTCCTCTGATACTGCGACTGCTTTTCGAACACCCCGAACCACCCCTGCAGACCAATTGCCTCGACTTGTTGGACAAACTGGTTCTGATCGACGTCTTCCAAGCCAACCAAGAACTCGACAAATCCACACGGTAGACCACGAACCCGACCACAAACCCGAAGCGCCAGACGCTACGCCGCCGCCAGTTGCAGGAGAGGGGTGTCAAGCGCTGTCTCGTGGGTGGCGAGTTCGGTGAGGGTGGCGAGGGCGGTGTCCCAGCGGTGTTGGAGGTTGGTGAGGAGTCTGGCTTCGACTTCGGGGGCGACGTGGCTGTAGATGTCTTGGATTTTGTCGGGGACGCGGTGGCCGAGGCGGCGGGCTTGGGCTACTTCGGGGATGCCGTCGGCGATCATCCAGGTTTTGTGGCTGTGGCGTAGGCCGTGGAAGGTGAGGCCGGGTTGGACCGGAGGCAGGTGGAGTCGGTGGCGTGGGCGGTCGAGGGTGCCGTCGGCGGCGGGTCTCATGACGCGGCGGGAGAAGTTGGAGCGGCGGGGGTGTTCGTGTTCGAGGCTGAGGAACACGAACGGGTCGCTGTGGGTGGCCAGTTGGTGGCCGAGCAGGGTGGTGAGGAACGGCGGCAGGGTGATGGTGCGGGCGGATTCGGCGGTTTTGGGTGGGCCGAGTTCGAACCGGCCGCCGAGTTCGAGGAGTGCGCCGGTGTCGGGGTCGATGGTGAGGGTGCCGCGTGCGAGGTCGAGGTTGGGGCGTCGCAGGCCGAGCAGTTCTCCCCAGCGGGCGCCGGTCCAGGCGCCGGTGATGATCAGTACGCCCGCCCACACGCCGCCGAGGGCGGCGGCGTGCAGGGCGACGCGGAGTGCTTTCTCCGGCGTGGTCCAGACGCGTTCGGGGGTGCGTTCGTGGCGGCGGCGTCCTCGGCGGTTGGGGCGGACGGGGTTGGCGATGATGAGGCGTTCGTCGGCGGCGTCGGCGAGCATCATGGTCAGGAGTTTCACCATGGTGGAGGTGGTGGATCGGGCGTAGCCCTCGGCGCGTTTCTTCTTCGCCCACGCGGTGACGGCGATCCCGGTGATCGCCGAGAGCGCGCTGGCTCCCCAGCGGGGTTCGATGTGGTTGCGCAACAGGCTCCGGTACTGGGCGGTGGTGTTGGGTGCGACGTCAAGCGCGTCGAACCACGGCACCGCCCACTCCGCGAGGGTGATGCGGCCCGCTGCCGGGTCGTGGAAGGTGCCGCGACGCTGGTCGGCGTTGATCTCCTCGGCCCGATCCCGCGCCGCGGTTTTGGTGGGGAATCCCGAGATCGACCCGAGTGTGCCGTCATCGGTGAAATACCGCACCCGCCACGAGTTATTTCCACATTTCTCCGCGTAGGCCATACTCCACCTTCTGCCGTGCCTGATGTTTGACGGACATATGGACGCTCCGTGCCCGTCAAATGTCAATCACGGTGTCCAAAGACATGTGTCGGTGTGCGCGAGGTCCGTGGATTACCTCGCGGGTTTTCCGGTCGCGGCCGCGGCGGTGATGGCGATGATGTCGTCACGGCTGAAGCGCAGGTGTTTGCCGACGTATCGGCACGGGATGGCGCGGGCGGCGGCTTTGCGGCGCAGCCAGGACGGGCGCACCTGGAGGATGGCCGCGGCCTGCTCGGCGGTGAACAGCAGTAAAGGGTCGACGGCCGGTTCGGGTGGCGGGTGTTCTGGCTGCCGGGTGCGGTGCGGCGTCGTCTGCGGGCGAGAGCGAGCCACGGACAGGCGGTGAGGGCGAGACACGACGACCTCCTGAGACATGAGGCGAACGGGAGCGCAACGTGGACGACGACCGGCGCGGTGGCGGGTGGACTTACGCCATACCCGCCACCGCGTCGTGTCCGTGCGGACGTTGTCCGGTGTGGAGCGCTAGGTTGCGGCATTGCCCGTTCGACGAGTTCCCGGACCTTGCCGTGGGCAACGGGAGCGGGGATCCGCCTGACGACCCGGTCGACATCCACCCGCAGAAGATCTACGAGTTCGACGTCGGCGCGTGGGAATGGTTGTCCACCGTGGGGGCGTGCCACAGCACAGGTTGGTGAAGTCGGCTAGCAACAGACTGACCGCGTGGGCGGCTTGGTGGGGGACGACGCCGTTGCCCAGCGCGCGCAGCTGTGCGGTGCGGGGCAACGGGAGATCGGTGACCCACCCCGCGGGCAGCCCCATCAGGTGTTCGACGAACACGGGCGCGAGCACCGGTTTGCCGTGACTGCCGGGTTGGGTGGGGTGCGGTGTCGGGCGGCCGAGCACCTGTTCCCATCGCCGGATCGCGGTGCCGTAAGCGCCCCAGTCCATCGCCCCGGGCGGGATGTCCGCGCGCGCCCCGGTCGCTGGGGCTAGGTGCCGGGGTCGGTGCTCTGGTTGTCCGGGGTGAGGAGCCGGATGATCGCCGAGGGCAGCATCAAGTCGCCTTTGGAACCGCGTTGGGCCGGGCAGCCCTTGGTGCCGTCCGTGGCACGAGGGGTCGGCAGGAACGTCTCCGGTGTCGCCGGCGGGAGTACCTGTTGGGACAGTGGCGGTCGGTATCCCATTCCCGCTCCGCGCCCGGCATTCCCGGTGTCCGAGGCTCGGGGTGTTGGCAGCAGCCGGGCCTCGTCGGACAGTGTGGGGCCGCCGGTCTGGGTGCGGTGGGTGCAACCCTTCGCGTCCGAAGCGGTCGGGGTCGGCAGCAACGTCTCCGGTGCCGCGTGGCCAGGCGAGCACGAACACCCTTTCGCGGCGGTGGGCGGCGCCGATGTCGGAGGCGCGGACGCTACGCCAGAGCGCGTCATACCCCGCTTCGGCCAGGTCGCCGAGTACACGGTGGAGTCCTCCGCCTGCCCAGCGAAGCGCGGCGACGTTCTCCACCAGGACGAGCGTGGGTCGTAGTAGGCGAACGGCCGCCATGATGTGGGTCCAGAGTCCACTGCGTGCTCCTTTCTCGATGCCCGCGCGTTTCCCGGCGGCGGAGATGTCCTGGCAGGGGAACCCGGCGGTGAGCACGTCCACCGGCTCCACGACCGACCAGTCCACCGAACGCACGTCGCCGAGATTCGGCACGTCCGGCATCCGGGCGGCAAGGATTCGGGTGACGTGCGGGTCGGGGTCGGCGACCCAGGCGAGCCGTCCGCCGAGCACGGCCAGCACTCCCAGGTCCAGGCCACCGGCACCGGTGCACAACGACCCGACGACAGGACCGACCTCGCCCCCGACCCGGGTCCTTGGCCCGGGTCGGGTGGGCGGGTTCGTTGCCGTGGTGGCGCGCTCCGAGCGGTTCACGCCGGTACTCATGCCCACCGGGACCGTGTGTCGGGCGTCGCCTTGGCAGCCGGGGTCGAGGGCGCCCGAACATCGTCGGGCGTGTCCGCCGCGGCGGTGTCGGCGGTGTTGGTGTGTGGGACATCCCCTGAGTTCGTTCGTCCGACGACGCTGCCCAGACAGGACTCTGTGGCCTGGACCTGCGCGATGCGGTGAGCCGAAGGGCCTGAAGGGCAAGTTGACGAGATTTCAGAATTCATGAAACGATTCCAATCCGAGTGAAGGTCCTTCGGGCAGGGTGAAGCCAAGGGGTGCGGGTTGGGCTTGTCAGCTGTGCGTGACCTGCGCGAGGCGCGAGCGCTGGCGAGTGCCGAGGAACTTGAGGACTTCGAGATCGACGCGTTGGCGGGGTTCGTGCTCACGAGGGCGTCGGCAGGGTTGGCCGACGGCACGATCCGCGGCGAGGTCAGCAACCTCGGACAGGTGCGTGACTGGTTCGGACGGCCGCTGTGGGAGATGGAGCCTGCCGACGCCGACGCGTATTTCGGACGGGTCTTGCGGCAGGCGGCCAAGGGGACACGGCACGCGCGGGCGGCGGCGTTGACGACGTACTTCGGGTTCCTCGAAGCCCGGCACGCGGTGCAGTTGCATGCGATGACCGGGCGGGTCGTGACGTGTCCGGTCGATGAGATGAACCGACCCAAGGGCCGCAAGGACGCACGGCTGCGGATACCGCCGCAGGCCGGGGAGATCGAAAAATTCTTCGGCGGATGGGCTGCGGAGTTGACCGTGTGCCGCAAGTTCGCGCCGACCGCCCGCAACTACGCGGCGGCCAGGCTGATGGCCGAGATCGGGTTGCGGGCAGGCGAGGTCCGTCAGCTGGACCTGGCCGACGTGCGGTGGGAATTGGGCCGGTTCGGCAAGATCCATGTGCGCCACGGCAAAGGCGCGCGGGGCTCCGGGCCGCGGGAGCGCATGGTCCCTCTGATCAACAGCGCGGGCCGGACGTTGAAGTGGTACATCGAAGACGTGTGGGGCCTGTTCGACGACGACCACGAACGACCGGGCGCGCCGCTGTTCCCCTCCGAACGCCGCGCCGGCGACTCCGGTGCCCGTCGCCTGGGCGCCGACACCCTGCGCGCCGCGGTGGGTGTCGCGACACGAGCTCACCTGCCAGGCTGGGAGGGCAGACTCACCCCGCACGTGTTGCGGCACTTCTGCGCATCGCAGCTGTACCTCAACGGGATGGACCTGATCGCGATCCAGGAGACCCTGGGCCACTCGTGGATCGCCACCACGATGCGCTACGTCCACGTACACCGCGAGCATGCCGAGCAGGCGTGGGAGACCGGCCAGCAGCGCGCGGCACGACGGGTGGAAGGACTGATCTGAGTGCGGTGGAACCTGCGCCTCGCGGCGGCCAACCGCGGTATCTGGAAGGCATCGGAACTGCAGCGCGGCTTGGCCGAGCACGGCCTGGTGATCTCTCTGGGCAAGATGTCGAATCTGTGGTCGGGCCAGCCGGTCTCGCTCAAACTCGACGATCTCGACGTCATCTGCGTCGTGCTGGGCTGCGAGATCGGTGATCTGCTCACGCCGGAACCGGACAAGGTCGCCCGCCCGCAGGACACCGGTGACCAGGACGTGGCGGAAGCCTCGGCGCCGCGCCCGATGAGGGTCGTTCCCCGCCGCCGCGACGGCCGTTCCCTGCCCCCGGCCTGATCGATGGTGCGTCGAGACGGGACCGGGCCCAGGATCGCCCGGTCGGTGACCGGCTGCGCCGAGTGCCTGGCGTGGGGCCTGACCCACGCGCGCGGGGTGTGCCTGGCCTGCTACAACTTCTCCGCGCCCGGATTCGGTCACCGCCTCGGAGACTGCGGCGCCTGCGCGCGTCGGGTCCCGTTGAAGGACGGGTACTGCCGGTTGTGCTGGTGCGAGGCACGCGAAGACCGTGTCGATGCCGCCGCCGACGCCCGCTCGGCGGTGGTGATCGCGCCGCACCTGCCCGGCGTCCGCTGTCACCAGTTGTTCCTGGCAGGCATGACCCGACGCCGCGCCGCGCCCCGCACGACCCCGCGTCGCCCTGGCGCGAAAGGCCGCCCGCTCAAGGCCCCGCCGACGCCGACGGCTCGACCCGACAGACGCTGGACACAACTGACGCTGTTCCCCGACACGGCCCTCGTCCGCGACTACACCGCCGCCGCTGTCGATCTGCGCCGCGGTCCCGCTCCGGACAACCCGTGGCTGGCATGGGCGCTGCACGTCGCCCACACCACGGCCGAGGCCCGTGGATGGGCGCCGGACACGAGACGGGGGATGCAGCGCACCCTGGTCACCCTGTTGGCCGGTCACCACGACAGCGACCGGATCCGCGCCACCGACGTGCGCATCGTCGCGTCGGGCCACAGCGTGAACGTCGACTACGCCGCCGAGATCCTCGATGTGATGGGCGTTCTCGCCGAGGATCGGCCGCACGTCTTCGACACCTGGCTCGCCGTCAAACTCGACGGGATGACGCTCGCCATCGGACGCGAGGTGGGCCGGTGGGCTCATGTCCTGCACGACGGCGGCCCGCGCACCCTGCCCCGCAAACCCGACACGATCCGCACCTATCTGCGGGTCATGCGCCCGGCCCTGTTGGACTGGTCGTCCCGCTACGACCATCTGCGCGAGGTGACCCGCGACGACGTCCTGGCCTACCTCCGCCGGTTGCGTGGAGAACCTCGCTCGAGTGCCGCGACCGCGCTGCGGTCGCTGTTCTCCTGGGCCAGGCGCAGTGGTGTCATCTTCCGCAATCCCGCGACCCGGATCACCACGGGCAGGCGAGAACACGTGCTCTGGCAACCACTGTCCAGCGAGGACATCACCGAAGCAGTCGCCATGGCCACCACACCGCAAGCCCGGGTGCTCATCGCGATGGCCGCCGTGCACGCCGCTCGACCGCATCAGATCCGAGCCATGCGACTGCACGACGTCGACCTCGCGGATCGGCATCTGACCATCGGCGGACGGCGACGGCCGCTCGACCACCTCACCCACACCGTCCTGCGTGACTGGCTGACCCACCGCGCGCAACGCTGGCCAGCCACCGCGAACCCGCACTTGTTGATCAGCAAGGAAAGCGCATTGCGGTACGGACCGGTCAGTGCCGTGTGGATGCGAGAGCTTCGTGGCCTGACCGCGAACCTCGAACGGCTGCGCATCGACCGGCAGCTCGAGGAAGCGATGACCACCGGACCCGATCCGCTGCACCTGGCCATGCTCTTCGGCATCTCCGAGACGACCGCGATCCGCTACGCCAACAACGCCCGGCAGCTCCTCGAGACTCCTCACGAAGCCACCGCCTCGACTTCACCCGGAACCCGAGCGTCCGTGTGGCATGCTGACCGCAACAGGCCCTTGGGTTCCCGCTGAGAACCCTTGAGTTCCCTGGAACGCAAGGGAAACAGGGCGGTGCGGAAGACGAGGACGTCCTCGTGAGCGATCAGGTGCAGCGGCAGTCCGGCTTCGCGTTGCTTGCGGATGAAGTCGCGTTGGAAGAACGAGCCGCGGGCGACGAAGTCGGTCTCGGCGGCGCGGGCGAGCAAGGCGACGTTGCGCTCGACGGGGATCAGTCCGGCGGCGTGTCCGCAGGCGAGGACCTGGGCGGGCAGGTCGATGAGCTCGGAGTGCTCACGCCACGGGCGGATGGTGATGGCGATGTGCCCGCCGGGCTTGAGGAAGGTGCGCAGTCCGAACAGGATCCGAGTGAACCCCGCCAGCAGCCGGTGGTGGCCGACGTTGGCCAGGTTCCCCCTGTCCAACTGGTTGCCGTAGCGGTGGTGGTACTTCTGCACCCCCTCGCCCGGGGCGACGGAGACCTGGCCGTGGGTGGAGGGCCCGTAGGGCGGGGAGGTCACCACCAGTGCCGCTTGTCCGACGTACTCGGGCGGCAGCAGCGTGACCAGTTGGCGGGCGTCGCCCTGGAAGACCCGCGCGTCGTGGGTGACGCCGTCGTCGCGCGCGCCGTCGAGATTCGCTTTCGCAACCTCGACCCAGTGGGGTTCGTACTCCACGCCGACGGCGCGGCGACCGAGGCGGACGGCTTCGACCAGGGTGGTGCCGATGCCGCACATCGGGTCGAGCACCAGGTCGCCGGGCCTCGTGTAGTGGGTGACGGCGTGGCGGACGACCTCCGGCAGCATCTTGGCCGGGTGCGCGGTCGAGGCGGGCGTGTACTTGTGTTTGCGTTGCGCGGCCGGGGACGCCTGCGCGGTGGTCCACACCGACACCGCCCTCGCCGCCTCCCGGGAGTCGGCTCGCGGGGAGCCGTCGGTGCCCGCGGCGGAGGTGTCGACGGCGGCGATGAGGTCGCCCGGGATGGGCTGGGTCGGCTCGTCGTCGAAGCCGGTGACCACGCCCGAGGACGGCGGGTCGGTGGGGGTGTGGGTCATGGGAGGGGTCTCCTGATGGCGGGGTCCGGGACGGGCGGGGTCGGCGTCGAACGTGGTCATCAGGCGGGACCTCCGTCCCTCGACGTGGTGCTCGTCGGGGGTGGCGTCGGTGTCCGGTGCTCGTGTGGCTGGGCGAAGACCAACAGGTCGGAGTGGACGCGCGCGTGCGGCGAGGGCAGGCCGCGGACTCGTGCCCGGTGCCCCTCGTCCACCTCTTCACCGGTGTCCTGTCGTCGGTCGGGGGTGGGGTCGGGGTGGAGGAAGCGACCGTCGCGGATGGGGGCGTGCAGGGCGACGATGTGCTGCAGGTAGAGCAGGTCGGCGGTCTGCCCGGCGGCCACCACCTCGCCGGTCGGGTCGGTCAACCGGCCGCTGCTCCAGTCACAGTGGGTGAGCACCACGAAGACGCCGCCGACGCGCAGCAGGCGGGCCGCGACCAGTGCGGCGACATCGGCGAGAGGAACGCCCAAGCGCCCCGGCGGCAGGCTGGCGATGACGAGATCCGCGGTGGCGAGTGCCACGTCGAGACCGTCCGGTGAGACCACCTCGGGCGGCGGCGGGATGGCCGCGGGGGTGGTGTCAGAGTCGGTGACGAGGTCAGCCCAGAACGGGCGGGACGCGCCCACGGACAACGAGCCGGCGAGCGGCAGCCGCTCGATCCGGGGAGTGCGCTCGAGGCGTTCGACCGCAGCGCGAGCTTCGGCCGACTCGGGCTCCGGGTCGGTGTCGGGGGCGTGGTCGATGACCCCGCCGGGCCCGATCCACGCGGGCCTCGGCTGCTGGGCGTGGACGGGTTCGGCCAGGAGCACGACGCGCGCGCCGGGGTCGCTGAACGAGGTGACGATCCGCTCCACGAGCGCGACCGGCCACCCGGTGTCGAGCGGGATCGGCGTGGCCCCGGCGGGCCACACGGTCGCCGGGGTTGGCGTCGAGGGCGCGTCGCCCGAGCGCGTACGGGTGGTGACCGCGGCGGGCTTGGCGGGGCTGACCCGGGTGGTTCCGGGCGCGGTGGGCCACGGGCGGCGGTCCCCGCCCCGGCGCCCGCCGGGACGGGTGTCGGCGGGGCGGGCGGCGTCCGCGCGTCGGCGCGGGGCGCGGCGGTCGGGGTGCTCGGAGTCGGTCACGGGTGTCCCTTCGGGAGGGTGGGGTGCGCCCGCCGGGGCGTGGCGCTTGAGGACACTCCTTAACTCCTGAAAACAGGCCCTCCGGGGACATCGATCCGCGAACTTTTTTCTCCGAGTTTTCGACCGCGACTTCCGGTGAACAAGGCTCGCGCCCGCGCGTACGCGAGAACAGGTATCCCCCGCCGATAGACGTGTGCTTCCGTTGCGCGCGAAGATCTTGCTCCATGCGATCGTCTACGCCTGTTGCCGAGAGCGATCGTGCCGTCACAGCTATTACCGGAGTGGTACGAAACTGGTACCGCCTCGCGGATGCCCAGCTAGGCCGACATGAACGATCGCCGTCGTCGATCTTGCCGTGGGGGCCGCGTGATCCACGCGCGCCCGCCAGGGCGATCTTGTGTCGCGCGTGGACGATCTTCGTAATACTTTGGTACTAGTTCGGTATGGGTTTCGTACCAGTGCGGTAAGAGTTTCGTACCACCCCGGGTGGCGTCCTGGGCGGGTCGTTGTTCCGACTCGCTTCAGGGACGATTCCCATGGCTTCTCATCAGTTCATTCCCCGCCCGGTGTTCGAGCGCGATCCGAACGCGTTGGACGCGGCGCGTTCGACGTTCGAGTGGTTGGTCACCGGGCCGCACCCGGTGTCGCTGGACGGCCGCTTGTTCCCCGGGTTCCCGGCACGATGGGTGCCGCTGGACGAGGTGTGCGATCTGCTGCTGCGCGCCGACTGCCGGCAGACGGTGCGCGACGCGGTGTGGACGCATCTGGTCCGCCTGGCCCGCACCGAAGGCGGTACCTGGACCATCGGCGCGGTCGGTGTCGCGCTGCCCGCGCTGACCTCCGTCTGCGCGAGGTTGTCGGCGCGGTTCGCCGGTGACCCGAGCGACATCCACGCCGCCGTGCTGACCGCGTTCGTCGCCGAACTCGCCACCATCGACCTCCACCGTCCGCGCGTCATGAACCGGCTGCGGTGGGTCGCCTACCGCGCCGGCTACGCCTGCGTCCGCGAGGCGTTGACCATGCCGCGGCCCTCCGGCCTCGGGTACGGGTCGATGACGCCACCGCCGCCGTCCGGGCACCCCGATTTCGTCCTCGCGGACGCGGTCGCCGCGGGCGTCATCACCGCGGCCGAGGCCGAGCTCATCGGCTCGACTCGCTTCGAGGACGTGTCGCTGGCCGATGCCGCGGCGCTGCGCGACCTGTCCCACCAGGCGGTGAAGAAGGCGCGCAGGAGGGCCGAGTTCCGGCTCGTCGACTACCTGCTCGCCGACACCCGCGACACCCCGACCACACAGGACACCACCCGCACCCCGGCGCCTGGGAACGCCGACGGCACCAGCCCCTCCGACGCGACCGCTCACCCGACCGCGACCGGCGCGCCGTCACGCACAGCCACCGCGGCCCGGGGAAAACGGGCGAAGAAAGTTCACGATCGCGTGTCCCCGGAAGGCTCCTTTTCCGGAGTTGAGAGGCGCGGAAGAAAACACACCCCCGCGGATCCCTCGCCCCAGCCTCAGCCGCTGTCGGGCACGACTCCGGGAGCGTCGCGATGCGCCTGAACCGAACCCACCCTTCCCTCTCCTGCGATCCCGAGACCGCGGTCGACCGTCCCGACACGACACCGACCACCGCGCCGACGACTCCTCGGCGGTGCACGAGCGACACCGCGCTCACCAGCCGTCGGCGACCGCGCCGCCGGGGCCCGGTGGTCCTCGGACTGGTCGTCCTGGCCGTGCTCGCCGGCGTCACGCCCGCGCACGCGGACACGATGGTGCTCGCGATCGCGGGCAGCGTCGACGAGGTCCTGACCAACATCCGCAACTGGATCATGGGCATCCTCGCGTTGCTGGCGACGGTGTTCCTCACCATCGGCGGCGTCCGCCGTGTGTTCGGCGCCGGGGATCCGGGCGAGCAGGAGAAGTCCAAAGAGGCGTTCAAGGCCGCCGGGATCGGCTACGCGCTGGCCGCTCTGGCCCCGCTGGTCGTGACGGTGCTCAAGGGCATCGTCGGGGGTTGAGCCGATGACCCCCACCGGCCCCACCACGCCGCCTCACACCACGGCAACCACTACGCGAGACTCCTCGATCGGCTCCCCGGATCTGCCCGTGCTCGCCCCGCCGACGACACGGACCCGACGGCGGACGCGGTTCGCGCGACCCACGCGGGCACGGGCCCTGGTTGCGTTGACGGTCAGCCTGCTCGTCCTCGTCGTCGCCGCGCTCGCCGCCGCGGGCACCGACCCCCACGGCGGCCCGCGGGTGTCGCTGGCCGCCGCCGTGCAGCCGCCTGTGCTGCCGATTCCCACGGTCGACCCGGACCCGTGCGGGTCGCTGCCGCTACCGGTCTGCGGCACCGTGCCCCCGACCGCCTCGACCACACCGTCGACGCCGCCGTGCACCGGGGAGGGCTGCATCCCCCAACCCGGGACCACCACCACGCCCGCGCCCGGCCCGGGCACCGGACAGCCGGGCCAGGGCGGTGAGGAGGAGGACGACTGCGGGATCACCGACCCCGTGGCGTGCGTGACCGAGGCCATCAACGCGCTCTTCCGGGGCATCGTCACCGAGGCGCTCAACCCGCTCCTCGATCTATTGGGGCGCACGTTGTTGACCACGCCGATGCCGGACTCACTGCCCCGCCTCGGCGAGCTGTGGGACAACTCGTGGCAGATCCTGCTGATCGCCTACGGGCTGCTGGTGCTCATCGCGGGTGTCATCGCGATGAGCTACCAGACCCTGCAAACACGACACTCGATCAAGGAACTCCTGCCTCGCCTTGTGGTCGGGTTCCTGTCCGGGGCGCTGTCGCTGTGGGTGGCCACCAAGGGCATCCAAATCGCCAACGCGCTCGTCGCGGCGATCATGGGCGGTGGGGTCGACGCCACCACCGCCGGGCAGACGCTGCGCAACCTCGTCATCGGGTCGCTCAACGGCGGGCTGTGGATCATCTTCATCGGCCTGTTCCTCGCCGGGATGCTCATCGCCCTGCTCATCACCTACGTCGTCCGCGTCGCCCTGACCCTGCTGCTGATCGGTGGCGCACCGCTGGCGTTGATGTTCCACGCCCTCCCCCAGACCGAGGGCATCGGCTACTGGTGGTGGAAAGCCTACGGCGGCTGCCTGGCCATCCAGATCGGACAATCCCTCACTCTGATCACCGGAGTGAAGGTCTTCCTCGCCCCGGGCGGTTTCACCGTCTTCGGACCGACCGTGTCCGGGCTGGTCAACCTCCTCGTGGCGTTGGCGTTGATGTACATCCTGTTCAAGATCCCGTTCTGGGTACTCGGATCCATCCGCGGCGGAGGCGGCGGCCGGTCCCTGATCGGCGGACTCGTCAAGGGCTTCCTCGCCTACAAGACCTTCGGCCTGCTCGGCGGCGGAGGTGGCGGTCGGCGAGGGCCCCGCCCGACCGGCACACCCAAGAACGGGGGCCGCCGCGACGGGGCCGGTGACGGCCGACTTGACCCGTACAAGTCCACGCGCGCCACCGCGGGCGGTCAGCTGATGCTGCCCCTGCCCGGTGTCCGCCGCACCCGCCCGACCACCGCGAAGAAGACGCCCACGCCGACAGCGACACCCACCACCTCGGGCAAAGGCCAGGGGCGTCAGTTGGCGCTGCCGTTGGGCGAGGACTGGCCGGAGAACAAGCCGGTCCTCGGCCGCGACGGCCAGTACCGACTGCCCCTGGACGTCCAACCCGCACCCGTCCCACCCGTCCCGCCCTCGGCCGCCGACCCGGGTGTTCCCCGCGCGCCGAGGAAGCGTGCGAGGCAGCCGGAGTTGCCGTTCGACCCGTACCAGGGCAACCGCCCGACCAGCAGCGGGCAGTACCCACTCCCGCTGGACGGCGTGCGGCGAGTACCCCGCCCACCCGCCCCGACACCGCCCCCACCGACTCCGCCCACTCGTCGGTCCCGCGCGACGCAGCCCGAACTGCCCTTCGACCCCTACAAGGGCATCCGTCCCACCAGCACCGGGCAGCACCCACTCCCGCTGGACGGCGTGCGGCGAGTGCCGCCTCCAGCACCCGGCCCGTCGCGAGCACCGGTTCCGCCGACGTCGCCGTCGCCTCGTCCTCGGGTCACGCAGCCGGAGCTGCCCTTCGACCCCTACAAGGGCATCCGTCCCACCAGCACTGGGCAGTACCCGCTCCCGCTGGACGGGGTGCGGCGCACTCCCGCCGCACCACCGGCACCGCCCACACCGACACCACCTGGACCGTCGCGCCCGGCGCCGCGCGCCGGGAAGCAGCTGCGGTTGCCGCTGGACCTGCCCAAGCCGCCGACCCCGCCGCGCTTCACCCCACCACCGCCGCAGCCGCCTGTTCCACCACCAGCCGCGCGGCCCACCACCCCGAAGCCTGGAGGTAAGCCATGACCGCGCCCGTGCGCATCCCGGCCGACGTGGACATGCACGACCGTGTCCTCGGCCCCCTGACCGCCCGCCAACTCGCGATCCTCACCGCCGCCGGAGCCGCGCTCTACCTGCTGTGGGCCGCGACCCGCGGCCTGGTGCCCTTGCCGGTGTTCCTGGCCGTGGCCGTCCCGGTCGGGGCAGGCGCGGCGATGCTCGCCCTCGGCCGCCGCGACGGGGTCCCGATGGACATCCTGCTCCTCGCCGCGATCCGCCAGCGCCTGGCCCCGCGCCACCGGGTCGCGGCGCCCGAGGGGGTACGGCCCGCACCCGCCTGGCTCACCACCACCCACTCCACCGCCGCGGACGCGAGCGCGGGGAAGCGCGCGGGCCGAGGGACACCGCCGCCAGATGAGCCGGTGTCACCCTCGGCGTTGCGGCTGCCCGCCGAGTCGGTCACCGAAACCGGAGTAGTCGACCTCGGCGCCGACGGCCTGGCGGTGGTCGCGGTCGCCAGCACGGTCAACTTCGCGCTGCGGACCGCAGCCGAGCAGGAGGCACTCGTGGCGAGTTTCGGGCGGTACCTGCACTCGCTGACCGCCCCGGTGCAGATCGTGGTGCGGACCGAGCGGCTGGACCTGTCCGCGCAGATCGCCGAGCTGCGCACGAGGTCCGGTGGGTTGCCGCACCCCGCGTTGGAGGCCGCGGCGATCGAGCACGCCGACTACCTCATGCGGCTCGGGCAGCAGTCCGACCTGCTCCGGCGGCAGGTGCTGCTCGTGCTGCGCGAACCCCTCGGCCCGACCAGGCCGACCGATGGGTTGGGTGGCCCCGGCCCGCTCGCCGTGCTCGCCGCGATGACCGGCAAGCGCCGCAAGACCACCGGGCAGGCCGACACCGGGGCCCGGCGGGCGGCGGAGACACGGCTGGTGCGTCGCCTCGGCGAGGCAGTCGAGCTGCTGTCCCCCGCCGGGATCGTGGTGACACCTCTGGACGCCGGGCAGGTGACCTCGGTGCTGGCCTCGGCGTGCAACCCGGACAGTCTGCTGCCCCCGTCGGCCGAGCTGGCAGGCGCCGACGAGGTCATCACCACCACCCCCACCGCGTGGTTCGTCGAGGACGACCACGACACCGCCCCCCAACACAACCCCCAGGCAGCTGCCCGCGACGAGGGCGGCGACTGGGACTACGACGAGGACTTCGAGGACGAGAGGGGGCGCTCCTGATGGGCACCCGCACACACCGCACCCGACGCCCCAACACCTCGACGACCGCCGCGCCCGGGGCCGCGGCGTTCACCCCCGACGCCCTCTCCGTCGCCGCCCGCCACCTGGAGGTCGGCGGCGAATGGGTCAGCTCGTTCGCCGTCGTCGGCTTCCCCCGCGAAGTGCACCCGGGATGGCTGGCGCCGCTGCTGACCTACCCAGGCCGCCTCGATGTGTCCGTCCACGTCGAACCGATCGACCCGGCCACCGCCACCGACCGACTGCGCAAGCAACTCGCCAAGTTGGAGGCCGGGCGCCGACACACCGCCGAGCACGGCCGCCTGTTCGACCCGCGGGTCGAGGCCGCCACCGAGGACGCCTACGACCTGTCCTCCCGCGTGGCCCGCGGCGAGGGACGGTTGTTCCGGGTCGGGCTGTACCTGACCATCCACGCCGCCACCGAGAAAACCCTCGCGGACGAGATCGCGGCGCTGCGGTCGCTGTGCGCGAGTTTGTTGTTGGACGCCAAACACACCACCTACCGGAGCCTGCAGGGCTGGGTCTCGACGTTACCCATGGGTCTGGACCTGATCGGGATGCGCCGCACCTTCGACACCGCCGCGCTGGCCGCCGCGTTCCCGTTCACCAGCCCCGACCTGCCCGCCCCCGACCCCACGTCGGTGGCCGCGCCCTCGGGAGTGCTCTACGGCTACAACATCGGCTCCCAGGGGCTGGTGCACTGGGATCGGTTCGGCGACGGGATGCACAACCACAACTCCGTGATCCTCGGTCGGAGTGGGTCCGGCAAGTCCTATCTGGTCAAGCTGGAACTGCTGCGGTCGCTGTATCGGGGGATCGAGATCGCCGTCATCGACCCCGAGGACGAATACGCACGCCTGGCCACCGCGGTCGGCGGGACCTACGTCCACCTCGGCGCTCCTGGTGTCCGGTTGAACCCGTTCGACCTGCCCATCCACACCCGTGCCGATGGTCGGCGGACCGCGCCCAAGGACGCCCTCACCCGACGCAGCCTGTTCCTGCACACGGTGATCGCCGTCCTCATCGGCCTGGAGTTGGAGGCGGGCGAGCGGGCGGCGCTGGACCGGGCGATCGCCGCGACCTACCAGTCCGTCGGCATCACCGCCGACCCCCGCACCTGGACCCGCCCCTCCCCAACCCTGCGCGACCTACGCGACCGGCTCGCCGAGGCCGGTGAGCGATCCGCGGCCGAGCTCGCCGCCCGCCTGCACCCCTACGTGGACGGGGCCTTCGCGCAGCTGTTCGACGGCCCCACCAGCACCAGCCCGGAGGGACACCTCACGGTGTTCAGCCTGCGCGACCTCCCGGACGAGCTGAAGGGCGCCGGCACGCTGCTGGTGTTGGACGCGGTGTGGCGGCGGGTATCCAACCCGGCCGTTCGACGGCCTCGGCTGGTCGTGGTGGACGAGGCGTGGCTGCTCATGCAACAGAAAGCCGGCGCGGAGTTCCTGTTCCGCATGTCCAAAGCCAGCCGCAAACACTGGGCCGGGGTCACCGTGGCCACCCAGGACACCCCGGACCTGCTCGCCAGCGAACTCGGCCAGGCGATCGTGGCCAACGCCGCCACACAGATCCTGTTACGCCAGGCGCCGCAGGCCATCGACGAGGTCGGCCGCGCGTTCGACCTCTCCGCCGGCGAACGGGCGTTCCTGCTCTCGGCCGATCGCGGTCAGGGCTTGCTGTCCAGCGGGACTCAACGGGTCGCGTTCCAGGCCATCGCCTCCCCGACCGAGCACTACCTGGTCACCAGCAACCCCGCCGAACTCGCCACCCACCCCGACACCCACCACGCCGAGGACATGTTCGTCGACCTCGACGACGAGGGGTACGACAGCGACGACACCCCGATCGACCTGGGCACCGCATGAGCCCGCACCCACCGTTCGAGACCATGATCATCGGCGCGCCGGCGCGCAGCTCCACCCCGCTCTCGACCACGGCGTCGGGGTGGGTGGAGGACTACCTGCGAGACCCGGGTGGCGCGTTCACCGCACTGCTGGGCCGACTCCGCGACCTCGCCATCACATGGGGGCCGATCGCGGTACCCGTGCTCGCGGCCCTGGTCACCGCGGTCGTGCTCGGGCGTCAGAGGTGGCAGCGACGCTGCCACGAGCAGCTGCTCGCCGATGCCCGCATGGTCACCGTGCTCGCCCCACCCACCGTGGACCCCGCCGGCGGCGCCGCGCTGTGGTCCAACCTCGTCGGCCTGCTGCGGCCCGGGTGGCGGCGGGCGTTCACCGGACAGCCGCACGTGGCGTGCGAGTACGTGTTCTCCGAGGCCGGAGTCGCGATCCGACTCTGGGTCCCCGGCGTCATCCCGCCCGGCCTGGTCGAGCGCGCAGTGGAGGCGGCGTGGCCCGGCGCGCACACCCGCGTCGGCCCCGCCGAACCGCCCCTGCCCGCACCCGGCGAGGGGCAGCGGCGACTGGTGGTCGGCGGCGAACTCCGCCTCGCCAGGGCGGAGGCACTGCCGATCCGGTCGGACTTCGACGCCGACCCCATCCGCGCCCTGCTCGGCGCGCCAGTCGGCCTCGGCCGCGACGACCACGCCTGCGTGCAGATCCTGGCGCGCCCGGTCACCGGCCGCCGCGTCCAACGCGCCCGCCGCGCCGCCCGCCACGTCCACACCGGCGGCTCGACCCGGGTGGTCGGTCGCCTGCTCGACCTGATCACCCCCGGCACCCGACACCGGTCGCGCCGCCCGGCCTCGGCACGCACAACCGCCGGGGCACTGCACTCCGACCCACAGACCTCCCTGGAGTACTCGGCGCAGAACAGGGCCATCGTCGCGAAACAGCGAGGAAGCCAGTTCGAGACGGTGGTCCGCTACGCCGTGGCGACCCTGCTACCCGCCGACACCGCCGACGACCAGCTGCGCCAGGCGCGCGATGTCGCCCGCGGACGCGCCCACGCCCTCGCCGCCTCGTTCGCCTCCTACACCGAACACAACCACTACACCCGCCGTCGCCTGCGCCACCCCGGCGCGGTGATCGACCACCGGCAGCTCGGGCGCGGCGACCTGCTGTCGGTGCCCGAACTGGCCGCGATCGCCCACCTCCCCACCGACGAGTCCATCCCCGGCATCCAACGCGCCGGGGCCCGCGCCGTCGCGCCCCCACCCGGGATCGTCACTCCGGGCCCGGACGCCAAACCCCTCGGCGTCACCGACGCCGGCCATCCACGCCCGGTCGCGCTGCGGGTGGCCGACGCCCGCCATCACCTCCATGTCCTCGGCGCGACTGGCTCGGGCAAGAGCACCCTGCTCGGGAACATGATCCTGTCGGATGCCGAGGCGGGTCGCGGGATCGTGCTCGTGGACCCCAAAGGCGACCTGGTCACCGACGTGCTCGCGCGTCTGCCCCGTTCGGTCGCCGACCGGGTCGTCGTGTTCGACGCCGACAGTCGCTACTCCCCGCCCTGTCTCAATCCCCTCGACGGTGGTCAGACGGACGTGACCGTGGACAACCTGGTCAGTGTCTTCCGCCGCGTCTACTCCGCCTTCTGGGGACCCCGCACCGACGACGTGATGCGCGCGGCCTGCCTGACCCTGCGCACCCAGGAAGGCGTCGCCACCCTCGCTGACCTGCCGAAGTTGTTGGCGGACAGCGCGTTCCGTGGACGGGTCACCGCAGGCGTCACCGACCCGGTGCTGCGGGGTTTCTGGTCCTGGTACGAGGAGCTGACCGACTCCACCCGATCCCAGGTCATCAGCCCGCTGATGAACAAACTCCGCGCATTCCTGTTGAGACCCTTCGTCCGCGACGCCATCGCGGGCGGACACTCCACCGTGGACATGGGCGAGATCCTCGACGGCGGCATCTGCCTCGTCCGCATCCCCAAAGGTTCCCTCGGCGAGGAGACCACCCGGCTGGTCGGGTCGCTGGTGGTGGCCCGCACCTGGCAGGCCGCCACCGCCCGCGCCCGCATACCCCAACGACTCCGCCGCGACGCGTCCCTGGTCATCGACGAGTTCCACAACTTCCTCAACTTGCCCTACCCCATCGAGGACATGCTCGCCGAGTCCCGGGGATACCGGCTGGCCATGGTCTACGCCAACCAACACCTCGCCCAACTCCACCGCGAACTGCGCGAGGGCATCTCCACCAACGCCCGCAACAAGATCATCCTCAACGCGGGCCCCGAGGACGCCCGCGAACTCGCCCGCCACACCGCACCACGCCTGACCGACCACGACCTCGCCCACCTCGGCGCCTACCACGCCGCCGCCCGCTTGGTCCTGCACGGCGAACAGACCCAACCCTTCACCCTGCTCACCCAACCCCTCCCACCCGCCATTCCCGGCCGCGCCCGCGAGATCCGGGCGGCGGCACGCCGCAACACCACCCGGACACACCAGACCACAGCCGCCGCAGACAATTCCGCGAACGACAGCGGCCGGCCTCCACGACGGCCCACCGGACCGTCCCACCCGGCCGACCGGACGCCGAGCAGCGACCCTCGCCGCGCCCGCTGACCGAGTCACCCCCACACCACTCCCACACCGCCCACTCGCCTGGCGCTCCCACGCCCGCGGGCGGCTTCACCGCGCCCACCAGGAGGTCGACTCATGATCACCAACACCCAGCAGCGCGCTCTGCGCGGCCACCAACCCACTCGCCCCACACCTCGCGCCGCCAACACCGCCGAGCACCGGGCGATGCTGGCGTGGCGGATGACCCCACGCGACAAGTGGATCGGCCGGATGCTGTGGGAACACCGCGTGTTGACCACCCACCAGCTGACCGAGTTGGCCTTCGCGGGACCGCGGACCGCGCGGATCCGGCTCCGCGAGTTGTTCCTGCTCGGCGTCACCGATCGTTTCCAGCCGTTCGTCACCACCGGCAGCTCACCGATGCACTACGTCCTCGCCCCCGCGGGCGCGGCCGTGCTCGCCGCCGAGGACGGCATGGAGGTCAAAGACCTCGGCTACCGCCACGACCGCGTCCTCGGCGTCGCCCACAGCCTGCGCCTGGCCCACACCACCGGCGTCAACAGCTGGCACACCGCCCTGGTCGCCCACGCCCGCCGCATCAGCGGCGACACGGCGTTGACGGCGTGGTGGTCGGAACGACGTTGTGCCCGCCACTTCGGGGACCTGGTCCGCCCCGACGGCTACGGCCGCTGGCAGCAGGCGGGTCGGGAGATCGAGTGGTTCCTGGAGTACGACACCGGCACCGAACCCTTGGGCAAGCTGGCCGGGAAACTCTCCGGCTACGCCGCCCTCGCCCAGGCCAGCGGAATCAGCACCCCGCTGCTGGTGTGGGTGCCCACCTCCCGGCGAGAGGCAGGTGCCCGCCGTGCCCTGGCCACGGCATGGCGCGGCCTCGACGACCCGGCCTCGGTGCCCGTCGCCACCGCCGCGGCAGAACTCCTCGACCCCGCCGCGGCGCACCCTGGTCCCGCCGACGAGGTCTGGCTGCCCCTCGACGCCACCGCGGGCGGCGTCCGACGCGGGCTGGCGGGGTTGACCGAGGCGTGGCCTCACCTTCCACCACCGGTCAGCCCGACCAGCGACACCGTCCTCGGCGTCGGTACGCCGGTCGCGATGGTGCCCGCGCCGCAGCCGATGCCGCCCGTGGTGCGTGGCCGTTCGGGACGGCGGTGAGACGCCGATGCCCACCAAGCTGGTCCTCACCGCCGCCGCGGTGCTGCTGCTCATCGTCGTCCTGCCCGGCGCCGGTGTCGCCGGGGTGCTCTCGGCCATCTTCGGCGGTTCGGACACCATCACCCTGGCCAAGTGCTCCACGCCGATCGCCGACATCCCACCCGACTACTGCCAGCTCTACGTCACCGCCGCCCCCGACTGCCCCGGCCTGCCCTGGACCGTGCTGGCCGCCATCGGCAAGGCCGAGACCGACCACGGCCGCTCCACCCTGCCCGGCGTCCGCGACGGCGAGAACTCCGCCGGCGCCGGTGGCCCGATGCAGTTCCTCGCCTCGACCTTCGCCAGCGTCGTCGCCGCGCACCCACTGCCCCCCGGAGGGGTCTCACCACCATCGCGGTACAACCCGAGCGACGCCATCCACGCCGCCGCGTTCCTGCTCTGCGACAACGGAGCCCGCCAGGGCGACCTCCGCGCCGCCGTGTTCGCCTACAACCACGACGACCGCTACGTCGACAAAGTCCTCGCCCAAGCCGCCCTCTACACCCAAGCCATCCTCGGTGGCACCGGCGAAACCGGCGCCGGTGACTGCGACGCCATCCAGGCCCCCAACCCCGCCGCGCTCGCCGCGATCAACTACGCCTGCGGACAACGAGGACTGCCCTACGAATGGGGCGGCAACGGCCCCTCCCGAGGCGACACGGGCTTCGACTGCTCCGGCCTGACCACCGCCGCCTACGCCGCCGCCGGAATCACCCTGCCCCGCACCGCGCACACCCAGTTCCACGCCGGACCACGAGTCCCCGACGGACAACCACTCCTGCCCGGCGACCTCGTCTTCTACGGCACACCCGCCAAAATCCACCACGTCGGCCTCTACCTCGGCGGCGGCCTCATGATCGACGCACCCGACTTCGGCCAGGTCGTCAAGAACGAACCCTACCGCTACAACGGCGACGACTACGCCGGAGCGACGCGCCCGGCCAGGTAACCATATATGTAGTTTCCGCTCGAATCTGAACACTTCCGGGTGTACTTGAGCACCGCGTGAGCATTTGTTCATGTTTCCCAGAAAGGAGGTCGCTACGGTGCACGCCTTCTGTCCCAACCCGAAGTCGAAGGAAGGCCGGTGGCCGGGCTATTTCACGCGCGCTGGGCCGGCGCACGCCGTAGCGGGACCACCGACGTCCGCGCGGCGGCGAGGGCGGCGAACTCGGCCTGCTGCTCCGGGGTCATGAGGTTCTTGGGCAGCGGGACTGCCTGCGACTTGGTGAACATCAGGTACCAGACGTCGGGCTTCTCCACGACCCGCGCCAGCGTCTCCCAGTGGCACCGCATCTGGGCCAGCGGGTACGCGATGCTCACCCACTGGTCGTCGATCACCAGGTTGAACGCGGCCCGAGTGGCGGACCAATGCGCCTCCAGCGCCTGGGCGGCCGTGACCCGCCCGATGCGGAACACCAGCAGGGGGCCGAGGATCACACAGACGACCCCCACCACCTTGTCGATCGTCGTCAGGGTCAGCATGGCGACGCCAAGCGCGACGAGCACCGCGCCCAGCACGTAGAGCCGGTTGAGCTGCGGACGGAGCAGGAACTGGGTCGTGCGCTTGAACAGGCGCTCGTCGTACGGCACCGCGATCGTCATGGACACCGGCACACCTTAATACGAATGACGTTCGCGGCTGCCAGGGCGAGCGCATCCCCGCCTGTACGGGTTCCAGCCCTCCGATCAGCTCGCCGACTGCCACGAGACGGGGCGGTCAGTGGGCAAGCGTGGACCCGCACCCAAGCCCACGTCGCTGCGCGTGCTGCACGGTGACCGCCCCGACCGGATCAACACCCGCGAGCCGGTCCCACCCGATGCCGAGGTCGAACCGCCGGACCGGCTGTCCGACTCGGCCCGCGCGATCCGGGACCGGCTCGCACCCGGACTGGTCGCCCGCAAGGTGCTGACCGTCTGGGACGCCGACGCCCTCGCCATCCTGTGCCAGGCGGTGGCCCGCTACCGCGAGGCCACCAGCCTGCTCAACAGCTCGGCCCTGCTCGTGCAGGGATCGGGCGGGCTGGTGAAGAACCCAACCACCACCCTCGGCACCGCCAACGACCTCGCCCTCCGACTACACGCCACAGGCGACCACCGGGCCGCGCGCGATCTCGACGAGGACACCCTGGCGCGCTACCGCCGCGTGCTGGGCGAGGACCACCCCGACACCCCGCGGACGGGACGCGATCTCGTCTCGGTTCTCCGCGACCTTGATCAGCACGACCAAGCCGACGCACTACAAACATGGATCGACCACACCGCCACATCACGACGATCATGGACCAATCGCAGACCGGCAAGCACCACAGAACCATCTTGTTCGCGTCATCACGAACATCCGGTCATGCCGCAGACCGTGCGCACTACACAGGGCAGAGAATGCTCAAGCAGCGCGGAAACCACCCACGGACGAGCCGCTCACATCGCACGGAAACACCAGGTCCAGCGATCAGATTTGCTCATGTTCGTCCGGAACGTACACCTATCTAACTAGTGCAAAATGCCTAGAAGGGTGACGTTTCCAAGTTCTCGCCGTCCTTACCGTAAGGGCCCCAGTTGTAAATTTCGCACTGCATTTCGCACCCGGGACCAATCTGATACATTCGCCAAGTTCCTCCAATGCAATCTCATTAAAGGTCGTAACATTTGCCGAAATAACGCCACTCAACCGGAAAGCCACTATCCTGGCCGCGCTTGCCATTGGCACGTCAGCCAAATCGCACTCGTCCTGATAGTAGCCGGCAACGGAGTCTAGACTAGCCAAATAGGCGTCGATAGGCGTTTCAAAGCAGTTGCGGACGAGTTCGGCCGCAGAGTATGCGGGTTCGGCTCCACCGCAAAAGTTTTCAACTCCTGCGCACGTCCTAGGTCAGATTGACCAGAGGGGTGGACGTAAAAGAATTGGTATTCGGGATAAACTACACCAGGATTATACCCGACTACCACTACTCCTATAGGGCTAAGCTTGCTCGGATCCTCGTCTTCTATTGACCGCAGCCTGTCGATCACCGTTTCGCACGACCCCTGCAGAGATACGCACGATCTCAACTCGACGCCAGCGGTTCGACGAATGAACGCAATCGTATGCTCATCGTGAACGGTAGCTCGGCCGCAGGTCAGAATGACAGCTTTAAGGTCAGAATCCACCGCGCACGATTTGATCGTATTGTCGAGTTTTTGGGCCTGAAATGTCGTCCGTCCGTCAGAGACGGCGACGACTCCGTTGCTGCATCGGAACGCGGCCAGCATAGTCATGGTCCGCAAGTATAGCGTTCGCAGTTATTAAATCAACTGGGGTTTCACCGGCATGGCTTGACTTCGCCAGTTGGAGGAAGCGTTCATACACCTGTAGCAGTTGGCAGCCGCACATAGAGACTGGTGATGGTGCGACGGCCCAGAGAGACCGCGAACGAAACCGGCGAGACGGGCGGGACCAACGATGAGACCGGGTCGGTGGCGCGTCTCGGGGTGGTCCCGGACAGCGCTAGGCCGCTGGCCGAGCCGACCACCGAGCAGCGGATGTGGGCGTACTATATGACTAGTGGGCCAGGGGCCGGAGGCCGACCGGCGCGGACCTGGACCGGATTGCCGGGCCTGACAACTACGGCCGAGGGTGCTACGCCGGTGGCAGCAGGCCGGGCACCTGCCACCTGATATCGGTGGTTTATACGGTCGTCGCGACAACCAGGGGTTAAAGTCGGTCTTTGCCTCGTCGCAGGGGTTTGTGGTGTGGGTGCAGCCCGCGCGTGCCTCGTCGAGCATTTGTTGGGCGTGTGTGCGCGGCGTCGTCCCTTCCTCGGTCGAAGGTCGTTGCTGGTGTGGGCCTGGCTCTCCCGGTCCCTGGAACTGTACTCGTTGTGAGCATGGCGGCTGGCGTTGCCTACCGTGCGCCGAACGCTTTCATCTGATTCCAGTCGAGTCCGGCGTCATTGACGTCATCTTCGGTCAGGAGGATATAGTGCCATCTGCCGTCGACTTTGCCGCTGTTGTTGACGGTGTTGGCCCAGGTCTTGGCGGCCTTCGCCTTGGCCTGGACGTCTTCGGCGTTGGCGTCCTTGTTCATTTTGGTCTCGATGAGCCAGCACGTTCGTTGCCCGTCGACCTCCTCGATTGCGACGAGGTCGGGGTTGTACTCGCGGCCCTCCTGCGTCCAGGTGATCGGAAGGTCGTTGATGTGGAGGCGTGCCCACACGATGACGTTGGGGGCCTCGTCGAGCGCCTGTGCAGCCTTGTACTCAGGTGAAGTGTCGAACCAGGCATACTCGTAGAGGCACTTCTTCCAACCGTTGTAGGCGACTGACTTCGAGTGCGGCTCGGAGTGCCCGCCAAGGTGTTCCTTGGCGACCTGGCGCTCCTTCTGCAACCTCTGGAACTTCACCTCATCGGAGAACACAACGTCCTGACCGGCGACCTTCTTCAGCTGGTCCGTAACGAGGTTGGTGAGCCTACGGCACGCACGCTCCCAGAATGCGGACAAGTGCTTTTGCGCGCCGGTTCCCATACCGTCGATTACCAAATCAGCGAGGCGCTGCGCCGCGCGGGCCTCTCCTGCTTCCGGGCGGACGCTCGGGGCGCGCATTATGGCTTTCACGAGACCAGCGCGAGAGGTTTCAAGTGGGATATCAAGGGCAAGGGCCTCGACCCTCGCCTCGGCTTGCACGCCGCGGACCGTGCCGCCTTCGTCGGGCCGCAGCAGTGTCCGGCGCAATTCGGTATCGGCCTCGGTCGCCAGGGCCTTGCCGAGCGCGGTGAACGGGGCGTCGTCATGGATCTGGTTGAGGGAGATCACCGCCTTGGAGGCGACCTTCTGTGTGTACGGAATCGCGATCTCAGCGCGGTCCGGGAGCGGGTAGTGCTTCCGAATGTTGGACTCGGTCTGCTCTGCCGCGTCCTTGGCCTTCCCAAGGAGACGCTGCAAGTCGACGATGCCACCCGCAGGCGCGGGCTCCACAGGGAGCGAGCCAGAGGTCTGCTGGGCGGCGGGCGTCTTGTCACCGGCAACGGCGTCGTTTTGCGCCGCACCTGCGGGGATGACATCGGCCGCTTCGTTGACGATCTTTCTGCGGGCGACCAGCTTGCCCTCTGCGGTGCGGCGGATCTCGGCGAGTACGGCGTGGTCAATGAACTTCTCGTTAAGCGCTTGCCGCTTAGCCAGCAGGGCCTCGTAGCGCTCGTGAGCGAGCACCTCGACAGTGTCGAGCATCTCGACCCCGGTGTACGTCCCAAACGGGAGTCTCATACCTCGACCCAGCGTCTGTTCGGTGAGCACGGATGACACGCTGGCGCGCATGGAGGCGATGACGTAGACGTTCTTGACGTCCCAGCCTTCCTTCAGCATGCCCACGCTGATGATGACGCGGACGGGTGACTGCGGGTCCTCCACGTCCTCCAGCGCGGCCAATGCCGCTTCCTTCTCGTCGCCCTTCAGGTTTGAGTGGACGAGCAGCGTGCGGCCGATCCAAGCGCCGTTGTCGAACGCTTCACTGTCGAACAACTCCTGGTAACGATCGGCTTCGGCCGTGTCTTTGGGGTGCCTCGAAGTCTCCGGACAGCGGCTAAACAACGGTCGGTATCGCTGACTTTCGAGCGTGGTATGCGTGGTGCACTTCTCGTGGCGTGCG
>NZ_PTIX01000039.1 GCF_002934265.1 Actinokineospora auranticolor
CCGCCAACACACCCAACGAGATCCGATCGGTCAACCGAACAGCCGACGAATCAACGACACCACCACGAACCTGCACCACGCGAGCCACCCGAAAATAATAGCAGCTTCTTGCTTAAGTTAGTGGCATTGGGCCTCCGACCACTCCAGGGCGGTCGCCGCAGCCTTGACGGTGAGGCGGGCTTGGCCGCGGAGGTCGCGGAGGTGTCGACCGAGTTGCCTGCGGGGGACGGTCGACCCGGTCGTGCCTTCGGTCAATTTCCAGCCTCTCAGATCGGGGAGATGTTTCACCCGATCTGAAAGTATCGGAGCACTCCTGCTGAAATGCAATCTCTGAATGAGCATCCTTTCGGGTGAAAGCCCGATCTGAAAGCTTGCATCCCGAGCACTCACATCCTTGTATTGCGGCGTTCCCACTCACGCAGGAGGAATCCATGGACAGCAACTTCACCGTCAACGCCTGGGCACGGGTCGACGACGGATGTGACATCTCCTTCGCCCCCGACGGAGCCAAGGCCATGTCGCTGCACTTCGGTGGGCGCTTCGAGAGCTTCGAGATCACCTTCGGGATTCAGGGCCTTGAGCGGCTCATCGACGTCGCCACCCAGGCCCGGGCCGAACTGGCCAAGTCGGCCTAGTCGCCCATCAATCCGGTGCGCCAGGCCCAGGCGGCGACTTCCACCCGGTTGCGGGCGCCGATCTTGGTCTGCACCGCGGCCAGGTGGGTCTTCACCGTGGACAGCGACAGGAACAGCTCCTGCCCGATCTCGGTGTTCGTCAGCCCCCTGGCCGCCGCCCGGACGACCTCCGTCTCCCGCTCCGTCAGCGGGTTCGGCCCCTTCGACGGTGCGGCGAAGTGCTTCAGCAGCCGCACCGTGATCTGCGGGGAGACCAGGGCGTCTCCCCGGCTGGCGGCGCGGACCGCCTCCATCAGCAGGGCCGGGCCCGCGTCCTTGAGCAGGAAGCCGCTGGCACCGTTGGTCAACGCCGTGTGCACGTACTCGTCCAGGTCGAACGTGGTCACGACGACGACCTTGAGCGGCTCGGCCACGTCCGGTCCGGCCAGGGTCTTGGTCACCGCCAAGCCGTCCAGGCCGGGCATGCGGATGTCGACCAGGCACACGTCCGGGCGCAGTTCCCGCGCCTTGCGCACCGCCGAGATGCCGTCGGCGACGTCGGCCACCACGGTCATGTCGTCCTGGGTTTCCAGGATCATCCGGAAACCGGCGCGGACCATCTCCTGGTCGTCGGCGATCAGGATGCGGATCACAGGTCCTCCCGGCGCAGGGGGAAACGGGCGTCTACCACCCAGCCTGCCTGTTCGCCCGGTCCCGCCTCGAACCGGCCACCCAACAGGTCTATCCGCTCGCGCATCCCCACGAGCCCGTATCCGCCTGTACCGCACGCCGGTTGGGGGTTTTGTGTTGTCGCGTCGTCGACGACGCGTAGGTGCAGGTCGTCGCCGTCAGTCCTAATCGTGACTTCGACGGACTTCGCGTCGTGGGCGTGCTTACCGATGTTGGTCAGGGCCTCTTGCACTATCCGCAGCACGGACCTTCCTGCTTCGGGCGGTAGCGACGGGGGCAGCTCCACGTCCATCACCACGACCGGGCCGGGGAAGTTCTCGGCGAGGGCCCGCAGGTCGAACGCCAGGTCCATGGTCGCCTGGCCCTCCGCCCCCGCGACCGGCGCGCCGCGCATGCTGCCGACCAGCATCCGCATGGCGGCCAGCGCCTCGATGCCCGCGCCCTCGATCCGGTCCAGCGCCGACACCGCCGCCTGCGGGTTGGTCTCCCCCACCAACCGGGCGGCCTGGGCGGCGACGACGATGCCGGTCACGTGGTGGGCGACCACGTCGTGCAACTCCCTGGCCAGCGCCATCCGCTCGGCCTGCTGCGCGCCGGTCACCGCGACCTGCACGGTCCGGGTGCGTTCGCGGTCCCGCGCCCGGAAGTACTCGCCCGTCGCCGCCGCGACCACCAGTAGGAAGGCGGCGACCAGCAACGCCTCCCGCATGCCCCCCGTCCGGGTCATGGACAGGGTGAACACGTCGATCCCGACGAGCGCGCCGGCACCCCACACCGCCCGCTCCCGGTCGACGTAGCGGACGAGGTAGCAGACCAGCGCCATGTGCGCGGCGACGACGGTGGTCGGCACCGGCAGCGGCGGGGAGTCGCCGTCGGCCAAGCCGAGGGAGACGTGCGCCGCCAAGCCGAAGCCGACGAGCGCCGCGGCGACCACCGCCCACTTCAGCGGGTTCATCGGACCGAGCACCGCGCACACCGCCGTGGCCAGCATGAGCGCCAAGGGGAGCAGGGAAACCACGCCCGTGCCGTAGTAGTCGCTGACGGTGTTCACCAGGTCGAATACCGTCAGCAGGAGCAAGGCACCAGCCATCGGCCACTGCCTGCGGACCAGCTGCCGAATGGCGGGCGGCATTCCCCGGCCCTCGTGGGCGCGCAGGGCGAAGCCCGCGACGACCGCGCACAGCAGCACCAGCAAGCCCATGCTCCCCGAGATGAGCAGCTGCTGCCCCCCCGAATAGCTGGGGTACAGCGTGCGGAAGTTCGCGAGCTCGGTCTGCTGCCGAATCCCCAGGGCGCCGATACCCGCCGCACCCAGCAGGGCCACCAAACCGGAGGCGACCCACCCCCGGCACCGCCACACCACCATGACGACCAGCGAGGCACCCCCGACGACCTCCGGCATGGTCAGGTGATCGATGGTGAACCGGCCGGACGGGACCGCCCCGAGGGCGTGCATCGCGGCCGACCCGGCGATCACCCACGCCGCGCCGACCATCGCACCCCACACCGGCTGGTACAGCGCCAACACCACGCACATGAGCAGCGGTACCGGCACGAAGGCCGTCACCGCGTTCACCTGCCCCAGCGTGAACTGCGCCAAGTCGAACAGGTACGCCGCGGCCACCGCGCCCGCCACCCACAGCCGGGCGGACCTTAGGAGCTCCATGAGCCACAAAAGTAAGACCACGGGCCGATGCCCGCCTCAGTCGTGCGGCGCGTCCGCATCGGCCGATCGGCTGACCCGGCCGCGACCGGGCCCGGCCGAGCGGTGTAGGCGGGAATGGGCCATCGGCCGATTCGCGCGCATCCCCGCTCCGAACATGCTGTGAGCAGGACGAACTACGAGCCTTCGGGGGACGACATGCTGTGGAGCTGGATCGGACTGGGTGTGGTGTTGCTGATGGTGCTGGCCTGGGGGCCGACGATCGTCCCCAAGCGCCGGGCGCGCGGGGTCGTGGCGGGAACGATCACCGCGGCTGAGCACGGGATCGGTGGCGGGAACGATCACCATCGGTGATCATGGAAGGGTCCCCACCTCGACCTAGGGGGTCCTATGCGCCGCATGTGCGCTGTCCTGTCGCTCGCCCTCGTCGCACTGGCCGGGTGCGTGGACGGCAAACCCGGCCCGCCCGGCACTACCGCGCCGACCGGGGGCGCGCCTGCCAGCGCCACCATGCCGCCCGTCTCGTTCCCGGGGACCTCGGCCAAGGCGGCCGCTGTGCCGAACGTGGTCGGCATGAACCACCAGAAGGCCCAGGACGCGATGCAGGCCGCGGGCTTCTACTTCCTCACCGAAGAGGACGCGACCGGCCGGGGCAGGCTGCTGATCAACGACAGCAACTGGGTGGTCGTCGAGCAGGTACCGGCGGCGGGCACCGTGATCCCGCAGTCGGACAAGATCCTGCTGCGGTCGAAGAAGAAGTCCGAGTAGCCCGTGCGCCAAGATGGGCGCGTGACCCTGGAAGAGCTCTCCGCCCGCCAACGCGCGTTCAGCGACGCCCGCGCCTGGGGCCCGTTCCACACCCCGAAGAACCTGGTCATGGCGTTGTCCGGGGAGGTGGGCGAACTGACGGAGCTGTTCCAGTGGCTCACCCCGGACGAGGCAACCGCCGCACCGGACGACCCGGCGACCCGTGCCCGCATCGAGGACGAGCTGGCCGACGTGCTGCTCTACCTCGTCCGGTTGGCCGACGTCCTGGGGGTCGACCTGCTCGCCGCGGGCCACGCCAAGATCGACCGCAATGAGGTCCGCTTCCCGGCGGGCGTGGGAAAGGGGGCGCTGGACAAGGTCGAGCGGGACAGCTGACCGGGTAGCGAGGCGACCGGCGCGGTGCGGTTCCCGCGCCGGTCGTGGCCCGGCCTCCCCCGCTCGGGCCACGACCGGCGGTCTCCCGCCCTCGGGTCTTCTCAGTGACGTCCCGGCGGCACCCCGCGTTGCCTCAGACCCGCGCGACCGTCTTGCGCAGCCGGTTCAGCGCGCGGTGCTGGGCGACGCGGATCGCCTCGGCGGTGGTGCCGACGACGTCGGCGGTCTCCTGGGCGGACATGCCCATGACCACCCGCATGATCAGGATGTCGCGCTGGCGCTGGGTGAGCGTGCGCAGCAGGGCGCCGGTCTGCTCGGCCAGCTCGTGCCGCAGGGTGATCTGCTCCGGGCCGTCGTCCAGGCTCATCGTGTCCGGGGTCTCGGCGATCGGGTCGGACTTGTCGCGCGAGTTGGCGCGGTGCACGTCGGCGATCTTGTGCGCGGCGATGCCGTAGACGAAGGAGAGGAACGGCCTGCCGAGCTGCTGGTAGGTCGGCAGCGCGCGGAACACCGCGACGCACACCTCCTGGGCGACGTCGTCGGCGCTGCTGAACGAGTGCGGCAGCCTGCCCAGCTTGGCGCGGCAGTAGCGCACGACCAGCGGTCGCAGGAAGATCAGCAGTTGCTCGGTGGCGCAGGAGTCGCCCGTGATCGCGGCGGCGACGACGGTGTCGAGGTTGTCGCGGTCCGCGGGGGTCGGCGTGCGGACCCCGTAGGTGGCTTGCTCGGGCACGCTGACCAGCGACGCCTCGAGGGCGGCAAGCTCATCGTCCAGCTCCACCGTGCACAACATCGCGTTCCTCCCGCGCCAGGGCGTTGTCTCTCACCCCTAACAGAGCGCGGTGCCCCGGACGAAATACAGGACGACCGGCCCTATTTTCGGCGCGTTCGTCACGTCTTCGTTACTTTTAGACGGAAAGCGATGAAGCGGTTACCGAGAGGTACGGAAATGCCTACGGCAGCGGCCGGTCGAGCCGGTAGAGGTCGTTCTCGTCCATGATCCGGATGACCTTCGCCGCGTAGTTCGGATCGGTCGCGTACTTGCGCGCCACCGCGGTGACGAAGGCCCGCGGGTCACCGGCCAGCGGGCGCGCCTCGGCGTAGTTCGCGCTGGTGGAGAGCACGCGGCCGTAGTCGCGGAAGGACGCCTGCAGCGAGTCGTAGACCCGGAACAGCGCCTGCACCTGGTGGCAGTCGGGGGTGCATTCGGAGGTCGGGTAGTCGTGGCAGCCGATGGCGATCGGGCCCGGCTTGTCGCCCAGGCACTTGAATCCGAAGAAGTTTCTGTCGTTGACCGCCAACCGGCTTTGCCCCCACGACGACTCCAGGATCGACTGGCCCGCCGTGACCGACGCCGGGACGCGGAACTCCCCGGCCACGGCCCGCGCGATCGGCTCGATGGTCCGCAGGAACTCGCCGTCGGAGGTGCGCAGCGCTTGCTCGTGCACCGCGGCCTGGTCGACCACGGCGGGTCGGGCGCCCGCGGGTTGGGCGGGCAGCAACGCGCAGGCCGCGAGCGCGAGCGCCCCGACCGCATGAACAAGGTGTCGTCTCATGCGATCGAGCGTCAGACGGCCGGGGCGGGCTCGCAATCCGGGGTCACCCGGTCGAGCGACCAGGTCCGGCCGACTAGATCACCAGGCCGGTCTCCTCGACGCAGAGGTCCCAGAGGCGCTTGCGGGCCTCGGGGGTGTCGTGCTGCCAGGGGAGGTAGTGGGTCGGGCGGACGCGGCGGTCGTGCCAGAAGTGGCCGGACGCGCGGGTCGGCTCGTCGGCGGCGGCGAGCCAGACGATGGTGTCGGCGCCCTGGTCGGGGGTGCGCAGGAGCGGGCCCATGATCTTGTTGAAGCCGGGCAGCGACCCGGTGACGCCGGGGGTGTCGGCCCAGCCGGGGTGGGTGCTGTGCACGGTGACGCCGTCGTCGGCGAGGCGGGCGGCCCACTGCTCGGCGAGCACGACCTGCATGCGCTTGGTCCGCGCGTACGCCTTGGCGCCCGCGTACTCGCCCTCGCGGTACTGGGGGTCGTCGCTGCGCAGCTTCGCGGTGTACATGCCGCCGGAGCTGACGAAGACTACCCGGCCACGCGCGGCGGCGAGGGCGGGGCGGAGCAGGCCGGTGAGCAGGAACGGGCCGAGGACGTGCGTGGCCAGGGTGGTCTCGTTGCCCTCGGGCGTCTCCGCGCGCGACGGCGGCAGCGCGCCCGCGTTGTGCACGAGGACGTCGAGGGTGTCCGGGGCGAATCCCTCGGCGAAGGCGCGGACGTCGGCGAGGCTGGAGATGTCGCAACGGTGCACTTCGAGGTGCGCCTGCGGGATCTCGTTGACGATCTCCTGCCGGGCTTGCTCGCCCTTCTCCGTGTTGCGAACGACCAGGTGCACGCTCGCACCGAGCCGGGCCAACCCCGCAACAGCGGCCTTGCCGAGCCCGGAGTTCGCACCGGTGACCAGCGCGGTCTTGCCCGCAAGAGCGCCGGGCGCCGGGTCGGCGGGCCAGAACCGGCTGCGCACCGCGTACCCGATCTTCGAGTAGCCGGGCACCACGGTGCGGTCGAGCACCGTGTCGAGGACCTTCGTGGCAGTGCTCATGCCGGTCAACGCTAGTCGCCGCGGCGGTGGTCGACCGCTTGACAACCGGCCCGGGACCGATCAACCTGGACGACAAGTAACTGTTACTACTAGTTACATGTGAGGCGATCATGGCCCGTGCGCTACGCCCCAAGGACCGCGACCAGGTCGGCGCCCGCCTGCTGGAAGCGTCGGTCCGCAACACCTACGACCCGCACCTGGACATCGACTGGGCGGCGCCGCTGGCGGCGGACAAGGCGTACATGCCGCTGGAGCGGGTGTCGCTGTACGGCACGGCGCTGTGGGAGCGGCTGACGCCTGCGCAGCGGATCGAGCTGTCGAAGCACGAGATCGCCAGCATCGCGAGCGTGGGCCTGTGGTTCGAGATCATCCTGATCCAACTGCTCGTCCGCTACGCCTACGACCTGGACCCGCGCAGCCCGCACGCCCAGTACGCCCTGACCGAGGTCGGCGACGAGACCCGCCACTCGATCATGTTCGCCAAGGCCATCGAACGCTTCGGCGTCCCGAACTACGGCCCGGGAAGACTCCTGCACAACCTGGGCCGCGTCTACAAGACGATCGCGGGCGGGCCGTCGATGTTCGCTTCGGTGCTGGTGGCGGAAGAGGCGACAGACCGGCTACAGCGGTCCACTATGGACGACCCGGAGATGCAACCGCTGATCCGGATGGTGAACCGGATCCACGTGATCGAGGAGGCCCGGCACGTCCGGTACGCGCGGGAAGAGGTGGTCCGCTCGACACCGAAGCTCAACCGCGCGGAACTGGAATGGCACCGCGTTATGACGGCGGCAACCGCCATCGCGGTGATGGACGCCTTGGTACACCCACGGGTCTACCGCTCGGTGGGGATCGACCCGCGCGAAGGACGAGCGGCAGCCTTGGCCAACCCTCACTTCCGCGAAACCAGGCGCTGGATGGTCGAGAAGGTCATCGACTTCCTGACGGAGACCGACATGATCGGCGGCCCGTCCAAACGCCTCTGGCGGCGCGCGGGCTTGCTCCGCAGCTGATGGGCGGCAATTGATCAAGGCGTGCCTCCGACCCCCGATTTCCATTCTACCGGCGGGCACCGACAGGTTCGGCCAAAGATGATCAAGCCTGTGGACAACCGGTTCGGGTGTGGGCACGGTCGCTCGGTTCGTGCGAGATGGCGTGGCCGCGACCTGTCGTGTTGATCGACGCGCACCTCTGGCCCCGGTATCCATGCCAGTGGCGGGTACCGACAGAAGCGGGTGCTGATGATCAAGCCTGTGGACAACTCGACGGGTTGGGCGGGAAGGGTTACGAGACGACCGTGTGGACGGTCAGCTGGTTGCCCGGGGGTGTGCCCGCGCAACCGGTGCCTGCGATCGGGACGAAGGCCGATGCCGTGTCGTGGGGTGGGTAGACGCGCAGGCCTCGGACTTCCGTTGGTTTGCAGACCGCCGGGTCGTAGTTGGCTACGTTGACGAAACCGACGGCCGCCGTGGCGTCTTGGCCTGGGGCCAGGGTGATCGGGCCGCCCTTGGCTCCCTCGCGGAAGGCGGCCGGGCCTACCTGGTGGCCGTCCTCACCTGCCACATAGGACACCCCGGGGAAGCCTTGGATGACGCAGGTTCGTCCACCCTTGTTGGTGAAGACCAGGATTCGGTAGACGGTTCCGGCCGCCGCGTCCCCGTCGCGGAGGGTCAGGGTGAGGTCGTCGACCTTGCAGTACCACTCGGCCGGGCTCTCGTCGCCGCCCCCGGGGGCGGCGCCCTCGGTGGTGGTGGGTGGGGCGGCTGTCGTCGCGGTGGCGCTGACCATCGGAACCGATGGTGGGGGCGTGGCGGATTGCTGCTTGCCACAGCCCGCCACCAGGCACGTCAGCGCCAGCGCGGTCCCGATCCCCAAGCGGTTGGTTGCCCACCTCATGACCACACGATGGGCCACTCTTCCACTGACCGCCACCTGGGCGGGGTTCACAACGGTGAACCGGGCTTGGTAAGAATTGCCGCCCATTCGGGGGTAGTTACCCGCTGAGCGCGGACAGTAGCGTCGCGGCATGGCGGGACCTGCGTCGACACGATTATCGCCCGTCGCTAGCAGGGGGGCGGCGGCTTGAGGGGTTCACCTGATCGACGGCTGGGGTGGCTGCTGTCCTCCAGCGCGCTGTCCAACCTGGGCGACGGCATCGGGAAAACCGCCTTCCCGCTGCTGGGTGCCAGCCTGACGCGCGATCCGGTGCTCATCGGTGGCCTCTCCGCCACCGCGTTCCTCCCCTGGTTGTTGTTCTCCCTGGTCAGCGGCGCCATGTTGGACCGCGTCGACCGGCGTAGAGCGATGTTGCTGGCCAACTCGGCCCGCGCCGCGCTGGTCGGCGCGCTGGCCCTGCTCGTGCTGTTCGACGCGACGACGATCTGGTTGCTCTACGTCATGGCGCTGCTCATCGGCACCGTCGAGACCGTGGCCGACAGCGCGGCGCAGGCGCTGATCCCCGCCGTGGTCTCGCGGTCCGGACTGGAGTCCGCGAACGGGAAGCTCCAGTCCGCCGAGATCGTCGGCCAGACCTTCCTCGGCGGCCCGCTCGGCAGCCTCACCTTCGTCGCGGGCGCGTCGCTGCCCTTCCTGCTCAACTCCGTCGGCTTCGCGCTCGCCGCGCTGTTCCTGCTCGCCATCCGCGGCCAGTACCGGCCCCGGGTCGTCGGGCCCGCCCCGCGGCTGCGCACGCAGCTCGGCGAGGGCCTGGGCTGGGTTCGTCGACGCCCGTTGATGGTCCGGCTGCTCGTCTTCGCCGCCGCGCTGGCCGCGATCTCCGAACTGGCCCAGGCGCTGCTGGTGCTCTACGCGCTGGACGGGCTGCGCCTCAACGAGGCCGCGTTCGGCGTCTTCGCGCTCGTCGGCGGGGTCGGCGGTCTGCTCGGCGCGGCCCTCACCGCGCGGTTGACCAGGGCGATGCCGCGGCGCACGGTGCTGGCGCTGTCAGTCGTCGGCTGCGGCGCCGCGTTCACCGCCATGGGCCTGGTCACCGAACCGATCAGCGCGAGCATCCTGTTCGGCCTCTTCGCCGCCTGCATCGTGGTGCTCAACGTGATCATCGGGGCGCTGCGGCACGCGCTGATCCCCGAGCACCTGTTCGGCCGGGTCCTCGGCGTGTGGCGGACGGCGGTCTGGGGCGCGATCCCGGTCGGCGCGCTGCTCGGCGGCGCGCTCGCCGCCTGGCTGGACGTGCGCGCGGTCTTCCTCGTCTCCGGCGTGCTGCAACTGGGCCTCGCGGGCGCGCTGTGGCTGGTCCTGGGCCACTACCAGCGCGAGATCGCCGCGCTCGACGCCGACGAACCCGAACCGGACGACCCCGAGCCGATCCGGCACGAGCAGGTCATGCCCGCGCCCACCCCGGAACCGACGCGGCCCGAGCCCACCCCGGCCAGGGAACCCGTCGCGGACGAGAGCGCGACAGCCGGGGCATAGCAACGGGGGCGGCACCGAAGCACCGCCCCCGTCGACCAAGCCGCGGACCTACTTGCTGGCCACCTTGCGGTACTTCGACACCGCGAGCGGCGCGAAGATCACCAGCACCCCGATGCACGACAGGATCGCGTACAGCACCGCGTGCTGCGCGGGCCACACGTCCGAGGTCGCGAGCACGCCCGGCCGCTGGTTGCCGAACAGGTCGCGGGCCGCGTCGGCGACCGCGGTGATCGGGTTCCACTCGGCGATGACCTTGAGCGGGCCCGGCATGCTCGACGCCGACACGAACGCCGACGAGATGAAGCTGACCGGGAACATCCAGATGAACCCGGCGCTCTGCGCGACCTGGACGCTGCCGGACACCATGCCGATCCACGCGCCGATCCAGGACATCGCGAAGGAGAACAGCAGCATGATCGCGTACGCGGCGACCGCCTCCAGGAAGCCGCCGCTGATCCGCCAGCCCACGATCAGGCCGCAGATCGACATCACGACCAGCCCTAGCGCGCTCACCACCAGGTCGGAGGTGGTGCGCCCGATCAGCACGGCCGAGCGGGACATGGGCAGCGACCGGAACCGGTCGATGACGCCCTTCTCCAGGTCGGCCGCCATGCCGATGGTGGTGTAGGCGGAGTTGAACGCGACCGTCTGGGCGAAGATGCCGCCCATCAGGAACTGCCGGTACGCGTCCGGGTCGTCGCCGATGCTGTTGCCGAACACGAACGCGAACAGCAGCACGAACATGATCGGCTGGAGGGTGGCGCCGAGCAGCAGGTCCGGCTGGCGGCGCACGTTCATCAGGTTGCGCCAGGTGACCACACTGCTGTCGCGGGCGCCCGCGGTGATGACGCTCATCGGGACTTCGCCTTCCTGCCCTTGCTCTTGCCTTCCGGCTCGGCGGGCTGCTCCTCCTCGGCCGCGTGGCCGGTCAGCGAGAGGAACACGTCGTCGAGGGTGGGGCGGTGCAGCGCGACGTCGAGCACGTTCACGCTCTCCTGGTCGAGCCTGCGCAGCGCCTCCACCAGGGACTTCGGCCCGGTCTCGACCTTGACGTGGACCCGCCGCTGGTGCTCCTCGACGACCGGCTCGTCCGCGCCGACCTCGGCGAGGACGCGGGCCGTGGCGGGCAGCTCGGCCGCCTCCGCGACCACGATGTCCAGCCGCTCGCCGCCGACCTGCGCCTTGAGCTGGTCGGCGCTGCCGTTGGCGATGACCTTGCCGTGGTCGATGACCAGGATCGTGTTGGCCAACTGGTCGGCCTCTTCCAGGTACTGGGTGGTCAGCAGCACGGTGGCGCCGTCGGCGACCAGCTCACCGATGACCTCCCAGGTGTCGAGGCGACCGCGCGGGTCCAGCCCCGTGGTCGGCTCGTCGAGCACGACCACCGCGGGCTCGGCGACCAGCGCGCCCGCGAGGTCGAGCCTGCGGCGCATGCCGCCGGAGTAGGTGCGGGCGGGCCGGTCGGCCGCGTCCTGCAGCCGGAACCGGTTGACCAGCTCCTTCGCCCGGGCGCGGGCGTCGCTGGTGCTCATCCCGTAGAGCCTGCCGACCATGTACAGGTTCTCGTTGGCGGTCAGGTGCTCGTCGACGGCCGCGTACTGCCCGGACAACCCGATCGAGCGACGGACCGCGTCCGGGTCGGCGAGCACGTCGTGGCCCGCCACGAACGCCCGGCCGGAATCCGGTCGCAGCAGCGTGGTCAGGATGCGTACGGTTGTGGTCTTCCCGGCGCCGTTGGGGCCGAGCAGACCGAGGACTGTGCCTGCGGGGATCTCTAGGTCGACTCCGTCGAGGGCGCGGGTGGACCCGAAGGTCTTCACCAGCGCCTCCGCGCGCACGGCGATAGAGGACGCGGGCGGGGGCATGTGCCCTCCCTGGATAGTCCGATTGGGTTACGGGCCAGCAGGGTAGACCCGCGCACTGACAAACGCGGTGCGATTTTCCCACACCGGACATAACCCACAAGGCCGATCACCCCGACCGGGTGGTCACGCCGGGTTCGCTAGAGGTCCACTCCGGTCCACTCCAGGCAGTGCCAGCCCGCGTCCCGGGGCTCCAGCAGCACGTGCCCGGTGTTCGGCAGCAGCTTCGCGCCCGCCAGCCGCGCGCCGACGTTGTCGGCCAGCCACTCGGCGCCCAGCCGGATGATCCCGCCGTGGCTGACCACGACGACCAGCCCGTCGTCGTGCTTGGCGCAGATCTGCTCCAGTGTGGACAGATACCGCGCGCGCAGCTGCTCCCCCGACTCCCCACCGGGCATCGACGCCGCGAGGTCGCCCCGCGTCCACCGGTCGTACACCAGGCCGAAGCGCCGCAACGAGTCCTCGTCCGACAGTCCCTCCAGGTCACCCACCTGCAGCTCGTGGATGCCCTCGACGACCTCGACGGCCAGCCCGTGCCGCCGGGCCACCGGCGCGGCGGTTTCCTGTGCCCGCACGGCGATGCTCGCGTAGACGGCCACCACCCGGTCCCCGGCGAGCCGGTCGGCGAGCGCCGACGCCTGCCGGTGCCCCATCTCGGTCAGCGACGGGCCGGGCGGCCGGGAGTCGAGGGCGTGGCGGAGGTTGGACGGCGTTTCCCCGTGGCGGGTGAGCATCAGGCGCACGGTCATACGTTCTCCCCGCGCGCTATCGCCGTTACCCACGCGGCGGAATCGGCGTAGTCCGAGTCGCGGAAGGGCGATTCCACGGCCGCCGCAACGCCTTCCGCCTTCGGGTACGAGCCGAGGAACAACACGTGTTGACTCCGCCTGCGCAGCGCGGCGAGCGCGTCGGCCACCCGCTGCTCGCCGATGTGGCCATCGAGGTCCAGGTAGAAGCGGTACTCGCCGAAGCGGTCGCGCAGCGGGCGGGACTCGATGCGGGTCAGGTTGAGACCGCGCGTGGCCAGCTCGGCCAGCACCGCCGCGAGTTCACCCGGTCGGTGGGACACCACCAGGATCACCGACGTCCGGTCGGCGCCCGTGGGCGCGGGCGGCGCGGTGGGGCGCGACAGCAGCAGGAACCGGGTGATCGCGTCCGACTCGTCGGCGACGCCGGTGGCCAGCACGTCGAGTTCGTAGTGCCTGCTCGCCACCGGCGCGGTCACGGCGGCGTCGAACTCGCCCTTGACCACGCCCACCGCGGCGGCGGCCGTCGAGGCCGCGACGCGCGGCTCGGCGTTGGGCAGGTTCGCGCGCACCCACCGCTGCACCTGGGCCAACGCGTGCGGGTGACTGGCCACCGTGCGCACGTCCGCGGCAGCGAGGCCGGGGCGGACTAGCACGGAGAACCGGATCGGCAGCAGGTGCTCGGCCAGCGCCACCACCGGCCGGGTGGCTGTGTCCGTGGTCAGCAGGTCGGCGGCCAACGAGTCCATGGTGGCCGACACCGCGCCCTCGATGGAGTTCTCCACCGGCACGCACGCCAGGTCGGTCCTGCCCGCGCGCACCGCGGCCACCGCGTCCGGGATGGTCGGCATCGGCAGCAGGTCCGCGTCGGGCGCCAGCGCCCGGGCGGCTTGCTCGGTGAACGTTCCCTCTGGCCCGAAGTAGGCGATGCTCGGCACCCGACCACAGTACGCAGTGGGCGCGGAACGGGTGTGGCGGTTGCCAAACGGCGGTTACCCGGGTGTCCGACAAGTGCCATGCTGGAACCGTGACCGCGGATTCGGACACCGGGATGGCGGCGGCGCCCCGCCGGGTCGCCGGCGCACTCGAGCTGGTGCTGTGCGCGCGGGAGGAACCGCTGGCCGACGTCTGGGACGAGGTCGCCGCGCAGCGGCCGGACATCCGGGTGCACCGGGGCTCCGTCCTCGACGTGTCCGCCCAGGCGGTGGTGTCGCCCGCCAACTCGTACGGGTACATGCGGGGTGGCATCGACGCCGTCTACGCCCAGCGGTTCCCGGCGGTGGAGCAGCACGTGCGCAGCGCGGTCCTGGCCCTGCACGGCGGCGAGCTGCCGGTGGGCGAGGCGCTGATCGTGCCGACCGGCACCGACGAGCCCGCCTGGCTGATCACCGCGCCGACCATGCGCGAGCCCAGCGAGTCGCTGGCGGCCGAGACCGTGCACCCGTACCTGGCGGCCCGCGCGGTGTTCCGGCTGTGGCGCGACGGCGCGCTGGAGGACGGCACGCCCGTGCGGGCCGTGGTCGGCACCATCGCGACACCCGGGTTGGGCACCGGTGTCGGCGGGGTACCCCCGCAGGTGTGCGGGCGACAGGTGGCGGCGGCCTGGGACGCCGTGTTCGGCGCGGCGTGACGCCCCGCCGCGCGGGCGCCATGTCAAATACGCGCGCACGTCACGTGCGCCACACCTCCAGTCCGTCCGACGGTGCAGTGCGTCACAGCGCTTGACCCACAGGAGCGCCTACGTTGACGCGGGTAGGCCCCACTTCCCAGCGCGAGGAGGCGCACATGGCGCGGGTGCGCGAGCTGAGCCCGTACGTCGAGCTGCGCCGCGAGCAGTGGCGGGAGCTGCGCGAGGCAACACCGCTGCCGCTGACCCTGGAGGAGCTGGTCGCGCTGCGCGGCCTGCGCGACCCGGTCGACCTCGACGAGGTGGTCGACGTCTACCTCCCGCTCTCGCGGCTGATCTCCCTGCAGGTCGCGGCCCGCCAGCGGCTCTACGACGCCACGGTCGAGTTCCTCGGCGAGGACCGCCGCACCGCGCCCAAGGTCCCGTTCGTCATCGGCGTGGCGGGCAGCGTCGCGGTCGGCAAGTCGACGACCGCCCGGCTGCTGCGCCTGCTGCTGGCCCGCTGGCCCGACCACCCGCACGTGGACCTGGTGACCACCGACGGCTTCCTGTTCCCGGCGGCCGAGCTGACCCGCCGGGGTCTGATGAGCCGCAAGGGCTTCCCGGAGAGCTACGACCGGCGCGCGCTGCTGCGGTTCGTCTCCGAGGTGAAGGCGGGCGCGGAGGAGGTGCGGGCGCCGGTCTACTCGCACCTGGCGTACGACATCGTGCCCGGCGAGGAGCAGGTGGTCCGCAAGCCGGACATCCTGATCGTCGAGGGCCTCAACGTGCTGCAACCGGCCGCCCGGCTCGCGGTGTCGGACCTGTTCGACTTCTCCCTCTACGTCGACGCCAACCCCGAGGACATCGAGCGCTGGTACATCGACCGGTTCCTGGCCCTGCGCGGCACGGCCTTCGCGGACCCGGCCTCGCACTTCCACCACTACGCCCGGCTCACCGACGAGCAGGCCCAGGCCGAGGCCCGCACGCTGTGGCGGCAGATCAACGAGCCGAACCTGATCAACAACATCCTGCCGACCCGGCCGCGGGCCACCCTGGTGCTGCGCAAGGGCCCCGACCACCGGATCAGCCGCGTCCGGCTCCGTAAGCTCTGATCCCGTGATCCGCGTGCTGCTCGTCGACGACCACGAGGTGGTCCGGCGGGGCCTGCGCGACCTGCTCGACGGCGAACCCGGCATCGAGGTCACCGCCCAGGCGGGCACCGTCGCGGAGGCGCTGACCAGGGCGACCGCCACCCCGGTCGACGTCGCGGTCGTGGACGTGCGGCTGCCCGACGGCGACGGGGTGTCGCTGTGCCGGTCGCTGCGGTCGCTGGACCCCGCGCCCGCGTGCCTGGTGCTGACCGCCTTCGACGACGAGCAGGCGCTGGTCGAGGCGATCATGGCGGGCGCGGCGGGCTACCTGCTCAAGCAGGTGCGCGGCCAGGACCTGGTCAACGCCGTGCGGGAGGTGGCGGCGGGCCGGTCGCTGCTGGACCCGGTGACCACCGCGCGGGTGCTGGACCGGATGCGCCGCAAGGACGAGCTGGCGTCGTTCTCCGAGCGGGAGCGGGCGGTGCTGGAGCTGGTCGGCGAGGGCATGTCGAACCGGGAGATCGCCGAGCGGCTGTTCCTGGCGGAGAAGACCGTGAAGAACTACGTGACCTCGGTGCTGGCCAAGCTCGGGCTGGAGCGGCGCACGCAGGCGGTAGCGTGGTTCGCCCGCAGGCAGCAGGGGTCAGGCCCGCGGTAGGGGGACCTGCCAGGTCACCGTGGTGCCGCTGCGGGGCGAGGAGCGCACCTCGCAGACACCGCCCACCTGCTCGGCGCGTTCCCGCAGGTTCTTCAGGCCGCGCTGGCTGACGCCCCGCGGGATGCCGCAGCCGTCGTCGGCCACGGTGAGGCGGAGGTTGTGCCGGTCGCGGCGCAGGTGCACGGCGACGCGCAGCGCGCCCGCGTGCCGGACGACGTTGGACAGCGCCTCCCGCAGCGCGGCGCGGAAGTGGTCGGCGATCTCGGGCGGGACGTCGGCGATGTCGTCGGTCAGGTCGACCGACGGCTCGAAGCCGAGCAGCTCGCGCGCCGTGGCGACCTCCGCGCGGACCGACTCGGCGAGGTCCGCTGCGGGCGGCTTCGGGTCGGGGTTGCGCAGCGTGCGGACCACGGAGCGGACGTCGGCGATGGCCGCGTCGAGCTGGTCGACGGCGTCGGCGAGCCGGGTCGCGTCGGCGCGGGCCAGCCGCCGGGAGCGGCGGGACAGCAGGTCGAGCTGCATGCCCGCGGCGTAGAGGCGCTGGACGATGACGTCGTGCAGGTCGCGGGCGATGCGTTCGCGCTCCTCGTAGAGGCCGACGCGTTCGCGCGCGTTGTGCCCCTCGGCGAGGACGAACAGCAGCCCGGCCTGCGCGGCGAACGCGGTGAGCACCTCGACGGTGGCGCTGGTGAACGGCTTCGCGCTGCGCCTGCGGTAGACCGTGAGCGCGCCGAGCCGGGTCTCGCGGGTGCCGAAGGGGGCGGCGGCGAACGGGCCGTAGACGCGTAGTTCGGCGGGGACGTACGGGGCGGTGCGCGGGTCGGTGGTGACGTCGTCGGCCACGATCGGGACGCCGCCGCGCGCGACCCTCGCGGCGGAGGAGCGCGGCGACAGGACCAGGCCGACGGGGTCGGGCTCGCGCGCGCCGTGCGCGGCCTCGACGGTGAGCGACCCGTCCTCGGCGGCGGCCATCAGCAGGCCCAGGTCGGCCTCGGCGAGTTCGGCGGCGGCGCGGACGACGAGGTGCAGCACCGCGTCGGGGTCGTTGCCCGCCAGCGCCGCTGTCGCGATCTCGGTGGACGCAGTGAGGGTGCGCGCCGCAAGAGTGGGGTCCATGGCCTTCATGAAGGTTACGTCCCCACTGCTTGGCGGATAGCGCCCCCGTTCACCTCTAGGACCAGATCGGCTTGCCGGGCCTCTTCGGGGCGATGCGTCACGTGGACCACGATGCGGTCGGACAGCGCTTCCCTAACCGTGGCCAGGACGGCGTTCGCGGTGGGGACGTCCAGATGCGCGGTGGGCTCGTCGAGCAGGACGACGTCGGCGTCGGCGAGCAGGGCGCGGGCGAGCGCGATCCGCTGGCCTTCGCCGCCGGAGACGGCGGTGGCCTGGGCTTCGAGGTCGAACCCGGGCAGCCCGGCCCGGGTCAGCGCGTCCGCGAGGACGGAGTCGTCGGCCTCGGGGGCGGCGAGGCGGAGGTTCTCGCGGACGCTGGTCGAGACGAGCATGGGCTCCTGCGGGCACCAGGCGACGGTCGCGGGACGGGTCAGCGTGCCGCGTTCGGGGCCGAGGAAGCCGAGCAGGAGGGCGACCAGGGTCGACTTGCCGGAACCCGACGGTCCCACGACGGCGACGTGGGTTCCGGGGTCGACGCGCAGGGTGACGTCGGTGAGCGCGGGCTTGCCGGTGCCGGGCCAGCGCACGTCGACGCCGTCGAGACCGATGTGGTCGGTACGCCGCGGTTCGGTGGCGACAGCGGGTTCGGCGCCTTCCAGGGCCAAGACCCGTCCGTGGGCGGCTCGCAGCGCGGCCAGGTGGGTGACCGCCGGTGGCAGCAGCGCCAGCGCCTCGGCCAGGGCGAGTGGGACCAGTGCGACGATCGGGACGAGCACCGGATCGAGGTGGGCTTGCGTGGCGAGGTAAGTGCTCACTACCGCCGCCAGACCCAAGGCGAGCGTGATTAGCGCAAGAGCCGCACCCGCGCCTACCGCCTGCCTCTTAGCGATCCGGGCGAGATCGGTGTCCGCGTCAGCCAGTGCCTTCCGACGCGCGGTGTGCCTACCGAACGCGATGAGGTCCGCTGCGCCTTCCAGGAGGGTCAGGACTCCGGCTGCGATCGTGCGACGTCCGTCGGCCATCGCCGTAGTCGCACGACGCTCGACCGCCGCAGCGACCAATGGCGCCCCGATTCCCGCGACAGCGACCGCGATGGCAAGCACCAACCCGGCGCTGGGAAGCACCACCGCCTGAATGACCACTGCCGCGACACACGCGCCTAGAGCGACCAGCGGCGGCACGATCACGCGCGGGGTCAGGTCTCGGACGGTGTCCACGTCGTCCACCAACCGTCGCAGCCCTTCGCCTCGGCGCAGTCCGAGGGTCCGCGCGGGACCGATCGCCACCAAGGCGTTCCAGAGCCGCACCCGCAGCGCGGTCGCGGTCCGGAAGGCCGCGTCGTGCACGGCGAGCCGTTCGACGTAGCGCAGCGCGGCCCGCCCGAGCCCGAACGTCCGCACGCCGACCACGGCGACGGACAGCGCGAGGATCGGCGGCTGCTGCGCGGCCTTCGCGATCAGCCACGCGGACAACGCGGTCAGCACGACCCCGCAGACCAGCGCGGCCGACCCGAGCGCCGCCCCGGCCAGCAGCCGCGGGGTGACCAGCGTGCGGTTCCGCACCACGGCCTCCGGCGCCCGCACCACCTCGACGACCTCGTCTTCGGCGGCAGGCGCGGCCGTGCCCTCGACCACCCGGTGCGTCGCCATCAGGACGGCGACCCCCTGGTCCGCCACCTTGTGGATGACCCGCGTGACCCGCGCGGCGGTGGCCGGGTCGAGGTGGGCTGTGGGTTCGTCGAGGAGGAGAAGCCGGGTCCCGGGCCGGGCCAGCGCCCGCAGCAGCGCGACCCGCTGCCGCTCCCCGACCGAGAGCTCGTCCACCCGCCGGTCGAGGAAATGCTCGATGCCCAGTTCGCCGGCGAGACCCCCAGGCTCGCCGACGGCCTCACGAACGGTTTCCTCGGCGAAGGCGGGCCGCTGCGGTACCCACGTGACGATTTGTCGCCAAGTCGACATGTCGAGATCGGCCAGCGGCACCCCGTCGACCAGCACGACCCCCGACGCGGGCGCCACGAACCCGAGCAGCACCCCGAACGCGGTCGACTTCCCGCTCCCGCTTGGCGAATCGAGCCGGACGACCTCGCCCGGCCGGACCACCACCGACAGCCCGTCCGGCGCGAACCCCCCGCGCCGCGCGACCCGGAGGTCGGAGATCCGCAGCTCGGCGAACCCCTCGACGGGCCGATCACCCGTCGACACGGGCGCGCTCGGGACCTCGGCGACGCGGCGGACGGCTTCGAGACCGTCCTCGCTGGCGTGGTGCGCGGCACCCGCCGCGCGCAGCGGCAGGTAGCACTCCGGGACCACGATCAGCACGAACAGCCCCACGAACAGCGTGAGGTCGCCCGTGACCAGGCGGAGGCCGATCACCACCGCGACCAGCGCCACCGACAGGGTCGCGACCAGTTCCAGCGCGAACGCCGACGAGAACGCCACCCGGAGCACGCCGAGCGTGCCGCGGCGGTGCGCCTCCGAGACCTTGCGGACGGTCTCCGCCTGCGCCGACGCCCGGCGGAACGCGGTGAGGACCGGCAGCGCGCGGACCAGTTCCAGCAGGTTCCCCGACAACCGCTCGGTCGCGGCGGCGGCCGGTCCCACGCGGTCCTCGGTGTAGCGGCCGATGACGATGGCGAACAGCGGGATCAGCGGCACGGTCAACGCCACCACCAGCGCCGACGGCCAGTCCACCGCCAAGACCACCGCGCCGACCCCCAGCGGCGCGACGGCCGCGGTGACCAGCGCGGGCAGGTACGTGCCGAAGTAGGCGTCCAGCGCGTCGAGCCCCCGGGTCGCCAGCGCGGTCAGCTCCCCCGCGCCCCGCTCGGCGATCCACTCCGGCCCCTGGGCCAGCGCCCGGTCCAGCAGGACACCGCGCAGCTCCTCCTTCGCCCCCGCCGCGGCCCGGGCCGCCACGACCTGCGTCGCCCAGCCCAGCAGCGCGCGGACGAGCACGGCCCCGGTCAGCACCGCCAGCTCGGTGGTCGGCGACCTGCCCGCCGTCAACGCAGCGGCCAGAGCCCACGCCTGCACCACTACGGCAACTGCGGTGAGCACCGCGAGAACACCGCACAGGGCCAGTGCCCGGCGCGCTGACGGGGACAACCCCGGCAACGCGCCGAGCGGGCCCCTCCCGGGACGACTGGCGGGTCGAGACTTCCCAGGAGAGATCTTGGCGGTCACGGCACGTGCACCGGCGGGATGTGCGCCCGGCTGACCCGCTTGCGGAAGACCCAGTACGTCCAGCCCTGGTAGACCAGCACGGCCGGGGTGCCGAACAGCGCCACCCAGCTCATGACCTCCAGCGTGTACGGGCTCGACGCGGTGTCGGCCACGGTCAGCGAATTGGCGGCGTCGATCGTCGACGGCAGCACGTTCGGGTACAGCGCCCCGAACAGCGTCACCACGGTCGCGGCCACGGCCACTCCGAGCGCGGAGAACGCCTGCCCGTCACGCCCGGCGCGCAGCCGCGCCACGGCGGTCGCGGCCGCCACGACCACGACACCCAGCGGCACCCACGTCCACCCCGAACCCTCGCGGAGCTGCACCAGGACCAGCAACGCGGCCAGCGGCAGCAACGCGACCGGCGCCCAGCGGGCGGCGAACCGGCGGGCCCGCTCGCTCAGCTCGCCGTCGGTCTTCAGCGCGGTGAACGCGGCGCCGTGGACCAGGGCGAACCCGGCGACGGCGAGCGCGCCGAGCAGCGTCGGCAGGGTGATCGCGGCGAACGGCGAGCCGACCCGGTTGCCCTCGGCGTCCAGCGGCAGGCCGAGCACGTTCCACGTCAGCACCAGCCCCACGCCGAGCGTCGCGACCCACGACGAGGTCGTGATGACCAGGTCCCAGTTGCGGCGCCACCGGACGCTGTCGACCTTGCCCCGGTACTCGAACGAGACACCGCGGCAGATGAGCGCGACCAGGAACAGCAGCAGCGGCAGGAACGCGGAGCTGAACAGCGAGGCGTACCAACCGGGGAAGGCGGCGAAGGTGGCACCACCGGCGACCAGCAGCCAGACCTCGTTGCCGTCCCACACCGGTCCGATGGTGTTGACCATGACCCGGCGGTCGGTCTCGTCCTCGGACAGCACCGGGAGCAGCATGCCGACACCGAAGTCGAAGCCCTCGAGGAACAGGTAGCCCAGCCACAGCAGGGCGATGATGCAGAACCAGAGATCCGCGAGATCCACTGTGGACTCCCCTAGTACGCGAACGCGAGTCGGTCGTCGGACTTCTCGCCGTCGGGCTTCTCGGGTGGCATGACCCCGGCCACGCCGCCGCGCACGTAGCGGGCGAGGAGGAAGACCTCGAGCACCGCGAGGACGCCGTAGAGCAGGGTCAGCGTGATCAGCGACGTCCACGCCTCACCGGTGGTCAGCGCCGAGACGCCCCGCGCGGTGAACATCCACACCCCGTCCACACCGGACGGGTTGGGCACCACGACGAACGGCTGGCGCCCCATCTCGGTGAAGATCCAGCCGAAGCTGTTGGCCAGGAACGGGGTCGCGATGCCCGCCAGCGCCAACCGCGGGAACCACCTGGTGCGCGGGATGCGCCCGCCGCGGGTCAGCCACAGCACGGCCAGGCCGACCAGCGCGCCGATGGCGCCGAAGCCGATCATCAGCCGGAAGCCCCAGTAGGTCACCGGCAGGTTGGGCACGTAGTCGATCGGCTTGCCCGACAGCTCACCCAACTGGGGGTCGACCGGGTAGTTGGTGCCGTAGCGCTGCTGGTACTCGGTGACCAGGTCCTCGATGCCGCGCACCTCGGTGCTGAAGTCGTTGTGCGCCAGGAAGGACAGCAGCGCGGGCACCGTGATCGACTTGACGTTCTCACAGTCGGGCCTGCTGACGTCGCCGATCGCGAAGATCGAGAACGCGGCGGGCGCCTCGGTGTGGCACAGCGCCTCGGCGGCGGCCATCTTCATCGGCTGCTGCTCGAACATCAGCTTGCCCTGCACGTCACCGGTGATCGCCAACCCGGCGAAGGCCACCGCGCCGACCCAGGCGCCGAACTTCACCGACGCCCGCCACACGGGCGCGTCGTCGTCGCGCCGCCGCCACAGGTGCCAGGCGGCGATGCCGACCAGGAACGCGCCCGCCACGGCGAAGGTGCCGAAGATGGTGTGCGGGATCGCGGCCAGCGCGGTGTTGTTCGTCAGCACCGCCCAGATCGAGGTCAGCCGCGGCTTCCCGTCGACGAACTCGACGCCGACCGGGTGCTGCATCCACGAGTTCGCCGCGAGGATGAAGTACGCCGAGACCATCGTCGCCAGGCTGAACGCCCAGGCGCACGCCAGGTGCACCCGCTTGGGCAGCCGGTCCCAGCCGAAGATCCACAGACCGAGGAAGGTGGACTCGACGAAGAAGGCGACCAGCCCCTCCATCGCCAGCGGCGCGCCGAACACGTCGCCGACGAACCGCGAGTAGGCGCTCCAGGACATGCCGAACTGGAACTCCTGCACGATGCCGGTCACCACGCCCATGGCGAAGTTGATCAGCAACAGCTTGCCCCAGAACTTCGTCATCCGCAGGTACTTCGGGTTCGCCGTGCGCACCCACGCCGTCTGCATCCCGGCGACCAGCAGCGAGAGGCCGATGGTCAGCGGCACCATCAGGAAGTGGTAGACGGTGGTGATGCCGAACTGCCACCTCGCCAGATCTAGTACGTCCACGTGGATGAATATCGTCCTCCGCGCGACCCAGCTAAAGGCGCGCGAGTCCTCTTGAGACGGGACGTAGGTCCCGTGAGCGGCGCCACCCCCGCCTAGTGTTCACCGCATGGGAACCGCCCTGATCGCCCTGGCCGCGGCCTTCGCGCTGGTGCTCGTCGTGGAGCTGCCGGACAAGACGCTGGTCGCCACCCTGATCCTCACGACGCGCTACCGGCCGTGGCCGGTGTTCGTCGGGGTCAGCGCCGCCTTCGCCGTCCAGTGCCTGATCGCCGCGGCCTTCGGCGGCGTGCTGACGCTGCTGCCGGACCGGGTGGTGGCGGGGGTGGTCGCGGCGCTGTTCGCCATCGGCGCCTTCCTGCTGCTCAAGGAGGGTTTCTCGAAGGCGGAGGAGGAGGTCGAGGACGCGGGCCCGACCGCCCCGGTGTCCTTCCGCCGAGTCGCCCTGACCTCCTTCGGCGTGCTGTTCGCCGCCGAGTGGGGCGACGCGTCCCAGATCGCCACGGCCGGGTTGTCGGCCCGGTACGCGGAGCCGTTCTGGGTCGGCCTCGGCGCGTGGCTGGCCCTGGTGTCCGTGGCGGGCATCGCGGTCCTGATCGGCCGCAAGATCGCCGAACGGATCAAGCCGCACCTGATCCAACGCGTCGCGGGCGTCGTCTTCGCGGCGTTTGCCCTGTTCGCGACCTACGAGGCCCTCTTCGGCTGAGCTAGGGTCGCGGCGTGATCCACCGAGTCTGGGGGGCCATCGCCGTTTGGGCGGTCGGCCTGCTCGTGCAGATCGCCGAGTCGCTGTGGACCCTGCACCACTGGGACGCGGCGACAGCGGTCATCCGACGCAAGCACCTACCCGACGCCGACCTCGGCGAGGCCGTGGCGCAACTGGACACGCGGGTATCGGTGTTCGTCCTCGCGGTGTCGGTGGTCGGCTTGGCGGTGCTCACCGGCTTCGTCCAACTCGGACGTTCCCTGGTAGCAGCCTGGCTGACCACCGTCTACGCCCTCCCCTTCATCACCGTCGGCGGCTGGCGCGAGTACTGGGCCATCACCCGGGACGCGGCCACCGACAACGACTTCGCCCCCACCGCGGACCCGGGCATGCCCTGGGGCCTGCACCTGGGCGGCCCGATGCTCGTCCTCGGCGCCCTGGCGACAGCGGTCCTGCTGGTCATCTGGGCCCGCCACAGCGACCACCGGTCCAGGATGGGTGCCCACACCTGATCGCACCGAGGAGCGCCGAGCACGTGCCGAGCCCAGGCGGGGACACCGCGGTCCACATCGACCAACTCGGGCGGCTCGGCCCCGTGCTCGGGCGAGGCGGTCAGGCCATCGTCTACGCACTGCCCGACTACGGACTCCCCGACGTACCCGGCGGCCTGGTGTTCAAGCACCACCGCCGGGTTCCGGACTCCGCCGCGGACCTCGTGGCCCTAAGGGCCGAACTCGACCAGCCGTCACGGGCTTGGCTCGACCGGATCACCACGTGGCCGGTGCGCGTCGTCCGACGCGGAGTCGACACCGTCGGAGTCGTGGTACCGCGAATCCCCGACTCCTACTTCGACGACATCACGCTGCCGTCGGGGAACCGCAAGAAGGCCCCGCGCGAGGTGCAGTACCTCTTCGTCGAACCCGCCCGGATCGGCCGCGTCCTGCCGACGGCGACGCAGCGGCTGCTGGTGTGCGCGGACTTCGCGGACGCCCTGGACTTCCTGCACGTCCTCGGCATCGTAGTCGGCGACATCAACCACCGTGACGCCCTGTACCGGCTCAGCGCCCGGCCCATGGTCATGTTCACGGGCGGCGACGAGATGCGCCCCACCGGCTCGACAGCCACCACCCGCCAGATCGACAGCCCCGACTGGGACCCACCCGAACACCACGACGGGCTCAGCCAGGCCACCGATCTCTACAAACTCGGACTCTTCGTGCTGCGCACCCTGACGCCCGGCGTGCTGACCTCGACGAAGCGAGACCCGGTGGCCGCTGCGGGAGTCCTCGACGCCGCTGGACTCGACATGCTGACGAGGGCCTTGGCGGACCGCCCGGCGCACCGACCGAGCGCCCACGCCTGGGCCACGTACCTCAACGGCCTGCTCGCCGACCCCACCCGCCGGGCCTGACCTGGTGCGCCTTGGTCGGTCCGACCAAGGCGCACCAGGTCAGCGCAGTGCTTCGGCGATGGCGGCGGCGGCCTGCACGACCCGCGGGCCGACCACGGTCCCGTCCAGCGGTTCGAACGTCACCACGCCCACGCTCGCCCGCAGGTCGGTCACCCCGCGCACGGGGGCCGCGATCCCGTAGGCGCCCGGCTGGAGTTCGCCGACCGACCCGATCCAGCCCTGGTCGCCGGGCCGCAGCGTGATCGCCTTGCCCGCCGCGCCCTTGAACAGCGAGTGCCTGGTCCCCACCCGGTAGGCCACGTGGTAGGTGGTCCACGACGGCTCCACCACCGCGATGGCCTGGGCCTCGTCCCCGTCCGCGACGGTCAGGTGCGCCGTCGCGCCCACGGACTCGGCCAGCTCGCGCAGGGCGGGCAGGGCGGCCACGCGGAGCTGGGGCGCCACCTTCGCGGCCAATTGCAGCAGCCCGAGCCCGAGCCGGACCTTGGAGCCCTCCCGGCGCACCAGGCCGCGGGCCTGCAACGGCACGAGCAACCGGTAGACCGCGGCCCGGCTGGCGCCGATCGCAGTCGCGAGGTCGCTTATGGTCGGGGCCTCGGTGTCCGAGTCGGCCACCGCCTGCAGGAGTGCCAGGCCGCGGTCGAGGGTCAGCGAGCTCTCCTTCGCGACCGGGGAGCTCGTCTGGCGGGTGACCGGACCCGTCGACCGGATGCCTGGCACGTCAGTCCTCCGCCGCCACGATGGTGCCGACGACCTCGGACAGGCCGATGACCGATCCGTCCGGGCCGGGGGCGGTGGCGGTGATCGACACCGTGTCACCGTCCACCAGGAAGGTGCGCTCGGTGCCGTCGTCCAGCTTGAGCGGTTCCTTGCCGCCCCAGCTCAGCTCCAGGAAGGAGCCGCGCTGGTGCTTCTCCGCGCCGGAGACGGTGCCGGAGGCGAACAGGTCCCCGGGGCGGACGGTGGCGCCGTTGACGGTCATGTGGGCCAGTTGTTGCGCGCACGAGAACGCCATGTCCGCGAACTCGGGCCGGGACACGACCGTGCCGTTCCACTCCACCCGCAGGTGGATGTCGAGGCCCCAGTCGGCGTCCTCGACCAGGTACGGCAGCCGGGGGTGGCCCGGGTCCGGCACCGGCACACGCGCCGCGGTGAAGGCCTCCAGCGGGGTGATCCACGCGCCGATCGACGTGGCGAACGACTTGCCCAGGTTCGGGCCGAGCGGCACGTACTCCCACGCCTGGATGTCGCGCGCCGACCAGTCGTTGACGACGGCCACGCCGAAGATGTGCTCCGCCGCCGCCGAGGTCGGCACCCGCCGGGCGACCGGGCCGCCGCAGACGAAGCCGATCTCCGCCTCGATGTCCAGCCGGACGCTCGGGCCGAACACCGGGGCGTCGTCGCCCTTGCGCTGGCCGTGCGGGCGGACCACGTCCGTCCCCGAGACCACGATGGTCCCCGAGCGGCCGTGGTAGCCCACCGGCAGGTGGCTCCAGTTCGGGAACAGCGCGTCGCCGTCGGGGCGGAAGATGCGGCCGACGTTCTCCGCGTGGTTGCGCGAGGAGTAGAAGTCGACGTAGTCGCCGACGGTAAAGGCCAACCGCGTGCGGGTCTCCGCCAACGGCAGCAGGACTGCACCTTCCGGCGCCGCCGTCGCGTTCACCAGCTCACCCAGCCGCGCGCGCAGTGCCGACCAGGCGGACCGCCCGGCGGCGAGCAGCGGGTCGAGGGAGTCCGCCGACACCAGCTCCGCCAGCTCGGCGGTGAACTCGTCGGCGATCGGGCGCAGCGGCAGCGCGTGGTCGCCGACGCGCACGGCGACGGCGGGCCCGTCCGCGGTCTCCACGACGCCGTAGGGCAGCGTCTGCGGGCCGAACGGCCGGTCGGCGGCGAACTCGGGGTCGTCGATCCAGCTCACAGCAGGCCCAGCCCTTCCAGGTCCTCGACCGGCTCGCTCAGCGAGCACGACCCGTACGAGCCGAACACCGCGCGCACCGCGTGCGCGGCCTGGTCGGACAGGCCCTTGGCCTCCTCGGCCAGCACGGCGCCGTCGGTCTCGGCCAGCGCGCCGCGCACGTCGCCGCCCGCGAGCAGCCGGGCGGTGGCGACCAGCAGGTTCAGGAACCCGTGGTGCTCGAACCCGGTCTCGTGGTCGGTGTGCCGGACGGCGTTGTGCAGGCCCGCGGTGGCCTTGAACGACGCCTCCCCGGAGCTGATCACCGCCAGGAAGTCGGCGACCTCGGCCACGCTGGGGAAGGCCTCGCGGCTCAGCCCACCGCAGCGGATCTTGGGCCAGCTGCCGTGGTCGACGACCCGGCGGATGCCCGCGAGCCACTCCTGGCCGCCGCGGCGCGGCTCGACCACCCGGATGACGTCCTCCGGCACGAACTCGCTGACCCGCTCCAGCCACACGTCGTCGACGTCGGAGGGGGCGGGCATCTCGACCATCCGCAGCGCGAGCAACTCGGCTCGCGACTCGACGATCGACAGCGCCTTGGGCACCCCGCCCAGCCCGGTGTCGATCACCAGTGACAACGCCACCGGTTTGGTGGGTTTCGCCTTCACCAGTTCGGTGATCAGCTCGGGGAGTCGGGAGGCCTGGCACAGGAACAGACCCATCACGCCCGCGTGCTCGCCCTCGCGCCCTTCGAGGTGCATGCGCACCGCGTCGGGCATGGGCGCGTTGCCCGGGGGGAACAGTGCTGCGTCGTCGACAAGCCGCGCGAACAGCGGCGGAATGCCTCGCGGACCGGGCGCTGGGAGGGGAGCTGCGCTTGACACGGCTGACACGCTAGTAGCGTACCGCCAACTGAACAAAGATGTCCGCTTTCCGGACAGAATTTCGGTACACCTCGCTCGGATCTCGGAGGAGCAATGCCGCACTACCGCAGCGTCGGGGAGATCCCCCGCAAGAGGCACACCCAGTTCCGGTCCCCCGAGGGCAAGCTCTACGCAGAAGAGCTGATGGGCGTGGAGGGCTTCTCCTCGGACTCCGCGCTGCTCTACCACCGGCACCTGCCGACGGCGATCGTCAACGCCGAGGTCGTCGAGGACTTCCGCGGCCCGCTGGTGCCCAACCACCCGCTCAAGCCCCGGCACTTCCGCAGCCAGGACCTGAAGTTCGCCGCCGACACCAACGCGGTCACCGGTCGGCGGACGCTGTTCGGCAACGCGGACGTGGTCATCGGGTTCGTAGTGGCGACCGCGCCGAGCCCGCTCTACCGCAACGCGGTCGGCGACGAGCTGTTCTACGTGCAAGGCGGCTCCGCAACGGTCGAGACGGTCTACGGCGCACTACGCGTCGCGGACGGCGACTACCTGGTCATTCCCACGTCGACCACCTACCGCGTGGTGCCCGACAGCGAGGTCCGCCTCTTCATCGTCGAGGCCGCAGGCCACATCGGCCCACCGAAGCGCTACCTGTCGACCAAAGGCCAGTTCCTGGAGCACTCCCCCTACTGCGAACGCGACCAGCGCGGGCCGACCGCGCCGCTGCTGGTCGACGGCGAGGACGTCGACGTGCTGGTCCGCCACCGCGCGGGCCTGACCAGGTTCACCTACGCGAACCACCCGTTCGACGTGGTCGGCTGGGACGGATGCCTGTACCCGTGGGCGTTCCACATCAGCGACTTCGAGCCGATCACCGGCCGGGTCCACCAGCCGCCGCCCGTGCACCAGACCTTCGAGGGCCCGAACTTCGTGGTGTGCTCGTTCATGCCGCGCAAGGTCGACTACCACCCCGACGCGATCCCGGTGCCGTACAACCACGCCAACGTCGACTCCGACGAGCTGATGTTCTACGTCGGCGGCAACTACGAGGCGCGCAAGGGCTCCGGCATCGGCATCGGCTCGCTGTCGCTGCACCCCTCCGGCTTCACCCACGGCCCGCAGCCGGGCGCGGCGGAGGCATCGATCGGCGCGGACTTCTTCGACGAGACCGCAGTCATGGTCGACACCTTCCGCCCGCTCGACCTCGGCGAGGCCGCCGCGGACAGCGAGGACCCGCGCTACGCCTGGTCGTGGAGCAAGCGGGGACCCGATTGGGCCTGACGGGCTAGCCTGTGGACAACTCCCGGCCCCGCACCCCGCGCTGACCCCATAATGGCGGTCTACCAGGGGAGGCCGGATGACCAGCGCTGGGTCGAGCAGACGCAAGGTGATCTCGTTCGTCGTAGCCGTCGCGCTCGCGATCGGGCTCATCGTCGGTCTGCGCCTGCTCACCTCGACCTCGGACGAGACGGCGGCCGAGCCGACCAAGTGCGCGGGCGACTCGGTGCAGCTGCGGGTGGCGGCCTCGCCGGAGAAGGCGGGGCTGCTGCAGCAGCTCGCGGCCGACTACAGCGGCCGCACGGTGGCCGGGCGCTGCGTGGACGTGCTGGTGCAGGCCAAGAGCTCCGGCGCGGCGATGCAGGCGCTGGCCCAGGGCTGGAACGAGGCGGTCGACGGGCCGCGCCCGGACGTGTGGACGCCCGCCGCGTCGGGGTGGGTCACGCTGCTGCGCCAGCGGCTGATCAAGGCGGACCGGTCGGGCGTGGTCACCGACGCCAAGCCGGAGTCGATCGTCACCGCGCCGCTGGTGATCGCCATGCCGCGGCCGATGGCCGAGGCGCTCGGCTGGCCGGACAAGCCGCTGGGCTGGCGCGACCTGGTGGCGCTGGCGGGCGACCCGGCGGGCTGGGCCAAGTACGGGCACCCGGAGTGGGGCGCCTTCCGGCTGGGCAAGACCAACCCGAACCTGTCCACCTCGGGCCTCAACGCCACGATCGGCGCGTACTTCGCGGCCACGGGCACGTCGTCGGACCTCACCGAGAACGTGCTGAACCAGCCGGACGTGCAGGCGTTCGTGCGCGGGGTGGAGCAGTCGATCGTGCACTACGGCGACACGACGCTCACCTTCCTCAGCAACCTCCAGCGCGCCGACGACCGGGGCGCGGCGCTGTCGTACATCTCCGCGGTGGCCGTGGAGGAGAACTCCCTGGTCGCGTACAACCAGGGCAACCCGACGGGCAACCCGGCGACGCGCGGCCAGCACGGCAAGCCGAAGGTGCCGCTGGCCGCGATCTACCCCAGCGACGGCACCCTGGTCTCCGACCACCCGTTCACCGTGCTCGCCTGGGCCGATGACACCCGCAAGCAGGTGGCCGCCGACTTCCTGGCCTACCTGCGCGGCGCCGACCAGCAGAAGCGCTTCGCCAACGAGGGTTTCCGCTCCTTCGACGGCAAGGCCGACGGCGAGGTCAACCGGGACAACGGCGTGCTGCCCGATGTGCGGCTCAACGCGCTGACCCCGCCCGCGCCGCCGGTGCTGGACAAGCTGCTCACGTCGTGGGGGCAGCTGCGCAAGCAGGCGAACGTGCTGCTGGTGGTCGACGTGTCCGGCTCGATGAGCAGCGATGTGCCGGGCACCGGCAAGACCCGGCTGGACCTGGCCAAGCAGGCCGCGATCAACTCGCTGAGCCAGTTCGCGGACACGGACAAGGTCGGCCTGTGGATGTTCTCCACCCGCCTGGACGGCGAGAAGGACTACCTGCAACTGGTGCCCACCGGTCCCATGTCGACCAACCGCGAGCAGTTACGCGGGCGGCTGGAGGGACTGGTGCCGACCTCGGGCACGGGCCTGTACGACACCGCCCTGGCCGCGCACGAGTACCTGAAGGCCAACCTGGACCCGAAGGCGATCAACGCGGTCGTGGTGCTCACCGACGGCAAGAACGAGGACTCGAACGGCATCGTGCTCGACGACCTGCTGGGCCGGTTGCGGACGGAAGGCGGCAACGACGCGGTGCGGCTGTTCACCATCGCCTACGGTGGTGATGCCGACCTGTCGGTGCTGCGCCGCATCGCCGAGGCGACCGACGCGGCCGCGTACGACTCGTCCAAGCCGGACACGATCGATCAAGTATTCACCGCCGTCATCTCCAACTTCTGATTCACGCGAAAAGCCAGGGATTCACCAACAAGAATGGCGGGAGGTGGTACCGGGTGTCGGAAAGGCAACAACCCGGTATTGGTGCCGACCAATGCATCGGGTCGTGCGCCTAGGATCATTCGTCGTCATCACCCACCGCTTGGCGAGAGATGGGCATGAGCTACGCGAGAGAACTGGCGGACCCGTGGGGTCTGTTGCTGGCAGCCAGCGCCACGGGGGTGGCCTGGGCCATCCACTTACCGGTCGCGGCCACCCTCGGTGTCGGGGTGGTCGTCCTGGCCGCCCGCGCGGCCGTGGCGGGCTGGTCGTCGCGCGTGGAGGAGGTACCCGAGCCGCGGGTGATCGAGATCGAGGCGGACACCCCGGAGGCGCAGTGGCTGCTGCGGGCCGCGGGCGCGCAGGAGGACTTCGCCTCGATCGCCGGGTCGCTGGCCGCGGGTCCGCTGGCCGACCAGGTCAACGGCATGGCGGGCGGCATCGACGACACGGTGCGCGGGCTCAACCGGCTGGCCAGCCGCGCGGTCACCACGGGCCGGGCCATCGCCCGCCTCGACCCGGCCGCGCTGGCCGCCGACGAGCGCAGGCTGCTCAAGGCCCGCAAGCAGGCGGGCAGCGGGGTGCGCGCGGAACTGGACCGGTCGCTGGAGTCGGTGCGCTCGCAGTTGGCCGTGCACGAGCGGCTCACCGCCGCGTACGAGCGGCTGATGGCGCAGTTGGAGTCCGGCACGATCGGCCTGGAGGGTCTGGTGGTCCGCGTGGTCGAACTGTCGGCCACCACCGCCGACTACCCGGCGGTCGACGGCAACCTGATCACCGATCTGACCGACCAACTCGAAGGCATCCGCGCGGGTGTCGCCGAGACCGAGGAAACCGTCCGCCGCACGGTCGGCTGAATCGAATTACCCGGGCGGGAATCGATGTCTGATTTCCGCCTGTTGGATGGTCATTCGCCGAAGTTCGCGAGGGCGACGAACGGGTATCCCGGAATACCGACGACCGCTCGCTTTCCGGCGGCCGGGGTGCCCGCGGTCCACAGGGTGCCGGTCTCGGTGATGTTCGCGCGGAGGGCGTGCCCGGCCCGCGGCAGCGTCACCGAGACCTCGCGCCCGCCGGGCAGCGTCGCCCGCCCGGCCACCGTCTCGCGGCGGGCCTCGGTGAGGTCGGGGAGTTCGACGGGCACCGACGTCCACGGGCCGTCGGCGAGGTGCCGGTCGACCTGGAGCCAGAACCGCAGCCGCCGCACGCGCCAGGCCAGCAGTCCGACGATGGCCAGCGTGCCCGCGAAAACGCCGACCGCCAACCCGACCTGGTCGGCCTTGATCCCCCGGTTGAGCAGGTCGACCAGCACGATGCCCGCGAAGACGAGCAGCAGGATCGGCGTCACCAGGTCCGTCCGCGACCGCTTCCGCGGCGCCGAGATGACCCGGGAGAGAACCGCGTCCCCACTAGCCAGCGGGATGCGCACCGGCGCGGTCTGCGCCACGTCGATCTCGACCTCGTCGGTGAACCCGGCCGGGCTGACCCGTGCCTGCCCCAGCGGCAGCACGAGCCCGGCGGACCGAATCGCCACCCACCCCTGCGCATCGGGCCCGACCAGCCAGATCTTCCCCGTCCGCGCCAAAACCTGCTGCGCCGCCCAAGGCAACAACGGCGCCAGGAGATGCACCGGCTCCTCCCCCTCGGCCCGCACCAACAACCGCGCCTTCGGCAACACCCCCCGCCGCGGCCGAAACACCTTCACCGAAGCCACCCGCCACGGCTGAGCGCGGAGCAGGCGCCCCGCGGGCCCGATCCACAACCCGGTGACCTGCAACGCGAGCACGGCGGTGAACAGGAACGCCGCCGCGCAAACCCCAAGCACCACAACCCCGATCCACCCCGCGCCCACCATCGCGAGCCACACCGAGGGCACCCCCAACACCACACCGGCCAACGGCAACCCGATCAACGGCATCCGCAACCCCGACAGCGCCCGCCGCGTAGCCGGGTCGGCAACCGCCACCCCGTCAACCGGCGCCTCAACCACCGCCGCCTCCCGCTGGCTGGCCTTCCCCATCACCCCTCCATCCGCCGACGCCAGCGCAGCCTAGCCACCACCCACCCCACGACACCCACTCAGCCAACCCACCCCCACACCCCCAGCCAGCCCAAACCCCACCAGGACAGGCTCCGCCCTCAGCCCCTCCCCGCCCTCCGCCACCACCTCGCGGGTTGGCATGGCGGAAGACGCCGCCGGCACCCCGCCCTCACCCCACCCTCGCCCCCCCACAGCCGCCTCGTCTCCACATCCCACCGCACCACCCAGCCCCACCAAACCCACGAACCATCGCAACCTCAACCAGTCCCCGCCCGCTCCCCTCCACCCCACCAACCCCTCACCCCCGACCGCCTGGTCCTCACATCCCGCCGCACTCCCCGCAGCCCTGCTCTCCCCTACGCACAGCAACCCGCGCCACCCCCACAGACCGCCCGGCAACCTCCCCGATCGAGTGCTTTCCATCCACACCCCCAGCCCCCTCATCCCCCAACCCCCTCCCCACCTGGGCTTTCTCCAACCACGACTTATCCACATCCCCCACACCCATCCACAGCGAATCGCCAACCCGTTTCCCCCGCCCCGCCGCCGATAGACTGGAACAGGGCCGTCCCCCAGAGGAAGGGCGGGGGCTGCCCTCGTGGGGTTCGGGCGTCCTCGCGGGTTCGGGCGTCCTCGCGGGTTCGGGCGTCCTCGCGGGTTCGGGCGTCCTCGCGGGTTCGGGCGTCCTCGCGGGTTCGGGCGTTGCAGAGCCGGGAGCCGGGAGCCGCACTTCCCACGGCAACCCCGCGGCAACAAGCGGGCCAACACCGACAACTCCGCATTGCCCGCCGCTCAAGGCAAAGCACCGACCGCGATGGGCCGCTGCTTGCCCGGTTCGCATGCGCAGTGCATCCTGATCGTGACTTTCGGTTGTCCGCCCCGCGCGGCCCGACCGATCACCGACCGCATGTTGCAATCAGCCTTTCCCTGTCTCAACTGCTGGAATATCCGGCTACCCACGCACGGGGCCCAAACCCGGCGCTAGGCTCGTTCGGCCCGGGTGATGCCCGCCTGCGGGAAGCCGGGCGTGCCAACCGATCGGTGGGAACAGCGAATCTCCGCTTCCCTTCGGGGCCAACCGCAAGTTAGGGTGACCTAACCACAGGAGGTGGACGTGACCAGAACGGACGCGCCGCGTCCCCCGGCCCCGCACCCGGCCGAGCGGGCTCGGACGATGGCCACGTTGGGTGGCCGGGCGACGCTCGTCCCCGCCGCCGAGGTGGCCGAGGCCGAGTCGGCCGATCGGGTTTCCCCACTGCTGCACCACGTGCACTGCGACGGCTCCGTGAGCGTCCTGCTGCCCGCCGACCACCACCTGGTCGCGACCGCGTGGCAGGCACCGCGGGGGGAGGTGGCGACGATGGTCGAGTTGGCCGACGCCGCTCCCGTCCCGTTGCGCGAGCCCATCCGCGGCCTGCTCTGGATCACCGGCTGGCTCCGCGCGCTCAGCGACGACGAGGCGCGCGAGCAGGCCGTCCTGGTCGCCGACGACCGCCCCGACCCGCGGCTGCTCGACGTCGGCCACGGTGCCACGCTGCTGCGCCTGGTCCCCGCCTCCCTCGTCCTCGCCGACGCCGAGGGGTCGCACTCGGTGTCGCTGGCCGCCTTCGCCGAGGCCGAGCCCGACCCGTTCGCCACCTTCGAGGCGGGCTGGCTCCGCCACCTGGAGCTCTCGCACACCGACGTCGTCGGCGCCCTGGTCCGCCACCTCCCCGAGGACCTGCGCGGCGGCCACGTCCGCCCGCTCGGCCTGGACCGGTTCGGCCTGCGGCTGCGGGTCGAGGCCATCGACGCCGACCACGACGTGCGGCTGGCCTTCTCCCGCCCGGTGCGCACGCCGGGTGAGCTCAGCGCCGAGCTGCGCCGCCTGGTGGGTTGCCCGTTCCTGGCGGCGCGCCGCACCGGGTAGCTTCCCGCTGGTGGCGAACCTGCGGGCGTGGCTCGCGCCGGAGCGACCCGGCGACGACCTGATCACCGATCCCGAGCAGCGGCGGCTGGTGCGGATCGAGCTGCTCATCGTCTTCGCCGTCACCCTCGGCCTGTCCGGGCTGAGCAGCCTGCTGTCCCTTGTGGACGCGCTGCTGCAGCCGGTGGCGCTGGACCAGCAGTCGGTCGCGATCAACGTGCCGCAGGCCGACATCGGGCTGATCGACCTGCTCAAGCAGCTGCTCGGCGTGGTCCGGCTGACCGCGTGGGGCGCGTTGGGCCTGTACCTGCTCTACCGCGCGGGCACCCGCCTGCCCGCGATCGGCCTCGACGGCACCCGCAAGGGCCGGGACTCGGCGGGTGGTGTCGGCCTGGCCGCCCTGATCGGCCTGCCCGGTCTGGCGTTCTACCTGGTCGCGCACGCCATGGGGCTCAACCTCGCGGTCGCCCCGTCGACCCTGGACGACTCGTGGTGGCGCCCCGTCGCGCTGACGCTCCTCGCGGCGGGCAACGCCTGGGCCGAGGAGGTCCTGGTGGTCGGCTACCTGATCACCCGCCTGCGCCACCTCGGCCTCAAGGAGAACGGCTCGCTCGTCTTCGCCGCCGTCCTGCGCGGTTCGTACCACCTCTACCAGGGCTTCGGCGGCTTCCTCGGGAACGTCGTCATGGGCCTGGTCTTCGGCCGGGTGTGGCAGCGCACCAACCGGTTGTGGCCGCTGGTCATCGCGCACACCCTGCTCGACTTCATCGCCTTCGTCGGCTACTCCCTGCTGCGCGGGAAGGTCTCATGGCTGCCGTGACCCGGATCGCCGCCGTCGCGCTCCTGCTGCTCGCGACCGCCTGCGACAGCGCACCTCCCGCACCCCGGAAGTCGGGCACCGGCGAACTCCGCACCGACCTCGACCCGCTCGTCAAGCGCTTCCCGGCGCTGGCCGGGGCCACAAAAGCCGTGTGGATGTCCGGCACCCTGGGCGACGACCGCGTCCCCGGACCGTCCACGTACTGGATCGACGCGATCGTCACCCTCCCCCAGACGACGATCACCGACGGGGATGTCCAAGGCACGGAAACTCCCGCCGTCGTCGAAGGTCTCCGGGGCCACCTCCCCGCGGGCCCCTACCGAACCGGCAAGTCCCTCGACGCCATGTTCTCCTCCCAGGGCTGGCAGACCACGGCCTACCTGGTCGAGAACACGGTCGTCCTAGTGGCCACCGGCCAGTAGCCCCACCCCGATCGACACCACCCCGACGGCCAGCGACACCGCGCCGAGCCAGATCAACGCGATCAGCCGGTTCGGCCTGGTCACCTCGCCGCGCCCCATCGACGAGAAGAAGAACCCGGCGGAGATGAGCGCCGCCGCGACGGGCACGCCGAGCCGCGCGGCCCACCCGATCGCGCCGTCGAGCCCGGCCGCGTCGGCTAAGAGCAGGCAGACGAGGCCGAGGGTGACCAGGACGCCGGCGTGCGCGTGCCCCGCGCGGGCGAACTTCTGCTGGAACGGCGTGAGCTTCTGCTGCCCCCGGGCCACGCGCATGAGGAACCAGCCGCCGAACTCGATGCCGACGATGGTGAGCAGGACCGCGCCCGCGAGGTAGCGGCTGGGATCGGTGAGGGTGATCATGCCAGAAATATTACATCGTTACGTAACAGTGTTTCAAGAGTTTAGGCTGGCGGGAGGCCGTCGGTCCGGGTAGCAAGGGGCCATGGCCGGGCTGGGCGAGTACCGACGCAAGCGGGACGCGGGGCGCACCCCCGAGCCCGTGCCCGCCGGTGACGCGCTCCCGCGGGGCGACGACGACACCTTCGTCATCCAGGAGCACCACGCCAGCAGGCTGCACTGGGACGTGCGCCTGGAGCGCGACGGCGTGCTGGTGAGCTGGGCCGTGCCGAAAGGGCTGCCGACCGAACCCGGCGACATCCGGCTCGCCGTGCACACCGAGGACCACCCCATGGAGTACGCGACCTTCGAGGGCGAGATCCCGAAGGGCGAGTACGGCGGCGGTCGCATGTTCATCTGGGACCGGGGCACCTACGAAACGGTGAAGTGGAGCGACCGCGAGGTGGCGGTGGTCTTCACCGGCGAGCGCGTGCGCGGCAAGTACACGTTCTTCCGCTCGGGCCGCTCGGACAAGGACTGGATGGTCCGCCGCTCCGACCCGCCGCAGCGCGACGACTGGGTGCCGCTGCCCACCGCGTTCGAGCCGATGCTCGCGGTACCCGGCCAGTTGCCGCGACCGGAGAACGACGACGACTGGGCGTACGAGTTCAAATGGGACGGTGTCCGCGCGCTGGCCCGCGTGGCAGGTGGACGCATCCAGTTGTTCTCCCGCAAGGGGAACAACATCACCGACAGCTACCCCGAGCTGCGCGCGCTGGGCGAGGAGCTGGGCAGCACGCAGGTCTGGCTCGACGGCGAGGTGGTGGCGTTCGTCGACGGCAAGCCGTCGTTCCCCGCGCTGCAGAAGCGCATCCACGTCGACCACGAGCGGCTGACCCGCAAGCTGGCCGCCGAGTACCCGGTGACCTACGTCGTGTTCGACGTCCTGCACCTCGACGGCCGCCCGTGCCTTGACCTGACCTACGCGCAGCGCCGGGAACTGCTGGTGGGCCTGGGCATCCGCGGCCCGCACTGGAACACCTCACCCAGCTACCCCGGCGAGGGCCCCGCGGTGCTGGAGACCTCCCGCGACCAGGAGCTGGAGGGGGTGGTCGCCAAGCGGCTGGCGTCGCGCTACCTGCCGGGCAGGCGCGGCGCGGACTGGCTCAAGATCCCCAACATCCGCACGCTGGAGGTGGTGGTCGGCGGGTGGACGCCCGGGGAGGGCAAGCGCAGCGAGGCGTTCGGGTCGTTGCTGGTCGGCCAGCCGTCCGCGGCGGGGCTGCGCTACCTCGGCCACGTCGGCACCGGGTTCACCGACGAAGCGCTACGCCTGTTGACGACCAAGCTGCACCGCCTGGGGCGCAAGACTTCGCCGTTCCACAACGAGGTTCCCACCGACCGCGCCCGGGTCGCGCACTGGGTGCGGCCGACGCTGGTCGGCGAGGTGGTGTTCCTGGCCTGGTCGGCCGACGGCAGGCTGCGCGCGCCCTCCTGGCGCGGGCTGCGGGTCGACAAGGCACCGTCGGACGTGGAGAGGTGGACCGGCGATGGCTGAGGACGTGCTCGTCGACGTCGACGGCAGGCGGTTGAAGCTGACCAACCTGGACAAGCTCCTCTACCCGGACGACGGCTTCAGCAAGGCCGACGTGATCAACTACTACAGCCGCGCGGCCCCCGTGCTCACCCCGCACCTGCTCGACCGCCCCGTCACCTTCCGCCGCTTCCCCGACGGCGTGGCCGCGCCGGGCTTCTTCGAGAAGAACGCCGCCCGGCACGCCCCGGACTGGATCCGCACCGTCACCATCGAGACCCCGGGCAGCTCGACGGGCGCGGAGAGCCTGGACTTCGCGCTGTTGGGCGACCTGCCGTCCCTGGTGTGGGCGGCCAACCTGGCGGGCCTGGAACTGCACGTTCCACAGTGGACGATCGGACCGCGCGGCGGCAAGCAACCACCGGACCGCCTGGTGTTCGACCTCGACCCGGGCCCACCCGCCACCGTCGTCGAGTGCTGCGCGGTGGCCCGCCGCCTGCGCGACCTCCTGGCCGAGGACGGCTTCGAGGCCATCGCGAAAACCAGTGGTTCCAAGGGAATGCAGCTCTACACCGCGATCACCACGACGTCGACCACCCGCCCGTCGGAGTACGCCAAGGCCCTCGCCGAGCGGCTGGAGCGGGAGATGCCGGAGCTGGTCGTCTCCCGGATGGCGAAGAACCTGCGCCCCCGCAAGGTCTTCATCGACTGGAGCCAGAACAACCCGCACAAGACCACCGTCGCCCCGTACTCCCTGCGCGCCCGCCCCCTCCCCACGGTCTCCACCCCCCTGACCTGGCCCGAAGTCGAGCGCTGCCGCAAACCGGCCGACCTGACCTTCACCGCCGACGACGTCCTGGACCGCATCGACGACCACGGCGACCTCTTCGCGCCCCTGCTCACCAAGGGCCCCCGCCTCCCCCGCTAGAGCTCCAGCGGGGCGGAGCCGAAGGCGACGTTGAACCGGTCGCACCATATGACGACGCTGCGCAGGCCCTTGAGGTCCGCACCGGCCGGGATGGGGTAGTTCTGGTTGCCGTCGGTGGCCTTCAACTCGCCCAGTGGGACCGTGCGGGCGTCGTCGTAGGCGTGCCAGCCGGCGCCCGCGGGGGTCTCCGCCAGCCACACGTGCACGTCCGGGCCGTCGGAGGTGGAGAAGCCCTCCAAGCGCAGGACGCGGGCGCCGCCCTATTCGAGCACCCGGGCCACGCCACTCGTCGGGTGTTCCTGGCTGACGAAGGAACCCTCGGCGAGCACCCGGGGACCCGTCGGCACGGTCGTGGTCGTCGTGGTTGCCGTGGTTGCCGTCGAGGAGGAGGTTGCGGGTGCGCTGGTCGCGGGCGGCTGGAACGCATCGGGCAACGCCTCGTCCACCGTGCTCCGGGTGAACAGGCGCCACGGTTCGAAAGCCCACAACCCCACCGCCAGGGCCACCACCGCGACAACAAGTCCAACTCGAACCACTCTTCTACGCAACAAACCACGCATGCAATCCATCCTTTGCTTAACAAACCGGCAGCAAGCACGGCGATCTGCGGCTTTCTTCGCCGTTTCACCCGCGCGCAGGCGGCGGTTTGCGAATTCACTGGCTACCCTCGACCCCGTGAGCGACCACATCCCGGACGTCCCCGATGCCGACCTGCCCGCACCCCGGGTGGACAGCGAAGTCGGACCGCTGCGCACGGTGTTGCTGCACCGGCCCGGCAACGAGCTCAAGCGTCTCACCCCGCGCAACAACGACCAACTGCTGTTCGACAGCATCCCGTGGGTCGACCGCGCACAGGATGAGCACGACGCTTTCGGCGAGGTGCTGACCGGGCGCGGGGTCGAGGTGATGCTGCTGTCGGACAGCCTGGTCGTGGCGCTGGCCGACGAGCGGGCGCACGCCGCCGCCGCGGCCACCGCCGTCGACCGGCGCAGGCTGGGCACCGAGCTGGCCGACGCGCTCAGCGCCTACCTGTCCACTGTGGACGCCAAGGGTCTAGCCGACGTGCTGATGAGCGGCATGACCTTCGAGGAACTGCCCGCCGCCGAGGGCGCGTCGCTGGTGCGCAAGATGCACCACCCGCACGACTTCGTGGTCGACCCGCTGCCGAACCTGCTGTTCACCCGCGACTCGTCGGTCTGGATCGGCGACCGGGTGGCCATCGCCTCGCTGGCCATGCCCGCGCGGGCCAGGGAGACCGCGCTGCTGGACCTGATCTACGCCTACCACCCGCGGTTCCGCACGGCGGGCCGCGCGTACGGCGCGCACTCGGCCCCCGTCGAGGGCGGCGACGTGCTGCTGCTGGCCCCCGGCGTGATCGCCATCGGGGTCGGCGAGCGCACCACGCCCGCGGGCGCCGAGTCGCTGGCCCGCTCGGCCTTCCGCGACGGCCTGGCGCACACCGTGCTGGCCGTGCCGATCGCCCAGGACCGGGCCACCATGCACCTGGACACCGTGTGCACGATGGTCGACCGCGACGCCGTGGTCATGTACCCGGCGGTGCGCGACACGCTGCGCGCCTACTCGCTGCGGCCCGACGGCGCGGGCGGCGTGCGGGTGGACGGGCCGGAGCCGTTCCTCGACGCGGCGGCGACCGCGATGGGCATCGACCGGCTGCGGGTCATCGACACCGGCCTCGACCCGGTGACCGCCGAGCGCGAGCAGTGGGACGACGGCAACAACACCCTGGCCGTGGCGCCGGGCGTGGTCGTGGCCTACGAGCGCAACGTGGAGACGAACGCGCGCCTGGAGGACGCGGGGATCGAGGTGCTGCGGATCAGCGGTTCGGAGCTGGGCACGGGTCGCGGCGGGCCGCGGTGCATGTCCTGCCCCGTGCACCGGGCAGCGCTCTAGGGGTCAGGCGAGCAGCCACCGGAGCGTGAGGAACGCGAGCGTCCCGAACACCACGAGCAGCGCGCTCGCGGCCGCCGCGGGCCAACGCCAGTCGGACTCCATATCGCCACGTACCTCCTCAGCAGAACTGACCGGCCGATCCTTCCACCTCGCGGGCGGATGCGCAGCGTGGAAGACTTACCCGATGCGGTGAACTCGACCGCCGAAGTTAGGAATGCCTATCCTTGTGGTTAGGCACGCCTATCCTGAAAAAGCAATTCCAAGGCTTGCCTAACGTGATCGAAATAGCCTGCCACCCGGGTGATTAAACGCGTCAAAAGCGCTATTCCGGGGTAGGTTCGAACCATGACCTCCAAGTTCCACAAGCTTCTGCAAGCGCAGGTGCGCAACGAGTTCACGGCGTCGCAGCAGTACATCGCGCTCGCGGTGTGGTTCGACGGGCAGGATTTCCCCAGGCTGGCCAAGCACTTCTACCGGCAGGCGCTGGAAGAGCGCAACCACGCCCTGATGATCACCCAGTACATGCTCGACACGGGCCACCAGGTCACCGTGCCGGGGGTGGACGAGGTGCGCAACGAGTTCGCCGAACCGGCCGAGCTGATCACGTTGGCGCTGCAGCAGGAACGCGCGGTCACCGACGAGATCATCGCGCTGGCCAAGGCCGCGCGCGACGAGGACGATTACAAGGGCGAGCAGTTCATGCAGTGGTTCCTCAAGGAGCAGGTCGAGGAGGTCGCCGCCATGACCACGCTGCTCAACATCGTCAAGCGCGCCGACGGCAACCTCTTCGACGTGGAGAACTACCTGGCCCGCGAGAGCGTCGGCGACGGCGGTTCCGACGACCCGCTGGCCCCGCGCGCCGCGGGTGGCGCGCTCTAGCCCCATAACGCGAAATCAGGGGTGGCTCACCTGGGTGAGCCACCCCTGATCGTATTTGCGACTAACGGTGCGCGACCGAATCCGGCAGGGTGAACGTGCCGTCCGCGCGCGGCGGGAACGCGTGCACCGCGACCACCGCCGCCGCCGGGATGGGCCCGTAGACGTGCGGGAACCACGGACCGTCCGGGATCGGCGGGTCACCGGGCTCCCAGCGCACCGGGACCCCGAGCCGGGCGGTGTCGATCTCCAGCAGGAGCAGGTCGGTGCGACCCGCGAAGAGCCGGTTGGCGGGCATGTGCACGGTGCCCGGGTCGGCGCAGTGCACGAAACCGGGCCCGTCCGGGCGCACCTCGGCCGCGGGCCAGTCCGCCGCGGGCCGGATGTGCAGGATCATCGGATGGTGATCTGCCTGCCCAGCAGGCCGTCGCGGGCCCGGCGCTCGTCGGAGGTCAGCGGCTCGTCGGCCAGCGAGGCCAGGGCGGCCGCCAGGCGGGTGCCGAGCTGCTCGACGGCCGCGGTCCACTCGCGGGCGTGCGACTCGCGGTCGAGGTCCCACACCGGCACGAGCAGGCCGTGCGCGCGGAAGGAACCGGCGTACCGGGAGCCCTCGCCGAGCAGCAGCTCGCCGCGGGCGTGCAGGCGGGCCAGGGCGGCGAGCAGCTCCTCCTCCGGCTCCGGGCGGACCCAGCGCAGGTGGGCGCGCTCGCCCGCGTCCACCCAGTAGGCGGCGGGGCCGATGCGCTCGGTGGGCAGGATGGCGCTGTTCGCCCGTTCGAGCGATACCGCGACCTCGCCGGTCGGCTCGCTGCCCTCGGGCATCCACCAGCCGAAGTCGGCGTGCACGACGGCCTCGATGGCGGCGTCGACGTCGACCAGGTCCTGCAGCCGCTCGGGCTGGTCGCCGGGGTCGGTGTCCGGTCCCACGACGCCGAGCACGTCACCCGGCTTGGCGGTGAGCACCCAGCGGACCGCGCGGGCCAAGTCGCGGCTGACGTCGCTGGAGCGGGTCTGCACCTGCAGGCCGACGTAGGCGACCCCGTCTGCGCGCACCAGCGCGGCGGCGGCCATCGGCAGCACGGTGCCCAGCACGACCTCGCGCTCGGCCCCGACCAGCGGCAGCACCGCGGTACCGGACGGCACGAACTCGCGCAGCGCGATCAGCTCGCACTCCGCGGCCAGCCCCTCGAACGGCCGCGCCACGGGGATGTCGACGGCGCCGCCCTCGGCACCGTGGCAGGCCTTGTAGCGCTTGCCCGACCCGCAGGGGCAGGGCTGGCGGGGGCCGATGCCCGACGCGTCCGGTGCCTTGGGCGTGCGGGCGTTCTTCACGGCGGATCGCCTGGACATCGCGCGGACTCCTCGTGGATAACGGTGAGCGATGCGGTGGACGCTACCCAACGGGGTCCGACCACCCGACACGGGTGCGCCCGCGGCCGCACAATGGGCCGGTGACGTTCAACCCAGCGGACCCGGGGTTCATCGCCGACCCGTACCCGACCTTCGCGGCCATGCGGGCGGCGGGCGAGGTGCACTGGCACGAGGAGTTGGGCCTCCCGGTGGCGGTCTCCCACGCGGCCTGCTCGGCGGTCCTGCGCGACCGCGGGCTGGGTCGCGTCTGGACGGACCGCGGCCTGGTGTTCCCCGCGTTCAACCAGCTGCACCGGGATTCCCTGCTGGAGAACGAACCCCCGAAGCACACCCGCCTCCGCAGGCTGGTGTCGGCGGCGTTCGGCCGGGGCCACACGGAACGGTTGCGGTCCCGAGTGGAGGCACTGGCGGACACGGTGGTGCGCGGGCTGGCCGACCGGATCGCGGCGGACGGCTCGGCCGACCTGCTGGGCATGGTCGCGGGACCGCTGCCGGTCGAGGTGATCGGGGAACTGCTGGGGGTTCCCCAGGCGGATCGCCAGCAGCTGCGCCCCTGGTCGAACGCGATCGTGAAGATGTACGAGTACGACCTGCCGCTCGCCCAGGCGGTGGCGGCCGAGCAGGCGTCCGCCGAGTTCACCGAGTACCTCCAGGACCTGGCGACGCGCCGAGCGGCCGAGCCGGGCGTCGACCTGATCAGCGACCTGGTCGCCGTCCGCGACGGCTCGGACCGGCTCACCGGGGACGAACTGGTCGCCACCTGCGTGCTGCTGCTGATGGCGGGCCACGAGGCGACCGTGAACGTCATCGCCAACGGCGTGTTGGCCCTGATGCGCAACCGCGACCAGTGGGACCTCTTGGTGGCCAACCCGGATCTGCTCCCCACCGCCGTGGAGGAACTGGTCCGCTACGACGCACCACTCCAGCTGTTCGAGCGGACCGCCACCACCGAGGTCGAGATCGCGGGGACGGTCGTCCGACCCGGCACCAAGATCGCCGCCCTCCTCGGCGCCGCCGCGCGGGACCCCGAGGTCTTCCCGAACCCCGACACCCTCGACATCACCCGGACCCCCAACAACCACCTCGGCTTCGGCGCGGGCATCCACTACTGCGTCGGCGCGCCGCTGGCCCGCGTCGAGGTCGCCGCCACCCTCCGCGCCCTCACCACCCACCTCCCCGACCTCCACCTGACCACCGCGCCGAAACGCCGCCCGGAGTTCGTCATCCGAGGTCTCAAACGGCTCCAGGTCGCTTAGCGGCGGAACGCTTCGACGGGTTCGATGCGGGTAGCCCGCAATGCGGGGTACGTGCCCGCAGCCAGCCCGATCAGGGTTCCCACAACCGGTGCCGGGAGGAACGCCCAGGGCTGGATCACCGGCGTCCAACCCTGGGTGACGGACACGACGGTGACGGTCACGGCGCCGACCGAAGCGCCGATGAGTCCACCGATCGTGCCCACGATCCCGCTCTCCGTGAGGAATTGCAGGGCTATGTGCTTGCGGTGCGCACCGAGCGCCCGCCGCAGCCCGACTTCGGGGGTGCGCTCCAGCACCGACACCAGCATCGTGTTCGCGATGCCGAGCCCACCGATGACGAGGCACACCAGCGCGAGGATCATGAAGAGTTGGCCCAGGTCACCCGCGACGTTGTCGTGCAGGGCGTGCGGGTCGGGGGGCGCGGTGACGCTCAGCGCGGAGGGGTTGTCCGGGCGGAGCGCGAACGCGACCTGGCGCGCCACGACGGGAGCCGCGCCCATCTTGGTGTCGACCAGCATCTGCTCGTTGGCCGCCACACCGGCGGGTGTCGGCCACAGGTCGCCCGCCGTGCTCATCGGGATCAGGATGGCGGACAGCACCTCGGGTCTGCGCTCGGTGTCACCGAGGATCCCGATGACGGTGGCGGGCACCCCGCCGAGCAAGATCGCGGGCCCGCGATCGAGGTTCGAGATCCCGAGTCGACGAGCCGCATTGACCCCGAGCACGACCACCCGATCCGCGCGCTCCTGCATCCCCCGGTCGAACACCCGCCCCTGGACCTCGGTGGGGTGCACGGCGTCGAAGAAGCCCGCGGTCGCGGCGACGACATCGATGTCCTGGTAGCCCCCGGGGTCGACCGAGGTGTTGCTGATCTTGCCGACGAAGTCGGCGGGAACGGTCCGGAACGTCCCGGCGTTCACGACACCGAGGATGCCCATGGCGCGGTCGTCGGCGTCCTCGGGGAGCAGGCTGCGGGAGCTGCCCGCGCCATCGTCGCCTCCGGTGTCCTCCGGGGCCTTGACCAGCACCTCGGTCGCCGACAGCACGTTGAACCGCTGGGAGATCTGGTTCGCCGTCGTGGTCGTCAAGCCGAGCACCGCCACCAGGGTGCCCACGCCGAGCACGATGCCCAACGCGGTCAGCGCGGTTCTGCTCGGCCGCTGCACTATTCCGGAGATCGCTTCATCGAGGAGGTCGGCAAAGGTGAAGGTGGGTGGTCGATCGCCACGCGTGCTACGACGGAATCCCATGTCCCGTTCCCAACCACGTGTCCTGCGGGCGACCCGACTCCGTCAGGTGCCCGTCCCGCATGGTCAGTGTGCGACCGGCCCGCCGGGCGACCGCCGTGTCGTGCGTGACGGTGACGATCGTCATGCCATCGGCGTTCAGGTCACCGACCAGGCTGAGGACAGCTCCCGCGTTGGCCGAATCCAGGTTCCCAGTCGGTTCGTCGCAGAGCAGGAGGGCTGGGCGGACCGCCAGCGCGCGGGCGATCGCCACCCGCTGGCGCTCGCCACCGGACATCCGCGCGGGAACCGCGTCCACGCGGTGGCTGAGCCCCACCCGCGCCAGCGCTTCGCGAGCGATGCCGCGCCGCAGTCGTCGAGGGGTGCCGCCGTAGAGCAGTCCCAGCATCACGTTCTCCTCGGCGGTGCGGTGCGCGATGAGGTGGAACGCCTGGAAGACGAAACCCAGCTTCCGTGAGCGGAGCCCGGCGCGCGCGACATCGGAGAGCTCACCGGTGGCTATACCGGTCAGCTCGTAGGTTCCCTCGGTCGGGCGGTCCAGCAGTCCCAGGATGTTCAGCAGAGTCGACTTGCCCGACCCCGACGGTCCGATGATCGCGACGTGGTCGCCCTGGTTGATGACGAGGTCGACAGGGCGGACAGCGTGCACGGGTGTCTCACCCGGGTACGTGAGGCCGCACCCGCGCAGCGCCATCACCGGCTGCGCGGCAACCTGGACCGCGCCGGGCCGGGTCACCGCGGGGGTCCGGTGGTGTCGGACAGGTTCGCCGACGAGATCAGCACCCGGTCCCCCTCGTTGAGCTTCGCCGACAGCGCCTCGACCGAGACCAGGCCGTTCGCGTTCGTCCCCGGGGTGACCGCGATCGTGTCCCGGCGACCGTCCGGCAGACGTCGCACGATGTTGACGCTGCCGTCCGCCTTGGAGAACAGCGCCGAGATCGGGACGACGAACACCTTGGCGGGTGTGGGCGCCCCGGTGAAGGTCAGGCGCACGTTCTGCCCGGAGAGCTTGCTCTCCAGCGGGGAGTCCGGTCTCACCACCACCGGGTAGTAAGGGGGGACTCCGGCATCGGGGGTCAACTCCCCGACGGACAGGACTTTGCCGGTGAACGACTTCCCGAGCACCTCGGAGAACACCTCGACCGGCTGGTCGACACCGATGCGCCTGCCGTCGGACGAGTTGATCTTCGCGGTGACGGTGAGCTCGCCCGCGGAGATCCGCAGTCCCGCGGTTTGCGCCTTGCCCGGCTCGCCCCCTCCACCCTGCTCGGTGGGTCCCCCGGCCAGGGAAGGTACGGCCAGCACCCGCGCCGGGTAGTTGGGCACGAAGAGGAACTCAGACAGCGGGAGCATGGCCCCGCTCTTGGCGCGGAGTTCGGCCAGTTCGGACCGCGCGCCGCTGAGGTCCCGCTTGGCGCGCGAGATCTTCTTCTGGAGCCCGTCGGCATCCGGTCCGGGTTCCGCGACCTGCAGGTCGGCGAGGGCGTCTTCCAGGGCGGTGACGTTCTTCTCGGCCGCCTTGACCGCCAGTTGGTCCGACTCTCCCGTTGTGGCAGGTGGGTACCCGATGGAGTCGTAAAGCCGTTGCACGGCGGATTTCGTCTCCGGCCCGAACAGTTCGCCCGCCGAGGTGGGTCCGAATCCGAGACCGACCAACGCGGAGTTGAGCTGGGCCACGTCCTTGCCCCGACTGCCCGGCCGCAAGTCCCGGTAGGCCGGGACAACGCCCGGCAACGTGAGGACCGGTCTGCCGGAAACCTCCATCACGACCTGCCCGGCACCGATCTCCTCACCGGGCTTCACCCGCACACCGGTCACGACCGGCTGCGCGGCGGTCGCGCCACCGCTCATCGGGGTGAAACCCAGTTCCACGCTGGCACCGACCTCACCGCGGGTGACGATGGTCGCCTGGAGAACCCGGTACTCGATCGGCGCGGTGAGTTCCGTTTCAGGCGGTGGGGCCACCTCCAGGGCGGCCTGCGCGGGCGATTTGAACCACCGACCCGCGAAGAAGCCGACCACGAGGAGACTTGCCGCCGCGCCGACGGCGATCACCGCGAGCAAGCGGCGTCGTCTTGAGTTCACGCTAGTCATCCACCAGTCCCGGTCACGCGCGGCGTCATCGCCCTATCCACCGACTATCTCGCCTGCCTTGCGCAGGACGTTCTCCAGCAGGGCACGCTGTGCGCGCAGCACTTCGGCGTTCTTCTCGATGCTCTGCTTCTGGTAAGCGGTGTCGACCGCGTAGCTCACGTTGTTCACATCGGCCTGCCTGCGGCACGCGAGGTCGGCGAGCGCCGTTCGAACCTCTTCCTTGTTCGCCGATTCGCCGGTCCACTGGCTGTCGTTGTTGGCGGCCCAGGGGTCGCGGTAATCAAATCCCGACTGTTTCATGCACTCGGTCCACTTGGCATAGGCCGCACGCACTCGGGAGTCCGAGCGCAGCCGGTCCATGGACTCGCCCTTGAGCCCGATCGCGACGTTCTCATCATACGATTCGGCATCGGTTTTGACGCCGGACATCGTCGACCGGGCCTCGGCGAGGCAACCACCAGGAGGCACCGGGACCCCGTTGTGGACCGATTGCCCCCGACCGGTCAGGATGTTCTGCTCCGCCTCGGACGGTTTCTTCCCACCCGAGGATTTGTGGACCTGTTCGGGTACCCGGTGGTAGCCGTACTGCTGCACTTCGGCCGCGACGTTGATCCCGTAGCGGGCATCCGTCATCCGCGGCGTGTCCTCGGTGGTCGACGGGATCGGTTCGAACCCGAACCGCGCCATGCACTTGTTGACCAACACCAACTGCGCCTTGACAATGAGGTCGTTCTGTTCGCGCGTCGGCTGGTAGAAGTCCAGCGGGAGGTCCAGGAACTGCTTGTCATTGATATCAGCGCCCGGCCCGAGCGCGGGCTCCGGCCCAAGGTTGCCCTGGTTCGTGGCACTGCCGTCGGTGCCGCTGCAACCGGAAACCACAAGAAGGCACGTCGATAGTGCCAAGACCGCCCGCCGCACGATTCCTCCAGAACAGTTGCACGTCATCCCAGGGACGTGGAGTGCGACAACCCGGGTTGCCGCACTCCACGCACGTTCACCACTGCGACCTTGCCGACCTTGCAAACGCAGAACCAAAGCTCACAAATGCATTGACCTTACCATGGCGACTTGAAACTACTTCGCCCAGTTGTGCGAACTGACACCCGCGTCCTGGAAGGTCGGCAGGTTGTTCCGCCACAGCCCCGGGGCGAACCTCGCGACCAGGCCACCGGTGTAGTTCGTGTCGCGGAACAGTTCGACCTTGTCGTACCCACCGGTCGTTCCGTTGTTGTACGCGGAACCGACCCGGTCATTGATGTTGCCCGGCACGTAGAGACCCGAGCTGTTCAAGAACTGGTAGGAGGTGTACGGAGTGAGGGCGGTCTGGGTCGTGAACGCGCCGCCTCCACCCTGGTACGACCCCTCGTAGAGGCACACCTCGCCCGGGTCGCAAATGTAGAGCGAGGCCGACGCCGCCGTTGCGGTTCCGATGGTCAGACCCACCGCCGCCGCCGCGATCATGAAATACCTAACAGGGTTGAACTTTGCCATTACCGTCCCCAATTTTAGGTTGACAAAGCAACGAAACAGGGTTAGGCACAGAAAGACTGCAGGGCTGGCGACCGCCAGCCTCGCACATGCTTTTCACGCGCCCCCAGTTGCGCCAAAAAGGAGCCTATAGACGGGGGCTTCTATCGGGTAGCGACCAAGCGGGTGTGATCGACATCTCAAGAATGAGCATTGCGATTACTCTCGCATGACCACGCCGGGCAATATAGGAAACCTCCCAATACTTGTTAAGTATTGGGAGTGGGACACCCGGAGTAAACACCTTGGTGTGGTACTCCCCGGCCGCGCGGTGCGTGCCCCAGCGCCTTGGCCGCGCACCGACGCACTTGGCGAGTCGCCGCCGAGGTCGCCGTCCGGGTGGCCGCCGGGTGCGGCCCCTTCACCCGCGCGCTACGGGGGTTCGTGGCAGCATCGACGCGTGATGCCCAACAGCGTGCCCACCGTGACCGTGCCCGACCTGCCGAACGGGGCGACCCTGCTCGACGTGCGCGAACCGGACGAGTGGAACGCGGGGCACGCGCCGGGGGCGTTGCACATCCCGATGGGTGAGTTGGCGGAGCGGTTGGACGACCTGCCGCCGGACGCGCACCTCTATGTCATCTGCCGGTCCGGGGGGCGCTCCGCGCGGGTGACCCAGTACCTCAACGCCAACGGGTGGGACGCGACCAACGTCGACGGCGGCATGCAGTCGTGGGACGCGCTCGGGCACCAGGTGGTCGCCGAGGGTGGCGCGGACCCGCAGGTCATCTGACCGTGTACCCGGGCCAGCGGTTCGAGTGGGTGGCGACCCCGCCGCCGGGGGCGGATCCGACCCCGGCGCACGGTTTCCGGCTGCCCTACCTCGGTCCGCCCGCCTACCGCACACCGCCGCGCTGGGGTTTCCCGGCGCTCGCGTGGCGCAGGCCGACCTCGGTCGCGGGTGGGCCCGCAGAACCGCCGGTCGAGCGGGTGCGGAGCCGGGCCCGGTTGGCCGTGTCCGCGCTGTGGGTGGTGGCGGTCGTCGCCGGGATCGCGGCGGGTGCGGAGATCTGGCGGTACGGGCTGCTGCTGGCCAGCCGCACCGGCGCGTTGTCGCGGGACGCCGTGCAGATCTCGGACAGCCTGGTCGTCACCGGCTCGGTGTTGTCCCTGGCCGGTGGGTTGATCGCCGCGGCCACCTGCCTGTGGTGGATCGGGTCCGCGCGCCGGGTGGCCACCGAGTCCGCCGGGTACCTGCCCGCGCGGCCGGACTGGCACCTGCTGCCCGGGCTGCTCATCCCCGGCGTCAACCTGGTCGTGCCCGGTGCCGTCCTGGCCGAGTTGGAGCACGCGGTGCTGCGCCGCTCCGCCGAGCAGCGCCCGCGGCCGTCGGCGCTGCTGAAGTCGTGGTGGATCACCTGGGCGGGCGCGGGCGTGCTGTGCGCGGTGACCATCGCCTGGCGCTTCCGCGATTCCGTGCAGGCCCAGGCCGACGGTGTGCTGCTGTCCGCGGCCACCGACCTCGCCGCCGCGGCCGTCGCGGTGCTCACCGCCCGCGTCGTCACCCGGCTGACCACCCTGTTGGCCCCGATCGAACCCTCGTCGGTTCGGCTGCTGCGCGTGATCCGCGTCCAAGGCGCGCCGGAGGCCGCCCGGGCCGAACGCCCCGCGACCGCCGCCCGCTAGCGCCGGTGGCGACCGTTCGCCAACCGGGTGCGCTCCTCGGCGGTGCCGAAGCGGGCGATGTCGCGGTCGCGGATGAAGCCGAGGCGGTCCGGGGCGTGCATGCGCATGCGGATCCGGTTGGTGTCCGGCGGGATGCGGCCCTGGGTGGCTTTGCTCGTCACAACAACAACGAGGAACGCCACGGGCACCGTCACCAAGGCGGGCTGCTGGAGGAACTCCGGTGCCCAGTTGCCCGTGTACCCGCTGACCGTCGTGATTACCAGTGACACCAGCACCAGCACGCCGCCGACCAGCATCCCCGCCACCGCGCCGACCCAGGTGATCTTGCGCCACCAGATGCCCAGCAGCAGCACCGGGCAGAACGTCGACGCGGCCAGGGCGAACGACAGGCCCACGGTCAGCGAGATGTCACCGGGCCGCAGCACCAAGGCCAACGCCAACGGCACGCTGCCCGCCAACGCCGCGCCGAAGCGGAAATCCCGGATCCGCCCTTTGAGCACGTCTGTCGACAACACCCCGGCGACGCTCACGACCAGACCCGACGACGTCGACAGGAACGCCGCGAACGCGCCCGCCGCCGTGATCGCGCCCAGGATCTCCCCGGTCAGGTTCGGCGCGATCTTCATCGGCAGCGCCAGCACCGCCGCGTCCGTGCGCCCGCTGACCAGCAGCTCCGGCACGTAGATCCGGGACAGGGCGCCGATCAGCACGGGGAAGATGTAGAACAACCCCAGCAGCAGCAGGACGTGCAGGGTCGTGCGGCGGGCCGCGCGCCCATCGGGGTTGGTGTAGAAGCGGACCAGCACGTGCGGCAGGCCCATCGTGCCCAGGAACAGCGCGATGATCAGCGAGTACGTGGTGAACAGGTCGTCGGACCCGTTCACCGGCCGCAGCCAGCTCGCGTTGTCCGTCGGCGCGCGGTCCACGACCGGCGTCGGCGACCCGGCGGTGAACCACAGCTCGGTGCCCTCTTCGACGGCGTGCACCCCCTTGCCCCAGTACACGATGCTGTCGACCGGCGCGCCGTCCACCCAGCCGCGCGCGCGCAGCAGCAGCCCTTCTTCCGTGCGGAGCTGCACATCGGTCTCGACGGTCACGGTCGCGTCGGCGGGGAACCGCGGCGGCAGCGGCTCAGACAGCCCGACCGCCCGGTCCACCCCGGCGACCCCGCCCTGCCCGACGAAGATCACGCACAGCACGAACGTCGGCGCGGCGATGGCGAACAGCTTCAACCAGTACTGGAAGGCCTGCACGACCGTCACCGCGCGCATGCCGCCGCCGAACACGTTGACGATCACCAGCACCGCGACCAGCGCCGCGCCCACCCAACTCGGCACCGACGGCAGGATCTGGTGCACCGTCAGCCCGGCGCCCTGGAACTGCGGCACCAGGTACAGGATGCCGATGAACACCACGAACGCCGTCGACAGCTGGCGCAACCCGGGCGAGCCCAGCCGCGCCTCGCAGAAGTCGGGCAGCGTGTACGCGCCGGAGCGGCGCAGCGGTGCGGCCACGAACAGCATCAGCGCGAGGTAGCCGCCGGTGAAACCGATCGGGTACCAGAGCGCGTCGGCGCCGTCCTTGAAGACCAGGCCCGCGACACCGAGGAACGACGCCGCGGACAGGTACTCACCGGAGACCGCCGCCGCGTTGCGCCGCGACCGGACCGTGCGCCGCGCGACCAGGAAGTCCTGCGTGGTGCTGGCCTGCCGGGAGCTGCGGAAGCCGAGGGAGAACGTGGCCAGGCCGACGAGCAGGATCGCCGCGACGGCCCACAGGTTCAGTTCCAACTCGCCCGATCCCACTCGTACAACGGGTGGCCCGTTACTTCTCGACCATGTCGACGAAGTCGCGTTCGTGGCCCTCGGCTAGCACGTTGTACCAATAGCCGACGCCGAACAACAGGGGGAACGGCAGGACTCCCAGCAGCAACCACGGCAGCGAAACACCCGCCACCCGCACATCGGACATGTCGGGCACCAGGTAGAACACCAGCGGCAGGGCGCCGAACGCCACCCCGATCACCAGCGCCAACCGCACCGAGGTCCAGAACTGGATCCGGATGAACGAGCGCACGACCTCCTCGGCCCAGCTCGTCTGCTCCTCCAGCTCGACCACCGTGCGCAGGACGGTGACCGGTGCCCGCGAGTCGGCGAGGATCACCTTCTTGCGGCGCGGCCTCGACTGCGGGAGGTCCCCGGGCGCGCCCGCCGGGTTCTTCGTCACGCCCCGCCGCCCCGCACCAGCCGGTCCTTGAGCTCGCGGGTGTGCCGCCTGCTGACCGGCAGCACCTTCTCCTCGTGCCCGATGACCACGGAGTAGCCGGAGCCGCCCATGCGCAGCTCGGTGATCAGTGAGATCGGCACCAGGTAGGAGCGGTGGATGCGCACGAACCCGGCCTTCTCCCAGCGCTCCTCCAGCTGCGCGAGCGGGATGCGCACCAGGTGCGAACCGTCGGAGGTGTAGAGCCGGGCGTAGTCGCCCTGCGCCTCGACCCAGCGCACCGAGGCCCGCGAGACCAGCTTGGTGGTACCCGCGAGTTCGACCGGGATGACCTCGTCGTCGCGCTGCTCGGGCACCGACGCCTGGGTGCCGCCGCCGTTCTGGTGGATCTTGGCCAGCACCCGCTCCACGGCCTTGTCCATCCGCGGCTGCTCGGCCGGTTTGAGCAGGTAGTCGACCGCGCCGAGCTCGAAGGCGGCCACCGCCTCGTGGCTGTGCGCGGTGACGAAGACCAGCACCGGCGCGGGTTTGAACCCGGCCAGCACCTTGGCCAGCTCCATGCCGGTGAGCCCGGGCATGTCCAGGTCGGCGAACACCGCGTCGACCACCGACAGGCCCTGGTCCTTGCGGCCCGCCAACTCGGGGTCGTCACCGGAGAGCTGCAGCAGCGCCTCGGTCGCGTCGAACGCGGTGAGGACCCGGCGCACGTGCCGGTTGCCGTTGAGCCGTTCGACGAGCACGTCCATACCGGCCTTCTCGTCGTCGACGGCGAGGACGACGAGGCCAGGGGTGTTGTTCGCTGTACTCACGGTTGGCGCAATCTTTGCCGATCGGTCGGGGCGGTGCGGGTGCGCGCCTGCCGACGGTTGTGGGTCGGCCGGACACCCACCACAGGGTGACGTATACCGCGCGATTGTGACAGGGCGCTCACCCCCGGCGCACCCCCGGTCGCCCCACGTGCCGGGATCGCGCTGGCCGCTAGAGCCCGAAGCGCGACCAGGCCGCCCGGTTCTCCGCCGCCTCCAGCAGCGCGAACAGCTTGTCCGATGTGGACATGGCGAACCCGGGCGGGCCGCCGAGGCCGAGTCGGGCCAGCAGCGGGCGGCGCGGCTCGGCGACGGCGATCTCCGCGTCCGGGTACCGCTCGCCCACCACCGAGCGCAGGCTGCCCAGGCCGTCGACGAGGCCGAGCTCGTGCGCCTTGGCGCCGGTCCAGATCTCGCCGGAGAACAGGTCCTCGGCACCGCCCTTGAGCTTGTCGCCGCGGCGCTCGCGCACCCAGTCGGCGAACTGCTCGTGCAGCTCGTCGAGCTGGGTGGACAGCCAGGCCACGTCCTCGGGCTTCTCCGGCTGGAACGGGTCGAGCCGGACCTTGCGGGTGCCCGCGGTGTGCACGCGCCGCTCCACGCCGAAGCGCTCCAGCAGCCCGGCCAGGCCGAACCCGGAGGAGACCACGCCGATCGACCCGACCAGCGACGACGGGTGCGCGTGGATCTCGTCGCCCGCGCAGGCCAGCAGGTAGCCGCCGGAGGCCGCGACGTCCTCGCAGAAGGCCAGCACCGGCACGCTCTTCTTCGCGGCCAGCTCGCGGATCCGCTCGGCGACCAGCGAGGACTGGGTCGGCGCGCCGCCCGGGGAGTTGATCGCCAGCGCCACCGCGACCAGCCGGTCGTGGTCGAAGGCCCTGGTCAACGCCGACTCCACGGTGTTGAGGTTGATCGCGCCCCGGGCCACCGGCGACGGCGTCGGGGTGATCAGGCCGTGCAGCTTGACCACCGCAACCACCGGCGCGCGGTCGCCGCGGTCGCCGATGCGGGGCAGTCGGGACGCCAGCTTCTCGGTCACGCTCATAACGCGCAACACTACGTGCGCGGGCCTGAGAACGGCGTGTGTTCGCACCGCCTGATCAGCGGCGTTGCGCCGCGGAGCGCACTGGCGCCCCGCGCTAGGCCGCGCTCTTCGGCCCGGTGGGACCGCCCACCACTTCCTCGTCCTCCTCGACGTCGTCGACGGAGAAGTCGGGCAGGTCGGGGCGCACCCCGGGGAAGTACTTGGGCACCCGCAGCGTGATCTTCATGCCCGCCCCGGGAGCGGTCTCGACCATCAACGCGTAGTCGTCGCCGAAGACCTGCCGCATCCGGTGGTTGATGTTGCCGACACCGACGTGCGACCCGGTCTTGTGCGCGTCCCGCAGGTCCTCGAACAGCCGATCGGCGTCCATCCCCACACCGTCGTCCTCGACGGTGATCAAAGCCTCGTTGCCGTTGTCGTGCGCGAACACGCTGACCGTGCCCCCACCGGGCTTCTTCGCGATCCCGTGCCGCACCGCGTTCTCCACCAGCGGCTGCAACACCAGGAACGGCACCACCACCGACTGCACCTCGGGTGCGATCCGCAACCGCACGCTGAGCCGCTCGCCGTACCGCGCGCACTCGATGGTCAGGTACCGGTCGATGTTGCTCAGCTCGTCGGCCAACGTCGCGAACAACCCGGACGTGCGGAACGAGTACCGCGTGAAGGCGGCGAAGTCCTGCAGCAGCTCACGCGACTGCTCGGGGTCCGTGCGGATCAACGACGAGATCGTGTTGAGCGTGTTGTAGATGAAGTGCGGCGAGATCTGCGCCCGCAGGGCCCGCGTCTCCGCCCGCGCCAGCTGCTGCTTCGACTCGTCGAGCTTGGCCAGCTCGAGCTGGATGCACAGGAAGTGCGCCACCTCGTCGGTGGCCCGCAGCAACCGCTTGCCGTCCACCCCACCGACCACGACCAGCGCGCCCTCGACCTGCCCGTCGATGATCAGCGGCACGATCACCGCGGTGCGCATCGGACAACTACCCCGCCGCCTGCACTGCAGGTTCTCGTGCTGGATGTGCGCCCGGTGCCCGTGCCGAACCGAGTCGACGATCGACTCGGCCAGGTCGTCGTAGTGCTCGTTGGCCGCGCCATCCCACGACAACAGCCGCCCCTGCGCATCCGAGATGCCAACAGCCACGCACTTGAGCATCTGCCGCAACTCGGTGGTCGCCTGGTCAGCGGCTTGCTCGGTCAACCCGTTGCGCAACTCCGGCGCGGCCCTCGACAGCCGCTTGACCGTGTCCAGCACGGCATCGTGCACCGACGCCGACTTCCGCGGCCGACACAACACCGCGAACAACCCGAGCACAACAAGCGTGGCGAGGATCCCCACCACCGCTCGCTCGGTCAACCAACTCACCTTGGCAATGCTCCCGTTTCACCAGCAGGTGTGACAAGACCGCCCCAAGGTACCCGCTCCGTCACTTGAGCAGCCTCGACATCCGCCGATCCGCCAGCGGCTTCCCCCCGGTCTGGCACGTCGCGCAGTACTGGAACGACTTGTCGGCGAGCGACACCTCCCGCACCGTGTCCCCACAAACCGGACACGGCAAGCCGGTCCGCGCGTGCACCCGCAACCCCGACCTCTTCTCCCCCTTCAACCGCGCAGCCGCCTGCCCCACAGACCGCTCCACCGCATCCCCCAACACCGACCGCACCGCTTCGTACAGCCGATCAACCGACTCCTCATCCAGCCGCCCCGGCGCCGCATACGGCGACAACCGAGCCACATGCATGATCTCGTCCGAGTAAGCGTTCCCAATCCCCGCGATCACCCGCTGACTGGTCAACAAGGTCTTCAACCGCTCGGTACGCCCACCCAACAACGCCCCGAATTCATCCCGCGTCAACGCAAGCGCATCAGGCCCAAGAGTGGCGATCTGCTCAATAAGCATCGGATCCTCAGTGATCCAAACCGCCAACCCCTTTTTCGTACCGGCCTCAGTAAGATCAAACCCAGGGCCCTCCCCAGGCGCCCCGAGATGCACCCGCAGCGCCAACGGCCCCTTCCCCGGCTTGGGCGGCACCGCCGACATGCTGTCCGCCCACCTCAACCACCCGGCCCGCGCCAAGTGCGTGACCAGGTGAATCCCCCCAACATCAAGGTCGAGGTACTTGCCGAACCGCCCAACCCCGGTCACCTCCCGCCCGTGCAACGCGGTCCACGGCGGACTGGCCGTCTTCAACACACTCAACGACGCCACATCAACCCGCGCCACAACCCGCCCCACAGCGTGCTCACGCAAGTGATGAGCAAGGGCCTCCACCTCAGGCAACTCCGGCACCCCCTCATTCTCCCCCACCCACCCCCCTTTGTCATTCCCACCTCCACTATTCCCACCCCCTTACCTCTTACCCCTTACCCCTCACTCCCTCTCCCCCACCCCCTCTTACTCCCCCTCACTCCCCGCACCCACCCAACCACCCCAAGAAATCCCTCCCACCCATTCCCAACCCCCCACAATCTCTGTAACACATTGCACGCACCACTTGCAATCACCCCCCACCCCCACCCTCATTCACACCCGCAGCACCCAAAAATCACCCACCGCAATCACCACCCCCACCCCAAGAACCAACACCCCAC
>NZ_PTIX01000040.1 GCF_002934265.1 Actinokineospora auranticolor
CCCGGTCGGCCAGACCGCCGCCCTCGCGCACACCCAACCCAAGATCCACCACCGCAGGCTACAGCCCCGCCATGACCTAACCGACCGGCATTGCGGCTAGCCCGTGAGAGCGCGATCGGCTAGCCCGTGAGAGGGGGCGCGCATCGGGGGTGTCACGCGCAGCGGGGTGTCAGGGGTGGGTCAGCACTCGATGACGTTGAGGGCTAGGCCGCCGCGGGCGGTTTCCTTGTACTTGGTGTGCATGTCGGCGCCGGTTTCGCGCATGGTTTTGATGACCTTGTCGAGGTGGACGACGTGGGTGCCGTCGCCGCGCAGGGCCATGCGGGAGGCGTTGATGGCCTTGGTGGAGCCGACGGCGTTGCGCTCGATGCAGGGGATCTGGACGAGGCCGCCGACGGGGTCGCAGGTGAGGCCGAGGTGGTGTTCGAGGCCGATCTCGGCGGCGTTCTCGACCTGGGCGACGGTGCCGCCGAGGACGGCGGTGAGGCCGGCGGCGGCCATGGCGCAGGCGGAGCCGACCTCGCCCTGGCAGCCGACCTCCGCGCCGGAGATGGAGCCGGTTTCCTTGAGCACGACGCCGATCGCGGCGGCGGTGAGCAGGAAGTCGACGACGCCGTCGTCGGTCGCGACGGACAGGAACCGCGTGTAGTAGTGCAGGACGGCGGGGATGATGCCCGCGGCGCCGTTGGTGGGGGCGGTGACGACGCGGCCGCCGGAGGCGTTCTCCTCGTTGACGGCCAGGGCGTACAGGCTGACCCAGTCCATCACGTAGAGGGGGTCGCCCGCACCGTCCTCGGCGGCGAGTTTGGCGTGCAGGGCGTGGGCGCGGCGCGGGACTTTGAGCCCGCCGGGCAGGACGCCTTCGCGTTCGCAGCCGCGGGTGACGCAGTCCTGCATGACCTGCCAGATCCCGAGCAGCCCGGAGCGCACTTCCGCCTGGGTGCGCCACACGAGTTCGTTGGCGAGCATGACCTCGGCGATGGTTTTGCCGTCGTCCTCGCAGTGCCGCAGCAGGTCCGCCGCCGTGCGGAACGGGTAGGGCACGGGGGTGGTGTCGGCGGAGATGACGGGTCCGTCGGTGGAGTTCTCGTCGAGGACGAAGCCGCCGCCGACGGAGTAGTACGTGCGGTGGGCCAGTTCGTCGCCCGACGCGGTCCAGGCGGCGAAGGTCATGCCGTTGGGGTGCAGGGGCAGCGACTTGCGCCGGTGCATGACGAGGTCGTCGTCTTCGGTGAAGGCGATGTCGTGGGCGCCTAGCAGCCGCAGTCTGCCCGCGGCGCGGATGGCGGCGACGCGGTCGGGGACGGTGTCGGTGTCGACGTCCTCGGGTCGTTCGCCTTCGAGCCCCAGCAGGACGGCTTTGTCGCTGCCGTGGCCGTGGCCGGTGGCGCCGAGCGAGCCGAACAGCTCGGCCCGCACCCGCGCGACCTCGTCCAGCCGACCGGCGGCGCGCAGCCCCTCGACGAACATCAGGGCCGCGCGCATGGGGCCCACGGTGTGCGAGCTGGACGGCCCGATGCCGATGCTGAACAGGTCGAAGGCGCTGACCGCCACGACAACCTCCTGGTACGGGTGACGACCGGGTGGGGGCCGGGTCGCGGCCCCCACCGGGTGGTCTTCTCAGCCCAGCTCCGGGTAGAGCGGGCGGCGCTTGACCAGCAGGTCCACGCGGTCGCGCAGGGCCTGGCCGGTCTGGTCGTCGAAGTCGGGTCGCAGCGCGACCGCGATGATGTCGGCGACCTCGGTGAAGTCCTCGGCCTGGAAGCCGCGGGTGGCCAGGGCCGGGGTGCCGATGCGCAGCCCGGAGGTGACCATCGGCGGTCGCGGGTCGAAGGGCACCGCGTTGCGGTTGACGGTGATGCCGATCGAGTGCAGCCGGTCCTCGGCCTGCTGCCCGTCGAGCTCGGAGGCCACCAGGTCGACCAGGACCAGGTGGACGTCCGTGCCGCCGCTGGCCACCTTGACGCCCGCGGCGGCGCAGTCCGGGGCCGAGAGCCGTTCCGCCAGGATGCGCGCACCCTCGAGTACCCGCCGCTGCCGCTCGGCGAACTCCTCGGTGGCGGCGATCTTGAAGCTGACCGCCTTGGCCGCGATGACGTGTTCGAGCGGGCCGCCCTGCTGGCCGGGGAACACCGCGGAGTTGACCTTCTTGGCCAGCGCCTTGGTGCTGAGCACGACGCCGCCGCGGGGTCCGCCGAGGGTCTTGTGCGTGGTGGTGGTGACCAGGTGGGCGTGCGGGACGGGGCTGGGGTGCAGCCCGGCGGCGACCAGGCCCGCGAAGTGCGCCATGTCGACCATGAGCAGCGCGTCGACCTTGTCCGCGACGCGGCGGAACGCGGCGAAGTCGAGCTGCCGCGGGTAGGCGGACCAGCCCGCGATGATCAGCTTCGGCCGGTGCTCGACGGCGAGCCGCTCGACCTCGGCCATGTCGACCACGCCGGTCTCGCGGTCGACCTGGTAGGCGACCACGTTGTACAGCCGCCCGGAGAAGTTGATTTTCATGCCGTGCGTGAGGTGGCCGCCGTGCGCGAGGTCGAGGCCGAGGATGGTGTCGCCGGGTTCGAGCACGGCGGACATGGCCGCGGCGTTGGCCGAGGCGCCGGAGTGCGGCTGGACGTTGGCCGCCTCGGCGCCGAAGAGGGCCTTGACCCGCTCGATGGCGAGTTTCTCCACGACGTCGACGTGCTCGCAGCCGCCGTAGTAGCGGCGGCCGGGGTAGCCCTCGGCGTACTTGTTGGTCAGCACGGTGCCCTGGGCCTCGAGCACGCCGATGGGGGCGAAGTTCTCGGAGGCGATCATCTCCAGGGTGGACTGCTGCCGGTGCAGCTCGGCGGCGACCGCCGCGGCGACCTCGGGGTCGACCTCGGCCAGCGGCTGCGCGAAGGTGCTCATCAGCCCTCTTCCCTGGTCTTCTCGGTGTACTCGTCGGCGGTCAGCAGTTCGAGGTCGCCGGTGACCTCGAAGCGGAAGAGCCAGCCGTCGCCGAACGGGTCGGTGTTGACCAGCTCCGGGGTGTCGACGACGGCCTCGTTGATCTCCACGACGGTGCCGTCGGCGGGGGCGAACAGGTCGGACACCGACTTGGTGGACTCGATCTCGCCGCACGGCTCGCCCTTGGTGAGCTTCGCGCCGACCTCGGGCAGCTGTACGAAGACCACGTCACCGAGGGAGGTGGCGGCGTAGGCGGTGACGCCCACGGTGGCCGACTTCGTGTCGGCGGAGTCGACCCACTCGTGGTCTTCGGTGTAGCCGAGGTTGCTGGGGTTGCTCATCTTGGTTCTCGATCTCCCTGCTCAGGCTGGACGCTGGTAAAAGGGCAGCTTGACGACCTCGACCGGGGCCTGGGTGCCGCGGATGTCGACCGTCAGCGCGGTGCCGGGCCCGCTGACCGCGATCGGCACGTAGGCCATGGCGATCGGGTGGCCGAGGGTCGGCGAGAGCGCGCCGCTGGTGACCGTACCGACCTCGGTGCCGTCGGCGTCGAGCACGGCGTACCCGTGTCGGGGGGCGCGCTTGCCGGTGCCGACGAGGCCGACGAGGACCTTCTCCGGCACGTCGGCGTCGCGGCGCCGCTCAAGGGCCGCTTGGCCGACGAACCCGCCCGCTTTGTCGAACTTGACCACGCGGCCCAGGGCCGCGTCGAACGGGGTGAGGTCGGCGCTCAACTCGTTGCCGTAGAGCGGCATCCCGGCTTCGAGCCGCAGCGTGTCGCGGCAGGCCAGGCCGGCCGGGGTGAGGCCGTGGGGGGCGCCCGCGGCGGTGAGGGCCTGCCACACCTCGGCGGCGAGCGGACCGTCCACATAGATCTCGAAGCCGTCCTCGCCGGTGTAGCCGGTGCGGGCGAGGAGGACGTCGTGGCCCGCGGCGGTGGCCGGGACGCTGGCGTAGTAGGCCAGGGTGTCGAGGTCGGCGCCGGTGACCTCGCGGATGATCGCGGCCGAGGTGGGGCCCTGGACGGCGATGAGGGCGAGGTCGGCGGAGCGGTCGGCGACCTCGACGTCGAATCCCGCGGCCCGTTCGCGCAGTTCGGCGGCGACCGTGGCGGCGTTGGAGGCGTTGGCGACGACCAGGTACTTCTCGGCCGCGAGCCGGTAGACGACGAGGTCGTCGAGGACGCCGCCGTCGGTGTCGCAGATCATCGTGTAGCGGGCCTTGCCGGGTTTGACCGCGGAGAGCTTGCCGACGAGGGCGTGGTCGAGTGCCTTGGCCGCGTCGGGGCCGGTCAGTTCGATCTCGCCCATGTGGCTGAGGTCGAACAGCCCGGCCGCGGTGCGCACGGCCTTGTGCTCGGCCAGTTCACTGCCGTAGCGCAGGGGCATCGCCCAGCCTGCGAAGTCGGTGAACGCGGCTCCCAGGGCCTCGTGCACCGCGTGCAGTGGGGAGGGGGTGCTCATGGCGGTCGGGTCTCCTTCGGCGCGCCGGGAATTCTGCTTTTCCGCAGCGTGACACGCCGGGCACGCGTCGTGCAGCGTGACCGGTGGGTCTGTGGATGGTTGGTGGGTATGTGGACAACTGAGGATCATGGGAGCTCCTGGGCAGCGCGCCGGGTGCGGTGCGCCCGGCACTGGGAACTCCCCCTCTGTCATGGCACCTGAGAGCTTCACCGCGAACGCGGCTTGCACCGTGGGTGAGACGCCGAGTTCGCGTCTTCTTTCCAGAGCGGCCTGGCTGGAACGGTAGCTTTACCTGAGAGATTGGCGGGGAGCTTGCTCCTTCGGTGCCCCGACGCGTGGTCGGGGGCTCTCCCGTTCCGGCTCTTGCGGCCCGTTATGCGGTTGTGTGCCTATCCGCTGGGGACACTAGCCGAGCCGGAACCCGAACGGAAGTTCCAGGCGGTGCGCGGCCAAGAGGGCCTCGTCGGCCAAGAGCTCGCGGGTGGGGCCGTCCGCGACGATGACGCCGTCGTCGATGAGCACGCTCCGTGGGCACAGTTGCAGTGCGTAGGGCAGGTCGTGGGTGACCATGAGCGTGGTGCGGTCGAGGCCGAGGAGGACTTCGGCGAGTTCGCGGCGGGCGCGGGGTTCGAGGTTGGCCGACGGTTCGTCGAGGACGAGGATCTCGGGGTCGCAGGCCAGGACGGTGGCGAGGGCGACGCGGCGGCGTTGTCCGCCGGAGAGGTGCATGGGTGAGCGGTCGGCGTGTTCGGCCATGCCGACGTCGTCGAGGGCGCGGGTGACGCGGGCGTCGAGGTCGGTGCCGCGCAGGCCGAAGTTGGCGGGGCCGAAGGCGACGTCGTCGCGGACGGTGGGCATGAACAGTTGGTCGTCGGGGTCTTGGAAGACGATGCCGACGCGTCTGCGGATCTCTTTGAGGTGGGGTTTGGCGACGGGCAGTCCGGCGACCTCGACGGTGCCCTGGCCGGTGAGGATGCCGTTGAGGTGCAGCACGAGGGTGGTTTTGCCCGCGCCGTTGGGTCCCAGGACGGCGACCCGTTCCCCCGGTTCCACGCGCAGGTTGATGCCGTAGAGGGCTTGGTGGCCGTCCGGGTACGCGTAGGCGAGGCGTTCGACGAGCAGCGCGGGCGGTGTCACGGCCATAGGGCCATACCCAACACGACGGCCGCCGTCGCGGTGGGAGCGAGCCCGGTGAGCCACGCGACGGCACCGGCACTACGGCCGCTGTCGGGCATCTTGCCTGACCAGCCACGGGAGACCATGGCGAGGTGGACGCGTTCACCGCGCTCGTAGCTGCGGACGAACAGGGTTCCGATACCGCGTGCGGTTGCGCCTACCTGCCACAGGAATCGCGGGTTGTGGCCGCGGGAGATGCGGGCGAGGCGCATGCGGCGGGCTTCGGCGGCGATGACGTCGAGGTAGCGCAGCATCAGCGTGGCGATGGTGATGACCATGGCGGGGACGTGGAGTCGTTGTAGGCCCACGATCAGTTCCCGGGGCGCGGTGGTGGCGGCCAGGGTAAGAGAGACGAGCACGCCAAGAGTGCCTTTGACGAGGATGTTCCAACCGGACAGCAGACCGTGCTCGGATAGGGCCATTCCCAGCACGTCGACGGTGGGTCCACCCGCCACAAATGGCATCACGAACGCCAAGACGACGAACGGTGCCTCGATGAGGGCTCTTGTGGCCACCCAGCCCGGCGGTATGCGCGCGATGGACCACACGGCGGCCAAGAGCAGCAGGTAGACGCCGAAGGCCCAGTACCGCTCGCGCGGGGTGGACACGACACAGAGGACGGCCAGCACGGCCGCCACGATCTTGACCTGCGGTGCCAGCCGGTGGACGGGTGTGTTCCCCGGGCGGTGCAGCGGGTGGGCGTGGCCCCCGCTCACTTGGTGGGGCGCCTGCGCAGCAGCCAGAACAGGCCACCCGCGACCACTACGGTGACGGCGACGCCGATGACGCCCGCGAGTCCCGTAGTGCCCTCACCGCCGTTGACGACGTAGTCGGCGAGCGGACTGCCCGCGAGGTGGTGGTCCTTGGCGTTCTGCGCGATGCAGGTGCCCTGGAGGGTCTCCCCGCCGTGACCGTCCTCGACGACTTGGCAGCCGGCGAGGGTGGCGTGGTCGAGGCCGTCGGGGTTCGAGTCGGCGAAGTAGGACACCGCCCCCGCGAGGACCAGGGCGACCAGCAGGAAACCGAGCAGGAACCCGGTGTTGCGTCTGGTCTTGGTGCTCACGCGGGGCTCTCCTCACGCACGTCGAGCGGGCGGCGCGCGCCGCGCAGCAGGTGGACCAGGTCGGGGCGGACGGCGGCGATGGCCACCACGGTCAGCGCGGTGATGACGCCCTCGCCGATCCCGATGAGGCAGTGCACGCCGACGATCGTCGCGGTCACGCCGCCGAGGCCGAACGCCGGGTCGCCGCCGAGGGCGAACTCCAGGACGAAGCCGAGGGAGGCGACCACGGTGTTGACGAACGCGGCGGTGAACGCGACCGCGGCCAGGCCGGGTTTGGTGCGGGTGAAGCGCTTGAGGACGGTCGCGACGGCGAACCCGACGGCGGTGCCGATGATCGCCATGTTGGTGACGTTGGCGCCGAGCGCGGTGACGCCGCCGTCGGCGAACACGAGCGCCTGCACGACCAGGACGATCGAGACGCACAGCGCGCCGACCCAGGGGCCGACGAGGATCGCGGCCAGCGCCCCGCCGAGCAGGTGGCCGCTGACGCCGGGCAGCACGGGGAAGTTCAGCATCTGGGTGGCGAACACGAACGCGGCGACCAGCCCGGCCATGGGGGCGGTGCGGTCGTCGAGGTCGTCGCGGGCCCGCGCCGCGGCCACCGCGATCCCGATCACGGCGACGGCCGCGAAGAGCAGTGAGGTGGTGGTGTTGAGGAGGCCGTCACTCATGTGCATGGCGACATCGGCGGTCATGCGCACCTCCCGGGGACCTGGGGTGGGGGTCGAGCGTAGTTGCCTACCGGACGCTACCGCCAGCGTGTGGCAACAGCCCAACTCGGGCGTCTGTGATCTCCCCGTCCTTGACGTGCGGTTATCCACAGGGCTAGTGGGCGGTTCACGACGATTGTCGGTGGTTCGGCGTAGAGTCGGCGCTACCAGGACATGGTGTGGCGAACGGGCTTCGGGCCCAGGTCGCCTCTTGCGGCTACCCCTCGAATCGCGTGGGTGGCGACCCCGTGGCGCGGTTCGCGGCGGGCGCTACGGGCGCAGCAGGGTTCGGGCGCCGTGGGAGCGGGGCAGGTCGGCCAGGGTCGCGTCGAGGCCGTCGAGCGTGGTCTCGGCGGTGATCAGCGAGGCCAGGTCGAGCGCGCCGTCGCGGGCCAGGGCCAGCAGTCGCGGGACGTCGACGGCCGGGTCGGTCGAGCCGAAGAGGCAGCCCTTGAGGGTGCGGCCGGTCCAGTACAGCTCGAAGGCGTTGAACTCGACGGTGGCCTCGGGTGAGCCGACACCCACGACGACCACCTGCCCACCGCGGCGGGTGGCGGACCAGGACGTCCGGATCGTGGTGGGGGTGCCCACGCACTCGAAGGTGACGTCGGCACCGCGACCGCCGGTCAGCGCGCGGATGGCCTTGGGCGTGGTGTCGTCCGAACGGACGAAGTGCGTCGCCCCGTGGCGGCAGGCCAGGGATTCCTTCTCGGGGTGGAGGTCCACCGCGATGATGGGGTCCGCCCCTGCGACGCGCGCGGCCTGGAGGACGGACAGGCCGACCCCGCCGAGGCCGACCACCGCGACCGACTGCCCCGCGCGGACGGCGGCCGTGGTGTGCACGGCGCCCGCGCCGGTCAGGACCGCGCAGCCCAGGACGGCCGCCTGGGTGAGCGGTACCTCGGGCGGGAGCTTGAGCGCGCCCCGGGCCGGGACGATCGTCTCCTCCGCGAAGGCACCCGTGCCCAGGCCCGGGTAGACGGGTGTGCCGTCGAGCAGCGTCGCGTGCGGTACGGCCGCGGCGTCGGCCGCGTGCGCGCACAGGTAGGGCTCGCCCGCCTGGCAGAACCAGCAGGTGCCGCAGGCGGGCGCCCAGTCGAGGAGGACGTGGTCGCCGGGGGCCACGTGGCGCACGCCCGGTCCGACGGACACCACGACGCCCGCGCCCTCGTGCCCCAGCACGGCGGGCACGGGTTGGCGCAGCGTGCCGTTGGCCAGGGAGAGGTCCGAGTGGCACACGCCCGCGGCCACGACCCGGACGCGGACCTGGTCCGGTCCGGGGTCGGGCAGCAGGATCTCGGTGACCTCCAGCGGTTCGCCCCGCTCCCGCAGCACCGCGGCCCTGACCGTGTCGCTCACGCGGGTCAGGCTAGGCGAAGGCGTTGATGCCGGTGAGGGCGCGTCCGATGAGGAGTTTCTGGATCTGGCTGGTGCCCTCGTAGAGGGTCATGACGCGGGCGTCGCGGAGGTACTTGGCCACCGGGTACTCGTCGAGGTAGCCGTAGCCGCCGAAGACCTGGATGGCGAGGTTGGCGGCGCTGACCGCGTTCTCGCTGGCGTACAGCTTCGCCATCGAGGCCGCGGTGCCGAACGGGAGGCCGCGGTCGACGAGGTCGGCGGTGCGCCACACCAGGAGGCGGGCGGCGTCGGTGTTGACCGCCATGTCCGCGAGCATCTCCTGCACGAGTTGGTAGCTCGCGATCGGTTTGCCGAACTGGTGGCGTTCCTTGGCGTACCGGACGCTGGTCTCCAGCGCGCCCTTGGCCAGGCCGACGCACCCGGCGGCGACGGACATGCGGCCCTTGTCCAGCGCGGACATCGCGACGCGGAAGCCGGTGCCCTCCTCCCCCAGCCGCGCGTCGGCGGGCACGCGCACGCCGTCGAGCACGAGTTCGCCGGTGGACTGGCCGCGCAGGCCGAGTTTCCCCTTGATCTCGCGGTGTTCGAAGCCGGGCGCGTCGGTGGGGACGAGGAACGCGCTGATGCCCTTGCGGCCGGGGCCGCCGGTGCGGGCGAAGACGAGGGCGATGTCGGCCCAGGTGCCGTTGGTGATGAACATCTTGGTGCCGGTCAGCAGGTAGTCGTCGCCGTCGCGGACGGCGCGGGTGGCGAGGTTGGCCGCGTCGGAGCCGGTGTCGGGTTCGGTGAGGCCGAAGCAGGCCAGGGACTCGCCGGAGCTGATCCGGGGCAGCCAGTGCCGTTTCTGCGCCTCGGTGCCGTGCGCGGCGATCGACTTGCCGACCAGGCCGAGCGACACCGACACGATGCCGCGGATGGCGGAATCGCCGCGGCCGAGTTCCTCCATCATCAGGCAGTAGGCGAGGTGGTCGCCGCCGGAGCCGCCGTACTCCTCGGGCAGGGTCATGCCGAGGAACCCGACGGCACCGAGCTTGCCGACGATGCCCCGGTCGACCTGTTCGCGCCGGTCCCACTCGGCGGCGTTGGGCACGACCTCGCGGTCGATGAAGTCCCGGGCGAGGTCCCACAGGGCCTGCTGCTCACCGCTGAGGGCCAGATCCATGCGCGGCTCCCGTCTAACCGAACAGTGTTAGGTTATGCGCAGGATAGGAGCCTGAGCCGGGTACCGGCAACCGCCGGGAGTGATCGTGGAGGCACCCGTTGCCGCGCCCGCGCACCCCACTGCTCGACCGGGCGCGGATCCGCGCGACCGCCCTCGACGTCATCGACCGCGACGGCTTGGCTGGCTTGTCGATGCGCAGGCTGGCCGCGGAGCTGGGGGTGCGGGCGCCGTCGCTGTACTCGCACTACCGCACCAAGGACGACCTGCTCAACGACCTCGCCGACGACATCATGCGCGCGGTGGACGTCTCGGCGTTCGCGGTGGACTGGGTCACCGGGCTGCGCGCCTGGGCCCGGTCGTACCGCGCTGCCTTGGCGGCCCACCCCAACCTGGTCCCGGTCGTCGCCGCGGGGCCCGCCCGCCGCGACGCCGCCCTGGCCCGCGCCGACACCGTCCACGGCGCCCTGGTCGCCGCGGGCTGGCCGCCCCGCCAGGCGACCATGATCGGGGCGTCGACCCGGTACCTCGTCCTGGGCGCCGCCATGGCCTCCTTCGCGCACGGCTTCGAGACCGACGCGCAGATCTACGCCGACCGCTACCCCCACCTCGACCAAGCGCACCGCTTGCGCGACCACGCCGCCGAAATCGACGCGGACAGCTTCACCCTGGCCCTGGACTCCTTCCTCCACGGCCTCCGAGCCCTCCACACCGACCTGACCCGAACCCCACCCGCCTAACCCGGGCGACCCATCTCCCCCGCCGAGCCGAACCCCCACCCTGGCCCACTTCCCCACGCTCACGAGAGCTGGCACAAGGGGAACTCCGGCCTCGGGGCATCCAGCAACGGTGTCGACCAGCAACGCATCCGCCCCATGGGGGCTCCACCCGCGGCTGGGTTTCGGCGAAGTCGTTGTCGGGCAACATGCAGGTGCCGTCGACCAGCGACAACGGGCCACTACCGCCCGGCGTTCAGGTCTGCACGGCTCCGACCGAACCCCGACCACCGGACTGCGGGCGCGCTGCTCACCGAGCAGGCGACAGCGCTCCCGGACCTGGTGGCCGTTGACGGCCCGAGGCCGGTGCGGCGACCGTAGGTCGAGAGTCCAGCGGAAGGTCGAGAGTCCAGCAGGTGACCGCCGAGCAGGACGCGCGCCTGCCACGAGGCCGGCCGGGCCGGGTGTCGGCCCCGGAGCCGGGCGGTGGCCACCTCCGGTTCCGGCACGCCCGCCGAGCTCGCGTGTCACCTCGTCCAGGCAGGCACGCCCGGGCCGCGGGCCGGGCTGCTTGGCCCTCCCGGTCGACAGCTCCCAGCGAAGCCCGGCAGTGCCTTCGTCCGGCCGCCGACAACATCGCGCCTCCGGCCGCGCACCAGCCACTCAGCCCTGGATCAGCACCAGCCACCGAATACCGACGCGCCACGAACGTCAGCATCCGCGTTCACCACGCCACGATCACCTGTCCTGGGCAGCCGACCGTGGAGTCGAGAACCGCTATCGCGGAGTCTACTCGGGATCACCACGGGAAGCGGAGCCCTTTCCCTGGGGTTGTGGACAAGTCGAGAGCATGGGGACAACTCCTCAACCGAAGGAACTAGGCGGAAGGACGCAGCGGCAAGGGTTCCAGGGCTTGGCGGGCGAGGGTGACCACCGCGTCGGCCAGCGCCGATAGGAGTGGGGAGTCGAGTTTTCACTGCTGCCAGTACAAAGGGACGTCGATGGGCTCGCCCAGTGCGACCAGGGCGCCGGTTCGCAGGCGTGGGTCGGCGTGTTGGGCGGGGACCAGGCCCCAGCCCAGGCCGGCGGTCACGGCGGCGGCGAAGGCTTCCGAGGCGGGGACGTGGTGGCGGAACCGGCTGGCGCCCAGGGCATCCGTGGTGTCGCGGACGTAGCGGTCCTGCATCTCGTCCCGCCGGTCGAAGACCACGACGGGTGCCTCCGCCAGTCGACCTCGCCAGTGCGCGGCGAAGGTGGGTTCGGCGGCGGGCGTGTACCGCATGGCGCCGAGCGGGCGGACCGAGCATCCGGCGACCGGTTCCGGGGAGGCGGTGACCGCCGCCATGACCAGGCCCTCGCGCAGGAGGTCGGTGGTGTGGCTCTCGTCTTCGCGGTGGAGTTCGAAGTAGACGTCGGGGACCTGGGTCAGGGCGGGGAGGAACCAGGTGGCCAGGGAGTCGGCGTTGACCGCGATCGGGAGGCGGGCCGGTTCGGCGACGCCCAGTTCCGCGCGCACGTCGCGTTCCAGGTGCGCCACCTGGCGGGCGAAGCGGACCACGAGCCGCCCGGAGTCGGTGAGTTGGACGGGTTTCGTGCGCAGCAGCAGGACCCGGCCGGTGCGCTGTTCCAGGACCTTGATCCGCTGGCTGATCGCCGACGGTGTCACGTGCAGTGCCGCAGCCGCCGCGTCGAAGGTGCCCTCGTCGACGACGGCGAGGAGGGTGCGGACGTGGTCGAGGGGCAGGTCCATCACAAGCGCTAATGATACGTAAAAATCTTTAGCTGTACGCCGCCGGGCGTCGGCTCCTAGCGTGGCGGTCATGACGCTGTTGGCGGCCCTGGCCGGGTTCGGAACGTCGCTCTCGCTCATCGTCGCCATCGGCGCGCAGAACGCCTTCGTCCTGCGGCAAGGCATCCTGCGGGAAGCCGTGGGGCCCGTAGTGGCGGTCTGCGCGATCAGCGACTTGGTGCTCATCACCCTCGGGGTGGCGGGCATGGGTGCCGCCGTCACCGCGGCTCCCGTGACGCTCACCGTCGTCAGCGTCGTCGGCGGGGTTTTCCTGCTGGGCTACGGATTCCTGGCCGCCCGCCGTGCGGTCAACCCACGGGGCATGGCGCTCACCGCGGGGAAGGTCGGGTCGGCGCGGCGGGCGGTTGTCACCTGCCTGGCCCTGACGTGGCTCAACCCGCACGTCTACCTGGACACCGTGCTGCTGCTCGGCGCGAGCGCCGCGGCCCGCGAGTCGGGGCGGTGGGCGTTCGGGGTCGGTGCGGCGCTGGCCAGCGTCTGCTGGTTCACCGCACTCGGGTTCGGCGCGCGGCTGCTCGGCGGCGTGTTCACCCGGCCGGTGGCGTGGCGGGTGCTCGACTCGGTCATCGCCGCCACCATGGTCGCCCTCGGCGCGGTGCTGCTCGTCGGGGCGGTGGGGACCGGGACCTGACCTAGCCGACGCCCGCGCCGTGCAGGGCGACCCAGCGGCGCATCGAGTACTCCACCATGGTGATCAGGGTGCTCTTGACCGACTGCCGGTCCCGCGCGTCGCACGGCACGATCGGCACCTCGGGCCCGATGGCCAGCGCGTCGCGCACCTGTTCCACGCCGTGGCCGAGGACGCCGTCGAAGCAGTTGAGGCCGATGACGTAGGGCAGTTCCCGCTCCTCGAAGAAGTCGATCGGCGAGAACGAGTCGGCCAGCCGCCGGGTGTCGGCCAGCACCACGGCGCCGATCGCGCCGCGCACCAGGTCGTCCCACATGAACCAGAACCGCTGCTGGCCGGGGGTGCCGAACAGGTACAGCACCAGGTCCTGCTCCAGCGTCACGCGGCCGAAGTCCATGGCGACGGTGGTGGTCGTCTTGTTCGGGGTGGCGGCGGTGTCGTCGATCCCGGCGCTGGCGCTGGTCATCACCGCCTCGGTGGTCAGCGGCATGATCTCCGACACCGAGCCGACGAAGGTGGTCTTGCCCGCACCGAACCCGCCCGCCACCACGATCTTGACCGAGGTCAGCCCGCCGCCCGGAGCGGCTTCGTCAAAGCCGGCGGAGTCCACTCAGTACCCTTTCCATCAGCACCAGGTGCGCGCGGTTGGCGCCCCCGGTCGCGGTCTTGTGCACGGCGACCAGACCCAGCTGGGCCATGTCGCCCAGCAGCACCTTGGCCACGCCCAGCGGCACGCCGAGCAGGGTGGCGACCTCCGCGACCGAGCGCGGGTCCTGGCAGAGCGCGCCGATGGCGCGGTGCTCGGACTCGGCGAACGCGGACGCGTCGGCGGCCCGGTCACTGGTGGACACCATGGTCTCCACGCGCAGCTCGAAGTTGGACCGGGTGCGGCCGCGGGTCCACGCGTACGGGCGGACGATGGCCGCGGCGTCGAGCAGGTCCGCTGGGTCGGCCGCGCCGGGCGCGGGGGCCTCGGCCGCCGGTTCCGGCGCGGTGGGCGCGGCCTGCTCGGTCGCGTCGCCCTCCGGCCAGTCCGGTTCGTGCCGCGGTTGGCCGCGGCGCCTGCGTTTGCGGCCCCCGCCGAGGGTGAGGCCGTTCATCACGTCGGCGATCGTCTGCTCTGGCTCGGCGTCCCAGTGCGCGCTCACGGAGTGCTCATGCTGGCTGCCCCACCATCCTCCCGGCGGCCCCTTGCAGGGCCGCGCGCAGTTCCGGTGTCAGGATCTGGCCCACCCGGTCCACCAGCAGCGTCATCTCATACGCCACTTGTCCGATGTCGCAGGTCGGGGCCGCGAGAATCGCTAAACACGACCCGTCGCTGATGGCCATCAGGAGCATGATGCCGCGCTCCATCTCGACCACGGTCTCCTTGACCGCGCCCGCCTCGAAGCAGCGGGCCGCGCCCTGGGTGAGGCTGACCAGCCCCGAGGCGACGGCGGCCAACTGGTCGGCGCGGTCGGGGGGCAGCCGGGACGACGAGGTGAGCAGCAGGCCGTCGGCGGAGACCACCACCGCGTGCGCCACCCCGGAGACCCGTTCCGCGAAGTCGTTGACCAGCCAGCCGAACTGGCCCGGCTTGGACTGCGTCGGTGTCATCGTGCTCCATTCCTGGTCTGAGTCGGTGTGCCGGTTCTGGACTCAGGTGACCTGTCGGTAGGTCGGGACTCAGGCATCGGGTTCACCGCCCGCCTCGGGCCCGCGCCGCGACAGGCTGTCGCGGCCGCGGCCGATGCCGCGTTGCAGGCTGCCCAGGCGGGAGCGCAGCGCGTCGGCGTCGCGTTCCACCGGGGCGGGTCGGGTCGGCGGGTTCGGTCCGGCGCCTGCGACGCTGCCGGGCAGCAGCCGCTCGCGCGGGGTGCGGCGGGGCAGGCCGCCGTCGTCGGGACGCTGGTGGCCGCCCGCCTGGCTGACCGCCTCGGCGGCCTGCCAGCCCGCGTCGGCGGCGAAGCGCCAGCGGGCGCCGCGCAGGTCGAGGCCGTTGCGGTCGGGTTCGCCGTGCGCGGGGCCCGCGTGGTGGGCGCCGCGGGCGCGGTGGATGCCGCGCTGGTAGTTCGACAGGCGGGCGCGCAGGTCGTCGGCGTCGCGGGCGGCGGGTGCGGGCGGGGGTGCCGCGGCGGCGCGGCGGCCGCGGGGTTCGACCTGGCCGGGTACCAGGTTGCGGCGGGGGGTGCGGCGGGGCAGGCCGGAGTTGGTGAAGTCCTCCGGTTCGGCCGCGGTGACCGCCTGCGCGGTGTGGAAGCCCTGGTCGGCGGCGAACTCCCAGTCGGGGACGCGGCGGGCGTCCTCGGCGGTGGAGTTCGGGTCGTCGGTGACGGCGCGGAACCAGGCGGAGACCATCTCGTCGAAGATCGGTGTGGTCTCGCGCAGCGATTCCGGTGACGGGGCGGGCGCGGGTTCCGCCTGCGGGACCTGGTGCACCAGGGTGGTGTCCCACCAGCCGGAGTCGTCGGCGGTGTTGGCGAACCCCTCGAAGTCGGGTTCGTCGGTGATCGGGGTGAACAGCGCCTGGGTCTGCTCGGCGGGCGCGGGCGGGATCGGTTCCTTGGTGGCGGCGCCGCGGGGGGCGCGGCGCGGCAGCGGCGGGGTGTCGCCGTCGGTCCCGGGGTCGCGCGGTTGCGGCAGGGTGCTGGGCAGTTCGGCGCCGTCGCCGCCGGGTACCCAGGTGGGTTCGGTGGTGGCCCGGTTGGCCAGGCGGCGGGCGAGGCCGTGCCCGTTGGCCCAGCCGTTCCCGTTGTGCCCGTTGTGCCCGTTGGTGTGGCCGTTGGTGTGGGCCCCGTTGGTTCCGTTGACCCCGTTGGTTCCGTTGTGGCCGTTGCCGTTGGTGCCCGCGTCGTGGGGTTCGCGGGACTCGGGCGGGGTCGACGGCAGTTCCACGACGTTGCCGGTGACCAGTTCCGACGGCACGGCGACGGTGGCGCGCAGCCCGGACTGGCGGCCCGCGCGGAGTCGCACCTGCACGCCGAGGCGGGCGGCGAGCCTGCCGACGACGAACAGCCCCATCCGGCGCGACACCGAGGCGTCGACGGTGCCGGAGTCGGCGAGCCGGGCGTTGGCGTCGGCGAGTTCGGTGTCGGACATGCCGATGCCGCGGTCGACGACCTCGATGCGCACGGATCCGCTCTCGCCGAGGTGGCTGGAGATGGTCACCTGGGTGGCGGGCGCGGAGAACGCAGTGGCGTTGTCGAGCAGTTCCGCGGTGAGGCGGACCAGGTCGCCGATGGCGTAGCCGACGACCAGCACGGCGGGCGGCGGTTGGATGACGACCCGCTGGTACTGCTCGATCTCCGAGACTGCCGCGCGCAGCAGGTCGGCCAGCGGCGCGGGCTGAGAGGCGCGGCGCACGGGGTCGCTGCCGGAGAGGACCATCAGGTTCTCGTTGTTGCGGCGCATCCGGGTGGCGAGGTGGTCGAGCTGGAACAGCGTGGCCAGCTGGTCGGCGTCCTCCTCGTCGCGTTCGAGCCGTTCGAGCAGTTGCAGCTGGCGCTGCACCAGGCCCTGGCTGCGGCGGGAGAGGTTGACGAAGACGTTGCTGTAGTTGGCCCGCAGCCCGGCCTGCTCGGTGGCCAGCTTGAGCGCTTGGGCGTGCACGGCGTCGAAGGCGCGGGCCACCTGGCCGACCTCGTCGTCGGGCAGCACGGCGACCGGTTCGACCACCGGTTCGGCGCCCGCGTCGGCGCCGTCGCGGATGCGGGCGACGGCGGCGGGCAGCCTGCTGGTGGCGACCTCGAGCGCGCCGCGGCGCAGCACGCTCAGCGACCGCAGCAGCTGCCGGGCGATCACGAACATCACCGCGGCCGCCGCGACCAGCGCCAGGATCAGCACGACGGAGGCGAGGCCTGCGGCGTCGCTGGCGTCGTCCTGCAGCGCGGCGGAGCGCTGCTTGATCTCGGTGCCGAGCATGGCGCTGACGTTGGTGATCCGCTCGGACACCGCCTCGGAGGCGGTGTTCCAGTCCACGGAGGTGATCGGCAGCGGCGCGTTCACCGAGGCGCTGCCGTCGGTGCCGTCGCCGACGGCGAGCCGCAGCAGCTCGATGCGGGTGCGCACGGGGGCGGCGTCGTGCAGCTCGTCGTAGCGGGCCCGCTGGGGGCCGGTGGCGATGGCCCGGAAGTCGGAGAGCCGCTCGTCGAGGCGGGACTGGGAGGCGCGCAGGCTGTCGAGGTCGGCGGCGTTGAGGCCGCCGCGGGCGATGCCGATGGCGACCAGGCCCTGCTGGTAGTAGACCTCCTCCTTCGCGGCCTCGAGGTCGTGCAGCGCGGCGGCGGTGCCCGCGAGGCCGGGGTCGGCGACCTCGCCGGTGGTGGCGCGGTCGAAGTCGAGCAGCGTGCGGATGACCTTGGTGTAGCCGGCCAGCGCGGTGCCGCTGTCGACGGAGCCCGCGTAGACGGGTTTGCGCAGCGCGGTCAGCGAGTCGAAGGCGGAGGTGACGTCGTGGTAGCGGGTGCGGGTGACGTCGGAGTCGAAGCTGGCGCGGCCGATGGCGCGCAGCAGTTCCTCGTGGGCGTAGTCGGCGGCCTGCTGTTCGCCCGCGAGTTGGGTGCCGACGTCGGCACCGCCCGCGGTGAGGGCGACGGCGGCCTTGGTGCGTTCGCGCTGCAGCCAGGTGAGGGCGGTGCGCAGGCTCTCGTTGACCGCGACGAGCTTGTCGACGCGCTCGTAGGACTCGGCGCGCTGGACCTGGCCACTGATCCTCAGCACGCCGAGGACGACCGCGAAGGCGACCGGGACGAGGATGACGGCGGCGAGCTTGACCGGGATGTTCCAGTCGCGCCAGCGGGTGACGCCGGACCACCGCGAGGCGTCGCCGGCTTCCCCACCGGCGGCGACCCGGTGCGACCGGGGCTGGGGCGGGCTCTGGCTCACGCGGGCGCCTCCGCGACGGTCTCGGACCTCGCGGGCCGCCGCAACGCCGGGGGCCGTCGGAATAACTGCCTCACCGAGCCGCTCTCCTTTCCGTCCTGCAACGGTCGGACACCTCGCGGGAAAACGCGAACCGGTCTTGATGAAGACGGTTCGGTTTATTCACCCACCGCCGATGTCCCTTTCGGACATCGGCGCCCACGGCGGAAACTTGAGGACAGATCGTACCCCGATCCGGCGATCATGAACCCATTCCCGGCAGTGCCGCGCTGACCTGGGAAAACGTGATCAACTGGCGAGCAGGCGCGGCGGTCGGGGCCGCCCCCGGCGGATCATGATCGAATTTCGGTCACGCTTCGCAGGGAAATCTCCGCCTTGATCGCTCGATCGGGTCATTCCCGGTTCGCGCTCGGGCACGCTCCGATCGAGACCGCCGCCACCTGCGCAAACGCTACGCGGTCCGAGATGGATCGTTGACTTAAGATGCTGACCGGCGACACTCCGGGACACGCCGAGACACCCGGATTCACCACTAGGTGTGAAAATCGCAAGACCGGGCAGTCGTGGTCCGATCGGTATCGTAGGGTAACCCACGCGCGGAATCGCCGATCGGTCATCGGCGGCGCGGAAACCAGCGACACGCACCGGCACAATCCGGGGAGTCACCGACAGGCACGCCCACCGGTTTGTTCGCACGCGTATTCCCGCGCGCGCGTGTCCATTGCGCGCGACGACCGCAGCGCGAGTCGGTGACGGTCGCACGCCTTTTGTCGGCGGTTATTCGCCCGCGCGCCGCCCCGCATTCCCCGTGATCCACCGACGGATTCACCGGCCGGGGCGTCCCGCGCCGTCCCCACCCCGCACGGCCCCACCCCAGGAGAGCTCGGAGGAACCGCATGACCCAGGTCGTCCCGCGCCGGGCCGCGACCCGAACGCGTCCGCAGTCGGCCACCTTCGGCGGCATCGACGACCCGTCCGGCGCCCCCGCGCCGGACGGCCCGGACTTCGCCGCCATCCACGACAGCCCCGAGTTCACCGCGCTGCGCAGGCGGTTCCGCCGGTTCGTCTTCCCGATGACCGGGCTGTTCCTGCTCTGGTACCTGGCCTACGTGCTGCTCGCCGCCTACGCCGCGGACCTGATGAGCACCCGGCTGGTCGGCTCGGTCAACCTGGGGCTGGTGCTCGGCCTGCTCCAGTTCGCCTCCACCATCACCATCACCGCGCTGTACGTGCGGTGGGCGCGCAAGCGCGTGGACCCCGGGGTCGCCGAGATCCGCGAGTCGGCGGGGGCGGGCCGATGACCGCGCCGACCGCGCTCGACGTGCTGGCCGACCCGGCCCGCGGCCAGGCGGGCGACCCGGTGCTCAACTCGGTCGTCTTCGGCGTCTTCGTGCTGATCACGCTCTACGTCGTCTACCGGGTCAGCTCCCGCAACAGCAGCACCGCCGACTACTACGCGGCGGGCGGCGGGTTCACCGGCGTGCAGAACGGCATCGCGCTCTCCGGCGACTTCCTGTCCGCGGCGTCGTTCCTGGGCATCGCGGGCGCCATCGCGATCCACGGCTACGACGGGTTCCTCTACTCCATCGGCTTCCTGGTGGCCTGGCTGGTCAACCTGCTGCTGATCGCCGAGCTGGTGCGCAACACCGGCCGGTTCACCATGGGCGACGTGCTGGCCTTCCGGATGCGGCAGCGCCCGGTGCGCGCCGCCGCGGCCACCTCGACGCTGGTGATCTCGCTGTTCTACATGCTGGCCCAGATGGCGGGCGCGGGCGCGGTGGTGGCGCTGCTGCTCGACGTGCACACCAAGGGCGGTCAGGCGGTGGTGATCGCCGTGGTGGGCCTGGTGATGATCTTCTACGTGCTGGTCGGCGGCATGAAGGGCACCACCTGGGTGCAGATGATCAAGGCCGTGGTGCTGCTGCTGTGCGTGGTGCTGATGACGGTGTTCCTGCTGGGCAAGTTCGGCTTCAGCTTCAGCGCGCTGCTGGACCAGGCCGCGGCCAACAACACCAAGGGCGAGAAGATCCTCGACCCGGGCGTGCAGTACGGGCGCACGCCGATCACGACGCTGGACTTCATCTCGCTGTCGCTGGCGCTGATCCTGGGTGCCGCGGGCCTGCCGCACGTGCTGATGCGCTTCTACACGGTCCCGGACGCCCGGCAGGCCCGCCGGTCGGTGGTGTGGGCGGTGGGCACCATGAGCGTGTTCTACGTCGCCACGCTGGTCATCGGCTACGGCGCGTCGGCGCTGGTCGGTTCGGAGCGGATCCTGGACTCCACGGGCAAGGAGAACTCGGCCGCGCCGCTGCTGGCCTTCGAGATCGGCGGCACGGTGCTGATGGGTGTGGTGGCCGCGGTGGCGTTCGCCACGATCCTGGCCGTGGTGGCGGGTCTGACGATCACCGCGTCGGCGTCGTTCGCGCACGACGTGTACGCCAACATCCTGCGCAAGGGCAAGGCGGACACCGCGCGCGAGGTGCGGGTGGCGCGGCTGACCGCGGTGGTGGTCGGGTTGTTGGCCATCGCGGGCGGGATCATGGCCAACGGCCAGAACGTGGCGTTCCTGGTGGCGCTGGCGTTCGCGTTCGCCGCGTCGGCGAACCTGTCGACGCTGCTGTACTCGCTGTTCTGGCGGCGGTTCAACACCAGCGGCACGCTGTGGGGCATGTACGGCGGTCTGGGTTCCTGCCTGCTGCTGGTGTTCTTCTCGCCGGTGGTGTCGGGCGCGCCGACGTCGATCGTGTCCGGTGTGGACTTCCACCTGTTCCCGCTGTCGAACCCGGGGATCATCTCGATCCCGGTGTCGTTCGTGTGCGGCTACCTGGGCACGGTGCTGAGCCGGGAGCAGGCCGACCCGGCGATGGCCAAGGAGATGGCGGTCCGGTCGTTGACCGGTATCGGCCGGTAGGTCACCGCAGTTCGAGCACGCGGCGCCGCAGCAGCGGCAGCACGCAGAGCACGAGGAGCGCGGGGACGGCGGTGCAGCCCAGCACGATCGCCGTCTTCGCGCTCTCGGGCTGGGTGGCGACGCCGCCGGACACGTAGCCGCCCAGGGACAGCGCCAGCCCGAACAGGCCGGGTCCCAGCGCCAGCCCGAGGGTCTCCCCCGCGGTCCAGACGCCCGAGAACAGCCCGGCGCGGGTCTCCCCGGTGCGGCGCTGCTCGGCGGAGATCACGTCGGGCAGCATCGCCATCGGGAACACCTGAAGGCCCGCGTAGCCGACGCCGGTCAGCGCGACCGACGCCATGAACACCGGGAACGGCGGCAGCACGACCCCCACGGCCAGCGCCGCGGCGAACACCACCGTGGCCACCTGGTGGCCGCGCCGCTTGCCCCAGCGCAGGCCGATCCGCTGCCACACGGGCATCACCAGCAGCGCGGGCCCGACGAAGGCGACGAACACCAGCGGCTGCGCGCCCGGGTCGTCGAGGGCGACCCGGGCCAGGTAGTCCACACCGGCCAGCAGCGTGCCGATGCCCATGGCCTGCACGACGAAAACCGCGAGCAGCACCCGGAACGGCTTGGACCGGCGCAGCAGCGCGACGACGTCGGCGAACCGCGCCCCCGCGGGTGTGACGCGCACAACAGGGGCCTTGCGGGTGCCGAAGTAGACGCCGAGCACGCCGACCACGATGAGGCCCGCCACAGCGACGCCCATCACCCGGTAGCCGCCGAGGGAGTCGCGGACCAGCGGCGCGCCCGCGCCGGAGACCAGGATGGCCACCGCGAGCAGCGCGATGCGCCAGGCCAGCAGCCGGGTGCGCTCGTCGTAGTCGTCGGTCAGCTCGGCGGCCATGGCCACGTACGGGACGTGGAAGAACGCCGCGGCGGTGGCGCAGCCCAGGAAGAGCACCGCGACCCAGGCGCCGTCGCCGACGGGGTTGCCGAAGACCGGTGGTAGGAACATCAACGCGAAGAGCACCGCGAGTGCCAGGCCACCGCGCAGCATGAGCGGCCTGCGCGGACCGAGCCGATGCGTTGCCCGGTCACTGATCCGACCGGCGACGGGGTTGAAAGCGACATCCCAGGCCTTCGGGAGCAGCACGAGCACGCCCGCGACGGCGGCCGGGACGGCCAGGTGGTCGGTGAGGAACGGCAGCAGGAGCAGGCCGGGGACGGTGCCGAACGCGCCCGTGGCAAGCGATCCGAACGCGTAGCCCACGCGAATCCCAGCAGCCACAGCGGCCCCATTCCCCCACTCGGAGTGCGCGCGGAGTGCCCGCTCCGCGCCGGATGGTACGGCTAATGTGATCGAGTCGGTGACGCCCAGGCCACACAGCCGGTCACAGTTCGGTATTACAGTGCACGCCGTGCTCGACTCTGTGGCGTCGCCGGGCCAGTCCACCCGGCTGCGCGCGTTCCTCGATGAACGCGCGCCCGCGACGCCGTGCCTCGTGGTGGACCTCGACGTGGTTCGGACCAATTACCACGCCATGCGCGCGGCGCTGCCCGAGGCCACGATCTTCTACGCGGTCAAGGCGAATCCGGCACCCGAGGTGGTGGCCGCGCTGGCCGCCGAGGGTTCCTCGTTCGACGTGGCCAGCACCGGCGAGATCGACCTGTGCCTGGCGCAGGGCGCGGACCCGGAGTCGCTGTCCTACGGCAACCCGATCAAGAAGGCCGCGGACATCGCCTACGCCTACCGCCGGGGGGTGCGCCGCTACACGTTCGATTCCGACGGTGATCTGGCGAACCTGGCCGAGCACGCGCCGGGGTCGCGGGTGTGGTGCCGGTTCCTGGTGGACGCGCCGCAGTCGGGCACGCCGTTCGGGAAGAAGTTCGGTTGCGCACCGGAGATGGCGCTGCGGCTGCTGGCGCGGGCGGCGGACCTCGGGCTCGTGGTCGACGGCGCGTGCTTCCACGTGGGCTCGCAGCACACCGACGCGGCCGCCTGGACCTCCGGTATCGCCGAGGCGGGCCGGATCGCCCGTGGGCTCGCGGAGGCGGGCGTGGCGACCCGCTCGCTGAACCTGGGCGGCGGCTTCCCCGCCTCGTACCGGGACGCGGCGCCGCCGCTGGCGGTGCACGCCGAGGCGATCCGGACCGCGGTCGCCGAGCACTTCGACACCGCGCCCGAGCTGGTCGTGGAGCCCGGTCGGGCGATCGTGGCGACCGCCGGGGTGATCCGCGCCGAGGTGGTGCTGGTCTCGCGCAAGTCCGACCACGACGAGCACCGGTGGGTCTACCTCGACATCGGCCGCTACTCGGGGCTGGCCGAGACGGAGAACGAGTACATCGCCTACCGGCTGCGCACCGCGCACCCCCCGACACCGGACGGCCCGGTGATCATCGCGGGGCCCACGTGCGACGGCGATGATGTGATCTACCAGAACACCCCGTATCGTCTTCCGACGGCGCTGCGGGCAGGCGACCACGTCGACATCCTCGACGCGGGCGCGTACACCGCGAGCTACTCCTCGGTGTCGTTCAACGGTTTTCCACCACTCCCGACGTTGTTCGTCGGCTGATTCCCTCGCAGGAGGTTAGACAGATGTCGTATGACCGTGCGCCAGAACTGGGCGTGGGATACTTCGCGGGCCGACACGTGCTCGCCGAGTTCGACGGGATCGATCCGTTGCTGCTCGACGACCTGGGCTTCCTGCGTGACGCGCTGGAGTCCTCCCTGCGGGACGCGGGGGCCACCATCTGCGACGTGGTGAGCAAGCAGTTCGAGCCGCAGGGCGTCACGGTGCTGGCGCTGCTGTCGGAGTCGCACGCCTCCATCCACACCTACCCCGAGATCGGATCGATGTTCCTCGACATCTTCACCTGCGGCGAGACCGCGGACCCGGAGTTGGCCGCGCACCTGCTGCGCGACCGCCTCGGCGCGCTCGACGCCAGGATCAACACCGTCCACAGGGGACACCCGATCCCGTCGGAGACCGCCCGGTGATCGTCGAACCGCTTGGCCCGGGCCTCACCCGGACGTGGGACATGCCCGAGGTCGTCGTGGACACCCGGACGACGTTCCAGCACCTCGTCATCGGGCGCACCGAGCAGGGCCTGAGCCTGTTCTGCGACGACGACCGGCAGAGCACCGAGTTCAGCCAGCTCACCTACCACGAGGCGCTGCTGGTGCCCGCGCTGCTGCTCGCCGAGCGGCTGGAGCGGGTGCTGGTCGTCGGCTCCAGCGAGGGCGTGGTGTCGCAGATCTCGGTGGCGGCGGGCGCGTCGGTGGTCGACCACGTCGACATCGACCAGGAGGCCGTCGAGCTGTGCGCTGAGCACCTGCCCTACGGCTACACGCCGGAGGAGTTGGCGCGCGCGGTCGCGCACGACGGCCCGGTGCGGGTGCACTACGCCGACGGTTGGCAGTTCCTGGCCGACACCACCGAGCGCTACGACGTGGTGCTGGTGGACCTGCCGGACGAGCGGCCCGAGTTCGCCCAGCACAACCGGCTGTACGAGGAGGAGTTCCTCACCCGCTGCCGGTCGGTGCTGTCCCCCGGCGGTGTCGTGGTGTGCCAGGCGGGCTGCCAGACGATGTGGCGCAACGAGACGCTGCTGCGGTCGTGGCGGCGCTTCAACGAGGTGTTCGGCTCGACCGTGTACTACGGCTCGGACGAGCACGAGTGGGCGTTCCTGTTCGGACTCGCGGAGGCGACGCCGGACACGACCGAGCGGATGATCGCGCGGCTGGCGACGCTCCCGTACCGGCCGGAGACGATCGACGCCGACGCGCTGCGCGGCAACTCGATCCCCCCGTACCGGGTACGGAAGTCGCTCTAGTCGCGGTGTGACGGGCGGGCCGGGAGCTTCAGAGCTTCCGGCCCGCTTTCACGTCCCGGGTCACCCGGCGCTCCACGAAGAAGGAGACGAAGGGGATCATGCCGGACACCAGGACCAGCAGCGTCCCCTTGACCGACCAGCGCGCCTTGAGCGCCAGGTCGAACGCGGTGAGCAGGTAGACGACGTAGAGGAACCCGTGCGCGGGGCCGACGATCGCCACCGGGGTGGAGTTGTCCGCGGCGTACTTGAGCACCATCGCGACGACCAGCGCCAACAACCCGACGCCGACCACGTAGGCCATCACCCGGTAGCGGGCCAGCGCCCCCCGCACCCCCTGCGCGGCGACGGCCTGGGCCGGGTTCTCCTCGTCGGTCATGCTCATCGGGGCTCCTGGTTCAGACTGGCCAGATACCGGTTGTAGGCGGCCAGCTCGTCATCGTCTTCGGCGTCGACCACGACCGGGGGTCGCGGCGGTGGCGGGGGTTCCGGCGCGGGGGCCGGGGCGGCCTGCTCGCGGGCCTTGAGCTTGCGGAACCGCCAGAACATGTAGGCGGGCGCGACCCCGAACAGCGGCCACTGGAGCACGTAGCCCAGGTTCTGGAAGGTGCCGTTGGCCGACTCGAACCGCTGCCACTGCCACCAGGCCAACCCGCAGCACAGGGCCAGCGACAGCGCGGACACCCCGACAACCAGGAGTGCGCGCCCGAGCCCCGACCGTTCAGCCACCGGCCGATGCTAACCCGGGCCCCCTGAGAGACCGCCGTCACCCACGGATCAGCAGCCCCGCCAGGTCGTCCTGGCCCTGGGCCGCCCCGCGCCGCATCAGTTCGAAGTACGGGGCGAGCAGCTCCGAGCTCACCCCCAGCTCCCGGCTGGCCCCCTCGAAGGTGGGGATGTTCGCGGCCTGCATCTCGATGGTCGCCGCCGGGTCGTCGTTGCGGGCGACCGCGGTCATGGCCGTGATCCAGCGCACCAGCCTGCCGCCGAACTCGTCGAGGTCGACGCCGCCTTGGGCGCGGACCATCGCGAGCGCGTGGGCCACACCGGCGAACATGCCGTACATGCCGCTGAGCAGGGCGATGTCGTAGAGGGAGGCGTGGCCGGGGTCGTCGCCGAGGTAGTCGGCCGCGGCGAGGACTCGCAGCGGGTCCGCGTGCCGGTCGAACACGTCCCGGTCCCCGCTGTAGAGGATGACGGCGCCGGGGGTGCCGATCATCGGCGGGGTGGCCATGACGCCGCCGTCGAGGAACCGGGCGCCGGGGTGGCGTTCGGCGTGCGCGCGGGCCTGGCCCGGGGTGCTGGTGGTGAGGTTGAGGACGCCCTTGCTGGCGAGGTCGAGGTCGGCGAGGACGCGGGTGACGGTGGCGTCGTCGAGCAGGCAGACGACGACGAGGTCCGCCGCCTCGACGGCGGCGGCCGCGGTGGGCGCGGCGGTGGCGCCCTCCGCCGCGAGGGCTTCGGCCTTGGCGGGTGTGCGGTTCCAGACGGTGGGCGCGTATCCGGCCTTCAGCCAGGTGCGGACGATCGCGGTGCCCATGTTGCCCAGTCCGAGGAAGGTGATCGACATGGGGAACAGCGTGGTTCCATGGGCCTTCCCGCCTCAAGTACGCACTTCGAAGTGGGCACTATCCTGGCGGTAAGCGATCTCCTGGGGGAAGACATGACCACGGCACAGCGGCGACCAGCCGCCCACGAGTGCGGGCTGGACGCGGCCATGGGGGTGATCGAGGGGAAGTGGAAGGTCTCGATCCTGTGGGCGCTGGGCGAGGGCGCGTGCCGGTTCGGGCGGCTGCGGCGGATGCTGCCCGGGATCACGGAGAAGGTGCTCGCCTCGCACCTGCGGGAGCTCGAGCGCGACGGCATGGTGACGCGGGAGGAGTTCGCCGAGACCGTGCCCAAGGTCGAGTATTCGCTGACGGGCCCGGGGATCGCGCTGAACCGGGCGCTGGAACCGCTGGGGGACTGGGGAAAGCGGCACCTGCTCGGCGGCTGACCCCGCGCGGTCCACACCGGACGCTACCCCCGGGCCGCTTTCCTGGCGTAGGTGTCGGCCAGGGTGAAGACCTGTTGGCCGTAGGGGTTGGAGTTGTTGTAGGAGAACACTCCCTGCCACCAGCCCTGGGGCGTGGTCAGGTTCCGGCCGTCGGCGCACAGGTAGCGGGCGGCGGCCAGCGCGGCGTCGTCGATCTGTTGGGGATTCGTTGCCCCGTCGGCGTTCCCGTCGGACGACCACTTCGCCCACGTCGACGGGATGAACTGCATCGGGCCCACGGCGCGGTCCACGGCGGCGTCCCCGTCGTAGCGGCCGCCGTCGGTGTCCGCGATCGCGCGCACGCCCGGCGCGCCGTCCAGCGGCACGCCGACGATGGGGATGGACGGCACCCCGTCCTCCCCCAGCACCGCGCCGCCGTACCGGCCGTGGTCCGACTCGACCCGGCCGATGGCCGCGAGCGTCGCCCAGGACAGACCGCACTTCGGCTGGGCGGCGCGCACGGTGAGCTCCGCGCCGCCGTAGGCCACCAACGCGCGCGCCGGGATACCGGTGCGCGCGGAGATCTTGTCGGCCCACGGCCGCAACGATCCGACCGCCTGACCCGACGTCCCGGGTCCGGCTTCCGCCTCCGGGACCGCGACCGGCGCCTGCGCGCTCGGCTCGACCAGGGGTGGTCGCTCGACCGGCAGATCGGCCCCGGCGGGCACCGAGGCCACCCGGACGAGCCAGACCGCGATGGCGACGACCAGCAGGATCAGGGCCACGACCAGCAGCCGGAACCACAGTCCGGTCCTGCTCGGGGGTGCGGGGGTGACCACCGTGCTCCAGTCTCGCGTCGCCGATCCGGTCGGGCGCGAGGACGCCCGTCCGTCACAGCATCGACGACGAGAACACGGGGGTGGTGCTCGGGGTGGGGATCCGAGCGGGTCAGGCGGCGCCGTCGCGGCGTTGCCGCTGGAGGCGGGCCACGCACCAAGCGGGGGCGCTGCCCCGGCGCAGGTGCTCCAGCACGGTGAGGGGACCGAGCCTGCGCGCCAGGTCGGAGGGGGCCAGACCGGCCGCGCGGTAGTCGAGGGCGCGCTGGTCCAGCGGGCTCATGCCCGCGTCCCACCACTCCTCGGCCTCCGCGACACCGCCGACCATCTGCCACCAACCCGCCGCCGCGGCGAGCAGGTCGTGCGGCACGTCGGGCAGGCGCTGGCGCATGGCCGCGATGTAGCGCGGGTCGGCGGCCTCCACCGTCGCCCAGCGGGAGGCCCCGGCACGGGCCCGCTGGCCGGGAATACCCGGCGTGGCGACTACGGGAGCGTCGGCGAGCCATTGCGAAGCGATGCGCTGCGCCTCGTCCGCGTCGGCGTCCTGCGCGCGCTCGGCGGTCCACTGGCGGACCAGGGCGTCGACCCCGGGATCGTCGAGCATTCTGCCTCCTGGAGGTCTCATGATCACTCGATGGCTGAAACCGTAGGGGCAGGGACCGACAGATCGCCAGAGGCAAAACGGACCAGTTCGCCGAATGGACCCCCAAAGCCCCCAGATCCACCCGGACGGTCCAATATGGATCTTACCCGGGCCAAGATCATCACCGATGGTGACGGTGTACGGGGGCAGGACTGTAGGGGGACACGGGTCCGTGTCCCCCACAGGGCCGCTGGTCAGGCGAAGATGTTCTTCAGGAAGGTGATGATGGCCTCGGCGCCCTCGCGCAGCCAGCTCAGCAGGTCCTGGACCGCCTGGGCGGCCTGGTTGGGCTGGCTGATCACGTAGAACAGCACCAGCGCGACCGCGACGAGCGTCACGACCTTCTTGGCGTTCATCGGTCCACTCCCGTCCCCGCGCCGCCGGCCCTCCCCGTGCGCTCCCCCATCCGATCGCGTCCGGCGGCGGTTTCCCGCGATCGACGGCACCGAGAGTGAGCGACCGGCCACGACGGCCCCGCTCGACCACCCCATGGCGCCGATTGGATCACTCTACGGGCCGAGAGCGCCGATTACCGGGCAGACACACCAACCCGACCCATCCGAACCCCGGTCCGGGCCCGCCCGTCTCACGATCGGTGACACCTTTGTGCCGTCGGCGCGGTCCGGACACCGCGGCGGCGGGCGGACCGGTACAACTTGGTGCGCGCCGGGCGGGGCATCCCCCGCGGCGCGAGCCGCACCCGCCCAGCAGGCGCGGTGCTCGACGAGGCCGCGACGGCGGCTTGTTTCACCCTCGGCTGTGGGGCGCCACAAGCACCCGCACAGCCGTCCTCCTCGTCCTCTGTGGATTCCCGCTCAGGCGATGGTCCCGGCCGCGCGCAGGCGCTCGACCTCCGCCGCGGCCACCCCGAGTTCGGCCAGCACCGCGGCGGTGTCGGCGCGCGGCGGGCGGGGCGGTGCCGGGGTGTCGACCGCGCTGCGGCCGAACCGGGGCGCGGGCGCGGGCTGCGGTTTGCCTTCCAGGTCGATGAACGTGCCGCGGGCGGCGTTGTGCGGGTGGCCGATCGCCTCCTCGGGCGTGAGCACCGGGGACAGGCAGGCGTCCGTGCCCTCCGCCAGGGCCGCCCACTCGTCCCGGGTGCGCGCGCGGACCGCGTCCGCGATGCGTTCGCGCAGGTCCGGCCAGGTCGACGGGTCCAGGTGGTTGGGCACGTCGGCGAAGCCGAGGAGCTTCGCCAGTTCGGTGAAGAACCGGGTCTCGATGGCGCCGATGGCGACGTGCCTGCCGTCGGCGGTCTCGTAGGTGTCGTAGAACGGCGCGCCGCCGTCGAGCAGGTTGGCGCCGCGCGGGTTGGGCCAGGCGCCGACGTTGCGCAGGCCGTGCAGGCTCGCGGTCAGCAGCGCGGCGCCCTCGACCATCGACGCGTCGACGACCTGCCCCCGGCCGGAGGTCTGCCGCTCCACCAGCGCGGCCAGCACGCCCACGGCCAGCAGCATCCCGCCGCCGCCGAAGTCGCCCAGCAGGTTGAGCGGCGGCGTCGGCCGGTGCCCGGCCCGGCCGATCGGGTCGAGCGCGCCCGCGATCGCGATGTAGTTGATGTCGTGCCCGGCGGTGTGCGCGAGCGGGCCGTCCTGTCCCCAGCCGGTGACCCGGCCGTAGACCAGGCGGGGGTTGCGGGCCAGCAGCGCCTCCGGGCCCAGGCCCATCCGCTCGGCGACGCCCGGCCGGAAGCCCTCGACCAGCACGTCGGCCGTGTCGACCAGGCTCAGGACCAGGTCGAGGCCGTCGGGGGACTTGACGTCGACGCCGATCCAGCGGCGGCCCCGGGTGAGCGGGTCGTCGGGGAAGCCGAGCACGTCGGCCCCGGGTCGGGCGCGGTCGACCCGGACCACGTCGGCGCCGAGGTCGGCGAGCACGGTGGCGGCGAAGGGGGCGGGGGCCAGGCCCGCCAGCTCGACCACGCGCAGCCCGGTCAGCGGTCCCATGTCGGTGTCCTTGTCCTGGGGCGGGTCAGAGCGAGCGGGAGATGATTTCCTTCATGATCTCGTTGGTGCCGCCGTAGATGCGCTGCACGCGCTGGTCCGTGTAGATGCGCGCGATGGGGTACTCGGTCATGTAGCCGTAGCCGCCGTGCAGTTGCAGGCACTCGTCGATGGCCTTCATGGCGCGGTCGCTGGTCCACCACTTGAGCATCGCCACGGTGGGGATGTCGAGTTCGCCGCGCAGGTGCTTGGCGACGCAGTCGTCGAGGAACAGCCGCGCGATGTGCGTCTCGGTGGCGACCTCGGCGAGGGTGAACTTGGTGTTCTGGAAGTGGTACACCGGGCGGCCGAACGCCTGGCGCTCCTTGGTGTAGCGCAGGGTCTCGGCCAGCGCGAGTTCCATGGCGACCACCGAGGAGACGCCGATGATCAGGCGTTCCTGCGGGAGCTGGTTCATCAGCTGGATGAACCCCTGGCCCTCGGCGGTGCCGAGCAGGTTGGTCGCCGGGACGCGCACGTCGTCGAAGAACAGCTCGGCGGTGTCCTGGGACTTCTGGCCGATCTTGTCCAGGACGCGGCCGTGGCGGAAGCCGGGGCGGTCGGCCTCGACGATGACCAGGGAGGTGCCCTCGGCGCCCTTGGTCGGGTCGGTCTTGGCGACCACGACGACGAAGTCGCACTGGCCGCCGTTGGTGATGAAGGTCTTGGTGCCGGTGACGACGTACTCGTCGCCGTCGCGGACCGCGCGGGTCTTGATGGCCTGCAGGTCCGAGCCCGCGCCCGGCTCGGTCATGGCGATCGCGCCGACCCACTCGCCGGAGGCGAGCTTCGGCAGCCAGGCGTGCTTCTGCTCCTCGGTGCCGTAGGCGAGGACGTAGTGGGCGACGATGCCGTTGTGCAGCGACACGCCCCAGCCGCTGTCGCCCGCGCGGGCCTGCTCCTCCAGCAGCACGACCTCGTGGGCGAAGGTGCCGCCACCGCCGCCGTACTCCTCGGGGATGGACAGGCAGAGCAGCCCGACCTCGCCCGCCTTGCGCCACAGCTCGCGGTCGACCTGCTTGTTCTCGATCCACCGCTCGATGTTCGGGGTCAGCTCCTTGGCGCAGAAGGTGCGCGCCAGGTCGCGGAACGCGTCGAGGTCCTCGTCCATCCACACCGGTCGCTGGGCCATGCCCGCCTCCTCGATCGCAGGCCGCAGAAACATTCCGGCCTGAATGTAAGTTCGATCGCGAATGTACATGCTCGTCGGACTGACCGTAAAGTGCGAGCCGGATCAGGTGTTGGAGGAGGTTCCGGTGTCCCTGCGCACCCACCGCACGCAGCAGGAACGCAGCGAGCTGACGCGCGAGGCACTCCTGGAGGCCACTATCGCCTGCCTGGTCGAACTCGGCTACGCGCGCACGACCGTGCAGGAGATCTGTGCGCGGGCGGGCGTCTCGCGCGGCGCGCAGCAGCACCACTTCACCACCAAGGCCGAGCTGATGACCGCCGCCCTGGAGCACCTGTTCTCCCGGATGACCAGCCAGCTGCGCGCCGCGGCCGCCGCGCTGCCGCCCGGGCGGGCACGGGTCACCGCGGGCATCGACATGCTGTGGGAGTCGTACTCGGGGACGCTGTCGACCGCGGCGATGGAGCTGTGGGTCGCCGCGCGCACCGACCCCGAGCTGCGGGAGGCGCTGACCCCGGTCGACCGGGCGCTGGGCCACGCGACCCTGGAGCTCTACCGCGACGCGTCCGGCCTGTCCGTGCCGGACGCCGAGCTGGAGACGTACATGCTGCTCAGCGTGCACCTGGTCCGCGGGCTGGCGCTGGACGCGATGATCGGCGGCGGGGCCGAGCGGCGGTCGAAGCTGCTCGACGAGTGGAAGTCCGCGATCCTCGACCGCTACGCCGCGGCGACCGACTCGGCGCGCTGAGCCGCGACCGAAGACCCGGGGACAGGGGTTTCGGCCGCGGCCCACTCGGGCAGACCGGTGGTGCAGGGTGATCATCGAGTGACACGCAGGGATCTCGGTGGGCGCCGGTCGTGCCCGCGAGTGCAGGGGTGGCGGGCACGACCGGCGCCGGGCATGTGGGAGATGCCTGACGTCCTCTTCACTTGCGTTCCTCTTCACTGCCCTCTTGCAACAGCCGACCCGGCCCTCGCTCGGGTCGGCTGTTACACCCCTAGAAGAGGGGCCCGGGACGCTAACGGGACGTTCGCTTACGCAAACATTCCGCCTCTCGCGTGCCCGGTCGGCCTGACCTGCGAAGATCTCCCGCGTGACCGGATCATTCCCCCCCGTGCGGCCCGGGTACCCGCCCCAGCCGCCCGTGGCACCACCCACCGCGCCCCCTCGCCCCCGGCTCTGGCCCGTCGCCTTCGGCGCCGCGTTCCTGCTGCTGGCGGGCGTCGCCCTGACCGTGGTCGGCTCGCTGACCACGGTGTTCAAGATGAACGTCAACTTCGAGAAGCCGTTCATCTTCGAGCAGGACCTGTGGTCGGTGACCAGCACCGGGCCCGACGAGTCGACCGGGGCCGCGCTCAGGATGGTCGGCGAGTCGGGCTGGCTGCCGTCGGCGCTCGGCGGCGCGCTGGTGCTGGTCGGGGGGCTGCTCGCGATCGTGGCGGGCGCGCGACCGGCCCGGGGACTGGTGACGGCCACGCGCGTGGTCGGGGCGCTCGGCGCGGGCGCGCTGGCCGCCGCGGTGGTGGCGGTGTGGGTCGAGGCCATCGACTACATCGACCTCACCGAGACCAACGCCAACGTCAAGGGGCTCTACGCGCAGGCCGCGGTCGAGCCGGGGCTCGTCCTGATGCTGATCGGCGCCGGGATCGCGGTGGTCGGCGCGCTGGTGGCGTGCGCGCCCGCGCCCACCGCCCCGGCCGCGGGCCGGGTCGAGCCCGCGACGCCGCCGATGGGCATCCCGCGCGCGGTCTTCCCGCCGCAGGCCCCCCAGCAGCAGACCGGCTTCCACACCGGACCGCAGTTCCAGCCCGTCCCGGGCGCGCCTGCCGCGTACCCGGCGCAGGGCTTCGTCCCGCAGCAACCGGCCACCCCGGCGCCCGTCGCGCCGGTTGTGAGCGCGCCCGAGGCGCAGGCGCCCGCGGCGCCGGTCGCCGCCGAGCAGTCCGCGACGCCCCCGGTGGCCGCGACCACGGCCGGGGACGAGGTGACGACGCAGGTGAAGGCACCGCAGCCGACCTCGCCGTACCCGATCTCGGGCGCGCTGTCGGCGGGGCTGGAGCCGCCCGCCGAGGCGCCGAAGTCCGACGGCGCGAGCTTCCCGCCCCCGGAGCGGGCCGCCGAGACGCCTACCTCGGCCCAGCCGAGCACCGAGGCCCCGGAACCCACTCCGGAACCCGCCGCGGCGCCCGCGCCGGAGCCCACCGAGCAGCCGACTCCGGAGACCTCGGCCGCCCCGGCTCCGGAGTCGACCGTGGAGTCGACCAAGGCGGACACCGCGCCGCCCGCGCCCGAGACCACCCCGGACACACCCAAGAACTGAACGAGCGCGCACCGGATTCGGCGGCCCTCCCCTCGGGGACGGGCCGCCGAGTCGTTTCGGTCGGCGTCCACGGGTCGCCGGGCGAACCCGTAAATCTGTCGCGTTCGGACAGTCGAGCGAGGCCGGTCCGCGGCCGGACCCGTTCACCCGGTGCAGTGTCCTTTCGGCACGCTTGTACACCTTGGGCAGCACCGACTAGGCCGAACAGGTGACCGGGGTGGTGTCGGCCGGGCGACAGGTCTGGGTTTGGCCCGTGCGCTGCGGGATGATCCAGTGGTGTCCGGTGGCTCGGCGGGCGCGCGGCGGGTGTCCGCGGCGTACCTGGCGCTCTCGCTCGCACTCCTCGGGGTAGCCGGGTGGTGCCTGCTGGCCCGCGCGCTCGCGCCCGGCGACGGCGCCGTGGTCAACCTCGGCGCCCGCGTCGGCGGCGAGGAGGCGCGCGGGATCGTTGTCGTGGCGGTGGACCAGCCCGGTCCGCTGCGGGTCGGCGACCAGGTGGTGGCGATCGGCGGCGTGCCGATGGCGGACCGGTTGGCGTCGGGCCCGCCGGGTGGCGCGGCGGTGGCGGCGGGCGACCACCTCGCGTACCGGGTGCTGCGCGACGGCGCCCTGGTCGACGTCGACGTGACCGCGCGCGCCTACCCGCTGTTCGACAAGCTCGCCGAGGGCTGGCCGACGCTGCTGGTCGTGGCGCTGCTGGTGGTCGCCGCCGCGGCGGTGTTCCAGTTCCGGCCCGGCGAACCGGCCGCCCGCGCCGGGGTGGTGACGGCCGGGTTGAGCGCGGTCACCGCGATCGGGCCGAGCCTGTTCCCGCTGCAGGTGCTGGACCTGGTGGCGGGCGGCATGTTCTGGCGCTGGCTGGCGGGCGAGGTGGCGTTCGCGCTGCTGTGGGCGTCGGTGCTGCACTTCGCGCTGGCGTTCCCGGCGCGCTGGCCGGTGCGCCGCTACCGGACGTGGGTCGCGCTGGCGTACCTGGGCGCGCCCGTGCTGTACGGGGTGACGTCGGTGGGCGCCCTGGTGGTGTTCGACTCACCGCTGGCCGTGCTGGAGGTCGTGGGCGCGCCGGCGGTGCCGCCCGCGCTGCTGTACCCGGTGGCGGTGCTGGCCGTGGCCGTGGCCCGGTACTCGACGGAACCCGAGTCGCGGCGGCAGGTGCTGCCGCCCGCCGTGGCGCTGGGCGTGGCGTCGGTGGCGCACCTGGCGCTGTGGGCGGTGCCGACGAACATCACCGGCGCCCCGCTGCTGCCCGAGCGGTACCACCCGTTCGCCTTCATCGCGGTGCCGTTCGCGCTGCTGCTGGTGGTGTTGCGGCACCGGCTGATCGACGTCGAGGTGGCGCTGAGCCGGTCGCTGGTCTACGGCGGGCTCAGCGCGGCGGTGATGATCACCTACATCGCCGTGGTGGCCGGGTTGGCGCTGCTGTTCCCGCCGATCGACCAGGTGTGGCAGCAGGCGATCGCGGCCGCCGGGGTGGCCGCCGTCGTGCACCCGCTGCGCGGCTGGCTGCAGGGGCGGGTCAACGAGAGGTTCTTCGGGCACGCCGACGACCCCTACCACCTGGTGTCCACTTTGGCCGGAAGGTTGGCCGATGCCCGTACGCCCGGTTCGATGCTACCGGATGTGGTCGAGACCGTGGCGGCGGCGCTGCGGCTGCGGTACGTGGCGATCGAGGTGGAAACCGGTGGCCTGCCGGAGATCGCGGCGAGCACGGGCCGCCCGGGCGGGCACACCACCGCGCTGCCGCTGGTGTTCCGCGGCGAGCGGATCGGGCGACTGGTGGTGGTGAGCCGGTCGGCGCCGCGCCGCCGCGACCGGGTGGCGCTGGCGGAGGTGGCCCGGCACGCGGGGGCCGCCGTCTACACCACGCGGCTGACGCTGGACCTGCGCCGCTCCCGCGACCGGCTGGTGCGGGCCCGCGAGGAGGAGCGCAGGCGGCTGCTGCACGAGCTGCACGACGGCGTCGGCCCGACCCTGGCCGCGATCGCGCTGGGCCTGGACGCGAGCCTGCGCGGGGTCGACCAGGGCAGTCCCACCGGGGTGCTGCTCGGTCGGCTGCGCGACGAGCTGCAGGGCGCGATCACCGAGATCCGGCGGCTGGCGCACGGGCTGCGCCCGCCGGTGCTCGACCAGCTGGGGCTGGTGCCCGCGGTCCGCGAGTACGCGGGGGCGCTGGCCAGCCGCACGGCGCGCGGGGCGGAGCCGGGGGTGACGATCACGCTGGAGGCGCCGTCCGCGCTGCCGGGGCTGCCCGCGTCGGTCGACGTCGCCGCGTACCGGATCATCTGCGAGGCGCTGACCAACGTCACCCGGCACGCGCACGCGCGGTGGTGCGCGGTCAAGCTGTGGGTGGACGACGACCTGCACATCGAGGTCGTCGACGACGGTGTGGGCCTGCCGTGCCCGGCGTCGGGCGGGGTGGGCCTGGCGTCGATGCGCGAGCGGGCGGTGGAACTGGGCGGCGACTGCCTGGTGGCGGACCGGGACCGGGGCGGTACCCGGGTGCTGGCCACGCTGCCGCTGCCGAAGGCGACCGGTTGAGAAGTCCACTGTGGACTTGATGGAGGATGTGGATGATCCCCCGGGTGCTGGTGGTCGACGACCACCCGCTGTTCCGCTTCGGGCTGTGCACGGTGCTGTCCGGCGACCCGACCGTGGCCCTGGTCGGCGAGGCGTCGACCGGCGCCGAGGCGGTGGCCGCGGTCCGCGAGTGCGAGCCGGACGTGGTGGTGATGGACGTGCACCTGCCGGACATGACCGGGATCGAGGCCACCCGGGTGCTCCTCGGCGAGCACCCGCGCACGGGCGTGCTGGTGCTGACCATGTTCAACGACAGCGAGTCCGTCGTCGCCGCGATGCGCGCGGGCGCGCGCGGGTACCTGCTGAAGGGCTCGGGCCAGGACGAGATCGTCCGCGCGGTGCACGCGGTGGCGCGCGGTGAGGCCATCTTCGGGTCGGGCATCGCCAACCACGTGCTGGGGTTCTTCACCGAGCAGGCCCCCGCGGTGTTCCCCGAGCTGACCTCCCGGGAGCGGGAGGTCCTGGAGCTGATCGCGGACGGCGTCAGCAACACGGTGATCGCCCGAGCCCTGACCCTGAGCCCCAAGACCGTGCGCAACCACGTGTCGAGCATCTTCGCGAAACTGCGGGTCGAGGACCGCGCCCAGGCGATCGTGCGGGCCCGCAAGGCCGGTCTGGGCCACCCGACCTGAGCCCCCGTTGCGCAATCGTGCCCTTCGAGACGATTTCGGAACCGGGACATCCACGGGTCCCCGAATTCACCCATCAGAGCGACCACCACCCGTTCGCCGCAGCCCCGAAGCCCAGTCAGATCCCAATCGCGGCAAGGAAAACGCGGACGGGGCGTAACGCCCCCACCGACGGGTGGCCACCCCGTCGACGAGCCAAAACACCACCCGGGCACTTCCGGGACACCGGTCCCATGCGGCCGGGACGCCCGATCGGGCACCGTGACGGCCGACGCCCGAGGGACGTCCGGGCAGGCGGAGCGGTCCGGGCGCAGGAGGAGAAGCGGGGATGCAGATGCTGGAACAGAGTCGAACGCCGGTACTGGTCAGAGCCACCGACCCGATCCTGCGCAACGGGGTGCACATGGCGCTGCGCACCCGCCAGGAGGTCTGGCTGGTGGACGAGGACGACGCGACCCCGGAGGCCGTGGCCCTGGTGGTGACCGACCGCTTCGACGACCGGGCGGGTCAACTCCTGAAGACCCTCCAGTGCCGGGGCTTCGCCAAGGTCGTCCTGGTGGCGGGCGACCTGGACGACACGGAAATCCTCACCGCCGTGGAAGGCGGCGTGTGCGCCGTGGCCCGCCGAGCCGACACCACCCCCGAAGTCCTGGTCCGCCTGGTGAAAGCGGCCTCCGCAGGCGAAGGCGCCCTCCCACCCGACCTGCTCGGCCGCCTCCTGAACCGGGTCTCCCGCCTGCAACGCCACGTCCTGGAGCCCCGAGGCCTGCACTTGGCGGGCATCACCAACCGCGAGACCGAAGTCCTCCGACTGGTCGCATCAGGCCTGTCCACCAAGGAGATAGCCGACAAACTCTGCTACTCCCAGCGAACGGTGAAGTCCATCCTGCACGACGTCACCAACCGCTTCCAACTCCGCAACCGCTCCCACGCCGTCGCCTACGCCCTCCGCGAGGGCCTCATCTAGCCACCCCACCCCCCGAGGCCGGTGCGAGCCCCACTCGCACCGGCCTCGACGCATCCCACCCCACATCTCGCTCCCTCAGCCCCTCCCCACCACCTCAGCCCCCCATCCGCGCCCCCAACCCCACCCACAGCCTCACATTCCCTGCCCCCAGAACAACTCCTCCCCAGAACGCCGCCGAACCTCTCGCTCGCGGCCCTCCGCACAGCCAAGACCTTCGCAGCTCCCCAGCCCCAGCCCCCGACCTCACCCACACATCGACACCGGCCACGCTCTACAACCACAACCAGTTCCACATCCAACGGCCACACCTGGGTCCCGCGCCCGCAACCCACAGACTCCGTCGCCCCTCGCCCCTCGCCCCTCGCCCCTCGCCCCTCGCCCCTCGCCCCTCGCCCCTCGCCC
>NZ_PTIX01000041.1 GCF_002934265.1 Actinokineospora auranticolor
CCGGGAGCCGGGAGCCGGGAGCCGGGAGCCGGGAGCCGGGAGCCGGGAGCCGGAGCCGGGAGCCGGGAGCCGGAGCCGGGAGCCGGAGCCGGGAGCCGGGAGCCGGGAGCCCTTCGAACCACCACCTCGACCGTGCCCACGAGTGAGTGGGACACCATCCGCCCGTTGCGCCGGGTGCTGGTCGTCGTCCGCACGCCCGCGACGTTGCGCAGGCTCCAGGACGTGGTGCAGGGCCTGCTCGGCGACCACCGCGTCGAGGTGCGCTTCACCGTCGACAAGGGATCGGAGTTCTCCGGCGGCCTCCCAGACCGGCTGACCGGCGCAGGCGCGCTGCTGATGCCGTGGCAGGAGGCGTGCCGCGCGCGCTTCGACCTGGCACTGGCCGCCAGCGACAAAAGCGCCCTGCACCTCATCGACGCCCCCGTCGTGCTGATGCCCCACGGCGCCGGCTACCACCGCCGATCGACAACCGACCCCGACGACGTGTCCGGACTCCGAAGATCCGCGTTCATCGCCGACGACTCCGTACTCCCCCACACCGTCGTAGTCGCACACGAACACCAGGTCGCCACGCTCGCCACGGTGGACCCACGGCTGGCCAAGCACGCGATGGTCACCGCCGACCCGTGCCTGGACCGCGTCGTCGCCAGCGAGTCCCTACGCCTCCCCCACCGCCGCTCCTTCGCCGCGGGCAACCGCCGGATGGTCCTGCTGTGCTCGACCTGGGGCCCCAACTCCCTGTTCGGCACCGACCTCCGCCTGGCGGAACGCCTGGTCACCACCCTCCCCGCCGACGAGTTCCGCGTGGCGATGACGTTGCACCCCAACATCTGGCGCCGCCACGGCCGGATGCAGGTGCTCGCCTGGCTCCGCCCCGCCATCGCGGCGGGCCTGGCACTACTCCCCCAAGACGAGGACTGGCGACCAGGCCTACTCGCCGCCGACGTCGTCGTATCCGACCACGGCTCCCTGACCTGCTACGCCGCCGCCGCGGGCAGACCCGTACTACTGGCCACCAACGGCGGCCCCGAGGTCGTCCCCGGCTCCCCCCTGGCCGGCCTACTGGCCGCGTTACCCACCCTCCACCCCGGCACCCTCACCGGCCCACTCCCAACCCCCGTAGCCGACGAGGTGACGGCAGCGGTGTTCCGTGAGCGCGGAACGTCGGCAACCGCCCTGAACCAGCTGTTCTACCGAATCATGAACCTGCCCGACCCACCGACGCGCGCGGTCCCGGAACCGGTACCACCCGCGGAGATCGAGATCGCCGAACCCACCCACTACCGGACAACGGTGCGCCACACCCTCTTCGCCGCAGACCACGTCCACCTCTCCATCGAGCGCACCACAGCCCGCTGGCCGGAGCCGTCCGCACCCCTGTCGGCCGAGGAGACAACACCGGACCTGGCCATCCTGGAGAGCGCGACGTCGGTGTGGACCAACACCCCGTTCCCCGACACGGAAACCGCAACCGACTACGCACGCGGAATGCTCCACCGCTTCCCCGGCACCCGCCTTACAACAGCCGCAACACAAGACCAAACCATCGCCACCCTGCGCGACGGCACAGTCATCACCGCCCACACCACAACCACCCTGTCGGCAACCACAGCCGCCCTCCACTGGTGGTCCACAGCGCCCCGGCGACCACACCACATCACCCTCGAAGCAGGCGCGTCGAGCGGCGTCATCCGCCTCTGACCCCGAACTCCCCGCGCCACGCGGGAACTCCCTCCCAGTCCTCGCGCCACGGGGACCCACCACCTACGCCACCACACTGTGGCAACGACCTCTCTGCGACCGGGCTGACACAACCAGGCGGCGGTCGTCCACTCAACGCGAGCAGGCCAGTCCCGCCAACCCGGTCGACCTTCGCCGCCAACCCCACGTCGCCACGACCGCCCAGCCACCACCCGCCGCGGTCCGCGGCCACCTGAGCCCGAGCCCCCACAGCGCCCTGCCCATCAGCACAATCGGGCGGCGGGTGTCCCTCAGCGCAGGCGGACCAGTTCCGCCAGGGCCTCGTCCGACAGTTCGGTCAGGGCCGCCTCCCCGTGGCCCAAGACGGTGTCGGCGAGTTCGCGTTTGGCGGCGACCAGGGTGGCGACGCGTTCCTCCACGGTGCCCTCGGCCATGATCCGGTGGACCTGGACCGCCTTGGTCTGGCCGATTCGGTGGGCGCGGTCCGTGGCCTGGTCCTCGACCGCCGGGTTCCACCAGCGGTCGTAGTGCACGACGTGGTCGGCCCGGGTCAGGTTGAGGCCGGTCCCGGCCGCCTTCAGCGACAGCAGGAACACCGGGAACTCCCCCGCGTCGAAGCGGGACACCAGTCGATCCCGTTGGGGTACCGGGGTTCCGCCGTGCAGCAGGCCCACCGGGATGCCCCGGCTCGTCAGGTGTTGTTCCAGCAGACGGGCCATGACTACGTACTGGGTGAAGACCAGGGCGGCGCCGTCTTCGGCGACCACGGTGTCGAGCAGGTCGTCGAGCAGCGCCAGTTTGCCGGACCGCCCGGTCATGCGGGGTTCCGCCTCACCCAGGTACTGGGCCGGGTGGTTGCAGATCTGCTTCAGCGCGGTCAGCAGCTTCAGCACGTGCCCACGCCGCGAAATGCCCTCGGCGCCCCGGATCGTCGCCATGGCTTCGCGCACGGCCGCCGTGTAGAGGCCCGCCTGTTCCCTCGTCAGGGGCACGGTGTGGTCGGTCTCGGTCTTCGGGGGCAGTTCCGGGGCCACGCCCGGGTCGGACTTGCGGCGCCGCAGCACGAAGGGCCGCACCAGTCGGGAGAAGCGGGACGCCGCCTCGGGGTCGCGGCCGGACTCGATCGGGGCGGCCCAGCGGGCCTTGAAGGCGGCGGCCGAGCCGAGCAGGCCCGGGGTGGTCCAGTCGAGGATGGCCCAGAGGTCGGCGAGCGAGTTCTCCACCGGGGTGCCGGTCAGCGCGATGCGGGCGTCGGCGGGGATGGTGCGCAGGGCCTTGGCGGTGGCGGAGGACGCGTTCTTGACGTGCTGGGCCTCGTCGGCGACGACCATGGACCACGGGTGGGCGGCCAGGGTCGCGGCGTCGCGGCGCATGGTGGGGTAGGTGGTGAGGGTGAACCCCGCTGCGGCCGGGGTGCGGTCGCGGCCGTGGAAGCGGTGCACCGGGACACCCGGGGCGAAGCGGGCGATCTCCCGGGCCCAGTTGCCCAGCAGCGACGCGGGGCACACCACCAGCGTCGGGCCGGGGCCGCGGTGCAGGTGCAGGGCGATGACCGTGATCGTCTTGCCCAGCCCCATGTCGTCGGCGAGGCACGCCCCCAGGCCGAGGCCCGTCATCCGGGCGAGCCAGCGCAGACCGCGCAGCTGGTAGTCGCGCAGGGTCGCGGTCAACACCGCCGGTTGCGCGACCGGCTCCGCGCCCGCCTCCGGGTCGGCGATCCGGGCGCGCAGCGCCTCCAGCGCGCCCGCGGCGGCCACCGCGGCGGGCCCTCCGTCCACTGTGTACTCACCGGCCAGCACCGAGCCCAGGGCCTCGGACACGCCCATGGGCGCGAGGGCGCGGGGCACCAGTCCCGGTCGGACCAGCACCCAGCGGTCGCGCAGGCGGACGGCGCCGCGGTGGGTCGCGGCGAGGGCGTCGACCTCGGCCCTGGTCAGTTCCGCGCCGTCGAGGGTCAGCTCCCAGTCGGCGGAGAACAGGCCGCGCGACTCGGTGCGGCCGACCAGCACCCGGCGTTCGACCGTGCCGACGAGGTCGCGCGGCCAGTGCACGTCGATGTCCATGCGGTGGGCGTTGACGAGCAGGTCGCCGACCTCCGCCTCGGTCAGGGCCAAGCGGTCCGGCACCTCCTGGTCGACGAGTCGGCGCAGGGGCGGCCACCGGCGGGACGCGCGGACGATGGCGTCGACGAACCGCTCGCGGCCGTGGTCGTCGCCGCGCGCCCACAGCTCCGCCCCGTCCAGCACGAGGGCGGGCTCGAACACCGCGTGCGCCTGGGGCACACACGTCCCGTCCGGCTCCAGCCGCAGGGACAGCCGCACGCCGCCGGGCATCGCCTGGCGCGGTGGCGGGCCGACGATCGCGTCGACGAACGCCAGCACGGCCGCCTCGGAGGTGGCGTCGGTGTTGTGCGCGTCCGCGGGCATCCGCCCGGCCAGCTCACCGAGCCGGGTGGCGTCCTCCGCGCTCAGCGCGCCCCGCGCGATGCACCGGATGGCGATGACCACCACCGCGCCCCAGAACGCCGCCGTCGGGTGACCGCCCGGCTCGCGGCGGGCGCGGCTGAGGATCGGCACGGCCTCGGGCAGCGGCAGCCGCACCGTGGCCACCGTGCGGTCGGCCAGGACCAGCTCACCCAGGTCCGACCCGTCCGGCAGCCCGTCGCCGTGGAACGCGACCGTCCCGGCCTCCACGGTCGCCGCGCACCGGGCGAGTTCGGTCCTCACGGCGCCAACCAGTCCAGGACCTCGTCCACGGCGCCCACCACGGGCACGTCCGGCGCGGGCGGCCTGCGCACGACCACCACCGGGACGCCCATCTCCTGGGCAGCGTCCACCTTGGCGACGGTCAGCGGTCCCCCGCTGTCCTTCGTCACCAGAACGTCGACCCCATGTCCCCGAAGCAACGCCAGCTCGGTGTCCACAGTGTACGGGCCGCGGTCGAGGAGCACCAACCGCTTTGCCGGCAACGGTTCCTCCGGCGGGTCGACGCACCGGATCAGGAACCACCGCGCCGAGTCGGCGAAGGCGGACAGCCCCTGCCTGCCCGTGGTGAGGAAGATCCGCTCCCCCAAGCCGTCCGCGACCGCCGCGGCCTCGGCCAGATCGGACACCCAGTGCCACCCCGGCCGCGCAGGCCAGCCGGGCCGGCGCAGCATCAGCAGCGGCACACCGGCTTTCCCCGCTGCTTCGGCCGCCGACGCGCTGATCCGCGCGGCGAACGGGTGCGTGGCATCGACGACCGCGTCGATCCCCGCGCCCGCCAGCCACTCGGCCAGCTTGTCCGGCCCGCCGAACCCGCCGACCCGCACCTCCCCCACGGGCAGCCGCGGATCGCGCACCCGTCCCGCGAGCGACGAGACCACCGCGAACCCGGGTCGCCCGTGCAGCGCGGACGCGAGCGCGCGCGCCTCACCGGTCCCGCCCAGCACCAACACCTTCACGGACGCTCCCGCCCGACCGAACACAAGCCGCCACCGGACACCCCGAGGACCTTCACGGGCGTTCCCGCGCGGCCGAGTACAGGTGGCTGTCGCAGAAGCCGCCCGGGTCCAGGACCCGGCCGACGATGATCACGGCTGTGCGCCGGATACCCGCCGACGCCACCTGTTCGGCGATGTCGGCGAGGGTCCCGCGCAGCACCACCTCGTCGGCGCGCGACGCGTACGCCACCACCGCGACGGGGCAGTGCGCGCCGTAGTTGGGCACCAGTTCCGCGACCACTTCCCCGATCCGCTGGACGGCGAGGTGCAGCACCATCGTCGCGCCGGACTTGCCGAGCGTGTCGAGGTCCTCCCCAGCCGGCATCGGCGTGGCGCGGGCCGACGTCCGGGTCAGGATCACCGTCTGGCCGACGGCGGGCACCGTCAGCTCGCGGCGCAGCGCCGCGGCGGCGGCGGCGAACGCGGGCACGCCGGGCGTCACGTCATAGGGCACGCCCGCCGCGTCGAGCCTGCGCATCTGCTCGGCCATGGCGCTGAACACCGACGGGTCACCGGAGTGCAGTCGCGCCACGTCGTGCCCCGAGGCGTGCGCGGCCAGCATCTCCGCGACGATCTCGTCCAGCGTCAGGTTGGCCGTGTCGACCTTGCGCGCGTCCGGAGGGCACACCGCGAGCAGGTCCGCCGGGACCAGCGCGCCCGCGTACAGGCACACCGGCGCGGCGGCGACGAGGTCCCGGCCGCGCACGGTGATCAGGTCGGCCGCGCCCGGCCCGGCGCCGATGAAGTGGACTGTCACGCGTCCTCCCGGGGTTTGACCGCGACCCACTGGGTCACCGGCATCGCGGGTCGCCAACCGGTGAAGCCGCCGATCGGCGCGGCGCGGCTCACCGACAGCCGGGTCAGCGCGCCGCCGACCTCGCCGTGCCACCGGGTCACGAGCGCCTCGGACTCCAACGTCACCGCGTTGACCACGATCCGCCCGCCCGGCCGCAGCGCCGCCCAGCAGGCCGGGAGCACGCCGTCCGCGGTGACCCCGCCGCCCACGAACACCGCGTCGGGCGCGTCCAACCCGTCCAGTGCCGAGGGCGCCGAGCCGCGCACGAGCCGCAGCCCGGGCACGCCGAGGGACGCCGCGTTGCGCAGCACCCGGTCGGCCCGGTCCGCCCGCGGTTCCACCGCCACCGCCCGGCACGCGGGGTGCGTCCGCAGCCACTCGATGCCGACGCTCCCCGAGCCCGCGCCCACGTCCCAGAGCAACTCCCCCGGCTCCGGCGCCAGGGCCGCCAGGGTCACCGCGCGCACCTCCCGCTTGGTGATCTGGCCGTCGTGCTCGTAGACGTCGTCGGGCAGCCCCGGGACGCGCGGCAGCCGCCGAGCACCCGGCTCGGCCACGCACTCGATCGCCACCACGTTCAGCGGCGCGTTGCCCGTCAACGCCGCCGTGACCCGTTCGTCCGGTCCGCCGAGGTTCTCCAGGACCCGGACCAGACTGGCACCGAAGCCGCGGGCGCGCAGCAAGTTGTCCACAGCCCCCGGCGTCGACGAGTTCTCGCTGAGCACGAGCACCCGCCGCCCCGGGTGCAGGGCCGCGTGCAGGCGCTCGACAGGCCGGTTGACCGCGCTGACGACCTGCACGTCCTGCACGGGCCACCCGAGCCGCGCGCACGCCAACGACACCGAGGAGGGGTGCGGCAGCACGCGCACCTCGGTGAACCGGCTCAGCGTCGTCCCGATCCCGTGGAACATGGGGTCGCCGCTGGCGAGCACGCACACGGCCCGGCCCGCGTGCTCGGCCAGCACGCGCGGGATCGCGGGCACCAGCGGGGTCGGCCACACGACCCGCTCCGCCACCATGTCCTGGGGCACCAAGTCTACCTGCCGCGCCGACCCGATGACCACGTCCGCTGAGGTCAAGGCCGCGAGGGCGGACGGGGACAGCCCGTCGACGCCGTCCGCACCGATTCCCACCACCGTCACCGCCACGGCCGCTGACCCTAACCCCCGAGATCCCCGCCACGTGTCTTGGCCCGCGCCCGACCGGTCTGCGACGATGCGAGGCGACCAAGCAGGGTGCGCGAGGAAGCCGGTGCGATTCCGGCGCGGTCCCGCCACTGTGACCGGGGAGCGACCCCTGACGACGCCACGGCAGCCGCCGGAAGGCCAGGGCGAGCACTGATCCGGGAGCCAGGACACTCCGCCCTGCCGACGACCGACCCGGGCGCGGACCCGGAGTGAGGATCACTGGCGTGTCATCAGGCGTGTCTGCCGCCCCGGGCGTGTCGCACCCCGGCTACCCGTTCTCCGCCGTCGTCGGGCACGCCGACCTACGGCTGTCGCTGCTGCTCAACGCGGTGCACCCCGGTATCGGCGGTGTGCTGGTGCGCGGCGAGAAGGGCACCGCGAAGTCGACGGTGGTGCGCGCGCTGGCCGCGTTGCTGCCCGTGGCCGGGGTGGTCGCGGGGTGCCGCTTCTCCTGCGACCCCGCCGGTCCGGACCCCCGCTGCCCCGACGGCCCGCACGCCGCGCCGGTGCCCGACACCCGCCCCGCGCGGCTGGTGGAGCTGCCGGTCGGCGCTACCGAGGACCGGTTGATCGGGTCCCTCGACCTCGAACGCGCCCTGACCGAGGGCGTGCGCGCGTACCAGCCGGGTCTGCTCGCCGCCGCGCACCGGGGCGTGCTGTACGTCGACGAGGTCAACCTGCTGCACGACCACCTGGTCGACCTGCTGCTCGACGCCGCCGCGATGGGCCGCGCGCACGTGGAGCGCGAGGGCGTGTCGGTGTCGCACGCGGCGTCGTTCCTGCTGGTCGGGACCATGAACCCGGAGGAAGGCGAGCTGCGGCCGCAGCTGCTGGACCGGTTCGGGCTGACCGTGGAGGTGCGCGCGGCGCGCGATGTGGACACCCGCACGGAGGTGGTGCGGCGCAGGCTGGCGTTCGAGGCGGACCCCGCCGGGTTCGCGGCGACGTGGGCGGACGCGGACGCGGAGTTGGCGGCGAGGATCGTGGCCGCGCGGTCGGCGTTGCCGTCGGTGGTGCTGCCGGACGCGGAGCTACGGCGGATCGCCGCGGTGTGCGCGGCGTTCGACGTCGACGGTATGCGAGCCGACCTGGTGTTGGCGCGCACCGCGGTGGCGCACGCCGCGTGGCGGGGCGCGGCAGCGGTCGAAGAAGAAGACGTCGCGGTGGCCGCGCGGTTGGCGCTACCGCACCGGCGGCGCCGGGATCCGTTCGACGAGCCGGGTATCGAACAGGACCAGTTGGAGCAGGCGCTGCGGGACGCGGCCGAGCAGACCGAACCGGACGACGACCCGACCCCCGACGGCCCTGGTGGCGGGGCCCCGGATGCGGCGGACGCACCGGACAGTTCCGGTCCGGACAGCTCTGGCCAGAGCCCGGAGGGGACTGGCGAGGCGCCGCGGGGTGGCGACCAGTCGCGGCCGCCGGTGCGGCCCGACGAGGGGTTCCGAGCGCGGGTGCTGGAGATCGCGGGTGTCGGCGAGGGGGCGCCGGGTCGGCGGTCCCGGTCGCGCGCGGGCGCGGGTCGGGCGTTGCGCTCCTCGCAGTCGCAGGGGGCGGGAATCCACGTCGTAGGCACTTTGACGGCCGCTGCACCGTTCCAGCGGGACCGGGGTCGTAGTGGGCCGGGGTTGGTTGTGCGGTCCGGGGACGTGCGTCGGGCGGTGCGGGAGGGGCGGGAGTCCAACCTGGTGCTGTTCGCGGTGGACGCGTCCGGGTCGATGGCGGCGCGCAAGCGCATGTCGGCGGTGACCGGTGCGGTGGTGTCGTTGTTGCGCGACGCCTACCAGCGACGCGACAAGGTCGGCTTGGTGACGTTCCGGGGTGGTGCGGCCGAGTTGGCGCTACCGCCCACCTCTTCGGTTGAGGCCGCCGTTGCGCGACTACGCGATTTGCGGACCGGTGGACGTACACCGCTCGCCGACGGCTTGCTGCGGGCGCGGAAAACGCTGACCACGGAAAAGCTCCGCGATCCGCGTAGGCGCGCGTTGTTGGTCGTAGTGACCGACGGTCGCGCCACGGTCGCGGTCAACCGGAACGGCCGCACGTCCAACGACCCCCTCGCGGACGCGCTGCGCGCCGCGTCGGTCATCGCCGCGGACGGTGTGGCCAGCGTGGTGGTGGACTGCGAGAGCGGGCCGGTGCGGCTCGGGCTCGCCGACCGGCTCGCCGTCGCGCTCGGGGCGACCGGGCTGCGGCTCGAGGAACTGTCCGCCGACGCCGTCGCGGGTGTGGTCCGCGCGGTCCGCGCCGCCTAGGAGTCTCGATGCCGCAAGGGAAACCCGATGTCGTCCCGACCGACGGGCTGACCACCCGGCAGCGGCGCAACCGGCCGCTGGTCGTGGTGCACACCGGGGAGATGAAGGGCAAGTCGACCGCCGCGTTCGGACTGGCGCTGCGCGGCTGGAACCAGGGCTGGTCGATCGGGGTGTTCCAGTTCGTGAAGTCGGCGAAGTGGCGCGTCGGCGAGGAGTCGGCGTTCCGGGCGCTGGGCAGGCTGCACGAGGAGACCGGCGAGGGCGGTCCCGTCGAGTGGCACAAGATGGGGTCGGGGTGGTCGTGGTCGCGCAAGGCGGGCACGGAGGAGGACCACGCCGAGGCGGCGCGCGAGGGCTGGGCGGAGATCACGCGGCGACTCGCCGACGAGCGACACGACCTCTACGTGCTCGACGAGTTCACCTATCCGCTAAAGTGGGGGTGGGTTGACATCCAGGACGTGGTTCGCACATTGGCCGATCGGCCGGGGCACCAGCACGTCGTCATCACGGGCCGTGACGCGCCGCAGTCCCTTGTGGACGCGGCGGACCTCGTCACGCACATGACCAAGGTGAAGCACCCGATGGACGCCGGCCACAAGGGCCAGAAGGGCATCGAGTGGTAGCCCGCGTCGTGATCGCGGCGCCCGGTTCCGGGAGCGGCAAGACGACGGTGGCCACGGGGCTGATCGCCGCCCTGCGCGCCCGCGGGCACGTGGTGGCGCCGTTCAAGGTCGGGCCCGACTACATCGATCCCGGCTACCACACGCTGGCCGCCGGGCGGCCGGGCCGCAACCTCGACCCGGTCCTGGTCGGTGAGCACCGGGTCGCGCCGCTGTTCCGGCACGGGACGCGCGGGGCGGACGTCGCGGTGGTCGAGGGCGTGATGGGGCTGTTCGACGGGCGCGTCGGGCAGCACGTGGCGTCCGGCGGGTTCGGGTCCACGGCGCACGTGGCCAGCCTGCTGGGCGCGCCGGTGGTGCTCGTCGTCGACGTGCGCGGGCAGAGCACGAGCCTGGCGGCGCTGCTGCACGGGTTCCGGTCGTACCGGCCCGGGGTGCGGATCGCGGGTGTGGTGCTGAACCAGGTCGGGTCGGACCGGCACGAGCAGGTGCTGCGCGAGGCGTGCGCGGACGTCGGGCTGCCGGTGCTGGGCGCGGTGCGGCGCGCGGGCGAGGTCGACGTGCCGTCGCGGCACCTGGGTCTGGTGCCCGCGGCCGAGCACGGCGCGCCCGCGGTGCGCGCGGTGGCGGCGATGGCGGACCTGGTGGCGGCGTCGGTGGACCTGGACGCGGTGCTGGCGGTGGCGCGGTCGGCGCCCCCGGTCGACGGGCCCGTGTGGGACGCGGCGGACGAGGTCGCGCCGGTGCCGGGGCGCCCGGTGATCGCGGTCGCGGGCGGGTCGGCGTTCACCTTCGGGTACGCCGAGCACGCCGAGCTGCTGCGCGCGGCGGGCGCCGAGGTGGCGGTGGTGGATCCGCTGCGCGACGAGCGGCTGCCCGCGGGGACGGCCGGGCTGGTGCTGCCGGGCGGGTTCCCGGAGGCGCACGCGGAGGCGTTGTCCGCCAACGAGTTCCTCCGCGAGGAGATCGCCCTCCTCGCGCGCTCCGGCGCGCCCGTGCACGCCGAGTGCGGTGGGCTGCTGTACCTGGCGGCGAAGCTGGACGGGCACCCGATGTGCGGTGTGCTGGCGGCGGAGGCGGCGATGTCGCCGCGGCTGCTGCTGGGTTACCGGGACGCGGTGGCGGCGTCGGCCTCGGTGCTGGGCGGAGAGGGCGCCCGCGTGGCCGGGCACGAGTTCCACCGCACCCGGACTCTGCCGGAACACGGCGACCGCCCCGCGTGGGCGTGGCGCGACCACGAGGGCGTGGTCCGCCGGGACGGCTTCGTCCAGGGTCGGGTGCACGCGTCGTACCTGCACACCCACCCGGCCGGGAACCCGGCCGCGGTGCGGGCCTTCGTCGAGGCGTCGGCGGCCCCTGCCTGAGCCGGCGGCTCGGTGTCCGTCGCAGGGTGCTCCCGGATGCGGCCGGTACCGCTTGGCGGGGTGCCCGATGTGGAGCGTGCGGGTCTTGCCGTTGACTCGGTCGCGGTGGGCAGAGGTCGCGAAGGAGCGCGCGGCACTGTGTCGGCCGTTGAGGTGGTGAACCCACCACGGGGTCGCGCGGCCGGTCCCTCGCCGCGGGCTTCCCGCACAAGGTCAGGCGGCGTCGGCCGAGTCGGTCGGGTGGAGTCGGGCGGCCGGGTCGTCGGTGGGCTGTTCGTCCACTGTGGTCGGTTGCTTGCTCGGCTTGCGAGGCGCCCACGAGGTGGCCATGGCGCCGCCGACGATGCCGAGCACGGAACCGATCACCAGGCCGCCCAGGTTGGACAGCGGGAACGCGGCGACCGACACCAGGACGGTGATCAGCCCGGCGATGACGCGGGTCTGCGGGGTGAACCACAGGCTCAGCGCCAGCACGGCCATGATCGAGGCGATCAGCAGGCCGGACACGCCCGCGACCCCGCTGGCCACCAGCACCTTGATCGGCGCCAGCGGCAGCACGAAGATCGGCACGGCGCCGAGCAGGACGAACACCCCGCCCCAGAACGGGCGGGTGCGGCGCCAGTGGGTGAAGGCGCGCCAGTAGCGGGACATCGGGTCCTCCGGTCGAGGTCGGGGGCCTGGCGGCACCGGCCCGCCAGGCCCCACGCGGTCAGCAGCCGTGCGCGCCCGAGGAGACGCTCAGGTCCAGGTTCTCGAGCTGGAAGTCCCCCGCGACCTGGGCGGAGAGCGCGTCGGCGCGCAGCGCGCCGATGTCGGCGGCGTCGGCCTGGAGCCCGAAGTTCCCGGCCTGCTTGCGCACCTCCGCCGGACCCTTGGTCAGCGCGTTGCTCGCGACGCCGAGGTCGAGGCCGTGGAAGGTGCCGTCGCCGGTGAGCTTGCGGGCGTCGAGCAGCAGGTTCCCGGCCCGCAGCTCCTTGGTGGCCGGGTCGGTGTCGCCCGCGGTGATCTTGAACGTGAGCTGGCCGACGATCGGCACGTCGGTCACCACGTTCGCGCAGAGCCCGCTGAGCTGGGCGTCGCCGATGCCCGCGTACAGCACGCCCTGGTCACCCGCGTTGTACACGGTGCCCGCGAACCCCTCGGCGGACAGGCTCTGCGAGGTCAGCGTGATCGGTACGCCGGACACCGCGAACGAGGCCGCGAGCACGCCCTGGGCCATCGCGACGGCGAGGGCGGCGATCGCGCCCACCGCGGGCAGGGCCACCAGGGTCGCGCGGCCCCAGCGGGTCCCGCCCCGGCTGTCTTCGTCTGTCATCGTGCCTCCCTTGCGACGGCGCCGCCCCCGCCGACCGGGCAGCCGCCACCCGCGTTCGTCTCGGCGAACGCCCAGGTCAGAGCTGCGACGGGGAGTCGGTGCGCATCGGAACCAGTGGTTGGTGGGCAGATCGTGCACGGGTGTGCGCCGCGCTACAAGCGGCCGTTCGCGCCGCCGCCCGGCCGGGTCGCGGCGATATGTGACGGCGGGTAACAGGTATCGACCGCGACCGTTGGGGACCACTCGCAATCCGAAGGCGATTCGCCACCGCGGGCACGAACGGGCGGGCGAGCGGGCCGGTTTCCGCTACCCGGAGTTACATAAGACTCCAAGTAACAGTTACGCAACATCGCAGTATTCGCCCGTTCACCTCCGCCACCCGGCCGAGTTAGCTGTCCGGCAGCCGGACGATGGAGGTCCCTTGCCGCGCCGAACCCGCCGCGCACCGCTCGTCGCGGCCATCGCGCTCGCCGCCGCCCTCGCCCTGGTCGTCGTGGCCGGGGTGGCCGCCTACGCGCTCTCGTACCGGATCGATGGCGACAGCATGTCGCCGACGCTCACCGATGGGGACCAGGCAGTGGCCGACCCGTTCGCGGGCGACTACTCCCCCGCCCGACTCGACGTCGTCGTGCTGACGCCACCCGGGCGCGAGGCGCCGGTGGTCAAGCGGGTCGTCGGGGTGCCCGGCGACCGGGTGCGCTCGATGGACGGGCGGATCCAGGTCCAGCCCGCCGGGACCGGGCCGTGGTTCGAGGTCGCACAGGGCGGTTCGGCGGTGTGGGGGCGTCCGCCGCGACAGTGCTGCGCGAGGGACGGGACGGGCGGGGAACGGACCCAGGAGCAGGTCGTGCCACCGGGGCGGTACTGGGTGATCGGCGACAACGCGGCCGTGTCCGAGGACTCCCGGGCGTTCGGCTGGGTCCCGGACGAACGGATCCAGGCTCCGGTGTGGACTCTGCTGTGGACGTTCGGGTCGCCGCGGACGGTCGAGCTGAGACCGTTGGGGTGAAAGGGAAACGGCCCCGGTGCGCCCGGGGCCGTTTCAGTCCGTCGGTCAGCCGGTCTTGCGAGTGAGTCCGCGGTGCAGCAGCGCCGCGAAGACGACACCGATGGTCGCGTACAGCACCGCCGAGGTGCCCAGCGACGCCACCCGGAACTCCCACAGCACGGAGCCGGGGAACGAGTCGGGGACCTCGTTGAACGACGGCAGCGCCTTGGCCACGGCGGTCACCACGACCACGTAGCCCAGCCCGGCGGCCACAGTGGACCACCAGCCGCCCCAGCGCGCGGCGAGCTTGCGCGCCGCGACGATCGCCAGGACCAGGGCCACCAGGGAGATCCCCATGATCCCGAAGAACAGGCCGGTCCGCTCGCCGATCGTCTCGCCCTTGCCGACCGCGGGCGGGTTCGCCGGGTAGGTCAGGAACGGGACGAGGACGAGCGCCAGGTAGCCCAGCCCCGCCACGGCGAGCGCGGTGGCCCGCGCGGTCAGGCGACCGAGCCTGCCGTAGGCGAAGGCGAACGCGAGGCTGTAGAGACCGCCCAGGCCCAGGCCGTACGCGACGGCGCCGATGCCGAGGCCGCCGGTCGACTGGAAGGCCCGGGAGACCTCCTCTTCCTCGGCCGCGGGCTCCGCGCCGTGCGAGTGCCCGCCCGCCTCGGCACCGTGGTCGTGGGCGGCGCCGCCCGCTTCCTCGATGCCGATCGCGGTCTCCACCGACGGCTCACCGAAGGCGGAGGCGAACCCGAAGGCGAGCAACCCGCCGACGAGCCCGGCGAGCAGGCCCCACACGAGCAGCGAGCGCACGGTGAGCGCCGACTGCTCCGTGGTGCGGTCGGGCTCGGTCAGTGGCACGGGAAGCCCAGCAGGTGCCGCGCGTCGTGGACGAGCTCGTGCACGTAGGTACCGTCGAACACGGCCAGCGCGCCTTGCTCGGCGCCCACGAAGTACAGCGCGATCAGCGACAGGACCCCGGCGAACAGGGCGTAGGGCAGGATCTCCCGGATGGGGATCCGCACGGGGATGGGGGCGGGAACGGCGACGGCATGCGTCACGACGACCTCCTCGGGGCTTCACGCGGCCCGGTAGTGGAGCGGTCGACGGGGGGAGGGTCTGACTGCGAGCGCCTCTCGGCACCCGTTCACAGTGGCGCGGCCGTGCCGGGTTCCCACCGGCTTCCTCCACCCATCAGGGTCGATTCGGCAACGTAAGTCAGCCTGACCGGCCGTGTCAACGCGGCCGAATGCGCAGGTGGGCAATGTCATCACCCCGCCTTCCGCGGGTAGTGGACCGTCCGGCCCAGTGGCCGGGCCCGTCGCAGGCGGATCCGCTGGCAGGCGGGTCGTCGGGGTCGGGCGCGGCGGGCCCGGCTGGCCTCGGCACCGGACTCGGCGAGCCAGGTGCCGAACGCGCGCAGGCCCGGGTGGATGACGCGGAGCGCCTCGATGTCGGCGTGCCAGCGCTCGCCCGCCGCCCAGCGCCTGCCGGTCTCGATGATCATCGGGTGCACCCCGGTGGTCACCTGCTCGTACCGGACGGGGCTGCCGGTGGCCGCCGCGATGGCGGCGGCGGCCTCGACCGGGGTGGGCTGGTCGCCCGCCAGCTCCAGCGTGCGGCCCGCGTAGCGCTCCGGGTCGGCGAAGGCGAGGGCCGCGAAGTCGGCGATGTCCTCCAGGGTGATGACCTGCATCGGCTCGTGCGGTGGGAAGAAGTGCCGGTGGACGCCGTCGACGATGCCCTCCAGCCCGAGGTCGCCCGTGAGGAGGTAGTTGGTCACGAAGCGGACCGGGCGCAGCACGGTGGGGCGGGCGACGCGGTCGACCAGGTACCGCTCGATCTCCGCCTTGCCCTTCGCGCTCTGCTCGGACCGCGACATCGAGGCGACGGTGCTCAGCACGACCTGTTCGACGCCCGCCGCCACGGCGGCGTCGACGAGGGCGCGGCCACGGGCGGCCTCGGTCTCGTCGGCGGGTCCGTTGGGGCCGAAGGGCGCGGTCGGCACGGCGAACACGGCGGCCACGCCGTCGAAGGCGGGCCGCAGGCTCGTCGGGTCGTCGAAGTCGCCGGTCACGAGCTCGGCTCCGGCGGTGGCCAGGGCGACGGCCGCGGCGGTGGTCGTGTCGCGGACGAGGGCGCGCACCGGGCGTCCGTCGGCGAGCAGGCGACGCGCGGTGGCGCCGCCCTGCCTGCCGGTGGCGCCGGTGACGAGGATCGGGTCGGTCATGGGTGTCTTATCCCGGGATGATGGGGCTATCCGGGATGATCGACCCGGTTCTGTCAGCGCGGAAAGGGTTGCGTGACATGACGGCGGAACGGGCCGACGCCCGGCGGAACCGGGAGGTCGTGCTGCGGACGGCGGTGCGGCTGTTCGCCGAGGACGGGCCGGAGGTGTCACTCGGTCGGATCGCGCGGCGCGCCGGGGTCGGCGCGGGCACCGTCTACCGGCACTTCCCCAGCAAGGAGATCCTGGTCGAGGCCGTGCTCGCCGAGCACATCACGGGCCTGGCGACCGCGGCGGACGGCTGGGCCACCCGCGCGGCGCCGGGTGCCGCGCTGTTCGGGTTCCTGGTGGAGGTGGTCCAGAAATCCGTTGACCGCCGACACCTCTGCGACGCGCTCACCGCCGACCGGGGCCGGCCGCACGCGGCCGTCGCCCAGGCGTCCCGCCGGTTCCACGAGGCGTTAGAACGGCTGCTGGACAACGCGAAGCGGGCGGGCACGATCCGCGTGGACCTGCGGACCGACGACCTGTCCGCGGTGATCGCGGGCGCCGCCGCGCTGCGCGACGCCCACCGCGACCCCGTCCGCGGCGCCCGCCTGGTCCGGTTGCTGCTGGACGGGCTCCGCGCGGTCACGGAACCCGTCGAGTTCCGTGACGAACCCGGCGGGCCGCGTCACGGAACCTGCGTCGAGTGCGGCGTCCGCCTGCCCGTCCGCGCCACCGGCAGGCCGCCCCGCTACTGCGGCCCCACCTGCCGCCAACGCGCCCACCGGCGTCGCGCGGCGGAGTGAGCCGTCACCCGCGACCCCCGCGCCCGGACACCGCGACCTCGACCCGCGGGACGGTCTCGGCCGCCGGTCCCCACGGGACCTCGGACGGGACATCGGAGTCGACGTGCATCGCGTGCCTCACCAGGCTCCGGATCCGGTACGCGCCGACGCCCACCTCGTCGACGAGGTGGGCGTCGATCACCCCGTGCACCGCCGCTTCGACCCTCGGTCCAGCCCAGCCGAGCGCCACGCCCAGCGCGCGCGGACCGGTCCCCTGGCCCCGCGCGGACTCCGCCCCTGGACCACCTCGGGGTTGCGGGTGGTCACCGAGCGCACGCAGTGGCCACGCCGCGACCGGCCCCGCCGCGGGGGTGTCCAGCTACGGCTACGGCGGCACCATCGCCCACGTCGTGCTCGAGGAGGCACCGGTCGACGACGACGTGTTGCACATCGCGGACGCCCCCGCGGCGGGCCCGCCAATCGCGGCATGCGTTGGGAGCACCAGGTCGAAACTCCTGCGCCCGCGCGGGTAGGTGGAGTACCGGGTGCCGCCGGCGGACGCGGCACCCGGTACTCCACCGCGGCCGTAGGCTCACCCGATCCATACCAGGGAAGGGCCGCGGAATGCGACAACTGGTCATCGTCCTCCTCTTCGGACTCGCGGCGTGCTCCGCCGCCCCGGGCACCGCACAGCCCGTGCCCGCGCGGTCCACGGGCGCGGCGGGCGCCGCCTCGCCCAACCCCTGCGAACTGGTCACCCGCGAGACCCTGGACAGCGCCTTCCCCGACGCCACCGCCATCGCGCCGGTGACCGCCGACGGCGTCGAGCCCGGCAACCCACCCGCGAACGGCGCTTCGGGGGAACGCGACTGCGGCTACGCGGTGACCGTGCCCGGTGTGTTCGGCGACAACCCCGGCACCGACTCCGCCAGCCGGTTCACCGTCATGGTCGCGACCTACGCCGAGGACCGCGACGGAACCACCTGGGACGCGCTGAGCCGGGGCACCGGCACCCGCCCCGCCACCAACATCGGGGACGCGGCCTTCTTCCGCGGCGAAGGCGACCTGACCGCGCACCGGGGGCCGGTGATCGTCCACGTGTGGAGCGCCGACGACGTCGACGGCGTCCTGGACGACCAGCGGGTCACCGGCATCGTGCTGCGGGCGCTCGCGCCCTGACCGACGGAGGCCCACCCGGCATTGGGAGGATTCCACCGGACTGCGACGGCGGAGGGTGGACGGTGAGCGGGCGACTCGTGCTGGTGTGCCATGGCGCGACGGCGGCGACGCGGGGGGTGGTGTTCCCGCGGGACGAGCCGCTGTCGGTCGAGGTGGGGCGCGGCGCCGACCTGGGTCGGGTCGACCTGGTGGTGCGGGGCCCGGAGACGCGGTGCGCGCAGACGGCCGCCGGGTTGGGGCTCGACGCCGTGGTCGACGAGCGGCTGCGCGACGCCGACCACGGGCAGTGGCGGGGCCGGGCCCTGGACGAGGTCGCGGCGGGTGAGCCCGAGGCGGTGACGCGGTGGCTCACCGACCCGAGCGCGGCGCCGCACGGCGGCGAGTCGGTGCTGACCGTGCTGGGCCGGGTGGGCGACTGGCTCGACGAGCACCCGGCGGGCGCGCGCACGGTGGCCATCACCTCGCCGTCGGTCGTGCGGGCGGCGCTGGTGCACGCGATCGGGGCCGACCCGGCCGCGTTCTGGCGGGTCGACGTGGCCCCGTTGTCCCGCACGGTACTGCGCGGCGGGCCGGGCCGGTGGTCGCTGCGCTGGATTGTCCCAGGCGACGCCTGACTCCCCATTTCGGCGAAACACTCGGCGATTCCCCCGAATTGCGCGCGACGAATCGTCTGCGCCATTTGCGCCGAACAGCCCATCAGACCCGCGTACTGTCGATCACGCTTCGGTGCGCGTGGGCGCACCGATCGGCAGGCACGCGACTCGGATGCACCAGCTTCGCACCAACGGCCGGTCAACCGCCGTCGACGCAGCGTGACGAGAGGCCATAAGGTCACGAACTAGTCGCCGTGCGCGCGAGGCGGCAACCGCCTTGGTCATTTAGGGGACATCCGCGCCGCGCCCTTGCGCCGCGCCCGAATGTCGGGGACGCTCAACCCCACCGATCACGTCCGATGATTTTCGACGCGGGTGACGTATCAATCGGACAAAGGTGGACGACGCCATTCCCGTCGACGGTGCGCGGGTCGGCGCGCACGAGACGGAGAAAGCGGTGACGCGGTGGGCGAGGCGGCTGCGGACCAGCCAGGCGGCCCCGCGCGGCCCCCGGGCGGTTCCGCCGACCACACCACCCCGGACGCGGCGGGTGACCCCGAGATAAACACCACGACGACCGGTATCCCCACCCCGGGCGCCGCGCCCGGCGCGGTCGCGCACACCACTCCCGCGCCCGAAACCGCCGAAACGACCGCCCCGCCCGGTATCTTCGCGATTACCCCGCCCGCGGGGCACCCCGCGGACCACACCCGGCAGGCGGGCGACCCCGCCGCCACCACCGAGACGACCGCCATGACCGACGCCGACCCCGTCACCGCGGCCGCCGACGGCACCGCGACAGACGGCACCACCGCGCACGACGACCCGACCCACGGCACCACGACGGACGACACCGACACCGGCGCCACCCCGACCGGTGCCGCGACCACCCGCGCGCCGGGGAGCGACCCGGCCGCCGACGACCTGGACACCCGCCGCCGGAACCTGTTCCGGGGCCTGGTCGACCGGGCCGCCGCGGCCGAGGTGTCCCAGGACCGGATGCGGCACCTGCTGGACGCCGTCCTCTCCGTGGCCAGCGACCTGTCGCTGCCCGCCGTGCTGCGCCGCATCGTCACCGCCGGGTGCGAGCTGGCGGGCGCGCGCTACGGCGCGCTGGGTGTCCTCGGCCAAGACGGCGCCTTCGAGGCGCTGACCCACGCCGGGCTCGACGACCGGACCGGGCGCGAGATCGGGGCGTTACCCGTCGGCAAGGGCATCCTCGGGCTGGTGATCGAGCGGCCCGAACCGCTGCGCGTGCCGGACCTCACCGGGCACGAGGCCGCCGCAGGGTTCCCCGAGAACCACCCGCGGATGGGGTCGTTCCTCGGCGTGCCGATCCGGGTGCGCGGCGAGGTGTTCGGCAACCTGTACCTCACCGAGAAGGTCGGCGGCCGCGGCTTCACCCAGGAGGACGAGGACGTCGTCGTCGCCCTCGCCGCGGCGGCCGGGATGGCAATCGAGAACGCGCGGCACTACGACCGCAGCATCCGGCGCGAGCGGTGGCTGCGCGCCACCACCGAGGTCACCGCCGTGCTGCGCACCAACGTCTGCGACGCCGAGGGCCTCGACCTCATGGTCCGCCGGGCGCGGGAGGTCGCGGGCGCGGTGCTCGCCTTCGTCGCGGTCCCCGCCGGGCCGGAGCACCTGGAGGTGCGCGCGGTCGACGGCACCCTGTCCACCGAACTCGCGGGCTCCCGGATGGCCGCGGGCGACAGCATCACCGGCGACGTGTTCTCCACCGGCCGCGCCCGGGTGCTCGGCGAGGTCGCGCAGGCCACCCTGACCCGGTCGGTGGCGACCTTCCACCAGCTGCCCGAGGGCATCAGCGGGCTCGGCCCCGCCGTGTTCGTCCCGATGAGCACCGGGTCCCGGGCGTCCGGGGTGCTCATGCTCGCCCGGGAGCACGGCGGCACCCGGTTCGACGACGAGGACGTGCGGATGGTGACCGACTTCGCCACGCACGCCGCCCTGGCCATCGAGTTCGCCTACGCCCAGCAGGACCGCCAGCGGCTGGCGCTCTACGAGGAGCGCGACCGCATCGCCCGCGACCTGCACGACCTCGTCATCCAGCGGCTGTTCGCGATCGGTCTGGGCCTGCAGGGCCTGCGGCGGTCCCCGCACAACCCGGACGCGGGCGAGCGGCTCGGCGGCTTCGTCGCCGAGATCGACCAGACCATCCGCGAGATCCGGCGCAGCATCTTCTCCCTGCAGCAGCCCGCCAACGGCCCCTACAGCCTGCGCGGGGAGATCCTGCGGGCGATCTCCGAGGCCACCGTCACCCTGGGGTTCGAGCCGACGGTGCGGCTCGAGGGCCCGCTGGACTCGGTGGTGCCCGCCGACGTCGCCCTCGACCTGATGGCCACGCTGCGCGAGGCGCTGTCCAACGTCGTCCGGCACGCCGGGGCGAGCGGCGTGGCGCTGACCGTCGCGGTGGACCGGCACGCCACCCGCTTGCGGCTGCTGGTCCGCGACGACGGGCGCGGCCTGCCCGCCGACATCACCCACCGCGGCGGGCTGTCGAACATGGTGCAGCGCGCCCGCCGCTGGGAGGGCGACTGCGTGATCGATTCCCCCGCCGTCGGCGGGACCCGGGTCGACTGGGACGTGCCGCTGCGCAGGCCCGCCCCGACCGGACGTGATCAGGACGCGCGAGGCCAGGAGGCACGTGGATGAGCATTTCCGTGTTCGTGCTCGACGACCACGAGGTCGTCCGCCGCGGGCTGCGGCAGTTGTTGGAGGTCGAGCCGGACATCGACGTCGTCGGCGAGGCGGCCACCGCCGCGCAGGCCCTGGCCAGGATCCCCGCGGTGCGCCCGCAGGTGGCCATCCTGGACGTGCGGCTGCCCGACGGCGAGGGCGTGTCGGTGTGCCGGGACGTGCGGTCGTCGGTGACCCCGCCCCCGGCCTGCCTGATGCTCACCTCGTTCTCCGACGACGAGGCGCTCTTCGGCGCCATCATGGCGGGCGCCGCCGGGTACATGCTCAAGCAGGTCAGCGGCGACGACCTGGTCTCGGCCGTGCGCACCCTCGCCGAGGGCGGCTCGCTGCTGGACGCGGGCGTCACCGCGACCGTCCTCGACCGCCTCCGCGCGGGCCGGGTGGAGGACCCGCGCTACGCGACGCTGAGCCCGCAGGAGCGCAAGATCCTCGACCTGATCGCCGAGGGCATGACCAACCGGCAGATCGCGGGCGCCCTGTACCTGGCGGAGAAGACGGTGAAGAACTACGTCTCCACGCTGCTGCACAAGCTCGGCTTCGACCGCCGCACAGAAGCGGCCGTCTACGCCACCCGCCTGCACAACACCCAACGCGGCAGCGCACCCAACCTCTGAGCACCACCCCGCCAACCCCGCACCCGGTTCTCCACCCCTCCCCCGCTCCTCAGCCCTACACGCCGGTCCCACACCTGCGCCGCCGCACCCCGCCCTCATTGCAGCAGGCCGCTCCCCGCCCGGTCCCTCCATCCCCATCTCCCCACACCGCCGCCCCCACGTCCCTGTCCAGCCCTTCACCTCCGCCCTACCCGCCCCACCTCATCCCCACAACGCCGCCCGGTCCCTCTATCCCCATCTCCCCACACCGCCGCCCCCACGTCCCTGTCCAGCCCTTCACCTCCGCCCTACCCGCCCCCACATCATCCCCACATCACCGCCCGGCCCCACATCCACGCCCCGGCCTCTGCCTCACCCCGGGCCCTGCCGGCCCAGCACGCTGCCAGGCCCCATATCCCCGTCCGGCCGTCACCAACCCACCCCGTACCTCTACCCAGCCCCGCACCACATCCCTGTTCGGCCCTCCATCCCTCTCCGGCCTGACAACCCCAACCCGGCCCCGCATCCCAGCCACACCTCCTATCCCTGCCTGGCTCCGCACCTCCCTGCTCCCGCATTCGCCTGGCCGCGGCCCCGGCGACGACCTCCCACTCCTCGACGCCCGCCCGGTCTGCCAACCGGCCGCCCGCGACCAGCCCGCCCCGCGCCGACCGCTGTGGCCACACGGCCCCGTGATGTCCAAGCCCTGGAAGTCAATCACTGCCGCGGGTCGCCGTGCGCGAAGTTGTCCACAGCCCCGAACGGGTACTTGACCGGTGATCCGTTCGGGCGTGCCGTCACTCCACGCCACCACCGCCCCACCGTTGAGAGAACAGGGAACCGGCCTGCCCGCCGACCAAACTTTCCCGTACTTCCCACAATCCCGGGCGCGTCCACGGCGGAATCCCGCGCCGGGAAGGTCACCCGCCGCCCCGCGCGCCCACACCGGGCCGAGCGGGATCGCTTGTCCGGCGGCCACTTGGTTCACGCCGCGCGTCCACCCGGCCGACGCCGGTCGCCGCGGGTGAGTCCGTTCGCGACTCGCGGCGCGCCACCGGGGCGGGTGGACCGCCGCATCCGCCCGTACGGGTTCGGCGTGTCGTCCGGACCGGGTGCGCGCCATCGGTAACGTGCCCGGCGTCTCGCGCTATACCGCATGCAGGAGAAGGGCATACCGGCGGGTCGCTGTCGCGGCGGGCACCCGGGTCCCGAGGTGGCGGAAGGGGGCGTCGGTGCCGAACACCCTCGTTCCCCTGCCCTGCCCCGGGGCGGGTCGGCGGGTGCCGGAGGTGTGCCTGATCGCGGGCGACGCCGTGGCGGCCACGCGCCTGGCGCCGGTGGTGGGGGCGCTGCGCGGGCGCGGGCGGGTGCGGCCGGTGGTGCTCGCGTGCGGTGACGACGCGGCCGCCGCCACGGAGGTGTTGTCGGGCTTCGGTTTGGCCACCGAGGTCCTGGTCGAGCTGGCGCGCGACGGGCAGCGCACCGGCCGGGCGGCGGCGCAGCTGCTGGCCGGTCTGGACCACGCGTTCGCCGACCTCGCACCGGACGCGGTGGTGGTGCAGGGCGATTCGGCCACCGCGTTCAGCGCCGCCATGGCCGCGTTCTGGCAGCGCGTCCCGGTGGTGCACCTCGACGCGGGTGTGCGCTCGTACGACCTCACCGCCCCGTTCCCGCAGGAGGGCCACCGCAGGCTCATCGCCCAGGTGTCGTCGCTGCACCTGGCCGCCACCCCGGACGCGGCGGCCAACCTCGGCGACGAGTGCCACCGCGGCCCGAAGGTCGTCACGGTCGGGAGCACCGCGGTCGACGCCGGGTTCGACGCCCTCGACCGCTACGTGCGCCACCGCGACGACCGCGTGCAGGCGGTGGAGAACGCGGTGGTGGCGGGCGAGGTCCGGCTGGCCGTGGTCGCCGTCGAGGCGCGCGACTGGTCCACGGCGGCGGCCACGCAGCTGCTGCACGGGATCGCCGACCTCGTGCTGACGTGCCCGGACCTGGAGGTCGTGCTGCCGCTGCCGCGCGGCCCCCTGCGGCACCTGGCCTACGACATGCTCGGCAGGCTCGTGCGGGTGACCATCACCGACCCGATCGCGCAGCCGGAGCTGGTCTGCCTGCTGTCGATCGCGGCGGCGCTGGTGACCGACTCGGCCACGCTGGCCGAGCAGGCGCCCAGCTTCGGCGTGCCCACGCTGGTCCTCGGCGGCGAGCCCGGCACCTGGGCCGAGCCGCGCCACCCCGGCCACCCGTGGACCGCGGGCTCCGACCGCGCGGTCGTCGCCCGGATCGCCGAGAAGCTCGTCCTCAGCCACGTCGAGCGGCAGACCACGGCCCCGACCCCCAACCCGTTCGGCGACGGCTTCGCCGCGACCCGCTGCGAGCAGGCGCTGCAGTGGTTCCTCGGCCTCGACGACCGCCCGGAGGAGTTCGCCCCGCACCGGTAGTGGACCGCCGGTTCCGGCACCTCCCGCGAGTGGGCGCACCACGGTGACCGCGAACGGCTTCCACGGAACGGAACGGGATTCGGGTGACACGGCAAGCGGAAGACCCACGGCGGCACTCCCACCGCCGAGCCCGCCACGACCGCAGTGGCCACCTCGACCGACCGCGGGCAACCGCCGGGAATCGAGACCACGAGCCAGTCGGCTACGCCACGCGCGTCGACAACTCCGGCCCGCCGCTCAAGGAGATCTCCGCGGGCGCGCGGTCCTCGGACCGCACGGTCGTGTCGGTGCTGTCCGGCAACCGGAACCTCGAGGGCCGGATCAACACCCGCGAAAGCCGCGTGCCCCAACCGGCCGAGTACCCCGCCGGGGTTCGGCTCGCGGCCATATGTCCTGGCACCAGCTTACCCGGTCGCACCGGCCGATGAAGAGGCGTCGACCCTTGCCTGTGGACAACTCGGTTGCCCGAGAGGTCACGCCGCCGGGTGGGGTGCGGGCCTGGTGGGTGCTCGCGTTCAGCGGGGCGACGGCGGCGGTGTTCGTTGGCTGGTACGGGCCGCTGCAGGTGCTGCTGGCGCGGCAGGTCGAGGGGATCTCGCCCGACGGCAAGGAAAGCGCGCTGGCGCTGGTGACCGGGGTGGGGGCGGCGTGGTCCATGGTCGCCAATCCGATCTGGGGTGCCTTGTCGGACCGAAGCGGGCGGCGCGGACCTTGGGTACTGGGCGGCGCGGTGGCCGGCGGCGGCGCGCTGGCCGCTCTGGCCACAGTGGACACGGTGCTCGGTGTGGTAGCCTTGTGGTCGGTCGCGCAGATCGCGCTCAATTCCTGCTTCGCGGGGCTGAGCGCGGCGGTCCCGGACCAGGTCCCCGAACACCGTCGTGGCGCGGTGGGTGGCTGGTTCGGTTTCGCCCAGACCGTTGGCGTGATGTCCGGGACAGGGTTGGCACTGGCGGGTGGCTCCGTCTCCAGTGGCTATGTGGCGTGCGCGGTGGTCGTCGTCGTGGGGTCGTTGCCGTTCGCGTTGGCCCGCGAGCGGCGGCGGGTGCCGGTACGGGAACCGGCGCGGAAGCCGTTCGGCCTCCTGCGGCACCGGGACTTCGTCTGGGCCTGGGTGCCCAGGTTCCTGATCAACCTGGGCAACGCCGTCGCGCTGCTCTACCTCTTCTACTACCTCCAGGACGAGGTACGGGTCGGCGACCCGGCGGGTGGCGTGTTCACGTTGACCGCGGTGTACGCCGTCGCGCTGCTGGCGACGGTGCTGGTCGGCGGGGTCTGGTCGGACCGGGTGGGCAAGCGCCGGGTGTTCGTGTGCGTGGCCGGGGTGGTGATGTCGGCGGCGGCGGTGCTGCTGGCGGTGTGGCCGACCTGGACGGGCGCGGTGGTGGCCGCGGCCGTGCTCGGTGTCGGCTACGGCGCCTACACCTCGGTGGACTTCGCGCTCGTGACCCAGGTGTTGCCCGCGGCGGGTGCGCGGGGCAAGGATCTCGGGGTGGTCAACATCGCGAACACGCTGCCGCAGGTGCTCGCCCCGGCGCTGGCCGCGCCGGTGGTGGCGCACCTGGGCGGGTACCCCGTGCTGTACCTGGTCGCCGCGGCGGTCGGGGTGGCGGGGGCGGCCCTCGTGTTCCGCGTCCGGACCGTCCACTGAGGAGGATCCCATGCCGTTTCCCGGGTTACCCGACGATTTCCTGTGGGGTACGGCCTCGGCCGCGTACCAGGTGGAGGGCGCGGTCGCGGAGGGTGGACGCGCGCCGTCGGTCTGGGACACCTTCTGCGCGCGCCCCGGTCGGGTGCGCGACGAGGACACCGGGGCGGTGGCGGCCGACCACTACCACCGGTACCGGGAGGACGTCGCCCTGCTGCGCGACCTGGGCGTAGGCGCCTACCGGTTCTCGGTGTCGTGGCCGCGCGTGCTGCCGGGCGGCCGGGTCAACGCGGAGGGCCTGGGCTTCTACGACCGCCTCGTCGACGAGCTGTGCGAGGCGGGGATCGCCCCTGCCGCCACGCTGTTCCACTGGGACACCCCGCAGGAGCTGGAGGACGCGGGTGGCTGGGTGAACCGGGACACCGCCGCGCGGTTCGCCGAGTACGCCGAGGTGGTCGGGGCGAAGCTGGGCGACCGGGTGCGGATGTGGATGACGATCAACGAGCCGGTCGTGGTCACCCTGTTCGGCTACGCCCTGGACGTGCACGCGCCGGGGCGGGCGCTGGGCTTCGACGCGCTGCCCGTCGCGCACCACCTGCTGCTCGGGCACGGGTTGGCGGCGCGGGCGCTGCGGGCGGCGGGGTGCTCGAACATCGGGATCGCGAGCAACCACGGGCCGGTGTGGGCGGCGTCGGAGTCGGAGGCGGACCGGACGGCGGCGGAGGCGTACGACACGCTGGTGAACTGGCTGTTCGCCGACCCGTTGCTGCGCGGCCGCTACCCGGCGCCGGAGTTGGCGGCGGCGATGCCGGGACCGGTGGCCGAGGACCTGAAGGTGATCTCCGAGCCGCTGGACTTCTTCGGGCTGAACTACTACCAGCCGACCCTGATCGGCGCGGCGGCGCCGGACGAGGAGTCGGCGGTGGCGAGCGCGCCGCTGCCGCCGGGGTTGCCGTTCGCGCCGAAGCCGCTGTCGGGGTACCCGACGACGGACTTCGGGTGGCCGGTGGTCCCGGACGGGCTGCGGGAGACGATCGCGCTGTTCACGGCCCGCTACGGCGACGACCTGCCGCCGATCTACGTGACCGAGAGCGGGTGTTCCTACCACGACGGCGATCCGGTGGCGGGCCGCGTGGCCGATCAGGCTCGGATCGACTACCACGAATCGCACCTCGCGGCGCTGGCGCGGGCGGTGTCCGACGGGGCGGATGTGCGCGGGTACTTCGCGTGGTCGGCGACGGACAACTTCGAATGGGCGGCGGGTTACCGGGAACGGTTCGGGCTCATTCACGTGGATTACGAGACCCAGCGGCGGACACCGAAGGACTCGTATTTCTGGTACCGCGATGTGATTGGTCGGGGGTGAGCGGCGGGCCGCTGTCGGCCTGAGCGGCCGGGGCGGGCCGGGCGGGGCGGGTATTGCCGGGTGCGGTGGGAGGAAGTGCCGAGGGAATTGGCCACCGGCGCGCGCGTCCGGTGCCGGGCGGAGGTGACGTGCCCGAGGCGACGGGCCGATCACCTCGCGATTCGACCGGGGTTCCGTCGCGCCCACGGCAGTTCCGCGAGGTCGGGCGCGAGGGTCCCGTGCCGGATTCTCGGGCGAGTGGGGTCGGTTTCCCGGCGAGGTTCGCGCGCACGGCAATGCCACAAGGTCGTGCGCGAGAGTCCGGTGCCGGATACCCAGGCGAGACGAGTGGGGCCGGTCCTCCAGCACGAGGTTCCGTCGCGACCACGGCAGCGCCTCGAGGTCGGGCGCGAGAGTCCCGTGCCGGATTCCCGGGCGAGTGGGGCCGGTCCTCCAGCACGAGATTCGGTTGCGCCCACGGCAATGCCTTGGGGTCGGGCGCGAGAGTCCCGTGCCGGATACCCAGGCGAGGCGAGTGGGGCCGTTCTCCGGCGCGAGGTTCCGTCGCGCCCACGGCAATGCCTTGGGGCCGGGCACGAGGGGCCCGTGCCGGGTTCGCGGGCGAGTGGGGCCGGTTCTCCGGCGCAAGATTCGGTCGCGGGCACGGCGGTGCCCCGGGGTCGAGCGCGAGAGTCCCGTGCCGGATTCCCGGGCGAGTGGGGCGGTTTCCCAGCACGAGGTTCCATCGCGCCCACGGCGATACCACAGGGTCGAGCGCGAGGTCCCCTGCCGGATTCCCGGGCAAGTGGGGCCGGTTTCCCGGCGCGAGGTTCCGTCGCGCCCACGGCAATGCCTTGGGGCCGGACGCGAGGGTCCGTGCCGGGTTCGCGGGCGAGTGGGGCCGGTTTCCCGGCGCAAGATTCGGTCGCGGGCACGGCGGTGCCCCGGGGTCGAGCGCGAGAGTCCCGTGCCGGATTCCCGGGCGAGTGGGGCCGTTCTCCGGCGCGAGGTTCCGTCGCGCGCACGGCGGCGCCCCGGGTTCGCGGGCAAGTGGGGCCGGTTTCCCGGCGCGAGGTTCCGTCGCAGGCACGGCGGTGCCACAGGGGCGGGCGCGGAAGTCCCGGGCCGGAAACCCAGGTGAGTGGGGCAGGCTTGCCGGTGTGGGTTGCCGAGGCGGGACCTCAGCCTCGTCGAGTCCCCGCGCGGGTACGGGGCTCGTGCCCGGCGGGCCGGTCAGGCGGTGACCGGTGCCGGGACCTTGGTGGGCATGCGGACCACCTGGGCGGCGTAGGTCAGGCCCGCGCCGAAGCCGATGAGGAGGGCGAGGCCGCCCGGGTCCACCAGGCGGTCGACGACCAGGCGGTCCAGGGCCATCGGGATGGAGGCGGCCGAGGTGTTGCCCGACTCGACCACGTCCCTGGCGATCACGGCGTCGGGGGCGTCGATCTTGCGGGCCAGCGCCTCGATGATGCGGAGGTTGGCCTGGTGGGGGACGATCGCGGCGAGGTCGCCGGGGCGGATGCCCGCGCGTTCGCAGGCGAGCAGGGCGATGGGGTGGATCTCGGTGGTCGCCCAGCGGAAGACGGACTGGCCCTGCATGCGCATCTGGCCGCCGACCGGGATCTCGATGAGGTCGGCGGACTCGGCCGCGCCGTCGCTGCCCCAGACGATCGGGCCGATGCCGGGCTCGTCGGCGGCCTCGACCACGGCGGCGCCCGCGCCGTCGGCGAAGATGATGGAGGTGCCCAGGTCGGTCGGGTCGACCCACTCGGACATCTTCTCGGTGCCGATGACCAGGACCCGCCGGGCGGACCCCGCGCGCACCAGGTCGGAGGCCACGGCCATGGCGTAGCAGAAGCCCGCGCACGCGGCGTTGACGTCGAAGGCGGCGGCGCCGGGCGCGCCCAGCGCCTTGGCCACGGTGGCGGCCCGCACCGGGACCGGGCTGCGCACGCTGCACGTCGCCACGATCACCAGGTCGATCTCGCCCGGCCCGTAGCCCGCCCGCGCCAGTGCCTTGGTGCCCGCGGCGACGGCCATGGCCTCCATGGCCTCGTTGCCCGCCGCGAACCGGCGGGACACGATCCCGGTCCGCTCTCTGATCCAGTCGCCCGTCCGGCCGAACCGGGCGGCGATCTCCGCACTGCCGACGGTGGTGTCCGGGCGGTGCGAGCCGAGCCCGACCAGTCGAGCGCCCCCCACGCCTTGGCGCAATGCAATGACGGTCACTGGGATACTGTGGAGAACTACCAATCGGTAGCACTTCCCTTGTGATGAAGTTCTCACCGAAAGTGTTATAAGTCAGTCACTTCCGCGTGATGTTCACTCGCGGGTAGCACTCGCGAGTAACCCCGGTTGGTCTCCTCCGCGCGGCGAACGCCACCACGTGAATTGTTCGCCGAACGGGTGCTACCGACCGGTATTCGGTGGCGCCGGGGCGGTTCGTGGTGACGCGCAGATTAACGGCAGTTGATCACCGGGCGCCGGGTCGATGACGGGATGACCGGCCGGTGCGGACTTCGGCCTGTCCGGCGGGGACGACCCGACTCCGGAAGTCCGAAGGGGACAGTGCGCGCGACCCGGCGAGGTACTGTTTCGCGGACCGCCGCGAAACGAGGTTGTCGAATTGGCCGCGCGCACAATTCGCGACGCGCGAAATGGAGCCGAACGCGCGTCACCGGACTCCGGCACCGACAACACGGCCGTTCGAGACCCTGGGGTCGGCGGCACCGGACCGCCCCGCCGGGGATTCCGGATCCCGAGCCGAAGCGGGTCTGGTCCTTTTGGGACGAGAACAGGAATGTGATGGCGCGTTCGGACCGCCGGTTTGGGCTGCTCGGGCCGGGCGTTTCGGCTATCGCCGGGGCGGTGGAACGAAATGCCCGCGCGGCGAGTCGGAGGGCGGGTGACCGGGGTGGCGCGGGCCGTATGCTTGCGGCACCGCGAGCTCCTCGCTGGTGCGCGGCCGCGCCTTGCCGGGCGGTCGGGCATTCGGTGCGTTCGGGTTCGACGCGGCGGTTTCCGCTGGTTGACGACTTTCGTCGAGTGGTCGGGGGTGGTGCGGTGCTGGACGTGGTGCGCGCGGTCGCGATGACCGCGCGCGGTCGGGTGCGGGACGGGAACGAGGACGCCGTCTCGGTGTTCGGGTGGTTCAGCCAATCCGCGGAGCCGCTGGTGGTGGACCTGCGCGCGGACGGCCGGTCGCCGCTGCTGTGCGCGGTCGCCGACGGGATGGGCGGCCACGCGGCGGGCGAGGTGGCGAGCGCGACGGCGTTGGTGACCGCGGCCGACCGGTACCTGGACTGGACCGGGGCCAAGGAGACCGCCGTGGGGCTGACCGGGATCAGCGCGGAGCTGAACGAGCTGGGCAACCGGGTGGTCGAGACCACCGGGATGGGCACCACCATCGCGGGTGTGGTGATCACGCCGGGTTCGGTGCTGTGCTTCAACATCGGCGACAGCCGCGTCTACCAGGTGGCCGACGACGGCCTGGCACAGCTGACCGTCGACGACGCGATAACCGGCCCCTGCGGCGGCCTCACCCAGGCGATGGGCGACCCGCCGGACCCGGGTCCCCTCCCCCACGTCCTGGATCTGGAGCTGGCGGGCGCGAGTACCCGTTTCCTCCTGTGTTCGGACGGCGTCAGCTCGGTGCTCACCCCGGACGAGATCGCCGACCTGAGCCGGATCCCGGACCCCGTCGACCTGGTGACCGCCATCCGCGACACCGTCTACGACTTCGGCGCCCCGGACAACCTCACGGCCGTGGTGCTGGACATCCCAGGCCGCTGACCCGCGTGGCTTCGCGCTTCGCCCGGAGTTGTCCACAGGCCAACCCCGACCCATTCCTACCGCCCGCCCCAGCGCGTAGAATTAAATATAGGGGTTCTTGACCTCAAGGGGTCATCGCGCCACCGTGTTTGATCAGCAGTTCGTTGAGCTTCTCGACGGGTTTGTACCAGTTCAGGGTCTGTCGGGGGCGGTCGTTGAGTTCGCGGGCGACGTCGTCGAGGTGGGCTTGGGAGTGGACCGAGAGGTCGGTTCCCTTGGGAAATACTGTCGGAGAAGCCGGTGGGTGTTCTCGTTCGTCCTGCGTTGCCAGGGCGAGTGCGGGTCGCGGAAATAGACCGGCATCCCGGTGGCCGTGGTGAACGTGGCGTGGTCGGCCATCTCGCTGCCCTGGTCCCACGTGACCGATTTCCGGAGGAACTCGGGCAAGGTCTTCATCTT
>NZ_PTIX01000042.1 GCF_002934265.1 Actinokineospora auranticolor
GCGGATTTTTCCCCCTGAACGCCAAGCGAGAGCGTTATCGGAGACCCGCGCGGAAATCAACGAGAGACACCTCGCGGCCCGAAGGCACCGAACGTACCCCCGTGTGGCCAAACGTGGACGCCATAAACGCTACCCCACCAAAAAAGGCAAACATCAAGGCGTTCGACATCAGGGTCCGGCCACCATCAGAATCCTCGCACCTAGCCTAAGTTAGTGGCATTGGGTCGGAGGCGTGCGTTGATCATTTTTGCCGGGCAGGCGGTCGACTTTCAGCCTTGTGTCGGGTGACTTGCGCTCGCTTCCCTGTTTTGCCCGAGTGGTCGGGTTTAGCCGCGGCGGTTGATGTGATTCGGCATTGCGCGCACGGGTTGGCATGGCCGGGGTCGGGAAGTGTCGAAGCCCGCGCTGCGGGAACCGGCGGGGCGCGGTGATGTCACGCGATTGTCGGCGGCGCGGAGTTCTGGCCGGTGTCGCGAATTCCGCGCTCGGCGGCATTTCCGGCTTGTATGTCCTTTGTGGACCTAGTGGGACTGGACCGCCAGCCAGGCGAGGGCGGCGACGACCGTCATGCCGGTGTCGTTGGGGTGCAGGGGGGCGGCGGGGGAGTCGGGGCGCAGGGGCTCGACCCAGCGGTCTTCGGCGGATTGGCAGGCGTCGTGGTTGGTGGCGTAGGGGTAGGGGTTGATGAAGGTGGCGCCTGCCTGGCGGGCGGTTTCGGCCAGGGCCTGGTTGAGGGCGCGGCCCGTTTGGTCGAAGTAGGCGGTGTCGCCCGCGGCGAAGGGGACCAGGGGCCAGCAGCCGGGGCCGTCGGGGAGGATGCGGAGGTAGCCGACCACGAGGATGGTCGCGCGGGGGACGCGTTTGTGGATCTCGCCGAGGGTCTTGGCCACCCGGGTCCTGGCGACGGCGCGGACGCGGTTCGCCAGCTCGTCCGTGCCGCTCGCGGTGTAGTGCGCCTTGCACGGCGCGCCGGTGGGGTCGGTGGCCCCCAGCCTGCCGCAAGTGGACAGGATCTCGCCGAAGCCGATGTCGTTGCCGCCGATGGTCAGCGTTACCAGGTCGGTCTCGGGTCGCAGCGCGTCGAACTGGGGCGGGTTCTCCCCGCCGTACACCTGTTGCGGCCTGGTCATCTCGGCCGTGGTCGCGCCGCCGCAGGTGACGTCGGTGAACCGGCGCACGCGCAGCCACCGGGCCAGCTTGCCCGGGTAGTTGTGGTCCGACCGCCCGCAGCCCAGCGGGGTCCCGTTCTGCGTCGGGATCCCCGGGCCGGACGCGTACGAGTCGCCCAGCGCCACGTAGTGGCGGTACCGCGTACGCGGCCTGCTCTCGTCTCCGGCGGCCGAAAAGGACTGACCGCTCGCTGTCTGGGAGGTGGTGGCCGGTGCGGTGGTGGGCTGCGCGGACGCCGCGGGTGCCGCGGCGGTGGTGATCGTCAGCAGGGCCAGGACCAGGGTGGTGGCGCGCATGCCGTTGATCGTCACCCGTCCGGGTGGAACAGGCAACCGCCCCCGTGTTCCAGATCGTGGAAGGTCTGCCCGTCGTCCGGTCGGCGCAGCTAGCTTGCTCTATACGGCTGTCCAGCTGGAACGAGCCGCCGGTACCGCGCACGAGAGCTAGGAGAACCGATGACCGACTCCGCCGCCTGGTCGTTCGAGACCAAGCAGATCCACGCGGGCGCCGCGCCGGATCCGACCACCGGTGCCCGGGCCACCCCGATCTACCAGACCACCTCCTACGTCTTCCGCGACAGCCAGCACGGTGCCGACCTGTTCAGCCTCGCCGAGCCGGGCCACATCTACACCCGGATCATGAACCCCACCCAGGACGTGCTCGAACAGCGCGTCGCGGCGCTGGAGGGCGGCGTGGCCGCCCTCGCGTTCGCCTCCGGGTCCGCGGCCACCACCGCGGCGATCCTCAACCTCGCCGAGTCCGGCGACCACATCGTCTCCAGCCCCTCCCTCTACGGCGGCACCTACAACCTCTTCCACTACACGCTGCCCAAGCTCGGCGTCGAGGTCAGCTTCGTCGACGACCAGGACGACCTCGACGCCTGGCGCGCCGCGGTCCGGCCCAACACCAAGGCCTTCTTCGGCGAGAGCCTGGCCAACCCCGGCAACAACGTCTTCGACATCCGCGCCGTCGCCGACGTCGCCCACGAGGTGGGCGTGCCGCTCATCATCGACAACACCGTCCCCACCCCGTACCTGCTGCGCCCGATCGAGCACGGCGCCGACATCGTCGTGCACTCGGCCACCAAGTACCTGGGCGGCCACGGCACCACCATCGCCGGTGTCCTGGTCGACGGCGGCACCTTCGACTTCGGCGCGCACCCCGACCGCTTCCCCGGCTTCACCCAGCCCGACCCGAGCTACCACGGCCTCAAGTACTGGGAGGCCCTCGGCCCGGGCGCCTACGCCGCCAAGGCCCGGATCCAGGGCCTGCGCGACACCGGCGCGGCGATCTCGCCGTTCAACGCGTTCCTGATCATCCAGGGCATCGAGACGCTGTCGCTGCGCATCGAGCGGCACGTGGCCAACGCCAAGGCCATCGCCGAGTGGCTGGAGCAGCGCGACGAGGTGGAGAAGGTCTACTACGCCGGTCTGCCCTCCAGCCCTTTCCACGCCGCGGCGCAGAAGTACCTGCCGCGCGGCGCGGGCGCCATCGTCTCCTTCGACCTGCGCGGCGGCGTCGAGGCCGGGCGCAAGTTCGTCGACGGCACCGAGCTGTTCAGCCAGCTCGTCAACATCGGCGACGTGCGCAGCCTCATCGTGCACCCGGCCAGCACCACGCACAGCCAGCTCGCCGAGGAGGAGCAGCTGGCCAGCGGCGTGACCCCCGGCCTGGTGCGGCTCTCCGTGGGCATCGAGAACGTCGAGGACCTCCTCGCCGACCTGGAGGCCGGCTTCCGGGCCGCCAAGGCCGAGCTGTGAGCACCCCTCCCCCTCCCGCCACCGGCGCGTGGCGGGAGGGGGACCCGCCCGGTCGCCGCCGGTGGGTCCCGCTGCCGGGACCGGTGCCGGGCGCCCGGATCGCCTACGAGACCTGGGGCGAGCTCAACCCCGACCGCACCAACGCGGTGCTCGTGGAACACGCGTTGACCGGCGACAGCCACGCCGCGGGCCCACCCGAACCCGGCCACCCCACCCCGGGTTGGTGGGACGGGCTGATCGGCCCCGGTCGCGCGGTCGACACCAACCGGTACTTCGTCGTGTGCCCCAACGTGCTCGGCGGCTGCCAGGGCACGACCGGACCGGCCAGCCAGGCCGCCGACGGCTGGGCCTGGGGCAGCCGGTTCCCGTCGATCGGCATCCGCGACCAGGTGGCCGCGGAGGTCGTCCTCGCCGACGCGCTCGGCGTCGACCGCTGGGCCGCGGTGCTCGGCGGCTCCATGGGCGGCATGCGGGCCCTGGAGTGGGCCGTGGCCACCCCGGACCGGGTGGCCGCGCTGCTGCTGCTCGCCTGCCCGGCCGCCGCCTCCGGCGAGCAGATCGCCTGGGCCGCGCCGCAGTTGCACGCCATCCGCGCCGACCCGCGCTGGCGCGGCGGCGACTACCACGACACCCCCGAGGGCCCCTGGGACGGCCTCGGCGTGGCCCGGCGGATCGCCCAGGTGACCTACCGCAGCGAACCCGAGATCGCCCACCGCTTCGGCCGCGCGCGCCAGCCCGACGGCCGGTTCGCCATCGAGTCCTATTTGGACCACCACGCGGCCAAGCTGGCGCACCGCTTCGACGCGGCCAGCTACGTGCTGCTCACCGAGGCCATGAACGGCCACGACGTCGGTGTCGACCGCGGCGGGATCCCGGCCGCGCTCGCCCGGGTCACCGCGCGCACCGTCGTCGCCGGAGTGGACAGTGACCGGCTCTACCCCTTGGCGCAGCAGCGAGAACTCGCCGACGGCATCTCCACCGCCGACGGCCTGCGGGTCATCACGTCGCCCGCGGGCCACGACGGCTTCCTGACCGAGACCGCCCAGCTCGCCGCGCTGCTGAAGGAAATCCTGTAGCGCGAGGCCGTTCCCCATGGTTTCTCCCTTGTCCGGGACGGCTTCTCCGCCCACTGGGACAAGGTTAGGGAAACCGGTGGGGATTTCGCCAAGCCCGTCCACCGGCCTGTGGACAACTCGCGATCTTGATCGGAGATCGCCTGCTCAGGACGCGTCGCGCAGCCAGCCCGGGACGGGCAGTCCCCGGTTGACGCACTCGTCCGACAGCCGCAGCGTCCAGCGCAGCGCCTGCACCATCAGCATCGCCATCTCCTCCGGCGCCGCGTTGGTCAGCGCGATCTCGATCTGCGCCTTGGCCGCGTCCGTGTCGCCGTGCACCTCCGCCAGCAGCGTGCGCACCGCGGTCCGCACGGGAGGGTCGGCCTCGTCGATCGGCACCTCGTGGCCGTCGTCGTCGTAGACCTGCATCTTGACCGGCGCGGTACCGCCCGCGCCGAGCGCGGCCACCATCGCACTGCACTCGTGGAAGAGCATCAGCATCAGCTCACGGGCGTCGACGTGGCTGTCCGGCGCGGACCGCACCGCGGCCGCCACCCGGTCGAGGGCACCGTCGTCCTCACCCGCGCGCATGGCGGCCAGGGCTCCGGCGGCGGCCTCGGTGAGCCTGCGCCTGCGGTTCGGATCGGACTCGCTGTGGGCGTCCACGTCCTCATCCTGCAACAGCGGGCCGCCGCGCGGGGAGATCACCCAGGGGCGATTCGCTCAGTTGGCGGTGGGCCGCAGCCGCGCCAGGATGTCCTCGACGTCGCCGGGACCGCCGAACGCGGGCCCCTCACCGGTGCGCACGCCCTGGTCGGCCCACCAGCGGGCCTCCGCGTGGTCCCGGACGCCCAGCACGCCAACGGACGTGCCCAGCGACTCCAGCGCCTCGATGAGCCGCAGCGTGGCCCGCATCGGCACGGCGTCGCGCGGCAGCCAGTCCGGGCGCCAGTTCTCGAACGGGTCGGCGAGCACGACCGTGCGCACCCCGAACCGCTCCACCATGGCGATCTCGCGCGGGCCGCCGTTGAAGCCGTGCAACGCGGTGACCACACCGATGTCGCTCAACGTGCGCAGATTGTCCTGCGCGTCACCACGCCCCGTGAGCACCGTAGTGGTGTCCAGCGCGATCTCCAGCAACCCCGGCGCCACACCCGCGCGCGATACCGCGGTGTTCACCGTCGCGGACAGGTCCGCGTCCGCCGACTGCAACGCCGAGAGGTGCACCCGGTGCACGGCCTCGTCCGGATCCGCCGTGCCCGCGAACAACGCCTGCCACACCGGCACGCTCTCGGTGGACTTGGCCAGCAGCCACGGTCCCAACGGCACCGACAGACCGGTCAGCTCCGCCAGCTCTGTGGTGGAGTCCACGCCGTCGAGCCCCGTTGTGCGCGCCAACGCGCGAACCCGGACCACCTTGCCGTCGGACAGCCGCACAACCGGCTGGTAGGCGAGGTCCAGTTCCCCGTTCTCCCACGCCGCGGGTAGCGCTGTCGCGGACTCACCGACCTTGCGCGCGGCCCGGTCCGCATGGGCGTCGAACTCCGCCCATTGGTACCGGCCGGTGGAACGCGCGTACCGCAACGCCGCGTCGGCCGCGCGGAACATCTCGGTGCTCGACATCTCCGACGGCTTGCACCGCACAACGCCGATCGTGGCGCTCACCGCCAACCCGAGCCGACCGTCGTACTCCGGTTCGGACAGCTCCTGGTTGATGCCCTCGACCAGCTTGGACACCGGCGGCGCGGCCGTACCGTGCGCGATGAGCACCGCGAACTCGTCACCGCCGATGCGCGCCACTACGGCGTCGTGGCCGTCTACCGCGTTCATCAGCCGACCGGCGACCGACCGCAGCACCCGGTCACCGGCCTGGTGCCCGTGCGTAGTGTTGATCAGCGAGAACGCGTCGAGGTCCAGGCACAGCAGCGTCAGCAGGTGCCGCGGCGACGTCTGGCCGTGCATCGCCTCCAGCCGCGACTGGAAGTGCAGCCGGTTCGCCGCGCCGGTCAGCGCGTCGTGCAGGTTCTGGTGGCTGAGCTGGTTGCCCAACAGCATCAGCTCGCTCAGGTCCTGCACCATCGTGACCCGGTAGCGGGTGGCGCCGTTGTCGTCGTGCAACAGCGATGTGGTCAGGTACACCCACGCCGACTCGCCGTTGGGCCGCACCAGGCGCCTGCGGTCCGCCTCGCCGAACACCGGCAGCTCGTCGGAGTCCTCCACCGCGATGAACTCCGCGAGCGCGCGGTTGGGCAGTTGGTCGGCCGGACAGCCCAGGATCGCCGCCAGCGCCGGGTTGACCTCGACGAACGTGCCGTCCTGCTCGGTGATCGCGATGCCGATGGCCGAGGCGGTGAACACCTCGCGGAACCGGTTCTCGGTGGCCCGCCGGTCGCGCTCGGCGCGCTGCTTGGCGGTCAGCAGCGCGAGTTTCATGTTCTCCTGCTGGGCCAGCGTGCGCCTGCGCAGCGCGGCGGCGTAGCCCGCGGCCACGGCGGCCAGCAGCGGCGCCACCGAGCGCGCGCCGTGCCCCGCGTCGGCCAGGCCGTCGGCGAGCACCCGCAGCGACCGCTCCAGCGTCGCCTCGCCGGTGAGCGCGCCCTCGACCATCAGCTCGCCGACGCGGCTGCCCGCGGCCGCGTCGAACGGCTCGGCGGCCAGCGCGGTGGTCAGCCTGCCGAGGAGGCTGCGCAGCAGGTCCTCGATCTCGGCGGCCGACCGCGGCACGTAGGCGGTCGCGGCGACCACGCTCAGCCAAGCCCGGACCAGGTCAGGGTCCGGGGCACCGGGTTGGTCGGGTTCGCTCGGCATCGCTGTTCAGTCGTCGTGGTTCGCGGTCGTTCAGATCTTGCGGCCGACCCCGGCGTAGATACCCGCGCGGTTGGGTTCGCCGCCGTCGTCGAGGTCCGGGTCGGGCTGCCACAGCGCGGTCGGCACGATGCCCGGCTCGACGACCTCGAAGCCGTCGAACAGCTCGGTGATCTCGGCGTGCGAACGCGGGTACATGGGATCGCGGCTGGACTTCATCACCTCTACCACGCGGTCCATCTCCGCGGGCATCAGATCGCGGGTGAATTGCGAGAACGAGAGGTAGCTGCCGGGGACCAGGGCGTCGCGGTACTCGGCGACGATCCGGCGCGGGTCCTTGGCGGGCGGCACGAAGTGGAAGACCCCGGCCATCAGGAGGCCGATGGGCTCGGTGAAGTCGAGGAGTTCGCGGGTGGTCTCGGCGTCGAGGATGTCGCGCGGTCGGGTGAGGTCGGCCTGCACGATGGTGGCGAGTGGGTTGTCCGCGAGCATGAGCGTGCTGTGCGCGTACGCGACCTCCTCGTAGTCGACGTACACCACTCGCGTGGTGGGGTCGGCCTGCTGGGCGATCTCGTGCACGTTGCCGACGGTGGGGATGCCGGAGCCGAGGTCGAGGAACTGGCGCACCCCGCGCTCGATCATGAACAGCACCGAGCGGCGCAGGAACGACCGGTTGTGCCGGGCGATCTCCCGGGCGTTCGGCTGCGCCTTGATGAAGCGTTCGGCCAGCTCGCGGTCGTGGGCGAAGTTGTGCGCGCCACCGAGCAGGTAGTCGTAGAGCCGCGCGGCGCTCGGTCGTTCAAGATCGATCCCCTCCGGCACCCAGTCGGCCACCGCGTCCATGCGCCCACCCTCCACGTCGGTGTGTGACGGGGAGGTTACTCACCCGACAGGGTAACCGGCCAGGTGTCGAACGTCGTGGCGCGACCGGGACGTTCGGCACCCGATCGGGGCGCCGCCGGACGGGTGATGGGTGGCCCGCCAATGCTGGGAATTCCTGGCGTTCGGTGGCTGGGGGTGGCTCGTTCGGGATGGGCTCGGCCTGCGCGCGGCTTGTGGCGGCTCGCGATGCTGTCGGCTTCGTGCGCGGGTTCGGGGCCGGGGATGATCTTGAAATCCTGGGTTGTCCACATGCTCGGGACTTGCGCACAGGTTTGGGAAAGCGGCTTCCAGCGGCCTGAACTGCGGCGATAGGCTCAAGGCGGGGCCTGCCCCGGGTGGGCGGGGCTTTGTGTCGGGGGCGGTGGGGGATCTTGAAAAAGGTGGTTGGCCGGGCTTGTTGTGCGGCTGGGGGTTTGGGGTCAGGGGGTGTGTGGGTGAGGGCGGCGCTTGTTGTGCGGCTGGAGGTTGGGGCTAGAGGGGGGCGTGGGTGAGGGCGGTGAGGGCCATGCCCGTGAGGAGGTCGGCCATCTGGGCTCGGTCCAGGTGGCGGCTGTGGGGGGTTGAGTTGATCAGCCCGAAGACCGCGTGGGCGGCGGCGCGGGCGGTGGGTTCCTCCGTCGTCGGCACGGCCGCTCGGATGACCTCCACCCAGATCTCCACGTAGCGCCGCTGCAGGGCCCGGACCTTGCGCCGGTCCGGGTCGGTCAGGTTGCCCAGGTTGCGCTCCTGCACCGTGATCAGCGCGGGGTTGTCCAGGGCGAAGTCGACGTGGAAGCGGACCAGGTCGCCGAGGGTGTCGTGGGGGCCGCGGGCGCTGTCGACGCGGGTTTGGCCGCCGTCGAGGAGGACCTCGCTGATGGCGGTCAGCATCTCGCCGAGCATGGCGTCCTTGGAGCGGAAGTGCCGGTACAGCGCCGGGCCGGAGATGCCCACCGCGGAACCGATGTCGTCGATCCCCACCCCGTGGAAGCCGTGCCGGGCGAACAGTTCGGCGGCCGCGGCGAGGATCTGCTCGCGGCGCGTCGGCTTGTCCGGGACGGGCTCCGCTGCTGGTGACACCCCGCCATCGTATGGCAGCGCGGTTAGCGACCACTAACCGTCATCCCGGGCACCCGGGAGTGGGGAAAGTTAACCAACTAGTTTCTTGCTTGGTTTTCGCCTGGTAGTGATGTGTCTGTCGGGATTCCCTCCACCACCGGAGGCAGGAAGATGCGTGTCCCCCGTTCCCTTCCGATCATCGTCCTCACCGCCTTATCCCTGCTCGGTCTGACGACCCAGGCCGCCGCCGCGCCGGGAAAGTACGTCGCTCTCGGTGACTCCTACTCCTCCGGGCTCGGTGCCGGGAGCTACGGCAGTAGCGGCGACTGCAAGCGCAGCAGCAACTCCTACCCGCAGCTGTGGGCCAACGCCCACGGCCCGTCCGCGTTCTCGTTCGTCGCCTGCTCCGGCGCGCGGACGCAGGACGTGCTCAACAACCAGGTCGGCGCGGTGACCGCGGACACCGCGCTGGTCACCATCTCCATCGGCGGCAACGACGCCGGGTTCGCCAGCGTGATGACCGACTGCAACCTCAGCTCGGACGCCACCTGCGTCAGCCGCAACGAGACCGCGCAGAACTACGCCCGCAGCACCCTGCCGGGCCTGCTCGACGGGGTCTACGGCCAGATCCGCGCCAAGGCCCCGAACGCGCGCGTGATCGTGCTCGGCTACCCGCTCATCTACAAGCTCGGCGGATCCTGCATCGTCGGGCTGAGCGAGACCAAGCGGGCCGCCATCAACCAGTCCTCCGGTGTGCTGGCGTCGGTGATCTCGGGCCGGGCCGCGGCGCACGGCTTCACCTTCGTCGACGGCCGCACCGCCTTCTCCGGTCACGAGATCTGCGCGTCCGGGGCGCGGTGGCTCAACAGCGTGACCTTCCCGATCGAGGAGTCCTACCACCCGAACACCGCCGGTCAGAGCGGCGGCTACTACGCCGCCCTCCGCGCTGTGACGGGCTGACCGCCCGAATCAGTTCGTAAGACGCCGGATCACGCGAACAGCGTGGTCCGGCGTCTTGGCGTCCAGCCCGGGCGCACCTGGTCACGCTGGTGGTTGGTAGATCGGGTGGACTTGCCGCCTCGGCTGGACCCCGGGGTTAGCGAGCGCTAACATTGGATCGCTGGTTAACGCTGGCTAACTGTTCGAGGGAGCGAGATGGACGCGCCTGTGCTGCGCAGTGCGGCCGACCCCGGCGACGACGGCTTCCAGCGCAACGCCAAGAACCACGGCGAGCTGGTCGACGACCTGCGCGAACGCCTGGACCGCGCGGCCGAGGGCGGGCCGGAGAAGGCCCGCGCCCGGCACGTCGCGCGGGGCAAGCTGCTGCCCCGCGACCGGGTCGACTCGCTGCTCGACCCCGGCTCGCCGTTCCTGGAGCTGTCCCCGCTGGCCGCCACGGGCCTCTACGACGACGACGCGCCCGCCGCCGGGATCATCACCGGGATCGGGCGGGTGTCCGGTCGCGAGGTCGTAGTGGTCGTCAACGACGCGACGGTCAAGGGCGGCACGTACTACCCCATGACGGTCAAGAAGCACCTCCGCGCGCAAGAGGTCGCTCTTCAGAACAACCTGCCGTGCGTCTACCTGGTCGACTCCGGCGGCGCGTTCCTGCCCAAGCAGGACGACGTCTTCCCCGACCGCGACCACTTCGGCCGCATCTTCTACAACCAGGCCACCATGTCCGCCCAGGGCATCCCGCAGATCGCCGCCGTGCTCGGCTCCTGCACCGCGGGCGGCGCGTACGTGCCGGCGATGAGCGACGAGGCCGTCATCGTCCGGGAGCAGGGCACGATCTTCCTCGGCGGCCCGCCGCTGGTGAAGGCCGCGACCGGCGAGGTGGTCAGCGCCGAGGACCTCGGCGGCGGCGACGTGCACTCCCGCGTCTCCGGCGTCACCGACCACCTGGCCGACGACGACGCGCACGCCCTGAAGATCGTCCGCTCGATCGTGAGCACCCTCGGCCCGCGCGCCGCGCGCCCGTGGGAGGTCGCGCAGACGGAGGAGCCCGCGGTCGACCCGTCGACCCTCTACGGCGTCGTGCCCACCGACTCCCGCACCCCCTACGACGTCCGCGAGGTCATCGCCCGCGTGGTCGACGGCAGCCGGTTCCGCGAGTTCAAGAAGGAGTACGGCTCGACCCTGGTCACCGGCTTCGCCCGGATCCACGGCCACCCGGTCGGCATCGTGGCCAACAACGGCGTGCTCTTCGCCGAGTCGGCCATGAAGGGCGCGCACTTCATCGAACTGTGCGACCAGCGGTCGATCCCGCTGTTGTACCTGCAGAACATCACCGGTTTCATGGTCGGCCGCGACTACGAGGCGGGCGGCATTGCCAAGCACGGCGCCAAGATGGTCACCGCGACGGCGTGCGCGCGCGTACCGAAGTTCACCGTCGTCATCGGAGGCTCCTTCGGCGCCGGCAACTACTCCATGTGCGGAAGGGCCTATTCGCCGCGTTTTCTGTGGATGTGGCCCAACGCGCGGATCAGCGTCATGGGTGGTGAGCAGGCCGCGTCCGTGCTGTCCACGGTCCGCCGCGACCAGATCGAGGGTAGCGGCGGTGCCTGGTCGGCGGACGAGGAAGAGGCGTTCAAGGCCCCGATCCGCGACCAGTACGAGGAGCAGGGCAACCCGTACTACTCCACCGCGCGGCTGTGGGACGACGGTGTGATCGACCCGGCGGACACCCGCCAGGTGCTCGGCCTCGCGCTGTCCGCGGCGGCCAACGCGCCACTGGAACCTGTCCGCTACGGCGTCTTCCGGATGTGAGCATGTTCTCCAGCGTTCTGATCGCCAACCGGGGCGAGATCGCCGTCCGGGTCATCACCACCCTGCGCCGCATGGGCATCCGCTCGGTGGCGGTCTACAGCGACGCGGACGCGGGCGCCCGGCACGTGCGTGAAGCCGATGTCGCGGTGCGCCTTGGTCCCGCTGCGGCGCGGGAGAGCTACCTGGCCATAGACAAGGTCGTGGCCGCCGCGGTGCAGACCGGCGCGGAAGCGGTGCACCCCGGATACGGGTTCTTGGCGGAAAACGTCGAGTTCGCCCGGGCGTGCGCGGAGGCCGGTCTTGTATTCATCGGGCCACCGGTAGGCGCTATCGACGCCATGGGCGACAAGATCCGCGCGAAGCTCACCGTGAGCGCGGCGGGCGTACCGGTGGTCCCCGGCCGCACCGAGCCGGGTATGTCGGACGACGACTTGGTCGCCGCAGCGGGCGAAATCGGCTACCCGGTGCTCTTGAAGCCCTCCGCCGGTGGTGGCGGTAAGGGCATGCGGTTGGTGGAGGAGTCGGAGGGTCTGCGCGCGGCCATCGAGTCGGCCCGCCGTGAGGCCCGGGGCTCCTTCGGCGACGACACGCTGCTCATCGAGCGGTTCGTGCTGCGCCCCCGGCACATCGAGATCCAGGTCCTCGCCGACTCCCACGGGCACGCCGTGCACCTCGGTGAGCGCGAGTGCAGCCTCCAGCGCAGGCACCAGAAGATCATCGAGGAGGCGCCGTCCCCGCTGCTCGACCCGGCCACCCGGGCCAGGATGGGCGCGGCGGCGGTGGAGGCGGCCAAGGCCGTCGACTACAGCGGCGCGGGCACGGTGGAGTTCATCGTCTCCGCCGACCGGCCCGACGAGTTCTTCTTCATGGAGATGAACACCCGGCTCCAGGTCGAGCACCCGGTCACCGAGCAGGTCACCGGTCTGGACCTGGTCGAGCAGCAGGTCCGGGTCGCCGCCGGGCACCCGCTCGACCTCACCCAGGAGGAGGTCGCGCTGACCGGCCACGCCATCGAGGCCCGCGTCTACGCCGAGGACCCGACCACCGGCTTCCTGCCCACCGGCGGTCGGGTCCTCGGCCTCCGTCACTCGACGGCGGACTGGGCGCGGCTCGACTCCGGGCTGCTGCCCGGATCCGTGGTCGGCTCGGACTACGACCCGATGCTGGCCAAGGTCATCACCTGGGGCCGCGACCGCGCCGAGGCGATCGACCGGCTCTCCGCCGCGCTCGGTGAGACCGCGGTCCTTGGCGTGCGCACGAACGTCACCTTCCTGCGCGCTTTGCTGGCCGACGCGGACGTGCGCGCGGGCAGGCTCGACACGCAGCTCGTCGAGCGCCGCTTGGCCGAGCTGACCAAGGCCGAGGACGTGCCGGACGAGGTCTTCGCGGCTGCCGCGCTGGACGAACTGCTTGCGCTGCAACCGAGCGGCGCGGTGGTCGACCCGTGGGACGTGCCGAACGGTTGGCGCGTCGGGCGTCGGGCGGCGGTGGTGCTGCGGATGACCAGCGGTGAAAGGGAAGTAACCGTCCGCGTGACGGGGACGCCGGGTGCGGCGCGGGTGTCGGTCGACGGACACGAGCCGGTGCCTGCCGCGGTGTCCCGTGTGGATGGTGAACTGGTCGTCAACCACGGCGGCCGCAACCTCCGCTACGCCACGGCCCGCGACGGCGACACCCTGTGGCTCGCCGCGGACGGGCGGTGCTGGGCGGTCGCCGAGCACTCGGTGCTGGAGGGGGCCTCGGCCGCGGCGGGCGCGGGCGGTCCCATCACCAGCCCGATGCCGGGCACGGTGCTGGTGGTCAAGGTCTCGGTGGGCGAGCACGTGGCGGCCGGGACGCCGCTGCTCGTGGTCGAGGCGATGAAGATGGAGCACACCATCACCGCGCGGGTCGACGGTGTGGTCTCCGAACTCCCGGTGCACGCGGGCCAACAGGTCGCGCTGAACCAAACGCTGGCCGTGGTAACCCCATCGGAGGACTGACGTGATCGACCTGACGCTCCCGGAAGAGCACGAGGCGCTGCGCAAGACCGTGCAGGAGTTCGCCAGGGAGGAAGTGGCCCCGGTCATCGGCGACTTCTACGAGCGGGAGGCGTTCCCGTACGGGATCATCGCCAAGATGGGCGCCATGGGGCTGTTCGGCCTGCCCATCGGCGAGGAGTACGGCGGCATGGGCGGCGACTACTTCGCGCTGTGCCTGGCCCTGGAGGAACTGGCCAGGGTGGACTCGTCGGTCGCGATCACCCTTGAGGCGGGTGTCTCACTCGGCGCGATGCCGCTGTACCGCTTCGGCACCGACGAGCAGAAGCAGCGCTGGCTGCCCGCGCTCGCGGCGGGGGAGAAGCTGGGCGCGTTCGGCCTGACCGAGCCCGGCGGCGGCTCGGACGCGGGCGCCACCCGGACCACCGCCCGGCTCGACGGCGGCGAGTGGGTCATCAACGGGTCCAAGGCGTTCATCACCAACTCGGGCACGGACATCACCGAACTCGTCACCGTGACTGCGGTGACCGGCACCAAGGACGACGGCCGCAAGGAGATCTCGGCCATCATCGTCCCGGCGGGCACCCCCGGGTTCACGGTGGCGAAGAAGTACTCCAAGGTCGGCTGGAACGCCTCGGACACCCACGAACTGGCCTTCGACGACGTCCGGGTACCGGCGGAGAACCTGCTCGGCGCGCAGGGCCGCGGGTACGCGCAGTTCCTGTCGACCCTGGACGAGGGCCGCGTGGCCATCGCCGCGCTCTCCGTCGGCCTGGCGCAGGGCTGCGTGGACGAGTCGCTGAAGTACGTCGGCGAGCGCGAGGCGTTCGGCCGCAAGATCGGTGAGTACCAGGCGATCCAGTTCAAGATCGCCGACATGGAGACCCGGGTCAACACGGCTCGCCTGGCCTACTACGCGGCCGCCGCGAAGATGCTCAAGGGCCAGTCGTTCAAGAAGGAAGCGGCCATCGCCAAGCTGGTCTCCTCCAACGCCGCCATGGACAACTCCCGCGACGCCACCCAGATCTTCGGCGGCTACGGCTTCATGAACGAGTTCCCGGTCGGCCGCTTCTACCGCGACGCCAAGATCCTCGAAATCGGCGAGGGCACCAGCGAGGTCCAGCGCATGCTGATCGCCCGGGAACTGGGCCTGAAGTAGTGGCCTAAACCTTGCGGGCCAGGCCCGCGTAGGCCATGGCCTTGGCGGGGTCGCCGGTCTGCGGGGACTCGGGGCGCCATAAGGGGGTCCAGACCACGCCCGGGGGGATCAGTTCCAGGTCGCCGAACAGGGCCGTGACCTCGTCCCGGGTGCGGGGTACGGCCGACGAACCCGAGTTCCGGTACAGGTTTATGACGTCCTGGGAGTTCTCCGGGGTCGAGTCGACCGTGCCGTGGGTGATGGCCAGGTGGCTGCCCGGTGTCATCGACTCGATGTAGCGGTTCACGGCGGCGTGCGGCTGCTCGATGAAGTGCAGGACCGCGACCATCAGCACCGCGATGGGCTTGTCCAGGTCGAGGTGACCGTCGCCCGCCGCGGCGAGCACCGCGTCGGCGTCGTTGAAGTCGGCCAGGACCGCCGCCGCGCCCGGGGTGTCGCCCAGTTCGATCTCGCTGTGCGCGACCGCTATCGGGTCGTTGTCCACGTACACGACCCGCGCGCCCGGGGCGGTCTCGTGCACGTTGCCGACGGTCGGGATGCCGGAGCCGAGGTCGAGGAACTGGGTGATGCCCTGCTCCGCGCAGTACCGCACGGCCCGGCGCAGGTAGGCGCGGTTGATCTTCGCCGCCTCGGCCGCGCCCGGCATCGCCTGGAGGATCTTCTCAGCCAGCGCGCGGTCCGGTTCGAAGTTGCACGCGCCGCCGAGCAGGTAGTCGTAGATCCGCGCCGGATGCGCTCGGTCCGGATCGATCTCGGTCACCACTGCCTCCCCGCTGCGCCTGCCACCGGGCAGAATACTAGCCAGTCTCCTGCCGCCGGGGAGGAGTCGATCACCCGACTGGAGCAAGGGGCCCCCGGGGTGCGCACACCTCGGGGGCCCCTTGTGGACTGTCACATGTGGACGGACGGTCCGGCGGTCTTCAGTTCCTCCGGCACGCCGGGGCGCAGGATGAACGCGCACAGCACGCCGCCGACGGCGAACAGGATCGCGCTCCAGGTGAAGGCCGCGCTGTAGCTGGCGACCTTGGCCGCGGCCAGTTCCTTGCCCTCGGACATCGCCGCGACGGCCGCGCTGGAGGCGATGGTGCTGAACAGCGCGGTGCCGATCGAGCCGCCGATCTGCTGGACCGCGTTGATCGCCGCCGAGGCCACGCCAGCGTCGTGCTCCTCGACGCCCGCGATGCCCACGTTCATCGCCGAGGCCATGGTCAGGCCGATGCCGAAGCCGGAGACCAGCAGCCCGGGCAGCACGCCCGAGGCGTAGGTGCTGGTCGGTTCGAGCAGACCGAGCAGGCCGATGCCCGCACCGGCCAGGATCATGCCGGTCGGCACCAGCGGGCGCGGGCCGACCTTGGGCAGCAGGACCGTGGTGGCCACCGTGGCGCCGACCATCAGCGTGCCGATCATCGGCAGGAAGCCGACGCCGCTGGCGACCGGGGAGAAGGCCAGGTTCTGCTGCATGAAGAAGGTCAGGAACAGGAAGATGACGAACATCCCCGCGCACAGCACGAAGATGGACAGGAACGACCCGCCGCGGTTGCGGTGCAGCAGGATGCGCAGCGGCAGCAGCGGGTGCTCGACGCGCTGCTGCCAGTAGACGAAGAAGACCAGCAGCACGGCGCCCGCGGTCAGGAAGCCCCAGCTCTCCGGCGCGCCCCAGTCGTAGGTCGGCACGTTGCCCAGGCCGTAGACCAGGGCGAACATGCCGCCGGTCGCGGCCACGACACCGATCAGGTCCAGCTTCGGGCGGTTCTCCGCGGTGCTGCCCGAGAGCAGCGCCGCGCCGCCGAACAGGCCGACCGCGGCGAAGATCAGGTTGACGAACATGCACCAGCGCCAGTCCAGGTACTCGGTGAGCACGCCGCCGAGCAGCAGGCCGATCGCGCCGCCCGCGCCGGAGATGGCACCGAAGATGCCGAACGCCTTGCTGCGCTCCTTCGGGTCGGTGAAGGTGGTGGTCAGCAGCGACAGCGCGGCGGGGGCCAGCAGCGCGGCGAACACGCCCTGCCCGACGCGCGCGGCGACGAGCATGCCGAAGCTGTTCGCGGCACCGCCGACCGCCGACGCCAGCGCGAAGCCCGCGACGCCGACCAGGAAGGTGATCTTGCGGCCGAACAGGTCGGCCACCCGGCCGCCGATGAGCAGCAGGCTGCCGAAGCTCAACGCGTAGCCGGTGATCAGCCACTGCTGCTGGGTGTCGGAGAACCCGAGGTCCTTCTGGGCCGACGGCAGCGCGATGTTCACCACGGTGGCGTCCAGGATGACCATGACCTGGGCGATGGCGATGATCGCGAGGATCCACCAGCGCTTGCCATCGGTCGCGTCCGCGCGCCCCCCGGCGGCTTGTGTCTCTAGTGAGTCGGACAGAGTCAAGGCAGTCCCCCTGCTATGGATGTCCACTGTGGTGTCGTGGCGACGCTAACACAGAAGCGGAGGAAGTTTCTCCGCTTAACCGCTAAGCTGAGAGCGTGACATCAGACACCCCGACGGAGCATCGGCCGCTGCGCGCCGACGCTGAGCGAAACCGCGTGCGGCTGCTCACCGCGGCCCGCGAGGTCTTCGCCGCGCACGGTCTCGCCGTGTCCCTGGACGACGTGGCCAGGCACGCGGGCGTCGGGGTCGGCACGCTCTACCGCCGCTTCCCCAACAAGGACGCCCTGGTCGACGCGGTCTTCGACCACGCGCTCGACGAGCTCTTCGCGGCCGTGGCGGACATCGCCGCCGACCCGGACCCCTGGCGCGCCATCACCCGGCTCGTCGAGGAACTGGTCCGCAGGCAGTCGGCCGACCGGGGGCTGTACGAGATCTGCACCAAGGTCGGCCTCGGGCGCATGGAGCGGATCACCGCCCAGTACGTCCCGATCGTCGACACCCTCGTCGCCCGGGCGCGGGCCGAGGGCACGCTGCGGCCGGACGTGGCCCCGTCCGACATCGCCGTGCTGGTCATCATGGTGACGGCCACCGCGGAGGCCACCCGGGCCGCCGACCCGGACCACTGGCGCCGCTACCTGACCCTGCTGCTCGACGGCCTCCGCGCCCCGGGCACCACCCCGCTCCCGGTGGCGGCACTGACCCACGAGGAACTGGAGGTCGCCATCCGCGACGCCCGGTTCTAGGACCTGGGGAGCTGGGGCTCGATGAGTTCGGCGATCTTGCCTGCCAGCTGGCAGGCCTTCGCGCGGTCGACCCCGGCCACCGCGTTGGCAGAAGCGCGCGTGGTCTTCGTGACCGCGATGGTCACCGCGCAGTCGCCACCGGAGGTGCTCAGGTGAGACTGCACTGCTTTGCGGCCGTTGATGTCCGGGAGTGGCTTGTTGTTGATGTCGTCGGGCAAGTCGTCTATGCCGAGCGCGTCGTACAGCCCGACGGAGAGGATCAAGGTGTACTCCGGGCCGCGGACCAGCCACTTGCAACCGCGGGCGGGGCCGACGTCGTCGGGTTTCCCCTTGTCGGTGATGCCCAGGTCGCTCTTGGCGGCGCTGGTGAGCATGTCTGAGCAGGGGTCGAGGTCGGCCAGCGTGCCGCCGCCCTGCTCGGACGGTTGCCCGGTACTGGTCGTGGTCGGGGGCGTGCTCGCCGCCGAGGCGAGCGGCGTGCCCGGCGTGGTGCTCGAGCACGCGGGAACGGTCACGGCGACCGCTGACAGCAGGATGAGTCCCAGGGCGGTTGTACGTGTGGTCATGGTTCCGGGTGGGTCCTATTCGCCTGGGCCGCTCTGTCCGACCACGTGGGCGGCCTTCTGGTCGGTGCCTGCATAGTTTGCCATCGCCGTGGTGATCGCGGATTGGGCGTCAGTGAGCGAAGCCCGGAGTTTGAGCAGTTGGGTGACGAACCCCCGATCGTCGGTCGCGACCTGGACCATGAATGGTTTCATGATCTCGGCGTTGTTTGACAAGCCCAACTTCGGGGTTTGCGAAAGCTTGCCGAAGGTGTCCTGTTGACCGTCGATCCAGTCGATGAGGTTGCGGATTGCGGTCAGCAGCGCCTGCCCGCCGGTCTCGCTCACCGTGAAGCCACCGCTGTTGGCGGCGGCTACCAGGTCGGCGATACCCGCGCCCGCAGGGCCGCCGACGTGGGGTTTGTCTACGTACATGGGTTACCTCCCCGCGACGGGGAGATCGTAGCGGGCGCGGGGAGCGGCGCCAGGGCTACTTCAGCTCTGTCGAGGACTTGTCCAGGATTCGGCGGGCGATGATGAGTTGTTGGATTTGCTGGGTGCCCTCGAAGATGTCCAGGATTTTGGCGTCGCGGGCCCATTTTTCCAGGAGGGAGTTCTCCGTGTAGGCGCCCGCCAGTTCCACGCAGCGGAGGGTGATTTCGGTGGCGGTGCGGCCCGCTTTGGCCTTTGCCATGCTGGCCTGCAGGGAATTGGGTTCGCGGTTGTCGGCCAGCCACGCCGCTTCCATGGCCAGGAGGCGGGCGGCCTCCCAGTCGGCTTCCAGGTGCAGGAACGTCGCCGCGGCGGCGGGTTGGGTTGTCCAGGGGCGGTCGTAGTCGATGTCGACGCCCGCCTCGTTGAGGAGGGCGCGGGTTTCCTCCAGCGCGGCGCGGGCCACGCCGATGGCCATGGCGGCGACCAGGGGGCGGGTGTTGTCGAAGGTCTGCATGACGCCCGCGAAACCCGTGTCGATGTCCGGGCTGCCCAGCAGGTTGTCCCGGTGTACCCGGACGTCCGTCAGCCGGAAGTGGGCCGTGTCGGACGCGCGGATGCCGAGCTTGCTCTCCAACCGCACGAGTTCGAAGCCGGGGGTGGTTCGGTCGACGACGAAGGATTTGATCGCGGCCCTGCCCTTCGAGCGGTCCAGGGTTGCCCACACCACAACGCAATCCGCGCGTTCGCCCGCGGTGACGAAGATCTTCTCGCCGTTGAGGACGTAGTGGTCGCCGTCGAGGACGGCGGTGGTGCGGATAGCGGCTGAGTCCGAGCCGGTGTCGGGTTCGGTGATGGCCATGGCCGCCCACTTGCCCGCGTAGCGGGCCAGTTGCTCGTCGTTCGCGACCGAGGCGATGGCGGCGTTGCCCAGGCCCTGGCGCGGCATCGACAGGAGCAGACCTACGTCGCCCCAGCACATCTCCATCGTGCCGAGCAGCAGGCGCAGGTTGGCGCCGTTCTGGTTTCCCCTTTTGGCCACGGTTTCCCGGCGTACGCCACCCGCGCCCGCGCCGCCGCCGGACGCGGAGAGGCCGTCCAGGAGGGCGGCGAGCAGGTCGAGTTCCTTCGGGTAGGTGTGTTCCTCCCGGTCGTACTTGCGCGAGTTGGGGCGGAAGAACTCCGCCGCCGCCTGGTGGGCCTGGTCGACGAGTTGGGCGAACTTCGCGGGGACCTCAAGGTTGATCATCAGACGAGCACGATCCCCTCGACCACGCCGACCGCCCGCAAATCGCGGTACCAGCGCTCCACCGGGTGCTCCTTGACGAAACCGTGGCCGCCCAACAACTGGACGCCGTCGTCGCCGATCCGCATGCCGTGCTCCGCGCACTGCCGCCTGGCCAGCGCCGCCTCCCGCGCGAACGGCTTCCCCTGCTCCGCCAACGCCGCCGCCCGGTAGGTCAGCAGCCGCATGCCCGCCAGCTCCGTCGCCATGTCGGCCACCTTGAACGCCACCCCCTGCCGGTGGCTCACCGGCTCGCCGAACGCCACCCGGTCGTTCACGTACGGGATCACGTAGTCCACCACCGCCTGACCCGTCCCGACCGCCAGCGCGCTCCACGCGATCCGGGACAGCCGAACGCATTCCGCGTAGTCACCGGTCAGCACGGCGGAGGCGGGCAACGACACCCGCGCCAGCCGGACCCGCCCGGTGCCCGCCGCGCGCAACCCCATCGCGGGCTCCGGCTCGACGGTGATCCCCGCGGTTCCCGCCTCCACCAAGAACAACGCGGGCCCACGACCGTCCACATCGGCCGCGACGACGAACAGCTCGGCGTCGAGGGCCCGGGGGACGAGCGACTTCACGCCGTCCAGCACGAATCCGCCGGGTGTGCGGTAAGCCCTGGTGCGCAAGGAAAACGGATCGAACAACGCCCCCGGCTCCTGGACCGCCAACGCCGCGACGGGCACGTTCTCGCCGGTGAACGCGGGCAGGTACGTCGCCTGCTGGTCCGCGTCGCCCCACAGCGCCAGCGCCGTGCCGACCGCCGACGGCGCCAGGCAGGCCACCGCCAACCCCAGGTCCCCGTGCGCCAGCGCCTCCGCGACCAGCGCGTTCGTCACCGCCGACCGTTCCGTGCCCAACCCGCCCAGCGCCTCCGGGACGCCGAGCGCCGACACCCCCAACTCCGCCGCCCGCGCCACCACCTCGACGGGCGGCGCGCACGCCGCGTCCGCCGCCGCGGCGGCTGGCCGCACCCGCTCCGCCGCGAACTTCTCGACGGTGGAGCGGATCATCCGCTGTTCGTCGGTCGGCGTCAGGTCGAACAACCCGCGCTCCGGCGCGTCGGGCAACCGGCTCACCCCGCGCCCGCGCACGGCGGTGAACACCCGCCCGGCGGCGGTGAACCCGACCCGGGTCGCCTCGTGGACCCCGCGCTCGACCGGCTTGCGCAGCCCGAACCGGTCCAGTGCGGACGCGCCCGCCAGTCGGTTGAGGACGGCCAGCGCCGCGCCCATGGCATTGCGTCGACCAGCGTTTCGTTGAGCGGTCACGGCCAAGCACCTCCGATCGGAACCAAACCTACTCTAGAGTAGGAATGGTGGCCGATCGAGCCCGGATCAGCGCGCGGCGCGCTCCTTGTCGACCGCGTTCACCAGCGGGCGGCCGGTCAGGTACCGGTCGAGGTTGTCGGCGAAGCGCCGGACCAGCTCCTCCCGCCAGCCGACGACGTCACCGGACATGTGCGGGGAGATCAGCACGTTCGGCATGCCCCACAGCGGCGACGACGGCGCCAGCGGCTCGTCGCCGAACTCGTCGAACGCCGCGCCCGCCAGTTCGCCCCGGTCCAGCGCGTCGACCAGGTCCGGCTGCACGACGAGCCCGGACCGGCCGATGTTGACCAGCCGCGCGGTCGGCCGCATGGCGCGCAGCACGGACGCGTCCACCAGGCCCGCCGTCGGCTCGGTCAGCGCGAGGGCCAGCACCACCCAGTCGTAGCCGCCCACCGCGGCGCGCAGGTCGCCCAGCGGGCGCACGTCGCCGAAGTCGGGGTCGCCCGCGCGGGGCGCGCCGAGCGCGGCGACCCCGACGCCCACGGCGGTCAGCTTGCGGGCGATGGCGCGGGCGATCGGCCCGGTGCCGACCAGCAGCGCGCGCGAGCCCGCCAGCCGCTCGGTCTCCCGGTGCTGCCAGCGCCTGCGCTGCTGGTCGCGCAGGGTCCCCGGCAGGTCCTTGGCGAAGGCCAGGACCAGGCCGAGCACGTACTCGGCCATGGGCTCGTCGAACACCCCGGGCGAGGAGGTGACGACCACACCGGACTCGCGCAGGCCGGGGAAGAGCAGGTGGCGCACCGCGGGCCCGGCCACGTGGACCCACCGCAGCGCCCGCGCGGCGGCCCAGGCCCCGGATAACGCGGTGGACCGTGATTCCCACACCAAGAGCACGTCCGCGCCCTCGATGGCGCTGCCCAGGCGGTCGGCGGTGGTGTACCGGACAGTGGCCCGCGCCTCGACTTCGGTCATGGCGGGTGGGCGGTCGGCGCCGTGCAGGACCACGACGGTCGACCGCGGACTGGACTCCATCGCTGTACCAGCGTCCTCGGTCGGTAGGTGCCTGGTCGGTCAAGTCCCGGCAACGCTAGGAATGATCTCCAGTGGTGTCAAACCGTGGTCACCGAGAGCAAGTTTTCCCAGGTCAATGACCGTGCAGATGCACGATCGGGCGAAATGGCTCGGTTGTGTACTCGTCTGGGTAGAGTGTGTTGTACTCCATTCGTGAGAAGTCATACACGAATGGAGTAATGATCACCCGCGACGCGCCGGGCCGGTCGACGGAGGTTTCCGGCGCCGGGCGGACGCCCGTCACACCCGGGGCGGTTCCCCCGGCGGTCCGCGCCCGCTACAGTGGTTCCTACCTGGGGTTTTTCCATCCGCAACGGGTGGTGGCGCGGAGTGGCCGGGTCGACACCGTCGGCGCCGGGGACTCAAGCTCGCCCGGGGGTTTCGAACGAACCGCATGGCTCATAGGGCCGTTGGACCCTTACCGCTGTGAGGTTGAATACGAAAACATCGCTCGTATGCAGCAGCGATACCCCTGGTGCACGGCTCGTCGCCCGGCTATCCTCACTCTCCGTCAGGACCACCATCGAATCCGACGGTCACGCGAGCGGATCGGACGGTGAACCGAGACACCCACGCCGTTCCGGACCTCGACGGCGTACCTCTCCCTACCGGTGCGCCGCAATATCTGGGGGCTCATGTGAGTGTGACAACTTCCTCGCCGTCGGCGGAGGCGAGCGAGGAGACCCAGCCCGCGAGCCGGAGCCAGGGGACCGACGCCGTGTTCGCGCGGCTGAAGAGCTCGGCGTTCCACGAGCTGGTGGCCGCGTCGCTGGAGGGTGACCAGGAGGCCATCGGCACCCTGTTCACCTGGATCAACCCCGCGATCGTCCGGTACTGCCGCGCGCGCATCGGCCGCACGGGTTCCGCGTTCTCCTCCGCCGACGACGTGGCCCAGGAGATCCTGCTGGCCGTGCTGGGCGCGCTGCCGCGCTACTCCGACGACAAGGAGTCCTTCCTCCCGTTCGTCTACGGCATCGCCTCGCACAAGGTCGCCGACTACTACCGCCGCTCCGGCCGCGACCGCAGCGACCCCGTCGCCGACGTGCCCGACACCATCGACCACGGCCTGGGCCCCGAGCAGATCACCCTCCGCGCGGAGATGCGCACCCGGCTGGTCAAGCTCCTGGACACCCTCGCCCCCCGCCAGCGCGAGATCCTCGTCCTGCGCCTGGTCGTCGGCCTCTCCGCCCAGGAGACCGCCGTCGCGATAGGACTCACCGCCACCGCCGTGCGCGTCGCCCAGCACCGGGCGCTGACCCGGCTGCGCGGCAGCCTGTCCGCGAGCGACTGGCTCTAAAGACCACCTCTGCCAGACCACTGGGTCGCCTTGTGTGCGGGCGGCCCAGTGGTCGTTGGCTTTTGCGCGCTGCCCCGTGGTCGTTGGCGTTCCTACTCCGCGACCGCGCGCAGGTAGAGCTGCGCCTCGATCCGGCCCGGTTCGGCCTCGGCCTCGAACTCGCGCAGTTCGACGGAGCCGAAGCCCGCGTCCGCGACCACCTGCTTGAGCTGGTCCGGCGGGTAGGCCGAGACGGTGGTCGGGGCGCCGAGGAAGTTGACCGGGAACGTGTCGAAGTCGCCCTGCACCATGCTCAGCAGCAGCAGCTTCGGGCCGCGCAGCTGGGCGCGGATCGCGCGCAGGGTCAGCTCGATGTCGGCCTTGGACAGCATGAGCAGGGCGAAGAACGCGACGGCCGCGTCGAACTCGCCCAGCCCGGTGAGCTCGCGCAGGTCGCCGTGCCGGTAGTCGCCGCCGGGGGCCTGCTCGCGGGCCAGCTCCAGCATCACCTCGGACTCATCGATGCCGACGACGGACAGCCCCGCGTCGAGCAGCTGTTTGGCGGTGGGCAGGCCGCTGCCGCAGCCGAGGTCGAGCACCCGCGATCCGGCGGGGAGCCGCTCGACGAGCCAGGCCGCCTCGGCGATCTGCACGTCGCGTTCCACGAAGGACTCGTCGTAGCGCCTGCCGATCAGGTCGAACGCGGGCGGGGGGTTCTGGGTAGCCACGCCGCACAGCATGCCGCCGGCCGCGCGGGCGGTCCAGTGGTCGACGACCCGCGCAGCGCGACTCCGCCACTTGATCGCGCACTCGGCCCAATCGGCTCCGGCCGACTGCCCGCGCGGGCGGGTCGGCGGGCAGCGGCGGCGCGGTGGCGTTGGAGCGGAAGGGAAATCGTCCTACCTCCGGGCGGCGACCAGGAGGAACACCGGGATCGCGACGAAGATCCGGTCCGCCCGCCGCCGCGCGGTCTGCTCGGCGAGCCAGTCCCGGTCGTCGGTGAGCCGGTGCGCCATGGCGAGCGCGACGTCGTCGGTGAGCGCGAGGCCGCGCACCTCGACGACCGGGCCGGTGAACCCGGCGTCGTGCAGCAGTGCGCGCTGCCGCCGGGGCGCGCGCGGCGACGGGAAGGTGTCCGCCTTCGCGCGGACCAGCCGCCGGGTGGTGGCGGGGTCGTCCGAGTCGACGGCGATCGCGTCCCGGTCCGGGCCGAGCAGCACCGCCCACCCGCCGGGGGCGAGCACGCGGCGGGCCTCGGCCACGGCGCGCGCGGGGTCGTCGAGCAGGTGCAGCACCTTGTCCGCGCGGTACCCGGCGACCGACCCGGTCGCGAACGGCAGCGCACCCGCGTCGGCGACGTGGAAGTCGCCGGTGGGCAGGCGTTCGCGGGCCGCGGCGACCATCCCGGGGTCGAGGTCGACGCCGACCGGGCGGGCGCCGCGCGCGGTCAGCTCGGCGACCGCGCGGCCGCCGCCGCGCCCGACGTCGACCACGGTTCGGCCGGTGACGTCGCCGAGCAGTTCGTAGGAACGCGCGCGGAGCGCCACCGCGGCGGGTTGCGCGTCTCCGGCGTCGAGGACCGCGAGCAGGCTGGACATGCCCACGATGCTCGGACTTGATGTCGACATGAAGTCAAGCCCGCTGACGATCGGCCAGGTGGCCGCGCGCTTCGGCCTGCCGACCCACGTGCTGCGGCACTGGGAGTCGGTGGGCCTGCTGTCCCCGACCCGCGTCGCGGGCGACCGCCGCCGCTACACCCCCGACGACCTGGTCCGGGTGGCGTCGATCGTGTGCGCGAAGGAGGCGGGTCTGTCGCTGCCGGACATCCGCGACTTCCTCACCGCGACCGACCCGGCCACCCACAAGGACGTGCTCCGCCGCCACCACAGCGCGCTGCGGGCCAGGGTGGCGGCGCTGCGGTCGGCACTGGACCTCGTGGAAGCCGGGTTGAACTGCGCGCACGAGGACATCACGACGTGCCCGAACTACCGCGCGCGCCTCGCTTCCGCGGTGGCCGCGCCGGATCGGGCCGCGCCCGGTCGGTGACGCGGGGCGGGAGTCCGGCTTGGACCGCGCGGGCTTCGATCCGGATCGGACCAGGGTGTGGGTCGGTCCGATCCGGACGCGCGGGTGGACCGACGGCGCGACCACAGTGGACACCGCGAACAGCGGCACCGCCGACCCCGCGACCGCCGCCCGCGCGGCCTCGGCCTTCGGTTGTGCGACGAGAACTCACCTCGCAATCGTCTGGTGCAATTGCATGGAGAGGTCGGCGGAACCCCTCCGACCGGTCGACTGTCGGGTCCGACCCAAGGGATGCCGAAGTGCCCTACCGGCTTGGCCTAATCGGGAACCCGATTCCTCTACTCTCGCGGTGAGTAGCGCCCCACCTTGTCGTGCAATTGCAACACGATCGGGTGGACCCGTTGGGGGGCGTACGGGCGCACAACGTCCAGTGAGGACCACTTGGGCTCAAAACCACCCGCTGAGCTGCGGAAACGTGACTCGGTCAGGTTCCGATCCCGGCCACCCCGGTATCCGGTTGTGGTCGTTCCCGATGGTAGATTGCATTGTCAATGTCACCCGGCAATCTCGGTGTGCAATTGCATGATGTCATCGGAGCGTGTCAGCCGACCCCACGACCGGACGGCCGCGCTCGGTCATGACGAGGAGGATCGATGCCCCCACAGGGACCGCTGATCCCCCGCCGCCGCCTGGGCACCGAGCTGCGTGCCCTCAGGGATGTCGCGGGACTGCACCTGGAGGACGCCGCCGAGCACCTGGAGTGCTCCATCTCCAAGATCTCCCGGCTGGAGAACGGCCGTGGCGTGCCGAAGGCCCGCGACGTGCGGGACCTGCTCGACCTCTACAAGGTCGACGACCAGAAGCTGCGCGACCGGCTGGTCCGGCTCGCCGGTGAGGGCCGACGGCAGGCGTGGTGGCAGGACTTCTCCGGGGTGGTCTCGCAGAACGTCGACATGTACGTCTCGCTGGAAGCCGAGGCGTCGAAGATGCGGTGCTCGGTGGGCTCCTCGGTGTTGGGCCTGCTGCAGACCGAGGACTACGCCAGAGCCCTGTTCACCGCCATCTACCCGCGGGCGCGCGAGCTCAACGAGCAGCGCGTGCAGATGCGCATGCGCAGGCAGCGGGCGGTGGCCGACCGCGAGGAACCGCTGCACCTGCACGTGGTCATGGACGAGGCCGCCCTGCACCGCAGGGTCGGTTCGCCCGCGGTCATGCGCGCGCAGCTGGAGAGCCTGGTCGCGGCCTCGCACTCCCCGCACCTGTCCCTGCGCGTGTTCCCCTTCGGCCTCGGTCCCGACATCGCGGGCCAGTGCACGTTCGTGGTCTTCACCTTCGAGAGCGAGAACGACCGCAACGCGGTCAACATCGAGGCGAGCCTGGACGACCGCTGGCTGGAGCAGGAGGCCGAGGTGGCCCGCTACACCAAGATCTTCGACGAACTGGCGCGCCGGTGCCCCGACGTGGAGGAGTCCAGGCGGCTCATCGAGAGCATGGTTCGAAAGTATTCGCAGGAAGAATGAAAAAGAGATGACAACGCGTTTTCGGCAGAGCAGCTTCTGCACCACAGGAGCCTGCCTGCAGGTCGACTTCCCGCGCGCCGGGGCGGTCACCGTCCGCGATTCCAAGGGCGCGGTGCGCCTCGCCGCGATCGCCGACCCGACCGCGTGGTTGACCTTCACCGCCCAGGTCAGGGCCGGTGCGCTCACCCGGGACGGCGGCTGACGACCGGGTAGCGACCCAGCGTGGACCACGTGCCCCGGCGCCGCGATCGGCGCCGGGGCACTGGTTTGCCCTGTTCGCGCTCCGGTAACCTGGGATCACAGGTCGCTCAACGACGTACGACCTGCGGCTTTTCGAGTCGCAGTGGCGCCGATCGGAGAGAGGGGTGCGGCCATGGTGGCTCGATTCCGCCGGAGTTCGCGGTGCAACACCGGGGGGTGCGTGGAGCTCGGGTACGACGCCCGCGCCCTGCTGGTGCGCGACACGGTGCTCGGCGACGTGATCGAGGTGCGCGGTGCGCGCGCCCGCGCGGTGTTCGTGGACAGCCTGCGCCGTGGTCGCTTCGACCTCGGCTGAGGCCGCGACCGGAAACTCCCCGTGACCGTCGGATGGCACGCCGTCAGTCGTGCGGACGAATGATCGACCCGTCGGAGTGGTTCGCTAGTCTCGGCTCCCTAGTCGGGCCCCGTGGTCCACACACGCGAGGAGTACCTGGTCATCGAACAGGGTGAGTTGGTCGCCGGACGCTATCGGCTGCAGGACCCCGTGGGCAGCGGCGCCATGGGGGTCGTCTGGCGCGCCAAGGACGAGCGGCTGGAACGGGTCATCGCGCTCAAGCGGCTGATCATCCGACCGGGGCTCACCGCGGCGCAGACCGAGGAGGCCCGGCGCCGGGCCATGCGGGAGGCGCGGATCGCCGCCCGGCTGCAGCACCGCAACGCCATCGCCATGCTCGACGTGGCCGAGCACGACGGCGACCCGTGCCTGGTGATGGAGTTCCTGCCGTCGCGCAGCCTGTCCAAGGTGCTCGCCGAGGACGGCACGCTCACCCCCGAGCAGGTCGCCGCCATCGGCTCCCAGGTCGCCGCCGCGCTGGCCGCCGCGCACGCCGCCGGGATCGTGCACCGCGATGTCAAACCCGGCAACATCCTGCTCGGCGACAACGGCACCGTGAAGATCACCGACTTCGGCATCTCCCGGGCCATCGACGACGGCACGGTCACCGAGACCGGCATGCTCGCGGGCACCCCCGCCTACCTGGCCCCCGAGATCGCCCGCGGCCACGACCCCAGCCAGGCCTCGGACGTGTTCTCCCTCGGCGCCACGCTCTACCACGCGCTGGAGGGCGCGCCGCCGTTCGGCACCAACGCCAACCCGCTGGCGCTGCTGCACGCCGTCGCCTCCGGTGCGGTCACCCCGCCGCAGGGCGCGGGCGCGCTCACCCCGACCCTGATGTCGCTGCTGCGCGCGGAACCCACCGACCGGCCCACCATGGACGAGGCGGCGAACCTGCTGTCGATGCCGACCGCGCCGCTGCCCGTGCCGGTGGTCGAACCGCGCACCACCCCGGCGCGCAGGCTGCCCGCGCTGCCCGGCCGGATGCGCCTGGGCTCGACCCCGACCGCCAAGACGCCGCCCGCCCGCCCGGTCCAGCCCGCGCGGCCCGCCGCCCCGGCGCCCGTCGCGCACCCCGCGCAGCCGGGCCCCAAGCGCGGGGTGCTCGTCCTGGCGCTGCTCGGCGTCGTCGTGCTGGCCGGTGCCGTCACCGTCGTGCTCACCAGCGGCAACCGCGACAACGCGCAGCAGCAGTTGCCGCCGAACACGATCACCAGCGTGGTCACCGTCAGCCAGTCGCCGCTGCCGAACACCACGACCAGCACGTCGGCCACACCGCTGCCGGTCACCGACAAGGTCACCGACTTCAGCGCCGCCGGTCTGGCCGTGATCGCCTACTTCGGCAGTGACAGCTCCCCGCAGCAGCGCTGGGACATGTTGGGGCCCAACGGCAAGGCCGCGTTCGGCGACTTGGCCGCGTTCCAGGCGTACTGGGGCCAGTACGCCTACGTCGCCTCCCGCAACGCCCGCCAGGTCTCGTCCAACCCCGACGGCTCGGTCACCGTGCCCGTGGACGTCGAGGTGAAGCCCGCGGGTGGCGCGTCGACGACGTCGAAGCGGAGCGTGCGGGTCGTGCTCTCCGGTGGTAGGTACCTCATCGACTCCGACTCGCGCTGACCGTCCACCCGGGACACCGCGCGAGCCGGGGCGGACGCCGAACTCCAGGAGGTGCGCCGTGGGCCTGATGCCCGTGACGGAGTCCATGTTCCTGCTGGGCGAGTCCCGCGAGCACCCGCTGCACGTCGGCGGGTTGCAGCTGTTCGCGCTGCCCGACGGCGCCGACCGCGACTACGTCGGCGACCTGCACCGGGCGCTGCTCGCCGACCCCGAGGTGCACCCGCTGCTGCGGCGCAGGCCGCGCGGGCCGGTGAGCACCGTCGGCCAGTGGGTCTGGACCGACGACGACCGCCTCGACCTCGAGTACCACGTGCGGCTCTCCGCTCTGCCCGCCCCCGGCCGGGTCCGCGAGCTGCTGGAGCTGGTGTCGCGGCTGCACGGCTCGCTGCTGGACCGGCACCGGCCGCTGTGGGAGGCGCACCTGGTAGAAGGGTTGCAGGACAACAGGTTCGCCCTCTACACCAAGGTCCACCACGCGCTGCTCGACGGCGTCTCCGCGCTGCGGCTGCTCCAGCGGTCGCTCTCCACCGACCCGGCCGAGCGCGGCCTGGGGGCGCCGTGGGCCGTGCCGCCGGGGGAGCGCACCCGGTCGCGGGGCGGCGGGTTGTCCCGGGTCGTGCGCGAACTGGTCGGACTGGGGCCCGCGGTGGCGAAGTACGTCAACCAGGCCTTCGACGAGCAGGCCGCGAACCTGCCCTTCGGCGCCCCGCGCTCGATCTTCAACGTGCCGATCACCGGTGCCCGCCGGTTCGCCGCCCAGGGCTGGCCGCTGGAGCGCGTGCGCGCCATCGGGGAGGCCGCGGGCGCGACCGTCAACGACGTCGTGCTCGCCATGTGCGCGGGCGCGCTGCGGACCTACCTGCTGGAGCTCGACGCCCTGCCGGACCGGCCGCTGGTGGCCGCGGTCCCGATGTCGCTGCGGGCGGACGGGGGCCGCGACGGCGGCAACGCGCTGGGCCTGATCCTGGCCAACCTGGCCACCGACCTGGCCGCGCCCGCCGACCGGCTGGCCGCGATCACCGACTCCACGCGCCGGGGGAAGGCCTTCTACGAGGGCATGAGCCCGCTGCAGATCACCGCGCTCAGCGCGATCCCGTTCGCGCCGCTGGCCGCCGGCCTGCTGCCGGGCGGGGTGCGGCTGACGCCGCCGCCGTTCAACCTGATGATCAGCAACGTGCCGGGGCCCGCCGAGCCGCGCTACTGGAACGGCGCCCGGATGCTGGGCGTGTACCCGCTGTCGATCCCCTACGAGGGCCAGGCCCTCAACATCACCGTGACCAGCTACGACGGCTCGGTGGAGTTCGGTCTCACCGGCTGCCGCCGCTCGGTCCCCCACCTGCAGCGGCTGCTGACCCACCTGGACGCCGAGCTGTCCGCGCTGGAGTCGCGGGTCGTCTAGTTGTTGCGGGTCATGACGTTGGTGACGGCTGGTAGGGCCTGAAGTAGGGGGACGGGTCTTTCGGCGGCAGGATGAGAAGTGCGACCAACTCGTCCGCCGAGTAGAAAGACCCGTCCGTGCTCCACCGTAACGCCCCGCTGTCGGTCGAAGGCCGCCACCGTCTGGTCCAACGCTGCAGGACGCGCCC
>NZ_PTIX01000043.1 GCF_002934265.1 Actinokineospora auranticolor
CACCGGAGCTACCCGCGGGTGATCAAACGGAAAATGAGCAACTTCCCGGTCAAACGCGCACGACACCGACAACAACTCCGAAACAGCCGACCACCTCACTCGAACATCACCCTCACCCCGCCCAGCAAGACCCGACACCGCCGCCGACCAGCCGAAACCACCTAACCGACCGGCATTGGGTCTTGCCGTTGAAGACGGGCTTGATGCCCTTGTCGTCCTTGGTGACGGTGTAGTGCAGGTGCGGGTTGCCCTTGGCCTGGCCGGTGTCACCGACGTAGCCGAGCAACTGCCCCTGCTTGACCCTCTGGCCGTCCTTGACCTTCGGCTCGGCGGTCATGTGGAAGTAGTAGGTCTTGTAGCCGCCGCCCATGTCGATGGACACGCCCCAGCCCTGCCGGTCGCCCCACTTGGCCTCGATCACCTTGCCCGCTGTGTACGCGTGCAGCAGGCACCTCTCGATCCCGAGGGCATCCGCAGTGTCGCGGAGTTCATGGCGGCGATGCGGGAACTGAGACAACGCTCTGGTTTGACCCTCAGGCAACTGGAAAGCGCTGCTCGGGCGCGGGGAGCCGTACTCGCCCGCAGCACCGTGGCCGACATGCTCCGGCGTCCCGTGCTGCCCCGGGCGGAACAGGTCGGCACGTTCCTGCGGGCGTGCGGCGAGGAACCGCGGTTGGCGGCGTGGATGAAGACCTACGAACGCCTCGCGGTCGGCCCGCTGCCAGTGGTCCCCGCGGAACCGGAAAGCGCTCCGGAACCTCTGCCCGTCGAGGCGCCGCGTGGGCGCGCCAAGCGCCTCTTCGCGTTGGGCGGGGTCGGGTGTGTGTTGGCGGCGGGGGCCATCTACGCGTTGTCGCCGGGAGAAACCGAAGGCGGTACGGGAAAACCGGCGGGGCCGGTGCCGACCCAACCCGTGTTGGCCGTGTCCCAGGCGGATTTCTGGGTGGTCATCCACCCGTTCTCCACGCCGGACCTATGCGTCACCGCGGGCCACGACCGCGCGCAGCGGTACGGGAGCGAGGTCGTGGTCCAGGACTCGTGCGCCGCGCCCGGCCCGCGCACGCTGCTGAAACCCGCCCACGGCGACCTGGTCCACATCGAGTGGGAGCACCCCGTCGAAAAGGTGTTGGGGTGCTTGACCGTCATCAACGTCAAGGACGGGCGACTGCTGGAGCCCCAGGACTCCTGCTCGGCCAACCGGCGGGAGCAGCTGTTCCGCGTCGAGCGCTTCGCCGTCGAGTCGAACGACTACCGGGTGCGCCAAGCCGACAGCGGGGACTGCGTCGCCGTCGACGGCACCGGGAACGGCGCCGGGATCACCCTGCGGCCGTGCGCCGACCAGGCCGACCAGCGTTTCCTGGTCACCCCCGACGGCGCGAGCACCGCGCCGACCTCCTAGAACGGCGGCCAGACCTCGAACACGTGCTTGTACGCCAGCCACGACGACAGGTCGTGCCGGAAGCGGCTCAGCTCCTCCAGCGTCTGGTGCACCGTGCACAGCGCCAGGTCCGCGTCGCCGACCCGCAGCACCCGACCGGCCACCGCCGCCGCGAACTCCTCCGACCGCACGATCCGCGCCGTCGTCCCGCCGGGGGCGGCGAGCCCGAGCAGCAGGTCGGTCGTGCGCCAGGTCCGGCCGTCGCGCAGAACCCGCACCGCGGTGAGCACGCTCGGCCCGCCGCGCGCGTGCCGCGACCGGGGGCGCGACTGGGTCAGGCGCAGGTTGAGCTGGGGGAGCAGCCAGGTGACCTCGGAGTCGTAGAACGGGTCCTCCGGTGTGGGGCACTCCATGCGCAACCCCCACCGCTCCACCTGGCAGGTCCGCAACGCGCGGGTCATGCCGGAGGAGTAGCTGCGTACCGCCGTCACCGTGTCGACGATGTCGACCAGCTGGGGAGTGATCGTCGTGCCCACGCGGCCAGAGCGTAGTCGCGGAGGTGCGCTCCGTGATCTTCGGGGTCGATTCGTTATGTAACGAGTCGTGCGCTCTCCGATATCTTTCCGGCGAACGCGGCCACGAACCCCTGACGGACAGTTGACCTCACACCCGGTCCGCCACTAGTGGGTTTCCCACGGCACGGGGATTCCCGCGCTGGTCAGCCACGCGTCGACGTCGTACCCCGCGCGCGCCACGGCGTCCACCACCGCGTACGCGCGCTCCATCGCCCGCCGCGCCGCCGAGACGTCGAGCAGTCCCGCGCGCAGCGCCGCCAGCAGCTCGTCCGAGTCCTCCACCCGCAGGTCGCGGCCGGTGCGCACGAGCACGTCCAGGTACAGGTCGACGGTCATCCACACCCCGCCGCCCGCGCCGCTCACGTCCACTACGTCGATGTAGTAGTCGTGCCCGAGGTCGACCCCCGGCCTGCCCCGCCACTTCGACACCCGCAGGCCCGCGTCCGGCAACACCAGCGACTCGAAGTGGGCGATCCGCGCGTGTCCCTCGACCGGGCGGGACATGTACAGGCCGTGGTCGTGGACCCGGAACACGTCGACCCGCCGCACGTACCCCTTCGGGTCCGTGTTCGTCATCGCCGCCGGGTCGAACAGCTCCACCTTGGGCGGGTGGACCTCGTGCGCGAGCTCGTGACCGCGGGCCGGGGGCACCGGGATGGCGTGGTTCGGCAGCATGCCGCCATCGTGCCCACGACCCCCGGTCACAGCACAGACCTTTTGGCTGATTTTCTACCCCCGTACGGGTGACGCGCGACTAAGCTCCCGCCCCGGTCGGGGTACGCGTCGTCGGAAGGTCAGCCAGCGTTGTTCGGGATCATTAGGCCTTGTCGCCACCGCCTGTCGCCCACTCTGCAGACGTCGTGGATGGCGCACCTGTGCGGGCTCTGCCTCGCGCTGCGCGACGACCACGGCCACCTCGCGCGCACCGTGACCAACTACGACGGTCTGGTCATCTCCGCGCTCGTAGAGGCGCAGTCCCCGACGGTCGGCGGTCGCCGCATCGCCGGGCCCTGCCCGCTGCGCGGCATGCGGTCCGCGCCGGTCGCCGAGGGGGCGGGCGCCAAGCTGGCCGCCGCGGTGTCCCTGGTGCTCGCCTCCGCCAAGGTCCGCGACCACGTCGCCGACCGCGACGGCGCCTTCGCCCGCGCCCCGATCGCGGGCGTGGCCCGCCGGGTCGCCAAGCGCTGGGCGGGCCAGGGCGCGCGCACCGGGGAGGGCGTCGGGTTCGCCACCGCGGTCCTGCTCGACGCCGTCGACCGCCAGTCCGAGCTGGAGTCCGGCCTGCCGTCGGGCTCGTCGGTCCTGCTGGCCACCGAGCCGACGGAGACCGCGACCGCCGCCGCCTTCGCGCACACCGCGGTGCTCTCCGGTCGACCGGGCAACGTCGCGCCGCTGACCGAGGCCGGGCGCCTCTTCGGTCGCGTCGCGCACCTGCTCGACGCCGTGGAGGACCTCGACGACGACGCCGCGGCGGGCGCGTGGAACCCGCTCGCGGCCACCGCGACCCCGCTCACCGAGGCCCGCAGGCTCTGCGACGACGCCGTGTTCGGCGTCAAGCTGGCCCTCAAGGAAGCCGAGTTCGCCGACGACGGCCTAGTGCACGCGCTGCTCGTCCACGAGTTGTCCGCCGCGGTCACCCGCACCTTCGGCCACCGGCAGGCGGGCACCCCCCACGGCCACCGCCACCCCGGCCAGCCCCCGCACCAGCAGCCCCCCAACCCCAACCAGCCGCCGAAGCCGGAACCGCCCCGCTGGGGCAAGCGCCGCAGCGGCCCCGCCGGCTGCGGTGTGGCCCTCGTCCTCTGCTGCACCTGCCAGTACTGCTGCGCCGACCCCTACCACGACCCGTGGACCGGCGAACCCAAGTCCGGCTGGTGCAGCAACTGCGACTGCGGCAGCTGCGACTGCTGCAGCGGCTGCGACGGTTGCGACGGCTGCTGCTGCGACGGGTGTTGCTGCGACTGCGGCTGACGCCCTGTGGTTCACCCGCCTGAGCGACAGGAGTTGTCCACAGGCAAGATCGACTCAAGCCCTTTTCCCTGATCAAGCCGGTAGAATGGCGAAAGTGGAGGCCCCCGTGGTGGGTGGGCCTTGTGGTGGGTGGGCCTTGTGGTGGGTGGGCCTTGTGGTGGGTGGGCCGCCAGGGCTGCCGGCTCGCGAGGGGGCTGTGGACAGCTCGTCCGGGATTGTCGGGGGGCGGGCGTAGCCTCAGGGCGTGGCCTTTCCGACCGAGCACCCCGTGTTGGCGCACTCCGAGCACCGTCCCGTCGGCGACATCCCCCGTGCCGACGGGAAGTTCCGCATGGCCGCGGACTACCAGCCCGCGGGCGACCAGCCCGCCGCCATCGACGAGCTGGAGCGGCGGGTCCGCGCGGGCGAGGAGGACGTCGTCCTGCTCGGCGCCACCGGCACCGGCAAGTCGGCCACCACCGCGTGGCTGATCGAGCGGGTCCAGCGCCCCACGCTGGTCATGGCGCCCAACAAGACCCTCGCCGCCCAGCTGGCCAACGAGCTGCGCGACTTCTTCCCCGACAACGCGGTCGAGTACTTCGTCAGCTACTACGACTACTACCAGCCCGAGGCGTACATCCCGCAGACCGACACCTACATCGAGAAGGACTCGTCGATCAACGACGACGTCGAGCGGCTGCGCCACTCGGCGACGATGAGCCTGCTCTCCCGCCGCGACGTGATCGTGGTGGCCTCGGTGTCCTGCATCTACGGCCTCGGCACCCCGCAGTCCTACGTGGACCGCTCGATCGGCCTCAAGACCGGCGAGGAGCTCGACCGCGACCTGTTCCTGCGCGCCCTGGTCGACGTGCAGTACGCGCGCAACGACATCGCCTTCGCGCGCGGCACCTTCCGGGTCCGCGGCGACACGGTGGAGATCATCCCGGCGTACGAGGAACTGGCCATCCGCATCGAGTTCTTCGGCGACGAGATCGACAAGCTGTACTACCTGCACCCGCTCACCGGCGACATCGTCCGCGAGTGCCAGGAGCTGCGGATCTTCCCCGCCACCCACTACACGGCCGGGCCCGAGCGGATGGAACGCGCCATCGTCGGCATCGAGGCCGAGCTGGAGGAGCGGCTGGCCGAGCTGGAGCGGCAGGGCAAGCTGCTGGAGGCGCAGCGGCTGCGCATGCGCACCGCGTACGACATCGAGATGATGCGCCAGGTCGGGTTCTGCTCCGGCATCGAGAACTACTCCCGGCACATCGACGGCCGCGGCGCGGGCACCGCCCCCGCCACCCTGATCGACTACTTCCCGGACGACTTCCTGCTGGTCATCGACGAGTCGCACGTGACGGTCCCGCAGATCGGCGGCATGTACGAGGGCGACATGTCCCGCAAGCGCAACCTCGTCGAGCACGGCTTCCGGCTGCCCAGCGCGGTCGACAACCGGCCGCTGACCTGGGAGGAGTTCACCCAGCGCATCGGCCAGACGGTGTACCTGTCGGCCACCCCCGGCCCGTACGAGATGGGGCAGGCGGGCGGCGAGTTCGTCGAGCAGGTCATCCGGCCCACCGGCCTGATCGACCCGGAGGTCGTCATCAAGCCGACCGAGGGCCAGATCGACGACCTGGTCCACGAGATCCGCGTCCGCGCCGAGCGCGACGAGCGGGTCCTGGTCACCACGCTGACCAAGAAGATGGCCGAGGACCTCACCGACTACCTGCTCGAACTCGGCGTCCGCGTGCGCTACCTGCACTCCGAGGTGGACACCCTGCGCCGCATCGAGCTGCTGCGCCAGCTGCGCGCGGGCGACTACGACGTGCTGATCGGCATCAACCTGCTGCGCGAGGGCCTCGACCTGCCGGAGGTGTCGCTCGTCGCCATCCTCGACGCGGACAAGGAGGGCTTCCTGCGCAGCGGCACCTCGCTGATCCAGACCATCGGCCGCGCGGCCCGCAACGTGTCCGGCCAGGTCCACATGTACGCGGACAAGATCACCGACTCGATGCGGCACGCCATCGACGAGACCGACCGGCGGCGCGCCAAGCAGACCGCGTACAACACCGAACGCGGCATCGACCCGCAGCCGCTGCGCAAGAAGATCGCCGACATCCTCGACCGCGTCTACACCGAGGCCGAGGACAGCGGCGACGCGGTCCCCATCGGCGGCTCGGGCCGCAACACCTCCCGGGGCAAGCGCGCCACCGGCGAACCGGGCCGCAGCGCGGGCGTCGTCGCCGCCGACCGCGACGTCAAGTCCATGCCGCGCGCCGAACTGGCGGACCTGGTCCAGCAGCTGACCGACCAGATGATGAACGCCGCCCGCGACCTCCAGTTCGAACTGGCCGCCCGCCTCCGCGACGAGATCCACGACCTCAAACGCGAACTGCGCGGCATGGACGCCGCCGGGATCGGCTGACCGACACCGCTCCGGGCGTTGGTGGGCAACCGCCCACCAACGCCCGGAGTCATCGCGCTACCCGCGCTACCGCATCGCGCCGCGCTGTCGACGCGGTGCCCGAGACCCTGGCACACGGCACCTCGCCTTGATGTTCCTGTCCTGCCACCCGGTTCTCCCGCGTCGCCCTGACCCCGCGCCTGCTCGGTGGAAGCCCGGAGTCCACACCGTGGTCTTCGCGGTGCGGTCGTCCTGCCCGTTGGGCGGTCCGAATCGTGTCGAACGGCAGGTCGGTCGACTCGCCGCTGGGCCTGCTGCCCGCTCAGTCCCTCGACCACACACCGGATCCTGAGCATCGCGGACAGGACTGGCCGCGCGACCCGACCGCGCCACACACGCATCGGCGCGCAGTCGACCGCACCCGGTGATCAAGGCGCGCGGCGTTTCCGGACAGGTCTGGTCGCGACAACCACCGCCCGACGCGGCCATGCGCACATCAACAGCGGAATCGTCGTCGCCGGCCGTTTCCTCGCCGACGACCCGCGCACCTCACCCGGCATACCGCCGATCGTTCAGCGGCCCGCATACCCGTGCCGCTCCGTCGGCAGTGCGCGACAGCGGTGACTTCCCGACCGCCGCGTTGTGTCCGCGTCCGGGGATGTCGAAACCCTTGCCATGCCAGGTGGTCTGCGGTCAGGCGACCCTGGCGCGGTCGGCGAAGGCGCGACCGGTGGTGGCGGCCAGGTCGTGCGCGGCGGCCGTCGACTGCTTGGCCAGCGGGACCAGGTCCGCCATCGCCGGGTTCACCTCGGCCAGCGTCAGCTCCGCGGCCACCACCGACACCTCCGCCCCCAGCACGTCCTGGAAGATCCGCACCAGCCACGGCGTCGCGTGGTCCCACCCCTCGCGCGGGGTGCCGGGGCCGTAGCCGCCGCCGCGGGCGATCACCAGGGCCAGCGGCTTGCCCGTCAGCGGCGCGCTGCCCGGTGCGAACCGCGGGTCCGTGATCAGCAGGTCCACCCACGCCTTCACGTGCTGCGACACGCCGAAGTTGTACAGCGACGTCGCGACCACGATCGAGTCCGCCGCGGCCAGCTCGTCCGCCACCGCCGTCGCCAGCGCGATGGCCGACCGCTGGGCCCCGGTCCGCTCCCGCTCACCCAACGCCCGCCCGGCCAGCGAGTTGGCCCAGGCGCCGCCGCCGATGTGGCCGTCGGCGAGGTCGCGGCGCACCACCCGGCCGCCGGGCACCGCGCCCCGCCATCCGTCGACCACGGTGTCCGCCACCGCCCGGCTGACCGACCCTTCGACGCGAATCGAGCTGTCGACGCGCAGCAAAGTCATGGCATCCCCTCAAGGAAAGTCTTCAATCCAGATCGTCTGTACTACAGACTATCTTCCACGCAGACCACCGCGCCGTCCAGGGGAAAACCGGCAGCGCGGGTCCCGGGAGATGCACAACACTCGCCGCCATGACCACAATGCGGCCTGTCCTGCAGGTTTACCCACCTGGCGGCTTCGATCTGTGGTCGGTCGTCAAGTCCGAGGATGGACACCTGGAACTCGGCGGCGACCTGACACCCGCCGAGGTCGGAACGGCGATGATGCGGTTCATCGGCTACAACGACGTCGAACCCCAGGACAGCCGCACCCGCCCCTCTGACCCACTCGGGTCGTACCTGTACGGCATCCTCGCCCTCAACCCCGCCTCCGCCGTGGCACCAGGCGGCCTCCGGGCAGTCAGCCCCACCGGCGTCGTGTTCACCCCGGGCTGCTGCTCAAGCACCGACGCCTGGCGCGGCCTGCGCCACGTCGTCGAGGGGACCGGCTGGGCCGACTTCGGCCACGACCCCAGCCCGCACGCCGAACGCCACGGCGACCTCATCCGCCTGACCACCGACACGGAAACCGACGACAGCCCGACGATCGACCTACCGATCGCCGAATGCCGCCACCTGCTCACCCAAGTAGCGCGCGATCTCACCGCCTTCCACGCCTTGGCCGCGAAGTGGCTCACCCACCACCTGCCCGCCCACGCCGACCACATCGCCACCGCCCTCGCACTGGCCCTGGATCTCGAGCCGACGTCAACGGTCGATTGACCGGGCCGTGATCGCTTGGGGCGGGCACCGGCGCGCCGCCGACCGCGCCCGCCAGGGCCTGGACCGGTGTTCCCGCCGGACCCGCGGTGCGGCCGGACGAAACCGCGTCGACTCGCGACATACCTGTCGAACGTGCCCGCAGGAAGGAACTCGATGAACGAGTCGGTGGACAACGCCCGCCCCAGCGATCCGGCGCCCAGCTGCGCTCGGCTGAGCCAACTACCCGGGGTGATCGTGCAGGTCAACGGTCAGGTGGCGCTCGCGCGTCAGCGGCACCACACGATGTCGGCGGTGGCCGCCACGTTCGCGGTCGGCGATCGGATCGCCCACGTGTCGGTCAGCGAGCGCGACGGCAGCCGGTGGTCGATCACCATCGGCGCGCTCCCGGAGCACGTCGAGCGGTGACCGATGAGGAACGGACGAAGCGAGATCCGGCGCAGGCACGCCGGGCCTTCTTCCACGAGCACGCCGGGTTGGTCAAACAGATGATTCGCAACCGGGTCGCCGACTCCAAGGCGGCCGAGGACATCGCCCAGGAGGCATGGGCCGCGTTCTTCCGCGGGTACGACGTCCACATCGAGGCACGGAAACCGCCGCGCTGCTGGCCACGATCGTGAACCGTCGAGTGGCCGACTGGTATCGCAAGTCTCCCCCCGAAAAGTGTGCCGGGGCGGAGACCGTCCAGGACCACTTGGACCGGCAACTCGGTGACCGGCTCGCCGACCGGGTTGAGCGCGAGGCGGTGCTCCGGCTCGACGTCACGAGGATCCTGTCGACACTCGACCCCGCCAGCGAGAGGCCTTCCACCTGCGCGCGAACTGCTCCGTGATTCACCCCTGCTCGACGTGTACCGCACCGTCGTCCGGAAGGAGAGCCGGAAGTGAGCGAGGACCGCGAAGTCCGAGCCGACTCCGTCGCCTGCGGCATGAGGTCGGCCGGTGGTTCGGCCGCGATCACGCGGACCGCGGGAAACCGGTCGCGAAGCAGCGCGGGAGGCGGCGGTAGTGCCGCGGGCTCCGCCGCCTGGTGGGTGAGTGCCAGGGTGCGAGGCGTGTCATCGTGGTGGGTCGGGTGGGTGGTCGCGGGCGTAAACTGTGGTGGTGCACCCTTCCGCCGCCGTTGAAGCCGATCTCGGCTGGGCGCTGGGGGCTGTCTTCCGGGGCTACGTGCGGGCCGCCGAGCGCGTGTTGGCCGGGGTGCCCGGTGGGCCCCGCGGGTACCAGGTCCTGACCTCCGCCGTCCTCGGCGAGGCCCGCAGTCAACAGACGTTGGCGCACCGCCTGGGCATGGACAAGACCGTCATGACCTACCTGATCGACGATCTCGAGCGCGCCGGGCTCGTCGAGCGGCGTCCCGATCCGGCCGACCGGCGCGCCCGGCTCCTGTCGGCCACCGAGCACGGGGGAGAGCGGTACGCGGAGGTCGTCGAGGCGTTGCGGCGGGTCGAGGACGAGGTTCTCGCGCCCTTGGCCGCGCGGGAGCGGGCGACCCTCAGGGAGTTGTTGCGCAAGCTGGCGACGAACGCGCCCGCCGACTCGGTCTGCGTGGAACCGGACGCGACCTGCTGAACTACGCGGTGACCGGCTGGTCCAGGCGGCGGAGAGCCCGGATGCTGGGGGTCGCGGAAGCCCCCGTGGTGGCCACCACGACCAGGATGGCCAGTGCCGTCAGCGTTGCCGCCGTGCCGAAGTGGTTGGCCAGCGGTCCGACCGCGATCTCCCCGATCGGGATGGCCACGAACGACCCCACCGCGTCGTAGGAGTAGACCCGGGCGAGGCGGTCCTGGGGGATGTTCTCCTGCAACGAGACGTCCCAGGCGATGCCGAACTGCTCGATCGCCATCCCGCCCAGGAACATGATGACCAGCAGCAGCACGACCTCCGGCGCGTGCGCCAGGACCAGCAGCGGGACGGCCTCGACGCCCACCAGCGCCGTCCCGTACAGCAGCGCCCGCCGCGGCTGCCAGCGGCTGGCCACGACCCCGCCGACGAGCGCCCCGATGGTCTGCGCGCCCAGGATGAAACCCCACGCCAGCCTGCCGAACGTGGCGTCCGCGATGGACGGTCCGAGCACCTGGATGCCGCCCACCACCGCCGCGTTGACGACCATGAACGCCACCACGACCGACCACAGCCACGTGCGCGACGCGAACTCCGACCACCCGACCCGCAGGTCCTTCAGCGGCCGGGTGGGCTCGGACGCCGCGATCTCCGGCGCGTCGACCCGCGCGTAGAAGAACGCCGCGAGCAGGAACACCACCGCCGTGCCCACCATGGCCCAGCCGGGGCCGCGCAAGGCCGCCAGCATGCCGCCCAGCGAGGCGCCCGCGATCATCGCCGTGTTGGTCCCCACTCGCGCCAGGGCGTTGGCCTGGCGGAGCAGGGACGGCGGCACGGTCTGCGGTGTCAGCGCCGAGGCGGCGGGCAACGACGCGGCCGAGACCGCGCCGTTGACCACGCTCAGCACGATGAGCAGCGGCACCGAGGCGAACCCCAGGAGCACCGCCGCCGCCGCGGCCGCCTGGGAGGCGGCCGCGGCCAGGCTCGCGCCCTGCAGGATGACCCCGCGGGGCAGCCGGTCGGCCAGGACGCCGCCCAGCAGCAGGAGCGCCACGTTGGTGATCGAGCGCGCGCCGACCACCAGTCCGAGCATCGCGACCGAGCCGGTCAGGTCCAGCACCGCGAACGCCAGCGCGACCGGCGCGACGGCGTTGGCGGTGTAGGTGGTGACCCGACCGAGGACGAGACGGCGGAACATGGGCTCGCGCAGCGGGACGAACATCCCGGCCGAGGTCACCGGCAGTCCATCTCGAACATCGAGATGGTGGTGCTGACCCGGACCGTGCCCGGGGTGCGCGGCGGTTGGGCCGCGTCGTGCAACCGCAGGCTCAGGCTCCGGACGTGTTCCACCAGGTCCTGCCACACCTGCGGGTCGACCCACAGCTCGGCGTCGGTCAACGTCTCGGACGGCCCGCGCTTGCGCTGCGCGGTCCGCGTCCCGAGCCCGGCGGCCAGCGCCCTGGCCAGCATCGTCTCCTCGTCCGGGCCGCGCGGCGCGGCGACCGCGGGCGGGTCGTGGCGGTAGCGCTTGGCGATCCCGCCGCGGATCGCCACCTCCTCGACGATCCCGACCAACCCGGCATCAGCGAGCTTGCGCAGGTGGTAGCTGATGTTGGGTTGGCTGTCGCCGAGCTCCCTGGCCACCTCGGCCGCGCTCATCGCGCGATCGGTGACCAAGGACAGAATTCGCATCCGCAGCGGGTGCGCGAGCGCGCGCATCCCGTGCAAGGTCGAGCGTGAATCCCCCATGTCCATACAGCGAGTCTCTGAATGCGGACCAACCGTGTCAAATGGCTTGGCACCGCGCGCGGGGACGCCGCGGGGATGGGAGCGCTGCCGCACGCCGGGGGCGTGGCGGGCTCAGTTGGCGCGGGCCCGGCGCCGTCCGCCCTGGCTGGGCTGTGCGGGCGGGGTCGGCGTCCCGGCCTCCTCCGCCTTGGCCTCGGCCGCCGCGCTCTCGGTCATCTCGCGCAGCAACTCGTCGAAGATCGGCGTGGACATCACGCTCTGGTCCGCCATCTGCTCTCCCTTGCTACCCGGCTGGCGAGGAACCTACCCCGGTCACCCGCCCGATCCGGGCAACGCGGGGCCACACGATCGGGGGAACCGGGCCGCACCAGGCCATCGGTTACCCACAAGTAATATCACGGTATGACCGAGGAACTGGTGTCGCTGGACGTGCGGATCGCCGATTTCGTGGCGGAGGTGACGCTGCTGGGCCCCGGCAAGGGCAACGCGCTCGGCCCGGATTTCTGGCGCGAGTTGCCGGAGGTGTTCGCCGACCTCGACGCCGACCCGGAGGTGCGCGCGATCGTGCTGACCGGCAGCGGCGCGCACTTCTCGTACGGCCTCGACCTGCCCGCCATGATGCCGTCCTGGGGTGAGCTGCTGGAGGACCGCGCGCTCGCCGCCCCGCGCACCCGCTTCCTCGACCAGGTCCGCGCACTGCAACACGCCGTCACCGCCGTGGCAGCCTGCCGCAAGCCCGTGATCGCCGCGGTCAGCGGCTGGTGCATCGGCGGCGGCCTGGACGTGGTCGCCGCCGCCGACATCCGGTACGCGAGCGCCGACGCCAAGTTCAGCCTGCGCGAGGTCAAGGTCGCCATCGTCGCCGACCTCGGCAGCCTCCAGCGCCTCGCGGGCGTCATCGGCGAGGGCCACCTGCGCGAGCTGGCGTTCACCGGCCGCGACATCGACGCCGAGCGCGCCCTGCGCATCGGGCTCGTCAACGACGTGCACCCGGACCGGGACGCGGTCCTCGCCGCCGCGCGCGCCACCGCCGCCGAGATCGCCGTGAACCCGCCGCTGGTCGTGCAGGGCACCAAGGACGTCCTCGGCCACGAGCGCGAGCGCCGGGTCGCCGAGGGACTGCGCTACGTCTCCGCGTGGAACGCCGCCTTCCTGCCCAGCGACGACCTCGGCGAGGCCGTGCGGGCGTTCCTGGAGCGCAGGCCGCCGGAGTTCCGCGGCCGGTAGGCGCGGGGGGCTGGCGGCGTGATCGCCGGTGGGGCAGGCTCGGACCACCGCCGACCCACGAGGGGGACCGCACGTGAGTGCCGAGGCCACCGCCGCCTTCCGAGCCGCCCGCGACTTCCTGGTCGAGTACGGCGACGACTACGGGGCCGCCCGCGACGGCTTCGAGTGGCCCCGGTTCGCCACCTTCAACTGGGCGCTGGACTGGTTCGACGCGGTCGCCGCCGAGTCGCCGACGGCCGAGCGCGTCGCGCTGTGGATCGTCGAGGAGGACGGCGCCGAGCGGCGCTGGACCTACGCCGAGTTGTCCCGCCGCTCGGCGCGGGTCGCCAACTGGCTGCGCGGTCTCGGCGTGGCGCGCGGCGACCGGCTGGTCCTGATGCTGGGCAACCAGGGCGAGCTGTGGGAGACGATCCTGGCCGCGATCAAGCTGGGCGCGGTGATCATCCCGGCGTCCACCCTGCTCGCCCCCGCCGACCTGCGGGACCGGGTCGAGCGCGGCAACGCCCGGCACGTCGTGGCCCGCTCCGCCGACACCGCCAAGTTCGACGACGTCCCCGGCGACTACACGCGCGTCGCCGTCGGCGACCCCGTCGACGGCTGGGTCGCCTACACCGACGCCGACCAGGCCTCGGACGAGTACACCCCCGACGCCGTCACCCACGCGGGCGACTCGCTGCTGCTCTACTTCACCTCCGGCACCACCGCCCGCCCCAAGCTGGTGCGCCACACCCACGTCTCCTACCCGGTCGGCCACCTGTCCACGATGTACTGGATCGGCCTGCGCCCCGGCGACGTCCACCTCAACATCTCCTCGCCCGGCTGGGCGAAACACGCGTGGAGCAACGTCTTCGCCCCCTGGAACGCCGAGGCGACCGTCTTCGTCCACAACTACGCGCGCTTCGACGCCGCCGCGCTCATGTCCGTGATGGACCGGTGCGGCGTCACCAGCTTCTGCGCCCCGCCCACGGTCTGGCGGATGCTGATCCAGTCCGACCTGAGCGCGCTGAAGACCCCGCCGCGGATCGCCGTCGGCGCGGGCGAACCGCTCAACCCCGAGGTGATCGAGCGCGTCGCCGAGGGGTGGGGCGTGACCCTCCGCGACGGCTTCGGCCAGACCGAGACCAGCGTGCTCGTCGCCAACACCCCCGGCCAACCCGTGCGGCCCGGCTCGATGGGCAGGCCGCTGCCGGGGTTCACCGTGGTGCTGGTCGACCCGGTCACCGGCGAGCCCGCCGACGAGGGCGAGATCGCCGTCGACCTGGCGGACGAGCCCGTCGGCCTGCTGACCGGCTACGCCGACGACCCGGAGCGCACCGCCGAGGTCACCCGCGGCGGCCGCTACCACACCGGCGACGTCGGCTCCCGCGACGCCGACGGCTACCTCACCTACGTGGGCCGCGCCGACGACGTCTTCAAGGCCTCGGACTACCGCATCTCCCCGTTCGAGTTGGAGAGCGTCCTCCTCGAGCACCCGGCCGTCGCCGAGGCCGCCGTGGTGCCCTCGCCCGACCCGCTGCGGCTGGCCGTGCCCAAGGCGTACGTGGTGCTCGCCGCGGGCCACGAGCCGACCGCCGCGACCGCGCGCGACATCCTCGCCTTCGCCCGCGCGCACCTGGCCCCCTACAAGCGGATCCGCCGCCTGGAGTTCGCCGAGTTGCCCAAGACGATCTCCGGCAAGATCCGCCGCGTCGACCTGCGCGCCCGGGCGGCCGAACCGTCCGGCGGCGAGCACCGCGAAGAGGACTTCCCCGACCTACGGGGCTGACCGGCGCAGCTTCAGCACGTTGTCCGCGCGGGTGCCGTGCTCGCCGTCGGGCCCGTGCGCGGGCGACTCGACGGTCTCCTGCACCTCGACCAGCCAGCCGTCCGGCAGTGCCAGCGACTCCAGCACCTCGGCCGTCGTCGGCAGGTGGAAGTCGTGCGGTTCCTGCCACGACGGCCAGCCCTCGTGCCCGACGATCAGCAGCACCCCGCCCGGCGCGACCAGCTCGGCGGCGCGGCGCAGAGCGTCCGCGCGCTCGGTGCCGTGCGCGACGGGGGAGTGGAAGTACTGCGCGGACACCAGGTCGTACGCACCGTCCGGGAAGGACTCGGCCAGGTCGTGCCGCTCGAACCGGATCGCCTCGGCCACCCCCGCCTCCGCGGCGTGCCGGGCGGCGCGGGCCAGCGCGGTCGCGGACACGTCCACCGCGGTCACCCGCCAGCCGCGCCGGGCCAGCCACACCGCGTCGCCGCCCTCGGCGCAGCCGATGTCCAGCGCCCGACCGGCGGGCTCGTCCTCGACCTCGCGCACGAGCAGCCGGTTGGGGTTGCCGGACCAGACCTGGTCGCGCTGGCCGTAGAACTCCTCCCAGAACTCCGTCGTGCCCTGGTCGGTGTCCGGCATCTGCCGCCGCGCCGAGTGGTCGTGGTGGTGCGGGTGGGTTTCAGTCACGAACCGATGATGCGACCGGGTCGGCCGGGTGCGCGAGTTCTCTTGCCGAATCGGCAACACCGACCAGGACCCCGGGGTTCAGCAGCCCGGTCGGGTCCCACGCCCGCTTGATCGCCGCGAACAGCTCTCGCTCCGGCGCGGACCGGGTCAGCCCCAGCCACGGCGCCTTGGCCACCCCGATCCCGTGCTCGGCCGAGATCGTCCCGCCGCGCCGCGCGACCGCCGCCAGCACGCGCCCGACCAGGTCCGCCTCCGCCTCCGGCGCCACCCCCACGACGTTGACGTGGAAGTTCCCCTCCGCGAGGTGCCCGAACAGCACCAGCCGCGCGCCCGGCGCCGCCTCCGCCACGACCGCGCGCACGTCCCGCTCGAACTCCGCCGCGCGCCCCGGCGGCACGCCGACGTCCAGCTTGACCGGCGGGCCCAGCGCGTTGATCGCCTCCGCGTGCGCCTCCCGGTGCGTCCACAGCACCCGCCGCGCCGCCTCGTCCACCGCCAACGCCGAGTCCCGCAGCCCGGCCAGGCCCGCCACCACCTCGCCCAGGGCCTCGGTCGGGTCCGCGTCGGCCGCGCACTCCACCAGCAGGTACACCGGGTGCGCGACCGCGAACGGCGGCGCCACCCGGCGGTGCGCGCACACCAGGCGCAGGCCGTCGTCGAAGAACACCTCGACCGAGGTCAGCGACGGCAGCGCGCGCAACGCCCCGATGGCCGCGACGGCGTCCTCGGTGCGGTCGAAGGCCAGCGTCGCGGTGGCCCGTTCGGCGAGCGCGGGCACCAGCCGCAGCCGCGCCGACGTGATCACCGCCAGCGTGCCCTCGCTGCCCACCAGCGCGCCCGCCAGGTCGTAGCCGGTGCTGTCCTTGGGCAGACCGTGCGGGCCGACCACCCGGCCGTCGGCCAACCGCGCCTCGACCGCGACCACCTGCTCCCGCATCGCGCCCCAGCGCAACACCTTCAGCCCGCCCGCGTTGGTCGCCACCATCCCGCCCACGGTCGCGCTGTCCCGCGACGCGATGTCGACGGCGAAGTCCATGCCCGCCGCTCGCGCGTGAGCCGTCAGCGCCGCCAGCGTGACCCCCGCGCCCGCCGTCACCTGACGGGTCACCGGGTCGACCGGCCCCAACTCCGCCAGCCGGGTCGTGCTGAGCACGACCTCGCCGCGGTAAGGGATCCCGCCGCCGACCAGACCCGTGTTGCCACCCTGGGGCACCACGGCCGCACCCAGTTCGCGGCACACCGCCAACACCCGCGAGACCTCGTCGCCGTTCGCGGGCCGGACCACCGGGCCCGCCGCGCCGCGGAAGCGACCGGTCCAGTCCACCGCGTGGCCCGCGACGACGTCCGGGTCGGTCAGCACGTGCGCCGCCCCCACCACCCCGGACAACCGACCGACCAGTCCCACGCCAGTCTCCCTTCAGCGGCACCTGCTGCACTTCGACGGTATCGCCCGGGTCGGGACACGGCCCGTGATTGAGATCGGTGGAGATGGGCACACCTCTGGAGTACCCGAGTGGAAGGAATCCGACATGGCAGCGCTCACCGGCCGCAAGATCGCGTTCTTGGTCGCACCGGAGGGCATCGAGCAGGTCGAGTTGACCGAGCCGTGGAAGTCCGTCGAGCAGGCGGGCGGGCAACCGGAACTGGTGTCGACGGAGGAGGGCGAGGTGCGGGCGTTCAACCACCTCGACCCCGCCGACACCTTCCCGGTCGACCGCGTCGCCGACGCGGTGTCCGCGGCCGACTACGACGGGCTGGTGCTGCCCGGTGGCGTGGCGAACCCCGATTTCCTGCGCACCGACCCCGGTGCCGTCGCGTTCGCCAAGTCGTTCTTCGACGCCGCCAAGCCGGTCGCCGCGATCTGCCACGCCCCGTGGACCCTCGTCGAGGCCGACGTGGTCCGCAGCAGGCGCGTCACGTCGTGGCCCAGCCTGCGGACCGACCTGCGCAACGCGGGCGCGGACTGGGTCGACGAGCAGCTCGTCGTCGACCGCGGCGAAGGCGTTTCCACCCTGCTCACCAGCCGCAAGCCCGACGACCTGCCCGCGTTCTGCGAGGCCTTGGTCGACGAGTTCGCGCACTGACCTCCAACGGAATCGCACCCGTTTCCCGCTGGGGAACGGCTAACGAGGCCCGTCGTCTCGCCGACGTCCGGATCGGAGGTAACGACCATGAGCACCGAAACCGTGAGAAACGACACCGGCTCCACCCCCACCCTGCCCACCGCCCCGTGCAGCGTGGTGTGGAGCCAGGGACACGCGTTCGTCCTCGAGTACACCGGCGGCGGCGCGCACTGGGTCGGCTTCGACGCCTTCGGGCGGCCCCGGTCGATGACCCCGGCCGCGCTGGAGCGCCAAGGCTGGTCCACGCACCGCCTAGCGAGCTAGTCACCCGGGTGGCGGCGCCCGACTGGGGGACAGTGGGGCGCCGCGCCCGCAAGACCGCGACCTGGGGTGTCCTAGGCTTCCCGGCATGGCTGACCCCGCGCGCGTAGAAGAGCTGCCCGATCGCGTGTGGACGATCCCCAACGCGCTGAGCGTCCTGCGCCTGGCCGGTGTGCCGCTGTTCCTGTACCTGCTGCTGGGCCCCGAGGCCGACGGCTGGGCACTGGCCGTGCTGATGTTCAGCGGCCTCAGCGACTGGCTCGACGGCAAGATCGCCCGCTGGCTGAACCAGATGAGCAGGTTGGGCGCGCTGCTCGACCCCGCCGCCGACCGGCTCTACACGCTGGCCACCATCGTCGCCTTCGTGCTGCGCGACATAGTGCCGTGGTGGGTCGCCGCCCTGCTCATCGGCCGCGACCTGCTGGTCGCCGGGTGCCTGCTGCGGCTGCGCCGGGCCGGGTTCGCCCCGCCCGAGGTCACCTACGTCGGCAAGGCCGCCACGTTCAACCTGATGTACGCCTTCCCGCTGCTGCTCTTCGCCCAGGGCGGATCCGACTTCGCCACCGTCGTGCGGCCCGTCGCGTACGCCTTCGTGGTCTGGGGCGGACTGCTGTTCCTGTGGTCCGGACTGCTCTACGTGGTGCAGACGCGGGCGGCTCTGCGACTGCCCGCGCCGGTGCCCGTCCAGGGGTAGGTCGAGCCCCCTAAGCTCTGCGCCACCGTGATCGGCACCGGCCGGTCGCAATCGGCGCCGGTCGGCGAAAGAGGGCAGGCGAGTGATCCCCGAAGAACTCCGCTACACCGACGAGCACGCGTGGGTGGCGACCAAGACCGACGTGCTCGTCCGGGTCGGCGTCACCGAGTACGCCCAGCAGCAGTACGGCGAGGTCGCGGCCGTGCGGCTACCCGAGGTCGGCGACCGGGTCGAGGTCGGCGCCGCGGTCGGCGAGGTCGACGCGGACGACACCGCCGACCTGTACGCGCCGGTGTCCGGCGAGGTCGTGGCCGTCAACGACGCCGTGGCCGAGCAGGCCGACCTGCTCAACTCCGACCCGTACGGCGAGGGCTGGCTCTACGAGGTCGAGGTCGACGACCCCGACGCGCTGGAGGCCCTGCTCGACGCGGACGCATACCAGTCGATCACCGCGGCGTGAGCGCGCCGCGCCGAACGTGAGACGATCTTCCTCCGCGCCGCCCCGCGCGGTCCGCCGCAGGGGGGACCACCGGTCCGGCGCCTGATCGCGCACGGTACGTTGGCAACTGTTCAGCGGAAATGACCAGCAGGAGGAGAGCTCAGGTGAGCACCAACGACGGGCCCGGCGTCCCGCCGGAGCAGTCTCCGGAGCGGACTTCGGTCTTCCGGGCCGACTTCCTCACCGAGGGCGGCGGCGAACCCGCCCCCGCCCCGGAACCCGCGGTCGCGGGCGTCGACGCCCTCCCGACCGGATCGGCGCTGCTGGTCGTCAAGCGCGGCCCGAACGCGGGGTCGCGCTTCCTGCTCGACCGCGACACCACCAGCGCGGGCAGGCACCCCGACAGCGACATCTTCCTCGACGACGTCACCGTCTCCCGCCGCCACGCGGAGTTCCGCCGCGAGGGCGGGGAGTTCGTGGTGATCGACGTGGGCAGCCTCAACGGCACCTACGTCAACCGGGAGCCGGTCGACCAGGCCGTGCTCGCGGGCGGCGACGAGGTGCAGATCGGCAAGTTCCGCCTGGTGTTCCTCACCGGCCCCGGCGCGGGGGCCTAGGGACTGCCGTGACGGCTGCCGGTCGGCCCGAGCGTGCCGGGCTGAGCATCGGCGCGGTGCTGGCGCACCTGAGGCCGGAGTTCCCGGACGTGACCATCTCCAAGATCCGCTTCCTGGAGGCGGAGGGGCTGGTCAGCCCGGATCGCACGCCGTCGGGCTACCGGCGGTTCACCGAGGCGGACGTGGCGCGCCTGCGCTTCGTACTCGCGGCGCAGCGCGACCACTACCTGCCGCTGAAGGTGATCAAGGAGCAGTTGGACCGCCCGGGCGGCCCGCCGCGGGAGGTCGCCGCGGTGGCCCGCCCGCTGCGCGGCCTGCCCCCGGTGCCCGCCGAACCACCTGCGGACCCGGACGGGCGGGTCGCGCTCAGCCGCGCCGACCTGCTCGACCGCGCGGGCATCGGCGCGGACACCCTGCTCGACCTGGAGCAGTACGGGCTCCTGCGGGCCCGCCCCGACGGCGCGTTCGACCCGGACGCGGTCGCCGTCGCGCGCACCGCCGCGGGCCTGGCCGAGTACGGCATCGAGGCCCGGCACCTGCGGGCCTTCCGGGCCGCCGCGGACCGCGAGGTCGGCCTGGTCGAACAGGTCGTGGCGCCCCTGTACCGGCAGCGCGACCCCGCCGCCCGGGCCCGCGCCGACGAGATCGCGGACGACCTGGCCGCCCTGGCGCTGACCCTGCACTCACTACTCGTGCGCGCCGGTCTGCGCGGGGTCACCGGCCGCTAGTCCGGTGGTCGCCGGGGCGCCCATTGTGATCTGATCACGATCTGGATAGGCGGGCGTGGGGGCCGGATGGCGGGTAGCGTCGATGTAGGCGATGAGCGATCCTCGAGGGGACGGGACGCCGAGGCCCCAGCGAGCGGAGGGAGGCGAGCCCGATGAGCGAGATGCGCGTCGTGGGAGTACGGGTGGAGTTGCCCGGCAACCAGCCGATCTTGTTGCTGCGTGAGACCGAGGGAGAGCGGTACCTGCCGATCTGGATCGGATCGGTGGAGGCGACCGCCATCGCCCTCGAGCAACAGGGCGTGCGGCCCGCCCGACCGCTGACCCACGACCTGCTCAAGGACGTGATCGGCGCGCTCGGCCGCGAACTGGAGCAGGTCCGGATCACCGACCTGCGCGAGGGCACCTTCTTCGCCGAGCTGGTCTTCGACGGCGACGTGCGGGTCTCCGCCCGGCCCAGCGACTCGGTCGCGCTCGCGCTGCGCGTCGGGGTGCCCATCCACGCCGAGGACGCCGTGCTGCAGGAGGCCGGGTTGATCATCCCGGACGAGCAGGAGGACGAGGTCGAGAAGTTCCGGGAGTTCCTGGACTCGGTCTCGCCGGAGGACTTCCGCGGCGCGGACACGTAACCGGCCCCGCGCCACCCGCGCGTCGCGTTGACCTCCCCGCGCGCCCGTCTTACCGTCAGGGACGAGCGGATCGCCCGGTCGTCACTCCCGTGACGGGAGCGGCGGGGGGTCGGTGCGCTCGGCCGACGGTTCCCCAGAGCGGAACGGGCGGTCTCGTTCGCCGGCCTGTGGGTGGCCGGACGAGGGGAGGCAGGCGTGTTCGAGGAAGGTCCCGTCGGGGCTGGTACTCCAGAGCAGGGTGAGCTGTTCCCGGACGCCTCGCTGCCGGACGAGCTCGTCGGCTACCGGGGTCCCGCCGCGTGCCAGATCGCCGGGATCACCTACCGGCAGTTGGACTACTGGGCCCGCACCGGGCTGGTCGTGCCCACCGTCCGCAGCGCCCAGGGTTCGGGGTCGCAGCGGCTCTACTCGTTCAAGGACGTCCTGGTCCTCAAGGTCGTCAAGCGGCTGCTGGACACCGGGGTGTCGCTGCAGAACATCCGCGTCGCGGTCGACCACCTGCGCAGACGCGGCGTCCGCGACCTCGCGCACATCACCCTGTTCAGCGACGGCACCACGGTCTACGAGTGCTCGTCGCCGGAGGAGGTCGTCGACCTGCTGCAGGGCGGCCAGGGCGTGTTCGGCATCGCCGTCAGCGGCGCCATCCGCGAGATCACCGGCACCATCCACGAGTTCCCCGCCGAACGCGCCGACGGCGTCGAGATCCCCCCGCCCGCCGACGACGAACTCACCCAGCGCCGCAAGGCCCGCAACGCGGGCTAGCCCGCCGTCGAACGACCGACACCCAGCGGGGCGGGGCTCGCGGGGAGTCGCCAGTCGCCACCGCGATCGTCCGTCGACCAGCGGGCGACCAGGTCGGGGACGCGCAAGAAGCACGCCAGTGCGGTGACCGCCTGGAAGGCGTTGACCGCGAACCGGGACACCGGCAAGCCCAGGCGCAGCAGGCGCGGATTCACCTCGGCCTGGATCTCGTCGACGAAGGGCCGCAGCGCGGTGTCGTAGTTCGCCAGCGCGGTCGGCAGGTCGTCCGGGCACCGGTTGATCTCGGCGGCCAGCACGTGGGCGCCGACCAAGCCGCCGGAGACCCCCATGCCGCTGTAGGGGGAGGCGCAGTGCGCGGCGTCCCCGACCAAGACCACGCGGCCCCGCGACCAGGTGTCGGTACGCACCTGCACGACCTCCTGGGAGTAGAAGAACGGGCTGCTCCGCATGCCCTCGACGAAGCGCTCCGTCTGCCACCCGGCGCCGCGGAACCTGCCCGCCCAGAACTCCCGCTGCCGCTCGACCGGCGCCCGGTGGATCGCCGACGCCGCCTCGGACTCCTCGCGCAGCACGAAGTAGACCTGGGTCTCGGCCGGGCTGTGGCTGCGGCGCATGATCTGGCGGCCGCCCGGCACCAGGTAGGTGTCCCGGATGTCACCGTCGGACTCGACGCGCGGGACGAACCAGTACGCCATGTGGATGCCGAGCCGCCGGTACGGGTCCGAGCCCGCGGGCAGGATCGCCCGGCGGATGCGCGAGCCCTGCCCGTCGGCGCCGATCAGCAGGTCGAAGGTGCCGGACGTGCCGTCGGAGAAGCGCGCGACGACCTCGCGCTCGTCCTGCTCGAACCCCTCGACGCCCTTGCCGAAGACGTACTCGACGTCGTGCCTGGTCGCGTCGTTGAGGATGCGGACCAGGTCGCCGCGCATGATCTCGTACTCCGACGTCAGCGTCTGGCGGCCCCGCCCGGAGGTGTTGGCCATGATCGTCGCCTTGGCCTTGCCCCGGGCGTCGACGAAGGCGACACCCTTCTCGTCCACCAGCTTGGCCCGGACGTCGTCGAGCAACCCCATCCGCCGGACGGCCTCGATGCCCTGACCCCGCAGGTCGACCTGGGCGCCGGTGGCCCGCAGCGCGGGGGAGCGTTCGACGGCGGTCACCCGGTGCCCGCCCCGGGCGAGCCAGAAGGCCACCGCCTGCCCCGCGATCCCGCCGCCCGCGACGAGGACCCGCAGAGATGTCGTACCCGAAACCCCCGGCATGCTCATCACCCCAAAATCTATCAGTGAAAGGTTCTTCTCCAGGGTCACCTATCAGCGATAGGTTGTCAACGTGGCGAAGATGAACCGCGAGGTCGTGGTGGCCGAGGCGCTCGACCTGCTCGACGAGGTCGGCCTGGACGCCGTCAGCACCCGGCGGCTGGCGCAGCGGCTGGGGGTGGAGCAGCCGTCGCTGTACTGGCACTTCCGCACCAAGAAGGACCTCTTGGCCGCCATGGCCCAGGCCGCGATGGCGCCCCACGCCGCCGAACCGCTGCCGACGGCCGGGGACGACTGGCGCGACTGGTTCCTGGCGAACACCCGCGGCTTCCGGCGCACCCTGCTCCTGCGCCGCGACGGCGCGCGCCTGCACGCGGGCGCCCCGCCCACCGCCGACCTCGACCGGATCCGGCACAAGATGGCATTCCTCGTCGACTCCGGCGTGCCCGAGCGGGAGGCTCAGCTGGCGATGCTGACCGCCAGTCGCTTCACGGTCGGCAGCGTCCTGGAGGAGCAGGCGAGTCCCGGCGAGAGCCAGGACCTACCGGCCGATGTGCCGAGCATCGATCACGAGTCGGCCTTCGAGGCGGGGCTGTCGCTCATCGTGGGCGGGCTGGCCCCGCGCGTCGCGGGATAGCGCCTGGTCAGAGCGTGTAAGGCGTGGTCGTGGTGATGCGGGTGAAACCGACGCGGCGCAGGATCGGTTCGCTGGTCGGGAGTGCGTCGACCTGGAGGTACCGGGCGCCCCGCGCCTCTGCCAGCCGCGCCCGGTGGCTCACCAGGGCCCGGTAGATCCCGCGTCCCCGCCACTCGGGGACGGTCCCGCCGCCCCACAGGGTCGCGAAGTCGGTACCCGGCACGTACTCGGTCCGGGCGCCGCACACCGGCTCGCCGTCCGCGACGGCCACCACCAGGTCGAGCAACTCCGGGGTCTGCGCCAGCACCTCCCGCAGCCGCCGCCCCAGCCGGGGGAACTCCGCGCCGAACGCCCGGTTGTGCGCCACCACCACGCGGTCCACGTCGTCCGGGTCGCGCACGTCGACCAGCCGCACTCCCGCGGGCGGCTCGAACACCGGCACCTCGGCGGCCTCGGCCACCATCACCGCCTCGGCGGGCCCCGCCCGCAGACCGGCGGCCACCAGGCGCGCGGGCAGGTCGACGGGGGTGTCGTGGCCGTAGTACTTCCACTCGCCGTCGTCCAGGGACCGGAACCAGGCCACCGCGTCCGCGATCGCCGCGTCGGCGGTCCGCTCGTCCAGGTCGGACCAGACCACCCCGGAGAAGTAGTCCGGTGTCGAGCCGAGGTGCCGGGTGAGCGCGGCAGTCAGCTGGACGACCGTGCCCGCGTCGGAGGCGGGCAGGTGCCGCCGCAGCTGGTCGTCGAAGGCGGCGCGCACGGCGGTGGTGTCCATGATCTGCAGAGTGCACCCGGGGTGCGACCTCGCTCGCAATCGAGTTATCACCGGATCGGGTTAGACTCGCCGGGCGTCGCTGAACCCACGCGGGAGAGTCCGCCCGGTCCACCCGGACCGGGACGGCGCCGAAGGAGCAAATCCTCCCCGGAACCTCTCAGGCAAACGGACCGCGCGGGTGAGACGCCTCTGGAAAGCGGGCAAGCCGGCCACCGCCGGGGCGCCCCGCCGAAGGTGCAAGTCCGGCGCGCCCGGACGAAGCTCTCAGGCGCCCGGGTTGTCGGGCACGGACAGAGGGGGAGGGCTGGCGGACGTGAGTCCGTCCCGGCCCGACCCCTGTGACGCCGAGGAGCTCCGCCCGATGACCGCTGACCGCATCCCGCTCGCCGCCCTTGAGCACGGCACCCCCTTCGCCGACCGGCACGTCGGCCCCCGCCCGGCCGAGCTGGCCCGGATCCTCGACGTCATCGGCGTCGGGTCGCTGGAGGAGCTGGCCCAGCACGCCGTCCCGGACTCGATCCGCGAGCGCGACCTGGCCATCGACCTGCCCGCCCCGGCCACCGAGGTCGAGGCCCTCGCCGAGCTGCGCGACCTGGCGGGCCGCAACCGCGTGCTGACCCAGATGATCGGCCTGGGCTACCACGGCACGCACACCCCGCCGGTGATCCGGCGCAACGTGCTGGAGAGCCCCGCCTGGTACACCGCCTACACCCCGTACCAGCCGGAGATCAGCCAGGGCAGGCTGGAGGCGCTGCTCAACTTCCAGACCATGGTCGCCGACCTGGCCGGGTTGCCCACGGCCAACGCGTCGATGCTGGACGAGTCCACCGCCGCGGCCGAGGCGATGACGCTGCTGCGCCGCGCGGGCCGGTCCAAGTCGAACCGGTTCGTCGTCGACGCCGACACCTTCCCGCAGACCGTGGCCGTCATCCAGACCCGCGCCGAGCCGCTCGGCATCGAGGTCGTGCTGGCCGACCTGGCCGAGGGCCTGCCGCTGGACGACTTCTTCGGCGTCCTGCTGGCCTACCCGGGTGCCTCCGGCGCGGTGCGCGACCACGCGGAGCTGATCCGCGAGGCGCACGGCCGTGACGCCAAGGTCGCGGTCACCGCCGACCTGCTGGGGCTGACGCTGCTGCGCGCGCCCGGCGAGATCGGCGCGGACGTCGTCGTCGGCACCACCCAGCGCTTCGGCGTGCCGATGGGCTTCGGCGGCCCGCACGCCGGGTACATGGCCGTCGCCAAGGGCCTGGAGCGGCAGCTGCCGGGCCGCCTGGTCGGGGTCAGCACCGACGCCGACGGCAAGCCCGCGTACCGGTTGGCGTTGCAGACCCGCGAGCAGCACATCCGCCGCGAGAAGGCCACGTCGAACATCTGCACCGCGCAGGTGCTGCTGGCCGTCGTCGCGTCGATGTACGGCGTCTACCACGGCCCGGAGGGGCTGCGGTCGATCGCGACCCGCACGCACCGGATGGCCGTCGTGCTGGCCGAGGGGCTGCGCCGGGGCGGGGTCGAGGTGGTGGGGTCCGCGTTCTTCGACACCGTGCTCGCCCGCGTCCCCGGCCGGGCCGGCGAGGTCGTGGCGGCGGCCCGCGAGCTGGGCGTCAACCTGCGCTTGGCCGACGACGACCACGTGGGCATCGCGACCGACGAGACCACCGTCCGCGCGCACCTCGCCGCCGTGTGGCAGGCGTTCGGGGTGGCGGGTGACGTCGACGCCTTGGACGCCGAGACCGCCGACGCGCTGCCCGCCGACCTGGTGCGGACCTCGGAGTTCATGACCCACCCGGTGTTCGCCACGCACCGCTCGGAGACCGCGCTGCTGCGCTACCTGCGGTCCCTGTCGGACAAGGACGTCGCGCTGGACCGCAGCATGATCCCGCTGGGCTCGTGCACGATGAAGCTCAACGCGACCGCGGAGATGGAGCCGATCACCTGGCCCGCCTTCGCCGACCTGCACCCGTTCGCGCCGGTCGAGGACGCCGAGGGCATCCTGACCGTCGTCCGCGACCTGGAGTCGTGGCTGGCGAAGCTGACCGGGTACGACGCGGTCAGCCTCCAGCCGAACGCGGGCAGCCAGGGCGAGTTCGCCGGTCTGCTGGCCATCCGCGCCTACCACCGCTCCCAGGGCCACGGCGAGCGCGACGTCTGCCTGATCCCGTCGAGCGCACACGGCACGAACGCGGCCAGCGCGGTCATGGCGGGCATGCGGGTCTTCGTGGTGGCGTGCGACGACTCGGGCAACATCGATCTGGCCGACCTGCGCAAGAAGGTCGACGAGCACCGCGACGACCTCGCCGCGATCATGATCACCTACCCGTCCACGCACGGCGTCTACGAGGACACCGTGCGCGAGGTGTGCGCGCTGGTGCACGACGCGGGCGGCCAGGTGTACGTCGACGGCGCGAACCTCAACGCGCTCATCGGCTTGGCCCGGTACGGCAAGTTCGGGTCGGACGTGTCGCACCTGAACCTGCACAAGACCTTCTGCATCCCGCACGGCGGCGGCGGCCCGGGCGTCGGCCCGATCGGGGTGCGCGCGCACCTGGCGCCGTTCCTGCCCAACCACCCGCTCCAGCCCGCGGCGGGCCCGGAGACCGGTGTCGGCCCGATCAGCGCGGCGCCGTGGGGCAGCGCATCGATCCTGCCGATCTCGTGGGCGTACGTGCGGATGATGGGGGCCGACGGCCTGCGCCGCGCCACGCTGACCGCCGTCGCGGCGGCCAACTACGTCGCCCGGCGGCTGGATGAGCACTTCCCGGTGCTCTACGCCGGTGCGGGCGGTTTCGTCGCCCACGAGTGCATCCTGGACCTGCGGCCCATCACCAAGGCCACGGGCGTGACCGTCGACGACGTGGCCAAGCGCCTCGCCGATTACGGCCTGCACGCACCGACCATGTCGTTCCCGGTCGCCGGGACGCTGATGGTCGAGCCGACCGAGAGCGAGGACCTGGCCGAGATCGACCGGTTCGTCGCGGCCATGGTCGCCATCCGCGGCGAGATCGACCGGCTCGCGGCGGGGGAGTGGCCCAAGGACGACAACCCGCTGGTCAACGCCCCGCACACGGCGGCGTCCATCGCGGGCAAGTGGGACCACCCGTATTCCCGCGAGGAAGCGGTGTTCCCGGCGGGCACGTCCGCGCCGAAGATCTGGCCCCCGGTGCGCCGCATCGACGGCGCGAAGGGCGACCGGAACCTGGTCTGCTCCTGCCCGCCGCTCGAGGCGTACAGCTAGTCCCCGTTGTGGCCCGTCCCTCATGTTCGGGGACGGGCCACAACGCGTAGCGTCTGTCCCATGTCTACCGTTCCCGACGTCAAGCTCAACGACGGCACCACGATCCCCCAGGTGGGCTTCGGTGTCTGGCAGGTCCCGGACGACGAGGTCACCGCGGCCGTGGCCACCGCGCTGGAGGCGGGCTACCGCGCGATCGACACGGCAGCCATCTACGGCAACGAGCGCGGCACCGGCCGCGCCGTGGCGGCCGCGGGCCTCCAGCGGTCGGCGCTGCACGTGACGACCAAGCTGTGGAACGCCGACCAGGGCTACGACTCCACGCTGCGCGCCGTGGACGCCAGCCTGGAGAAGCTCGGCTTGGACCACGTGGACCTGTACCTCATCCACTGGCCCATGCCCAACAACGACACCTATGTGGACACCTGGCGTGCCCTGGAGCGGATCAAGGCCGACGGCAAGGCCCGCTCCATCGGCGTCTCCAACTTCTCGGTCGCCCACCTCCAGCGCCTGCTGGACGAGACGGGCGTCGTGCCGTCGGTGAACCAGATCGAGCTGCACCCGCAACTGCCCCAGCCGGAACTGCGCGAGTTCCACGCGGAGCACGGCATCGCCACGGAAGCCTGGAGCCCCCTGGCCCAGGGCAACCTGCTGGGCGACGCGTCGCTGGCGAAGGTGGGGGAGAAGCACGGGAAGTCGGCGGCCCAGGTGATCCTGCGGTGGCACGTGCAGCTGGGGAACATCGTCATCCCGAAGTCGGTGACCCCGGAACGCATCAAGAGCAACATCGAGATCTTCGACTTCGAACTGGACACCGAAGACCTCGCCACCATCGCCACTCTGGAAACCGCCAAGCGCGTCGGCCCAGACCCGGAAACCTTCCACTTCGTCGGCTAGTCCCGCAGTGGCTTGCCCGCGCCGGGCGCGGGCAAGCCACAGCCAACCGCGAACGCGCCGCGATTTGCCGGACCGCAGACCAACGAGCACGGTCCCCGCGCAAGCGCCCCAACCTCTTGCCCGCTTTGCCCGCCGGCGCAAGGTTCCCCGGCCCGCCCTACCTCTCAACCGCCGCCCGGTCCCCGGCCCATGCCTGACATGACGCGGCTACACCGGTCTTCCCCACAACCACCGCATGAGTCCAGCCCGCTCAACGTGGCGTGCTCCCACCACATCGCTCCGACCGTTCCGGCTTCCTCCCCGCCACCCTGGAAACCGCCGCTTGAGCCCAGCCCGCACTCAACGCATGTGCTTCTGTCACATGGTTCGGGCCGTTGCGGCTTCTTCCCGGCCACCCTGGAAACCGCCGCTTGAGCCCAGCCCGTACCCAACGCAAAGTGCTCCTGCCACATCGCTCCGGCTGTTCCGGCTTCTTCCCGACCATCCCGGAAACCGCCGCAGGATCCCAACCCGCACAGAACGCAACGCGCCCCCGCCATGCGCCGTGATTGGGTGGACTTGCTTTGCGTGGGGGGACGAGCCTGCCAAGCTCTCCCGCGGGTGGGGTGGGCTTGCCCCTCCCACCGCTCTTCCCCACCGCAGGTTCGTAGGGGCCCCGCGCAAAGCAAGTTCACTCGATCGAGGCCCCACATTTTTTCCGCGAACAGCCGGACCGATCAACCCGGCCACGCCGCCAACCGGCACCCCGCAGCACAAAGATGATCTACGCACGCCTCCGGCCCCCACTACCAATCCCAGCGAAGAGGACCGACAAAACCATGAGGTGCTTCGAAGTTTCCGGACAGTGGACCAAGTAGAATTGGGTTCTCTGGAAGGAGACGGTTTTGGCGGGATCAAGGAGGAGTTTCTCTCGG
>NZ_PTIX01000044.1 GCF_002934265.1 Actinokineospora auranticolor
GGGGCTGTGTGGGCGGGGCTGTGTGGGCGGGGCTGTGTGGGCGGGGCTGTGTGGGCGGGGCTGTGTGGGCGGGGCTGTGTGGTCTTTGAGAATGGTGGGATCGGTGCGGGCGGCGTCGGGTGGCGGTGTGGGGTGGCCGGGCGTCGAGTGGGCGCGTGCCGTGGTGGGGTTGACTTGATCGACGGCGCTCGCGGCCCCGTCGAGGAGCGTGTCCGAGCGGGCGCTGACGCCATCCACGTCCAGCACGCCGCTGTGGTCGCGGGGGCGCTCCGTCGCTGAGCAGCGGGTCCGTCCAGGCAGGCGCGGAGCCCGGTGCCGTCGAGGCGGGTGTGGCGGCGGTGAGCCTGGTGCGGGGTCGCGCCGGGTGCGGGCGGCGATGGTGCGGAGGCGGGCGTGATCGCGGCGCGGGCCGAACGTGGAAGTGGTGCCTGGCCTGCCGGTGCGGCGGGCCCGAGGTGGTGCCGGGAACGGCGCGGGTGCCGGGCGTGGAGTGTCCGGGGGAGTGGTCGGGCTGCGCTCGGCGGAGGTGCGCGGGTCAGGCCCGGCCCTCGCGCTTCTGGCGCGCCATGTAGTCGCGCATGCGCTTGGGGTAGCCGACCCGGGCGACCTCGTAGACCGGGATGCTGCGCTTGCGGCCGAAGTCCATGGCCGCGTCGAAGTCGCTGATGCGGCGGCGGGTCCACTCGCCGTCGTGGGCGACCAGGACGACGGTTGTATCGGTCACATTCGTCCGCGGTTCGACGTAGGCCTCCACGCCGGTGCGCGACGACGCCCACTCGTCGAGGTGGCTGGTGTCCTGCTTCGTGGCACCGCGCAGGGTGCCGGGTTTGCGCTTGCCGCGTAGCCGATCGAACAGCCCCACCCTGCGCCACCTCCGGAAATCGGGTCAGCCGTGACCATTGTCCCGCAACCCCATTGGGGTACTCGTGAGTAACACGAACAGGTGGTTAGGAGACACCGGCCACCTCGCAGGCGTGGTGACCGTAGTGACAAGATGTCCAGTGGTGGCAGGCGGGGCCGCGACCGCGCCCGCCACCGGGAAAAACACCGCTGCCGCTCGTCGAGGAGTACCCGTGCCCAACACCTCCGCTGACCTCGTGATCCTGGGAGGCGGGTCCGGTGGCTACGCGTGCGCGTTCCGCGCCGCTGAGCTCGGACTTTCGGTCATCCTGGTGGAGAAGGACAAGGTCGGCGGCACCTGCCTGCACCGCGGCTGCATCCCGACCAAGGCGCTGCTGCACGCCGCCGAGGTCGCGGACAACGCGCGCGAGGGCGACCAGTTCGGGGTGAAGTCCTCCCTGGAGGGCATCGACATCAACGGCGTCAACTCCTACAAGGACGGCGTCGTCGGCGGTCTGTACAAGGGCTTGCAGGGCCTGTTCAAGGCCAACGGGGTCACCGTGGTGGAGGGCGCGGGCCGCTTCGTCGGCCCGAACTCCGTCGAGGTCGACGGCACCCGCTACACCGGCAAGAACGTGGTCCTCGCCACCGGCTCGTACGCGCGCACGCTGCCCGGCCTCGACATCGGCGGCCGGATCATCACCAGCGACCAGGCGCTCAACCTCGACTACGTGCCCGAGAAGGTCGTCGTGCTCGGCGGCGGCGTGATCGGCGTGGAGTTCGCCAGCGTGTGGCGCTCCTTCGGCGCCGAGGTCACCATCGTCGAGGCGCTGCCCCGGCTGGTGCCGCTGGAGGACGAGTGGGCCTCCAAACAGCTCGAGCGCGCCTTCCGCAAGCGCGGCATCAAGTTCAAGACCGGGGTCCGGTTCACCGGCGCCACCCAGGACGACAAGTCCGTCACCGTCTCCCTCGAGTCCGGCGAGACCTTCGACGCCGACCTGCTGCTCGTCGCGGTCGGCCGCGGCCCCAACAGCGCGGGCCACGGCTACGAGGAAGCCGGTCTGACCATGGACCGCGGCTTCGTCCTCACCGACGAGCGGCTGCGCACGAACCTGCCCGGCGTCTACGCCGTCGGCGACCTGGTACCCGGCCTGCAGCTCGCGCACCGCGGCTTCCAGCAGGGCATCTTCATCGCCGAGGACATCGCGGGCCTGGACCCGAAGGTCATCGACGAGACCGGCATCCCCAAGGTCACCTACTGCAAGCCCGAGGTCGCCTCGGTCGGCCTCACCGAGGCCCAGGCCAAGGAGAAGTACGGCGCGGCGGAGACCCTGGTCTACGCGCTCTCCGGCAACGGCAAGAGCCAGATCCTCAAGACCAACGGCGGCGTGAAGCTGGTCCGGGCGCCGGACGGCCCCGTGGTCGGCATCACGCTGGTCGGCGAGCGGGTCGGCGAGCTGATCGGCGAGGCGCAGCTGATCTACAGCTGGGAGGCGTACCCGGAGGACGTCGCCCCGCTCATCCACGCCCACCCGACGCAGAACGAGTCCCTCGGCGAGGCGTTCCTCGCCCTCGCGGGCAAGCCCCTGCACGTGCACGGCTGAGGCCAAGGAAAGCCCAGCCCCAACCTCAGTCAGCCAAGCAGCAAAGCACGAGGAGTCTGAAACACCATGGCGTTCTCCGTTGAGATGCCCGCCCTCGGTGAGAGCGTCACCGAGGGCACCGTCACCCGCTGGCTCAAGCAGGAGGGCGACACCGTCGAGGTCGACGAGCCGTTGCTGGAGGTGTCCACGGACAAGGTCGACACCGAGATCCCGTCGCCCGCCGCGGGCGTCCTGCAGAAGATCGTCGCGCAGGAGGACGAGACCGTCGCGGTCGGCGCCGAGCTGGCGATCATCGGCGACGGCTCCGGTGACTCCGCGGGCGGCGGCGCGCCCGCCCAGCAGGAGGCCGAGCCGGAGCCGGAACCCGAGCCCGAGCCGGTCCAGGAGCAGGCGGCGCCCGCGCCGTCGGGCGGGTCGGCCGAGGGCACCGAGGTGACGATGCCCGCGCTGGGCGAGAGCGTCACCGAGGGCACCGTCACGCGCTGGCTCAAGCAGGTCGGCGACTCGGTCGAGGTCGACGAGGCGCTGCTGGAGGTGTCCACTGACAAGGTCGACACCGAGATCCCCTCGCCGGTGGCGGGCACGCTGCTGGAGATCTCCGCGGGCGAGGACGAGACCGTCGAGGTCGGCGGCAAGCTCGCGGTCATCGGCGACGCGAACGCGGCCCCGGCGAAGGCCCCGGAGCCCGTCAAGGAGCCGGAGCCGGTCAAGGAGCCGGAGCCGGTCAAGGAGCAGCCGAAGCCGGAGCCGGTGCGGGAGGAGCCCAAGGCGGCTCCCGCGCCCGCCCAGCCGGCGCCCGCTCAGCCCGCGCCCGCCGCCGCGTCGCGCCAGGAGGCCCCGCGCGACGGCAGCGCGCCGTACGTGACGCCGCTGGTGCGCAAGCTGGCCGCCGAGAACGGCATCGACCTGGCGTCGCTGGCCGGTACCGGTGTCGGTGGTCGGATCCGCAAGCAGGACGTGCTGGCCGCCGCCGAGGCCAAGAAGGCCCCGGCCCCGCAGCCCGCCGCCGCTGCCGCCGCGCCCGCCAAGGCCGCCACCCCGGCGCCCACCGCGGACACCTCGCTGCGCGGCACCACCCAGAAGCTGACCCGCCTGCGCCAGACGGTGTCGCGGCGCATGGTCGAGTCGCTGCAGACCGCGGCCCAGCTGACCCAGGTCATCGAGGTCGACGTCACCCGCATCGCCAAGCTGCGGGCCAAGTCGAAGTCGGCGTTCGAGCAGCGCGAGGGCGTCAAGCTGACGTTCCTGCCGTTCTTCGCCAAGGCCGCCGTCGAGGCCCTCAAGCAGCACCCCAAGCTCAACGCGTCGATCAACGACGAGACCAACGAGGTCACCTACCACGGCGCCGAGCACCTGGGCATCGCCGTGGACACCGACCGCGGCCTGCTCACCCCGGCCATCCGGGACGCGGGCGACCTGAGCATCTCGGGGCTGGCGCACAAGATCACCGACCTGGCCGAGCGGACCAGGGCCAACAAGGTCACCCCGGACGAGCTGTTCGGCGCCACCTTCAACCTGACCAACCTCGGCAGCCAGGGCGCGCTGTTCGACACCCCGATCATCCAGCTGCCGCAGGTGGCGATCCTCGGTGTCGGCCTGGTCGTCAAGCGCCCGGTCGTGGTCACCGACGCGGGCGGCGACGACACCATCGCCATCCGCTCGATGGTCTACCTGGCCCTGACCTATGACCACCGCCTCATCGACGGCGCCGACGCGGGTCGCTTCCTGTCGGCGGTCAAGAACCGCCTGGAGGAAGGCGCCTTCGAGGGCGACCTCGGCCTGTAGTCCAGCGCCCTTTCGGAGGGGCCGCCCGATTCCGGGCGGCCCCTCCGCGCTTTCGGGCCGGTTGTCCACGGCAGACAGGTGGGCAACCAACACTGGTCGGTGATCACTCGAACGTGCGGTGGGCCGGGATGTTCGGGACGATCGGGGCATGCGTGTACTCGTTGCTGGGTCGTCCGGGTTGTTGGGGACCGCTCTGGTTGAGCGGTTGCGGGGGGACGGGGACGAGGTGTTGCGGTTGGTCCGGCGTCCCGCGCAGGGACCGGATGAGCGGTCTTGGGATCCGCCCGCCGGGGTGATCGATGACGGGGCGTTCGACGGGGTGGACGCCGTGGTCAACCTCTGCGGGGCCGGGATCGGTGATCGGCGGTGGAGCCACGCGCGCAAGCAGGTGCTGCTCGACTCCCGCGTCGAGCCGACCGAGGTGCTCGCGGCGGCGGTCGCCAAGCACGGGGTGCCCGTGCTCCTCAATGGATCGGCCGTCGGCTACTACGGCGACACCAACGGGCCCGCGGACGAGTCGGCGGACCGGGGCGAGGGGTTCCTGGCCGAGCTGTGCGCGCGGTGGGAAGCCGCGACCGAGCCGGCAGGTGACGCGCGGGTCGTCCACCTGCGCTCCGGCCAGGTGCTGTCCCGGCGCGGCGGGCTCATGGGCAGGTTGCGGCCGTTGTTCTACTTCGGACTCGGCTTCCGCTTCGGCGACGGTTCCCAGTACATGCCGTGGATCCACCTCCACGACCACGTCCGCGCCGTCGCCTTCCTGCTGCGCCACGACATCCGCGGCCCGGTCAACCTCGTCGGCCCCACCCCCGCCACCAACGCCGAGTTCGCCCGCGCCCTCGCCAAGACCAAGTTCCGCCTCACCCCCTTCCCGATGCCCCGCCCCCTGCTCAAGATCGCGTCCGGTGAGCTCGCCGACGAGGTGCTGCGCAGCCAGCAGGTCGTGCCTAAGGTCCTGGCGGACAACGACTTCACCTTCCGCTTCCACGCCGTCGACCGGGCGCTGGCCGACACCGAGGCGCGGTGAAGTTCCACGCCACCCTCGGCGTGATCCTCCTGGCCGCTTTCCTCATGCTCGGCCGGGCCGTTTCCGACGCCGCCCCCGGCATCGACCAGGCGGTGGCAGGGACGCTCGGCGCCGACTGGCACGGCGCGCCCGGTGACATCGCGTACGCGGGCAGTCTCGTGCTCGGTCCGGTGCTGCCCGCGGTGGCGGCGCTGGTGCTGATCGCGTGGGCCCTGCTCCAGAGGTCCAGACCGGGGCGCATGGGGCTCCTGCTGCGCTGCGTGCTCCTGCTCGCCGTGTGCCGGGCGGTGTCGCTGGTCAAACCGTTCTTCGAGCGGGCACGGCCGCGGGACTACCCGGACTTCAGCTTCCCGAGCGGGCACGTCGTGTCCGTGGCCTCGGTCGGGTTCACCGCTGTCGTGCTGTGCGCGTGGTTGGCGCGTGAGCGGGTGAAGTTGGTGGTGTTCTGCGCGTCGGTGGCCGTTGTGCTCGCCGCGGTCTGCCGGGTCGTGCTGGACGTGCACTGGCTCACCGACGTGTTCGGCGCGACACTCGGCGTGGTCGGTGCGGGGCTGCTCACCGCCGCCGCCCTGCGGCTGCTCCCCGCGCGCCCGTCCGGCGTAGGGTCGGGGACGTGAGCACACGGGACACCTCCTGCCGCGCCGACGCCCACCCGGTGGTCGTGCGCGAGGTCGGCACGATCGACTACCTCGCCGCCTGGGACCTGCAGCGCGACCTCGCCGCGGCCCGCGCCGACGAGGCCGGTGCCGACACCCTGCTGCTGCTGGAGCACCCCTCGGTCTACACCGCGGGCAAGCGCACCCAGCCGGACGAGCGCCCCGACGACGGCACCCCGGTGATCGACGTCGACCGCGGCGGCAAGATCACCTGGCACGGTCCGGGACAGCTGGTCGGCTACCCGATCGTCAAGCTCGCCGACCCGGTCGACGTGGTGCAGTACGTGCGCCGCGTCGAGGAGGCCCTGATCGACACCTGCGCCCGGCTGGGCCTGCCCACCGGCCGCGTCGAGGGGCGCAGCGGGGTCTGGCTGCCCGCCGACGGCACCCGCCCCGAGCGCAAGATCGCCGCGATCGGCATCCGGGTGCAGCGCGGCGTCACCATGCACGGCTTCGAGATCAACTGCGACGCCGACCTGAGCGCCTTCGACCGGATCGTGCCGTGCGGCATCCGCGACGCGGGCGTGACCTCGCTGTCCGCCGAACTGGGGCGGGCCGTCACCGTCGCTGAGGTGCTGCCGCTGGCCCGCGACGCCGTGCTGGCCGCGCTGGAGGGCGAGCTGCCGGTCTCCGACCACTGGCTGGCCCGGCCGGAGCCGACCAGCCCGGGCGTCACCTTCGCGCTGAGCCGCTGACCGCGGCGACCTTCGCCACCGCTGGCTGCGGGTAGCCGGGGAACCCGGCCGCCGGCGCCTTGCCCGGCACCGGGTCGCCCGCCAGCCACAGACCGCCGGTTTCCCAGACCGCGCCGAGCAGGCTCACGTCGGCGGCGGTCAGGCGCAGCGCCACCTCGGTGTCGTCGTCGGTGTGCGCGATGACGGCGTGGTGCGCGGCGGACATCCGGTGGGGACGGAGTTAGGTCGTGTGCCCGTCGGTCTCCACCGCGACGGCCGGTGTGTCGCGGATGCGCGCGGGCTTCGCGGGAAGCCCGCGCCACGAGCCCGTGCGCACCATCTCACGCACCCACTTGTCCGACCCGTTCGCGAACCGCACGAATCCGGCGACGACTATCACGAACACCCACATGAGCAGGCGTGATGGCTCGTCGACCAGGTTGAACGCAACCGCGGACAGCCCGGCCGCGAGGCCGGTCAGCACACCGAACGCGACGTGGCGGCTGGGGTGGGTCCGGTTGAGCAGGATGGTCGCTGGTCGGTGACGGGCGGGTGATCCAGCAGCTCGTCGGCGGGGCGGACCGTCATCGGTCCGGTCCGATCTTGGCGAACGCCAGCAGGGGGCAGCCGGGGAAACCCGCGGCGACGGTCTTGCCCGGGTCGGGGGAGCCGATGAACCAGAGCGAGCCGGTGGACCAGATGGCGCCGAGCACGTCGACGCCCGCGGCGGGGAGGGTGGCGGTGCGCTTGGCGCCGTCGTCGAAGTGGAGGGCGACGGTGGCCGTGGCGGTGCCGTCCGGGCGTACCCGCCACGGGGTGACGTGCGCGGGGACGCGGACCCACGGCCCGTCGTCGACCATCGCGGGCAGGCGGACGTTGCCCCACTTGAGGCGCAGCGGCACCAGGACGCCGACCACGGCGAGCGCCGTGGACGTCGCGGCGATGGGCCACCAGTCCAGCGCGCCGATCGGTATCGAGGCCAGGTACGACACGGGGACCATGAGCGGGATCTGGAGTGTCGGGAGCAGCGTGAGCGACCGCAGGGTGCGGGCCACGCCGCGGGTCACCTCGTGCTCCTCGACCGCGGCGACCGGGGTGCCCCCGGGGGAGTGGCGCAGCGGGCGGGCCGGGAAGAAGCTGTGCGAGCCCGCGACGCGCAGGAAGCTCCAGCCCCGCTCCGGACCGACCAGCCACACGGTGCCCACCCGGTTGACCATCACCTGGTGGGCACGGGTGAACAGCAGCACGCGCACGGGTGCGAAACCGGCGCCGTCGGCCACCTCGACCACGGCGGACAGCCTGCCTGCTCGCACCAGCCTGGCCCGGACCGGTCGCCACGGCGACCGGTCCATCGCCACCGCGGCGGCCGCGGCCCAGGACCGGTGGCCCGCCGGGCGGTAGGCGTACCAGAGCAGCACGGCTTGGGAGAGCACCAGCAGCGCCCAGGGGGCGGCGCCCCCGAGGTCACCCGTGCTCAGGTTGATCACGGTAGGCACGGCGCTGAGGACGAGCGCGGCGCACGCGACGTACCCCACCAGCCGGAGCCGGTTCGCCATCGCGGCGGCCAGGTCCAGCAGCTCGGCGGTGATCGGGTCCTCCGCCGCCGGTCGGTCCGCGATCGGATCGGGTACCGGCCTCGCCCCAGTCGCGGTCAACAACGCCTCCGTGCTCGTACGCCGACAAAGTCTCTCAGGTGGATCGCGCCATATGAAGCGATTTCACCGGATTTCGGCCACCGCGAGCAATGGGCAATTCGGAAAACCGACGGCGACTGTTTTGCCCGTTTCCGGCGCCTGTGCGAACCACAGCGCACCCTCTTGGGTGGCCGCGCCGAGCACATCGGCGGTGGCGGCGGGCAGCAGTGCGGTCCGGTGCGTTCCGTCGACCTCGAAGTGGGCAGTCGCGCGTGTCATGCCCTTGGCGTTGAGCTGCCACGGTTCCAGGCGAACGGGGAATCGCGTCCAGTGGGCGTCGGCGATGAGCCTGGGGAGCCGGGAGTTGACGAGGCGGTGCCGTTCGGTGCGCAGGGCGATGGCGGAGATGAGGAGGACATAGAGGAGATAGGCGATCCAGGCCCCCGGCCAGCTCACGCTGACCAAGAACCCCATGCCGAGGAGCGCGAACGCCACGAGCAAGACCGTGACCACGGGGATGCCCAGGTGTCGGGCCAGGCGGCGGTGCACCTCGGCGCCGTCGACCCGTTCGTTCAGCGCGCCGGGAGAGGGCGTGCGCCGAGGTGCGTTGGCGGCCCAGAAGGTGTGCGAGCCGGTGACGCGCAGGAAGGTCCAGGGGCCGTGCGGGCCGATGACCCAGGCGGTGCCGGTTCGGGAGATCATCGCGCGGAACGCTGACGGCAGCCCCCGCACCCGCAGCGGGGTGAAGGTGCCCTGGTCCTCGATCTCCACCAGGGTCGACCAGGGCCGCGCGCGCACCACCCGGGCGGTGACCGGTCGCCACGGCTGCTGCGCCATGGCCGCCACCGCCGCCGGGATCCACCCGTCGGTCCCGGCCGCCCGCAGGTTCTGCGCGTTCCCGATGGTTATGGCGATGACGGCCACCGCGCTGTACGCCGCGGTGGCGTAGGAATCCCCGATCAGCAACAGCACGATCGCCACCGTCATCATGACGCTGGAGCCCACCGCCGCCCACCGGAGTCGCCTGATCTTGTTGGCCCGCGCCACGTGGACCCCCAGCACCGCGGCGGTGGTCGGATCCGCCGCGGCGACCTGCCCCGCCACCGGCTCGGCCACCGACCCAACCTCGTCCACGGTTCCCCCAAGCGAACTCGACCGATTTCCCGGACATCATCGTCGCGACTCACCCGATCGCGACACCCTCCCCACAATTCGCCGCGCGGAGTTCTTGTCGGTGCCGCGCGTTAGCCTGGACCAATCCAGGACAGCCGTACCCACCAGCCCGCGTCGGGTCCACGGCTTGGTGTCGTACGCCCAGGTGGAGGGCGTGTGGACGCCGGCCGGGGACGCGAAACCGAGGTTCGCGCCGTGGGCGGAGGCGTTGGGATGAGCAGGGTCGGCCGGACCCGACATCCCCACGCCCAACCCAAGGCGCCTCTTCTCCCAGGCGAGCCGAATCCAGTCGGCCCGTGCGGTCGCGGCCGGGCGGGCACGCGGTGGTGGCCGAGCGCGCTGTGCGTGGTCGGCGGGTACCGCGCGCCTCGCGGGACTGACCGGGATCTGACGGCGCCAAGCACAGTGAGCGCCGCCCGGCGACTGCCACACGCGCCGGTGCGGTGTCGATGCCGCGCGTCCGGGTGCTCCGAAGCCTGGGCACGGTGCACTCGAGGCCGTACCTCGGTTCGGGCTGAGGACTGCGGGGTTGGCTGGTGGCTGCCAGAGCCGAGCACGTGGGACGTGGTCGGCGGGTGCCACGCGCCCGTGGCCGACCCCGTAGGTGGTGTTCGCGGACGGGTGTGACGTTGGTGGCCGGGCGCGCTGTGCGCGGTTGGCAGGTGCCGCACGCCCGAATCAGGGCCGTATCCGTTCCGGCGCCAGATCCCGTGTGCAGCGCGGCACCTGGTCGCTTGCTGGCAGGCCGTGGCGGTTGGTGGGTGTGGGCATTGGTGAGCCGGGCACGCGGGACGTGGTCGGTGGGTGCCGCGCGCCTTGGGGCGTGGGTGTTGTGGTGAGCACGAGACCGTGTCGTGGTCAGGTGTGTCTGGGAATGGGTGGCTGCTTGCTTGTGCAGTGGGCTGTCGGTGGGCAGCTGTGGGTCGGGGCACGCCGAAGCGTGGTCGGTGGGCCGCGTGTCCTGGGGGAGGTGTGTCCGGGGATGGGCGGCCTGGTTCTTGAGTGGCTGGGCACAGAGGCTGGAAGGCAGCGGTGAGCCGGGCACGCGGGGCGTGGTTGGTGGGTGCCGCGCGCCCTGGGGTGTGAACGCCGGGGTGAACGGGAAGCGGGCGGTGGTCCGGTCAACCGTTCGGTGCTCGTCGTCGGCAAGTCGGCGATGGTGGCTGGCGGTGTGGTCGGTCGGTGCGCTTGCATGGTCATCATGGACCGAGCCGAGACCCTTCCCTGCCCGCAGCCGTGGCGCCGTGCCGATGGCACGCCCAACCCGGCCGGGTCACCGGCCGGTGACGCCCTGACCGTGGCCGCGGACGGGTCACCCGGCCTGCTCCTCCCCTCCCGACCAGCCACGATCGCCGCCGCCGTGGTGCTCATCGTGGCCGGGCTGGTGCTCGGCGGGTCGGCCGCCCTGCTCATCGTCAACGGCGGTGGCCTGGCCGCGACCGCCGGTGTCGTGCTCGCCCTCCTCGGCCTGCTGCTGCTCGCCGCGGGCGTGTTCGCGCTGACCCGCAAGCAGCGGGAGGTCGGCATCGTCCTCACCCCCGACCACGTGGTCCTCAACTGGGTTCGCCCCGAGGTCCGCCTGCCGTGGGAGGCGATCACCGAGTTCCGCCCCGTCTCGCTGCGCCTGGGGCGGTCCGGGAACGCGAACCGGCAGAACTACCTCGGTGTGGCCGCGCACCACCACCACGTCGAGGTGGATTCCCGCATGCGCAAGGTCGCGGTCCGCTTCGGGCCGGACCTGGTGTGTGCCGTGCCGATGCGCACGGTCGACCTCGACCAACTGGTGGTCCTGCACACCCTCCGCTTCTACCTGGACAACCCCGGGCACCGGGCGGAACTGGCGGGTGGTGACGCCGTGGCGCGGGTGCGCGAGGGGCGGGTCACCGGGAGAAGATGAGCAGGTGCCGACGCTCCTGCTCTGCCACGCCTTCCCGCTCGACTCCCGCATGTGGGACCGGGTGCGGGGGCCGCTGTCCGAACACGTCCGCCTGATCACGCCGGAGCAACGTGGCTTCGGCGGTACCGATCTCGGCACAGACCCGCCGTCGCTCGACACCGTTGCGGCGGATGCGTTGGCGTTGCTGGATTCCCTCGATATCGACCGCGCGCTGGTCGGCGGTTGCTCGATGGGTGGTTACGTTGCGATGGCGTTGCTGCGGGCGGCACCGGAGCGGGTCGCAGGCGTGTTGCTGGTCGACACCAAGGCGGTCGCCGACACCGATGAGGCGCGGGCCAACCGGTTGCGGATCGCGGAGAACGCCGAGCGGAACGGGATCGCGCCCTGGCTGGCCGACTCCATGCTCCCGGCGCTGCTGCGCGACCCGGCGCGGGCGGACGAGGTCCGGGCTTGGATGGAGTCGCAGCCGGGGGCGGCGGTCGCCTGGGCGCAACGGGCCATGGCCGCGCGCCCGGATTCGCGGGAAACGTTGCGGGGACTGGATTCCGACGTGCTCGTCGTGCACGGCGACGCCGACGCCCTGATGCCGCTGGACCTCGCGCGGGACTTGGCCGACCTGACCGGGGGCAGGCTCGCCGCCCTAGCCGGCGTCGGCCACCTGCCGCCCGTCGAGGCACCGGACGCGTTCCTGGCCGCCGTCCTGCCCTGGGTGCGCTCCTTCGCCTGAGTGCGCCGCGCGGGCCGCGAGCACGTCGGCCAGGTGCTTGTCGCCCCAGGTGCGGCAGGCGGCCACGAGGTCGAGCAGGGAACGCCCCAGCTCCGTCAGCTCGTACTCGACGCGCGGCGGGATCTCCGGGTACTGGGTACGGGTGAGCATCCCGTCGCGCTCCATCGCGCGCAGCGTCTCGGTCAGCACCTTCGGCGTCACGCGGCGCATCGGCACGCGCAGCTCCGAGAACCGCCGCGGGCCGTCGGCCAGGCAGACGACGACCAGGGCCGTCCACTTGTCGCCGATGCGGATCGGGACGGCGCTGGACGGGCAGGCCGGGTCGAACATGTCCGGGTCCAAGGGCTGCTTCGGCACCCGGCGACGGTAACCCAGTATCGTTGAAGTAACCAGTATCCGATCCATACTGTCCTGGTCATGACCACAATCGCCATCTTCGGGGCCGGGGGAACCGCGGGCACCGCCATCGCCGCGGAGGCCCGCGCGCGGGGCCACCGCGTCACCGCCCTCACCCACGCCCAAGCCGACGCGACCGACGCCGACCGGATCGCCGAGGTCACCGCCGGGCACGACGTCGCCGTCAGTTCCCTCTACGACGAGCACGCCGACCACGCGACCTTCTACCCCGCCGCCACCCGCGCCCTGCTCGACGGCCTCGGCCGCGCCGGGGTCGGCAGGCTCGTGCACGTCGGGCTGTCCGTGCTGCTGGAGACCGCGCCCGGGGTCCGCGGCGTCGACGACCCCGGCTTCAACCCCGACTGGCTGCCGTTCTGCCTGGCCCACGACGCGGGCGCGCAGGTTTTGCGCGCGTCGACCACGGGGCCGGACTGGGTGATCGTGAGCCCGTCCGGGGACTTCGACCGCGAAGGCACCCGCACGGGCCACTACGAGCTCAGTACGTCCCCCGACGCCACGCGGTTGTCTTACGCCGATTTCGCCGTAGCCGTGGTGGACGAGATCGAGTCCCGCAAGCACGATCGCGTCCACTTCGGGGTCGCCGGGGTGTGATCTGGGTCCCGGTCCGACGGCCACGTCCTCCGAGCGGGTACGTCGTTGTCCTGACGAGACCTACCCAAAAGTAGCTCGGGAGGGACACGTGACCTACCAGACCGTGGTCGTCGGCACCGACGGCTCCGACTCGTCCTTCCGCGCGGTCGACCGGGCCGCCGCCGTCGCCGCCGCGGCAGGCGCGTGCCTGGTCGTCGTGTCCGCCTTCCGGCCGCGCGAGCCCCGCGAGGTGACCCGCGCCCAGGACGCGCTCGGCGACGACGTCGCCTACCAGGTCGTCGGCGCGAACCCGGCGGAGGAAGCGGTGCGCACCGCGGCCGAGCGCGCGCGGAAGGCGGGCGCGACCCGGGTCGAGACGCTGGTCGTGGACGGTGAACCGGTGTCGGCGCTGGCGTCGGTGGTCGCCGAGCGGCGGGCGGACCTGCTGGTCGTCGGCAACCGGGGCCTCAACACGCTGGCGGGTCGCCTCCTCGGGTCGGTGCCCGCGGAGGTGGCCCGCAAGTCGGGGGTCGACGTGCTGATCGTGCACACGACGTGAGCGAGGCCTGGGCGGAGCGGGTCCTGCTCGGCGGGGAGCGGCGGTACACGCGGGCACAGGTGTGCGCGAAGGCGGGCGTGCCGCTGGAGCGCGCGACGACGCTGTGGCGCGCCCTCGGCTTCGCGACGGTGGCCGACGACGAGGTGGTGTTCACCGACAGCGACGTCGAGGCGCTGCGGGTGACGTACGAGCTGATCTCGGCGGGCGTACTGGAACCGGACATGGCGACCGCCACCGCCCGGCTACTGGGCCAACACCTGTCCCGGCTGGCCGAGTGGCAGGTGCACGTCCTGCGCGACGTCCTCGCCGCCAACCCCCAACTCCTCGACGACGACCGCCAACTGACCCGTTTCGTCGAGGCCCTGCTCCCCGACCTGGAGCGGCTCCAGGCCTTCGTCTGGCGCCGCCACCTCGCCGCGTACGCCGGTCGCGCCCTGGCCACCGAGGACCTGGAGACGCGCGACCAGGTCGTCGGCTTCGCGGACATGGTCGGCTTCACCACCCGGACCCGACACGCCGACGAGGACGAACTGGCCCGACTCATCGACCGCTTCGACACCACCACGGCCGAGGTGGTGGCCGACAACCACGGCCGAATCGTGAAGATGCTGGGCGACGAGGTCCTGTTCGTCGCCGACCACCCGACCCACGGCGCGGAGATCGCGTTGGCCCTGCTGGAGCGCGCCGAGGGCGACCCGGTGCTGCCCCCGCTGCGCGCGGGGTTGGCGTACGGGCGGGTGTTGAACAGGTACGGGGACGTGTACGGCTCGGTGGTCAACATCGCCAGCAGGCTCACCGCCACGGCGAAACCCGGCACGGTGTTGACGGACCGGGGACTGGCCACGGCCCTGTCCGATAGCGCAGACTTCACCCTCCGCACCCGCAGACCCATCTCGGTCCGCGGCTACAACCGACTGCACCACGCCGTCCTCCGCCGAGGCCCCGGCAGCTGACCACCCGGTCCGAGCCCTTGTGGGCGGGGCTCGGACCGGGCTCCTCCGCACAGCGCTTCCTTGTCGGCACGACCGCCACAGGACCCCAGCCAAATGCAACGCATCTCCGGCACGTCATTGGGGCTTTGGGCTTGTCTCGAGCCACTCCCGTAACCGCCGCAGGTTTCCAGCCTCCACTCAACGCGACGCATCTCCGTCACATCATTCAGGCTTTTCGGCTTATCCCCAGCCGCCCCCACAACCGCCGCAGGATCCCAGTCCCGCAGAACGCAACGCGCCCCCGCTATACGCCTTGATTGGGTGGACTTGCTTTGTGTGGGGACGGGCCTGCCAAGCTCGCCTGCGGGTGGGGTGGGCTTGCCCCTCCCACCGCTTTTCCCCACCGCAGGTTCGTAGGGGCCTCGCGCAAAGTAAGTTCACTCAATCGAGGCCGCCCGTCTTTTCCGCGAACAGCCGGACCGATCAACCCGGTCACGCCGCGAACCGGCACCCCGCAGCACAAAGATGATCAAATCGATGCCTCCGGCCCCCACTGTCCATCCTAGCGAGGAGGACCGACAATTCCGGGCAGAGATGATCAAGCCTGTGGACAACTCGGAATGGCTGGGGGCAGAGTCTGGGGTATGTCCCGAGGGACCATCAGGTTCCCCGGTCAGCGACGGGTAGCGGGCCGCTTGTTCGTGGACTGACTCCCCGGCCGCGTCAGCTTCTGGGTTCGGTCTGCGGCCGCAGGGGGAGGCGTAGCCGGGATGGCCGACTCCGTGGGGCGGCCCTGCGGAGTCGCGGGGGCGCGTTCCGGTTCGACCTCCGCCGGTTCCCAGTGCTCCTTCGGCGGCCCCACCACCGACCGCAACGTCTTCGTCGGCGAATCGTCGGCTGGGGTGCCGTCGATGGTCTTGGCGGTGAGCCGTTCCTCCGGCAGTGGGTCCAGGACCGGGGCGGCGTCGGCCAGCTGCACGTGCGCGTCGGCGATCAGGTCTCGTGCCGAGTGGAGTTGGTCGGCGACCCTCGCGCGGAGCTGGCGCAGCGCCGCGACGCGCTGGGTGGCGTGGGTGATGCGGCGGTTCGCCTCTTCCGTCGCCTCCCGCACCCGGCGGTGGGCTTCGGTGGTGGCTTCCTGGAGACGGGCTGTCGACTCCGTGGTCGCGTCGTGGCGGCGGCGGTTGGCCTCCTCCGTCGCCTCCCGGACGCGGCGTTCGGCGTCGGCTTTGGTGGTGGACTCGAGTTCGGCCAGGGCGCGCATCGACTCCGTGCGGCGGGCGGCCATGGCGATCTCGAAGTCCTCCTCGACCGACGTGCGGCGGGCCTGGGCCTCGCTGTCGAGCCGGGCGGCCTCGGCGCGGGCGGTGGAGACGGCCTGCTCCGCGTCGGCGCGCGCCTTCTCCACGACGCCGCGGTGTTCGGCTTCCATGTCGGCGCGGCGGGACTCGGTCTCGGCGATCAGCCGCTCGTAGCGCTGGCGCAGGGACGACGCGTCCGCCTCCGCCTTGCCCCGGATGCGTCCGGCCTCGGCCTCGGCGCGCGCCTTGGTCTCGCTCGCCTCCTCGGTGGCCAGCCGCAGCATGCGCTGGAGGCGTTCGCTCAGGCCCTCGAGCGTGGTCGGCGGCTGCGACAGCCGGTCGATCTGGCCGCGCAGGTCGCTGATCTCGCTCCGGCTGGCTTCCAGCTGCTTGGCCAGATCGGCGGCCTGGGACACCGCCGCGTTGCGGTCGGCGTGCAGCAGTTGCAGTTCGGCGTCGATCCGCTCCAGGTGCTCCTCCACCTGAGCGCGGCTGTAGCCCCGCTTGGTGATGTCGAAACCGGCACCCAACGGGACGAGATCGCGTTCCTCACCCAAGCCCATGCGCCCACGCTACCTGCCGACGAGCGCGCGCTCACGGATAGTCGCGCGGAAACTCCGGGAACCCCCCGGTGGCCGCGAGGGGGGTACGGCCACCGGGGGGAGATTTCACACGCCGCGGAACCGGTTGATCGCGGCGAGGTGCTTGGCCCGCTTCTCCGGGTCGCGCACCCCGAGCCCTTCCGACGGCGCCAGGCACAGCACGCCCACCTTGCCCTGGTGCGCGTTGCGGTGGACGTCCAGCGCGGCCTGACCGGTGTCGGCGAGCGCGTACGTCCGCGACAGCGTCGGGTGGATGAAGCCCTTGTCGATCAACCGGTTCGCCTCCCACGACTCGCGGTAGTTCGCGAAGTGCGAGCCGATGATCCGCTTCAGGTTCATCCACAGGTACCGGTTGTCGTACTGGTGCGTGTAGCCCGAGGTGGACGCGCACGTGACGATCGTGCCGCCGCGCCGGGCGACGTAGACCGACGCGCCGAAGGTCTCGCGGCCCGGGTGCTCGAACACGATGTCCGGATCGTCCCCTCCGGTCAGTTCCCGGATCTTGGCGCCCAGCCGCTGCCACTCGCGCGGGTCCTGGGTGTGCTCGTCCTTCCAGAACCCGTAGCCCTCCGCGTTGCGGTCGATCACCAGCTCGGCGCCCATCTTGCGAGCGATCTCCGCCTTCTGCGGGCTGGACACCACGCACACCGGGATCGCGCCGCCGTTGAGCGCGAACTGGGTGGCGTACGAGCCGAGGCCGCCGGACGCGCCCCAGATCAGCACGACGTCGCCTTGCTTCATGCCCGCGCCGTTGCCCGAGACCAACTGCCGGTACGCGGTGGAGTTGACCAGGCCGGGGGAGGCGGCCTCCTCCCAGGTCAGGTGCGCGGGCTTGGGCATCAGCTGGTTCGACTTCACCAGCGCCAGCTCCGCGAGCCCGCCGAAGTTGGTCTCGAAACCCCAGATCCGCTGCTGCGAGTCCAGCATCGTGTCGCCGTGCCCGTCCGGGCCCTCCAGCTCGACGCTGAGGCAGTGCGCCACGACCTCGTCGCCCGGCTTCCAGTTGTGCACGCCCGGACCGGTGCGCAGCACCACGCCCGCCAGGTCCGAGCCGACCACGTGGTACGGCTGGTCGTGCCGCTTGGCCAGCGGCGAGACCTTGCCGTAGCGCTCGAGGAACTTGAACGTGGACACCGGTTCGAAGATCGACGTCCAGACGGTGTTGTAGTTGATCGCGCTGGCCATCACCGCGACCAGCGCCTCGCCCGGCCCCAGCTCCGGCGTCGGCACCTCGTCCACGTGCAGCGACCGGCGCGGGTCCTTGTCCTTGGACTCCAGCCCGTCGAACATCGACGCCTCGTCGGCGCGCACGGTCACCCCCCGGTAGTGCTCGGGTACCGGCAGCGCGCCCAGCGCGGCCGACTCGCCTGCCTGGATCGCTTCGAGGATGTGCTGCACGGCGGACCTCCCGGGGAGTTACGGGTGCGTCGACCGGGACGGGCGCCCCGGGAGCCGGGACGTTACTCATGGGTAGCGATTCAGTACCAGCGATGTGTGACCCAGGGCACCGCGGTCGTCCGCCGGGTGGCGCAACGTCGCTCCACAGTGGATCAACCGCTTCGTGTCGCGCGGGTGAAAATCCCCGTATTCCCGGATTTGGTCCGCATTCGCGCTGGTTGGCGGGTTATTCGCGGCGCGCTCGCGTGCCGTGGACGAGACGGACAACACGTTTAGTAGTTGGTAAAACACGCACGTGTCATACGGTTCGGTCGGTGGAAGGTCCACCGCGACTGATGTGCGGCAGTGTCGCCGCACCCGGGTGAAAAGGACTAACCGACCGTGAGCACCTCTACCGAGGTCACGCAAGACCGAGGCTTCTTCGGCCACCCACGAGGGCTGGCGAACCTCGCGGGCACCGAGATGTGGGAGCGCTTCTCCTACTACGGGATGCAAGCGATCCTGCTGTACTACCTGTACTTCACCGCGGAAAAGGGTGGTCTCGGGCTCGACGAGGCAACCGCCGCCGGGATCGTCGGCGCCTACGGCGGTTCCGTCTACCTCGCCACCATCGCGGGATCCTGGGTGGCCGACCGGCTCCTCGGCCCCGAGCGCACGCTGTTCTACAGCGGCGTCCTCATCCTCACCGGGCACCTGGCGCTGGCCGTGCTGCCCGGGGTGGCGGGCGTGGCCGTCGGCCTGATCTGCGTGGCGCTGGGCTCCGGCGGTCTCAAGGCCACCGCGACCACGCTCGTCGGCATGCTCTACGGCCAGGACGACGTGCGCCGCGACTCGGCGTTCTCGATCTTCTACATGGGCATCAACCTGGGCGCCCTGGTCGGCCCGCTGCTGACCGGCCTGCTGCAGGACAACATCGGCTTCCACTACGGCTTCGGCCTCGCCGCCATCGGCATGGCGCTGGGCCTGACCCAGTACACCCTCGGCCGCAAGAACCTGCCCGACGCGGGCCGCGTGGTGCCCAACCCGCTCACCGGACCGGACCGGATCCGCGCGCTCGGGATCGGCGTGGTGGCCGTCGCGGCGATCCTCGTGCTGGTGCTGACCGGCGTCATCGCCGCGGACAACCTGGCCACCGTGGTCACCTGGGTGATCGTCGCCGCGGTCATCGCGCTGTTCACGGTCCTGCTGACCAGCAAGCGCGTGGACGGCGTGGAGCGCGCGCGGGTGTGGGCGTTCGCGCCGATGTTCCTGGCCAGCTTCGGTTTCTGGGCGCTGTTCCAGCAGCAGTTCACCGTGCTGGCGATCTACGCCGAGCAGCGCGTCGACCTGGACCTGTGGGGGTGGTCGATCCCGCCGTCGTGGTTCAACTCGGTGGAGCCGCTGTTCGTGGTGCTGCTGGCGCCGGTGTTCGCCGCGCTGTGGGTGAAGCTGGGTGACCGACAACCGTCCACTCCGGTCAAGTTCGCCATCGGCGTCGGGTCCATGGGCGTGGCGTTCCTGGTGATGGCGCTGCTCGGGTTCACCAAGGGCGACAAGGTGATCCCGCCGCTGCTGCTGGTCCTGGTGCTGGTGATCTTCGTGGTCGGCGAGATGTGCCTGTCGCCGGTGGGGCTGTCGCTGTCGACGAAGCTGGCGCCCAAGGCGTTCACCGCGCAGATGGTCGCGCTGTTCTACCTGTCGCTGGCGCTGGGCACGTCGGTCGCGGGCGCGCTGGCCGAGTACTACTCGAAGGACGACGAACCCGCCTACTTCGGCGTCCTCGGCGGCGTCGCCATCGCCCTCGGCGTGGCCATGGCCGCCATGACCCCGCTCGTACGCAAACTCATGCGCGGCGTGCGCTGACCGGTCCGCTCCCGATCACGGCCCAATCACGGCTCGGTCCACATGCGCCCGAGCTGTCCACGGGGCGGGCTCGACGTCTTCTCGTCGCAGCTCGCCCCGCCGTAGGAGTGAAATAGGAGTTCCCTATTGCGGGGCCCCTCGCGCGTGCTGCCTCGGCGCGGGTTGGGATGGGTTGGCGTGAGTTGGAGTGGTCGAAGCGAGTGCGAGGCCGCCGAGCGGGTTGCTCGGCGGCCCCTCATTCGGGGGTCAGTGCTCGGCGGCGGGTTCCACGAGTTCGACCAAGACGCCGCCCGCGTCCTTCGGGTGCACGAAGTTGACCTTGCTGCCCGCCGTGCCGCGCTTGGGCTCCGGGTAGAGCACGCGCAGGCCCGCGGCGCGCAGGGCCTCGGTGGTGGCGGCCACGTCGGCCACCCGGTAGGCCAGCTGCTGCAGGCCCGGGCCGTTGCGGCCGATGAACTTGGCGATGGTCGACGACTCGTCGATCGGGGCCAGCAGTTGGACGGCCGTGCCCGTGCCGTCGTCGCCGGGGGCGCGCAGCATGGCCTCGCGCACGCCCTGCTCCGCGTTGACCTCCTCGTGCACCGGGACGAGGCCGAAGTGGTCGCGGTGGAAGGCGATCGCCGCGTCCAGGTCGGGCACGGCGATGCCGACGTGGTCGATGGCCAGCACGTGCTTCTTCAGGACATCGCTGCTCATGGCTCGAACGTAGTACGCCGCCCTTAACCCGCGGTAACGCCTGCTGTGCGGTCACTCACAGCCCGGCGTGGCAAATCGCTGGTCCGCGAGTATGGTCCACGTTAACGACCGTTCGCATCGCTTAGGAGACCGCCGTGTCCGGATCCGTCATCGTCGCCGGTGCCCGCACACCGATCGGCCGACTGCTCGGCTCGCTCAAAGACTTCACCGGGGCGCAGCTCGGCGGTGTCGCGATCAAGGCGGCGCTGGAGCGCGCGGGCGTGGCCCCCGAGCAGGTGCAGTACGTGATCATGGGCCAGGTGCTCACCGCGGGCGCGGGCCAGATCCCGGCCCGGCAGGCCGCGGTCGCCGCGGGCATCCCGATGGACGTGCCCGCGCTGACGGTCAACAAGGTCTGCCTCTCCGGCCTCGACGCCATCGCGCTGGCCGACCAGCTCATCCGCGCGGGCGAGTTCGACATCGTGGTCGCGGGCGGCCAGGAGTCCATGACCCAGGCGCCGCACCTGCTGCCCAAGTCCCGCGCCGGCTTCAAGTTCGGCGAGGTGACCCTGGTCGACCACATGGCCCACGACGGCCTCTTCTGCGCCTTCGACCAGGTCGCCATGGGCGCCTCCACGGAGAAGCACAACGCCCGCTACGGCATCACCCGCGAGGAGCAGGACGCCTTCGCCGCCCTGTCGCACCAGCGCGCCGCCGCGGCCATCGCCGAGGGGCGCTTCGCCGACGAGATCGCCCCCGTCGACATCCCGCAGCGCAAGGGCGACCCGGTCGTGTTCGACACCGACGAGGGCGTGCGCGGCGACACCACCGTCGAGGGCTTGGCCAAGCTGCGCCCCGCGTTCGCGGGCGACGGCACCATCACCGCGGGCTCGGCCTCGCAGATCTCCGACGGCGCCGCCGCGGTGGTCGTGATGAGCAAGGCCAAGGCCGAGGAGCTGGGCCTGAGCTGGATCGCCGAGATCGGCGCGCACGGCGTCGTCGCCGGACCGGACGCCAGCCTGCACGAGCAGCCGTCGAACGCGATCAAGGCCGCGCTGGCCAAGCAGGGCATCGCCGCCGCCGACCTGGACCTGGTCGAGATCAACGAGGCCTTCGCCGCCGTCGGCGTGGTCTCCACCCGGCAGCTCGGCGTCAGCGGCGACATCGTCAACGTCAACGGCGGCGCCATCGCCCTGGGCCACCCGATCGGGGCCTCCGGGGCCCGGCTGGTCGTGCACCTGGCCTACGAGCTCAAGCGCCGCGGTGGCGGCGTCGGCGCCGCGGGCCTCTGCGGTGGCGGCGGCCAGGGCGACGCGCTGATCATCAGCGTGCCCAAGGGCTGAGCTTGACCCGCACCCACGCGGTGCCGGACCTGGTCGACCGCGCGCGCGGCGGCGACGCGCGCGCGGTCGCCCGGCTCATCACGCTCGTCGAGGACGCCAGTCCCCGGCTGCCCGAGATCGCCGCCGCCCTGGCCCCGCACACGGGCCGCGCGCGGGTCGTCGGGCTGACCGGCGCGCCCGGGGTCGGCAAGTCCACCACCACGTCGGCCCTGGTCGGCGCGTACCGGGCGCGCGGGCAGCGGGTCGGGGTGCTGGCCATCGACCCGTCGTCGCCGTTCTCCGGAGGCGCGCTGCTCGGCGACCGGATCCGCATGCAGGACCACGCGACCGACCCCGGCGTGTTCATCCGCTCCATGGCCACCCGCGGCCACCTCGGTGGCCTCGCCTGGTCGACCCCGCAGGCCGTCCGGGTGCTCGACGCCGCCGGGTTCGACGTGGTGCTGGTCGAGACCGTCGGGGTCGGACAGTCCGAAGTGGACGTCGTGGCGCTGGCCGACAGCGTCGTCGTGCTGCTCGCCCCCGGCATGGGCGACGGCATCCAGGCGGCCAAGGCGGGCATCCTGGAGATCGCCGACGTGTTCGCCGTCAACAAGGCCGACCGCGACGGCGCCGACGCCACCGTCCGCGACCTCAAGCACGCGATCTCGTTGGGGCGCAGGGAAATCCGGGGCGCGTCGTGGCGGCAGCCGGTGGTCAAGACCACCGCCGACCGGGGCGCGGGCATCGCCGACCTGGTCGAGGCCGTCGACGCGCACCACGACTGGACCGCCGCGCACGGCGACCTCGCGGCGCGCCGCGTCGAACGGGCGCGCGCCGAGATCGAGGCCGTCGCGCTCGCCGCGCTGCGCGCCCGGTGGCGCGGCGACCGGTTGGACGCGCTGGCCGTCCGAGTCGCGGCGGGGGAGTGCGACCCGTACACCGCCGCGCACGCGTTGACGGCCGACGGGGAGAACGACCACCCCGGGTGATCGGGGTATTCGACTGACCGGGCCCGTTCGCGCGACTGGCGGTCGATTGTCTTCACCCTTGAATTACTCGCGGTTTAACGAATAGGCCGTCCAGGTGGCCTCTTGAGTTGATCCGACTGATCCGATCAGCGCAACCGGGCGGCCGGTGTGCGGGGTCGGCGGCGGACCGGCCGGTCGCCGACGTATGTTGCCCCCATGACCAGCACTGGGGCGGGTGCGGCGGCAATCGTCGTCGACGACATCCGCAAGTCCTATGGGGACTTGAAAGCGGTCGACGGCGTGTCGTTCACCGTCGGCCACGGGGAGTTCTTCGGCATCCTCGGACCCAACGGGGCCGGGAAGACCACCGCACTGGAGATCATGGAGGGGCTGCGCGAGCCGGACAGCGGGTCCGTGCGGCTGCTGGGGGAGAGCCCGTTCCCGCGCAAGCCCGCCCTGCTGCCGCGCATCGGCGTGCAGCTGCAGGCGTCGGCGTTCTTCGACCGGCTGACCGCGCGCGAGCAGCTGGAGACCTTCTCCGCGCTCTACGGCGTCGGCGCAGGCCGCGTGGACGAGATGCTGGAACTGGTCGGTCTCACCGAGAAGGCGGGCACCCGCGAGGACAAGCTCTCCGGGGGTCAGCGGCAGCGGCTGTCCATCGCCTGCGCGCTCGCCCACGACCCGGACGTCGTCTTCCTCGACGAGCCCACCGCCGCGCTGGACCCGCAGGCCCGCCGCAACCTGTGGGACGTGCTGCGCGTGATCCGGGAGCGCGGCAAGACCATCGTCTACACCACCCACTACCTCGACGAGGCCGAGATCCTCTGCGACCGGGTGGCGATCATGGACCAGGGCCGGGTGCTGGCCATGGACACCCCGACCGCCCTGGTCCGCGGGCTCGACGCGCCCACCCGGATCACCCTCGAGCGCGGCACGCTGACCGCCGCCGACGCCGCGGGCCTGCCCGGTGCCGACGAGGTCGGCGAGGACGAGCAGTCGCTGGTGCTCACCACGCGCACCCCCGCGCCGCTGCTGGCCGCCCTGGCCGAGCGCGGCACCCTCGACGGCCTGCAGGTGCGGACCGCCACCCTGGAGGACGTCTTCCTCCAGCTGACCGGACGGGAGTACCGCGCGTGACGGCGTTCAAGAGCCTGGCCAAGGCGATGGCCAAGGGCCTGGTGCGGGACAAGACCACCCTGTTCTTCTCCTTCCTGTTCCCGCTGATGTTCCTGGTGGTCTTCGGGCTGCTGTTCCGCGACGCGGGCATGGACAAGATCAAGCTCGGCGCCTACGGCGACGGCGAGGTCGTCGTCGCCCTCGAGCGCACCGGGGCCGTCGAGGTGCAGCGGTTCGACAAGCTGGACGACGGCGTCGCCAAGGTCCGCGCGGGCGACCTGCCCGGGCTGGTCGAGGTCAACGGCGACCGCGTGGTGCTGCACTTCGCGGCCAGCAACCAGGCCCAGGCGGGCACCGTGCAGGGCCTGGTGTCGGGCGTCACGCAGTCGCTCAACGTGCGGGCCAGCGGCAGGCCGCCGAAGTTCGACTTCACCGCGCAGCAGGTCGAGGACTCCTCGCTCAAACCCATCCAGTACCTCACCCCCGGCATCCTGAGCTGGAGCATCGCGGTCGGCGCGGTGTTCAGCGCGGGCATGACCCTGGTGACCTGGCGGCGCAAGCAGGTGCTGCGCAGGCTGCGGCTGGCACCCGTGTCGCCGGTCACGGTGCTGTCCTCGCGCGTGCTGGTCACCGTCACCGTCGCGGTCTCGCAGGCACTGCTGTTCACCGGGGTGGCGTCGCTGCCGGTGTTCGGGCTGCGACTGTCCGGCACGTGGTACCTGGCGATCCCGATCTTCCTGTTGGGCGTGCTGGCGTTCTTCTCGATCGGCATGCTGGTCGGCGCCTTCTGCAAGACCGAGGAGGCGGCCACCGCCGCGGCCAACATCGTGACGTTGCCCATGGCGTTCCTGTCCGGCACCTTCTTCCCGATCGACATGGCGCCGTCGTGGTTGCGGGCGGTGTCGAAGGTGTTCCCGTTGCGGCACATGAACGACGGCCTCACCGACGTCATGGTGCGCGGCAAGGGCGTCGAGGCGCTGCTGGTGCCGTGCGGCGTCCTGTTGGGGTTCATCCTCGTTGTGAGCTTCATCGCGACCCGGGTCTTCAGTTGGGAGGACAGCTGAAAACCGCTGGTCAGCGCGGTGGCCCGAGCCCTCGGTGAGCGCGCTCACGCCGCACACTGGGATCATGCGCACGCCTGCTGCCCGCTTCCGCGCGGTCGCCGTCATCGAGGCCGTCTCCTGGGTCGGCCTGCTCCTCGGGATGCTCGTGAAGTACGCCACCGACTACGGCGACCTCGGGGTCAAGGTCTTCGGCCCGATCCACGGCGCCGTCTTCGTCGCCTACGTCGTGGTGACGCTGGTCTCCTCCCGGCAGCTGGGCTGGAACCGGTGGACCACGGTGTGGGCGCTGGTCGCCAGCGTCCCTCCACTGGCGACACTGCTGTTCGAGCGCTGGGCGCTGCGCACCGGCAAGCTCGACCCGGTCGGCCCCAAGCAGCTGCGCGCGGGCATGTTGCTCAGCGTCAACGCCTGAGAACCCGAAACTGACCCGAGCGCCGCCCCGGAACGGATTCCGGGGCGGCGCTCGGTGTTTCGGGCGAGATCCGGTGCCAGGTCGGGAACGGTGCCGGGCGGGGATGGTGGCGGGAGGGAATGCCTCAGTCCTGGAAGTCGCCCGCCGCTTTGCGGACCTTGGCGAGCAGGTCGGTGAGCTGGGTGGTCTGCCGGTCGGTCAGGCCGCGCAGGCCGAAGTCGACGGCGGTGACGGCGGTCGTGGCCTGCTCGCGGCGCTCGCGGCCCGCGTCGGTGATCTCGGCCAGGGTGGTGCGCCGGTCGGTCGGGTGCGGGGTCCGCTTGACCAGGCCGTCGGCCTCCAGCCGGTCGACGATGTTGGTGACGCTGGTCGGGTGCAACTGCAGCCGTTCGCCCATCACCCGCATCGGCAGGCTGCCGCGCTTGGCGAAGGTCAGCAGCACCAGTGCCTCGTAGCGGGCGAAGGTCAGCCCGTGCGGCTTGAGCGCGGCGTCCACGGCGGACTGCAGGATCTGCTGCACGCGCATGACGCTGGTCACCGCGGCCATGGTCGTGGAGTCGCCGATGCGCTCCTCCCACAGCTCCGCGGCGCGGGCGATGGGGTCGAAGGACAACGAGCGCGGCCTCATGGGAAAGGAAGCTACCAGTGGGTTCGCCCGCACGGCCGTGGGCTGCGGGAATCGACCGGTGTGTCCCGGACCGCTCTCGGCTGCCCTGTCACGCGGCGCGGTCGCCCGGATAGTGTGCGGCCACGTTCGGCCCAGTCACCCGCCCGTTCACGTCTCCGAGCCAGGAGTGCGCCCGTGCTCATCGCCTTCAGTGTCAGCCCGCTCGGCGGGGAGTCGGAGAACGTCGGCGAGGCCGTCGCCGCCGCGGTGCGCGTCGTGCGCGAGTCGGGGCTGCCGCACCAGCTCACCGCCATGTACACGATCGTGGAAGGCGAGTGGGACGAGGTGATGGGCGTGGTGCGGCGGGCGACCGACGTGCTGCTCGCGCGGTACCCGAGGGTGAGCCTGGTGCTGAAGGCCGACATCCGGCCCGGGTACACCGGTCAGCTGGAGTCGAAGGTCGCCAGGGTCGAGGAGTACCTGGCGGAGTAAAGCTCGGACGTCCTACTATCCGACTACCTACTACCTGGGAGCCGACGTGGACCCTCGCGTGCTGTGGGAGTGCTTCGAGCCGTACCACGCCGTCACCTACTTCACCCCGGAGTCAGTCGCCGAGACCGACGCGCTCGGCTGCCGGGGCCGCTGGATGGGGTACTTCGGCATGCGCGCCGCGCCGCTGGGCGCCGCGCCCGCGTGGCTGGTGACCAGCGTGTTCTACAACTTCCACCCCTCCAGAGTGGAGCGCGCCGTCCCCGACGTGTGGACGGTCGCGTCGCCTGCGGAGTTCCTGGCCGCCCGGCTGCGCGGCGTCGACGGCGCCCTGCGGCGGCTGTTGGGCGACGCGGTCGAGGGGCCGGACGTCGCCGAGGCGGCCGACCTGGCCCGCGCGGTGGTCGGGTGGGTGCCGACGGCGGGGCGCCCGCTCGGCGCGGCCAACGCGGCACTGCCGCTGCCCGCGGAGCCCCACCTCGCGCTCTGGCAGGCGGTGACGACCCTGCGCGAGTCCCGGGGCGACGGGCACGTGGCCGCCCTGGTGACCGCCGGGCTGGACCCGGTTGAGGCGCTCGTCACGATCGGCGTCGACCGGGACCTGGACCCCGAGTACCTGCGCACCGCCCGCAACGTCCCCGACGACGAGTGGCACGCGGCGGTCGGCAGGCTGCAGGACCGCGGCGTCCTCGACGAGCCGGACGTGCTCACCGAGGAGGGCCGGGGCCTGCGCGAGTCGGTGGAGGACCTCACCGACGAGGCCGCGGCCGCGCCGTGGCTGCAGCTGGGCGACCGGGGCACCGAGCGGTTCGTGGAGCTGGTCGCGCCGCTGGCCCTGCGCATCACCAGGGAGAACGACCGGATGCGGGTCAACCCGATGGCGCTGAGCCCGGCGGCCCGGCTCGCCGCGCTGGTGGGGGATGGCCGGTAGCGCGGACGTGGGATCAGGGGGCGTGCCAGGATGAGGGAGTGACCAGGCCAGATCCACGCCAGACCGCCGCACTGTCGGCCGCCCTATCCCGGGCCGTAGACCTGTCCGCGCTCAAGGCGCGCGCGGACGCCGCCGCGCGGGCACCCAAGCCCGCCACGCCCGCGTCCGACCAGGACGACACCGACGCCCCCGCCACCTCGGGCGCGCACTCCATCGACGTCACCGAGGCCAACTTCGAGGCCGAGGTGGTCGAGCGCTCCGCCGAGGTCCCGGTGGTGGTCGCGCTGGTCGCGGGCTGGTCGGCCCAGTCCAAGCAACTGGTCGGCGTGCTCGAACGGCTCGCCGTGGAGGGCAGAGGCGCCTGGCGGCTGGCCAAGGTGGACGTGGAGATCAGTCCCCGGGTGGCGCAGCTGTTCGGTGTGCAGGCGGTGCCGATGGTGATCGCCATCGCCGCCCGCCAGCCGGTCGACGCGTTCAACGACGTACCGCCGGAGGACCGCGTCCGCCAGTGGATCAACTCGATCCTCGACGCGCTGCGCGACCGGTTGCCGGGGATCCGCGCGGCCGAGGCGGGCGCGCCCGCGGCGGTCGCGGAGCCGGAGCCGGAGGACGAGCGGTTCGCGGCGGCCGAGGACGCGTTCGAGGCTGGTGACTTCGAGACGGCTGAGGCGCGGTACCAGGCGATCCTGGACGCGGAACCGGCGAACGCGGACGCGAAGGCGGCGTTGGCGCAGGTGCGGTTCCTGGCTCGGACGCAGGCGATCGACCCGTCGGTGATCGTGCGGGCGGACACGTCACCGGATGACGTCGACGCGCAGGCGGGGGCGGCCGACCTGGAGTTGGCGGGGCAGCAGGTGGAGAAGGCGTTCGGGCGGCTGATCGCGGCGGTGCGGCGGAGTTCGGGGGCGGAGCGGGACAAGGCGCGGACGCACCTGGTGTCGTTGTTCGACCTGTTCCCGGCGGACGACCCGCGGGTGGTCAAGGCGCGTCGGGAGTTGGCCAGCGCGCTGTTCTGATCTTGGGTTTTGGCGGGCCCCGGGGTGTTGCTCCGGGGCCCGTTTTGTTGTCGGGGTGTGGTGGTGCGTGGCGTACCCGCGCCGGAATCGGGTTCAAGCGGAGTTGGCGGACGCGTTCGAGGTGTCGCAGTCGACGATCAGCCGGGCGATCACGGCGGTCACACCACCGGTGGTCGGCTTGCTCGGACACCGCGTTCCCACGGCCGACGATCTCGACGGCCGAGACCCCGGCACCTGGCTCGGCGACAAGGGCTACATCGGCAGCGGCATCCTCACCCCGATCAGAAAACCCCGCAACCGTGAACAGCCCGACTGAGAAGTGGAGTTCAACCGGCACCACAACTCCATCCGTGTCGTGGTCGAACGCGCCATCACCCGCCTCAAGACCTGGCGCGTTCTTCACACCGACTACCGACGCCCCATCGACACCATCTCCGCAGTCATCGGCCTCTACTTCTACGCCGCTGAATAAGCCTCACAGGCTTGATCGTCTTCTTCCCGGGGTCTATCCCATGATCGGTGTGTCCGGCGTTGTTGATCAGTAGGTCTCGGCTCCTGGCCAGCGGTCACCGAATGTGATGGCGAACGCGTTGAGC
>NZ_PTIX01000045.1 GCF_002934265.1 Actinokineospora auranticolor
CACCGGAGCTACCCGCGGGTGATCAAACGGAAAATGAGCAACTTCCCGGTCAAACGCGCACGACACCGACAACAACTCCGAAACAGCCGACCACCTCACTCGAACATCACCCTCACCCCGCCCAGCAAGACCCGACACCGCCGCCGACCAGCCGAAACCACCTAACCGACCGGCATTGGGGCTAGCCCAGGAAGTCCGACACCGCCGCGGCGAACTCGTCGGGTGCCTCGAACCACGGCACGTGCCCGACCCCGGGCAGCACCACCCGCGTCACCACGGGGAGCGCCCGTGCCAGGGAGTCGACGGCCCAGCGCGGGCGGAGGTCGTCGGCGCCGTCGATGACCAGCGTCGGGACCGGCAGTGCCCGGCAGGCCGCGACCAGCGCGGTCTCCTCGTCCTGCCGCGCCTCGGCGCTGATCGTCGCGTTGCACTCGTAGTTGATGGGGAACCACGGGTCGGCCATCCGCTCGGCGTACGAACGGGCCGTCGCGGGGTCGGTGAAGTCCGCCGACCACTGCGCCACCGCCCGTTCCCGGTCGTCGTCGGTGCGGTCGCGGCCCACCTGCCCGGTGAGCCGGGCCTCGGCGTTCCGCTTGAACTCGGCGCGCCAGTCGTGGCCCAGCCCGGTGCCCGCCACGTACACGAGCCCGCGCACCCGCTCGGGGTGGGCCAAGGCGTACCGCAGGGCCAGCGTCGCGCCCCAGGAATGCCCCAGCACGGCGACCCGGTCGAACCCGAAGTGCGCCCGGACGGCGTCGAGGTCCCGCACCGACCGCTCGACGGAATACGGCCCGCGCCGCTCCGACCGCCCACACCCCCGCTGGTCCCAGCGGACCGTCCGGGCCGCGAGCGAGTCCGCGAGGTCGCCGAACATGTCCCACAGGCCCGGCCCGCCGTGGCACAGGATCACCGGCACACCGGCACCGCTCGCGGACACCCACAACCGACACCCGTCGTCGGCCCGGACGTCGTCGGTGACCGGCTCCCGGATCACCGGGCCGCCCTGATTGTGTTTTCCAGCGCGCACATCCCGTCCTGCTCCCAGGTCCGCAGCGTGGTCCGGCCGCTCTCGATCCTGCACCACGCCGCGCTGCTGTGGTGCGGGAAGTCGGATGACGGTCGTGGGGCCCCGTCGGCGGGGCCCCACGACGTTCAGCTCACCAGCACGTGCGCGGTGGTCGGGCGGAGAACGCGGGAACGGCGGTGGTTCTGGTGGATGAAGACGCGCTGCAACCAGCGGTCCCGGCCGTCGTAGCGCGGGGTGAACTCGGTTCGGCCGTGCAGGGTCAGGCGGTTGTCCACGAAGGCCAGGTCCCCGGTCTCCAGGACGAACGTCCGGCGCACCGACCGCAGCGCGTCGCCGAGCACGGCCATGGCCTGCTCGGCTTCTCCGTCCAGCGGGTGGGTCGACTCGAAATCCACCTGGATGTCGGGATCGTCCCAGGAACCCGACAGGATGCCGTGCGGGCGCGGATCCGCGCCCAGGGCGCCGAAGGACGCGGGCGGCGCGGTGGTGTAGCGGGGCGAGCGCAGGATCTCGCGGACCTCGTCGGGCAGCGCGGGCAGTGCGTTGCGGATGGACGCGAGCAGCAGGCCCGCCTGGTTGTCGTGGTCGTTGCGCAGGCAGTGCAGGCCGACGTAATCGGGGCGGTACGGGTGGAACGCGTTCTCCACGTGCATCGCCAGCGCGACCGAGCCCGCGTTGCCCTGGAACTTCTCCATCCCCGGCACCGGGACCACGTCCTGCACCAGCGCCCCGCTCTTCTCCTCGCGGAACGCGAGCGGCTCGCCGAGGTTCAGTCCCACCAGGACCTCGGCCGCCGCCGCGACCGTGGTCTCGCGCTGCACCGAGCCCGGCACGTTCGGCGTGGGGGGTAAGGCCGCGGCGTCCACCGGTAGGTTGCGCACCAGGAAGACGCCGTCCCGGCCCGCGTCGTGGGTGAAGCGGCGGATGGCCTGGCGCAGGCGGACGGGCAGGGTGGCGGACGCCTCCCGCGCGCCCGCGAGCCACTCGGGCGAGTCGAGCAGGCGCGGTGCCAGGTCCGCCAGGTGCCGGGCGGTGGTCTCGACCTCGGCGCGTTCCGGCCCGGTCAGGGTGATCACGTGGTCGGTACCGTGCTCGGGCAGGACGTCGACGGTCATGCCGGGTCTCCTCTGTCGTCGATCGGACTGGGGTGGACGGTCAGCCGCCATCTTGGTCGTCATCCCACCGGATCGAGGCGGGGTGGGTTGACAACCGGCGAGGGGTCGGGTTGGCGAATGGTTGCCCAGCGTGGCGGGGATCCCCGGGTGGTCCCCTGTCCGCTGCGCCGAACGAGCGGCCCGCGCGGTCGGTACTCGTCGGGGCCGCGGAATCGGGAGACCGCCCCGGTACGGATTGCGAGCGGCGCCGCGGTCCGGGAATCACTCGAATGGACGATCAACACCGGTGCGCGGCGATACTCCAAACAGGCCACTGGACCGGGCCGGTGGATCGTGTGACGGTCTACCGGTAAAGTTCGGTAGTTCGCCAATTCCTGTTGTGCCGCAACACGTTGAGCCCACGTCGTCCGGCTCCCGCCGGGTGCCCGGGCGGTTGCTGCGGTCGGTGGTGTGGCGTCCGTACGGTGTCCGAGTAGCGTCCCGGGGCGGGGGGGATCATCCACGAATCCCGAGGAGGCTCGACTTGAGGCGAAGACTGCTCGCCTGCGTGACCGCGGTGGTCGCGCTGGCGTTCTCGACCGCGGTGGTACCGGCGTCCGCGACGGGGGAACCCGCGGGCCCGGAGTGCCGCGGCATGACCTGGTCCCTGCGGGACAAGCTGTTCGACCGGCACATCGCGCTGGTCTCGTCCGACCGGACCACCGACCCCTACAACGGGGACACGCCGTGCGACCGCAAGCTCCCGGTGCTGTGCCTGAAGAAGCTGAACCTGCCGCAGCCCGGCGGGATCGAGGTCGACTCCTACAAGGGCTGGACCGGCGGCCGGATCCAGCTCACCGCGCCGGTGGCGGGCACGACCCTGACCAGCCCCGCCGCCGCCGACCAGCTCTGCGCCGACACCTTCGGCACCGGCTGGGAGATGGGCGAGTTCCACGACGGCTACGGCGGCTGGGCCTGGTGGGCCAGGGGTGAGCCGATGCGGCTGTGGGTCGCGGTGCGCGACCAGCCCGCGAACCCGTGGGACACCGAGACCGGCCACGCCATGACCTGGACCACGCGCTTCCACCGCTGGGAAGGCGACATCGCCCGGTACGGCACGGACGACTTCACCAACCCGTACACCGGTGACACCGAGCTGACCGAGCGCCTGCCGATCCTGTGCGTCAAGCCGGACGGCACCCCCGTCCCGCCGGTCGTGGACCCGACCGACGAGCACAACGGCTGGGCGGCGGCCTCCGCGCAGATCAGCGCGCCGGTGCGCGGCACCGAGCTGACGAGCCGCGCCGCCGCCGACAAGGTCTGCGCCGACGAGTTCGGCACCGGCTACCGGATGGCCGACTACCACGAGGGCGGCGGCACCGACATCGTCCCCGACCACGCCTGGTGGGCCAACGGCGACGTCGGCCGCTTCTGGGTCTCGATCAACGACCAGCGCGCCAACCCGTGGAACTTCCCGCGGACCTGATGCCCGATCCCGGCCCGCGTCCCACGGGACGCGGGCCGTCCAGCACCTGGACGCCTTTGACACGCGGTGCCCGCCTGGCTTTCGCTAGCGCCGAGCCGAGCAGAAGGGCAGTCCACATGAGCGAGACCCCCGCCGTCGACCACGGCGCCGTCGACCACCACGGCACCGAGCACTGGCACCGCCCGTTGCGGCACATCCGGGGCGCGGACCTCTCCGGGGACACCACGCAGACCAGCGGCATGAAGCGGCTGGAGGCCGTGTCCGGCAAGACCGTCGGCTCGCGCAAGGTGTGGATGGGGGAGACCCACGTGGGTCCGGCCACCAACTCCGGCGACCACCACCACGGCGAGGCCGAGACCGCCATCTACGTCAAGTCCGGCAACCCGGTGTTCGTCTTCGCCGAGGGCGACCAAGAGGTCCGCCTCGAGACCGGTCCCGGCGACTACATCTTCGTGCCGCCCTACGTGCCGCACCGCGAGGAGAACCCCGGCGACGAGCCCGCCGTCGTGGTCATCGCGCGCAGCAGCCAGGAGGGCGTCGTCGTCAACCTGCCCAGCTTGTGGGCACCCGTCGAGGTGCCGCTGGACGGCGACTAGCGCTTGCCCGCGGGCTCCGGGTGCGCCGGGGTCGGGTGCGTGCGCTCCAGCGCCGCGCCCTCCACGTCCAGCGCGGGCAGCCACCGCAGCCACCCGGGCAGCGCCCACGCGGCCCGGCCCAGCAGCGCCAGCGCGGCGGGCACGGTGACCATCCGGATGATGATCGCGTCGAACAGGATGCCCAGGGCCAGCGCGAAGCCGATCGGTTTGATCGTCTCGTCGCCCTCCGGGACGAACCCGGCGAACACCGCGAACATGATCGTCGCCGCCGCGATGACCACGGGCGCGGTCTGCCGGAAACCGGTGGTGATCGCCTGCCGGGGCGCCGCGCCGTGGGCGTGCGCCTCGTGCATCCGGGACACCAGGAACACCTGGTAGTCCATGGCGAGTCCGAACAGGATGCCGATGATGATGATCGGCGACAGGCTCATCAGCGGCCCGGTCGACTTCGCGTTGACGACCTCGGTGAGCCAGCCCCACTGGAACACCGCGGTGGTGGCGCCGAGCGCGGAGCCGATGGTCAGCAGGAAGCCCAGCACGCCGACGACCGGCACCAGGATCGAGCGGAACACCAGCACCAGCAGCACGAACGCCAGGCTGACGACCAGCGCCAGGTAGACCGGCAGGGCGTCGTCGAGCTTGTGCGAGATGTCGATGCTGACCGCGGTGGCACCGGTGACGTAGACCCGCGCGCCCGCGGCGTCCGGGATGTCGTCGCGCAGCGTGCGGACCAGGGTGTTCGTCGCCTCGTCGTCCGCGCCGGTCTTGGGGATCACGGTGATCAGCGCGGCGTCGGCGGCCGGGCTCGTCCGGGGCGCGGTCACCAGGGTGACGTCCGGCAGGGTGGTGATCCGCTGCCGGACCTCGGCGGCGCGCGCGACCGCGTCGGGGCCGTCGACCAGCACGAGCAGCGGTCCCGAGTAGCCGGGGCCGAAGCTCTCGGCGATCAGCTGGTTGGCCTTGGCCTCGCTGCTGCCCTCGGCGGGCCGCTGGACGAGCGAGGTCTGCATCGAGAAGACCGGGATCGCGACCACGGCGAGCACCGCGACCGACCCGACCAGGGTCGCCCAGCGGTGGTGCGTGACCAGGTTCGCCCACCGCAGGTGGAAACCGCGGCCCTCGTCCGGGTCCGGCCCGGTGCCCGCCCTGGCCCGGCGGGGCAGCGCGCGCCGCCCGATGAAGCCCAGCATGGCGGGCACGAGGGTGATCGCGATCAACACGGCGATCACGATGGTGGCGGCCGCGGCCAGCCCCATCTCGGTGAGGAACGGGATGCCCGCCACGGCGAGCCCCGCGAGCGCGATGACCACGGTCAACCCGGCGGTGACCACGGCGGACCCGGCCGTGCCGACGGCCATCGCGGCGGCGTCGGCGATCGGGCGGCCCTCGAACAACTCGTGCCGGAACCGGGTGACGATGAACAGCGCGTAGTCGATGCCCACGGCCAGGCCGAGCATGATGGCCAGGATCGGGGTGGTGGCCTGCAGGTCCACGAAGCCGGTCAGGGTGATGATGCCGAGCGCGCCGATGCCGACGCCGATCACCGCCGTCAGCAGGTTCATCCCGGCGCTGACCAGCGAGCCGTAGGTCACGGCCAGCACGACGAGCGCCACCACCACGCCGATGGCCTCGGCGGGCCCGCCGACGTCGCCCGCCTTGTGCAGCACGTCGCCGCGCGCCTCGACCCGGAGCCCGTCGACGCGCGCCCCCTCGACCGCCGAGGTCAGCGCGTCGCGTTCCGCGTCGGTGACCTCCGGCGCCTCGACGCCGTAGGTGACGGTGCTGTACCCGACCGTGCGGTCCTGCGAGACCACCGGCCCCTTCGGGTCGAGCGGGTTGCTCGCCGCCGCCACCCCGGGCAGCTTCCCGAGCGCCGCGACCAGCCCGTCGACCCGCGCGGCCACCGCCGGGTCGACCAGCGTCCGGCCCTCCGGCGCGCGCAGCACCACTTGCGCCGACCCGCCTGCCGACGCGTCCCCGAACCGCTCCTGCATCAGCTCCAGCGCGGTCGTCGACTCCTGGCCGGGTATCCGGAAGGTGGACACGGTCTTGCCGGACAGCGTCACCGCCCCGACCCCGGCCATGACGAAGACGAACAACCACACCAGCAGGACCGCGACCCGGTGCCGCACGGACCCCAACCCGAGGCGGTAGAGCAAAGTGGCCATCGGTCAACCCCGACCCTGCGTAACGTCGCGCATGGCTAGAGAGTCCCCCGTGGACACCCGCCTCGCCCCTCCACCGGCGACGTCCCACCGATCGAGTGATCCCCGGTGCCCGTGACCTGAATGGCAACAGCTCACAGAACCGTTAGGCGAGTGCCGGTGCGAGACCTCACGGCTCGGAGACGGCCCAGGCCTGGCCCAGCACCGAGTGGTCCGGCTCGGGTGGTTGGGCCGCGGCCGGCTGTGCGAGCAACAGCAACGCGATCCCGACCGCCAGTGCCAGCGATGTCAGCGCCAGGTACCACCGCCGCAGCAGCATGCCCGCCACCAGTGCGAACGGCACCGCCCCCACCGGCAGCCAGCGGCCGCCGGACGAGCTGATCCCCAGTCCCGCCTCGTCTCCTGCCCGCCAGGCGAGCGCCCACAGCCCGATGCCCAGGTCACCGACCAGGAGTCCCCAGACGAACCGGCCGCCCCGGCTGCCGGTCAGCCACGACGTCTCGGGGGCGACCCGGGCAGGCACGGCGAACAGCGCGGCCACCAGCACGCCGAACAGCAGCGCGACCAGGACGCTGCCTCCCATGAACAGGATGGCGCCCAGTACGACCACGCACAGCGGCGCGACGACCGCGCCCACCGCGCCCGCGACCCCCACCCGCGCCAACGCCCGCTTGATGTCCCCCACGGGCGTCACTCTCGCACGGTGGCGCACCGGGGAACGGCGCGTTCCGTCACAGATCAACTCCACACCAGCCCGTACGACCGGTACGGCAACAGGTTCTTCGCCACGTGCACCACCTCGTCGGCGACGGGCAGCAGCCGGGAGGCGGCCCGCAGGTCGTCGGCCTCGTGCGGGTAGACGCCGTCCAGCACGCCGATCGCCCGGGGCCGGGTGCCGCCGAAGTGGACCCGCAGCTCGAACCGGTCGCACGGGTAGTGCGGGGTGCAGACGTAGAACCGGGACATGGCGGGCAGGCGGAGCCGGAACTCGAACTCGTGCTCGTCGCGCTCGGCCAGCGGGCGCGGCAGCACCAAGCCGAACGCGACCCGGCTGCCGCTCACCCGGCGCGGCGGCACCAGCGCGCCGCCGGAGAGCACGCGCAGGTCCAGGTCGGCCGGGTCGAACTCGGTCGAGCAGCCGGTGGGGATGACCGACAGCGAGTGCTCGATCTCGGCGAGGCCCGCCCGGTGGCTGATGATCCGCCGCGCCTCGGTCACCTCGCCGCCGGGTCCGGCCAGCCGCAGGGTGTCGCGCAGGGACGTGGTGTGCCAGGGGTCGTGCGCCTCCGCCGCGGCCGCCGCGACCAGCCGCAGCGCCTCGTCGCTGCGGCGCTGGATGGTGCGCCGGTCCCGGTCCCGCTCCAGCGCGTAAGCCGCGATCCGCGTGGTGTAGTTGACGTCCGGCGCGCCCTTGAACCCCAGCGCGACCTCCGCCATCGACCGGTGCGGCTCGGCCAGGGACGCCACCAGCCCGCGCACCGCGGCGATGATCTTGTCGCGGGTCGTGCCCGCGCTGTCGGCCCCGGTCACCCCGCCGAGCCCGCGCAACCGCGGTCCGAACCCGCCCGGCGGCGCCGCGCGGTTGACCCCCAACCCCTTGCGCAGCGCCTTGAGCTCCGCGAACAGCGCCGCGGTCTCGTCGTCCGGGCTCGCGGCAGCGTTCACCTGTCCCACCCCCTACACCAGTGTCGGATTCCCCCAAGCCAGATCGACGGAGCCCGCCAACCGCCGCCCCACCACGACCGCGGCCGACCCCAGCGGCGAGGCGCTGCCACCGGGGCGCGCCATCTCCAGCCGCAGGGTCCGGGTCCCGGTGACGTCGACCTCCAGCACCTCGGGCTTGTCCAACGCGACCCGCCGCGGCGGTTGCGGCTTGCCGTCGAGGAAAACCTGGAAGTGGCCAACCTGGAACGGTTCCGCGGCGTCGTCCAGGACACCGATCACGGTGGTCATCCGGCGGTACCGGCGCTCCAGGTCGACCACCACGGACCCGTGCCGCGACGACCCGCGCAGCACGATGCTGTCGTCGTAGCGGACACCGCCGAGCACCGCGGTCCCCGGCTTGACCTCGCCGCTGCGCTCGGCCCAGCGGCTCTCGTCGGCCAGCCGCACGAGCTGCCGCGATTCGGGGTTTTCCCGGCCCCCCAGCCATTCCCCGCGTTCCGGTGTCGGGAACCGGCCTTTCCCGGTGATCGCGCCGATCAGTTCCGCGACCCCGTCCTCGGACAACTCGTCGACGTGGAAACGGGTGGTGGAATGGCCGCACAGGCAGGTCGGGATGTCGTCGACCGACCGCCCCGGCAGCACGACCGGCAGCCAGCGCTCGGTTTCCCCGCGCAGGTCCCGCGTCAGCGCGTCCCGCATGATCGCCGCCTCGAACTGCGACCCCCGGCCCTCGTCGGACCGCGCCCGGCCGTCGGCCCGCTGCTTGTAGTCGGGTGAGGCGATCACCAGGATGTAGTCGGAGTCCGTCAGGTGCTCGATCGCCCACAACGACCAGTCCCGCCGCCGATCGCTGTCCCACTGGTCGAGTTGCACCTGGAGTCCGATCCGGACCATCAGGTACGTGGCGAACTCGCGCACCGCCTCCTTGTGCTCGGTCGAGTCGTGCGCGTAGCTCACGAACACCCGTGGCACTTCCCGATCCGACATCGCCACTCCCAGCCAACTCCGGCAATTCGTCGCCAGACATTGTCCGCACCACCCCGCCACCCCGGAGGCGCGAACCGGCTGGTTGTCACCTTTCTGTCGCTTATCCAGCCGTCGCAAGGGTTCTCACGTTCCCGCGGCCGAACTTGTCCTTCTTTTGTCACTCCAAGCGCCTTTTTACCGAACACGTCCCGCTCTACCATCGGCATGCCGCTGATCACCCGAAGGAGCGATGGCACACGTGTACAAGTACGACGTGTTCATCAGCTACCAACGGGACAGCCCCACCGTCGCGCCCTGGGTGCGCACGCACTTCCACCAGCTCCTGTGCGAACTCCTCGACGACAACACCGATGAGGAGATCTCGGTCTACTACGACGAGGAGGGACGAGCGGGCGGCCTGTGGCCGGTGGAGATCCGCCACGCCCTGCGGCACAGCCGCGTTCTCGTCCCCGTGTGCAGCCCCAAGTATTTCCGACGCGAGTGGTGCATGGCCGAATGGCACTCGATGCAGAGCCGCGAGAAGATCGCCGGTCTCGGCACACTCGAACGCCCGTTCGGTCTCATCCACCCCGTGATCTACAGCGACTCGGAGTACTTCCCCAAGTACGTGCACGAAAGGCGGACGGTGGACCTGCGGCCGTGGAACTTTCCCGAGCCGCATTTCCAGGACACCCCGGCGTTTCTGGATCTACGCCGCGCGCTGACGCGGTTCGCCATCGACCTGATCGACGCGCTCGACCTGGTGCCCCGGTGGCGGCCGGACTGGCCGATCGAGATGCCGCCGCCCGAACCGCCTACCCGGTCGCGGAAGCCGAGGTTCTGACCGTGCCGGGCACCGTGATCACCTTCTACTCCTTCAAGGGCGGTGTCGGCCGCAGCTTCGCGCTGGCCAACATTGCCGTGCTGCTGGCCCGCTGGGGGAACCGAGTGCTGTGCGTGGACTGGGACCTGGAGGCGCCCGGACTGCACCACTACTTCCGGCCGATGATGAGCGGCGAGCCGACCAGCGGTGTGGTCGACCTGGTCGACGACTTCCTCGCGAACCGGTTCCGCCCGGCCGACCACACCACCCGCCTCAGCGCGGACGGCGTCACCCTCGACCTCATCGCGGCGGGCCGCGACGACGTCGACTACATCACCCGCGTCCAAGACCTGGAGTGGGAGCGGTTCTACGACGAGGGCTTCGGCGAGTACCTGGAACGCTGCCGCGAGCGGTGGACCACCGACTACGACTTCGTCCTCCTCGACAGCCGGACCGGGGTCTCCGACATCGGCGGGATCTGCACGGCCCACCTCCCCGACCGGCTCGTCATCCTGTTCACCGCCAACGCCCAGAGCATGCGCGGCGCCATCGACATCGCCAGACGGGCCAACTCCGCCCGCGACGGTCTCCCGTTCGACCGGCCCCGGCTCAACGTCATCCCCGTGCTGTCCAGGTTCGACGCGCGCGAGGAATACCTGGAGGCCGACCGCTGGCGGCAGACCTACCTGACCGAGACGGGCAGCTTGTACCACGACTGGCTCGACGTCGAGGTCCCGCCCGCGGAGGTGGCGGCCCACCTCACCCTGCCCTACGTGTCCTTCTGGACCTTCGGCGAGCGGTTGGCGGTGGTGCAGGAGAAGCAGCCCACTCCCGACCAGATCAGCTACGCGCTGGAGACCGTGGCCGCCCTGCTGGCCCACGACCTGGACCGGACCCCGCTGCTCGCGGAGAACCGCGACGCCTACGTGGCCGCGGTCCGCGACCGCAAGCACGAGTTCTCCCACGACATCAAGATCAGCACCCCGCGCTCCACGCTGGACGTGGCGGGCGAGCTGATCGACACCCTGGGCGGGCTCGGCCTGCGCACCGAGCGGTCGCTCTCCGGCGACCGCGACCTGCTGGTCCGCGCGACCGACAACGCCCGGCACCTGTGCCTGATCGTCGACGGGACCCTGACCCGTTGGCAGGTCGCCGAGGTCGAGCGGTTCATCCACCGCACCGTCGGCCAGGACCGCCGGGTCATCCCGGTGCTGACCGCGCGCACCGACCCCACCGCGCTGCCCGGCTTCGTCGGCAACCTCCGCCACCTGCGGCTCGGCCCGACCCGCCGCCCCGCCGACGTCGCCCGCGAACTGGCCGACCAGGTCCGCGGCGCGCGGCCGCTCGTCCACGACTCGGTGGACCTGGTCGACCTGCTGCTGCGGACCGCGAAGGCGTCCCTGCCCGCGCACTGGTGGGAACTGGTCGACGAACTGGTCCGGGAACTCCAGGTGATCGCCGGGGCGGGTGACGACGAGCGGGCCCGCGACGTGGCGGCCGACCTGGAACTGGCCATCCGACCCCGCTCGGCGGCGGGCACGCCCGTGCCCGCCGACATCCGGGAAGCAATCGAGTGGAGCATCCGCGTCCTGCGCACCAGGGCGCGCGACACGGGCGCTCCGGCAACCGAGGAAGGAAACCAACATGGCTGAACGGTTGGGGCACAAGCAGACCGCGGTGGTCCTCACCCTGCTCTCGTTGGCGCGGGAGGTGTCCAACCCCGAACTGCAGGGGCTCGTCGGCTTCACCCTCGACGGCAAGGACCGCGTCCGGCTCAACGACCTCCAACTGGTCGACAGCCACAAGGACGGCCGCCGCTACGTGCACAAGCTCACCGACACCGGGAAGCGCTGGTGCATAGCCGAGTTCGGCACGGGGACACCCCCGCTGCCCCCGGCCCGCAGCGTCCTCGCCCCGGCCCTCTACATCTTCCTCGGCGGCGTCGGCCGCTTCCTCGAGCGCAAGGGGCTGAAGTTGGACGACGTCTTCGCCCCCGAGGTCGGGGTGAGCCCCGAGGAGATCGAGGACCGCGTCCGCACCGCGTACCGCGAACTCGCGGTCCGGCCGCGGGCCACCGTGCGGTTGGCCGACCTGCGGCCCCGGCTCGGCGGCGCCGCCACCGAGGACGTCGACGCCGTGCTCAAGCGGCTCAGCCGGGACCGGCAGGTCAGCCTGGTGCCCGACTCCGACCGGAAGGCGCTCACCGACGCCGACCACGCCGCGGCCGTCCGGATCGGCGGCGAGGACCAGCACCTGATCGCCATCGAGACGTCGTGATCGAGGAACTGGCCGCGCTGGCCACCCTGCGCTTCGACTGGGCCGACACCCCGGACCACGTGTGGCACGACTCGCCGTACCACGTCGACGGGCTGCACGCGGACGTCACGGCCGCCGTGGACGCCGGGATTCGCGACGCGGCGGCCAGTTCCGGTCCCAGCCCGATCGGGCTCGTCCTCAAAGGGCAGAAGGGGGTCGGGAAGACCCACCTGCTCGGCTCGATCCGCCGCCAGGTCCACCGGGCGGGTGGCTACTTCTTCCTGGTCAACCTCTCCACCGGTGACGCGTTCTGGGAGAACACCGCGGAGGCGCTCCGCTTCGGTCTGTCCCAACCGGAGGAGAACGGCGACTCGCAGCTGAGGAACTTCCTCCGCCGGGTCTGCGACCGCGACGTCGTCGACCCGAGGTGCGCCAAGGTGCTCCTCGGCGGCCACGGCCTCAACCGCGGCCACGTCGACGCCTTCGTGGCCGGGCTCAGGGCGCTGGACCGCCAGGTCGCCAAGGAGTGCTCCGACGCGGCCCGCGCGCTCGTCCTCTACGCCACGGAATCCGACATCACCAACGACATCGGTGAGGACTACCTGGAGGGCTTCGCGGGGTTCGAACCCGGCGAGTGGCGGGAATGGGGCATCCGCAGGCCACCGCGCTCCGCGTTGGCCGTGGTGCGCGACATCACCAAGCTGCTGGCGATGACCGGTCCGGTCGTGATCTGCGTCGACCAGCTCGACACGCTGATCGCCCGCACCAGCCGCACCACCGGAAACGCCGACGGCGAGCTGCTCGTCGCCCAGGTCGCCGACGGCCTGATGAGCCTGCGCGAGATCACCCGGCGCACGCTCACCGTGATGGCCTGCCTGTCCAACACCTGGACGCAGATCAGCTCGATCGCCGCGGACTCGGTCCCGGACCGGTTCCGCGAACTGCACACCCTCGGCCGCGTCGTGGACGGCGCGGTCGGCCGGGCGCTGGTGGAGAAGCGCCTCGGCGTCGCGTACGAGGGCATGCGGTTCACCCCGCCGCACCCGTCCTGGCCGATCGCGCCGACCGCGTTCGAGGACGGCTGGGAGGAGATGACCCCGCGTGAACTCCTCAAGCGCATCGGCACCCACATCGAGGCGTGCCTGCGCTCGGGCGTGGTCACCGAACTGGCCTCGTTCACCGAGGACGGCCCGCGCCCGGTCGCCCCGGCCCGGCCCGAACCCGCGCCGGACCGCTTCGCCGAACTGGACGCCCGCTTCGCCCGCGAACGCGAGTCGGCCGGGTCCACGGCCCCGCTCGACCACACCACCGAGGACGACCTGGTCCCCAGGCTGCTCGCCGCGGCGCTGCGCGCCTGGCTCACCGAGGTCGGCGACGACCACCTGGTGTGGGAACGCCCGATCCTCAGCAACGGCCACCTCCACGCGCAGTTGAAGGTCACCCTCGACGAGGTCGGGGACGTGGAGGAGTACTGGTCGTTCCGCTCCATCCACCACGTCCACCCGATCTCGGTGCTGCACCGGTTCCGCAAGGCGCGGGCCGCGGCCGACCTGCGCAAGGGGGACGACCTGCGGCACCTCGTGCTGATCCGCAACGACCCGTGGTCCGGCGGGCCCAAGACGCAGGCCGAGGTGCGGGAGTTCGAGTCGTCGGGTGGGCTCGTGCTGCCACTGTCCGATGAGGACCTGAAAACCTTCTGGGCCCTGGACCGGCTGCTGGACGACAAGGTCCCGGGGTTGATCGAGTGGCTGGTCGACCGCCGCCCCGCGGGCCGGTCCGAGCTGCTGTCGCGAGTCCTGCCCACGGGGCGGCCGGAGTCCCCACGAGACGAAGGTACTCACCCGCCGCCGGAAGAGATCACGCTCGGCGAGGTCCACGACACCGGTGAGCCGGTCACGGTCGAGCTTTCCACGCTGCGCAAGCACATGGCCGTGTTCGCGGGATCCGGCTCCGGCAAGACCGTCCTCTTGCGACGCGTCATCGAGGAGTGCGCGCTGCGGGGCGTGTCGTCCATCGTGCTCGACCCGAACAACGACCTCGCCCGCCTGGGCGACCCGTGGCCGGAACCGCCGTCCGCCTGGGGACCGGGCGACGCCGCGCTGGCCGCGACGTACCTGGCGGAGACCGAGGTCGTGGTCTGGACCCCCGGGCGGGCCACGGGACGACCGCTCGCGTTCCCCGCCCTGCCGGACTTCGCTGGCGTGCTCGACGACGAGGACGAGTTCAACGCGGCCGTCGAGGTGGCCGTCGCGACGCTCGCGCCGCAGGTCCGGCTCACCGGCAGCACCGCCAAGGCCGACATCGGCCGCGCCGTGCTGCGCCAGGTCGTCGAGCACTACGCCCGCGGCGGCGCGCGCGGCCTGCCCGGGCTGATCGACCTGCTCGCCGACCTCCCCGACGACGTCAGCACCCTCAACGGCGCTACTCGCGTCGCCGCCGACCTCGCGGAGGCCATGAAGGCCGCCATGGTCAACGACCCCCTCACCGCGGGCGGCGGCGAGCCGGTCGACCCGGGCGTGCTGCTGACCCCCGGGCCCGGCAAGCGCGCCCGCGTGTCGGTGATCAGCTTCGTCGGGCTGCCGCAGGAGGCCCAGCGGCAGAACTTCGTCAACCAGCTGCAGATGGAGCTCTTCGCCTGGGCCAAGCGGAACCCGGCGGGGGAGCGGCCGCTCGGCGCGCTCTTCGTGATGGACGAGGCGCAAACCCTTGCGGCGTCGGGGACGCTCACCGCGAGCACCCGCAGCACCATCGTGCTCGCCTCCCAGGCCCGCAAGTACGGCCTGGGGCTGCTGTTCGCCACCCAGGCGCCGAAAGGGCTGCACAACCAGGTCGTGGGCAACGCCACGACCCAGGTCTTCGGCAGGCTGGGCAGCCCCGCGCAGATCACGGCGGCCAACGAACTGGCGCGGGCCAAGGGCAGCCCGATCGCGGACGTGGGTGGTCTGGCACGGGCCCAGTTCTACGTGGCGAGCGAGTCCTTCGGCTTCAAGCAGGTGGTCACCCCGCTCTGCCTGACCCACCACCCAGCGAGTCCTTTGCGGTTGGAGGAGGTGCTGGACCGCGCCCGCCGGTGAGGTTTTCCGGTGGCGGCACCCCACTCACCCGGTGATGATCACCAGGTGACAACCACACACCCGGACGGCCGAGCGGGCATCGACGCGACCCTCGTGCGCCGCCTCATCGCCGCGCAGTTCCCCCGGTGGCAACACCTACCGGTCACCCCCGTACCCATCGACGGCTGGGACAACCGGACCTACCGCCTCGGTGCCGAGATGTCGGTCCGCCTGCCGACCGCCGAGGGGTACGTCGCGGCGGTGGAGAAGGAACGCACGTGGCTGCCGCGCCTGGCGCCGCACCTGCCCGTCGCCGTACCGGAGGTGCTGGGCTCGGGTGTGCCGGGGGAGGGCTACCCGTTCCCGTGGTCGGTGCGGGGGTGGCTACCCGGTACCCCGTTCAACCAGACCGCGGTCACCGACCTACCCGGCTTGGCCGTCGCGGTGGCGGAGTTCATCCAAGCGCTACAACGGTGTGACCCCACCGGCGGCCCCACAACGGGCGCCCACTGCTTCCACAGAGGCGCGTCCCCGGCCTACTACGACGACGAGACCCGCCGCTTCCTGGTGGAACTGGAGGGCCGCATCGACGTAGACAAGGCAAGGGACGTCTGGGAAACCGCCCTCGCGGCCGAGTGGCGGGGCGCCCCCGTCTGGTTCCACGGCGACATAGCCCCCGGCAACCTCCTGATCACCGACGACGCGCTGTCCGCCGTGATCGACTTCGGCACCGCCGGAGTCGGGGACCCGGCCTGCGAGCTGGTCATCGCCTGGACCACCTTCCACGGCAAAAGCCGCCAAGCCTTCAAGGAAACCACCCCCCACGACGACGGCACCTGGGCGCGGGCCAGGGGGTGGGCGATCTGGAAGGCGATGCTGCTGGCCGCCGCCGACACCAACGCGGCGGAGAACCTCCGCGTCATCGACGAGATCATCGACGACCACGTCGACCGGGCGTGACCGGCCTGGCTACTCGCGCTCGACAGCTCTGCGGCCGGTGGCCAGCGCGATCACCAGCAGCACGACCCACACCGCGGTGGGGATCACCCAGTACGGGAAAGGCCACGAATCCCCGACCACACCCTGCATCACCCAGCCGATCACGCTGAGCAGGCATAAGCCTCCCCACCACTGCAAAACCCGAATCCACGCCGCGGACATCCCCGCCATGCCGATCCCCCAACGGTAGTAATATGTCCTATTAGGACAAACGTGCGGCTTTCGCTCGCGCGGCCAAGCTATCACCACTCGAATCGCCCGGAGCCGAAATGGGCCTAATCCCACTCCATCTGCCCAAACATGACGAACTGCGCGGGTGGTCCTGAATGTTCCACGTCACAACGCCGACGGAGGCATGGTGAATTGTCGGCTCGCTGTCCAGTTTTTGTCACATGGACATCTGGCTCTGTTGAGAGAGAAAAGTCTCTTGTCTTGTTGACAAGAAACTCACGGTCTAGCTAACTTCCCCGACATGACTCCTGTTCTTGGCGAATCCGGGTTGGTCGCCGTGCTGACCGCGTTGCCCAGCGAGTACGTGGCCGTTCGCGGGCACCTGAGGGACATCAGGCCCCGTACCCACCCGGCGGGCACCCTGTTCGAGGTCGGTCAGGTGGCGAACGGGCGCGCGGTGGCGCTGGCCGGGATCGGTATGGGCAACATGTCGGCCGCTTCCCTGACCGAGCGGATGATCACCGAGTTCGCCCCGGCCGCGGTGATGTTCGTCGGCATCGCGGGCGGTCTGCGTGACCGCCTCGCCCTCGGCGACGTCGTCGTCGCCACCCGCGTGTACGCGCCACACGGCGGCCGCAGCGAGACCGATGGCTTCCGCTCCCGCCCCCGCGCGTTCGACGTGTCCCACCGGCTCGAACAGGCCGCCCGGCGGACCGAGCTGCTCGGCCGGTGGCGGGACGCGCTGGACGACGGCCCTCGGCCCGCGGTGCACTTCGACCCCGTCGTCGCCGGAGACGTGGTCCTCGACTCGCGGGAGTCCGATCACGCGCACCACCTGCGGCAGCACTACAACGACGCGGTCGCCGTGGAGATGGAGAGCGCGGGCTTCGCGCAGGCCGCGCACCTCAACGAGAAGGTACCCATGCTCGTCGTCCGGGGTATCAGCGATCTCGCGGGTGGCGCGAAACGCGACACCGACGCCGGTGGCTGGCAGGAGGTGGCCGCTCGCAACGCCGCCGCCTTCGCCATGTGCGTCGCGGCCGATGTGGAGATCCCGACCGGCGCACCGGGGCGTCCGGTGGACGGCGGCGACCCGGTGAACGGTAGTGGGCCGGTGGTGCGCAACATCGTCCGCGGTAACGGCAGGGTCGGCCAGCAGATCGGCGTCAGCTACGGCGCCATCACCATCCACCAAGAGGAGGGACAGCGGTGACCATCGACGACTTCAGCGTTGCCACCGTCATCAACACCGTCGACGGCGATACCCAGGTCGGCCAGCAGATCGGCGTGGTCTACGGGGACAACACCGTCCACCGGCACGAGTACTACCACTACAACTCCGCCGACCCACCCGAGCGCAAGCTGGAGGTGGCGATCAACCACCTGCGCGGGCGATCATCCGCGCGGATCGCCGAGGAGATCCTGGCCGAGCTGGTCAAGCTGGGGCACATCGACTCCAAGACGCTCTACTACTACGCGCTGGCACTGCTCAGCGGTCGATCCATCAACGACCTGGACCGCCGTGTACGCGACAGCTTCAGCTGGTGCCGCGACCACGCGCGGACGCTGCCGCTCGACAGCTGGCTGGAGTCGCTGGACGTGGTCGCCTTCCTGGTCGACGGCGTGGTAGCCCAGGGCCTGGACACCGAGCGCGACAAGCGGTTCGTCGCGGGTCTGTCACAGACCTACGCGCCACTGCCCGAAGACCGCCGCGACGAGATCGCCACCCACCTCGAGTTCGTGCTCAGCGGTGCGATCCAAGACCACCTCGACGCCGTCGAGACCACGCGGATCGCCAAGGAACGCATGGGCAACGACCGCGTCCGGCGGACGCCGCTGTATTTCGAACCGGAGCCCGCCGAACCCCACCCGCTCGCCCCCGCCCCGACACCGCTCGACCGGAAGGCGCTCCGCCATGCCGTACTCGGGGCCGTAGTCGTGTGCGTGGGCGCGTACTTCACGGTTTCCGACGCCACCGCGAAAGTGCTCGGCGTCTTGGCGGCCCTGCTCTGTGCCGTGGGCGGGTTGCTGGTCCTGCGTTTCGGCCACCACCTCGCGTTGCGCACCGCTCGGCTCCGGGCGAGCCGGACCGATGTCGGTCTCCCCGCGGGCCCGGCACCGGACCACACTGGCGAGGAAGGCGCGCCGCCTTCCGCCGACAAGTTCGCCACCGATGTGCGCAAGCGCGTCGACCAGGGATTCAACGAAGGGCCGGGTGGCGGCGAACGACTGCGTGCACTCCTTGCCGCCCGGCTGGTCGTGCTGTTCCGCGAGACAGCCGTCGAGCCCGCGCGGTTGCTGTGGCTCACCCGCTGGCACGCCCGACGTGCCGCGTGCGGCACGGGTATCGCGCCGGTTCCCGACGACACCGTGGGGCAGCACCTCGGGATGGTCCTCGGCATCGCGATCTACGGCCTCGGTACTGCGGTCGGACCGCTCTGGGCAGGCGCCGGGTGGTTCTGGTCGGCCTTGCTGATCGCGGGCGGCTGGTTCGCCGGGCGCAACAGCGTCGACCTCCGGGTCACGCGGCACCGCGACGGTGACGAGCGCGAGCGCAACCTGCGGTTGTTCGACGAGGAGCGGCGGGAACACGCCCGTTGGGTCGCCTACCTGGCCGCGAACCGCCCGGACGAGCACGAGATCGCGCACTGGTTCGACCTCGACCGCTCCTACCTGCGATCCACCGCTCTCAAGCGGTCCGGTCTGACCAACCGCGACCTGTTCACCCACGTCATCCTGGCTACGCGGGCCCCGTACTCCCGGCGTGCCCGAGTCCTGCACGGACCCCCGCGCTACACCGAGTACCACCTCCACCTCTTCCTGCTCACCGACAACGGCGTGCGGGTCATCCGGCTCCGGCTCAACTTCCTGACCGGTGAGTACGGCCACGAGAAACGTGAGGTCTTCCACTACGACAAGGTTGCCTCCGCACGGGTCGAGGAGCGCGGAACCCGGGTCGAGGAGGACCACCCAGGCGCGCGGCCGAACCGGGGCCGGGGTCGCACGCTCGAGGTCACGCTCGTCAACGGCAAGGACATCGCCAAGGTCACCGAGCAGTTCGAGGCCGCCGAGGTGACCGACCTCGAGGGGGAGGACTACCTCATCCAGTTGGCCACCGAGACCTCCGGGATCTCGTGGGCGCAGCACGTGCTGGAAGCGGTGGCCGCCGAGGGCCGGGAGTGGATCTCCAAGGAGCGCACGCGCCGCCACCACCGGTTCCAGCAGTGGCGGCTGATCGGCGCGGCGACCGGCTCGGACGACGGGGCGATAGGCTGAACAGGTGACACCACGGGACCGGGTGTTGGTCCACTTCACGGCGGACCTGGTGATCCTCACCATTCGCGGCGGCGCGTTGCACGTGCTGCTGGTGGAGCGCGCTAACGAGCCCTTCGCGGGCCTGCTCGCCCTGCCCGGCGGGTTCCTGCGCGGCGCTGAGACGGTGCGGCAGGCCGCCGAGCGGGAACTGCGGGAGGAGACCGGTGTTGACCCGGCCACCCTCCACCTCGAACAGGTCGGTGTCTACTCCGCACCCGACCGCGACCCCAGACCGCGCCGGGTGATCACGTGCGCGTTCCTGGCCATCGCCCCTGACCTGCCCGTGCCCACCGCTGGGTCGGATGCCCGGTCGGCCCGCTGGACCCCGGTGGACGACCTCTTGGGTGGGGCCACGCGCTTGGCCTTTGACCACGACCAAGTGCTCGCCGACGCTGTCGAACAGGCTCGCGAGAAGCTCCGGTTCAGCACCGTGGCGACGGTGTTCTGCGAGCCCGAGTTCACCATCAGCGACTTGCGGGAGGTCTACGAGGCGGTGTGGGGCGTCGAGTTGGACCGCCCCAACTTCCACCGCAAGGTGACCGACGCGGACGGCTTCATCATCCCGACCGACGGCAAACGAGCGGTTCCCACCGGCCGCCCCGCCCGCCTCTACCGCGCGGGTCCCGCGGATGTCCTGGACCCGCCGATGGCGCGAACCGCGCGGACCCGCCCGAGGTTCTGAACCACCTGTCCCACAACACCCTGCCTGGTTGTGCGCTCTGCCGGAGCCAGGGGATTCAGGCGTCGCGCGAGCGGAGGACGACGTAGCCGCCGATGAGTGCTGCCACGGCCCACGCCGCCAGGACGAGCAGGCCGGTCCATGGGGTTGAGGCCGCCCGCCGCCTGCGCCCCCACCTGCATGACCTGGGAGCCCGCCTGGTCCGGTAGGAACCTCGCCAGTTCCCGGAGGCCATCCACACCCGCCGCGACCGGGCCCAGGATGAAGATGAGTCCGTACATCGCCACCAGGGCGCGTACGGCGCCGCGCACCATCGTGGCCACCCCGATGGCCAGTACGCACATCAACGTCAGGTAGAGCGGGGCGCCGATAACGGCCCTGACCGTGCGCCGAAGGTGACCAGGCACAGGTGGCCGAACCGTGCGGATCTTGACCAGTTCGGCGCGCAGGACGGGGATCGGCGCTCGTAGGTTGATCATGCTGCCGGCGTGCCCGCCCGTCGGCGCGCCACATCGGCCCCAGGGGTGGATCTCCTCCACCTGCGGGCAGGTGGAGGAGATCCGCGGACGAGGCTAGCTGTATGAGGCCATGACGTTGGACGCCGGTGTGGAGCCGTGTGGCTGGTGGTTGGTTTCCGGCGGCGGTGTGGGGGCGATGGTAGTTGTAGTGCACGTTCCAGACGGCCAGTGCGTCGGTGCGTTGTTGTTCGCTGGTCCAGGCGTGGGCGTAGAGGGATTCCTCGGCCAGGATGCGGTGGTAGCGCTCGACTTTGCCGTTGTGGCGTGGGGTGTAGGGGGTGATGCGCTGGTGGCGGGCGCCGCGCAGGACG
>NZ_PTIX01000046.1 GCF_002934265.1 Actinokineospora auranticolor
CACCGGAGCTACCCGCGGGTGATCAAACGGAAAATGAGCAACTTCCCGGTCAAACGCGCACGACACCGACAACAACTCCGAAACAGCCGACCACCTCACTCGAACATCACCCTCACCCCGCCCAGCACGACCCGACACCGCCGCCGACCAGCCGAAACCACCTAACCGACCGGCATTGCGCCTAGCCCCGCCGCGCGGCTCCTGCCTCGCCTCGCGGCCCGCCGCTCGAACGCCCGCGAGGGGTCCCCCGCAATAGGGGAACCCCTATTTTCCATTCTATCGCGGGTTGACCAGCGGGTGGAATCGTTACTGCTGGCCTGTGGACAACTCCAGGGTATGTGGGGGGCCGTGACCGAGGCGTGACCCAAGATCGATATTGGGCCATTTGGTCCAACACGGCGTGGCAAACGGACTAGCGCTCGTCGGTTTGTCACTATCGGGCGCATGAAGCTCCCCGGTTTGCTCAGCCGATCACAGCCGCCGCAGCCCGGGACCACCGGGATCGCCCGGGTCGACCGGCGGACCCCGGACCTGCTGCGCCGGGTCTCGCACGGCGACGTCGCGGTGCTCGACCAACTCGACCTCGACCGGGCCACCGCGTACGCGCTCGTGCAGGCGGGGGTGGCGGGGGTGGTCAACGCGTCACCGTCGATTTCGGGGCGGTTCCCGAACCTGGGGCCGGAGATCCTGGTCAACTCCGGCATCCCGCTGATCGACGGGGTCGGGCAGGAGGCGCTGCGGGCGATCAAGGACGGCAGCCGGGTGCGGCTGCACGAGGGGTCGGTGTTCATCGGCGACAAGGAGGTCGCCAAGGGCAGCAAGCAGACGCCGGAGTCGGTGGCCGACCAGATCATCGAGGCCAAGGCGGGGATGTCCGCGCAGCTGGAGGCGTTCTCCGCCAACACCATCGAGTTCCTGCGCCGCGAGCGCACGATGGTCCTCGACGGGGTCGGGGTGCCGGAGTTGGGGGTGCCGATCCGCGGCAGGCAGGTCCTGGTCGTGGCGCCCGGTGCCGACCACGTGGACGACCTGCGCAGGCTGCGCCACTACATCGGCGAGCACCGGCCCGTGCTCATCGGCGTCGACACCGGCGCGGACGCGCTGCGCGACGCCGGGCACCGGCCGGATGTGATCGTCGGCGACCCCGACGGCATCTCCACCGAGACCCTGCGCGGCGGCGCCCAGGTCGTGGTGCCCGCGCACGGCGACGGCCACGCCCCGGGCCTGGGGCGGGTGCAGGACCTGGGGATCACCGCGGTCACCTTCGCGTCGACCGGGAACTCCGAGGACCTGGCGCTGCTGCTGGCCGACTCGCACGAACCGAGCCTGGTGGTCACCGTCGGGTTCCAGGCCACGTTGCGCGAGTTCCTCGACCGCGGCCGCTCCGGGTCCAACCCGTCCACCTTCCTCACCCGGCTGAAGCTGGGCAGCAAGCTCGTCGACGGCAAGGCGGTCGCGACGCTGCACCGCAGCCGGGTCTCCGCGTCGGCCGTCGTGCTGCTCGTGCTGGCCGCCGCCGTCACCATCTCCGCCGCCGTCGCGGTCTCCGGCGTCGGCGACGCCTACGGCTCGTGGGTCGCCGACGCCTGGCGCGCCTGCGTTTCCTGGATCGGGGGACTCTTCTCGTGATCTCCTTGCGCTACCACATCATCTCGATCGCCGCGGTGTTCCTCGCGCTGGCCGTCGGGGTCGTGCTCGGTTCGACGACGCTGAGCCGGTCGCTGCTCTCGGGGCTCAACGACGAGAACACCGACCTCGGCACCCAGGTCACCTCCCTGGAGACCGAGCGCAACGCGCTCACCGCCCGCCTCGGCGACGCCGACGCGTTCGCGGCCACCGTCGGCCCGCTCGCGGTGCGCGGTGTGCTGGACAAGCGGACCGTCGTGCTGATCACCACCGCCGACGCCCGACCCGCCGACCGCGACGCGGTCAAGGGCGTGATTGGCGCCGCGGGCGCGTCGGTCACCGGTGAGTTGCAGCTCACCGACGCCTTCGTCGACAACTCCCGCGCCGACCAGCTCAAGGACATCGTCACCCGGCTGCTGCCCGCGGGCGTGCAGCTGCCGATGGCGACCGACCCGGGCACCCTCGCGGGCGGCCTGCTCGGCCCGATCCTGCTGATCTCCAAGGCGGACAACAAGCCCCAGGTCTCGCCGGAGGAGTCCGCCGCCGCGCTCGCGGGCCTGTCCGAGGGCGGTTTCGTCAAGGTGGGCGCGGACCTCAAACCCGCCCAGCTGGCCGTCGTGCTGACCGGCGGCGCCAGCACCGGTCAGGGCGCGGGCGACCAGGCCGCCACCATCGCCCGCTTCGCCACCCAGGTCGACCGCTCGGGCGCGGGCACCGTGCTCGCGGGCGGCGCCGGGTCGGCGGCGGGTACGGGGGCGGTGGGCGTGGTCCGGGCCGACACGGCCGCGACCGCTATTTTGTCCACTGTGGACAATGTGGACGTGCCCGCCGGTCGGGTGGTCGCGGTGTTGGCGTTGGCGGAGCAGTTGGCGGAGAAGTCGGGTCGCTACGGCAGCGGCGGCAACGCCCAGGCCGCCGCCCCCGGCCCACCCACCGGCTGACGCTCTCGTTCCGCTGGGGGTTCACGGACTTCGCGCTGGGCCGGGTCGTCGAGGGCGGCGTGTTGGCGGCGGTGCTGCCTGCCGTGGAGGTGGACGCGGTGCCGGTCGTGCGTTGCCGACATCGACGCGGTCCGGCGTCCGCTCTCGCTCCAGGGTTTGTCGCCACGCCCGCTGCTGCCCTGGGGTCGCCGGCATCGGCCGCCGTCCCCGGCCTCGCCGTCCGGCCGGACGCCGCCGGTTGCGTTCGACTGCTCGCCCGCTCGCCGACCGGCATCGGACCGCCCGCGGTTTGCTGCCTAGCCGACTCCGCCGCTCCCAGTGGCGTCGCGGCGTTCCGCTGCTTGGCCGACTACCGCTCCGGTCCGTTGGGCATGGGGCCGCCCGGCTGCGCCCGTTGACGGCTCGCCTCTTCGGTTGAGGCCTTCCGGTTGGCCGACGCGACCGAGTCCGCGGGGCGCGTTCGGCTACGCCGTTGCCCGCCGCCGCTCTCGGTCTGTAGGCCTGGTTGGTGACCAACTGGCCGCCGTTCCCCTCATGCTGGTTCGGTTCGCCGCGCGGCAGTCCGCTGGTGTCGGCCGGCCATGCGGCTCTTCGCCCCACCCTGTCGCTCACCCTTTTCGATCTTGCTCTAGGGCGCGGTTTCGCTATCGCTCCACATATGTCGAAGTTGTCCACAGGAGCGGTCTTGGCCCGCCATCTGCCCGCCATCCTCGAATAGGATCAAAACAAGGGGTTCCCCTTGGCGGGGGACCCCTTGGGGGCGTTGGGGCGATGTGGTTCCGGGGTGGTTTCCGCGCCGCAGCGAGGTGCGGGTGGGGCGAAACCCTTTCGCGTTACCGAGAGTGTGGCGTGCGGGGGTCCAGCGACCGTCGTTCGGGTGATGGGGTAGCCCTCTGTCGGGGTGTGTTGCCACGGATGGGGGAAACTGCTGCACGGTCAGGTGGGCGGGGGTGGTGCTTGCTCATTTTCGGACCGTCGGAACCGATGTCGCCCGTGGTGGAAGTCCGTTTCCGCCTGGGAGGCAAAGGGAGTGAAGATGGGCCACTACAAGAGATCTCGGGTCGCGCTCACCACGGCGGTCTCCGCCGTCACGGCGGCGGTGGCGCTCGTCGCGGGGGCCACGCCCGCGCTCGCGCTCACGTCCGCCGGGCTCGCGAACGCGGGGTCGGCCAGCTACAACAGCGGCGGTCCGGTGACCATCGCGCCGATCGCGCAGTGCCGCGTCGAGGGACCCACCTCGGCCAGCTCGAACCTGATCTCGGCGAACGGTGTCCGCTTCGGTGCGGCCCAGTCGAAGTGCACCACCACGGTCATTGACCCGCAGCAGAGTCTCACCCGGACCAAGTCGGAGACCAACGGCTCCTCCTTCGAGCTGTCCGCCCTGGTCCTGCTCGGCGGTCCGCGGGTCAAGATCGGCGCCTACCGGGCCACCTGCACCGCCGACAACGACGGCACCACGGCCGGGTGGTCCTTCGCCAACATCTCCGGCGTCGGCACGCTGCCCAACCCGCTGCCGAACGACTACGTCGTGCAGCTCAAGAGCCTGGTCGGCGTCAGCCTCGCCACGATCACCTTTAACGAGGTGGACTTCCCCGAGCCGAACGACGGCAGCATCACCCTCAACATCGCCCACATCCGCTTCCTGCCCGCCTCGGGCATCACCGGCGAGGTCGTCGTGGGCTCGACGGCCTGCTCGCCCACGCCGTGACCGCACGGCCACACCCGGTACCGAGGTGACCCGTCGGTGACGGCGCCGTGACCCGGTAGTGATTCACCGGCCCCGCCGTGTCCGCGACCTGACACGGCGGGGCCGCGCGCCGGGGGCGGGGCGGGTTCGCCCGCCCGGGTCTGGTGTTAGGATGGAACCCCGTGGACCGGTGCGGTGTTTCCGCCGCCGACAGCGCGATTTTCGACCACGGGAGACTCGTTGGTGCAGCACGCTCGGACGACCAAGCACGTCTTCGTCACCGGAGGGGTCGCCTCCTCTCTGGGCAAGGGGCTCACCGCCTCCAGTCTTGGCCAGCTCCTCACAGCCCGTGGCCTGCGGGTCACGATGCAGAAGTTGGACCCGTACCTCAACGTCGACCCCGGGACGATGAACCCGTTCCAGCACGGCGAGGTCTTCGTGACCGAGGACGGCGCCGAAACCGACCTCGACATCGGCCACTACGAGCGCTTCCTGGACCGGAGCCTGTCCGGTAGCGCGAACGTGACGACCGGTCAGGTCTACTCCGCGGTCATCGCCAAGGAGCGCCGCGGCGAGTACCTCGGCGACACCGTCCAGGTGATCCCGCACATCACCGACGAGATCAAGGCCCGGATCCGGGCCATGGCCGAGCCGGACGACGTCGGCCGGGCCCCGGACGTGGTCATCACCGAGGTGGGCGGCACCGTCGGCGACATCGAGTCGCTGCCGTTCCTGGAGGCCGCCCGCCAGGTGCGCCACGACGTGGGCCGCGACAACGTGTTCTTCCTGCACGTCTCGCTCGTGCCCTACCTGGCGCCCTCCGGTGAGCTCAAGACCAAGCCCACCCAGCACTCGGTGGCCGCGCTGCGCAACATCGGCATCCAGCCGGACGCCATCGTCTGCCGCGCCGATCGCGAGATCCCCGACGGGCTCAAGCGCAAGATCGCGCTGATGTGCGATGTGGACACCGAGGCCGTGGTCGCCGCCCCGGACGCGCCGTCCATCTACGACATCCCCAAGGTCCTGCACGGCGAGGGCCTCGACGCCTACGTGGTGCGCAGGCTCGGCCTGCCCTTCCGCGACGTCGACTGGACGGTGTGGGGCAAGCTGCTGGACCGGGTGCACAGCCCCAAGGAAACGGTGCGCATCGCGCTGGTCGGCAAGTACGTCGACCTGCCCGACGCCTACCTGTCGGTCACCGAGGCGCTGCGCGCGGGCGGGTTCGCCAACCAGGCCAAGGTCGAGGTCGTCTGGGTGCCGTCGGACAGCTGCGAGACCCCGTCCGCCGCGGCCGCCGCGCTGTCCGGCGTGGACGGTGTGCTGGTCCCCGGCGGGTTCGGCGTGCGCGGCATCGAGGGCAAGATCGGCGCCATCACCCACGCCCGGGTGAACCGCGTCCCCCTGCTGGGGCTGTGCCTGGGCCTGCAGTGCATGGTCATCGAGACCGCGCGCAACCTCGCGGGCATCACCGGCGCGGGGTCCGCCGAGTTCGACGACACCACCGTCGACCCGGTGATCTCCACCATGGCCGACCAGCAGGACGTGGTCGCGGGCGAGCGCGACATGGGCGGCACCATGCGCCTGGGCTCCTACCCGGCGACCCTGGCCGCGGGCTCGGTCGTCGCGGGCGTCTACGGCGACCGGCACGTCACCGAGCGCCACCGGCACCGCTACGAGGTCAACAACGCCTACCGCGACCGGCTCACCAAGGCGGGCGTGGTGTTCTCCGGCACCTCCCCGGACAACAGGCTCGTCGAGTTCGTCGAGCTGCCCGCGGACGTGCACCCGTTCTTCGTCGGCACCCAGGCGCACCCGGAGCTCAAGAGCAGGCCGACCCGCCCGCACCCGCTGTTCGCCGGGTTCGTCCGCGCGGCCGTGGACTACCTGCGCGCCGAGCGGCTGCCCGTCGAGCTCGACGAGCCCGTGGCGGTGCAGGCGTGACCGAGCGGCACAGCTTCGAGGTGGTGTCCACCCGCGACATCCACGTGGGCCGGATCCTGGCCCTGCGCCTCGACGAGGTCAGCATGCCCGGCGGCGGCACGGCGGACCGCGAGGTCGTCGAGCACCTGGGCGCGGTCGCCGTCGCGGCGGTCGACGAAGACGGCTCCCTCGTGCTGATCCACCAGTACCGGCACCCGGTGGGGGCGCGGCTGTGGGAGCTGCCCGCCGGGCTGATCGACCACGCCGACGAGGACCCGCTGGAGGCGGCCCGCCGCGAGCTGGTCGAGGAGGTGGGGTTGGCCGCCGAGCACTGGTCGGTGCTGGTCGACCTCGCCGTCTCGCCCGGGTTCACCGACGAGGCCGTCCGGGTCTACCTGGCCACCGGCCTGTCCACTGTGGAACGCGTGGAGATGGGCGAGGAGGAGGCGGACCTGACCACCAGCCGGGTCCCGCTGGCCGAGGCGGTGCGCATGGCGCTGGCGGGGGAGATCGTCAACGCCGCCGCCGTCGCGGGCGTGCTGGCCGCGGCCGCCGCGGCGAACGCGACCGTCCGCCCGGCCGACGCACCGTGGCCGGGCAGGCCGACGGCCTTCGCCGACCGCAGGAGCTGACCCGCGACACCGGTGACCGGGACCCGCGCGGTGTCCGGTCACCGGTGTCGTGGTGATCCCCTAGGCTCCCGGGCATGGGCCGGAGCGGGGGCGGTGTCGACGCCGTGGTGCGCACCTACCTGGACCACCTCGCGGTGGAACGGGGAACCTCGCCCAACACCCTCGACGGCTACACCCGGGACCTGCGGCGCTACCTCGACCACCTGGCCGCCGCGGGCGTCGGGGACCTCACCGAGGTGGGGGAGCGGCACGTGTCGGCGTTCCTCGCCGTGCTGCGGGAAGGCAGCGCCGACCACCCGCCGCTGGCCGCGTCGTCGGCGGCGCGCGCCCTGGTCGCGGTGCGCGGGCTGCACCGGTTCGCCGTCCGGGAAGGGCTGACCGAGCACGACGTGGCCCGCGCGGTGAAACCGCCGACACCGCCGCGCAGGCTGCCGAAGGCGCTGCCGGTCGACGACGTGCTCAAGCTGCTGGAAACCCCGCTCGGGGAAGGCCCGGGGACGCTGCGCGACCGGGCGCTGCTGGAAGTCCTCTACTCGACCGGTGCCCGCATCTCCGAGGCCGTCGGGCTCGACCTCGACGACATCGACGTCGTGGAGCGGACCGTGCTGCTCGACGGCAAGGGCGGCAAGCAGCGGCTCGTCCCGATCGGGCGACCCGCGTTGGCGGCCGTCGACGCCTACCTGGTGCGCGCGCGGCCCGCGCTCGCGGCGAACGGCCGCGGCACGCCCGCGGTGTTCCTCAACGTGCGCGGCGGCAGGCTGTCGCGGCAGAGCGCGTGGAACGTCCTGAAGGTCGCCGCCGAGCAGGCAGGGATCCGGGTCCCGGTGTCGCCGCACACGCTGCGGCACTCCTTCGCCACGCACCTGCTCGAAGGTGGCGCGGACGTGCGGGTCGTGCAGGAACTGCTGGGCCACGCCTCGGTGACCACCACCCAGATCTACACGCTCGTCACCGTCACGACCCTCCGCGAGGTCTACGCCACCGCCCATCCCAGGGCCTTGGGGTAGAAAATCGGGTCCTTAGGCGAGGAAAACTCCCGAGTCAAGTGATTTGGCGACCGACTGTCGCCTACGCTGGTCGCCCGGAGGTGGGTGATGGGTGAGCTGGATGAACCGGGTGCCGACGCGCTGGCGCTGCCGGAGGTGCTGCACGCCCTGAGCGACCCGACCCGGCTGGCGGTGATCACGCAGCTGGCCGACGCGGGTGAGCTGTCGTGCGGCACCCTCGACGTGTCGGTGGCCAAGTCGACCCTGTCGCAGCACCTGCGGGTGCTGCGACAGGCGGGCGTCACGCACACCCGCCGCGACGGCAACCAGCGCTGGCTCTCGCTGCGCCGCGTCGACCTGGACCTTCGATTTCCCGGTCTGCTCGACTCCGTTCTCGGCGCCGTGGTCCGGGTCGACAACTAGTCCCCCGCGTTTTTCTCGGTCGAAGCGTTTGCGGCGAGCCGCGTTGGTAGACAAACGTGACCCGCTTAGTCTGCGCTTGACAGGTTCGCAGGCGACAAGGAGCTAGATCGCCATGTCGACACTTCCCCACGGGGGTGCGGTCGAGCTGAGCATCGCGCCGCGCGCGGCCAGTGACGACGACGAGGCGCACGAGGAGGTCAACGGCCAGGGCCTCGGCCCCACCGGGCGGCCCAAGCGGCACATCCCCGAGCCCTCGCTGATCGAGCACCACGGCCCCGCGCGCGTGCTGGCGATGTGCAACCAGAAGGGCGGCGTCGGCAAGACCACGTCGACGATAAACCTCGGCGCCGCGCTGACCGAGTTCGGCCGCCGCGTGCTGCTGGTCGACTTCGACCCGCAGGGCGCGCTGTCGGTCGGCCTGGGCATCCCCGCGCACACGCTGGACCAGACCATCTACAACGTGCTCATCGAGCGCTCGGTCGGCATCCGCGACGTCGTCATCCGCACCTGCGTCGACAACATGGACCTGCTGCCCAGCAACATCGACCTGTCCGCGGCCGAGGTGCAGCTGGTGTCCGAGGTCGGCCGCGAGCACTCGCTGCTGCGCACCCTGCGCCCGGTGCTCGACGACTACGACTACATCTTGGTCGACTGCCAGCCCTCGCTCGGCCTGCTCACCGTCAACGCCCTGGCCGCCGCCGACGGCGTGCTGATCCCGCTGGAGTGCGAGTTCTTCAGCCTGCGCGGGGTCGCGCTGCTCATCGACACCATCGACAAGGTCCGGGACCGGCTCAACCCCAAGCTGGAGATCACCGGCATCCTGGCCACCATGTTCGACCCGCGCACCCTGCACTCCCGCGAGGTGATGGCGCGCGTGGTCGAGGCGTTCAAGGAGACCGTGTTCGACACCGTGATCAACCGGACCGTGCGCTTCCCGGAGACCACCGTCGCCGGGGAGCCCATCACCACCTGGGCGCCGCGCTCGGCGGGGGCCAAGGCCTACCGCCAGCTCGCCCGCGAGGTGATCGCCAGGTGACCCAGCTGTTCGACCCGGTCCCCCGCGGCACGCCCCGCCAGAAGCACAGCTCGAAGATCACGGTCTACGTGTCGGACGAGGAACTGCTCGCCCTGGAGCAGGCCCGGCTGACGCTGCGCGCCGGGTTCGGCGTGGCCGTCGACCGCGGCCGCGTGGTGCGCGAGGCCATCGCGGTGGTGCTGGCCGACCTCGCCGAGCACGGCGCCGACTCCGTCCTGGTGCGCAGGCTGCGCCAGGACGGCGCGTCGTGACCGTGGCCGACACCGCCGCCCCGGAGGGCGGCCCGAGCCGGTTCACCGTGCGGCTGTCGAACTTCGAGGGCCCGTTCGACCTGCTGCTGCAGCTGATCTCGCAGCACCAGATGGACGTCACCGAGGTGGCGCTGCACCGGGTCACCGACGATTTCATCGCGCACATCAAGTCCCTCGGCGACGACTGGGACCTCGACGAGACCACCGAGTTCCTGGTGGTCGCCGCGACCCTGCTGGACCTGAAGGCGGCCCGGCTGCTGCCTGCGGGCGACGTGGAGGACGAGGAGGACCTGGCGCTGCTGGAGGCCCGCGACCTGCTCTTCGCCCGGTTGCTGCAGTACCGGGCGTACAAGCAGGTGGCGGCGCTGTTCGGCGAGCTGGAGGCGGGCGCGCTGCGGCGCTACCCGCGCTCGGTGGCGCTGGAGGACCGGTACCAGGAGCTGCTGCCGGAGGTCATGCTCGGCGTCGACCCGGCCCGCTTCGCCCAGATCGCGGCGGCCGTGTTCCGGCCCAAGCCGCCGCCGACGGTGTCGATCGACCACCTGCACATGGGCCGGGTGTCGGTCCGCGAGACGGCCGCCATCCTGCGGGCCCGGCTGGCGGAACTGGGCACGGCCACCTTCGGCGACCTGGTCGCCGACTGCGAGCACACGATCGAGGTCGTCGCCCGGTTCCTGGCCCTGCTGGAGCTGTACCGGGAGGCGACGGTCCTGTTCGAACAGGCCGAACCGCTGGGCGAGCTGCGCGTGGAGTGGACGGGCGGCGCGCTGTCGGAGGTGGCCGCCGCGCCGGTCGACGCGGGCGACGAGGACTACGGCTGAGTTGCCGGGGCAGGCCGGGCGGTGGTTCGCCGGTCTGCGATCGTGTGCGGTGCATCGCGAACTGCGTACTTCTCGGAGAGGGAAACTCGATGGCGGCCGGGGACCTGGAACAGACGGAACCGGAGACGGCGGGCGAGCCCGCGCCGTCCCCGGCCGCGGACACGGGTGACCAGGGCGCGGACGCCGCCGGCGGGTCGGTGGTCGACGCGGGGCCGGACGGCGGTAGCTCGGCGGCTGCTGGGGGTGCGGCGAGCGCTGCGTCGGTGGATGCCGAGCCGGACGGTGCCGGTGACTCTGCGAGTGGTGTCGCGAGCGCTGGGCCCGAGGACCCGGTGGGCGCTGAGCCGGGGAGTGCCTTGGTGGATGGCGAGTCGGTAGGTGCTGGTGTCTCGATGAGTGGCGTGGCAGGTCTTGGTGCCGAGGTCGACGGCGCTGGGGCAGAGGACCCGACGACTGTCGCGGCGGACGGTGCCGATGGCTCGGCGGCGGATCCTGGTGCCGAGGCTGGGGGCCCGGTGTCTGTCGCGGCGGATGCCGACCTGGACGGTGCCGGCGGTGCTGCGGAGGCCGGAGCGAGTGGTGACTCGGCCGGGGCCGAGGAGGCCGCGTCGGGTGCTGAACCGGAGGGTGACCTCGTCGCGGTCGGCGCGTCCGCGTTCCCCGACCTGACCGAGGACGCCGACCTCGACGCGGCGCTGGAGTCGCTGCTGCTGGTGGTGGACTCGCCTGCCGAGGTGGAGGTGCTGGCCACCGCTGTCGACCAGGGGGTCCGGCGGGTGCGTGAGGCGCTGCGGCGGATCTCCGCCCGCTACACCGAGCAGGGCAGCGGCATCGACCTGCGGCGCGTGGGGGAGGGGTGGCGGTTCTTCACCCGCGACAAGTACGCGCCCGTGGTGGAGAAGCTACTGCTCGACGGCCAGCGGGCCAAGCTGACCCGGGCCGCTTTGGAGACCCTGGCCGTCATCGCCTACCGTCAACCGGTCACCCGGTCGCGGGTGGCGGCGGTGCGCGGGGTCAACGTCGACGGCGTCATCCGCACCCTCGTGGTGCGCGGGCTGATCGAGGAGACCGGCACCGACCCGGAGACAGGTGGGATCCTGTACCGGACGACCGAGTTGTTCCTGGAGCGGTTGGGGCTGGCCTCGCTGGAGGACCTGCCACCGATCGCGCCGTTGCTGCCAGAAGTGGATGCGATCGACGATGTCAAGTAGCCCGGAGGGCATCCGGCTGCAGAAGGTCCTCTCCAACGCCGGGGTCGCCTCGCGGCGGGCCGCCGAGGACCTGATCGACCAGGGCCGGGTCAGCGTCGACGGCCAGGTCGTGCGCGAGCAGGGCAAGCGCGTGGACCCGGAGAACGTGGTCATCCACGTCGACGGCGTGCGGGTCGTGGTGCGCGAGGACCGGCTGTACCTGGCGCTGAACAAGCCGCGCGGCGTGCACAGCACGATGGAGGACGACCGCGGTCGCCCCTGCGTCGGCGACTACCTGCGCGACCGCGGCGAACGCCTGTTCCACGTCGGCAGGCTCGACGCCGAGACCGAGGGCCTGCTGCTGTTCACCAACGACGGCGACCTGGCCCACCGGCTGATGCACCCGTCGTACAAGGTGATGAAGACGTACCTGGCCGAGGTCCCCGGCCCGGTGGCCCGCGACGTGGGCAAGCGCCTGCGCCAGGGCGTCGAGTTGGAGGACGGCCCGGCCCGCGTGGACTCCTTCCGCCTGGTCGACTCGTACGGCGGGAAGGCCCTGGTGGAGGTCATCATCCACGAGGGCCGCAAGCACATCGTCCGCCGCCTGCTCGACGAGGTCGGCTACCCGGTGCTGAGCCTGGTCCGCACCCAGATCGCCGACGTGCGGCTGGGCAACCAGCGCCCCGGCTCGCTGCGGGCGCTGAACCGGCCGGAGGTCGGGGGGCTCTACTCGGCCGTGGGGCTCTGAGGCGGTAGTTCGTCGAGCTGCCGCAGCACCCGGTCGGCGTCGTCGCCGCGGCCTTGCTCCCGGTACAGGGCCAGCGCCTGGAGCCACACCGTCCGCGACTGCTCGTGCCGCCCCAACGCGGCGTACGGGTGGCCGAGACCGTCGAGGCTGTCGGCGACCTCGTGGCTGTTGCCCAGGTCCCGGAACATCGCGAGGGCCCGGCGGTAGTGGTCGACGGCCTCGTGGTGGTGGCCCCGGTGGTGCTCGATCCACCCGAGGCTGTCGTGGGCTGCCGCTTCGCCGTCCGGGTTGTCGTGCCGCTGGTACAGGGTGAGGGCCGCACGGCAGTGCTCGCCGCCCGCGTCGTAGTGCCCCAAGCGGTCCTCGCACCAACCGACCGCGTTGAGCGCGTCGGCCACCCAACCCGGCTGACCGAGGCTCCGGTACCGGCCCAGGGCGTGGACGGCGTGCTCCAGCGCGCGTTGGTCGTCCCCCCGCTGCCCCCAGGCCCGCGCGAGCGCCCGCTGCGTGCGGGCCTGCTGGGTGGCGTCGCCGAGCTGCTCGGCCAAGGCGAGCGCCTGGTGCAGGTGGGCGATCGCGCCGTCGTGGTCGCCCAGTTCGGCGTGGGCGAGCCCGAGGAACCGGTGGGCGCGCGGAGGGGCGGCCGGGTCGGGCAGGTGGGCGGCGGCGTCGGTGGCGAGCTGCCACGTGACCAGCCGGTCGTGCCGGTGCCCGCGCCGGTACTGGTAGGTGTAGAGGCCCCACGCGAGGTGCCAGACAGCGGGGTACCAGGTGCGGGTGGCCGCGGTGTGCTGTGCCGCGAGCAGGCAGGTGCACTCGGCGTCGAACCAGGCCCAGGCGGCCGCGGCGTCGGGCACCGGCTGGGGGTCGGCGCCGGGCACGGGTGGATCCGGGCGCGGGAGGTCGTGGTGGGGATCCAGGCGCAGGGCGGCGGCGTGCGCGGTGTGGGTGTAGAAGTCGACGACTCTCCGCACCGCGGCGTCGCGGATGTCCGCCGGGAGGTCGTCGGCGATGGTCATGGCGTAGGCGCGGATCAGGTCGTGCATCCCGTGGCGGTTGCCGGGGACGCGGTTGACCAACGACACCTCGGTCAGGGCGCGCAGTGCCGCGCGCGCTTCCCGCTCGGGTAAGCCGGTCAGGCGGGCGACGGCGGCCGTGCCGGTGTCCGAACCCGGGGCTATCCCCAACAGCGCGAACACCAGCCGCCTGCGATCGGTGAGGCGGTGCAGAGACTAGGACAGCACCGTGGACAGGCCCGAGTTGGGCGCCTCGGAGTCCAAGGCGGCCAGGCCGAGGGCGCGCAGTTCGGCGACGCTGTCCCGCAGCGGCGCGGGCGGCGGTAATCCCCAGGGCCAGTGGGAAGCCGCCGCACAGGCTGACCAACCCCGCCACGGCGCGCTCGTCGGAGGGGCCGAGGGCGGTGGTGAGCAGGTGGTGGGCCTCGGCGTCGGTGAGGACGTCCAAGCGCACCGGCTGGGCGCCGTGGCGGGCGACGAGGTCGTGGAGGGGGTCGCGGCTGGTGACCAGCACGGCGCACCGGCCACCGCCGGGGAGCAACGGGGTGACCTGGTCCGCCGTGGCGGCGTTGTCCAGCACCACCAGCACCCGCTTGTCCGCGACCAGGCTGCGGTACAGCTCGGTGCGGCGGTCCTGGTCGGTGGGCGGGCGGTCGACGCCCAGCGCGTCGAGGAAACCGGCGAGCACGTCGGTGGGGCGCGCCGGTCGGCCGGTCGGGCTGAAGCCGCGGAGGTCGACGAACAGGTGGCCGTCGGGGAATCGGTGCGCGTTGTGGTGTGCCCAGGTCAGGGCGAGCCAGGTCTTGCCGATTCCCCCGGTCCCGCTGATCACCGAGATCGGCGCGGCCGCCGAGTCGAGGGTGGCCAGGTGCGCGACCCGTCCGACGAAGCCGCGCGGTACCGGTGGCAGCTGGCGTGGCACCGGGCGGTGCGGTGGGAGGTGGATATCGCCGTGGATCGTGTGCTTGGACGACGTTCGTGGCCGAGATGACGGTGTTGCGCGTGCCGTCCTGCTGGTCCGCCATCGCGCACCCCCGCCGACTCGGGACATCGACGGTACCGGGTGCTCCCGCCGTCCGGTATCCGCTTGTGCGTGCCCGGTGATCACCCAGGGGGCAGGATGACCTCCATGAGCGAGTGGATCCGGCCGATCAGGCGGGGGTGGGTGGTCCGGAGCGAGGTGCCCGGGCCGGACGTCGACGAGTTCGCCGACGCGCATCGGGTTGTGGGGGCGTTGGCGCGGCCTGGGGCGGCCGAGGGGACTTTGCTCGCTGTGCAGCACCCGCATCGGACGCCTGCGGCGTTGGCGGCCGGGAAGGGGTTGTTGGACGCTCTGCCCGAGGCTCGGCGGACGTTGCGGGGGCTTGAGCGGACCGCCTATAGGCCGGTCACCGACGTCGTGGCGCCCTATAGGGTCGATGGGCCCGACGGGTCCGCGACGGGGGTCTTGTGCCTGGTCGACCCGGCCGCGGTCGGGGCGGACGGCGAGTCGTGGGTGCGGCACAGCGAACAGGTCTACCCCGAGGTGGTGGCCGAGCGCGCCATGGTGCTCACCGGGCTCGGCTGCCTCACCAGCGCCGCCCTGCTCGTCCCGGTGTCCGAAGGGGACGTCCTCACCGCGACCGTCGAGCAGGCCATCGCCGCCGCCGGGCCGCCCGTCGCGGCGACGGTGGACACGGGTGGGCGCCGTCACCAGCTCTGGCTGCTGGGGCCCGGTCCCATCCGGGACGCGGTGATGACCGTGGTCGGCGCGCAGCCGCTGTTGATCGCGGATGGGAACCACCGGGTCGCCGCGGCGGCGGCGGCCGAGTTGAGCGGCATGCTCGCGCTGGTCACGGCCGGGCCCGGGCTGCGCATCGGTGCCTTCCACCGGGTCCTCACCGGCACCGGCCTCGACGCCACGGCCATGGCCGACGCCTGGCGCGCGCGGGGGCTGGACGTCCGCGAGGTCGACGAGCCCGGGACCCCGCCGTCCGCACCGGGCACCGTCCTGGTGCGCACGCCGACCAAGACCCTGGTCGTGCACCTCGCGTCGTCGCGGGCGATCGACCACGGTGTTGTCGAGACGCTGCTGCTGCGTGACGCGCTGGGCATCGATCCGGAGAGCCCGAAGGTGCGCCCGTTGCCCGACGGTCGCGACCCGGGGCCGGATTTCGACGCGCTGCTCATGCTCGCACCGGTGCCGCTGTCCGACGTTCTCGCCGTGCACGCGGCCGGTGGGCGTATGCCGCGTAAGAGCACCTATTTCACGCCAAAGCCCCGTAGTGGTCTCTTGCTCGCCGATCTCTAAGCGGGAGTACGGCTCAACGACCGCGCCACCGGCTCCACTACGCGGGCGGCGACCGGGCCGAGGATGGCCATCAGCAGCACGTACGCGGTGGCCAACGCGGCGAGCCGCTCGTCCACCACACCCGCGCTGACCGCCAGGCCCGCGATGACGATGGAGAACTCGCCGCGCGCGACCAGCGCCGCGCCCGCGCGGGCCCGGCCCATCCTCGCGATGCCCTGCCGGGACGCGGCGAACCAGCCGGTGGCGATCTTGGTCACCGTGGTGACCACGGCCAGCGCGACGGCGTAGCCGAGCACGGGCGGGATGGAGCGCGGGTCGGTGTTGAGGCCGAACACCACGAAGAACACCGCGGCGAACAGGTCGCGCAGCGGCTCCAGCAGCTTGGTGGCGTTCTCCGCCGTCGACCCGGAGATGGCGATGCCCAGCAGGAACGCGCCGACCGCGGCGGAGACCTGCAGCTGCGACGCCACGCCCGCGACCAGCAGCGCCGCGCCGAGCACGCGCAGCAGGAAGACCTCGGGTTCCGGGCTGTCGACGAGCATCGATACGTACCGGCCGAACTTCAGCGCGATGACCAGCACGACCGTGATCGCGATCAGCGACACGCCGACCGCGGTCAGCCCGCCCGCGAGCGTCGCCCCGCCCAGCAGGCCGGTGAGGATCGGCAGGTAGACGGCCATCGCGAGGTCCTCGAACACCAGGATCGACAGGACCACCGGGGTTTCCCGGTTGCCCAGCCTGCCCAGGTCGCCGAGCACCTTCGCGACGATGCCCGACGACGAGATGTAGGTGACGCCCGCCATCGCCAGCGCGCCGATCGGCCCCCAGCCGAGCACCAGCGCGACGGCCGCCCCGGGCAGCGCGTTGAGGACGATGTCGACCAGGCCCGCGACCCACGAACGGCGCAGGCCGGTGACGAGTTCGGCGGCGGAGTACTCCAGGCCCAGGAGCAGCAGCAGGAGCACCACCCCGATCTCGCCCGCGAGCTCGGTGAACCCCTCGATGCCCTCCAGCGGGACCAGCCCACCCGCGCCGAAGGCCAAGCCGCCGATCAGGTACAGCGGGATCGGGGACAGCCCGATGCGCCACGCGAGACGGCCGAGCAGGCCGAGGCCGAAGAAGACAGCGCCCAGCTCGATGAGGGAGATGGCGGAACCGTGCAAAAGACGTTTTCCCGTCGATCAGCCGCGGTCGAGCACGTCCGAAGCCCGCGCGAGGCCGTCGGGGGTACCGACCGTGATGAGCATGTCGCCCCCACCGAGGGCGAAGTCCGGCCGCGGTGACGGGTGGATCGACCCCGCCCGCACGACCGCGACCACCGACACCCCGGTCCGGGTGCGCAGGGCCGTGTCACCCAGGGTCCGCCCGTCGAACGGCGACCCCGGCACCACCGGCAGCTGCCGGGTGTGCACCCCGGCCGCCTGCTCCTGGAGCTGGGCGACGAGGTTGGGCGCGCCCAGTAAATTCGCCAGCGCGGCGGACTCCTCGACGGTCAGCGGGATGGACGCCACGCAGGAATCGGGGTCGTCCCGCTTGGACACGATCAGCTCGAAGTGCCCGTCGCGGTGGTTCACCACCCCTATCCGGCGGCCGGACTTGGCCAGGAAGTCCTGCCGGGTCCCTATGCCCGGTAGTGGAGTCACCTCGACGTTCACCACACCACGGTAACAAGGCGAAGTGTCCGGTTGTCCCGGCCGGGTTAGCGTGGGCGTTGGAGGTCGCCATGGAGGACGACGCGGGGGTCGCCGGGTTCGTCGCGGCTAGGTGTACTGACCCGAGACGTTGCGAACGGTCCGACACGTGATCGGATGATCTTGAAATGAGGGAGGGCCTCCGGGTTCGGTGTGGAT
>NZ_PTIX01000047.1 GCF_002934265.1 Actinokineospora auranticolor
CGCCCGGTCCCATCCCGAACCCGGAAGCTAAGCCCACCAGCGCCGATGGTACTGCACTCGTGAGGGTGTGGGAGAGTAGGACGCCGCCGGACTCATTTTCGCGATAGCCCCCTCACTTCGGTGAGGGGGCTATCGCCATTTCCGGGTCTTTTCGGTTTTCGGGTGCTGAAGCGGCTGACGGCTGCCTGCGGGCGATCTTGCTCGCCTCGGCGGAGCCGAGGCCAGGTCACTGGCATACGCTGCACCAGTGACCTCGGTACGAGTTCTGGTGCTCCAGCTCGACGACTCCGCTCCGCCCGCGCGCCTGGCCGACTGGCTGGTCGACGCCGGGGCCGACCCGCGGATCGTCCGACCCGACCGAGAACCTGTCCCGGACGACTACCGAGCTGTCGTGTGTCTCGGTGGTCCGATGGGTGCCAACGACGTCATCGGCCACCCGTGGCTGGCAGCTGTCCGCAGGCTCCTCAGCACCTGCGTCACCAACCGGACGCCGGTGCTGGCCATCTCGCTCGGTGCCCAGCTCCTCGCGGTCGCCACCGGCGGTGTGGTTGAGCCCGGTGCCGATGGACCCGAGGTTGGCAGCGGCCTGGTCGCCAAACGCGACCTGGGTTGGGCCGATCCGCTCTTCGCCGACCTGCCGCTCATGCCGGATGTCATCCAGTTCCACCGGGACGTCATTTCCCGGCTCCCGGTCGACGGGGCCCTGCTCGCCTCCGCGACCCGCTACCCCAACCAGGCCTTCCGCGTCGGGGCCACGGCCTACGGGCTCCAGTTCCACATCGAGACCACCCCGGACCTCTTGCTCTCCTGGGCGGAAGACGATCCGGAAGCGGCCGAGTTCGCCAGGCCAGGGGATCTCGAAACCGAGCGGCTGGCCGAACTGCACGCCGATGTCGAGGAAGTCTGGAAGCCGTTCGTGGCGCGGTTCGTGGGATTGGCGCGCGGCGAACTCGCGCCGGTCGAAAGCTCCCGGCCGCAGCTCCCGATGATCTGACGCCATGGCTGACCGCGCCCGATCGATCTCGTCCGCAGCCCGGTTCGGGCTCACCGACCCGCGCGCCGAGCAGGACCTGCGGGCCGCCGGGCTGTGGGGTGACTCGGGGCCCCAGCACGAGGTCATCCTCACCGCCCTGTCCCGCACCCCGGACCCGGACCTGGCCCTGCGCGGCCTGGACCGCATCCGGGAGTCCGCGCCGGACAGCTGGCCGGAACTGCGCGACGCTCTGGAGACCGACCGCAGGCTGCGGGGGCGGCTGATCGCAGTGCTCGGCTCGTCCAGCGCGTTCACCGACTTCCTCGCCGCGCACCCCGGGCAGTGGCGCAGGCTCGACGGCGGCGGCACCCCGGTGGAGCACTACACCCAGGCCCTCTACGAGGCGGTGGAAGCCGAAGGCGACCACCGCGTCGCCAAGGTGCGGGGCGCCGACGCCGTGCGCAGGCTCAAGGCCGCCTACCGCGGACTGCTGATGGAGGTCGCCGCCGACGACCTCGGCCACGTCGTCGAGTCCACCGCCGCCCGGTTCACCTACGACGAGATAGCCCGCCAGCTCAGCGAACTGGCCGACGCCGCATTGCGGGCGGCGCTCGCCGTGGCCTGGGCGGAGAGCGGCAGCTCGGGTTCGGCGCGGGTCGCGGTCATCGCGATGGGCAAGTGCGGTGGCCAGGAACTGAACTACGTCAGCGACGTCGACGTCGTCTTCGTCGGCGACGGGGACCTCGCGGTGGCGACGCGGGTCGCCAGCGCGCTCATGCGGGTCGCGGGCGAGGCCTGCTTCGAGGTCGACGCGAACCTGCGCCCCGAGGGCCGCAACGGCGCCCTGGTCCGCACCCTCGACGGACACGGCACCTACTACAAGCGCTGGGCCAAGACCTGGGAGTTCCAGGCCCTGCTCAAGGCGCGGCCGGTCGCGGGTGACGCGGAACTGGGCCAGGGCTACCTCGACACCGTGAGCCCGATGGTCTGGCACGCCGCGAACCGGGACAACTTCGTCCCCGAGGTGCAGGCCATGCGCAGGCGCGTCGAGGACCACGTGCCGTCCGAACTCGTCGACCGCGAGCTGAAGCTGGGCCGCGGCGGGCTGCGCGACGTCGAGTTCGCCGTGCAGCTGCTGCAACTGGTGCACGGTCGCACCGACGAGCTGCTGCGCCTCGGCTCCACTGTGGACGCCCTGGCCGCGCTCGGCGCGGGCGGGTACGTCGGCCGCACCGACTCCGCCGAACTCGCCGACTCGTACCGGTTCCTGCGCACCCTCGAGCACCGGCTCCAGCTGCAGCGGCTGCGCCGCACGCACCTGTTCCCGGCCGACCAGGAGACCGACGAGCTGCGCTGGCTGGCCCGGGCCAGCGGCATCGGGCCCGAGCGCGGCCGCACCGCCGCCCAGGTGCTGCAGTCGGACTTCCGCAGGCACGCCAACCGGATCCGGCGGTTGCACGAGAAGCTGTTCTACCGCCCGCTGCTGGAGGCGGTCTCCCGCGTGCCGACCGAGGCGCTGCGGCTGACCACCGAGGAGGCGCACGCCCGGCTCGCCGCGCTCGGCTACCTCTCCCCGCAGGGCGCGCTCCAGCACATCAAGGCGCTCACCGAGGGCGTGTCGCGGCGCGCGGCGATCCAGTCCGCGCTGCTGCCGGTGCTGCTCGACCTGCTCGGCAACACCCCCGACCCGGACGGCGGCCTGCTGGCGTACCGCAAGGTGTCCGAGGCGCTGTCCGGCACGCCCTGGTACCTGCGCGTGCTGCGCGACGAGGGTGCCGTCGCCGAGCGGCTGGCGACCCTGCTCGGCACGTCGAGGTTCGTGCCCGACCTGGTGGTGCGCGCGCCCGAGGTGCTGCGGATGCTGGGCGACCCCAAGGAGCTGACCTCGCGCGACCCGGCCGAGGTGGCGGGGTCGCTGCGCGCGGCGGTGCGCAGGCACGGGTACCTCGGCAACGCCGTCGCCGCGGCCCGGTCGCTGCGCAGGCACGAGCTCCTGCGGATCGCGTGCGCGGACCTGCTCGGCTTCACCGACGTGCTGACGGTGTGCGCGGGGCTGTCGAGCGTGTGGGGCGCGGTGCTGCAGGCCTCGCTGGAAGCCGTCGACCGGGCGGAGGCCGCGGCGGCGGGGGGTCACCTGGCGACCGTCGCGGTGATCGGGATGGGCAGGCTCGGCGGCAGCGAGCTGGGGTACGGCTCCGACGCCGACGTCATGTTCGTCTGCCAGCCCGCGCCGGGGGTGTCCGACGAGGACGCGCTCAAGTACGCCGGTCGGGTCGCCCAGGCGGTGCGCAAGCTGCTGGGTTCGCCGAGCCAGGACCCGCCGTTGCAGGTGGACGTCGACCTGCGGCCGGAGGGCAGGCAGGGGCCGATCGTGCGCACGCTCGAGTCCTACCGCGCGTACTACGCCCAGTGGGGTGAGGTGTGGGAGGCGCAGGCGCTGCTGCGGGCGCGCCCGGTCGCCGGTGACGCGGAGCTGGGGGCCCGGTTCATCGCGATGATCGACCCGATCCGGTACCCCGGGGGCGGTCTGGACGCCGCGCAGGTGCGGGAGATCCGGCGGATCAAGGCCCGGGTGGACACCGAGCGGTTGCCGCGCGGCGCCGACCCGGCCACGCACACCAAGCTCGGCCGCGGCGGGCTCGCCGACATCGAGTGGACCGTGCAGCTCATCCAGCTGCGCAACGCGCACGCCGTACCCGACCTGCGCACGACCTCCACCATGGACGGTCTGGCCGCGGCGGTCGCCGCCGACCTGCTCACCCCCGACGACGCCGAGGCACTGCGCTCGGCCTGGCTCCTGGCCACCCGGGTCCGCAACGCGGCGACCCTGGTGCGGGGCAAGCAGGCCGACCAACTCCCCACCCACGGCCGGGAACTGGCCGCCGTAGCCGCCGCCATGGGCACCGAACTGACCAAAGACCCAGGCCAATTCCTCGACGACTACCGCCGCACCACCCGCCACGCCCGCGCCGTAGTCGAGCACGTCTTCTACGACTGAGTTGTCCACAGGCGAGCTCTCGCCCGCCCCGGCGCGGCGGCCGTTCTCGGTAGAATTGAGAAATAGGGGTTCCCTTTTCCAGGGGACCCCTCGCTGGCGTTGGGGCGGGTTCATTCAGGGCATGGCGAGCTGAGAGCCATGAAGTGCGACGGACGCCCGCAGGGGGCCGCCGAACTCGACATCCCTCCCGCAGCGCGGGTAGTTGACCTCGCGCGGTTCCGGGTGGGGGCTGGCTGGTCGCAAGAGCTGCTGATCGGCCTGCTGCCCCCAGCAGCACGTCGGTGAAACCGAGCAGGTCCGCGCACGCGATCCGCAGCAGCTCGTGCCTGCGCAGCGACCGGGCCGCGGCGACGGTCGGTAGTGGTGGAGGGTGCTGGATGGTGTGGGCTGTGCTTCGTTCGCGACCCCGCTTGACTTGGCCTCGTGGTGAGGCGTCGTGGTCCGCCAAGGACGGGGCTGCTGATGGTGCCCTCGTTGCGCGGATCTCCCGCTGGTGTTGGGGCGGTCGATTCAGCTGTGGGGTGGGGCATGCGGGGCGGAATGGCAGTCCTTGACCGACGAGCACGAGGGGCAGTTCTTGGCTGGCCTCGCGTGTGCGGGTGAGGCGCTGGGGGCTCGGTGGAGGGTTGAGGCGTGGCTCACCTGCGGGGTGTTCCAGGCCGATCCCGAGGCTACTGTTCGGTAATGACCTGGAGCGTTCGCATTCCGGTGCGTAGCTACGAGCTCGACAGCCTCGGCCACCTCAACCACGCCGTGTACCACCAGTACGCCGAGGTGGCCCGGGTCGAGGGGTTCGCCGCCGCCGGGTGCTCGTGGGACCGGCTGATCTCCTCGGGGTTCGGGCCCGTGATGCTGACCTCGACGATCAACTTCCGCCGCGAGCTGCGCGGCGGTGACGTGGTGGACGTCGACCTGGCCGTCAAGTTCGGTCCCGGCAAGACCTTCAACGTCGACTCGAACATCACCAGGGTGGACGGCACCGTGGCCGCCGAGATCACCTGCCTGCTCGGGCTGATGGACCTCGGCGCGCGCAAGCTGGTCGCCGACCCGAGGGCCGCGTTGGCCCGGTTCGGGTTCGACCTCGGTGCCGTCCAGCCCGGCGACTAGGCCAGGACCTCGCCCGCCTCCAGTTGGGGGACCTCGGCCGACTCGGCGATCGCGCGACGCAGGAGTTCGCCTGCCAGGGCGGGTGATTGCAGGTCCAGCGGCCCGTACACCGGGACGTCCAAACCGGCCTGCGCCTCGCGGATCGCCAAGGGGGAGGCGGTGAGCAGGCCGCTCACCGCCAGCACCGGGTGGTTGCCCGCGCGCAGGCGCTGGACTCCGTAGAGGGCGCCGGAGGAGTCCGCGGCGGAGAACAGGACGCCACTGGTGATGCGGCGGATCTCGGGGCGGTCGAGCAGCTGCGCGGTTTCCGGTTGGAGCAGGCCGTCGGCGATCTCCAGGACGATCGCGTCCACGCCGCGGGCCATCAGGTGCCCGTGCAGCAGCAGGGAACTGGTCACCAGGCGCTCCACCGGGATGCGGAAGGTGGTGGCCATGCCCGCGTCGGTGAAGTCCAGCGCGGCGACGGCGCCCGAGTCGCGGAACAGCCACGGGTCGCCGCCCGCCGCGGTGCCGGTCAGCTTGGCCGCGCCGACCCGCAGCCCGGCCCTGGTCAGGCCGTGCACCAGGGAGGCGCAGGTGGTGGTCTTGCCCGAGTTCATCGACGTGCCCACCACGACGAACGTCGGCGGCTTGCGCAGCGCGGGCAGCGGTGCGCCCAGCGCCAGGTCGGACACGTTGAGCACCTGGCCGTTCTCGTCGCCGACCAGCCCCAACGGGCGCACGGTCGTCGGCGCGCTCACCGCCGCGTTGCGGCTTCGGACCTTGCCCAGCACACCGCCCGCCGCGACCAGGTCGCACGCGCCGAGGTCGTCGGGCAGCTCGGCCTCGAAGTGGTCGGGGGCGTAGCGGGCGCCGTAGGCGGCGAGCATCTCGTCGCCCACGTACAGCTTGGCCTTGCGGCCGTCGGTCAGCTCCAGCACCTGGTGGTAGCCGACCTTGGTCACCTCGGCCAGCACGAGGTCGCCGTGCCGCGGTTGGTGATCGCTGTGGTGGACGAGGGTCAGGCAGGCTCCGCGATCGAGGTTGCGCGCGGAGTAAGCCGTCTTGAGGCGTTCGACGCGCGCGGGATCAAGGGGTGCGAACATGGCGGTTCCTCGGTCGAGAACGGAAGAGGGGGGTCGTGCGTGGAGGGTCGAGCACCACACGGGAACGTCCGAACGAGACCTGCGCGGACGTGGTGCGCGGGAGCGTAAGGCTTGGCGCCCCGGCAAGGGAATCCCGCGTGAGGTCTCGATTCGGAGAACACTGGACCCCACCCAGCTCCAGGCCGCGGGCGGATCGGGTGATCCACCTGATCGGGGGACAAAGCTCCCGGGGACCCGAGTCCGGGGACGGTGCGCGGCAACCGGGCCGTGGTGGACTGGACCAATCCGGGCCGGGACCAGGGCCCGCCGAACGGGTGGTCCACGGTGCCGAGTTCCCATGGCCACCACCGAAGCAGGGCTGACCGGGCTTCGACGCGAGGTGTAACCCGCGGTCCACCGATTAGCCGCGCATACGAAAACGGCCGGTTCCACTGGGCAGTGGAACCGGCCGTCGGCGCGGTCTACCGGGTCAGGCCCGGTAGCCGATCACACGTCGTAGTAGAGACCGAACTCGTACGGGTGGGGGCGCAGGCGGAGCGGGTCGATCTCGTGCTCGCGCTTGAAGGCGACCCAGGTCTCGATGACGTCCGGGGTGAAGACGCCGCCTTCGAGGAGGTAGTCGTGGTCGGCCTCGAGGGCGTTGAGCACGTCACCCAGCGACGCGGGGACCTGCGCGACCTCCTTGGCCTCCTCCGGGGGCAGCTCGTAGAGGTCCTTGTCGATCGGGGCCGGGGGCTCGATCTTGTTCTTCACGCCGTCCAGGCCTGCCATCACGATGGCGGCGAAGGCCAGGTACGGGTTGCCCGACGAGTCGGGGCAGCGGAACTCGACGCGCTTGGCCTTGGCGTTGTTGCCGGTGATCGGGATGCGCACGCAGGCGGAGCGGTTGCGCTGGGAGTAGACCAGGCTGACCGGGGCCTCGTAGCCGGGGACCAGGCGGTGGTAGGAGTTCACCGTCGGGTTGGTGAAGGCCAGCAGCGACGGGGCGTGCGCCAGCAGACCGCCGATGTAGTGCCGGGCGGTGTCGGACAGGCCCGCGTAGCCGGACTCGTCGTGGAACAGCGGCTTGCCGTCCTTCCACAGCGACGAGTGCACGTGCATGCCGGAGCCGTTGTCACCGAAGAGCGGCTTGGGCATGAAGGTGACCGACTTGTCGGCGTGCCACGCGGTGTTCTTGATGACGTACTTGAACAGCTGCAGGTCGTCCGCGGCGTGCAGCAGCGTGTTGAACCGGTAGTTGATCTCGGTCTGGCCGCCGGTGCCGACCTCGTGGTGCGCGCGCTCGACCTTGAAGTCGAGGCCCTGCATGTTCAGCACCATCTGGTCGCGCAGGTCGGCGAAGTGGTCGACCGGCGGGACGGGGAAGTAACCGCCCTTGAAGCGGGTCTTGTAGCCCTTGTTGCCGCCGGGCTCGTCGGCGCCGGTGTTCCACCAGCCCTCGACCGAGTCGATCTCGTGGAACGAGCCGTTCTCGGTGTAGTCGAAGCGGACCGAGTCGAAGATGTAGAACTCCGCCTCGGGGCCGAAGTACGCGGTGTCGGCGAAGCCGGACTCGGCGATGTACTGCTCGGCCTTGCGCGCGATGTTGCGCGGGTCGCGGGTGTAGGCCTCGCGGGTGAACGGGTCGTGCACGAAGAAGTTCAGGATCAGCGTCTTCTCGATCCGGAACGGGTCGATGCGCGCGGTGTACGGGTCGGGCAGCAGCAGCATGTCCGACTCGTGGATCGACTGGAAGCCGCGCACGGACGAGCCGTCGAAGGCCAGGCCCTCGGTGAACGCGTCCTCGTCGAAGGCGTCGGCGGGGAGGGTGAAGTGCTGCATGACGCCCGGCAGGTCGCAGAACCGGACATCGACGAACTTCACGCCCTCGTCGGCGATGAAGCGCAAGACCTCGTCGGGAGAGTTGAACACGCTGGGTTACTCCTTCGTCTGCTCGCAGGACCTTGACCGGCCCACCGCGCGAGTGGGCAGTCGAACCGCGGTGCCCGCTCGGTGATGACGCTATGAGTACGGTGTTGCCCGACCGCTACCCGGATGTTTCGCTGGTGTTAACGACACCCCGTGGCGACCGACACACCTCGGTCCGGCCCTGGCAGAGCATGCCGGCCGGACGCCCCGGGGGCACCTCGTGCGGCCACCGGCCTACCCTGGTGCGGTGAGCAGATGGACCGGAACCTGGCTGTCCGGCCCCGGCGCGGCCATCGAGCCGACCGACGGCCCCGTCCGCTACCGCGGTGAGCGCCTCGGGCTGCCGGAGCGCGGTGCGGGCTCGGTCGCGTCCAACGGCATCCGGTTGGGCGCCTACGCCATCGACCTGGTGCTGTCGTCCCTGGTGACGTCGCTGTTCATCCGCCCCGACTACAGCGGTGACCAGTCGGAGATGTGGCGGTTCAACTACCTCGCGATCCTCGTCTGGTTCCTCATCACCGTGGTCGGCACCTCGCTCACCGGGTTCACGCCGGGCAAGGTGCTGCTGGGGCTGCGGGTGGTGCGCATGGACGGCACCGCGCTGATCGGTCCGCACCGGGTCATCCCGCGCACGGTCCTCACCGCGTTCGTCCTGCCCGCCGGGATCACCGACAAGGACGGTCGCGGCCTGCACGACCGGCTGGTCGGCACGATCGTGCTCCGCACCCGCTGACCACGGCCGGTCACCGCGACCGACCCGACCCGGTCGACGCCGCCCACGTCCGGGTGACCGAATAATGCCGCGCGCCCGGACCGCCGGTTGGCTACTGTCCGCGCGTGCCGAACGCCGAATCACCGGGATCCACCGCCGTCCGGATCGCCGACGCCCAGCTCGCGGGCCTGAGCCGCGCTCGCCGGGTGGTCCGCGCCGGGCCGTTCGCCGGGCTGCTGGCGGTCGGCGCGCCCGACTACCTGTCGTACGCGGTCGCCACGCACCCCGGTGACCCGGTTGCCGACGCGGTCGCGGTGGCCGAGTCGGTCGAGGTGCTGCGCGGGGTCTTCCCGCCGGGCGGGCTGCGCTTCGAGCTGATCACGCAGGCCTGTCCGGGCGCGGTCGAGCTGCTGGTCGTCGCGGGGTTCGAGATCTCGGCGAGCGTCCCGCTGCTGGTCCTGGACCCGGCGGAGGCGGTCGTTCCGCGCCAGCCGTCGCACGGTGTGGAGTTGGTGCACGTGCGCGCGGAAGCCGATCTGGTCGCGGGTGCCGAGGTGGCGGCCGCGGCCTTCGGCATGCCCGGCGCCGCGCCCGCCGGACCGGCCCCGGAGCCCGTCGACGGTGGTTCGGTGCTGGCCCGGATAGCCGGTGAACCGGTGGCTGTGGCCTCTTGGACCCAGGTCGCCGACGGCGTCACCGAGATAGTCGGCGTCGCCACCGCCGAGGCCCACCGCGGCCGAGGACTGGGCGCCCTGGTCACCGCGCACGCCGTGCGGCTGGCCGCCGAGCTCGGCGGCGCCACCCTGACCTGGCTGACCCCCGGCGACCCCACCGCCGACCGCGTCTACTGCCGCGTCGGGTTCACCCCGGTCGCCAACGCCGTGCACCTGGCCGAGCGGCAGGTGTGAAAAAGCCCGGCCCGGGCGAGGCGGACCGGGCAGGCTGACGAGCGTCGGGGGACTAGCGGCGGCGCATCGCGCGCTGCACGTTGCGCATCTTCGCGCCCGCGGGCATCGGGCCCTTGGGCAGCGCGGCGCCCCGGGTCGCGATCGCGGCCAGGCGCTTCTCCACGCCGTCGATCTGCGCGGGACGCAGGTTGTTGGGGAGCTTCATCAGGTGCCGCTGCAGGTGCCGCAGGCCGACCTGACCCTCCTCGTTGCCGACGACGACGTCGTAGATCGGGGTGTCGCCGACCAGCCGGGAGATCCGCTTCTTCTCCTGGGCGAGCAGCGTCTTCACCCGGTGCGGGGCGCCCTCGGCGACCAGGATGACGCCGGGTCGGCCGATCACCCGGTGCACCGCGTCGAGCTGGGTGGTGCCCGCGACCGTGGGGGTGACCCGCCAGCGGCCGCGCATGTTCTCCAGCGCCCACGCCGCGGCGCCGGGCTGGCCGTCGGCCTTGCCGTAGACCGTGCGCTGCACCCGGCGGCCGAAGATCACCAGCGCGGCGAGCAGGCCGAACATGATGCCGACCGGCAGCAGGAACCACTGGATGCCCAGCAGCCAGCCGATGCCGAACACCACGCCGGTGATGACCAGCAGGGCGCCGAGCATCCAGGGGATCAGGCCCTTGTCTTCCTTGCGCTGCATGGTGAACGCCTGGAAGATCTGGCCGCGCTTGGCCTTGGAGGCCGCCTTGCGCTCTTTCTTCGCCGCGGCGGCTGCCGCTTTGTCCTGCTTGTCAGCCATAACCACCAGGATACGGGGCGCCGTCCCCCGGTTGGTGCCCGCGCTCTGTAAGGATGCTCCGCATGACCGGCGGACCCTCCTCCCTGCTCGCCGGGCTCGACCCGGACCAGCTCGCCGCCGTGACCGCCCCCCGGGGCCCGGTGTGCGTGCTCGCGGGGGCGGGCACCGGCAAGACCCGCACGATCGTCACCCGGATCGGGTACCTGATCCACTCCGGGCACGTGGCGGCGGGGCAGGTCCTGGCGGTCACGTTCACCGCGCGGGCGGCGGGGGAGATGCGCACCCGGCTGCGCGCGATGGACATCCACGCCGCGCAGGCGCGCACGTTCCACGCCGCCGCGCTGCGCCAGCTGCGCTACTTCTGGCCGCGGGTCGTCGGCGACGCGCCGTGGGACCTGCTGGACGGGAAGCTGCGGCTGGTCGGGCAGGCCGCGCACCGGGCCGGGGTGGGCACCGAGCGCGACACCCTGCGCGACCTGGCAGGCGAGATCGAGTGGGCCAAGGCGTCGCTGATCGCGCCGGAGGACTACCCGGCCGAGGTGGCCAGGGCGCGCCGCGACACCCCGGCGACGGCCGAGCTGGTGGCGAAGGTCTACGCCGGGTACGAGTCGCTCAAGACCGCCGCGCGGCTGCTCGACTTCGACGACCTGCTGCTGCACACCGCCGCCGCGCTGGAGGAGCACAGCGAGGTCGCCGAGGAGTTCCGCGACCGGTACCGGTGCTTCGTCGTCGACGAGTACCAGGACGTCACCCCGCTGCAGCAGCGCGTGCTCGACGCCTGGCTCGGCCGCCGCGACGACCTGACCGTGGTCGGCGACGCCAACCAGACCATCTACTCGTTCGCGGGCGCCTCGCCGCGCCCGCTGCTGGACTTCGGCCGCCGCTTCCCGGAGGCCACGGTCGTCCGGCTGGAACGCGACTACCGGTCCACGCCCGAGGTCGTGTCGCTGGCCAACCAGGTCATCAGCGCGGCCCGCGACCGGCCCGCCGGGTCCCGGCTGCGGCTGGTCGGGCAGCGGCCCAAGGGCCCGGATCCGCGCTTCGCCGAGTTCGACGACGAGCCCGCGGAGGCCGCGGCGGTCGCCGGGCGGGTCAAGGAGCTGGTCGACGCGGGCACGCCGCTGAGCGAGATCGCCGTGCTCTACCGGATCAACGCCCAGTCCGAGGTCTTCGAGCAGGCGCTGGCCCAGGTGGACGTGCCGTACCTGGTGCGCGGCGGGGAGCGGTTCTTCGCCAGGCAGGAGGTGCGGCAGGCGATGGCCGCGGTGCGCACGGCGGCGGTCAACGCGCCGGGCGGCGGCGACCTGCCCGCGCTGGTACGGGCGGTGCTCGTGCCGCTCGGCCTCACCGACGAGCCGCCCGCGGGCGGGACGGCGCGGGAGCGGTGGGAGTCGCTGCTGGCCCTGGTCGAGTTGGCCGAGGAGCTGGCGTCGACGGTGCCGGACGCGGACCTGCCGCGCTACGCCGCCGAGCTCGACCAGCGGGCGCAGGCCCAGCACCCGCCGACGGTGGAGGGCGTGACGCTGGCGTCGTTGCACGCGGCGAAGGGCCTGGAGTGGGACGCGGTGTTCCTCGTCGGGCTGGTCGACGGCACCATGCCGATCCAGCACGCGGACGGCGACGACGTGGCCATCGAGGAGGAGCGGCGGCTGCTCTACGTCGGCGTCACCCGGGCCCGCGAGCACCTGTCGTTGTCCTGGTCGCTCGCGCGCACCGAGGGCGGCGCGCGCTACCGCAGGCGCAGCCGGTTCCTCTACGGGCTGATCCCGGAGAACCACCCGGCCGCGCGGGTGGCGGCGCGCCGGTCGGAGCCGCCGCGGCAGGCGATGGGGCGCGGGATGAACCCGGTCCGCTACTGCCGGGTGTGCGGGGACAAGCTGGTCGGCACCATGCCGATCAAGCTGGGGCGCTGCGAGAGCTGCCCGGCCGAGGTCGACCAGGGGCTGCTGGAGCGGCTGCGCGAGTGGCGGGTCGAGCGGTCGAAGGGGCTGCGGGTGCCCGCGTACGTGATCTTCACCGACGCCACCCTGCTGGCGATCGCCGAACAACGTCCGGCGGACCGGGCCGCGCTCGTGTCGATTTCCGGCATCGGGGCCGCCAAGCTGGACAAATTCGGGGACGAGGTGCTCGGGCTGGTGACGGGCGCCCCCCGTTCGGACGAAGTGTGACCGTCGTCACCTGAACATCTGGAAAATCGGTTGCACGGCCTCCGCAAGGGCCAATAACCTGCAATGGCCGGGCACGAAGTGCCCGACAAGACTTCCAAGACGACTTCGAGACTCCTGAGAGGGAGGTGGCCCCCGTGCGCAGCAACCAGATGACGCTGATCCCAGGTGGCTCCTTGCCGTCCCGGGGTCTTGCCGCGTGCGGGGTCCAGGTCGCTGTGCGGCCTGGGGCGTGGCGTGAGCGAGTCGCAACCTTCCAGGGCACCGGTGTGTTCACCGAAGGCCCGAACGCGACGTCGCACAACAACACGACCGTCACGGCGGATCTAACCGCCCTGACGTACGCCCGTGGCATCGATTTTGTCCAGGTCGAGAGCAAGCCGTCCGCAGCCTCAGGCTGGAGGACTTGACGCGCCGTCAAGAACTCCTGGCCCTGAGGCCGCGGACTCCGACACCGGAGACCGCGGCCTTTTTGTTTGCCCAACAACGTCACAAATCAATGGTTTTCCCAGTTCAGACCACACACCAGGAGTTCAAGACCATGTCAACCGCCACCGCTCCGCTGACCAGCGGAGCGCTTTCGGACCTCCTCGGACCCCCGGGCTCCGGGGTGAGCGAGCTGCTCGACGCGGCTCCCTCGGCCGGGTTGGACCTGCCGTGCCGTTCCAGTGACAACCCCGACCTGTGGTTCGCCGACACCCCGGCCGAGCTCGAGCGCGCCAAGGGCCTCTGCGGCGACTGCCCGGTCCGCTCGGCCTGCCTGGCCTCGGCGCTCGCGCGGCACGAGCCGTGGGGCGTGTGGGGCGGCGAGATCTTCGAGCGCGGCGTCGTCATCGCGCGCAAGCGGCCCCGTGGTCGCCCGCGCAAGGAGGACGTTGCCAGGGACGCGGCGACCGACGCCGCCCGTGCACAGGAGGTCGCGGCGTGAACGCCCAGTTCGAGACACCGATGTACGCCTTCAAGCCAGAGGGATCCCCGCAAATGTTGCTGTATGAAAACCTCGCGAGAGCGCGAACGCGCGAGGCGGAGCAGACGGCGCGCACGCACCGCCTGGTCCGCCGGCTGAGCGCGGCCAAGCGCTGGGAGCGGGTTTCCAGGTGGGCGGCACGGCGCGCCGATCGCGTCGCCGCCGACCTGTAACCGGCTCTCCACTGGGGAACGCGGAGCCCGTCACCTCGACCTGGGGTGACGGGCTTCGGCCGTTCGGGTGGAGAAACACCAAGGCGACGACGAAGCCGCCAACCCGGACGCGGCGCGGGTTACCGTGGGCTGCCCTGTCCACGACGCGGCTGTGGGGCTGACGTGGTGATGTACAGCGATGACATGAGCGCCGCGGGCGGTAGACGCGGGCGCGCGGCCGAGGCGGGTACCCGCTTCGACATCCCCTTCGACGAGGACGACGTCCTGTTCCCAGCCGACACCCCGACCGACGTCGGGCTGGTCGGTGTGCGCCCGCCCCGGCCGTACCCGTTCGACGACCCGCTGCCCCACGCCGAGGCGAGCGGCTACTTCCGGTCGGCCGTCGACCTGTTCGGGCCCGCCGAGGCGCACTCGGCGACGGTCGAGGTCGAGCCGGTCCCCGAGCCGTCGCCGCCGGTGGAACGGCTGACGGACGAGCAGTGGCTGAACCGGCCCGAGTCGCACGCGCTCGTGCGCCCCTACGCGCTGACCCGCGGCCGCACCCACGTCCGCGGCGACCTGGCCGTCGAGACGCTGGTGTCGACCGTCGACGCCACCGCCGCGCGGTCCTGGGAGCACCGGGTGGTGACGGACCTGTGCGCGCGGCCCCGGTCGGTCGCCGAGGTCGCCGCGCTGATCCCGGTCCCGCTCGGCGTCGCGCGGGTGCTGATCAGCGACCTGGCCGACGCGGGCGCGCTGCTGGTGCACGCCGTGGTCGAGGGCGCCCCGGACGTCGCGTTCATGAGTCGCGTGCTGACGGGTCTGCGCAACCTCTAGGTTCCCCGCATGGCGAGTCACACGCACGACGGGATCGACTGGACGGTTCGGCTGGCGGCGATGCGCCGCGCCGACGACACCAAGGCCGAGGTGGGTGCCTGGGTCGCGCAGCGGCTCGTGGACCCGCTGCCCGACGGCGCCACCGTGGTCGACGTGGGGGCGGGCGCAGGCGGGATGGCGGCCGCTTTCGCCGCGGCCCTGGCCGCCCGCCGCGGCGGGCGGATCGTGCTGGTCGACGCGGTACCCCAGCTGCAGGCGGCGGCGGTCGAACGGGTGCGGGCGGTGGCGGGGGACCGGGTAGAGGTCGTGCCCGTCCTGGCCGACGCGGCCGACCCGGGCCTGGTCGACGTGGTGCCCGCGGCGGACCTGGTGTGGGCGTCCGGGATCGTGCACCACCTGCCGAACCAGATCGTCGGCCTGACGGGTTTGGCCGCGCTGCTGCGTCCGGGCGGTTGGTTGGCGCTGGGGGAGGGTGGGCTGAACACCCGCTGCCTGCCGTGGGACCTGGGTATTGGTGAACCCGGCCTGCAAGACCGACTGGTGGCCGCCCGCGATGCCTGGTTCGCGGACATGCGGGCGGGGATCGGTGGTGTTGTCCGGCTCCCGGTCGGGTGGAACCGGGCACTCGGCGACATCGGCCTCCACCTGGCCGGGACGTTCAGCTACCTGGTCGACCTCCCCGCTCCCGCGGCCGAACCGGTCCGCCGATCCGTGGCCGACTGGTTGCACGGCCTCGCCACCATCGCGGGCGATCGGCTGTCCCAGGCTGACCGGGACACCGTCACCCGGTTGTTGGATGAGGACGGCCCGGACTGGATCGTCCACCGCGACGACACCTTCATCCTCAGCGCCGCCACCGTCCACCTCGCGACCAAACCCGACGCGTAGCCGCCCGCCAAGATCATCTGCGCCGGTTGCGGTTGTCCACATGCCTGGATCTCATCCACAGGAAATCTCGGCCCCGTTCCCGCAGCCCCAACGCCGATAGACTGGAGCAGGGCCGTGCCCCCAGAGGTGGGCGGGGGCTTGTGCGGGGTCGGGGTGGTGATCTTCGTGTCAGCAGGGGTGCGTGGCTGGCGTGTGGCTGAGCAGTACCGAGGTCCTGGACTTCTCATCACACTTGCGGCCGGCTCGGCCGGAGGGGAAGCGGTCGCACGGCGCCGCTGCTCTAGAGCGAACCGAGGTTGTGGGCATTGTTCGGCCGGCGCCCGGCACGGGGCAGGGGTGGTCGTGGTGGGCAGGCCCGCGACGATCGGGGCATGCCGGTCGCGGTCGGGCCAGGCACAAGGTGGCTGCCTGAGTTGGCGATGCGGCGATTCGCGGACCCCGACTCGGGACGGGCCAGGACCGATGCGCGGGACGCGTTCGTCATCGTCGACTCGACTCGGCTCGTTCGCTGCGCTCGGTCGACGTCGGCGAGGACGCCTTGGTCGAGCTGGAGATCCTGGTCGGGTTCGATGACGACCTGGCCGACGAGGCCACTCGCATAGCCAACCGCGTCCGGGGATTGCGCACACGACGCGCACCTCTCGCCGAGGGCCTGACCTGGGTGCCCGACATCGGGGTCAGGACCACCGCCCGCATCCTGCTGGAGATCGGCGACACCGCCGGTTTCGCTGGCTCGGCGCACGTGACCGCCTAGGCCCAATGCCGGTCGGTTAGGTCATGGCGGGGCTGTAGCCTGCGGTGGTGGATCTTGGGTTGGGTGTGCGCGAGGGCGGCGGTCTGGCCGACCGAGCTGCGGTTGGTGTGCTGACTCGGACGTTTCCGGTGGAGTTGGTCGATCGGGTCATTGACCAGTATTGGCGTCGGGAACAGCGGACCCGCGCATTGCCTGCTCGGTTGGTCTTCTATTTCA
>NZ_PTIX01000048.1 GCF_002934265.1 Actinokineospora auranticolor
TCGGCCAGACCGCCGCCCTCGCGCACACCCAACCCAAGATCCACCACCGCAGGCTACAGCCCCGCCATGACCTAACCGACCGGCATTGCGCCTAGCCGCGCCGCTGCTGCCGCGACCGCCCGGGCCATCCCCATCCCCTCGGCCCGCCCACCGACCACCGCCGCGTCCCGCGCCAGTTCTCTGGCGTGCAAAGACAGCACATACTGGACGGCATCATCCTGTTGCAGGGTGAGTGATCGTGCTACGAGCCCGTGTCGCAGCACGCCGGTGTCCGAGCACGCCGCCCGGACCGCACGTTGGACGAACTCCGCATCCGGCCGGATATCCGCGTACGCCGCCAACAACGAGTCCGGATCACCAAGCCGGAACACCTCGTGCGACACCAGCAACGCCGCCTGGCGCCGTCGCGCCAACCAGTCGGCCGTGACCTCGGCGCCGATGGCTCTGCCGACCATCGTCAACGCGGACTCCCGACCGTCGTCCACGAAGTCCAGGCCCGGTCGATACCGGTCCAAGCTTGCTTGGTCGACTCCGCGCGTGTCTGGGAATTCCCCGAACTCGAATGTCGTCAACTCGACTCCGTCGCGCCAGTGACTCACCCGACTCACGGCGGTCACGTTCCAATACGCGGTCAGCGCCTCGCCGCCGACGGACAACCGCCGCAACGTCTCAGGCCGTGCTCCCGTGAACCCGTTGTTCTCCAGCAGCATCGACCAAGTTCCCACCTCGGCGAACAACGCATAACCGAGATCACGCGGATAGGCCGCTTCCTGAGCTTCCCCTGCCTCGTCAAACGACATCTCGACACCATCAAGCGGAAATCCACCGTACCGATCCAGCGCGACACAAATTGGGACACCACTGACCACCGTGAGGCACAAGGGATCCATAGCCCACCCTAACCCACGTGGGGCTCGCCAAACACGAGCCCCACGCGTTCAACATCAGGGATACGTGAAACATCCAGTCTGCTTGTCCGGCGGCGGAGTCCCGTCGATCCGGACGTAGAACGGGTCGAACACGTCGAGAATCCGGTCGACCCCGTACCAGGTCTGGAACTCCCGTCCTGCGGCCTGGTTCTGGTCGGAGTTGACCGGGCAGGCCGAGAAGCGCCCCCGGTCCGGGTTTGGCTGCGCCGACGCCCCCTGCCAAGTCGCGGCGAACGGGAACTCGTCGCAGTCCCGGCCCTTGGCGGAGTAGGTCGGGTCGATCTTGCGGCACTCGGCCTTGGCCGCGTCCCGGTTTCGGTCATTCAGCCACTTGATCGTGGTCCGGTTCAACGGTCGCCGCCAGCGTCACGGACACGACAAGGACCGAGCTCCCGTCACCGCACCTGCTCGACATTCACCCGTCCTGACGCTCGCCAACACCACTCATCGGGAGAAGCGGACGTTCACAGCACGCGAAGCTAAGACCCGTCCGTACGACTGGTCCTGCCGAGCAGGTCAGCACCTACCCTCCGCCGCCTCCTGACACATCTGGCCGCGCCAGCGCGAAGCGCGCCTCCACAACCAATCTGCCAGCGCGAATCCGCAGGTCAGCCCCGTTCTCATCCTTTGGTACTCCCGCCAGGGAATCGAACACACACCGGAGCTGGAGCAGAACTGGAGAGTTGTGCCTACTTGACCGGCTATCAAGTGCGTTCAACCTGCGTGAACCACTCCCCCACACGCTGCGGATTCTACATTTCCTCAGGTCAGCGCCATGTTTGGCCGCCACTGAGGGCCAAGGAGACGCATCTCCCGCGAGGTCATGGGTCGCGCTTCCCAGCATGCTCGGTTCGAAGAACTATGACGTCTCGCTACCAGGCCACTCTGGCTCGTGCCACGTCAACGTTCCTCTGCGACTCCCACCCCAACCGGTCGGTCGTCGCTGGACTGGCAGCGCGTACACCGGGGCGATCTGGCTAGCTCCCCGGGCTGGCGCATGACCATCTCCATCCCGCCATTCGTGTGAACGATGAAGGGAGCATGCTCGCAACGACGATCGCTTTCGACTCCCGGGTTATGGATCGAGATCCCGCCGGAGGAATCATGTGGCACCAAGCGAGTTCTTGAGGATTCTGGATTCTTCGATGCTTAAGTGGTACCGCAACTCCGAGCCGTCGGACCAGGTGATGGTCCGGTTGGCGATCGACATTCGAGGCAGGGCTGGAGCAGTGGCCTGCCAGAGGACTTTCGCTGGTAAGGCTTCGCCAGGGGTGGTGTACGGGTCGCCCGTATCGACCAGGGCCAGGTGGGATTGGGAGAACGCGAGCCAAGGGGTGTGGGCAGTGCGGCAGGTGTCGGCAAATGTCACGCCAGCGGAGTTCTCCGTGCCGGTTATGCGGCCGGTTCTGGAAAAGATGTTCGCTGCACCACCACCGCCGATCGACAGGACTATGTTGACGACCGCGCCGATGGGAACGAGCAGGGTGTTTCGAAGGAAGCGGCGGACGAGACGTGTGCCCTTGACTGTGCCGTCGGTTCGTCGACCAGGAACCCGGTACTCGGGTGCCATCTCGCCGAGGAGAACCACTGTGGCCGTCTCGCGCCACTGGTTCTCCACAAGCTCCCGGACCTCTTTGCGGTACACCGGTATCGTTCGCTCCACGAGGTCTCAGCCTACAGCGATCGGGTGCGCGCGAACCTACATCTCAAGGTTGCGCCGCGTCTCCTCCACGTCGTGGTCGCCGCCGATGCCGCTCTCATTGAACGCGGGCCCGTCGGAGCGCAGCTCTTCGTAGGTCTCCTTGCCCACGCTCTTGGCGGCGCCGATGCCGCTCTTGATTCCCACCCCCGTTACCAACGGCGCGACGCCCGAGGCTGCACCGAACGCTGTGGTGAGCACCCGGCGGCTGGGAATGAAGACGTCGTGTTCGGCCACCTTGCCGACCACGGGGGTGCCGCGCTGGCCCTTCTCGACGAGCTTGCCGACGCGGAACTTCTCGGCAACCTTCTCGATCTTGCCCGCGTACTTCTGCAGGAACTTCATGAAGTCGTCGAGCAGCCTGCCGAAGACCCCCAGGTGTTTAGTGACCTTGGCGAAAACGCTTGCCGCCTTGGCGATCGAGGCGGTCATGGCGGCGGCGACGGAACCGCCCAGCGTGATGACCGAGGAGGCCAGCGCGGGGAGCCAGATGGTGATCAGCCAGGACACCAGCTCGGAGATGATGGCCTTGATGACCTCTTCGATGACCACCATGACCATGGACCACATTCGCAGGACCTCGGCGACCGAACCCGCGGTCGACCCTACGCCGCTGATGCCGGTGGCGAAGTCGGCCAACGCGGCACGAGCAGCATCACCCGCTTCGTCCTGCCAGTCAGCGAGGGCCGAGTCGCCCGTGACGATGAAGTCCTCGGAGAGAGCGGAGAAGCCCTGGGCGATCTCGACGAAGTTCTCCGCCGCATGGCCGATCGCCGGGCCGTCACCGGACACTTGGTGCAGGGCGTCCTGCAGCGGCTGGACCAGTTCGAGCAGCATGTCCAGGCCGTGGCTGACTAACCAGCCGATGGGGTCCATGGCAAAGAACGTGACGTCCACCGCGGCGCCTGAGACGAACTTGGCACCATCGGCGGCCAGTTGACCGGATGCGGCGGCGAGGTCGCCGAGGTCGTCGGCGGAGGTGAGTTGCTGGGCGTGCTCGGCGATCGACTTGCCCGCCTTCCACACGTTGCCCACCACGGGCGTCTTCTCTGCCGCGCGGTCGGCATTCGCGGCGAGGCTCTCGTCGTACTCGGTTACGTTGAGCGTCTCGGCGATGCTCTTCTTGGGACTAGTCACGGTGCTCCCTAGCGCGGGCCGTCGATGGCGACTTCGTGCGCGCCGAAGCGCATGACCGCGTCATCCTCGGTGCCCTGGTAGACAGCGGCGGTGTCGAGCAGTTTGTCCGACAGCGCCGTCACGCCTTCCTGCAGGTCCGCCAACAGCAATCGTAGGTCGGCGAGCTTGTCGGCATACGACTTCTTGGCCCACACGCCCATGACGCCCCACGCCTCGTTGTCCACGTCGGCGGCGTCGATGACCCTGCCGAAGTTGACCGCCTCGGTCTCGTAGTAGCCGAGCTGCCTCGCATAGGCGGTCAGAGCGGACGGATCGACGTTCGTGTGGTTCGGAGCAGTCATCGTCATCCTCGTGATCCGTAGATGGAATCGTGGCTGAAGTCGTCGTCGTCCGAGCGCGCCGCGCGAGGTTGTGACGGCTGGTACTGCGTAGCGGTTCCCGCACCGGCTGCCCACGCCTCGGCCTGTGCCTGGCGGACGTGCTCGGAGGTGTTGGCACCGAGCTCACCACCCACGGTCTCGTCGACGATCGCCACCTGCCGACGCACAGCCTCCGCGACCGCCTCGCGCAGGGTGGTCATGATCGCGGCGGCCAGCGTGGGCGCAGCCTGCCGAAGCGCGTCCGGGGTCAGCTGGATGTCCTTGACCGCACCGCCCGCGCCCGCCACGACCCGCACCGACCGATCGGGCGAGATCGCCACGACCTCCAACTCAGCGAGTTGCTCCTGCATCTGCCCGACGCCGCTGAACCTCGCCTCAGCTTGCCTGATCCGGGCCTGGAACCCCTCGAACTCAGCGGTGAGCCGTTCCAAATCGGCGGACACGATCAACTCCTCACTACTGTGGCTCTACTTGACCAGTAGCATGACAGGGTCGTGGTGACTCCATCGACCCGATGGATCGACGAACCCCTAGGCGTGGCAGTCCGCTCGCGGATAGTGGATAGCGGAAAGCGCATCTTCGATCTCGGTGCCGGTTAACCAGGGCGGTGTCGTGAACCGACCTTTACCACGCACCACTCAGAGTTGCCATCGAGCTATGACTTCAAGCGAGAACACCAAATCCGAGTCGCGGCTGCTCCAACCGAGGCACCCAGGGCGACCACGTGTTGGTCCACGGAGGCGCAGGAGCCACATCGGAGAGTTGCACCTACTCGACCGATCGACAACTGCGCACAACCTACGCAAATCGCTCTCCCACACGCAGCGGATTCTCTGTTTTCGCTGGTCGGGGCCATGTTCGACCGCCGCTGGGGGCCAAGGAGCCGCATCTTCCGCGGGGTTATGGGGTCATCTTCGCTGCTTTGCCACGTCTCGACTAGCAGAAGCACACTGACCAATGAGCCCACTCTACTCGCGGACGATCCTGGTAACACCACATCGCCCAGAGCGGTGGAGACGCCGGGGGCGCTCATCCACGCGGCACCACCTCTCATGGTGCGCTGCGCGCGAGTGGGCTGGCGGCGCAGACCATGCCGAGGGCCTGCTGCTCCTCCGCCCACTCGACCACCCGCGGCCACAGCTCCCCCCGGTCGGGTACCGCTTGGCGGAGGGCCGTCCTCCAATCCGTTGGAGTACGACGTCTGGCAACCGCACAAGATGCCTGGATCTGCACCCGAATGGCCGCTCGACGTTGTACAGCCTTCTGTGCGCTAGATACTTGATCATGGCCGGTCGGCGATGAGGTCGCGCTGCGGCAGCGCGGTGTGCGGATAGTGAACTTTGCCTCGGTGGATCGCGAACAGCGTGGAGTGGTCCGGAGTGGTCCACCACCCGGCGTGACGGGATCTTGTGGACGGTGGTGGCGGAAATCCGCTGGCCAGGCAGCGTGTCGCTAAGAAGGTTGCCTGATTGGGCCCACGATGTCCGACAAGACGGACAAAGTGGCAATGGTTGGTGATTTTCAAGATCTACGTACGATACGTTTTGACGATCTTTGAGGGTTCCTGGTAACCATCTGTTGTTGACACGACGTGTCCGGTGCGTCACCCGGGGTGCGCATTCAGGACTTGGTCCGGGGGAGTCACTTGATGGTGTCTGGTAGAGCGCTGCTGTGTGCGGCGCTGTCGTTATCCATAGTGGCGGTCGTGCCATCGATCGCCGAGGCGGCTGCCAAGCCCGGTACTCCCGAGTCCGCGGCCATCGCCGCGGCGGGGAGAGCGGGCGGCCGGTGGCGGTGGTGGAAGAGACCACTGAGACCGCGGAGGTGGTGGCCAACCCTGATGGAACGTTGACCAGGCGGGAAAGCCTGGAGCCGCAACGGGTCAGGCGGGAGGGCAAGTGGGTTCCGATCGATCTGTCGCTCGAGGTGCGAGCTGACGGGTCGGTGGGGCCGAAGGCGGCCGCGGTCGACGTGCGGCTGTCCCGCGGTGGAGCGGGTGATCGGCTCGCTGTCGCGGTCAGGGACGGCAAGGAGATCGGGATCGGTTGGGACGGCGCGCTTCCCGCGCCTCGTCTCAGTGGTGCGGTGGCCACCTATCCGGAGGTGTTGCCCGGTGTCGACTTGACGGTGCGGGTGACCGGCAAGGGGTTCAGCCAGCTGTTGGTGGTCAAGAACCGTGAGGCGGCTGCGGATTCCCGGCTCAAGGAGATCTCGTTCCCGCACCACACCCGCGGCGTGACGCCTCGGGCGACCGCCGAGGGGAAGATCGAGGTCGTCGACGAGCAAGGGGCGGTTGTCTTCGGGGGTGACGCCTCGCGCATGTGGGACTCGTCGGTGCGCGTCGCCGCCACGTCGGCGAGCAGGTCGGCGAGTTCGTTGTCCACCATGGGTTTCGAGGTCACTCCCGAGGCCACGGTGGTGCGGCCGGATCCGGGGTACCTGACCGCGCAGGAGCGGGTGTTTCCGGTGATGATCGACCCGGAGTACTGGTGGGCGGGGACAAAGCTCAACCACGCGGTGGTGCAGAGTGCGTGGCCGGATGAGCACAACTTCAACAAGACCAGCGGTGACCTCGGCGATTTGAAGGCGGGGTACCAGAACGGGTACATCTCGCGTTCGTACTTCGACTTCACCGTGGCCGCGATGCACGGGAAGGTGATCCACCGGGCGAAGGTGCGGCCGCGGGTGGTGCATTCGTGGGGTTGTGCGGGTGGTCCGACCGAGTTGTGGCACGCCTGGGGGGTGGGGTGGGACACCACCTGGAACCACCAGCCCGCGCTTGGTGCCAAGCAGGGGGACATCGGCAAGGCCAACAACGCCGCGTACTGCCCCAGTGACGGCGCCGCCGAGGTGCCTGTCGACGGCCCCGTGCGCGCGGCCGCCGCTGAGGGGTGGGCCACGGTGACGTTCATGCTGCGGGCCAAGAACGAGGCCAGGCAGGAGGATTGGCGGAAGTTCGCGCTGGACCCGGTGCTCGAGGTCGTCTACAACAGCTACCCGAGCCTGCCCGCGGAACTGGGTATGGAGGGTGGCCTGATCCCGTGCGTGACCGGTGGCACCCGGCCGTTCGTCGCGACCCCCACGCCCCGATTGCGGGGTAAGGTCTCGGATCCGGACAACGGGATGCTGAGCGTGCGGTACGCGCTGCACCGGGGACCGGTCGGCGACAGCCAACTCGTGTGGAACGCGACGCAGGACAACGTGCCGTCCGGATCGTTTTCAGAGGTCACGGTCCCCTCGGGTGTCATCGTCGACGGTGTCTATAACTGGTCCCTCTACGCCAATGACGGTGGACAGAGTTCCCGGTGGGTGGGCAACTGCGAGTTCGAGATCGATCGGGTGGCGCCAGGCGTGCCTGCCATCACGTCGACCGACTACCCGGGCGGCGGGCAGCAGACACCGGCGGGTGGGGTAGGCCAGACCGGTACGTTCACCGTGTCCGCGAACGGGACCGCCGACGCCGTCGCTTTCCTGTGGTCGGTCACCGATCAGCAGAACGACGACCCCCAGACTCGGATCGCCGCGGACGCGCCGGGTGGATCCGGGGTGTTCCGGTGGACGCCGACCGCCAGCGGCGCGTTGAACGTGTTCGTGCGCTCCGTCGACCGCGCGGGCAACCGGTCGCCGATCGTGCGCTACCCGGTGTACGTCAACGCCGGTGACCCGTTGACCGGGAGCCTGAACGGGCACTGGAAGCTCGACGGCAACCTGGTCGACTCCTCGACCGGCGGTCGTACTCTGGTCGCCGAGGGCGGCGCCACCACGACGGCGACCGGCTACCTCGGTCAGGCGGCCCCGGTGGGCAATGGGAAGTACCTGCACACCAACACCTCGGTGCTCGACACCGCGACCAGCTACTCGGTCTCGGCGTGGGCGCGGCTGGACCAGACCGGGAACTGGGCCGGTGTCGTAACCCAGGACGGCTCGCGCAACAGCGGTTTCCAACTGCAGGCCACGCCCGACGGCAAGTGGGCCATCGTGATGTTCAGCCGCGATCAGGACGGTGGCGGGCCGGTCCACGCCCGCGCGATCTCACCCGAGAACGCGCAGATCGGCGCGTGGACCCACCTGACCGGTGTCTACGACCACGGTGTGGGCGAGTTGCGGCTCTACGTCAACGGCGCCTTCGCCGTGAAGGTCACCTACACCAGCACCTGGTCGGCCTCCGGGCCGTTGCAAGTCGGCGCCTCACAGTGGGCGGGCAACCGCATCGAGACCTTCCCAGGCGCGATCGACGACGTCCGCGCGTACCAACGCGTCCTCGTGCCGAGCGAGGCGGCGGCGCTGGCCAACGAATCCGTGCTCCGGGCGCACTACCCCCTGAGCAAGGGTTCCGGTACCACTGCCACGGACCTCGTCACGAACAGCAACGCGACCCTGGCGGGCACCGCTACGTGGGCGCAGGTCGGCGGGGAGGACGCCGTCAAGTTCACCGGGCAACTCGGCGCCGGATACGGTGCCGTCGACGCTCCCCGGCCCACCCTGCGCACCGACCGCTCCTACACGGTCTCGGCGTTCGTGCGGCTCGACACCACCGAGTACGCGGCGTACGCGGCGGTGAGCCTGCGTGGCACGCGCAACTCGCCGTTCATGCTGGAATACCGGCCCGAGTTGAAGAAGTGGTCCCTGCAGGTCTCCCACAGCGAGACCCAGGACGGTGTCTGGTGGGCCCCCGCGAGCGATGTTGTGGAGTCGGGTAGGTGGGTGCACCTGACCGCGGTCTATGACCACGCGCGGCGCGAGGTCCGGATGTATGTCGATGGCGCGTTCGCGGGATTGACCGCGGGCGTCACGGGTTGGAACGGCGCGGGTGAGTTGATGATCGGTGGCGGCGTGTGGCGTGGCCAGGCCGTCGACCCGTTCCTCGGTGCCGTGCGGGGTGTGCGGGTCTACTCCGGCGCGCTTCCCGACGAGCTCATCGGCCAGCTGCCCGTCCAGAACTGAGTTTCCCCACATTGAAACGACCTTTGGGGGTCAGGTATGCCCGCTAGACGCCTGGTACCCGGGATGGCGTGGTGCATGAGCGTGGTCTTGACGGCCACGCTCGTGCAGGCGCCTCCCGCGGTGGGCGATCCGAGTTACGTGAACCTTCCCGCTCCGCAGCAAGAGAAGTCCGTGCCGGGAGGACCGGTCCAGGCCAGGCCCGTGCCGCCCAACGAGGTGGACAAGGCCGTGGGCAAGCCGGTGGCGGAGACCCGGTGGCCGGGTTCCGCCTCAGCCGAAATCGCCTTGGCGGGCAAGCCCGCGGTGAGCTTCCAGAAGGCCGGGAACCTGCCGGTGTCGGTGTCCGCGCCGGCCGCGTTGACGTCGAAGGCCGGGTCGAAGGTCAAGGTGTCGACTTTCGACCAAGCCCACTCGGCGAAAGCCGGTGTGACCGGCTTGGTGTTCTCGGTGAACGACGCTGGCGGCGCTGCGGGGTCTCCGCTGTCGGTGCGTGTCGACTACCGCGAGTTCGCCAACGCCTACGGCGGCGACTACGGCTCTCGCCTGACATTGGTGCGGTTGCCGGACTGCGCCGCGACCACGCCGGAGCGGACCGAGTGCCGCACCGGCACGCCGGTCCACTCGACCAACAACGTCAAGGAACGCGCGGTCACCGCGGACGTGGCTCTGCCTGAGGGCCAGAAGTCGTCGTCCGCAGTGTTCGCGGTCGCCGCGGCCCCGTCCGGAGCGGGCGGATCCTTCGGGGCCACCAACCTCTCCCCCGCGGGCCAGTGGTCGGCGGGTGGTTCCAGCGGTGACTTCACGTATTCGATCCCACTGCGGGTCCCACCACCGACCGCCGGTATCGCACCGAAGATAGGCCTCGGTTACTCCTCGGGTACCATCGACGGCCGTACCAGCTCGTCGAACAACCAGGCCGGGTTGCCCGGTGATGGTTGGGAGCTGAGCGCGGGCGGCGGGTTCATCGAGCGCCGCTACCAAGCGTGCGCCGACGACCTCGGTGGCAACAACGGTCAGCGCAAGACCGGCGACCTGTGCTGGAAGACCGACAACGCGATCATGTCGCTCAACGGCGTGTCCGCGGAGCTGGTGCGGGTGGGTACCAGCAACATCTGGCGGCCCAAGCAGGACGACGGCTCCAAGGTCGAACTGCTGACCGGCGCGACCAATGGCGACAACAACGGTGAGCACTGGAAGATCACCAGTACCAACGGTACCCAGTACTTCCTCGGCCTCAACCGGCTTCCCGGCTGGGCGGCGGGCAAGCCGGAGACGAACTCGGCGTACACGGTTCCGGTATTCGGCAACCACGCGGGTGAGGACTGCAACCAGGTCGCGTTCGCCAGCTCGTGGTGTCGACCGACCTGTTCGCCCCCGCACCGTCGCGGGTGTGGTTCGACACCGCCGAACGGTGCCTGCCCACCCAGACGTTCGCCTGCAACCCGGACCAGCTGACCAAGGACACGGCGAAGTCGTGGCCGGATGTGCCGTTCGACCGGATCTGCAAAGCGGGCGAGCGGTGCGAGAACCGGTATTCGCCGTCGTTCTTCACCCGCAAGCGCCTGGTCAAGGTCCTGACCCAGGTCCGCCGCGACGACGTGCCCGCCGAGGTGAAGTGGCGCGACGTCGACTCGTGGACGCTGCGCCACGAGTTCCCCGACACCGGGGACGGCCTCTCCCCCGCGATCTGGCTGGCGGGCATCACCATGACCGGCCACGTCGGCGGAACCCTGTCACAGCCAGAGATCCTCTTCCACGGTCGCTCGATGCCCAACCGGGTCGAGGCCGGTGATGGGCTGCCGCCGATCACCCGGTTCCGGGTCGAGCGGGTGCGCAACGAAGCGGGCGGCATCACCGAGGTCAAGTACTCCGACCGGGAATGCGTGCACGGCACCAACATGCCCGCCAACCCGGAGTCCAACGCCAAACGGTGCTTCCCGAGCTGGTGGCTGCCCGAGTTCGGTCAGGACCAGGTGCTCGGCTGGTTCCACAAGTACGTGGCGACCGACATCACCGAGGACGACCGCACCGGTGACTCGGCGCTGAAGAAGACGCACTACGACTACCTCGAGAACCCGGCCTGGCACTTCGACGACAACGACTTCACCGACATGGCCCACCGCACGTGGTCGCAATGGCGCGGCTACGGCAAGGTCCAGACCACAGTCGGTGAACCGGGCACCACGCAGAGCGTGACAGTCGAGCGGTTCCTGCGCGGAATGGACGGCGACCGACTGCCGAACAACGGCAACCGCACGGTGACGGTCACCGACTCCGACGGGCGGGTGCACACCGACAGCGAGTGGCTGGCCGGGTTCGCGCTGGAATCCCAGGCGTACAACGGTCCGACCCTGGAGTCGGTGTCGGTGAAGATCCCCTGGGTACGCGGGCCGACCGCGACCGCCGGGGACGACAAGGCGTACATGACCAACACCGCCGAGGTCCGCGGTCGGACGCTGATGGGCGACGGCTCATGGCGGCACACCGCCGTGGTCAACACCTTCGACGACCGCGGCAACACCACCAAGGTCGACGACGCCGGCGACACCGCCGTCACCGGAGACGAAACCTGCGCGACGACCACCTACGCAACCAACGAGTCGGCGCACATCTTCACCCGCCCGGCGTCGATCCGCTCTACCGCCAAACCCTGCTCCGACTGGCCGGGCGCGGCAGCGGATCTGCTGGCAGAGAGCCGTTCCAGCTATGACGGCCTCGCCTACGGGGCCGCGCCGACCAAGGGCAACCTGACCGCCACGGAGCGCTGGACCGGCACGGCGTGGCAGCTCACGCAGCGGACCACCTACGACGAGTTGGGTCGACCGACCGAGGTCGTCGACTCCGAAGGACGCAAGACCAAGACCGCCTACACCCCTGCCGGCGGCGACTTCGGTGTCCGCACGGTGACCAAGACCGACCCCAAGGGGTTCAGCGCGGTCACCGAGATGGACCCGGCCCGGTCGTTGGCGCTCAACGAGACCGACATCAGCGGCCGACGCGCCGACATCGAATACGACCCGCTAGGCCGGACCGTGCGCGTCTGGGCGCCCGGCCACGCCAAGGCCGACAACCCGTCACTGCCCAGCTCGGTCTACGAGTACGAGTACCGAACCGACGCACCGACTGTCGTCACCTCCAAGTCACTGCGCGAAGACGGCAACTACATCGCCTCCTACACCCTCTACGACGGCCTGCTGCGTGAGCGACAGACGCAACTCCCCGCCGTCGCGGGCGGTCGTCTTCTCAACGACTGGCGCTACGACTCCCGGGGCCAGCAGTACCGGGTCAACGGGGCCTACTACAACGAGAGCGAGCCCGGCAAGGCGCTCTTCGAACCGCTGGACAACGCGGTTCCCAACCAGACCATCACCGAGTTCGACGCCCTCGGCCGGGAAACCGAGGTCATCTACCGCAGACTCGGCGTCGAGCAGTGGCGTACCTCGTCCAGCTACGGCGGTGACCGCACCACGGTCATCCCGCCGCTGGGCGGCACGACGACCACGGTGATCCGGGACGTCCACGGCCGCGCCACCGAGAAGCGCCAGTACCACGGGCGCCAACCCACCGGCGCGTACGACTCGACCAGGTACGCCTTCAACGCCCGCGGTCTCCAGGACACCATCACCGCCCCGGACGGGTCGGTGTGGCGCTACGAGTACGACGCGCTCGGCCGCAAGACCGCCGAGCACGACCCGGACGCCGGGACCACTCGCACGACCTACACGGCAGTGGACCAGGTCGACACGACGACCGACGCCCGTGGCATGTCAATCCGGTCCGAGTACGACGTCCTGGGCCGCAAGGTCGCCGAGTACGAGCGGCGCGGGACCGGACAGGCGGAGACCAAGGTCGCCTCGTGGAACTATGACGCGATCAAACCGGGTCTGTTGGATTCCTCGACCCGATACGCGGGTGACAAGTCCTACGTCAACAAGGTGTTGGAGTTCGACCCCGCCGGGCGCGCGACGAAGACCAGGGTCGAGGTTCCCGGTGGCGAGGACAAGCTCACCGGGAACTACGACTTCAAGGCCTCCTACAACTCTCGCACCGGTCGGCTCACCTCGACTGTGCAGCCCGCCGCGGGTGGGTTGGGCGCGGAAGTCGTTCTCCACAAGTACAACGAGCTTGGTCTGCCGACCGAGACCTACGGCGCTGAGAAGTACGTGCCGGAGACGCTGTACTCCAAGTATGGCGAGGTTCTGCGGCTCACCCAGGGGTCGGGGTCCAAAACCGTCTACACCTCGATGTTCTACGAGGAAGGCACCCGGCGGCTCTCCGGCGTCGACGTCCAGCGCAACGTCCAAGGCAACACGTACATCGCCAAGCGGCAGTACGGCTACGACCCGTCGGGCAACATCACCAAGCTGACCGACGGCCCACCCGGGGCGTTGCCCGACACGCAATGCTTCAGCCACGACTACCTCAAGCGAATGACCCGGGCCTTCACCCCCGGCAACGGCGACTGCCAGGCACAGCCGACGGTGGCCGGACTCGGTGGACCGGCGCCCTACTGGCAGGACTACGAGTACGACATCGCGGGCAACCGCACCAAGGAAACCGACCACAGGTCCAACGGCGACACCGTCCGGACCTATGCCTATGGCGGCCCGAACGGTGCCCAGCCGCACACCCTGCGGTCGGTCACCCAGAACGGTCCAGGCGGGACCTCGCAAGACACCTTCGACTACGACCCGACCGGCAACACGACCGCTCGCACGGTGTCGGGCTCGACCCAGCGCCTGGAGTGGGATCCCCTCGGCCACACCGAGAAGGTCACCGAGCACGACGGCCGCCAGTCCAACTACCTCTACGACGCCGACGGCGACCGCTTGATCAAGCGGGAAGCGGCCACCACCACGCTCTACCTCGGTGGCATGGAACTGGTGCTGAACAACAGCACCAAGAACCTCACTGCACGGCGGTACTACGACCACGGCGGTTCCGTCGTAGCAGTCAGGACCAGCGGTGCCAACGGCGGGCTGTTCTGGCAGCTCGGCGATCACCAGGGCACGTCGGTGACCACGGTCAAGTCCGACACGCTGGAGGTCAACCAGCGCAGGCAGGACCCGTTCGGCAAACCCCGCGGCACGTCACCCACGACATGGCCGGATGACAAGGGATTCGTCGGCGGCACCAAGGACGACACCGGCCTGACCAACCTCGGCGCCCGCCAGTACGACTCGGCAACAGGCAGGTTCATCTCCGTCGACCCGGTGCTCGACACCGACGACCCACAACAGATGAACGGGTTCGCCTACGCCAACAACTCCCCCGTCACCAACTCCGACCCCTCCGGCCCAATGCCACTAACTTAGGCTAGGTGCGAGGATTCTGATGGTGGCCGGACCCTGATGTCGAACGCCTTGATGTTTGCCCTTTTTGGTGGGGTAGCGTTTATGGCGTCCACGTTTGGCCACACGGGGGTACGTTCGGTGCCTTCGGGCCGCGAGGTGTCTCTCGTTGATTTCCGCGCGGGTCTCCGATAACGCTCTCGCTTGGCGTTCAGGGGGAAAAATCCGC
>NZ_PTIX01000049.1 GCF_002934265.1 Actinokineospora auranticolor
TGAAATAGAAGACCAACCGAGCAGGCAATGCGCGGGTCCGCTGTTCCCGACGCCAATACTGGTCAATGACCCGATCGACCAACTCCACCGGAAACATCCGAGTCAGCACACCAACCGCAGCCCGGTCGGCCAGACCGCCGCCCTCGCGCACACCCAACCCAACATCCACCACCGCAGGCTACAGCCCCGCCATGACCTAACCGACCGGCATTGCGACTAGGCCCCCTGGTCCGGCGGGGGCGTGAGGCGGGCCAGGAAGGACCCACCGCGTACCAGGGTGAGTGTCGCCGCTGTCACGGTGACGGCCGCGCCACAGGCCGCAGCGAGGGCGACACCGTAGACGACCAGAAACCCGATCAGGCCAGCGGTGACCAGCAGGACGACCGCTTCACCGTAGGCGTGCCGAGCGCACGGGCGATGGGATGTGGGTGGGACGGGGGAGGACATGACGAAACTCCGATAGAGACCGGGCGCCACCCACTTTCGTGGAGCGCCGCTTGAATCCGGGTGAGATGTGGACATCCGGGATCCGCTCGCGTGGTGTCAGCCACGAGAAGCTCGAGCGGTTCCGTCGATCCGGTCTCACAGGACCATAAGTGCCGTCGTCGGTTCAACCGCACAACGCCCGTAGGGGTGTCCGAACTTGTCCGAATTCGAGGCCACCCACGAGCTGGGCGTGTAGCGTGGGTCACAGCTTTCAATTATGTTCGGTTGCGTTGCGATCCGGACTGCGTGAAGCCGCTGCCTGCGGTGTGGTCTTTTTCCGCAGCTCATGCGCTGTCCGGGGTTGACTGTCCGGCTGTCCAGGACAGTGGCGGCATGGCGCGTTTCCGTCCGATAGTGGAGCGGCCACCACGCGGTGGGCCGCAAGCCGGGTCCCGCGCTGTTGGTGGGCGATTTTCCCGAAGCGGACTCCTTGAATCCGGGTGAGTATCGGGTCGACGAGGGATCGCTGAAGCTCTGTGTCAGCGGAGATTCACCGGTCCCTCGTCACAGCCCATGGCCCAGCGGCTCTCGTGACCGGCCAGCTCGACCCTCTCGCGCATCGAGCACAACGTGCGGCGGCTCGACATCGACGAGTTGCGTGCGATCGCGTCCCGGTATGGCATCACGCCCTCCCGCCTGGGACTCGCTACTGTCGGCGAGCAACACATCGAGAGAAGCGGTGAGGACGTGCAGCGCAGACAGTTCCTGACCGCGGCCGCCGGCCTGGTCGTCCCGCACACCGTGCTGGCCCGCCTCGACGATGCCCTGGTCGCCCTGCCCGCCGCGCAAGGCCCGGTCACCCCCGCCACCGTGACCGCCCGCCTGGCCGCCAGCCAACTCCTGTTCGACCAGGCACAGTACGCGGCCTTGGTCGCGGGGCTGCCCGACCTGCTGGCCGCCGCGCATGAGCTGGCCGACCTTCACCCGGACTCGACGGCCGAGGCAATGGTCGCGGCCTGCTACGACCTCGCGACCCACACCCTGGACAAGCTCGGGCAGCACCAGGCCAGCCGCCTGACCGCCGACCGCGCCATGAACCACGCCCGCAGCGCCGACTCCCCACTTGCGCTGGCCCTGTCGGCCCGCGCGCTCAGCGTGGTCCTGCGCCACGAGGGCCGCTCCCACCTGGCCCAGCGGATCACGCTCGACGCGATCACCACGGTGCAGGACACGGGATTGACCACCCCCGCCCAGCGCACCGTCCTCACCCAGACTCTGTGCGCCGCGGCCTACTCCGCGGCCACCAGCGGCGATAAGGCCCACGCCGTCGACCTGATCGGCGCGGCCGAGCACGCTGTTCGCGGGCTCGGCCGTCCGGTCGTCGTCGGCGGGAACGTGGTTACCGCGGCCCAGGTCCAGCTCTACAAGGTCGGGGTGCACTGGGCCGCCGGGGACTCCGGCCGAGCACTGGACACCGCGCGTGGGCTGCGACCCGAACAACTTCGGCACCGCCGAGCGCCGCGGACGGTTGCACACCGACCTGGCCCGTGCCTGGTGGCTGCACGGTCACCCCGAGCAGACCGCGGCCGCGCTGCTGGCCGCCTACCGCGAGGCCCCACCGAACTCACCAGCCGCCCGGCGATCCGCCGTATCGGGTCTGACCTGGTCCACCGTCACCCCCACACCGCAGGGGCCCGGGAACTGAGCGTCGTGCTGCGGGCCGGCGCGTAGCGACCGACCGTTGCGACCGTGGCGGGCGGGGGACCTAAGCTGCTGCTCGGTGCGCCGACGGCGACGATGGATCGGGGCCGGTGGCCACCCACCCCACGTGCGTGGGCCCGGTCACAAGCGCCCCAACCCGTCGTGGGACCCGGACCGAAGTGCCGGACCTCGGGTGCGGTTGGAGGTCACGGAGTGCACAGGCCTGCGGTGCGCCAGGGGCGGGTCAGGGTGTCGCGCGTGGCGCTCGACAGGCGCGTACCCCAGGCCGTGACGGCGACGGCGCCCCCAGAGCGCGTCGACTAGGTGGGGTCGGTGGGGTGGAGTCCGGTGGCGTCTTCGGCGATGTGGGTGGCGTCGTGGTGCAGCAGATGTGCGGTGTAGAGGAGCGCGCGGGGTCCTTGGTGGAGGGTGAGGACCTCGGTGCGTGCCCGTTCCCACTGCTGCTTGCCGAGGTGTGTCCGGGCGGTGAGCAGGTGATCGAGGGTGGTCTGGAGGAGGCGGGCGGCGGTGGGGGTGTGGGGTTCTGTAGACGGTGCCGTTGAGGTGGGGCAGGCAGGTCGTGGCCCAAGCGGTGGTGAGCAGGTCGCGGTCGGCGATCCCGGCTGGGGTCTGGGGAAGATTCGTGGTGGCCGCGTCGAGCGCCGGACAGATGACCAGGCGGCTGTTGGTCTGTTCGGGTTGAGTTGGAGCAGTTGGTTGCGGGCTTCGCGGTCATCCAGCTGGGTGGGCGATAGATTCCGGTTGTGGTCCGTCGTCGTGAGAGAGCCGTGGGTTGAGCAAACACCACGACACAGAGTGGGCTGCCGGGCCTGATGAGTCGTCTGGGGCATGGCTGACGCGCAATGACATGTCTGGTCAAGCGACGACCGTGGTGCAAGTCGGCCACGTATCGGGCGGGATGCACCTCGTGTCGTCGCCGGGTCGGGTGGGGGGTGACTACGTTCCGCGTGAACTGCCGCCCGATGACCCAGGGTTCATCGGACGTGCGGAACAGCTTCGAACGCTCGACGACATGCTTGACCATTCGGACCGATCGCAGGCGGTGGTCATCACATCGGTGTCGGGTACCGCAGGTGTGGGGAAGACCGCGCTGGCAGTGCACTGGGGTCATAGGGTGGCACACCGATTCCCGGACGGTCAGCTCTATGTCGACCTGCGAGGATATGATCCAGATCAGCCCATGCCGCCCGCAGAAGCGCTGTCCGGCTTCTTGCGGACATTCGGTCTCTCCGAGTCCGCGATTCCACCCACTCTTGAACAGCGCGCGACGCGATTCCGTACATTTGCGGCAAATCGGCGGATGCTCATCCTGCTCGACAACGCGAAGAGCGCCGAACAAGTCCGACCGCTGCTGCCCGGCCATGGCGGCTGTTTCGTACTGGTCACCAGCCGAGACGCAGTGCCTTCGCTGGCCATCAGACATGGTGCCCGCCGGATCGAGATCGACCTCCTGACCTCCGCCGAGGCGGTGGACCTGCTGCGGACCCAGTTGGGGCCTCGGGTCGATGTGGAGGTGGAGGCCGCCGCGGAACTCATCCGGCAGTGCGCCCGGCTACCACTCGCCTTACGGATGGTGTCCGAGTTGGCGATCGCGCGCTCTGGGGAGAAATTGGCCGAACTCACGGCCGAACTGGGCGATGAGCGGCAGCGCCTGGACGTGCTTGACGCCAGCGGCGACGCGCGTACCGCGTTGCGTGCCGTATTCTCTTGGTCTTATCGCAACCTGCCTGAGGACACCGCGCGGGCATTCCGGCTTGTCGGCACTCATCCCGGTTCTGACTTCGACATCGGTGCGGTCGCGGCACTGACCGGTTGTACTCCGGCTCAGGGGCGCGGACTGGTGAATCTGCTCCACCGAGCCCGTCTGATCGATGTGACGAGCAAGGCGCGCTTACGGATGCACGACCTGCTGCGGACCTATGCCAGATCCTTGGCGTCCGAAATGGATAGTAAGGATGAGTTGACGTCTGCGGGCGAGCGGCTCTTCCGATACTACCTGCGCGGCACTGGCACCGCTCTGGACCTGATAGCGCCGCAGCACGGAAAGCACCGGCCACCGTGGTCGGACCCGCCTGACATCGTCACCCCGGTCCTGGCAGGCCAGCACGACGCCATTTCATGGTTGACAATGGAACGGGACAATCTTTTTCTCGCCAGCGGGGACGACGGTTCTCGCGTCGGTGGCGCTGCGGCTCGCCACATTCTGGGGCTCGTTGCCCGGCATATGGGCGACATTCCGCAGGCGCTCCACCAGTTCGAGTATGCCAATCTTGACCTGGCCGCTGTTCCACCCGGGTACCGGGGGCGCATCTGGCTTGATCAAGCGGAATCCCTGCTGGCAGCGGGCCTCGCGTACGAAGCGGCGCGGCGGTTGGATGACGCCGTGTCGTTGCTCGACCGAGCGACGGATCAGCAGGACATCGGGGAAGCCGAAGTCTTGCGCGCAGTAGCGGACCTGCTTCTCGGGCGCCCGATCTCAGCAGGTAGATCTGCCGTGCGTGCCCAACGCCGCTTCCTCAGAATCGGGGCATCGACCTGGGCCGCCATTGCGGGCTTGGTCCGTCTCCAGGCGAACGTCCGACGGGCGTGGGCCAAACGCGCGGCGACTGTTTCGCTGGCACAGCGAGGATTGAGGCTCGCCACACGGTTCGCCGAGTTGCACTTTTCCGAGGAGTCCGCTGTATCCCGGTTGCTGGCGGTGCGGGTGCTGCTGCGCACGGGGCGGATCGCTGACGCCGAGAACCAGTTGGCCCGAACTCCGAAGCCGCCCCAGTTCACCGCCGCCGACCACCGGATGTTGCGTTGGCTCTGCGAAGCGGAACTGGCGGCCGCACGTGGTGAACGCGCCCTCGCAAGGGAACACGTGCGTGGTGGCCTCGCCGAAGTGGCCGACTTCCGCGGTCGCCCGGGAGGCTTGGACCCGATGAACGGGACGCCCCACCACCTCCTGGAGTTGGGATGGCTAGATCTGCGCCTGATGCTGCGGGACAACCGGTCGGTAGACGAACCCGCCGAAGTGTTCGCCCATCTTGAACGTGTCCGATCGCGCGCCCACACCCACCAGTTGCCGATCCAGGACCCTGTGCTGGCTGACCGCGTCAAAGACTACCGCCAGTTGAGCCACACCCTTCGGCTCGCACAGATCGGCGGCTACGTGCCCGCCAAGCTGGCCCGACAGCACGAGGCACTCGAGCAGGAGCTGACCCGCTGGCGCGGTCAGACAAACCTGGTCTCCCGATCTCCCGCCGAGTTCGCCGCGGTCGCCGAACGGCTGGGTGATCGTGCCCTGATCGCTTTCCTTGCTTGCAGAGACAGGGGTCTGGCGCTGGTCGTCGTGGACGGTCGTGCGCACCTGATCCCGACGGGCGATCGAGCGCTGGTAGCGGAGACGGCCTGGCAACTGCACGCCGATCTCAACGCACTGGCACCGGACGACCTACCTCCGCCGGTGGCCCGAGTAGTCGTGGCATCGGCACAGGCCCGCGCACACAGGCTCGACGAAGAACTCCTCCGACCACTGAACCGACTCACCGGCGATCGCGAACTCGTCCTGATCCCCGATGACCCGCTGTTCGCGACCGCATGGGGAACACTGCCCTCGCTGCAGGGCAGACCGGTGGCCGTGGCATCGTCCGCGACGGCCTGGCTCGCTGCCGACACCGCGAAACGCAACCAAGGACGGGTGGCCCTCGTCAGGGGTCCAGGCCTACCGCCAAAAACCAGTGAGGTCAACACACTGCGCGGCAGCTACCCCCACGCCAGTGTCCTTGAGGGACGCGACGCGACCACCGCATCCGTCCTGGAACACATCAACGGAGTCGAACTGGCCCACCTCGCCTGCCACGGGAGTCACGGTGTCGAGAACGCCCTGTTCTCCCGTCTCGAGTTGGCCGACGGTCCACTGTTCGCTCACGACGTCATGCAGTTGCCCGACTGTCCCACCTCGGTGGTTCTCGCCGCCAACGAACTGGGCATGAGCCGAGCGCGACCAGGCAATGAGCCTCTCGGTTTCGCAGGCGTCCTGCTATCCGCAGGCGCTCGTACCGTCATCGCCGCTGTGACCAGAATCGGCGACGAGGCAACAGCCACCGCCATGGCCGACTACCACCGCCGTCTCTCAAACGGAACACCCGCGTCCCACGCCTTGGCGGTGGTGACCGCGACAGATCCCTTCCGTCGCCCCTTCGTCTGCGTCGGCTCTGGCCGGTGAGGTGAGCACCTAATGGCGAGCATGCCGCGAACTGAGGTCGATTAGCAATCCCGGGCACGTGGAGTACCCGACGTAGCAATATCCACCGCACCGCACCGCACCGCTGGCGATAGCCCGCTGTCGCGGGCGAAGTCCACCCGCTCGGCGACGTCCTCGACCCCACTCGGGTAGGCGGTGGCCTGGGGCCGTAGAGATAGTACCGCTAATTGACCAGCGACCGGGCATGGTTGTAGGCGGCGTGCTCGGGGCGCAGCAGCACGCCGTCCGGGTTCGCGTGGTGTGACAGGGGCGTGGTCGCTGTGCTGGTGGTCGGGCAGGAGACCGGCGACGGTTCGGACGGTGTCGCGGCGAACGAGGTGGCGGGCGAGGGATCGCTGGTTCTTCGGGTGGTCGGTGCTGTGGTCGACGTGGATCCGTGGTGAGCAGTGGGCTTTGCGTTGTGCTGTTGCTCGTAGCAGGTGGGCGGGTCGCGTCGGGACCCGCGATGCGGTGGTGTCACGATCGCCGCGCCGGTCCGCGCGCCGAGGACCTGGTCACCCGCGCCGAGCAGCGGCGCGGGTGACCCGTTGTCGCGGGTCTGGGTGGTGTCGGCGACCGAGCCCGGCGCGGTGGCGCCGCAGAACGGCGTCCCGTTCTCGCGATCGGTCACGACCGTGGTCGTGAGGGCGTTCTCCTCTGCTCCTGCCCGAGACGAACCGGTCCCGATCGACGGTGTTCGCCCTTGGGGCGGCGCACTCGCACCTGTGTCGCGTCCGGAATCGCGGCCGAGCCACTCGCCGCGCCTGCCAGGCCGGGCCCACCACGGCCACCAGATCGGCGATCACCCGAGCCGAGAGACCAGTCACCCGACGACTCGACACCACCGCCCACGACCCACACCAAGATCATCTCAACACCGCCCGACGCAACCACGCACGAACACGTTACCGCCGATCCCTGCGGAGGCGGCTTCTGCTCCTTGCGCAGGCGGCGCAGCTCGTCGGACTCGGCCGCGATGGGCCGGTCGTCTCGCTCGCAGCGGCTGGCCTGGTCCTGCCGGATCCAGTTCCGCAACGCCTCGTGGTGCACGCCCCGCTGCTCGGGCAGGCGTCGGATCACCGGCTTGGGGTCGGACCACGGTACAACCAGACAGCACGAGCCCTCAGATCGTCGTCGGGGGGCTTCTTCGGTGGTGCCACGGACGACTCCCTTCAGGCCCTATCGGACCATGCCTGGAAAGACTCCCTCCCGGGGTAGGCGCCCCCCGACGTAGAACTCCGTGATTGTCTGCAGGATGGGGGCCTTTGAAAGTCCAGGTCAGGGACTTTCCGGTGTCACCGGGTGGTGTGCTCACCGCGGGGAAAGAGTCCTGGTCGTAGAAGAAGAAGGGGGTAGTCGGGATTCAGGGGCACCGTCAAGAGCGGCGTTCTCGTGGTGACGGTGGTGGTGGGAGGCGGCGATGACGGGACCGGCCTGGTGCTCGTGGTAGGCGCGGGTGCGGCCAGGGCCGGGAACCCGCTGTCGCCGGTGTCGGCGTGGGGACTCGAAGGTGGGCCCACCGTGGCGAGGCCGGCGGCCAGCGCCACGGTCAACGACAGCCCCGCCGTCACCCGATACGCGCGGGGAACCCGCGCCGGGTGGTGGTTGTCCGAGCCAGGCTCGGGATCGCCACTGATGGGGGAGTTGTCCGGGGCGTGCCGGGTGGGCTCGGGGTTGCCGGTGACCGGCTCCCGGGGCGCCGGGGGCGGGAAGACGTCGACGAGGTGGTCGGTGTGGTCGAGCAGGGCACTGGGCAGCATGTGCTCAACGCGGTCCAGGACGCGGTCGTTGTCCTCGAGCAGCAGCTCCCGGGTGGTCGGCGCCGCCGACGTGGTCGGGCCGGTGGAGACGACGACGTCGGTGGCGCCGTGGCGGGTGATCCGGTCTTGGAGTCGGGCGGCCAACACGATCGCGCGTTCGATCTGGGCCAGCGCCTGGTCGCGTTGCCGGTCGGCGCGGCTGAGCTGGGTGTCCGTTGAGCCGGTCGAGCACCACCTCCACCCCGGGACGGTCCTGCTCGGGGCGGGTGCGCAGCCACAGGTCGACGAAGGCCTTCACCAACTCCCACGGCAGCGGAGGGCGCATCGCCATCAGCTCCGAGAGGCGCTTGGCGTTGAGCCCGCCGTGCTCGTCGAGGACCTTGTGCGCACGGGCGTCGTCGGGGTGTCGTTGCACCCAGCGTTGCGCGGCCTGCTTGTTGGTGAACCCGCCCTGCTCCCGCAGCCGGTAGAGCAGCCGTTTGAACTCCACCCCGGGCTCGCCGTAGCGGGCGCGCAACGCGTCCTCGTCGATCGTGGGGGCATGCCCCGGACTTCCCGCCCGGTCTCGCCACCGGCTCCCACCTCGTTTTTCCTTATCCATGCCCGCTGTGTAGTCCGGCGCGGACTGGCCGGAACTCGATCGCGGACCCTTCACTGGTGTTCATCGCCCCGTACCCCTGAGGGGCTTCATCGACTTTCGGAGGGACCGCGAGATGTGGACGTGGATACTCGGCGCCTACCTGGGGGTGCTGATCGCGCTCGTCGGCTGCGCCGGGTACGTCACCTTGTTCATCGCCGAGACCGACCGCGCCGAACGCGCGCTGCGCACCCTCAAGACCGCCACCGTGGCCATCACCGGCAGCACCGGCGCCATCGCCCTCGTCGTCTGCCTCCATGAGACCGGGCTGCTGTGCCCCCAGGTCAGGGCGTTGTCAGTGCGTCGATGACGACCACCGCGGTGGGAGCGGTTGGGCTCATCCCGGTATGGATGACCGGCGTTGGCACCGCACCGCACTGAGACGGGCATCGCGGCCGATGGCCCGCTGCCGGACTTGGCGCGCCCTTCAGTGGATGATCTTGTTGAAGAAGGTGATGGCTCCACCGATGGTGACCAGGCCGGTGAGGACCCCGGCCGCGAGGTGCCCTCCGGCGAGAACGGTGAGCACAGCGGTCAGGAGACCGCATCCGACACCGAGGGCGAGGATGATCGCGGCACGTTGGGTCAGCAGGGGTGGGGGCTCGGGAGGCTTGGGCACGGTGGTCACTCCTGGTGCGGGTACTACGGCCCGGCCGGGCCGCCGCCCGGCCTTGTATGTGAGCCGTGCACGCGGGTTCCACGCGCTGAACTGGGCGAATACTCGCCAGAAGATTTTTCGTGGCCAAGCGGGGAGACGGGTGGGTGCGGTGACATATGAAGGGATCGTCTGCGACGCCGTAGACGGTCCCTCCGGGATCGGCTATGGCTTCCGGGGCGGCAGCGACACGGGAAGGGTCAAGAGCAGTGGTGCGGCGCAAGGTCGAGCGTGGCGGTCCGCGACCGTCAATCGACGTGCGCCATGCCGATGTCCCGGGGGCTACAACACGGGTTAGGCCGCTCGTCGAAAGTCTCGCCGAGGCCGAGGCCGACGAGGAGTTCTTCGATGACCAGGCGCTCAGAGCCGCGGAGTCGCTGCGGCAGCGGGAGAGTGACCTGGTGCTGTACAACGAGCTCGCATTGGAGGGGTTCGAGGGCCGCGCTTGGGACCGCTTCGCGTACGAGCTGGCTCGCTACGGGTACGCGGTGATGATGGCCTGGTTGAAATCGGGGGAGTTGTTCGCCCAGTGCAAGGCCAAGAACTGCTGGCCCGGTTCACCCCCGGAACGATGGGACGACCCCGACGACCGAGCGGGATTGGCCGGTGACACCGTCACCACCGCCATCGCCGCGTTCAAGGAACGAGCCCTGATCGCCGGGGGATGGACCTTCGACGGCGGAGCGAGCCTCAAGACCTACTTCATCGGCCGCTGCGTGTTCGCCTTCCCCAACCACTACCGCAAGTGGGCCACCGAACAACTCAATGCCCGCCTGGTCCGCGCGGCGGGACCGGACACCGACTCACGTGGCCACGACGGATACGTCGTCGACCCGGCCGAGCGGGCGCTCACCAAACTGCGGATCACCGCCGGCATCGCCGCCATCCCGGACGAGCGCACGCGCGCCGCGGTCATCCTGCAGGAAGCGGGCTACACCTACCCCGAAATCGCCGAACTGCTCGACGTCACCCCGAAGGCCGTCGACGGCATCCTGCAACGCCAACGAACCCGCGGACAAACATCGCCGGCGAGGAGGACGTCATGACCGACCCGACGCCCCCACCCGCCGCCCGCCCCGGCGTCGAGGAGCTCATCGAGAACTCGTCACTGGGCACCCCCGGTGCTCGCACGCTGCGCGCGCGGACTCCAGAGCGAGTGGCCGACGCGATCACCGAGCGGGCGGCCGCCTTGGCCGCCACGACGCGGCCACCGTCCGGCTCGATGCGCCGCGCCACTCGCCTGGCGCCGTTGACCGACACCGACGTGCTCGCCCTGCGCGAGGCCGCGGCCAACCCAGGCCGAAGTGCCATGCGCGACCCGGACCGTGAACAACAGCCACGCAACCTCGTGGCAGCAGTCATCGACGGGGACACCGACGCGCCACGACAACTGGCGGACCTGCTGCATCCGGCGATCGTCCGCTACTGCCACGTCCGCGCCCGGTCAACACCGGCCCTCGCCAACCAGGCGGCGAACCAGGCCCGAGCTGCGCTCCAGGGCTCGATGCCCGACCTCCTCAAGGGGCTATCGATATCATTTTCCCTTTTGGCGCTTGTGCGTGGTGTAGCCGACCGCAAACTCACCGAACTCCGGTCCTCGCATCAAACCGCCGATGCTGCGGACACCTCCTCCACGCTCGCCGACGATGGTCTAGAAGACGGAGCCCGGGAAGGCGGTTTGATCGACGAGATGGCCGCCGCTGTGCTGTCCGGGCTGACTCCTCGGCAGTATGAAGTCCTCCAGTTGCGCGTCGTCATCGGATTCACCGCCGACGAGACCGCCACCCTGTTCGGTACCACCGTCGCCGCGATCCGCGTCGCCCAGCATCGAGCGCTCAACGCCCTCCGCGCCAAACTCGGCACCCGTGCGACCACACCCGAACCTGACAAGCCCACCGTCGCCAACCAACGCCCAGCCGACTCTTCACCAGCTCCAGAGGACACGCCACCGGCCGCCATCGCCAACAGGTACGACATGGGAGTGTCCCCGTCCTCCCAATGGCGCGCGGTGGCTGAGCAAGCCATCGCAATCGCCTCATCCGCAGAGCAGCCCGTTGTGCAGTACGTCGACAATCCCTACATGGACAATCCCTCGGGCGGAGCGAGGGCTGGTAAAACCTGAGACCAGCCCCGGGGACACCGCATGCGTCGAGGTCCGTTTTCATGGCTTCGAAACCCAGGTGCGTGACAGCAAGAACCCAGACAGGCCCTAATCTGCGTGTTCACCAACACCGCGTGGGCATCGCTCCGCGCCTTCTTCACACAAGACCGAGGAACCTAAGAGCGTGTTTGAGATCTACCGAGTGGTGAGTGGGCGCGGTCCGGGTCGGGTCGCGGCGTGTCCGCGGGTGAGGCGTCGGGTCATGGTGGTGATGGCGGCCCAGCGGATGATGGCCTCGGCGGTGGCGGGGTGGCGTTCGTAGTCGCCTGCCAGGCGTCGGTGGGCGGTGAGCCAGGCGGAGGTCCGTTCGACCGCCCACCGTCGGGGGACGACCGCGAATCCCCTCTGTCCTGAGGGTTTGCGGACGATCTCGATCGTGGTCCGCAGGGTGTGGGCCCACTCGACCAGGGTGCAGGCGAAGCCGCCGTCGGCGAACAAGTGCCGGACACGACGTACTGTGTTGGCCATGATCTGGCGGTGACGCAGTTCCAGCAGCAGCCTCTTGGCGCCGTCGCGGTCCTGCACGCCGGCGGGCAACACCAACACGACCAGCAGCAGGCCGAGGGTGTCGGTCACGATGAACCGCTTGCGGCCGTTGATCTTCTTGCCCGCGTCGTAACCGCGGGTGTCGACACCGACAGTGTCGGCGCCCTTGACCGATTGGGAGTCCATCAGTCCCGCGCTCGGCTCCGCGTCCCGCCCCGCCTGCTCCCGGACCATGGCTCGCAGGGCGTCGACCATTCGGAAGGTCAGCCTCTGCTGTTCCCAGCGGGTGAAGTACCAGTACACCGTCTCCCGCGGCGGGAAATCCGCGGGCAACGCCCGCCACGCGCACCCGGTGCGCACCACATAGAGGATCGCGTCCACGATCTCCCGACGCGGATGCTTCTCCGGCCGACCACCCCGCGGATGACTGGCGGGCGTCGGTAACAACGGCTCCACCACCGCCCACTCGGCATCCGACAGATCCGGCGGATACCGCTGCACACGCGCCACGAAGACCACCCTGACCAACCACACCCACAAGATCAAGCAGCCACGCCGACCAAGATCTCAAACACGCTCTTAGACCGTTCAGAGCGCATTTCTGCTCCCCATTTGCTCCCTGCGGTGCTCCCCTTGCGGGCCGGGGTGTACCAGTCGACTGGACGGGGGGTGCAGCGTTGAAACACGGGTACTGCTGGAGTTGGGTCCTGATGGGTCGCCGAGCGTGGTGCGCGTGGTTTCGATCGCCCTGCGCGGTCGGTCCCGCATGTTGGCAGCCTTGGACGCGGCCACGATGCTTGAACTGGATGCACGTAGGTTCCGGCGCGCGCAGCCGCACACTCCGCTGCGGCATGTTGGGAGCGCGGCGCGCCGGGTGGCCTTTCCCGTTCGGGGCCGGGGGCCGGTCAACACTCATCGAAGGGTTTCGGTCAGCCTTGCCGTGTTGGGAGCGCGACGGTCCGGCATCGGTATGGAGACTCGCTTGTCGACCGTCGTGGTCGCCCGCGATCACGGTTGGGGATCGAGGGTCCACATGGGTCGGCCGATGTCCGGATCGGTGTTGGTGCGTGCCCGGTGACATCCAGGAGGGACGGTAGTGCGCGGCGGGGGGAATCGTTCGGCACCGGCCACTCCGGTGCCGAACACAACCTCCACCCGGCGCCGCGAAGGTTGGCCCAGGTGGTTCGCCCGCGGTTCGTCGGGTCTGCTTGATGAGCGGTCGAGGTGGTGGCCGCGTCAGAGGTCGTGCTGTGGTGGCTTGTCCTGTTCGGACGGGGCGTGCGCCTCGTTGAGAGCGCGTGCTTCTCGGAGTTGGTCCTCCAGGCTGACGATGCGACACGCGGCTTCCACGCCGGTGCCTTGGTCGACGAGTTCGCGGGCGCGTCCCGCGATGCGCAGTTGGTGGCGGGAGTAGCGGCGGTGTCCGCCGGCAGAGCGCTGGGGCTCGATCAGCCCCGCCTCGTCCAGGCTGCGCAGGAACCCCGGTGTGGTTCCCAGCATCTCCGCGGCTCTGCCCATCGTGTAGGCCGGGTAGTG
>NZ_PTIX01000050.1 GCF_002934265.1 Actinokineospora auranticolor
GCGATCGCCACCCGCTACGACAAGACCGCCCTGTCCTACCAAGCCATGATCGACCTCGCCGCCCTCACCCTCTGGCTTTGAGGACAGGGCCTAGGACCATCGAGCTGGGCACCTACCTGGGCATCCGCCGCGCCGGGGTGCTCGTGGCGATGGCCGGTGAACGCCTGCGCCCGCCGGGCTGGACCGAGATCAGCGCGGTCTGCACCGACCCCGCCGCGCGCGGCCAGGGCCTGGCGACCCGGCTCGTGCTGGCCGTGGCGGCGGGCATCCGGGCGCGGGGCGAAACGCCGTTCCTGCACACGGGAGCGCGGAACACCAACGCGATCCGCCTGTACGAGGCACTGGGGTTCCGCCTGCGCCGCGAGATGCCGTTCCTGCTGTTGACCGTGCCGGCCGAGACGCCGGTCAGGAGTTGTTGATCGGCAGGCCGGGCGGGTTGACCTCGGCGCGGGTCACCGCCTCGTCGCTGAGCCCGTAGGCGGCCAGCACCTTGGCGTACTGGCCGTTCTCGATCAGGTGGTTGAGCGCGTCGGCCACCGGTTGGACGAGACCGCTGTCCTTCTTGGTGGTCGCCGCGATCAGCCCCTGCAACGTCGTGCCCGCCCCGGAGAACGAGCCCGCGCTGCGGCTCGGGTGCGGCGTCGACTCGGTTTTCTTGGCGTGGTGGGCGATGCTGGGGTTCGGGGCGAAGTAGATGTCGACGCGGCCAGACGCCAGCGCGAGGTAGGTGGCGTTGCGGTCGGCGAAGTTGCGGATCTCCAGGGTCTTGCCCTCGGCCTGGAGCTTGGTGCGCCACTCCACCAGGATCTTCTCCTGGTTCGTGCCGGTGTCGACCGCGACGGTCTTGCCCGCGAAACTCCCGTAGTTGCCGTCGAAGTTCCAGGTGCTGTCCTTGTTCACCTCGAACCCGAGGTTGTCCTCGCGGTAAGAGGCGAAGTCGAAGCCCTGCTGCTTGCGCTCCTCGGTCACCGTGATGTTGGAGAACGACACGTCGAACTCGCCGCTCTTGGTGCGCACGAACATGTTCTGCCACGACGCGTTCTGCACGTCCGGCGTCAGCCCGAGCACCGCGGCGACCAGCCTGCCGAGGTCGGACTCCACACCGGTCAGCGTCTTCTGGTCGGTGCCGATGAAGTTCAGCGGCGGCGAGCCGTTGGGGATCGCGCCGCCGCCGATGACCAGGGTGCCGCGGTCCAGGACGGCCTTCGGCAGCTTCGCCCGGATCGCGTCGACCTTCGCCACGGTCAGCTGGACCGGCGTGGTGAAGTCGGTGTTCGCCGCGACGGTGACGACCTGGTTGCCGTTGGCGTCGACCGCGGTGGCGGCAGGGGCGTCGCCGGATCCGCAGGCGGCGAGCGTGGCGGTCACCGTCAACGCGGCCAGGGCGGCGGGGATTCGGGCGGATAGGGGCATGGGTGTCCTCACTGTTCTCAGCGCAGCTTTCCGAGGAATTCACGGGTGCGGTCTTCCCGTGGGGCCAGCAGGACCTGATCCGGCGGCCCCTGCTCGACGATCCGGCCCGCGTCGAGGAACACGACCCGGTCGGCCACGTCGCGGGCGAAGCCGATCTCGTGCGTGACGACGATCATCGTGGTGCCGGACGCGGCCAGGTCGCGCAGCACGGCCAGCACGTCACCGACCAGCTCCGGGTCCAGCGCCGAGGTGGGCTCGTCGAACAGCAGCAGCCTCGGCCGCAGCGCCAGCGCCCGTGCGATGGCGACCCGCTGCTGCTGCCCTCCCGACAGCTGGCGCGGGTACGCGGTCTCCTTGTCCGCCAACCCCACCTTCGCCAGCAGCTCCCGCGCGCGCTCGACGGCCTCCGCCTTCGCCACGCCCCGCGTCACCACCGGCGCCTCGATCACGTTCTCCAGCACGGACAGGTGCGGGAACAGGTTGAAGTTCTGGAACACGAACCCGATCCGCGACCGCTGCCGCAGGATCGCGCGCTCGCTCAGCTCCCGGAGCCTGCCGCGGTGCGCGCGCACCCCGATCAGCTCGCCGTGCACCGCGACGAACCCGCTGTCGAGCGGCTCCAGGTGGTTGATGGCGCGCAGCAGCGTGGACTTGCCGGAGCCGGACGGACCGATGATCGCGGTCACCTCACCGGCCGCCGCGGTGAAGTCGACCTCGTCGAGCACCCGGTTCGCGCCGTAGGACTTGACCGCGCCGCGCACCGTCACCGCCGCGGTCATCGGGCCACCCCCAGCGAACGCATCCGCGCCCGGAACCTCTGCGCGGGCGTCGCGGGCACGGTCCGCAGCGCGCCCCGGGAGAAGTGGCGCTCCAGGTAGTACTGCGCGACCGAGAGCAGGCTGGTCAGGATCACGTACCAGACCGTGCCGACCATCAGCAGCGGGATGATCTGGCCGCTGTTCGTGCTCGCCTGCGTCTGCACCACGCCGAACAGCTCCAGCAGCGAGGTGATGTAGACGACCGACGTGCCCTTGAGCAGGTTGATGAGCTGGTTGGCGTAGTTCGGGATGATCGCCCGCGTGGCCTGCGGCAGGATGATCCGCCGGTACTGCCGCGTCTTCGGCAGCCCCAGCGCCGACGCCGCCTCCAGCTGCCCCTGGTCGACCGAGATGATCCCGGCGCGCACGATCTCCGCCGCGTACGCCGCCTCGTGCAGGCTCAGCCCCAGCACCGCGACCACGAAGAAGCTCAGCAGGTCGTTGGCGCGGAACTCGACGAACGACGGCCCGAACGGGATACCGAGGCTCAGGGTGCTGTACAGCGCGGTCACGTTGGCCAGGAACAGCAGCAGCACGATCAGCGGGATCGACCGGAAAACCCAGACGTAGCCCCACGACACCGCGCGCAGCACCGGGTTCCGGGAAAGCCGCATCAGCGCCAGCGCGACCCCGCCGATGAGTCCGAAAACCGCGCCCAGCCCGGTCAGTTCCAGCGTCAGCAGGAGACCGTCCATGACGACCGGGCGGAAGAACCAGTAGCCAAAAGCGTCCCACTGGAACGCGTCGTTGGTGATCAGCGCGTGCGCGGCCTGGGCGAGCAGCACCAGCGCCACCGCGCCCGCCACCCAGCGCCAGGGGTGCCGCAGCGGCACCACCTTCGTCGATTTCAGTCGTCCGAGGAGATCTTCCGCCGGGCGGGTCGGTGGCGGGGACAGGGAAGTCACATGAGCTCCGGGGGATTCGGGGCCTGGGAACCGGGCACACTTTATGACCATCCAGTGGAATCGGGATCGCTGTTCACGATGTGAGAGAGTGGATTTATTTCCAGCGTTGAAAAGAATGGTTCGGGAATACGTGAGAGGTATTTCTTTGGTGGTCGCCCCGCCTCGTGCCCAGCGAGTGAACCCGCCCGCCGCGGCGCGCGCGGTCGCGCCGCCCGCGCCCACACTGGCCCTGTGACGCCGGTCACCGCCCCGATATCGGGTTGAGTAGGTTTGCGTCAGACTGCATAATCATCCACATGACGGTTCGGGTTGCGGTGGCGGGAGCGAGCGGGTACGCGGGGGGCGAGGCGCTGCGGCTGCTGCTCGGCCACCCGGAGGTGGAGATCGGCGCGTTGACGGCCGGGGGCAACGCGGGCTCGCGACTGGGCGAGCACCAGCCGCACCTGCTCCCACTGGCCGACCGCGTGCTGGAGGAGACCACCGCTGGCGTGCTCGGCGGCCACGACGTCGTCTTCCTCGCCCTGCCGCACGGCCACTCCGCCGCCATCGCCGCCCAGCTCGGCCCGGACACCCTCGTCGTCGACTGCGGTGCCGACCACCGGCTGAGCAGCGCCGAGGACTGGACCCGCTGGTACGGCAGCGAGCACGCGGGCACCTGGCCGTACGGCCTGCCCGAGCTGCCCGGCGCCCGCGAGCGGCTGCGCGGCACCAAGCGCATCGCCGTCCCCGGCTGCTACCCGACGGTGTCCTCCCTGGCCATGGCCCCCGCCGTGCGGCACGGGCTGGTCGACGGCGAGGTCGTCGTGGTCGCGGTTTCCGGCACGTCCGGCGCGGGCAAGAGCCTCAAGCCCAACCTGCTCGGCTCCGAGGTCATGGGCTCGCTCAGCGCCTACGGCGTCGGCGGCGCCCACCGGCACACCCCCGAGATCACGCAGAACCTCAGCGCGATCGCGGGCCGGAAGGTCCCCGTCTCGTTCACGCCCGTCCTCGCGCCCCTGCCGCGCGGCATCCTCGCCACGTGCAGCGCCCCGCTCGCCGGGACCGCGGACGTGCGCGCGGTCTACGAGCGGGAGTACGGCGACGAGCCGTTCGTGCACCTGCTCCCCGAGGGGCGGTGGCCGACCACCGCCGCCGTCCTCGGCTCCAACGCCACCCAGCTCCAGGTCACCGTCGACGAGGACCTGGACAGGCTGGTCGTGGTCGCCGCCATCGACAACCTCACCAAGGGCACGGCGGGCGGCGCCGTGCAGTCCATGAACATCGCGCTCGGCCTGCCGGAGACGACGGGCCTGTCCACCGTGGGAGTAGCCCCGTGACCGTCCCCGAGATCGACCGCAGCCAGGGCGTCACCGCGGCGGCCGGGTTCCGCGCCGCCGGTGTGGCCGCGGGCATCAAGACCAACGGCAAGCCCGACCTGACCCTGGTGGTCAACGACGGCCCGGTCACCGCCGCGGCGGGCGTGTTCACCCGCAACAAGGTCAAGGCCGCCCCCGTGCTGTGGTCCAAGCAGGTGCTCACCACCGGCAGGCTCAAGGCCGCCGTGCTCAACTCCGGCGGCGCCAACGCCTGCACCGGCCCCGAGGGCTTCCAGGACAGCCACGCCACCGCCGAGAAGGTCGCCGACGTGCTCGGCATCGGCGCCATCGACGTCGCGGTCTGCTCCACCGGCCTCATCGGCGAGCGCCTGCCCATGGACGCCATCCGGTCCGGCATCGACCTCGCCGCCAAGGAACTCGCCCGGTCCGCCGACGCGAGCCTGGCCGCCGCCACCGGCGTGATGACCACCGACACCCGGCCCAAGCTGGCCGCGCTCACCGCCCCCGGCGGTTGGACCGTCGGCGGGTTCGCCAAGGGCGCGGGCATGTGCGCGCCCAACATGGCCACCATGCTCAGCGTCGTCACGACCGACGCCGTGGTCGACTCCGCCACCGCCGACGCGGCGCTGCGCGCGGCCGTGGACGCCACCTTCAACCGGCTCGACGTCGACGGCGGCACCTCCACCAACGACACCGTGCTGCTGCTGGTCTCCGGCGCGTCCGGCGTCGAGGTCGACCAGGCGTCATTCACCGAGCACCTGACCACGCTGTGCGCCGACCTCGTCGCGCAGTTGCAGGCCGACGCCGAGGGTGTCACCAAGCACGTGACCATCACCGTGCGCGGCGCCGCCACCGACGCCGAAGCCGTTGCCACCGCGCGCACCGTCGCGGTCGACAACCTGTGCAAGACCGCGTTCTTCGCCAGCGACCCCAACTGGGGCCGCATCGCCATGGCGGTCGGCAACGCGCCCACCGAGTTCGACCAGTCCAAGCTCGACATCACCATCAACGGCGTCACCGTGTGCCGCGCGGGCGGGCGCGGCGAGGACCGCTCCGTCGCCGACCTGTCCGGCCGCGACATCCTCGTCGAGATCGACCTGCACGCGGGCGACGGCGTCGGCACCATCCTCACCACCGACCTGTCGCACGCGTACGTCGAAGAGAACAGCGCGTACAGCTCATGAGCACCGACGCGCTCACCCCGGCCGACAAGGCGAATGTCCTCGTCGAGGCTCTCCCGTGGCTGCGCCGCTTCCACGGCGCGCTCGTAGTCGTCAAATACGGCGGCAACGCCATGGTCGACGACACCCTCAAGCGCGCTTTCGCGGAAGACATGGTTTTTCTGCGGTTGGCCGGTCTGCGTCCCGTAGTGGTACACGGCGGTGGACCGCAGATCGGCGCCATGCTCGGCAAGATGGGCATTCCCAGCGAATTCCGCGCGGGTCTGCGCGTGACCACCCCCGAAGCCATGGACGTCGTCCGCATGGTTCTTACCGGACAGGTCAGCCGTGAGCTGGTAGGGCTGATCAACCAACACGGGCCCCTCGCGGTCGGCATCTCCGGCGAGGACGCGCACCTGTTCACCGCCGAACGCCGCACCGCCGAGATCGACGGACAGGAAGTCGACCTCGGGCTCGTCGGCGACGTCGTCGAGGTCAACCCGTCGGCCGTGCTCGACATCGTCGCCGCGGGCCGCATCCCGGTCGTGTCCACGGTCGCCGCCGACCGCGACGGCGTCACCCACAACGTCAACGCCGACACCGCCGCCGCCGCGCTCGCCATCGCGCTCGACGCCGAGAAGCTCGTCGTGCTCACCGACGTGGAGGGCCTCTACGCCGACTGGCCCGACCGGTCGTCGCTGCTGCACGAGATCCGCGCGTCCGCGCTCGCCGACCTGCTGCCCCGCCTGGAGAGCGGCATGGTCCCCAAGATGGAGGCCTGCCTGCGCGCGGTCACCGGTGGCGTGCCGCGCGCGCACGTCATCGACGGCAGGCTCGCGCACTCCGTGCTGCTCGAGGTTTTCACCACCGGTGGTGTCGGAACCATGGTTTTGCCCGACAAGGGGGAGAAGTGATGGTCGAGTCCAACTTGGACGCCCAGGCGCGGTGGAAGTCCGCGCTGATGGACAACTACGGCACGCCGGGCATCGCGTTGGTGCGCGGTGAGGGCTCGTACGTGTGGGACGCCGACGGTAAGCGCTACCTCGACCTGGTAGGCGGTATCGCCACCAACGCGCTCGGACACGCCCACCCGGCCGTAGTAGCCGCGGTCACCGAGCAGATCACCAAGATGGCCCACGTCTCCAACCTCTACGTCAACCCCGTCGCGGTGGAACTGGCCGAGGCGCTGCTCGACGTCGCGGGCCTGACCGGCAACGGCAAGGTCGTCTTCTGCAACTCCGGCGCCGAGGCCAACGAGGCCGCGTTCAAACTCGCCCGCCTCACCGGCAGGCCCAAGGTCATCGCCACCGACGGCGCCTTCCACGGCCGCACCATGGGCTCCCTGACCCTCACCGGCCAGCCGCCCAAGCGCACCCCGTTCCAGCCGCTGGTCCCCGGCGTCGAGCACATCCCGTTCGGCGACGTCGACGCGCTGCGCGCCGCCGTCGACGGCGACACCGCCGCGGTCATCCTCGAACCCGTCCTCGGTGAAGGCGGCGTCGTCCCCGCCCCCGACGGCTACCTCCAGGCCGCCCGCGAGATCACCACCGCGGTGGGCGCGCTGCTCATCCTCGACGAGGTGCAGACCGGCATCGGCAGGCTCGGCGGCTGGTTCGCCTTCCAGCAGGCGGGCATCGTCCCCGACGTGTTCACCCTGGCCAAGGGCCTCGGCGGCGGCCTGCCGCTGGGCGCCTGCGTCGCCGTCGGCGCGGCGGCCGACCTGTTCGCCCCCGGCCACCACGGCACCACCTTCGGCGGCAACGCCGTCTGCGCCGCCGCCGGCCTCGCCGTGCTGCGCACCATCTCCGCCGACGGACTCCTCGAACACGTCTCCGCGCTCGGCAAGGACATCGCCGCGGGCGTCGAAAACCTCGACCACCCGCTCGTCGCCGGTGTGCGCGGCAGCGGGCTGCTGCTCGGCATCGCGCTGACCGCACCCGTCTCCGCCAAGGTCGCCGCCGCCGCCGCGAGCCAGGGCTACCTGGTCAACAACGTCCAGACCGACACCGTGCGGCTCGCACCGCCGCTCGTGCTCACCGAGGATCAGGCGGGCGACTTCCTCGCCGCGCTCCCCGGCATCCTCGACACCGCCCAGGAGGGCTGAACCGTGGTCCGGCACTTCCTGCGCGACGACAACCTGACCCCCGACGAGCAGCGCGAGGTCCTCGACCTCGCCGACGCGCTCAAGGCCGACCCGCACTCGACCAGGTCGCTGGCCGACAAGTCCGTCGCCGCCATCTTCGAGAAGAACTCCACCCGCACCCGGGTGTCCTTCGAGGTCGGCATCGCCCAGCTCGGCGGCACCTCGGTCATCGTCGACGGCCGCACCATGCAGCTCGGCCGCGAAGAGACCATCGAGGACACCTCCCGCGTGCTCTCCCGCTACGTCGACGTCATCGTCTGGCGCACCTACGCGCAGAAGCGCATCGAGGCCATGGCCTCCGCCGCGTCCATCCCCGTCATCAACGCCCTCACCGACGAGTTCCACCCCTGCCAGGTTCTCGCCGACCTGATGACCATCCGCGAACGCCACGGCAAGCTCGCCGGCCTCACCGCCACCTACCTCGGCGACGGCGCCAACAACATGGCCCACTCCCTGCTGCTCGGCGGCGCCACCGCGGGCATGCACGTGCGCGTCGTCGCCCCCGAGGGCTTCGAACCGCGCGCCGACATCGTCGTCGACGCCGACCGGCGCGCCAAGGAGACCGGCGGCAGCGTCGCGGTCCTCGCCGACCCGCACGCCGCCGTCGACGGCGCCGACGTGCTCGTCACCGACACCTGGACCTCCATGGGCCAGGAGAACGACGGCCGCGACCGGGTCAGCTCCTTCCGCAAGCTGCGCGTCGACGACGCGCTGCTCGGCCGCGCCGCCCCCGGCGCCATCGTGCTGCACTGCCTGCCCGCGCACCGCGGCTGGGAGATCACCGACGAGGTCCTCGACGGCCCCGCCAGCGCCGTCTGGGACGAGGCGGAGAACCGGCTGCACAGCCAGAAGGCCCTGCTGAGCTGGCTGGTGGCCCGAACGTGACCACCTCCGCCGCCACCCGCGCCGCGCGCCAGGCCCGCATCGTCGAGCTGGTCACCGAGCGGGCCATCCGCAGCCAGACCGAACTCGCCACCCTCCTGCACGCCGAGGGCATCGAGGCCACCCAGGCCACGCTCTCGCGCGACCTGGACGAACTCGGCGCGGTCAAGCTGCGCGGCGCGGACGGCGGCGCCCCGGTCTACGTCATCCCCGAGGACGGCAACCCCGTGCGCGGCGTGCAGGGCGGCACCTCCCGCCTCACCCGCCTGCTCAGCGAACTGCTCGTCTCCGCGGACGCGTCGGCCAACCTGACCGTGCTCCGAACGCCGCCCGGTGCCGCGCAGTTCCTCGCCAGCGCGATCGACCGGGCCGCACTGCACGAGGTCGTCGGCACCATCGCGGGCGACGACACCCTCATGGTCATCTGCCGCGAACCCGTCACCGGGCTCCAGATGGCCGACCGCTTCATGGCGATGGCCGCCCGCACCGCCCCCGGCAGGCCGACGCCACCCCCGACGCAAGGAGAAACCGATGACTGACCGGGTCGTCCTCGCCTACTCCGGCGGGTTGGACACCTCCGTCGCGATCGGCTGGATCGCCGAGGAAACCGGCGCCGAGGTCGTCGCCGTGGCCGTCGACGTCGGCCAGGGCGGCGAGGACCTCGACACCATCCGCAAGCGGGCGCTGGCCTGCGGCGCCGCCGAGGCCGTCGTCGTCGACGCCCGCGACGAGTTCGCCGAGCAGTACTGCCTGCCCGCCCTCCAGGCCAACGCGCTCTACCAGGACCGCTACCCGCTGGTCTCCGCGCTGTCCCGGCCCGTGATCGTCCGCCACCTCGTCGACGCCGCCCGCGCGCACGGCGCCACCACCGTCTCCCACGGCTGCACCGGCAAGGGCAACGACCAGGTCCGCTTCGAGGTCGGCATCGGCGCCCTCGCCCCCGAACTGCGCGTCATCGCCCCCGTCCGCGACTTCGCCTGGACCCGCGAGAAGGCCATCGCCTGGGCCGAGGACCGCGACCTGCCCATCGACGTCTCCAAGCGCTCCCCGTTCTCCGTCGACCAGAACGTGTGGGGACGCGCCGTCGAGACCGGGTTCCTCGAGGACATCTGGAACGCCCCCACCGAGGACGTCTACAGCTACACCTCGAACCCCGCCGACCCGCGCGACCCCGACGAACTCGTCATCACCTTCGACTGCGGCGTCCCCGTCGCGATCGACGGCGAGACCGTCACCGTCCTGCAGGCCATCCGCGAGCTGAACCGGCGCGCGGGCGCCCAGGGCGTCGGCCGCCTCGACCTCGTCGAGGACCGCCTGGTCGGCATCAAGAGCCGCGAGATCTACGAGGCCCCCGGCGCCCTCGCGCTGATCACCGCGCACCAGGAGCTGGAGAACGTCACCGTCGAACGCGACCTCGCCCGGTTCAAGCGCACCGCCGAGCAGCGCTGGACCGAACTGGTCTACGACGGGCTCTGGTTCTCCCCGCTCAAGGACGCGCTCGACGCGTTCATCGCCCATACTCAGGCGCACGTCACCGGCGAGGTGCGGCTCGTGCTGCACGCGGGCCGCGCGGTCGTCAACGGCCGCCGCTCCGAGCAGTCCCTCTACGACTTCAACCTCGCCACCTACGACGAGGGCGACACCTTCGACCAGTCGCTCGCCAAGGGCTTCGTGCAGCTCTGGGGCCTGCCGTCGAAGATCGCCGCGCGCCGTGCGGCCAAGCTCTGAACAAACCACTAGAGAGGAATCTCCGTTGAGCGAGCAGGAACCCACCGCGTTGTGGGGTGGGCGGTTCAGTTCCGGACCGGCCGAGGCCATGGCCGCGCTGAGCCTGTCGACCCACTTCGACTGGCGACTCGCCCGCCACGACATCGCCGGGTCCCGCGCCCACGCGCTCGTGCTGCACAACGCGGGCCTGCTCACCGAGGTCGAGCTGCGCGGCATGCTCACCGCCCTGGACACCCTGGAGGCCGACGTGGTCTCCGGGGCGTTCACCCCCGTCCCCGCCGACGAGGACGTGCACACCGCCCTCGAACGCGGCCTGCTCGACCGGGCGGGCGCCGAACTCGGCGGCAAGCTGCGCGCGGGCCGCTCCCGCAACGACCAGATCGCCACCCTGTTCCGCATGTACCTGCGCGAGGCCGCGCGCACCGTCGCGGGCGGCACCCTCGACGTCGTCACCGCGCTGCTGGCCCAGGCCGGGCGCCACCCCGAGGCAGCCATGCCCGGCCGCACCCACCTGCAGCACGCCCAGCCGGTCCTGCTGGCCCACCACCTCCTCGCGCACGCCCAGTCGCTGCTGCGCGACGTCGACCGCCTCCGCGACTGGGACAAGCGCGCGGCCGTGTCCCCCTACGGCTCCGGCGCCCTCGCGGGCTCGTCGCTCGGCCTGGACCCGGACGCGGTCGCCAAGGAACTGGGCTTCGACGCCCCCGTCGAGAACTCCATCGACGGCACCGCCTCCCGCGACTTCGCCGCCGAGTTCGCGTTCGTCGTGGCCATGCTCGGGGTCAACCTGTCCCGGATTGCCGAAGAGGTGATCATCTGGACCACCGCCGAGTTCGGCTACGCGACCCTGCACGACGCCTGGGCCACCGGCAGCTCGATCATGCCGCAGAAGAAGAACCCCGACGTCGCCGAGCTGACCCGGGGCAAGTCCGGCCGCATGATCGGCAACCTGGCCGGCCTGCTGGCCACGCTCAAGGCCCAGCCGCTGGCCTACAACCGGGACCTGCAGGAGGACAAGGAGCCGGTCTTCGACTCCATCGCCCAGCTCGAACTGCTGCTCCCCGCGCTCGCGGGCATGCTCGACACGCTCACCTTCGACACCGACCGCCTCGCCGCGCTGGCCCCGGCCGGGTTCACCCTGGCCACCGACATCGCCGAGTGGCTGGTCCGCCAGGGCGTGCCGTTCCGCGTCGCGCACGAGGCGGCGGGGGAGTGCGTGCGCCGCGCCGAGGCCAAGGGGATCGGCCTCGACGAGCTGACCGACGCGGAGTTCGCCGAGGTCGACCCGGCGCTCACGGCCGCCGTCCGGGACGTGCTCACGGTGGCGGGCTCGATCGCCTCCCGCGACGCGTACGGTGGGACCGCCCCGCGCCGCGTCGCGGAGCAGCGCGACCGTGTGGTGACCCGAGTCGAGGAGTACCGGACGTGGGCGGAGCAAACCCTGCGGAAGTGACCGGCGGGGCGGCGGGCGAGGTGCTGACACGCGACGAGCTCGCGGTAGACCCTGTCGACGCCGCCAAGCTCCTCTTAGGGGCTGTGCTGGAGTCCGACAGTCCGCAGGGCACCGTGCGCGTGCGCATCGTGGAGGTCGAGGCTTACCGCGGCGGGGACGACCCCGCGTCGCACTGCTACCGCGGTAAGACCCCTCGCAACGAAGTCATGTTCGGGCCCGCCGGGTACCTCTACGTGTACTTCGTCTACGGGATGCACTTCTGCGCGAACGTGGTCGCTCTTACCGACGGTGTGCCGGGTGCCGTCCTCCTCCGCGCGGGAGAGGTCGTTGACGGCATCGACCTGGCGAGGTCCCGTCGACCGGCTTCGCGTTCCGACGCCGAGCTGGCCAAGGGGCCCGCACGGCTCACCGGCGTCCTGGGGCTCACCCGCGACGACAACGGCGTCGACCTCACCGACCTGGCATCTCCCGTGCGCCTCTTGGCCGGTGAACGCGTACCTGCCGAATCCGTGCGCGTAGGGCCGCGGGTGGGCGTGGCTGTCGCGATGGACGTGCCCTGGCGGTTCTGGGTAGACGGCTCCAGGGCGGTCAGTGCCTACCGCCGCGGCGGTAAGCGCACCCGCGTCGTACCAACCCTCTAGGCCTGCTGAGCCCATCCGAGTGGTCCTCCCGTGGCCGTCGACCCCACAAGGTCGGCGGCCACTGTCGTTTCCGCAGGTCGTGGGCCTGCGAGCGGCCTAGGACGGCGACCTGCAAAGAAAGTTGATGTGACTGCCATCACATACCCACCGGCTTCGGGGTGGGTTACGTTGGTTTCAAGACCTTCCACAAGGGTTCTGACCTGCGGTTTTGCCGCGTGGAAGGGGCCTGGGGGCGCGATTTGACCCCGGGTTTGAAGCCGTGTAACTTTCTCTCTGTCAGCGCGACACGGGCCGGGAAAACCGGAACGAGCGCCAGACTCCAGAGGGGCCGCGAACCAAGCTCCCGCCGCGAGGTGGTAGAGTGGGCGACCTTGGAGTCCGAGACAAAAGCCAAGAAGTACCAGCCTCTGGCTAGGCCGCTCAGCGCGGTCGACCCGGATGTGCGTGTGTTGTTTGAGAACTCAACAGTGTGCCGATTTAAGCCAGTAGAGCTTGAATGATAGAACCCCGATGTGGGTTCCTTTGAGATGAATTGAT
>NZ_PTIX01000051.1 GCF_002934265.1 Actinokineospora auranticolor
GCTCCCGGCTCCCGGCTCCCGGCTCCCGGCTCCCGGCTCCCGGCTCCCGGCTCCCGGCTCGAGTTTTACCATGATCATTTGGGGTTCGCATTGCCATGGGCGGCGGGGTGGTCTCGGTCCGGTGGGGAGGTCGGCGGGCTGGCCGTGCGGTGGTACGCGCACCGTAGCAACCCCTCGGCCGGTGTGCCCGCGCCGCGCGGTCGCGTGCAGTACCGTGGCTGTTCACGGATCGCCGCGGGGGGTTGGTGCAGTGGGTGCTGACGGGGTGCGCAACGTGCTCGCGGGGGTCGCCGGGCAGGTCGTGCAGGCGGGGTCGATCGGGACTGTGACGTTCGCCCCGGAGCCGCCGCTGGACCTGGTGCCCGCGCAGGTCCCCGCCGGGCCGTCCCGGTTCGTCGACCGGGTCGGGCAGCTCGCGGCGTTGCGCGCGCTGGTCGGCGGCGAACCCGAGTTGGGCAGGCCCGTGGTGGTCGCCGTGCGGGGGATGCCGGGGGTCGGCAAGTCCGCGCTCCTGCGCCGGGCCGCGACCGAGCTGGCGGGCGAGTACCCCGACGGCGCCCTGTACGCCGCCTTCGGTGCCGACGGCGAGTCGACCGCCGCGGCGCTCGGCAGGCTCCTCAGGGGCCTGGGCATTCCCGACGTCAAGATCCCCGCCGACCTCGCGGGCCGTCGCGACCTCTACCGGTCGCGGACCGCCCGCACCCGCCTGATCACCGTGCTCGACGACGTCACCGACGCCGCCCAGGTCGAGGCGTTGCTGCCGAACTCCGCCGCGGGTCTCGTGCTGGTCGCGGGCAACACCGCGCTGGAGGAGCTGCACGTCGACGGCGCCGTCCCGATAGTGCTCGAACCCCTCGACCCGCCGGACGCCATCGACCTGCTGCGCGCTGTCTGCGGGGATGGCCGGGTCGACGCCGAGCCCGCGGCCGCGGCCGAGCTGGTGGAGCTGTGCGGGCGCCTCCCGCTCGCCATCTGCGTGATCGGCGCCCGCCTGCCCGTGCGCCCGCGCTGGACCATCGCGCGGCTCATCGACGACCTGCGGGACACCGACCTCGTGCTCGACCGGGTCACGAAGGTGGCCGACGCTGTGCACGCCGAGCTGCCCGAGCCCGCCCGCGCCGTCTACCGCGCGGTGGGGCTGCTCGTCGGCCCCGAGTTCGGCGACGAGGTCTTGGGCGCCATGGTCGGCGCGCCGACCAACGAGGTGCGCGGCCACCTCGACCACCTCGCCGCGGCCGCGCTCATCGAGGAGCGCGACAACGGCCAGTACGCCATGCACCGCCTCATCCGCGCGCACGCGCTGCGGGTGGCGGCCGAGGAGACGACCGAGGCGGAGCGGGCCGGGCAGTTGCGGCGGGCCGTGGACTGGTGGTTGCTCGGCGCCACCGCCGCCGATGTGGCGGCGACGGGGTGGGAGCGGTTGCGGGTCGCGGACCCGAAGCGGCTGCTGGCCGACGTCGAGCTGACGATGAGTGCCGGCGCGGCGCTGGCGTGGTTCGACCGGGAGCACGCCAACATCGCCGCCGCGATGCGGGCTTGCGCCGAACGTGGTTGGCACACGCCCATCTGGCAACTGTTCGAAGCGACCTTCGCCTACTACGACGCCCGTCGCCCCCTTGCGGCCTGGGTCGAGACCGGACGCCTCGCCGTCGAGGCCGCCGCGCTCGACGGCGCGGTGGCGGCCGAGGCGCGGTGCCGGTGCCTGCTCGCCAAGGCGTACCAGGAACTCGAGCGGTTCGACGCCGCCGCGGCCGAGCTCGACCGGGCTCGTGAAGTGGCCCAGGACGAGCGGTTGCGCGGTTCCGTCCACGACTTCACCGGCAACCTCGCCCTGCGCACCGGCCACTTCGACGAGGCGCTGCGTTGGTTCCGGGAAGCCTTGGACATCAACGTCCGTCTCGGCCGCGCGCGGGGTACGGCGATGCAGACCTTGTTCGTCGGTCGCGCTCTCGCGGGTCTTGGTCGCGCTCCCGAGGCGCTGGCGGCCTTCGACGAGGCGGCCCGGCTCGCGGTCGCGGCGGGCGCGGACAGCGTGGTCGCGAAGTCGTTGCTGGCCACCGCGACCGCGTACGCCGCCGGTGGTCGACCCGATGAAGCCGAGGGTGCCGCCGCGCGTGCCGAGGAGATCGCCGTCCGACTCGACAACAGCGCGCTGCGCGCCGAGATCCACCTGCTGCGCGCGGAAATCGCGCTCTCCCAAGGGGACCCCGCCGCGCGGGAGGCACACCTCGCGGCCGCCGCCGCGGCCTACGAGCGGATGGGCAGCCCCAAGGCGGCTCGCCTGCTGGTCGGCCTCGTGGACGCCTGAGACCTTTGTGGACGGACGGCGTCGGGGGCGACCGTTGTGCTGGGCGAACCGGAGCACCGCGTTGCTACCCCTGCGGTTGCGCTGAACGGGCGAGGGCGCGCGGGCAAACGCCGTTTCCGGGCACACTGTGCGTGGTGGTCACATGTGGCGGGAAGTTGGCCCCCACTGCATAGTGGATCGTGGTGGTCCGCCGCGTGGGAGTCGCGCGCCGGTCGCCGTGAGGGTCCGGACTTGTCCGCGCGGAACCGTGTCGCTGCCGCCCGACGCCTGCCGAAGGGGAACCATGCGTGACGCGGAGGGGACCGCGCCCGAGTTCAACGTCCTCGGTGTGGTCGAGGTGACGGCGGGCGGGCGGACCCGGCGGTTCACCGCGCACCGCCAGCAGACCATCCTCGGCCTGCTGCTGATGCGGGTCGACCACGTCGTGCCGGTCGAGGAGCTGATCGACGCCATCTGGGACTCCGCGCCGCCGTCCACCGCACTGGTACCGCACCGGCGACCGAGTGTCCTTCTTGGATGGCGCCATGGTTCACCTGGGTCGTCTCGACCACCAGGTGAAGGTGCGCGGCTACCGCGTCGAACTCGGCGAGATCGAGGCCGCTCTGCGGGCCCACCCGGGCGTGGTCGACGCGGTCGTGCTCGCGATCCCGGGCGACGACGGCGAGGTCGAGCTGGTCGCCGCCTGCACGGGCGAGGTCGGCGACACCGACGAGGTGCTCACCGCGCTGAGCGCCCGGTTGCCCGCGTACATGGTGCCGCGCACGGTCGCCGCGTTCGACCTGTTGCCGCTCAACCAGAACGGCAAGGTCGACCGCAAGGCGCTCGGCGCCACTCTCGCCGGGGCGGTGCGGTGATGACCAACGTCGTCGAACGCCTGCCCGACAGCACCGCGTTCCGCCGCGCCATGGGCCTGTTCCCGACCGGTGTCGCGCTCATCTCGCGCGGTCACGGCCCCGACACCGAGGTGATCACGGTCAACTCCCTGGTGTCGGTGTCGCTGGACCCGATGCTGGTGCTGATCAGCATCCGCACGGAGGGCCGCATGCGATCGCTGATCTCCGCACGCGGCAGCTTCACGGTCAACGTCCTGGGCGCCGACCAGGAGGAGCTGTCCACCCGCTTCGCCAAGCGCGACCGCCCCCGCGGCCTCGACGCCCAACGGGTCCTCGGCGGCCCGGTCGACGCCTCCGGCAACGTCCTGGTGCGCGGCGCGGTCACCTGCCTGGAGTGCGATGTGGACACCGAGCACGTGGCGGGCGACCACGTCCTGTTCCTGGGGCGGGTGAACACAATCCACCTCGGCAACGCCGACGAGCAACCCCTGCTGTTCCACCGCGGCTCCTACGCCACCCTCAACCAGTGACGCCACCGCCACCGCCGCCGGAAACCCCGGCGGCGGTGGCGTGCGCGTTCACAGGACGAATTCCCCTTTACCGGCAACGGAATCCGGGAGAACCATCGAGGGCACCCGTTCATCGGACGAGAGGATCTCCGCGATGGCGAAGAATCCGGTCCTCGCCTCCCTGGCCTTCCTGCTGACCGTGGGCGCGACACCCGCGACCGCCGCGCCGGACGGGACCGCGCCGGAGTACGGCGTCACCGTGCTCCAGCCGTTGCCGGGGGACCTGGAGGACCGCGCCGAGGCCATCAACGAGCACGGCCTCGTCGTGGGCGCCTCCACGAACCTGGACGTCGGCCCGGAACGCGCGGTCCGCTGGGACCGCGACGGCACGGCCCACGCCCTGCCGACGCTGGGCGGGGACAACAGCCGGGCGTACGGCGTCAACGGCTCCGGGGTGATCGTCGGCGAGTCCCAGACCCCGGACGAGACCGTGCACGCCGTCCGCTGGGACCGGGGGCGCGTCCGCGACCTCGGCGCCCTCCCGGGGGACGGGTACAGCTCCGCGCAGTGGATCACCGACGCGGGCGTCGTCTACGGCAGGTCCGGGCCCGAACTCGACGGACCGTGGACCGCTGTGCGCTGGACCGGGAAGGACGGCCCGACCCCCGTGGCGGTCCCGCCCGGGTACGTGCGCTGCGCGGTGTCGGCCACCGCAGGCGGCGTTGAGTACGGCGGTTGCGCACTGGCGGACGGGACCTCGCGGGCCACGCGCTGGTCACGCGACGGCACACCCGTGCTCCTACCGACCCTCGGCGGCGACATCGTCCGGGCCGCCACCGAGCGCGGTGTGCTGGTCGGGGCCAGCGGTGTGGGCACCAAGGTCCCGGTCCGCTGGAACCGCGACGACACGCTCACACGGCTCTCCCCGGTCGTCGGCAGCCCCTCGACCGTCGCGAGCGCGATCAGCGAGAACGGCTACATCGCGGGTTTCGGCTACTCCCAGTACCCCTGGTCGGGTACTCCGGTCCGCTGGGACCCGGACGGCACCGCGCACCGGCTCGACCTGCCGCCCAACCGGGTTGAGGCCGTCCCCGCCGCCGTCGACGGGCACGGCCGCGTGTACGGCTCGGTGACCGCGCCCCTGTTCGTCAGCGACGCGGTGGTCTGGGACCGCGACGGCCACACCACCGCGCTGCCCAACCCGGACGCGGAGCGCTTCACCGCCTCTGGCGTCGACACCATCACCGGATCCGGGCTGGTCCTGGGTTCGTTCTTCGCCACGGCGGAGTTCAAGGGGTTCGCCGCGGTCTGGCGGCCGAACCACTGACGCCGCCTCGCCACCGGAGGAACCCGCGGCGGTGGCGTGTTCACAGGCCGAACTCCCCTTTACCGGCAACGGAACCCGGGAGAACCCTGAAGGGAACCCGGTCATCGGATGGGGGGATCTTCTCGATGGCGACCAAGTCCGTGCTTGCCTGTGTGGCCCTCCTGGTGATCGCGGGCGCGACGCCCGCCGCCGCGGCACCACTCGGGGGTGGCCACCCGCCGAGCTACCGCGTCACCCTGCTGCCACCCCTGCCGGACGACGACAGCGTCTACTTCAACGCCGTCAACGACGAGGGCATCGCGGTGGGATCCTCCCGGACCTCCTTCACCTTGCCCGACCACCCCGTCCGCTGGGACCGGGATGGCCGGGTCCACGCCCTGCCCACCCTGGGCGGTGAGCAGAGCCTGCCGCTGGGGATCGACAACCGGGGCGCCGTCGTCGGCTGGTCCCAGACCCCGGACGGCACCTCCCACCCGGTCCGCTGGGACCGCGGGGTGCTCCGCGAACTCCCCGTCCTGCCCGGCGACGGGACCGGCTCCGCGTGGGCGATCACCGACGCGGGCGTCGTGTACGGCCAGTCCGGCGAGACGCTGGTGCGGTGGACCGGGGACGACGCGCCCGTCGCGGTGCCGGTGCCCGCCGGGTGCGCGGTCCGGCAGTTCAACGTCACGTCCAGGGGCCTGCCCTACGGCACCTGCGCGTTCCCCGACGGGACCACGCGAGTCGTGCGCTGGTCGCGCGACGGCACGCCCCGGGTGCTGACCACCCTCGGCGGCGTCGACGTGTACGCCGACGCCAACGAGCGCGGCGTGATCGTCGGCAGCAGCGGGACCCCCGGGGTCCCGGTCCGCTGGAACCTCGACGGCACCCTCACCCGGCTGGCCCCGGTCGGTGACAGCCCGACCGGGACCGCGAGCGCGATCAGCGAGAACGGCTACGTCGCGGGCACCGTCGGCAGCGCGGACCCCAGGTTCCAGTCACCGGTCCGCTGGGACCCGGACGGCACCGCGCACCGGCTGGACGTGCCCGCCGACCGGCTCGAGGGCTTCACCGCCGCCGTGGACGAGCACGGCGTCGTGTTCGGCACCAAGCACGGGGTGTGGACCACCAGCGAGGCCGTGGTGTGGGACCGCGACGGCCACCTCGCCGAGCTGCCCAACCCGGATCCGGAGTGGCTGACCTCCTCCACCGTCGAGGGGATGACCAGGTCCGGCCTGGTCCTGGGGCAGTTCTCGCACAGTTTCGACGGCCCCGCCGCGATCTGGCGCCCGATCCGCTGAGTCCACCTCTCGGGTATTACTGGTGGTGCACCCGAGAGGAATCCATGGACGCACGTTCCGGGGCGAGCGATCGCCTCACCGCCTTCGGCACCCAGTTGCTGGAGGCGCACATCTGGCTGCGGGAGATGCTGGAGGACCTGAGTGACGCCGTCGACGACTACATCGACGGCAAGGGCCTGCCACCACGCGACCTCCGCGCGCACTGCCTGACCTTCTGCACCGCACTCGACCGCCACCACAAGGGCGAGGACGCCGTCGCGTTCCCCGCGATCGCTCACGACTACCCCGAACTGCGTGGCGTGCTCGCCACCCTGCGCACCGACCACAACCAGCTCGACTGGCTGATGCAGGGCCTGCGCAAGGTCCTCGACGCCCTCCCGGACGAGCCCGACCCGGCGACCTCGGCCAAGGCGCGCCAGGAGATCACGGCGCTGTCGGCGGTGATGCTGACGCACTTCATCTACGAGGAGAAGAAGATCGTCGCCGCGCTCAACGCACTCGACGTCCCCGAGTGGCGCGCCGACCCGCCCGCGTTCCTGCTGGTGGACGACTAGCTGATAGCGATGTGCGGGGCCAAGGCGCGGAGGAAGTCCGCCGCGTCGAAGGCCGTGCCCGCCGAGGCGACCCCGGTGGCCCTGGTCCGGCCGGTGAGGAGGCGGTGGACGGCCTCGACGGCCAAGGGCGCGCTGACGGCGTAGATGTCCTGGCCGGTGGCGACCGCGCGGCGCTTGGTGTCGCCGATGTGGACGACGGCGTCGACCACGAAGGTCTGCGCCGAGCGGCCACGGGCGTCGACGGGCTCGGGGGCGGTCGGGGTCGTCGCGGTGAGGTCGGCGGCGGCCCGGGTCGCCATGTAGGTGCGGACCTCGGCGACCTCGACGTGGCTGGGGATCGTGACGACGTCGGCCATGGTGAACTCGGCGAGCACCGGCAGCGGGCCGTCCGGGAACGGCCAGCGGACCGTCGGCAGCGGGTCGTCGTGGTACTGGAGGCCGCCGCCGGAGTACCGGACGCGCCTGCCCGCTCGGCGCCGGTGGGAGACCGCGCCCGCGTCGAGGCTGCCCGCCGTGGGGTGCCAGCTGTCCAGGCCGTAGGCGATGTGCACCTCGTCGGCCGCGGTCTCGCCGTCGAGCAGGGCGGTGACCAGCAGGTCGCCCAGTCCGCCGAAGAACGCCATGGCCGGGATGACCGGGGTGCGCGCGTCGGCGAACTCGGCGAACGTGTCGACGTTGGCCTCGATCTCGGCGGCGACGTCGACGTACGGGATGCCCGCGCGCAGCGCCGCCGAGATCAGCGGGGCGGCCGTCGTGGCGAACGGGCCCGCGCAGTTGACGACCGCGGCGGCGCCCTCCAGGGCCCGGTCGAGGGACGCCGGGTCGTCGACGGTCGCGGGGCGCGGGTCGAGGCCGGGGAAGTGGAGGCGGTCCTTGTCCCGGCCCGAGGGCAGCGGGGTGAATCCCCGGTCCAGCAGTTCCGCCACCACGAACTTCCCGGTGTGCCCGTAGGCGCCGTAGACCAGCACGTTCTCGCTCATGCGGACATGCTCGCAACGCGCCCCTGGCCGGGACCAGTGTCCGGAACGACAAGCGACGTACAGTTTCGGACATGCGCGTCGCGTTGGTCGCCACCGAGGGGATGCTCCCGTTCGAGCTGTCCCTGGCCTGCGAGGTCTTCGGCACCGACCTGCGCGGCGTCGACTGGTACGACTTCACCGTCTGCGGCGCGGCGCCCGTGCGGCTCGGCCGGTTCCACCTGGTGCCCGACCGCGGGCTCGACTTCCTGGCCCACGCGGACACGGTCATCGTTCCCGGCTGGGCCGACGTCGACGTGCCGCCGCCCGCCGACCTGGTCGACGCGGTGCGGGTGGCGCACGACGCCGGGGCCCGGGTGGCGTCGCTGTGCACGGGGGCGTTCGTGCTGGCCGCCGCCGGGCTGCTGGACGGGCGGACCGCGACCACGCACTGGGCGCACGCGGGCGCGCTCGCCGCGCGGTACCCGAACGTCCGCGTGGACCCGGACGTCCTCTACGTCGACAGCGGCAGCGTGCTCACCTCGGCGGGCAAGGCGGCGGCCATGGACCTGTGCCTGCACCTGGTCCGCGCCGACCACGGCTCGGCCGTGGCGAACCGGCTCGCCCGCAACCTGGTCGTGCCGCCGCACCGGGCAGGCGGCCAGGCCCAGTTCGTCACCGCGCCCGTTCCCGCGCGCGACGACCACCCGCTGACCGCGCTCCTGCCCTGGGACCGCGCGGCTGGACCAGCCGTTGACCGTCGAGGACCTGGCCCGGCGGGCCGCCATGAGCTCGCGCAACCTGGCCCGCCACTTCCACGCCGCGACCGGCACGACCCCGTTGCGGTGGCTGCTTAACCAGAGGGTTCGCCGTGCGCAGGAACTGCTGGAAACCGGTGACGACAGCGTGGAGTCCATCGCGACCGCCACCGGCCTGGGCACCGCCGCGTCCCTGCGCAGGCACTTCAACCGCACCGTCGGAGTGTCCCCGGACGCTTACCGCCGCACCTTCCGCGACCAGACCCGAGGGGCCGGTTCGGGCTGACAACGCCATGACGTGGGCCGCCGGGTGACAGCCCCGGCCACTTCCGTGTCGGTTCGAGCGGGGTGTGTCGTGTGGACTCGGCAACGTCCGAATTGATCCTTTGTGGGGGACCCGCTTTTGGGTCAAACCCCGCAATATCGGCTGCGGTGTGTGAACGGTGAGGTGCGTACCCGTGCCGCTCCCGTTGGCGTACCTG
>NZ_PTIX01000052.1 GCF_002934265.1 Actinokineospora auranticolor
CGCCCGGTCCCATCCCGAACCCGGAAGCTAAGCCCACCAGCGCCGATGGTACTGCACTCGTGAGGGTGTGGGAGAGTAGGACGCCGCCGGACTCACATTCCCGAAAGGGCCTGTGGTGGGGCACGTGTAAAACGTGCGTCAACCACAGGCCCTTTTCGGCGTCGGTCGTGTGGTCGTGTAGGTGCGGGTGGTCCCGCGTTCGGGAGGATGCAAGTGTCGGAGTTCGGGCGACAGGGTGACCGTGACCGCGGTGACGCGGGCGGCGACAACTCACGCGGTCACAACTCGGGCGGCCGTTCCGACCGCCGCGACGACCGCCCCAGGGGCAAGCACGACTCGGACCGCGGCGGCTACCGCTCGGACCGGGGCCAGGGCGGCTACCGCAATGACCGCGACAACCGCAGCTCCGACCGTGGTGGCTACCGCGACAACCGTGGCTCGGACCGTGGCAGTTTCCGTTCCGACCGCGATGGCGGAAACCGTTCCCGCGACGACCGCCCGGGTTCGGATCGGGGCGGCTACCGCTCGACGAACCGCGACGACCGCGGCGGCTCCGGCAGTTTCCGCCGTGACGACCGCCCCTCGGGTGGCGGCTTCCGCGGCGGCGACCGCGACTCCCGCTCGTCAGGTGACCGCGGCGGGTTCCGTTCCGATCGACCCAGCTCCGACCGGGGTGGGTTCAAGTCCGATCGACCCGGCGCCGACCGGGGCGGCTTCAAGTCGGACCGTTCGGGTTCCGACCGTGGCGGCTTCCGCTCGGACCGCGGCGGCTCCGACCGCGGTGGTTTCCGGTCCAACCGTGATGACCGGGGCGGTTCGGATCGCGGTGGTTTCAAATCCGACCGGGGTTTCAGCCGCGACGACCGAGGCGGTTCGGACCGGGGCGGCTTCAAGTCGGATCGGTCGGATCGCGGGTTCAATCGTGACGACCGGGGTGGCTCGGATCGCGGTGGTTTCAAATCCGACCGCGGCTTCGGCCGCGATGACCGGTCTGGGTCGGGTTCCGGTGGTTTCAGGTCCGATCGCCCGGGCTCGGACCGTGGTGGCTTCCGCTCGGACCGCGGTCGTGATGACCGGCCTGGGTCGGGCGGTGGGGGCTTCAGGTCCGATCGTGGCTACAACCGCGACGACCGCAGCGGTTCGGATCGCGGTGGTTTCAAGTCGGACCGTTCGGGCTCCGATCGCGGTGGTTTCCGCTCGGACCGTGGGTTCAACCGTGACGATCGCGCTGGCTCGGACCGAGGCGGCTTCAAGTCCGACCGTGGCCCCAGCCGTGACGACCGGGGTGGGTCGGACCGGGGTGGGTTCAAGTCTGATCGCTCGGGCTCGGACCGTGGTGGTTTCCGCTCGGACCGTGGCGGTTCGGACCGTTCGGGTTCCGACCGGGGTGGTTTCCGGTCCGACCGTGGGTTCAACCGCGATGACCGGGGTGGCTCGGACCGGGGCGGCTTCAAGTCCGACCGTGGGTTCAACCGTGACGACCGTGGCGGTTCGGATCGCGGTGGTTTCAAGTCCGACCGTGGTGGTTTCCGCTCGGACCGCGGCCCCAGTCGTGATGACCGGGGTGGCTCGGATCGCGGTGGGTTCCGCTCTGACCGGCCTGCTTCCGACCGTGGCGGCTACAGGTCCGACCGCTCGGACCGCGGTTTCAACCGCGACGACCGTTCGGGTTCCGACCGGGGTGGTTTCCGGTCCGACCGTGGCTCCAGCCGCGACGACCGGGGCGGTTCGGACCGGGGTGGCTTCAAGTCCGACCGTGGGTTCAGCCGCGATGACCGGGGCAGCTCCGACCGTGGCGGGTTCCGGTCGGATCGGTCCTTTGGGCGCGGCGACCGCCCGGGTTCGGACCGCGACGAGCGTGGTGGGGCCGGTCGTGGTGACGACCGCGACGAGTCGCGTGAGCGTCGTTCGCCGTTCGCGGCGTCCGATCGCGGTGGGCGGTTCCGCGAGGACGCCCCCGTCGAGGACACCCAGGCCGACACCGACGACGACTTCAGCGTCGAGGAGCAGCTGGCGGGCGCCAAGACCGAGCGCGAGGACGACGACAGCGCTGCGGACCGGGACGCGGACCGGGACACCGAAGACGACGACCTGACCCCCGACGCCCGTCCCAGCGCGGACGAGCCGTCGGAGCGGCGGGCGTACACGGAGGTCGCGGCCGGTGAGCGGCGGCCTCGGCGGTTCGACCGGGACGAGGACACCCGCGAGGAGCGCTACGAGGGCGGTGGCCCCCGGGTTCCGGAGGGCGCCGACTACTCCGCCCTCGACGTCGAGGCCCGCGCCGGGCTGCGCAGCCTGCCCAAGTCGCTGGCCGAAATGGTCGGCCGCCACCTGGTCGCGGCCGGGATGCTGATCGACGAGGACCCGGAGCGGGCCCTGGTGCACGCGCGGTACGCGCGGGAGCGGGCGGCGCGGGTGCCGGTCGTGCGCGAGGCCGCCGGGCTGACCGCCTACCACGCGGGTGAGTGGGCCGAGGCGCTGTCCGAGCTGCGGGCCGTGCGGCGGATGAGCGGCGGCAACGCGCACGTGGCCGTGATGGCCGACTGCGAGCGCGCCCTCGGCCGCCCGGAGCGGGCGCTGGAACTGGCCAAGGAAGCGGGGCGCGACCTGCCCCCCGAGGTCTCGGTGGAGCTGCGGATCGTCAGCGCGGGCGCGCGCCGCGACATGGGCCAGCTCGACGCGGCCGTCGTCGGCCTGCAGGGCCCCGACCTCGACCCCAAGCGCCGCGACCCGTGGAGCGCGCGCCTGTTCTACGCCTACGCCGACAACCTGGCCGCCGCGGGCCGCGCCGAGGAGGCCATCACCTGGTTCCTCAACGCCGCCCAGGCCGACGACGACGAGGACACCGACGCCGCCGAGCGCGCCTTCGAACTCGGCGCCGACGAGTCCGAGATCGCCGCCGCCCTCCCCGGCGACACCCTGGAGATCGAAGACGACGAGGACACCGACGCCGACGAGCCCACCGAGGACACCGCCGCGGACGAGACCTCCGAACCCGAGCTCGCAGGCACCACCGAGGAGAAGACCGCCGGCGCTGCGGCGAGCGAGTCCACTCAGGTCACCGAGGCAGGCGAGGAAACCGCCAAGTCCGCCGCGACCGAGGGTGCCCAGACGGCTGCTGGGGCCGACCAGTCCGCTGGCGAACCCACGCCGACCGCCGTGGCTCGCGAGGAATCCGCCGTGGCAGAGGGCTCGCAGACCACCGCGGAGTCCGACCGGTCCGCCGGTGGGTCCACTCGGGTCGCCGAGGCCGGAACCGCCGGGTCCGCTGCCACCGACAAGTCCCCCGAGGACGGTGGCGGTTCGCGTGGGTGAGCGGCTGCTCGACCTCTACGACGCCCTCCTGCTCGACCTCGACGGCACCGTTTACCGCGGTAAGCAAGCCGTCGAGGGGGCGGCGGGCGCCGTGGAGGCCGCGCGGGACCACGGCACGACCGTGCGGTTCGTGACCAACAACGCCTCCCGCTCACCCCGTGACGTCGCCGCGCACCTCACCGAACTCGGGGTGTCAGCGGAACCGGCCGAGGTCAGCACGAGCGCGCAGGCCGGGGCCGCGGTCCTCGCCGAGCGCCTCGACGGGGGCAGCGAGGTCCTGGTACTCGGGACCGCCGCGTTGGCCGCCGAGGTCACCGCGGTCGGGCTGAAACCCGTGCGGGAGGCCACTTCCACCACGCGGGCCGTCGTCCAGGGGCTTTCGCCGGACCTGGCCTGGCGGGACCTCGCCGAGGCCGCCGTCGCGATCCGCGGCGGCGCCCTCTGGGTGGCCTGCAACGTCGACGTGACCCTGCCCGCGGAGCGCGGGCTCCTGCCCGGCAACGGCGCGCTCGTGCACGCCCTGCGCGTCGCCACCGACCGGGAGCCCGTGGTCGCCGGGAAGCCCGCGACCCCGCTCATGGCGGAGTCCGTGCGGTCCGCGGGGGCCGTCAAGCCGCTCGTCGTCGGTGATCGGCTCGACACCGACATCGAGGGCGCGGCCAACGCCGACCTCGACTCCCTGCTCGTCCTCACCGGTGTCTGCACGCCCCACGACGTGCTGACCGCCGGGCCGGGGAGCAGGCCCACCTACCTCGCCGCCGACATCACCGCCGTCACCCAGGGCGCCGACGCGCTGCGGCCCGGCCCCAAGTCCGGCTGGGACGTCCGCGCGGACGGCGGCAAGGTGCGCGTCAGCGGTGACGGCGACCCGCTCGACCTGCTGCGCGCCCTGTGCGCGGTGAGCTGGGCCGCCGACGGGCCCCTCGACCTCGGGGATGACCACCCCGCCATGGAAACCCTCGGGCTCACCGACCCGCGGTGATCCGCGCGGGCAGGCGCATCGGATAGCGTGGAGGAGTGCAGGTGGAAGTCACCCCAGTCCCCGGCCCGCCCCGGGAGCCCGCCCGGGACGAGGCCATCGCCGCGGCCGTCGCGGGGCTCGAAGGGCTCGACGGCCTGCCCGTTGCCGAGCACGTGGAGCGGTTCGACACGGTGCACATCGCGCTGACGGCCGCCCTGGCCACCATCGACAAGGTGTGACCCGGTGCCCCGCAGGGCGCGGCTGGACGCCGAACTGGTCCGGCGGGGGCTGGCCCGCTCCCGCGACCACGCCAGCGAGCTGATCTCCGAGGGCCGGGTCACCGTGCGCGGCACGGTCGCCACCAAACCGGCCACGGGCGTCGAGACCGACGCCCCGGTCGTGGTCAAGGACCTCGTCGACGACCCCGGCTGGGCCTCGCGCGGCGCGCACAAGCTCATCGGCGCCCTCGACGCCTTCGACGTCCCCGTCGACGGCAAGCGCTGCCTCGACGCGGGTGCCTCGACCGGCGGCTTCACCGACGTCCTGCTGCGCCGCGGCGCCACCGGGGTCGTCGCCGCCGACGTCGGGCGCGGCCAGCTCGTGTGGCGGCTGCAGAACGACGACCGCGTCACCGTCCTCGACAAGACCAACGTGCGGTCGCTGACCCCCGAGGACATCGGCGGTCCCGTCGACCTGGTGGTCGCCGACCTGTCGTTCATCTCGCTGCGCCTGGTGCTGCCCGCCCTGGCCGCGTGCGCCGGTCCGGAAGCCGACCTGCTGCCCATGGTCAAACCGCAGTTCGAGGTCGGCAAGGAACGGCTCGGCGCGGGCGGTGTCGTGCGCGACCCCGAGCTGCGCGCCGAGGTCGTCACCCGGCTGCTGCGCGCCGCCGGTGAGCTTGGGCTGCGCACGCACGGCGTGGTGGCCAGCCCGTTGCCCGGCCCGTCCGGCAACGTCGAGTACTTCGCGTGGTTGCGGCGCGGCTCCGCGCTGCCGGAGGACGAGGCCGCGGCGCTGGTCCGGCGCGCCGTCGAGGAGGGGCCGCGATGAGGGAGATCCTGCTGGTCGTGCACACCGGCCGGGCGGACAACCGGCGGGTGGCGGAGAAGGTGGCCACCTGGTTCGCCGCCGCCGGGGTGCGGTTGCGCGTGGTCGACGAGGAGGCGCCCGACCTCGACCCGTCCTGCTACGCCGGGGTGGTGCCGCTGGGCCCGACCGCCGCCGAGGGCACCGAGCTGGTGTTCGTGCTCGGTGGCGACGGCACCCTGCTGCGCGCCGCCGAACTGGCCCGGCCCGCCGGGGTGCCGGTGCTGGGCGTCAACCTGGGTCGGGTCGGGTTCCTCGCGGAAGCCGAGTCCGACGCGCTGGCCGAGGCCGTGGAGCTGGTGGTCGAGCAGGGGTACCTGGTCGAGGACCGGATGACCATCGACGTCACCGCCACGCTCGCCGGCGAGGTCATCGCCGACACCTGGGCGCTCAACGAGGCCAGTCTGGAGAAGAGCAGCCGCGAGCGGATCCTGGACGTGACCATCGACGTCGACCGGCGGCCGGTGTCGTCGTTCGGCTGCGACGGTGTGCTGTGCGCCACACCCACGGGGTCGACCGCGTACGCGTACTCGGCGGGCGGGCCGATCGTGTGGCCGGACGTGCAGGCCATGCTGGTGGTGCCGAGCAACGCGCACGCCATGTTCTCCCGGCCGCTGGTCGTGTCGCCGCGCTCGGTCGTCGGGGTGTCGATCGACACCGACGGGCAGTCCGGGGTGCTGTGCTGCGACGGCAGGCGCACCTTCGAGGTCCCGCCCGGCGCGCGGGTCGAGGTGCGCGGCGGCAGGCTGCCGATCAAGCTGGCCCGGCTGCGTGACGACCCGTTCACCGACCGTTTGGTGGACAAGTTCGCCCTGCCCGTGCACGGCTGGCGGTCCCGGTGATCAACAAGTCGAACCTGTGGACGGGCGCTGACCGTGGTCGGCGCGAGACGCTAGGGTGCGCCCTGTGCTAGCCGAGATGCGCATCCAGGACCTCGGCGTCATCGACGAGGCCACGCTCGAGCTCCACCGCGGCTTCACCGTGGTGACCGGGGAGACCGGTGCGGGCAAGACGATGGTCGTCACCGGACTGCACCTGCTGTCCGGTGGCAGGGGCGAGGCGTCGCGGGTCCGCAGCGGTAAGTCCAAGGCCGTGGTCGAGGGCCGGTTCGAGGGCCTGGACGGGTCCCCGGCGGCCCGGGTGGCCACCGACGCGGGCGCCGAGCCGGAGGACGACGGCTCGCTGATCACGCTGCGCAGCGTCAGCACCGACGGCCGCTCCCGCGCGCACGTCGGCGGCCGGTCGGTGCCCGTCGGGGTGCTGTCGGACCTCGCCGAGCAGCTGATCGCGGTGCACGGCCAGAACGACCAGCTCCGGCTGCTGCGGCCCGCCGAGCAGCGCGCGGTGATCGACCGGTTCGCCGGTGGCGCGGTCACGGGCGTACTCGCCGAGTACCGCGAGGTCCGCGCCGAGTGGCTGGCGGTGTCCGCCGAGCTCGACGACCGCACCCGCCGCGCCAAGGAGATGGCCCGCGAGGCCGACATCCTGCGGCTGGGACTGGAGGAGATCAGCGGGGCCGACCCGCAGCCCGGCGAGGACACCGAGCTGGTCGAGCGGGCCCGCAGGCTCGCCGACGCCGACCAGCTGCGCGAGGCCGCCACCGCGGCGGCCTACGCGGTCTCCGGTTCCCCCGACGGCGACCCGGACGCCCCCGGCGCGCTCGGCCTGATCGGCGAGGCGCAGCGCCGGGTGGGCGGCGCGGACGACCCGCGGCTGCGCGACCTGGAGTCCCGGCTCACCGAGGCCGCCGTGCTGCTCACCGACGTGGGCGCCGAGCTGACCGCGTACCTCGACGCCCTCGACGCCGACCCGGCCGCCCTGGAGCGGGTGCTGGCCCGGCAGGCCGAGCTGAAGTCGCTGACCCGCAAGTACGCCGCCGACGTGGACGGTGTGCTGGCGTGGGCGCGCGAGGCCGCGGACAAGCTGATCGGCCTGGACACCTCCGAGGAGGCCCTCGGCGAGCTGGCCGCGCGCAAGGCGGAGTTGGCCGCGCGGCTCGGCGAGATCGCCGCCCGGCTGACCGCGGCCCGCGCCGAGGCGGCCGACGAGCTGGCCAAGGCGGTCACCGACGAACTCGGCGGCCTGGCGATGGGCCAGTCGAGCGTGCAGATCAGCGTCCGGCCGCGCCCGGCGGAGGACGGCGACCCGCTGGCCCTCGCGGTCGCGGGCGCGTCGCTGCACGCGGGCGCCGACGGCGTCGACGACGTGGAACTGCTGCTGGTCGCGCACGACGGCGCGCAGCCGCTGCCGGTGCACAAGGGCGCGTCCGGTGGTGAGCTGTCGCGGGTGATGCTGGCCATCGAGGTCGTGCTGGCCCACTCGGACCCGGTGCCGACCCTGGTGTTCGACGAGGTGGACGCGGGCGTGGGTGGTCGGGCGGCGGTCGAGATCGGCCGCAGGCTGGCCCGGCTGGCCCGCAGCCACCAGGTCATCGTGGTGACCCACCTGGCCCAGGTGGCCGCCTTCGCGGACCGCCACCTCATCGTCGACAAGGGCATGCACGGCGGTGTGACCCGCTCGGACGTCCGCACCCTCGACGAAACCCAGCGGGTCGTCGAACTGGCCCGGATGCTCGCGGGCATGGAGTCCACGGAGACAGGCCGCGCGCACGCGGAGGAACTCCTCGCCCTGGCCGAGAACGAAAAACACGACTGGGACCTGACCGGCAAACCCCGCCCCAAGCGCAAGAAGCGCTGACCGTCCCGGACTCTCGGGCTCCCGCTGCGGGGTCCTCGGCGCGAGGACGTCCGCTTGCTGCCGCGACGCGTCCCGCTCCGACCTGTGGCCCGCCGCCTGGATGTCGGCGAGTGAGCGTGTCGCGGTCGCCCCGGGCAGGTGCGGTGGCGGGGTGCACGGCGCGGGCGAGGCCGTGACCGCCGGTGTGGCCTCGGCGGTGGCGACCCGACGATCGCTGATGACGCCCTCGAGGACCTGGATCCGGGAGCCCACGGCACCACCGGCGCATCGGCGCTGCGGGCAGGCACCGAGCCGCCCTCGCGTTCCGGCGTGGGCGGGACTGCCTGTCGCCGTCATCTCCATCGCCTAGCCCCAATGCCGGTCGGTTAGGTCATGGCGGGGCTGTAGCCTGCGGTGGTGGATCTTGGGTTGGGTGTGCGCGAGGGCGGCGGTCTGGCCGACCGGGCT
>NZ_PTIX01000053.1 GCF_002934265.1 Actinokineospora auranticolor
TGAAATAGAAGACCAACCGAGCAGGCAATGCGCGGGTCCGCTGTTCCCGACGCCAATACTGGTCAATGACCCGATCGACCAACTCCACCGGAAACATCCGAGTCAGCACACCAACCGCAGCCCGGTCGGCCAGACCGCCGCCCTCGCGCACACCCAACCCAAGATCCACCACAGCAGGCTACAGCCCCGCCATGACCTAACCGACCGGCATTGCCCCTAGCCGACCAGAGCACCCAACCGGTGCAGTCCACTGTAGACCGCCGATAGCCGCGACACCGCCCGGTCCCCGGCGATCCCCACCCCCCACTTCGTCCGCCGACCCGCCCGCACCTGGCAGAACGTCGCGCACGCCGACGCGGGCGTCGCCGACGGTTGCTCGATGACGTCGAGCACCTGCACGCGAACCCCCGTCCGCTCCGCGAGCCGTGTCAGCACCTCCTCGGGGTCCAGCCCCATCCAGCGCTGGTCGACCGGGGGCAGGAAGTGCCGGGCGAACATCCGCCACAGGGCGGCCGGGTCCAGTTCGCCGCCGCGGTCGTCCATCTCCCGCCCGACCGCCTCGGCCAGTTCCACCTGCACGCCCCTGGGCAGCTCCAGCCCGTGCTCGGTGCGCATCAGGTACGCCAGCCCGCCCTTGCCCGACTGGTTGCTGATCCGCACCAGCGCCTGGTAGTCGCGCCCGATGTCGTGCGGGTCGATCGGCAGGTACGGCACCTCCCACAGCGGCGACCCGCTCTCGTCGCGGTCGCGCAGGCCCTTCGCGATGGCGTCCTGGTGCGAGCCCGCCAGCGAGGTGTACACCAGCTCGCCCGCCCACGGGTGCCTGCAGGCCACCGGGATCCGGGTGCAGCGCTCGGCCACCCGGCGGATGTCGTCGAGGCCGCCGAGCTCCAGCCGCGGGTCGATGCCCTGGGAGAACAGGTTCATCGCCAGGGTGACCAGGCAGACGTTGCCGCTGCGCTCCCCGTTGCCGAACAGCGTGCCCTCGACCCGGTCCGCCCCGGCCAGCAGCGCGGCCTCCGCGGCGGCGACCCCGCAGCCCCGGTCGTTGTGCGGGTGCAGGCCCAGCAGGATCCGGTCGCGGAATACCAGGTTGCGGTGCATCCACTCGATGCGGTCGGCGAACTCGTGCGCGGGGAACGCCTCGACGGTGGCGGGCAGGTTGATCCGCACGTCGTCGTCCGCGGTCGGCCGCCACAGGTCGAGCACCGCGTTGCAGACCTCCAGCGCGAACTCGGGCTCGGTCTGGGTGAACGACTCCGGCCCGTACTGCAGCGACAGCCGGGTCCCCGGCAGCCCGTCCCGCAGCCGCATCGACAGCTCGGCCCCGTTGAGCGCCAGCCGCTTCACCTCCGCGCGGGTCGCGCGGAACACCACCCGGCGCTGCACGGTCGAGGTCGGGTGGAACACCTGCATGATCGCGCGCGGCAGGCCGCGCAGGGCGCGCACGGTCTCGGCGATCAGGTCCGGCCGCATCGGCACCAGGACCTGCGGGGTCACGTCGTCGGGCACCTCGCCGGAGCGGGCCAGCCAGCGCACGAAGTCGTGGTCGGCGCGGCAGGACACCGGCATGCCGACCTCGATCTCCTTGAAACCCAGGCGGACCAGCAGCCGGAACAGCTCCTGCCTGCTCGCCATCGTCATGGGGTCCAGCAGCGCCTGGTTGCCGTCGCGCAGGTCCACGCTGCACCACAGCGGCGCCCGGGTGGCGACCCGATCGGGCCACTGCCGGTCGGGCAGGCCGAGCGGCCGGTACTGCCGGTACTTGTGCGCGGGCATCGACGACGCCCGCTGGGCGGCGGCGCTGCGGTGCCGCGCGCCGTACGGCAATCGGTTACCGGGCGGTTCCGAATTGCCCGCCGGTCGAGCGGTGGCGGGCGGTTCGGTGGTGGTCATCGTTCCTCCCCCAGGAATGGCGCAAGCGATCCGCGCGGTCATGTTCGCGGCGGTGTCGCGTGTCCCGCTTGACGCTAATGGCGATGGTTATGTCCGGGGTCGGTTGCCGAGCGGTTCTTCGCGGATTTCGTCCGTATGGCGACTATGCGCCATGCGCCATCCGGACGCCTTGTGTGGTCAGCGCGGGGCCACCCCGTGCGCGGCGCTGTCGTGGCGCAATTGCACGGGACTCCGCCGGTCGCAAAGGGACGAACGCGCCGCGTGGTCGGGCGCATTATCCGTACGGTGTGCGGAATAGTGCGGGGGCCGCTCGCCTTTGTCGGCGGACGGCCTTCGCCGCGGCCGGGAAAGAACGCCCGGCGAGATGTCTATCCGGTGATCGGGCCTATTCCGATGACGTGTCATCAATCCGTGGCCGGAGCAAGCAGAACTCGTTCCCCTCCGGGTCCCGCAGCACCTGCCACCCGTCCGGCGGATGGACGTCGTCCGCGGTCGTCGCGCCCAGGGCCACCGCCCGCGCCACGGCGTGGTGGAACGCGGTGGTCCGCAGGTCCAGGTGCAGCCGGTTCCGCGCCGCCCCGCCCTCGGGCACCAGGTGGAAGTCCAGCCGCAGTCCGAACGGCGCGACCACCGAGGCGCACGGCCCGCCGCGCGGCTCGGCCTCCTCGATCTCACCCTCCAGCAGCGCGGCCCAGAACCTGGCCAGCGCGAACGGATCGCGGCAGTCCACCACCACCGCGTGCAGAACGCTGATGCCACTGAGCCCGAAACCCCGTCCACCGAGACGCGTCATGATCGTGGAGTACCACACACCCGTCCCGCTGCCACCCTATGGTCGTGATCATGGGGGCGCGTGGGCCGCTGGCCGCGCTGCTGGGGGCCAACGCGCTCTCGGCGTGCGGGACGGCGATGACGGTGCTGGCCGTGCCGTGGTTCGTGTTGCAGACCACCGGGAGCGCGGCGCGCACCGGGCTGGTCGCGGGGGTCGAGGTGTTCGGCGCGGTCGTCGGGGCGCTCGCCGCCGGGCCGGTCGTCGACCGGGTCGGCAGACGCGCGGCCAGTGTCGCCTCGGACCTGCTCGCCGCCGCCGTCGTGGCCGCGATTCCCCTGCTGCACGGCACCTCCGGCCTCCCGTTCGCCCTCCTGGTGCCGCTCGCCTGGGCACTGGGCCTGGTCGCGGCACCGGGCGCGACCGCGCGGCGCGCCATGGTGCCCGCGCTCACCGCGCGGGCGGAGGTGTCGACCGAACGCGCCTCCGGGGCCTACGAAGGCGTCTGGCGCGGTGCCCGCATGCTCGGCGGACCGCTCGCCGGGGTGCTCATCGCCCTGCTCGGCCCACCCGGCGTGCTGCTCGTCGACGCCGCGACCTTCCTCGGCTCCGCGCTCCTGGTGCGCCTGTTCGTCCCCGCCGTCGGCGGAAAGGCCCCCGGCGGCTACGGGCACCGCCTCCGCGGCGGACTCGCCTACCTGCGCCGGGACCGGGCGCTGCGGTGGGTGGTCCTGCTCGTCTCCGGCACCAACCTGCTCGACGCCGCGTTCTTCGCCGTCCTGCTGCCCGTCTACGCCGAACGCGTCCTCGGCAGCAGCGTCGCGCTCGGCGCGATCGCGGGCGTGTGGGCGGGCGGCGGGCTCGCCGGGTCGCTGGCCTACGCCTGGCTCGGCGCCCGGCTGTCGCGCCGCTGGACCCTGGCCACCGCGTTCCTGGTCAGCGGCGCGCCCCGGTTCGCGCTGCTGGCCGCCGCTCCGCCGCTGCCGATGGCGCTGGCCGCGCTGGCGGTGTTCGGCTGCGCGGTCGGCACGATCAACCCGGTGCTCGGCGTGGTCCAGTTCGACCGGGTGCCCGACGACGTGCGGCCCGTGGTGGGCGGTGTGCTGCAGGCGGGCTCGCAGTGGCCGATGCCCGTGGGCGCCGTGCTGGCGGGCTTTGCCGTCGACGGGTTCGGGCTGGTCCCCACGCTGCTCACCGCCTCGGGGGTGTACCTCGCGATCACGCTGTGGCCCGCGTTGGCCAAGGGCTGGCGTGAGATGGACGAGGAACCGGTCGGTGCCAGGCACTAGGGTGCGGGATATGTCGACCATCGCCACCGCCGTGGACCCGGACCTGCTGCGCGCCCGCCTGGACCGGGCCCGGTCCGCCGCCGCGGCCCACGGGGCCGACGCCCTGCTCATCGCCCCCGGCTCCGACCTGCGCTACCTGATCGGCGGCAGCGGGTCCTCGTTCGAGCGGCTGACCGCGCTGGTGCTGCCCGCGGCGGGGGACGCGGTGCTGGTCGTGCCGAAGCTGGAGGCACCCGGCTACGACGGCGTGCCGCTGGCGGAGCTGGGCGTGCGGGTGGCCACCTGGGTCGACGGCGAGGACCCGTACGGGCTCGTCGCCGGTCTGCTCCCCGCGGCCACGCGCGTCGCCGTCGGCGACGTGCTGCCCGCGCTGCACGTGCTGCCGCTGCGCGACGCGCTGCCCGGCGCCGAGCAGGTCCTGGCCGGACCGGTGCTCAGCGCGCTGCGGATGCGCAAGGACGCCGCCGAGGTCGAGGCGCTGCGCCAGGCCGGTGCCGCGATCGACCGCGTGCACGCCCGGATCGGCGAGTGGCTGCGGCCCGGCCGCACCGAGGCCGAGGTGGGCGCGGACATCGCCGCCGCGATCGTGGCCGAGGGCCACGCCAAGGTCGAGTTCGTCATCGTCGGCTCCGGCCCCAACGGCGCCAGCCCGCACCACGACGTGTCCGACCGGGTGATCACCGCAGGGGACGTGGTGGTCGTCGACATCGGCGGCAGCACCGACGCGGGCTACAACTCCGACAGCACCCGCACCTACGCCGTCGGCGAGCCGCGCGACGCCGACGTGGCCGCGACCTACGCCGTGCTCGCCGCCGCCCAGCGCGCCGCCGTGGAGTCCGTGCGCCCCGGGGTGACCGCCGAGTCGGTGGACGCCGCCGCCCGCCAGCTCATCGCGGACGCGGGCCTGGGCGAGTTCTTCATCCACCGCACCGGCCACGGCATCGGGCTGGACGTGCACGAGCACCCGTACATCGTCGCGGGCAACGAGACCGTGCTGGAGCCGGGCATGGCCTTCAGCGTCGAGCCGGGGATCTACCAGGCGGGCCGGTGGGGCGCGCGCATCGAGGACATCGTCGTCGTCACCGAGACGGGGGTGGAGTCGGTCAACCACCGCCCGCACGAGCTGGTGGTGCTGCCCGCATGAGCGGCGAGCTGGAGCCCATCGACCAGGCGATCGTCCGGGAACTGGCGGCCGACGGCAGGCGCAGCTTCACCGACCTCGCCGAGCGCGTCGGGCTCAGCGTCTCCGCCGTGCACCAGCGGGTCCGCAGGCTGGAGCAGCGGGCGGTCATCCGCGGCTACACCGCGCGCCTCGACGCCGAGGCCATCGGCCTGCCGCTGACCGCGTTCATCTCCCTGTCCCCGATCGACCCGGCCGCCCCCGACGACTACCCCCAGCGGCTCGAGCACATCGAGGAGATCGAGTCCTGCTACTCGGTCGCGGGCGACTACTCGTACGTCCTGCTGGTGCGGGTCGCCTCGCCGACCGACCTGGAGGAACTGCTCCGCAAGATCCGCGAGTCCGCGAAGGTGTCCACCCGTACGACCGTCGTGCTGTCGACGCCGTACGAGGGGCGCACCCCCGCGCTGTAGATGAGGGCGATGAGCGACGAGATCAGGGATTTGGTCGTGCGGTGGGCGGCGGCCGTGCACCGGGGCGACCTGGCGGCCGTGACCGCCGACCACGCCCCGGACATCGTGATGTTCGACGTGCCCCCACCGCACGACGGCGTCCGCGGCCTGGACGCCTACCGAGCGGTGTGGCCGGACTTCTTCGCCTGGCAGGCGAGCGGCGCGGTCTTCGAGATCGTGGACCTGCACGTCACCGAGGGTGCGGAGGTCGCGTACGCGTACGCGCTGCTCAGGTGCGGCACCCCCGAGGACCTGGCCGCCGCCCCGAACACCCGCCTCCGCCTCACCCTGGGCCTGCGCAAGGACAACGGCCGGTGGGTGGTCGCGCACGAACACCACTCGTTCGCCACCTAGACGCGGCCCCGACCCGTGTCGAGTGGACGGTCTCGGACCGGGGGGCACCGCCGCCGGGCCTGAACCAGATGGTCGCGTACCACGAGGACGACACCACGACGGAAACCGGTCTCGCGGTACTCGCGTGTTCCGCAGGCGGGCGGGGGAGTGGGTGCTGGTGCGCCAGCAGGCATCCTTCCCCTTCGATCCCGCCGCCCGCACCGACCTCCCCTTGACTCATCGACACAACCTGCCCCGGCCTGACCTCCGTCCCCGAGTTGTCCACAGGTCCGCTGTCGATCTTCCGGTTTTGTCGGTGCCCGCCGCTGGCATGGATCTCGGGGGCCGGAGGCGCAATGCCACTAACTTAAGCAAGGAGCTGCTATTATTTTCGGGTGGCTCGCGTGGTGCAGGTTCGTGGTGGTGTCGTTGATTCGTCGGCTGTTCGGTTGACCGATCGGATCTCGTTGGGTGTGTTGGCGG
>NZ_PTIX01000054.1 GCF_002934265.1 Actinokineospora auranticolor
TGAGTCCGGCGGCGTCCTACTCTCCCACACCCTCACGAGTGCAGTACCATCGGCGCTGGTGGGCTTAGCTTCCGGGTTCGGGATGGGACCGGGCGTTTCCCCACCGCTATGACCGCCGTAACACTATGAAACACATCATCAACCTCGACCCCACCACAACCAAGACCACACATGACATGGTCTGGGGGGTGGGGGTGGTTGGTGTCTCAGACACCGTACAGTGGATGCGTAGCCTCTTCGTTGTAAGCCCTCGGCCTATTAGTACCAGTCAACTCCACCCCTCACGAGGCTTCCATCTCTGGCCTATCAACCCAGTGGTCTAGCTGGGGGCCTTAACCCCTCAAAGGGGGCGGGAGACCTCATCTTGGAACGAGCTTCCCGCTTAGATGCCTTCAGCGGTTATCCCTTCCGAACGTAGCCAACCAGCCATGCCCCTGGCGGGACAACTGGCACACCAGAGGTTCGTCCGTCCCGGTCCTCTCGTACTAGGGACAGCCTTCCTCAAGTCTCCAACGCGCGCGGCGGATAGGGACCGAACTGTCTCACGACGTTCTAAACCCAGCTCGCGTACCGCTTTAATGGGCGAACAGCCCAACCCTTGGGACCTACTCCGGCCCCAGGATGCGACGAGCCGACATCGAGGTGCCAAACCATGCCGTCGATATGGACTCTTGGGCAAGATCAGCCTGTTATCCCCGGGGTACCTTTTATCCGTTGAGCGACACCGCTTCCACCAGCCAGTGCCGGATCACTAGTCCCGACTTTCGTCCCTGCTCGACCTGTCAGTCTCACAGTCAAGCCCCCTTGTGCACTTGCACTCAACACCTGATTGCCAACCAGGCTGAGGGAACCTTTGGGCGCCTCCGTTACCCTTTGGGAGGCAACCGCCCCAGTTAAACTACCCACCAGGCACTGTCCCTGAACCGGATCACGGTCCGAGGTTAGACACTCAGTACGATCAGAGTGGTATTTCAACAACGACTCCACACCCACTGGCGTGAGCGCTTCACAGTCTCCCACCTATCCTACACAAACCGAACCAAGCACCAATACCAAGCTATAGTAAAGGTCCCGGGGTCTTTCCGTCCTGCCGCGCGTAACGAGCATCTTTACTCGTAGTGCAATTTCGCCGGGCCTGTGGTTGAGACAGTCGAGAAGTCGTTACGCCATTCGTGCAGGTCGGAACTTACCCGACAAGGAATTTCGCTACCTTAGGATGGTTATAGTTACCACCGCCGTTTACTGGCGCTTAAATTCTGAGCTTCGCCCCGAAGAGCTAACCCGTCCTCTTAACGTTCCAGCACCGGGCAGGCGTCAGTCCGTATACATCGTCTTGCGACTTCGCACGGACCTGTGTTTTTAGTAAACAGTCGCTTCTCGCTGGTCTCTGCGGCCACCCAGCCCTAGCCCGCAACGGAGCTTCAAGCCAGACGGCCCCCCTTCTCCCGAAGTTACGGGGGCATTTTGCCGAGTTCCTTAACCACAGTTCACCCGAACGCCTCGGTATTCTCTACCTGACCACCTGTGTCGGTTTGGGGTACGGGCCGCACGGACACTCGCTAGAGGCTTTTCTCGGCAGCATGGGATCACTCTACTTCGCCTCACTCGGCTACGCATCACGCCTCACCCTCATGAGCGACGGATTTGCCTATCGCTCGGGCCACACGCTTACACCAGACACCAACTGCTGGCGGAGCTACCCTCCTGCGTCACCCCATCGCTTGGCTACTACCGGATCAGATCCCGCGCTCAGATGATTCAGTCCGAAGACATCCACACCCTTGGGCGGTTAGTATCACCGGCCTCACCAGGGACGCGTCCACACGGGTACGGGAATATCAACCCGTTGTCCATCGACTACGCCTGTCGGCCTCGCCTTAGGTCCCGACTTACCCTGGGCGGAACAGCCTGGCCCAGGAACCCTTGGTCATTCGGCGGACGAGATTCTCACTCGCCTATCGCTACTCATGCCTGCATTCTCACTCGCACAGCCTCCACCACTGGATCACTCCGCGGCTTCCACGGCTGCACGACGCTCCCCTACCCACCCACACCACTGGCTGTCATCTCAAGGACGACAGCGATGTATTTGTGTGAGTGACACAGCTTCGGCGGTGCGCTTCAGCCCCGCTACATTGTCGGCGCAGGACCACTTGACCAGTGAGCTATTACGCACTCTTTCAAGGGTGGCTGCTTCTAAGCCAACCTCCTGGTTGTCTGGGCGACCCCACATCCTTTCCCACTTAGCGCACACTTAGGGGCCTTAGCTGGTGTTCTGGGCTGTTTCCCTCTCGACTACGAACCTTATCGCCCGCAGTCTCACTGCCGCGCTCTCACACCCCGGTATTCGGAGTTTGGTTGATTTCGGTAAGCTTGTAGGCCCCCTAGACCATCCAGTGCTCTACCCCCGAGGTGAAACACACGACGCTGCACCTAAATGCATTTCGGGGAGAACCAGCTATCACGGAGTTTGATTGGCCTTTCACCCCTACCCACAGCTCATCCCCCAGGTTTTCAACCCTGGTGGGTTCGGGCCTCCACGACGTCTTACCGTCGCTTCACCCTGGCCATGGGTAGATCACTCCGCTTCGGGTCTAGACCACGCGACTCAACCGCCCTCTTCGGACTCGCTTTCGCTACGGCTACCCCACACGGGTTAACCTCGCCACGCAGCACTAACTCGCAGGCTCATTCTTCAAAAGGCACGCCATCACCCCTCAAGGCTCTGACGGCTTGTAGGCACACGGTTTCAGGTACTCTTTCACTCCCCTCCCGGGGTACTTTTCATCTTTCCCTCACGGTACTAGTCCGCTATCGGTCATCAGGAAGTATTCAGGCTTAGCGGGTGGTCCCGCCAGATTCACAGCGAATTTCACGAGTACGCTGCTACTTGGGAACACTCTCCAGAGACCACATGTTTTCGCTTACGGGGCTCTCACCCTCTACGGCCGCCCGTTCCAAGACGTTCACCTAACACATGGTTTTCTTACTCTGCGCCAGTCCGGCAGAACCGACCGAAAGGTCCCACGACCCCGCCACCGCAACCCCTGCCGGGTATCACACGACGACGGTTTAGCCTCTTCCGCTTTCGCTCGCCACTACTCACGGAATCACGGTTGTTTTCTCTTCCTACGGGTACTGAGATGTTTCACTTCCCCGCGTTCCCCCCCAACACCCTATATATTCAGGTGCGGGTGACACCACATGACTGGTGCCGGGTTTCCCCATTCGGACATCCTCGGATCACAGCTCGGTTGACAGCTCCCCGAGGCATTTCGCAGTCTCCCACGTCCTTCATCGGCCCCTGATGCCTAGACATCCACCGTATGCCCTTACACACTTACAACAAAGATGCTCGCATCCACTGTACAGTTCTCAAACACCAACCAGACACCAGAACACATCCACGACCACCGGACCCGCGCACCACGCGGCGGTCTGATCGACGCCCTGGCCCTGACACTGAGCAAACCCTCACGGGTGTTGTCTCAGGACCCAACAGTGTACCGACACACTCACCACTCACCACCATCGACCATCCGCGTTCCACGCACACCGTTCCGAAGAACAGCGGCAGTACTGGCAGCCCTGACCGACACCGAGGAGCGTTCGCTCGTCCAGTAGTTCCACAGCATATGAGCGCCACCCACCAGGCATTCGCTGGCAGCGTGGTCTCCCACCACCCGAAGGTGATGGCAGGTGCTCCTTAGAAAGGAGGTGATCCAGCCGCACCTTCCGGTACGGCTACCTTGTTACGACTTCGTCCCAATCGCCAGTCCCACCTTCGACCACTCCCCCCCTTGCGGGTTGGGCCATGGGCTTCGGGTGTTACCGACTTTCGTGACGTGACGGGCGGTGTGTACAAGGCCCGGGAACGTATTCACCGCAGCGTTGCTGATCTGCGATTACTAGCGACTCCGACTTCACGGGGTCGAGTTGCAGACCCCGATCCGAACTGAGACCGGCTTTAAGGGATTCGCTCCACCTCACGGTCTCGCAGCCCTCTGTACCGGCCATTGTAGCATGTGTGAAGCCCTGGACATAAGGGGCATGATGACTTGACGTCATCCCCACCTTCCTCCGAGTTGACCCCGGCAGTCTCCCATGAGTCCCCGCCATTACGCGCTGGCAACATGGAACGAGGGTTGCGCTCGTTGCGGGACTTAACCCAACATCTCACGACACGAGCTGACGACAGCCATGCACCACCTGTACACCGGCCACAAGGGGGCCGATATCTCTACCGGTTTCCAGTGCATGTCAAGCCCAGGTAAGGTTCTTCGCGTTGCATCGAATTAATCCACATGCTCCGCCGCTTGTGCGGGCCCCCGTCAATTCCTTTGAGTTTTAGCCTTGCGGCCGTACTCCCCAGGCGGGGTGCTTAATGCGTTAGCTACGGCACGGAAACCGTGGAATGGTCCCCACACCTAGCACCCACCGTTTACGGCGTGGACTACCAGGGTATCTAATCCTGTTCGCTCCCCACGCTTTCGCTCCTCAGCGTCAGTATCGGCCCAGAGACCCGCCTTCGCCACCGGTGTTCCTCCTGATATCTGCGCATTTCACCGCTACACCAGGAATTCCAGTCTCCCCTACCGAACTCAAGTCTGCCCGTATCGACCGCAGGCCCACAGTTAAGCTGCAGGTTTTCACGGCCGACGCGACAAACCGCCTACGAGCTCTTTACGCCCAATAATTCCGGACAACGCTCGCACCCTACGTATTACCGCGGCTGCTGGCACGTAGTTAGCCGGTGCTTCTTCTGCAGGTACCGTCACTTGCGCTTCGTCCCTGCTGAAAGAGGTTTACAACCCGAAGGCCGTCATCCCTCACGCGGCGTCGCTGCATCAGGCTTGCGCCCATTGTGCAATATTCCCCACTGCTGCCTCCCGTAGGAGTCTGGGCCGTGTCTCAGTCCCAGTGTGGCCGGTCGCCCTCTCAGGCCGGCTACCCGTCGTCGCCTTGGTAGGCCACTACCCCACCAACAAGCTGATAGGCCGCGGGTTCATCCCATACCGCCGGAACTTTCCACCCCCCACCATGCGGTGGAGAGTCATATCCGGTATTAGACCTCGTTTCCAAGGCTTATCCCAGAGTATAGGGCAGATTACCCACGTGTTACTCACCCGTTCGCCGCTCGTGTACCCCGAAGGGCCTTACCGCTCGACTTGCATGTGTTAAGCACGCCGCCAGCGTTCGTCCTGAGCCAGGATCAAACTCTCCAAAGATGATTTAGAGTGCTGCCTGACAAACAGACACCAAAACTGGCATCAATTCATCTCAAAGGAACCCACATCGGGGTTCTATCATTCAAGCTCTACTGGCTTAAATCGGCACACTGTTGAGTTCTCAAACAACACACGC
>NZ_PTIX01000055.1 GCF_002934265.1 Actinokineospora auranticolor
TGAAATAGAAGACCAACCGAGCAGGCAATGCGCGGGTCCGCTGTTCCCGACGCCAATACTGGTCAATGACCCGATCGACCAACTCCACCGGAAACATCCGAGTCAGCACACCAACCGCAGCCCGGTCGGCCAGACCGCCGCCCTCGCGCACACCCAACCCAAGATCCACCACAGCAGGCTACAGCCCCGCCATGACCTAACCGACCGGCATTGCGGCAAGACCCACAAGGCCGGTGACGTGGTCCGCAGCAAGAACAGTTGCTGAGACCGGGCGGTGGGGTGCGAGAGGGAGCGCGCCCCACCGCCGCTCAGGCGGGCGTCCAGCCCGTGGCGGCGGCCCAGGCGGTGGCGCGGGGGATGGCGCGGTCGAACCAGGGTTCCTTGTCCGTGCCGTACTCGGGGATGGTGTCGGCGCCGCCGACCAGGCCGCGCTTGAGGGCGGCGTACTCGGCGCGAGCGGCCTCGTCGGCGCGCAGCCAGGCCGGGAACAGCAGGGTGTAGCGGGCGAACGGGGAGTCCGCGGCGCGGACGTGCACGTTGGCCCAGCGGGCCGGGTCGGCCGAGGCGTGGGTGCGCTTGGGGGTTTCCGGGCCGCCGGGCGGGTGCGGGGAGTCGCGGTCGAAACCCGGTACGCGCGGGAAGCCCGCGGCGGCCAGCGGCTCGTCGAGCGAGTCGTCCAAGGTGGGGACGGTGACCTGGAAGTCGAGCACGTCCTTGGCGGCCAGCCCCGGCACCGACGTGGACCCGACGTGGTCGACGCGGACCGCCTTGTCGCCCACCGCGAGCCGCAGCCTGCCGAGCACCCGTTCCGCCTGGGACGGCCAGGTGAGGTCGTAGTCGACCAGGGTGGGGGCGCCGCGGTCGGTGTGGCGTCGCAGTCGGACGTTCGCCTCGAACGGCAGCAGCCGCCCGTCCCACAGCGCGTCGACGGCCTCGGCGGTCCGCTCCGGGGCGCCGCCGTTGTCGAGCCAGACGTCGGCGACCGCCCGGCGCGCGCACTCGGTGGCCTGCGCGGCGATCCGGGCGCGCGCGTCCGCCTCGGCCATGCCCCGGTGCTCGACCAGCCTGCGCACCCGCACGTCGACGGGGGTGTCGACGACGACCACCAGGTGGTAGAGCGGCGCCATCCCGTTCTCCACCAGCAGCGGCACGTCCTGCACCACTACGGCGTCGGCGGGCGCCGCGGCGGCGAGTTCGGCGGCGCGGTCGCGGACCCGGGGGTGCACGATCGCGTTGAGCCGCTGCCGGGCGGTCTCGTCGGAGAACACAATGGACGCCAGGGCCGGGCGGTCGAGGTCGCCCTCCGCGGTGCGGACGTCCGGTCCGAACGCGGCGACGACGTCGGCCAGCCCGTCGGTGCCCCGGGCGACGACCTCGCGGGCGACGCGGTCGGAGTCGATGACCACCGCCCCCCGCTCGGCCAGTCTCGTGGCGACCGTGGACTTGCCTGACCCGATCCCGCCTGTGAGGCCGACGCGCAGCATGGGGCCGCATTCTTCCAGGCGACCCCGGGCACCCGTGCCGGGAGTCGCCGGTAGCGGACCGGGACACGCCGACCACTTCCGGCGTTTTCGCACGTGAGCCGGTTACGGTGGGTCCAGCGAAGGTCACCCTTGCGGAGGAACTGATGCACGAGACGAGTCACGGAAGGCACCGGCTCGGCACGCCGGGGCTGGTGCACTGCGTCGAGCACCGCCCCGTCGCCGCCGCCCTCGCCGAACTCCGCCGGAACTGGTGGTCGACGATCGTGGTGCCCGCCCGGCACAGCCTGGCCGGTCTGCGCTGGCGCGCCGCCGAGGCCGCGCTGGAGCGGGTCTGGGCCCCCTCGGAGCGCGCCGCCTAGCCGCGCAGCGCCCGGTCGGCGAGCGCCCCGAGCACGTCGGCGGCCCGGTCTGCCGGAACGAGCGCGGCGGTCGCCGTGATCGAGACGGTCACCTTCCCGTGCGCGACGACGAGCGAGCGGGTCGTCCCGTCGAGCAGGAATCCCTTGTCCGCGCCCACGGCCACCTCGACGGGCGCGGTCCCCTTGTCGCGTTCGGCGTCGACGGTCTCCCGAACGCGCTTGAGGGCGGACGAGGAGTCCACATAGCCCGCCAGCCCGACGGTGAGCACGGCGGCGGAGTTGGGTTGTCCCTCGGGGACGCCGTAGTAGCAGTCGATGCGACCGGTGCGACCGATGCTCTGGAGCGCCACGCCGACGACGGCCTCGGTGCGCCCGGTGACCACGGAGTCGAGGGTCCGGTCGAGGTCGTCACGGGTGAGGACCTTGCCGCACGAATCGGGCACCGTCCGCTCACCACGGGGCGCCGGGGCGGTCGTAGTGGTGAACACCGGCAGCGCGGCGTTGCTCGGCGGTGGTTGGGCGGGCGGCGTGGAGGTGCACCCGGCCACGAGGACCGCTGCGAGCCCCACGGGCAGGATGACGCGCATCGCCACACGGTAGATCGGGCGGGGCCGAGGAGGAAGGCGGAAGCGGTGGCGTCACTGGGAATGGTCACGCTGGTGGTGCGCTCGTACGACGAGGCGCTGGGGTTCTTCGTGGGGGCGCTCGGGTTCACGGTGGTCCGGGACCACGACCTGGGCGACGGAAAGCGGTGGGTGGTGGTGGCGCCGCCTGGTGGTGGAGCGGCGTTGCTGTTGGCGCGGGCGGTGGGCGCGGAGCAGGAGGCGGCGGTGGGACGGCAGACGGGCGGCCGGGTGGGGTGGTTCCTGGAGACGGACTCGTTCGCGCGCGACCACGCCCGGATGCGGGCGGCGGGGGTGGTGTTCGAGGAGGAGCCGCGTCCGGAGCCGTACGGGGTGGTGGCGGTGTTCCGAGACCTGTACGGGAACCGGTGGGACCTGATCGAGCCCGCCTAGTCCCAATGCCGGTCGGTTAGGTGGTTTCGGCTGGTCGGCGGCGGTGTCGGGTCGTGCTGGGCGGGGTGAGGGTGATGTTCGAGTGGGGTGGTCGGCTGTTTCGGAGTTGTTGTCGGTGTCGTGCGCGTTTGACCGGGAAGTTGCTCATTTTCCGTTTGATCACCCGCGGGTAGCTCCGGTG
>NZ_PTIX01000056.1 GCF_002934265.1 Actinokineospora auranticolor
CCGAGAGAAACTCCTCCTTGATCCCGCCAAAACCGTCTCCTTCCAGAGAACCCAATTCTACTTGGTCCACTGTCCGGAAACTTCGAAGCACCTCACTTGCGCGATGACGAGCATGACCGGGTTCATGCGCGGGATGCCTTCCTCGTCGCACCGTGCATGGGCGAGGCGCTCCTTGTAGCGGAGCAGGGTGACCCCGTCGAGGAGTTTGGTGTGGTCGTCGTTCCGGTCGTCCTTGCGTGCGACGAGGACAGGCGTCTTGACGAGTTGGTCCGTGATCGCACGGGCCAAGGGGTAGCGGTAGACGACGAGATTCTCGTCCGCCTTCGCAGGTGTTGCCGTCAGGCCGACGACGAGTTCGGGCCGCAGGTCGGTGATGGTCTTCGAGAACGCCGGGCCGCGGTAGCAGTGGTGCTCGTCGGCAAGGATGACCAGGTCATCGAGGTTGCTGAGCCAGTGGAACAAGGACCCGCCGAGCCACTCCTGGTACTCGTGTGTGGCGCGCCCTTCACCGGTCTTCGAGGTGAGTGCCTGGACGGTGAAGATGAACAGCTTGGTCCTGCTGTTGTCCTCCATCACCTTGCGCGTTGCCGGGCTTTTGAAGTTGTCGGCCGTGATCACGAACGGCTCGGACTCCATCGCGTCGGTCAGTGACTTGCGGTGGCCGGGGCTGAAGTTCTTGATGCTCTTATCCCGAATCGTGCGACCTGGGGCGAGGAGCAGGAAGTTGCGGGCGGGGTTCTCCAGGCCGGCGAAGTACTCGATGAGTCCGGCCATGACGTAGGTCTTGCCGACCCCGGTGGCCGAGTCGACGACGCACTCGAATGGGGCCTCTTTCGCATCGACGTCAAAGTGCATTGAGGTCATCGCTGCGACGCTCTCGACCGCTGCGCGGTTGGGCGTGCGCAGTTCGAGTCGGTGGGCGATCTCGGAGAGGAGGTCGTCATTGATGTGCATGCCGCTCATGAGTCGGCTCCCTCCGGTTGCTGAGTACGGCGCGTGAACGGAGAGGTCTTGGCAGCCCGTCGCCGATAGGTGTCGAGCACGGCCTCGGGGATCTTCGTCAGCTGTGATCCCTTTCGGGCCTTGCGAAGCGCCGCTTCGGCGTCTGGGTCGATCTGGGTCGCCCAGACTTCGACGATCTGCTTCTCGGGAAGTTGGTCGAGGATCGCCGCCACTGTGCCGTGCCCGACGAGGCCGTCCAGGATTACGTAACGCACCTGACCGCGCTTGGCGGCGAAGATCCCGTCAGGCCGGTAGCGAACGCCGAGTTGGGCGCACATGGCTCGCGCGAGGTCGCCCTGGGTGGCCCATTCAGCGAGGACGACGATGTCGGCAACGCTCTCGAACATCGACGGGCCGACTTCGAGGTGCGTGAATCCGCCACCGCCGTGCCAGAGGGTCGTGGTCTGACTTCTGGTCTTCGTGGCGTTCCGGAGAGCCTTTACTGCGTCCTTATCGACGTCGACAACCTTCATGACCTTGGTCAGGAGCCGGTTAAACTCCTGCGCCTCGTCGGGCGTCACATCGTCCGGCAGGTCGGCGTCTGCGAGGCGCTCCGTCGAGGTGGTAATCCCGCCTGGCTCATCGCCGTTCACTACCCGTGTAAGCCGTGGCTTCGTATAAGTAGCCACCGTGGCTGGGAGCAGCTCGACGGTTACCCAGCGGCGACCCATCTTGTGGGCAACCGCTGCGGTCGTCCCAGAGCCGCCGTAGCAGTCGAGGACGATGTCGCCGGGGTTCGAGCCGATGTGGATGACCCGTTGGAGCAGTTCCTCTGGCTTCGGGGTGGCGAAGGCGTGGAGGTCCGGGAACAAGTCTCGGACCTGGTTCTTGCCGCGCAGCGACCCGCCGACGTCCGATGCGAACCACAGTGTCTCCGGGACGCGTCCCTCATCGGCCAGGTGCTTCTTGCGCTGGATACGTTCCTTGTCCAGGTCGAGGAAGACCAACTCGGGCCAGGATCCCGCCTTGTACCTGGCGCGTGCTGCCTTGGCTGCGTCTTCCAACGGCTCGGCGAGCATGATGGCCGGGACGCCCGGCTTGACCAGCTCCGGGGTCGTGCCGCAGATGGTGGCTCGGCGTTCCTCATCGCCGATATCGCGCAGTTCATATTTGGCGTACTCGTTCATCTGCTCAAGGAACCAAGACTGCGCCTTGCCCCAGCATCGACCGGGGGTCGGGTACATCAACCCGCCGGTGGTCGGGTGTTGGATCAATGCCACTAACTTAGGCTAGGTGCGAGGATTCTGATGGTGGCCGGACCCTGATGTCGAACGCCTTGATGTTTGCCTTTTTTGGTGGGGTAGCGTTTATGGCGTCCACGTTTGGCCACACGGGGGTACGTTCGGTGCCTTCGGGCCGCGAGGTGTCTCTCGTTGATTTCCGCGCGGGTCTCCGATAACGCTCTCGCTTGGCGTTCAGGGGGAAAAATCCGC
>NZ_PTIX01000057.1 GCF_002934265.1 Actinokineospora auranticolor
GGGACTGTTTCAAAATCGGTGTTTCCGGCCCGACACGCCGGGCCGAAGGTCCGGCGGGATGGGCACTGTGAGTGATGACATCCGATGTTGTGAGTCCACGCAAGAGTGAGTCGAAGCCGGCGCGGGAGCTGTCGCCGGAGCAGGCCGCCGCGGCGGCGATGGTGGCCGAGGCCAAGGCTCGAGGGCTGGCGTTGACCGGCCCGGACGGCCTGCTGAAGTTGTTCACCAAGAACGTGCTGGAAACCGCGCTCAACGAAGAGATGACCGAACATCTCGGTCACGAGAAGAATCGGGCCGCGCCCGAGCGTGACTCGACGAATGTGCGGAACGGCACGCGGCCGAAGACCGTGATCTCCGACGCCGCGGGTGAGGTCGAGATCGACGTGCCGCGGGACCGAGAAAGCACGTTCGAACCGCACATCGTGAAGAAACGGCAGCGTCGACTCACCGATGTGGACGAGATCGTGCTGTCGCTGTATGCGAAAGGGATGACCACTGGGGATATCTCGGCGCATTTCGCGGAGATCTATGGAGCGTCGGTCAGCAAAGAGACGGTATCGCGGATAACCGACAAAGTCGTCGCTGAAATGAACGAGTGGGCCAACCGCCCACTCGACGCCGTGTACGCGGCGGTGTTCATCGACGCGATCGTCGTCAAGGTCCGGGACGGCCAGGTCGCCAATCGGCCCGTCTACGCCGCCATCGGCGTCACCGTGGACGGCCACAAGGACGTCCTGGGCCTGTGGATGGGCGCCGGTGGCGAGGGCGCCAAATTCTGGATGAGCGTGCTGATCGATCTCAAGAACCGCGGCGTGGCCGACGTGTTCTTCCTCGTCTGCGACGGCCTGAAAGGCCTCCCCGAAGTCGTCACCAATGTCTGGTCGCAGACCATCGTCCAGACCTGCGTCATTCACTTGATCCGGAACACGTTCCGGTTGGTCGCCCGTCAGGACTGGGACGCGGTGAAACAGGACATCAAACCCGTTTACACCGCGCCCAGTCCCGACGCCGCTCTCATCGCGTTGGATGAACTCGAGGAGAAATGGCGCAAGAAGTACGGGGCCATGATTCGGCTCTGGCACAACGCCTGGGAAGAGTTCATCCCGTTCCTCGGCTACGATATCGAGATCCGGCGCATGATCTGCTCTACGAACGCCATCGAGTCCCTGAACGCCCGCTACCGCCGAGCTATCCGAGCACGCGGACATTTCCCAACCGAACAGGCAGCGATGAAGTGCCTGTATCTTGTGACACGCAGCCTGGACCCCACCGGCACAGGCCGCGCCCGATGGACGATGCGTTGGAAGCCCGTGCTCAACGCGTTCGCCATCACATTCGGTGACCGCTGGCCAGGAGCCGAGACCTACTGATCAACAACGCCGGACACACCGATCATGGGATAGACCC
>NZ_PTIX01000058.1 GCF_002934265.1 Actinokineospora auranticolor
TGGGGTGCCTCGAAGTCTCCGGACAGCGGCTAAACAACGGTCGGTATCGCTGACTTTCGAGCGTGGTATGCGTGGTGCACTTCTCGTGGCGTGCGGTATCCGAGTGCGGAGTGTCTCCGTCGCGAATTGTAGCGGAGTTCGATATAGCGGGCAATGTCTCGGCGGGCGTGTTCGCGGGTCGGGTATCGGGTGCGGTGAACGAGTTCGTTCTTGAGAGTGGCGAAGAACGATTCCGCCGGTGCGTTGTCGTAGCAGATACCGGTGCGGCCCACGGACTGTCGGATGTGTAGGGACGCGAGAGTGGCGGCGAAGGTGGCGGAGGTGTAGTTGCTGCCGCGATCGGAGTGGAATATCGCGTTGTCGGTGAGATGGCCGTTCCGAACGGCGCGATGGATGGCCGTCTCGATCAACGGTGTCTTGTAGTTGTCGTCCATCGCCCACCCGGTGACCGCCTTGGTGTGACAGTCGATCACGGTCGCGAGGTAGAGCCATCCCTCATCCGTCGGAATATAGGTGATGTCACCCACCGCTTTTCGACCGGGTTCGGCGGCGGTGAAATCGCGGCGGACGAGGTCGGGGACGTCATGGACCTGGCCGTCGCCGGCGGTGAGGACGAACCGCCACGGCCGGGGCTGACACGGACGCAGCCCCAGCTCACGCATGACCTGACGCACCAACTCCGGCCCGCACTCCACGCCCTGGGCGACGAGATCGGCGTGGATCCGCCGATACCCGTACGTGCCGTCGGACGCCTCGAAAAACCCGACAACCAACCGTGACAGCTCACCCCGCCGCGCCGCGGTGCCCGACATCGGGCGAGTCCTCCATTCGTAGAACCCCGATCGGGAGACATCGAGAATCCGGCACATCCGTGTCACCGGCAACGATGTCGAGACGTCCACGTCCTTATCTGCGGCAGCGTGCTGTGCGTCGATGAACTCGAACCGGTCGCTCACCGATGATCCTTGGCAAAGTACGCGGCAGCTTTTTTCAGGAACTCGTTCTCCAACCGCAGATCACGCGCTTCCCGCTCCAACTCACGCAGCCTCGCCCGCTCCGACACATCCAACGGCGACTCGTCGCCGCCCTGCGCCGCCCGATAATCCTTGACCCACTTCCCTAGACTCACCTCACCGACACCAAGTTCCTTCGCCACCTGAGCGATCGGACGCCCGGTCTCGATCACCAACTTCGCCGCTTCCTCCCGATACTCCCGAGAGAAACTCCTCCTTGATCCCGCCAAAACCGTCTCCTTCCAGAGAACCCAATTCTACTTGGTCCACTGTCCGGAAACTTCGAAGCACCTCA
>NZ_PTIX01000059.1 GCF_002934265.1 Actinokineospora auranticolor
GCCCCGCCCTGCCCCCCCCCCCCCGCCTGCCCTGCCCCGCCCCGCCCGCCTTGCCCTGCCCACCTCACCTTGCCTGCCCTGCCCTGCCTCGCCTCGCCCGCCTTGCCCGCTTGACCCACCCCGCCCCACCTGATCGCCCAGCCCACTCCGCTTAGCCCAACCGCTTTCTCATCTCGCTCCGTCTTGTCCTGCCCTGCTCGCCTTCATCTCGCCTCGCCCCGCCACGTAGGCACCTGAACTTCGCCCTGCCTCGCTCGCCCTCATCTGGTGCCACTCCGCCCTGCCCTACCTCGATTCCCAATTCCACCCCAGCTCGCCCACTCACCCCTGATCTCTGTCTTGCCACACTTCGCCGCCTTGCCTTACCCCCTACCCACTCCCACCTGCTCGCCTCGTTCCTTCACGCCCCCACCTCGGCTTGCGTCACCCGTCTCACTCCACCCCTCCCCATCTCGCCCACCCGTCCTCACCTCGCTCACCCACACGCCTCCAGTTCGCCTCGCTGGCCTCCGTCACATTCCACCCGCTTGGCCTTACACCTTCGTCCGTCGCGCCTTGTTCGTCCCGCTCTGCCCGGCCTTTCCTGTCCTTCTCGGCTCTGCCTCCCCGCCTCGCCTGCTTTGCCTTTACCGTCTCACTCCACTCCGCTAGCCCGGCTCCGCCCCGCTCGCCCATCCCGGTTCACCCTCGCCTCACTCCATTCCGTCTCGCCCTATCTCGCTCCATCCCATTCGCTTCGCCTGGCCCGGCCCCGCCCCGTCCGGCCACGTCTCGTGCCTGCTCTGTCCCGTTCTGCCTCGTCCCCGCCTTGCCTTGCCCCGTCCTTCGCCCTCGCCTCAGACTCGCCCCGCCCACCGCGCCTTCGGGCGCATAACCACCATCACTCTTCAGTCCCCCTAATTGGGGTCGCCGGCCGATTTCTGCTCGCCAGAAGACCTCCACGCCCGTCGACCGCTCAAGACTTTGCTCATTCGGGTCCACCTCATCGGGCGATCCAAATCGGGAACCAATACCGATGATCATTTCGTTGCTTGATTATTGCAGTGCGCCCAAGCGGCCTCTACCCAAAGCTCAGCCCTAGCCGCCCCACAACCGGAACCGTAGGCCGAACAACGCAGGCCGGGCATCCGCGCAGCAGCAGACGGCAGCCCGCCGAGACCGGATTCGTGAACCAACCAGGGAGGTCGGGTCTATCCCATGATCGGTGTGTCCGGCGTTGTTGATCAGTAGGTCTCGGCTCCTGGCCAGCGGTCACCGAATGTGATGGCGAACGCGTTGAGC
>NZ_PTIX01000060.1 GCF_002934265.1 Actinokineospora auranticolor
CGCGGCTAGGTGTACTGACCCGAGACGTTGCGAACGGTCCGACACGTGATCGGATGATCTTGAAATGAGGGAGGGCCTCCGGGTTCGGTGTGGATTGCGACATCTGCACCGGCTACCCAGGAGGCCCTCCATTCCTCACGCTAACGCACCACTGACCGAGCTGGGCAGGCTGCGTCTGGCCCGGTGTGTCGTGGACGACGGGTGGCCGCTGCGGCGGGCCGCGGAGCGGTTCCAGGTCTCGGTGAGCACCGCGAAACGCTGGGCCGGGCGCTACCGCGCCGAAGGTGCCGCGGGCATGGCCGACCGCTCGTCACGCCCGCACACCAGCCCTGCTCGCACCTGCGCCCGCCAGGAACGCCGGATCATCAAGGTTCGGCTGGATCGGCGGTGGGGACCCGCCCGGATCGCGTTCCTGCTGGAGCTGAACCCCTCAACCGTGCACCGGGTCCTGCGCCGCTACAACCTGGCCCGGCTGCGGCACCTGGACCGGGCCACCGGAGCACCGATCCGCCGCTACGAGCACGCCGCCCCCGGCGACCTCGTACACGTCGACATCAAGAAGCTGGGCAACATCCCCGACGGCGGCGGCCACAAAATCCACGGACGGACAATCGGCACGCGCAACAGCTCCGCCCACCGCGACACCACCCGCCCCCGCACCACCCACGGCCGCCCGAATCTGGGCTACAGCTTCCTGCACAACGCCGTCGACGACCACAGCCGACTTGCCTACACCGAGATCCTCGCCGACGAGACCAAGGAGACCGCGGCCGCGTTCTGGTCACGGGCCCAGACCTTCTTCAACACCAACGGGATCACTGTCACGCGAGTGCTCACCGACAACGGATCCTGCTACCGATCCCGGCTTTGGCGCGACACCCTCACCGCAGCCGGAATCACCCACAAACGCACACGCCCACGCCGACCCCAGACCAACGGAAAAGTAGAGCGGTTCAATCGCACCCTGCTCGACGAATGGGCCTACGCCCGCCCCTATCTCAGCGAAACCGAACGCCGTGAGGCGTTGCCGCGCTGGCTGCATCTCTACAATCACCACCGCGGACACACCGCACTCGCAGGCCAGCCACCCGCCACCCGCGTTCCTAACCTCTCAGGGCACTA
>NZ_PTIX01000061.1 GCF_002934265.1 Actinokineospora auranticolor
CGCTGTTGCGGTGCCATGCCGGGGAGGTAGGCGAACACGTCCGAGAGTGGTCTGCGCGGGGTGGGTGGCAGTGGGTGGGCCGAGGTCGGGGCGTAGCCGATGCGGATGACGAGTTGCGGGTGGCCGGCGCCGTCGAGGAAGCGGTCGCGGATCTCGGCGCGGTAGCGGGGTGTCTCCAGTGGCTGCGACATCGGGCAGGTGGCCAGACCCAGGTCGGTGGCGGTGAGCAGGACGGCGCTGGCTGCCTGGCCGGCGCGCAGTCGTGCCCTGGCGTCGTCGTCGGTTGTGCCGAGGATGAGCAGGACCGAACCGTCGTCCTCGTTGTCGCCGGTGGGCGAGAGTGCCAGGGTGCCCGCGGGGAACGCCCGCATCGGTATGCCGTCGACGTCGGTTGTGCGGACGGGGATCGATCTGGCGGGCACACCCTCCACGGCACTCGACCCGCGGCCTGCCCAGGTGGCCAATTCGGCGGTGTAGCCGGGATCGGCCTCCTGCCCGCGGGCGGCTGCCGTGGCGGCGTGCGCGAACCGGTACCGCTGGACGGTGTCGGCGAGCGGCACGGCCAGCGCCCCGAGCGCGGCTGCCCGTTCGACCAGCAGGTCCAGGTGGGCGGTGGGGACCGGCCATGACGAGTACCGGCGGCGGTCCGTGCGCCGCCTGGTGACCGCCGCGACCAAGGCGATGTCGTCGGTGTCGGGCTCGTGCGGGTGGGTTGTCACGGCGGCGAGGTGTTCGGGTTCGGCGGGGTTGGGCAGCAGGGTGGGTACCGCGCGTAGGCCGAGGGCGGCGAACGCGACTGTGAGGTGGTGTAGTGCGGTGCCGCAGCTGATGAGCAGGTCGCGGCCGTCGGGGTCGGTGTTGGGTGCTCGTCGGGTCCAGTCGGCCATCAGGTGGACCGATCGGTCGCCTGCCAGCCAGTGCCAGGGTTGGGTGTTGTGCACCGACGGCGCGCGGCAGGCGAGGGCGATCGCGTCCCGCACGGTGTCGTGATCGGTCCGCGGCATGACCGGTCCTCCTCTCCTCGGTGGTACG